>NZ_KB849798.1 GCF_000369065.1 Acinetobacter haemolyticus CIP 64.3 = MTCC 9819
AAGTACAAACGCCAAGTATTAAAGTACACAATTAAACTTTGAACTTTTATTGGTTAAAAGGTATTGTCTTAAACGATGTACTTTATTTGGAAAATACTATGGATTTGGATGTTAAAAAACACTATCCCAAAGACTGGATAGTTTTACAAAATAGAGTGGTTGAATGCTTTAGAGGTATGTCCCTTGATGAAAAGCGTTTATTTATCATGGCAACCCCTTTGGCAAGAACCACAAAAATATCAAGCAATGATCCTATTTTTATATCTTCGAGTGACTTTTCAAAGGAGTGTGGCATTGACTTATCAACGGCTTATACAGCTTTAGAATTGGCATCTGAACGCCTATTTACTCGGTTCTTTGGTTACACCAATGCTGAGGGTGACAGGGTAAAAATGCGTTGGCTAAACAAGGTGATTTATAAGGCAGGGCAAGGCGGTTCAGAACTATATTTTACAGATGAAGTACTTCTATTACTTAGAGAGTTTGACGCCCTAAACCCTTATACCAAGTATAAAAAAGAGGTCGTTTTACGGCTTAAAAAAGACTACTCGCTAGACTTCTATCACTTGGCTAAGAAACACCAAACAATGGGCGGTTTTCAAATCAGCCTAGACGAATTATTTCAGCAGTTGGGCTTGCCTGAATCCTATCAAGACCTAAGCAACCTAAAAAAACGTGTAATTAAGCCATCACTGGACGAGATCACAGCCAACACCGACATAGACCTAAGCTATGAGAATGTGAAACGTGGGCGTTCCGTGGTTGGCTTTAAGTTCACTGTCAAAGAAAAACCAAAGCCCAAAGTTATAGAAACAGGACGAGATCCAAATACACCTGACCTATTCCACAAAATGACAGAATCTCAACTTGATACGTTTAGCAGTAAACTTTCAGAACTCCCTGAAGTGCAAAAGATGGCACATGCAGGCGAAGATATGAAACCATTTATTGCTCGTATTCGTTCGATGCTCAAAGACTCTGAAAAACAAAAAACGTTGCTTCCCCATCTAGCAAAATTAGGATTTAAATCGAAATGATGTTTGAGAAAAAAATCACTCAGTTTGAAAGGGAAGTTTTGCTACAAGAAAAAATTGAGCAGCTCGAAAACGAGCTTAAAGAATTTTCTGATCTTCAAAAAAAAGCATATAGCGAACGGCTTCAAAAAAGTATCGTGGGTTTAGAAAATAGAATCTATCGAATCAAGAAAATGCTTTATACAACCTGAAAGGTTGTCAGGGGTTAAGGGGAGGATTCCCCTTACTCATGAACTTTCAATGTACCTTTAGGTGCTTTGAAAGTGGAGTGAGTCCACTTCGCTATCGCAAAGCTCAAAAAGCTCTGCTATCGTGTGTTTTTTGCGGTGTCGGATTTCGCCCATGTCATTTGCTATTTTGCGTATTCAGAAACTCAAATCATTTGCCGATGTTGGAGGCAGTCTTTCGCATAATTATCGCAATCGAGAAACGTTAAATGCCGATGATGCTCGTACACATTTGAATGAACATGCCTTGGATACCAACGAAAAATGTATGACCGCTATTCGTGATCGTATTCCTGAAAAAAGACGTAAAGATGCAGTTTTGTGTATTGAACATTTGATTACAGCGAGTCCGGAGTGGGATGGCTGGGGAACTGAAAAAGAAACCGCATTTTTTGAGCAGTCGAAAAAATGGCTTGAAAATAAATATGGTAAAAATAATGTCGTCAGCACCACCATTCACCGTGATGAAACAACCCCTCACCTTGTCGCCTACGTTGTTCCAGTGGACGAAGAAACGGGGCGATTGAATGCTAAAAAATATATCGGTGGATCTCGACATACACTTTCACAAATGCAGACTGATTTTGCAGTTGAAGTAAAAGATTTAGGACTAGATCGAGGGATCCAAGGGAGCAAGGCAAAACATACGTCTATTCAAGAATATTATGAAAAATTGAACAATTACGAGAATGAACCAGGCATTGAAAAAGGACTCACCTATGAAGTGCCTGAACCTGAGTTTTTTGAATCTAAAAATGCCTACGGTGAGAGAGTCGCAAACGCTATGATTGATCAGATATTTGATCAAATTGCGCCACGATTTGACCGAGCGAATGCACTGGCTAGTCAAACGGAAAAATTAAAAAAAGAACTGTCTGATACCAAAAAAACACTCGATGAGGTTCAGCAACGAGCAAAGCCATATTTAGACATAATCAACGAATATAATCATCCAAATCTTGAGAAAGAATTTAATAAGCAAGTTGCTAAATTAAAAGATAATTTTGATTCAGCACTTGAACATCATAGATTCCTAAAAAGACAGGAAGAACAAGAAAGATTTAACCAACAACGTGAACTTCGCAATCAATTACACTTAGAGCACGAACAAAAAAAACAACTGGCTGAGCAAGAAAAGCAGGAAAAAGAACGTTTGGCACTTTTAAGACGTCAAGAATTAGAAAAACAGCGAAAAAATGAGCCTAAAAAACCTGATAACGCCAATGATAACGACTACTCACCCTCATAACACCCATTTAAACGCAAAAAAATGGGGTTTTTAGCCATGTTTGGTGTTTTATGCATGAAAGTATAGTTGAGATAATAAAAACCTCTTAGAACGCAAATTAGAGCGTTTTAGCGAGTGTTTACGAGCGACACAATGAAAATTCGCTTATTCCCCCTCTGGAAAACCGCTTTTGCTTTTTAAAACAGATGAATCGCAGATGTAGCAATGCTTTCAACGCTATATCTATACGTTTATCGACCCAAAGAGTTAGCGAGTGTCTATGAGCGGAGTATTGATGCTTTTGCTCTTAAAAAAGCATGAGCATAGCGAATGCATTAGTAACGCTTTTGCTTTTGCTTTTGCTCTTGAAAAGACACGAGCGAAGCGAGTGCCATAGCCTTTGATTTTGCCTTTGATTCTCTTTTTTAGCTTTTAAAAAGCTTTTAAAGACTTTTCGCCCCTCTACAGACCTTGCTAGACATAGCTTTCAGACTTTAAAAAAGTACAAATGCCAAGTATTAAAGTACAAACGCCAAGTTAAAAGCACTTAAAAAAGTACAAACGCCAAGTTAAAAAAGTACAAACGCCAAGTATTAAAGTACACAATTAAACTTTGAACTTTTATTGGTTAAAAGGTATTGTCTTAAACGATGTACTTTATTTGGAAAAT
>NZ_KB849799.1:0-211762 GCF_000369065.1 Acinetobacter haemolyticus CIP 64.3 = MTCC 9819
CAAAGTTAAGATGATGGTATGACAATTTTATATACTCCATAAACCCTTTAAATTAATTAGGTGGTTTATGTCGCACTTCAAGTTTTACTCTGCCATGATATCCTGTTGGATCTGCGAAAACACCAGAACATCCTTGAGATACCCAAAGATAGCCTGACTTGGGGTTAAATCCCCAAGTTCTATTTAAAATACAAGATGCGTGAGAACTCTGATGGATTAATTGAGGCTTTTTTAATGATTTTGCATAACACTCATTATATTCAAAGTTTTTAGATTCACACTTAACTGTTGTTTCAGCAAAAGTGTGATTACTAATACTTAAGCTAATTAAAATAAGTGTTAGCGATGTATAAAAATAGTTTTTTATTTTCACGAATATCTCCCTTTTTTGTATAATGAAAATCACATATGTGAAAATCTATTTTGATATAACAATTGATATATTCTAGATGCATGTAAATGTAAGTTTGGCAACTCCGTTAACTAATAAATGGGACTTTGTTTGATTTTTAATAATTTTTACTGTTTTATTCTTGTTGTTACAATATTTAGTAGCATTCTCCATTGCATAGCTTTCAGCGCCACCTTTTCTACCAGCTAAAGGTGCAGCTTCAACAGCAGAAATATAATTTCCATGTTGATCAGTAGTGATTTCGGCATTATAGGTTAAACCCATTCCTCTAACTTTGGTTTTATCATTTTGAACAGCACATCCTGTGGCCAATATTGCTGATAGAATTATTAACTCAGAAAACTTAATTATTTTCATAATTTTTCCTTATTTTTTGAATTAATTACTTAAAAATTTAAAAAAGTTTTAAGTAATTAAATATTTTTATTCGGTTTTATAATCAACATAAATATAAAGATTAATAGTTAATTTATAAAATAAGAGAACTCTGTTGTAAATGTCAATTGGTTGTTTTGTGATCGTTTATTTTATGGTGTTTGAATCATAGAAATTTATTATAAGGTATACACTAAGCATTGAATTTTATAGTAAATTGAAGCTTTATTGTGTAATTTTTATTTGTTTATTTAATGTAAGTACCTGTAAGTAAAGAATAAAATGTTAGTTTTGATTTGAAAACTATAGTGGCAATAAACGATTAAATACTACATTTTTCATGACAATTGTGGAGGTGAGGCGTTGTACGTTAGGTAGGGCTGACAAGCTATCATCATATAATTTTTGGAAACTTGCTAAGTCTTTGGTGACTACATGTAGGAGGTAATCTGGATTGCCAAATAGACGTTGAGCTTGCGTTACATTTGCAATTTCACTCACTTTTTCTTCGAAACTAGATAATGCCTTTTTGTCCCCATCTTTTAAAGTGACGAAAATAATTGCTGAAAAGTTCAAACCAATTTTGGATGCTTCCAAATCCGCATGATAGCCTTTGATAATTCCTGATTCTTCCAGTGCTTTCACACGACGATGACATGGAGATAGGCTGAGTCCAACTCTTTCTGCCAATTCAGTGATAGATAATCGTCCATTTGCTTGTAGTTCAGCAATAATTCTCTTATCAATGCGATCCATTTAGAAGAAACTACCTTTTAATTTTAAATGTATAGAAGTAATTAGAATAACATTTTAATCATAAAAGCCTACTATCTCAAAGCAATATTTATCAATTGGTATAAATATCAAAGCTGAAAAATGACATGTTATTGAGGAATAGGGCTGCTTTATGGAATTAAGTGTGATATTGGCTTTTTGGAGTGTTTCAATTCTATTTGTGCTTACACCCGGTGCGGATTGGGCGTATGCAATTTTAGCAGGTATTGAGGGAAAGTTTGTTAGTACCGCCGTTACAGGATTGATTTTAGGGCATTTGATTGCAATTTTATGTGTTGCTGCAGGTGTAGGCTCACTCTTAAACCATTTTCCGATTCTACTGACGGCAATGACAGTGTTAGGTGCGGGATATTTACTGTGGATGGGAGTTCATCTGTTATTGCAGCCAGCAACTATTTCACACACTGATGGACAAAATCAATCATTAATGAATGCTAAAGCATGGTTGATTAAAGGTGTGGGGATTAGCGGTTTAAATCCCAAAGTACTGCTTTTGTTTTTTGCGTTGTTACCACCATTTATACATCCCAAAATGGCACTTTCTCCAACAATACAAATCATGATGTTAGGGATGATTCATTTACTGAGTTGTGCTGTGGTGTATATGTTAGTAGGCGTGGCAGCAAAAAAATTATTGAGAACACGGCCTGCAGCAGTAAAAATTGTGAGTCGTGTTTCAGGTGGCTTGATGGTCCTGATTGCATTAATTTTAGTGGTCGGGCAAGTTTGAGAAAATTAAAATAGGAATCCATAAACAGATTATGGATTCCATTGGTCATCTAAATTAAAGAATTGATTTTAGTCGTTTGACCACTTCTTCACATTGTGCCAAATCTGCAACCAACGCCATTCGAACATGACCTTCGCCTGGGTTACCTTGTTCAGTATCTCGAGAAAGATAACGACCGGGCAAAACTTTAATGTGGGCTTTTTCCATGAGCATTTTGGCAAAAGTTTCATCATTATCTACTTTTAACCAATAATAGAAGCCAGCATCTGGTTTTTGTAAAGGTAGCAGATGACCAAGCTCAGATTGGAATAAATCAAACTTAGCACGGTATTGTTGACGATTCTCTTCAACGTGTGCTTCGTCATTCCAAGCTGAAATGGATGCCAATTGATGCTGAACTGGCATTGCAGCGCCATGATAGGTGCGATATTGCAGATAAGGTTTTAATAAAGCTGCATCTCCAGCCACAAAACCAGAACGCATACCAGGCAAGTTGGAACGTTTAGAAAGTGAGTGAAATACGATGCAATTCTTGTAATCATCACGTCCCATTTCTGCGCAAACTTCTAATAGTCCAACAGGTGCTTGATCAAACCAAAGTTCCGAATAACATTCATCAGATGCAATCACAAAATTATATTGGTCTGACAAAGTGATTAATTTTTTAAATTGGTCTTTTGACAGTACGGTTCCCGTTGGATTACCCGGTGTACACACAAACAATAATGCTGTTTTTTCCCAAACTTCAGCTGGGACGGCATCAAAATCGCCTAAATAGCCATTTTCTTCAGTGCAATTGATGAAATAAGGTTTAGCACCTGCAAGTAGTGCAGCGCCTTCGTATATTTGATAGAACGGATTTGGCATCACGATATAAGGTTGATCTTCACGTTTGATGAGTGATTGCACAAACGAAAAAATACCTTCACGTGTTCCAGAAACAGGCAGAATATGATCTTCTGCACTGATAGTGTTCAATTTAAAACGGTTTGTCAGCCATTGTGCAATACTTTGGCGCAACTCAGGTAAGCCTTTACTATTTGGGTATGTAGATAAATGTGCGAAATTATCAATAATGGCTTGTTTAACGAACTCGGGTGCTGGATGTTTTGGCTCACCAATTGAGAGTGGAATCAATGGTAAGTTGGCAGGTTGCACATCTTTAAAAAGTTGATTTAACTTTTCAAAAGGATAAGGATGCAATAGAGACAAGCTTGAGTTCATTTAAACGTTACCAAAAGTAAGAATGAAAAGTTCCCCCTTTTGAAAAAGGGGATGCGGAGCTACAACTCCGCAAAGTGTTTTTAAGATGGATTACAAATTTGATTAGAAGCCTCATCCAATGCTGCTTTTAATGTTTCAGCAAAAGTCTTTACTTCTTCATCGGTGAGCAATACACCATTTTTCTTGGTGACAAAGAAAATATCTTCTGCGCGCTCACCAAGCGTTGCAATTTTGGCAGAATGAATATCTAAGCCTTGCAACATGAATAATCCACCAATACGAGCCAATAGGCCCGGTTGATCTAGTGTTGAGATTTCAACCATATGCTGTTGTAAAGCAGGGTTGAGTACAATATCAACCGTGTTTTGTATATCAAAATGACGTAAATGACGAGGAATACGACGTTGCATGATACCCGGATATTGATCAGGGTGACTCAATGCCTCAACTAAAGCAGCTTTAACTTTGCGCTCACGCTCTGGGTCGGTCAATAACGTCCCAAAGCGATCAAGCACCAAATAAGTATCTAAGCTAAAAGCAGTAGATGCTGTAATAATTCTAGCATCTTGGACATCGAGATTCATACGATCAAGAACAGCTACCGTTGTTGCAAATAAGTTCGGTTGATCGCGTGTATAAATAAAGATCTGAACCGCATCATCAGCAGCGTTACGGTGCGCACGGAGTAGAACCAAAGGTTCTGGATTATCACCATGTTGCAATATTGCTTGAGTGTGCCATGCGATTTCATTGGCTGACTCTTTAACAAAGTATTCATCACCAAGCTCTTGCCAAACTTTTTCAACTTCGGCGAGGGAGAAATCATTGACCAATAATTCACTGGCAGCAAATTTGGTGTCTTCAATCAGCATTTGGTAATCAACAGGACGACCTAAACCCGACCGAATCACATCGCGTGAATAAGTATAAAGCTGACGCATGAGCGATGCGCGCCAAGTGTTCCATAGTTTTGGATTGGTTGCATTGATATCTGCTACGGTCAAAGTGTAGAGATAATCTAAATGTTCCATATCACCGATTTTTTCAGCAAACTCTTTGACTTCATCTGGATCAGAAATATCTTTTTTCTGCGCCGTGAGTGACATGAGAAGGTGATTATTGATCAACCATGCAACCAGTTTACACTCGCGTTCAGTAAAACCATGGGTGCGGCAGAATTCGATAGCATCGAGTGCACCGAGTTCACTATGATCACCACCACGTCCTTTTGCAATATCATGGAAAATTGCAGCTAGATAAACAATGTCATGGCGTGCAATTCGTTGGAAAACAGAGCTTACAACAGAGAATTCTTTGGCAAATTCAGGTTCTTTAAAGCGACTTAGATTACGTAGTAGCAATAAAGTATGTGCATCGACGGTATAAATATGGAATAAATCGTATTGCATTAATCCGGTGATTTGTCCAAAAGCTGGAATGTAATTACCCAATACACCATAACGTTTCATTGAAACCATTGTTTCATATAAACGATGAGGTGATCGAATAATAGACATGAATAGTGCTTGATGGGCAGGATTGTCACGGAAACGTTGATCAATACGTTTTGCCGCAAGTACTAATAAACGTAAGGTACGTGCACGTATACCGGTAATTTCAGGTCGATTTGCCAGTAAATAGAATAATTCTAAAATAGCACTCGGTTCTTCTGAAAACACTTTGTGATGTTGTACTGCTAATTTGCCATCTACGATTTTAAAACGTTCATTAATATCGATAATATGACGTTCATAGTCTGGTAGACGAGGGGTAATCACGGATTCATTGAAATACGCCAGTAGCATTTCATTCAGGGTTGAGACCTGTTGCGCTGTGCGATAATAACGCTTCATGAATTGTTCAACTGCAAAGTTTACAGGTTGACCTTCTTCTCGCACATAACCAAATTTTGCAGCAATATCTCTCTGATATTCAAACAATAAGCGGTTTTCATCACGTTTGGCGAGGCGATGTAAATGGGTGCGAATTTCCCACAAAAAGCTTTCCGCTTCTTCTAATACAGCTAGTTCGAACTCAGTAATAAAACCAAGATGTACAAGATCATAAATACGGTTTACACGGAAATGACGTTTTGCAATCCAACCAATTTGATTAATATCTCGAATACCACCGGGTGCATTTTTAATATCAGGTTCTAAATTACTTTCTGTATTGTTATGTTGAGCATAGCGTTTTGCTTGTTCTTGCATTTTTGCGTCATAGAACGTTTGATCCGTCCATGTTTGCGCAACAATTCGACGGGGCCATTTTGCAAGTTGTTCATTGCCGGTAATTAAGCGAGCTTCAATCAATGTTGTTGCAACGGTTAAGTCATTACTCGCTTGTTCAACACAGTTTTGAATGGTGCGGACACTAATGCCCGGTTTGAAGTTGCCAACATCCCAAAGTGATGAAATAAATGTGGAAATAAGTTTCTCTTGATCTTCACTTATTTCATCTTCAGATAAAATCATGATATCCGTATCGGAATACGGAAGCATCTCATGGCGACCATAACCACCAACAGCAAATAAACCCAATTCAGTTTGATCTAATCCAGCATGATTCCAAAGGAATATAAGTGCTTCATCGATAGAATTTGATCTTGCTTTGATGACATCACGAATCGACTGACCATTTTCATAGCTCTCTTGTAACTGCTTTTCTACATCTGTTCGCCATTGATTAATAGCTTGAATGTCATGATGACTGGTCACGTAGTTTAGCAATGGAGATGTATTGATCATGAAAATGGGTCTTCTATCAAAGTCCCTCTTGATTGCAAGAGGGGTTAGGATTGTTTAAGCGTTTGTTTCTACACTCACTTGGTCAGCTGCTTGTTGTGCTAACTCACGTGCCAAATCTGTGGTTTCAGCACGTGCAGTCGCGACGCCCATGCGACGACGTTTAAAGCCTTCTGGTTTACCAAATAGACGCAAGTCCGTGTTCGGGTTTGCTAAAGCAAGATTTACGCCAGAGAAGCTTAAGTTGTTTGCATCCACACCTGCATAAATCACTGCGCTCGCTGCGGTACTATGACGTGCTGTATTCACAGGTAAACCTAAGATTGCACGCGCATGTAACTCAAATTCACTTTGAAATTGAGAAGCTAAAGTTACAAGACCAGTATCATGTGGACGAGGAGATACCTCACTAAACCAGACTTGATCACCTTTGATGAATAACTCTACACCAAAAATACCACAGCCGCCCAATGCTGTAGTGACTTTATTGGCAATGCGTTTTGACTCTTGTAATGCAGTTGCTGTCATCGGTTGAGGCTGCCAACTTTCTACATAGTCACCAGCATCTTGACGGTGACCGATTGGATCACAGTAATGGGTCTCGATTTCACCTGTTTCAGGATTTTTGGCGCGTACCGTCAGTAAGGTAATCTCAAAATCGAAATCAATTTGCGATTCAACAATAACTGTGCCTTGATTGACACGTCCACCTTGCATTGCATATTCCCATGCTGCATCAACTTCATTGAAGCTTTTTACGCGAGACTGACCTTTACCAGATGAAGACATTACAGGTTTTACAAAGTTTGGATAGCCAATATCATCACAGGCAGCTCGGAAGCTTTCAAGGGTGTTGGCAAAACGATAAGCGGAAGTTGGTAAACCAAGTTCCTCTGCTGCTAAACGACGAATACCTTCTCGGTTCATGGTCAAGTTAACGGCTTTTGCAGAAGGAATTACAGTTGCTATTTCATTTTGTTCAATCTCAACGAGTACTTCAGTTGCAATCGCTTCGATTTCAGGAACAATTAAATTAGGTTGAATTGTTTCGATAAGTTTTTTTAATTCAGCAGGATCAGCCATATTGAGCGTATAAGCGTAATGCGCTACTTGCATTGCAGGTGCATGATCATAACGATCTGCAGCATGGACTTCGACACCTAAGCGCTGTAGAGAAATAACAACTTCTTTACCTAGCTCTCCAGAACCTAACAGTAAAACCTTAAATGCAGAAGATTGAAGTGGAGTTCCTAGAGTGACGCTCATGCGAATAATCCTATCCTGAGTAATTTGTGTTTAAGCATAGCAGAACTTTTTATGGAATTAAGCTTGTGTTAGACAAAAAACATGGTTTTTGTTAGACAAAAAAGAATGATCTAAATACCCGCAATCTGCTTAGACATTGACATCATAATTCAGTTCTAATTCATCAGCATTTTTTCCACGAATCCCCCAATGATTTTTCGGTGTTTCAAAAATAGTAATTTCAATATCTTGTGGTGATATATCACACAAGTTTTGGATATTCGAAAATATGGTTTGAATGAGTTTTTGTTTTGCCTCGATTGATCGGCCTTCAAACATGGAAATTTCAATAATGACGTAATGATCGCTGCGATCATCTGGATAAACAAAGTTTTCTGGTTCCATAGGAATAAAGCGCTGAAACTTCTTTTCAATTGGATAAGCTAAACTTGTCACTAATGCTTGATGAATGGCTTCAGACAATCTCGGTCTAAATTGCGTGATCGTTTGATTTAATGCATAAATTTTTATTTGTGACATAAGTAATTTACTCCATAAGTTATAAAAGTTTATGTAAGATTTGAAATGATGCTTTATACCTTCTTTATTCTTTTTCACATATTGAAAGTAACAAAAGAAATTGTTGTTAAAAGATGATGATTGGGAGGAGCTAATTTAAGAGAATAAGTCAACATACTACATCAGTCTAGTCATTGGTTCGCTGGTATGATTGATAAATCAGTAACAAAGATTGAGAATTATTTCTAAATTGACTAGCATTAGTCGCAAAAGTTTTGGTGACTGTTTTCAGATGTTAAAGAAAAAAAGCTGTATCAGCGCAATGGTGTTATGTACCCCCTTATTACTTATTGCATGTGGTAATGGGAATAATGAACCTGAAAAAAAGGTTGAGATCAAACCTGCGCCGAAACTGACAAATGATGCAACTGCATATGCAAATGCAGCTTGGCAATTAATCAATGAGATTGATTCACTTGTTTATGACAAGAAAATCGATGAAATAGAAGAAGAAGTAAGAAAGCCGCTGCGCCAATTGAGTACTGATTGGCGCATCAATGTCAAAATGACCGATTCGGTTACTGAAGGAAAATACGCGTTGTGCCGAAAAGCGCTTACTAGTCTAGATAGTTGGGCTAGAGATGTGCTCGCCAATGCCAACAGCGCAACTCAAAAGCAAGCAGACTATGAAAGAGACAAAAACCAGTGTAAAGGTGCGATTGATAATCCAGCATTAGGGAATACCTCGCCCAAATAGTTTACTATTCCTAAGGTTATAAATTGTAAAGAAATAGTTCTGAAATTTTGTTGAAATGATTGACTCATAGCCATGGAGAACGTAGGATAAATTTCCTAAATTGTATAAGGAACCTGTGGTTAAAAGCCAAGTTCTCATATGGATACTCCCAGTTTAATTTCAGAAACTTTTGGACAATTTTCTTTTGCTTCAGCCCTTAGTGGTGACGCATTACTCTTATTGCTATATGTTGTTTTAGCATTATTTTTTTCTTTTTTATGTTCGATTGCTGAAGCAACATTACTCAGTATTACGCCAAGTTATATTGCTGGTTTAAAGGAAACTGATCCTAAAAAAGCTGAACAGTTAAGACGTTTAAAAGAAGATAATATAGATCAATCCTTGGCTGCGATTCTAACCGTAAATACCATAGCTCATACTGTCGGTGCGATAGGTGCTGGTGCTAAGGCGATCTCAGTATTTGGTCAAGTGTGGTTCGGTGTTTTCTCCGCAGTCATGACCTTATTGATTCTGTTCCTTTCAGAAATCATTCCTAAAACACTTGGTGCTGTATATTGGCGCCAATTGGCTTCCTTTACAGGTATTTATGTCAATTTCCTTATTAAAACTATGTACCCATTAATTGTTGTTTCAGAAAAGTTAACCAAACTCATTTCTGGCGATAAAAAAGCGCAACAATTCAGTCGTGATGAGTTCGTAGCGATGGCGGGTATTGGTAAAGAAGAAGGGATGTTGAATGATCGAGAGTCTAAAATCATTAGAAACCTCTTTTTATTCAAATCATTTGATGCCAGTACGGTAATGACACCGAGAATTGTTGTTTCAGCCTTACAAAAAGATCTAACGGTGGATGAAGCACTTGCGATACCAACTGTCTCAAATTTTTCACGCTTACCAATCTATGAAGATGATCTAGATAGCGTAGTGGGTTTTGTGTTACGTGAAGATTTGTTAGTGGCAAAGAACAAAGAACAGGGCGAACATTCAATTAATGAATTTCGTCGTGAATTGATCACAGTCATGGCAAAGACCCCTTTATCTAGATTAATGGAAATCTTATTGGAACAACGACAGCATATTGCTTTGGTCGTTGGCGAATATGGAGATACCAAAGGTGTGGTGACCTTAGAGGATGTTGTTGAAACGCTCTTAGGGATTGAAATTCTTGATGAAGGTGACAAAGTCGAGGATATGCAAAAATTGGCAAGACAGCTTTGGGAAAAGCGTGTTGGAAAGATGGGGATTCATTTAGAGTCGCCATTTAAATAGATTTTTTAAATCTGTGTCGATCGCTTGTTGGCATTGAACTGTGAATCTATAACCTGTGTAATTGTTTTTAAACAATACTTACATTACACAGGTTTTTAATCAATCAAAGTACCTTTTGTAGATAATAATTTTAATTTATTTAAATCAATCACCTGTATTTTTTTGAAGCCCAATTGAATCACGCCTTGTTTTTCGAATTGGTTAAGTTCTTGATTCACCGTTTGTCTCGATACGGTGAGCATATTGGCTAGTTGATCTTGTGATATTTGAATATTCAAATCGTTAATAGCAGCCCGATTACCATAACCTTCTAATATAAATAGGTTTTGTTGCACAAAGATTTGAAATGCAAAGCGCCCCTAATTGAGCCAAATTTAAGGCGTAACTTGGGTAAGTGGTCGACCTAATTCCGTAAACCTGTTGAGGACTGCTACACGTGCATGAATTTCATTCACCTGACTAGGAAAGCTTCTTGCCATTAATTTATCGCCTAATAATTTAATGCAATGCATCTTGGTTTCCACCAAACTTCGTCGATGATAGCCTGACCATTTTTTCCATAGTCTCCTGCCTAAACGTTTAACTGTTCGAAGTAATTCATTTCGTTCTAGCGAGCTGATCTTTGTATCTTTCCATGGTTTCGCATTTTTTCTAGGTGGAATCACCGCATGCGCTTGCCGATCTGCAATGACCTGACGGCATTGCTTGGTGTCATAAGCTCCATCGGTATAAACAGAGTCAATCTGCTCATCTTGTGGAATCTGATCGAGTAAATCACCAAGCACTTGTGAATCACTGACATTATTTGTAGTGAGTTGAATAGCGCGTATTTGAAGGGTTTCAGCATCTATACCAATATGTAGTTTACGCCATTGGCGACGATATTCAGGTCCATGTTTCTTGCGTTTCCATTCGCCCTCACCTAGAAACTTCATGCCTGTAGAGTCTATGAGTAGATGCAGCCCATCGCTACTTTTTTGGTAGCTGATTGCAATATCAATATGCTTTTGTCTTCTACAAAGCGTACTGTAATCTGGTGCGGTCCAATTTAATCCACAAAGTTTAATCAGACTTTGCACAAAGCCAGTGACCATACGTAAAGATAGACGGAATAAGGATTTAATCATTAAGCAGCATTGGATAGCTGCGTCGGAGTAGGTTTGATTTCGCCCTTGTTTGCCTTTTGATGGAGCATACCATTGCGTAGCAGGATCAAACCAAATGGCAATATTTCCGCGACTCATGAGTGCTCGGTTATATGCGGGCCAATTGGTTGTGCGGTAGATTTTGTGTGTAGGCTTCTTCATTTGAAAATTATATCGCTGAAAAAGCCTTTACAGATAGGTTTGTGCAACAAAGCCATATAAATAATAAGCGTTGAGCAAGACGCTGGCTGATCGTTTGAGTTTGAATTGCAATTTGCTCTAAAAAAACATAACGAAGTTTTTGACTGGTTAGTAAGGCAAAGTAGTACCAATAATACGGATTTTTTAATAAGAACTCTTTTAGAGGATCTCCGGGAATTTGCAGAACAACGCTTTTTTTAAGTGCTATCGCATCATGTGATCGTGGTTGGTTATCGATTAAAGAGATTTCACCAAACCACATGATTGGCTCAGCAATTGCAGCAATTGCCTCATTACCATTTACATCGATGTAACCCAAGCTAATTGAACCTTCAAGCACACCATATACGCCATCAAATTGATCTTGGGCATGGAATACAGCGGCATTTTTTTCAATGACGAGTTTCTTACCATGATCCAAAATGAACTGCTTGAAAGGTTCTGTAAGCTGACTAAACCAAGCGTTTTGCTGCAAATGGCGAATATAAATTGGATCTAACACGATGTTTCCTTTCTCAAAATTTAGTTCCATTTGTCAGCTACATGACAACTTTGTCTTTTGTTTTCTTATAGATTAATAACATATAGAAGTAATCGGAGAAATGAAAAATGACAAATTTGGAACGTCTACTAAGTCAATACGCGGCTTATCACTTAGATCGAAATAATATTTTGACCCATTTTATAGGGATTCCTTTAATTGTTTTTTCAATTTTATGCTTAACTGCTCGCGCTGGCGTGGAAATTTCTAGCGTTTCAGTGACTTTGGCATCGATACTGATCCTATTAAGTACGATTTACTATATTTCACTGGATAAGCTATTCGGGATTTTAATGCTGATTATATTTATTGCAGTATATCCACTTGCCATAAAAATAGCAGCATTACCGATGTGGAGTTGGTTAGGAGCAAGTATTGGTATTTTCGTAGTGGGTTGGGTATTTCAATTCATTGGGCATTATTTTGAGAAGAAAAAACCTGCATTTGTTGATGATTTGATTGGTTTAGCCATCGGACCATTGTTTGTTTTAGCTGAATTTATTTTTATGCTGGGTTTCCGCAAACCATTACATCAGCGTATTTTAAAAGAAGCACAAATGAAGCGTGCGACAATGGATATGAAAACGCAAACTATCTCTTAATATTGTGTTGAATGAATAAAAAAACCGCCAATCAGGTCAAATTGGCGGTTTGGAAATCAAAACTTTGATTTATACGTTGAAGCGGAAGTGAAGAACATCACCGTCTTGAACGACATAAGTTTTACCTTCTAGACGCCATTTTCCTGCTTCTTTAGCGCCGTTTTCACCGTTGTATTGAATAAAGTCATCGTAAGAAATACATTCAGCACGAATAAAACCTTTTTCAAAATCAGTGTGGATCACACCAGCAGCTTGTGGCGCAGTCGCACCCACTTTAACTGTCCAAGCACGAACTTCTTGTACACCCGCAGTGAAATAAGTTTGTAAGCCAAGTAAGCTATAGCCCGCACGAATCACCACGTTTAGACCTGGCTCTTCCATACCCATTGCTTCTAAGAATTCAGCACGGTCTTCATCTTCAAGTAATGAAATTTCAGCTTCGATCTGATTGCAAAGTGGTACAACAATCGCATTTTCTTCAGCAGCAAGTTTTTTTACTGCGTCAAGATGAGGGTTATTTTCAAAACCATCTTCTGCAACGTTTGCAATATACATAGTTGGTTTAAGTGTCATTAAACCAAAACCACGAACAGCTTTACGTTCATCATCAGAAAGGTCAGCGGCGCGAGCTGGTTTACCTTCGTCAAGTAAAGGTTGGATTTTTTCTAAAGCTGCTTTGGTTGCGATTGCTTCTTTATCGCCACCTTTTGCTGCTTTAGTTAAACGTAGTAATGCTTTTGCAACAGTATCAAGGTCAGCAAGTGCAAGTTCAGTATTGATGGTTGCGATGTCATCTAATGGGTCAATTTTACCATTTACGTGAATCACGTTTTCATCTTCAAAACAACGTACTACGTGTGCGATTGCATCAGTTTCACGAATGTTTGCAAGGAATTGGTTACCCAAACCTTCACCTTTTGAAGCACCAGCAACCAAACCTGCGATATCAACGAATTCCATGGTAGTAGGAATAACACGTTGTGGTTTAACAATTGCTGTAAGTTTGTCTAAACGTGGATCTGGAACAGGGACAATGCCTGTGTTTGGTTCAATGGTACAGAACGGAAAGTTTTCAGCAGCAATCGCTGCCTTTGTTAATGCATTAAATAATGTAGATTTACCTACGTTTGGCAGACCAACAATACCGCAATTAAAACCCATGAAACCACTCACAAATGTGTTATTTAAAAATTGCTGCTGATTTTACATGAAAGCCATGACAAAGTCAGGTCATGGCGAGTGCGGTTTTTTATTTCGAGCTTAAACTTTGCGTTTATCGAGTTGTTTAGCAATATTATCGCCTGTCGTTTGTACTAACATGACCAAAACAATCAGCACTAAAATCACCGCCAGCATGACTTGCATATCAAAACGTTGATAGCCGTAACGATAGGCAATATCGCCCAAACCGCCTGCACCTATCGCACCTGCAATGGCAGAAGAGCTGATCATGGTGACGATGGTCACGGTAAAGCCTGCAACAATCCCCGGCAAAGCTTCAGGAAGCAATACATGCCAAAGAATCTGCTTGCGGTTACAGCCCATTGCTTGTGCTGCTTCAATCAACCCTTGATCGACTTCACGTAGGCTGACCTCCGCAATACGGGCGAAGAACGGAATAGCGGCGATGGTCAACGGTACAATCGCAGCCAAGACCCCATAACTGGTGCCGACTATCCAGCGGGTAAATGGAATCAAAGCCACCATTAAAATCAGAAAGGGTACAGAACGGGTAATATTAATCACCCAGCCTAAAGACTGATTGATTTTCTTTGAAGGATAAATCCCAAAATCAGCAGTACTCACCAAAATCAAAGCAATTGGCAGACCAATCAAAAAGGCGAGAATCGCAGAAACACCGACCATAATTAAAGTATCGGTAGTGCCTGTGAGTAACAGATCAATGAGTTGATTGTACATAACCGATCACCTCAAGTTGTGTTATTGCAGGATGTTTTGCAAATTGGGCGCTGTTCAGATTAAAGTCGAGATTGCGAATCCCGATGATCAATGAGCCGATGGTACGCTGCTGAATGCTATCTACCTGACTGTGATAGACCTTAACGGGGCTATTAAAGCCATCCAATAGTTCATATAAATCAGGCACCGATTTCGATTCACTGACATATTTCAATTTTAAAATCTGATGCGTACTCTCAGGCAAAATGGTTTGGCTCAACTCAAAGGGTAAATTCACCTGTTCAAAGTTGAGTAATTCCTGCGTGATCTGTTGTTGTGGATTGGAAAATACTGACCAGACTTGCCCAGCTTCAACAATTTCACCTTGATCAATCACGATGACCTGATCGCAAATCTCTTGGATGACCTGCATTTCATGCGTGATCAAGACAATGGTTAAACCGAAGTCTTGGTTAATTTGTTTTAATAAAGCCAGAATATTGGCAGTACTTTCAGGATCCAGTGCGGAAGTGGCTTCATCACAGAGCAGGATTTCAGGCTGAGAAACCAAGGCCCGAGCAATACCCACACGCTGTTTCTGTCCACCAGACAGTTGAGCTGGGTAATCATTTCTCTTTGCTTCTAAACCTACCAGCGTCAGTACATCACTGACGCGTTGTTCTATCTCAGCTTTTTCATAACCTGCAATACGGAGTGGTAAAGCCACGTTTTCCCACACGGTTTTGGCAGACATTAAATTAAAATGTTGAAAAATCATGCCGATTTTCTGTCGTGTTTTGATCAACTCGGCATGACTCAGCTCAGCAATATTTTGTTGATGAATCAAAATACTGCCTGTATCAATTGACTCTAAGCCATTTAATGTACGCAGTAGGGAGGATTTACCTGCACCACTTTTTCCGATAATCCCAACAATCTGTGCTTTGGGAATATCGAGATGAATGTCTTTTAAGGCATGTAAGCGTTTGCCCTGTACATCATAAAACTTGTTTAAACCGCGTATTTTCAGGTGTGGAACTGAAAAATCGACTTGTGAACCAAAACTCACCATCATCGTTCTCCTTATTTCCAGCCAGAGAACCATAGCGTTGGACCAAAATCGCTATCCAAGGCCGCTTTCACTTTTGCTGAGTTTTGATAAATCTCGACAAATTTCTGTAGTTTGTTGTCCTTGTCCTGATAATCATCACGCACCACAAATAAAATCGCATAACGTTTATTGGTGTTGTCATCAAACAATAAGGCACTTTCAGGATCTGCGGTTTTGGCCAAACGTAAGTAATGCGGATAGCCAAAAGCAAGATCAACATCATCAATTGCACGTGCTGTTTGCGGACCTTCCACTTCAGTAAATTTCAGGTTCTTCGGATTTTCGATAATGTCTTTCAGTGCAGAAAGGTGATTGTTACTGTCTTTCAGTTCAATCAACTTGGCTTGTTGCAATAGCAATAAAGCACGCCCTTGATTAACAGGATCATTCGGAATCGCAACAGTTGCACCATTTGGCAGTTCATCAAAGCTTTTATATTTTTTTGAATACAGTCCAACATGCGAAGCCGCACCCGCAGCAAATGACTTTAATTTAAAGCCAGTTTCTTTAATGGCATTATCCAAAAAAGGCTGATGCTGGAAAAAGTTTGCATCGATATCACCATGATTCAAAGTGATGTTAGGCGTATTCCAGTCGGAAAACTCGACCAATTTGACATTCAAACCTTGCTGTTTGGCTTCATCTGCTGCAACTTGCAGTGGATGAGCAAAAGAAGGACTAATCCCAATCACCAGTTCACTGCTATGGTTCTGTCTTTGCTTATTCCAAATCAATAAGGCAATAATCGCAACAACGACGACAAGGCCAATACCAAGCCATTTTTTAGAGGCTGTTTGAGCCATATATTTCTCCAATTCTTTATTTAGTTAAGCACTTAGGTTTTCAATTATTTTCAATTCGTTGCTATGTTTATATTTGCTACATCGGAACTGATCAGCAGGATGGCTGGCAGCTAAATGGTCCCCTTGGGCAAAAAGCTTATTGCGTAATGAACCTGTGCCATATTCAGTTTTATAACGTCCACGTTGCTGTAACTCAGGGATCACCAGTCGAATGAAGTCATGATGTGACTCAGGCGCAACCGTACGAGTCAGGTTAAAACCATCAATGCCAGTTTGATCGAGCAGCTCAATCAGATATTCCGCAACTTCAGCAGCACTGCCGACAATGAGCGGATAACGTCCACCCAAAACATGCTGTGCTTTCAGATCATTTTTGCTGATGCGCTGTTCTTTAAACTTCTCATTGACGGAAGCAATGCTATTGCTCTTTTGATAAGGAATCGCTTCATCATCTGCAAACTGTGAAAGATCAATCCCGACTGAACTTGCATAATGCGCTAGACCTGCTTCAGGACTAGCATATTGACGATATTCAGCCAGTTTTTGCTGGGCAAGTTCATGTGTTTCAGCGACAACGACGGTAATGCCGACAAATATTTTAATCGCACTTGCATCTCGACCTTGTTGCTGTGCTTGTAGTCTTATTTTATTGACTTGCTGACGAATCTTTTCAGGTTGATCGCCACCAATAAAAATACATTCCGCATGACGTGTAGCAAACTGTAGTCCTTTCGGTGAAGCACCTGCTTGGAATAAGGTTGGGGTACGCTGTACCGACGGCGCAACTTGAAATACACCTTGGCTTTGATAATATTGTCCTTGATGATTGATCGAGTGGACCTTGTTCGGATCAGTAAAAACGCGCTGTTGTTTATCTTTCTTTAAGGCATCATTTTCCCAAGAACCTTCCCAATATTGATAGCAAAGTTGTAAAAACTCCTCGGCTTGATCATAACGTGCATCATGATCTTTTAAGCCTTTTTGCCCAATTAGGCGTTCGGCACTATCCAAATAGCCAGTGACAATATTCCAGCCCAAACGACCTTGGGTTAAATGA
Organism: Acinetobacter haemolyticus CIP 64.3 = MTCC 9819; assembly: GCF_000369065.1. Classification (GTDB taxonomy): domain Bacteria; phylum Pseudomonadota; class Gammaproteobacteria; order Pseudomonadales; family Moraxellaceae; genus Acinetobacter; species Acinetobacter haemolyticus. The sequence continues at coordinate 17,430 of NZ_KB849799.1, forward strand.
TCAAGACTGGCAAATCGCCGTGCAAATTGATAAGGCTGTTCATAGCTGAGATTGACCGTGACACCAAAACCCAAATTCTGCGTGACCAAAGCCATTGCTGAAATCAGGGTGGAAGGGTCATGGCTTGGTAGTTGAATCGATTCTTTTAAAGTCAGCTCAATCCCATTTTGATAGACATCGTAAACGCCCGTAATATCCGCTAAGAATAAACCATCAAACAAACCTTGTTCTAAAGTTTGTGCCAATTCAGTCCAATAACTCAGTTCATTAAAGCGATGTGATTGATCACGCGGATGCGTCCATAAGCCATGATTGATATGACCGACACAGTTCATATCAAAGGCATTTAACAAGATTTTTTTAGCAGTCGTTTGGCTCATTACAAAGTCCCCCGACGTGGAGGCAGAATGCCATTCAACACATAATTGCCAATGAAGTAATATTTCCAGCGTGCAGCATCATGTAAGGTATGTACACGTGCATTACGCCAATGACGATCAAGACCATCAGCACTTTGACTGCCACGACTACCGGCTAATTCAATCAATTTCGATGAGGCTTTTAATGCAGTTTCAGTACTATGCGCACGTATTTTGGCGACATCAATTGAGGCTTTGGCCAAGGTCTCTGCATTGAGATCCTGTTTGGCAATATCTACAGAGCGAGCTGCTTGTTTAAGTAAAAGTTCGCTGGCTTTGACATCGGTTGCCACACGACCTAACTCAGATAGGGTTAAGGGGTCTTGAGTAGCGGAATCAATATTTGCGTCAATCCAAGGGCGGGCGACACGCACACGTTCCAGTGTTTCTTCAAAAGCAGCACGAGCAATCCCGACTTCAATCGCTGCATGCATGATTTGAGCAAATGGGCCAACCAAAGACAGTTGCTTAAACGCAGTATCAAAAGCAATCACATCCTCTTTGGCAACAAAGACCTGATTAAATTTGACTGTACCACTGCCTGTGGTACGTTGCCCAAAGCCAGACCAGTCATCAATCAGTTCTAAGCCTTCACTATCACGTTGCACAAAAGCCAGAAACTCATTACCCGTTTCATCCACCACTAAGGTTGGAATACGATGTGCAAACAGACTACCGGTGCAATAAAACTTTTCTCCTTGAATCAGATAACCGTTTTCGCTTGGAATTAAGGTGGTTTGCTTATGTGCAGAAGTGCGGGTTTTAAATTCCGCCAGCGCATTACCGAAACGTGCACCTTGTAATACTTCTTGATAGAGGCGTTTCTTTTGCGCTTCCGTACCAGTATTGCGTAATACTTCCAATGCATAAAAATGGTTTTGTGGAATCTGACCGATTGAACCATCCGCACCACTAAACAGCGCAATCACTTTAGCTACGGTTAGGCTGGAAACTTCTGCACCGCCGTATTGTTTGGGTACAGTAATCGCCCATAAACCTGACTGACTATAGCTTTCGATTTCTGTAAAGGGCAAGTTCCGGTTGGTATCACGTTCAACCGCCGCTTGTTTAAACTGTTGACTGAGTTGAGTCGCAATTTCTAGGGCTTCGGCATCGCTTTGGATAATATGAGCCGCTTTTAAATGGGGCTTGGCAAAACCTTGTAGTTCTTGATATGAGGTCATGATGATTTGCTCCTTAAATCCAGGCATGGCGGGCAGGATGGGTACCATTCAGGTAATAGTCACCAATCGCATGGAATTTCCAACGCACAGGATCGTGTAGGGTATGCACACGGGCATTGCGCCAGTGCTGATCAAGATTATGTTGGCTCAGGCTGGCACGACTTCCACCAAGTTCGAGTAATTTTTCTGAGATATGCAGGGCAGCATCATTGGCATAGATCTTTGCTTCTGCTACTAAAATAGAAGCGCGCGCGGCTTGCTCGTCAGAAATCTCAGCGATTTGATCAAGTTCATCTAGATATTCGGCAGCATCATCCAGCAATAAAATGGCTGCATCGAGCAGGATATTGAGCTTACCAACTTCTTGTAAGGTGTAATGTTCTTCACTGGCTTTTTCTACACCTGCATCAATAATGGGACGTGCTTTACGAATGCTGGATAAAGTGTCATCAAAAGCTGCTTCGGCGATGCCAACATCAATTGCAACCTGTAAAAGTTGTGAATAAGCACCGCGTACATTTGGGGTGTCGGCAATAATGCGTTCATCAAAAAATAGGGCCGGATCAACGACAACATTGCGTAGTTTTACTGTTCCACTGGCTGTAGTACGTTGACCAAAGCCATTCCAGTCATTAATCACTTCAACGCCCGAAGCATGTCGATCAACGATCGCCAATACGGTATAGTCATCTGGATGTAATGCGCGAATCGCTAACCAATCTGCAAAACTGGTTCCTGTAGAGTAAAATTTTTCCCCGTTTAAAAAGTATTGTCCATTTTCCAACGTTAACGTGGTTTGAATGGCTTTGGTATCTTTGGAGTTTTTTTCAGGCCCACCATTGGCAATGCGTTTGCCTGCCAGAATTTCAGAGTAGATAAACTGCTTTTGAGTCTCTGAACCGGTGATATTTATAAAATTGAGTAGTCCGAATTGGTTTTGTGGAATTTGACCTACATTGGCATCGGCTTTACTCAAAATACGAAACACATGGGCCAAACTCTTGTTGGAGACAAAAGCACCACCATATTGTTTTGGAATACGAATACCGCCTAAACCCTTTTGACTAAACTGATTGATTTGTTCCGTTGGCAAAATACGATTTTGGTCTCGTTTATTTCGTTCTTCTAATGCAAAGTCAGCAACTTGATAGGCAGCATTAATGGTCTGCTGATCATTTAAAATCAGTTGTACTGGAGTTTGGATCACTGATGGATTACTGGACATGTAAACACCTCTAATAGATAAGAGGGACTTTACATAAAAATTACTTTTCAACTAAATTAGAAGTTTTGACTTAGATATCATAATAATTATTAAGCATTTTTTTTGAGAAAAAGCACATAAAAAGTAATATGGAATTTAATGGTAAAGCAAATATTTAACTCTTTAAGACTTTTTCTTAATTCTTAATGTCTATACTTTTATGAAGTAAATGAATATTTTTACCTTAAAAACATATAAATATTTTTAGCCAAAATTTAAAAAAGATAGAGCAAAAACGACATTGTAATCATTCACTTTTACTTCTAAAGTATCAAAAAGCTTATGTTTGATCGAATAGAAAAATAAATTTGGAGTGTTTATGCGGGTTTTATACCAATTTCCTTTATCTCATTATTGTGAAAAAGCTCGCTGGTTGCTAGATCATAAAGAATTGGATTATGTGGCACATAATTTAATTCCGGGTTTTCATCGTGCGTTTACTTATTTGAAGTCTGGGCAAAACTATTTGCCGATGTTGAAGGACGATAAGCAGTGGATTGCAGATTCAACGCAAATCGCTCTGTACCTTGACAGTACATATCCTGAGCATGCCTTACTACGGCGTGATGAACAATTACGTGAACAAGCTATTGAAATAGATGCGCTTGCAAATGAATTGGGTATTCATGTACGTCGATGGTCATTGGCACAAGCACTTTCCACTAGTGACCATCCACTTGAAATTATGATGGGAGAGCAAGGTTATTTGCGTCAATTTGAGAAATTTTCAAAGCCAATTCTTAAAAGTTTGGTGGCTTCAAATTATCAATTAAATCCAGAAAAAGTCGCCCATTCCAAAGTACGTATGACAGAGTTAATTACGGACTTAAATCAGCGTTTGATTGACAATCAAGGGCGTTATCTTGTGGGTGATCGTTTAGGATTGGCAGATATTTCCGTTTGTTCCATGCTTGCGCCATTGTTGGTGATTAAGGGAACACCTTGGGAGTTGGAAAATGATGGCGTTGATCAATTTAGTGGAGAGTTAAAAGAATATTATGACTATTTGTTAGATCTTCCGATTGGACAATATGTACAACGCATTTACTCAACTGAACGTAATGCCCGTGTGGATTGGCGCGGTCTTTAACTTATTTTACAATTCAAATCTAATGATTAGGCTGGATATTAAATGTTCGGTTTAATTCATTAGATTAATGATCAGAGGATGTACATATCTAATCAGGTCGAAATTTATCAAATTAATAAAAGAAGTAAGACAATCGGCTAATCAATAAAACACAATTGTATATATAATAATTCATACCGTACGAGTCGGTTTTAAGCTGTGATCCAGCTAAAAACATAAAAATAGAGGGAATACCATGAAAACATTGCAATTTATAGCAGATTGCCCTAAACATGGGTTAATTGATCATCCGCCTAATGAATGCTATATCACGCAAGAATATGTGGCTGCATTGTTATATAAACAATTAGAACAATACGGTTTTGATGCCCAACATATGCGCCATGAACATGAAAAAATCGAAGTTCGTATCGACAATCATCAGCTGCCACTTTCTATTCTGTGTTCGCAACAAGATTCGGAAGGACATATTTTGTGTGAGATCACGGCAAATCCTCAGCAAGAGTTAGCTTGGTTTGAAAAGATCGAAACACAAAGCATTATCCGTCAATTGGCCCAAGCTGTTGAAAATAGTTTAAAAGCTGAACATAGTTTTTCTAAATTTGTATGGAAAAGCTAAGTTAGTTTTCAACATGCCATCTTAAATGAAGTGATTTAACATCATGACCGTTTCGGTGTATGGTGTATATTTGTTTAAACACTTTATTTGAGAGTATAGGTGCATGATACAGGTCGATTTTTCTAAATTATCTCCCCAAATGGTTTGGCGACATTTTGAGACTTTGTGCACGATTCCTCGACCATCAAAACATGAACAACAATTACGACAGCATCTCAAAGATTGGGCGGAACAGCGCAACCTAGAAACCTATGTCGATGATATTGGTAATCTGATTATTCGAAAAGCTGCCACAGCTGGTAAAGAACAAGTTGCAGGTGTGATTTTGCAAGGGCATCTGGATATGGTGACTCAGGCAAATCGTGGTACGCAACATGACTTTTTTAAAGATCCGATTCGACCTGTATTAAAAGATGGCTGGTTGATTGCTGAAAATACCACGTTGGGTGCCGATAATGGTATCGGAGTAGCACTTGCACTTGCTGTATTAGAATCAAATGATATCGCACATGGCCCAATTGAAGTATTACTTACTATTGATGAAGAAGCAGGAATGAGCGGTGCTCGTTTACTTAAGTCGGGTGTTTTAACAGGGCAATGGTTATTTAATATTGATACCGAAGAATGGGGCGAACTCTATCTTGGTTGTGCTGGGAGTATTGATATTGAAGTACAACAGCCTATCCAATATCAAACAGCACCTAGTGATTTAATTTATGTAGATTTGTTGGTGTCAGGCTTAAAAGGCGGTCACTCAGGTGTTGATATTCATCTTGGTCGTGGTAATGCCAACGTGATTTTAGCCAATTTCCTCAATGAATATTTATCGCAGTCAAATGGCAGACTGGTTGAATTTGTCGGTGGAACAGCGCGCAATGCCATCCCACGTGAAGCGGTAGCAACCATTGCAATTAAAACAGAGCAATTAACTGAGTTAGAAAATGCCGTTGCAGCTGTACAAAAAGAATGGCAAATAAAATTACAGGGCATTGATGATCAGTTACAAATCACCGTACAAGAAAATGTTAATCAGATAAATGAAGTTATTATCTTGCAACAGCAAAAAGCATGGTTACAAGCATTGGCAACGTGTCCATACGGCATTTCGCAATGGAGTAGTGCTTTAACTGATGTGGTTGAAACCTCAAATAATATCGGTGTGGTCAAATTGACTAAAGATGAGGCGAAGACTTTAATTATGGTTCGTTCTATGGTGAACCAAGAAGCACTAACATTTGCCCAGAATATCCAACAGCACTTTGCCAATTTTGAAATTCAGTCTGAGTTAACGCCGTTGGTGTCGGGTTGGACACCAAATCCAGATTCAGCTGCATTGAAATGCTTACAACAGGCTTATCAGAGCGCATTTGAAATTGAACCGAACTTAAAAGTGATTCATGCGGGCTTAGAGTGCGGCATTATTGCGGAACATTATCCAGATTTGCAGATGGTGTCTTTTGGCCCAGATATTCAAGGGGCACATGCGCCGGGTGAGCGGGTTAAAGTCGATACTGTAGAGAAATGCTGGAAGTTGTTGGTGACGGCTCTGGAATCTGTAAAATAAATTTTCATAGTAAAGAAGCTCATGATTGAGCTTCTTTCATCTGCTCGGCATTTATCATTTAATTTATAGGTGTTGTGATGATTCCGTAAGCATTGAAAATATCACGCCCTCCTTTGTTAGTTCTATACTATTTATTTCGAAGTTACCTATTTTGTATACTTCCAAAGTTTTGTTGAAAAGAAAATCTAACTTTTGAAAACTAGTTGAAGTAATAGAATTGCACGGTAATCCCCCTAAAAATAAAAACCTATTCTAGTGTAAGATAAATTGAATGCGAAAGGCTTTTGCTGCTTCACGCCAGCAACGAAATACCACCAATGACAGCGACCGGGTCAAAAAGTATTTGGCCCGGTTTGGCTTGAGTTGGGGTGATTTTTAATAATCATTCTGCGGAATTTAAATATTTTGTGCTATATTTAAGTTCATATATGAACTTTTAAGCTACGTAAAGTGTCAGAAATAAACCATAAAAATAAGTTTTATCCACTTGATGGGCAATTATTTACCCAGCAGTTGGCTACATTGATCAAGCAAAAAAGACTTGAGAAACGGCTACGTCAAAGTGATTTAGCTAAAGCAATTTCTACTTCACTATCAACAGTTAAGCGTATTGAAAAAGGCGACCTTTCAGTCGAATTTGGTGTAGTTGTAAAAGCACTATGGTATTTGAATATTTTAACTGATTTACAAAAAAATCTTCCAGCAATACAAAATAAAGAAAGCCAAAAAAGCCGAGTTCGTTTGGAACGAATAGATGAGGATGATTTTTAATGAAACAAACGATCTATTTATATATTCAGCTTCCTGATCAAACTGACTTTGTGACCCTTGGGCGTTTAACCGTTGAAAATGGTGTTGGGCAATTTGTTTATGCGCCGAGTTATCCGACAACTTGGGTGCTAGATGAGGTTCATTATCCTTGGCGAAAAGAACCTTATACGATCACTACCAATAATGGTATCCCAAATTTTGTCATGGATATTATGCCTGATGCGTGGGGGAAAGTAATTCTCAAACGAATTTATGCAAGAGAAAAAGATACACCTTGGTCGGACTTAGATTTTTTGATCAAAGCAAAAAATGCAGACCGTTTTGGGAATTTGTGTGTGGGTGAGATTAAAACAGTCACTCAAAAAGCAACTTTAGAAAATTTCCAGCACTTAGTTAAATTATCAGATTTTCTTGATTTTAGTGTTGCCATGCGAAAAGGCGAGGCGATTACACGAATCCAGTTGGCCATGGCGCAAACGACTTCATTAGGAGGGGCTAGACCTAAAATTACTTTGGTTGATCAAGATAAGTTGTATCTCGCTAAACCAAAAGATCGGGATGATTTGATTAATGTGCCGCAAGTTGAATTTGCCTGTTTAAGCTTTGCTGAAAAAAAGGGATTGGTTGTTGCTAAACATCAACTTATTCAAGTTTCTCAACAGAGTGAACAGAAAGATGTATTACTGTTAGAACGTTTTGACCGTATTTATGATTTACAAAGTCAAAAATTTAAACGCTTACCGATGTTAAGTGGTTTAACGTTACTGGATGCAGAATGGAATAGCACTAATCATCAACGCTGGTCATATCCACTTATGGCAAATGAAATGTATCGAAAAGGGATGTCACAACAGGATATACATGAATTATTTCGGCGGATGATTTTTAATATTTTGATTGGAAACGATGATGATCATCCTAAGAACCATGCTTTTATGTATCTAAATGGTCGTTGGCGAATTGCTCCATTGTTCGATATTGTGCCAAATCAGGAATATAAACCCCAAGGATTGAGTATGCAGATCGGTATTTATGGTACTCAAATGGGGCGAGAAAATGTATTAAGTATGGCAAATCAGTTCTTATTGAGTCCCGATCAAGCACAAATGATTTTAGATGAGATGATTGGGTGGGAAGCTGAGTTGATTCAGTATTATCGCGCTCAACTCGCACCCCATGATGCAGAAATTGTCATTTCTGCTATGGGCGTGAGTTATTTAAAAACTTAGATGTTATTTCGATTGTGGATCATCTTTTTTACGCTGCGATTGGCTAGATAAAAACTCCAAGTTCCAAAGTTTTTCAGCATGTCGACCAATCCACCAAAATGAAGCCGCCAATATGATAAAGAAGATTGCTTTATGCATACCAACCCAAAAGAACTCAAAATACTTGGTGTAGAGGTTAATAAATAAGAAGGTGATACCAAAACCACGTGAGGTGGCATCATCATGTTTTAAGCCATAGACAATTGCTATGATGGCAATAAATGCGAAGAGAATACCCCAATGCAACAGCTCATATTGTTTAACGTTATACCAGCTACCCAAGTCACCATAATTGCCAAAGATCGAGAGAATCCATAAAGCAATAAACAGATAAAGTAGTCCCATGACATAAGTTGAATGGGCGAAATCTCTAAAATGCGCATAACGTTTAAATATCAGGCTTAAGCCAATCAAGGCACCGCCAAAAAAGACAAAGCGTAAAGGAAAGTTCATGCCTAGGTAATAGGCACCCCAACCCGACATATAGCCTGTTTCTGTCCCAAACCATGAGCCGAGTGAAAGTAGAGAGAACACCCAGATCAGTTTAGAAGGAAACCAGAAGGCAAGTGCGGCATAAATAATGGTAGAGAGTAGGAATAACAAAGAGAAATGCCCACTACCAGTATCAATCGCTTGACCGAAATAGGCGACAGACGCTGCGGTAGAAAGCACGCCTGCGAAAATAATCGCTTCATTGCTAAATTGATGTAAGGGTTTGGTTTTACGTCGAAGATAGGCAAAGCTATAAAAGGCCGCCGCAACTGTAGCAAAAATCAGACAAGGAATGATTTTGGAATCGATAAAGATTTTTTCAATTAACTTCATTAAGTAATCATCAAGTGTGATGGCAGCTATTGCAATCACTGTGCAAATCATTGAAATCCAGAACGAATATTTTGCGAGTCGTTCCCAGTCAAAAGACCGAATCGAAAAACTCTGATTTAATTTATTGGCCACATCAGGCGTAATCGTGCCTTGTTGTTGCCAGTGCTCAATAGTTTGCTTTAAAAAAAGTCCCTGTTTTTTATTTAATTTCATTATTAAAGAACCTAAATGCCTGTACATCTATACTGATATAACAGACATTGGGTTCAAAACACGTATATTTTTCTTAGTAATTTGTTGTTAAGTCTACAGTTTTAAAAAACGACTAATGACTTGACGCAACTGTTTTAGATAACCTGTAAAGAAATGATTGGCACCCGGCAGAATCGTGATGGGATGTTTTTGCGGTTTTGCCCAAGCGATCATGTCTGAAAGGAGGGTAATATCATCTTGCTCGCCGTGAACAAATAAAATATCACCATCAATTGCAGGGGTTTGGTAATGACGTAAACCCACCACAGAACCTGTTGGTAAGCCGCAGAGCACTAATTGTTTTGGACGTAAGTCTTCACTGAGTTGTGCTTGGCATTTGGCCAATACATGAGAACCGAAACTAAAGCCACCGGCATAAAAAGTTAAACCAGCATGTTTTGCACGGGCATATTCAATCACAGCCATAATATCATCAGTTTCGCCGTGACCTTGATCATGTGTACCTTCGCTACCCTGTAAACCACGGAAGCTAGGACGATAAACCACACATCCCATTTCATTAAAAATCTGAGCCAATAGGACAGGGACTTTATGATGAGGTGTTCCACCTTGTAAAGGATGTGGGTGGCAAACAACAGCAAAACCTGTGATTTCACCTTGGGGTTGATCTACAAACATTTCAATTTGACCAACAGGACCTTGGATGAATACTTGCTCAGACATAAGATACGCAATGGATAATGGAAGAATCCGCTATTTTACCGATAATGAAGAATGAAAACACGAATTGGCATTAAAAATTATCAACTGTTATAGTTTCACCAAGTTAAATTTATTTTTGATTGATTATGCTTGCTTTAATTTCTCCAGCGAAAACACTTGATTACACAACAGCTCTGCCTACAGATACATATACACAGCCACGTTTATTAGAACAATCACAGCAACTGATTGATGTATGTCGCAAGCTTTCTGCAAGTGAAATCGCATCTTTGATGACGGTTAGTGAGAAAATTGCCAATTTAAATGTAGAGCGTTTTCGCGACTGGAATGCAGATTTTGATTTTTCCAATGCGCGTCAAGCCTTGTTTGCATTTAAAGGTGATGTGTACACCGGTTTAGATGCTTATCACCTAAAAGACCAAGATATCAACTTCGCCCAACAGCATTTGCGTATGTTGTCTGGTCTTTATGGTTTATTACGTCCATTGGATTTGATGATGCCGTACCGTTTGGAAATGGGCACTAAATTAAAGAATAGCCGTGGTCATAATCTATATGAATTCTGGGGCAATATTATCACCGATCAAATTAACCAAGATTTAGCTGAAATTGATGCAAAAGTATTGGTAAATTTAGCTTCTGACGAATATTATAAATCTGTGAATGAAAAGAAAATTAAGGCAGAAATTGTTAAGCCTGTATTCTTGGATCAGAAGAATGGGAAATATAAAGTCATTAGTTTCTATGCGAAAAAAGCGCGTGGTCTAATGGCAAGGTACTTGATTGAAAATAAATTAAACCAAGTAGGACAATTAAAAGCATTTGATAGTGAAGGGTATTACTTTGATGCTGAAAGTTCATCGAATAAAGAGTTGGTCTTTAAGCGAGATGAACAGCACGCAGCTTAGTTTTGCCTTGGGCAGGGTGGGATGTTAACCAAAGAATATTTATTAAAACATGCGATATCGTCTGATCAAGTTTGTGTCAAAGGACACCTGACAGAACCTCGTAGCTATGGAGTATATGCATTGCCTTTAGATCGCGATGGTACTCGACGATTCAGATTTGGTAATCATCCTATGCGCCAACAGGAACTGAAACACGAGTTTGGTTCCTGTACCTTATATCAGCTTTTTCTAGAACGTAAAGATGCTGAATCATTGGCAAAATGGCTGAATAAAGAAATCCAATGAGGATGAGCAATGCAGCAATATTTAACCTTATTAGAAAAATCATGGTTTGAACTGCATCAGTATTATCATTTTTCTGAACCACAGAAAGTTTTTAATAAGTTAATTGCTGCCTATAGTGAAAAGCAGCGGGCTTATCATACTGTTCAGCATTTGTATGAATGTTTGGTTTTGTTTGAATCGATTCGACCAGATTTAAATGATGAGAATGCAGTTGAGTTAGCACTCTGGTTTCATGATGTGGTCTATGATCCGCAAGCAAAGGATAATGAATTGAAAAGTGCTGAGCTGCTTGAATATTATTTGGCTCAAGATTTATCAGTTGATATTGTTCAAAAGATAAAACGATGGATTATTGCGACGCAAAAGCATGAAGCAACGGATGAGCTAGATTTGCAATTTTTACTGGATATTGATTTGGCGATTCTAGCTGCTTCACCAGAGCGTTTTGATGAATACGAACAGCAGATTCAGCAAGAATTTGCTTGGGTAGATCCAGATATCTATTCTATTAAAAGAAAACAAGTCCTAGCACATTTCTATCAGACAGAACCGCTGTATCAAACTGAATATTTTCAACAGAATTTTGAGCAAAGGGCGAAGCAAAATTTAAAGCGAATATTAAACATTTAGAATTGAGAGAATCATGGATCAGCTAATTCAAACATTGAAACAGCTAGCGAAACAGCATCCGTTAGAAAAATGTTTTCGATGGGAGTTGCCAGAAAGTAATCCATTACCAGTTCCGTTGGATCTGGCCTCTATATTTGAGCGAAATATTTATCTAAAACATAACTTCTATGATTTGTTGAGTTCAGGTGATTTAGCTGGTCGATATTGGTTGATTCAAGAGTGGGGTGGTATTCGCTCCTTTAAGAAAAATGATAAAAATGATCTCTTATTACATAAATTTGAAAGCGAGCTTAAAAAGGGTGCTTTAACTAGATCAACTTTTTCGGTTATCTCATCTTTATCGAAAGTAGCTTCTTTCGTAGATCATCAAACATATGCCATTTATGATTCTAGAGTCATTTATTCTTTGAATTGGTTGCTATTTAAACATACAGAGCTAAGAGAGTTTTATCCCCAGCCGATCGGAAGAAATGCTGATATAAATCAGTATGAACTCAATACAATTTTTAATTTAGTAGATGGTAATGTGGTTTATAAATCACATCGGATTGCCTATCATGATTATTGTCAATTAATGAAAAAATTATCGATAGAAGTTTATGCTAAGAGTGAGCCATATTGGGCTGAAATGCTTTTATTTATTCTTGCACCAGAATATATTGTAGAAGATATAAAACGCTCATTATCTATTTCATTGGAATGTTAGAGAAATATTGGTTTTTTAGGTAGAAAAAAGGGAGCTAAAAAGCTCCCTTTAGTATTTTTTACTTAAAGAAATACCCAGTCTCAGGTGAGCTCGCATTGGCCATACGTTTACGCGGCATACGACCCGCTAAAAATGCTTCACGACCTGCTTCAACGGCTTTCTTCATCGCTGAAGCCATTAAAATTGGATTTTGCGCAGCCGCAATCGCTGTATTCATTAATACGCCGTCGCAACCTAGTTCCATGGCAATCGCAGCATCACTCGCAGTACCAACACCTGCATCCACTAAAACAGGGACTTTGGCATTTTCTTTGATGATGGAAATGGTGTGTGGATTGAGAATACCGAGACCAGAACCAATTAAGCTACCCAAAGGCATGATCGCAACACAGCCCATGCTTTCAAGCTCTTGCGCGACAATCGGATCATCCGAGGTGTAAACCATGATTTCAAAACCATCATCGATCAAGGTTTGCGCTGCTTTAAGTGTTGCGGTCACATTCGGATATAGGGTTTTTTCATCACCAAGGACTTCTAACTTCACTAGATTGTGACCATCAAGCAGTTCACGAGCCAGCATACAGGTACGAATCGCGCTATCTGCATCAAAACAGCCAGCTGTATTTGGCAAAATCGTATATTTCTCAGGTGGAATCACTGAAAGCAGATTCGGCTGATCGGCATGTTGCCCGATATTCACTCGACGAATCGCTACGGTAACAATTTCTGCACCACTTGCTTGAATGGCTAAATCGGTTTCATTTAAATCTTTATATTTACCAGTTCCGACCAATAAACGAGATTGGAAGGTACGTGAACCAATAATTAAAGGGGAATCTTGCATGGGCTTACTCCATTTTTAGCCGATTAGCCGCCACCAACAGCTTGAATAATTTCAATACGATCTTCAGGAGCAATTGCAGTTTGCTCAAGTCTACTTTTCGGAATAATCTGTTGGTTCTTTTCTACAGCAAAACGCTTGCCTTCTAGGGCTAGGTCTTGAATGAGTTGCTGTAAATTTTCACATGACGTGTCTGTGGACTCGCCATTTAGATAGATGTGCATGATAAATCCTTATTTCGTATGCTTGATTGCTTGCCACGCAATTAACAGCCAGCTTGCAATCATAAAGGCACCCCCAATCGGCGTAATCGCACCTAATATTCTAGGTAAGCCGAGCGCCATAATGTACAACGAACCACAGAAAAAGAGGATGCCAATTTGCATCAAAATAAACGGAATTTTTATAGGAAAACTTGGTGTAGTTTTATTTAGTACACTCAGAATTAATAAGCCGAGGGCGTGATAGAAAAAATATTGGGTTGCTGTACCCCACCAAACGAGTTGCTCAGGTGATGCAAAAGATTTGAGTCCGTGTGCGCCAAACGCTCCGAGCATAACTGCAAGGGCAAGATTGATTGCAGAGATCGCTATCCACATAATGAAAATGGAACTAGAAATTTGATAAGCAACGTTAACATATTCGGGTGTTTAAACAAAGCCAGATACAACAAAAGGGCATGAAAGCCCTTGTGTTTGATTTAATCTTAACTCGCAGACATGGCGGTTTTGATTTTTTCCATTGCATTTTTTTCAAGTTGGCGAATACGTTCAGCAGAAACATTATATTCAGCAGCAAGTTCATGCAATGTAGATTTATCATCGTCTAACCAGCGACGCTGTAAAATATTACGAGAGCGATCATCTAATTGGTCCATCGCTTGATGTAATGCGGCCGTACTTTGTGCTTCATAATCTTCTTCTTCAGCTAGGCGTGCTGGATCGTAACGATTATCTTCTAAGTAAAGGGCTGGCGCAGTATGAGGTGTGTCATCGTCATCATCGCCTTGTGCTTCGAAAGCAGCATCATAGGCGGTCAATCGACCTTCCATTTCAAGTACTTGTTCTGCCGTGACGTTTAAATCATTCGCGATTGCTTGCGCTTCTTCTAAAGTCAGGCGTTTACTTGATTTCTTCAAACTACGTAAATTAAAGAACAATTTACGTTGTGCTTTGGTCGTCGCAATTTTGACAATACGCCAGTTACGAATGACATATTCGTGAATTTCGGCTTTAATCCAATGTACAGCAAATGAAACAAGGCGCACGCCCATATTGGGATCGAAGCGCTTAACTGCCTTCATGAGGCCTAGGTTGCCTTCTTGAATGAGATCACCTTGTGGTAATCCATAACCTGCATAACTTCTTGCAATATGTACAACAAAGCGTAGATGAGACATCACCAATAATTTGGCGGCATCAAGATCTTGGTCATAATAATAACGTTCAGCAAGTTCTTTTTCTTGCTCGGCCGTTAAAATTGGAATTTGATTGACAGTGCTGATATATGCACCGAGGTTTACACCAGGCGCAGACAATGACAGGGGCATCAATTGATTGCTGCTGTCAGTAGTCATGGAGTCTCCTTATAGGATGATATTTGAGTCAACAATTTCATCTTAATGCGAATGTTCTTCATCACTAAGGAAATTTGAGTATAGAAATGTAAATTTATCTTTACGAGTAACCAAGAGTTTAACAAAGAATAGCAGTTCCACAAGACCTAGATGGATTCAATCAGATAGTGAAACTCATTTTCTGAGATTTTTTTTGTCTGGCATTGCAGATTCTGAATTTGGCAATATCGTGTTACATCAATTTCACTATGTGGATCAGAAGACTTTAACAGGTAGGTTTTTTTACCTGTTGCTTTTTTTAGTGCTCGTTTCAACATAAGTAATGGCATCGGGCAAGGTTGCCCTAAGGCGTCGATAACTTCAGCTGAATGAGTAGGTGAGATAGTCATAAAGGTTGGATATAGCTTATATCAGAATTTATCTCATTTGATTTTATATACGTAAAGGAAGTTCAACAAGTTATTTTTGGAGAACCGTGTTTCTGTAAAATAAACTAAATGATGAGTATAAACAGATAGAAGCATGGGAAATAACTTAAAATAAGTCTATTAATTGTCATAAACCCATGTTAAGCTCGATGCGTTTTAGGAAGTGTTTCATTTCGTTTTATCGTAAAAAACCCTATAACAAATGGATGTAACCGGAAATTGTTGATAGTTTTACAGAATGATTACAAGCTTTAAAATTATAAGATTTTAAAACCTTGTTGGCTCTGCTGTTTGCAACACCGGAAGGTCCTTATCTTTCAATATCTGAGGATTGACTTATGACAGCTCGTGAACAAGGCGTAGTAAAGTGGTTTAATGACACTAAAGGCTTTGGTTTTATTCAACGCAATGGCGGTGATGACGTTTTCGTTCATTTCCGTGCAATTGTTGGTGATGGTCACCGTTCTTTACGTGACGGCCAACGTGTAGAATTCAGCGTAGTTCAAGGACAAAAAGGTTTCCAAGCTGAAAACGTTCAGCCGTTAGACTAATTTGTTGCTTTAACGCGATATAAAAACGCTCCAATGTTATTTGGGGCGTTTTTGTTTATAATAACGACTTTATTTTGGTCATTGATGGTTTGAGAGCATATATGACGTCTGGTTTTGAAACCTTAAAATTACATCCGCAGTTGAAAAAGGCGATTGATGCTTTGGGTTTTACTCAAATGACTCCAATTCAGCAAAAGGTTTTAAAATATACGCTAGCAGGGCATGATGCGATTGGTCGCGCACAAACAGGGACTGGTAAAACGGCTGCTTTTCTGATTAGTGTGATCAATGATTTGTTAAATAATCCGATTCAAGAACAACGCTTTCGTGGTGAGCCACGTGCTCTAATCTTGGCGCCTACTCGTGAGTTGGCTTTACAAATTGAAAGTGATGCAAAGTCGCTGACAAAGTTTTCTAACTTGCACCTTGTAACGTTGTTGGGTGGGGTTGACTTCGATAAACAGAAGAAAATGTTAGATCGAAACTTTGTTGATATTATTGTTGCGACCCCTGGACGCTTAATTGATTTTGTTGAGCAGAAAGAAGTGTGGCTGGATCGCATCGAGTTTTTAGTTATTGATGAAGCTGATCGATTATTGGATATGGGCTTTATTCCTTCGGTCAAGCGTATTGTCCGTTATTCTCCATCCAAAGAGCAACGTCAAACTTTAATTTTTTCTGCAACATTTAGCTATGATGTGCTGAATTTAGCTCGTCAATGGTTGTTTGAGCCTGTTACTGTTGAAATTGAACCTGAGCAAAAAACGAATGTTGACGTTGAACAGCGTGTATATGTTGTTGCAAAAGAAGACAAGTATAAATTGTTGCAGGATATTCTACGCGATGAGCCGATTGATAAAGTCATGATTTTTGCGAATCGTCGAGATCAGGTTCGTCGTTTATATGATCATTTGAAACGTGATGGTTACAAAGTTGGAATGTTATCTGGTGAAATTGCACAAGATAAGCGTTTGAAAATGCTGGATCAATTTAAGCAAGGCAAACACAACATCATGATTGCAACAGATGTAGCTGGACGTGGTATTCATGTTGATGGTGTCTCACATGTTGTGAATTTTACGCTGCCAGAACAATCTGATGATTATGTGCATCGTATTGGACGTACAGGTCGTGCAGGAGCTCAAGGGGTGAGCATTAGTTTCCTGTCTGAAGACGATGCGTTTTACTTACCTGAAATTGAAAAAGCAATTGGTAAAAAATTACCGCTTACACGCCTTGAAGGATACTGTTAAGGATTGAATTGGTTCTTTTTAGTATTTGATGTCTAAGCATGAAATAATTAGAGGCTAAATCATTATTGGATTTAGCCTTTTTTATTGTTAAATGTGTTGTGATACGCAAATTACACAAAAGATTCAGGTTTTTTTTTCAAATCCTGTGATTAGTTGCTGAATTGAAATAAATCAACATGTAGAATATGGCGCATTACCTGGGAGGATATTATGGCTCTAATCTCGATGCGCCAGCTCTTGGATCACGCTGCAGAACACAACTACGGCGTACCAGCGTTTAACGTAAACAACTTAGAACAAATGCGCGCAATTATGCTAGCTGCAGATGCGACGAATTCACCTGTAATCGTACAAGCTTCGGCGGGTGCGCGTAAATATGCAGGTGCACCTTTTTTACGTCATCTTATTTTAGCTGCAATTGAAGAATGGCCACATATTCCAGTGGTAATGCATCAAGATCATGGTACTAGCCCTGATGTTTGTCAGCGTTCAATTCAATTGGGTTTTAGCTCTGTGATGATGGACGGTTCATTGGGTGCTGATGGTAAGACACCTACATCATATGATTATAATGTTGATGTAACTCGTCGTGTTGTTGCTATGGCGCATGCATGTGGCGTTTCAGTTGAAGGTGAAATTGGTTGCTTAGGTAGCCTTGAAACTGGTTTGGCTGGCGAAGAAGATGGCGTGGGTGCAGAGGGTGTGCTTGATCATTCTCAATTGCTTACTTCGGTAGAAGAAGCGACCCAATTTGTTGCGGATACTAACGTTGATGCTTTAGCGATTGCAGTTGGTACTTCTCACGGAGCGTACAAGTTTACTCGTCCACCTACAGGCGATATCTTGGCGATTGATCGTATTAAAGAAATCCATGCTGCATTACCAAATACACATCTTGTAATGCATGGTTCAAGCTCAGTACCACAAGAGTGGTTGGCTGTAATTAACCAATATGGTGGTGATATTAAAGAAACTTATGGTGTGCCTGTAGATCAGCTTGTAGAAGCGATTAAACATGGCGTACGTAAGATTAACATTGATACCGATTTGCGTTTAGCTTCTACTGGTGCGATGCGTCGTATGATGGCTGAAAAACCAAGTGAATTTGATCCACGCAAATTCTTCGGTGAAACCGTTGAGGCAATGAAAGATATCTGTGTTGCTCGTTATGAAGCCTTTGGTACAGCAGGTAATGCAGATAAGATTCGCCCGATCTCTCTAGAGAAAATGGTTGATCGTTACAAATAATTTTGGTGCATAAAAATAGCGGCATTTGCCGCTATTTTTTTTGGTTAAATTATTTTTGCGCTGCTTTTGAGTCCATATTTACATCTTTGATTTCAACGTAGGCATTAGCGCGTAGTTCGCGAGTCCAACTATCTACTTCCGTTTCAAATTGACGCTCACCTAGGATTTGGCGTGCCATACGTTCTTGCGCTTCTTTGGTCATATCTTGTTGGCGTGTATCTGTTACTTCTAAAATATGCCAACCAAATTGACTTTGGAATGGTTCGCTGAGCTGGCCAACAGGTATTTCCTTCATTACTTTTTCAAACTCAGGCACCATTACGCCAGCATTGACCCAGCCTAAGTTGCCGCCATCACGAGCAGAACCTGGATCATTCGAGAAGGTAGCTGCTAAAGTTGCGAAGTCTTCACCTGCTTTAATTCGGTTGTATAAGCTATCAATCATTTGTTTAGCGCGATCAGAGCTTACAACTTCGGATGTTTGGATCAAAATGTGACGTGTTTTATATTGTGGAACAAGTGCACGTTGATCATTCTGTTTACGTTCAAGTAATTTTAATACATGTGTTCCATCACGAACATTGACTAAGCCAGTGGTTTGTCCTACTTGTAGTGGAGTGACGCGAGCAGCAAGTTCGGTTGGGATTTCAGATAAAGCACGGAAGCCCATATCTGCGCCATCAACTGTTACTGTTCCTGTCGATAATTTACTGCTGATTGCCTTAGGATCGTTACTTGTAGCAAGAGATCGTCTGACTTCTTCTGCAACTTTTTGTACTTCATTATTGTCCGTACCAGAAATACGCATATGAAGAACATGAACTTGTGTTCCCAATGCTGCTTGACCTTCAGGTGATTTTAGGAAGTTTTCAACATCGTGATCACTGATTTTAATACGTGACATCACTTGTTGTTGACGAAGACGACCTATTGCAAGGTCTTCTGCAATTCGGTTTCTTAGATTTTCATAAGTGCCTGGTGCAATAGCATCTAACTTTTGTTGAAATGCGGATAATGAATTACTACCTGATTGATTGGCGACTCTTAATACCGCCGCATTTAAGCTATTTTCATCAGGTTTGATGCCATAACGTTTTACTTGTTCTAATTGAGCTTGGCGAATAATCAGTTGATCCAAAACCTGCATTTGTAAGTATTGCTTTGGAGGGACAGTTTGATTTTGAGCCTTGAGTTGGTGTTCAGCCTCAGCAATTCCTTGTACTAAGTCGCTTTTAAGAATGACACTACTATCTACAATTGCGACAACCTCATCCGCAGGTTGAGCAAAGCTATGCATTGATGAAGAAATTAGGGCTGCTAGAACAGTGGCTCTAAAGATATGTTGAAAATGTTTTATCTTCATTAACGTTGTGTCCAAGATTGATTAGTTTTGTTGAAACCTAAAACTCTATTCTCAAGCAGAGAAGATAGTTTGGTATTTAAAGCGCCTAAACCTTTTAGCGTAACTTCGGCCATAACGGCATTCTTCTTACGTACATCAGGAGAGTTTGGATCATCCAGATCGTTATAGTAAGAGCGACCGTATACTGAAACAGCCCAGCAGCAAGATTCGTAATTTACGCCCAATAAATACTCACGCATGAGGTTATTGTCAAGGTCATACTGAGCATGACCCATAATACGCCAATTATCTTTTACGGGTTGTATAAAGGATGCAACAACTTGATCGTAGGCATTTTGTCGGTCTTTGATATCTTTGCGGTAAAAATAACCAACATTATAAAGATTGCCTTTATCGCCAGTATAATATGCTTGAAAATCACGTTGCGCATTGTCGCCATTCGACATCCATGCAGAGTTGGCACTAATGGTAAAGTTTTGATTAAGTTGGCTAGTCAAATTGACTACAGGCCCAGTACGTCGCTGTGTATCAAATTCATCAAGTTGTTCGTTGAGGCTGACTCGACGATCATTAAAATAATAACTTTGTCCGACGCTGGCTTTGATTCGCTCTACGCCTTCAGTATCTAAGAGGCTATAAGTTACACCTAGTGATAGGAAGTTATTGTCATCTAAACGGTCGTGTCCATAAAAGCGATATGGATTAAATAATTGATCGTAATTGATCGATGCTGTTGTGGAATCAAAGTTTGGATGATCATCCTGTTTTCGATATGGTGAATAAGCATAAAAAGCACGTGGAGAAATACTTTGTAAGTACTTACCATCTTTTTCAAAAGTTAAACCTGTAGCCAATGTAAATTGAGGTACCACAACTGATTTTTCTAAATCATTAGAACTACGATCTTGTTGAGAGTCTTGATCGTAGAATGTATTGATACTACGTACAGAAGCCTCTGGAATAACATAGAACCATGATGGAGTAATATGATTGTATCGTACAGCAAATTGATTGTAGATGCGTGTACCACTTGATTCTAAGGCAGATCCATCATTGATGGATTTTTTGAAATACGCAGTATCATTATTAAATTCATACTGTAATCCTTGTGGGTTACCTGCGACATAATTTAATAAGAATTGAGGTAATCGTGCATAAGGTTTGTCTTTGTCATCGATTTCTTTATCAAGTGTTTGGAAATCTTCAACTTTTAATTGTGCTCTTAGACCAGGGATGCCATTTCGATAATTAAGCTCCCATGCTCGGCGCAAGTTTAAATCGGTTCTTGTGTTTGGGTTGTTATTAAAGTCGGAAAAATATTCTTTATCTGATGCGTAATTGTATTCTAGATTGGTAGACCACTGATCATCAATTCTCCAGTTGTGGATAAAATGTAGATCGGAACGATTTTTTCTATTTTCGTACTCTTTATCATTCTGTATATATCCACCCCAGATTTGACCTGAACCAAAGTTTTCAGTCATGTAGCGATATTCAGCATCTAGCTTGGCACCACGGTTACTCATAAAGCTAGGTGTAAGCGTAAGATCATAATTAGGGGCTAGATTGAGATAAATGGGTACTGACAGTTGTGCGCCACCATCACTACTATAGCCAAAATTTGGACTGAGCATCCCTGTGGTGCGGCGATCATCGATTGGGAAGTTGAAATAAGGAACGGCAATCACGGGTACATTTTTGACATACAGCTTGGTGCCGCGAGTAACGCCGCGACCAGTATCTTGATTGAGTTCAATTTCTTTGGCTTGAATTTTCCAAGCCGGTTTTTGCTCTGGAGGGCATGCTGTATAGCTTGCATCCTTTAAAACGAGTAGATTTTCGTTTTTCCGCAATATTTGATTGGCTTGCCCGTGCGCATGTTGTTGCTCAGCAATATAGAAGCTGTTATTTAAATCGCCTGTTTGGGTCTTTAGATTATAGTTAATTTGGTCACTTTGGGTGAGTAACCCAGATTGAGCAAGTTGAACTCGACCTTGAGCATTTGCATGAGTTTGTGTGGAGTCAATCGTGACTTGGTCAGCGCGAATGGTGCGGCCTTCTTGGTCAATTACTACATTGCCTTGTAAAATTGAATCACCGTTCGGGTTGTAGTGACCATAATCTGCTGTGATAACAGACGTGGTGCTGTTTGCATCAGCTGGCTTGGTTGCAGGATTAATTGGAGTAACCCATGTACCTTGACAGAAGGACGAACTCAAATGCTGATTATTACGCAGTTGAGCTTCTGGCGCGGTTTTATCTACATAATATTGTTGAAAAAAATGTTCACCAGCATAACTTTCCTGATCTGGTTTTACTTGATTTTTTTCGGCGATAGCCTTGAGTTTAGCATTGTCTAGTGTAGAGACATGAGACGTGGTGGAAGCCGCGAAACCTGTTTGAATCGTGCCGCCACACAAGAGTGTCAAAATAGCTGTTGCTAAAGGATTAAATTTAAACTGATGTTTCATTGTCTCATTAACCAGTATGCTAATTCACAATTAATTATTGTCGCATCATAGAGAAAAAGTTGATAAGTGGCTACACTTAAGCTCTCAAAATCTCAGCTAGTTTTAGATTTTATTGCAAATGAATACACAACGTGAACAATTGATACAAACTTGGTTGCAAGCCACTCTACAATCTGATCAATTTGAGATCAGCTTTTTAGCAGGGGATGCAAGCTTTCGTCGCTATGCGCGAATAAATTTACAAAACAAAACATATATGCTTATGGATGCACCTCCTGAAAAAGAAGATTGTACGCCATTCGTGACAATTGATGAGTTTTTCGATCAGCATGGTGTGCGCGTGCCGCATATTATTGCCAAAGATTTGGAAAATGGCTTTTTATTGTTAGAGGATTTTGGTGATGTAGTTCTATCGACGTTGCTCAATGATGCAACAGTGGATCAATATTATGCGCAGAGTTTTAAACAACTAATCGAATTGCAAAAGATTAATGGTCATGAGTTGTTGCCAGTTTATTCTTATGAAAAATTAATGACAGAAATGCGGTTGTTAACCGATTGGATGTTACCTTCGTTAAAAATTCAACCAACAGAGCAACAGCTTGAAACCATAGAACAAGCATTCGATTTTCTTGCAATTGAAGCTTTAAGTCAGCCGCAAGTGATTGTTCATCGTGATTTTCATAGTCGTAATTTGATGAAGATTGATAATGAACAAGAGCTGGGTGTCATTGATTTTCAAGATGCTGTAATTGGTGCAGATACTTATGATCTAATTTCAATTACACGTGATGCCTATGTTCAATGGAATGCGGCGCGCGTACACGAATGGTTTAATGTATTTTATAAGTTGTTGCCAGATGCAGCGAAAGTAAATCGCAGTTTTGAACAATTCAAGCGTGATGCTGATTTGATGGCGATTCAACGTCATTTAAAAATATTGGGCATCTTTGTGCGTTTATATGAGCGTGATGGTAAATCGGGCTATCTAAAGGATTTGCCACGGGTAATGTGGTATTTGCTTGAAGAAAGCCAAGGTTATGATGAGTTAAATGACTTTATGCATTTTATACGTGAAACGGTTATGCCAAGGTTCATATTGAAATATGGCGAATACGAGGTTGCTGCTTAATGAAAGCGATGATTCTGGCGGCTGGTCTAGGTAATCGTATGCGACCACTTACATTACATACACCAAAGCCCTTGCTTGAAGTGGGAGGGAAACCGCTCATTGTTTGGCATATTGAAAAATTGCAGAAAGTCGGTGTAAAAGAGATTGTAATCAATACCGCTTGGCTGGGTGAAAAGCTTGTAGCTGCTTTAGGTGATGGAACTCAATTCGGCGTAAATATTTTGTGGTCGCACGAGGGGGAAGGCTTAGAGACAGCAGGTGGTATTATTAATGCTTTACCTTTGCTTGGTGATCAACCATTCATTCTTGTAAATGGTGATGTTTGGACAACAATGGACTTCGCATCATTGCTGGATGTTAAATTAGGGACTAAACAGGCACATTTGGTTTTGGTTGATAATCCACCACAGCATTTAAAGGGTGATTTTATTCTGTCAAACAATATGGCCTATACTTTTGATCAAGAGAAATGTGGTGAAGCGCTAACATATAGTGGCGTTGCGGTGTTGGCACCTCAGATGTTTATCGGCTTAGAGAGTGGTAAGCGTCCATTGGCTCCATTATTGAAAGAAGCGATGTTAGAACAGCAGGTTTCAGCTGAAAAAATGCAAGGAATTTGGGTGGATGTCGGTACTCCTGAGCGTTTGCAGCAGTTAGATCAACAGATACAACAAGGTGCGTTTGCTTAGCGTTAATAGCAAACCCTATTAAAAAAACTTAATAGTTTGTGCAGTTTATCGTGTTTGTTCATGTTTAACTGCATAATCGTTCAACAAGTCCTACTGTGTCTTGTGACAGAAATAGGTATACTGCACAGCAAATTTATCGAGATGTCGCACTGTTATGCATCCTTTTTTTCAAGAATTAAAGCAAGGAAGTCAAGCCTTAGGTTTAAGTCTAAGCGAAGAAGCCTTAACACTTTTGTTGAAATATCAAGATGCTTTGGTGTTGTGGAATAAGGCATATAATTTAACAGCCATTCGTGAACCCAAAGAAATGTTGGTTAAACATTTATTAGATAGTTTAAGTATCTTAAATGATTTACCTGCTGGGCGTTTACTTGATGTTGGCACAGGTGGTGGCATGCCAGGCATGATCATTGCATTATGTCAACCAGAACGTGACTGTGTACTGCTAGATTCAAATGGGAAAAAAATTCGGTTTTTGAAGCAATTTATTGCAGATTTAAAGCTCAGAAATGTAATTGCAGTGCAAACACGAGTAGAAAGCGAAGATAGTATATCTGAGCTCGGTCATTTCGATGTCATTACAAGTCGTGCTTTTGCATCTCTGACAGATTTTGTGAATGCTGCACAGCCTTATATGCATGATCAAAGCATTATTGCAGCGATGAAAGGTCTCATTCCTGAGGATGAGGTGGAGCAGATGAAGGATGAGTATTCTTGTAAAATCATTGAACTTCGTGTGCCAAGATTAGATGAGCAACGTCATTTACTGTTACTTCAACGTATTCAATAAAAAATATTAAGGGTAGTTATGGCTCAGATTATAGCAATTGCAAACCAAAAAGGTGGTGTAGGGAAAACCACGACAGCGGTAAATCTTGCTGCTTCTTTGGCGATCTTGAAAAAACGTGTCTTGTTAGTCGATATGGACTCTCAAGGGAATGCGACGATGGGGTCTGGCATTCAAAAAAATGATTTACTTTATACAGTGGCAGACGTACTTTTAGGTGAGGTACCAATCGAGACTGCAATACAAAAAGCTGAAGTTGGTTACAAGGTCTTGGGAGCAAACCGTGAACTTGCTGGCGTTGAGCTTACCATCGCTGAACAGGATGGTCGTGAGTTTATTCTAAAAAACGCGCTGCAAGAAATTGATGCATCATTTGACTATATTATTGTGGATTGTGCTCCGAGTTTAAGTCTGATCACTGTGAATGCTTTGGCTGCCGTAAATGGTGTGATCATTCCAATGCAATGTGAATATTATGCTTTGGAAGGATTGGCTGACTTAACCCAAACAATTGATCGTATACAAAAAGCATTGAATCCAAACTTGGAAATTGTTGGTGTATTACGTACCATGTATGATGCTCGTAATGCGTTGACACGTGATGTATCTGCTGAATTAGACCAATATTTTGGCAAGAAGTTATACGAAACTGTTATCCCCCGGAATATTCGATTGGCTGAAGCACCTGCACATGGTTTGCCTGTCATTTATTTTGAGAAGAGCTCAAAAGGTGCGGTTGCCTATTTGAATTTGGCCGCGGAAATGTTGAAGAAAAGTAAAGTCAAAAAAGGAAGTGCTGTATGAGCATCAAAAAACGCGGATTGGCTAAAGGTCGTGGTTTAGATGCGCTATTAGGTTCAATTCAGAAAGAGAAATTGCAACTTGAAGCACAAGCCTTGGATCATGGTCAACTCAAGCAAATTGATGTGAACTTATTAAAACGTGGTGAATATCAGCCTCGTCGTTTTATTCAAGAACAAGATTTACAAGAGCTTGCATCATCAATTGAAAAGCATGGCGTGATGCAACCCATCGTTATTCGTCCTGTAGATGATGAACAGTTTCCATATGAAATTATTGCGGGTGAACGTCGTTGGCGTGCTGCACAGTTAGCAGGACTAACTGAAATTCCTGCAATTGTTCGTGAACTCAATGATCAGGTAGCGATTGCATTAGCATTAATTGAGAATATTCAACGCCAAGATTTAAATCCGATTGATCAGGCACTTGCATTACAACGTTTTCACGATGAATTTGGATTGAGTCATCAAGAAATTGCAGAGACAGTTGGTAAAGCTCGAACAACAGTAAGTAATTTGTTACGTCTATTAAGTTTGGCTGATCCAATTAAAGATTTCATGCAGCAAGGTCAAATCGATATGGGGCATGCACGTGCAATTTTGAGCTTAAAAGCAAAAGATCAAATGGACGTGGCAAAGATCGTTATTGAAAAGAGTTTATCGGTACGTCAAACTGAACAGTTAGTACGTGAGTGGAATGAACCAAAGCCTGAAAAGGAGAAAGTACAAATTTCTCCAGATATTGAACAATTGACCCAAAAGCTGTCAGAGCGTTTTGGTGCAAATGTGAAAATTGATCATAATCAAAAAGGTAAAGGGAAAATGGTCATTCATTATCACTCATTGGATGAGTTGGATGGGATTTTAAATATTTGTTTACCTAACTGAACTTATAACATTGAGAAACCATCCTTTTATAATTTTTTAAATATTATTGGGGAATGATATGTGGGAACTTGTGAAAGCAGGCGGCTGGTTGATGCTGCCGCTTATTCTCTCATCAATTTTTACGGTTGCAATTATTATCGAGCGTTATATTCGTCTTAAACGCTCACAAGTTTTACCGCAAGCATTGTTGGTTAAAGGTGCCGATGTAGAGAATGTTATCTCGACTCTTGAACAGCCTGAAATAAATCATAGTGCTTTGGGACGAATTCTAAAGGCTGGATATGATCATCAGGATCAGGGGGAGCAGTTTGCTCGTGCTCAAATGGAAGCTACTGCTTCAGAAGAAATAACCCATCTTGAAAAAAACATAAATTTTTTAGGTACTTTAGGAGCAATTGCACCACTACTTGGACTGCTGGGTACTGTTCTTGGGATTATTGAGGCGTTCTTGGTGGTTGATGTTGGGTCGGCTGGTAATGCAAGTATGATGATGCCAGGAATTTCTACGGCTCTGATTACTACGGCTGTGGGGATGTTGATTGCAATTCCAGCAATGATTGCTTACCGTTATTTTCAGCGAGTCGTTCATGAGTACGTGGCTGAGTTAGAACAGCAGTCAACATTGTTTCATGCGGCGCTTTTCCATAAAAAGATCCCACATGTTCAAGAACATCGTCGCGCCAGTTGAACGTAGGTGTGATGATGAAATTTAAACGCGCTCAAGTTGATGATATTCATATAAATTTGACACCTATGATCGACTGTATGTTGTTTATTTTGGTGTTTCTACTACTTTCTACCACCTTTAGTCAGCAAAGTCGCATAAACTTGACGTTGCCTGATGCTCAGGGTGTACCACCGAAACAATTCGATCACAAAATTGAAATAATGGTAGACTCAAAAGGGCATTATTCTGTGAACGGTCAAGCGATGGCAAGTAAGGAAGTTGCTGATCTAAGCACAGCGATCAAACAGATTGCACAAGATCGTCGTGATTTTATGTTCGTGATTGCTGCTGATGCCAATGCTGCACATCAAGATGTTATTCGTGTGATGGATGTGGCTGGTCAGCTCGGTTTTGTCAATGTCAACATTAGCACTAAAGTTCCAACAAGAGGTTTTACTGAGTGAATCAAGATTTTAAGATCTATTTACGTCTTTTAGCTTATTTAAAATCTTATTGGGGCGTTGCCTTATTGGTGTTGATTGGCTTTAGTATTAATGCGGCTACAGAAGTTTCTGTTGCTAAATTACTTAAATTTATTATTGATGCCATTCAAGAGGGTAGTAGAGAAAATTTAAATTGGTTTCCAGCCTTAATCGTACTGCTCATGTTCTTTCGTGGTATTGGCCTGTTTCTGGGGGGGTACTTCACAGCTGTGATTTCCCGTCGGCTTGTGTTTAGTATCCGTCAAGAAGTGTATGCAAAATTGCTTAGATTGCCTTCTCAATATTACCTTGATAATACATCTGGCCACATTAGTTCAAAATTGATGTATAACGTTCAGCAGTTAACCGCAGCTTCATCAGATTCACTACAAACCTTGGTTAAAGATGGCTTAATCGTTATTGGTTTGTTGAGCTATCTCTTCTATACCAATTGGCGATTAACGCTTTGTATCATCGTATTTATGCCTGTGATTGGGGTTTTGGTGAGAGTTGCAGCAAAACGTATGCGCAAGCTCTCAGTTCAAGTACAAAACACCATGGGTGATGTTAACCATGTGGTTCAAGAAACTATTAATGGTAATTCTGTAGTGAAAAGTTTCACTGGTGAAGCTTTTGAACAACAACGTTTTTATAAATCGTCTGAAGAAAATTTACGTCGCGGTTTGAAAATGGTAATTGTTCAGAATATTAATAGCCCAGTGGTACAGTTGATTTTATCCTGTGCGATGGCAGTCATTCTTTGGTTAGCATTACGCCCACAGGTGTTAGGTGACACATCTGCAGGTGAATTTGTTGCTTATATCACGGCAGCAGGTTTGATTTCAAAGCCAATCAAAAACTTGACTGATATCAATGAGAAATTACAACGTGGTTTAGCAGCTGCACATTCAGTTTTTGAGTTACTAGATTTACCAGAAGAAGAAAATAAGGGGCAATTAAAACCTGCACTCAAAGGCAGTATTCGCTTTGAACGCGCTAATCTTCAGTACTCTGATGGTACTCATGCGATTAAAGATTTCTCATTGGATATAAAAGCAGGGCAAACGATTGCATTAGTGGGTCGTTCGGGTGCAGGTAAAACGTCGTTAGTGAATATGTTGCCGCGATTCCAGGAGTTGAGTAGTGGTGAAATCTATTTGGATAATATAGCAATTGATCAAATAGAGCTTTTATCACTACGATCTCAAATCGCAATGGTTAATCAACAGGTAGTGCTGTTTAACCGTTCGGTACGCGATAATATTGCTTACGGTCAATTACAAAATGCGAGTGATGAACAGGTGATTGCTGCCGCGAAAGCAGCTTATGCACATGAATTTATTATGGCATTACCGCAAGGTTATGACACGGTTCTAGGGGCGCAAGGTTTAAGCCTTTCAGGTGGCCAGCGTCAACGTATCGCGATTGCACGTGCGATACTAAAGGACTCACCAATTTTAATTTTAGATGAAGCGACCAGTGCTTTGGATAATGAGTCTGAATATTTTATTCAGCGTGCGTTTGATGAGGCGATGCAAGGTAGAACAACAATTGTAATCGCACACCGACTTTCAACTGTTGAGAATGCTGATTTGATCGTTGTCATGGACAAA
This sequence comes from Acinetobacter haemolyticus CIP 64.3 = MTCC 9819, assembly GCF_000369065.1. Lineage (GTDB taxonomy): Bacteria > Pseudomonadota > Gammaproteobacteria > Pseudomonadales > Moraxellaceae > Acinetobacter > Acinetobacter haemolyticus. Next base: position 46,688 of record NZ_KB849799.1, read on the forward strand.
GGACAAATCATAGAGCAAGGTACTCATGCTGAGTTGTTAGCAAAACACGGGATGTACTATCAACTTCATCAACGTAACTTTGAGGAAGAATAAGTATGTCGATGGCGCAACGCATACAAGATGCTTGGAACCAACAAGCCTCATGGTTAATTGTTTTGCGTCCATTGTCATGGCTCTATCGATTCGGCTTTTGCTTAAATCAAGCTTTGTATACTTTAGGTTTGAAGAAAGTATACAAGGCCCCTATACCAGTGATGGTGATTGGTAATATTACCGTGGGTGGTAGTGGTAAAACACCACTCTTGATTGAGTTGGTAAAGTATTTACAGCGACATGGTGTACGAGTTGGTGTGATTAGTCGAGGGTATGGTGGTCAGGGACCTTTTCCAGCAATTGTTGAACAACACGCTACACCTTCAAAAGTGGGTGATGAACCTTGTTTAATTGTTCAATCAACTCAGGTACCTATGGCTGTTGGCCCTAATCGTCAAGCTTCTATTGAGTTGCTATTAAAAACAGCTCAGTTGGATTTGGTTATCAGTGATGATGGTTTGCAGCATTGGGCTTTAGCACGTCAAATTGAATGGATCGTTTTAGATCAAAATCGTGGTTTAGGTAATGAAAAATTATTGCCAGAGGGCTATTTGCGCGAACCCAAATCGAGATTGCAAAACAGTACTGTGATTCAACATACTAAAAATGCTGATTCTAAGCTAAATATGCATTTAGGTCTTGGTGACCCATATTTACTGAACTCGGATCTCCAGGCGGATTGGTTTGATCCAAATCAATATTTTAATGCGGTTGTGGGGATTGGTTTTCCACAGCGCTTTTATCAAACGTTGAAAGGTTTGGGTGTTCATCATTTTCAAGCGCATGAGTTTCCTGATCATCATGATTACGAAATCTTAGACTTAATGTTTGATTCAGATGATGCCATTATTACCACTGAAAAAGATGCGGTAAAATTTAAACAACTATTGGAACAGCATCCAGAGTTTAATACAGCTATTTGGGTTGTACCCGTCAAGGCTGTTTTATCATCAGATTGCTACGACTTGTTAAAGCAACAATTGCAACAAGTTGGTATTCAGTTTTCTTAGAGAAAGACCATGAAACATATTGTTATACCTGCGCGTTTTGCCAGCTCACGTTTACCTGCGAAACCACTTTTGTTGATTCATGGTCGTCCAATGATTCTACGAGTAGTCGATCAGGCTAGAAAGGTCGGTGGTTTTGATGATCTATGTGTAGCAACTGACGATCCTCGTATTGCTGAGGTATGTCGTGCTGAGGACGTGGATGTGGTTTTGACGAGCGCTGATCATCCATCTGGTACAGATCGTTTAAGTGAGGTTGCACGTATCAAAGGATGGGCGGAAGACGATATTATTGTGAATGTTCAAGGCGATGAACCTTTACTTCCGGCGCTACTTGTTAAACAAGTGGCACAATTGCTTGTGGATAATCCTCAATGTTCAATGTCAACTTTGTGTGAGCCAATTATTCATTTAGATGAGTTCCAACGCGATAGTATTGTTAAAGTTGTGATGTCGAATCGAAATGAAGCGCTTTATTTTAGCCGAGCAACGATTCCTTATGATCGTGATGGTGCTAAACAAGATGAGGTTAAGCTACATAGTCAAGCCTATCGCCATCTAGGTCTGTATGCATATCGAGTTAAATTATTACAAGAGTATGTAACATGGCCACAAGGTAAATTGGAAGTTCTGGAGAGCTTAGAACAGTTGCGTGTTTTAGAGAATGGTCATCGCATTGCGATTGCTGTAGCTCAAGCTAATCTTCCACCAGGTGTTGATACACAAGTAGATTTGGATCGACTTAATGCAATGCCAATAAGCGCGTTTGAGTAATATGATTGAAGATACGCAAGCAACGATGATCTATCCATGGCATCAGCAAACATGGGAGTTACTCAGTTCTAGGTTTCCTGAAGTTGGACATGGCTTATTGTTTTATGGCAAAAAAGGGTGTGCCAAAAATGAGTTCACAGCGCGTTTCGTTGCTTGGATATTATGTTTGAATAAACAAGCTCAAGCTGCTTGCGGTGAGTGTTCGAGTTGCCAATGGTTAAAATCTGATACTCATCCAAACTATGTACATATCACAACGGATGAAGATAATAAAAAGCAAAATGCAAAGATTAAAATAGAAAAAATACGTGATTTATTGCCATTTGTTCAACAAACGGGTGAGGGCTGGCGTGTTGTTGTGATTGAACCAGCAGAAGCACTAAATATTGCTTCTGCAAATGCATTACTAAAGACTTTAGAAGAACCAGGTGAAAAAGTTGTTTTGATTCTGCTTGCTGATCATTATTTGAAATTGCCAGCAACAATTCGTAGTCGGTTACAGCATTTCACTTTGGATCGATTGAGTCAACAAGAGGCTGAGAAATATATACAACAACAAATACCACAAGTTATGCCAAATCAGATTTCATTGCTACTTAATCTGGCGAATGATATGCCGTTGACAGCAATTGAAATTGAAAAAAGTGATTGGCTACAAAAAAGATCTTTTTTTGTCGCTGATTGGCTGAAATTGGTTGCTGAAAAAAATATGCCTTTAAATTATGTCAATAAGTGGTCTAAAGAGTTAAATTTTTCAGAATTCATGACTATGTTTGAGTATTTATTAGGGGATTTGATTGCTTTCAAGTTGAAACAACCTTTAAGAAATATTGATTTAGATTTTCAAGAACTAGAAAAACATTATGAGCTTGATGCTTTGTTCAGTATCTATAGTGATTTACAGCAAAAAAAGTTGATGGTTGCGCAGAACGTACAAACGCAATTAGTTATGGATGAGCTTTTTATGCAACTTATGAATATTTAGTTTTAAAACCATCCTGCTTTAAATTGCTTTAGGCGTTTTATGTAAAGATTGTATTTAAATTGTTTCTTGTTCTGTCATCCTAATTAAAAATATATAAAATGTGAGTTACTTCACAATAATATTAAAAAATAAGGAATATAGTGATGAAAATAAGACTATTTGCTGTTCTGTTATCACTTTACACTCTGCCTGTAATTGCTATGGCAGAGCCGAAGTTTGAATCAAATATTGATGGTTCTTCGATTTTGATCAATGCTTCGAATCTTGGGGCACAATCTTATGAGTGTGTTTATAGCTATTCATATAACCATCCTAAACAAAACGAGGGTGCATATCAGTTCAGTGGAAAACTACAGATTGAAGCTGGCGCAAAACAAGTCGCTGTTGTAACACGACATACGAATCAGGCTGTGATCAAACTCAACTTTGATTATAAATGCACACAAAAGTAAATTTAAATCCATCTCATAAAAACCATTCTTTTTGAAAATAGAAGAATGGTTTTTTTATTTTCTGATCTATGAAAATTTTAGCTTATTTGCACTAAAGCTATCTATAAATGGATCATCTTTTAGTTTTTCTTGTCATTTCGTTGAAACAGAGTTTGTTGTTTTGAATATTGTTTTCTATAATCAATTGATAAATTAACTTTAGATTTTTAAATTTGACGGTAAACCAAAGAAACGACGACAGAAATATATAGTGTTTTCTATATGTCTAGGCGTTATCAAGATCATAAACTTTGGTGATTTAGCGATTTAACAGGGGAATGTTATGCAGCAGCAAATGATGGGTGGGATTATACAGGTCAATATTCCAGATAAAGCGACTTTACAATCAAGTTATATGCCTTTTGTGGTGGGCGGTGGACTATTTGTTCCGACTAAACAAGCAGTTTCTATGGGACAAGAAGTATTTATTTTAGCAACCTTACCAGAGCAGGCGCAGAAGATTCCGCTTACAGGTAAAGTGATTTGGATTTCACATAAGCAAACACATTTTAAGCCACAAGGCTTTGCGATACAGTTGGTTGGAGAAAAAGGCGTGTATTACAAGAACGAAGCAGAAAGAATATTGGCAGGCTCAAAAGCTTTAGAACGACCAAGTTATACGATGTAAATAAAGAGTAGGAAGAAAGCGTGTTCGTTGATACACATTGTCATTTAACCATGTTGGATCTCAGTCCTTATGATGGAGATTTAGATCAAGCCTTAGCACAAGCTCGACTTGCTGGTGTTTCAAAGTTTATGGGAATTTCAGTTGATCTTGATGATCATGTGAAATTGGCTGAAATAGCTGCTCGTCATGATGATGTTGGATATACAGTAGGTGTACATCCTTGTGAGGATGAACATATCATGGCGCGCGCTACAACGGATTATTTAGTTGAATTGGCGCAGTCTGATAAGGTTTGGGCATTGGGTGAAACGGGCTTAGATTACTATCACAGCCAAGATTTCATCGCAGAGCAAAAGCGGTGTTTTGCACGCCATATTCAAGCATCAAAAATAGTAAAAAAACCTGTAGTTGTCCATACACGTTCGGCCAAATATGATACCGTCGATATTATTCGTGCGGAACAATCAACCCATGGGATTTTGCATTGTTTTACTGAAGATTGGGAAACTGCAAAAGCTGTTCTAGATTGTGGATACTATATTTCTTTCTCAGGCATTATTTCTTTTAAAAATGCTCAAGATCTTCGTGACGTTGCAAAGCAAGTACCGATTGATCGAGTGCTTATCGAAACAGACAGTCCTTATTTGGCTCCTGTACCTTATCGTGGTAAAACCAACGAACCTAAATACGTTCCTTATGTAGCCAAAGCTCTGGCAGATGTATATCATAAATCAGTTGAAGAAATGGGTCTGATTACGACTCAAAATTTTGAAAATCTTTTGAAATTTAAATAAACGGTTTATGTTGTATTAGGAAAGAGAGTTATCACGTGAAAATGGATCGTCAAGCTCAATTTAGGGCAAGAGAAGTATTAATTTTTCAAATCGCTGAGCAACTCCTATTAGAAAATGGTGAAGCGGGCATGACCCTTGATGCCTTAGCGGCAGAATTGGATCTAGCAAAAGGTACTTTATATAAGCACTTTCAAAGTAAAGATGAATTATATATGTTGCTGATTATTCGCAACGAAAGAATGTTGCTTGAGATGATTCAAGATACGGAGAAGGGATTTCCTGAGCATTTAGCTTTTTTCATGTTACATCATTTACATCACCCTGAACGTACCGCTTTATTTCATCAAATTGAAGAGCGCCTATCGACAACGGCTCAAGGTATTCAACTGTTATTTAGCGAGCTTTATAAAATTCGACGTCAGCGTTTGCGGATTATTATTCGTATGACGGAAAGTTATTTAGCTGATATAAATAGCACAATGACCACACGTGACTATCTTGCTTCTATTTGGTCTTTAACTTATGGAGCTGCCGTGATACTAAATTCGAGTTTCTATCAACGTTATCTTGGATCAAGAGATACATTGCGAGTTGCTTATATCGAACAGGCATTAGCGATGCCGAAACTTCCTGAATACAGTGCATAAGTTGATCAGCAACGATGAGCTATCAATCTTTTAGTCGAAAAAAAAGTGCTAAAGCTTCTTGTATTGCGGAGCGGCCGAGCAGTGCTCGACTTAATCGCTCCTCAGGATTTACGTTGATTGAGATTATGGTTGTCATCGTTATTATGACGATTATGACATCATTGGTTGTACTGAATATTGGTGGAGTTGACCAACGTCGAGCAATGCAAGCAAGAGAAATGTTTATTCTTGATTTAAAGAAAATCAATAAAGAGTCAACAGATCAAGCCAAGGTATTTGCTCTGAATATACAAAATGCTACAGATGTCGCTCCCTTAAGTTATAGTTTGTTTGAATATCATGATCAGAGCTTTGAGCGAGTGCGACAAGCAGATCGTATATGGCAACCATATACAGAATTTAAACCTCGTCAATTACCAAATAATGTCTCATTTAGTGTTCAAAGTTTAAATAATGAAAATTACCCTCGTGCGCAGAATGATGATTTGTTGGGGGGGCAAGCACCACAGTTAATTTGGTTTGGAAATGGTGAAGTGAGACCTGTTCGAATCCAATTTTACTATGCTCAACAGCCGATTGGACATGAATTAGAATTGGATCACTTGGGGAAGGTTAATGAAAATTAAGTCTTTATCAGGTCTTCCAGAAAATGCTTCTTGTCTTGTGAAAGAACAGAAACCTCGCATCTCAAGCATAGCTTTCGATCTTGCAGCAGGGCCGAGCGTTGCTCGATTTAATCGTGTCTCAGGATTTACCCTGCTTGAAGTGATGGTGGCTTTGGCAATTTTTGCAGTGGCTGCAATCGCGCTAACAAAAATAGCCATGCAATATACGCAAGCAACCTCAAATGCAATTTTACGTACTAAGGCTCAATTTGTTGCAATGAATGAGGTTGCAATGATGGAGATTAACAAAGAGTGGTTGGATGGAACCCAATCCAAACAAATCACTTCACAAGGTGAAACATGGCAAATTGATAAAAAAGCACAAGCAACGATTAGCCCCAAAGTTCAGCGGATCGAATTACAAGTGAGTCTATTTAACGTTGATCAAGATAAAGTTGAAGCGGGTGTTGGTCATCTAGTGTTTTTCAATCATCAGACTGAAAGTTAAATCATATGAATAATAAAAACAATAATATGCAAATCTCAAAGTTTCACTTTGTTAATCCTCGCACTCAAAGCCTAGCTTTTCGTCTTGCGGAGCGGTCGAGCAGTGCTCGACTTAATCGCTCCTCAGGATTTACGTTGGTTGAGTTGCTGGTTGCAATTGCAATTTTTGCAGTTCTTTCTATGTTAGGTTGGAAAGTATTTGATTATTTGTTAAAAGTGAAAGATCGAAATGCTGAACATGAAGTGAGTTTGTTTGCATTACAAGACGCTTATCAGCAGATCTTGCGAGATAGTTTGCAGATCATCCCTTTAACAGCAAATGATGGAAGGCAATTGCAAGCTGCATTGGTACTTAATGATCAGGTTTTTATGTTCAGTAAAGCTGGTGTTTCTGATCCGCTCAAGCAAGGGCTGTCGCCATACGAGCGCATCGAATATCGTTTTGATGAGTCTCAAAAAAGACTATATCGATTGAAATACACAAATCTAAATATTCCAAATCGTGTGCAGCCGATGTCAAGTGTATTGTTGGATAATGTTGAGCGCTTTAAAGTATCTGTTTTCAATCCACAAGAGTTAATGCAGTGGCCTGAAAATAATGTAGATCCAGAAAACACGGCTGAATTAAGAAAGTTACCATTAGGATTGAAAATTCAATTGACTGTTGCTGGTACAGATTATGAGTGGATCTATCGTCTGATCGATCGTAGTCAGGATAGTCAATGATATGAGAAATATAAGATCACAACATGGCGTTGCTTTATTGACTATCCTTGTTATGGTTGCTTTAGCAACAATTCTCGCCGCAACAATTGCAAAACGCCAAAGTAATAGTGCTGAAAATACAGGCTATTTAATGCGACAGAACCAATCTTTGCTCTATGCGAAAAGTGCAGAGGCATTTTTTGCTGAGTTATTGATTCAGGATAATGAAAGTGGCAAAAATATTGATCATTTACAAGAAAGTTGGGCGAAACCAATGCCTGCATTCCCTGTAGAGGATGGATATGTTTCGGGTCGTTTAGTTGATGAGTCTGGAAAGTTTAATCTCAATAATTTACTTAAAAGTGACGGTAGTGTTGATGATTCTGCTCGCCGATGGTTTGAGAGATTGCTGCAACGCGTTGGATTGCCAGCAGAATTAAGTCAAGCGGTAATTGACTGGCAGGATAGTGATGATGAGCCAACAGGTGCTATGGGGGCTGAAAGTAATTATTATCAAGGTTTAGAGCCAGCTTATTTAACACCAAATACCAAATTTCATAGTATTGAAGAGTTAAAATTAGTCCGCGGCTTTGAAGGAAAGAATTATGACTTAATCAAAAACTATATTTCTGCCTTACCTGAACCAACAAAAGTGAATATCAATACAGCACCAGCATTGTTGCTTGCGAGTATTGATCCTAGAGTTGATGTAAATACGGTTGATCAAGAATTAAAAGCAAAACAGGCAAATTTAACGTATTTTTCTAGTCTTGATGATTTATGGAAAATAAATGCATTTTCTGGGATAGAAGAACAGAATAAAACGGATGCAGCGGCGTGGTTGGATACTAAATCAGATTACTTTACAGCGTTGATTGAGGTTGTTTTGAGTGAGCGAAAACGTCAATTTACCAGTGCTATATATAGGAAAGATAAGCAGGTTACGGTTTACGCTCGAAGTTTAGCACCTTTTCGTACGGGCCATGGATTGAATAATTGAATAGTCACAAATTTTAAATTCGATCCCAATGCTTGTTTTTTTGTTTTATAATAAACTTCGTTTGCAGAAAAGATTCGCTTGGTGCATGTTAATTCGTAAATTATTTAAGTTTGAAAACGCTCATATTGTACGGAACTGTACATCAGATCGCTGTAAGCGTTCTATTCATGGTCATAGCTATAAAGTTGAGTTGCTGCTAAAAGCATCGAAGCTGGATCATGGGCAAATGGTTTATGATTTTGGCTTGTTGAAAGGCGTGATTAAAGAGCTGTTTGATAGCTTTGATCATGCAATTTGCTATTGGCAAAAAGATGATCCAGCTTATATTGATGCATGTAAAACGTTTAGTGCACGATGGATCGCATTGCCTGTTTCGCCTTCAGCAGAGCAGTTTTCTCGTATTTTCTTCTATCTCGCTCAACAAGTGTTGAATTCAACAATTACTCAAAATGGTGAGGGTGATGTTGAAGTTTACTCGGTCATTGTTCACGAAACAGATACGGGTTATGCACAAAGTTTTCAAGAAGATATTGATAATGAGCAAATGGGTGCATTGAGCTTGGAGCAAATTATTTTTTCCGAGCAAGTTCAAGCTGAATGGAGTGATCCAAATCTGTATAAAAACTTGAAACAAGGGTTAAAATTTCAAAACCCAAATGTAGAATTACAAGTTAATATTTAATCTGTACATTTCATTCGTGAGAGTGGAGTAATTTCAAGGAATGTTGATGCAATTTACTGAACAACAGCAGGACAAGTTAAGTAAAGTTCAGTTGGATGAGTCGTGGAAAATTTCTTTATCTGACTTTCTTCTTAGTCAGAAAATGGATAATTTGCGTGAGTTTTTGCAGCAGCAAAAAAATGCTGAAAAAATAATTTATCCTCCGAGTAAGCAGATTTTTAATGCATTGAATACAACACCTTTAAATGCGGTTAAAGTTGTAATTTTGGGTCAAGATCCTTATCACGGTCCAAATCAAGCAAATGGTTTAAGCTTTTCGGTGCAGAGAGGGGTTGCATTACCACCATCTTTGCGTAATATTTTTCATGAATTATCTACTGATTTGGCAATACCCATTTCTCGTCATGGTGATTTGAGTAAATGGGCAGAGCAAGGTGTTTTGCTTTTAAACAGTGTACTCACTGTTGAGGCTGGGCAGCCCACATCACATCAAAAGCAAGGTTGGGAAGAATTTACCGATGCAGTGATTGATGTGTTAAACGAACAACGAGAACATGTTGTTTTCATTTTGTGGGGGGCTTATGCACAACGCAAAGGGCAACGTATTGATCGTAATAGGCATCTTGTTTTGAGTGCAGCTCATCCATCACCATTAGCAGCAAACCGTGGTGGTTTTTTTGGCTGCAAAGTATTTTCTAAAAGTAATCATTATTTGAAACAACATGGCATTGAGCCTATAGACTGGCAATTGGACGCATAATGACTTCTCCCGATTTGAATAGCTATCATCCTGATTTGGTTATTGAGCAAGAAAAGAATGGTTGGCGAGTAATTCGTTTAAACCGCCCAAAATCATTGCATGCATTAGATGAATCTATTGTTAGTGCACTACTTAAGGTTTTTGAGCATTTTCATGAAGATGAAAGTGTTAAAGCAATTTGGTTAGATTCAACAACGCCTAAAGCATTTTGTGCAGGCGGCGATGTACGTAAGCTCCGTCAGCTTGTCATTAACAATGAGGTTGATGCCGCAAATCGTTTCTTTGAACAAGAGTATGCCTTGGATTTACTGTTACATAACTATGCTAAACCAATCGTGGTTTGGGGTGAGGGTTATGTGATGGGTGGTGGACTCGGTTTATTTATGGCTGCGCCATTTCGCTTAGTTACACCTTATTCTCGCCTTGCGATGCCAGAAATCAATATTGGATTATACCCAGATGTGGGTGGAAGTCGTTTCTTGGCAGATCGTGGTCAAATTGGTTTATTCACGGGACTGACAGGGTCGATTATGACAGCTGCAGGTGCATTTAGTATTGGTTGGGCAACTCATATTTGTGAAGCTCAGCGAGATAATGTCTTGCAGAAAGTTTTAAATGTCGATTGGAACCACTATCCTGCGGGTGCTTTTCGTGCCATTGATGACACGTTAAATAGTCTGCATCGTCCAGTTGCGGCAGGTCCATTGCAAAACTCTATTGATGTTATACACAGCGTTTGTCGTGGCCAAAACTTTGAGTTTGATTATCAGGCCATTATTGGATTGAGTGAAGCGAGCAGTGATTGGTTGCGTCAGGCGAGTGAGAATTTGCAAAAAGGTTCTCCAAGCACGGCGGCTATTACTTGGTTACTTTGGCAGTGGGGCAAACAAGGACATGCTTGGGATGAAGTATTTGCATTAGAGGCCCAAATTTCTGATTGGAAAATTCGCCATCCAGATTTTGTTGAAGGTGTGCGTGCGCGTTTAGTGGATAAAGATCTATCGCCTGAATGGAAAGCAACTGAAAAAATTACATTAAAAGATATTTTGTCGGATTGTCCACCTATAACTACGATTGATAGTTGGAATGTATTGTTAAGACAATACGGTATCATTGCATAAGGCGATGAGTAATCCAGATACTTTTGATGACGAATATTGGATGCAGTTTGCTTACGAGCAAGCTGCATTAGCTGCAGAACAAGGTGAAATACCTGTTGGCGCTGTTATTGTGAGTCAATCGAAAATTATTGGGGCAGGTTACAACGCGCCAATCTTGCTTTCAGACCCAAGTGCACATGCTGAAATTCAAGCATTGCGCATGGCTTGTCAGAGCATTCAAAACTATCGTTTGCCCGAAGATGCAACGCTTTATGTAACGCTTGAACCTTGTACTATGTGTGTAGGTGCTTTGATTCATGCGCGTATTCAACGTGTTGTATTTGCAACGCCTGAACCTAAAGCAGGTTCGCTGGTGAGTGCTCGTCAGTTACTTGATAGTGGTTATTACAATCACAAATTTGTCTTTGAACATGGGTGTATGCAAGCAAAATGTTCCGCTCAACTCAGTGATTTCTTTAAACAAAGGCGTAATCAAAAGAAACAGATCCGTTTATCTAAAACGTCCTCAAATGATTAAAAATCTGCGATGAGTTATGGCAGACTAGCCGCTCCTATGATTTTGGTTTAATCAAAAAGGCGAAACTATGCGTAATGCGATCACCATAAAAAAAGAATTCAATGCACCGATCTCCGAAGTTTTTGATCTGTTGTCAAAACATGCAACATACAATAAGGCATTTGCACCTTTGCAAGTTGTACGAGTTAAGGACTCTACTGATCCGCAGCGCCCAGATGGAGTGGGGTCTATTCGACGTATGGGATTTGGGCCGATTAAGCCACTTCAAGAAGAAATAACTTTGTTGGAAGAGAATAAGCGTATCGAATATAAGCTAATTAATAATCCTTTAGTTAAGCACCATTTGGGACAAATTGATTTTAGAGAGATTACGCCTTATATCACTTTAGTAACTTATAAGATTGAATTTACAGCAAAAGCACCGCTTGTAAGTAAATTAATTCTTGCACAACTCAAAGCAGCGATTACACTAGGTTTTTCAAAGTTAGCGAAGTCGGTTGCTTCATAAGAGATGGGAATGACAGTTCATATTATTACGATAGATGGTCCAAGCGGTTCAGGTAAAGGAACATTGGCAGCAAAAATAGCAGCGCATTACGGTTTCAATTTGTTAGATTCTGGTGCGTTATATCGTTTACTTGGACTGTCATTGTTTCAACGCGGATTATTAGATCAAATTGATTCTGAATTGGAGCAATGTATTGAATGTGCAACTCATCTCGACATTGAGTTTAAATCATCAGCCTCTGTAACACTTATCTATTTAGATGGTGTAGATGTGACCAATATAATCAGAACAGAACAAGTTGGTGAATACGCATCAAAGGTTGCGACTGTACCAGAGTTGAGAAAAGCATTATTTGAACGTCAACGTGCTTTTATCCAAGCACCGGGTTTAGTGGCCGATGGTCGTGACATGGCGACATCAATATTTCCTGAAGCGCAAGCTAAAATCTATCTAACTGCATCTGCTGAGTCCCGTGCCGAACGTCGGGTAAAACAGTTGCAGGGTATGGGTCTTGATGCTAAAATAAACGACATTTTATCTAATATACAGGCTAGAGATAAACGAGATATGGAACGTGCTGTTGCGCCATTAAAGCCAGCAGACGACGCATATATCATTGATAGTTCTAATATTGGCATCAATGAAGTCTTCCAATTAATGGTTGACTATATCGATAGCCGTATTCAATAGATAAACCATTTTATTTTCAGTTGAAGCATTGCTTGATCAGATTTTTTGGACAATGTAACAACTTAACTAAACCGGCCTTGTCTGATCCAAGACCGCGGACTTTATCAGGTATATCATGACCGAATCTTTTGCAGCCCTCTTTGAAGAAAGTGAATTAAACCTCAACGTTGAAAAGGGTGCAGTCATCCAAGGTACTGTTGTTAGTATCGACTCTGACTGGGTTACTGTTGACACTGGCCTTAAATCTGAAGGCGTTGTTGACCGTGCTGAATTTTTAAATGAACAACGTGAACTTGAAGTTCAAGTTGGCGATACTGTTGACGTAGTTGTTGAAGCGCTTGACAACGGTATGGGTCAAACAGTTTTATCACGTGAAAAAGCAAAACGTGCTGAAACTTGGACTAAACTTGAGAAAATCTTTGAAGACGGCGAAATCGTTACTGGTGTTATCTCTGGTAAGGTTAAAGGTGGTTTCACTGTTGACATCGGTCCTGTACGTGCATTCTTACCAGGTTCTTTAGTTGACACTCGTCCTATTCGTGACACAACTCACCTTGAAGGTAAAGAGTTAGAGTTCAAAGTAATCAAACTTGATGCTAAACGTAACAACGTTGTTGTATCTCGTCGTGCAGTTATGGAAGCTGAATCTTCAGCTGACCGTGAAGCATTACTTGCTCAACTTGAAGAAGGTCAAACAGTTACAGGTACAATCAAGAACCTTACTGATTACGGCGCGTTCGTTGATCTTGGCGGTATTGATGGTCTTCTACATATCACAGATATGGCTTGGAAGCGTATCAAGCACCCATCAGAAGTTGTTGAAGTTGGTCAAGAAGTTACAGTTAAAGTACTTAAGTTTGACCGCGAGCGTAACCGCGTATCTTTAGGTCTTAAGCAATTAGGCGAAGATCCATGGTTAGCGATCATGAGCCGTTACCCTAAAGGTTCTATCGTTAAAGCACGTGTAACAAACTTAACTGATTACGGTTGCTTCGCTGAAATCGCTGAAGGCGTTGAAGGCTTAGTACACGTTTCAGAAATGGACCACACGAACAAAAACATCCACCCATCTAAAGTTGTTCAGATCGGTGACGAAGTTGATGTTATGGTTCTTGAAGTTGACGAAGAACGTCGTCGTATTTCATTGGGTATCAAACAAACTCGTGCTAACCCATGGGAAGAGTTTGCTAAAGCACATGAAAAAGGCGAAAAAGTTTCTGGTACAATCAAGTCAATCACTGACTTCGGTATCTTCATCGGCTTAAACGGTGGTATCGACGGTTTAGTTCACTTGTCTGATATTTCTTGGAACGAACAAGGCGAAGAAGCGATTCGTCGTTACAAGAAAGGCGACACAGTTGAAGCAGTTATCTTGTCTGTAGACGCTGAAGGTAACCGTATCAGCCTTGGTATCAAGCAATTAAACAGCGATCCATTCAATGACTTCTTGGCTGCGAATGAGCGCGGTGCTTTAGTTAAAGGTACTGTAACTGCTGTTGATGCTAAAGGTGCTACAGTTAAATTAGCTGATGACATCGAAGCAACACTTAAAGCTTCTGAAATCAACCGTGACCGTGTTGAAGACGCAACTAAATTCCTAGAAGTTGGTCAAGAAGTTGAAGCTAAGATCATCAACGTTGATCGCAAATCTCGCTCTATCAACTTGTCTATCAAAGCGAAAGACGAAGCTGAAGAGAAAGAAGCTGTGAACAATGCTCGCCAAGCTGCTGCGACTCAAGCTGCAGAAAGCAATGGTCCTAAGACTATTGGTGACTTAATTAAAGCTCAAATGAAGTAATTTGTTAAAAAGTACGTTTCTTGTAACAGAGATGTACTTTTTTATACAAAAATACTGTAAACGGTAGCGTAGTAATCATGTACTGCGCTACCGTTTTGTATTTAAACAGGTTATTATTAAAAACACTGAGAAGTAGCAATAATTAAAGAGGTCATCAATGACTACTGAAGCACTTAATAAATCTGATTTAATTGAACGGATTGCACTTAAAAACCCACACTTAGCAGAACCTTTAGTTGAAGATGCTGTTAAAATTATGATTGACCAAATGATCGAAGCTCTTTCAAATGGTGATCGTATTGAAATACGTGGTTTTGGGAGCTTTGTTTTACACCATCGTGAGCCACGTTTAGGTCGTAACCCAAAAACAGGTAAAGCTGTTGATGTCGCAGCGAAAGCTGTACCACATTTTAAACCAGGTAAAGCCCTTCGTGATGCAGTAAACGAATCTGGTCAATAAGAATTTGAGGTGTTTATGCGTTATGTATTAATTGCATTACTCGTTGTCATCTTTGGTTATTCACTTGCCTTGGTGCTTCAAAACCCAACTGAGCTACCAGTTGATTTATTGTTTACTCAAGTTCCAGCAATGCGTTTAGGTTTATTGCTTCTATTGACGTTAGCATTAGGCATTGTGGTTGGACTGCTTTTAGGTGTTCAGGTTTTCCGCGTTTTCCAAACGAATTGGGAAATTAAAAGATTGCGTAAGGATATTGATCATCTTCGCAAAGAACAAATTCAACTTGCACAACAAGCGGCTGCTGATGCTGCTGCAAGTGTAAGGCACGAAAAAACTGTATTGGATATTACCAATGAAAATAAAAGCCCATTATAATATGGGCTTTATTTTTATCGGGAAGAAAAGCTCTTGAGTATTATTGTTGCCCTAGACGCAAAAAGCCAATACGACGCTCTGACGATTGTGGAACAACTTGATCCTACTTTATGTCGAGTTAAAGTAGGCAAGGAGCTTTTTACTCACGAAGGACCTGCTGTTGTTAAAAGTTTGCATGATAAGGGTTTTGAAGTTTTTCTTGATTTAAAGTTTCATGATATTCCAAATACTACAGCACAAGCTGTATGCGCGGCTGCTGATTTAGGGGTGTGGATGGTGAACGTTCACGCATCTGGCGGTCGTAAGATGATGGAAACTTGTGTGGAGCGTCTTAAAGCAGGAAATTATCAAACCCAATTGATTGCAGTTACTGTTTTAACTTCGATGGGTCGTGAAGACTTGCGTGATATAGGTTTAGATATTGAGCCTGTTGAGCAAGTGCAGCGTTTAGCTAAACTCACTCAGGAAAGTGGTTTGGATGGTGTGGTTTGTTCAGCGCAAGAAGCAAAAATTCTTCGTCAAATGCTCGGCCAAGACTTCGCATTGGTTACTCCAGGAATTCGTCCAGCAGGATCAAGTGCTGATGATCAAAAGCGTATTGTGACACCGAAACAAGCGATACAAGATGGTTCTACTCATTTGGTAATTGGTCGCCCAATCACTAAAGCAGAGAATCCGACAGCGATGCTAAAATCGATTTTAGCTTCAATTTAAAATTTTAAGTTTAAAAATAGACTGATTAACAGTGGCGCGAGCAAGGATAAAATTAATCCGCTCATCATGGCGTGTGGTACGTAATGCGTGCCACATGATTGTTTAACCATTGCTAAAGTTACATCCATCGACGTTGCGCCTGCACTAGAAATTGCTGATCGTGGAAAACGCCAGCCTAAACAATACATCAATAGAATTGCAAAAATCTCTCTAAATAAATCAGTAAGCAGTGCAATACCACCAAGTTTAGCTGAGTGTAATTCAGTAAACACAATTCCTGACATTGAATACCAACCGTAGCCCTGTGCTAATGCGAGAACTTCGTTTAATTTATAGTGATCTGATAGAATAAAATAGTTAAAGATAGAAGCAAGACAAGAACCAATAATAGCAGCAACAGGAACAAGCAAAATTTTCCAACTTAACCAACTGCGATCAAATTGGGTAAAGGCGAGTTCGATACCGATTAAGAAGATAAAAATAAGTAATAGATACCAACTGTTGAATGGTATATGTACATCAAAATTTTTGATCAATAAGCCTATTGCAACACCTATTGCAAGTGCCAAAAATGCTTTAGCGATATTTTTCAATGCATTTAAAAACAAGCGTAATGATATTTTGCCTTGAACACTTTGGCGATCAATCAGTTTATAAGTGAATAAACAAATAAAGAAAGCACCAATAGATGTTGTAAATGCAATCAGTAAAGCTGGAGGAAGAATAGCGACAGGATTTTCAATATGATTGAGGGCTTGAGTTAACTCAAAAGCTACACTGATCAATAAAATATAAGAAAAATAAGGAAGAATTTTAAAAACAAGTTGTTTTATCTGGAAAGATAAGTGAGGGGCAATAAAGTAGCCTAATGAAATTACGATAAATATTTGGAGAATCAGAATAAGAGATTGCATAAAAAAAGCAGGTCACGAATAACCTGCTTATTATGAAGAATTATTGCTTAAGCTGCATCGACTTTTGTATCAATTGCTGTACTGATAAAATTGTAATCCGCAACATTCACCTTGCGGGTTTCTAACCAATATTTCCAAGTATACGTTGGCCACAAAGAAAAGTTTTTACCATCCGCAGCTTGATACCAACTGCTACATCCACCGGCTTGCCATACTGTGCCTTTGAGTTGTTCTTGTACACGTTCGTTGAATTGGTCTTGAACTTCTTGTTTGACTTCAATTGCTTGAGTGCCTGTTTTATCAACTGTTTGAATCAATTGTAGAATGTAGTTTACTTGTGATTCAATCATAAAAATCACAGAGTTATGGCCAAGAATTGTGTTTGGACCTAAAAGCTGGAAAAGGTTAGGGAAGTTTTTAGTTGCAATACCATAATAACTCTCAGCGCCATCTTTCCAAGCTTGTTTAAGCTCAATGCCATTTCGACCCACACAGTCAAAATGTTTTAAGTAGATACGTGGATCCGTAATAAAACCTGTACCATAGATCAAACAGTCAATCTGACGCTCTTTACCATCTTTGGTGATAATGCCATTTGCTGTGATTTCTTGAATACCATCAGTTACTAGTTCAACATTTTTACGGTTAAACGTAGGGAAGTATTTGTTTGAAATCAAAATACGTTTACAACCCATAACAAAATCTGGGGTAAGCTTCTTCGCTAAGGCTTTGTCTTTGACTTGGAAACGAATAAAGGCTTCGGCAAGTTTTTGACCATATTTCATAATTTGTGGTTGCACAATTGGTACAACACGCGACTCGTTGCTCCAATACAAACGACTACGATGAATTTGGCGATAAATATTTGAAGCTTTAAATAACGATTTACTTATTTTTGAATATTTACGTTCATCACGTGGAATTACCCAGGCTGCTGTACGTTGGAAAACATAGAGTTGCTTAACCTCAGGTGCAATCTCTGGAATATATTGAATAGCACTACCACCTGTACCAATCGATGCAACTGATTTTCCATTTAAATCGTAATCGTGTTCCCATTTAGATGAATGAAATACTTTACCTTTAAATTTCTCAATGCCTTTGATATGTGGAATTTGTGGAACATGCAATGGACCAGAAGCAAAAATTACGAATTGTGCTTCTAGTGTTGGTTGGTCTTTAAAATCTAGAGTCCAAACATTACGGTTTTCATCAAATTCAGCATGTGTTACTTCATGATTAAACTTGCAATAATCCTTTAATTTGTATTGCTCTGTAATATCCTGAATATAACCAAAAATTTCATCTGCTTCGGCATATCGCTTGGACCAATCTGTCTTTGGCGCAAAGGAAAGAGAATACATATGTGATTGGACGTCACATGCAGCACCAGGATATTGGTTTTCTCGCCATGTTCCACCAACATCGTTGGTTTTTTCTAAGATAACAAAATCATTGATTTGACTTTGCAACAAGCGAATCGCCATAGCTAAACCACCAAAACCTGCACCAATAATCGCAACTTTTGTTTTTTGAATAGCATTTTTGGTTACATCACGCATAGTCTACGTCCTACACAGCTAAATTTTGTGCAAGTTTAACGGTTTTACCAAGATTAAATATGATTGTATAGACGTAAAACTTGATCATTTCGGCAATTCATTTAGCTATTTTTTTATAGTACAACATTAAAGTTTTGAGAATTAGATTTAGAATTATGAAAAGATCTATCCTCGGATTGATGTATTTGATTCAAGGCATGCGTCATGTTGGAATAGATGTGGATACACGTTTAGCCCAAATGGGAATACATGCTGACGCTTTAGATCCAAGTTCAATCATTGCGGATGAGATTGAGTGGGATATTCTGCAGCATATTAGTCAAGATGTTTCACCTGAACAAGGTTTGTTTATTGGTCAGCATTATGCATTAGCAGGTTATGGTCCATTTCTTATGCTTTTGGTGACCAGTAATACTTTAGAAAAAGCTTTGCTAAATGGAATCCGATTTCAACAGCTCACACATCTATTTGGTTCTTTAAAATTAGATATTCAAGAAGATTTTATTCATTTGGCATATCAACCGATTGATCTCGAAACACATTTGGGGCATTTGAGAGCGCAGTGTGAAATCTCGGGAACCTATAAATTCCTACAAGATATTTTTAAAATGATGGGATTAGAGATTCCTAAAATAAAGATTGAATTACCCTTTAAAAGGCCAAAAGATTTACACTTGATCGCTTCCTACCAAGATTATTATGGTGTGGATGTGAAGTTTGGTTGCGAGCAAGCTGCATTTATGATGGAGAATACACAACTTTTAGAAACTAAAATTCCATCTGCGGATATCCTGACCTATCGAATTTATGAAGAAAAATGCCTATCCGATTTGGAGCTGTTAGAGAAGGTCGCGCATTTAGATGTGACAATAGTTGATTATGTGGAAGGTTATCTCGAATTGCAAAATGGGGTCATACCGACCATGTGTGAGACAGCATGCGCACTCAAAATTCCTGAGCGAACGCTAAGGCATCAATTGCAGCAAATGCAGACCAGCTATAAAGAAATCCGTGAAAGGCTTATCAAGAAAAAGGCAATAAAATTTATTGAAGCAAGTACATATTCAGTTGAACAGATTGCAGAAATGTTGGGTTATTCTGAACCTGCTGCCTTTAATCATGCATTTAAACGATGGTTTGGACAGAGTCCTCGACAGTATAACCGAAATCATTAAATGATTAAAAATGGAACATTATGATGTTTAAACTACATGATAATTAAGCCTAAAATCTAATGTCTTTGAACTCAATGTTCGATATAATTTTTCTCAATTAAAATTGTAATAACACCTTATGTTAAATTCTAAGCCAGACTCGCATAGCACTGCATACATTCCAACATCACCTGCTGAGCGTTATGCTCAAGCACTTGAGTCAGGACAGTTCATGCCTGATGAAGCACAAGCTCAGGCAGTTCAAGAGCTAGATCGCGTGTGGAAAGAGTTGCTCACTCGTTATAAAGCATCGAAGAAAGCTTTTAGACGATTCCGTCGTCAAACCTATCCGAAAGGTGTTTATATGTGGGGTGGTGTAGGACGTGGTAAGACATGGTTAATGGATCAATTTTATGAGTCAGTACCATTCCGTCGAAAAACACGTATGCATTTCCATCACTTTATGCAACATGTACATAAAGAGTTAAACAAACTTTCAGGTCAGCGTAATCCTTTGGATTTGGTCGCAGATCAAATCTACAAAAATGCAGTGGTGATCTGTTTTGATGAATTCTTTGTATCGAATGTTACAGATGCAATGATCATTAGTGATTTATTCCAGAAGTTGTTTGAGCGGGGTATTACTTTAGTTGCTACCTCAAATATTGCTCCTGAAGGTTTGTATAAAAACGGGATTCATCGAGATCGTTTCTTGCCGACAATTGCATTGGTTCAGAAAAATTGTACCGTTTTGAATGTTGATGCTGGTATCGATTACCGTTTACGGGTATTAAAGCAAGCACAGTTGTTTAAGCATCCGCTTGGTAATGATGTGCAGGCATGGATGGCTGAGCGTTTTAGCGCTTTAACCCAAACACAAGTACAATCAAACTCTCCGATTATGATTAACAATCGTGTTGTTGAGACTTTGGGGCATACTGAAGACGTATTGTGGTGTGAGTTTTCTGAACTATGTTTTAAACCGCGTAGCCCAGCAGATTTCATCGAAATTGCAAACATATACAATACTGTTTTAGTCAGTAATGTACCACATTTGACGGATTTCTTATCTGAAGGGACACGTCGCTTTATTTATTTGGTCGATGAATTCTATGACCGTGGGGTAAAGTTGTTATTAACCTCAGAGGATTCGATTATTGATTTATATAAAGGCGATAAATTAGCATTTGAAATTGAACGGACACGTTCAAGATTACTTGAAATGCAGTCAGATGATTATTTAAATTCTGAGCATCGACAAATACAAATTGCAAAAACTTCATGATTTAAAAAAGGCATTCTTCGGAATGTCTTTTTTTATGAATTTAAGTAGAGAGCACTTTATTCTTGCTTGAATTTTGTTATAACTACATAGGTTTGAACCTTGAATAAGGGTGATAACACTAAACAGTAAGGACATAAGACATAAGCTTTTCCCAGAACAAGAAATTTAATTTTTGTCAATACTACATGTTGGGAAAATGCTTACTATTTAGGAATGTGATATTACTATTCAGGCTAGTATAAATCGGTATACTAGGTTTCTTGTTATAAAAAGTTAGCACCATCAGGAAAGACAATGACTGTACGTATTCAACAAGGCAAGCTAGCGATTGCTAAAGAACTTTACGATTTAATCGAAAATGAAGCTTTACCAGGTTCTGGTTTAGATAGTGAAACTTACTGGAAAAACTTCGAGCAAGTCGTTGTTGATCTTAGTCCAAAGAACAAAGCGTTATTGGCTAAGCGTGAAGAGCTTCAAGCTAAAATTGATGAGTGGCATCGCAATAATAAATTTGAACTCAATGCATATAAAGCATTCTTAACTGAAATTGGTTATTTAGTGCCAGAAGTAGAAGATTTCAAAGTTACAACTGAAAATGTTGACGAAGAAATTGCTTTATTAGCAGGGCCTCAGTTAGTGGTACCTGTACGTAATGCACGTTACTGCTTGAATGCTGCAAACGCTCGTTGGGGTTCATTGTACGACGCGCTTTATGGTACGGATGTAATTTCTGAAGAAAATGGTGCGGAAAAAGGCAAAGGCTATAACCCAGTTCGTGGCGACAAAGTTATTGCTTTTGCAAAAGATTTCTTAAACCAAACCTTCCCGTTGGCGCAAGGTTCGCATGCAGATGCAACAAAATATGCAGTTGACCATAATCGTTTAGTTGTAAGTTTAAAAGATGGCTCAACTACGAGCTTAGAACATGAAGCACAATTTGTTGGTTTTAATGGTGAAGCTGCCAACCCAACAGAAATTGTTTTATTAAATAATGGCTTGCACGTTATTATTGATATCGATGCGAATAGCCCTGTAGGTAAAACTGATGCAGCTGGTGTCAAAGATTTAACGCTTGAGGCTGCGATCACCACTATTCAAGATTTAGAAGATTCTGTTGCAGCAGTTGATGCAGAAGAGAAAGTCGAAGGTTATCGTAACTGGTTAGGCTTGATGAAAGGTGACTTACAAGAGTCAATCGAGAAAAATGGTAAAACCATTACTCGTGCTTTGAATAAAGACCGCACAGTTCAAAACTTAATTGGTGGTACGACTACTTTACATGGTCGTTCATTAATGCTTCTTCGTAATGTGGGTCACTTGATGACAAACCCAGCGATCCTTGTAGATGGTGAGGAAGTATTTGAAGGGATCATGGATGCTTTAGTTACGCCATTACTTACAATTGCTGATATCCGTGGCCAAAACGAGAATCACAACTCTCGTAAAGGTTCTATGTACATCGTAAAACCAAAAATGCATGGTCCTGAAGAAGTTGCTTTCGCAGTTGAATTGTTTGAGCGTGCTGAACAAGCGCTTGGCTTACCAGCTAAAACACTCAAAATCGGTATCATGGACGAAGAACGTCGTACCTCAGTGAATTTGAAGAACTGTATCGCTGCGGCTAAAGATCGTACAATCTTCATTAACACAGGTTTCATGGACCGTACGGGTGATGAAATCCATACTTCTATGGAAGCTGCACCAGTTGTACGTAAAGAAGCCGTTAAGACCCAGAAATGGATTGCTGCTTATGAAAACCGTAACGTTGCGATTGGTTTAGCATGTGGTTTACAAGGTAAAGCTCAGATTGGTAAAGGCATGTGGCCAAAACCAGATAGCATGAAAGATATGTTGGCGACTAAGACTGCACATCCAAATGCTGGTGCAACTTGTGCATGGGTTCCATCTCCAACGGGTGCAGTACTTCATGCGTTGCATTACCATCAAATCAATGTAAAAGCCCGCCAAGATGAATTGGCTGCGGAAGATATGTTGACACTTGATGACTTATTAACTCCACCATTTGCACCTGAAACAAATTGGACTGCAGAAGAGTTAAATAATGAGCTTGAGAATAACTGCCAAGGTATTTTAGGTTATGTTGTTCGTTGGGTAGATTTGGGTGTGGGTTGTTCGAAAGTTCCAGATATCAACAACGTTGGTTTGATGGAAGATCGCGCAACATTACGTATTTCTTCTCAACATGTTGCTAACTGGTTACGTCACGGTATCGTAACGCGTGCGCAAGTTGAAGAAGTACTTAAGCGTATGGCTGTAATTGTTGATCAGCAAAATGCGAATGATCCACTTTATACACCAATGGCGCCAAACTTTGATGGGATTGCATTCCAAGCTGCTTCTGACTTGATCTTCAAGGGTGCTGAGCAACCATCTGGTTATACAGAGCCATTGTTACACGCTGCTCGTTTAAAACTTAAAGGTTATACAGGTGACTAATTTCGATTAGTTTCTGTGAATCTACAAAGACTCTTCAATTTTGAAGGGTCTTTGTTTTTATAGCTTCAACATATAAAAGCAAACCAAATTTTTGCTATAATTCTCTTAATTTGATCATTTAGTCGAAACTTAACGATGTCACAAATTTTAAAATTAGATGCTTTACAACAAGCACAAGTTTCAACCTCTCCGTATCCATATTTTGTAGTAGAAAACTCTATTGTGGATAGTGAGGTAATGGCTGTAATTCAAGACTTCCCAAAAATTGATCAAGGTGGAAGCTATAATATTGAAGATGTTGAAATCAAACCTAATTTTGATCGTTTCTTAAAGTCTCTTGACACCAAAGAGTTTCGTCAAATCCTAACTGAAAAATTTGATGTGGATGTTATGGAACATCCAATGATGATCACATTACGTGGTTATTCACGTCAAAAAGATGGTCGTATTCATTCTGATTCTAAGACTAAGCTGCTCACTATTTTGATTTACTTAAATGAGTCTTGGGATGCACCAACTGGCCGTCTTCGCATTTTAAATGATGAAAAAAATATGGATGACTATGTTGAGGAGATTAATGCTGGCCCGGGTACTCTGGTTGCATTTAAAGTAACTGATAATGGCTGGCACGGATATGTTCCTTATGAAGGGCAGCGTCAGTCGATTCAAATTAACTTTTTAACAAGTGATAAAGCCAACGCTAAGCATCGTTTTGTACATGGTTTAAGTGCGAAATTGAAAAAGTTATTTAAATAACCTGTTAAGAAAATTAAAGGAGGTAAAGATACCTCCTTTTTAAACCATATTTTTATTTAGATTTATTTAATCATCATAGTATGTGTGCCAACTATAAGCCTTTAACACTCGAACAAGCGAAGCAAATTGAATTGCCATTGATCCCATTTGAATATGTGGATGAAGTTTATCCAAGTTATAAAACACCTTTGCTATTTCAATCAGAACAGAGCTTAGAATGGCGAGATGTACTGTTTGGGCTTGTACCTAAATGGTCTGAAGACACCAATATTGCCAAACATACTTATAATGCACGGCATGAAACCATTTTTCAGAAACCTAGTTTTCTTGAAGCAGCATCAAAATGCAAATTTGGTGTTATTCCTGTTGCTGAATTTTATGAAAGCAAATATATCGACGGTAAACCACAGCGTTGGGGAGTACGTCGAAAAGATGGTCAAGCATTTTATATTGCAGCACTTTACGAAATACGCAAATTAAATGATCAAATTGTGCGTTCTGCAACGATGTTGACTATGAATGCGATTGATCATCCTATGATGAAAGAGTTTCATGAACCCGGTGACGTTAAACGATCCGTCGTTGTCATTCCACATGATCGCTTGAATGAGTGGCTTAGTTTAAAACAACCTAATCAACTTAGTCGTTTTATGTGCGGATTTCCAGTTGAGGAGTTTGAGTGCTCACATGTACCAAAAATAAAAATAGAAAAGGTGACACCTCAGTTGAATATGTTTGATTGAAGAAAACGAACCAGTAATATAAATGACAAAGGCTTCATGATTGAAGCCTTTGTTTATTCATAAAGAAAAACTTTTAACGAGCAAGATTTTTAAACATGTGTCTCAAAATTTCCATGGTTTTTTCAATTTGCAGTGGTGTCAAACCATCAAATGATTGCTCTAGAATGACTGAAGTTAAATCATTAATTTTGATGATCATCTCTTTACCCTTGTCGGTGAGATAGACACGAGTAATACGACCATCTTCATTACAAGAGTAGGTCTCGATGTAACCTTCATCTTTTAAGCGATAAACAATTTTGGTTGTTGTCGACATTTTTGAGATGACCATATCTGATAGTTCAGATACGCTTGCATGAGGTTTAACATCTAATGCGATGAGAATACGACGACGTGAGTTGTCTAAGCCATATTTCTTAAGTACGTTATCGATGTTTTGTACGTACTGTGCATTTACTTGAGAAATCCAATAGTAAGGAAAATCTTCTAGCTTAAATGAATCGGCTGTAGGTAAAAAACGCGCATATTTCTTTGTCATTTCCCTCTTTCCCCCATGCTTTTATGAAGAGCGATATAGCGTAACGCTTAGATTCCATGAAATGTCTACAATTTCATTGCTAAAAACACAAGTTTCATAGCAGGTCGTTGATAGCCAATCTCTTTAAAGATAATGATGTAATCATCTTAATCAATAACAAAGGGAATTATCACAAAATTCACATAAATTTGTAATGAATGATGAATTCACCAAAGTAATTTAATTCAACGATATTCCAACGACTTCGCATTTCTGCTCATTTGTAGAATAAACGTATTGTAGAAAAAAAATACGCATTTTGACGTGACTTTTTTATAAAAAATTCTGTCTAAAATGTCATAAAAATACAAAATCAATATATTTAATAAATAAATAATCATTAAAAAACTAAAAAATACAGAACTTTGTATTAAACAACTGGTTGAAAAATATAATCCAGAAATATTGTGAAACAGTTGAATAAGGACATTCTTTATCACACTTCCACTTTTGGTGGCTTAATAAAGTTTTCTAGAGTGAATTTTTGTTAAGTATTTCTAATTAAAACTATCTTTTTATAAATATTTCTAACTTATGAGTTAAGTTATTAGGATTACTTTATAAGCTAGAGACTCAAAAAAAACGCATCTAAACAGGATTACAGATTTAGATGCGTAAACAGGAAAATAGTTTGTAGAATTGAACCTATATATGTAATTCGTTTTCAATTAATGACCATAGTTTTTGATGTGATTTTTTAAACATCAACATATGACCAATTTGCTTATAGCCGTGCTTTTGTGGGTTAAGCTCAACAAGCTTGGTTTTAGCATTTGGGTATAAGCGAAGTAAATCTTTGACATTGGTATGGGTTGCAATTTCATCATCACTGGCCCAAAAAGAAGTGATAGGGCACTGAATTTCTTGGTGATAATCTTCGAAAATACTTTTTCCAACTGCATTCATAACATAGCCAGGTTTACTGCAAAACTCAGCCCATTGCTTAGCAACATTTTTTGGTAGATTTTCGCCCATACCAATAAATTGAGTTGCTCCATATCCTTTAAATAGACTTGAAATAGGGAAAATTACATTAAACATTACTGGTGCGAGTAATTTAGTTTTACCTTTCAGACCTTTAATGTGTCCAGTAGAACCAGCGATAGCCAAAACTTTTGCTACTTTATGGTAGTTCGGCGTAATGCCCAGTAATTGCCCTCCAGCGCTGTGTCCAACAATAATCACTTTTTTTGCATTTGTGCGCTTTAATAATGTTTCAATGGCAGCAGGAATATCTAGCATTCCCCAATCATTAATGCTGGCTGTTGAATCCTTTAGTGCACCATGTAAGGATTCACCGATCCCCCTAAAATCAAAACTGAGGACGTTATAACCTTGTTGGCTTAACCATTCTGCAAAGGCATGATAAAAGGTTTTGGTAATACCAGTTGCAGGGCAAATTAAGATAGGTAGTGCGTTGATGTCCTTTTGTTGAGCAGGATAGAATTGAGCAGCAAGTTGATAGCCATCTTTACAACTTATCCAAAATGGTTCAAATGTTTTCATCTAAAACATACTCTATTTTTGATTCATTGTTCTACTTTACACAAGTTCCAAAAAGAAACTTGTCTAAAGTGTGACTCCTAAGTCAATTTTTCTGTAATATAGCAACAAAACGGAATGAAATTGATAATGGGGATACTTGGATGTATGAGTTAAAAGATGCAACACAAATTGCTATTGTATTTAGTGGGGTGTTTTTATGGATTGGAATGCTAACAGGTGTTTGGAAATATTATCAAATTAGACAAACAGAACAGGCAAGGGCGCATTACTATGTAGACATTGCTCATCGAAGTAGCTTGTTGTATGCCGCAGCGAGCTTAATCTTGGCTGTACTCAGTCATTTTACGATTCTGGCTGAGTCCGTTGTTTTATTTTGTGTTCTAGCCAATTTATTCTTTTTCGCAATGTCAATTTTGACTTATATCATTCATGGTTTATTAAAAGATACGACCAATCAGTTTAAACGTCCTCATCAGCTGGGACGTTTGACGCTTCCTACTTGGTCTATGACGATCATGATGTTAGCTTTGATTATAGTAGAGCTTGGTGCAACAGGCATTTTATTATTAGGAACGATGTTAAGTTTTTGGGGTTAAAAAATGGATGATCACTCATCCATTTTTCCTAAAGAAGTTTTCTTGCGTGCCAGACTTAATTGTCGAAACTTCTGATCTACAACAGCCCATACACAAAATGCTAGTGAAACAATTAATGCATAAGCAAAATATTCGGGTTTTAGGTTGCCTTTAATAGCGCCTTGAAACAATAACGTTGCCATTAGAGCAAGTGTAGTGATGGCATAAATAATTGAGTCATTGGTCTTCAGAGTGTTAATGAAGACTTGCTTGTTGAAATGTGTTGATAACATCTCCATCCCTCCTTGTTGCGATGACAAAACCATGTGTTTTTGTCGGAATTGTTATTAAAGTTGTACTTGGAATTTTCAATTTTTTCAATAGCTAAATGACTTCTTTTTTAGTGGAATTATTTGTAGGGTTGATTTATATAGTTTTTTTGTATTTCTGATGTGAGTTAAATCTATTTATTTGTTAAATATAGGTTATTTTTTATCTTTTAAGTATCATTTTATATCAAGCAGCGTGTGTTCCATAATTCACTTCAATTTGAATTCTGATCACTGATAATTTAGCGATAAATAGAAAAATGATCTGTCGTAAACAAAAAATGAACATTGGATAAAAGAACATTCTTTGTATAGCTAAAATCATGTTTGGGTAAAACATCATTTTAACGACAAATCATTTTAATCTTTACTGGTACAGATTCGATCTACAGTAATTGCGCAAACAAGAACGATCAAGGATGGGAGTAACCATGCAAGATTTTGTTCATTTAAGGGTAATTGCTCGATAAAAGCAGGCAAGTATGTTTCAAAACCTGCAGCTTTTATGGCTTCAATAATTCCAAAAAAGAAAGCAATAGCTGTTACTGAACCAACAACAAGGGATGGTTTTTTCCAATATTTCCAGAAAAAACTCAGCATGATGACCACAATCGCAGGTGGGTAAATTGCACTCAACACTGGAACTGAGAAAGCAATTAGTTTAGTTAAACCAAGATTTGAAATTAATAAAGACAAACCTGTGAGAATGAAGACTAGTAATTTATAGGATAAACCAGTTAGCTCGGTGAAATATTCGGCGCACGCACAGGTCAAGCCGATTGCAGTGACCATACAAGCGAGGAAAATTAAACCCGTAAGGAAATAAGAGCCATAGTCACCAAATGCATGCTGAACATATGCATGAAGAATGATTGCACCATTGTCAGCATTGGCTGCTACTTCATGACTGCCCAAGCCAAGTTTAAACAGGCTGATATAAACCAGAGTTAAGCCTAGACCAGCAATTAAACTTGCAATGATGGCGTATTTGGTAATAAGTTTAGAATCTGTGACCCCACGTGAGTGAATCGCTTGAATGATCACGATACCAAATACAAGTGCACCTAAGGTATCCATGGTTAGGTAACCACTTACAAAACCTTCTGATACTGGGCTTGCAATATAGTTGTTGATCGGGGGAGAGATCATTCCTGTTGGGATCGCAAATGCTGCGATACCTAAGATTGCCAATGCAATGATTTTTAGGGGTGCAAGTACATGGCCGACAGTATCTAAGAGTTTGTTTGGGTACAAAGACACAGCCATGACAAAAACAAAATAAATGATACTGTAGATGAAAAGACTACTGCTTGATGTTCCAAAATAAGGTGCAAAGCCAATCTCATAAGAAACGGTCGCCGTGCGTGGCGTAGCAAATAATGGTCCTACTGTTAGGTAACAGACGATCGTGAGAAGTAAACTCGAAAAACGTCCTAAGGGAGAGCTGATGATTTCAATTGAGCCTTGCATACGAGACAAAGCCATAATTGTGATAACAGGTAGACCTACTGCGGTGATTAGAAATCCAAAAGCAGCTAGCCATACATGTTCACCAGCTTGTTGAGCAACAATTGGTGGGAAAATAATATTACCAGCACCGATAAACAGTGCGAAGGTCATAAAACCTAAGGCAATAATATCTCCTGTACGGAGTTGGTTCATAAAAGCGGGATGATTAAATAAAAGTGCGGATTTTAGAACAGAAAGATGATCAATTGGAACCAATTTTATGTGAAAACTGGTTTATTTTTGACTAAAAAGAACATGTATAAATCAAAATATGATTTTGATTCATTTGAGTTATAGGTAAGTGTTTAAAAGTTCAGCTGATTTAATAGTTTATTGTTTTTTTCTATAATCAGCATTGAAATTAAATGTAAAATAAAAGTGTTATTTTAGTCATAAAATGATTGAAGATTTTTCTTTTGAAGCGTAAAACTATTCCGCATACTTATTGTAGCTGATCTTTTTAGCTGCATTTTTGAATTGAAATTGTTTTTTATAAGGAATATCTCGAATGAGAGCTTCTACTGTGACCATTAAGTCTGAACAAGATATTGAGAAGCTACGTATCTCTGGGCGTTTAGCGGCACAAGTATTAGAAATGATCGGACCTTATATTAAACCCGGCGTTTCAACAGAGTATTTAGATAATATTTGCAATGACTACATCGTGAATACATTGCAGGTTATTCCTGCAAATGTGGGTTACCATGGTTTTACCAAGACCACTTGTATTTCTGTTAATGAAGAGGTCTGTCACGCGATTCCTTCTGCTAAAAAGATTTTACAGGATGGTGATATCCTAAACATTGATGTGGCCGTGATCAAAGATGGTTATTTTGGTGATACAAGTCGTATGTATTTTGTGGGTGAGCCAAGTCCAGCAGCTAAAAAACTGGTTGAAACCACTTATGAAGCAATGTTAGCTGGTATTCATACAGTTAAACCTGGTGCGACTTTAGGGGATATTGGTTACGCAATTCAATCTGTGGCTCATCGCGAGGGCTATAGCATTGTTCGTGAGTATTGCGGGCATGGTATTGGGCGTGTTTACCATGAGCAGCCAAATATTCTGCACTATGGTCAAAAAGGTCAAGGCATGGTGTTAAAGAAAGGTATGGTATTTACCATTGAGCCTATGGTGAATGCAGGGAAACCTTTTGTAAAAGAGTTAAGCGATGGTTGGACTGTCATCACACAAGATAAATCTTTGTCTGCGCAATGGGAGCATATGGTTGCTGTGACTGATAATGGTTTTGAGTTACTCACACCATGGCCAAATGGAACAGGAAATTATCCACCAGTTTAATATTTCTTAGACTGTTAGATGAATAAAGCGAAAGGTTCGATTTAAGATCGAACCTTTTTTGTTGTGCACTGAGCTAACTCTTCCACTAGATAATCAATAAAAACGCGCACCGCAGGCAGTAGTCCTCGTCGTGAAGGATAAACAGCATGGAAAATACCATGAGGTGCCGTCCATTCTGGTAATACTCTGACCAGTTGCCCTGATTCTACAAAGTTTTGGGCAATACTATCAGGTAATAATGCAATTCCACAGTTTTGACTGGCTAGCTCAGTTAACATCAATAAATTTGAGCCCATAATCACGGGATTAACCTTAATCTTCTTTTGAATATTATTCGGTCCAGATAGTAAAAACTGTTGATCAAGATGATCTTCAGACATACTGATGATGCGATGATCAGTGAGTTGTTCCGGTGTGGTGACATGACCAAACTCGTTTAAATAGGCCTGACTTGCGAAAAGTCGTTGTTCGATTGTTTCAAACTGTCTTAAAACCAAGTTAGGGTCTTCATCAAGATTTGAGCGGACGCGTAGTGCGAGATCAATTCCTTCGTTAATCACATCAACCCGACGGTTACTAACCAGCATTTGCACTCGTACTTCAGGATATTTTTTTAGAAAAGTGGGTAGAATTTTAGCCATTTGGTTTTGAGCTATATCTACAGGTACGCTGACTTTAATTACACCTCTAGGTTCGCTGCTTAAATGGTTGACTACATCATGTGCAGCTTGTGCAGCATTCATCATGACCTGTGCATGACGATAGACATCCATACCAATATCTGTAACTGCAAAATGTCGAGAACTACGCTGAATTAGACGTACACCGAGTTGCTCTTCGAGGTTGTAAACGCGCCGACTGAGTTTTGATTTTGGAATATCAGTTGCGCGTTCAGCCGCACTAAACCCACCATGTTCAACGACTAGCGCAAAACAGTAAAAATCATCTAAATCGGTTAGCATTATTCAATTCCATTTCTGCAACATTCGATATTTTATAGATTTGTCGTTGCAAAAATAAGAGCGTATTCGATATTTTTTGTGAAGTAAAAAGTCCTTTATAATTCAGAAAATTTTTATGATCGATAAATATGACTTATCAACTCTTTGAAGTATCTGATGCTAGTGCGAATATTAGCTGTCCTTATTGTGACCAAGCAGTTTTAGATTGGACGCAAGAGCAATATATACAACCATGTGAACATACTTTGTTTATGGCAATGGATTTAGGGTTTGAGTTCATTGCTGATCGTTTTGAAGCAGCTTTGTCTCAATCAGTGGATGAAATTCACGATGATCCCAATATGAACATCTATGCAACAGTGACTCAGGCAAAATACTTAAATATACAGATTTTTAAAGCAGATTTGGGCGTGGAAGGGATGTTTCGTTATATCGGGTTTAGTAAAGACTAAGACTTTCTATTCTCAATTTCCAATAAAAAAGCCAATCATATGATTGGCTTTTTGCTTGATAGCTTATGCTTCAGGCGCTGGGCTATACTGTTCAACTAATGGCTTTAATTCGCCATTTTGGAACATTTCAAGCATGATATCGCTACCACCAATTAACTCGCCATTGATCCATAATTGTGGGAAAGTTGGCCAGTTCGCAATTTGTGGTAAAGTTGCACGAATATCTTGATTTTCCAAAATATTTACATAGGCAAATGGACGACCAATTTGGCTAAGTGCTTCTACTGCGCGAGCAGAAAAACCACATTGCGGGAATTGTGGAGTGCCTTTCATGTAAAGTAAAACAGGGTGTTTCGCAATTTGATCACGAATTAACGCTACTGTATCACGCGCTTGTTCCGTCATTAGATAGATCCTCAACTAAACTTCGGACATTATATACCTAAAAAAATCGCTTCGCCGAGCATTGCCCAAGATTTTTCTTGTATAAATGTGAGTTTATGCTTTCAATCTAGGCAAGTTTTTGCTTATATAACTTTTTTCCACACAACTACTGATAGATTGAGTTTGTTATGACAAATATTACTCTTGCTCCTGTGCAACCTGATCAACCGTCTCATCTTATGGCAACCTATGGTCGCCAAGCGATCAGTTTTGTGCGAGGACGAGGGGCGTATTTATATACAGCAGATGGTACCGAATATCTCGATGCTTTGACAGGAATCGCAGTATGTGGTTTGGGGCATGCACATCCAGTCATTGCATCTGCTATAGCAGAACAAGCTGCAACATTAGTGCATACCAGTAATTTATTTGAAATCCCTTGGCAAACGGCAGCTGCACAGAAACTTGCTGAAGTCTCTGGCATGGAAGAAATTTTCTTTTCGAACAGTGGCGCTGAATCAAATGAAGGAGCAATCAAAATTGCACGTAAGTTTGGGGCGCAACAAGGTATTTCAAATCCTAAAATTATCGTAGCTGAGCAGTCTTTCCATGGACGTACATTGGCAACTTTGTCTGCAACAGGGAATAAGAAAGTTCAGGAAGGTTTTGCACCATTAGTCGATGGTTTTGTTCGTGTGCCGTTTGGGGATGTTGAGGCGATTCAAGAAGCTGCGATTCATCATCCTGATATTGTTGCAATCTTGATTGAACCAATTCAAGGTGAGGGTGGTGTTAATACTGCACCACAAGGCTTCAGTTATCTTGAAGAAGTACGTGCGTTATGTAATCAACATAATTGGCTCATGATGCTTGATGAGATTCAAACTGGGAATGGTCGTACTGGTAAGTATTTTGCTTATCAACACACCAATATTATTCCTGACGTGATGACAACTGCTAAAGGCTTAGGTAATGGATTTCCAGTCGGTGCAGTGATGACGCAAGGGAAAGCTGTTGGAATACTCGGTGCGGGAAGTCACGGTTCTACTTATGGTGGAACTGTATTGGGTTCACGTGTGGTTTATACCGTAATTGATACGATTCAACAAGAAAATGCGGTAGAGAATGCAGCAACGGTTGGGGCGTATATCGTTGATCAATTAAGAGCTCAACTCGCTGAAAATAATGTTCAAGTGCGTGGTTTTGGTATGATGATTGGCATTCAACTACCTAAGGATTGTGCTGAATTAGTTGCAATTGCACGAGATCAATATAAATTGATTATTAATGTAACTGCGGGATCCGTGGTTCGTTTATTACCACCATTGAATATGACTCAAGCACAAGCAGATGAATTATTACAACGTTTGGTTCCTGCTATTCGTAATTTCCTGACAGCATAAGTTTTATTTTGTCTCGTCCTGAAATAGGTTGACACCTATTTTCATTAAAACGCCCGATGCACCGCATCGGGCGTTTTGTATTTTAATGCTAAGTGCGGTCTACGTGTATTGTAAATCTTCACGGACTCTGCAACCATTTGAGCTGCCTCTTCCAAATTGTTAGGTTTCTCTAACAGGTACTCATTCTTCAGTATGCCATTCACGCGTTCTGCTAATGCATTTTGGTAGCAATCATAGCCATCCGTCATTGAGCAGCGGACACCGTGCCGCTGGTGCATCTGTTGATATTTGACAGAACAGTATTGTATGCTTCGATCCGAGTGATGAACCAATTGAGTATCTTTAGATTTCCGTTGTCTTAATGCCTGCTGATAAGCCTTTAATACCAAATCAGTTTTCAGATTGTCATCAACATAATAACCAATGATCTTTCTTGACCATGCATCCGTCACCAGACTTAAATACGCTTCTCCTGTTTTAGTTGGCAAATAAGTAATATCAGCAACCCATAACTGCTCAGGGCGTGTTGGAATGACTTGATTCAGAGTACCCTGCTTCAACAGATTTGGATGACACCGAAACCGATGGTGACTATTTGTCGTCTTGTGATAAGCTCGTTTAGGTCGAACCAATAGGCGGTGGACTCTGAGTAAATCAAATAATCTATCCCTACCAATACGAATCGAATTTAAGGTGAGTAACAAATGCTGCAATTTCCTCGTCCCTAAGCGAGGATGCCACATCCGTTCCAACTGCACTTGTTTTAAAACTATATGGTTTTGCTCGTTTTTATGCACCTCATGCTGACATTGTTTGTAATAGGCTTGTCGGCTTATACCTAAATAATGACAGCTTTGTCTGATACTTAGCCCTGTCGCTTTCTTGCTTTGGATAGCTTGCCTCGTGGCTTTTTTACGATACTGACTCCATAGTCTCGCTCTAAGATATTCACAATTTCCTCAAAAAGCTCTGCCTTTTGTTGCGTTGCAGCCAATTGTTGTTCGAGTTCTTTAATTCTTTGCTCTGGGGTGAGTGGTATCGATGATTCTGACATGGATATACCTCTAGCATGGGGCAGTGGCCGACCTTTACTCCAGTCTAAGAGACCATGCTTGCGAAGCCAAACTAGAACAGTAGAACAACCTTGGATGCCATATCTATCTTGTGCTTGCTTATAGGTCATTTCGCCTTTTTCGACTTGATCTACAACAGCTAATTTAAAAGCGAGAGAATAATCTTTTTGGGTTCGCTTAACGATTGTTTTCATGACACTCTCCTTTTCTTTGATAGAAAAGTGTCAACCTTATTTAGGACGGGTCATTTCTATAAAAAAGGGCAATTTTATATTGCCCTTTTTTTATTCAGGAATTTAGCCTGAAATATACTGTTGTAGCTGTTCAATTAAAATACGTTGATCTTCCATTGCGGCTTTAACTAAATCGCCAATGGAAATAAAACCAACTAGCTTGTCATTTTCTAATACTGGTAAATGGCGTAAATGACGATCAGTCATCAGCTGTAAACACTCTTCAACTGTGTTGTTTAAACTTACGGTGATGACTTTAGAGGTCATAATATCCGCAACCAACGTACTATTTGATGAACGCTCCATC
Organism: Acinetobacter haemolyticus CIP 64.3 = MTCC 9819; assembly: GCF_000369065.1. Lineage (GTDB taxonomy): Bacteria > Pseudomonadota > Gammaproteobacteria > Pseudomonadales > Moraxellaceae > Acinetobacter > Acinetobacter haemolyticus. Next base: position 82,033 of record NZ_KB849799.1, read on the forward strand.
AAAGCAATCTTACGGGTATAGTCACGTTCAGAAAAAATTCCAATGACTTTTTCATCTTCTGCAACGACTAAAGCCCCAACGCCTTTGTCGGCCATAATTTTAATTGCTTCAAGTACAGTCGAATTTGGCGAGATTGTAAAAATAGATTGTTCAGCTTTATTTTTGATGACTTGAGCAACGATTGTCATTGTTTATTCCACCTGTATTGTATTGTCGTTTTCATTTAACTTAACGGTATTTTTTTTAATTGCAAAGCCCTAATTGCAGCTTAATGATGACTTTTTATACATATTCTGAATAAAAATATCCGTTCATGTGTCTAATTTCTCCTAAACAGCTATAGCAGTTTGATGATGCATAAAGAAAAAGTGCTGCATCTGTTGTGTAGAGAGTTTAAATTTGCAATGAGATGAGTTAAAGAGAGCTGGTTCTACTTGCAAACGCGTCAGCAATGGAAGTAAGGATTCATGAAAATCTTTTGATGTGATTTTACGCGGTTTGTAGTGTTTCCAATTTGACTGAGCATAGCGATGTGCTTGAACACCGTTGAGCCAAAAAGGAAATACATGTCCATTTTGATCAGACTTAATTGCCCAACCATCATGATAAAGACCCCAAAGAACTCCGCAATACATCATTGTTTTTAGAATTGATATTTTAATCATCAACTCACTTGATACTGGTTTGAAATGATTGAACCGATACATGTCGTTAAACTGATCTTATTTAAACTTATGTTTTATTATAAGAAATCTAGATGGCATTTATGTTTAAACTATTCATATAAATCGTAAGCAAATATTCTAGGTGATGAAAACATGCCTATAACTACGATTCATGTAGGGGATAACATAGGAGAGATTTCATGCTAATTTTAAAAACAATTGAGCGACTAAAGCTTTGATGTAGCGCAAGACAAACGAAGTGCGTAGTCTCTACTTGAAAAATGTATTATAAATGATCAGGCATAAAAAAACGCCACCTGAGCAAGGCAAAGCGATTGTAGCTTTGATGTAGCGCAAGACAAACGAAGTGCGCGTAGTCTCTATTTAAAAAAGTATTATAAATAATCAGGCATAAAAAAACGCCACCTAAGTGACGTCTCTTTATGCTTTTAGGGTTGCCATCTTTTGCCAGTATTGGGCTTTCAAAGAGTCTCGTTCGACTCGGAAACCTTGATAGTACAATTCTGCTAGAAATAACGCTGCTTTACCATGTCCTGCTTGTGCAACTTGTTCAAGATCTTTTACTGCGTCTTGAAAGTTTTTCTGCGATTGGATTGTATTTACCGCATTCGCATAAACATGCTCTAGTTCATGTTGTGTAAAATGTTGAATCATATATAACTCCTTATTTTAATTATGATTACCGCATATTCTATTCGAAGCTACATTGCTCCGAATTTAAGCTAATTTATCACTTGTTTGTGAAGTTATTATGACAAAATTAATTGAATTGTCAAATAACCAAAGTGACTGAGCAGATTTTTATTTACATTAAATAAAAGCTTACACGATGAAACACTCTGTGCAAATTATTTTAAGTAAAATCAAAGTGAGAAGAATAGAAAAGGAGAAAAATATGTCACATACAATTGATGGTTTAAGCTTTGATATGCCGCCAACTGAGAATCAAATTATTGCTTTAGCACATCATCATCGCAAATTGCTTGATGAGGCTGTTTTTCATCAAGAGATCCACCTTGGTGATTATTGTTTAGCGCAACGTAAACGTGTTTATGATTTTGCGATAAATCTTAGTCCTCAAGAAAAAGATCGTTTTTACGAAATTTACAATGGTGAGCTACTTAGAATTGCAGATGAAGATGATTTGCATCCAGCAGATGCTGAAAGTGGAGTTGGGATGTTTGCGATATTTATAACCTTGCTCATTATTGCATTTATTTTATATTTTGCTTTCGTGCGTACGCTAACAAGTTAAATAGTTGGATATCCGGTAGGTGTTGCGTTATTGGTTGAAAAACAATCTTTAACGCATACTTTGCTAGACATTGATGAATGTTGATACTTGCTCTAAGTGAGGTAGATACATACACTGCTTCATAACACTGAGGTTGGTTATGTTGTCTATCATTTCTAAACATAAAATTTTGCAGTCTAAGTATCGACTGAAACTAGACCGATTTTTTAATATTTTGGTCATTATTGTTATTTTGTCTATTTTTATAGTGGGTTATAAAGCTTTACTACGCCCAGTGAATGACCAGCAACTTGATCATGTAATTCAATTATCTCTGCAAGCAAGCCACCCTAGGACGCAGTCGATGGCTAAAGAGATTTTAAAGTATCCTAGAATTCAAAAATTCAGCTATTTACGTCTCATGCATGCCTATCAATTTGAATCAAATCTGATTAAACAATATCCAGCAATGGCACGAGAGGATGAGTAGTTTTAAATCAAAATTTTTAATGATAAATGAATGGTTTATGTCAGTCGGGAAAAAGAAATCAATTTGTGCTAGACTGACAATCTTTTTTAAAAGCTGCTTTATTCTCAAGGAATCGACATGCAACAGCAATCGAACATTCAAAATAAATTCTTGATAGATGCTGACATCGGTGATGATGATGTTACCCTGCCAAGTTTACCTGCTGTCGATGTTCCGATTATTGAACCTGCAACACCAACAACAGTAGAACAAACGCCTACTGTTGTTTCTGTGGAGTCAACTACACCTGTTGTCGAAGAAGAAAAATCAGGTGGTTTCTTTGGTCGCATGAAAGATGGTTTAACCAAAACACGCCGTAGTTTTACGGATGGTATGGTGAATATCTTGATTGGTGGTAAAGAAATCGATGATGAATTATTAGAAGAAGTTGAAGAGCAATTATTGGTTGCTGATATTGGTGTCGATGCTACCAAAACGATTATTGCAAACTTGACAGAACGGACAGCACGCGGTGATTTGATTTATTCACATGCATTGTACAAAGCACTACAAGAAGAGTTAGTTGCATTGCTTGCTCCGCGTGTTAAGCCCTTACATATTGACCCAAATAAGTCTCCTTATGTGATTCTTATGGTCGGTGTAAATGGTGTTGGTAAAACGACAACTATTGGTAAACTAGCAAAACGTTTACAGGGTGAGGGCAAGAAAGTGATGTTGGCTGCGGGTGATACTTTCCGTGCAGCTGCCACAGAGCAATTACAGATTTGGGGAGAGCGTAATGACATCCCCGTTGTTGCTCAGGGTCATGGTGCTGATAGTGCATCAGTGATTTTTGATGCTTTTGAAAGTGCTCGTGCTAAAGGGATTGATGTATTAATCGCAGATACGGCTGGACGTTTGCAAAATAAATCTCATTTGATGGAAGAACTCAAAAAAGTTAAACGTGTTATGCAGAAGATTGATGCAACTGCGCCACATGAAATTATGTTGATTGTTGATGCTGGTACAGGTCAAAATGCAATTAATCAAGTGCAATTGTTTGATGAAGCAGTTGGACTAACGGGTATCACGATTACCAAGTTAGATGGCACAGCAAAAGGTGGCGTGCTTTTCAATATTGCAAGCCGTACCCATGTTCCAATCCGATATATTGGTGTAGGTGAAAAGATTGACGATTTACGTCCATTTTCAGCTAAATCATTTGTAGCAGCATTGTTTGAAACAGATAAATAATGAAATTCTGCTAAAAAGGCCCCATATAAGGGGTCTTTTTTATAGTCTGAGAATAGTGTTGTTTCAAAAACGAAACGATCTGTTATATTTTTTAGGCTATTACAGGAAAATGAGTCGTTATACACTACATTCAATCCAAGATAACTCCCATCGGGTACAGGTAGGAATAACAACATGAGTAACTTTTTAAATAGCATTAAAGCACGCCGTACAATCTATGCCATTGGTAAAAATGTTTCAGTTGATCAAGCAACGATTGAAGAAACCATTCGTGAGGCTGTAAAGCAAAGCCCATCATCTTTTAACTCACAAACATCACGTGTTGTCACTTTATATGGTGCGTCACATACAAATTTCTGGAATATTGTGCGCGAAACATTACGCAAAATCGTACCAGCTGAAGCATTTGAAAGCACCAATGCAAAAATTGATAGTTTTGCTGCTGGCTTTGGTACAGCGCTATTTTATGAAGATCAAGATGTTGTAAAAGGTTTACAAGAACAATTTGCATTGTATGCAGATAACTTCCCAGTATGGTCAGAACATTCAAGTGCCATTGCGCAATTTGCGACTTGGACTGCGTTAGCTGAAATTGGTATCGGTGCTTCATTACAGCATTACAATCCAATCATCGATGAAGAAGTTGCGGAAACTTTTGCGATTCCTGCTAATTGGAAACTACGTGCTCAGCTAGTATTTGGTTCAGTTGAAGCACCAGCTGGTGAAAAAACCTATATGGATGATGCAGCACGTTTTAAAACTTTTAACTAAAATTGTCGTGAAATAAAAAGGGCGCTTGTGCGCTCTTTTTTGTAATAAGAAAAAACAGTAAGATTGGGCAAAAGTGGTATGGTCTTTAACGGCAAATATGAGGTATATATCACTTGATGGGAGAAGGCTTAAGATAGGTCATTCGCCTTATTGTCATAAAATAGTCATAATCTCGTAGCATAGTGCATACGGTTTCATAAATAGTTTATATCGAGAAAAGTCTAATGTCTTTAAGAGTTGGTATTGCTGCTTTCGGGTTGTTATTCAGTGGTTCTGTTTTTTCAGCGGTTACAATTACTGCGCCTGAAGAAATCGTTATTGTTGCGGTGAATGGCCAAGAGGTAAACTCTGGTTTATTACCTTCAAGTAAAAATAACTATCAAGTTGATGCTGGTGACATAACTCTGAATGTTCGATACCGTGAGTATTTTGAGCATTTAAGTGGTGAGCATGACATCGTGAGATCGGGCGTTGTCACCATTCAAGCTCCAAATTTAAAAGATAACCAAAGCTATCGTTTGGGTTTGGTTAATGCTCCAAAAGATTTTGAAGCCGCAAAAAAATATGCCGAACAGCCTACAGTTGCACTTTATGACCAAAATAAGAAATTGATCGTACAACAAACTGGTGCTAATAATGAGGCAAAACCTTGGTTCACTGGTAGTGGTTTATTAAGCCGAACACTTGATCTAACTCAAAAGAATAAAAATAATACCGCTAATCAACCTGCAGCCGTATACGCAGGTGCAAAACCAACAATAGCTGAGCCTGTTGCTACAGTTGCAACAACATCTAATAATGCTAACAGAACCACTGATCAGCAATTGGTTGAGTTGTGGCAAAAAGCCTCTAAAGCTGAACGTCAAAAGTTTATGGCTTGGTTAGCTGGTCAGAGTAACTAACGTATTTATAGTTTAGTGAAGCCGATGTTATCATCGGCTTTTTTATTAAAAAGATATAACGAAGAAATGATGAGCTTAAAAATTAGAAAAGCAATAAGGCATGATGTAGATCAACTTATAGAATTATTGAACATAGCATACAGAACGCGGTCTGGTCGCAGTTGGACCACGGAAAAAGATTTAGTAGAAGGCAGTCGGATAACGGAAAAGCAATTAAATGATGAGCTAGAAAAAGAACAATTTGAATTATTTGTGGGTGAAGACGAGCAGAACAAAATTATTGCGTGTGTGGGTTTAACATTTGATGGTAGCAGTGTAGAGATAGGTACATTTGCAGTTCACCCTATGATCCAAAATCTAGGCTGTGGTCGTAAAATGCTTAATTTCGTTGAGCAATATATTATGGTTAATCATCCTCAAGTTTCTGATATTTTCATGAGTGTTTTAGATCTAAGACAAGAATTAATCGCTTATTATCAACGTCGTGGTTATCAAAAAACAGGAAAGATGTTGCCTTATCCCTTAGATGCGGAAGTTGGCTTACCTCTGACATTCATCCAACTTGTTGAATTAAAAAAGAAGATAAAATGCATTTTGTAATTGCATTTAAATTACATTGTATGTGTTTGGTGTTAAAAAAGAGGCATTTCGAGTTTAACCTAAAATGCCTCTTTACTTGATCGTTGTATAAGCTTTAATTACCGACCCAAATATAATAGCCCAAAACCATGAGTGGCCATGCAACATATGGACTGAATAACCATTTCCATAACCAAAACTTGGGAATAAATCCTACACCATGAATAAAGCCACCAGAAATTCCAATCATAACCAACATCAGTAAGCTATGGTTGTAATTTCCCTGAGCATCTAACATTAAGGCAGGATGTACCAGTAAAATAGCTGCGAGTGGCAATGCCAACAGAAACGAAATGGTCATTGCAAATACATGCGCTTTACTATTTTTCGGTGTTGTCATTGCTTTTGCCATTTCAGGATTCCTCATCTAGATTTTGATGATGTTCGATATATAGTGCACTCAGAACACCTGCAAAACATGCCATTAAAATGCCTAGAATCCATGCAAAGTACCACATATCATTGCTCCTCAATCAGTACAAACTATGTGAATTTTCTTCAATGTGTTTGCTGGTAATTACGCCCCACATTTTGTAATAAGACCAAGAGGTGTAGATCAAAATGAGTGGAACAAAAATACAAGCCGCAACCGTCATCACTCCGAGCGTTTTATGGCTAGATACAGCATCCCACATTGTTAAACTAGAGGTTGGATCAATATTGGATGGTAACAGGAATGGGAATAGTGCAAATCCAGCTGTAAGAATCGCACCAACAATCATTAAGCTTGTGCCTGTAAAGGTAATAGCAGCTTTTTGTTTGCCTGCACTGATCAGTGCAAGTATTGCACCTAAAATGGCTGCAACAGGTGCGGCTACCGTGATTGGGTAGGTTAAGTAATTATTCATCCAGCCATGGTTTGCATTCGTCACAACTTCTTTTGCAAGAGGGTTGAGTGCGGCATTGGTGTCGATAGCAGTGGCATAGCTATAACCTTCAATACCGCCGAAGTATAGCCATGCACCTGCTACAAGGAAGCAGGCAAGAAAAATAGCTGCCATCAGTTGTGTTGCTTTGGCAGAACGATGAAATAAATCTCCATCTGTACGTAACATCAACCATGAACCACCATGAGCGCAGAGCATGGATAAGCTCACAATACCGCAAACCAATGCAAACGGATTTAAGAGAGCGAAGAAGCTACCTGTATATTGGGAACGTAGAGTTTCGTCTAAGCCAAATGGAACACCTAAGAACAAATTACCAAAAGCCACACCAAAGACTAGCGCAGGAACAGCACCGCCTATACACAACCCCCAATCCCATGACGTACGCCATTGCATGTTTTCTAATTTAGACCGATAGTCAAAGCCAACGGGTCGTAAGAATAGTGCAAACAGGACCAGTAGTAGTGCCCAATACATACCCGAAAAGGCAACTGCATACACCATAGGCCATGCTGCAAATAACGCACCACCGGCTGTAATAAACCAAACTTGGTTACCATCCCAGTGTGGTGCAATGGTATTGATTGCAGCTCGGCGTTCATTGTCTGTTTTACCGACAAATGGCATTAGGGCCATTGCTCCCATGTCGAAGCCATCGGTGAGTGCAAAGCCGATAAGCAATACACCAACCAATACCCACCAAATAATTTTGAGTAATTCATATTCGATCATGGTTGAGCCTCCACTGATTTTGCTTCAAGTTTTTCAAAGTGATACTTACCAGTGTGTAAAGAACTTGGACCTAGACGTGCAAACTTGATCATCAAATACATTTCGATGATGAGAAGAACTGTATAGAAAGCAGCGAGAGCGATAATCGAACCCCATACATCGCCTGCACTGATACTAGATGCAGATAAGTGTGTTGGCAAAATTTCACCAATTGACCACGGTTGACGCCCACCTTCAGCAACATACCAACCTGTTTGAGCCGCAATCCATGGGAGTGGGAGAGAGAATAGTGCAAATTTGAGTAACCATGGTTTATCTTCAGCATTGCGTTTAGCCACTGCCCAAGTTGCCAAGATAAAGAGTAGAAGCATCAAAAAGCCAGAAGCAACCATTGCACGGAATGAAAAGAACAACGCTGCAACATTTGGAATGGTATCTTTGGTTGCTGCCTGAATGTGAGCTTCAGTTGCATCAACAACATTTGGCGCATATTTCTTTAATAAAAGGCCATAACCAAGGTCTTTCTGATTTTGCTCAAATGATGCAAGTAACTCTGGTGAGCGATCACCCGCACGTAGTTTTTCTAACTCACTATATGCCACCATACCATTACGAATACGTACCTCGTGTTGTTTCATGAGATCGTGAATACCCGTTACTTCTTTGTCAGTGGAGCGCGTTGCAATAATACCCATGACATAAGGGATTTTAATGGCGTAGTCAGTCCGCATTTTTTCTTGATTTGGAATACCAAATAAGGTGAATGCAGCAGGTGCTGGTTCTGTATGCCATTCAGCTTCAATAGCCGCAAGTTTAGTTTTCTGAACATCACCTAATTCATAACCAGATTCATCACCGAGTAAAATGACAGATAAAGTAGATGCTAAACCAAAGATAGCTGCAATCGCGAAAGAACGACGTGCAAAAGGTAAATCCTGTTTTTTCAATAAGTAGTAGCTAGAGATCGCTAAAACAAAGATGGCACCTGTCACATAACCAGCAGATACAGTATGGACGAATTTAACCTGAGCCACTGGGTTGAAAATCAAGGCTGCAAAGTCTACGAGCTCCATTCGCATGGTTTCATAATTGAATGCAGCACCGACTGGGTTTTGCATCCAACCATTTGCAATCAAAATCCATAATGCGGACATATTTGAACCGATTGCGACTAACCAAGTTACTCCTAAATGCTGAAATTTTGAGAGACGATCCCAGCCAAAAAAGAATAACCCAATAAAGGTAGACTCTAAGAAGAAAGCCATTAAGCCTTCAATTGCAAGCGGTGCTCCGAAAATATCACCGACATAGTGAGAATAATATGCCCAGTTCGTTCCGAACTGGAATTCCATTGTTAGTCCAGTGGTGACACCTAAAGCAAAGTTAATCCCAAAAAGTTTTCCCCAAAACTTGGTCATGTCCTTATAAATTTCCTTACCAGAAATCACATAAGTGGTTTCCATAATGGCAAGAATAAAAGCAAGACCTAAAGTTAAAGGGACAAAAATGAAGTGATACATCGCAGTCATTGCAAACTGGAACCGCGAAAGATCGACCACGCTTTCAGAAATCATCAACGTGTCTCCTGAGTGTTAGATAAGTCACCAGCAATACGCTCGGCAACTTGATTGTTAAAATCTTTTGGAATTGTTGGTGCATCAAACCAGACGTGTTTAATTACCATGAGAAGGATTACTTTAATAATAAGGATAATCGTGATTTCTCGAATTAATCGCCGATTTGAGTTTTGAGAACTTGTGTTCATAAAACTGGAGTTCATATTAAAGTGAAGATATTTGTATTATTTACTAAATATAAATAAAAATAAAATTTAGATGTATTTTGAATATATTTTTTCATAAATTATTATAATAATCAGTGTGATATATTTATTATATTCTTTTGTATATTGATTCCTTATTAAAATGGTTGGTTATTTATTTTAAATCCGACTAAAATACTTATAATTAAATATTAAATTCCAACTTAAATTGTTGGTTATTTATTTTTTATCAAAATAAAAAGTTGATTAAAATGGTGGGTATTAAATAAATTTTAATGTTTACATGAGGTTGTATATCTGTGCCTTAAAAATATACAGCGTAAAGATTTAAAATGAATTAAACCAAGTAAAATACTATGTTTTCTGGGGGAGAATAAATGAGGAAATTGCTCTAGCTTTTTTCTATTGATTTGTTCTGATTTAAAAAAGTGACAAAGAAGATGTTTTTGGATACTTTATTGTTATTTTTTGTAACATTGCACTGCAAAACGTGCTTTTAACACTTTAATCAGCAGTAAAGAGCTTGTTTGAGGTAGATATTTTTTTTGCAAGGTAGTGTGCATTTGATCTTTGACTTATTAATAGTACTTGAGATTGTAGCTCTAACTCACCATATTCTGGCTCAACTTGTACATAATACAGTTGTCCAAATTCATCACGAACACGTGCTTGAGCTGAAAACCCAGGACGAGCATTCCCAGTGGAAATTGTTGCCAAACGACCCACCAAGTTAGCGTGAGTATGAGTCACTTTAGGTTTAATCACTTGATCTAGACAGTGAATCATAAAGACCGTAAAAAATATGTCGATAATTAATGCTGGAATAAATAAATAGTAAGGGGAGATAAAGTAATGTTGAATTGCAAAAAAAGAAAGTTCTAAAAAATAGCCTGCAAAACTAAAATTAATCAGCAGGAAAACAACGATTAGATATTTCGAAAATTTAACGTCTAAAAGAGGTGAGTTTAAAATCCACTCAGGAGTCAGTTTTTTGACCAGATGACTTGGCCGTAACCCAATCAGAATACCAATTGTTTCTGCGATGCTGAGCACAATCAAAGCGACTACACTCATGTGAAAAGGCATCAGATAGTAGTTTAGAAAAAACTCAGTCATAGCAGAATACTAATTTAAGAATTAATCAACAATATAAATACCACCATCAGAGTGGACTTCCAAATTAACTTTTTCAAGGAAGTCACCAAGACATGGTCCAGAAATACATTCACCAGTTTCAACTGAGAACAGTGCACCATGAGTAGAACATTGTATGTATTCACGATCTTGATCTAAGAACTGATTTTCTAAATACTCAAGTTCGGTTTGCAAATGTGGGCATACGTTTTGATAAGCGTAAAAACCACCATCCTTTTGAGTAATAAAAATAGTTGTCCCTTTCATTGTGTCAAACGCACGCGATTCACGTTCAGGGACTTCTTCAGTCATGCAAATCTTTTCCATGTTAAGCACATTCCTGTTGTGTGGTTTTAAACTGCTCAAAGAGTTTAGCGTAATGATCGACTGATAAACGTGGACCAAATTGGGCAACAACTTCGCTTGATATCAAAATTGAAAGTTGTGCAGCTGCTTGTAGGCTTAATCCGGCATTAATTGCATACAAAAATGCTCCAGAAAAAGCATCACCAGCACCGTTAGCATCTACCGCTTCAACATGTCGGCCCGCAACATGAAATTGTTGAGCTGGATCAATGATCATTGCGCCATTTGCACCTTGTGTAATCACAATATGTTGATTTTTGATTTTCAAAACCTCAATAGCATCATTGAGATTATCAGTCTCGCTAAACATCAACGCTTCTTGTTCATTACAAAACAATAAATCTACGCCATCACCCAATAGTTCTTCAAGCCCAGTGCGTGCATATTGCACCATTGCTGGATCTGAAAGCGAAAGAGCGATCTTAACACCATGTTCTCTAGCGATTTGGCGTGCTTGTTTCACAGCTTCACGAGCTGATTCACTGGTTGATAGATATCCTTCGATATAAAGCCATTTCGCTGTTTTTAATGGTTCAAAATCAATTTGTTCATCAGAAAGCTCAGCAGTAATACCAAGATAAGTTTGCATAGTACGTTCTGAATCAGGACTAATCAGGACCATGCATGTACCAGTGACACCTTCACTGATTGATTGAGCTGTGGTTTTAATACCAGCGTCATTTAAGCCATTTAAATAAATCGAACCAAGTTCATCGTTCCCGACACGGCATCCATAAAATGCTGTTCCACCTAATGAACTAAAAGCAACCGTTGTATTTGCTGCTGAACCGCCACTTGCTTGCCCTTTATAAGTCTGGGTATCTTGTAGTTTTTGATATAACGCAGATTGAGTTTCACCATCAGCCAACTGCATTGTGCCTTTTTGCAAAGCATGTTCTGTTAAAAACTCATTTGAGACTTTAAATTCTTGGTCAATGAGCGCATTCCCAATTGCAAAAAGATCAACAGTTGCCATGTTTGTCATCACATTAAAAATCAAAACATAAAGTTTACACTAATGCTCAGGATTACTGTAGGTTGTTGAGAAAAAATCAAGTTTAGAATGATTTTAGATATTCATCTTGGATATTGCTCAGTCGATGAATTTTTCTACAAAAATAGACTAATTTACATGGATATCGATTACGATTCTTCGGTAGACTCTCAAGAGTAACTATTTAAATAGATAAATTGGAGATCATATGACTGTCGATGTTTCTGAAAGTATTGCTAAAACGACTCATCCAGCGTTTCAGTTATTACGCCAACACCATGTAGAAGCACTCGATATTCACGTTTTAGAATATAAGCACAAAGTTACTGGTGCGGTTCATTATCACTTAGCAACCAATCATGACGAAAATGTATTTTTGGTTGCATTTAGAACCCAACCTATGGATTCGAAAGGGACTGCGCATATCCTAGAACATACCGCATTATGTGGTTCTGAAAAATTTCCTGTTCGTGACCCTTTCTTTTTAATGATTCGCCGTTCACTCAATACGTTTATGAATGCTTTCACGGCAGCAGATTGGACCGCTTATCCATTTGCAACACAGAATAAAAAAGATTTTCAAAATTTATTATCTGTTTATTTAGATGCAGCTTTCTCTGCGAATTTGAATCCTTTGGACTTTGCTCAAGAAGGGATTCGAATTGAACTTGAGAATGATCAAGCCGTTTATAAAGGTGTTGTTTTTAATGAAATGAAAGGCGCTATGAGTGCCCCTACAGATCAGCTTTATCATCAGCTTGCACATCATTTATTCCCTGAAACCACCTATCACTATAACTCTGGCGGTGATCCTAAAGACATACCAGATTTGAGCTATGAACAGTTGGTGGATTTTTATAAAACCCATTATCACCCAAGTAATGCCGTATTTATGACTTTTGGCAATCAAAGTGCTTATGATCTACAAGAGCAATTTGAAAAGTTGGCGTTACATAAGTTTTCTCAAGGGACTACTTTATATTCAAAACCAGAGAAGCGTTTAGCAGCACCGATTACAGTAACAGAATCTTATGCAGTTGATAGTGAAGATTTAAACGATAAGACTTATCACGTATTGTCATGGTTATTGCCAGAAACAAGTGATATTAAGTTACGCTTAGGCATGCGTTTAGTCGAAGGGATCTTATTAGAAAACTCTGCCTCGCCATTGCGCCATTATTTAGAAACCTGTGGTTACGCTCAATCTACAGGACCAATTATGGGTGTTGATGACAGTAACTTTGAAATGACTTTCTACTGCGGCGTGCAAGGTTCAAATGCTGAGCATGCTGAAACATTCAAAAATGGTGTTTTAAATATTTTAAAAGAGGTTGCATCAAAACCTGTTGATCAGGATCTCGTGGATGCAATTCTTCATCAAATCGAATTACATCAGCGTGAAATCAATGGTGATGGTACACCTTATGGTTTAAGTTTGATTCTGAATGGTTTGAGTAGTGCAATTCACCACAACGATCCAATTCATGTTTGGGATGTAGACTCAGCAATTGAGCAAGTCAAAGAAGAGCTAAAAGATCCGATGTGGTTGTCTAATCTAATACAGACACACTTGTTGGATAATCCACATCGCGTACAAATGACTTTGGTGCCAGATGCAACTAAGTCAGCAAAAGAACAACAAGATGAACAAGCGCGTTTGGCTGAAATTACTGCGAACCTAACTGAAGAACAAAGGATCGAGATTCAGCAAAAAACGGATGCTTTAAAAAAGCGTCAAGATACGCCTGATGACCTTGAGTTATTGCCAAAAGTTGGCTTGGAGGACATTCCTGCTGATCTTCAGATCGTACAAGGTCAATTGCGTGAGATCATTTGTAATCGTTTAGACACGCCATTGAATCTTTATCATGCGGGAACCAATGGTATTTATTATCAACAAGTTTTGATTCAAATCCCTGATGAAATTGTTCAATCTCCATACTTCAATTTACTGTCTATCTTGATGGGTGAGGTTGGTGCAGGTGAATACAATTATCTTGAGTTACAACAGATCCAAACAGCTGTAAGCGGTGGCTTGGGCATGGGTGCATCTTTACGAAGCAAGGTTGATGATAAGGATCGTATTAGTGCTTGGTTGACGCTTACAACTAAATCACTTACACAAAAACTTGATGCAATTCAGTTATTGAAATTGGCTTTTGAAAAGCTTCGCTTTGATGAGAAAGATCGGATTATCGAGTTATTACAGCAACGTAAAACTCGTTGGCAGTCGCGTTTATCGGGTTCTGGACATAGCTATGCGATGCAAACAGCTTCACGTCAAATGAGTGCATTGGCTCGCCGTGATTATCATAATACTGGTCTAGGTGCTTTAAATTGGCTCAGTGAGCTTGTGAGCAAGATTGACAAAGATGATGAGGCTTATCAGGCACTCATTGTTGAGTTACAGGCAATACACCGTATGTTATTGCAAGCACCGAAACAATTCTTATTGGTTTGTGAAGAACATCAGTCTGATCGGTTAGTTGAAGAAATCCAAAACGTCTGGGATAAGTTAGAGCTTGATCCTACACCTGCAACACTGACTCAGATCGAACGAGTAGATAGCAATGTTGATGAGGCGTGGTTAATCCAAGCAAATGTACAGTTTTGTGCATCTGCCTATCAAGCTGTGGATGTTTCACATCCTGATGCTGCACCATTAATGGTGCTAGCAGCTTATCTACGTAACGGTTTCTTACATAGTGCGATTCGTGAAAAAGGTGGCGCATATGGTGGTGGAGCAAGCTATGATGGAAATGCGTGTTCATTCCGTTTTTACAGCTATAGAGATCCTCGCTTAGAAGAAACTTTTAAAGATTTTGAAGCGAGTATTCAATGGTTACTAAACAGCGAACAATATCCGTATCAACTAGAGGAAGCGATTTTAGGTCTTGTTGCAAGCATGGATAAGCCAGGTTCGCCAGCTGGTGAGGCGATTACTGCTTGTTATGCTTATTTGCATGCACGCACACCAAAATTCCGAAAATTACTACGTGAACGCTTGTTAAATGTAACCTTGGCTGATTTGCAACGTGTTGCGAAACAATATTTACTCGAACAGAAACCAGTTAAAGCTGTTGTTGCTCCATTTGCAAAGCGTGAGGCTTTACAACAACTTGGTTTTAATATTCAACAGGTTAATTAAAAGAAAAGTTGGAGACATCTATGACGTTCAAATCATTTGAACGTAGTCATCTTGGGCTGAGTGTTATTACGATACTCAGTTCACTCACTACGTCATTGGCAAATGCACAAGCGACAGCACCTGCAAGCCCAGCCACTGCGGAAGCCTGTGTCGCTTTAGCATCCAATGCAGACCGTTTAGCATGTTATGACCGTCTTTTTAAAGCACCCACCATTATCGAGTCAGTGGAGCAACCAACACCAGAACCTGTTTTGGCTGCATCTGCGCCTGTGGTAGAGCGTAAAGAAAGTCCGCAAGCAGAGTCACTAAAAGACAAAGTTGTACAGAAAGTCAGTGATTTTCACATATTAGGACCAGCGCCAAAGTTTGATCCAAACGTGTCGTTATTAGACCGCCGCTGGGAGCTTTCAGAAGAAAGTAAATTAGGTGCTTGGAATATCCGTGCCTATCAACCAGTCTATTTGTTACCTGTATTTTGGACCAGTAATAAAAATGAATTTCCAAGCAGTCCAAATCCTGTAAATACGGTAGATGAGAAGCAAAATCTAACGTCATCTGAAGCCAAGTTTCAGCTTTCATTAAAGACCAAAGCTTGGGAAAATATCTTTGGGAATAATGGTGATCTATGGTTGGGCTATACGCAATCTTCACGCTGGCAAGTTTATAATTCAGAAGAATCACGACCATTTCGTGAGACCAATTATGAACCTGAAGCGAGTTTGATGTTTAGGACCAATTATGAAATCTTAGGTTTGAATGCGCGTTTGCTTGGTGTCACGTTGAACCACCAATCAAATGGTCGTTCAGATCCGTTATCTCGTAGTTGGAACCGTGTGATTTTTAATCTTGGTTTTGAAAAAGATAATTTCGCACTTATGCTGCGTCCTTGGTATCGGGTAGAAGAAGATGCCAAAGATGATAATAATCCTGATATTAAGGATTATATTGGTCGTGGCGATTTAACCGCATTTTACCGTAAGGGTGATAATGAATTTTCTTTAATGTTACGACATTCATTAAAAGGCGGCGATCGCTCGAATGGCGCGGTTCAGTTTGATTGGGCATTTCCTATTACAGGCAAGTTGCGTGGACACTTCCAATTGTTTGATGGTTATGGTGAAAGTTTGATTGACTATAATCACAAAGCAACTTATGTCGGTTTGGGTGTGTCGCTGATGAATTGGTATTAAATGGGCTTAAATATTCCTAAACCTTTGCTGGAGCTAGAGGCAAATTGTGGTGTATTTGCAGTTTGGTTGATTGTAAAACAATATGATACCCATATTGATATTGCTGATCTAATTCGTTTGTGTCGCCATGATCAGCAAGAAGGTACATTTACCATTGCCTTAGCTGTAGCATTAAAAAAAATAGGTTTTAAGGTCTCATTTTATACCGACCCTGATCCAAATATTGATGATAATGAAAGACAAAGTTACCTTGATGCTGAGCGTTTAAACATTCCTGTTCAAGCTGCTTTGTCTTACTTCGATATTCAGCAAGCCTTTGATCATGGGAAATTTATCATCGTGTTCTATGATACTTTTCAAGGCGTTGGTAATCAGTCCTTAATTTATTCTATTGATGAACAACAAATTAGTTTCTGTGATCATTTTGATGTAATGACCAAAAACGAATTTGAACAACAACGCCAAGCTGATGGTATTTGTAGGCAAGTCGTTGTTGTTGAACACGCTTAAATGACAATCCTCATCACCCAATCTGAATATTTGCAGTAGGGTGTTTTAAACGACTCTTTTTTGGAGTAGCGATTAAATAAGCTAGTGTGAGTGGTCCTAGCCGACCCGTAAACATCAATAGGCACAGGACAAGTAGGCTGCCATCATGTAATTCTCCAGTCGCACCTCTCGACAGTCCTACGGTACAGGCGGCTGATAACACTTCGAACATCAAGTCCAGTACATCAAGTTCAGGTTCTAATATCAATATAATAAAGCCACCAAGAAATATGAGCATTCCAGTTATGGCCGCAACAGCGAGGGCTTTATAGGTCGTTTCTTGCGAAATGGCGTGATTAAAAATGCGGATTTCGTCATTACGTCGTAGAAATGCAACCACACACAGCACCAAAATGACAAAGGTTCCAACTTTGATTCCGCCTGCAGTACTCAGAGAGCCACCTCCAATAAACATGAGTAACATGGTGAGAAGTGTTGTACTGTTATTCATTGAACCTGTGTCAATTGTATTGAAACCCGAGGAACGAGGTACCGTGGCTTGAAACCATGAATTGACGGCTTGTTCACCAAAACTCATTGACCCTAATGTCATCGGATTACGCGATTCTAAGAGCCAAATCATGATGAAGGCAAATATATTGATAATAACGATGGTACTTACAACAAGTTTGGTGTTTGGACTAAGTTTTCTCCATTTTTTATTCTGTTTAATATCCATTAAAACTAAAAAACCGATTCCACCTAAGATGTACAAAAGACTAATGGTGAGACAAATAAAGTAATTGCCATAAAAATTGCTCAGTCCATTGTCAAATAGAGAAAATCCAGCATTGTTAAAAGCGGAGATACTATAAAAAACAGAGTAGTAGAGTCCTTTTGGTATCCCATAAAGAGGAATAAAGCTGGTTGATAATATGATAGCGCCAATCAACTCAAAGAAAATGGTATAAGCCACAACACCTTTAGCAATAAAAGTGACTTTCGATAAGCTTGTTTGTCCCAAGCTTTCTTGTGCCATCATCTGTTGCTTTAAGCCCACTTTTGGAGACAAACTGAGTGCTGCTAATATCGCAAAGGTCATAAAACCCAATCCACCCGACTGGATCATCAGCAGAATAATAAATTGTCCAAAATGTGTATAAGACTCTCCAATATTAACCACAGACAAGCCTGTAATCGTCACGGCAGAGGTCGCAGTGAAAATGGCATCCATCCAAGAAATTTGTCCAGTATGCGAAATAGGAAGCTTAAGTAACAAAGTTCCAATTACGATAAAGCTAAGAAATCCGATGGCAAGAAGAGACGGGGGACTTAGATTAAAAATCTTTTGTGTCTGTGTTTTCGTTGTCATTTTATTGGAAACACTCAGAGAGTTTTTTAAGATTTACAAGTAATCCTTCTAAGATAAGTACATCTCCTTTATTTAATGTAAAGGTGGTGTCTGTTTCATAGAAGATATCTTTATTGCGTTTAACCAATAGAAGTTTGACGTGAGGTGCTAGCTGCATCAAGCCGGATAAATTAATACCATGTAATTTTTCTTTGATTGGAACTTTAATAATAAAGTGATCATCATCCAATGCCATATATCGACTTACCATTGGATAGTTGAGTGCCTGTGCAACGCGAACACCCATATCTTCTTCAGGATGAATAATTTTATTAATATTGAGATGAGATAAAATAGTATGGTGTGCTTTGGTTTTTGCTTTGACCCAAATTTTATCTATTCCTAGATTTTTTAAACTGAGCACGCATAAAATGCTGGCTTCGATGTCTTCACCGATTGCAACAACAACAGCATCACAGTTTTGTACATTCAACTCATCTAGTACATGTTCATCAGTAGCATCTGCGATAACCGCATGAGTAATTTTGTCTGCAAGGTTTTCGACATTACGTTTTTGGGTGTCTATGCCGATAACATCATGATTTAGCTTAGTAAGTTCAAGTGCAACAGTTGCACCAAAACTGCCTAAACCAATGACTGCAAATTGTGCCATAACGGTCCTTAACTAAATGATTAGAATGTCTTTTTATCTATTTTAAAATGGATAAAAATTCTCTTTGTAATGATTTTGTGTTGCTCGAAAACATTTGTCTAGTACACATAAAAAGAAAACCGACAACTGTCGGTTTTCTTGACTGTGATTTTTACTTTAAGAAACGCTTATATCCAATATTGTCGCTAATTTCAGCATATGGATAAGTGATTTGTTCAAGCGTCTCAATAAGCCCATCCGGATTTTGCTTCGCATCAGTGGCTTGTAAACCAACCAGTACTCGACCTTCGGCAGCGCCGTGATTACGGTAGTGGAATAACGTAATGTTATGCGTTGGTCCTAATCGCTCAAGGAAGGTTAATAGTGCACCTGGTCGTTCAGGAAATTCCACACGGAATAAACGTTCGTTTTCAATATTGGCATGACCGCCAATTAGATATCGAATATGTAGTTTAGCAACTTCATCATCTGAAAGATCATCTACTTCATATTGCTGCTTTAACATCTCATGAATTTCGTGACGCTCAGTTTCGCCGCCTTTTAGGCTAATACCAACAAACACCTGTGCTTGATTACTATCACTTGCACGATAATTAAATTCAGTAATATTGCGACCCTGTAATGAACGGCAGAAATTAAGGAATGCACCTTTTTGTTCAGGGATGGTGACAGCATAGATTGCTTCTTTACGTTCACCTAATTCAGTACGTTCAGCAATATAACGGAGGCGATCAAAGTTCATGTTTGCACCACAAACAATTGAGACCATGTTCTTATCGCTGATTTGATGTTCGGCAACGTATTTTTTTATACCAGCCAAAGCCATTGCACCAGAAGGTTCAACGATACTACGATTTTCATCATAGGTATCTTTGATTGCAGCACAGATTTCATCGGTATTTACCGTAACAATTGTTGGATCAACAATCGGACCTGAATTGTCTGATTTACGCAGTTGTACCATTTCAAAAGGAAGTTCACCAATTTGTGCAACTGCTGTGCCATCTGCAAATAATCCAACATGCGGTAAAATCACACGTTCATTGGCCGCGAGTGCAGCTTTTAAACAAGCTGACTCTTCATACTCAACACCGATCACTTTGACGTGTGGTGCAACTTCACCTAGATAGGCAGCTACACCTGCAATTAAACCACCACCGCCGACAGCAACAAAAACATATTCGACATCACGCCACTGACGTAAGATTTCATTGGCAATGGTGCCTTGTCCAGCAATGACCAGTTCATCATCGTAGGGCGGAATAAAAACTAAACCTTCTGCTTCAGCACGTTGTTTGGCATATTTATTCGCGATATCAAAGCTGTCGCCATGTAAAACCACCTGACCACCAAGATTTTTAACAGCTTGTACTTTAATGTCAGGTGTGGTGCTTGGCATGACAATGATGGCATGGATACCTAATTTTTTTCCTGATAAAGCAACACCTTGAGCATGATTTCCTGCTGAAGCACAGATTACCCCACGCTCAAGTTGGTCTTTTGGAAGCTGGCTAATACGGTTATAAGCACCGCGAAGTTTGAAGGAGAAAACAGGCTGTAAATCTTCACGTTTAAATCGAATATTATTATTAATTTTTTGACTAATTCGTGGAGCTGCTTCTAGCGGTGTTTCAATCGCAACATCATAAACCGTTGCTTGTAAAATTTGTCGTACCACACGAGACAGCATGTTCATCTTCCCTATAACAGTTTAAAATAGGGGATCATTGTAGCAAACCCCTGTGCATTTGCGCTGTTTTCTTACAGCAAATGTCAAAATAGTTGAGTGAAGTCATGAGTCTATATGCAACCCAAGATGAAAAAAAACAAGCTGCGGCTAAAGCAGCTTTAAAACATTTGCCTAAAGGCGGCATTTTGGGCGTAGGAACTGGAAGTACGGTTAACTTTTTAATTGATTTGTTACCTGAATTGCAATTAGAAGCAGCAGTTGCGAGTTCAAATGCAACAGCAGAACGCCTTAAGGAATTGGGTATCGAAGTTGTTGATATGAACTCTGTAGGCGGCCTAGATGCTTATGTAGATGGAGCTGATGAGATAGATCGTCATATGCATATGATCAAAGGTGGTGGTGCCGCGTTGACACGTGAGAAAATTGTTGCTTCTATTGCCAAAAAATTTATTTGTATAGTTGATGATTCGAAATGGGTTGAGCAATTAGGACGTGATTTTCCGTTACCTGTTGAAGTGATCCCGATGGCACGTTCAGCTGTCGCACGTAAAATTGTCGCTTTAGGCGGTGATCCTGTATATCGTGAAGGTGTTGTGACTGATAATGGGAATGTGATTTTGGATGTTTATAATTTAAATATCCTCAATCCAATTGAGTTAGAGAAAACATTAAATAACATCCCAGGTGTTGTAACCAATGGTATTTTCGCACTCAATGCAGCAACGATCGCAATTGTTGCAACCAATAATGGAATTGAAGAGCGTGTAGCGCAGTAATGGTATCTGTTTCTGTAGAAACACCATTACCAGAAGTCAAAGTAGTTCGACATGCAAGGGCGAGAAATTTGCGTTTGCGTGTCGAGCCAACTGGCATTCGTTTGACGGTACCGCTGTTTTGTACTAAACGTCAGATTCAACAATTTTTAAATCAATCCGAACCCTGGCTTTTGGCTACATGGGCGAAGCAACAACAGCAACTGCTTCAAACATCCACTTTTCCTGAGCAATTGGTATTATTCGCCCATACTCAACCATTCTCCATTGTGAAACAAAAACAACGCCACATCTTTATATTTAATTGGGAATTACAGACGTTATTTATCCGAGAGATAGAGTCTGAAAAAGCACTACAAGCAGCGGTATTGGCTTATGCAAAACAATTTTTACCTGAATATTTAAATCAAATCAGCCGAGAAATCGGCTTGCCTTACCAAGCGTGTACAGTCCGAAAACCAAAGACAAGGTGGGGAAGTTGTACCTCTAAACATGACATCATGTTAAATGCAGCTTTGGTTTTGATGCCTGAGTCGATTGTTCGCTCTGTTTGTGTGCATGAATTGGCACATACCAAACATTTTGATCATAGTGAAGCTTTTTGGGCTGAAGTTGCGAAACATGATAGAAATTACATCGAACATCGTAAACAGTTGAAGCAGGTTCAATTACCGAGTTGGTACTATCAAAAATAATAACGTCTGATTGGTTTATTTAACCATTAAAAAAACGATTGCGTTGAATTTCTAATCCTCGTCTTAAACGAAGAGCTTGTTTGAGACTAGGCACATCATTCTGCCACTGCTTGAGTGTGAGAATGATTGCGATAATTTCAATGCGTGTCAGGATTCCTAGCCAAATAACTGCGTTAAATAAAAGTTGTGATTGTCCTGTAAGTGTGATTTGAACCAGCAATGCAAATAAAAATAAAGTCCATATTTTTGCCCCAATCGTATGAGTTGCAATTTCTTTCTTAAATTTAAAGTAGCTGATGATATAAGTGAATGCTTCAAAGATAATTAAAATAATGATTGGAAAAATATGTTGTTTAAAGAACTCTGGTTGCTGCAAATAAATTGCACTGATCGCACAGATAAAGAAAATTTGGTCAATATTTGAGTCTAATCTACGTAGATTCAGATCCGAGACACCCAAATGTCGAGCGATGATGCCATCAAAAATGTCACTGAGAAGTCCTAATGTTAGGAAGATTACAGTGTAAATGGGATAAAATTTGATTTGCGTTAGGGTAATAATAACAATGAGTATGCCAAGGATGAGTCTTAAATAAATAAGGAGTTTAGGAATTTTCTTTGCGATTGGCATCAAATTTAAGCTTGAATCATCATGTTGGAAAGAGTATAGCATTCACATTAATGGTTATTTATGCGCATGACTCAATTTCCATAGATAAAAACGACCACAAATATTGTGGTCGCCTTAATTGGTACTGTTTATCTTGAGGCGTTTTGTTGAATGCCTAACGCATCACGGATAATAAAGAATAAATCTGTTTGATCTAGTAAGCCAGATACGTTCGCAGCACGTGGTCCATAAGCCGCAATACGGACTTGTGCACCAGTATGATGTTGACTTGAACCCTCTGGAGCGGTGCCATAGTTGATTGCCATTGCAACCCCATCTTTGGTTTTCAGAGCTGCAGTTTGTCCTGGGCTATCTCCATTTATTGGTATAATTTGGCTTGTATGTGCATGATCACCTGTTACAACAATCAATGTCTCGCCGTGTTCTTTTGCAAATTTAAGAGCAACTTGAATGGCTTCATCAAGCTGTACAGTTTCACCAATTTGTCCACATGGATCGGCTGCATGATTTCGTTTATCAATAGAACCGCTTTCAACCTGTAAAAAGAAGCCCTTTTCATTGTTGCTTAATAGCTCGATCGCTTTTTCTGTCATTTGTGCCAAGCGTGGTGTTTGAATAGAAAAGGCACTATTATCTCGGCAGCTTTCAGCACCTTTTTTATGTCCATTTAATTGTGTTACTGGACCACTCCAGATCACGGGAAGGTTACCATCGGCGAATAAGCCGAGTAAAGGCTGGTTTTGATTGGCACTATCAACTGCTTTTAACGAGTTTAGGTCTTCAACAATACGATAATTTTCTAATTTTGCGCGTTCAAGTAAGGTCTTATCTTTAAAAGGACCAGCTTTTGCAACTTCATAGAATGTTTTCTTGCCGCCACCTAAAGTAACGTCAGCACGTGTTGTTAAAAGCTGTTCTGTGATCGAACCTAATCCACCATTTTCCAATGCACTTTCAGGACAGCGTTTAGTGGTTTCATTTGGTCCATAACACTTACGTGCGCTGATATGCGAGACTAAAGCGGCAGGGGTTGCATCTTGAAGTTCTGTGGTGGTTACATTACCTGTTGCAAATCCAGCTTTTTTTGCTAGCTCTAATAGTGTTGCATGATGGTTTCCGCGAATATCTAGGCCTAAGGCATTGTTATAAGTTTTAATTCCAGAAGCCCATGCAGTTGCGGATGCTGCGGAGTCGGTCACGTAATCAACTTCGCCATCTTTATTTAATGAATAAGTCGTATAGCTTCCAGTGAAAGGTAAGACGTCTAAGCCTTTAAAATAACCAGCCGCGCCTTCTGCATAGTTTCGTGCTGCGGTGATTTCAGAATCGCTCGTACCATCACCAATAAATAGAATTACATGCTTGACGGTTTTGTCACTCAGAGACTCTCTCATTGCTTGAGTACGTTCTTTTTTTAAGCGAGTTGCTCCGCCAAACTCACTAACATTACCATTTGCACCAACTTCAAGAAGTTCACCATCAAATTGAGGTGTTGTTACGGGTGGCTTTGGTTTTTCTAAAGGTTGATTTGATGATGAGTAATTATTGTCATCTCCGCCACATGCGGTAAATAATAGGGAGGTGATTAATATAGGTAAAAGTAATGGTTTTAGTTTCAAAGTTTTTTCTCTAAAAATTAGTTAATAAGTAAACTAATTAATAGATATGAAGTTTTGGTTAACATTTGATGACGGTTTAATGACAATAAAAATTAATATTTCTAACAATGAATGAAAATTTGATTTCTTAATCTAAATCAGGCAATCAAAAATGATGTTTCAATTGCCTGATTTAATTATGATTAGCTGAAATTACATTGTAACTGTGTACTTTGTAATTGGTCTGGTGCTTTTCGACTATCCAAACCTGCACTGGCACTTAATACTTGATTTTCTTTAAGGTGTAATTGCACAAATTCATATTGAAGTTCGCCTTGCTTAGGCTCAGGGGAGCTGCTATTTAGTAGATACTCGTGATCAGCTTTATTCACTCTTAATAAATTATCTGTGCTGTCACCATCTAACTTGGATCGAAACTTTTGATTATCTTTTATAAGTTCAATCCAGCCATCGGCTCGAACATTAAGCTGACAATTTTGGGTACTGTCTAGGTAATGACCAATGAGATATTCAATCGTTGGTAAAGAGTGATTAATCAGATTGATGCCGATTAAACCTTGTTTACAAGGGTAGATTGAGCCATTACATGTTGCACTGGTATCTGCAAAACCGACAGCACGACGATAATCACCAGCACCATTCAAGCGAACACTTGAGGGTGTGGATGGATCAGCAATTGGCATGACACCAGCATAAGTGCGTTGTTGTAAGTTGCTGTAGTTTTTGGGATTAGTGCTGCTTTGGTTAAAAGAGTCAGCAAGCTCAAGAACTGCCTGCTTTAATGAAGCTGCATATTGCTCACGCGCATTTTTTTGAGTGGTTCCAATACCAATAATTGTGTTTTTGGCGGGATCAATGTTTTCAGGTGTGGTTGCGACCAGTGAAGTTAAAGGTGCTGGATCACCACGAAGCGTTTTTCCATCCAGGTAACCATCTCTTAAATCAATAGCTAGATTATGAGCAAATTCGACAAAGCTATTGTCCGGGTATGTGTTGGCCCACTGACGTAAATAACCAAAACTCAGATAGGTGTTTGCGTATAAAGCAGTTTTTAAATGAGCATCTTGAGGTGAAAATACGTGAAAAAGAGTAGTTGCTTCTACATTTGGGATATCAAGATTTTTAAAGGCACTTAATAGTGCGGCATCTACATCACCTGTCGCAAGATCAAGTTGATTTGCTGTGATGAGCATAGGATATTGGTTTTCATCAGTAGGTAATTGTCCTGAACGTACCAATGCTCTTTGATATATCGCTTCAGAACTTGGATTGATAAAAATTGCTTGAGTTAGATTGCTTACATCAACCTTTACCAAAGCTCGCCAAGTAAAGTTCATGCTGAACCGTACCGGGTTTGTCGGAGACTTTTTATTTAAGTTAGGCCACCTGACCTAACGGATTAATTTTATCATAGTACATTGCTTCAAAATCAAAAGGTGGCACATAACCTAGTGCACTATGTACACGCTCTTTATTGAACCAATCTACCCAATTTAATGTCGCAAGTTGTACATCCGCTAAACCTTGCCAATCTGCTTTTAAATATTCAATCACCTCTGTTTTGTATAAGCCATTCACTGTTTCAGCCAAAGCATTATCGTATGAATCACCGGTCGTACCGACTGATGCTCGTAAATTTGCTGCTTCTAAACGATTGGTATAGCGAATGGAAAGATATTGAACCCCTCTGTCACTATGGTGAATCACATTCTTTGGCATGTCTCGAGCATGTAACGCTTGCTCAAGTGCATCGAGCACCATATCTGTATTCATCCGTGTCGATACTTTCCATCCAACAATTGCTCGTGAGAAGACATCAATAATAAATGCAGTATAAACCCAGCCTGAATTTGTTTGAATATACGTGAAGTCAGCGACCCATAGCTGGTCAGGATGATCAGCACTAAAATTGCGTTTCACCAAGTCATCTGCTCGTTTTTGATCCTCTCGGCTACGGGTAGTTTGTTTATTCTTACCACGCCAAACACCTTGTATACCTAGTTTTTGCATCAATCGAGCAACTGTACAGCGAGCAATAACATAGCCTTCACGTTTCAATTTTTGCCAAACTTTACGCACACCATATCGACCTGAACTTTCCTTCCAAATTCGTTTAATTTGTTCAGCATG
The DNA here is from genome assembly GCF_000369065.1 of Acinetobacter haemolyticus CIP 64.3 = MTCC 9819. GTDB lineage: Bacteria > Pseudomonadota > Gammaproteobacteria > Pseudomonadales > Moraxellaceae > Acinetobacter > Acinetobacter haemolyticus. Next base: position 108,273 of record NZ_KB849799.1, read on the forward strand.
ATGCAAGTCATGTAGATCTCGCTTTGCTCGATGTTCTGGGTTTTCAACGAAATCTAGTGTTCGATAATAGGTAGAAGCCGCGATCGGTAAAATCCTGCAAATCGCCTCAACACCATATAACGCCTTATTGTTATGGATGAAATCTACCATTATTTGTGTGGGCGGTCGAGCTCCGCCTGGGCGAAAAAAGCGGCTGCTTTACGTAGAATTTCGTTAGCACGTTGCAGTTCTTTATTTTCACGTTCGAGTTGTTTAATACGTTCTTGATCTGAAAGTTGCTGTACTTTAATTGGGTTTTGTTTATCTAAATATTTTTGATACCAAACACGTAGAGTTTCAGGAGTACAACCTATCTTGGGAGCAATAGCGGTGATCGCAGCCCAATTCGATGGATAATCTTTCTCGGATTCAATCAATAATTGAACCGCTCTTTCTCTGATTTCAGGGGTATATTTTACTTTTTTCATCGGGACATTCTCTCAGAAAGCTTGGTCTCCGACAAACCCGGTACGGTTCATGCTTTCGTATTTACTCGTGAGGAAGTTATATACAATAGAACTAGGAGTTGTAGAGATCTCAACACGATATAAGCGGTTTCTGTCTAGAATATAAGGTAGAGTCACTTTTAAATTTGTAGTGGTAACGACACTTTGCTCAAGCACTAATTTGTTATCAGAATTATCAAACACCTTTAGCACGACATTACGCATCTCAATCGGCACTTTAATGTTGAAATCTTTTGGCTTAGGAACAATAACCTCTTCTGGTTGAGATTCTTTATTCGCTTTACTTTCACCGCTACCACAACCAACTAAAGTGGTGCCGAGTAAAATGACACTCAAGCCTAAACAAATATGATGATGTAATCTTTGTTCTAACATCAAAGAAGGCATTCCAGCTCTCCAAAAAAAATTTGCATCCATGAAAATTATTATTTCTACGCGGTTTTATTCTATGCGAATCTGTCCTTGATTCAATAGTATTTCTTGACCAATGGTAAAATCTATTCGAATAAAATAAAAAAACTTTTAATTCTTATATATGATTTTGGGGTGATATGCGAATAGATTGCTGTTAATTCTATAATTGATCATTAATTTCTTATAAGTTAGTGGCTTGTAGATTGTGTAAAACAAGGCAAACTGCCATACTATTTGCTTACCTCAATTAAAGCTAAAGGTGTGACACGTGATTTCTGTTGGTATTGTTGGTGGGACTGGATACACAGGGGTTGAGCTATTACGTCTATTATTAAGACATTCACAAGTTCAAGTCAGTATTCTTACTTCACGTACAGAAGCCGGAAAGCGTGTTGCAGATATGTTCCCAAGTTTACGTGGACATACTGATTTAGAGTTTTCAGATCTTGACTTAGATCAGTTAAAAAAATGTGATGTGATTTTCTTTGCTACACCGCATGGTGTCGCTATGCAACATGCTGAAGAGCTAATTGCAGCAGGTACTAAAGTAATTGATCTCGCGGCTGATTTTCGTTTGCAAAATCTTGAGCAGTTCGAGAAATGGTATGGTATGCAACATACTTGCCCAGAGGTTCTTCAGTCTTCAGCGTATGGTTTAACTGAACTCAATCGTGAGAAAATTAAACAAGCTGAAGTGATTGGTAATCCTGGGTGTTATCCAACAACTGTACAACTTGGACTCGCACCACTGATAAAAGATCAGTCGGGTTTGATTAACACACAAAGTATTATTGTCGATGCTAAATCAGGTGTGTCAGGTGCAGGACGTAAAGCTAGTCTTGGTATGATTTATACTGAAAATGCTGATAATTTCAAAGCTTATGGTGTTGCAGGACATCGTCATCATCCAGAAATTGTTGAGGCATTGGAAAATATATCGGGACAAAAAAGTCAGTTTGATCAACTGGTGTTTGTGCCTCATTTAGTACCTATGATTCGTGGCATGTTAAGCACGATTTATGTTGATTTAACTGAGCAAGGCCAGCAAAAAGATCTACAAGCGTTGTATGAAGATTTTTATAAGGACGAAAGATTTGTTGATGTTATGCCAGCAAATAGTTCTCCAGAGACTCGTAGCGTCCGTGGCGCAAATGAGCTTAGAATTGCATTATACCGTCCTCAACCAAGTAAACTCATTATCTTGGTTGCACAAGATAATCTAGTGAAAGGTGCTGCTGGTCAAGCTGTTCAAAATATGAACTTAATGTTTGGCTTTGATGAAGCAACTGGTTTAGAAGGTATTGGTTTATTACCATAAAAAACGCTTTTTTACTTCACACACATTTAAATTTGGATTTAAATGTGTGCTTTGATGTAGATCATAACGATAGAGATGAAGATGGAAAACGTTGAACCGACGAATTCACCAGACAGTTCCGTTGAGAAAAACAAATTCTTAAAATCAAATTTACCTTTGTTAATTGCTGCTGCAATTTTAATTGGTGGTAGTTTCATGGTTGGCTATACTGTTGGCCATCGTCAAGGATTAACCGTTGTTGGTTATGATGCAGATGCTGAGCAGCTCGTTGAAGTTGTCCAAAAGCAAAAGACGGCCTTGGACTCGATGAATAGAAGTTTGAATACAGCTATTCAAGAGCGAGATATGGCTGTAAGTAATGCTGATGACTTGTTTAAAGCGATCAATCAAGCCAATGCGGAGAAAACCCAGTTTCAAGGGATGAATGCGATTTATCGTGAAATCTTGAAACAACGAGGTGGTGTCAGCTTAACGATACAGAATCTTGCTATTAAATCGTTACCTGAAAATGCTTTTGAATATCAAATTGATTTAGTGCAAGTGAGTCCGAATAAACGCCGTGCTAGTGGTACTGTTGAATTACGTTTGATCCGAAATACTGAAATTCTAGATGTACCTTTAGAAGATAAAAGTTTTAACTTTGAAGACTTTGAACGTTTGACTGGACGCTGGACGATGCCAAAAGGATTTACACCTCAATTTATTGAAGTTCGTTTAAGTGGATCTGGAACACCAGTGATTAAACGGTTTAGCTGGCAACGTGGTCAACCTGTAGAATTAAATTCTGCTTTTGTATCAGAAATTCCTCAAGCTGAAGCAAATGCTCAGTAAATTTAAAGATTAAGTGTTCAATATGCGAAGATATAAACGTCAAATGAATTTAAGTGAAGTAAAAAACTCGTTTCAACAATCGGGTTATGTTGATTGGCACTTAAATCCTCGTTTAAGTGATTCGCACGAGGAGCATGAGGGTGAGGTGGTTGTACAAACTGCACCACCAGAATTAAAACGACCGCCGTTATATGCGGTTGTTCTAATGAATGATGACTACACACCAATGGACTTTGTGATAGAAGTACTGCAAAGTTATTTCGGCATGGACTTTGATCAGGCAAGTCAGGTGATGCTGACGGTTCACTATGAAGGTAAGGGTACGGCAGGGATCTATCCTCGTGATATTGCCGAAACCAAGGCAAATCAGGTGAATAATTATGCACGATCACAAGGTCATCCATTACTGTGCCAAATCGAACCTGAGCAGCGTTAAAAAAAGCAACGCTTTTTAGCTGCGCAAGACGAACAGCTATGCTGTGAGTAAAAGCGTTAAAAAAAGCAACGCTCTTGCGGAATATATTCCTCATGTTAAAGGCGAGGGCTACGTTCAAATGGCACGTTAAGAAGAATACTTTAAAAATGTATGTCTTCTAATGAGGTGGGCATATTTTGTCTTATTTTTGAACAATTAGATGGTTTATATTCTCTTTGTAATTGAAATTTTACAACAATACTTTGTTTTGAATCTTGACCAATATGCTCAACTAATGCTAACAGTAGGTTATGAAGCGAAGAGATTCATAAACGTGTATTAGATAACGGTTATTGATACTCAAGTAGATCAGTCCATAATCGGCTTTTCAGTTTAAGATTCGTCTTTTTTTGATAGGCCCAAAATATAAGGGGGTTACATGCTCAGTCGTCAATTAGAAGTATCGCTACGTTTGGCTGTTAGCATGGCTCGTCAAAAGAGACATGAGTTTCTGACAGTAGAACATTTGTTGCTTGCATTACTTGATAACGATTCAGCCGTGAATGCTCTAAAAGCATGTGGTGCTGATATCGTTACGCTACGTAAAGAACTAGAGGAATATGTAGAGCAACATACCCCAAAGCTTGGTGACAATAGTGAACAAGCGCCTCATCCAACAGAGAGTTTTGATCGAATTTTACAACGTGCGATCTTCCATGTTCAATCGAGTGGTGGAGATCGAACAGTTGAAGGTGCAGATGTTCTCGTAGCAATGTATTCAGAAAGAGATTCTTTTGCTGTTTATTTGCTTAAACGTCATCAAATTAACCGTTTGACGCTAACTCAATACTTGTCTCATGGTACACGTAAAGATGAGATTCAGGTTGAAGAAGAAGTAGAAGACATTGAAGGTGAAAATGGTGCTTCAGCGAGTGCTGGGCCATTGGAGCAATATACGCTTAACTTAAATGTCGAAGCGCAAAAAGGTAAAACAGATCCTTTAATTGGACGCGAGAAAGAGATTGAGCGTGCGGCACAAATCCTATGTCGCCGCCGTAAGAATAATCCGCTTTTAGTCGGTGATCCTGGTGTTGGTAAAACATCGATTGCCGAAGGTCTAGCTTGGTTGATTGTCAATGGTAAGGCGCCGAAACCACTTGCAAATGCTGAAGTGTATAGTTTGGATATTGGTGCGTTAGTTGCTGGTACTAAATATCGTGGTGATTTTGAAAAGCGTTTAAAACAACTGTTGAATGCCTTGAAAAAAAATCCAAATGCCATTTTATTCATTGATGAAATTCATATGATTATTGGTGCAGGCTCTAGTATGGGCAGTACCATGGATGCATCGAATTTAATTAAACCTGCTTTGGCAAATGGTAGTTTACGTTGTATTGGATCAACCACATTCCAAGAGTATCGTCAAGTATTCGAAAAAGATCATGCTTTATCACGTCGTTTTCAAAAGGTTGATGTAAATGAACCAAGCATTAATGAAACGATTGAAATTTTGCGTGGTTTAAAAGGAAAGTTTGAAGATTTCCATCATGTTGAGTATGAAGATAAGGCGCTTGTTGCAGCGGTAGAGCTTTCTGCTAAATTCATTAATGATCGCTTTTTGCCAGATAAGGCAATTGATGTGATTGATGAAGCGGGTGCTCAACGTCGCTTAAAAGCAGAAGTGGATGGTTCAATGATTTCTGTTGAAAACATTGAAGATATTGTGTCAAAAATTGCACGTATTCCACCGAAAACTGTATCTAAAGATGATAAGACTGTACTTGAAAACTTAGAGCGTGATTTAAAGCGTGTTGTATTTGGTCAAGATGAAGCAATTACAGCACTAGCATCAGCGATTAAGCTATCCCGTGCAGGTTTAAAAGCGCCAGACAAACCGGTAGGCAGTTTTGTGTTTGCAGGTCCTACAGGTGTCGGTAAGACTGAAGTGACCAAACAGTTAGCTAAATTGTTAGGTGTCGAGTTTGTGCGTTTTGATATGTCTGAATACATGGAGCGTCATGCAGTTTCTCGTTTGATTGGTGCACCTCCAGGTTATGTTGGTTATGATCAAGGTGGCTTGCTCACTGACGCGATCCATAAGAATCCACATTGTGTATTGTTACTTGATGAGATTGAAAAAGCACATCCTGATGTCTTCAACTTGTTATTACAAGTGATGGATCATGGTGCATTAACGGACAATAATGGCCGTAAATCTGATTTTAGAAATGTGATTATTGTGCTTACAACTAATATCGGTGCAGAAAGTATTTCTCGTGCAAGTATTGGCTTTACTGAGCAAAATCATAGTGCTGACAATCAGGATGCAATGAAACGTGCATTCTCGCCTGAATTCCGTAATCGTTTGGATGGTGTGATTCAGTTCAAATCTCTTCCAACCACTGTTATCGAATCAGTTGTAGATAAATTCTTAACTGAGTTGCAAGCCCAGTTAGATGAAAAACAAGTCGTATTAGAGGTAGATCAAAGTGCACGTGACTGGTTGTCAACCAATGGCTATGACCGTCTCATGGGTGCTCGTCCTATGCAACGTTTGATTCAGGAACACTTGAAAAAACCGCTTGCTGAAATGATTCTGTTTGGTGAGCTAGCCGAGCATGGTGGCAACGTTGCGGTTTCTGTGAAAATGGAAGATGGCAAAGAGGTTGGCTTGAAGTTGGAAGTATTTGAAGATCATATCAACCCGAGTGCTGAACCTGCTTAATGTTTGAAGTCTCTTACTCAATAACCCAAGTACTTAAGGTATTTGGGTTATTTTTCATTACAGCAATTGCTGAAATTTTAGGTTGCTATTTCCCTTATTTAATTTTGAATCAGGGCAAATCTCATTGGTTGTGGATACCTACAGCATTGAGTCTAGCTCTTTTTGTCTGGTTACTGACACTGCATCCAGTAGCATCTGGTCGTATTTATGCAGCCTATGGCGGTATTTATATATTTACAGCGTTAATGTGGTTGCGCTATGTCGATCAAGTCATGCTGACCCGTTGGGATCTCTTGGGGGTAGTTGTGGTTTTATGTGGAGCATCACTTATTATCTTGCAACCAGATGGTCTTGTACGCTAGAAACTACAAAATATTTGCTAAAAACACTTGTCAAATGGTGAAATAGTGCGTAATTTAGATTTAAGAGATATTTTTTGATATTTGAAATAAATATGTTAAAGCATACTTTGAACACAAACGCATACTTTTACTTTTGGCACTATTGATAGTTGCCTGATGCGTTTCGGGCAGCAAAAAGGGTTGCCCAACCAGTTAATACCTGATCGGCAACACCGATCAGGTTTTTTTATGCTTTAACAATCATTACCTTAGGAGAATCATCATGTATACATTTAACGTTTCATATTTTAGCAAGACTTCTTGGTTTTACTTTGCGAAGAAATCAACGTCGCTTAGATCACACTTGCTCAAATAAATATTCGGACTGTTTAGCAGTCCAAAGGAAATGAAAATGAATGCTTTAAATACTGCTTTGACACAACCACAAACGCATACAAAAGAATCAATGCTCAGCTTACCTACACAGCTCAAAGCGCAGTATCCCTTGTCCGCTACTTTGGCGCAGCAGATTTCAAAACATCGTCAAACGATTCAAAATATTTTATCAGGTCATGATCCTCGTTTAATGGTAATTACAGGGCCTTGTTCGATTCATGATCCTATTGCTGTATTAGAGTACGCTGATCGCTTACAACAACTACAAGAACAAGTGAAAGATCAGATATTTCTCGTGATGCGAGCATACATTGAGAAGCCTCGCACAACAGTAGGTTGGAAAGGTTTCTTATATGACCCAAATTTAGATGGATCATCAGATTTACAATTAGGTTTAGAAAAATCTCGTGAGCTTTATTTACAGCTCATTGAAAAAGGATTACCTATTGCAAGCGAAATATTAAGCCCTATGGCTACAGGTTACTTCGATGATTTATTGGCCTGGGGCGCAATTGGCGCACGTACTAGCGAATCACAAATCCACCGTGAAATTGCGAGTCATATGCCGTATAGCATTGGCTTCAAAAATGGTACGGATGGTTCGATTCAGATTGCTTTAGATGCAATTCAATCTGCTTTAAATGGTCATCAATTTTTAGGAATGACACAACAGGGATTACCTGCAATTCTTCATAGCAATGGTAATCCATTACCGCATTTAATTTTACGCGGTTCTAACCAAGGCACAAATTATGACTTAGCATCAATTCAAGCAATGCATTTTAAGCATAAGCATTTACCAGCATTGGTGATTGATTGTAGTCATGGAAATAGTGGTAAGGATCCATTACAACAACCGAATGTATTAAAGCAAATCATTGCAGAACGTGCTGAGTCCAAAGTTCGTGGTGTGATGATTGAAAGTCACTTGGTTGATGGGAATCAAAAGATTTCTTGCGATATGACATATGGACAATCGGTGACTGATGGTTGTTTAGGTTGGGATAAAACTGAACAAGCTTTATTAGATGTTGCAGAACAAATGAGATCAAAAAAGTGATGTTGAAATCTTACTAGCCAATTCAAAGATATTGGCTAGTAATTTTATTTATCATTCATTATGCCGCATGACTTGAATGTGCTGAAAGAAATAGACCTATCTCTTGAGTGAATTTTCTTGGTTCTGTAATCAAAGGTGTATGTCCTGAACGTTCAAAATATACAGTATTTGCATTCATTAGACTTTCAGCAATTAAAGTTTGTCCAGTTTCAGGATAGAGTGTCGATTCGCGACCTATAAAAAAAGTAGTTGGGCAGTCTATTTGGCTAATCGCATCTCTGTAATCTTCGTTATGATTTAAATAGTTTTCAACATACCAAAGTAAATAGTCTAGACGCTGTATAGGTAGTAAATACTTTTGTAAAAAAGGACGGTGTAGTGCGAGCTTAAACACCTTTGGGCTGTATTTGTTGTTACTTTGGAGCTCAATAAATGCCCCCCATAAACTCACTAGTTTAAATCGAATATCATTAGGCAAATCTTCGAGTTTTAAGGCGTGTCTATAGTCTAATAATAGCGTCTGAATTTGCTTAAGAAGCTTTTTAAATTGAGGTTGTTTTTCTCCAAATAAACCGTATTGCCAAGATTCATCTACAGAAATTTTAGGTGTTTGATCAATATGAAGATAGGCTTTAAGTTTTTGCGATAATTGGCCATGTTTCATTCCGTGCATTGCAGTTGTTGCACCCATTGAATAGCCCATCAAAATGAATTGATCCAATTTTAATAGTTTAATCAGCGTATCAATATCACTCCAATGACTTGAAATGGCATCTAAGTGAGGAATTGCACAATCCTTAGAGCCGCCAAAACCACGCCAATCAGGGATAATAAATTCATATTGTTTACGACTAGCAAATAAAAAAGGAAGCCACTGCCAACTTTGCATACCGAGTCCCGATAAGACGAGTACGGGTTCACCTTCACCTACACGTCGAACAAATAATTTTTCTTGATCAGGCATGGTATAAAACGGCATTATTTTTCTCCAATTTCGTTTTGTTCTTCAAACTTTTTCAGTTGAGGAATCATTTGTTCTAACCATTTTATCCATTCATTTTCTTTAATGATACCGAGTTCTAGGATCATTTTATGAATAAACAGAACACGATTAGTAGGTTCATTGTTTTTAAAATCTTTATCATGAATTGCTTGATAAAGGCTTAATTTTTCCTTATGTAATATTAAATGTCGTTCCAATTCTGGCAAAATTTTATTACCACCGAGTTGAGCTTCGGCTCTTAATCTGACCATAAGGTCATCACGAAGCTGGGCTGGTTCACTTTGCTCTTCTATCCACGAGGCAAGTTGTATCCGTCCAGACTGTTCGATTTGATAGGTTTTTTTTCGGCTATTTGCCGCTTGTTCTTCTATTGTCGATATCCATCCTTTTTTCAGCATACCATTGAGTTCTCTATAGATTTGCTGATGCGTCGCATTCCAAAAGAAGCCCATTGAGCGATCAAAACGACGAGCTAGCTCGAAACCTGTACTTGGCTTTTCTAGTAGGCTCGTCAATAAAACGTGGGCGAGTGACATGTTGATCCAATATAAAAATGACTCATCAGAATTATGCAATATGTTGCATAAAAATCAAATCTTGTTTATAAATCTATGCAACAAGTTGCATTAGCTAGCAGATTGCTCGCAAGAGGAGAACACATGTCGGCTTATCCACATTTATTAGAGCCATTAGATTTAGGTTTTACCACTTTAAAAAACCGTGTGCTTATGGGGTCTATGCACATTGGTTTAGAAGAAGCACCACAAGGTTACGAGCGCATGGCGGCTTTTTATGCAGAGCGTGCTAGAGGTGACGTTGGTTTAATCGTTACTGGAGGTGTTTCTCCTAATGATGATGGTGTTGTTTTTGCACATGGCACTAAATTGGATAGTATCGAAGAGGCAGAAAAGCATAAAGTGGTTACTCAAGCAGTGCATGATGCTGGTAGTAAGATTGCAATGCAGATTCTTCATACGGGTCGTTATTCGTATCAAGCAAATAATGTTGCACCATCAGCAATTCAAGCGCCTATCAATCCAGTTAAGCCAAAAGCGTTAAGTTCTGCTGAAGTCCAGCAGACTATTGATGATTTTGCTAATTGTGCAAAACTGGCCCAATATGCTGGGTACGATGGTGTTGAAATTATGGGCTCAGAAGGTTACTTGATCAATGAGTTTATTGCAGCACGTACCAATCATCGTGATGATGAATGGGGTGGTAGCTACGAAAATCGTATTCGTTTTCCAATTGAGATTGTGAAGCGTACGCGAGATTTGGTCGGGGAAAATTTTATTATCATTTATCGTCTTTCAATGTTGGATTTAGTTGAGGGCGGTTCAAGTCTAGAAGAAGTGATACAGCTTGCGAAAGCAATAGAACAAGCTGGTGCAACAATTATTAATACAGGCATAGGCTGGCATGAAGCTCGTATTCCAACGATCGCAACTAAAGTGCCACGCGCAGCATTTACATGGGTCACAGAAAAATTAAAAGGTTCTGTTTCTATTCCATTAATTACATCGAATCGGATTAATACGCCTGAAATGGCAGAATACGTATTGGCTTCTGGTCATGCAGATATGATTTCTATGGCACGTCCGATGTTGGCAGATGCAGAGTTTGTTCTTAAAGCGAGTCAGGGTCGTAGTGATGAGATTAATACTTGTATTGGGTGTAACCAAGCGTGTTTAGATCATATTTTTTCTATGACAGTGGCTACTTGTCTGGTTAATCCACGCGCATGTTATGAAACAGAGCTTATATTTAAAGAAGTGAATGTTGAAAAAAATATCGCAGTAATTGGTGCTGGACCAGCTGGATTGAGTTTTGCAGTTTATGCTGCGAGTCGTGGTCATAAAGTAAAGGTTTTTGATTCAGGTGATCAAATTGGTGGACAATTTAATATAGCCAAAACCATTCCTGGGAAAGAAGAGTTTTATGAAACCTTGCGTTATTTTAAACGCCAAATCGAGTTGCAGCCAAATATCGAACTAGTCCTCAATCACACCGTGACCTATGAGGAGTTGAGTCAAGCTGATTATGATGAGATCGTCGTGGCTACGGGTGTCACGCCTCGTCAACTACAGTTTGAAGGGATCAACCATCCCAAAGTCTTAAGTTATTTGCAAGTATTGAAAGAGCGTGTACCTGTGGGTAAGCGTGTAGCAATCATTGGCGCAGGCGGTATTGGATTTGATACGGCTGAATATTTAAGTCATGAAGGTGAAAGTGGAAGCTTAAATCCAGAAAAATTCTATGCAGAGTGGGGAATTGATACCTCATATGAAAATGTTGGTGGTTTAAAGCAACCTGAATTAGAGAAATCTGAACGTGAGATTTATCTATTGCAGCGTAAAACAGCTGCTGTTGGTTCAGGATTGGGTAAAACCACAGGTTGGATTCATAGAACAGGTCTAAAACATCGTGACGTCAAAATGGTAGCAGGGGCAAGCTATGACAAAGTGGATGATCAAGGTTTGCATATAACTGTGAATGATCATCAAATCGTACTTGAAGTCGATAATGTCGTGATTTGTGCTGGTCAGGAATCGTATACAGCGATGTACGATCAACTCAAAGCTGATGGTAAAAATGTGCATTTGATTGGTGGGGCAAAAGAAGCAGGTGAGTTGGATGCCAAACGTGCAATTCGCCAAGGTGCTGAACTCGCGGCAGTGCTATAAATAAAACAATGAGACATTCTCTTTTGTTAGGAATGTCTCTAATTTTATGAGTCTAATGATAAGGAAAAAACAATGACAATTGATACAACCAAGCGAGCTTTAGAAAAATGGCATCAGATGATTAACACTGGTGACCTCGCAAATTTAAATGATTTATTGGCTGAAGATGTCGTGTTTCGTTCTCCTGTTGCTTATAAGCCTTATGAGGGGAAACAAGTGGTTTTCTTTATTTTGACCAATGTGATACAGGTTTTTGAAAACTTTACTTATCACCGTGAATTTTATACGGAAGATGGTGCAAATGTAGTGTTGGAATTTAGTGCCGATGTAAGTGGGAAATCGCTTAAAGGTATTGATATGATTCGGTTTAACGCACAAGGTAAAATCATTGACTTTGAAGTAATGATTCGACCAATGAGTGGTTTAGCTGTATTGGCTGAACAGATGGGTGCAAGATTTGCTCAGTATCAATCAAATTCATCAAAATAAAATAGCCTAAGTAATATTGAGACTATTAAAATGTGGCTAAACTTATCAACTATTGTTTTATTACCTGTTTTGATTACTCAAGGCATGATCGTACGTAAACGAACGCCATTATTACCTGAACCACAGGGTGATAGAGATGGGCTTGTGGGCGAGGGAAAACCACTGTCTTTACTTATATTGGGTGATTCAGCGGCAGCAGGTGTTGGCGTAGAGAGGCAGGAAGAAGCATTATCAGGTGCGATTATTTCTGAGCTCAAAAATGACTATACATTGAAATGGAGATTGCATGCTAGAACGGGGCTTACAACCCAACAAGTGTGTGAAGCAATAGTTGAGATAGATGAGCGTGATTATGATGTAATTGTAACGTCAATAGGTGTTAATGATATCACTAAATTGACATCTCTAGGTACATGGATAAAACAACAAAAACAATTATTTACTCAAATACAAAACCGTTTTCGGCCAAAATTGGTTATTGTATCAGGAGTACCACCGATGCAGCATTTTCCAGCATTACCTCAACCTTTAGCATGGTTGTTTGGAAGATACGCAGAACAGATGAATAACACCTTACAACAATGGTTAGCTTCACAACAACAATTTAGATTTATTTCATATGACATCGAGGTTTTTCAGGCATTAAACATATCAATGGCAGCAGATGGTTTTCATCCAAGTCGTGAAATTTATGCAATTTGGGGGAAACAAGTCGCAGATATAGTGCGGCAATCGTTTAACCCCTAACATAGAGGGAGGAATGAAATTATGGGCATATCCACTCTAAATAAACTTAAAGTTCTAGGTTCGGAATTATTTGATTTTGCATTAGGTACAGAACTTCCAAAAATGTACTATCACCCGCAAGGGAAAATTAAAGATGTTTTAGAAAAATTACCTCAATTAAAACGAAAATATCGCCCAACACCTTGGTTGAGCAATACACATGTTCACCTTTTATATTTTGACGTGATTAGAAAGAAAACAGTCAAGCTTGAATATGATCGAATTGATCAACTCACTATGCATGATGGTGGTATTACTGCAATTGCATGGTATGGTTTTAATCTTCCTAAAGACACGCCAACAGTTGTTATGATGCATACGATTACAGGTACACCTGAGAGTATGCGTGAATTGGTTAAGGATTTACACGAATATACGGGTTGGCGAATCGCGTTGTGTCTGCGTCGAGGTCATGCAGGTTTACCAATGCCAGTTCCACAGATTTCTTTGTTTGGTTCAACCAGTGATCTTAAAGAGCAGTTGGATCATATCCAAAAACTATTTCCAAAGTCAGATTTGTATGCGGTTGGTTCCTCTGCTGGTACTGGCTTGTTAGTACGTCATCTTGGCGAGCAAGCAGAAAATACGCCTTTTAAAGCTGCTTTTGCGATGTGCCCAGGCTATGACACTGAAATAGGATTTAAAAATGTCCATCCTTTTTATAGTAAGGTAATGACAAAAAAATTATTCAAACACTTTATTGAGCCATATAAGAATATTTGGAGTCGAGTTCCATCACTAGAGAAAGTGTTGGCGACAACAAGTCTAGAAGAGTTTGAGAAAGCATATTTTGAAATGGCTGGGTATCAGGATTATCAGAGTTATTGCAAGGCCATTAATCCGATTTATGTATTTCAGAATATCAAAATTCCATTAATGATTTTGAATGCTGAAGATGATCCCGTATGTTCCATTAAAAATTTGGAGCCGTATAAAGATACAATTAAACAAATGGAAAATATTGTTGTTATTACGACGAAGAAGGGAAGTCACTGTGGCTTTTATGAAAGTCTAAGTGTTAAATCTTGGGCTTCACGTTTAATGGCTGATTTTTTCAAAAACTATTCATAATCAGCTCCACAAAAAATATGCGCCGCAATTAAAGCGGCGCATAACATTTGGTTTTAACGCTATACAACATATTAGTTGTTAAGAGCCGGGGTCGCAGCAGCAATTGCAGCAGCAACAGCATCTTCTTCAGACTGGCTAGGACCGCTAGGTTTTGGCGCTTTAGGCTGCTCAGTTCTAGGGGCACTTGGTTCAGTTTGAGCAGGTCTAGCTGATTCAGTACGTGAGGTTTCAGTCGGTGTGCTATTGCTTTGAGATTGGGCTGGACGAGTTTCACGACGAATTTCGGTCGTTGTATTCTCTGTTTCCTCTCGCATCGTCTCAACTGAAGGTGCAGGAGCTTCTTCAGTGTCCACACTTTCTAGCGTTTCAAACTGTTGATTGGTTTCTACTGACTCAGGTTGCTGTTCAGTGATTTGTGTTTCAGTCGATTGCTCAGACTGTTGCTCTTCATTTTTAGGTTCTTCTTTTTTCACACAAGCTGTCAATAAAAGACCTGTGGCGATTGCTGCACAAATTAAAAGTTTTTTATTTGCCATTGCTAAAACAACATATTAAATAAAGACGTTGCGATTATAACAGCAAAATTATCTGAAAATATCACTGATACTAGCTGAGTTTGTTGATATTTTATAAATGCTTGCACTGATAAGCTTATTAGTTGCTGGGTTCGAACCACGTATATGCATAATTTTTGGAGACAGAAACCAAATTTAGGAATAACCAAAGCAATTTATGTATTAAATCTCCACAAATCCCGTAAATTTTTATCGAAAATGCTGATAGAATAGTCAGTTGTTTATAGTTCTTTGAATTGATGCGGTTTGACTTTGCTTTATAGGGGCAGAGTACAGTAAAATTGCCCAACATTGTAGGCCGATTTCGGCTCGATTGTACGAGAAACTCAATGACCCATTTTATTTTTGTCACTGGTGGTGTGGTTTCATCACTAGGTAAAGGTATTTCTGCTGCTTCTGTTGCTGCACTTTTGGAAGCTCGTGGCTTGAAAGTCACTATGGTAAAAATGGATCCATATATCAATGTCGATCCAGGCACCATGAGCCCATTTCAGCATGGTGAAGTTTTTGTCACAGAGGATGGTGCTGAAACTGACTTAGATTTGGGATATTACGAACGTTTCCTACGTCGTGCAAAAATGACCAAGTTGAATAACTTTACAAGTGGTCGTGTTTATCAGGATGTTTTGAATAAAGAGCGTCGTGGTGATTATTTAGGTGGTACGGTTCAAGTTATTCCACATATCACAGACAACATCAAAGAACGCGTATTGCGTGCTGGCGAAGGTTATGATGTTGCCATTGTAGAAATTGGCGGTACTGTAGGTGATATCGAATCACTTCCATTTATGGAATCAGTACGTCAGTTAATGGTTGAGCTTGGTCATAAGCGTACCATGCTTATGCACTTGACCTTATTGCCATATATTAAATCTGCTGCTGAGCTTAAAACTAAGCCAACTCAGCACTCAGTTAAAGAACTTCTTTCAATCGGTATTCAACCAGATATCTTGATCTGTCGTACTGAATACGATGTTGATGTTGATACAAAGCGTAAAATTGCATTGTTTACGAATGTAGAGGCACGTGCAGTTGTTGTATGTAAAGATGCAAAAACAATTTACCAAATTCCACGTACTTTCTATGAGCAAAACGTGGATGATTTGATCTGCGAACGTTTCGGCTTTAATGATCTTCCTGAAGCAAATCTAGAAGATTGGGACAATGTAGTAGAAGCATTACTCAATCCTGAATACACAGTCCGTGTTGCAATGGTCGGTAAGTATGTTGAGTTACCAGATGCATATAAATCTGTAAACGAAGCGCTTTTACATGCAGGTATTCAAAATCGCGTTAAAGTTCAGATTGATTATGTCAATGCTGAAGATCTTGAGCAGCAAGACATCAGTGTTTTAAATGCTGCTGATGCGATTCTGGTTCCAGGCGGCTTTGGTGAGCGTGGTACTGAAGGCAAAATGAAAGCGATTCAATATGCACGTGAGAACAATATTCCTTTCTTGGGTATTTGTTTAGGAATGCAGTTGGCAGTTATCGAGTTCGCTCGACATGTTGCTGCTATGCCAGAGGCAAGTTCAACAGAGTTTAATCGTTCAACTAAGTATCCTCTTATCGGTTTAATTACTGAATGGTTAGATGAGCGTGGCGAATTACAGCAACGTAGTCTTGAATCTGATTTAGGCGGCACCATGCGTCTAGGTGCACAAAAATCTGAATTGGTTGAAGGCACTAAGACTCGTGAAGTATATGGTAAAGCAGAAATTACTGAGCGCCATCGCCATCGCTATGAAATGAATAACCGTTTCATTGATGCGATTGAAGAAGCAGGCATGAAGATTTCTGGTTACTCTTCAGCGCAACATTTAGTTGAAACTGTAGAAATTCCTGAACATCCTTGGTTTATTGCTGTACAATTCCATCCAGAATTTACAAGTTCACCACGTGATGGACATCCATTATTTGCTAGCTTTATCGATGCTGCGAAAAAACAGCATCAAAATAGTAAGTAATGTAGGCTTAAATAAACTGGGAAAGTTTAAATGTCACAATTAAAAGCACAAGAAGTTGTACGTTTAGGCGATATACAAATGGCAAATCATTTGCCATTTGTATTATTTGGCGGAATGAACGTACTAGAGTCCAAAGATTTAGCATTTGAAATTGCTGAAACTTATATTGATATTTGCAAACGCCTAGATATTCCATATGTGTTCAAAGCGAGTTTTGATAAAGCAAATCGTTCGAGCTTGAACTCTTTTCGTGGACCTGGTTTAGAAAAAGGCATTGAGTGGCTTGCTGACATTAAAAAACAATTTAATGTTCCGATTATCACGGATGTTCACGAGCCATATCAGGCAGCACCTGTCGCTGAAGTTGCAGATATTATTCAGCTACCCGCATTTTTAAGTCGTCAGACTGATCTTGTTGAAGCAATGGCAAAAACTCAAGCCATTATCAATATCAAGAAAGCACAGTTCCTTGCACCTCATGAAATGCGTCATATTTTGCATAAGTGCTTAGAAGCTGGAAATGACAAACTCATTCTTTGTGAACGTGGTTCGGCATTTGGTTATAACAATTTAGTTGTAGATATGCTTGGCTTTGACATCATGAAAGAAATGAATGTTCCAGTATTCTTCGATGTAACACATGCATTGCAGACACCTGGTGGTCGAGCTGATTCTGCAGGTGGTCGCCGTGCTCAAATTACGACTTTAGCACGTGCAGGTATGGCAACAGGTTTAGCAGGTTTGTTTTTAGAAGCACATCCTGATCCTGAAAAAGCGAAATGTGATGGCCCATGTGCTTTGCGTTTATCACAACTTGAGCCATTCTTGGCGCAATTAAAAGAATTGGATACTTTGGTTAAAGGATTCAAAAAGTTAGATACACATTAAGCCGGTTTTTCCCCTTTGAGTTCCTCTAACAAGGGGGTTCTCAATGTAAATCAAGGTTTAATTTAATATTCATTCAACAGAGGAATTGTTCATGAGCCAAATCGTTGATATTCGTGCACGCGAAATTTTGGACTCTCGTGGTAACCCAACCATCGAAGCAGACGTAATTTTAGAATCTGGGGTTGTTGGTCGTGCATGTGCACCATCTGGTGCTTCAACTGGTTCTCGTGAAGCTTTAGAACTTCGTGACGGTGATAAATCACGTTACTTAGGTAAAGGTGTACGTACAGCAGTTAACAACGTTAACACATTGATTCGTGATGCTTTGTTGGGTAAGTCAGTTTTTGAGCAAAAAGACATTGATAACACAATGATCGCGCTTGATGGTACTGAAAACAAAGAAAAATTAGGTGCTAACGCAACTTTGGCTGTTTCATTGGCCGCTGCACGTGCTGCTGCTGAAGAAAAGAAACTTCCTCTTTTCCAATACATCGCGGATCTTCGTGGTCAAACAATTTTAACCATGCCTGTACCGATGATGAACATCCTCAACGGTGGCGAACATGCGGACAACACTGTTGATATTCAAGAGTTTATGATTGAGCCTGTTGGCTTCACTTCATTCTCTGAAGCGTTACGTGCTGGTGCTGAAGTATTCCATTCTTTAAAATCAGTTTTAAAGAAACAAGGTTTAAATACAGCAGTTGGTGATGAAGGTGGTTTTGCGCCTAACTTACGTTCTAATGAAGAAGCAATTACTGTAATCCTTCAAGCAATTGAACAAACAGGTTACAAAGCTGGTTCAGACATGATGCTTGCATTGGACTGTGCATCTTCAGAATTCTACAAAAACGGTCAATACGTTTTAGAAGGCGAAGGCAATCGTGCATTTACAAGCAACCAGTTTGCGGATTATCTTGCAGGTCTTGTAAACCAGTATCCAATTATCTCTATTGAAGACGGTTTAGATGAATCTGACTGGGAAGGTTGGAGCTACTTAACATCAATCCTTGGTGATAAGATCCAATTGGTTGGTGATGATTTATTCGTTACAAACCCTAAGATTTTACAACGTGGTATTGATGAGAAAGTAGGTAACTCTATTTTGATCAAATACAACCAAATCGGTACGTTGACTGAAACTTTAGATGCAATCTATCTTGCAAAAGCAAATGGTTACTCGACAGTAATTTCTCACCGTTCTGGTGAAACTGAAGATTCAACAATTGCTGACTTGGCAGTGGGTACTGCAGCTGGTCAAATCAAGACGGGTTCACTTTGTCGTTCTGACCGTGTAGCAAAATATAACCAATTGCTTCGTATTGAAGAATTAACCAAAGCGGCTTACCGTGGTAAGGCTGAATTTAAAGGTCTAAACTAAGGTAACGTGTATCTATGTTGAATTCTCCTGATGAACTTTCTTTACAAAAGAGAGAAACTTCACGAATTAATAATCCGATAAAATTCGTGACAGATCTTCCTTTAAAAAGAAGGATGTAGGGAGTTTTCAATGTTAGATGTTTTTCAATCTACTTCAAGTAAGTTGATTTTATTACTGGCGGTTGTTTTGATCGCAAGTTTACAGTATCGCTTTTGGCTAGGTGAGGGAGGCTATGTCCCTCATCAAGCATTAACTCAACAGATCCAACAACAAGCAGAGATTAATACTGAGTTAAAAGAGCGCAATCGTATTCTAGCGGCTGAAGTTTTTGATTTAAAAAATGGAAGTGAAGCGATTGAAGAACATGCACGTTTAGATTTGGGTTTGATCAAACCTAACGAAACATTTGTGCAAATGAGTACGATTAGTACCCAATATAAACCAATATATATCGATCCAAATGCGAAAGTAGATACAGCAACCAATGAGAACTAAGCTATGGGCGGTTGTACCAGCAGCAGGTTCTGGCAGTCGTTTTTCAAAAACTGAATTAAAACAATATCAATTTATCGAAAATCAAACGGTGCTTCAACACACGGTAAACCGGCTTCATACATTAGATTTAGCAGGTTGTGTTCTCGCTATCGGTGAGCAAGATACTTTTGCCAAGACATTATCCTTTCAACGTCAAGACAAAATGCATTTTTGCTTGGGCGGTTCAGAGCGTGTTCATTCAGTATTGAATGCTCTCATATATTTATCCGATATTGCTGATGAAGATGATTGGGTGCTTGTACATGATGCTGCGCGACCATGCGTCACATCTATATGTTTACAAGAGCTTGTACGTTCAGCAATTGAAACTGATACAAACTCGATTTTAGCCATTCCTGTTCGAGACACCTTAAAGCAAGTTCAAACTAAGAATCAAATAGAAAAATCAGTAAATCGTGAGTTCTTATGGCAAGCACAAACACCACAAATGACAAAACTCAAAGATTTACAATATGCAATTGAAGTAGCTTTGGCAAATCAAGTGATTATTACCGATGAAGCAAGTGCTTTAGAATATATCAATCAGCCTGTACATGTTGTACAAGGGCGATCAGATAACATTAAGATTACTTATAAAGATGATTTAGAGCTTGCGCGTCTTATTCTAAAATCTCAAGCAGAGAACTCAAATATTTAGGTGCTTTCTTGAACTGGAAATAGCCTAAGTAGAATATGTGAATTTTATTATTTATCTACACAGATAAATGACAATTAATTCACAATTTGTTAAATTTGAACAACATTCTTGATAATGGGTCAATAAATGAAAAAATTATTAATTGCTGGACTTTTTACCTTCTCACTGGTTGGTTGTGCATCTACTTCTCAACAGCCACAGACAACAGCACAAGAAACTATTCGCTATTCATCTAGTCCATGTTTCGGTACTTGTCCTATTTATTCTGTTGAAGTTTCTCCTAATGGTTCAGTCCACTTTGATGGTAAGCAATATACCAAAGTAACAGGAACTCAAGATCTTACAGTTGATCCTTCTGTTTATAAAAAATTACAACAAGAGTTAAAAACTTACCGTCCTGAAACAGGTGCGAATGTTAAAACTACGGGATGTGAAGAAACTGAAACAGACCAGCCGAATGCATATTTTTCTTGGAAAAGTCCAGATGGTACAGTGACGAACTTAAGTCACTATATGGGGTGCATTTCACCAGCAAATGCTGAGTTAAATAAACTGATTGAGAAATTACCTAAATTGATTGGAATTGAAGATTTAGTAAGTTAATCAACGCTAAGCTTTATATGTGCCCCGATATTTCGGGGCCTTTTTCTATTATGTGCTTTTATGCAGGCATTGGAAAAATACCTTGTTGTAAAAACTGCGATAATTCAAAGTAAGCGTCCGCTGAATCCCATACCTATTTTTTAATTCGATTTAGGTTTCCAGCAGTGCGGCAGCAATTCTTCAATTTGGGTCACTTTGTGTGTCGGTAACCTTTTCAGCACATCACTTAAATAGGCATACGGATCCAAGCCATTCAGCTTTGCTGACTGGATTAAAGTCATGATGTTTGCCGCTCGCTGACCACTGCGCAGCGAACCTGCAAACAGCCAGTTCTTGCGTCCCAACGCCCAGGGACGCATCTGATTCTCTACCCAATTGTTGCATATCGGTAGATTGCCATCATCCAGATAGCGGCTTAAGGCTGGCCAACGCTTCAGAGTGTAATTGATAGCCTTGGCGGTGGGAGAACTCGATGGCACTGTCAGATGATGTTGGTTGAGCCATTCATATAGTTGTTGCATCACTGGTTGACTATGCTGTTGTCGGTATTCGCGGCGGTCTTCCGCTGTACCATCGGTCTTTTTCCTGAGTTCTGCTTCTATCGCATACAGTTTCTGAATCAGCACTAAGGCCTGTTCAGCAACCTGACTTTTCCCAGTTACATGCAGTTCATGGAATTTACGACGTGCATGGGCCATGCACCCCACCTCAATCACCTGGCCTGATTTAAAACGTGCTTTATAACCACTGTAATCATCACAGACTAGATAGCCCTGCCAGCCTTTCAAGAACTCTTCAGCATGCTGGCCTGAACGACTATCCTGAAAGTCATAGATCACCGCCTGAACTGGATTATACTGTGTGGTGGCATAGGCCCAGACATAACCTTTCTTCGGTTTTTTATTATTCTCACCCATCCGCATGATGGTGACCGGTGTTTCATCTGCATGCAGCACCCGCTGTTGCAGCACCACCTCTTTTAAGGCATTGGCCAGAGGTTCCAGTTCTACACCGCAGCGACCTATCCAGTCAGATAAAGTTGATCTAGAAAGTTCAATGCCCGCCCGCTGATAGATCAGGCGTTGACGGTACAGCGGCAAATGATCGGCATACTTCGATACCAGCACATGGCTGAGCAATTCAGGTGAAGCAATGCCTTTATCAATCACATAGGCGGGCATCGCTTGCTGAGTTAGAGTGTCACACTGATCACAGACCCATTTACCACGCACATGCTGTTCCTTATAGAACTGTGCCGGTCTGAAATGCAGTTTTTCACTGACATCTTCGCCGATACGACGGAGTTGGCAGCCACAAGCACATTGGGTTGATGCAGGTTCATGCTCAATACGGATGGTGTGTAGATGATCTGGCAGTGGTCGACGTTTAGGTTTATTGGTTTTGGCTTTCTGTGTCGCTGCATTGGTTTTATCTGCATTTAGCCGTTCCAGTTCTAGATCAACCGCGGCAATATCTTCTTCAACCGCTTCATCCCACAGATGGATTTGTTTTGCCGTTAAGTGTTCATTCTTTTGGGCGAATTTGTGCTTTTTAAACAGCGCCAGTTCATGCTCGTATTTTTGATTGAGAATAGAAAGATGTTGAACTTTGGCATCCAATTGTTGGTTTGATTGTGCTAGAGACTGATGCTGCAGCGCCAACTGCCTGGTGAATTCCAGCAGTTGTTCATGGGTCAGTTGGCTTAAGTCAGGCAGCGTATTCATGACCGCAGTATGCCTGAGGTCATGAGAAGAATGAAATAGAACGTTTGGAGAATAGCAGAATGGTCGAGCCTGGTTTAAAGCATCGTCACCACCTGCTGTCGTCCAATGCGCTGCCAGGGCAAACCTTGGATCAGTGCCTGTAACTGTTCCGGGCTGAGGGCCACGGTTTCACCTTGGTGAACTTGAGCCCAGTGAAATTTGCCCTGTTCCAGCCGCCGGGCACACAGCCAGATGCCCAATCCATCATGTACCAGCACTTTCATGCGATGGCCACGTTTATTACAGAACAGGTAAGCACAATGCGGTTTGATGTAGCCAAAGGCTCTCACCACCTGAGCCATGGTCGTATCCATACCTGCACGCATGTCCATGGGCTGAGTAGACAACCAGATTTCATCAATGCGGATCATGTTGCAAGTGCCTTGAGTAATTCTGCCAAGGCAGGTATTTCTGATGTCTGCCATTTTAGCTGAATATCATTATTCGTATGAGGCACGGTGATACACAACGTGATCCTCTCATCAATAGGTTGGCTGATTGCAGCAGTGTAAGGCAAAGCAATAAATGCTGGATTCACATGAGTAGGATCCTGCACGGCACCCTCATGATGGCTGAAGATCCTGATCCAACGACTGACAAGGTTGGCATTAATACTATGTTGCAGTGCGACCGAAGCGATCGAGGTATTAGGATTTTTGCAGGCATTGACAATACTGAGTTTGAATTCTTTGCTGTATTTTCGGCGTTTTTTAGCAACAGGAGGTGTTGCTGAATATATATCCATGTTCATGGATTAAGTCCCCACTTGTTTTTAGGTGGGAACTAAATTAAGGCTTATAGGATCGCTTGGTAAGGCTGTGTTAGCCGGATGCTTACAATTCAAAGCGAACGATATCAGATCCTTCTACTGCTTTAAATATAACTTCTTCAGCACCTATGTCACAGAACCATTGTTCTCGATCTAAAGGGCTATTTTGGCTGAAATGCTCTGCGGTGAATAATCCGACACAGGTAGCATGATCACTTGCTCGAGCTGACGGATATTCAAAGATCTCAATTCCTTCATTCCGCATTGCTGTGCCTAATAGTTGTGCATAACTATAATTTGTAGGATGAGCAATTAGATCCAGATATTGGTCAAAAGGAGGGGATTGTAAACGAATACCCTTATGGCAGTGATAGCCTACTGAAAATAGAGTATGCTCAGTGCGTATCGTTTTTTTCTTTGGCGCACCATCCATTGAGTGCCAGAATACAAAGCGATAATAAGCTGATTCAGCCAATGTCACATTGACACTACACCCACCATAAAAAATACTGGGTTCAAAAGTACGACCGAAACGTGATCCCCATTTTAACGGTGGATAACGAAATGGTGTTTTGAGTAGGTAATGTAAATGCTCTGACTTTGGAGGATATGGTGGTTTAACTAACTCTAACATATCCTCGAGCAATGCTTGTTCTTCTAAAGTATCAACCAACTGCCTAGTTGCAATTTGTTCTTGGCTTTCAACTAGACGATATAAAGTACCTGATAAAGGTGAGACTTGTTTGTTTCCTTCACAACTTTGCCATAAATTTTGCTCAATGGCGGTCATACTTTACCTCGAATCGCATCGACAAATTGAAGAACTGAAACCAGTCCACTTATACTTTCAATTTGTTCAACAGGAATACCACCTGTAACACGATTTGGTGTGTTCAAAAAATGACGCATCCAATCCGTGTCTCCGCCAGTTAGTGCATACAATGCGCGTGATAAACGAATAAGAAGCAATGCTAACTCACCTTGTTTAGATGCGGGATCTAATTCAGGATTATTTTTCAATCGACTAATCGCTGTGCGATGTACACCTAAAATGGCGGCAAGTTGTACTTGCTTTAAATCAAGTTGCTCAGCGGCACTGAGTACTGCTTTTGCAAGAACTACTTTTTTATCTGCGGGTTGTTTTAATAATGCACTCATGATCAAACCCTCATGTTGTATATGCACTTATTTTAATATAATTGTGCAAAATGCACAACGTGCTACTTGAAGTAATTCCTTTTTGATGCTTCCAAATCAATTTTTAAATGAAATTGATGTAATCTAAAATAAGAATTACATGAAATATAGAAAAACACCTTATATTATTATTGGTAATAATATATTATAAAAACATATATTATTTGGGGCGAAATATGCATAGCATCTTGATGGCTTTGATCGGTGGCGGAATACTTGGAATTTCTGTTATTGGCTATTTGTATGTCAATGGGCGGATTGCTGGAATCAGTGGATTACTGGCACAGCTACTGCACCCTAAAGCTTTTTTTTATAGTCCAGCATTATGGTTTCTATTGGGATTATTGATCACTCCATTTGTTTATCAACTATTTCTTCAGCCTGAAATTATCATCAAATCATCACCATTGGGGTTAATTGTAGCAGGGCTTTTGGTTGGTTTTGGTACACGTTTAGGTTCTGGTTGTACGAGTGGTCATGGTATTTGTGGGATCAGTCGATTATCAATAAGGTCAATTGTTGCAACAGTTACATTTATGTCCGCAGGTATAGCAACCGTATATATCATTCGTCATTTAATGGGGCTGTAATATGAAAAATTTGTTTGCTTTTATATTTGGCAGCTTATTTGCTATTGGCTTAATGATTTCTGGAATGTCTAATCCTGAAAAAGTATTGGGATTTCTGGATATTTTGGGTGACTGGGATATTAGCTTAATGTTTGTAATGGTTGGTGCTATTCTGGTTGCAATCATTCCATTTCAAAAGGCGATTCGAAATCCTAGAACATTATTTGGTGAAAAAATTAATCTACCAACAAACTCCCAGATTGATAAAAATTTAATTATCGGTGCATTGTTGTTTGGTATGGGGTGGGGCATTGCAGGAGTATGTCCAGCGCCAGCAATTACATTAATAGGTTTAGGTTATTCAGAAGCTTGGTATTTTATCGGAGCAATGTTGTTGGGCATATATTTGCATTATGTTTGGGCTAAACGACAATAAATAGGAGTGATTAAATGCAACATCCTCAAGTTAAAGCTTTTTTTGATGAAAACACAAATACGTTTAGCTATGTGGTTAGTGATGCAGAGACCAATGTGTGTGCTGTGATTGATAGTGTATTGGATTATGATCCAGCTTCTGCCTCAACAAAAACGACACATGCTGATGAAATTATTGAGTATATTCAAAAAAATCATTTCCGAGTAGAGTGGATACTAGAAACACATGTCCATGCAGATCATTTGACCGCATCTCAGTATCTCAAAGAGCGTTTAGGTGGCAAGATTGCGATGAGTGAAAAAATTAGTATTGTGCAAGAGACCTTTAGCTCTATATACAATCTTGATGTAAAGACATTTAATTCACACCAAACTTTTGATTATCTTTTTAAAGATCATGAACATTTTATGATTGGCAAATTGGATGCTTACAATATCCCTACGCCAGGACATACCCCAGCTTGTTTGAGTTACGTGATTGGTGATTCTGTCTTTGTTGGTGATACATTGTTCATGCCAGATTATGGATCGGCTCGTTGTGATTTTCCGAAAGGTAGTGCAGATATTTTGTTTGATTCGGTCCAAAAGCTATATGAATTGCCAGATAAAACGAGAGTTTTTCTGTGTCATGATTATAAACCTAAAGGAAGAAATGACTATATTTGTGAAACAAGTATTCATACGCAGAGAGAGACAAATATTCATATAAACAAACTCACAGCGAAGCAGGATTTTGTCCAAATGAGGCAGGCGCGTGATGCAACTTTGTCTATGCCAAAACTTATATTACCTTCTATACAAATCAATATGGATGCTGGTCGATTTCCTGCACCAGAAGCAAATGGTGTCCGTTACTTAAAATTACCATTTAATTATTTTAGTCATTAATTTCGATGCTTCAGTCGATTTAGTTATTTTTTTGATTTGAAATAGCCTAAGTAAATTATAAAATTTACTTAGGTTTTACCAATTTAAAAAGATTTAATTTTGAAATTAATTCAATGACTATGATAAAAATACATTTCTTTTAATCTGTATAGAAACTAGGGTAGTTTGATGACCACCATCTATTTAGTCAGACATGGTCAAGCTTCATTTGGTAAAAGTAATTACGATGAGCTTTCAAAGAATGGAGAAGCTCAGGCCCAACTTTTAGGTCAATATTTCAAAAATATTTTTACTGAACAACCCTATATTATTTCGGGCAGTATGAAGCGTCATCAACAAACAACACAAATTTCTTTAAAAGAATGTTTTCCTCAGGCCAGTTATGAAGTTGATGGTTTGTGGAACGAGTTCAATCATCAACAAGTATTTTCTTTATATGAACCAAGATTTGCAAAACCAGAATTGTTAAAGCAAGACGTTTTTAAAGAAGTAGATCCAAGGGCGTACTTAGCACAGATCTTTGATGAGGCAATTGCTCGATGGACAAATGAAGCATTTCATCATGAATATGATGAATCTTGGCCAACATTTAAAACTCGAGTGGAAGCAGCACTTAAAAATCTGTGTATAGAACTCACAAATAATCCAGCTCAAGAGGCTGTTGTATTCACTTCTGGAGGGGTTATTTCTGTCATTATTGGTAAATTACTTGAGTTAAGCGTACAGCGAACTTTCGCTTTGAGTTGGTCTATTGCAAATACAAGTGTGACTACATTAAAACTCGTAAATGGTGAACCTCTACTATTAAGTGTAAATGAGCACCAATTTATCAAATCCAAGAACCCAGCTTTGTTAACATGGTTATAGGGATGTTTTATATGAAGGGCAAAAAATTGTGTGTCCTTCATTTATATGACAAAAAATATACAGATGAGAAGTTTTTCGGCTAGGAATTTGTTTTTTTTATGGTATAAAAATATCTCAACTATTTAAACTTGAGAATAAGAAATGTCTGAACAAAAATATCATTGGTATTTAATTGGCTATACATTTAATGATAAAAGCAGTGGTAGCAACACACGGAATTTTAGTATCCAATTACCTTTAGAGAAGCTTCTGCCACCAGTTTCTAAGTCAAAATTGAATGAGTTGGGTGTTATTGGTCTTGAATGGTTAAAGAAAAATGATCCTTCTTCTGAGCCTGAAAACTTATTTGCTATATCAATTGGTTATTTGGGTGAAATGACGATGCAAGAGTTCAATACTTAAGCTCAAATAACAGATGAGAAAGCCCTATAAGTGGGCTTTCTTTTTTAGCTGAACGCTAATAATTAGATCAAATCAGAGTCACTAGCGAAGACAAAGTTGTCTCATTTAAATCTTGGTTTTTGCATTCATGATCGAAATCGAAACACATCCTCTAGCACCTTTTTTACCATCAAATGCAAAACTTTTGATGCTTGGAAGTTTTCCACCGCCACAAAGTCGCTGGAAGATGGATTTTTATTATCCAAATTATCAGAATGATATGTGGCGTATCTTTGGTTTGATTTTCTTTGAGGATAAAGATTACTTTTTAGATTTGCCCAATAAAAACTTTAAAGAACAAATCATTCGAGACTTTTTAACCCAAATTGGTGTAGGAATATTTGACACTGCTTATCAAGTGAAACGCTTGCAAGGTAATGCATCAGATAAATTTTTAGAAATCGTCACGCCCACAGATTTATCAAAATTGCTAGAGCAAATTCCACTGTGTCACACCATCATGACGACAGGTGATAAGGCAACTGACACGCTAATGCAACATTTCCCTGAACAAGTAGCTAAACCGATGATTGGGCAATCTGTACAAGTCAATTATATGGATCGGGAATTAAGTTTATATCGTTTGCCTTCATCATCACGGGCATATCCGCTAGCACTAGAGAAAAAAGCAAATGCTTATCGTCAGTTCTTCACGGAAATAGGATTAGTCTAGTTATCAATATTGATTTACATCATCCATTCCACTGGAAAATATGACACAAAGTTCATAGTAAAACGCTGAAACTTAGTGCTTTCAGGATCATGGTGATGCTTTATTATCTCGCCATTTTCTTTATGTTCATACCAGATAATATTGCCATCCGTATCAAGTTTGAGCTGATAGGCAACTTGTAGCATATGTTCATCAAGAAGTGTGGTGATTTGATTTTGTAAATGATCAGATTCAACAACTAATCCTACTTCAGTATTTAAGTGAGCCGATCGTGGATCAAAGTTAAAGGAGCCAATAAAAACTTTACCATCTACATCAAAAAATTTTGCATGTAAGCTTGATCGGTTTTTACCTTTGACTGGAATGACACTACCTGTAGCGACTTCATACCAAGTCCTTTTCTTACGTTCAATATTTGGTTTGAACTCATAAAGTTGCACACCATTTTGCAACAGTGATTTTCGATATTGACTATAAAAGGAATGAACCACGGCGACATCATTAGCAACTAAACTATTGGTTAATAC
Organism: Acinetobacter haemolyticus CIP 64.3 = MTCC 9819; assembly: GCF_000369065.1. Lineage (GTDB taxonomy): Bacteria > Pseudomonadota > Gammaproteobacteria > Pseudomonadales > Moraxellaceae > Acinetobacter > Acinetobacter haemolyticus. Next base: position 137,047 of record NZ_KB849799.1, read on the forward strand.
ACGAACCTTGATGCCGTTATTTGAGAGTTGATTTAAGTATTCTGTCCCACGTTTGGTAGGTACAAAATACGCAGAGACTAACTCCATATGTTGTTCTGGTTTCCCCATTATTTTTAAGACTTGAGAATACAAAAGATCTTGTTCCTTTGCTTTTCCTGATGCTTTATTTGGGTGATCCGCAACGAAATGTGCTTTGGCCCATTGAATAGGATAATTTTGAAGTAGAATTTTCAGATAATCTTGAGCAGACTCTAATTTACTCTCTGTTAATGTATTTTTTTCATCCAATGCCTGATAGTGCTGTTTGATTTGTTCGAGTTGTTGGTTTGTTCCTTTACCAATGAGTTGTTCGGTCGAATAACTCAAATCACTATTCCAAAATTCATTAAATATTTCCACGGCATGATCTACAGAAGATCCATAGAATAAGATATCCATATCACTAAACTGAAATTGATCACTTGCTTCAAAATACTCACTACTAATGTTTCGACCGCCAGTAACAGCAATCGATGAATCCGCAATAGTAAGTTTATTGTGCATACGATGGTTGATCTGATTGAGCCTAAAGATATAGTCAATAAAACGAAGATGTCTGAATTTATATGGATTAAAAATACGAATTTCTAAATTCGGATGTTGAGAAAGTGCTTCAAGTGTTTTATCAAGTTTTGTTCCATTTTGATCGTCGATTAATAAGCGGATTTTCACCCCTCGGTCTGCTGCTTTGAGTAACTCATATAACATCAAGTTGCCGATAATATCGTCATTCCAAATATAATATTGGAGGTCCAGTTGATGTTTTGCATTTCGAATTAAGTGCATACGAGAGGCAATGCTTAGAAATGCGTCATCTAAAGCTAAAACCGCTGTTAGGCCTTGTTCAATGTTGTGCTCAGATTGTGGGTCGTTTACCCATTTTGTTTTAGTCTGCAAGGGATGATTACTCCACTCATTATTTTGATTGGTTGGTAAAGTACAACCACTCAGTCCTAAGACAATGGCAAGTGTTATGACTTTAAAATGGTATGAATTTTATATCATTTTATTTGTCAAGATTGAATCCATCTGTAATTTATATGTTGTTGATTTTATATATCTCTAAAACCTTTTTATTTCTAAGGTCTTAATGTAACGATTTAATCTTATTCTATATAAAAGTATCAATATTGAACCAATGTACTATACTGGTGTATAGTATATTTTTTAGATTTAATGTGGTCGACATTATGCCTAAACAATTAGAGGATAAAAAAAAGATTCTCACACGTGTAAAACGAATTCAAGGTCAAGTTCAGAGTGTGGAACGTGCTTTGGAAAATGACACAGAGTGTGCTGATATTTTGCAACAAATCTGTGCAGTCCGTGGTGCATTAAACGGTTTGATGACTGAACTCCTCGAAATCCATTTAAAAGATACATTGGTTGTTGGTGACTCTTCTGAGTTGCAACGCAGTCAAGAGCTTATTCAAGTCAGTAAAATTCTTAAATCTTATTTAAAGTAAAATTAAGGAGCAATATTGTGATTAAATCTCGTGCAGCTGTGGCTTTTGCCGCTGGTCAACCACTACAAATTGTAGAGTTAGATGTTGAACCGCCAAAAGCAGGTGAAGTGCTTATTAAAATTACCCATACTGGTGTATGTCATACCGATGCCTTTACTTTATCAGGTGATGATCCTGAGGGGGTTTTTCCAGCAGTATTGGGACATGAAGGTGCAGGCGTAGTAGTTCAAGTTGGTGAAGGTGTTACAAGTGTTGAAGTGGGTGATCACGTCATCCCTTTATATACAGCAGAGTGTAAAGAATGTTTGTTCTGTAAATCAGGTAAAACCAATCTCTGTGTTGCCGTCCGTGCAACCCAAGGTAAAGGTGTGATGCCTGATGGAACCACTCGCTTCTCCTATAATGGTCAACCGATTTATCACTATATGGGATGTTCAACTTTCAGTGAATATACGGTTGTGGCTGAAGTATCGTTAGCAAAAATCAATCCAGAAGCAAATCATGAACAAGTCTGTTTGTTGGGCTGTGGTGTGACGACAGGGATTGGTGCAGTACACAATACAGCTAAGGTTCAAGAAGGCGATAGTGTTGCTGTGTTCGGTTTGGGCGGAATTGGTCTTGCTGTTGTGCAAGGCGCACGCCAAGCTAAAGCTGGGCGTATTATTGTAGTCGATACTAACCCAGATAAATTTGAACTTGCAAAACAGTTTGGTGCAACTGATTTCTTAAACCCTAAAGATTATGATCAACCCATCCAACAAGTGATTGTTGAAATGACGGGTTGGGGTGTCGATCATTCTTTTGAATGCATTGGTAATACCAATGTGATGCGCTCTGCACTGGAATGTGCTCATCGTGGTTGGGGGCAATCCATCATTATTGGTGTAGCAGGTGCGGGGCAGGAAATTTCAACTCGTCCATTCCAATTAGTAACAGGTCGTAAGTGGATGGGTACTGCCTTTGGTGGAGTAAAAGGTCGTACTCAATTACCTAAAATGGTAGAAGATGCGATGAAAGGTGAGATTCAGCTTGAACCATTTGTAACCCATACTATGCCACTTGAAGATATCAATGATGCGTTTGATCTCATGCATGAAGGCAAATCGATCCGTACGGTGATTCATTTTTAATTTTTAAGTTTAGATTTGATGGTGTATAAGCTACATCATCAAATCATTCAATGTGAATTGATGTATATCATTACTATCAGACTGTGCTGAATTATGGAGCATCTGCATTAAAACAAAGCTTTTTTAGCACCATTAGTTTATCTCTAAATTTTAATAATACTAATATGTAAGACAATATACTGAATTTTACATAAAAAATTAATTGGCACACTTTCTGCATTTATTTATCCAAACTTGTATACAAGATGGGATTCATAAAATGCATGAGATAAAAACTTTAGGTTGGACAATTTCAGAGTGGCAAATAGCTTATTCGAAAAATGAGATCCAACTTGATACTTTAAAAGATTTGGTTGCATCAATTGATCCTCAAGACAATGCGTGGATTTCAATTGCGACGGTGGAACAGATTGAACAGCAAATTCAAGTTCTCAATGAATTAACTAAAGAAGCTGAAAGTTTAGCAAAACAATTTCCACTCTACGGTGTTCCATTTGCAGTTAAAGATAATATTGATGTTGCTGGGTTTGTAACTACCGCAGCTTGTAAAGCTTTAACTACTGTTGCAGCAGAAGATGCTGAAACAGTACGTTTGTTAAAACAAGCGGGAGCAATCGTAGTTGGTAAAACCAACCTTGATCAGTTTGCAACGGGTTTAGTGGGAACGCGTTCACCTTTTGGTGCAGTAACAAACAGTTTTAAACCTGAATATGTCAGTGGCGGATCAAGTTCTGGTTCAGCAAGTGTGGTTGCTCGTGGTTTTGTTCCATTTGCATTAGGTACAGACACCGCAGGTTCAGGGCGTGTACCCGCAGCGTTTAACAATATTGTTGGGTTAAAACCAACCAAAGGGCGGTTTTCAAATCGTGGTTTATTGCCTGCATGTAAAAGTCTAGATTGTATTTCGATCTTTGCTTTAACTGTTGTAGATGCAGACTTGGTTGCAAATATTTTAGAAGCCTATGATCTATTAGATAGTTATTCACGTAAGCATCCAAAGAATGTGCCAGCGCATTTCTCTAGCAAATTAAAATTTGCCATTCCAGAAAAACTAAATTTCTTTGGAGATGAACAGGCTGAAAAAGCATTTCAGCAAACAATCCAATTACTTGAGTCATTAAATGCTGAGATCACTAAAATTGATTTTTCAGATTTTGAGCAACTGGCAGCGCAACTTTATCAAGGGTCTTGGGTGGCGGAACGTACCGCAGCCGTTGAAGATTTAATCCAAACCAATCCTGATGCATTTGATCCAACGGTATTAGAAATTATTAAAAACGGCGAAAAATATTCAGCGGTGGATGCCTACAATGCAGAATATTTAAAACAAGATTTAGCTCGAAAAATCCAACAAAGATTGGCTGATTTTGACACCTTAATTGTTCCAACTGCACCTACAATCTACACGATTGAGCAGCTTCAACAAAATCCGATTGAATATAACGCTCATTTGGGAACATATACCAATTTTACCAATTTAGCTGATCTCAGTGCGCTTGCTTTGCCAGCAGGATTTAGAGCTGATCATTTACCATTTGGGATCACTCTAATTGCACCAGCTTGGCATGATGCGGCATTGGTTCATTTCGGTAAAGCTTGGCAAAACTATCTTGCACTGAAATTAGGAGCATTGGATAAAGCTCTGCCTTTAAGTTCTGCTACACCTATTTCGCAACATCATATTCGCGTTGCAGTCGTCGGTGCTCATTTGACAGGTATGCCGCTGAATTTTCAGCTCACCACACGTGATGCCGTGCACATCGAAACCACAACAACTTCTAAAAACTATGCGCTTTATGCTTTGAATGGAACAGTTCCGCCGAAACCCGGCTTAGCACGTCAGCAAAATGGACAAAGCATCATTGTTGAATTGTGGGATGTTCCTACTGCTCGATTTGGTGAATTTGTGGCAGAAATTCCAACGCCTTTAGGGATGGGTAATGTCGAGTTAGAAGATGGACGTTGGGTGAAAGGTTTTATCTGTGAACCTTATGGCATAGATGATGCAGAGAATATTAGTCATTTTGGTGGATGGAGAGCCTATATCCAGCATCGTAACAGCCAAGCAGCAAACACAGCGAATTAATTGGGGGGAAATCATCATGTTTAAAACTGTACTTATTGCAAACCGTGGTGAAATTGCTGTTCGAGCGATTCGCACACTTAAAAAATTAGGTGTAACCAGTGTTGCTGTGTATTCGGATAGTGATCGTTATGCGCAACATGTTGAAGATGCTGATATAGCAATTGCATTAGATGGTTTAAAACCAGCCGATACTTATTTGAGTATCGAAAAATTGATTCAGGCAGCTAAACAAACTGGCGCTGAGGCAATCTTCCCGGGGTATGGCTTTCTTTCTGAAAGTGCTGATTTTTCCCGTGCCTGTGAGGAAAATAACATTGCCTTTATGGGGCCTACAGCCGAGCAAATTTTAGAATTTGGTTTAAAACACCGTGCTCGTGAATTGGCTGCGGATGCTAATGTACCGATGACTCCGGGAACAGGATTGCTGAACAGCTTAGAAGAAGCTCTTACTGCGGCGGATCGTATTGGCTATCCAATTATGCTGAAAAGTACTGCCGGCGGTGGTGGTATTGGTTTAACTCGTTGTGATACACCACAAGCCTTGACTGATGCTTACGAAAGTGTAAAACGTTTGGGCGAGCAGTTTTTCAAGGATGCAGGCGTATTTATCGAGTGTTTTATTGATAAAGCTCGTCATGTTGAAGTGCAAATTTTTGGTGATGGAAAAGGGCAAGTCGTTGCCTTTGGTGAGCGTGATTGCTCTTTGCAACGTCGTAACCAGAAAGTGGTAGAGGAAACTCCAGCGGCAAATTTACCTGAAGCGACACGAAAAAAATTGCACCTAGCAGCAGTGGAATTAGGTAAATCCGTTAATTATCGTAGTGCAGGAACAGTGGAGTTTATCTACGATGCCAATCGAGATGAGTTTTATTTTCTTGAAGTGAATACACGCTTACAGGTTGAGCATCCAGTCACTGAAATGGTGACGGGTTTAGACTTGATTGAATGCATGCTTAAAGTGGCTGCGGGTGACGAACTCGATTGGGCATTTCTCAGCAATATTCAGCCTAAAGGTGCTGCGATTGAGGTTCGTGTTTATGCCGAAGATCCTGTGAAAAATTTCCAACCAAGTCCGGGTGTACTGACAGAGGTCGCATTTCCAGAGGGGATTCGGGTTGATACTTGGGTGAAAACTGGCACAGAGATTTCTCAATACTTCGACCCAATGATTGCCAAGATTATTGTGCATGCTGATGATCGTGCGAGTGCTATTGAAAAATTAAAGAATGTATTGGCTGAAACACGCCTAAATGGCATCAGTACAAACTTGGATTATGCACGTGCCATCGTTTCAGATCAGCGTTTTGAATCTATGCAAATTTGGACAAGAATGTTGGATGATTTCAACTACACGCCAAACGTGATTGAAGTGGTTCAAGCAGGGACGTTGAGTTCAATTCAAGATTATCCGGGTCGTACAGGTTACTGGGATATTGGTGTACCGCCATCTGGCCCAATGGATGACTATGCATTTCAGCTCGCCAATCGTATTGTTGGGAATGATGCTAAAGCCGCAGGTTTTGAGTTTACCTTAGTTGGACCAACATTAAAGTTCCATACAGATACGATTATTGCTTTGGCGGGAGCGAGCTGTATTGCGTTGTTAGATGATCAGGAAATTGATTTTTGGACGCCTGTAGAAGTTAAAGCAGGACAAATTCTAAAAATCGGTCAAGTTGAATCAGGTTGCCGTACTTATTTAGCGGTACGAAATGGTTTGGATGTTCCTGTTTATTTAGGCAGTCGCTCTACCTTTGCGCTTGGTAATTTTGGTGGTCATGCAGGTCGTACCTTACGTGTCGGTGACATGATTAAAATGGTTGATCCAGCATTTGCGAGTGCAGAATTGCCACTTGCACATGATGAACCTCAAGCGTTATCGGCTGAATTGATTCCTGAATATAGTAATGTATGGGAAATTGCGGTGTTATATGGCCCGCACGGCGCACCAGATTTCTTTAAACCTGAGTATGTAGAAGAATTTTTTGCATCAGAGTGGACAGTTCACTTTAACTCAAATCGTTTAGGTGTGCGTTTATCAGGACCAACACCAAGCTGGGCAAGAGAAAATGGTGGTGAAGCAGGTTTACATCCATCAAATGTCCATGACTGTGAATATGCGATCGGTGCAATTAACTTCACAGGCGATTTCCCTGTGATTCTGGCAAAAGATGGTCCAAGTTTAGGCGGTTTCGTTTGTCCTGTAACGATTGCCAAAGCAGAACTTTGGAAAGTGGGACAACTTAAAGCCGATGATAAAATTCGCTTTTATCCGATTAGTGTTGAACAAGCCAATGAACTTGAACGTCAGCAAATTGAAAATATCCAAAACTTTGAGGAAGCAAGAAAGGTTGTAGAAACGATTGAGCCAATTCACGAGGTTGTCAGTACGATCTTGGCACAACGAGAACCAACTGAATTGTCACCAAAAACAGTGTATCGCCAAGCAGGTGATAGTTATATTCTCTTAGAATACGGCGAAAATGTTTTAGATTTGGCTTTGCGTTTACGGGTGCATCAACTTATTCAAATGATCCGTAATGCAAAAATTGTAGGCGTATTGGAGTTGTCACCGGGTGTTCGTTCACTACAGATTAAATACGATGGTTTAGTGACTCCACAATCACAGTTGATTGCTCACTTACTTCAACTTGAAGAAGAAATGGGAGATTTAAGTCAATTAAAAATCCCATCTCGTATCGTACATTTGCCGATGGCATTTGAAGATAGTGCAACTTTAGGAGCTGTAGAACGCTATCAAGAAAGTGTTTGCTCTAAAGCACCGTGGTTGCCAAATAACGTTGATTTTATCCAACGCATTAATGGCTTGGCAGATCGGAATGAAGTCAAAGATATTATTTTTGATGCAAACTACTTAATTCTTGGCTTGGGTGATGTGTATTTAACAGCACCTTGTGCCGTACCAATTGACCCACGCCATCGTTTACTCAGTTCTAAATATAATCCAGCTCGTACTTTTACCGCAGAGGGAACGGTTGGGATTGGTGGTATGTACATGTGTATCTACGGCATGGATTCACCGGGCGGTTATCAATTGATAGGGCGTACTTTACCAATTTGGAACAAGTTTAAGAAAAACAAACAATTTGGTGATAAGCAATGGTTCTTACAATTCTTTGATCAAATCAAATATTTTGAAGTGACGGAAGAGGAATTGAATCAATGGCGTGCTGACTTTGAAAATGGTCGTGCTGAGATCAAGATTGAAGAAACTGAATTCGATTATGCGGATTATGTACAATTCTTAGATGATGAAGCTGAAAGTATTGCTGAGTTTAGAGCTAAGCAACAACAAGCATTTACTTATGAAGTTGATCGCTGGAAAGAGGAGTTTGCAGCTCAACCTGAAGAACAGATTCAAGAAAATAACCATGCTGATTACAGTCATTTAGCATCATTGAATGCATCGATGACAGGTAATATCTGGAAAATTTTTGTTGAACATGGTCAAGAGGTTAAAAAAGGCGAAACTGTTGCTATTATTGAAGCAATGAAAATGGAACTTCCTGTTTATGCAGAAGAAGATGGCATTGTAAAAGCCATTATTTGTAGAGCAGGGCAAACCGTACATAGTGGTGAACCACTGGTTTATATGGAATAAGGCAAGGTTGCATGAAAGAAACCAAAATAAAAACAACAAAAAGCTCAGACAATTTGTCTGAGCTGGTTTACCAACGCATCAAGAATGATATCTTTGATTTCAAACTGATGCCAGGTGAACGTTTCACTGAATCTGAAGTTGCAAAAGCTTATGATGTAAGTCGCACCCCAATCCGACAAGCATTATATCGTTTGCAACAAGAGGGTTATGTTGATGTGAGTTTTCGTAGCGGTTGGCAAATCCGACCGCTCAATTTTCGATATTATGAAGAACTTTATGATGTCCGGATCGTATTAGAAAAAGATTCGATTCGTAAACTTTGTCAGATGGATCATCAAAACTCGGTTGAATTATCTGTATTAAAAGATTTATGGTTGATTGAACCTCATCAATATCTAAAAGATATTAAACAACTGTCACAACAAGATGAGGATTTCCATTGCGCTTTAGTTCGTGCCTCTGGGAATAATGAAATGGCGAGAATTCATCGTGATTTGAGTGAGCGAATCCGTATTATCCGTCGCTTAGACTTCTCTAAAGATTATCGCGTTGAAGCGACTTATCAGGAGCATCAGAAAATACTGGGTTATATTTTTAATCGTAAAGTAGATGAAGCTATTCAGGCGATTGAAGCACATATCATGCAAAGTCGTGATGAAGTAAAAAAAATTACTTTACAGATGTTGGATTCGAGTCAGTTTTATTAGAATGAAGTTATGGTGGAACCTTTGGGATTTTCATGGATAACTGGAAATATGCTTTGATAGCATCTGTTGTTACAATAGTGGGTATGGCTCTAATAGCTTTACTTTCAAGATTTAAATTATGGAAGGTTTCTGTAAGTATTTTTTTGATCTCAGGTGTGTTTTTTTATATTCTTGTTTTAGTCGGGCGTCGTTCTGATAATAGAGGGGTCCTTGGGGAGCGCATGGCTTGTTTAGGGAACTTATAAACCTAGAAATTATTCTAGTAAGTTTAGGTGTAGGGGCATTTGTAACATTACTATTCTTATTTTCAATAATCTTTTCCAATAATAAGAAATAATTATTTCAGTGAGTCATGGATAATAGTTTGGATGATTTAGTCATATCGTGAGAAGTGAAACATAAACTTCACAAAACTCTTTTTTCTATGCCTAATCCTGCATAAAACTAACATCTTTTATCTCTTTGCTATTTAATAATAAAAATCATATTTCAAATCATCAGATGACACATGATGAATGACCAAATACTAATCTCACTTTTTCTAAAGCTTATTGCCAAAGAAGGCTTCTTTGCGACCACGATAGATGGCATCACTTTGATGCGTGTAGATCACAACACTCCACCACTAGCCGTACTGCAAGAACCGACCTTAGTTTTTGTTTTACAAGGAAGTAAACGTGGCTATATCGGAGCTGAAACCTATGCATTTCAGCAAGGTGAATGCCTTATCGTCTCTGTGTCTATGCCATTTGATTGTGACACGATTGCAAGCCCTGAGTCACCTATGATTGCGGTGAGCATGAAACTAGAGGTGGATACGGTAAATGAGTTATTAGCAAAAACATATTTTGAAAATGATAAATTTAAACCACTCACTACAGGCATGAGTGTCATTCAATATGATCAAACAATTTCTAATGTGTTGATACGACTATTAAAAACTTTAGGTTCAGAACAAGACAGCTTGATTTTAGGTGAACAAATTAAACGAGAGTTATTGTATCGAGTGATTCAACATTCGGGTGCAGATGCTTTAAAAGGATTAGTGGTTCAAGGAAATTTACGACCGATTTATAAGATTTGTGAATATATTCAACATCATTTTACAGAGAAATTAACAGTGGAAATGCTTGCTGAGCAAGCCAATATGAGTATTTCTGCATTTCATAAAGCATTCAAACAAGTCACATTACATTCACCTTTGCAGTATCTCAAAGTTACGCGGTTGCACAAGGCAAAACAAATGTTGCAAAACGAAAACCAAAGCGTTGCTCAAGCAGCTTATGCTGTTGGTTATCAAAGCTCATCTCAATTTAGTCGAGAATTTAAAAAGCAGTTTGGTTTTTCTCCTAATCAGACTGAAGTAAATATAGATAAGGAATGAGTAAGTCATGAATCAAAATAGTAGCGAACAAATGAAATATATCGAAATTACTCAAGCTGGCGGTCCTGAAGTTTTAAAAGTTACACAAGGTGAAAAACCTGAGATTAAAGAAGATGAAATACTAATTGAAGTCTATGCCACAGGCATCAATCGCCCTGATATTTTGCAACGACAAGGGTTGTATCCGATGCCGAAAGGCGTAACGCAGATTCCAGGATTAGAAGTTGCTGGCATCATTTCACAAATCGGTTCAAAAGTAGAAAAATTTAAAGTCGGTGATAAAGTCTGTGCGCTGACCAACGGCGGAGGTTATGCAGAATACTGTGCTGTTCCAGCAAATCAAACTTTAAAAATTCCAAAAAATCTTAGTTTTGTTGAAGCGGCAGCCATTCCAGAAACTTATTTCACAGTATGGGCAAATCTATTTCAGATCGGACAATTAAAAAAGAATGAAACAGTTCTGATTCACGGAGGAGCAAGTGGAATTGGTTCTACAGCGCTGAGCTTATGTCATGCGATGGGTATTCAAACTTTTTCCACAGTGGGAAGCGACGAAAAAGCAGAAAAATTAAGCTCAATTTCGACGGTTATTAATTATAAAAAGCAAGATTTTGAACAAGAAATTTTGTCACGCACAGATCAGCATGGTGTTGATGTGATCTTGGATATTATTGGTGCTGCTTACTTTAATCAGAATCTGAGATTGCTAAAAAGAGATGGGCGACTGGTAATTATCGGATTTATGGGTGGTCGCAAAGTAGATGGCTTTGATATTCAAGAACTCATGCTCAAACGCGCTGTGGTGACTGGCTCAACGATGCGTGCTCGAACCAATGATGAAAAAGCAAAAATTACCCAAGAATTGGAGCAGTTGGTTTGGCCACTAATCGAAACAGGTCAATGTAAACCGATTATTTATAAGACTTTTGCTTTTGAAGAGGTTGCTGCAGCACACCAATGTCTGGAAAGCAGTGAACATATTGGAAAAGTGGTACTCGAAATTAAATCGTAATTGTGCCTAATCGTATCCATTCTATGCCTATTTATACATCAAGCTTGAGAATGATCACTTGGAAAAGCAATATGTAAATCAAACATATCCTACGAGGAATTAGAACATGACAACTAATATAGATGATCGTAACCCAACCCCAGATTTAGCTGAAGATAACGCATTTTTTCCATCACCTTATTCTCTAAGTCAGTATACGGCTCCTAAAACTGACTATTACGGAACTACATACCCAAATCCATATCAAGGCGATAAAAAGATTCTTATGATTGCTACGGATGAGCGCTATATCTTGATGCAAAATGAGAAATTCTTTTCTACAGGAAATCATCCAATAGAAATGTTGTTACCAATGTTCCATTTGGACAATGCTGGTTTTGCCTTTGATGTTGCAACCTTGTCAGGCAATCTGATGTGTGCTTAAAAAACAGGAGGGTTTAACTTGGTAAACTATACATACTCATTAGGAGTTTACCATGAGCAAGAAACAGAAGACTTACACCGCAGAATTTAAAGCTGAAGCCATAAAAGCCATTGAAGAGAACCAAGGTAATGTATCGGAATCCGCTAGACAACTTGGCATTTCAATGCAAACCCTTTCGAACTGGAATAACAAAGCAAAGGCTGGAACTTTAGCAGGCACAAAACAGTATTCGCCCGATCTAAACGCCTTACTCGAAGAAAATAAGAAGCTTAAACAACAGCTCAAAACAGCTGAAATGGAACGTGAATTTTTAAAAAAGGCAGCAGCGTACTTTGCCAAAGAAAGTCAGTGAGGTACGCCTATATGAAATCGCAAAGCCACTTATTTCCGATTATTTTAATGGCTCGATTACTTCGTGTATCCGTTTCTCGCTTTTATGATTGGCTAAAGCGAGGCATGAGTAAAAGATCAATTCAGCGAAATCAGCAGACAATTTTGGTCAAAATAGCCCATGAAGAAACCAAACAAAGCTATGGCTATGTTCGATTAACCAAGCATTTACAAGCGCAAAGTATCAAAATAAGTATGTATGCTGTGCGCCAAATAAAAAAATCAAATCAGTTGTATTGTAAGCGCCATAAGCGTTTCAAAAGAACCACGGACAGTGATCACAACCGTTCTATTTATGACAATTTACTCAAGCAACAGTTTTCAATGACGAAGCCTAATCTTGCGTGGTCGAGTGACATTACCTACATTTGGACGGCTGAGGGCTGGTTGTACTTGGCAGCTGTCAAAGATCTTTACACGAAACAGGTTGTTGGCTATAGCTTAAATGAGCGCATGACAGCCAAGCTTGTTTGTGATGCATTGAATATGGCTATTCGCAATCAGAAACCTGCTAAAGATCTCATTGTACATTCAGACAGAGGCAGCCAATATTGCAGTAATGAATATCGAAACTTACTTGAGAAATTTGATTTTCAGGGTTCAATGAGCAAAAAAGGCGACTGCTTCGATAATGCACCGATAGAGAGTTTCTGGGGCATACTCAAAAATGAACTAGTCCATCATCGCAACTACAAAACAAGGGAAGAAGCCAAAGCGGATATTACAAAATATATAGAGTTATTTTATAATCAGCGAAGAATTCAAAAAGGCTTGGATTTTAAGACACCAAATCAAATGGCAGAAGACTTTTATCGGTTAGCTGCCTAGAATCTCCCAAGTGAAAGTCTCCTGCTAATTCAGCACACATCAATCCAGTCAAACTTGAAATGTGGGCGATGCCAAAAGAAGAGCAAGTGGTTTTGGATACCTATCATAAGTACGAAAAACAACTTAAATCTCCACTTAAATTAGCTGATATTTTAGATCAAGCTTTAAGTTCTGATTCACCATATGCTGGTATTTTCATTCCAGGTGGGCATGGGGTTTTGGCTAAAATTCCTGAGAGTAAAGAAGTTAAGGCTTTATTAAAATGGGCAGTGGATAATGACAAATATGTGATTACCTTATGTCATGGTCCAGCTTCTTTATTGGCAGCCGCTGTAGATGAAAATCCAAATGACTACATTTTTAAAGGTTATCAAGTTTGTGTTTTCCCAGATTCATTAGATAAAGGTGCCAATATTGATATTGGATATATGCCAGGACAATTGCCGTGGCTCGTCGGTGAAAATTTAGAAAAACTTGGTGTAGAAATCTTAAATAAAGGAATTACTGGGCAAGTTCATCAAGATCGAAAACTGTTAACGGGTGATAGTCCCTTAGCCTCTAATAATTTGGGTAAACTTGCTGCTGAAACTTTATTAGCTGATCCAAGCCTTAACGCATAAGTTATTTTATAAGTTCAAAGCCCAATTCAATATTGGGCTTTTTCTTGAGCAAAATTTAAAATCTGTAAGCTAGCTGACAAATCGTCTCCGCAATATTGATTATGTTAGAAAAGTAGCAAGAGACAATCAGATATTTAGAGATCATCAATGAAAATATGTATTTATGGTGCAGGTAGTATTGGATGCTATCTTGGTGGTAGGCTGGTTGCTGCTGGCTATGACATAGATTTTATTGTTCGTCCTAGAGTTCAGCAAGAACTTCAAACTTACGGTTTAACTGTTTCAGATTACACAGGATTCAAGCAAACCATTTCTGCAAATCAATTACAAATCAGCATTGATCCCAATACAGCAGCTCATGCAGATATTGTCTTGGTTTGCGTAAAATCAGCATCTACTGAACAAGTAGCCCGTGAATTAAAAGATATTTTAAAGAAAAAGACCATTATTATTAGTTTTCAAAATGGCTTAAGTAATGTGGGAATTCTAAAACGAATTTTAACAGACCACACTATACTCGAAGGAATGGTACCTTTTAATGTCGCAGCTTTGGGGAGTGGTCGATTCCACCAAGGAACAGATGGTGCTTTGTATGTAAAAAGCCATGAGCAATTAGCTGAACTCGTGCATGCATTTAAAAAAGCAAAGCTAGAAATTCAGTTAGAACAGGATATGCAAGCTGTGCAATGGGCAAAATTATTGTTGAACTTAAATAATTCAATTAATGCACTCTCACAGCTTCCACTGAAGCAAGAATTATCTATTCGAGAATATCGTCAATGTTTAGCACTTGCCCAATTAGAAACCTTAAATTTATTAAAAATAGCCAAAATTAAACCAGCAAAACTGACCCCAATTCCAGCACAATTTATTCCTAAAATTTTAAAACTACCCAATCCTATATTTAAGATTATAAGTAAGAAAATGCTCGCGATTGATCCACTTGCACGTTCTTCGATGGCTGATGATCTTATGGCTGGAAGAAAAACTGAAATCGATTGGATCAATGGTGAAGTTGTTAATTTAGCGAGCCAATTGAATTTGACAGCACCAATTAACCAGAAACTAATTGAGCTGGTAAAACAAGCAGAATCAGAGCCGAAAGCATGGTCTGGATCAAAACTTAAAGTACAGCTAATGCAATTCTGATTCGATTCTCCATAAAAAAAAGCGTATAGCATCGCTATACGCTTTTCGATAAGAAATTTAGATTAGACTGCTTTTGTTGTCTCTTGTGGTCCGAATCTTGTTACCCAAATTCCAAAAATCGTCGCAAAAATATACATGAAGATCGAATATACAGCAGCAGGCATTGCGATGGTGGTACTTGCCATAACTGTTAGTGCAATAGTCATTGCCAGCGTACTATTATGGATACCGATTTCAAATGCACATGCACGTGCTTGATATGAACTGATACCAAACATTCGTGGTACGAAATAACCAACCATTAAACTAATTGCACAGAAAAGTGCGGTAGCCAAGCCAATTTGCCCAATGTAATTCATTAGGTTCTCGCGCTCAGTAATAATTGCACCTAGAATAATGATTACGAGAAAGATCACAGCAAAAATACGTACTGGACGGTTAAGCTTTTCAGCAAAATGAGGTGCATAATGACGAATTAACATCCCGATACCAACAGGCACCAAAATAATTAAAAACACCTGCATCACTTTTGAAAACTGCAAACCAACTTGCTGACCTTCATTCATAAAATGAAGAATAGAAAAATTGACAATAAAAGGAAGGAATACGGCTGCTAGCACAGCATTAATCGCTGTTAAACTAATATTGAGCGCAATGTCACCCTTATATAAATAGCTAAATAAGTTTGCAGTTGTTCCTCCAGGGGAGGCTGCGAGTAGCATTAAACCAACAGCTAACAATGGTGGTAAGGCTAAAATTTTACAGATTAAAAAAGCAATCCCAACCAATAGAAACAACTGACAGAATAAAGCGATAAAGACAACTTTTGGATGCTTACTAATCCTAGCAAAATCTTTTAATGTTAATTCTAAACCAAGCCCCGCCATAACTATTGCTAAGGCAATCGGTAAAAAAAGTGTAATCAACCCTGAATCCATATCTGTTTCTTCCGTTTAATAAATATTATTTTGTATGAGTAAATGTTGTTTCATCGTGTCAGATAAGAAATCGAATCCTTTGATTTCTTATGGCTCTTGGGAAAGCAGACACGACGAAAACAACATATCTCAAAAACCAATACGATATGCATGTGAATTTAGTTATTTTTACTAAATCTTTTCACTTATTAATACTACGCATTTTTCTATCGGACTTTGTCTACTTTACGACAAATTTATAAAAATTTAATCCACTACATTTAGACTTGGCGTTCATTTAAGAGGTTTGGTTACATTTCTACAACCATAAATAATGCGTACAGTTCTGTATGTGATTATGAGTGCTTGTGCTTTCTGAAAGAGTGGTAGCCCCCAAGTATCCTAATAAAAAATAATAAAAAATATTGTTTTATAACATATAGATATATTAGTTTTAAGCGGGAAAATTTACATGGATTTAATTTGGTAAATAATTATCGTTTTCATATAAATTCATCAAAAGTAATTGGCTTAAATGCACAAGTGTATTGAAATTATGGTCAATGACAGCAAATTACATCGAGATTGATAATTCCCGCCAATTTGATGCCTATAACCATTTACTCAGCTTGAATAAGTGAAAGTTGTAGAAATCTTTAGAACGAAATAAAAGAATTTATATTACAAAATGCGGAATAAAATATGGATACTATAGCGCGTGTAGAAGTAGAGCCAGAAGTTAAAGTCCATAAGAAACAAAAAATCACTTGGATCGTATTTTCGCTACTTTCGCTATTTCTATTGATTGGGGTGATGTACTACTTTTTTATATTTCGATTCTATCAATCTACAGATAATGCCTATGTTCAAGCTGATCTCACTTGGGTAATGCCAAAAGTCACAGGTGAAGTGGTTGAGTTGGTTATTAATGACAACCAATTTGTCAAAAAAGGTGAGACGTTAGCAGTACTAGATCAACGTGATTATCAAGCGAGACTTAATCAAGCAAAATCATTAGTTACATTAAAAGAAGCGGCACTGGCCGTTCAAGAACAAAATGAAAAATCAGCACAATCTTCAATTCACGAAGCAAATAGTGGTGTGCTTGCTGCTCAAGCAGATTTATCACGTCTAAAAAAAGATTTTCTACGTTATCAAGATTTATTAAAGGATGGCGTGATTACGCGACAAAATTTTGAAAATATTCAATCCCAATATTTATCGGCACAGGCTCAACTTAGTCGTGCATCAGCAGGTGTAAATGCAGCAGAAGCTCAGTTTGGTAGTTTAAAAGCGAGTCGCGCACAATTACTGGCTGATATTCAAAATGCAAAGGCGAGTTTAGACCTTTATCAAATAGATTTAGCATCAGCAAGGATTATAAGTCCTGTAACTGGCAAAGTAGGTAGTTTGGCAATACAAAAGGGCTCTCGTGTAAGTCCACAAACTCGCTTAATGGCGATTATTCCTGATAATAGTTTATATGTACAAGCAAACTTTAAAGAAACACAAATCCAAAAAATGCATATCGGGCAAACGGTTTCCTTAAAGTTAGATGCTTATCCAAGCCTAACTTATACAGGAAAAATTGAAAGCTTTTCTCCTGCATCAGGAGCAACCTTTTCGCTTATGCCCCCCGACAATGCAACAGGGAACTTTAATAAAGTTGTTCAACGAATTCCTGTTCGAATTGCAATTGATCCAAGTCCCCATATTGAGCTTATCAAGCCCGGTATGTCTGTTAAAGCCAAGGTCAATTTAAAAACTTAAGCATTGCGATTTTAGGGACTTAAACATGGATAAGCGTCTAAATGAGGAATGGAAATTCCCGACTAAAGTCGCGTGGGTCATTTTTATAGCCATGATTTTTGGCAATTTTATGGCGATTTTAGACATTCAAATTGTTGCGAGTTCTTTAAATGAAGTTCAAGCAGGAATGAGCGCAAGCCGTTATGAAGTCACTTGGGTTCAAACGGTGTATTTGATTGCTGAAATTATTGCGATTCCGATGTCTAGCATTATCTCGAGAGTTTTATCGACAAGGATTTATTACACGATTTGTGCAGTTGGATTCACGATTAGTTCTCTACTTTGTGCAATGGCATGGAATCTTGAAAGTTTACTTGTATTTCGTGCCATACAAGGGTTTATGGGGGGCGGTATGATTCCAACCTCAATGACAGCGCTTTATTTACTATTTCCTGAAGCTAGACGTGCATTGCCTTTGGTTTTGTTTGGCATGATTAGCACCTTAGGACCTGCGATTGGGCCCACTGTTGGTGGTTGGTTAACAAATAGTTTTTCATGGCACTGGATGTTCCTGATCAATATTATTCCTGGAATCATCATTGCAACGATTATTTTTTCAGGACCAGACATTGATCGCGCAGATCATAGCTTACTGAAAAAAATGGACTGGATCAGCCTTATTGCTATGGCAATGTTTTTGGGCGGTTTGGAATATTTCCTCGACGAAGGCGCCAGACACGAATGGTTAGTTGATACAGGTGTCCGCACTGCATTTTTGATTTGTATTGCAGGGGGATTGATATTTTTCTATCGAAGCTTCACACAACCTAAGCCATTGTTGGACTTGAGTGTTTTTAAAAATAAGAATTTTACCCTAAGTGCCATTATCACTTTTGTGATCGGTATGGCGTTATACGGTTTGGGATACATGATCCCCGTTTTTCTCGGACAAGTACGAGAAATGAATAGCAGCCAAATTGGACATATCATGATGGTCACAGGTGTGGTGATGTTCTGTTTTGCTCCGTTTTTAGCATGGTTGATTCCAAATTTCGATACCAGAAAAACTGTTTTCGTTGGGATGATTATGGCGGGATTTGGTGTATGGCTAAACTCACATTTAAGTATTCACAGTGATTATGACTTTATGTTTTGGCCGCAAATATATCGTGGTATCGGCCTGATGATTTGTTTGATTGTGGTTTCACATCTCGCGATGAGTACATTGCCATTGAATAAAATTGCTGATGCCAGTGGGATTTATAACCTGATGCGGAATATTGGTGGGGCCGTGGGGCTTGCATTAATCAACTCATCCCTAGATTGGCTAACAGCATTACATGTCACGGAATTAAATCAATATATGACGCCACAGAATTGGGTTTTTGTAGAGCGTTTAGAACAACTCACCGCGCAATATCAAGAAGTGGGTGCAAATGCTCAACAAATTGCACTCAGTATTATTTATCGTGACATTCATTATCAAGCATTGACATCAAGTTTTAATGATTTACTGCGTATGCTTGCAATTATTATATTTGTTGCAGCCTTTCTCACATTTTTCATGAATAGGGGGAAGAAAATGAAAGTCTAAAAAATATATTAGAGGGTAAATTTCCATAAGATGGAAAATAAATTTTAAATAAAAATAATATTTATATAAGTATTAGGTTGTCTTGGGGACGAAAATACTTATATAAGTTTTAAAGGTTATATCTTATGATTAAGACAACATATAAACTTATTTCTAAATTAAACAACAAAGAATCAACCTATGGAAAATATGTTGAAAAAGAGAAAATCGATATTGTTCAACTAAAAGTGATGTATTCAATTTATGAACAATATTATGAAAATACAAAATTTTCTATCTTTGTTGATGACTTTAAGAAGAAAAGTGGTGCGATTGTAATATTTAGCTCGATAACACATGAGATCGTTGGTTTTTCTACAGTTGCAGTTCAACATTTTTATTTTGAAGGGAAAGATTATACCGTTTTATTCAGTGGAGATACGGTTATTCAAAAGAAGTATTGGGGAACGAGAACACTACAAAGTGCAATGTTGAAGTTTATGATGAAACTTAGGGTTAAATACCCGGCGAATTCAAACATGAGGTGCGACAGTTTCAAAAGCCTTATGATAATCAACAAGCTGAGCAAATTTCTCTAATGGTGTAAGCCAATCTAACGCTTTTCTAGGACGAGTATTCAGTGACATGGCAACTTGATTTAAATAATGCTGATCTGCCTGATTTAAATCAATCCCTTTAGGTAAATATTGCCTAATTAAACCATTCATATTTTCGCATGTGCCTTTTTGCCAGGGTGAATGTGGGTCACAGAAATATACATCTATGCCTAAATCTTCTTCAAGTATTTTATGTTCTGCCATCTCGCGTCCACGGTCATAGGTCAACGTTTTACGCAGTTCTGCAGGTAAATATTTCAGAGCTTCAGTTAAAGCCTTGCGCACTGATTCTGCCTTTGCATCAGGTAATGTTGCCAAGATACAGAGCCGTGTATTTCGTTCAATAAGTGTTGCTATCGAACTTTTATTGTCTTTACCTTTAATTAAATCAGCTTCCCAATGACCCGGTATTTTTCTTTCTTGAACTTCGGCTGGGCGCTCATGAATAGTTTTAATATCCTGTAATATAGAATCTTTTTTAGGTTCACCGTTAGCTTTTCGCTTTTTATTTTCATGACGTAGACAGGATAATAAGTCTTTTTTCAACTCACCCTTGGGTAATGCTCGTATCGTTGAATAAATCGTTGTATGGCTTACATTCATTGTTTGATCCAAATCAGGAAATGTCTTTAAACGCTTTGCTATTTGCTGAGGAGACCATAAACAACGGATCGCTTCAACAATAAATTTCCAGAGGATTGAAACGATTTTGAGTTTTCTGTGACCACGTCTACGTCTAGCGAAGGTGTTATCAGAAGCATATTGAGCTTGATAAACGTCATTGATGCTATTTCTTTTAAGCTCACGATAGATCGTACTAGGATGTCTTTTAATGAGTTCAGCAAATTTTCTGGCTGAAAAGCCTTCTTTTCTTGACTCAAGCATTAATGCAGTACGATCTTCAAAGTTAAGATGATGGTATGACAATTTTATATACTCCATAAACCCTTTAAATTAATTAGGTGGTTTATGTCGCACTTCAAGTTTTACTCTGCCCCCATTTAATGAGTTGTATTGGTTATTGATATCAAAAGGTTATAAAACTTACTTATTATTAGCCAATAACTATTATGTATATTATCCAAATATGCAAGATGATAATCAGCACCTTGCAGCAGTTGTCGATCATTATTGTGAGAATTTCTTTAGTGAGTATTATGATAAAGATATTGGATTATTAAACTTTGGTGAGGATTATCAGCCTTTAAAAGGTGAAGTTGCACCAATTACCGATGAGATGAGAACAAAAAATCCCAAAATTGAATTTTTTGAGCAGCTTAATCCCACATGGACAGCAGGGACTGAATTACCCTGTATAGGAAGGTTAGGTTGGAAAGATTTAGCTCGCTTCCCAGTAAAGTTAATATCCAAGCCGATAAGTAAAGGACGTTGCGAGGCAATTATTACAAAACAAAATATCCAAACTGGAGTTTCAAAATGAGATACGAACAATGGCTAAGCTCAGGATCACATTTTATTTTGAAGCAGTGGTGTAATACGACCGATAGAAAGTTTAAAAAAAACGCCAATCAACTAGAGGTTACCCAACGTAAAATTCTCAGCGCTATTTTACAATCTTCAACTTTAGCTATTGAAAATCGAGTTGTGAATTATGAGCAGTTCGTAAATGCCTTTATGCCAACTCGTTATAGCGCATGGCGAGAAGATATCCACCTATATCGAGAAGAAAAACGTGTACTTTCAAATAGTAAATTAATTCGTTTTCAACCGACGAGTGGCTCTAGTGAACAGATAAAATTTATTCCATACACTCAACAATTTTTGGATGAGTTGGATCAAGCGGTTGCAACGTGGTTGGCGAGCTTATATCGAAAATGTCCACAACTCCAACTAGGAACACATTATTGGTCCGTTTCGTGGTTACCTGAAAGCCAAAGAGAGATTTTAAAAGATAAAAACTTAAATGATGACAGCGCATTGCTAGGATTTGGGAAACGGATTTTATCTAAATTTACGCAGGCAGTTCCCAGTAATGTTGCATTTGCCTCAAATGCAGATGATGCTTTATTTGCCACGATTTGTTATCTCGTCGCAAATCGTAATCTCGCAATGATCTCTGTATGGAGCCCAACATTTGCATTGCAACTTCTTGATCGTTTGCAAAATATGCATAAGGAGGTGATGGCTGTATTAGCTACGGGGTCTTGGGGAGGTCGAGCTGTATCTTTACAACAAGTAAAAGCACCCTACTGTCGATATAGTGCTGAGTGTCTGAGCATGAGTATGGTTGATGGACAGATTGACTTTAAAAAATTATGGCCACGCTTAAGTTTAGTGTCTAGCTGGGATACAGCAGGTTCAAAAGCATGGGCGGACGCCTTAAAAGCAAGATTACCTTTTGTACAATTTGAAGGTAAAGGTTTATGGGCAACCGAAGGCGTTGTAACGATACCCTATCAGGATCAATACCCACTTGCTTATCAAAGTCATTTTTATGAGTTTGAATATTTAGAGGGAGAGCAACGTGGTCAAATTGTACCTTCATGGAAGCTCAAACAAGGTGATATTGTTAGCCCAATCATAAGTTCTGGTAATGGCTTATTAAGATATTGTCTCGATGATTGCATTCGTGTCACAGGCTTTTTAGAACAAGTACCGTGTTTTGAGTTTTTGGGTCGTCGTTTTGGTGTTGATCTCGTGGGTGAGAAACTAGCACCTGAAACTGCCCAACAACTTTTATCTCATCTTAATCAAACGCAATCGAAAGCAATCTCTTTACTGGCGATTGATACACAACAACAAACAAAACCTTTTTATTGTGTCTTATTTGAAGGTGATATTCATCATCAGATTGATCATGAATATATTGACCAGATCTTACGTCAGAATTTCCATTATGAACTTGCTCGTAATCTAGGGCAGCTGGATCAACCGCAAATTCGAAAAGCAGAAAATGGTTGGGATGCTTACAAAAAACTTGTGATGTATGACGGTATTATTGAAGGCAATATTAAGCCTGAACCTTTGAAAAAGATTAGCTTGAATAGTTTAGCGCAGCTATGAAACAAAGGATGAATAGGATGATGCAATTGGGGCATCGAATTGCTCGATATCAGTATTTAATACTTTCCAGTTTTTTAGTGATGAGTAGTCCTCTCAATGCCATGACTTTAGATCAGGCATTGAGTGCCAGTTTAAAATATGAAAGTCGTCTAGAACTAAGTCGTTTAGATGTAAATCGTTCCACCGCTATGTTAGAGCAAGCGAAGCAACGAGATGGTCTAAAAATCAATTTAGTTGGTCAGTTGGACTATGAAAGAATCGAAACACCTGAAACAGTGTTATTTCCCACTGAAGGTAATCGGCGAGGGCGTAGCCTACAACTTCAATTAGATTACCCGATTTATACTTCAGGTCGGCATCGTTTAGGTGTAGACGTCGCTAAAAGTCAAGTCGCTGCTCAGCATCAGGCTTTTTCAGACCGTCGATCAGAAACGATCTTAAATACAGTGATGGTTTATACCGATGTATTGAAGAAAAAAGCCATTCTAGATTTGAGAAAGAAAACACTCACAAACTTGCAGCGTTCGCTATTCGAATCACAACGTAGGTTTGATGTTGGTATGATCACACGTGCAGATTTGGCTCAAGTCTTGGCACAAGTTGCGCAAGGACAAGCCGATGTGACTCAGGCACAATCAAATCTCAGTATCAGTGAGGCGCAATTTTATCAGATTACGGGTATTTACCCAGAACATTTGGCTAAAGTTGATCAGCTACCCATGATTACGTTGAGTTTAGATGAGATCTTAGCTAAAACAAAAAATCACCCTGCACTGATCCAAGCTAAATATGAGAAGCAAGCAGCTGAACAACAATTTGCGCTTAGCAAAAGGGAGTTATGGCCGACTGTGATGTTAACCAGTCGTGCAGGTAAGCAAGAAGAGGCCAGTTATATCGGCTCTGAAAGTAATAACTATATGGTTGGAGTACAGTTAAATGTCCCTTTATTTGATGATGGAGTAAATCGTGCGAATGTACGCAAAGCCCAGACGGATGTGGATTTGAGTCATCAGAAGATTAGAAGTTTAGAGCTGGATTTAAACCAACGTGTACAAACCACCTATGCCCAGCTTTTAAGTGTTCGGCAAAATAAAAATGCACTTCAAAATGCTATCGATGCAGCAGAAATCGCATTGTTATATACCCGGAAGGAATTTGAATTGGGCACAAAAACGACTTTTGATTTACTTAATACCGAACAAAAACTACTGGATGTGAAAACACAAAAAACAGTGAATGAGCAAGATGAGATCGTTTTTGTTTATCAGTTATTAGATCAAATGGGTGAGTTAAATCAATTGATCACAACGCAACATCATAAATAGGGGAAATAACAATGAATACAAGCCCAGCCAGTCAGTATTTTGAAGGACAACTTGTTACAAGGGAAGCAACACAGGAAGATGATCAGGCCTTAAGAGCCTTGATCGCTGTACCGATGACAACACGCGGTATCCAGATTAGTTTTCAACGTGAACCAAGTTATTTCAAAGCTTCTGATATTTTGTATAAGCACAAATTGCATGTACTGATCGAGGATAAAGAAAATCGGAACAAAGTGGCTTGTTATAGCAATGGTTATCGCCCATGTTATGTCAATCGTGAGGTACAAAACTTTCGATATGCGAGTGATTTGCGGGTGGATCATCAATATCGCGGAAAATCTCTAGTGAAAATGCTAGGCGCTCATGTCGAAAAAAATATGCATGATCCTAATTTTAGTCAAATGATTATTTTTGATGATAATCATGCTGCGCGTGCGGCTATTCAGACACCTAAAACTGGAATGCCTGATTATTATGATGAAGGACTGATTGAGACTTTAACATTAACGAGTTTAGGCAGATTGAGTAAACTAAAAAAATATATAAAGGCTCAAACGTTAAATAATGAAACTGCTGATGAGATTTGGTCATGTACTGCTGGGATTGAATATATTGCTGCAATGAATGCTTTTGTGACGGAAATGTCAGATTATTATAATTTTATTCCTGCATATAATTTTGAAGAATTGGCTGAAGGGAATTGTTATTTTTCTGGTTTAAATCTTTCGGATTTTTTGCTTTATTTTCATAATGATAAAATCGTAGGAATGTTTGGGCTTTGGGATCAACATGGTCTTAAGCAAACCAAAATATTGAATTACAGTCGCATGATTGGATTGTTTCGTCCGATTTATAATTTATGTACGGTTTTTAGCAAAAGTTTAATTTTGCCAAAACGTGGTGACTCAGTGAAATACCATGTATTACATAGTTTATTGTGTCATCCAAACGCTTTGTCTTTGCATCATCGTATGCTCACCGATGCTTATCAGCGTTCCAAGCAATTGGGAATCGGTGCTGTAAGTTTTACCTTATCACATAAAGATCCCCGTTATCAGCTCAATCAATTTTATAAGGGAGAGCGTTTAACTGGAATGCATGGCTTTATTAGCTTTAAAGGTGATCCTCGTCCCAATTTTGACAAAAACTTAATCCCATATCTTGAGGTGGGACGGATCTAGCATGAATTGAACGGACTGCAAAATATTGAGTATTGAGCAGTCTTTTCAGAAATGAATGTTTGAAGGTGCTGTATTTCTGGACAGATTCTAGTTAAATCACTTCGAAATACAGACAAAAGTTATCAATTTTATAAAATACTTCTATAATAACGCCCATCATTACGAGTTGCAGAGTGCATGTCATCTCGACAATCTCTTGCGACTACGCATTATTAAGTCAATTTAACACTACAATTCGGCTTATTTATCAATATTTTCAATCTTTTGTGTCAAATAACACATCAGACTAACTTAGGTGCCAGCATGGAAATCAAGGTTAATTACCTCGACAACCTTCGACAAGAAGCCAAATTCGATGACTTTACGGTAATCGCAGATCAACCGATTCGTTATAAAGGGGACGGATCTGCACCGGGGCCATTTGACTACTTCTTGGCATCGTCGGCACTCTGTGCAGCTTATTTTGTCAAAGTATATTGCGCGGCACGTGATATTCCAACCGATAACATTCGATTATCCCAAAACAATATTGTTGATCCAGAAAACCGCTATAAACAGATTTTTAAAATTCAGGTTGAACTTCCAGCTGATATTTCTGAAAAAGATCGTCAGGGGATTTTACGTTCTATTGACCGTTGTACGGTAAAAAAAGTCATTCAAACGGGTCCTGAATTTGTCATCGAAGAAGTGGAAAGTATAGATGCAGATGCTCAAGCTTTATTGATGCCGAATCTTGCATCTGAAAGTACCACTTATATCCAAGGTAAAGATTTACCGTTAGAAGAAACCATTGCCAATATGTCGAGCATTTTGGCAGGCTTAGGTATGAAGATTGAAATTGCGTCATGGCGTAATATTGTACCGAATGTTTGGTCACTGCATATCCGTGATGCACAGTCACCGATGTGTTTTACCAATGGTAAAGGCTCAACCAAAGAAAGCGCACTAGCATCTGCATTAGGCGAGTTTATTGAACGTCTTAATTGTAATTTCTTCTATAACGATCAATTTTGGGGTGAAGAAATTGCCAACGCAGAATTTGTGCATTACCCAGACGAGAAATGGTTTAAACCAGGGCCAAATGGCGAACTACCAAAAGAAATCTTGGATGAATACTGTCTTGAGATTTACGACCCTGAAAAAGAGTTACTAGGTACGCATTTATACGATACTAACTCTGGGAATATTGAACGTGGGATTTGTTCACTTCCTTTTGTACGCCAATCTGATGGCGAAACAGTTTACTTCCCATCAAACTTGATCGAAAACTTGTACCTCAGTAATGGTATGAGTGCAGGGAATACATTAGAAGAAGCCCAAGTTCAGTGCTTATCTGAAATTTTCGAACGTGCTGTAAAACGTGAAATTATCGAAGGTGAAATTGCACTACCTGATGTTCCTGAAGAAGTTTTGGCTAAGTATCCAAGTATTGTTGCAGGTATCCAAGGCTTAGAAGAACAAGGTTTTCCAGTATTGGTTAAAGACGCCTCTTTGGGCGGTCAATTTCCTGTGATGTGTGTCACTTTGATGAACCCACGCACAGGTGGTGTGTTTGCTTCATTTGGTGCGCATCCAAGTTTTGAAGTGGCTTTAGAACGTAGTTTGACTGAGTTATTGCAAGGCCGTAGTTTTGAAGGTCTCAATGACTTACCTCAGCCAACCTTCCAAAGTGAAGCAGTGACTGAACCGAATAATTTTGTGGAACACTTTATTGATTCAAGTGGCTTAGTCTCTTGGCGTTTCTTCAGCGCAAAATCTGATTATGATTTTGTAGAATGGGATTTCACCAATGACGGTGAAAACTCGAATGCGGATGAGGCTGCTGAATTATTCGGCATTCTTGAAGAAATGGGCAAAGAAGTCTACATGGCTGTCTATGAACATTTAGGTGCGACAGCTTGTCGTATCCTCGTACCCGATTATTCAGAAATTTATTTAGTTGAAGATTTGATTTGGGACAATACCAATAAAGCATTGGCATTCCGTGAAGATATTCTAAATATTCATCGTTTAGATGACGAGCGTCTTGAAGCACTGGTTGAGCGTTTAGAAGAATGTGAACTTGACGATTACACAGAAATCACGACCTTAATCGGCATTGAATTTGATGACAATACTGTTTGGGGACAATTGACACTGCTTGAATTAAAACTCCTTATTTATGTTGCTTTGAAGCAATTTGAAGAAGCAAAAGATTTAGTTGAGCAATTCCTGCAATACAACACCAACACTGTAGAACGTGGTTTGTTCTATCAATGTATGAATGTTGTGCTAGAAGTCATTCTCGATGATGAGATGGAATTAGAAGATTACGACAAAAACTTCCGTCGTATGTTTGGTGATGAACGTATGGATGCTGTCGTGGGCTCTGTCGAAGGCACAGTTCGTTTTTATGGTCTAACACCAACCAGTATGAAACTCGAAGGTTTGGATCGTCATTTACGTTTGATTGAGAGCTACAAGAAGTTGCACGCTGCTCGTGCAAAAGCAGTCGGTTTAAATAAATAATTAACAGCATGAGTTTTTAAATTCATGCTGAATACACTTGACTAAAAGCGCTTATATCGCGGAGGTCAAGTGTATTTTTTTATTAAAATCAGTTAAATAAATTAAAATTATATTTTATTATGAATGGTATTCATAATTTATGATTATAAAAAATCATTTCATGCATATTTAGATTCTCTGTAAGCTAGAAAACACAATAAAACATGTTTTGGTATGGAGTAACCAATGAAACATATAAATAGCTTATCGGTTTTATAAGATTTCAACAGAATTTCTGAACTGTTATGAAAAATTAATTTTCAAAAAAAGATATTACAACGCTAAAGAGTAGAACAATGAAACAGCTCGATTTTTCTATTATTGATCCACATATACATCAGTGGGATCCTTACCATACTCCACATTCCGCAGCGGTATTGGTTAAGGCATTGGGGAAATATCCAGCGCTTATGGATAAGATTCTTCGCTTAGTAAAACCAAAAGCGTTATTGGACACTCTAGGGCATACTCAACATGTATTAAGCCCTTATTTGCCGATGCATTATCATCAAGATTTAGATGGGATACAGGTTGAAAGCGTTGTTCATGTCGAAGCCAATTGGCATCATCATAAAGGGTTTGGCGTTGTTGAAGAAACGAGATGGCTAAGCCAGTTAGATTTTTCAAAATATGATTTAAAGCTTGCTGCAATTGTTGCCACGGCGGATCCAAGTCACCGCAAATTCGTCGATATTTTAAAAGCTCATCGAGATGCAAGTCCTTTGTTTAGAGGAATTCGAAAGATGTCTTCTTGGCATGAAGATGACGGCATCTATCGCTGGTCTAAAACACCTCATTTATATCAGTCTAAAAAATTCTTAAAGGGATTTGAGCAACTCGCCCAAATGAATCTGTCTTTTGATGCTTGGGGATATTCAACTCAATTAAATGAGATCACTGCCTTGGCTAAGCAGTTTCCAGAAACAAGGATCGTGGTAGATCATCTTGCAACACCTGTAGGTTTATTTGGTGCAGTAGGGAAGAAGACAGGGAAAACTACTGCGCAACGTGATGCAATATTTCAGCAATGGCAAAACGGCCTAAGTGCTTTAGCGGAGCAGCCGAATGTGCATGCAAAAATATCAGGGCTTATGATGCCAGTATTGGGACATACATTTTATAAAGAAAATCGGACGGCAACTGTTGCTGAAATGGTTCAATTATTGACCCCATTGATACAGCATGCGATCCATGTCTTTGGTACAGGACGTATCATGTTCGCTTCGAATTATCCAATGGATAAACCTAATGCGCGTTTAACCGACTTAATACAGGCTTATATGCAAATGATTGAGCCTTATGGTTCTGAAGCTTTGCAAGCGATTTTTAGACAAAACGCAATCCATTTTTATCAATTAGACATCAACTAAACAAAGAGCCATGCTATGAAAAATTTTAATCAAAAAGTTGCCGCGATTACAGGTGCAGGTTCTGGAATCGGTCAACAACTCGCTATCTTATTGGCACAACAAGGTGCACATTTAGCCCTGAGTGATGTCAACGAGCAAGGCTTAGCTGAAACATTGGAACTTGTTAGATCCTATCCAGTTAAAGTCACGCTTAGCACCTTAAATGTGGTTGATCGCACTGCTGTAGAGGAATGGGCTACGAATACCGCCCAAGAACATGGAAAAATTAACCTCATTTTTAATAATGCAGGCGTGGCATTGGCAAGCACGGTTGAAGGAATGAGTTATGAGGAAATAGAATGGGTATTTGATATTAATTTTTGGGGTGTTGTACATGGTACCAAAGCATTTTTACCCTATTTAAAACAAAGTGGTGAAGGGCATATTATCAATATTTCCAGTCTATTTGGCTTAACAGCACAACCTACGCAAAGTGCATACAATGCGACTAAATTTGCAGTACGTGGTTTTACAGAATCACTTCGTCAAGAGCTTGACTTACAAGCCAACGGTGTAAGTGCAACTTGTGTCCATCCAGGGGGGATTCGCACCAACATTGCGAATAGCGCACGCATGAGTGATAGTATTCGTGCTTTAGGATTGAATCCTGCAAAGGCCAGTAAAGCTTTTAACAAGGTACTTAAAACCCCACCTGAAGAAGCTGCAAAAGTAATTTTAAATGCGGTTAAAAAAGATCAGCGCCGAGTTTTAATTGGCAATGATGCCAAAATTTTAGATCTAATTCAGCGTGTAGCACCATCACATTATGCGCAAGCATTGAATTTGTTCACCAAAAAGAAAAAGTAAGATTTGAGTTCATCCTCTATTTAATTCACAAAGCTCTAAAGTAAAATGTAATTTAGGGCTTTGTGAATCAATAGCTTATGCTAAATATTGAATGTTAAACTCTCTATAAAACATTCCCAAAGCCAATATACCCATCATGACAGAGAGCGTTCTTAATAAAATGGTTTGTACTTTTATATCACTGAGTACTTTCTTTAGATTCCACGAAAAAAAGACATAAAGTCCGCCAATGATGGCAAGCGTGAAGATGGTAATAGACACTAAAAACCAGCTTTGCTTTTGCAATGACTGCGCGCCGAAGATAGCAGGTACAATCGCAAGATAAAATGAAATAGTTTTAGGATTACTCAAAGTAATTAACAGTCCATCTTTATAGGAAAAAAGCGTGTTTTTGAGATTTTCAGGTGCTTCATTTTCCAAAAGATTACCGTTAAAAAACCAAAACTTATAAGCTAAGTAAAGCAGGTACGAACTTGATAGTAGTATCAAATAAAAAACCAAATGTGGACTGAAATGATGAAGAGAAGAAAAAAGAAAAATTGAAATCAATAAAAAAGTGATATCTCCCGTGATGAGACCACACAGCATCATCAGTCCATTTTTATATCCCTGAACTAAAGTCTTAAACATAAGACCAGTCATGCCTGGTCCAGGGAGGATTGCTGCTAATCCTAAAGTTAAAACATAGGTCATTGTTTGTGTGAGATGTTCCATGTCAATTAAAACCAAATGAAATCGGATCTCTATTTTTTAATAAATACATAGGTAAATTTGATCTATATGTTCTAGTAAATATAAAAATTAGGGTATAAATAACCCTATATTTAAATTTAATAGAAATTTTATGCCTAATTTAAAAATTGATAAAACTGATGCAAGAATTTTAGAGTTGTTGCAAAAAGACTCAAGAACCACAAATGCTGACTTATCAGAACAGTTAGGTCTTTCAACCTCGCCCTGTTGGCGAAGAGTCAAACATTTAGAAGACACCAAAGTCATCAAAGGATACGGCGTTTTACTTGATCGCAAAAAACTTGGCTTAGGTGTGATGGTGTTTGTCCGTGTATCGATTGATAGTCATAGCGAAAGAGAGGCAAAGAAATTTGAAGAAGAAGTCACTGCCTTAGATTATGTCGTTGCATGTTATAGCATTGGAGGCGATGCAGACTTTTTGTTGCAAGTCGTATCACCAGATCTCGATACCTATGCTGAATTTTCAATGACGACCATTCGAAGATTGCCCGGAATCAAAGAAATGCAAAGTATGTTTGTGCTGAAGGAAATAAAGCCCTTTTTATGTTTTCCAGTAAAGCCTCAGAAATAAACACTAGTGCACTGATTTTGACTGATCACAGTGCATAAAAATAAAAATGCCTTGTTTTAAGCCAAAAAAGTATGACGAAATACAAAAATCGT
Organism: Acinetobacter haemolyticus CIP 64.3 = MTCC 9819; assembly: GCF_000369065.1. GTDB lineage: Bacteria > Pseudomonadota > Gammaproteobacteria > Pseudomonadales > Moraxellaceae > Acinetobacter > Acinetobacter haemolyticus. The sequence goes on from NZ_KB849799.1 coordinate 168,469, forward strand.
ATTACTAAACTGGCACGCCATTTGCTTCATTAATCCCATCATAAAGTGATCTAGGGTTCCGATAGACAACTCCTCAAAGTTGGCTATGACTGAGACCGAGAGTTCACGGTTCGCAAGAACTACACGGAGGGATAAAAGCCCGGGAGGTTGGACTTAAACCTTAAAAGAGGTCATGCGAATGAGCGAATATCATAACAACCAGATCCTTTGGACTGAAAAACTACCGGGTGGTCATCATTGGTCTGGACGAGTTCAGAAAGGGACAGTTTTACAATTCAAAGCGTTAGCTTCAAACGCCAATGTTTCACTGTTTTGTGTGAATGCTGAAGATAAACTTGAACGTTACAACATGCCAGACACCTTAAAAGGGCAACATACTGCATTTTTAACGACGGGCAATGTTTTGTATTCAGATTTAGGGCGTGTCATGGCATCGATCGTTAAAGATGACCATGGTTGGAATGATACGTTCTGTGGGGCGAGTCGTCCTGAGCAAATCAGTAAACAGTTTGGTCAACGTCGTTTTCAAGATGCACGAAATGAAATGTACAAAACGGTGTAGATGGCTTATTAGTAGAGATGGCGAAATTTTCACTGTCACAAACTGATTTAAGTGCAACCGTAAACCTTTTCTCAAAAGTGAGTCCCAATGATCAAGGTGCTCTAAGCTATACCCAATCAGACAATACCAGCCAAATCATTGAATTACGTTTTGAAATGGATTGTTTGGTTTTCCTTTCTGCTGCCCCACATGGTTTAGATAACAGTTCGCTCTATCAACCAAGCGATATTCAATTGTCTTTGTATAAAGCCAACTCTTTAGCCGACCACGATATTTGTCGTGATGCCTGTCCACAAAATCAACGTGCTTTTCAAAACAACGCACGTTACTACACATTGAGTTCAGCATATTAAGCTATAGGAGAAGCATCATGACGAGTTTACATACTTTTGAAAAAGCAACATTAAGTGAAGTTTGTCCTGCGGGTGAAGCGTGGATGTGCGAAGTCAAAAAAGGGCAATACTTTCGGATTATTGATTTAGAGGGCAATCAAGCTGTTGATACTTTGTTTATCTCAGCAGAAAATCCTGAAGAGCGTTATAGCGCTACAGATACGCTTGCCATGAATCAATATATCTATTTAGAAAAAGGCACATCTTTATACAGTAACTTTGGACGGTTAATTGCAGTCATTCATGATGATAACTGTGGTCGTCATGACACGTTGGGTGGTGCATGTTCTTGCGAAAGTAATACTGTGCGCTATGCAAATGAAACTTATCCTATGCATAGTTGCCGTAACAACTTCATGTATGCCTTAGCCAAACATCCCATCGCGAAAAAGCACAATTTGAATGTGCGTCACATTGGTCCAAATATCAATTTCTTTATGAATGTTCCTGTTACATCTGATGGACATTTGAAATTTGATGATGGTATTTCTGCACCTGGTAATTTTGTCGAGATCAAAGCAGAAATGGATTTAATCGTGCTGATCTCTAATTGCCCGCAACTGAATAATCCATGTAATGCCTATAACCCGACACCGATCCAATTAGTGATTCGTGATGGAGAGGAGGCTTAGTCTATGTTTAATAAAGTTTTAATCGCCAATCGTGGAGCGATTGCTTGTCGTGTTATTCGAACACTAAAAAAACTAGGTATTCAATCCGTTGCTGTGTACTCTGAGGCAGACCGAGATTCATTGCATGTGACCTTAGCAGATGAAGCGATTTATATCGGTGATGCACCCGCGAGTCAAAGTTATCTCAATGTTGACAAAATTTTAGAAGTCGCCAAACAAACAGGTGCGAATGCCATCCATCCAGGTTACGGTTTTCTATCTGAAAATGCTGAATTTTGTGATCTGTGTGAATCACAAGGAATTGCATTTATCGGCCCAAACTCAGCTCAAATGCGTGCATTTGGCTTGAAACATACCGCTAGAGAGCTTGCAATCGAAGCAAATGTGCCACTATTGCCAGGTAGCCAACTTTTGGCTGACGAAGCAGAGGCATTGGTTGAAGCAAAGCGCATTGGTTATCCTGTGATGCTAAAAAGTACCGCAGGCGGTGGTGGTATCGGCATGCGCTTGGTATGGAATGCTGAAGAACTTAAAGATGCTTTCGCAACAGTTTCTTATCTTGCGCAGGCAAACTTTAAAGATGCAGGACTGTATTTAGAGAAATTTGTACAGAATGCTCGCCACATCGAGGTGCAAATATTTGGTGATGGTCAAGGACAAGTTTTAGCGTTAGGTGAACGAGATTGTTCTGTTCAACGTCGCAATCAAAAAGTTATTGAGGAAACGCCAGCACCACATCTAAATGATCAACAACGTTCATATATTCAGAAAGTTGCAATTCAACTCATGCAATCCGTGAATTATCGCTCAGCGGGTACTGTTGAATTTGTGATGGATACGGACACGCAAGACTTTTACTTTTTGGAAGTAAATACCCGCCTTCAAGTTGAACATGGTGTCACAGAACAAGTATACGGCGTGGATTTGGTTGAATGGATGGTCACACTTGCGAGTGGCGACTGGACAGCACCTACGCAATCTTTGAAATCAGTAGGACATTCGATCCAAGTTCGTTTGTATGCTGAAGACCCGATCAAAAACTTCCAACCGAGTGCAGGTTTACTGACCTTTGTTGAATTTGATGATCAAGCACGTAATGAAACATGGGTAGAAACTGGCTCGACTGTTTCCTCATTTTACGATCCGATGATTGCTAAAATTATCGTCACGGCAAATGATCGAGATGCGGCTATTCAAGCAATGAATCATAGCTTAGCCAAAACTCAGGTGGCAGGTATCGAAACCAATCTTGAGTATTTACAGAATATTATTGATTGTGAAGTGTTTAAAGCGGGTACTCAAACCACTCGTTTCCTCAATACTTTTGAGTGGAAAACTCAAAAAATCGAGGTATTTCAAGCTGGTATTCAAACCTCCATACAAGATGTTACTGGGCGTTTAGGTTACTGGGATGTGGGTGTACCACCGTCTGGAGCGATTGACCCTTTATCTTTAAATGTGGCAAACCAACTACTTGGCAATGCATCTAATAGTGCAGGTTTAGAATGTACATTGCATGGACCTACTTTAAAGTTTCACTGTGATAGCCAAATCGTGCTTGCAGGTGGTGACATGCCGTCAACCTTAGATGGTGTGCACATTTCAATGTGGCAAACGGTGAATGTCAAGAAAGGGCAAATCCTTAAATGCGGTAAAATCATCACAGGATGTAGAACGTATATTGGCATCAAAGGTGGTTTGAATGTTCCTGAATATTTGGGTTCACAAGCGACATTTACCTTAGGTCAATTTGGTGGTCATGCAGGACGTAATTTGTTAATTGGTGATATGTTGCCAATCACTTCGTTTAGTTCAGACCAACAAACAAGTTTAAATGCAGAACAAGTCCCGACATTCTCAAACAGTTGGGAAATTGCGGTGATGTATGGTCCGCATGGCGCGCCTGATTTTTTCACCAAACAAGATATTGATGCCTTCTTTGAACATTCCTTCGAAGTACATTTCAATTCAAGTCGTACAGGGATTCGATTGATCGGTCCAAAGCCAGAATGGGCGCGTGAAGATGGCGGTGAAGCAGGTTTACATCCTTCTAATATTCATGACAATGCCTATGCTATTGGAGCAATCGACTTTACTGGAGACATGCCGATCATTTTAGGTCCCGATGGTCCAAGTCTTGGTGGTTTTGTTTGCCCAGCGGTCGTTGTGCATTCTGAACTTTGGAAATTAGGTCAACTAAAAGCAGGAGACAAAGTTAAATTTGTTCCTATTCGATATGAACAAGCAACCGAATTAAATCAAACATATCATCATATGCTCAGTACAGAGCATCTTAATGATGTGCAATTTGGTCAAAGCTTTTATGCTGAGTTTGATAGCTTAAATGATGCCGTATTAGATCGTTTAGATGGTCAAGATCATACGCCAAATGTTGTTTATCGCCCCGCTGGTAATAACTACATGTTGGTTGAGTATGGCGAATTGGTTTTGGACCTGAATTTGCGATTCCGCATACACGCATTAATGCAGTGGGTTAAAGATCAAAACATCATAGGTATCATTGATCTAACACCGGGAATACGTTCACTTCAAATTCATTATGACTCACTCAAACTGGATCAACAGAATTTATTGAACCTCCTTAAACAAGCCGAAACCGAATTACCTGATGTGACTGAAATGCAAGTTCCTTCACGTACCGTGTATTTACCTTTGGCTTGGGAAGATTCACAAACGCAGTTGGCAACTGATCGTTATATGCAAACGGTGCGTCCTGATGCACCGTGGTGTCCAGACAATATCGAATTTATTCGTCGCATTAATGGTCTAAAAGATAAGCAAGCCGTAAAAGACGTGGTGTATAACGCAAATTATTTGGTGATGGGCTTAGGTGATGTATATCTCGGTGCACCAGTTGCGACACCGCTTGATCCACGGCAACGACTCGTAACGACTAAATATAATCCTGCACGAACTTGGACACCTGAAAATGCTGTTGGAATCGGCGGTGCTTATATGTGTGTCTATGGAATGGAAGGACCGGGTGGCTATCAGTTTGTGGGTAGAACAACGCAAATGTGGTCTCGCTATCGTAGAAATGCAGACTTTGAGCAAGGTAAACCGTGGTTATTGCGCTTCTTTGATCAGATTAAATTCTATGAAGTTTCTGAAACAGAACTCATGCAAATGCGTGAGGATTTTAAAGCAGGACGACTCAAACTCAGAATTGAGGAAGGTGTTTTAAACCTCAAAGAATATAATCAATTCTTATCAGACAATGCTGAAACTATTTCAAGTTTTAAAGCAACTCAACAAGCTAACTTTGATGCTGAACGTCGCCGTTGGCATGAGGCTGGGCTAGCAGAATATGTCTCAGAGAGTTTGGATGCTGTTGATGAAGGTGAAACTGTCATCATTCCTGATGGTGGTTGTGCCGTTGAATCACATATGCCGGGTTCGATTTGGAAAATTGAATGTCAATCTGGTGATATCGTTGAGGAAGGAGCAACGCTAGCGGTCATCGAGGCTATGAAAATCGAAATTCCGATTATTGCGCCCGAACGCATGAAAGTTGAAAGCATTACGATCGAAAAAGGACAAACTGTTAAAACAGGGCAAGTGTTATTTACGCTAGCGCCAGTGATTTGATGAAAGTAGTGATTTTAAGAGATCTATTATTAATAGGTCTCTTAAAAATTTTTATATGCACAGCTACACATTGATGCATTTAGCGTACCTAAATGGTGCGATTTGGTACATTTTTTAGGCATTTTAAAATGGGAAAATTATCCTCATTCGTGCTTCCTTTAGCTAAGTGTCTTATTTATCTTTTATTCTGACCGAATCCATACTATCTGATATTTTGGCATGCTTTATGCTTTTATTTATATACAACATAAATAGAGGAGAACAATAAACTTGATCACTAAATCACACACATCGGTTCATTCCAACATGTATAAAAAGAATAACCAGTACATGAGCAGTAACAATGGAATAAACTGATGAAATACTCTGCTTTCAAGCAAGCCCCATCTCAACGTAGTGGGGCTTTTTTATTATTTAATTTAAGTTTATTCAACAAATCTCAATCACTATAAATTGGCACATATTCTGCATTCTAAATAAGTAATACAAAAACTAATTTTAGTAATACCCTTGTAGGAGCTGCGAGATGAGTGAAGCCAAAACCAACACTGTAGAAAAACACCCTATTAAAAAATTTTTAGTCGATTTATTCAGTGCAAGAGCAGGTCTGTATTTCAAACAAAATCACCAAGTCAGCAAGGTAAAGGGATAAGACTGTGGCCAAGCAAAAGTTAGCTCGAATCAGTATTACCGTACCTGAAACTACATTGAGTGCACTTGATCAAAAAATCGTTGATCAACACTACGAAAGTCGTTCACAAGCGATCTTGGACATGATTAATCGGCATTTAATCGATGATCTAGCTAAAAACGATGAAGTGATGGTTGGGACATTAACATTGTTATATGACGTGAGCTTAAAACCACTGCGAACGCAACTTGTTGATTTGCAGCAACAATACTTAGCTCAGGTGATCAGTTCATTACATATTCAATTGGATGATAACAAGGTTCTACAAGTCATGTTGATGCAAGGTGTGAGTAGTGATTTGAAAGCCATCAGTCAACAGTTCATTGCATTAAAAGGGGTGATTAAAGGGCATTTGGAATTGATGGATGCCGTCATGCCACCAATCGCACAAAATACTTAAGCACATAAACATTTGTAAAGACGAAAAGTTCTCAATATCAGAGCACAATAGGAGCAAGCATAAGATGATCAAAAAAACACTGATTTCAGCATCTGTGCTGACAGCGATTTTTTTAGGGGGCTGTGACAACACAGCAAAAATTCCAGAGTCTAAAGCAAAAACTGAAGGTACTACCAACGCTAAACCAATCACGATTGGATACAGTGATTGGCCGGGTTGGGTGGCATGGCAGGTGGCAATTGAAAAAGGTTGGTTTAAAGAAGCGGGTTTAAATGTCGAATTCAAATGGTTCGATTATTCTGCATCAATCAATGCATTTTCTGCCAATCAACTCGATGCTGTTTCTGTATCCAATGGTGATAACTTGGTGATCGCGTCAGGAGGCACCAAAGGCATCATGATTTTGGCAACTGATTATTCCGCAGGAAATGATGTCATTATTGCCAAAAATGGAATTAATAATATTGCTGATTTGAAAGGTAAAAAAATTGCGGTTGAGAAAGGATTGGTTGATCACCACTTACTCAATACAGCTTTAGATGATGCCAAAGTAGCAAACTCTGAAGTGACATTAGTGAATGCGGTAACCAATGAATTACCTCAAGTGTTTGCAAGTCCTGATGTGTCAGCAATTGCAGTTTGGCAACCTGTAGCTAATCAAGCTTTAAAAGCAGTTGCAGGCTCTAAAATCATCTATTCATCCAAAGATAAGCCCGGACTGATTTATGATACTTTGACCGTCAATATGACGCATCTTGCTGCAAATAAGGAAGATTGGAAAAAAATCATTCAGGTATGGGATAAAACTGTTAAATATATCAATGATCCAGCAACACGAGACGATGCTGTGGCAATCATGGCAAAACGAGTTGGTTTAGATGCTGATCAATATGCTCAATTTATTGACGGAACCCATTTACTTGATCTGCAAGCAAATAAGAAGGTATTTACCAAGTCCAACAGCTTTGATTCTATCTATGGCTCAAGTTATCACGTCAACGAATTTAATTTTAAAAATGGAGTCTACACCACTAAAGTGGATGTTGATGGCGTTATATTCCCAACGCTTGTTGAAGAGGTGAAATAGTTTTATATATTGAGTAATAATACTTTTAAATTTAATCATTAGCTCTTAAAAATCTCCCTTTCATGAGGGAGATTTTTTATCTATCAAATATATCAATGAATACTTCTATATAAAAAAACCACTCTTGTAAGTGGGCTTTGAATTTTTTTACTTTATTGATCTATCAGCGTTTCAATCTTCGCTTACTTTAGTCATACGAGGAATTAACGGCAAATCCTCGAGTGCTGGATCGAGTTGATCTTCATCGGTATGAACCAGTTGATCCACACGTTGACGCAATGCTTTAAATTCAGGGCAAAGCATTTGATCTGGATGACGTGGGCGAGGTAAATCTACTTCGATAATTTCTTTGATTTCACCAGGATTGGCTTTCAGTGCGACGATACGGTCAGCGAGTAAGATCGCTTCATCCATATCATGAGTGACAAAAATAATGGTGATATCAATATTTTGCCATAAATCCATCAAGTGCCGTTGCATCTTCTGACGGGTATGAGGATCAAGTGCGCCAAAGGGTTCATCCATCAATAGAATTTTGGGTTCATTCACCAATGCTCTGGCAATCGCAACACGCTGTTTCATTCCACCAGAGAGTTGATGAGGATACTGATTTTCATATTTTTCTAAGCCGATAATATTAATCCATTCTCGTGCTTGCGCCTCGGCCGTACTATCACTTTGTCCCTTCATTTTTGGGCCGAACATCACGTTTTCTTTGACGGTTTTCCACGGAAACAATGTATATCCTTGAAACACCATACCACGCTCAGGACTAGGCCCCATGATCGGTTGCCCATCAATCAAAATCTCTCCACCTGAATAAGAATCAAGCCCAGCAACAATCCGACTGAACGTTGACTTTCCACAGCCAGAAGGACCGATCACACAAATAAACTCACGTTTATGAATCTTTAAATCAATTTGATTTAAAACAGTTCGTTCAGTTTTACCGTGTTTGAAGCTTTGCGTGAGTTGTTTCGCTTCTAAGATGACAGCACGTTCATAAATATGATCAAAATATTCACGAGCATTGAAATGGGTATTTGTCATTAGTGTGATGTGTGCTTAAAAAACAGGAGGGTTTAACTTGGTAAACTATACATACTCATTAGGAGTTTACCATGAGCAAGAAACAGAAGACTTACACCGCAGAATTTAAAGCTGAAGCCATAAAAGCCATTGAAGAGAACCAAGGTAATGTATCGGAATCCGCTAGACAACTTGGCATTTCAATGCAAACCCTTTCGAACTGGAATAACAAAGCAAAGGCTGGAACTTTAGCAGGCACAAAACAGTATTCGCCCGATCTAAACGCCTTACTCGAAGAAAATAAGAAGCTTAAACAACAGCTCAAAACAGCTGAAATGGAACGTGAATTTTTAAAAAAGGCAGCAGCGTACTTTGCCAAAGAAAGTCAGTGAGGTACGCCTATATGAAATCGCAAAGCCACTTATTTCCGATTATTTTAATGGCTCGATTACTTCGTGTATCCGTTTCTCGCTTTTATGATTGGCTAAAGCGAGGCATGAGTAAAAGATCAATTCAGCGAAATCAGCAGACAATTTTGGTCAAAATAGCCCATGAAGAAACCAAACAAAGCTATGGCTATGTTCGATTAACCAAGCATTTACAAGCGCAAAGTATCAAAATAAGTATGTATGCTGTGCGCCAAATAAAAAAATCAAATCAGTTGTATTGTAAGCGCCATAAGCGTTTCAAAAGAACCACGGACAGTGATCACAACCGTTCTATTTATGACAATTTACTCAAGCAACAGTTTTCAATGACGAAGCCTAATCTTGCGTGGTCGAGTGACATTACCTACATTTGGACGGCTGAGGGCTGGTTGTACTTGGCAGCTGTCAAAGATCTTTACACGAAACAGGTTGTTGGCTATAGCTTAAATGAGCGCATGACAGCCAAGCTTGTTTGTGATGCATTGAATATGGCTATTCGCAATCAGAAACCTGCTAAAGATCTCATTGTACATTCAGACAGAGGCAGCCAATATTGCAGTAATGAATATCGAAACTTACTTGAGAAATTTGATTTTCAGGGTTCAATGAGCAAAAAAGGCGACTGCTTCGATAATGCACCGATAGAGAGTTTCTGGGGCATACTCAAAAATGAACTAGTCCATCATCGCAACTACAAAACAAGGGAAGAAGCCAAAGCGGATATTACAAAATATATAGAGTTATTTTATAATCAGCGAAGAATTCAAAAAGGCTTGGATTTTAAGACACCAAATCAAATGGCAGAAGACTTTTATCGGTTAGCTGCCTAGAATCTCCCAAGTGAAAGTCTCCTGCTAATTCAGCACACATCAGTGTGCTCCTGATTTCCATTTAAAAAGCTGCTGTCCAAGTTTCATTAAAATGACATCACAGATCAGACCAATCACACCAATGATGAGAATGGCTGCATAAACATTGTCAAAATTTTGGTAACGTGCTTGCTGGGTGATAAACCATGTAATACCTGATGTACTCCCAATCAACTCAGCAACGATCAAGTAAGTCCATGCCCAGCCCAGTAAAACTCTCAAATCTCGATAAATCTCTGGCAAGGCAGCAGGAATCACCACATGAAATAAGCTCTTAGTTTTGTTCGTGCCAAGGGTAAAACCTGCTTCAATCAAACTACGATCGACCAATCGAGTGGTATTGGCAATAATAAGTATCTGTTGAAATAGCGTACCGATGATAATGATGGCTATTTTTGGTGCATCATTGATACCTAATATAGCAACAGCCAAAGCACCAAAGGCAGGGGCAGGCAAATAACGGAAAAATTCAACAAACGGCTCTGTAAGTTGTGAAATTGTCTTAGAAAAACCGCATAAAATCCCCAAAGGTATACCGATGAGCGATGAGATAAAAAATGCAGTGAAGACCAGTTTAATACTGTGCCAAAGACTTTCATGAAACCACGGCGCATTGGCTTGAACAGGTGGCGTCGTAAACGCAGTGACAAGCGCTTTGGCAACTTCGTGAGGAGCAGGCAAATAAATGGGGTTGACTAAGATTCCTTGAGGTGGTTTTAAACCATGATCTACAGCACTTTGTGCTTCAGAATAAAACACTTCTTTGGCAATACGACTATCAATCTGTAGATATGCCACGCTGCCTGTATCCGTAATTTTGACTTGTGGGTGCCATAAAAATGGCAAATAACTCACAGCACACCACAACAAAATTGGTATTAAAAATGACCCGAGACCAAATAACACTTTGTTGGTTTGGCTGAGTTCGCGTGCAACGTAACTCATATTGTTTGCCTCTTAATATTACATTTTTTATAAAACGTAATACTAATTAAGCAAAATAAGTGCCAAGGAGATCAAATTCAAGTTGAGCTTTTATTAAATCGCTATTTTTAAATTAATTTATGATAATAATTATCATTATTGTTATTTTTATTAGTTTTGTGTATGCTCCAAGCAATTTTTTAATCATAGATTAAGGTGGGGATGATCCTGAATAGTCGTCACCACTGTTGGTATTGTTATGACTATTGAAGCATCAGCTCCCTTCGTTGCCACTAAAACTACCTCCAAAAAGGCTATTCAACGATCAGCTTTGATTAAATATCGTTTGATGGTCTTATCTCGCTTTGTATTGGCAATTTTTGGTGGCTACTACTTTTCAGCGATCGCAGCAATGCTGATTGTATATTTATTTCCGACTGAACCTTTAAAAGCAAATGCAGTTTTAAGCGTCACCATGCTGGCTTTTATCATTCATTGTGCTTTGTTCATTTGGGTCTTTATGGTCAATTCAACGCTTAAAGTCTGGCTCTCTGTAGTATTACCGAGTGTATTGATGACACTGATCTATTTATCGTTACAAGGGTGACATCATGCGTACTGATGGTAAAAATGAGGGACCACGCCAATCGATGTCTTGGCTGCATACTTGGGCGAGTTTACTGCTAGGTTGGTTGTTATATGCAGTATTTTTAACAGGAACGTTGAGCTTCTTCCAAAATGAAATTACTGTTTGGATGAAACCAGAGCTACACCAATCTGTAAATACAGTTTCACAGCAACAACAACTGAGTCATGCCTTGGCATATTTGAATCAGAAAGGTCAAAATGCTGAGAGTTGGAATATTCGTTTTGCCAATGAAAGACAACCTGCCATTATGCTAATTATCCGCCAAGCGGGTGAGGAGCGACGACGTGGTGGAGAGATTTACTTAGATACGCAAACAGGCCAAGAGATTAAGGCGAGAGAAACTAGAGGTGGTGCTTTTCTCTATCGTTTCCATTTTGAGCTATATGGCATGCCGCGTATTTGGGGACGCTGGATTGTCGGTATCGCAACACTACTGATGTTTGTCGCTATCATTAGCGGGATTATCACGCATAAAAAGATTTTCAAAGATTTTTTTACTTTCCGACCTGCCAAAGGGCAACGTTCATGGCTGGATGCGCATAATGCGACGGCGGTTTTTGCTTTACCTTTTCACATCATGATTACTTTTAGTGGTTTATTGCTGCTGATGCATTTGTTTATGCCTTGGGCGATGAATACACATTATGGCGATGTGCGCAGTTTCTATCAGATTCTCAATCAACCTGTTGCTCAAACACCTGAACAAGCCCGTTTACTGGAAGAACAAAAACAAAAAGGGTTGCTGACAGGACGAGGAAATCGTGGCGGTGGTCGTGTTGAATCAGTGCAAGAAAATAAGCCTGTCGAGGCGGCAGAAATGGTTAATTTAACTGCGTTGACGAAGACTGTTCAACACAGTTGGTTAAACAATCCCATCTCTTCGATCAGGGTCAATAAACCCAATACTGTAGAAGCCGAAATACAATATAACGCTATGCGTACCACAACGTTAATGGATCGAGAAAGTATCCCGTCATTAAAATTCAATGCGGTAACTGGTCGAGAAATAGACGAGGCGAAACCTGTCAATTCAACTCCAAAAGCGATTTATACCTTAGTGACATGGCTTCATATGGCACATGGCGTAGATTCAGTTTTACGTTGGTTGTTATTTTTATCAGGTGTGTTAGGTACGATGATGATCGCATCTAGACTTATTCTATGGGTGGTTAAACGCGCACCAGATGTCCAAAAGTTGGGCTACAAACCTGTCGGGCATCGTGTAGTTGAAGTATTAAATATTGCAGCGATTACAGGATTACCAATTGCTTGTGCTTCATATTTCTTTGCCAATCGACTGATTCCAGCTCAAATTATTGAACGTTCACCCATTGAAATTAAGGTATTTTTTATCACTTGGTTGTTGTGTTTAGTCCATGCTGCAATTCGTCAACATCGTCCTGCATGGTTGGATCAACTCGCTTTGGCTGCGGTCATGTTTTTATTGATTCCAATACTCAATGTCTTAACTGGAGGTATGCCACTCTGGAAAAGTATCTATCTTGGTCAATGGATGATTGCAAGTTTTGATCTGGTATCGATCACTTTAGGACTGATCTTTATTTACGCTTACTACAAGCTAAAACGTTATCAAGGCTTACCGATCAAGAAAAAAGCGCAGCCTAAAAACAAGAATGCACAGGAGTCTATAGAATGACTGCTTTGTTATTGTGGTGTGTTTGTGTGGTTGGATTGTCGAGTCTGGCCTGTACGATGGCGAAGCACCAACGTGAGATTTTCTCAAGTCCAGTCAGTCAACAAAATTGTCGTTTATTTCAAATTGTAGGTTGGGGCTTGCTGATTGTATCTGCGGGATTCACTGCATACTTTAAAGGCATTTCAATTGGACTTTCAGAATGGTTAGGGTGCATTAGCTTTGCAGCTTTAGCGGTCGGATTGTTATTGACCTATTCGCCTAAAAAGATATTGAAAGTGAATGCTGTAGTCGCAGTGCTATTTCTGATTTTATTGGTTATACACTTGCTATAGCATTGATATATGTATGTCATAAACAAAGCGTTAAGAGCTTAGCTTTTAACGCTTTGAATTTTCTTTTATAAAGTCGTCATATCAACTTTATTGCTATTTCCTTATTTTTTGAGTACTAAAGACAACTCATCCCAACGTTGCATCGCTGTTTGCATGGCTTGTGCTTTGATATGACCAAAGCCACGTACTTCTACAGGTAACTGAGCAATCTCCTCAGCAATAGTTAAGTCATACTGTTCAGGTGAAGCAATCAGTGCTTCAACAAATGCGATATAACGATCACGCCAAGCTTGTTCACGTCTGCGTTCTTCATGACGTGCAAATGGATCGAGGAAGGTTTCCCGAAGCAACTGCAAACGAGCTAGAAACATCATTGGAAAACGAATCCAATATCCGAAAGCACGCTTACGAATATTTTGATCAGCACCTAAAGTCGGTGGAGCAAGATGGTAAGTTAAGCGTAAGCCTTTACCAAAATGGGTTTCAATCGACTCTTTGAATTTTTTACCGGTTAAAAGACGAGCGACTTCATATTCATCTTTATAAGCCATCACACGATACAGTTGTGTCGCAATCGTCGCGGTCAATTCCTCTGGTAATGTTTTCGATGCTTGTTCAATTAAACGACGATACTTCATCGCATAGGCTTCATTCCAATAGTCAACCAAACGTGCTGAACGATCCTCGATTAATTCAGCCAATGTTTCAGGTTTTTTAGTTTTTTGCATGGCTGCAAGCAATCGTGGCGCTAAACTTGGATCACTCGCAAGATGGCACCCAATTCGGAAAGCTTCGAGATTCTTTTCTACGGCAGTGCCATTGAGTTGAATCGCTTTTTCAATGCTTTGACGTAATAGCGGTATACGACCTGATTGCCATGCCATACCAAGTAATAGTTGATTGGTAAAGATTGCATCGCCCAGTACTAAAGTTGCGATACGTGTCGCAGATAGTGATACTAGGGTGCCTTTGCGGGTACGACCACGTAGACGATCAACTAAGTCACTGATAGGCGCATACCAGTCACGAGAGTCAATAAAGTCTGATGTCGGTGAAGCATCTTCATTCACAATCACCACCGCATTTTCTTTTAAGCGAGAAAGTGCAGCACCACTACCAGCCACCACGGCATCTGCACCGATTAAAAGATCACATTGACCCGCTGGAATCTTGGTTGAAGAAATATGCTCATCTGAATTTGCGACTTGGATATAGGAATAAACCGTACCGCCTTTTTGAGCCAGTCCAGCCATATCCATCACACGAGTTGCTTTACCTTCAAGATGTGCTGCCATACCGAGTAGGGCACCAATCGTCACTACACCTGTACCACCAACACCACCTACCATAATACGATTTGGCACATCATCAAGTACGGGAATGATTGGTGTTTCAGGCCAACCTGCAGCAATACCTTCAAATTTTTCAGGACGTTTCATGTCGCGGGTATGTACCGTGACAAAACTTGGACAGAATCCTTCCACGCAAGAAAAATCTTTATTACACGTGCTTTGATTGATTTGGCGTTTTGGTCCTAATGCAGTTTCTACAGTTTCAATGGATAAACAATTCGATTTTTTAGAACAATCACCACAGCTTTCACATATATCGGTATTGATATAGATACGTTCTGCTGGATCAGGATAGGCATCACGTTTACGACGACGGCGTTTTTCGCTGGCACAAGTTTGTACGTAAATTAAAGCAGTAACACCTGACGTTTCGCGCAATTGACGTTGAATCGCATCCAATTCATTTCGATGATGAATTTCTACATTTGATGCAATTCCTTCTTCTGCATGAATCAGTTCAGGTTCATCTGTCACAATGACTTGTTTTTTTATCCCTTCCGCTGCTAACTGGCGGGTTAATTGAGCGACACTCAAGTGACCATCGACATGTTGTCCACCTGTCATGGCAACCGCATCGTTATAAAGGATTTTGTAAGTAATATTCACTTTAGCGGCGATCGCTTGGCGAATGGCAAGATAACCTGAATGGAAATAGGTCCCATCACCAAGATTTGCAAAGATATGTTTTTCATTGGTGAAAGGGGATGCACCAACCCAACTCACACCTTCACCGCCCATCTGAGAGAAGGTTTCTGTGCCGCGATCAAGTGAAACCGCAATATAGTGACAACCAATACCACCAAGCGCACGACTTCCTTCAGGAAGGACAGTTGAGGTGTTGTGTGGGCAACCACTACAGAAATAAGGTTTGCGCTCTGCGAGATCGGTTACACCGCGAGACTCGTGTTCTGCTTTAAGTAATAAGTCTGCTTTATTTTGAATTTGTGTTCTTAACGCTTCTGGTAAATCAAGGCCTAAGAATCGAGTTGCAAGCATTTTAGCAATCGGTTCAGGCTGGAATTCATAATGTCCAATGAGTGGCGCTTCTTCAACTGAGGTACTCCATTCACCTTTGCCATCACAGGCTTTACCAATGACTCGAGGACGTTGACCATCTGGGAGGGAATAGAGTTCATCTTTGATCTGTGCTTCAAGAATCGGTCGTTTTTCTTCGACCACGATCAGCTCTTGTAAGCCTTGTGCAAATTCGCGGATACCTTGAGGTTCTAAGGGCCAAATCAATTCAACTTGATAAACACGTAATCCGAGTTGTTCAGCTGTTTCACCTTCAATTCCTAATATACGTAATGCCTCAATGGTATCTAAATAGGCTTTGCCACTAGCAGCGATACCAATCCGAGCATTTTCACATGGCAAAGTCACACGGTTCAATTTATTGGCGCGTGCATAGGCCAAAACAGCAGGTAGGCGATATTTATACAGTCGTTCTTCTTGTTGGATACCATGATCTGGCCAACGGATATTGACACCACCCTCAGGAAATTCGACATCTTCAGGGATAATGGGGGTTACGCGGTCTAAACCTACCTTGACTGACGCAGATGTTTCAACAATTTCACTGACCAATTTCATTGAGGTCCAAACACCTGCAAAACGAGACATGGCAACGGCATGTACGCCAAGATCTAAAATATGTTGCACCGATGTTGGATAGAAAATTGGAATCCCGCAGCCAATCATGACATGTTCTGATTGATGTGGAACTGTCGAAGATTTACATGAATGATCATCACCAAATAAGGCAACAACACCGCCATGCTCGGCTGTACCTGCAAGATTGGCATGGCGAAGTACATCACCAGAACGATCGACACCAGGACCTTTGCCATACCACCAAGAGGTCACACCATCATATTTACCTTGTCCAGCAAGGTTAGCCTGTTGTGTACCCCAAATTGCGGTTGCAGCTAGATCTTCATTTACTCCGGGTTGAAAGACTACATGATGGTCTTTAAGCAATCCATCGATTTGCCAAAGGAAACTATCGTAATTACCTACAGGTGAACCGCGATAACCTGAAATAAAACCTGCAGTTTGATAACCTTGTAAAGTATCCCGACGAGTTTGGGCGAGTGGTAAACGAACCAATGCCTGTATTCCCGTCATATATGCAGTACCGTCATCACTTATATATTTATCGTCAAGTGATACATCCTTTGTAGCGATCATTCTTGGAGTAAATTTTGTCGCTATATTCATTTATGTCTCCTTAGTATTGTGGTCGTTCGTGCGACTTTCTTTTCTCAACATCCGAGTTGAAGTTTGGAGCAATTGACATACAAAAAATTAAAATGGGCTTAGCGTCTAAAACAGAGGGCTGGCTCAATGTATGTACATATTTACCATTGTGGATGATCTAAACTGGTGCAACAATGCGTAATTTAGGAAAAGATATTTACGTTATGCGCAAAAATCACGAGGGTGGACTGTTACATGCCATGCATGCTTTCCTGAAAGTGATTGACAGTGGAAGTTTTACGGCAGCAGCAGAACAAATGGATTTGACCACAGCACAGGTGTCACGTCTGATTAGCGAATTAGAAACGCGTTTGGGTGTAAAGTTGTTGCAACGTTCAACTCGACAGCATGCATTGACCGATATTGGTGCAACCTATGCGGAACGCTGTCGTCAAGTACTTTCAATCATAGAAGAGGCAGAAGCAGAGGCAACAGGGACTGCTGCAAAACCCAAAGGTCGATTACGTATCCAGAGTATGGCCAGTTTTGGACATTATTATGTTGCACCTGTAATGGCGGAATTCTGCCAAACTTATCCAGATCTCACGGTTGAATATCGCACATCGCAAAATGCCCCAGATCTTTTAGCCAAAGGGATTGATGTTAGTTTGTATTTAACAGAGTCTTTGACTGATTCAAGATTTGTTTCTCGTCGAATCGGTAGCATTTTTTCTGTTTTATGCGCTTCACCTACTTACTTACAAAAACATGGTATTCCTCAGTCACCAGATGAGCTACATGATCATGCGTGTTTACGTTTGGTGAATCCATCTATCACACCACAATGGCACCTCGTCGGTGAAAATAGCTGTTCCTATCAAATTGATATTTCAGGACAGTTAATCGCAGATACACCTGAACTCTTGTTAGATATGGTGCAACAAGATATGGGAATTGCACTATTGCCTATGTTTGCTGTAATTGATGCGGTTCGGGCTGGACACTTATGTCACATTTTGCCAGCTTGGCGCTCTCCAGATATTGGTGTTTATACCTTATTGCCTTCACGGCACTTTATCGATGCGAAAACACGTGCATGGTTAAATTGGGTAGAGCAATATATCGCACCAAAAATAGAACAGGATACTTCTTATTTTTATCAATTAACCCATCGTGAATAGGACTTTTAAAAAACAAAATAACTGTAATAAATCATCCACAATAATAATTTTAAATGCTCCTTCAAACTAAATTTGCGGAGCATTTGGGATCAGTGAATTTATTTATGCACATGACTGCTGAAGATAAGTATTTGCATAATTTGATAAGTTTTTTCGGTTCAATGTCTGATTGATATTTTGGCTAGCCAACATCAATTTTTCGAGATGAATGCCTGTTTCATATCCAATATGAGACAGTAAATAATACAAGTCCTCAGTTGCAACATTCCCTGATGAACCTTTGGCATAAGGACAACCACCTAGTCCAGCAAGAGAAGAGTCAAAAACCCGTATGCCTTGCTGTAAGGATTGATAGATATTGGCGATTGCCATGCCATAGGTATTATGAAAATGTCCTGCCAAAATCTTGCTATCCAGTTCTGCTAAGCATGCTTGCCAAACTTTCTGCACTCGATCTGGTGTTGCTGTCCCAATGGTTTCACCCAATGAAATTTCATAACATCCCATGTCATGCAGCCGTTTGACGACATTCACGACTTGTTTGGGATCAATTGCACCTTCGTAAGGACAGTCCACCATACAAGAGACATAACCACGTACGCGAACATTATTTGCTTGCGCGGCTTGGAAAATTTCAGAGAATCGTTCTAAGCTTTCATCGATCGAGCAGTTGATATTCTTTCGAGTAAAACTCTCAGAAGCTGCGGTAAAGACCGCAACCTCTTTACATCCTACTGCTAGGGCAGCTTCGAAGCCTTTAAGATTAGGCGTGAGCAAGCTCAAATTTAACTCATCGCGTTGTGGCAACAATTTAAATAACTCATCGCTCTGCGCCATTTGTGGTACCCATTTGGCTGATACACATGAACCCACTTCAATTGACTTCAAACCTGCATCAATTAAATCATTGATGAAGCTCAATCGTTGTTCAATGCTTAAAGCTTGTTTCTCATTTTGCAAACCATCACGAGGCCCAACTTCTACAATCTTTACATAGTCACTCATGCAACTTCCTCCTCAGCAGCTTGGAAGTCGACAAGCTCATCACCCGCTTTAACTTGATCACCCACTTGGAAATAAGCATCTAAAATCACACCATCTTTTGGAGCACGAATGGTATATTCCATTTTCATCGCTTCAAGCGTCAAAAGCACATCATCTTTCTTCACGGTGTGATTTGCGCCCACAAGTAATTGTGTCACCACGCCTGGCATCGGTGCTTTGAGATGTCCTTGCTCAGATTGACCATCAGTTTGATTATAATCCTGACGTAAGTAGCTAAACTTATAACTTTGTCCAGCGTTGAACAGGGTAATGCCTTGCAAACCTCGGTTAAAGGCGAGTTTTTGCTGAATTCCACCAATTTGAATATTAGCACTATGCTGATCAGTCAATTGACCTATGATGTGATACTGCTGACCATTAAATTCTGCGTTAAACCCTTGTTCAGCAGCAGAAAACTTAATCTGAATATTTTGGTT
This sequence comes from Acinetobacter haemolyticus CIP 64.3 = MTCC 9819, assembly GCF_000369065.1. GTDB lineage: Bacteria > Pseudomonadota > Gammaproteobacteria > Pseudomonadales > Moraxellaceae > Acinetobacter > Acinetobacter haemolyticus. The sequence goes on from NZ_KB849799.1 coordinate 187,943, forward strand.
TAAATAATTCAATTTAATGCTGTGTTGATATGTGACATTACTACGCCATAAGGGTTGTGCCAACCACAGTTGCTTTTGAGTTGATTGGTTATTTTGCATTTGGCTTAGAAATTCAATAAATGCAGTCGCAACAACAAACTCAGGTTTTATATTCGCTGGACTAAACAAAAATTGTTCTTCACGTTGGATTAGATTCGTATCCAATTTTGCTTGTTTGAACGAATCACAACGTACGATCTTTTCCAAAAAGGCAATGTTATTGCCTAAACCATCGACATGGAATTGACTCAGCGCGTGTTGCATTTGAATCAAAGCAGCTTCACGGTTTTTACCCCATACGATCAATTTGGCAATCATTGGGTCATAGAAAGTGGTAATTTCATCACCTTCAACAATGCCACTGTCTACACGCACATATTGGTTTTGCGTTGGGTAGCGTAGATAGTCAATTTTACCGATTGCAGGTAAAAAGCCTTTTTCTGGTTCTTCGGCATAAATACGTGCTTCGAGTGCATGCCCGTGAATCTTTAATTCATGTTGGAGCTTTGGTAATGGCTCACCATACGCAACTCGCAATTGCCATTCTACTAAGTCCTCTCCAGTAATCATTTCAGTCACAGGATGTTCGACTTGTAAGCGTGTATTCATTTCCATGAAATACGCTGTACCATCTTGTTCAACGATAAACTCAACCGTACCTGCACCAACATAATTTACCGCACGCGCAGCATCGATTGCAGCTTGACGCATCGCATCGAGCTTTTCGCTAGGCATTTGTGGAGCAGGGGCTTCCTCTAATACTTTTTGATGACGACGTTGAACAGAACAATCCCGTTCAAATAAATGTACATAGTTGCCATGTGTGTCGCCAAATACCTGTACTTCGATATGACGTGGTTGAATCACATAACGTTCAATCAGTACATCATCATTACCAAAACTCGATTTGGCTTCACGTTTACAAGATGCAAGAGAATGTAGGAAATCTTCACTACGTTCCACCAGACTCATGCCTTTACCACCACCGCCAGCACTGGCTTTGATGAGTACTGGATAGCCAATACGATCAGCTTGCTGTTTTAAAAATTCAGCATCTTGATTTGTTCCGTGATAGCCCGGTGTTAGAGGTACACCTGCTTTTTCCATCAAAGCTTTAGAGGTTGCTTTTAAGCCCATGGCTAAGATGGCATCGACTGGAGGGCCAATGAAGCAAATATTGTGCTGCTGGCAAGCTAAGGCAAATTGATCGTTTTCCGAAAGAAAACCATAACCAGGATGAATCGCTTGGCTTCCCGTATCAATCGCCGCTTGAATAATACGATCAGCTTGTAAATAACTTTGTGTTGCAGGAGATTGACCAATATAAATCGCTTCATCAGCAAGTTTAACGTGTTGGGCATGAGCGTCTGCATCTGAATAAACGGCAACCGTTGCAATACCTAATTTTTTGGCAGTACGAATCACACGGCAAGCAATCTCACCACGGTTCGCAATTAAAATCTTTTCAAACATTTTTGATCATCCTTAATTGTTGTTATTAGAATTTGAAGTCCACGCAGGGGCTTGCTTACTTAAGAAAGCAGTTAAGCCTTCTTTTGCCTCACTGCCTTGGCGGACTTGTGCAATATGTTGAGCAGTTTGTCGAAGTAATTCATCGTTCATACTTTGATTACTGACCATTTGAATCAGCTGCTTAGATTCTGCTTGAGCATGTGGTCCACCCAGCAGTAAAGCATCAATAATCTCTTGAACTTTTTTATCTAAATCTTCTGCATCCGCGATTTCATGTGCCAAACCGATTTGTTTCGCTTCATGCGCAGAGATACGTTCAGCAGTTAAAAAATAGCGTGAAGCTTGTCTAGCGCCAATCGCACGAATTACATATGGGCTAATCGTAGAAGGAGCAAGACCTAATCGAACTTCAGAGGTTGCAAACTTTGCATCGGTACTGGCGATGCAAATATCACATGCAGATGCCAAACCCATACCACCACCAAAAGCAATGCCATGAACACGTGCAATGGTTGGCTGTTTTAGGGTTGCGAGTGCTTCAAGCATCTGTGCGAGTTTTAAAGCATCGGCTTCATTTTCTGCTGAGGAAGCTTGACCCGCTTGTTTCATCCAATTTAGATCTGCACCTGCTGAAAAGCTTTTACCGCGACCTGCTAAAACCACCACTCGAATATCGTCACGGGTAGCAAGTTGCTTAAAGCAAGTATGTAATTCCTCAATCACCGTTGTATTGAAAGCATTGTGTAGCTCAGGGCGATTTAGCCACACATATGCCACCTGATCATGCTGTTCCAGTTGTAAAAATTGATAGCTCATAAACACCTCTTACATGCGGAACACGCCAAATTTAGTCGGTTGAATTGGAGCATTCATTGCAGCGGCTAGACTTAAACCAAGTACTTGACGCGTTTGCGCTGGATCAATCACACCGTCATCCCACAAACGGGCAGAAGCATAGTAAGGATGACCTTGACGTTCATACTGATCACGAATCGGTTGTTTAAATTCATCTTCTTCTTGTGCTGACCATTCTGCACCTTTTTGCTCGATCTGATCACGCTTCAAAGTCGAAAGTACGCTGGCTGCTTGCTCACCACCCATGACTGAAATACGTGAGTTTGGCCAAGTCCATAAGAAACGTGGAGAATAAGCACGTCCACACATACCGTAGTTGCCTGCACCAAAAGACCCCCCAATGATGAGTGTAAGTTTTGGAACATTTGCTGTTGCAACCGCCATCACCAGTTTTGCACCGTGCTTGGCAATACCTTCATTTTCGTATTGGCGACCCACCATAAAGCCTGTGATATTTTGAATAAATAACAAGGGAATATTGCGTTGGGTACATAGCTCAATAAAGTGTGCACCTTTTTGAGCTGACTCTGAAAATAGAATGCCATTATTGGCAATAATTCCGACAGGCATCCCATAAAGTGATGCAAACCCTGTGATCAAGGTTGAGCCAAAACGAGCTTTAAACTCATCAAAACGAGAACCATCAACGATACGTGCAATCACTTCACGCACATCAAATGGCTTACGTGCATCGGTTGGGACTACACCATACAACTCTTTCGCATCAAACAATGGTTCATCAATCTGCTTATTGAGTTCGTTTGGTTTTTTATTTAAATTGGCAACAATATTGCGTGCAATCGCAATCGCATGTTCATCATTTTCTGCCAAATGATCCGCAACACCTGAAAGACGGGTATGCACATCACCACCACCCAAATCTTCACTACTCACAACTTCACCTGTTGCTGCTTTAACCAAAGGAGGACCACCTAAGAAAATAGTCCCTTGATTACGCACGATGATGGTTTCATCTGACATCGCAGGAACATAAGCACCACCAGCGGTACAGCTACCCATGACGACCGCAATTTGGGCAATACCTTGGCTCGACATACGTGCTTGATTGTAGAAGATACGTCCGAAGTGATCACGATCAGGGAAGACCTGATCCTGCATAGGTAAATACGCACCACCTGAATCTACAAGATAAATACAAGGTAAGTGATTTTGTTCAGCAATTTCTTGAGCACGTAAATGCTTTTTAACCGTAAGTGGATAATAAGTACCACCTTTAACCGTTGCATCATTGGCAACGATCATGCATGTCACACCATTAACCTGTCCAATACCCGCAATCACACCCGCAGCAGGAATATCATCTTCATAAACTTTATACGCAGCAAGTTGTCCGATTTCTAAAAAAGCTGTGCCAACGTCAATCAGTTGATCTATACGTTCACGTGGAAGCAATTTTCCACGCGCTAAATGCTTTTGACGTGCGTTTTCTCCGCCACCTAATGCAATATTTTTGGCAACTTGTGTTAAATCATTGACCAAAGTCTGCATAGCTTGTTGGTTTGTTTTGAAGTCTTCACTTCGCACATTAATTTTGCTTTGTAATTGATTCATATGATGCATCCTGGTTTATCGTTATTATTTGGTTTCATTAAACAGTTCACGTCCGATCAACATACGACGAATTTCAGATGTGCCTGCACCAATTTCATAAAGTTTTGCATCACGCCATAAACGACCTGCAGGGAACTCATTGATATAACCATTGCCACCTAAAGTTTGAATCGCTTCACCTGCCATCCATGTCGCTTTTTCAGCTGCATATAAAATGGCACTGGCAGCATCTTTACGTAAGCTACGATCGTGATCTGCTTTGTCACACGCCGCACCGACAGCATATACAAGCGCCTTACATGCCAACCAAGTTGAGTACATGTCTGCAAGTTTGCCTTGCATTAGCTGAAACTCACCCAAAGCCTGTCCAAACTGTTCACGTTGATGTAAATACGGAATCACGACGTCCATACAGGCATCCATAATCCCGAGTGGACCTGCGCTTAAAACTGCACGCTCATAGTCCAAACCACTCATCAGGACTTTAGCGCCATTACCGACACCACCCAACACGTTTTCAACAGGTACTTCTACATTGTCAAAAAACAATGGATAAGTATTTGAGCCGCGCATACCAAGTTTGTCTAGGTGATGACCATGACTAAAACCTTTCATGTCTTTTTCAATTAAAAAAGCAGTCATGCCTTTTGCACCTGCTTGTGGATCAGTTTTTGCGTATACCACTAAGACATCCGCATCACCACCATTGGTAATCCACATTTTTGAACCATTTAAAACAAAATGATCGCCTTTCTGCTCAGCACGTAATTTCATACTGACCACATCAGAACCCGCATTCGGTTCAGACATCGCAAGGGCACCGACGTATTCACCAGAGATTAATTTCGGCAGATATTTCTGCTTTTGTTGCTCATTTCCATTACGGTTAATTTGGTTGATACATAAGTTAGAATGTGCGCCGTAAGAAAGAGCGATCGCCGCTGAAGCACGCGAAATTTCTTGCATCGCAATGATATGAGCAAGATAGCCGAGACTAGTGCCACCGTATTCTTCTGAGACTGTTAAGCCTAGTAAGCCCATATCGCCAAACTTTTTCCAAAGATGAGCAGGGAATTTATTGTCTTGATCAACTTGCTGAGCAATTGGTGCAATTTCCTTTGCACAAAATGCGGCAACTGAGTCTTGAAGTGCAACGAGTGTTTCATCCAGACCAAAATTCAAGCTACGTAGGTTCATTGTATACATCCCATTGGTTATATTTGTTGTTCCATAAGCATTGTTGTAGGTGCTTGTGAATTACCATACAATGATTTTTTAAAAAAGTGAATAGAGATTCATAAAATGATTTACAATTCACTTTATTTGTTAGAGAATAAAATTTATGAGCTACAAACGATCATCTTTAATGCAAGAACGGATGGAACAAAATCGTAAATCGATTTTAAGTTCTGCCAGAAAGTTAATCTCGGAAGGAGGGTTTAAAGACGCACAAATTCAAACGATTGCGGAGCAAGCAGGCGTTTCGAGTGGATTGGTTTATCGCTACTTTGACAATAAGAGTCAGGTGCTGATCGAAGTCTTATCAGAAGCAATCAATACCGAGCTTTTGGTGATTGATGCGATTACAGACAGTGATTTGCCAGCAGAACATAAGTTGCACAAAGCAGTAGCAACATTTGTAAAACGGGCGTTAAACAGTCCTCAGCTTGCATATTCACTCATGTTTGAGCCAGTTGATTCATTGGTAGAACATGAGCGTTTTCGTGTGAAGCAATTGATTAAACAGAGTGTGATTAAAATACTCGCAGATGGAAAGGCAAGTGGTGAGTTCGATCTGGAAGATCTAAATACCACAGCACTCTGTGTAGTTGGTGCAATGACTTACGTTGTAGTTGAGCCTTTAGACCCTGCTCAAAATACGAAGTTCGACCAGCAACACAAAGACTATTTTTCAAAACAGATAGCTGATTTTTGTGTGGATGCAGTACGGAAAAAATAGCACGTGTACGGCGATTAACATCATGGAATAGGCGGTTTGAAGAGTAGTTGCAGTAACAACAATTAGACCAGTTAAGATGAGAATTAGAAAGAATCAAGGAGAATGATTCAATGCAACACGTACGGTTAAGCTACGCCTCTGGACCAAGTTCGCAGCCTTTAATTGGGATGACGATTGGAGAAAAATTCGACCAAGCATGCCAGCAATACGCTGAGCGAGAAGCAATCGTAAGTTCACATCAGAATAGACGATTAAGCTACAAAGAGTTGCAAGATGAAGTAAATGCTTTTGCTTGTAGCTTGCTTCAGCTTGGGGTGAAAAAAGGCGATCGACTCGGTATTTGGTCACCGAACTGTGTCGAATGGACAATCACTCAGTTTGCAGCATTTAAAGCAGGGATCATTTTAGTCAATCTAAATCCCGCCTATAAAAGCCATGAACTCGAATATGTGTTAAATAAAGTTTCTTGCAAAGGATTGATTATCGCATCGCAGTTTAAAACCACAGATTATCAAGAGCTTCTGACACGCATAGCACCTGAAATTGATTTCTGTACCAATAAACAAATCCATTCAGAACGTCTGCCTTTCTTAAAGTTTGTGATCAAAATTGATGAAAAACAGCATACAGGTATTCATCGTTTCAGTGATCTGGTCGTCCCCCCAACACAACAACAACTCGATCAATTACAGTTAGCAACGCAACAGTTGCAGTTTGATGAAACCATTAATATCCAATTTACATCAGGTACAACAGGCAATCCTAAAGGCACGATGCTCACCCATCATAACATTTTGAATAATGGTTATTTTGTAGGAGAGGGTATTCGTTTAACGCCACAAGATAAAGTGTGTATATCAGTACCTTTATTCCACTGTTTCGGTATGGTCATGGGAAATCTAGCCTGTATCACACATGGTTCTACGATGGTGTATCCATCAGCAGTGTTTAATCCACTTGAAACACTAAAGACAATTCACAACGAACGTTGTACAGCAGCATACGGCGTACCAACCATGTTCATCGCCATCTTAGAGCATGAACAGTTTAACGAGTTTGATCTCTCCAGTTTACGCACAGGGATCATGGCGGGAAGCCCATGCCCACGTGAAATTATGCAGCGTGTGATTGATCGCATGCATATGTCAGAAATTACGATTTGTTATGGCATGACTGAGACTTCACCTGTAAGTGTACAAAGCTCAGTGAGTGACACCATTGATAAACGCGTCAGTACGGTTGGACATGTTCATCCTCATGTAGAAATTAAAATTGTTGATCTCGAAGGGCAAATTGTTCCTCAAGGCACATTAGGTGAACTATGTGTTCGAGGTTACTCTGTGATGGCTGGATATTGGGGCGAAGAAGAAAAAACTCGTGAAGTGATTGATAACGCTGGCTGGATGCATACTGGTGATATTGCGGAGATGGATGCAGAGGGCTTCGTCAAAATCAAAGGTCGTATCAAAGATGTGGTGATTCGCGGTGGTGAAAATCTATTTCCAAAAGAAATAGAAGACTTCTTGTACACCCATCCTGCGATCTGTGATGTACAAGTGATTGGTCTACCTGATACACGTTATGGTGAGGAGCTATGCGCCTGCATTATTTTGCATGAACACCACCAGACCAATGAAGAAAGTATCCGTAATTTCTGTAAAGAGCATATCTCACATAATAAAGTGCCTCGTTATGTCAAATTCTTTAATGAATTTCCTATGACCGCATCAGGTAAGGCCCAGAAGTTTAAGTTACAGGAAATTATGCGCGCTGAACTGAATCTAACGGGGACTGTATTCGACTAAATGATGTTTTACATCAAGTAGAAAAAGCAGCATTTTAAAGTTGCAAAGGCAAAGGATCAGGACGCATGGCAAAAGATTTCAGCAGTCCAAAAGTGGTTGAAGAATACGATCAGCATATCCGTAAATTAATACCAGGATATGAAATCATTCATCAACAAGTAGATGCGATTTTACAGTCTACCTTAAAACCAGATGCTCATATCCTGATTGTGGGATGTGGGACGGGCTATGAGCTGGAATATCTACTAAACAGACATCCAGGCTGGAAATTTACAGCGCTTGATCCTTCCTTAGCCATGCTTGAGAAAGCACAGGCGAGAGTCAATCAATTGAATAAGTGCGCACAAGTTGAATTTGTGCATGGTGACACTTCACATTTACCTGATCAAATTTGTTTTGATGCAGCACTGACAATTTTAGTGGCGCATTTTATTGCTGATGAAAACAAGCCTACTTTTTTTACAGAGATCCATGATCATTTAAAAGAAAATGGAATCTTACTGACCTATGATTTGATGACCTGTACAGACCCTCAGCAATTTCAAGCTTTACGTTATGTCTGCTTGGCACAAGGTTTGACTGAAGCACAATGTCAGAAAATGTTAGAACGAATGGAAAGCGATTTTTTCACTGTTTCATTTGATGAATATCAGGAATTACTTCACCGCACAGGTTTTATGAATGTGTCTTCATATAGCCAAATTTTAATGTATCAAGGATTGATCGCGCAGAAAAAGAAACGTCATGCGTTTTCTGCACAAGCATCCTAAGCATGGACTAAATCTATGAAGGAATAAAGATGAGTACGCAAACTTAAACCTAGCATCTAATTTTTACCAAATGGTTAATTAACAGTGGTTTATCTCACCACTGCGAGCTCCCTTTGTCTTTTAAAAAGTAGGAATTTCAAAATATCAGCATATCCATAGGAGGTGGAATTTAAATAAAACCAACAGTTAAAGCTTTAAAACAAGAAATGCGATGCAGTGCAACTAACTGCAAAGGATATAACGCAAACAAATAGTGATCTTAAAGGATATTTAGGGTCAAAAAAGAAGGAAACTTATTTTAATGAAAAAGTTAAAATTGACGGTACAAAAAAGCATATTGGCGCTGTCTGTTGTTGCCGCTATGCCTTCTGTATATGCGGCTTCCGAACGTGATGAAGTTGCACAATTACGGCAAGAAGTACAAGAATTAAGAGCAATGCTACAACATTATGTTCAGCAACCTGCATCAACCCAATCCACAACACAAGCCAAGGCAACAATTTCATCAAGCCCACAAGCATCACAGTTGAAACTAAAATCTGGTGCAGAAGTGAGTCTATATGGTTATATCCGTGCCGATGCGTCTTATCAAGCGAAAGGCGCATCCACGATGTACAACAATATCAGTGGTGTACCACTCAAGGATACAGCGGAAGCAGCACAACAAAAAGATCGTTTACATTCAACTGCCAATGTCTCACGCATAGGACTCAATTTCACCACACCAACAGCAGCAGGCGATGTAGGTGGGAAACTAGAAATGGATTTCTTTGGTGGCGCTTCACGCGATCAATTCCGTATCCGTCATGCCTATTTAACCTTTGACAAATGGCTACTGGGTCAAACATGGTCTACTTTCATTGCACCTGAATATTATCCAGAAACGATTGATGCGGCGACCTATGTGGGTGGAGCATTACAACGCTCACCATTGGTTCGTTATAGTGACAATATTACGGCCAATACCAGCTTTGCATTATCCGTTGAAGATCCTAAATACACAGCAAGCTCTGATCCTGAAAATAAAATGCGTTTACCTGCCTTTGTTGGGCGTGTAAATCATAAATTCGACAATGGTTCGATGCTGTCTGGGCGTAGTTTTGTGGCAGAGAAAAAAACTAGCAATGATGATGAATGGGCATGGGGTGTGGGTATCGGTGGAAAATATCAGTTAACGCCAACCACCTTTCTAAAAGCAGATTATAACCATATCAAAGGCGATGGACGCTTCCTGATGTGGAGCAATAGCAGTTATGCCATTGATGATCAAAACAATATACATAGCAATGAGTTTGATTCCATCTCTACAGGGATCACACATCAATTCACCTCGCAGTTCCGCTCAACCTTGGGCTACGGCTATATGAAAGCCAAAAGTGACAATACCTTCGCTCGCCTAAATAGAGACAGCTCAAATCAAAATAAAGAATTATGGCAAGGCTGGATTAATGGCATGTACAACCCGTACAAACCGATCACGCTGGGTATGGAATATGTCTACGGTGAACGTGAAACCTTTGATGGCAGTACAGGTGCAGATAACCGTATCAACATGATGGCGAGTTATGATTTTTAATATAAATAAGACCTTGAATTATATGTTTTTTCTTTAAGGTGCATTATGTCGTTTTAATAATGATTAGGAATTTATCTCATTGAGGAGATGCAGAATGACAACATCTACAGTTAATGTAAATGCAGTAATTGACGAAGCAAAGTTTACGCCTTTTCACTGGAGTATTTTACTTTGGTGTTTATTGATTATTATTTTTGATGGTTACGATCTGGTCATTTACGGTGTGGTTTTACCCTTACTGATGCAGGAGTGGTCACTTACTTCTGTGCAAGCAGGCATGCTTGCCAGTACCGCATTGTGCGGTATGATGTTCGGCGCCATGCTATTCGGTGCATTGGCAGATAAAATCGGACGCAAAAATGTAATTTTAATTTGTGTGACTTTTTTTAGTGGGTTTACTTTTTTAGGTGCGTTTGCATCTAATCCTTTTGAGTTCGGTATTTTACGATTCTTAGCTGGCTTAGGGATCGGCGGGGTAATGCCAAACCTCGTCGCACTCACCTCAGAATATGCCCCTAAACGTATTCGCAGTACCTTAGTCGGCACGATGTTTAGTGGTTATGCGATCGGCGGAATCTTGTCAGCATTAATAGGAAGCTATTTGGTTGAAAGTCAAGGATGGCAAATCATGTTTTTGATTGCAGGTATTCCTTTGCTTTTATTACCTGTAATGTGGAAATTTTTGCCTGAATCTTTAACCTTTTTGGTCAAAACGGGTAAAACTGAGCAAGCACAAAGCATTGTACAAAAAATCTCACCTCAACAAGCCATCAGCAGCAATACTCGTTTAACGCTAAATGAGGAAAATATTCCAACTGGTAGCTCAGTGAAAGGATTATTCCAACAAGGACGTGCATTCAACACACTGATGTTTTGGGTATTGTTCTTTATGTGTTTATTAATGGTCTACGCATTAAGTAGTTGGTTACCAAAACTCATGCTTGCAGCAGGGTATTCACTTGGTAAGAGTATCTTATTCTTGTTCGCTTTGAATTTTGGTGCAATGATCGGTTCAATCGGTGGCGGTATTCTCTCGGATAAATTCCATTTAAAACCAGTCATCATGGGAATGCTCATGGCTGGTGTAGTGGCACTGATCGGCTTAGGATTTAACTCTCCAGCTTATGTGTTATATGGTTTAGTAACTGTTGCAGGCGCGGCGACCATTGGTACTTCAATCCTTCTTTATAGCTATGTTGCGCAATACTATCCATTAAGCGTGCGCTCTACAGGGATCGGCTGTGCTTCTGGTGTTGGACGAATTGGTGCCATTGTGGGACCGATTTTGACAGGTATGTTATTGACCTTAAACTTACCGCATACCATGAATTTTGTGATGATTTCTATTCCAGCTATCGTTGCAATCTGCGCGATTTTAAGTTTGAAACGACATAAATTTGATGAAGAACAGCAATTGGAAGAGGTTAAAACCAATTTAACTGAATCTGGTAATGCTTAATTTAGTTTCTTGTTGATTATCTTTCAATCATTAAAGGCACATCTATTAATTGGATGTGCTTTTTTCTTTAAGTGCACATTATTTCCCACTAAATCATAATTCATTCTTGAGTATTTGATTTGTCACAGAGACGATCAAAAATCTTAGAGGTTTTAAAGATAAATATATTAAAAGATTTCAATTTTAAACAGATAAAAAAATGCACCTCTTATCTGAGATGCATTTTTGATTTTTTAAAACTTAAATTTCAATCGCTACAGCCGTTGCTTCACCGCCACCAATACATAATGCAGCAACACCTTTCTTCTTACCTAAACGTTTTAATGCATAGATCAATGAAAGGATAATACGTGAACCTGTGGCACCAATCGGATGACCTAAAGCACATGCACCACCGTGGATATTGACTTTAGCTTCATCGATACCTAACTCATCAATCGGTGCCATAGCCACCATCGCGAAAGCTTCGTTAATTTCCCATGCATCGACCTCATCAACTGACCAGCCAGCACGATCAAGCACTTTTTGAATCGCGCTAATTGGAGCAATCGTAAACTCACTTGGATGTTGCGAATGACTTGAAGTGGCAACAATTTTAGCCAAAACATTTAAATTATTTGCCTGAGCGTAGTCTTCCGTAGAAAGTACTAAAGCAGCAGCACCATCTGAGATCGAACTCGAGTTGGCTGCTGTAATCGTACCGTCTTTGCTAAAAGCAGGACGTAGCGTTGGGACTTTATCGAGATTTGCTTTGAGTGGTTGCTCATCTTGATCAATCACTTCAACACCTTTACGTGTTTTAATTTCAACAGGGACGATTTCGTCTTTGAAATATCCTTCTGTGATTGCTGTTTGAGCTTTTTTCAATGAAGAAATCGCAAAGTTATCCATTTGTTCACGGGTGAAGCCTTTGGTATTTGCCATATCCTGAGCAAATGAACCCATTAAACGCCCTGTTTCAGCATCTTCTAAACCATCCAAGAACATATGATCTTTGATTTCACCATGTCCCATACGGTAGCCACCACGTGCTTTAGGTAAGATATATGGTGCATTGGTCATAGATTCCATACCACCCGCAACCACAATATTTGAACTACCAGCTTTCAAAGCATCTGATGCCATCAATACTGCTTTCATCGCAGAACCACATAGTTTATTGATGGTCACAGCGCCAACATGATCTGGAACACCCGCTTTACGCATTGCTTGACGCGCAGGACCTTGACCAATGCCTGCACTCAATACACAGCCAAAAATCACTTCATTGACTTGCTCTGGTGCAATACCAGCACGTTGGATAGATTCACGGATTACAGCAGCGCCTAATTCTGGAGCGGTTAAACTAGAAAGGCTACCTTGAAAGCCGCCCATCACAGTGCGACTACCTGACACAATAACAATTGAACTCATTTTTATATCTCTTTAAATGTATGTCGTTATAAAACTGCTCCAGTTCAATAGACTAGAGCAGAATATCTCATCTCATTTAAGCCACTAAAGATTTATCTGAACCGTACCGGGTTTGTCGGAGACTTTTTTATTTAAGTTAGGCCACCTGACCTAACGGGTTAATCTTATCATAGTACATTGCTTCAAACTCAAAAGGCGATACATAACCCAGTGCACTGTGTACACGCTTTTTATTGAACCAATATACCCAGTTTAGTGTCGCAAGTTGTACATCTGCTAAACCTTGCCAATCTGCTTTTAAATATTCAATCACCTCTGTTTTGTATAAGCCATTCACCGTTTCAGCCAGAGCATTATCGTATGAATCACCAGTTGTACCGACTGATGCTCGTAAATTTGCAGCTTCTAAACGATTGGTATAGCGAATAGAAAGATATTGAACACCTCTATCGGAATGATGAATCACATTCTTTGGCATGCCTCGATCGTGCAATGCTTGCTCAAGTGCATCGAGCACCATATCTGTATTCATCCGTGTAGATACTTTCCATCCAACAATTGCTCGTGAGAACACATCAATAACAAATGCGGTATATACCCAGCCTGAATGAGTTTGAATATACGTAAAGTCACTGACCCATAATTGGTCAGGTCGATCAGCACTAAAATTCCGTTTCACTAAATCATCTGCTCGTTTTTGATCATCTCGGCTGCGGGTAGTTTGTTTGTTCTTACCACGCCAAACACCTTGTATATCTAGCTTCTGCATCAATCGAGCAACTGTACAACGTGCAATAACATAGCCTTCACGTTTCAATTTTTGCCAGACTTTACGTACACCATATCGACCTGAACTTTCTTTCCAAATACGTTTGATTTGTTCTGCATGATGTAAATCATGCTGAGCACGTTTCGCTCGATGTTCTGGGTTATCAACGAGATCTAAAGCCCGATAATAGGTCGAAGCTGCAATCGGTAAAATTCTACAAATCGCTTCAACACCATATCGATCTTTATTGTTATGGATAAAATCCACCATTATTTGTGTGGGCGGTCGAGCTCCGCCTGGGCGAAAAAAGCGGCTGCTTTACGTAGAATTTCATTGGCACGTTTTAATTCTTTAATTTCACGTTCCATTTGCTTCATTTTTTCTTGGTCAGATATCTGTTGTACTTTGGCAGGATTTAGTTGATCCATATGCTTTAAATACCAAACACGCAATGTTTCAGGAGTACAACCAATCTTAGGTGCAATAGCTGTGATTGCTGCCCAAGTAGAAGGATAATCTTTTTCAGATTCAATTAGTAATTGAACCGCTCTTTCTCTAATTTCGGGGGTATAGTTTGGTTTTTTCATCGGAATAGTCTCTCAGAATATTGACCCTCCGACAAACCCGGTACGGTTCAATCAAAAATTAATGGCACACCTGTTACCGCACGAATTTGTTCGAGCGTTACATCTTTTGCGAGTTCAATCAGCTCAACACCTCCAGACGTAATATCCATGACACCTAAATCCGTTATTACACGATGAACAACGGCTTGACCTGTCAGTGGTAAGCTACAGTTTTTCACAATTTTAGGCGTACCATCTTTCGCACAGTGTTCCATCAGAACCACAACTTTTTGAACACCTGCAACCAAGTCCATCGCACCGCCCATGCCTTTGACTTTCTTACCTGGAATCATCCAATTGGCTAAGTCACCATGTTCAGAAACTTCCATAGCGCCTAAAATCGCAATATTGACATGACCGCCACGGATCATGGCGAAAGATTCTGAACTAGAGAAGAAAGCAGCCCCCGCACGAGCAGTAATGGTTTGCTTTCCAGCATTGATCAGATCGGCATCAAGCGTATCTTCAGTTGGGAATGCATCAATACCGAGTAAACCATTTTCAGACTGCAACCATACATTCATATTTTCTGGAATGTAATTGGCAACAAGGGTAGGTAGACCAATACCTAAGTTGACATAGAAACCATCTTCGAGTTCTTGTGCAGCACGTTGTGCCATTTCATTACGTGACCAAGCCATTTTAAACTGCCTCCATGCTTAAAGTTTTTTGTTCGATACGTTTTTCAGGTGAAGCATTCAAAATAATGCGATTCACATAAATCCCTGGTAAATGGATTTCATCTGGATCTAATTCACCAATCTCAACGATTTGCTCCACCTCAGCGATGGTAATTTTCCCAGCCATTGCACATTCAGGATTAAAGTTCTGCGCCGTCTTACGGAATATTAAATTTCCTGCTTTATCTGCTTTATAGGCTTTAATAAGAGAAACATCAGCAGTAAGCGATTCTTCTAAAATATAGTTTTTTCCTTTGAAATTACGCTGTTCTTTGCCTTCAGCAATTAGAGTACCAACACCTGTTTGAGTATAAAATGCAGGAATGCCAGCACCACCAGCACGTAACTTCTCAGCCAATGTCCCTTGTGGGGTAAGTTCTACCTCAAGTTCACCATTTAGATATTGACGTTCAAATTCTTTATTTTCACCCACATAAGATGAGATCATTTTTTTGATCTGTTTAGTTTGTAATAAAATACCTAGACCAAAATCATCCACACCTGCATTGTTCGAAATACACGTCAGACCTGTTACACCGCTTTCTTTAACCGCCACAATGAGCTGTTCAGGAATTCCACATAACCCAAAACCGCCCACGGCAAGGGTTTGGTGATCAGTAACCACATCTTTGATTGCAGCTTCAGCGCTGGCATATACCTTATTCATTCTATTATTGTCCTATTGTCCCTTAGTGATTTAGTTTTAGCATTAGGACTAAGCGTATAGAAGTTGATTTTTCTCAAGGATTAATGAGTTAAATTAATAAATTGATTTTTTTGGATAAATTTTATTCGCAAACAAAGAATAATTAATAAAGCTAAACATTTGAAAATATTTGCAATAAAAATATTTATTTGAGAGTGGGAAATATAAAACCAATTTCAATAATGAGTTATTTAAAATTTATACCTTTTCAATGACTGAATAAATTGTGCCGAAATATGTGATATTTCAAAATTCTTTTTATAGACGATACCAACCGTTTTGTGGATTGTCCCATCTTCCAGTTCAAGCAATACATTCTCGGTTAAATCAATATGTTTAGCAAAATGACGTGGAATCGCGCTTACCCCAATACCGTGCGCAACAAAACTGGATAATGAAGAAATCTGATGGCATTCGATTTTCAAATCCAAAGTCATATTGTTGCGTAAACAATTTTGCTCAACTAGGTGACGAACAATTGATGGCTTTTGTAAGGTAATAAAAGGATTAGCAAACAATTGTTGCCACGTAATACGCGCTTTGTCTGCTAAGGGATGATTTTTAGGAAGTAAGGCGAGAAAGTCTTCATCAAACAAAGGAACAAACTCTAAGCCTTCGGTCAGTTCTGGTTCAAAACAAATGCCTAACTCAAAGATACCATCTTGAACTTTTTCGATAATGGTTTCATTTGGAATATCGTGGATCGAGAAATTAAGATTTGGATGCTCAGATAAAAAAGAATGAATCACATCGGGCAAGATCGCATGGGTAAAGAAGGGCATCGAGGCGATACTCAGCGTACCGCGATTTAACTTAAATCGCTGTTTAACGTCATTTTCCATTTCATCCCAATTCGCCAGTAGTTTTTTTGCGTAGGGAATAAGAGATTTACCTTCTTGAGTCAATTCAACACGGCGCGTGTTGCGATTAAAGAGTTTACCGCCGAGTTCTTCCTCTAAACTTTTGATACTCAAACTTAAAGCAGATTGGCTCAAATGAAGCTCTAGTGAAGCATTGGCGTAATTTAAAGTACGTGCAAGTGCCAAAAATGCCTTTAACTGCTTAAGTGTCATCTCTTTCCCTGAGTGAAGTTGTTGAATAGCTCTAATTTATCGTAAAAATCAGCTAAATGTTATTTTAGACATTATTTTTCAAAGAAAAGTTGATCTATACAGTAAATAAAAACTCCCACCATTAAAAAATAGGGGAGTTTAGTTCAAAGATTAGAGAATTATACTTTTAGTTTTTTAAGCCCACGGCTCACACCATTTTGTAATGCGAATTTAACGATCAGACCAATAAATGGCACACGCCCTTTAAAGCTAATCGTATAGTCCAAACGACTGCGATTATTGCCCAGATCAGTAAACTTCATCACGCCGCGATGCGCTTTGATTGGCGCGATACCACTGGTAATTGCGTATTCAATGAGTTCATTTTCTTTATACACCAAATTTGTTTCGACAAATGAAGGCGTCAGTGGAATAGATAGCTTACGTGCTGAGCCAACCCCATTACGTGTATCTTGACCATCGCTCAAACGAGTCACTTTTGCTGGAGCGAAAAGTTTATTCAAATTTTCATGTTCACTGAGAATCGCAAATACCTTCTCGACAGGTGCATTGAACTCTTGAGTGATATTGACTTGTTGCATTTTTAGCATATCAATTCCTTTTTTTTATTTGACATAGCATATTGTCATTTTCGAAATATTAGCATGTTTTCATTCAATCTGGCATTTTCTTTGTCGGAATATCGAGCACATTAAAAAATCAGAGATATGTAAGCGAATATGCTTGTTCAATCCAATAAAATTGTGAATACTCATGCCACAAAGTTGAAGCTATAAAATTATCTTTTTTGGGGTTAAGCAATACTGTGAAAACTTTTCCATTTTCTCGTTTACAAAGCGCATTATTAGCCGTAGGTTCATTTTCTTACCTCGGATTTAGTTCAACAACAGCATATGCGGAACAAGAAAATGAGATACAACGTCTCCCAACAATTACAGTTACAGCTGAGCAAAATGCCAATCACCAGAACAGCGTAAATTTATCTGGTTTTGCTGAGCAAACCATTGCCAAAATCCCTGCATCAATCAATATTATTAATGCCGACCTTATTGCAGATCAACACGCAAAAACGCTAAAAGATATTGTAAAAAATGATGCAGCGGTCGGCGAGGGCTACGCACCTATTGGCTATTATTCCAACTTTGTGATGCGTGGTTTTGCGCTCAATCTAGGATCAAGTTATCTACTCAATGGTAACGTGTTGAGAGGCGAACAAAACGTAGCGCTAGAAAATAAAGAACAAGTAGAAATCTTAAAAGGTATTAGCGCGATTCAAAGTGGTATGTCTACACCCGGCGGAGTTGTTAACTATGTGACTAAACGACCAAAAGACATTCGTTCAGTTACGCTAGAAACAGATAGTCAGGGTGGTTATCGTGTCGCAACAGATATCGGTGATATGCTGGGTGAAAATCAACAATTTGGCTATCGAATCAATTTAGCGCATGAAGAGATTCATCCATATGTTGAACATACCAATGGAAAGCGTTTATTTGGTTCAGTTGCTCTGGATTGGCAGATTTCTGATGATTCAAAGCTTGAGTTCGATATTGAATCACAACGCCAACGTCAGCGCTCGGTACCAGGCTATCAATTATTAGATGGGAAAACTGTACCGACTAATGTGGAATGGGATCGTTTACTGGGTTATCAAAGCTGGAGTAAACCCGTTACTAATGAGAGCCTGAATACGAGTTTAAAATATACGCATCGTCTCAATGATGATTGGACAGCAAACTTATCTGCTTCGGAAAGCCGTGTGGCCGTTGATGACTATTCAGCATTTCCATGGGGTTGTTATAGTGAGATTTGTGAATTTACAGGTTTAGGCAATACCTTTGATAAGAATGGTAACTACGATATTTATGATTTCCGCAGCCCAGATGATAGTTATTTAACAAATCAGTTTAAAACAGGGTTAAACGGCAAGTTCGCAACAGGGACATGGCAACATAGCTTAAATATCGAGTTATCTCATACCTATAAACGACGTGCACAATATGATGCAATCAATGAACTCGTCGGCACAGGCAACATCTATAACAATACAGTGAACTATGCGCCTACAGATGTAGCCTTAGGCAATCGATATAAATCTCTAGATAGTCAGCAAACCGCATTAAATCTACTAGACCAAATCCGTTTTAATGACTCATGGTCTGTACTCATGGGAGGAAAAATCCTTTCTTTAGATGAAAAGGCTTATGATGCAGCGGCGAATAAGATTCGTGATACAGATTTAAATCGATTCTTGCCACAATTTGCAGTGATGTATCAACCTTGGGAAAATACGCAAGTTTATACATCATTTAGCAAAGGTCTAAGTGATGGTGGACAAGCGCCGTGGTATGCATTCGGTAATGAAGAAAAAGGAATTGTCGGGAATGCATTTGAAACACTTGCCCCAATCAAATCCACCCAATATGAAGTGGGCATCAAACATCAATTACCATCTATGTTGCTTACAGCAGCAATATTTAATCTAGAGCAAGACCATCAATATACCAATGCTGATAATTATTACTTAACTGATGGCAAACAACATAACATAGGCTTAGAACTAGGCCTGCAAGGTAAGATAACTGAAAATTTCGATATAACCTCAACTTTGGCACTGACGCGTTCACGCTTAAAAGAGATCAGTGTCTCTGAATATCAAGGTCATCAAACCCAAAATGTTCCGGAAGTACGTTTTGCAAGTTATTTATCGTATCAATTGCCACAAGTGGAAGGCTTAAGACTACTGGCTGGTATGCAATACAGTTCAAGTAAATATGCTAATAAAATAGGCAGCGTAAAAGTTCCAAGCTACACAGTTTTTAATGCTGGTACTGCCTACAATTTCAAAGCTAATGGCTATGAAAATACGTTGAGATTCAATGTTGATAATCTATTCAATAAAAAATATTGGAGAGATGCAGGAAGCTTCTTTGGGGATGATTATTTGTTCCTAGGCGCTCCACGAACCGCACAGTTGTCTTGGAATGTAAATTTTTAATTTAAAATGGCTTGGCATATCCCATTTATGCTTAGGATCGACGTTTATGAAACAATCCCCACAAAAAATTTCTATGTTATTTATATCAGCATTATTTTCTATGGACGTATTATCTAACGAACCAATTTATCCAATTGAAAAGAAAAATTTACTAGGTTTTGTAAATTACACAGGTGATATTGTCGTTAAGCGGTTTTGTTGCACAAAGATTTGAAATGCAAAGCGCCCCTAATTGAGCCAAATTTAAGGCGTAACTTGGGTAAGTGGTCGACCTAATTCCGTAAACCTGTTGAGGACTGCTACACGTGCATGAATTTCATTCACCTGACTAGGAAAGCTTCTTGCCATTAATTTATCGCCTAATAATTTAATGCAATGCATCTTGGTTTCCACCAAACTTCGTCGATGATAGCCTGACCATTTTTTCCATAGTCTCCTGCCTAAACGTTTAACTGTTCGAAGTAATTCATTTCGTTCTAGCGAGCTGATCTTTGTATCTTTCCATGGTTTCGCATTTTTTCTAGGTGGAATCACCGCATGCGCTTGCCGATCTGCAATGACCTGACGGCATTGCTTGGTGTCATAAGCTCCATCGGTATAAACAGAGTCAATCTGCTCATCTTGTGGAATCTGATCGAGTAAATCACCAAGCACTTGTGAATCACTGACATTATTTGTAGTGAGTTGAATAGCGCGTATTTGAAGGGTTTCAGCATCTATACCAATATGTAGTTTACGCCATTGGCGACGATATTCAGGTCCATGTTTCTTGCGTTTCCATTCGCCCTCACCTAGAAACTTCATGCCTGTAGAGTCTATGAGTAGATGCAGCCCATCGCTACTTTTTTGGTAGCTGATTGCAATATCAATATGCTTTTGTCTTCTACAAAGCGTACTGTAATCTGGTGCGGTCCAATTTAATCCACAAAGTTTAATCAGACTTTGCACAAAGCCAGTGACCATACGTAAAGATAGACGGAATAAGGATTTAATCATTAAGCAGCATTGGATAGCTGCGTCGGAGTAGGTTTGATTTCGCCCTTGTTTGCCTTTTGATGGAGCATACCATTGCGTAGCAGGATCAAACCAAATGGCAATATTTCCGCGACTCATGAGTGCTCGGTTATATGCGGGCCAATTGGTTGTGCGGTAGATTTTGTGTGTAGGCTTCTTCATTTGAAAATTATATCGCTGAAAAAGCTTTTACAGATAGGTTTGTGCAACAAAGCCGTTTTGGATCAAGTTAAGCACTGGTGATGCACCGAGAGCTGTTAATTGTTGAATATCCGCAATAATAATTTCTCTTGCTAAATTACCATTTTCTGAAAGTTGCAATGCTAAAAGCTCGTCAACAGAAACCTCTGTAATATTCTCTTTTATCTCAAGTTTTCCTATGATCTCTTGAAAATCACCAACTAAGTTTCTATACCAACAAATTGCATTACTTTCTCCTTGAAAATTAGAATCAATAAGCTCAGAAAAAGTAGAAACCACACTAATTTGCTTGTGACCAGAAAAACTATTCTTCATTTAAGTGATAAATTCATAAGTAAATAGGAGGCTAATCATACACTTTTCTTTAATTGCTTGAGTGCTCTTAGATGAGATCGAATAAAGTAATTTTGAATCAAATATATGCATATTTAACAAATAGAATTGAGCAAAATTATGCTCATGAAATCATGTAACAAATATTTTTGAGCAAATATATTCACAAAAAACAATTTTTATAGTATTTTTGAGAAAATAATTGCTCATTTACATCAATGAAAAAATTAACAATACAGGCTTTACTCGACCAGAATTGGTTAGATATCGCTGAACTTAAACTATTAGAACCTAAACTTGGCTCGGCAAGCGCCAGTGAATTGGTCTACGAGTTAGAATACGCAATCCAAAATCTGGACAAGCGAGATGAACATGCATGTAGTCTCTCACTTCCTGTACAAATACTTATAAACCATGAATCTAGCTCATGGTTTGGTTTTTTGGATGATATTGTTCCTTCAGGTGCAGCACGCCGTTATTGGGTCAATTTTTTAGGCTTACAACGACTCACTTATGCTGAGCAAGATAGTATTTTATTGGAAAAGGGTGGAATTGCGCCCGTAGGAAACTTGAGAATTAAAGAAGCAGTTCCGCCCATAAATCCTGACTCTACTTTACATTTACGCTATTTTAGTCAAAATGATGTTGCCGATCGAAATGTTGATTTTCTTGAATATGCTCAACAAATGGGCGCCATTAGTGGTGGCGCAACAGGAGCGGGTGGTGAAGCTCCCAAGTTACTGATTCGCGCGACAAAAGATCAAAATATTTGGATTGACACCTATCAACAAAACTTTGATCAACCTGATCAACACTATTTAGTTAAATTTCCTCGAAATAATCGTAGTGAGATCGACTGCAATATTCTCAGAGCGGAATACTATTACTATCAAGAACTAAAAGAGTTAGGCTTCAATACCATTGAAACAACAGAAATGAAGCTGATCGAAGGTGAAAAATATCCATCATTATGGTTGCCAAGATTTGATGTGGAATGGCGCAATCAATGTTGGCAACGTCATGGTCTAGAATCTGTTTATTCAGTATTAAATAAGGCTTCAGGAAGTCATCTTAATCATTTTGAAGTAATAGAAAACCTATGTGATTTGCTGACTGTGATTGATTCCAATTTTGATTCCGCACAATTCATTTGTGAATGGTTACAAAGAGACTTGCTCAATATTATTTTTGGCAATTCTGATAATCACGGGCGAAATACCTCATTTCTAAAAAAATCTGGAAAAATTTCGCTTGCTCCAATTTATGATTTTGCACCAATGAAAGCTGATCCAGAAGTCGTGACAAGATCAACGACATGGGGAAGTCCTTATGAAGAAGGAGGAGAGTATCGTTGGGAGCAAACTACCCAAAAACTTGCACATTTATGCGATCCAAATTTGTCTATGAAGACATTAAAATCATTAGCAAACAATCTTGTTGGGCTAAAACAACGGTTAATTGATAAAGGTGTCTCAAAACAGATTATGGAGATGCCAGCACTTTCATTCGATTATGTTGAAGCTAAATTAGAAAGATGGGAACTATTATGAATATAAAAAATCAGCCTCAAGATCGCCAGCAAGTTCTTATTGATCTATATATGCAGTACTTATTGAATGAAATTACCTTGGGGCAATTATTGGCGTATTTGCGAAAAAATATACTTGGCATGTCTCAGGAACAATATGCGAATTTGGTCGGTGTAAGCCGTCGGACATTAACGGACATAGAACAAGACAAAGGAAAACTCACACAATCTGTCCTAGATAAAGTATTTAAGCCACTCGGATTACAAGCAGGTCTTGTACCGACGCATGAGCATATTGTGAGGAAGATTATTAAAGAAGGATAGAGATTTTGATGAATCATTATTATAAATAAAAATATATTTATTAAATTTAATAATTTATACAGATATTTTTTCAAAAAACAGTTAATTAAGTTCATGAACTAACGCTTCTAATTTTCAAGAATGGAAAATCAATAAAAATTTCTTATTGACCTTCCATTCTAATAAAAGATATCATTCTTGAATGATCATTCCATAATGGTAGTTTCAAATGAGACCAAAGGAGTTTGAGCAAGATGTAATAGCAGAAGCTGCTATGAAAGTATTTTGGCAGAAAGGATATGCTGGTACGAGTATTCAGGATCTAGTTGAAGGGACTGGTCTTGGTAGAGGCAGTCTTTATAACACTTTTGGAAGCAAATATGGACTTTATGAATTTTCTCTCTGTACACGACAAATTTCATAGGATCCTTGTCCTATCAGGCTTTTTCTTTCTTAAAATTGCTAGCACTTTCTTAAATTCTTCTTTTTTTCCAAAACCAATCAAACGTAGAATAGCCATTTGAACATAGTCCAAACCGTAGCGAAATAAACTTACTGAAAGTCGTCCATGCTTCTTTATTTTTATCGCTTTTTTCCGATCATGTTGCCATTCACCTGTTAAATAGCACCAACAGAAACCGATAGCTAGCACTGCTATCAATTTCTT
>NZ_KB849799.1:211797-228557 GCF_000369065.1 Acinetobacter haemolyticus CIP 64.3 = MTCC 9819
CGAATAGCAGAAGCATTAAACATAGGAGAAACAACAAGTAAAAGCTCTCCATCTTCTAATCGTAGCGCACTAATATACAGTTTCACTCGACCAACCCAAATACGTCGTTTACGACATTCAGTTTGACCAACTTGAAGATGACGAAATAAATCACTAATTTTATGATTCTTGGCTAAGTGATTGGTCACAATAAAGTTTTTTTAACACGTATACAGAAGTTAATGTCATTTTCAATTAACCATGTAAACCATTTCTCACCGATAAATTCTCTGTCTGCAAACACATTCACAATACGATCTTTACCAAAAATGGAGATAAAGCGTTGAATCAAAGCAATACGCTCTTTTGTATCTGAATTTCCACGTTTATTGAGCAATGTCCAAACAATAGGTATCGCTATTCCACGATAGACGATGGCTAACATCAAGATATTAATATCTCGTTTTCCCCATTTCCAATTAGTTCTATCCAAAGTTAATTGGACTTTATCGAATGAAAATATATTGAAAATTAACTGAGAAATTTGACGATAATCGAAATACTGATCTGCAAAGAAGCGTTGTATACGTCGATAAAATGATTGTGGTAAGCACTTGATGGGTAAGGCTTTAGATGCAGAAGAAAGATTACATGTCTGTTTTACAATTAATGCAAGCATAATCAGTGTAAAACATTTTGCATGTGACTTGTTCCACTTTAGATATTTGTTTAAGATGAGATGTAACTCATTGAAATGTGTCATCATATTCGTCGTCAGAAAACAAGTATTATGCCATTATTTCAATGAGTTATCTTTTTTTGTCGTGTACAAAGGAATTTTCTTTAAAACGTTATTACGAAATAACCGCTGATAATATAGCTATATTGTCTGAAGAAGGGAAAGCTAAAGACTTAATTCTACGTTTGCTTATGAAAATTGTCTCAGATGAAATTAATGACGTTGAGAATATGGGGTGTATGGTAGCTAATGCATCTTTGGAAATGGCTCGATATGATGAGGGGATAGCCGAATTAGTAGAAAAGAACTTACAAAGAATGGAAAAAGCTATTTGTACTTTGCTGAAGCATGGACAAACTAATGGTGAAATTGACCCTAGTAAAAATCCTGAGATATTAGCTAGATTTATTGTTAGTACAATTCAAGGAATACGTGTTTTTAGTAAGGGGAATAGTAAAAAAGGGCTTTCAGCAAAATTAGTTGATATTGTAAATGTGGCAATGAGTGCAATTTAATTTTTAATTGTTAAAAATCACTTTCAGAAAGGGTGGTTTTTTTTTACACTATTCTGGAATGATCATTCCAAAATAGTGTGACTCATCTTTAATAATTGATCTAGGTTAAAGCAAATTAGACATGAATATACAAAACAAGACATTAAGTGCGGCTGAATTTGAAAATACTAAAGAAAATATTCCAATTTTAAAACTTCTGGCATTTACGCTTGCTGGTTTTATTACGATTATGACAGAAACAATTCCAGCTGGTTTATTACCTTTGATTAGTAGAGATTTACAGGTAACAGAAGCTTTAGCAGGACAATTAGTATCTGTTTACGCTCTAGGTTCTGTAATAGCTGCTATTCCTGTCGTTGCTGCTACTCGCAGTTGGTCTAGAAGACCATTATTCTTAATGGCAATAAGCGGACTATTAATTTTCAATACCTTAACGGCTTTATCTTCTAGCTATATTGTTGTGTTAGTTGCTCGTTTTATCGCGGGGATGTCAGCAGGAATTATTTGGGGAGTACTGGCAGGTTATGCTAGAAGTATGGTCTCTAACTTACAGGGGCGAGCATTGGCTATTGTTGGTGTAGGACAACCAATTGCTTTATGTATGGGAGTACCTTTGGGGACTTGGATGGGAAGTATGTTTGGTTGGAGAGGTGTATTTTGGATCATTTCTCTACTCGCGTTACTTCTATTAATTTGGATTAGAGTTGCAATTCCAAACGTTTCTGGACAGGTTGCAGAAAAACGCCAGTCGATCAAAGAGATATTTTTACATCCAGGTATTCGCTCAGTATTAGCTGTAATCTTCTTGTGGATACTTGCACATAATGTTTTGTATACCTTTATTTCACCTTATTTAACCTCGGTAGGTCTTGGTGATCGGGTAGATCTAGTCCTTTTGTTATTCGGTGTATCTTCAATCATTGGGATTTGGGTTACTGGTGTTTGGGTGGATAGATCATTACGCCTATTAACTTTGCTAAGTTTAGCGGGCTTTACTGTTGCTGCCATTCTAATAGGGTTAGGTGGTAATGGTAACTATGCTTGGTTAGTACTTAGTGGTATCGCATTATGGGGTATAACTTTTGGTGGAGCTCCAACTTTATTGCAAACAGCAATTGCTGACACAGCTGGTGAAGGTGCTGATGTAGCTCAGTCTATGTTAGTTACTGTCTTTAATTTGGCTGTTGCTGGAGGAGGGTTGCTAGGTGGTGTATTACTTCAAAAAATCGGCCCATCATCATTCACAATAGCAATGTGTATTTTATCAATAATTTCAGTCTATGCTGTATTACAAGCTAAAGCACATGGATTCAGAAATAGATAAAATTTGTTATTAGCTTTAGACACTAGGTTGTGTCTTCTCAACTCAGTGTTTATTGACTATTTAGATTACAAATAATTTTATAAGGAATAAATAATGTCAGATAATAGACCTCTTTCATAAATCATTTTTTGCTCAGTTCCAAATTATAGATCCCAGCAATTAGATTGAACCTCAATCCCAATCTTTTTCCTCGATTGCGATATCGCTCAGCAAGGATTTTGAAGGTTTTCAAACTGCCAAATACATGCTCAATGCCAATTCTTCTTTTGTTAATTTCTCGATTGTAAAGCTTTAGCTCAGGATCTAGTTTGCAACGTTTTTTTGCTTTTAATGGCAATAGGCTATTCCGATACACTGTGTAAATCCCTTGATAACCCTTATCTGCAAGGATAAAGGCACCTGCAGGAATCTGATTCAAATTGCGTTTGAAAAGTTCGAAATCATGTACAGCACCACGACTTGTGCATAAACTCAGAATTTGCTGAGTTTTATAATGAACAATGGCTTGAACTTTGAAAGTATGTGCCTTCTTCTTACCACTATAGCTTTTCTTCTGTTTTTTTAGGCCTTTGTATTGGAATTTCTGTGGCATCTACGATCACAACATTCCAGTCAATACCTTCGCCTTCAGGCAAATGTTTTGGTAAATTAAATAAATTGGACTTGATGAGGCAGTCCTCTACATGGTGTACGATTCTTGAAGCAGTGGGCTCTGACACGCCATAACTTGTTGCAACATGGAATAATGTTCGGTATTCACGCCAATAGCTTAAGCATAAGAGAATCTGATCTTCTTGGCTTAATTTAGGTGGTCTACCTTTGGCAGGAACATGCATTTTCAATTGCTCAACCATTAAATTAAAGGTTGACCATGAGATGCTGGTATATCGCTTAAACTGTGTTTCAGAAAGCTTCTTTGAATCGATGTATTTCATTCAAAGATTATGCATGAATGTTTAAGATTCTTCGGTACAAATAATCAGCAATAGATAGGTCGTTTTTTGATTTATGAAAGAGATCTAATAGAATTAAATCAGCCCTGTATTTAATTAGCTGGAATTTGTAGAAAATTTAATGAGAATTACTATAAATACTTTTATCTACCAAATGCAAATTCTGCGATCTTATTAAAAGAAGTATTGCATCGTATCGAAGATGCTATTGATGAAGATGATGAACCTAAATTGTATTATGGAGTAATTCGAGGCTCATTCATTAGAGCTAAAGAATTGCTAAGAACTCTAGGTAGGACAGCATGTAAAATAGGGAAAAGTTGAGCCGAAAAGTTTCAAGAGTCAGGTCAATGAAGTACATGCATGTGTAACGATATTAAAAAAATCATCAAATTAGGTAAACCCGTAATACCCAAGTTGTAATTTAAATTGGCTTTGTTGCACAAACCTATCTGTAAAAGCTTTTTCAGCGATATAATTTTCAAATGAAGAAGCCTACACACAAAATCTACCGCACAACCAATTGGCCCGCATATAACCGAGCACTCATGAGTCGCGGAAATATTGCCATTTGGTTTGATCCTGCTACGCAATGGTATGCTCCATCAAAAGGCAAACAAGGGCGAAATCAAACCTACTCCGACGCAGCTATCCAATGCTGCTTAATGATTAAATCCTTATTCCGTCTATCTTTACGTATGGTCACTGGCTTTGTGCAAAGTCTGATTAAACTTTGTGGATTAAATTGGACCGCACCAGATTACAGTACGCTTTGTAGAAGACAAAAGCATATTGATATTGCAATCAGCTACCAAAAAAGTAGCGATGGGCTGCATCTACTCATAGACTCTACAGGCATGAAGTTTCTAGGTGAGGGCGAATGGAAACGCAAGAAACATGGACCTGAATATCGTCGCCAATGGCGTAAACTACATATTGGTATAGATGCTGAAACCCTTCAAATACGCGCTATTCAACTCACTACAAATAATGTCAGTGATTCACAAGTGCTTGGTGATTTACTCGATCAGATTCCACAAGATGAGCAGATTGACTCTGTTTATACCGATGGAGCTTATGACACCAAGCAATGCCGTCAGGTCATTGCAGATCGGCAAGCGCATGCGGTGATTCCACCTAGAAAAAATGCGAAACCATGGAAAGATACAAAGATCAGCTCGCTAGAACGAAATGAATTACTTCGAACAGTTAAACGTTTAGGCAGGAGACTATGGAAAAAATGGTCAGGCTATCATCGACGAAGTTTGGTGGAAACCAAGATGCATTGCATTAAATTATTAGGCGATAAATTAATGGCAAGAAGCTTTCCTAGTCAGGTGAATGAAATTCATGCACGTGTAGCAGTCCTCAACAGGTTTACGGAATTAGGTCGACCACTTACCCAAGTTACGCCTTAAATTTGGCTCAATTAGGGGCGCTTTGCATTTCAAATCTTTGTGCAACAAAACCTCTGATAACTATGATGGCTTTGTTAACGTATTTTATGGTACTTATCTAACCAAAGGTGGATATTTTATTCCTATTACAAACTATGTAATTAAATTGCCAAATGATAGCCATCGTTATTATTTTAAAAATGGGCCTACAGATTTTACAGAAATTGGTTATCCCGAGCCTGATGTGCGTGAGGAAAATCGAGCGTTATATCGTCTGTATACTTCTTCCGAGCTTGAAGCATCAAGGTTGCCTGGAGAAGGATCTTTTGGTGGTTATGCTTCCAAAGATTTTGGTGAAATTCAATTTGCTATTGGGTCTAACTCAATGACCGTTGTTAGGGCTGGAGTTGTTTACAGTGCGACAGTTTCTAAGTCTATTAATAATGAAATTTTATTTAGATTCAATAAAATTACATATCCAAATGGGAATACAGTAAATTTGAGTTATGATACCCAACTTAATCTAATACAAGTTGCTGATAACAAAAACAATAAGTTATCTTTAGTTAGGAATGGTTCCCACGTTACTTCTGTAAGTCTTAATAGTGGGACTCAAGGAGATAATCAAAAATATGATTTTTCATATTCTTCAATACAAGCAGGTATAACAGGTTATCCTCAACTTACCCAAATAAAGAACACTAAAAATAGTAGAAAAGAAGTCTATGTATATGATTCTGCCTTGTCATTATCCCATTATGCCGCAGCATTAGAAAATAACATAGCCAATCCAGAAGTTGCAGCCCAGCGACCAATATTAAAAACAGTTATAGATAATTCTAATCAAATTAGGCAGACCTGGAAAGTTCAGTATCCAAGTGTAGTTGTAGCTACTAGCGGAATTTATAAAACAATCTCTGCAGTAAAAGTTATTTTGCAGTCAAATCTCGGCGTTAGTGGAAGCAAAGTATTAAATACTACGACAACTTATGATGATGTGCAGAATTCCAGTAAGATTTCAATGCTTTTTTCTCCTGATGGTAGTCAATCAGCAAACACTACAATTAATACATCACATCCAGACAATAAGACCGTTATTGATATATCTGGCTATCCATGTTTAACAACACGAGATAATCGGCCTATTAAGAGTGTTGTGTATGCACCAAGTGAAATTCATCCAACACAAATTACAGATCAAAATGGTAATACTACAGCTTACGCTTTTGACGGATTGAATCGTATTTTGCAGATAGTTGAAGCATCTGCTTCAAGTATTAGTAGGACAACAAATTATATTTATGGTGTATTGTCGAATGGGACAGAGAATAGGTTTAATATTCCCACAACCATTAGGACTTCTAATTTTACAATAACAAATGAAGTAAATGAGAAAGGGCAAGTTGTAAAACAAAGTCAATCATCGAATCAGGCACAAAGTACGACGAAGGTAACAACATATACTTATTTTAGCGATATCACTCAGTCCAATAATGGCTTGTTAAGTAGTGAGGATGGTCCGCGTGCTGGTACTTTGGATAAAATAAACTATAGCTATGATAATTATGGTAATTTGGCGACCGTTTTTAGCACAGTTAATGGTGTTCAAAGGACAGAACAATACGTTGGATATAATTCATTTGGGCAGCCTGAACGAATTGTCTATCCAAATGGAATGGTTGAAAAATACGATTACAATCTCGATGGTAGCCTGAGTAGAGTTGTTCTAGGAAGTGGTTCCACTACAGGAACCATCACAGGTAAAACTGTTTCGTATGATTATGATGCACTAGGGCAACTAACAAGCACTGTAAATGAGGATGGTGAAAAGACAAGTTTTTATTACGATAGCTTAGGCCGTATGATTAAAAGGATTTATGCGGATGGTAGTGTCAATATAAAAACCTATTTCAATAATAACACTCTTAATAGTGACGAGTTAAAAGATAGCTCTTCTGCTACGGTATTTAAAGGTTTGTATCAGACATTAGATGTAAATGGGCGAGTCAATAAAGTACAAGTTGGAACCGACGCTACGTCAAACTGGAAAACACTAAGTTATGATGCAAATGGTAATGTAGTTCAAACAAAGACCGCACAAGGGATTACCGAGAACTGGGCTTATGATGCACTGAATCGTAATATCAGTCATACAGATGGCGCAGGAAATACGGATACTAAAAGCTATGATGCGTTAGATAATCTAACGACATCGCTTGATGCATTATCATCTGGAACAAATCCGTATCTTTATCGTAATGGGAATGTGCTGGTTCAAGAAAGCAATAAGGACTATGGTACAAAGAGCTATAGCTATAATGAAGCCGATCAGCTAATTCAGAGTACATATGGTAATCGAAAATGTAGTTTTTCAAATATAGATGAAATTGGGCGAAATAAAAGTATTCAATGCCAAAATAGTAGCTCTAGCACACCTGATATGTTGAGTTATGATGATACATATACTTTTGACTCAAGCCGCTATAGTCGATTAGATAAAATAACAACCAATAAACCTTATGGAGTTGACAATAGTTATAGCTATGATTTATACGATCGCGTCATTAGCAAAAGCCAGTCAAATAAAGCTTTAACCACATTTGGCACTAACACAAATACTTTATCAAACACTTATACATGGAGTCTTGGCGACAAACTCACTGGTATAACTTTACCTTCTGGACGTAAGCTTGCTTATAGTTATGACAACACATCAAAAGGACAGCTCACAGGTTTAACTTTAGATGGGACTGCTTTATTAAGTAACATTGGTTATGACTTAAGTGGTCAAATGACGGGCTGGACATGGGGAAGTAATGCTGGCAGTTATACATGGGCTTATAGTTCAGCTAAAAATGGTGCGATTAATCAGATCAGTAATAAAAATAGTAGTGGAACGATTACTTATAGCCTCAATTATAGCTTTGATCATGATGGACGTATTATAAGTATTAAGCGAAACAATAATTTAACTGATAATTTTAGCTATGATTCACAACAACGTATACTGTCAGAAAGTCGAAGTAATGGTGCAAGCTCTGTCTACGCAATCACCTATACCTATGATAAGAATGGAAATCGCTTGACTCTACGAGCTTCAGGCAATCACCTACAATCTGTTGCAACTGTTGATTATGGCTATACAGGTAACAAGCTTACCTCACTGACCAAAAATGGAGTAGCTCAGCCTGTTAATTACACTGCAAATGCAGAGCTATATCTTGGTTCAATTGTCCCAAGTTACGATTATGCTGGGCGACGTCGAGGTGAAGGGACTTCAACAAACATTAGTCGTTATATGAGTTATAACGCCAATGATGAACGAACTTTAAGTGGTTTAACAAGTTCATGGATAAATACAGCAATTCAATTCACTTATGATGAAAAAGGCCATTTACTTGGTGAGTATACAGCGGCAGGAATTCCACTAGTCGAATATATTTGGTTAGGGGATAAACCAGTTGCAGCAGTTTATGGTAGTGGGGCGGCGACAAAGATTTATTATATCGTCACCGATGTTCAAAATACTCCTCGTCGACTGATTGATAGTAGTAATAGTAATGTTGTGTGGAGCTGGGATAGTACTGCATTTGGTCTCGGTAATCCTGTAGGTACTATCACATTCAATCTACGTTTTCCTGGACATTATTATGATGCTTCTACTGGTCAATTTTATAATCATAATCGCTTCTATAACCCTGAATTAGGCCGATATATGGAGCCAGATCCGATTGGTTTAGCTGGTGGCTTAAACCCATATGCTTATGCATTGAACAATCCTGTGATGTATGTCGATATGACAGGTGAGAATCCAATCTTAATTGCAATGGGAGTCGGAGCAGTGATTGGAGGTATATTTTATACTGGAGAAACTTTTATCGGGGCTGTATATGATGCTTATAGTGATAATACTGGAGCAGCCGGAATGGTTAATAATTTTTCTAATTCTTTCTCCATAAAAAAATTAGGGCAACAAATGGTTGTAGGCGCTGTTTTTGGTGGTATTGGTAAAGCTGCATTTATAGCAGCGGATGTACATGTTGTTAGTAAAGCTGTACCTACAGCTATTCCACAAGGTACATCTGTTATAAAGCAGTGGGGTCTAAAAGGTTTAAACGCAGTCAAAAATATGGCGCAAAGTACTAAAGTCAACAAGATCAGAGAAGTAACAACTCCTGCTGGAGTTGTTCTAACAGGTAATATGCTCATTGGGAAAAAAACTACGAATTTAATATTAAATGATATTAATGAGCGGAATTCATCATCTAGATACGGTGGTGGAGAATCTAATCGAGTAGGATTACCTCAAGGATCTGATTATTTAGGTTTTAAAGGTTATCAAGATAATGGATATCGTGCTGGATACGTCGATATGTATATTAATGGTGTGTATAGCAGTACAGGCGTAACAATCTATTTTAATTCTGGTGGTAGTCTTCAGCTAAGTTGTACGTATAAGTGTCGTTTGCCTTTATAAATTAATTAAATAGTAGTGTATGAAAACACACTACTATTTTAAAGAGGAAATCATGTCTATTTTAAATTTTGGTATTTTTTTTGTAGTCTTATTAATAGTCGGGTATTTTGTACACAAGACAAAATGGAAGCTTAGATATTTGACACCACTCTGTTTTTCTTTTAGTTTTTTACTATCTTTATTTGTTTTTTCAATTTTATTTCCTGATGATTGGGTCCATATGAGTTTTTTTTCAATTAACGGACCTAATCAATTAGCAATGTATGCTTTGTTTATGTCTTTTATTTTTAGTTTGTTAACCACCTTATCCTTAATTATGGCCGTATGGGCAGCAAGAAATAACGTTTTTTGATTTTAAATTAATGGAATAATGAAGAATATTATTAGGTTGTTGTTATATATACCATCTTCTTATGCAAATTAATAGAATAGTTGTGTGGGAATACACACTACTATTCTAAAGAGGAAATCATATCTAGTTTAAATTTTGGTATTTTCTTGATAATTTTATTTGTGTTTGGGTGTTTTTATATAGGAGAGGTTGGAAGTTAAGATATTTAGCATTAATCTGCTTCATATTTGTATTTTCATTTGTATGGATGTCTCTGTCATTATTATTTTATTTAAATGGCCGAGATGTACATTTTGTTTTGGATGAGCGATTATCTTTAAATTCACGTGCAATAGATTTAATCTTTGCAGCAAGTGCTCTTTCATTTCTATCAACACTGTTACTTATTACTGTGGTACTGGCTATTCGGCATAAGATTTTCTAATTGCTTGAGGGAGAATTTTTTGATGATAAAATGTCCATAATGAGTAAGGAATTAGGGAAATAGAATATCATTAAGAAGATGGAATGCATACTAAGAGTGGAGATATGTATTATAAAATAGGAATGCATGATAGAACTCAGTTTAGAATTATTAATCTAAATAGCACTTTTAAACTAGGGGCTATTACATCAAACCACATTTACCTAAACCCAAATGGGCAAACATTGAAATATCAAAATGAAAAATTTGGAAATGAAGAATTTAACTCCTGATCTATATGCACCAATTAACCCAAACGAAGGTGCTGCTGGGTTTCGTCTAGGAATGCAATATGCTGATTTCTTGGAGCAAACTGTACATCTATTTATTAATGACTATCTTGCAGAATCTATAGGTGATAATTTTTGGAGGGTGTACGAACAAAAAGAATTTAATGAAATCACTCAGATTCAGTATAACTTTAACTATTGTTATTGGAATGATTCAGTAGTATTAGTCTTTAATGGAGATAGTTCTGAGTTAGAATCTATCCAATTGTATTCTGGCTATAAAGGTGCACTTTTTGACGAATACCATATTGGCGATAAATTAAGTAAGATTCATGAGAAATTTAATTTTTACTTTTACGCTGATGTTCACTATCTCATAGATAATAACGCTTATATTGACAGTGAAGAAGATCCTGTTCTAATTGAAGGAATAGCATTGAAGACAGACTATTTAATTGAATATTCAAGTGCTTACTCTGATCATGTAGTCGAACAAACAAATGTTTTCAAGGTTTAATATTTAAAAAATTTTAACAGGGCCTTCAATATATTTGGGGGCCTTTCACTAAGAATTGCATTGTTAATTATATGCTCAGATTTCTTAACCTTGACTAAAAGCAGGTTGGGCTTTAACCTATATCAGAAATAATGAACAAAGTGGCAGGTGTTATTTATTTAACTTATGTTTACCTAAAGTCTACTTCATAATTAATTATATTGTTAAAATTCAATAAAATTAATATTTTATGTAATTATATACTTATATATAGGTTTGATTGGTTCATGAACCTGTCCTGTAATACAATATTTTCTAAAATTAAAGTCTACAAAAAGTTCTAAAGACTCTTCTTTTTTAGTGGTTACTGTCCGTACTTGATTTCTTAACATCCACGAAAAAATAGCTGAATATTTAATTCTAAATACTGATAGAAAAATTTCTTTTAGCAATTTATAGTGACTTCATTGTAAGTATTTAATAAATTTCAACTTTGAGATTTTAAGAGGGTATTTTGGACATAAAAATTTGGGAAGGCGGTCTTCAATCGCAAGAAATCATCGCTATCGAAAAAATTAGAGCTGCTTTTACTAAACAGGGCAAGATGTTTCCATGGAAAGGTTATGCGGGATTTCGCTTTACTAATTCAAAAGGTAAAGAAGGTGAATTCGATCTTGTTATTGTGACGCATTGCAATGTGATCATTGTTGAGCTTAAAGATTGGAATCATCAACCTGTTACTTCTGTTAATGGTCGTTGGTATAAAGGTGATCGCGATATGGGGACTTCTCCTGTATCAGTGACAAAGAACAAGGTATTTACATTACAGAACAAATTAGAAAAATATAAGAATAAATTTACAAACAAAGGGCGAGTACCATTCATTAAATATTTTGTTGTGATGACTGGTAATGCAGACTTTAGTCAGCTACAGGGTGTTGATAAAGAATTTACAATTTCACTGGATGACTTCTTAAAACTTGCCAATACATCTGAGTTCAACGATAAATTTCCGATAACCCACCCGATGCAACGTACGGTAAATAAAGATTTCGATATATTTGATGAATTATTTTTGGGAAATCAAACTAATGCTAGGTCATTGAATGTTGGTGGTTATACAGCTGCAGATACGATTTTTGATCATCCAAACGGCATTTATAAAGAATATTATGCAGTCACCAAAGGGCAATTTAAAAATGAAGCACTCCTTCGCTGGTGGGACTTTAGTAAAGTATCAGGGGTGAAAGGATTAACTCCAGATGGACGAGGACAAATAGTTTCAAGAGAGCGCAATGTTCTGCAATATTTAAAAACTCATAACCAAGAACTTTGGAACCATTGTTTGAGGTCATTGACCCCGTTTGACCAAGATGAGGTTACTACGACAAGTGCAGAATTGTTTGAGTTTCCGACTAATCATTTTCGTTTTAACGAATTTATTGGTAAATATGCAAGTTTATATAGCGAAATAGATTTACTTGAAATTGCTAAGATCATAATGTCGCAATTTGAATCATTACATAAGGTAACAGTTGCACACCGTGATATTAATTCTCATAGTTTGTGGCTCTCTCAATCGAAATCAGTTGTAATCTCTAATTTGGCATGTGCGTATTTTAAACCTGCAGGAACAGTAGGTGATTATCGTGAGCAACTGGCTGTCGGTGCAATAGAAGCAGTCGGAACTGAAAGTGAGAATCCAAAATTCAACACACCCTTTGAGTCTGATGTTTATGCTTTGGCAATTATGCTTTGGCATCTGTTACATAAGGAGCGTATTTCAGAAGGCAGTCTACAGTCATTACAAAATAACTTAAAAAATAGTGCTGCGTTCTATGCTCCGGTACTTTATAACGCAATTTATAACAAGAGCTTTAAAGATGCCTCGGAATTTACTACAGCATTTCATGCGGCAGAGCCTAAGCGTGCTGAAATAATCACTTTCGATGCAAATTTAATAGAGCCATATCGCAATAGTATTAATCATTCTCGTCAATTTAAACCTGACGATGACATAGATTTCTTTGTTGAAACTGATGAAAAGGAAGTGTACTGCTCTAACGGATTGCTTGTTAAGGCCTGGCTCAACACTGGTGGTATTAACGCCTCCGATTTAGAAGGTTTTCAAATACATAAATTCATCAAGAAAATTGAAAAGCTAAAAGCTATCAATTCTCCATATATTCCACGAATAGAAGACTTTGGAATTGCACAAAAATCTTCAAGTCTATATCTTGTGACAGAATATCTTGCTGATAGCCAATCTTGGCGTCAGAAATATCAGCAATATGCGGATGTGAATTGTGACATAAGCAATGAAGAACGGTTAGCGGATATTGGGAAACTCATTTCAGCGATTGATGATTTACACGAAGCTCACGTATCACATGGTGATTTGCACGATGAGAACATTTTATTAGATAAAAATAGTGGGCAAATCTACCTGATTGATATACCAGATTTTAATTTATCTGGAGAAGAATCTAGAAATACTCAATATGCACCAGAGCAATACGATGTTGATGCTTATCAGCGTGATAATTATGCAGTGATGAAATTGGCGAGCGAGATTCTATGCTTTAATTTTGGTGAGGGATCAGAAAATTATCCAATATTGGCTGAAGCAATTCAGAATGAATTGAAAGATGAAGAATTTGGCTTCAAAGGAATTGCGAGATTTAAGCAAGCTTTTGATAGGTTAGGTCATAAATCCAAGAAAATTATTACTGTATATGATAATCGTGTGAGCGAAAGTTTTACGATTTATCCTGAAAATATGCAGATGTATGTTGGGATATCAGCTCGTACTGAGGGACATGAGCATATAGCGAGCTTAACGTTTAATGGAATTGGTGGCACATATTCATTGCAATATGATTCAAGTCGCGGTAACAGATCAATCTTTGGTGGTATGGCCCCTCGTAAAAAAGATTATCTATCAGCAAAAGAAAAAGAGAATAGCCAAGCAAGCTTAAATGTTGAAATACAGATCAAGGCATCTGATCAACGTAACTATACTGAGCTTGTCAATTTTCTTAATACACAAACCGACTTTATCGACATTGTAGACTCTGCGCTTAAAGAACATATAGCTAAACGACTACAAACAGATCAGAAAAAGAATGAAACACCATTATTTGAAAAAAATGATGCTTTTCAATTGCTTGAAGAAGGTATTCTTCCTGAGCTATCTATACAACCAATTGTTATTTCGAGCGATTCCCCTGAAAATCAGCGACAGGATATTCCTTTAAAACAGGCATCAAAAAAACTGGATACCCATAAATTATGGACTGCGATTTTAGATGCAGAAATTGATGCCTCACCATCAATTGAGCTTAAAGACACAGCATTTGTGAAAGACAATACTTTTATATGCCCTTACGATGCAGTAAAGGATCCTTTAGAAAGTTTTGATGATTCAGATACAGATAAGGTGTTTGCATTTATTAACAAAATAGACCACAAGGCTTTGAAGGCTGAGGGGAAAAAAATAGAAGATATTGAATACGATGATGAATTAGCAAAAGAATTTACAAAAGAGTTTAAATTGGGTGAGGTGGATTTAAAGGCATCGAATCTTCATGAAGTACATATTACTAAGGTCAGAAATACTCGCTATCCTCCAGAAGAAGGGAGTGTGATTTATTTTCGCTCGATGCAAAGTAATGCATCATTAAGAAAACGTAAATACGCAATTGAACGTATTCTAAATAAACAGAGCATTATTTCAGATTTGGCTGAATTGTTTGATCCAGAATGTAAGCTAACAGCTAATTATTATGACATAAAAGTTAAAGATGAAGATTTCGATCGTTATAACCGAAAAGATGATCATGGCAATCAAATTAGTCTAAACCTTCAGCAAAAAAAAGCTTTTCAAAGATTGATCAATAGTGGTCCACTTTCATTGTTACAAGGTCCACCAGGCACAGGTAAAACTGAATTTATTGCAGCATTTGTACACTATTTGATTGAAAAGCAAAATGTAAAAAATATTCTTTTGGTGAGTCAGTCACATGAGGCAGTAAATAATGCTGCAGAGCGTATTCGTAAACACTGTGCTCGTTTGGAAACACCACTTGAAGTTGTTCGATTTAGTAATCGTGAAAACACAGTTTCAGATGGTTTAAAAGATGTGTTTTCAAAGGCAATCACCACCCAAAAACGTGAACTCTTTTTAGCAGAGATGAAAACTCGTATTTCTTCTTTGGCTACAGCATTAGGTTTACAATCCGAAGTGATGGTCAAAGTGGTCGAGCTTGAACTTCAGCTATTTAAGCAAATCGATGATTTAATTCGTCTGAAAAAGATCTCTAAGAATATTAATGAAGTTGATAATTCAAACACACTGAATAAAACCATTGATTTCGACTTAGCTGCTCAAATCCGAGAACTTGAAGCATCAATTCGCAACCAAAGTGTCAATGAGTTCAATGTAGAAATTTCATCTAATACCATAATAGATTTTGAACGGCTTTGTTGCACAAACCTATCTGTAAAGGCTTTTTCAGCGATATAATTTGAACCGTACCGGGTTTGTCGGAGACTTTTTATTTAAGTTAGGCCACCTGACCTAACGGATTAATTTTATCATAGTACATTGCTTCAAAATCAAAAGGTGGCACATAACCTAGTGCACTATGTACACGCTCTTTATTGAACCAATCTACCCAATTTAATGTCGCAAGTTGTACATCCGCTAAACCTTGCCAATCTGCTTTTAAATATTCAATCACCTCTGTTTTGTATAAGCCATTCACTGTTTCAGCCAAAGCATTATCGTATGAATCACCGGTCGTACCGACTGATGCTCGTAAATTTGCTGCTTCTAAACGATTGGTATAGCGAATGGAAAGATATTGAACCCCTCTGTCACTATGGTGAATCACATTCTTTGGCATGTCTCGAGCATGTAACGCTTGCTCAAGTGCATCGAGCACCATATCTGTATTCATCCGTGTCGATACTTTCCATCCAACAATTGCTCGTGAGAAGACATCAATAATAAATGCAGTATAAACCCAGCCTGAATTTGTTTGAATATACGTGAAGTCAGCGACCCATAGCTGGTCAGGATGATCAGCACTAAAATTGCGTTTCACCAAGTCATCTGCTCGTTTTTGATCCTCTCGGCTACGGGTAGTTTGTTTATTCTTACCACGCCAAACACCTTGTATACCTAGTTTTTGCATCAATCGAGCAACTGTACAGCGAGCAATAACATAGCCTTCACGTTTCAATTTTTGCCAAACTTTACGCACACCATATCGACCTGAACTTTCCTTCCAAATTCGTTTAATTTGTTCAGCATGATGCAAGTCATGTAGATCTCGCTTTGCTCGATGTTCTGGGTTTTCAACGAAATCTAGTGTTCGATAATAGGTAGAAGCCGCGATCGGTAAAATCCTGCAAATCGCCTCAACACCATATAACGCCTTATTGTTATGGATGAAATCTACCATTATTTGTGTGGGCGGTCGAGCTCCGCCTGGGCGAAAAAAGCGGCTGCTTTACGTAGAATTTCGTTAGCACGTTGCAGTTCTTTATTTTCACGTTCGAGTTGTTTAATACGTTCTTGATCTGAAAGTTGCTGTACTTTAATTGGGTTTTGTTTATCTAAATATTTTTGATACCAAACACGTAGAGTTTCAGGAGTACAACCTATCTTGGGAGCAATAGCGGTGATCGCAGCCCAATTCGATGGATAATCTTTCTCGGATTCAATCAATAATTGAACCGCTCTTTCTCTGATTTCAGGGGTATATTTTACTTTTTTCATCGGGACATTCTCTCAGAAAGCTTGGTCTCCGACAAACCCGGTACGGTTCA
>NZ_KB849799.1:228817-232287 GCF_000369065.1 Acinetobacter haemolyticus CIP 64.3 = MTCC 9819
GTTTACGGAATTAGGTCGACCACTTACCCAAGTTACGCCTTAAATTTGGCTCAATTAGGGGCGCTTTGCATTTCAAATCTTTGTGCAACAAAACCATTTAAAATTGTGAATAGCCATCAATTTTCTCAGCATAAACAAGACTAAAGTTGTTTTAAATTTCTTTTAAAGTCACAATTTGGATAACGGTTACAAGCCATAAATGCACCATATGGCCCTGTTTTTTTCCACATTCTACCTTGCTGACATTTCGGACATCTCCATTTTTCTGGAATATCATGGTTAATGGAGGTATTGTCATTTTGAGGTATATGGATAAACTCCCTAAAAATAGAATCTTTTGTAATGTCTTCAAGGAATACAGAATTACGTTCACCAATAAGAAAGACTTTCTCTTTTGCCCGAGTCAATGCAACATAGAACAGACGGCGTTCTTCAGCATAGGCATGTGTTTCTGGTTGTGGCAAGACTAAGTTAATAAGAGGATCATCTTCTTTTTCAGAAGGGAATGCACTACTGCCAGTATTTAAGCCTAAAAGGATTACGTAGTCTGCTTGTAGGCCTTTGGATGAGTGGATGGTTTTAAACTCAACACTGCAATTTCTAAGAAAGGGCTGAACACTGTCTAGATTTGGTTTGTGATGTTTGTAGCGTCCTAAAATATAAATTGATTTCTTCTTACCTGAACCTGTATTAGCATTATTTATTTCCATAATGGTTTTAAACAGATACTCATGAATTTCCTGAGTCTTTGTTAAAAAGCTTATTTCAACCACTTTACTGCTGGTCTTATCAACAGCATTGACCACCTTTCTAAGCTGAGATTCATTTTTTTGGATAAAGCCACTAGCTACATTAGCAATACCTTGATTGGAGCGGAATGTCTTTGTAAGCTGTGTCTGCTTGGTATAGCCAAAGAATTCTTGGAAATTAGTGAATATACTGATATCTGAACCTGCAAAACGGTATATGGCTTGCCAGTCGTCCCCAACACAAAACAGCTTTGCTTCGGGTACTTGATTCAATAATGACAAGATAAGTTTGGCCCTTGCTTGTGATGTATCCTGAAACTCATCCACGATAATAAGCTTGAAAGGGCTTTTATATCTGTTCTCATTGATTAATTGAGCAGATTCAATCAGTAGGTCATCAAAGTCATGTTCTTTACTGCTTTTTAATAACTGGTCGTAGCATTGGTAAACCTTAGAAAATAGCTGTAAAAAAAGACTCTCTCGTTGGCTAAGTAATGGTTTGGCCAATAGACTAGCAATGTTGGCTTGATTAGATTTGTAATGGCTTAAAAAACTGGCATAAAGTTCATTTGCATCATATTCATAGATAGACTGTGCTTTCTCGTTGATCTCGGCAAGATTACGTGGCTTAAATACTTGTCCCCTTGATTTAAGCTCTTGTTCCAACTTCTGAAAGATGGAGCCTGTAATAAATTCATGAAAGGTTGTAGTAATTAAATCCGTCTTATATTGTTCATGGATTCCTGTCTTCCATTTCATGTCATCCAGATATTTTTGTCCAAAATGCGCAGGCGGTTTGCCATGTTGGTCTACAGCATAGTGTTCCAGATACAGGTTTATTTCAGGTAGGTAAAAGTCAGGCTTATATTGGCGGTGGTGTTCATTTGCTGTGTCATGTTCGTAGTTTCTTTCGTATTGGTAGGGAACCCCCTGACTGTATAACCAGTTCGCTATTGCTTTTTCACCATGTGATTTAACGATTTCTCCCTGATAGGTTTCAAAGCCATCCTTGAACCTATCAAATGAACGTCTGCGTGCCTTTTCCCATTCACTTTGAGTTTTAAATGCAAATGGTGATAAGGGTGGTCTTAGGTAGGCCGTTTTAAATAAAAGATATTTTGCCTGAAAGTCGGGATCTGTTTCGATTAGTTGTTGAATAATCCGATTCAGCAGGGACTGAGGTTTTCCTGCATCATTGGATACAGAGGGGCTCTTTCCTGTGGCCTTACCAATCACCTTCACGCCAAACTTATGGAAATTAAGTGCTTCAACACGAGTATTAAACTGGGTGAGGATGTCTTTTAATCGAAAGTTAATACGTTCACTGAGTTCATCGCCCGCATTTTTATTAAATGCCAGAACCAGAATCTCTTCAGGTTTGTAGAGTCCAGTTAAGAGGGCATAGCCCACCTTTCCAACAATCGTGGATGTTTTTCCTGAACCAGCCGCAGCAACCAATAGGTTACGGTCTTCAAAGATAATCGAGGAAATACGCTGTTCGTCGGTTAGGGGCGTACTTTCCACCTGATCAAAGAACTGCTTAAATACCTTTAACTCACTTTCAACAAAACGCTTATTCTTTGCATCGATGGCATAGTTTGCCTCAACTGACAATTCAATAAACAGTCGCAATTGCTCAAACAGGTTCTGGAGAGGTGGTTCAAATACAAAAGAACTATCCCTTTGAATAAGGCTGTTAAACTGTTCAATAGAGGCTTTTGATCTTTGTGATAAATCTGACCTAAACAGTTTGCTGAGGCGATGGGAGAGGTAAATGTTTTGCTGGATAAAATTGTGATATTCCCGTAAGTATGGTTTTAAGGTTTCCTTGATCTTTTCAGCATTTCTTTTATTTCTCAGGAATTCCGCATCATTATGGATTTCAGCTTGAAGCTGTTCAGCCTGTGTATTGAACATACCCTTGAACTGAAAGTTTTGATCAATGGTCTTGAGTGTTAAAGATGACCATATCCAACCTTTCTGAATATGTGTTTCTAGCACTTGTTCAGGATTAAGATTTACCGTTTTAGTATCCAGTTCAAGTATCAGCTCTGGAAAAGTATAGTTGACTCTCCATTTGCCTGAGTCTGCGAAAATGAAGCTGAGTAAACTTGGTTGGATATTCATATTGCCCTAAAAAATAATTTTTAATAATTTGAGATTTGTAATTGGTTATAAAGTCTATAGAAATTTTACTTAGTTATTTTATTCCTTTCACAACTACTCCTTGAATGTTTCATTTAATGCTTGCTGTACAGCATCCACGCGTGACTTACAGGTCTTGTAGGCAGTCATTGACTCTTCCACAATCTTCATTAGGTTGTCGATGTCTGGTTCTTCCTGAGATTCCAGCAGGGCAGCATTCTTCTTCAGCAGTTCATAACCCTCTTTAAAGCTTAGCTCATTTTTACTCATGATTTACTACCTCACTTACACTGGCATGAATATAGCCATCCTGCATCTCGATTGAAACAGTTGAACCGACTTGTTGTACAGAGCGGATTGCCTTGTTTTGACTTCGTACAATAGCATAGCCTTTGGCAAGCACATTCCTAGGATTCTGTAACAGGGTCTCTGAACCGTACCGGGTTTGTCGGAGACCAAGCTTTCTGAGAGAATGTCCCGATGAAAAAAGTAAAATATACCCCTGAAATCAGAGAAA
Source organism: Acinetobacter haemolyticus CIP 64.3 = MTCC 9819 (assembly GCF_000369065.1). GTDB lineage: Bacteria > Pseudomonadota > Gammaproteobacteria > Pseudomonadales > Moraxellaceae > Acinetobacter > Acinetobacter haemolyticus. The sequence continues at coordinate 232,229 of NZ_KB849799.1, forward strand.
GAGCGGTTCAATTATTGATTGAATCCGAGAAAGATTATCCATCGAATTGGGCTGCGATC
>NZ_KB849799.1:234082-238119 GCF_000369065.1 Acinetobacter haemolyticus CIP 64.3 = MTCC 9819
TGATTTTGAAGCAATGTACTATGATAAAATTAATCCGTTAGGTCAGGTGGCCTAACTTAAATAAAAAGTCTCCGACAAACCCGGTACGGTTCAAACCTTCAACCAACATCATTTGTAATTCTTGTTCGATAACTTCATCCAATTGTTTACCACGTAACATATCAAGCTTCCTTAGTTTCAATTTTTTGCTGTTCTATAGCGAATAGTTCACTTAAGGTTGTTGGTAATTTAGTGATCGTATCACCATATGGAAAAATAGGAATAGGAGTTAAACTAATCTGTCTATCAAGTGCTTTTGTCTTTAAGTCACTTAAAAAAATTATTTTTTGATGTAAATCCTCAAGCATTTCGCTATAAGATAGATCAAGAACTACTATTTTCTCTATATGTGAAAATTCGCCAAGTAATTTATCTAACGTATGCTGCAAGGCTTGTAATTCTCCTTTACGACCAGTCAATGCAAAGTTTCCACATTGATCACCTGATTGGCAGGATAGACGTTTAGGGCAATCATGGACTGCTATTTCTCGCATACAGCCGCCAAAAGGTAAGGGATGTAAATTTCCATGACGCTGGACTAACTCATCTGCATCTTTTTCATTAGTCTTAGTTAATTCATTGAACGATTGAGTGATGTCTTCAAAGGGCTTTGTTGCACAAACCTATCTGTAAAAGCTTTTTCAGCGATATAATTTTCAAATGAAGAAGCCTACACACAAAATCTACCGCACAACCAATTGGCCCGCATATAACCGAGCACTCATGAGTCGCGGAAATATTGCCATTTGGTTTGATCCTGCTACGCAATGGTATGCTCCATCAAAAGGCAAACAAGGGCGAAATCAAACCTACTCCGACGCAGCTATCCAATGCTGCTTAATGATTAAATCCTTATTCCGTCTATCTTTACGTATGGTCACTGGCTTTGTGCAAAGTCTGATTAAACTTTGTGGATTAAATTGGACCGCACCAGATTACAGTACGCTTTGTAGAAGACAAAAGCATATTGATATTGCAATCAGCTACCAAAAAAGTAGCGATGGGCTGCATCTACTCATAGACTCTACAGGCATGAAGTTTCTAGGTGAGGGCGAATGGAAACGCAAGAAACATGGACCTGAATATCGTCGCCAATGGCGTAAACTACATATTGGTATAGATGCTGAAACCCTTCAAATACGCGCTATTCAACTCACTACAAATAATGTCAGTGATTCACAAGTGCTTGGTGATTTACTCGATCAGATTCCACAAGATGAGCAGATTGACTCTGTTTATACCGATGGAGCTTATGACACCAAGCAATGCCGTCAGGTCATTGCAGATCGGCAAGCGCATGCGGTGATTCCACCTAGAAAAAATGCGAAACCATGGAAAGATACAAAGATCAGCTCGCTAGAACGAAATGAATTACTTCGAACAGTTAAACGTTTAGGCAGGAGACTATGGAAAAAATGGTCAGGCTATCATCGACGAAGTTTGGTGGAAACCAAGATGCATTGCATTAAATTATTAGGCGATAAATTAATGGCAAGAAGCTTTCCTAGTCAGGTGAATGAAATTCATGCACGTGTAGCAGTCCTCAACAGGTTTACGGAATTAGGTCGACCACTTACCCAAGTTACGCCTTAAATTTGGCTCAATTAGGGGCGCTTTGCATTTCAAATCTTTGTGCAACAAAACCTCTTCAAAGTATTCATCAAAGAATGATTTTTTAATGTAATTAGCAACTTCATTCTTTGAATCAAAAGACTGTAAATTCATTTTGATATTGTTTTCCAGGTCTAATTTCTCTGAAAAAAACATTAACCCATCTTTTTTAATGGTATCGACTGGAGGTTCTATTTTGACTTCTTGTGTATTTTTTCTATAACTTTCTAGTTGATATTTTTCTAAAACACTTGTTGCTATTTTACGTTGCTTTAAAGCTAGATGATGATAATATTGATTTTGCTTTATATCAACACGTCCCATAAGCATGGCTTGCAAATGTTCAGACAAACCACTGAGGGCCAAAAAAGTATTAATATTATGCCGAGGAATATGAGAACCTAACCTAGAATATGCTTTATCATTTTCTAGTAAATTATACTTCTGAAATATTGACAGGTTTGCACTACCGCCTAAAAAACTATTTATATTTGTGATTTGAAAAGGAATTACATTAGCTTTAAAGCTAAAAAATCTTTTTAATGAAGTTGATTTAAATTCATGAATAAAAAGTAAATCTTCAAAAGCAATTTTTTCTATTCTTCCTTCATAGTTAAATACATGATCTATTGGAAACTCAGAATCATAATTTGCTATATTTTTTATAAATTCATTTATGTCTTTCTTTAAATAATACTTATCAGTTTTGTTGTTTTTTTTGATATAAACTTCTTTAAAAATTGGAATATTCTTAGCAGCCGTAGTAATGTAGCTTCTGGTCTTTTTATGAATTCCAATATTAAAAATTGAACCGACAAAATCGTCTAACTCAATAAAATCTTCTCTAATCTCATCAATTACTTTGGGTAAAAAATCAGAGCAATTTTTTGATCTAATATATTGAAGATGCTCTCTAGACTCTTTTGTTAGTTCTATCACTGATTGAAAAATTGTTTCAACAAGGTTTACAGCTAGTGGCTCAACCCAATGTATTCTAAATCCAGCACCTTTTGCTCCATGATATTGAATCCCTAATGTATATTGCTTGATACCATCTAAAGTTAATTGTTCTTTAGTTATTGGATCTAGTAGAGGCTGTTTAATCAATGCATCTGTTTTTAAAAGAAGTACTTCTGTTGATCTCATACCCGTAACTATAAGTAATAATAAAAAGTTAAGAAGTATTTTCTCGCTATTTCTTTCGCATAAATTTATTAGTGAGGCAATATTGATAAATGTACGAATAGAAATGAGTTTTTCCTTATCAATATCATCCTCATCTAATTCCAACTGGTCTATGAATGCTTTTGTTTTCTTTGCATTTGGTGTTCTATTTCTTGCATTTATATATAGATATTTTTGAGAAAATTCCAATGTTTTTTCGGTAAAAGCATAGTGATTTAGCATTTCTTGTAATCTAAGATACGTACCCGCATGATCAGGAAGGTTTGTTTTGCTCGAGTTTTCAGCTAGTATTTTGAATGAGTTGTCTAAAATTAATGTAGATAAGAAGCAGGGGTGAGTGTTCACTGGATTAGTTTTACATAGTTCACTATACCAGCGCTTGAGCACCAGAACTTCGGCATATAATTTTTGTGGTGAAGTTTTTGAATTAGCTTTTCTATAACTGAGAACCATTATGGCTTTAATGAACTCTTGGTATGTTATATCTATTGAAAGGTCTTCAATGCCTTTCATTCTTTTCGCTGTTTGAAATGAAAAGTGTGTTCTTCCACTACGTGAAAGTAACCATCCTGAACCAACAGTACCTCCAGCCCATTCAGGATCACTCCATAACCATTTAAACCCAGATCTGATATTTTCCTCAAAAAAAAGTTTCTGTTCTTCTATAAAAGTTTTATATTTTTCAAGATTCATAAATGTTACCCTTGTGTATTGCACAACGAGCAATTACGGATTCAATTTCAAATTTAGTTGATTCATGAACCCTAATCAATGGATTCCTAGATACACCTATACCATCAGACAGCTTAATTAAATCATTAATTTCGTTTTGAATATCCTCTAAAACTTTGGTGTGATTAGCATCGATAAAGGGATGAAAATACATACAACCGTAACAGTTCCGAACAGGCTGGAATAAACACTTTTCTACATAAGAGCACCCACCAATATCGTAATGAATTGTACTACCAACATTACCTAAAACCTTTTTTTGCTTCCAATTTTTCTTATAAACTAGTCTTCCTGTGAGGAGCATAGCGATCATTTGTCTGTATAAAGAATTTTTGCCAAGTGCCTGTGCTCTAATTTGTGCTAATTCTGGGGGGTTTTGTTGCACAAAGATTTGAAATGCAAAGCGCCCCTAATTGAGCCAAATTTAAGGCGTAACTTGGGTAAGTGGTCGACCTAATTCCGTAAACCTG
>NZ_KB849799.1:240304-241005 GCF_000369065.1 Acinetobacter haemolyticus CIP 64.3 = MTCC 9819
TTGGTTGTGCGGTAGATTTTGTGTGTAGGCTTCTTCATTTGAAAATTATATCGCTGAAAAAGCTTTTACAGATAGGTTTGTGCAACAAAGCCATTCTGGGGTAGAAAAAATATAATGCCTTGCGGTTACAACAGAAGAATGGCCTAATATATATGCTATTTCTTCAGCTGAAGATCCTGCCATTGCTAGGCTATATCCAACATGATGCCTAAAATCAGAATAAGAGTACTTTTGTCTTATCATTTCACCTGCATGAATAGCATCTCTGTATTTTTCAGGAGCAAAATCAAATAACTGTGTATTAATAGCTTTTGAACAGAAACGAGCAGAATTTTCGCCTAGATCAAATAGCTTATCATTTGGATTTAACTTAAATCTTTTAATATAGGCGAAAATAATTTCAGCAATTTCTTCTGGTAATTTTACAGATATTTTTTCATGTACATATCTTGCTTGCTTTGCATAAGGGATTAGTATGCTATAGCGCTGGAAATTATCTATTTCACGAGTCGTATCTATTTTAAGGTTTTCTACCGATAATTTAGCTAATTGTACAGGTCTCAGTCCAGTTACATACACTAATCCTAGTATTGATGAGTATAGAAGTGGCAGAGTAAAACTTGAAGTGCGACATAAACCACCTAATTAATTTAAAGGGTTTATGGAGTATATAAAATTGTCATACCATCATCTTAACTTTG
>NZ_KB849799.1:243235-245511 GCF_000369065.1 Acinetobacter haemolyticus CIP 64.3 = MTCC 9819
GCGTTAGATTGGCTTACACCATTAGAGAAATTTGCTCAGCTTGTTGATTATCATAAGGCTTTTGAAACTGTCGCACCTCATGTTTGAATTCGCCAGTGTTTGATTAGTTATGTTTTTTTTAAATTTATTTATTTCCTTAATTAACTTAGAAAAACCTTGTTGAATCATAGAGATAAGGGCATAATCAATACAATCCTCATATTCTTGATAGAATAATTTTGAATTAAAAGACTTAGGTCTAGGAATAAACTCTAGTTCATAATCATCAGCAATATCAAAATGCGGAAAGTCTTCTACTATTAGTAGTTTCAATAAAAATTTAATATTAGAATATGTGTTATAATTTTTTTCTTCGTTTGCGATTTCAATCAATATTTTTTTTAAATTATCGTAATTAAAATATGATTTATTTTCTTTTAAATTTGAAATTAAAAAACAGAAAGAATAAAATTTTTTACTTAAATGTGAGGGTGTGTTCTTTTGAATGTACATTATAAGGAAAAATTTAGCTAATATAACCTCACTCTCACAAAGTACTGAAAAATCTATTTTTTCTTTTATTCCAGAATAATAGAAATGCCAAGTGGTAGCTGTTGAAATTATAAATTTATCATCAAATTTATCTGCAGTTAAAAATTTGACAATCTTGGGTATTTTTTTATCTATACTTTGAAGGGCTACCAGCTGTTTTTCGTTAAAAATTGAAACACTAAAAAATTCCTGTTCTGTAAATAGGTCAAATTGCACCATTTTTTATAATTCCAATAATTCTTCAGATATTCGTTTTAAATTTAAGAGGTTGGCACTATCTACAATAAAGCGTTTAGCGTAATAGCTGGGCATAACGCTATTAACACTCCAACCACCTAATACACGCAGATTTTCTTGGGCTTGTTGCATATTTTCGTCATTGTCGATTAGACCTTTAGCTTGATACTTTTTTATTGCAAAAGCTAATGTGATATAAGCCCAGGTATGACGACAAACATGAGGCGTGATCTTGTGGATAGAATCAACCTTATTGTTATCAAAATATATAGGATGTAAGTACCTGAAGACTTTATCAATTTTGTTAAAAATTATATTAATTGCAGAGTAACTTAATGGGGAGTAGGGTGGCTTCAAAGAAGTAAATAAGATATCAGATTCACCACAACTCCTTATATAATTGATATACATAACTAAAAAATTATAATCCTTTTGATTCAACTTTATGACTCTATATGACTGTTCATTTTTAATACTTGGCTTTCTCATCCTAGTATCATTTTCATCATCAGTATTTGTAACTATAAGGCTATAAGACTCAGAATTAATGTAAAGCACCGGACGTTTCAATTGCTTCAGTCGCTTTGCAACATGGATTGAATACAAATCTTGTATCCAAATGGATTCGCTTAATTGATGCTAAGCCAGGGAGTGATCGCTCACCACTACCGAATAAACCTGCATTTATTGCCTTATCTTGCTCTGCACCATTAGATCCTACTCCTACTGACATGTTAAAAGTTCAAATTACTTTACCCCACTCAAAAGCAGAAATTGGCTTGAAATGGCAGACATCAGAAATACCTGCCTTGGCAGAATTACTCAAGGCACTGGCAACATGATCCGTATCAATGAAATTTGGCTCTCTACCCAGCCCATGGATATGCGAGCAGGAATGGATACTGTCATGGCTCAGGTGGTGAGAGCCTTTGGCTACATCAAACCGCATTGCGCCTACCTGTTCTGTAATAAACGTGGTCATCGTATGAAAGTGTTGGTACATGATGGACTGGGCATCTGGCTGTGTGCCCGGCGTTTGGAACAGGGTAAATTTCACTGGGCTCAAGTTCACCAAGTTCACCAAGGTGAAACCGTGGCCCTCAGCCCGGAACAGTTACAGGCATTAATCCAAGGTTTGCCCTGGCAGAGAATTGGATTGCAGCAAGTGGTGAATATGCTCTAAACCAAGCTCGACCATTCTGCCATCCTCCAAACGTTCTATTTCATTCTCTTCATGACCTCAGGCATACTGTGGTCATGAATACGCTGCCTGACTTAAGCCAACTGACCCATGAACAACTGCTGGAATTCACCAGACAGTTGGCGATGCAGCATCAGTCTCTAGCACAATCAAACCAGCAATTAGATGCCAGAGTTCAACATCTTGAAGTCACCAATCAGCAATTAGATTCTAAAGTTCAACATCTTTCTATTCTCAATCAAAAATACGAGCATGAACTGGCGCTGTTTAAAAAGCACAAATTCGCCCAAAAGAATGAACACTTAAC
>NZ_KB849799.1:245521-571268 GCF_000369065.1 Acinetobacter haemolyticus CIP 64.3 = MTCC 9819
TGTAAAGCACCGGACGTTTCAATTGCTTCAGTCGCTTTGCAACATGGATTGAATACAAATCTTGTATCCAAATGGATTCGCTTAATTGATGCTAAGCCAGGGAGTGATCGCTCACCACTACCGAATAAACCTGCATTTATTGCCTTATCTTGCTCTGCACCATTAGATCCTACTCCTACTGACATGTTAAAAGTTCAAATTACTTTACCCCACTCAAAAGCAGAAATTGGCTTGAAATGGCAGACATCAGAAATACCTGCCTTGGCAGAATTACTCAAGGCACTGGCAACATGATCCGTATCAATGAAATTTGGCTCTCTACCCAGCCCATGGATATGCGAGCAGGAATGGATACTGTCATGGCTCAGGTGGTGAGAGCCTTTGGCTACATCAAACCGCATTGCGCCTACCTGTTCTGTAATAAACGTGGTCATCGTATGAAAGTGTTGGTACATGATGGACTGGGCATCTGGCTGTGTGCCCGGCGTTTGGAACAGGGTAAATTTCACTGGGCTCAAGTTCACCAAGTTCACCAAGGTGAAACCGTGGCCCTCAGCCCGGAACAGTTACAGGCATTAATCCAAGGTTTGCCCTGGCAGAGAATTGGATTGCAGCAAGTGGTGAATATGCTCTAAACCAAGCTCGACCATTCTGCCATCCTCCAAACGTTCTATTTCATTCTCTTCATGACCTCAGGCATACTGTGGTCATGAATACGCTGCCTGACTTAAGCCAACTGACCCATGAACAACTGCTGGAATTCACCAGACAGTTGGCGATGCAGCATCAGTCTCTAGCACAATCAAACCAGCAATTAGATGCCAGAGTTCAACATCTTGAAGTCACCAATCAGCAATTAGATTCTAAAGTTCAACATCTTTCTATTCTCAATCAAAAATACGAGCATGAACTGGCGCTGTTTAAAAAGCACAAATTCGCCCAAAAGAATGAACACTTAACGGCAAAACAAATCCATCTGTGGGATGAAGCGGTTGAAGAAGATATTGCCGCGGTTGATCTAGAACTGGAACGGCTAAATGCAGATAAAACCAATGCAGCGACACAGAAAGCCAAAACCAATAAACCTAAACGTCGACCACTGCCAGATCATCTACACACCATCCGTATTGAGCATGAACCTGCATCAACCCAATGTGCTTGTGGCTGCCAACTCCGTCGTATCGGCGAAGATGTCAGTGAAAAACTGCATTTCAGACCGGCACAGTTCTATAAGGAACAGCATGTGCGTGGTAAATGGGTCTGTGATCAGTGTGACACTCTGACTCAGCAAGCGATGCCCGCCTATGTGATTGATAAAGGCATTGCTTCACCTGAATTGCTCAGCCATGTGCTGGTATCGAAGTATGCCGATCATTTGCCGCTGTACCGTCAACGTCTGATCTATCAGCGGGCGGGAATCGAACTTTCTAGATCAACTTTATCTGACTGGATAGGTCGCTGCGGTGTAGAACTGGAACCTCTGGCCAATGCCTTAAAAGAGGTGGTGCTGCAACAGCGGGTGCTGCATGCAGATGAAACACCGGTCACCATCATGCGGATGGGTGAGAATAATAAAAAACCGAAGAAAGGTTATGTCTGGGCCTATGCCACCACACAGTATAATCCAGTTCAGGCGGTGATCTATGACTTTCAGGATAGTCGTTCAGGCCAGCATGCTGAAGAGTTCTTGAAAGGCTGGCAGGGCTATCTAGTCTGTGATGATTACAGTGGTTATAAAGCACGTTTTAAATCAGGCCAGGTGATTGAGGTGGGGTGCATGGCCCATGCACGTCGTAAATTCCATGAACTGCATGTAACTGGGAAAAGTCAGGTTGCTGAACAGGCCTTAGTGCTGATTCAGAAACTGTATGCGATAGAAGCAGAACTCAGGAAAAAGACCGATGGTACAGCGGAAGACCGCCGCGAATACCGACAACAGCATAGTCAACCAGTGATGCAACAACTATATGAATGGCTCAACCAACATCATCTGACAGTGCCATCGAGTTCTCCCACCGCCAAGGCTATCAATTACACTCTGAAGCGTTGGCCAGCCTTAAGCCGCTATCTGGATGATGGCAATCTACCGATATGCAACAATTGGGTAGAGGTGCGACACGAAGTCGCTTAATGAAGTTGTTCCCCCCTGCGGGAACCACCCGTGTCACCGGGTGAATCTAGAAGGCTGAATAAAGAGCGCCTTCGACAATGTAACGAGGCACCGCAAGGTGCGGGGTATCAATCGTGAGAGGCGTACCCTTCTGGCAGCCATAGCCGGACAAGGGCTAGATAATCGGTATGGTGAACACATGTGAATCTGCGTAACGATCGTTAAGTTGAACGAGCGGAAATGGCTGATACGCTCGAACCAAAACGGTAATGGAGGTGGGAATTGCGTCTTTCGACTACGCATTCGTGACCCATACGCCTCCCGGTCGATAGCAGGCACCTAAGCCGATGTACTTCAGTAAGCGGAACGTGGAAATCCCGTATTACTCCCATTGGGAAAGCAGTTTGCAAAAACTGCCCATGGTGATGCGGGCGAAGGAACGAGGAAAAAGCGAATGCCAGTCTGTAATGGGTTGGATAGAGGTTGAAACATTACCCCACGCGAAAGCGGGCTGACGTCCTTATGGTCTCTCATCACAAGAGAGTGTGTAGAACCCTTTTAATGGAGGGAGAGCAAATGAATGCAGCAGTATCAGCGTGTGCACCTTCCAGCACATCGTGGGACAGCATCGATTGGATTGCTGTACAGCGTCATGTCAGAGGGCTGCAAGCGCGTATTGTGAAGGCGGTACAAGACGGCAGGCATAACAAGGCGAAAGCTTTGCAATGGCTGCTGACTCACTCGTTTAGTGGCAAAGCATTGGCCGTCAAACGAGTGTCTGAAAACAAAGGCAAAAACACGGCTGGGGTCGACAAGGTGACTTGGAATACACCCAAGGCCAAGACCGGTGCGATGATGTCGTTGAAGAGGCGAGGTTACACGCCCCTTCCGCTTCGGAGAGTCCTTATTCCGAAGAAAAATGGCAAGATGAGACCTCTTGGGATACCCACGATGAAATGCCGGGCCATGCAGGCGCTCCATCTGCTGGCTTTGGAACCCATCGCGGAGACCATCGCTGATCGGAACTCTTATGGGTTCAGACCGCAACGCTCAACCGCGGATGCTGCAGCACAGTGCTTTGGTGTGCTGTCAAGAAAAGTAAGTGCGGAGTGGGTGCTAGAGGGTGACATTCAAGGCTGTTTCGACAATATCAGCCATGACTGGATGATCGCCAACCTCCCAATGGACAAGGTGATTCTACGGAAATGGCTCAAAGCCGGTTACGTCTACCAAACCAAGCTGTTTCCCAGTCTTTCCGGAACACCGCAAGGAGGTATTATCTCCCCGGTGCTGGCCAACATGACCTTGGACGGACTGGAAACGATGCTGGCGAAGAGGTTCTCTAACGCCAAATGGACAGGCAAAAAGCTGCAACTGGTACGGTATGCGGATGATTTCATCATCACGGGGTATTCTAAAGAGTGGCTCGAAAATGAAGTTCGTCCTGCCGTGGTTGAATTTCTGGCGCAGCGCGGTCTCGTGCTCTCTCAGGAAAAGACCAAAATCACGCACATAGGGAACGGGTTCGATTTTCTTGGCTGGAACGTACGTAAGTACAACGGCAAGCTACTGATCAAGCCGTCAAAGGCAAACATCAGCGCTCATCTTGACAAGCTGCGAGCATTAATCAATGCAAACAAAGCGACACGACAGGCCACTTTGATCGGTTTGCTCAACCCGATTCTAAGGGGTTGGGCCAACTATCACAGTCATGTCGTTGCCAAGAAGGTTTTCAACCAGGTAGACAACGCAGTGTGGGAAATGCTCTGGCGATGGGCTGTACGTCGCCACCCTCGCAAGACACTCCGATGGGTCAAAGATCGGTATTTCAAAGTACAAGGAGCGCGTCGATGGGTGTTCTCATGTGATGAACAGTCCGCCGATGGTCGGAAGCGACAATACACATTAGTGTCTGCCTCGGACACGCCAATTGTGCGACATATCAAGATCAAGGCTGCTGCTAACCCTCATGACCCCGCATGGGATGAGTACTTCGAATCCCGATGGGGTAAAAGAATGCTGGTCTCCGCAAAGGGGCGAGCCAAGCTGTATCGGGTGTGGCTAAAACAAGGTGGTCGCTGCTGCGCCTGTCTTAAACCAGTCACCAAAGATACACCATGGCACAGCCGTCATATTGTGAAGCTAAGTCATGGTGGAACGGATGCAGTTGCTAATCTTGAGATTTACCATCTGTATTGTCCGAGGAGTGTTCAGTTTGCCAATGTCAACGATGTATAACCGGGTGCCGAATGGCGCCTTAGCAGAGGCTTGAGCCGTGTGCTGGGAAACTCGCATGCACGGTTCTTAGGGGGTTGGACGTAGGTAACTGCGTCTGACTACCCGACAATCAAATGCGACCTTGGGCCTTAGGGCGCAAGAACTGGCTGTTTGCTGGCTCGCTGCGCAGCGGCCAGCGAGCGGCGAATATCATGACTTTAATCCAGTCAGCAAAGCTGAATGGCTTGGATCCGTATGCCTATTTAAGTGATGTGCTGAAAAGGCTGCCGACGCATAAAGCGACCCAAATAGAAGAATTACTGCCACATCGCTGGAAATCCAACTCAAATTAAAAAATAGGCATGGGGTTCAGCGGACGCTTACGAATTAATTGATTTTTTGATTGATTTTTCTGTCAATAACATTAGCTCACCAACTCTCAATCCGTAATTCAGCATGAGATGTATGATTAAGAAATTACGAAGCTGATGTGGTTGAGTTGAAAAGGGATTGTTAGGATTAGTTTTGTTTTTTTGATCTGGCCGAATTACTTCATAAAGACTAGCAACCATCTCATTGCTTAAGCTTTTAAAACTATGATTTATAGTGTTTTTTACAGTTAAGCTTCGTTGAGAAAACTTTCCAAATATCTTTTTTTTATTCAATAAGAATCTATCTATTTTTTTCCTATGGTTCGTTATTTCTTTAATCGTAAGATCCTGATTTCTAATATTCCAATACTCATCTAAGAGAAAAACAAAGAACTTAATTACAGACCTCAGACGTTGTGTAATAGTCTTATAGTTGACATCAGTATTTGATCTAAGTCGAATCAAATTCATTTCTAATTTTTTATTATTTTCTAGAAAAACAATAAAATTATCTATTTCATACACATAGACTTCAGGAGTGTATCCAGAAGAAAAAAATGACTCACAGAACAAAGTTGAATATTTTAAAAACCAGAATTCATACCAAAGCTTTATTGCGAGCATATCAGATTGTTGCGTAGCAAAACTTTGAAATCTTAAAGCCGTTAAGGAATAGAGTAGCGGATAAAGACATGGCGAAGTGGTAGTGGTATCAAACAGCAAGACGATGCGATTTTGAATAAACTTCTTTTTTGAAAGCTGAATTGTTTTAATGAAAAGCATGAGCTGTTTGTAAACTTTGTGAAGTATTTAAGATATAAACATAACTAAAAAAAGTCTGTTTTAATTTGTACTGTAAGTAACTGAATTATAGTTACGGGAACAAGTTTATGAACTTAATGACTCGTGTACTGAATTTAACATAATATACATTATGCGCAATCAATCAACTTAATACATTGATATATAACAATTTATTTATTATACAGATTACTAATATATACTACAAAACCAATGCTGTTTTGTGTCGCTCAACCTCTCTATAAAACTTGGGCGTAACGTTCGTCCATTTTTTAAATGCACGTGAAAAATGAGAAATATCTGCGTATCCTAATCGTTCTGCAATTTGTTCAATAGATAGATGTTGTTGTTTTAATAAAAATTCTGCTTGTTTTCTACGAACCTCAGCAACTAACAACTGAAATGAAGTTTGTTCTTTCGTGAGTTGGCGCTGTAATGTTCTCTCTGACAAATGTAATCTTTCAGCAACCTGTTTAAGTGATAGAAATCCAAGTGCTTCATCATATAGTGCTTCTTTCACATTTTTTGCCGTACTATCTACATTTTTCCTTTTTAAAAATAGCTTTTGAATATCCTGTTTACATTGCTGAATTGTTAACCTAGAAACCAATCCATCAGCTGTCTTTAGTGGCAAAGATAAAAATTTTTTATTTAAAATTAAGCAGTCATTTTTTGCGTTAAACTCACCATTTAACTGATTAATATTAAATATTTTTTTGTAGAAATCTGGCTTATCTTGCTGGAATTCAAAACGGATATCTAACCGCTGTTGAGCTAAATTTTCTACTATCTGAGCAAAACCAAAAACCAAGAATATAATCGCATGTCTGTTAAACCTAAACTGTTGTAAAGGTTGATTAAAATACAAGTATGCTTTTCCATCATTCGCCTGAAGTTTGGGCTTAAATACTGTACAATGCAATCCGATAAATTGCTCCAAAACTTTAATCGCTGAACCAAGATCTTCTGAAGCTGTTGCAGCGACTCCGATATGTCCATAACAAGAAATTTTCATTTCTTTTGCAAGATATACACTGATTGCTGGTTCATCGGTAATCTGTGCAGCTCGTTCTAACAAGTAATTGAAAATATTAAAATCCACATACCAAAAAGGTGCATTGAGTTTATCAATTGAAATACCTGTTCCAGATAATAGTTGTTCGGGTGCAATGCCCCGTTTTTTAAGTACATCAACTAATAAATTCACATAACTACCAGGAAGTTCAGGATTCATATTTTTAGATCCTATACAGCTAATATTTTGGCGTAAATTGGTAAAAATTGGCGGTTTATGAACTATGCCACGATTTAGCTTTACGGCATAGTAAGTTCGTAAAAAATCCAAGATTAAAGGTTTATTTTCCAATGAATGTACTAATTGTTCACGCGCATCCTGAAAAAAGATCATTTACAACGGCCATGAAAACTACGGTTCAACAGACTTTTGAACAACTTGGGCATACGGTTGAAGTATCTGATTTATATGAAATGAACTTTAATCCTGTTGCATCAGCTGATGATTTTATTGATTTTGATGAAACTGAATATCTAAATTATGCCCTCGAGCAACGTAATGCTTTAAAAAGCAATACTCTTTCGCCTGATATTGCCGCTGAAATTGAAAAAGTTAAACGTGCTGATCTTGTGATTTTTACTTTTCCTTTATATTGGACATCTGTACCGGCGATCCTCAAAGGTTGGATAGATCGAGTATTTATCTCAGGACTATTTTATGGCGGTAAACGTTTTTATAATCATGGTGGTATGATTGGCAAAAAAGCAATGCTTTGTTTTAGTCTTGGTGGACGAGATCATATGTTTGGTGAGAACTCAATTCATGGTCCAATCGAACAATATTTATCTTCAATTCAACGTGGTTCTTTGGCTTATGTTGGTTTTGAAGTTATACCGCCATTTATTGCATATCATGTTCCATATATTAGCAATGAAAGCCGACAAGACATTTTAACCAACTTGGAACAATACCTTCAAAATCTGGATAATCTTAGCCCTCTAGAATTTCCTCATCTTGAAAATTTTGATGAAAAAATGAATCCTAAAACCTAACCAACAAATGTAAAAAAATTATAAAAAAACTGCGATCCGTCCCCAAGCTAGATCGCAGTTTTATTCTTTGTATTATCGATTCGCTTGCTGAATTTTGTAACACTCATCCAATGCAAGTTCATAATACGCTAAACCTTCTTGTGCAGCCAAAAATGCTTTTTTCTGCATCACAGGATCTTGATCACATAACCGTTTGATAAGTTCCATCGCTTCATACGGATGCAGATCATCATAATGCGCATGTGCTCTCAACCAAGCCAATGACCGTTTATTAATCGTTACTTCTGGGTTTTGAGTATAACTTTGCACCCCCTTGTAAACTTGTATACTCCAGTCCCCTGTCGCCCACTCGATTGCAAGATTTGTGGCTGCGATACTCTCAGCTAAGCTACCTCGGTAATTCACATCCCATAAGAAATGATTAACTGCATTCATCGCTGCTGGGGGCCGAACATTATTTAGCATGTCGATCGTAAGTCCAAAACCACCTGCCCAATCCTGATACCAAGTAAGATGGCGCTCCTCAACTTTAATATTTTGAATCAGCCAATCTCGTGTTTCGGTTACACCAGATAAGGAAAACGCAGTAGCTTTGGCTAGTGTTCCAGCCATATAAGAAGGAAAATGAGCGACTAAAGGATAAAAATTCAATAAGGCTGAGCGAAAACACTCCAAGCTTAATGAACCACTTGCCATATCCAAGAATAAAGGGTGTTTGCTAACTCGTTCTTTTGCTGGCAAAAGTTCATCCCAGAACCGTTGTGACCACTCCGAATGAGCCGTAATTTCCAATTTTTTTTCGTATTGATTCATAGCAGTCATTGCGATGCATCCTATTTCGTATGACTTAATCCAATCATATTCCATGATTGCTGCTTTTTCTAGATTGTATCTTATTGCAGCAAATATACAATTACCATTCCTCGGTTTGTACTACTGAGTTATTTATTGAATATCATCCTCATTTAATCCATATATTATCAACAAAAAAAGCGATATAAACCTTTAATCAGCATAAGTTTTGAACAATAAAAAGATGATTATCACAAAAAAATGGGATTTTTTGATTATCTAATACACATTTTATTTAATTCAGTGTAACGTAGTAAAAAACAATTCCAATATTAGATGACTTACATAAAAACATTAGGGAGTGGTAAGCGATAAGATGAAGTTGAAAGCTTCCAATATATTGGGACAAGATCAAATCGACTTGCTAATTTCTCGCGGACTAAATTTAGTTTGGTTTCCTAAAGAGTTAGAAGCGATCTACCGAGATCAGTATAGAAATGAGGCCGCACACGAATTCCGTTATCGTGCGCCAATCATCTTGGGCCTATATTTATTTCTGAGCTTTGGTATTTATCAAGTCCTACCACCAGATATGCGTCTTGAGTGGATTGCTTACTATGGCTGGGTTGGGATTATTATCCTTCTCGCATGGTTATTGTCTTTTGTTCCGATCATGAATCGGTGGTTCGATCATTACGTTTGTATAGGATCAATGGGTGCTGTAGCCATTACTTTCACCCTCATTAACGTCCTTGCACAAGGTCAACATAACATTTTATTCCATGCTGCAATGATGTATGCGGTTGTCATTATTTATGGCTTTGTTGGTATGCGTTTTTATACAGCAATGTTTGCAGGATGGATGGGAGGTTTAATTGGTATTGCAGCAAGCACCTGGTTAAGTGGTTCTATTGATTGGACTTTTTTACATAGAACATACACATTTAGTAGTTTTTTGGGGATGGCGTTAGCGTATGCGACGGATCGACAGCACCGTGAAAATTACTTGCAAAACTGCATGATCGAACTTAACCGATTAGAGCTCATGCGACAGGCACAACAACTCTCAATTCTTTCACAACAAGATGCTCTAACGGGTTTGGCGAATCGTCGTTATCTCGATGAAGTACTTGAAAATGAATGGAAACGAGCCATGCGCCATGAAATGCCCATCACGATTATGATGATTGATATTGATTTCTTTAAACTCTATAACGACACACTTGGTCATATTCAAGGTGATCAATGCTTAAGACGTATCGCTATTTTATTGGGGTCAATAACTTCACGCAGTGGTGATCTAGCAGCGCGTTATGGTGGGGAAGAATTCTTGTTACTATTTTCAATGACAGATCAAGATCAAGCACTCATCCAAGTTAAACGGTTAATGGAGCTGGTGAGTAATATTGGCATCAATCATCCTAAAAGCCAAATTTCTAAACATGTAACGATAAGTGTTGGTGTTGCGACGATGGTACCAAGTTTAGGTGATAGTCTTTCAGAATTTATTTCTCGTGCCGACCATGCCCTTTATATTGCGAAAAGTAATGGTAGAAATCAATATCACATCGCCTCTTCTGAAAATATGATTTCTGAAGCTTTATAATATACAGAAGATTATTATTCAGTAAATTAATTGAATATTACATTAAATAAAAGTCACACTTATAATAAATTAAAAGTGTGACTAAATATGATTATGCTTCGATTGGTTTAAATGGAGGTACGACATCTGCATTTTGTGCACGATGTCTTAAAAAATGATCCATTAATACGATCGCCAACATCGCTTCTGCAATTGGTGTTGCACGTACGCCCACACAAGGGTCATGACGACCTTTAGTTAAGACATCGGTATTTTCACGGTTAATCGTAATTGTCTTACCTGGTGTTGTAATACTAGCTGTTGGTTTCAATGCAATTGCAACACGAATAGTTTGACCACTCGAAATCCCACCTAAAATTCCGCCAGCATGATTAGCAAGGAAACCATCTGTGGTGAGTTCATCACGAGTTTCATGACCAAATTGCCCCGCTACAGCAAAGCCATCACCGATCTCAACCCCTTTAACCGCGTTAATACTCATCATTGCATGTGCAATATCAGCATCTAAACGATCAAATACAGGCTCCCCCCAACCAACGGGAACATTTTCAGCAATGATCTCTAGTTTTGCACCACAACTTGTTCCTTGCTCGCGAAGAGAAGTAACCAACTTTTCAAAACGCGGCACCGCATCAACATCACCACAGAAAAATGGATTGTTAGGTACTTCGTTCCAATCTAATTTCTCTGCAACTTCGTTACCAATTTGAGTGACATGTCCACGAATATCAATCCCAAATTTTTCAGCTAGATACTTTTTTGCAATCGCACCCGCTGCAACGCGCATCGCAGTTTCACGTGCACTTGAACGTCCGCCACCACGATAATCACGGAATCCGTACTTTTGTGTATAGGTATAATCAGCATGACCAGGACGGAAAGTTTGAGCAATATTGCCGTAGTCTTTAGATTTTTGATCTGTATTACGAATCAATAAACCAATCGAAGTTCCAGTTGTTTTCCCTTCGAAAACACCAGAAATAATCTCGACTTCATCTGGCTCTTTACGTTGAGTTGCAAATTTAGATGTACCAGGCTTGCGGCGATCCAAATCTTTCTGCAAATCAGCTTCACAAAGTTCAAGACCCGGCGGCACGCCATCAACAATTGCCATCAAACCGACGCCATGAGACTCTCCACATGTCGTGACTTGAAAAAGTTGACCAATACTATTCCCAGCCATGTTCTATCCCCTTAATTCTGAATGGATTGCTGAAATATTTCTTTATAACGACGGCATTGTTCAGCAGTCAAAGCGAAAATACCAGAACCACCTTTTTGGAAAGTTAGCCAGTGAAAGTCAACCGTATTGAAATTTTGACGCATCGCCCATTCTGAATTACCCACTTCGATAACGATCAGACCATCTTCAGTTAAATAATCAGCAGCTTGAGCCAACATTTTACGCACCAAGTCCAAACCATCTTGTCCCGCAGCAAGCGCAAGTTCTGGCTCATGTAAGAATTCTTCAGGTAAATCTGCCATATCTTCAGCATCTACATAAGGCGGATTACTTACGATCAAGTCATATTGATTTTCAGCAGGTATTTTTGAAAATAGATCAGATTCAAGTAGTGCAACTTGATACTGTTTATTGTGATGTTCTGTATTGATCGAAGCAACTTCTAAAGCTTCTTTAGAAATATCTGTAGCATCAACCTCTGATTCTGGATATGCATACGCCAATGCAATTGCAATACAGCCTGAACCCGTGCACATATCCAAGATACGTTGTGGTGTTTTCGGTTTAGGATTTTCTGGTAGGCTGTTTAACGCTTCAAGCATTTGACCATTTTCATCTAAACAATATGGTGCAAAACGCTGTTCAATTAACTCAGCAATCGGTGAACGTGGGATTAAGACACGTTCATCAACATAAAATGGTTTATTAAAGAAATATGCAAGATTTAATAAGTATGAAGTTGGGACACGCTCATTAATACGACGTTCCAATAAGCTTAGAAATTCTGCTTTTTCACTTGGTAATAGCTTCGCATCTAGGATTTCCGCATCAGCCTTCCACTCAAGAGAAAGTGTTTGCAAAACCAATGCCGAACTTTCAGCGAAATAATCTTCTGTGCCTTGACCTAAGTGCGCGTCGTATTGGCGAAGTGCTGTGACACCAAAACGGATAAAATCTCTTATGTTTACTAAGTTTTCAGCCGCTTCTTGTAAATGTTCAGGGCTGATCGTTGGTCGCTCCACTTAGGCGTCTCCAAAAGTGCTAATTGCAAAACGGTTTATTTTACCTGAGCCAAGAAAAGCAAAGCAACGCTTTGACCAGTTTCTAGCTCTCTTGAAGCTTATTTAATAAGAAAAAACCGCTTCAGATCAAAGAAACGGTTTTATATCGGATTTATTTAAATTTTAACGAGACAAATAACGGGTCATATCCTCGATCCCTTTCAAAGTCATTGGATACATATGATCTTCAAATGTTTCTTTAATCCACTGAATAGTTTGGGTGTAATGCCAATAACCCTCCACTTCAGGATTGAGCCAAGCTGTTTTATCAAAGTGCTGACGTAAACGTCTTAACCACACTTCCCCAGCCTCGTCATTCATATATTCAACTGAACCACCAGCAGACTTGAGTTCGTAAGGCGCCATACTAGCATCGCCCACAATGATAACCCGATAATCACGTCCGTATGTATGCAATAAGTCCCATGTGTTCATACGTGTAGAACTACGACGATGATTGTCTTTCCATACATAATCATAAAGACAATTATGGAAATAAAAATATTCTAAAGTCTTGAACTCTGACTTAGCAGCACTAAATAGTTTTTCACACTCAGCGATATAGGCATCCATAGAACCGCCTACATCAAATAGCATTAATACTTTGATTCGATTACGGCGCTCTGGAACAAGTTGTACATCTAAGATACCTTGTTTGGCAGTTTCACGAATCGTGCTATCAACATCTAGCTCTTCGGCAGCCCCTTGACGCGCGAATTTCCGCAAACGACGTAAGGCGATTTGCATCTGGCGTGTTCCTAAAACCTGATCGTCGTCAAGATTTTGGTATTTACGTTGTTCCCATACTTTTACCGCTGAACGTTTACGCCCTGGACCACCGATACGAACACCTTCAGGATGATCACCAAAAGCACCAAAAGGTGAAGTTCCACCGGTACCAATCATCCGGTTGCCGCCCTGATGTTTTTTATGTTGTTCGCGCAATCGCTCTTCCAACATTTTCATCAGTTCTTCCAGAGAACCCGCCTTTTGCAATTCAGCACGTTGCTCTGGAGTTAAATGCTTTTCTAGTAGCTCAAGATCAAACCAGTCTTTTGGCAATTTATGAACGTGTTTGAGTAGCTCATCTAAGTCAAAGGTTTCAATACCATCAAAATAATCTTTCATGGCACGATCAAACTTATCGAAGAAACGTTCATCTTTGACTAAAATCGTTTTAGCCAATTGATAAAACTCTTCTTGATCTGCAAAAACTAGACCTGAAGCCACCGCTTGATTCAGATCAATCAGTTCACGTGTCGTAACAGGTACGCCATATTTGCGTAAAGTGTAGAACAGTCGTACAAACATATACGAGCACTCTTAACGACGTGACATAAAGGCTAAACGTTCTAGCAACTGTACATCTTGTTCATTCTTGATTAACGCACCATACAACGGTGGAATCGCTTTTGATTTATCATGATTACGCAACACATCTTCTGGCATATCATCTGCCATCAATAAGCTTAACCAATCAATTAATTCAGACGTTGAGGGTGGCTTTTTCAAACTTGGTACTTGACGTAATTTGAAGAAGATCTGTAAAGCCTCACTCACCAAAGTGTTCGAAATACTTGGGAAATGAACTGCAATGATGTCACGCATCGTTGCTTCATCAGGGAACTCAATATAATGGAAGAAACAACGGCGCAAGAACGCATCTGGAAGTTCTTTTTCATTATTTGAAGTAATAATCACGATTGGACGCTGAGTTGCAGTAATCGTCTCACCTGTCTCATACACATAGAACGACATTTTGTCGAGCTCATGTAATAAGTCATTTGGAAATTCAATATCTGCTTTATCAATCTCATCAATTAATAATACACAGCGCTCATCGCTCGTAAATGCTTCCCACAATTTACCAGGCTTAATATAGTTTTTAATGTCATAGACACGGTCATCACCTAGCTGGCTATCACGTAAACGCGAAACAGCATCATATTCATACAAACCTTGCTGTGCTTTGGTTGTTGATTTGATATGCCAAGTGATCAGTTTTAACCCAAGACTTTCGGCAACCTGTTCAGCCAGTAACGTTTTACCTGTACCCGGCTCACCTTTTACCAATAATGGTTTTTGTAGAGCACGCGCCGCTTTTACAGCAAGCTTTAGGCTATCAGTTGCAATATATTGATCTGTACCAGTAAAGTGTTGATTATCAGCAGACATTTAAAAAACCTTATTTTTCTGTATCTAACTTTGTGTAAATATTTAAACTGAACGAGCAGCCTTTTTATTGGCGGTATATTTTGACCAGCAAAAACCAATCGATAAACCAATCCCTATGACAAAGAGGATCAAGGATAAATTGGCCCACACCAACACATGTTCTTTGGTTAATACACCAAAAATCAATCCAAAAATTGCAGGTGCGATTCCAGAATTCGGACCTTCAGAAATTGTTGGTGTTGCAAGGACTGCAAAAGCGATAATCCACAAGATGCCACCAATGGGACTCGGTAAACGCGTCATTAAACGATACCAACACCACAAGGCAATGATTGTTCCAGTAACATAGACTATGATCGCAACATTTTCCTCAGGAAACTGATCCAGTACTGAAAGAATATTTGCCCATACCGCTGTTAATGTCTCAAGCACCTCGTAAGCCCTCAGGTTCTACCGCATTCGGATTGATTAATCCTTCTGGTGGCATTTGAATAAAAAAGCCTTTGGTTTCTAACGAATCCATAACATGCAACACATTTGCACGTGCAAGTTTACGCTCAGCATGAAGTTCTAAACGCATAACAAAAGTGGCTTTTCCAAATGCTTGTAAAACAGTTTCTGGAATACCGTCAAAAGGGTTCTCAGACTCATTATTCTCAGAAGAGTTCGGACGAGCAATATACATATACATTTCGTCTTTTTTGCTCGATCTATAAATATCGCAGTGCATGTTTACTCACAACTTTTGTCAATTTTAGTGACTATCAAGCCAATTAGACCTCAATAGACACTAAACAGGATACATGAAAAAAACCACAGGTACATTAAGGAATGTTAACGCTAGAGTCGTATTTTTTAGCAACCGTATTTTTACCGAGTGACTTTCATTTGCATTGCTAAATATTCACTATCTTGATGCAAAAGTGCGATCAGAGGCTTAGTTAAAAGCTCATAACGCCAGCCTAATAAATAATCTGGTAAAACTTGTTCGTCCAAACCAAATACGACATGCTCATAAATCGCATGAAGCCATTTCTTTCGTAACAACACCTCTTTAGGTATAGATGTTTGATTAACAATACCATCAATCAACTGATCAACTTTCGGGGCTAACTCTTTTGAATTATTCTTAATCGGACGTGCAATTCTAAGCGGCCACTCATCTTCTGGCGGCAAAAACTTCAAAAGTTCTAAAATCATTTTGCCGTGCTCACGCACAACATTAGGCCGAATATCTTTGACTTGAGCAAGTTGAAATGTATTGCGCGGATTTTTCTCTACCAAATCAATCATCGTTGCGTTTTTAAGAATAAAACTACGCGGTTGATTCATCGCTTTGGTAATTTGCTCACGCCAGATGCTTAATTGTTGTAATTGCATTAACTCACGGCGTGAATGGCGATAATTACCGATATCGGTATACAGCTCGGCGAGTGGAGTATCTGTTCCAATTTCTTTGGTGAGATTCTGACAGTCTTCCAACACATAGTGATATATCCCTTTGCTCTGCAAATCGCGTTTTAATGCTTCAGCAAGTCTAGGTAAATAAAGTACATCATTCGCAGCATAACTGATTTGTTGCGGTGTTAGCGGACGTGCCAACCAATCTGAGCGTGTTTGATCTTTCTCTATCTCAATATCTAAATAAGTCTTGAGGGCGTTTTGATAGCTAACCTGCAAACCATTCCCAAGAAAAGCCATTGCGACTTGTGTATCAAAAATATTATGTAATGGTTTTTGATCAGCATAATGATAAATTAAATCAATATCTTCACTACACGCATGAAAGATATTCTGCTGTGCATTGAATACTTTGTCCCAAAAATGTGTGAGATCTAATACCGTACCATCAAGCAATGCAACCTGACCGTCTAGATTAATTTGGCACACCCCGAGTTTTGGATATAAGGTATCAACCTTAATAAACTCAGTATCAAGTGCATAGGTGGAACAATGTTCCATTTTGTGGAGGAGAACAGCTAAATCTTCTTGCTGCTGGATAAACTGAAACATATTTGCTCAAATACAATAAAAAGAACCATTTGCAATCAAACTGCAAAAACACAGTGATTACTCAAACAAAATAAACGCAAAACTCAATCAGTATTCCACTTGCACATGAAATTACTCCTCTTCCCTATAATCAAAAAAACGAAAATCCTTTTCGCCTGCTAATAGTGCCATACATTGCGCTAAATAGATCTAGAATAATGTTAGACAAAATGTAAAAGTTAATTATTTGTTTAAATTAACAGCATGAATTTAAAATAAATATCTATAAATGGTTATTTTACTATTATTTCATCCGCATTCGGTTGTGCACAGCCTGACTCAAAGTATGGCTATCGACATATTCCAACTCACCGCCTTGTGGTACACCTTGTGCGATCCGTGTCATATGAATCGGTAAATGCTTGGTTGCTTCAACGAGATAATGCGCTGTCGCTTGGCCTTCTACTGTTGCATTGGTTGCCAAAATAACCTCTTGGACCTTACCTTCACTCAAACGCTGAATCAAATAAGGAATTCCAATTTCTTCAGGGCCAATTCCGTCTAAAGGTGATAAGTGTCCACCCAAGACATGATATTTACCTCTAAAACTACCACTTTGTTCAATCGCCATCACATCTGCAGGCGACTCAACCACACAAAGTAACTGCTCATCACGCTCAGTCGATGCACAAATATCACAAATTTCATTTTCTGTTAGAGAATGACAAATATGACATTCATGAATATGACTAGAAGCCTCATGCAAAGCATGTGACAAAGCAAATGCTCCTTCACGGTTTTTCATCAATAAATGTAATGCCATGCGCTGCGCAGACTTTGGACCAACACTCGGTAGGATACGCAATGCTTGAACTAATTGTTCAAATCTTTCACTAAACACAAATTAACTCTCAGAATCTCCGCCAATCCCTCTTTAATAAAGAAAGCAGCCCCTCCCCAAAATGCGATTAGAGTATCGCAAGAAAGGGAGGCTGGGAGGGATTTAAAATAAACCAGATAGACCTGGCGGTAAGCCCATACCAGAATTTGCACCTTGCAACTTCTCTTCAGAAATCGCTTCAGCTTGACGCGCCGCATCATTCATTGCCGCTGCAATTAGATCTTCAATCATATCGGCTTCATCTTGTAAAAGATCTGGACTAATCTCGATACGTTTCACCACATTACGACAAGTCATCGTTACTTTAACTAAACCACCACCCGCTTCAGCATGAACTTCGGTGTTCGCAAGCTCTTCTTTGGCTTTTTTAAGGTTCGATTCCATATCCTTTTGCATGCGTTGAGCTTGCTGCATGAGCATATTAATGTTCATAAGTTTCTCTCGTTAAATTAAATCTAAACCGCGTGATAAATCACGAATAATATCATTAATGTCCTCTAAACCGACAGACACACGAATTAAGCCTTCTTCAATTCCTGCGGCTTGTTTAGCTTCAGCCGACATTCTACCATGTGAGGTGGTTGCTGGATGGGTAATTGTTGACTTAACGTCACCTAGATTACTGGTAATGGACAAGAAACGAGTATTATCAATCACCGTCCAAGCAGCTTGACGCTCACCTTTCACTACAAACGATACCACGCCACCAAAACCTTTTTGCTGTTTCTTGGCAAGCTCATGGCCTGGATGATTTGGTAAACCCGCATAATAAACTTTTTCCACTTTATCATGCTGTTGTAACCACTCAGCCAATTTCTGCGCATTTTCACAATGGGCTTTCATTCGAATGCTCAGCGTTTCTAAGCCTTTTAAGAAAATCCAAGCATTGAATGGACTCATTGAGTTACCTAGGGTACGAATAACCCCATTAATCTCTTCAAGCAGGTCATGCTTTCCAACTACTGCACCACCCAAAGCACGACCTTGACCATCGATATACTTCGTTGCTGAGTATAAAACTAAATCTGCACCAAACTTAATTGGTTGCTGTAATACTGGTGTACAGAAACAGTTATCTACTGCAAACAAAGCACCATGTGCATGTGCAATATCCGCAATTGCCTGCATATCACCCACTTGCGCCAATGGATTCGATGGTGTTTCTATAAATAATAAACGCGTATTTGGACGAATCGCTTGTTTCCATTCCTCAAGATCGCCCAAATCAACAAAAGTCACTTCAACTGCGAATTTAGCAACGTATTTTTCAAACAAAGCGATGATTGAACCAAATACAGCGCGTGAGCAAATCACATGATCGCCTGCTTTCAGATACGCCATACAGATCGCATGCACTGCCGCCATACCTGAACTGGTCGCTACAGCACGTTCTGCACCATCAAGCACCGCTAAACGCTTCTCAAATGCCTGTACAGTCGGATTGGTATACCGTGAATATGTATTCCCCGCGATTTGCCCAGAAAACTTGGCAGCAGCATCGGCAGCACTCTCGCAGACAAACGATGACGTTAAAAAGATAGGTTCACTGTGTTCACCTTCAAAGGTACGATCATGCCCAGTACGAATGGCCAGTGTTTCAAGTTGGTATTCTAAATCATCGCTTGGATTCATCGTTTTGTATGCCTTATGATCAATGGTCTCAATCTTCCTTTATAAAAAAGTAATAATTTTTATAAAGGGTTATCAAATCCTGTCTAAATATGCCAACATTTTGATCGCCTAATGTATTTAAGGTCAAGGCATAAGATGAAATTATCGCTTAGACTTCGTGCAATCTTGACTCATGATGAGACTTTCATAGATGAAATCGCTTGTGGAACAGCAAAAAATAAATTTTAAACATCTCGCTATGCGCGTATTTGAATCTGACAAACTCGTGCTGTCCCAATCAACACCCTATCAAGTCATCGCTCAATTTAAACAAACCCGTGTACGTTTTTATGCATCTGAGAATAAACGCTACAAAGAGCCCCTGGTTTTTGTTGCTCCACTCGCCATCAATATGGATATCTATGACCTCTATCCTTATCGCTCTTTAGTCAAACACTTCCAAGAGGCTGGTTTTGATGTCTATCTGATTGATTGGGGTAAGCTCACCTATAAAAATTATCAAATTAATTTTCTTTCCTTTCTTGATAAGTTTATTCCACGTTGTATTGAAGCAATTCAAAAGCATTCTAAATCTGAAAAAATTTCACTACATGGTTGGAGTATGGCTGGTATCTTTGTCACGCTTTATACTGCACGACATCAACCTAATGCTGTTAAAAATCTCGTGGTGCTTGGTAGCCCAATTGATAGTTATGCATCTGGTTATATCGGCAAACTTTATAAAACACTCGCTTATGTGACCTCACGAAATGAAAAAATTAAAGATTACATTTATAACCGCTTACCAAAAGTAATGATCCATTCTCCGGGTTTTTTAAACTCCCTTGGATTTAAACTCCTTGATCCTAAAGGCTGGATTGATGGCAACATCCAATTATTAAAAAACTTGGATAACCTTAAACTTGTCCAAGAAGATGCAACACTGAGCCATTTTTTAAACAACATGATCGATTATCCGGGTGGTATTAACCAAGACATGCTATTTAATGTCTGGATGCAAAATCCTTTGAAGAACGGCGCAATAACCTTAAAGAACAAAACCATTGAATTGAAAAATATTCATTGCTCACTTTTGGTCGGTGCAGGGAAAAGTGATCAATTGGTTACAGCAGATGCCGCTTTTCCTTTGACACAACTGACAAGTAGCCAAGATGTGACGTTTACCTTGATACCGGGCGGACATTTAGGTTTAATGTCTAGTCAAAATAGTTCAATTGAGTTCTGGCCAACACTTACAAATTGGCTATCAGAACGATCAACTCTAATAAGAAGGTAGACAATGATTCAATCTGTTGCATTTATCGGTTTAGGCGCTATGGGCTATCGCATGGCGGCACATTTACCCAAACATTTCGATACAGTCTTGGTTTGGAATCGAAATTTCAGCAAAGCTAAACAACATGCAACAGAATACGGAACCACAGCAGTTGAACTATCCGAAGCTGTACAAGCAGATATTATTTTTTCTTGTTTGCCCACGAGCCAAGATGTTGAAACATTAATTGACAGTGTTGAAATTAAATCAGGTGCGATTTGGATCGACTGTACCAGTGGAGTGCCAGAGGCTGCTCAGCGGTTAGCTGAAAAGTTAAAGCCTCAAAATATCGATTTTCTTGATGCTCCTGTAAGTGGTCAAACGATTGGTGCTGAAAATGCCACTTTAACTTTTATGGTGGGTGGCGATGTTAATGCATTTGAACGTGCATACCCAGCGATGGCGGCATTAGGTAAGTTGATTCAACATGTGGGCGATTCTGGCGCTGGTTTTGCAGTAAAAGCAATTAATAATATGCTGCTCGCCGTGAATTTATGGTCAGTCGCAGAAGGCTTTTCTACTCTAAAAGCACATGGTGTAAATCTCGATGCAGCATTAAATTGTATCAATGCATCGAGTGGTAAAAGTCTTGTCACAGAAAATATTTTTCCGCAACGTGTGTTAAGCCGTGAATTTCCTGTGACCTTTGCTCTACCATTGCTAGCGAAAGATACTGGAATTGCTTTAGATTTAGTTCATGATGCAAAACTACCTGCACCAATCCTCTCTTTGACACAAAGTCTAATCCAAGCGGCAAGTTTAACGGCTGAGCCTAATAGTGACTTTTCGGCTGCCGTGAAAATGTATGAATCATGGAGTAAAATTACATTGGAATAAATCTATAACTTAAAAATTCCATTTAATTATTACGTTAAAAAAACAGCTATTTTGAGCGGTTTTTTTAACGTAATTCAGAAAAATAGAATAATAAACTATTTATTAATCACAAAAAACCAATATATTTAAGCAATTAATTTTATATTTTTTAGTTTATTATTTCTCTTAACTTCAAAATATTTGAATAATTTATTTTGGAATTTTTTCACTTAAATATATTAAATTTCATGTTAAATATAACATAATTCATATTGGGTTTAGTTGCAGTATTTACCTTAACAGCTAATCACAGCTACTAATTTTAGATGTATCTTGGGTTTACATTCATGCTTAATAAATTTCCTGTACCTGAAGATCTTCCATATGATCTGACTACAATTTATTATCGCCTTTTTATGCAGCTTCCTCTAGGGGAACTAAAGGATACTATAGACTTACAAATGGCGCTTAATCAAGTAAATGCAGCTGATATTTATGCTTTACAGGACTATCCAACACATAACCTATCTGCTTACACTGGTTGGGCTATTAGTTCAGAATTAACTCAAGCTGCAAGTAAACAACGGCCAGTATTAATCGATAACCTGTACTGCTGGGGATCACAACTCTATCGTTCAGTGAACCCATATAAACTAGATCTGAGTGGTAAAAATCTACTCAGGATTCCACAATATACGAAATTACCTGAATCTGTTGATGCTGTTATTGCAGAAGACGATGATCGTTTAGATATTTCTGATTATGATAATAAAAAAATTATAGCACCTGTCTTAACAATGCAAGGCATCATCCAGCAAGGCAGTGTAATTAAACGAGGTGATCTAATCTTAGCCAAAAATGAAAAAGTCTCACCAGAAAAATTGATTGCACTCAGACGTGCTGGAATTAAAGAACTCACAATTTATAGAAATCCACGAATTCTAGTTGTGAGTATGCATAGTTTTGATGAGAAGCATTCACTTTGTGAAGAAAGCTTGTACGTTAAAGACGTTTTAAAAACGTGGGGTTACGATCATGTCGAGATAAAACTGCTTAAACCACAGCGTTATGATTCAGCGTTCAATAGCCTTAAGAAAGAAAAAGACCTTACTTTAGATGAAACATTAACAACAGATTGGGAAAGTTATAATCTTTTTTTTGAAGAACATATTCCTAATTTTGATGTCATGATTCTATGTACACATAAGAATATTGGTGGTTCTGTATTTTCGATCGGTAGATTTACGACTTTTGATCCTGGCAGTATGCCCTCAAATTTTCAAACACGCTCTATCCCTGCTGCTGAAATGGGCATTATTAGAAGTATGCCTAGAACTCCTCAAGTGCGTGAAATCGTACCGCTCTTTGATGATCAAGGTAATCCGAGAGGCTCTAAAACCGTTGTCACCGAAGATAAAGCGACGATCATTAATCTACCAGGTGATATGCAAGACATTGCCTTACTCATGCATTTCATGGTGAAGTATATCTTAAATAAAAATGACGTCGATTTTTTCAACAAAACATTTATAAAGGGTTTCACCAAACAAAAAATTGAAACAGATTCCAGTCAAAAGAAATTGTTATGGGGCAAATATCAACTACACGATGATGGCGAATATTCCTTAGAAATGATTGAACAGCAGAATTCGTATCAAATCCAACCATTTCTTACCGCAAACTGTATTGCAATCATCCCTTTTTCTGAACAGCCAATTCAAGCAAATGAAATGATTTATTTTATGAAGATTGATTAAATGTAAATTTATAACAAAGGTTATACATCGTATAAAAAACCATAACTTAATTTTTGTCATGGTTTTTTATTAGCAAAATTATTTATTATTCACATCAATTTTAAATATCTTTCCATTACATACCCAAACCGTATAAACCTGCATATCAATCTCATAAACATATTCTGTTGCATTACAGAAAGACCGACCATCTCTATGTTTGAAATATCTTGGATAAGACTTCCCCATTTTTCTAAGTAAATCACTTTCACTATCTCCAATGCTAACAAGCTCATAGGCCGAACGCATTGAATTCGTTTCTCTGGCAAAAGTAGTGACTGACATTAAAATTGAAATTATTGCGAGTATTAAGTATTTCATTCTATAAAACTCTTATTATTTAATTCACATAATTTACCAAACAGTAAAAACAAAGTCATTACAAAAAACTGATGCTTTACTCTATCGTTGCATAGAGCAGCGGACTCATAATCCGTTGGTCTAGGTAACTAAATTTAGTATTTCTCTGACCTTGAACCCTAAAGTTCAAGGACTTTGTTATGTAAAATCTCTAACTAATTTTTTTACTCAGAAACTTATCGTGTATTTCGTATTCAGATCTGCATGTTCAGGTAAGTTATGTACATCCTGATCCGTAATAACCCCATGCTCAGGCATTTTAAAGGTATTGTAAGCTTCGTTCTTAGGAACAACTGGAGCTTTATTTATACTTTCATAATTCGAAGATACACAGCCAACAAGCCCTAACCCCAGTGTAAACGCAATTAAAAATGTCTTCATAATTCCATTGATTACTATAAAAGTCACATAATCTAACAAACTATTCCGTGAATGTCTTATGACTAAAATTTATGAGTTATAACATCAAAACTTTAACTAAAAATGCAAAATCGCTTGAATTAAATTTAAAAAACCAGAAAACAGATCAGACAAATCTGTCTAAAAAAACCAAAGAGTCTACTATGTCAAAATTTCTCAAAAGATATTGATATAAAACAATTTTTACTATAATTAAGAATAAATTATGGAGTAAAATTACACTCAAATAATATAGTTTTATTGAAATTTCATCAATAAACCTTATATTAGTACATGCACTAGGTTCAACTTAGTGCTTATTCATAACGAGAGGAATACCTCATGAAGAAGTTTACAGTTGCAGTTTTTGCAAGTTTCGCCGCACTGACAAGTTTCAGTATGCAAGCTTCCGCTTCAGAGCAAGAATGTAAAAAGTTACAAGATAACTATAACCTTATCTATGCCTCTAAAGGCTTCTGCTTCAAAGATGCTGATGCAAAAGCAAAATACGGTAATGAAAACTGCCACACAACTAAGCCTAAGTTTTCTGAAAAAGAACAACAACGCTTAGATGAAATTAAAGCGCGTCAAAAAGAATTGAATTGTAAATAAGCATATTCTCTAGGCTAATGTCGATAAAAATTATCGATTCGCTCCATGAGAATTATTTTAAAGGATTAATCATGGCATACGATGACCAAAATATTTTTGCAAGAATCCTGCGTGGTGAATTACCAGCGATAAAAGTTTATGAAGATGAACAAGTTCTTGCTTTTATGGATATCATGCCTCAAGCCGATGGTCACACTTTAGTGATTCCAAAGACCCCAGCCGTTACCCTGCTAGACCTTCCTGCCGATGCCGCTGCTTATACGATTCAAATCGTGCAGAAAATTGCTCAAGCGATGGAAAAGGCGCTAGACGTAAAAGGCATTGTATTAATGCAACTAAACGGTGCTGCTGCTGGTCAAACTGTACCGCATATACATTTTCATCTGATTCCAAGTTCAATCCATGAGCTTGGTCGCCATGCAGCTCAAATGGGTGATCAAGAAAAGATTAAAATGCTGGCTGAAAAGATCAAAGCTGCTCTTTAAGTTTTGAAATCATTAAAAACGGAGCTTCTGCTCCGTTTTTAATTTTTGACTATTTGTATAAAAATCAACAATAAATCTAGTTTTAATCCGAACTTAACCGTCATAAAACTGTCATTTTTCCTTCACTTCTTTGTCACAAAGTTTACCGATACTGCATACAAGTTAGTGAGCTATGTAACTTTTTGTACATAAGCAAACTTATAACAGTAACTAAGGCAACAGCCATTTACAAAAAAGTGTTTTGGAGAAATCTCAATGAAAAAATTGCTTCTTGCTGCTACTGTAGCAACATTAGCCATGAATGCAGCGCAAGCAGCACCAACATTGTATGGTAAGCTCAATGTGACGCTCGATCAAATTGATAAGAATGGCTTTAAAGACGAAAGCGTAACAAAAGTAAACTCAAATGCATCTCGAATTGGTGTAAAAGGCGAAGAAAAATTAACTGAAAACCTTTCTGCTGTTTACTTAATCGAATGGCAAATTGATGCTGATGGTGACCAAAGCCAATCTTTCACGAACCGTAATCGCTTTATCGGTATTAAATCAGAAGGCGTAGGTACATTAAAAGTTGGTCAATACGACTCTTATTTTAAAACAGCAGCTGGTAATAACCAAGATATTTATAACGATCACAATGAACTCGATATGACTGCTATTTTAGCTGGTGAAGATCGTTTAAAAAATGTGATTGGCTTTGAAACAGATAAAAAATTATTAGGTGGTTTGGCTTTCAACATCATGTTCCAACAAGGTGAAGAGTCTTCTACTAAAGAAAATGCAGCTAATGGTTACAAAGGCAGTCGTGATGGTTTTGGAGACGGTGTTTCTGCTTCGATCACTTACGACAACAAAGATTATGGTTTAGCTGCTGCAGTAGCAGGAAACTATGGCATCGCTTCTAAATATGGCGCATATGGATTATCTGGTATCTATACAGATGCTATCCGTGTAACAGGTTCACTTGATTTCACGAAATTAGGTTTTGATGGTTTTGTTTTGGGCGCTTTATGGCAAACTGCTCAACCTACAGACGATACTGTGACGACAACCAGTGGTTCTGATGTAACCTCTTATAAAGGCCTACAAGAAGATGCATATGGTGTAACAGCAGCATACAAAATCCCTTCTACTCCGATTAAGTTAAAAGCACAGTATATTTCTGCTACGACAGAGTCGAATGGTCGTGATGATCGTAAACAAGATCTTTATGGTCTAGGTGCTGATTATCAAATTAATAAAGAAGCACGTTTCTATGGCGTAGTTGGTCAGCAAAAACGTGATTGGTTAGTGAAAGATGATAAGAAAACTGTTATCGGTCTAGGTATGGAATATAACTTCTAATATGAAGATTGTTTCCTAATCAGTAAAAAAGGGCTTTATGCCCTTTTTTACTTACTAATACTGTTACTTCTTCAAAAAACCACTCACTAGATTCAAAACATTTTGAATATCATTATTCGCTTCTTGTGGATTAGTACCACTCCCTTGTGGCGTTAAAGAGTCGATCACCTGCGGTAAAACCGATGCAATTGCGCCATAAATGGCTTGTTTAGGCGCCTGAGTTTGCTGTGCAACTTGCTCAACATCTTGGTCATCAAATAAACTTTGCATGTTTTGAGTTGGTATATCTGTATTATTTGGCTGATTAGGATCAACCCAACTTTGTACTTGGTTCGCCAAACCTGCATTTTTTAATTTGTCCAACGCACCTTGCAAACCGCCTTGTTTTTGAATCCAAGCCAAAATTAGGGGCAAAACGGCTATAAGCAAAGTTTGGGCTGAATTTCCACCTTTGGCGCTACTTTGTTGATTACCACCATTCAATTGACCCAGCACAGAACCAAGTATTCCGCCCAAACCGCCTTGTTGATTGGAGTTGCCCTGTTGTCCACCCATTTGTCCTAATACAGAACCAAGAATACCACCTAGCCCACTACTCGATTGTTGCTGACCGCCTAAAGCTTGTTTTGCTAACATTTCAACAATATTGCTTAAATCTGTCATGACGCATATGTTCCTTTGGAATATTTATCCAAAAAGCATACGCTGCTTTGAAAGTATAGAACAAAATTGAATTGTTAAATTTTGCAAGAACTTGAACAGACACTCAATCAGATGATAGCGATCAAATAGTTCAACAGTTCATGATATTTACCAACGGAATTTATCCCAGTTTTCTGGGTTTGCCCAAAACTTGGAATTGAACCAATCTGGCACATGCTTATAGGTCAAAATATTAAACTGCCACAAAGCAAAATTGCTTTCATGTGTTGTTTTATCAATTAATTGAGTGAAACCAAGTGAACGTAATAACTTTTCGTCATCAATTTTACTCACAACCACAATTCGTTTTGCCATAAGGTCACGTAACCTTACCAATAACTGTGCTTTTTGTGTTTCTGTAATATTTTGCATTTCTTCGGTGTCAAATAATACAAAACCTAAATCATAACGCTGAGTAAAAGGCAGATTTAAAAAGTCAGTTACGTTAAAATGATGCCATTGAATTGAAGCATTTTGGTCAATCTGTTGACCGATACAAAGTGCAGTATGTATGGGCTGTTCCTGAGATAAATCGTCTAGCATAGAAGTGATGACATTTTGTTCAGCCATAACTGCAACCCTTGATTGAGAAAGATGAGAGTTTATTCATGGAACTACAAGGCATTTGTCATAAAATGCATGCAGCACTCACAGCGCATAGTGTAACTGATCAATCAACGCGCAAGGCAAATGTTGAATATAAATTTATATTAGATCGTTCAGAAACTGATCTACCGTTTAATCTAGGTCAAGAATTACAGATCGAATGGACAGGAAATATTTTCTGTACATCTTGTGGTGCGAAAACACCAAAGTCATATTCACAAGGACATTGTTTTAAATGCTTTAAGACCAAAGCTCAATGTGACTTATGTATTATGAAGCCTGAAACCTGTCATTATCACCTCGGTACTTGCCGTGAAGATGATTTTGCACATCAGGTCTGCTTCCAGCCTCATATCGTGTATTTAGCAAATTCAAGTGCGCTCAAAATTGGGATTACACGTATCGTAAATATGCCCACACGATGGTTAGACCAAGGTGCGACTCAAGCACTGCCGATCATGAAAGTGGGTTCACGTCGATTGTCTGGGCATTTGGAAACCATGTTCGGGACACAGATTGCAGACAAGACTGACTGGCGAAAACTCCTTAAAGGTGAAGCAGAACCACTGAACTTGGTTGAACAACGTGATCAAATCATCGAGGAGTTTGCTCCAAAAATTCAAAGCATTCGTGAGGAGTTCAGTCAAAATCTTGAGTTTGATGAGGGTTTAGAGTTCTTAGACAATGAATTGCCACATGAATTCATTTACCCTGTTGAACATTATCCTGAAAAAATTAAATCCTTGAATTTAGATAAAACCCCAAAAATCCGTGGTGTATTACAGGGTATTAAAGGTCAGTATTTATTATTGGACATTGGTGTCATCAATATTCGTAAATACACTGGTTATGAGTTAATTCTACGTGCATAAGTAAAAAGGTGGCATTTATAAGCCACCTTTTTTTAATTCGACTCTGTTTCCAGACAATGCAAAATCGCTTGAACTGGATCTTCAGTATCTCCAGAAATCAATCGTTTATGCATACTCAAATGCTGCATCATTTGAATGTGCGCTGTTTCATGATCCATCAATCTTTCAATTTCAGCAGCTAAATTTTGTGGCGTGGCATCTGCTTGAATAAGTTCCTCAATCACTTTCTTACCTGCAATAATATTAGGTAATGAATAATATGGAATTTTGACCAAAAATTTTGCAATAAGATACGTTAACCAATTCAACTTATAAAAAGTTACCATCGGTCGATGTAATAGCATGGCTTCCAGCGTTGCTGTACCCGATGCAAGTGCCACAATGTCACTGGCACTCATCACCATACGGCCAATTTTTGATTCTGAATTAATGTTTTCCAGGATATGAATTTTCGACTTGAGTGTGATGTCTAGATTTAAAATACCCTGTTCAATTTGATGCTTACGTGCTTCATTAATCGCTGGGATCAAAAACTCTAACTCAGGATATTTACGATGTAAAATCTCGGCAGCACCAGTGAGTAAAGGTAGTAAACGTTCAATTTCACCACGACGACTACCAGGTAATAAAGCAATATGTATTTTATCCGCAGATAAGCCGAGTTGATGTTTTGCTTCAATAATTGGATTTTTTAATGGCAATTGCTTGGCGAGCGGATGTCCAACGAATGCAGCCGCAACCTCATAATTTTCATAGAATGTTTTTTCAAAAGGAAATAGACATAATACAAGGTTAATACTACGTTTGATGCCATGAACACGACCCTGACGCCATGCCCATACTGATGGGCTTACGTATTGTACTGTTTTGATCGGTAGATTCTTTTCCTTGATCGTTTTCGATAAACGCAAATTGAAATCAGGCGCGTCAATACCAATAAAAATATCAACTGGATGCTCTGTCCAACGTTCAACCAAACCATCGCGTACTGCAAACAACTTTTTCAGATCTTTTAAAACTTCTACAATCCCCATAACAGATAAAATTTCCATAGGATAATAGCTATGAAAACCCTCTGCGATCATTTGTGGACCGCCAATCCCCTCAAATTCAGCATCAATTCCTTGTTCGCGAAAACTCCGCATGAGTTTTACCCCTAGCGTATCTCCTGAAACTTCCCCGACAACGATGCCAATTTTTAGTTTTTGCTTTAACAAGACCTGCGCCCCATTCAAAAGTTTAAAAGATTCTAACAGAATGATTTTACATCGAATCACTGTAAATACTGTAATTTGTTCACGATTGGTGAAAATGATCTCAATCTAATAAACCATTTTATAGCAAAAAAATTATCTAGAATTGCGATGAATTACAGATTGCGTGTGCATACATGAAACATTAATATAAACAAGAATCATTTTCACATGTGATTCTTTATCTCTCCCTTTTGCTTTACAAGTATACTTATGGCCAAGTCAGCTTCCCTTTCATTCGTCTATCGAATAAGTATTTTCTATCGTTTCGCTTTGGTATTTGTACTGGGCTATTTGTGTACGCTGTATCTGAGTTTAAGTCTTACCGAATTATTTACATCCTTATTATTCGCCAAAGCAGAATCTATCTTTTTGGCAGCGTTTATCTCTATCCTATTTTATGTTTGTTTCGTCCTCATCGGCTTCTGTACCAATTCTTTAATTAAACTTACTTTGATTAGCTCAATTTTATTGGCCGTATTGTTTGGCTTATCAGTAGGTCTAAGTTAATGGGAAATAAAGGTGTTCGCCAATCAATGGCATGGTTGCACGCATGGACTGGATTAATTTTCGGATGGTTATTGTTTGCCATTTTTTTAATGGGAACGAGTTCCTACTATCGCCACCATATAAACTTGTGGATGCAACCACAACTGGCTGAATATCAAATTAATCAAGACACAGCTATTCAAACTGCAACGCAGTATTTGGAAAAAAATGCTTCCGATGCGAAATCATGGTTTTTCAGCGTCGCCAATCAGGAACAACCCGTAAATAAAATTTATTGGGAAAAAGCCGACGGTGCTTATGAAAGTCGTACTTTAGATGCAAATACAGGACAAGAATTACAGCTTTCAGCAACGCAAGGCGGAGAGTTTTTTTATCGTTTCCATTATCAATTGTATGGAATGCCTGTTTTGATTGGGCGATTAATTGCAAGTTTAGCGGCTTTTGTAATGCTCATTGTTTTAATTTCAGGGATTATTACTCACAAAAAAATAATTACTGATTTTTTTACTTTAAGAACATTCAAGTCACAACGTTCATGGCTTGATTTCCATAACGTATCTTCGGTTGTAGCACTACCTTTTTTCCTGACCATTACCTTTACAGGTTTGGCGATATTCTTTTATCTGTATCTCCCCTTAGGGATGAAAAAACTCTACCCAGATAATCCTTATCAATATTTTACAGAAATTCGAACCATTACCGAAACACAGAAATCCAATGCAGCACCTCAGCCATTAGAAGCGGTAACCGTAGCTGAATTATTGAAACAAGTCCGCCAGCAATGGGGAGATCAAGCACTAGCCACCATTGAGGCAAAAAATCCCAATACAGATCAAGCAATCATTACCTTTAAGCAACTTGAAGATCGCTCAATTACGCTTGATCAAGCCCAAATCAGTTTTAACCATACGGGTAAAATTCTAACGAATACGAGAAATAACAGTCCTATTGCAACTTTGAATTTTGGCGTTTATAGCCTGCATATGGCGACTTTCGCTCAACCAATACTTAGACTGGCTTTTTTCCTTTCTGGAATTCTAGGCTGTTTAATGATTGCTTCAGGTTTGTTGTTATGGAGCTTAAAACGTCAGATTCAAAATAAGTCAAATCAGTTCCATTTTGGTTACTACTTGGTTGACCGTTTGAATATTGCAACTTTTATCGGCTTACCTATCGCTATGCTGAGCTATTTATTTGCAAATCGTTTCGTACATATCTCAGGAAACATGCCAAATTATGAAATCTATACGTTTTTTAGCGTTTGGCTCTTCAGCTTTATCTTGGCTTTATTCACAAAAAAACAGTATTTATGGAAATCTCAAATTGCTGTTTTCGGCATACTCGCGATCAGCTTGCCAATTTATGACTTTATTTATCTTATTCAAAATCAACTGATTTCTGATTTTAATAGTTATTGGCTGTTTTTACGAATAGATCTATTTTTTATTTTTTTTGCATTGTTTGCCTTATTTATATATCGCAATATCCAACCTATTCAAATGAAAGCAACACAAAAGATCAAAACAAAATTAGCTAAATCAAAGGTGGCAACATGATTGTTATGGGTTTATTTCTCATCTTGATCGGTATGTTCATCCTCTATGAATGTAGTGATAAACGAATCAATAAATCCCCATATCAGCATCGCATCAAACAATTTAGATTGATCTTGAGACTTATTGCTTTCTTCAGTTTGTTCATCGCTGGTGCTTTGTTATGTTGGAAATATGGCCGCTCTATAGGTTTTATTAGTTGGTGGATCTTCGCCACGCCTATTACCTTCTTGTTAATTTTATGGGTCAACGATGTCAGCAAACCACCATTAAAAGGCTGAGTCTAGGATAGCTTCTTTATCTTTTTTTTGTATAAGCAAATCATTTTTCATCACAACACCTTATACAAAACAAGCATAAGATATGCTGTTTTCTGTATAAGTTAGGCATATCAGCAATGTTTGGTCCCATTGAATTTATTTTAGCTGGCGTATTGGTTGGTTTCTGCGTAGGAATCACAGGTGTCGGCGGTGGTTCTTTGATGACTCCAATCTTGATTAGCTTATTCAAAATTGAACCTCATATTGCGATTGGTACTGATCTGCTGTATGCCTCGATCTCTAAATTTTGCGGTTCTTTGGTTCATGCAAAAAAACTTAATATTGTCTGGCCGATTGTCATATGGCTTGCATTGGGTAGTATCCCTGCTTCCTTCGCTACAACATGGGTACTTGAGCATCATCTGAGTCAATCTACCCACTATAAATCGGTACTCACGATGGTATTAGGTGTGATGCTGACTTTGACAGGTATTTCAATTATCTTTCGTGCTCAGATTGAGAAATTTTTTGATCGCTTTAGAAATCGTGAACAAGCCGACATGGAAAGTGAACAACATGCTCTCCAACACAAACGCCGCTATATTTTGATTATGGGGGTTGTTTTAGGTGTATTAGTAACCCTCTCCTCTGTTGGTGCAGGTGCTTTTGGTATCATGGCATTGGTACTCATGTTCCCCAATTTACCTATGATTCGCATTATCGGCTCGGATGTCGTGCATGCTGTTTTATTAACTGCTGTTGCGGGTCTAGGCCACATGTCTTCTGGCAATGTTGATTTCAGCTTACTGATGTGGCTATTGGTTGGCTCAATTCCTGCTATTGTTGTGGGTACACTGATTAGCTCACGATTGCCTGAAAGATTTATCAGAAAAATATTAGGTATTACTCTCTTCGCACTCGGTTTAAACTTTATTGTGAATCCTGTGAAAGCAAAACCGAAACCTGTTGAAACAGCTCAAGTGGTCATGAATCAACACACAACTCATTCTACGACAATAGTTTAAGCCCCAAATAGCCGATTGTTTATACACAATTTGTTTGAATCGCTAGTTAATCAATCGCTTTTTCGTGCTATATTCGTAGACAAATTAACCTCTTCTTTCGATTGAATTTGTGACAGCAATGAATACTCTACAGTCAAATCCAGTTTCTCAGCCAGATATCGACGACGTTAACATTAAAAGCATTCAGACTTTGATTACGCCTGCAGAACTCAAACGCGATCTTCCTTTATCAGAAATCGCCTCTCAAACTGTACTTAAAGGACGTAATACCGTTCGTAATATTTTGGATGGTAATGACAAGCGCCTGTTTGTTGTGATTGGACCATGTTCGATTCATGATCCTAAAGCTGCTCATGAGTATGCTGACCGTTTAAAAGTATTAAGCGAAAAAGTAAAAGATACACTTTACATCATCATGCGTGTGTATTTTGAGAAACCACGTACGACTGTTGGTTGGAAAGGTTTAATTAACGATCCTGATATGAATGACTCTTTCAATATCGAAAAAGGTCTACATATTGGTCGTGGATTGCTGCTCGAATTGAATGAAAAAGGCTTACCATGTGCAACTGAAGCACTTGATCCTAACTCACCGCAATACTATCAAGACTTGATTTCTTGGTCAGCGATTGGTGCACGTACTACAGAAAGCCAAACACATCGTGAAATGTCTTCAGGTTTATCTTCACCTGTCGGTTTTAAAAACGGTACAGATGGTGGCTTAACAGTTGCAACCAATGCAATGCAATCCGTAAAGCATGGACACAGCTTCTTGGGTTTAAACGAAAGTGGTCAGGTAGCGATCATCAATACCAAAGGTAATCCATACGCACATGTAGTTTTACGTGGCGGTAATGGCAAACCAAACTATGATGCAACCTCAGTTGCAGAAGCGGAAGCAGCTTTAGCCAAAGCTAAAGTCAGCACCAAAATCATGATCGACACCAGTCATGCCAACTCAAACAAAGACCCATACCTACAACCATTAGTTTTGAAAAACATCACAGAGCAAATTCTTGATGGCAACAAATCAATCGTGGGTATCATGGTTGAAAGTCACTTAAAAGGTGGTCGTCAGGATATTCCTGAAAATTTATGCGACCTAGAATACGGCAAATCTGTAACCGATGGTTGTATTGATTGGGAAACCACTGAAAAAGCATTATTAGAAATGCATGAAGCATTAAAAGATGTTTTACCAAATCGTTAATCTTTAAATAGATGTAAAACAGGCTCTCATGGGCCTGTTTTTTTTATTGATAAATCAAGTATGTTTTGAACTGTAACATTTTTTTATTTATACTGCTGCCACATTTCCCCCTACGACGTCTCGTTGATATGAACTCCAGTTTTCGTCAACATTTGCAAAAGTGGCGTGCCTTGATCGGCGCGGTAACATTGCTTTGTTTACTCTGGCATATCTTATTACCAACCATGGTACATACTGGCGTCGTACCCGCACTTTATGCAATGCCATCGCATTGCCAAGTCACAGAGATTCAAAAAGCCACGCTGCTATCAGCACAAGTGCACAGCAACCATCATAGTGAACATCATCACCATACGATGGAGCAACATAAACATCACCTTGAGCATGCTCAACATGGTTCGCAACTCAGTGAATATGCACAACAAGTTTATGCACTGGCTAGCCAGATCATGAAACATTGTCCACTGTGCACCTATGGCTTAGATGCAGCCGCAATTATTCCATTGCTTGGCTTGATACTTATTTTCTTATTGGCTTGGTTTAGTCGTGTACGCTGCCTATGCCATGCGTGGACAAAAGATCTGCACATCCCACGTATTTTCTATATATTCCCGATTAAACAAGCACCACCTTTCGCTCTATAAATCGCAAACTTTTACATTCGTATCCAGTTCATTGCTGCGATGCGGCTCGTTTAATGCTTTTATAGAGTTTTCAAAATGACAACTTCTTTTCGTTTGTCAGTCTTAACGGCTGCGTGTCTATCTGCTACTTACAGTTCATTGGCGATTGCCGAAGCCCCGACACAAGACACCAAAACCTTAGCGACTATCGTTGTTACAGCAAGTCGTGAGGGGGAATCTATCAGCAATACCCCTGCTGCAATTAGCCAAATTAACAGCCAAACATTAGCCGATAAAAATGCCACTTTTATTGGGCAATTAGTCAACCAAACCCCTGGCGTTTTGATGAATGACTTGGGTAATGAACAGCATATGATGTCGATCCGACAACCAATCACGACTGCAGCAGTTTATCAATATCTTGAAGATGGTATTTCAGTTCGTCCCGTCGGTGTATTTAACCACAATGCGCTTTATGAACTTAATCTTGCAGGGATTGATCGAATTGAGATCTTACGTGGTCCAGCGAGTAGCTTATATGGAAGTAATGCCATCGGCGGTACGATAAACTTTTTAACTAAAGCGCCAAGTCTAACGCCGACTGCTGAGATCGGTATACTTTCAAGTACGGAAGGTTATCACCGTCTGGATCTAGGTGCATCAAACACCTTTGCGACTGAATTTGGTGAACATGGTCTACGTTTATCTGGATACGCAAGTGATCGTGGCGATAGTTGGCAAGATCATGCTGAAAGCAATAAGCAAAGTCTCACGCTTCGACATGACTGGGGTATTTCTGATGCCACACAAATCAAAAATATCGCGAGCTATAACCACCTAAAAGCAGACATGACAGGAAGTCTAAACGGCAAGGATTTTAGTGAGCGTCCTGGCTACAGTTATCAGACATTTACCTATCGTGAAGTAGACTCTACTCGCCTGTCTTCACAGATTAGCCATGCGTGGAATGAGCTCAATCAAACTCAAGCTACACTGTATTATCGTGATAACACCACTGAACAGAACCCAAGTTATAGCATTCGTACTGATATGCGAAATGGTGTGCCTACAGGGACTTACACGGGTCAAACCACTTATAATCAGTTCAAATCGTATGGTTTAAATTTGCAGCATGCTACAAGCTTCGATCAGTTGAAATGGATAATTGGTACGATGGCAGAACATACGCCAAATAAAGCCAAAACTAATGATATTGAAGTATTTCGTGATCCTGAAACACGTATTTATACTGGTTTTCAACCAAGAAAATTGCTACGTGACTTCAATGTAGACGTTGACAATCAAGCCATTTACACCCAACTAAATTGGCAAACATTCGATAACTTAAATCTAGTTGCTGGCGCTCGCTACGACTGGATTAAATATGACTATCAGAATAATTTAACTCCATCAAATATTACGGGTGCACCTAACGAAACACGCCGCTTCCATAAAGCCAGCCCACAACTTGGCTTTATTTGGAATGCACATCCCCTATTGGACATCTATAGCAACTGGTCACAAGGTTTTGTACCACCAGAAGTAAGCAGTTTATACGGTGCAAATCTGGTTACACCAAATTTGTCAGAAGCAACATTTAACAATATTGATCTTGGCATACGCTTTAAACTTTTCGATGAGCGTTTAGATGGTGAAATTACGCTTTATCGCTTAGATGGAGAAGATGAAGTCATTAATTATACTAAACCTGATAACACCCGCGAACCCCGTAATGCAGGTAAAACAAGACATCAAGGGATCGAGATTGGTGGTACTTGGAATATTTCTGATCAATACGATCAACGCTTGAAACTATCTGGAAGTTGGGCGAAACATGAATTTAAGCAATTTCAGCCATCAGCGAGCTTAAATTATAATGGCAATCGTATGCCGAGCTCTCCAAAAGCTTTCGGTACGGTTGAATATCAAATTAAACCCATTCCTGAGTTGTTGTTATCAGCAGAAGGAGTTTATGTCGGCTCATACTGGATCAATGATGCCAATACCGAAAAATATGATGGGCATACAGTATTAAATCTACGTGCAACCTATCGCCGTAATGCTTATGAAATCTATGGTCATATCATCAATGCTGCAGATGTACATTATGCTGAAAGTACCTCATTTAGTAATAATCAAGCGAGCTTTACGCCTGCGGCACCGCGTACCTATTTGTTAGGTTTACGCTATCATTTTGGAAAATAAGCCATGAATGCCAATCAACTCAAAAAGTTACTCAAGTTTCATCGTAGCTTTGGGATGGTGTTGGGCATTTTGGTTTTATTTTGGGCTTTAACTGGTGTGTTGCATCCAATTATGAGTGCAACACAACCGCAGCCTTTGAAACGAATGCCTCCACCACAACAACTAGATTTAAACAATGCTTTACCAG
Organism: Acinetobacter haemolyticus CIP 64.3 = MTCC 9819; assembly: GCF_000369065.1. Taxonomy (GTDB): domain Bacteria; phylum Pseudomonadota; class Gammaproteobacteria; order Pseudomonadales; family Moraxellaceae; genus Acinetobacter; species Acinetobacter haemolyticus. The sequence goes on from NZ_KB849799.1 coordinate 282,563, forward strand.
CAAAAATGGTCTTAGAGCAAAATCAGATTGAGCAATTTTCTGCTCTTCAAGTGATTCAAGTGAATGCCAATCAGACGGCATACCGTGTATTAGGCATAAACCAAAATATGGCTGAATACTACGATGTGCATTCGGGTCATCGTATTGAAAATGCAGAGCTACAATATGCTAAACGCTTGGCTGTTTGGTATACAGGTCTTACAGAGGAACGTATTGTTTTCGCGCAACTGGTTACAGAGTTTAGTGATGATTATCCGAGTGTAAATCGCTTATTGCCAATTTGGCGTGTCGATTTTGATCAAGGTTTACGTGCTTATGTAGATCCTAGCCATTCACGGCTTGCTACGATTTCAAATGATCAAAAGATGTGGATGGCACGGATTTTCCGTTTGGGTCACACATGGACATGGAACAATCAACAATGGTTTGGTCAAACACTTTTGATGCAGTTTGCTCTGATTGGCATACTCGTCATCACATGTATGGGAATTGGATTATTTTTCAAAATTCATAATCGAAAAAACCATCGTTTACGTGAAAAACCAACTCGATTCCTACATCGCTATTTGGGCATCAGTCTGAGTGTCTTTATTTTACTTTGGGTGGTCAGTGGTTTTTACCATCTTTGGCAAAAGAAGCCTGAGATCAAAAATATTCAGCCTATTTTCAAGACACAAGATTTAGATCAAACGTCGTGGCAACTAGCAACAGCTCAGTCGATACAACGATTACACCTCGTACCTATTTCATATAGTCGCGAGCAAACACGAGCTGCGTGGATGATTCAACTCATCGGTAAAAAGGACCTTCAAGGCAGTATGACTGCAGTTAAAGAACATGATCATCATGGACACAGTAAAAATCAGACGCCTGCGATCCAATGGATTGATGCTGAAAAAGCCAAACCCATTGACGTGCTTGAGCAAAGTAGATTTTTTGTTGCTGATTATCTCAATCTACCGATCGAGAAAATCGGACAAAGTACTTGGGTCACAAGTTTTGGCGGAGAATATGGCTTTATTAATAAACGCCTACCTGTAGTTAGAGTTGACACTCATTTAAAGGACCAATTGCGACTCTATATAGAACCAAGTAGTGCTGTTATTGCTGCAAAAGTTACTGCACAGGATGCGCTTGAAGGTAAGAGCTTTGCTTATTTACATAAGTGGAATTGGCTGCCTATCGATAAAATTGTTCGTGATATTTTATTGGGCCTGATCGCTGCATTGATTGCTGTTTTGGTGATACTAGGCTTCTGTACCTATCGTAAAAAAAGATAATGTTTTTTGATCCTCTCACAAACAATGAGAGGATCAATATCTATCGAGATTCAATTTCTTGAGTCTAAGGCAGATAATAAAATGCTATCAAGAAACTCATCAATACACATACCTCTGATAACTCAATCGAAGCACCAATCGTATCACCAGTAATCCCACCAATTCTTTCAATGAACTTCGCACGTAGATAAAACAGCAGTAGTAAAAATATTGCTAAACAGAAAATACCAGCTCCCTCAAACACACAAAGAAATGATAATGTAATGACAAAGACTATCCATGTCGTTATTTTGGGTATCAAATCAGCAATAGAATGCCCTAAACCTTGTTTTCGCACATAGCTTGTAGTGAGAAAAAGAAATAAAGCTGAACTTCTGCCAATTGCAGGTACTACAATCAGAAATACTGATAATTGTTGTTCTAATAACACATAAATAGCGACAAATTTAAGCAAGCAAAGCATGATCAAACTTAAAACACCGATAGGCCCGCATGCTGGATCTTTCATAATTTTAAGTGTACGTTCAGGATCACCGAAACCACCGACCCATGCATCTGCAGTATCTGCTAATCCATCTAAATGTAATCCGCCAGTCAGCCAAATCCATAATACGAGGATAATACTTGCCAGCAATAAGGCTGGCAGTTTGAATAGCAATATTGAACATGCAAATAAAACTAAACCGATCAATAGTCCAATGAAAGGATAAAACAAAATGGCTTGTGCATTTTGCTTTGCGGTTGGCATATTTTTTAATTGAATCGGTAAAACAGTTAAAAATTGCAAGGCAATCCAAAAAGGTGTCATGCTAGAAATCTCAGCCAAGCTATATCTTTTATTCACCCATTATGAAGAAATAAAAATGGGAATAGCAACTCTATTCCCATCCTAAAAAATTATTAAATTAGATTATTGAATTTGATAGCATTGTTTAAGCTTCAAATAGTCATAATAAAAGCTATTTGTACGGTATCTTGCATAATCACAAGCGGGTTTAAATAAGGTTTCTTTTTCATTGTAAAACATTTTTACCAAAGTGCTGCCTTGCGCATTTTGATAGATATCCCATTGTACATTCGCAGCCATTGGAGAAACTATCTCACCTCTCCATGGGCTATTGTTATAATTATAAGTTTGATGCAATGCTAAGGGTTGCATCTTATTAAACAACTCCAAGCTCGTTGCTAAAGGAATAATGATTTCAGCATGCGCAAAACGTAAAACTGCACGATGTGATTGTTGTTTATCGACAACCGCGTCGACCTGCTTAAACAGATCTTGTGTCAATCCCTGTGCAATTGCACTGGTGACTTGATTCGACTCGCTAAAACTTGGCCCTTTTTCATAGAAATCATTCGCATCATTAAATTCTGCATAGAACTTTGCTGCATCTTCAGGCATATATTTATCAAAATCGACACCTTTGAGTTCACTCTGCATACCTCCCATGATTGAATAAAGCTCATATAAATAAGCGGCTGCATCCACAGCACTAGTAATGCTATTTTTACCCTTACCTTTTTCAGTAATGGTTTCACCTTTCGGTGCGACTACGCTATATGAACCATTATTGCTAAAGGTATAAGTTTCATTCGTCCCTAGTTTTTGAATAAACTCAGTTTTGAAAATTGGTTTAAGCACTTGCATTGCAACCGTTTCAGCCCGTATATCACCTGCCAGCGCTTTCAATTTTTGAGCTAAATCATGATCTTCTTCGGCAAATTTCTGGTAAGCCCGGCTCGCATCATAAACGGCTTTTTCTTGCTCAGATAAAGATTGAGCCAAATCTTGATCTGCCGTTAACTTATGGAAATAAAGCTTGAAGCGATCTACGCCACCATCTTCAACTGTTGGCACACTTTCACTGGCTAGGCTAGTATAAGAAATTGGTGTAATTTTATCTTTAAGTTTATGGTTTTGTTGAATAAGTTCATCAGTAAAAAACTTAGCACTATCCACGGCACGGTCAACACCTGAGCTCTGCACCAAAATAGATGACTGTTGGTTTTCTGCTGCTTTAAATAAACTCGGTAGACGTTGTAATAATCGATCAGCAATTCCCCTATGCTCTAATATCCCTGTCAAACTTTCATTGCCATAACCAAACTGGCGAATACCTTCTACACCATAGCCTAACAGAATATTTGCTTTCATCATGCTTTCTAGATCTGCACCGAGTTTTTCACCTAACGGAGTCAGCGCATTTTCAGCCTTTGCCTGTTTCCATAGATTATAAAGTGCTAAATCATATTTGATACTGGACAAGCCTCGGGAACCATGACGTGCAACTAATTCAGTAAAAACTGGTTCAAATCCTTGTGGAGTTGGCTCATATTTTTTTAGATCTTGTAAAGGCTGATAAGGTGTTTTAGTTTGATAATATTTTGATGGCGTATTATTTTCAGGCGTTGTTTGTGATTGTTGATGATCATCATTATTACATGCGGCCAATAATACACTTGCGCATAACACACTGCTTTTAAATAATATATTCATGAATTATTTGCTTATAGATAAAGAAGTGCCATGTATCATAGACAGGAGCAATGACAGTTCTATTAAACCATTCAGTAAAAATTTTAAATACAGTTGTATTTAGACGCTAAGGAGCAAGTGTCTTTTCCATAAAACCAATCCCACTATCAGTGTCAAGCAACTCTAACTGATACAGTTTTCCCAGTTCTGCTGGCATTTTTAATAACTCATCTAAGTTATGTTGTCTTGCTAAACAGGTTAGTAACTTTATTACCCCTCCGTGTGTAACAATCAGCGCTGTTTCCCAACTGCTCTCCTGCATTTGCTGATGAATTTGTTTAAAACCAATCAAAAGTCGTTGTTGGAATCGCGCTAAAGGCTCACCATTTGGTGCTTGATATTGAGTCGGGAATTGCCAAAAATTTGCCAGTAACTCAGGAGTCGTTTCATAAATCCTTTGAGTTGAAACACCTTCCCAATCACCAAAATACATTTCTTTGATATTTTCATTGATCAATAGCGGGCGTTGTAATTGATTTGCTAAATTTTCAGCAAAAAGACGGCACCGTTGCAGAGGGGAACTAATGATGACATCCCAATACTGCTGAGCGTCAAGATAACCTTGAACGGTTGTTTGCATCTGCAACCAACCCTGCTCGGTCAATTCATCATCAAGGTGTCCACGTAAAGTATGACTTTGCGTTGTTTCACCATGACGCAATAGATCAATCTGCAACTTTATCACCTGAGACGGCTGCTTCTGCAAAGGTTGCCATCTGATTATGTAGCACACAAGCAAGTTGAATCATTGACAACGCTACACCGGCACCACTGCCTTCACCTAATCGTAAATTCATATTTAAAATGGGTTGAGCATTGAGTTCTTTTAGGATTCGTTGATGTCCATACTCAGCAGATTGATGACCAAACAACATCCAATCTCTCACACTAGGTTGAATACGCACTGAACATAAAGCCGCCACAGAACTAATAAAGCCATCAACCACAATTGGCATACCGATCTGAGCACAACGAAGATAGGCGCCAGTCATTGCGGCAATTTCTAGACCACCAACCGCTGCAAGTATTTTTAAAGCATTATTGCCAATATTTGGTGTATGAAGTTTTATAGCTTGATGAATGACTGCAATTTTGTGCTGAAGTTGTTGATTGTTAATTCCTGTACCGACACCGGTTAATTGCTCAGCACTTTCATTTATTAATAAACTTGCCATTGCAGATGCGGAACAGGTATTTCCAATACCCATCTCACCAGCAATAAAGATATCTGCTGCTTGAGATTGTGCCAAATCAATACTTTGTTTACCCAATTCCATTGCGGCAATGCATTCTTGCTCAGTCATTGCAGCGTGTTTAGTGAAGTTCGCCGTACCAGCTCGAATACAATGTCGTTCAACACCAACATAATCATAAACATCGCCCACCGTACCGCAATCAATCACTTGCAAGTGTGCCTGATGATATTGGGCGATTACGCTAATCGCAGCGCCACCAGAAGCAAAGTTTTGAAGCATTTGCCGTGTCACAGCTTGAGGATAAGCAGAAATATTTTCTTCAACTACACCATGATCACCAGCAAAGATCGTAATCCACGGCTTCTGAATCCGAGGTTGAATAGTTCCTTGTAAACTCGCAAGTTGAATCGCAATTTGCTCCAACTGACCTAATGCACCTGTTGGCTTAGTCAATTGCGACTGACGATACTCAGCTTGTGATTTTGTTGCTAAATCTGGATGTTTAATTGTTTCTAACCACCAAGCTTGTTCTGACATTTTATTGCTCATCTTTTAAAATCATAGGAAATCCAGCCACACAAAACATCACTTTGTTTGCTAATTGCCCCAAAGCTTGATGTAAGCGCCCTGCTTCATCGACAAATCGACGACTGATTTCCCCCATTGGAACTACACCAAGCCCTGTTTCATTGCTCACTAAAATAATTTGTGATTTAAGTTTGGGCAGCACATTTAATAACTGATCTATTTGTTGTAAATATAAGTTCGAATCTTCAGCGAGCAAGAGATTAGTTAACCACAAAGTGAGACAATCAACCAAAATAATTTGATTCTCCTGATCTATTTGTAAAAGCTGATCTGCCAGAAATATTGGCTCTTCACTTAATTTCCAATGCTGCGGTCGTTGCTGTTGATGATGCTGAATACGCTGTTGCATTTCCTCATCTAAAGGCTGTGCCGTTGCAACATAGGCCACCACTAGACCACTTTCTGTCGCAATTTTCTCAGCTAAACGGCTTTTACCTGAACGCGCACCACCTAGAATTAATTGCAACATATTCAACCCAATTTGACTTGATGATAAGGATACAGTAATCCTTGTAAAATCTGAGCGTTATAATAACCGAAAGTCAACTGATTGACCTGAACTTTAATTTTTTGGATTGTTAGGGCTTGAATACGCTCTAGAACTAATTCGCTTGACCAAGCCTCGCGATAAAGCCCCAAGGTGATATGTGGGCAATAGATCGGCGCAGCAATTTCGTCCTTAACTTGATACAAACTCTTTCGTATCTTATCTAATGTATTTTGAGAGTCCAGAATCTGTACAAATAAAGCGCTACTAAAACTATCAATATGTGACAGTTCCAGCTCAAAATCATCTAATTCTAATGCTTCTAATATGTTGATTTGTTGATTGAGCTGAATAATTTCAAAATCATCATTGTACTGTGCTGGTTCCTCGGTCAAAAAACCAGTAACAAACAAAGTGATATGGTATTGACGTAGATTAGGCGTTATCAATAAATCCGCAAAATGTTGTTGTAATTGGTCTAAGTATTGGATCAACTCAGGGGGATTAATTTGGATATACCACACGCCATAATTACAGCGACCACGATGCCATTCAGGATAATCGTGGTTTGCAGTTGCCATCAGTTTCGTTGATGCTTGTAATAACACAACATTTTGAACAAAGTTAAAGTTGTGTTATTCAAGCATAGATTGCTCTAAACTTTAAACAGTTTCTGTTTGAATCTCAGAAAAATGCTTAAGATTTAGTACATCCTGATCCTTCTTTAAATATGCGGTAATTCCATCGTAAATATCAGCCAATAAATCTTTATATTGGCTTTCTGATATATCCAACTGTTTAACGTGCTTTTGTAGATGCTGCACAATCTTCATTTCATCTAAATCTAAAAATTTTATCGCATAGATATAGCCAAACACAGCACCTTCAACAAGCTTCTGATATGGAATCTGTTGCTGTATATGCGTTTCAATACTTCCAAAGACACGCTCATTAAAGCTTAATTTCCGTAATGGATCTCTTGCTACACGCTCACATGGATCTTTGTAGGCATAACGACATGAGTTGAGAAAACTATTTGCCATACGATCTAATTGTTTCGCTTGATTTGGCACTAAGTTGGTTAAACCTAATTTAACCTCATCCACTAACCCTTCAACAAAAACCTGCATCTGTGGGTCAGCCATCGCGATCCCAATCGTTTCATGCCCATTTAAACTTGCATTCCAAGCGAGGATGGCATGGCAACCATTCCATAAGCGATTCTTAATGATCTGGATATCAGAAATTTGATCCACTAAAACCATTTGACGCATTTTGACAAGTAATGGGCTTCGATTTTCGACATAGATCGGCATATCAGCTTCTCCATGAAATAAAATCAAATCCATATTTTGCAAGAACTGACCTGCTTGAAATTGCTCCCGCATGTCTTCTAAACATTGTGTCAATTGCTGCTCTTGTTTTTCACTCAGCGCCGTTTCGTCCGAAAGCTCAATCGTTTCATCATTCAAATCAGATTGGTATTGTTGGTATAAACGATGCTTGATTTTTAATTGACGATATAAATCCTGATCGGTCAACTTTGAAACCATCCTGTTTACAACGGTATCACAGAAGTAATGCTCGCTCAGGATATGTTCGGCAATGTCCTCATCGGTGATTTCTAATAACGCATCACGAATATATTTAAGCACCAGATATTTTGCACAGACTTTATTTAAAATAATGAGGAATGTAATTGGTTCATTATTCTGAACGTCTTGTGACATAAAACGTGCTAACAAACCTTTAGCAATAATCTTCGATTCAGACTCAATTGCTTGTTCAGGTAAACACAATGCGATTAGACTTGACTGCATATACATTTCTAACATCTGCTGCTCATTATCAGCATCAATCACTGTTAGATTTTCAATTCGTTCATCATAAGAACACTGTGGATAGCGGATACTATAACTACCAAAACTATTTACCGCTTCGCGATATAGACGATTTCGAGTCGATGCTAAAATACGTCTTGGACGGGTAAAACCATCCCAATGCGATAATATTTGGGCAATGTAACCACCGCCAATTGCACCAAAACCATGAATCCCGACTGTAAGCTGATTTAAACTTTGTGGAAATGCTTCTTGCAACTGCGGCATAAGCATTTCAGGAATATGTTGATCCAATGCAATCAAATATTCATACATATCAGGATAATAGAAATTTGCTTTTGCCAGCATGGCATCATTCGGTTCTTTAATATCTTTGAATAAAACAGTAATGCCTCCTGCATCAAATGCAGAACGAATACCATTTTCAGAGTCTTCAAACATTAAACATTGTTCAGGCTTTAAATTAATTTTTTCTGCTGCCTGTAAAAAAATCTCAGGATGAGGCTTTCCTTTTTCTACCTCATCGCCACATACAAGCAAATCAAAGAACTTGTATACATTTGCATTAATCAAATACTCTTCAGCGATCGCTCTGCGACTTGATGTTGCCACAGCCATTCTAAGTCCAGACTTTCTCAGTCGTTCTAGCACTTGTACCAATCCCTTTTTAATCGGTACCCCCTGATTTCGTACAAACTCAAGCTCTAATTCGTCTGCACGTTTACGAATTGTCTGATAAGGAACTTCTGTTCCATAAATTTTTTGTGCGAGTTGTTCTGCTGTTTTTGCACTTAATCCTAGACATTGCATCAAATAATCATCAGAGAATTCCTGTCCAATGAGTTCTTGAGAGGCTTGTTTTAATGTTTGAAAGCGTAATCGCTCAGTATCAAACATTGTGCCATCCATATCAAAGATCGCCCCATGGACAGGATAATCATGAAAAATCAGCATTATTACTCCTTGATTGTTATCACGATCTTTTAGCATACCGAATAAAATTTGTGATAATCCAAGTTGTAAATAAATGAAATAAAAATGATTAAATTTTAACCATGCATTTAAAATATTTATCGAATACCTCTCTGTACACGACAAATTTCATAGGATCCTTGTCCTATCAGGCTTTTTCTTTCTTAAAATTGCTAGCACTTTCTTAAATTCTTCTTTTTTTCCAAAACCAATCAAACGTAGAATAGCCATTTGAACATAGTCCAAACCGTAGCGAAATAAACTTACTGAAAGTCGTCCATGCTTCTTTATTTTTATCGCTTTTTTCCGATCATGTTGCCATTCACCTGTTAAATAGCACCAACAGAAACCGATAGCTAGCACTGCTATCAATTTCTTGACTCGTCTAGGGTCTGTTAAACGAGTATTTTCAAGATTGAATCCACGTCCTTTGAGACAACTAAATAACGTTTCGATTTCCCAGCGTAATGCATAATCACGAATAGCAGAAGCATTAAACATAGGAGAAACAACAAGTAAAAGCTCTCCATCTTCTAATCGTAGCGCACTAATATACAGTTTCACTCGACCAACCCAAATACGTCGTTTACGACATTCAGTTTGACCAACTTGAAGATGACGAAATAAATCACTAATTTTATGATTCTTGGCTAAGTGATTGGTCACAATAAAGTTTTTTTAACACGTATACAGAAGTTAATGTCATTTTCAATTAACCATGTAAACCATTTCTCACCGATAAATTCTCTGTCTGCAAACACATTCACAATACGATCTTTACCAAAAATGGAGATAAAGCGTTGAATCAAAGCAATACGCTCTTTTGTATCTGAATTTCCACGTTTATTGAGCAATGTCCAAACAATAGGTATCGCTATTCCACGATAGACGATGGCTAACATCAAGATATTAATATCTCGTTTTCCCCATTTCCAATTAGTTCTATCCAAAGTTAATTGGACTTTATCGAATGAAAATATATTGAAAATTAACTGAGAAATTTGACGATAATCGAAATACTGATCTGCAAAGAAGCGTTGTATACGTCGATAAAATGATTGTGGTAAGCACTTGATGGGTAAGGCTTTAGATGCAGAAGAAAGATTACATGTCTGTTTTACAATTAATGCAAGCATAATCAGTGTAAAACATTTTGCATGTGACTTGTTCCACTTTAGATATTTGTTTAAGATGAGATGTAACTCATTGAAATGTGTCATCATATTCGTCGTCAGAAAACAAGTATTATGCCATTATTTCAATGAGTTATCTTTTTTTGTCGTGTACAAAGCGAATACCTATAGTATTGGTCAAAAAATTTGCATTATGAAAGGTATTGTGATTGACATTTTTTATATATGGGTTTTTATGTTTTTCTGTCTTAGTAAGTCCCCTTGGATAGAAAATGTGAATAAACTGCAGAATGAATATCCATACGCCTAGATCAAACGTCCAACTAAAAATAATCATCTAAGAATTGATTACGAGACTGCAATCATAAAAATTTAATATTCTCTGTCTTTCAAGCATATTTGATTTAGGAGTTAACCTTATTGCTTATCATCGTATTCTGATTTGAATAGGATATGATCAACAAGTAGATCGCCACAGCAATCATCAATATTAAGAGTAAATAAAAAGGTAATTGAATGCCGAACTGATATAGAAAAGTGCTCAGTAAAGGCGCCACAATGAGACCAATCGCTTGAGTAGCTGTACAAATACTTGCCATTTTGACTTGAGCAGTTTGCGGAACAGATTGAGCCGCCCCTGTGGTAAATGCAGGCAAAAGGCTTGCCACCCCGACCCCATAAAATAAATAACTTATTTGAAACATCCAAATATGGATTGCACTTAAAGATAGGATAAGTCCACTAACCATGCTAAACGTACCCAGCAATACCAAAGCTTTTAGTTTTAAATGAAGTACTTTTACAATCAGGATCTGAGTAATCACTAAGCTAAAACCAACAATGAGCATACATTGGGAAAAATAAATCGCACTTTGTTGTGAGCTTAAATGAAAATGGTCTTGAATATAGAATCCTGCAGTCATATTGAGCGTCACGATAGCCATATAGGTAGTAAATCCTAAAATAAGCCAAGGCATAGCTGGTTTTAATGAAAATGAATGCTCTATTTTTACAGGCTGTTTTTGATCCAATATTGTGTTTTGTTTACCCTCATCATGTTTAAAATACATTGTGATAATCAAACTAAAAATCACTAACAAAATAACAGCAATCCACATTGGCAATAGAATGCCACCAAACAATAACACGGACGTCAGAAATGGACCGACGATCATACCTAAGCTATTCATCGCACCATACATTGCCATTTTTTGACTGCGTTGTTGTTCCTCTGTGACATGTTGCATGACATAACTTTGTAGACCAATTTGTGGCATAGCCATAAAACCACCAGTACTCGCTCGACTAATCACCAACAAAGCAAAAACTATCATTACGGGTAATGTTTGTTGTATTCCCCAATAAAGAATCGCTGTAAATATAGCCCAAGTAATGGTCATGCCCCAGAAACCATAATTCATTAATTGATAAGGAGTCTGTATTTTTTCCCCTCGGGCAATCAGAATAGATGCAATCGCCATACAAATTGCACCCGCTGAAACAATTACTCCGCCCTGTACTTCTGTTAAGCCAAGCTCACGAATTAATGGGGCAAGTAAAGGTAAAATCATTGAAAAACAAGTACCGTTGGCTAGAGTTGCCCAAGCCAATAATTTAAAATTTTGTTGCATAGGTAGTATTCATCAAAAGAAAAGGCATCTTAATCAGATGCCTTTATGATTGGATTAGTATTTAAGTGTATAGCTTAGACCGTAGGTACGACCTTGAGCTGGTAGACTAGAAATTGGACCATAAACTGCTTCAGCCGCTTGGCCATATACCGTTTTATAGTCTGCATTCCAAACATTATAGACACCAAAACCTACAGTTCCAGGACCTGCTTTGGCATTGGCAATCACATCCATGACTGCATACCCCTTGATTTTAGTTGCCGCATTTGGGCGAACATTTTCATCATATTTGGCAACGAGGGAATCTTCATATGCTTTATCAGTACCTTTCACGGCAAGCATCTGAACTCTTAGACTATTGCCCTTGCCATCATTCCACTCACCGAATAATGTTCCTTTGATTGGGGAAATTTGAAAAGCGTTCAGCTCTCGCCAAGAACCACTCGCGTCTTTAAATTGACCTCGAGTATAAGATAATGTCCCACCGACACTAAATTGATCCAATACTGGCATGCTTGCATTCGCTTCAAGACCATAAATACGTTGGTCTGTATCTGCAACAGTTACAGAACGATCAGCTTTAAACTGGATGACTTTATCAGAAGTATTGTAGAACGTTGTTAATCCAAGATTTGCACCAAGGTCATTTTGCAATCTCCAACCCAATTCGTAACTATTGACAGTAATTGGATCAACATTGCCTGATCGAACTACATAACCAGCAGAAACATCGCGTAATACACGTTGAATATCTGGTAAGCTAAAACCTTGAGAGAAGTTTGCAAATACTTGTTGCTGGTCATTTAATTTGTACACAGCGCCTAAATTAAATAATGTTTTGTCGTGTTTAACAGAACCTGCAGCGACCATTCCAACCGGCTGTCCGGTGATATCACCTTGAATAGCTGCAACAGTGGGTTGAAATGCACTGGTGTCGCTTTCAATACGTTGATAACGAATGCCCGCTTGAACATTCAATGCATCCGTTAAATCATAATTTCCTTGAACAAATGCACCTAAGTTTTTAATGGTTGCATCTGGGCCAAAGTCATAACTCCGCCCTGTATTTTGATATTTCAGACCATTGTGGGTAAAACTATATAAATCAGCTGTTTGCTTATCTTTCTCACGGTCATAATCAATACCATAAGTCAGTTTTAGATCACGATCAGCAACATTCAACTTTGATGTCATTGCAGCACGAATACCGGCAACATCAATATCAGACTCAGATTGGTAAGCCAAATAATATCCAGCAGGAATAAAGTTAGCTAAAACCGTCGGGTAAAAGCGCGCTTTTTCATTGCGATAATATGCTTCTATATTCAGCTCTTGCCCAAGTAAATCCGTGTTTTGATATTGCGTATTTACATCATAACGTTTGGTGAATGGCTGATCATCGATTTCAAAACCTTTGAGTGCTTTTAAACTCGGTGGATTGCCTTTTAAAACTGCGAAGTCTGGACCATAATCTGGACCATACTCTGAATCTTGTTTGTCATTATAATACTGAGCCCCCAAACTTATTTTTTGGGTATCAGTAAATTGCCAGCTTAAACGACCATTCACATCAACCGTTTCTGTATCTTGGCGATCCGTTTGTGCAATCTCTGGTCCAATGCGATTACCATGACTGTCTTGGATTTCACCACGTTTGGTATAGCCTGCCCCTAAGAAACCACTCCAATCACCTTGATTAAACCCAACTGATTGATAAGCTTCATAAGCTAGTGCATCATTTTTAAAATTATCGCCAGATGTAACACCAAGTTTTGATTCAAAATTTACACCATCACCAGTCCCTTTCTTTGTGATGATATTAATAATACCGCCTGTTGCACCGGAACCGTAGATACTACTTGCACCTGAAACCACCTCAATTTTTTCAATTGAATCAGGGCTAATACTATTTAGTTGGCGTGCGGCATCACGTGAACCTGTTTGGGCAACCCCATCAATAAGGACAAGCACCTGACGGCCACGCATAGTTTGACCGTAATTAGTGGTTGTTCCGCTACTCGGGCTGAGTGATGGAACCAGTTGAGCTAGAATATCTGCCAACTTTCGTCCAGCCGCCGCTTGTTGTCCAATTTGTTTCTGTTCGATTGATTGAACTGTCCCTGCAATTTCAGCGATACTTTGTGCTGAACGAGTTGCTGTCATAACAATTGGCGCAAGTTGTGTTGGTTTTTGGACTTCTGCTGCAACATTATTTTGAATCGTGGTATCGATCTCAGTTGTTTGAGCATAAAGCTGGGCACTTACTGCCAAGCTTAGAAGTGTTAGTGTTGTCGAAAGTGTATGAACTTTCATAAGTAGCCCCTAGATAAGTTGTTTCGATTGTTTTGCTTTAGAAATCAAAACTTGACTGAGTAAAACGCTTAAAATGGATGCAGCGGCGAGAATTAAATAAAAATTTCCATAGCCAAACGCTTTAGCTAAGAAACCTGACATCGCACCACCAATGAAATAAACCAATAATTCAAAACAGACCAAAATCGTAAAATCCGTTCCTGCTTGATCTTTAGAGCTGGTCTGCATGAAATGTGCATATAACGCCGTCATCGCGATATAACGAATTGCAAGAATGACAACTACAAATACACCAAGTAATCTGTGCCATTGATCAAACCAACTGAGTAGAACAGCTGCACCCAACAAGGCATAAATCAAAGTACGTGCCCAGCCTGCCCAGATCAGTAATTGTGTAGCTGCTATTTTTTTCAAGAGAAATGCAGCAGATACAGCAGCTAATAATCCAATACCCGCACCGATCACAGACATCAACACTCCAATCTCTGCCAAAGACCACTTTTGATCAATTAGCATCGGATTCAGCATTGCCATTGCAGGTGCTTCAACGAAGCGATAACACACGATCAAAGCTAAAGCCCATAACATTTCTGGACGTTTAAACGCACGAATCAGACTTGGTGGATGTTTAGCGATTTTCTCAGAAATTGATTTTTCTTTGATTTGGAAAATCGCAAACATAGTCAGTGCCGTCATTGCGGCTAAGGAAATCAATGCAGTTTGCCAGCCATAAAGCTGGTAAAGCCATAAAGTTGCTGCTCCACCCACCATACTACCGAGCGCAACGCCGATGCTTTGTGCCATGCTTCCTAAGCGATATTCAGACTCTGAAAAGGTTTCGACGGTATAGCCATCAATGGCAATATCTTGAGTTGCTGCAAAAGTTGAAATCCATAAACCAACAATGACAAATACACCGAGGCCATAATCAAACTGTGTTAATGCCAAAGCAACAACACCTAGCACCAGTGCAATTTGTGTAAATAGCAACCAAGTCTTACGCTTTCCTAGTTTTTTTAAGTAGAAACGATCAATTAAAGGCGCCCAAAAGAATTTGAATGCCCAAGGAATATAAAGCAACGACAACATGCCAATCCAACGTAAATCTACACCTTGATGGCGCAGAATCGCTGGTAATGCCACGTTGTAAAAATACAGTGGTAAAGCATGCGCGAGGTATAAAACCACCACGACACTTAGGCTTAAGGCTGAAACTTTCTGAATATTTAATGAATTTTGATTCATAAATACCTCTGCATCGCCCATTGCATGGCTTCAGTTTTATCTACGCTGACAAAATATGGGACGTGCCAAGCTTTGTGTAGTGCTGGTGTATCCAATCGAATACGATCTTCGTCATCCTGAGCAATACGCGCAAAACCTAAGCAATATTGGTAAAAATCTTGTTTATATTGTTTATACCACTTGCCTTGGATTGCTCTATATTCCTCCGGAAATTCTGTATTTTCATCAGTTTGCATGATCAACACAAAATTTCGCTGATGTTCGAAATAGTGCTGAATTCGTGCTAACCATTGTTCAAATTCTGCTACCGAGACATGCGCTGCAAAGCGCATGTCTAGGATATGCATTTCATTGATATATAAGCTCATGTAACACTCAGGATTTTGGCTGGCCGATCTGCTAGCTGTTGTTGTGATGTTTGGTAATATTCCCCAAACTTGTGATAAAAAGTTTCTCTAAAGCAGTAGTACAACATCGCTGTTTTTTCAGGCATCGGTATTAAACGTTGGCTTTCATAACAAAGCTCTGCCACCACTGCTGCATAAGGTTTGACGGTATGATCTGGCTCACCCACAATTTTTTTCGCTTTAGAGTGCTCAAAAATATAGAAGCTGAGTAAACGAATAGTTGGGCGTAAAAAACCTTTACCGAACACTGATTTGTCACCAAATAGCAAATGCCAACCGAGATCATTGTCATCACCATCGTAATAACGGCCTAAACGATCTCGTTTACCCTCATAAATTTCGGTATAGCCCACATCTTTGCCATCAATTCCGACGATCAATAAACGGTGATGGTCATCTGCAAGCATTTTGTCGAAGTAAACTTGTAACTCCAGTTCCGATTTATTTAGCTGCCACTGTGGAATCACATGTGGTTCATGCATCCATTTGTGCAATAAAGGAATATCCTGCGGATATTTCACTTGTCGTAAGTAGTACTGAGTTCCATCTTCAAAGTATTCAAAATAATCTGGTAATTGCTGAGAGATTGTTTTCATATCGAACCTATAAAATGACGAATAAAATTAGCCCACTTTCGCTTGGCGAGGTTGCTGTGCCCACGTTTTCAATGTTTCTGGGCTAACTGGATTTGCAATGGGATCAAGAAAGACAGGCACAGGACGCTCTGCTTCATCGTTATAACTTGTGGTAAATAGACGTACACGGTTTAGGCAAATTTTGGTGTAGTTAGGACGCAGCATGGCGAATTTATCAGCACGTTCAGCCAGTTCTGGATGTTTGTGGTTAAATTCAACAATTGTGTTGGAAATGGTCTGCCAGAAATCAAGCTCAGAATATTCAGGATAGTCTTGCAAGAACACATTACAGATATAGCGGTAATGAACCATGAACAGACCAGTGAAGATAAAATGACTTAGATCGGTCGCCTCATGTCGTAATAACAAAGCCGCTTCAGGTGGTAACTGAGCTAACTCAGGGAAATCCTCATCCACCAAATTAATGTCATCAATGAAATCTTTTAATACCATAGCTTTTGGTACTCCATTTTCATGTACCAACATCGTGTTCTCACCGTGTGGTGAAAATGCCAAACCATAGCGGTATAAGCAAAGTAATAATGGACTCATACTTACTTGAGCAAATTGTGCTAACCAAGCCAAAGGGCTTAAACCTGATGCCTGGATCAACACGCTCAAGATCGATTGACCTGAAATATCACGGTGTAACAATGCTGCTTGAGATAACACTTGATGAGATGAATCAACATAACGATCAACACTTTCACGCCATAAACAACCGAACAGCTCTTTAAATTGATACGGTGCGCCATCAATGCGATCGAAACAAGGCTGATGGATAGTTAAAGTCGCAACTTCACCTAAGAAAATCACACCTGTATTTTGTAAGTCTTGATCTTGTTGATGAATTCTTTTTAACCATGCGGTCACTGCTGGAGCTGCTAGATTACGCTTTGAGGGTAATCCACGATAAACAGCGGTATTAAAAATACTGACAGGCAACTTAATGTAATGGCGTTGTAGGTTTGACGTATTGCATAATGTGCGGATTGATTGCATCGGCACATAGCTATCTTGGCTGATATTCAGCTCAATGATTTTCTGATCGACAATCTCATTGGCATAAGTCGGAACGAGCCATTGATGCCATTGCCATGCGTGTACTGGAATTAAAAAGTAATTTTGCGGGTCTAGATTTTTTTCTTGGAGAATATTGATGAATTGCTGTAGTTCATTGGCATCAAATTCATGTTGATATAAACCGCAGGCACTCCAATCTTCAGTACTTCGATACTCTGCCAAATCACGATGTACGGCTAACCACAATACTTTAACTTCAGGTGAAAGCTCTGGTGCAGCGCTTAAATAATCATCATAACCAAAACCCATACGCCCTTTACTCATGATGAGCCAGGGATGACCACGTAGCATGCCTTCAACTTTGTAATGTGGCTCTGTCAAAACCGCTATACTTGGCAAACGTGTTTCATTGAACAAATGTGCTTCTGCAAGCCAAGTATTATTCATTTCTTTGATCAAATACGCTTTGGTAAATGGCTTAACATTAGAACTGTCAGACATTGCGACAATGAACTCATGTAAGTTCCAAGCAGGTTGATCATTTTCCTGACTATGAGTCACATCGCGTACCGAAGCTTCCTGAATATTCCAGTGTCCGAGTAGATATTGATTTCCTTGAAACTCATACTGACGATTGCCTAAATCTAAACGATAACGCCCTGCTGACAATGCTTTAACTTCAATAATTTCTTCGTATAGAAACTCTGCAATCGCCATTTCAATAAGACGTTGTCCTGCGGCACGCCATTGCTGCTGATTAATTTTTAAAGTTGCAAAGTTCATATCAGTTTCTCATATGTTGAATGTACAGAAGCAGTTTGTGTACGAGTGTTTGCACCACGACGATTAGGATGCGCCGTCATCACGTTCTGTTCTGTTTTCTTGAAAATTGAATGGTTTTTATTGGGAGAATTTTCGCAAAGGCACTCGTTTGATTGTGCTTTGTCATCTGCCATACAAATTTTTGGATTTTGAGAGAGATTAAAGTGTTGGAATGTCTGCGCTTGATTGCCTAATTCATAAAGAGGCTCAGCAAGCAATTGATTAATGATCGTTGCTGCACGATAAGCACCAAGACCTAAATCAGGTGTGCCGACACCATGACTATGCATTTCCTGATTTTGAACAAAAATATGACCATTCAGCCGATGTACAACACGATAGTCGTCTGTAATCTGCCAACGCTGTTTATGATCAAACTCTATGTATGGCTTGAGCAACTGCATAAAACCAAAATCAGGCGTGAAATAACCCGTCGCGGCTACAAGAAAATCACAGTCGAGATGAAAAGACTGAGCTGTAGCACGATGCTGGAAATGCAGTCGGATTTTTTGTGTATCCAATGCTTCTGCATCTTTCAAATCACATTGACTATGTAAATGTGTCTGTAAGCTTTGACCTGCAATACTGCGGTGATAAAATTTCTGATAAATTTCACGAATGGTTTTTGCGCTAATTCCCTTGTATAACAAGGCTTGTTGCTTTAACTGATGTTCCTTTTGCTGCACAGTCAAATCATAAAAATGCTGAGCATAATCTGGACTAAAATGTTCCAAACCTAATGGCGCATACTCCATCGGGAAGAAACCCTGAGAACGCGTAAACCAATGCAAATCAAACTGATGATTGACAGTATCTTGCTGTTCATCAAATAAGTCGATAAACACTTCAGCTGCAGATTGTCCAGAACCAAGTACGACCACATCGCCATGTAAATCTGTATCGGCATGCGTCATATACTGTGCTGAATGAAGACATTGTTGTGGACGGATTTTCTGAATTTTTGCCAAACATTCAGGCAAATAAGGCACATTGCCACTACCAACCACCAAATGACGGCATAAATAACTTTGCTGAACACCGTTTGATTCAACGACTACTTTAAAACCTATCGTTTGAGGTTCAATCTTTAGAACCTGCGACTGGTATTCGATACAATCAAGTTGTTCTGCAACCCATTGGCAATAATGGTTGTATTCACAACGTGGAATATGTGGCTGCTCTAAAAAGTAAAACTTATACAAACGTTGCTGATGACGCAGATAATTCAAAAAACTAAATGGACTGGTTGGATCAACCATCGAGACCAAATCTGCCATAAATGGCACTTGTAATACCGTATTAGGTAGTTGCATACCTGCATGCCAATCAAATTGCGCCTTTTGCTCAAAAAACACGTAATTGAGTGAGCTTTTGTTTTGTAGCAAACTAGCAAGACTTAAATTAAAAGGCCCTAGACCAACTCCAATAAAATCAAGCATAACTGACATCCTTCTGTGAAATACGCAGCGGATTTGGCAGTTGCACGTAAACAGATTGATTTTCTACAGGTGCGATCAACTCGTCTAATTCATGCAAACGTGTCAGCAAGTTGCCTTTATAAGGCAGCGTTGAATTGAACAGTAGTCCTTGTATTAAGGTACTCTCAGGATATTGCTGTAATTGCTCTTCTACAAATCCAGTTAGATGCGCTAACAATTCATCTTCAGTAATATAGCCTGTTGCACCGATGGCATTAATAATCCCGAACAAAGTATTGCCAAAGAAATAATAACTAAAACGTTCATCAACAAAAGCTTTCGGACCTACCGCAAAGGCTTTTTCTTTCAGTTCAGGAAGTGCTTGCAGAATTTCAGTGGCAAATTCTTCAATATAATAAAAACCTTGGTTATCACGTAACCATAAAGTTTTAGGAAAATGGTTTTCGAGTTCTAATAATACATTTTGTTGATGTGACTCAAATGCCATACCATAACGATGGTATAGATACATCAAAGGCTGCAAACTGACTTCGAGGAACCGATTAAACCAATCTGAAGCAATCTCTGAAACTTCAGCATCAGGATGGGCTTTCGCAATTTTTGCAAATAAGGCATTAAAACGATTTAAAGGCTTAATCGGATGATCTTGGCACAAAGATGCGATACAAGTGACTTGTTGTTGTGGATGGAATGGTTGATCTCGGAAAATACAAATACTTTCATTGATCACTTCATCATCGATTTTTAAAGCGATCCAAGCTGGATCATTGACTGCTTTTAGACTTGGACACTGTTTAAGAATATTTTGCCCAAACTCACTATGCCACAGACGATGTGTCAATTCACCACGATGACATTCTTTGGCCAAATTCACTCGAATAGAATTGGTAATCATCACTGAAAGTGACGGCTTCACCATCCAAGGTGCATTGAAGCTCGCTAATGTGCGTATGGAAGTGGTTGGAGAGAATTGCCAACCACGCAAGCCCAAATCAATCAGTTGCCCTGTTTGCTTTAATCGTTCAAACCAAGCTTTGCCCTGTAAATAACGCGCTTGCCATGGATGTAAAGGAAGTAACTTATATTCCGCATGTGTCTTTAATAAATTGAGATCACTTTCAGATAAATACCACTGTAACGCGGTTTTTAATTGCGCTGAAATAGGTTCATCAGTCGCACTACCTTCTGCAATATAATCTTGGTGCACTAGCCAATAATGAAGTTGAGTCTTACCTTTATTTTCAGGAGAAAAGTTCAACCAATCTTCATGAACAAAGCCTGTCCTACTTTTTGGCGCGGGATGCATACTATGCCCTAAAATCAAAGCTTGCTCTGTTTCAATAAAGCTTTGCCCTGCTTTTACTAAATCATCAAATTCATATTCACGATTTTGTAAAAACTGTTGTAGCGCATCTCGACTTTGAATCCATTTTTCAACTAATGAAGCAGCATCTAGATGAACAGCGGCTTCTTGAACAAGTTCTTCTAGCAACAACCCAACAATTGCTACAGGACTAAATACCTTAATTTTTTCATCGATAATAATTTGCGGAAGATCTGCTAAGCGATGTCGCCCCACACAGCTCACATAAGATAAAGGGAAAAAGCAACGTGCTTGAATAGAGGTAATCGGTATTGATAACAGCGTCAAACCTTGGCTAAACGTCTGTAGTTGAAGAGATTGCTGACTTTTATGAAGCAAGTGACCTTTGCCAGTTTCTTGCGTATATGCATTGACGAAATGTTGTAACGCCAACCGATTAGCAAGTGATTGCATCTGTCGATATCCTCTTTCAAAAGAGTTAATTTGTTTTTCGAAATGTTTTAGGCCTGAAACACATCTTAAGTACAAGGGAGTTTGTAGTTAAGATGGAACTAATGATAATTATTATCATTTACTATTTCAATTCCATAAAAGAACCTAGAAAAACAGCACTAAATCATTGAATTTATTTTGTTTAATAAGGGATATTGCTCAGTAAAGATACAAAAAGATAATAATAATTCTCATTAAATAAAATGATCAGCTTGTAGCCATCAATAGTTTTTATAGATGTATAAAATTTTTAAATAGTCTCAAATGTAATATTTCCCCACATCAAAAATCTAATATGTCAAAAAATGAAGCATTTAATAAACTTGCCAAATCTTGCGGCTTTAGTCCAATATCAAGCCCACGCTTTCCACCACTAACGTAAATTTTATCAAATGCTTGTGCACTTTTATCGATCACAGTCTTTAAGCGTTTCTTTTGACCCAAGGGGCTAATCCCCCCAACAAGATAGCCAGTCAAACGCTCAGCATCTTTGGGATTTGCCATCTGCAACTTTTTACAACCAACTGCAGAAGCAACCTTTTTCAAATTTAATAGATGGTTTACAGGTAATATCGCAATAAAAAAGTTTTTTTCATCAGTAACCATCAACGTTTTAAATACTTCTTCAACATTCAAATTTAGTTTTTCAGCAGCTTCTAGACCGAAACTTTTAGCATTTACATCATGCTCATATTCATGAATTGAAAAAGGTATTTTGTGTTTTTCAAGCAATTTACAAGCTGGCGTCATGATTACTCAGTGATGTTATAAAAATTTTAAAGTGGGAATAGTGTAGCATTTTAGGTTAAATGTTTAAATTTACTTAGGCTATTTTTGATATAAATCTATTCTTGATAATTACTCAACTACCCGCATATATTCTTCAATGTTGATCAAAAATAGGACCTGCAATCAAATGAGCTACAAACATAATAATCTAATGGCAATGCGCCAAAACTACTGGAATGATGAGTCTTCAAGTATCGTACAGGCTGAAAAACAATTGCTTAAACACACCTTAATTGAAGAAGGGATCTTTAAAGACGCGACTTTAGAAGATACCAAATATTTTTTCTTTACCCTGCCCAGTATTATTATTGTTAAAGCTCATGCATTAGGTTTTCACCATAATTCAGTCAAACAAATGTTAAAGCAGCACATCCAAAGTAACCGTACTTATTTGATGAAAAAATCTGAATTAAAAATTCAGTTTAGAATTTAATGTAGAGATCCATTAGCGTCTAAAAAATTCGATTATTTACTTAGGCTATTTTATAAATATTGATCTATTTCACAAATTTAGACTGATAATTCAAGAGATTGAACTATTTTAATACGTTCAAACGCTGTAATATCCACTACAATTTACGCTCAGCTTTCAACCCTCCGATTTCAGCATAGGATTTTTCTTTCATGTCAGATCAGAACGATAAGCTCAAGAACCTAAAAACCTCATCTGTGGATCGTCGCTTATCTATCGCTAAAGCCTCATTACTTGCTGGAACACGTTGGGCAACCGCAAGTGCTACTTCTATGTTTTCAAGTGAAGAAGATAAAGAAAAGAAACGTAAGAAAGCGATGGCTGAACAAGCTCATTATTTGGTTTCTGAAATTGGAAAGTTAAAAGGCTCGATCGTAAAAATCGGGCAAATGATGGCCTTATATGGCGAACATTTCCTGCCTGAAGAAATTACTCAAGCATTAAACACGCTGAACAACCAAACTGTTGCTTTGGCTTGGCCTGCTATTAAAGCACATTTACAAGAACAACTAGGCTCTAGAATGGACGATCTGACCATCGACCATGAGCCAATCGGTACAGCTTCATTAGCTCAAGTACATCGTGCTATCCGTAAATCGGATGGTTTAGAATTAGTGCTTAAAATCCAATATCCAGGTGTAGCTGAAGCGATTGATTCAGATATGAATCTGTTCAAAAACATGCTTAAACTCACGCGCATGGTTCCGCAGACCCGTGAATTTGATCAATGGTTTGATGAAGTTAGAGAAATGATGCATCGAGAAGTTGATTATGGCATCGAAGCTGCGACCACACGTCGCTTTGCTGCACGTTTAAAAGAAGATCCTCGATATATTGTCCCTCAGATTGTCAATGAATTCTGTGCTGAAAAAGTGCTCTGTATGACTTTCGAGCGTGGTGTTCCTGTAAACAGCCCTGTCATGCTCTCTTTGCCACAAGAACGTAGAAATCAATTGGGCGAAGCATCATTAGAGATCGCAGTACGTGAATTATTTGAATGGGGTGAAATGCAAACCGATCCTAACTTCGGTAATTATTTAGTCCGTTTAGGGAACGGTACTGACGTCCGCGATAAAATTGTATTACTTGATTTTGGTGCGATACGTCAATTCGATGAGAATTTGCTGTCTGTTGCGCGTAACCTAATTCAAGCGGGCTATGATCACGACAAAGCAGCCATGGTCAAAGCGATGACAGGCTACGAATTTTTTGATGGTATGCCAGAAAGTATTAAACCAGGCATGGCAGATGTTTTCTTAATTGCAACTGAAGCATTTAGTTGCCCTGAAAACAATCCAGACATGCCTATTGGTATTATAGATGATCAAGATCGCTATGACTGGAAGAAAAGTCACCTTCATAGTCGAGTGATGCAACAAGCAGCGCAATCAATGGCTTCTCGCTACTTCTCGGTTCCCCCAAAAGAATTTATGTTTATTAGCCGTAAATTTATTGGTGCATATACCTTTATGACCGTCATTGATGCAAAGACAAACGTCCGTAAAATGATTCGTCAATTTGCATAAAATACCTATACAAAGTCATCTTGACCAATCTGATTTGTCAGATTGGTCAATTTTTTTTAATTTTTATTTTTCATCATTTTTTTAAAATTTTAAAAAACAATAAGATAAATCCACTTAGGTATTCACATTACGCTTTATCGTTCTCAATTCAGCGTGTCAAAGAAGACATAGTTTTTTTAACTGGGGCATGTCAGCATGAATTTACAATCATCCCCTAGGATAAAGTCATGTCTAATATGATGAATAAGGCTCAAGGTTTCGGGCTATCTCTAATCACAAAAATCGCAGGAAGCGAAATGCTTGATCAACTCAAGCTACGAAAATTTGTTGAAAAATCGCTATATCAAGGTTCAAAGACTGGCTTTAAGGTGCTGACTAAAACACAAAAAGCCTTTAAACCGCAAGCAATAGATAAACAGCGTCTACCAAATCAAAGCAATAAAAACCTATTTGATCTGAGTTTAACTGAAGAACAGCAAATGACCTGCGATGCCATGTCACAATTTGCTGAAGAGGTTTTATATACCTTAGCGCATGATGCAGATCATCATGCCCAATTTCCAGAAGAACTTTGGCAGCATTTAACTGATCTTGGTTTAAATTACTACGCATTACCCGAAGCTTTGGGCGGTGTTGCGGCTGAACAAAATATTGTCAGTAATATTCTAATTGCAGAAAGTCTTGCTAACGGTGATTTCAGTTTAACCGCAGGCCTATTAAGTACCTTTAGTGTGATCAATGCAATGACTCGTTGGGGTTCAACCCAAGTTCAATCTATGTATTTACCTGTGTTTGCAGAAGATCCAGATGTTACTGCTACTTTCGCCTTCCAAGAAGCAACCCCAGCATTTAATCCATTCCAGTTAAAAACAAAAGCAACTGAGCAAAATGGACAATTCTATATCACAGGTGAAAAGACTCTCGTTGTTTTAGGTGATACAGCAGATGTCTTTATTGTCAGTGCTGAATGGAACGGAAAACCCGATATCTTTGTAGTGCAGTGTGATGAAACGATTGCAATCAAAGCAAATCCCGCGATGGGTTTAAAAGCAGCAGAGACTGCGACACTTCAATTCAATCAAACTCCTGCTCTTCGCTTAGGTGATACAGACTTCGATTACACTGCGTTTGTGGATTTAGGTAATTTGATGTGGTGTGCAATGGCTATCGGGACTTGTGAAGCTATAAAAGCGTATTGCATCAAATATGCAAACGAACGTACTGCCTTTGGTGAACCAATCTCACACCGTCAAAGCGTTGCATTCATGATTGCTGATATGGCCATTGAAATTGACGCGATGCGTATGTTGGTACTTAACGCAGCAAGTTTGGCGGAAGCTGGACAACCATTCCACCGCGAAGCGTATTTGGCACGACTACTCTGTGCTGAAAAATCAATGAAAATCGGTACGGATGGCTTTCAAATCTTGGGTGGGCATGGCTTTACCAAAGAGCATCCTGTTGAACGTTGGTATCGTGATTTACGTGCGACCGCAATCTTGCATTCTGGCTTACACGCTTAATTTTGGAGAATAATAATGAATTTACAGAATCCGAAAAAATTTAAAATGCTGGTTGATCAAGCACACGAAACTGCCATTAATGTATTACGTCCAATTTCTCGTAAGTATGATAAAGCTGAACATGCCTATCCCAAAGAACTGGATATGTTAGCTGCCTTACTAGATGGGATGAATGAAAGTGGCGAAGGCGTAGGTGCAGCAAATGCTAGCAAGCGCGGTACAGCCAATCCAGATTCGATCGTAAATGGCGGTAATATGTCAGCAGCACTTGGCATTATTGAAATGTGTTATGGCGATACTGGATTATTACTCAGTATGCCACGCCAAGGCTTGGGGAACTCTGCCATTGCTGCGGTTGCCAATGATGAGCAACTTGAACGCTTCAAAGGCACTTGGGCTGCAATGGCAATCACTGAACCGGGTTGTGGCTCTGACTCTGCAGCTATTCGTACAACTGCAACCAAAGATGGCGATGATTATATTCTAAACGGTGAAAAAATCTTTGTTACTTCAGGTGAACGTGCTGATTCAGTTGTCGTTTGGGCAACTTTAGATAAGAAACTTGGACGTGCTGCGATTAAATCCTTTGTTGTGACTAAAGGCACACCGGGAATGAAAGTCGAACGTCTCGAACATAAACTTGGAATCAAAGCATCTGATACTGCAGTCATTAGTTTCATCGACTGTCGTGTGCCTGCTGCAAATCTATTAGGTAATCCTGATATCGACGTGGCGAAGGGTTTTGCAGGAGTAATGGAAACGTTTGATAATACACGCCCACTTGTTGCAGCGATGGCAATTGGTTGTGCAAAAGCCTCTTTAGAACGTATCAAAGAGATTTTCAAAGATCAACTTGATCCTGACTATCAAACACCGTATTTGCAAAGTTCAAATCTGGCTGCACAAATCTATCGTATGGAGGCTGAGTGGGAAGCCGCCCGTTTACTTATGCTTAAAGCGACATGGATGGCAGACAATAAAAAGCCGAACTCTAAAGAAGCTTCAATTGCTAAAGCCAAAGCTGGTCGTGTCGGCAATGAAATTACGCTGAAATGTGTAGAGCTAGCTGCAAGTGTAGGTTATGGTGAAGATGAATTGCTGGAAAAATGGGCACGTGACTCAAAAATTCTAGATATTTTTGAAGGTACACAACAGATTCAGCAATTGATCATCGCGCGTCGTGAATTGGGTAAATCATCGAGCGAATTAAAATAATTTCCTCTTCTGACAGGCTAAAGGACGTTTTTATAACGTCCTTTAGCCTTTACATTTCATTAATACTTTATCTCATGGTCACAAACTCTTCGGCAGAAGTTGGATGAATCGCAACGGTATTATCAAAATCTTTCTTAGTCGCTCCCATTTTTAGAGCAACAGCGAAGCCTTGTAGAATTTCATCCATCCCAAATCCAATACCATGAATCCCCACAATTTTCTCATCCTTACCCACGCAAACTAGCTTCATCTTCGTAGGTTGACGATGTTCAGTAATTGCACTAAACATAGCCGTAAAAGAGGTGTTGTATACCTTTACAGCTTCCTGACCATATTGATCTACCGCTTCATCTTCAGTGATTCCAACAGTACCTATAGGCGGATGACTAAAGACCACTGTAGGAATATTTTCATAATCTAAATGTTCTTCAGGTTTATTATTAAAAAGCCGTTCTGATAATCGACGTCCTGCCGCCACAGCAACAGGTGTAAGTTCCATTTTTCCAGTAATATCCCCTACAGCATAAATGCCCGCTTGCGATGTATTCTGGAATTTATCAACGCAGATATAGCCCCTATCATCAAGCTCAATATTCGCTTTTTCTAGAGCTAAACTTGCTGTATTCGGTTCTCGACCTGTTGCCCAGATAAGACAATCGATCGTATGACTTTCACCATTTTCTAAATGGAGCACCACCGAACCATCCCCATTTTTTGTGACTTTTTTGGGAACAGCTTGCGTGTGTACCGTAATACCATCTGTTTGCATCACAGTCATAAGTGTTTCACTAATAAATGATTCAAAACGACGTACTAGTCGATTCTGACGGATAAATAGCCCGACCTCGGAGCCTAATGTATTGAGTACACCAGCAAGTTCAACCGCAATATAGCCAGAACCTATAACAGCTACTCTTTTAGGTAAATCAGATAACTCAAAGAAGCCATTAGAGTCAATCCCATATTCAACCCCTTCAATATCAGGTAATGATGGCTGTGTCCCTGTAGCTATTAAAATATGATCCGCAGTAAGTCGATTACCATTAACCTCAATCGTATGAGTATCAATAAAGGTCGCCTCACCTTGTATAAGATCCACTTTATTGCTACTTAGGCTATTTTGATAAGACTTATGAATTCTCTGTATATAAGCTTGCCGATTTTTAATTAAATGCTGCCAATCAAATGATTCAACATGTGCATTAAATCCATAGTCTGGTGCATATTTCTGTATCGTCTCCGCAACATGTGCTGCATACCACATCACTTTCTTAGGCACACATCCCACGTTTACACACGTCCCCCCAATTTCACTTTTCTCAATCAATGCACATTTCTTTCCATACATTGCAGCACGATTAACTGATGCAATCCCGCCACTACCGCCGCCAATCGCAATATAATCATAATGTTTTGTCATCATCGCCTCGTAAAATCTATCGTAAGTGCTGTTTTGATTCTAGGTTATATAGATATACAATAAGAATTTGTAAAAACCGTGGTTTTTTAATTTTTTAATACAAGAAAAAAGCACTGATCATTTCTGAACAGTGCTTGGAACATGATGAGCGTCTGTAAATATTAATAGACCTCAAATTTTAGTATTAGTCTGTAGTTTCCGTAGACGTTTGTACTAATGATTGATCAACCCCGCCAAATTTTTTGAAAAGTTTTGCACGACGTTTTGGATAAATGTTCGCTTTGTTTAAATCACCTTTGTAGTGATCAACAACACGTTTATCCATCATTTTAAACCATAAAGGTGGAATCAATGCTGGTAGAAGCATACTTGCATAACCACTTGGCAACTCTGGTGCCTCATCAAAATGACGTAAAGCTTGGAATGGACGAGTTGGATAAGCATGATGATCCGAGTGACGTTGCAATTGGTACAAGAATAAGTTCGTTACGATATTATTGTTGTTCCAGCTATGCTCTGGCATTGTACGTTGATACTTGCCGTTTGCATCTTTTTGACGTTTTAAACCATAGTGTTCAATATAGTTAATAATTTCAAATAAACTAATGCCATAAAATGCTTGAGTTGCTAAATATGGAATTACACCTTTTCCAAATAAACCAACCATTGAACCATGAAATGCAGCACTCATGCCCCAACCTTGTAACAACTCATTCTCTGTAGACCAGAACTCTTTGCCTTTACGTTTTAAACGATTGGTTTCAATCTCAATTGCAGATTTTAAAGAACCAATCACTGTACGTGGCCAAAATTCGTAAAAAGTCTCTCCCATTTGTGAAGACGCTGGATCTTCAGGAGTTGCAGCACGCTTATGATGACCGTAAGGATGTTCAACACGGAAATGGTTATAACCTGTAGGTACCAATGCTAAGTGAGAAAGAATATGATCAACACGATCATGTTTATGACTCAACTCGTGTGCCGTATTAATGGCGATACCATTGATCGCACCCATTGAAACACCAAGCAAAATTTTATCAAGAAAAGAGGTTTCTTTTCGGCTTGTTAAATAACATGCATATAAGTTTGCAGCATATTGTAATGGAATAAAGCTTTTTACTAAGCGAGAATAATACGGATCTTTTTCCAGCAATTTAATATCTTCATCGCTTGGATTATTCGCATCTTTACCAATAATCGTATCAATTGTTGGAATGACAATATGTAAAACAATCGGTCCGCCCAAAGCAAAAATTTTCTTTAGGGGACGTGGTGCAAATTGATAACCTGCTAAAATTCCAATTCCAATTACAGGTAAAGCTGGGCTGATGGCCCATAGATAACGTTTACGATCCAATTCAGTTTTTGATTTTGGAATGCTTACTGGCGTAAGTTCTTGACTAACATTTACTGGCGCATTCATCGTCGTATCCATGTCTTCGTATATATATGTATATTTTGAAGAATTATGAAGGCGATGACAGTTGCAAGCGTCCAAAAAACCTATGTATAAGTCTTTGGCGTAATCCCCCCTGTTTTTGTCCTAAAAACACATATTGAGTTATTACAATAGCTCTCTATAATTTAAATTACATACATTAAATAAAACGCATATGGACGCCTTAAGTAAAATTTTTGCAGATATTCATTTAAATCACACTGAATATATCTATTTGAAAACACAAGGAGAATGGGGATTCATTTGCCAAGATCAAGCTGCTTTGATCGTACACATTGTTTTAGTCGGTTCAGTATATATTCAAATTAATGCGCAGAATAATCTCGTCGCACATGCAGGTGAAATTGTCTTAATACCATCGGGACAGGCACATACAGGCGCAGATAATGCCATCACCAAGCTTATTGATGCGGTTGATATCTCAAAATTGTTTGACGGTCATCGTGAAGAAGCAGTTGAGTTTGGTACAGAATCATCTGAAAAAAATCTGATACTTACCATCCGATGTCAAATTGATACGATTATGGCTCGTCCATTTATTCAAGCTCTACCCTCACTCATTCATATTCAACAAGGTGATAATACAGCGCCTGAATGGCTGCAAATTGGATTACATTTTCTGGCATTAGAGACTCAAAATATTCAAGCAGGTCGAGATATTATTATCGATCATCTAGTTAATATTTTACTGATCAAATGTATCCGCGACCATATTCAACAAATTTCGAGTCAACATGGCTGGCTTAGTGCATTAAATCACCCCGAGCTTAGTAATAGTCTCGCAGCAATTCACAATCATCCGGAAGGTGCTTGGACTGTCGAATCCCTTGCAGAGCAGTGCTGTATGTCACGCTCGAAGTTTGCGAGTTTATTCCATGAAGTAATTGGTGAGTCTCCTCTCGCCTATTTACAACAGCATCGTATGCGCCTAGCAAGCCAATATTTACGTAAAAGCAACTACTCTATACAAGTCATCGCCAATAAAGTGGGCTATTCATCTGAAACAGCTTTCAGCCAAGCATTTAAACGAACTTTCGAATTATCACCTAAGCAATATCGACAGCAATATGTTGAAGTTGAACCTTAAATTGTACAAATAAAAAAAGACACCGAGGTGTCTTTTTTAAATGACCAATAAATTATCGTACGATGCCACGTGTTGATTGTTCTAATGAGTCAATCAACAACTGCGCTTCTGAAACTGAGCCTAAAATCTCATTTCGAATTTGCTCAATTGCTTGTTCAGTTGTCAAACCTGATTTATAAATCAGTTTGTATGCAGTTCTTAGACCCTGAATCGTTTCTCTCGACCAACCTTTGCGTCGCATACCTTCGATATTTAAACCATGCGCATGTGCAGGATTACCGGAAGCCAACACATAAGCAGGCACATCTTTCAGGATCAACGCAGCGCCACCAATCATACTATATGAATCGATTCGACAGAATTGATGTACACCGGCATTACCACCAACAATGACATGATTTCCCACATGTACATGTCCAGCAATACCCACGTTGTTGGCAAAAATATTGTGATCACCAATAATACAGTCATGTGCAATGTGCGTATTGACCATAAAAAGGTTATGACTACCAATTTTAGTCAGACCTTGATCCTGTACAGTACCGCGGTGTAATGTGCAATGCTCACGAATCGTGTTGTGATCCCCAATTTCTAACCAAGTTTCTTCGCCTTTATACTTCAAATCTTGGCAGATTTCCCCAACACTTGCGAATTGAAAAATATCGTTATTTTTACCAATCCGTGTAAAACCACCAATCACTACATGTGAGTGTAATTTTGTACCTGTGTCAATACTTACATTTGGACCCACAATACAATAAGGTCCGATCTGCACATCAGATGCGATTTCTGCAGACGGATCAATAATTGCTGTAGGATGTATTAAATTTTGACTACTCATGCCTGCTCAATTTTCTGGTGTGAAATAATAATCTCAGCTGTTGCCGCAACAATGCCGTCAACACTTGCAGTACAATTGTACTTGTAAATGCCACGTTTTTGCATCACAAGTTCAGATTTTAAGACAAGCTGGTCACCCGCAACAACCTGTTTCTTAAATCTTATTTTTTCTGCACCGGCAAATAAAAATAATGAACCTGCTTTTGGCTTTTGGTTAGTGAGTACAAAACCCAGAATACCAGAGACTTGCGCTAATGCTTCAATGATTAAAACACCAGGCATAATTGGGTAAGCTGGAAAGTGCCCTTGGAAAAACTCCTCGTTGATCGTCACATTTTTATAGCCAACGATGCTGTTCTCTGTAACGTCTGTTACTCTGTCAACCAATAAAAAAGGATAACGATGCGGTAAATATTCACGAATGGTGAGAATATCCATTGGTAATTCAGGCATTGTAAATGCTGGTAATGTAGACTCGGTCATAATAAATTATTTACGTAACTTTAAGGTTGATTCAAGGGACTCTAATTGAGCTTGCATATGATCCAGTCTTTTCATTATTTGGGTCAATGGCACATCTGCTAATTGTCTTAAACGTACAATCGTCTTTTTCCAGTGCTTATTTTCAAAAAGTCCCATTCCTGAAGAATAGGTTCCAGCTTCATAAATATTTTTTGTGACCATTGACATTGCTGTAAGTGTCACATTATCTGTGATTTCTAGGTGTCCAACAACCCCACTCGCCCCACCAAGTATGCAGTTTTTGCCAATCTTCGCACTTCCTGCAATACCACAATTCGCTGCTATCGCAGTGTTTTCACCGATCTGTACATTGTGAGCGATTTGCACAAGGTTATCAATAATGACACCATCTTCTAAAATTGTGTCATCTAAAGCACCACGATCAATGCTGCAATTTGAACCGATACGAACATCATTTCCGATACGAACAGAACCCAACTGGGCAATTCGATGCCATTTTCCTTGGTATGGTGCAAAACCAAAACCTTCAGAGCCAATCACTGTATTTGCATGAATACGAACACGATCACCAAGTTTTGCTTCGCCTGTGATCGTCACATGAGTATCAATGAAACCATCTTTGCCCACTTCAACATGATCATCTAAAAATACATGAGCTTGAATAATCGTGTTAGCACCAACCACACAGTTTTCACCAATTACAGCATAATGACCAATATAGGCATCATCTGCGATGATAGCTGAAGGATGGATCTGGGCTGTGCTTTCAATTCCACGTTGAGTTATTTTTTTTGCAAAAACATGGGTTAACATTGCGAAAGCTAAATAAGGATTTTCAACAATAATAAAGTTTTTCTTATCTTTCAATTGCGCTTTTAATGTCGGTGTGACGATATAAACGCCAGCAAGACTTGACTCAGCCTGTGCTAAATACTTATCACCATTTACAAAACTTATGTGCTGACTTTGTGCTTGTTCTAAACTTGCTAAGTTAAAAATTTCGAAGTCTTTTTCACCAAAAAACTCACCTTGTACAAGGTGAGCAATTTCTTCTAAACGGTAACTACGTCTATTCATTGATTATTTCATTGCATTGACCTTTTGAATCATTTTATCAGTTAAATCATACTGAGCGTCAGAGGCAATCGTAGAATTTTTATTCAAAATAAAGTCTAAATTGTTCTCTTTACGCAATTGTTCAGCTGCTTGCTTCACACGATTCTCAAATGTGCTATTCATCGTTTGCAAAGTTGACTGAACTTTAGTCTGCAAGCTTTGTTGTGTCGTATTGAATTCATTCACTTTTGCTTGGTACTGAGCCGAAAGTTTCTGCAAATCCGCTTGATTTGCCGATTGAGCACGTTGCTGTAAAGTCTCAATTTCTTTGCCTAACTGCTCTAACTTCGTCGATGTTGGTTTTACTGACTGACCTAAGCTTGCATTTTGTTGTTTGAGATAAGTGCTGCTTTCAACAACTTTTGCTAAGTCTACCACTGCTATACCAGCAGCATTGCTAAAAGCTGATACAGTTAAACCCAAACCGAATACCAGTGCTGTTAATGTTTTCATGAGTCCGTCTTTTATATATTTTACAAATTTAACCGAGGTCGTACTTAGAAAGTACGACCAATTTCGAATTGGATTGATTTAGTATCATCGCCCTTCTTATCATTAAGCGGGTAAGCATAACTCAGTGATAAAGGCCCAATCATGGTAATCCATGTAAAACCAACGCCTACGCTATAACGTAAATTTCCAAAATCTAAACCGTAATTATCTTTACAGTATTGCTTAACATCGGTAATTTTTTGCCCATTAATGGTCATACCTTTCTCACCATACGCGCTATTTGAAATATCACATTTGGTATCAAAAACTTGTGCACCTTCAGCAAATATGACTGGTCGTACTTGTCTAGCCCAGTCACCTTTAAATGGAACTGGCAAGGCTAATTCAGTACCAAACTGAATAAGTGCATTACCACCCACTTCTTCTGGATCAGGATCATTCCGTTCGGTTTCTTGGAAAATCACACTTGGATATTTAGGCCCTAAAGAACTGTTATCATAACCACGTACTGAACCATAACCACCAGCATAGAAGTTTTTATAGAATGGTAAATCATTACCATAACCTAACTTTCCGTAACCGCGGAGAACAAAGCCGGCGCCGAGTGATTTAAATGCTTGAGCATCATAGGTCAGTTTTTGATAATCAACATCACTACCAGGAAGACCAACTTCAAGACCAACACGATGTGACATACCCGAAGTCGGGAATACAGGGCGATTCAGTGTATTGTATGACCAACCCAAATTAAGCATATAAGTCAGGTACTTACCTTCAAATGCATTTCCATACTCATCTAACTCTAATGCTTTAAACTCATCATCAACACAATGAATCGGTAAATCATATCCGTCAGGAGGAACAGGTTTCTCTTGGCCATTATGTATATCAATTTCTCTTTGTGATTTGTAAGAACCTGCACAATAAGAGCTTGACCCTGTCTGTTTCCCACCATTTGCAAGTAAATAATCACGAATATAAGTCGATACACTTGGACCAGTTCTGACTTTAGTCTGATCAATACCAAGTGAAGCACTTAAACTCTGATTTTCATCAATTGGATAACCAAAACTTAAACTACCACCTATACTATCCGTGACGTAGTTGTTAACGTTATAGTTTTCATTAAGCTTCGTTTTACGATAATAAACGTTATAACCACGACTTACACCATCAATCGTAAAGTATGGATCAGTCACACTTAAGTTGTAGTAATCTTGTGTCTCTGAACGAGAAAGATCTATCGCAACACGATTACCAGTACCCATAAAGTTGGTTTGACTTAAACCTGCTTGGAAAGTCACACCACCATTTTGTGAATAACCCACAGCAAGTGTAGTTGTACCTGAGTGTTGCTCTTCTACGGCAACATTCAGATCAACTTGGTCTGGCGAGTTCGGAACACGAATAGGTTTTACATCTACTGTTTTAAAGAAACCAGTACGTTCTAAACGAATTTTAGATAGGTCGATTTTTTCGTTACTTGCTAAAGCACCTTCCATCTGACGCATTTCGCGGCGTAAGACTTCGTCAGCAGTTTTATTGTTTCCTGAAAAGTTAACACGACGAACTGTAACTTGCTGCCCAGGATTCACATAATAATTTAGATTAACAATACCAGTTTCATTGTTAATATCTGGAACGACATTGACTTCAGCGTAGTAATAACCTGCATTACCATACTTACGCAGTAATAATTGCTTAACCGCATTTACACGCTCTTGCGAATAAGTCTCACCGTCTTTATAAAGCTTTAAGGCATTTAACTCTTCTGGTTTATAAAGAGCATCACCTAAAAATTTGGTTTCACCAAACTTAAATTGACTGCCTTCATCTACTGAAACTTCAATAAAGATATTCTTTTTATCTTCACTGATATTAAGTTGAGAGTTAATAATATTAAAGTTGATATAACCTTTATTCAGATATAAAGCACGCAATGCTTCTAAACTCGCTGCCATTTTCTCACGAGCGTAACGGTCATTACGAGTAACAATAGAAGCCCAACCACTTTCTTTTACTGCAAAAGCCTGCTTAATATCACTATCACTAAATACTGTGTTGCCGATAATGTTGATGTCGAAAACTTTTGCTGCAGTACCTTCGTTGAAATTCAACATCAACTCAACACGGTTATTTGGTCGTGCTACGGTTTCAACCGTCACATCAGCATCATAACGCCCTTGTTGGGTATATTGTTGCTCTAGTTCAGTTTCAATAATCTGTAACGCAGATTTTTTGAAAACCTCCCCTTCAGCAATACCCATTTTCTTTAAGCCTTGTTCTAAGGCTTCTTTAGGAATGAGTTTATTGCCTTTAAATTCCAGTTTTGAAATAACTGGTCGCTCGACAACGTTGAAGACCAAAACATCATTTTGCTTATATGCCTTGATATCATCAAACAAACCCGAAGCATATAAGCTACGAATTGCTTCCGCGATCATTGGGTCACTTACACGATCACCACTATTTATTGGTAACATCGAATAGATACTTGCAGGTGTTAAACGCACTAGCCCATCAATTCGTATATCTCGTGCAAGAAACTCATCTGCTGCGTATGCTTGTTGTACCACTGCCATCGCACTAACCAGTGCCAAAGGCATTAATAAATGTGTGTGACGCATGCCCATATATTTTCCAGTAAGTTAAATTCCATTTGCGTTTTTATAAACGCATGAAGTCGTTAAATAAAGCCAAAAGCATCATGCTACCGAGCAGTAACATACCAACTTTTAGACCCAATATCTGTATTTGTTCAGAAACAGGTTTTCCACGGATGATCTCGATAAAGTAATAAACCAGATGACCACCATCAAGCATAGGAATTGGCAACAGGTTTAAAATTCCCAAGCTCACACTCATAAGTGCCATAAAGGAAATAAAAGTTTGCCATCCCATTTCCGCACTTTGTCCAGCCACTTTAGCAATCGTAATTGGACCAGATAAATTATCCAGACCAATCAATCCTCGAATCATTTTAACGATCGAGTTAAAAATCATCTGTGAAAGTTGTACTGTTTTATCAAAAGCAACACCTAAAGCCTCTAAAGGTGTGTACTGAATTGTTTGCTTATATTCATTTGGTATCGTGACTTTACCTGCATCACTTTTAACACCCAAAACACCCGTAACGTTACCCATATTGTCACGTTGACCACGAGGGATCATCTGTAAATGAACCAATTCACCCTGACGCATTACATCTATGTTCAGCAATTTTTCAGGGGAGTTTTGTACTACATTAACCACATCAAACCAGTCATTCATTGCGACATTATTAATCGCAACAATTCGATCACCCTCTTTCATGCCTTGACGTATTGCAGCGCCATCAGTAGTCAGCTCTTTTACTACTGCTGGAATCATCGGCCGATAAGGTAAAAACCCCAATGCATCCAAAGGAGACTGACTTTGATCTTTAAGGAAGTTCTGAATCGGCAAATTAAATTGTTTTTCAGAACCATCACGGTCTACAACGACTGAAACCTGCCCAGACTCACCAATACGGTTAATTAATGCAAAATTTAGTTTTTCCCAAGTTGGTGTTGACTGACCATCAACAGCAACCACCTTGTCACCCACCTGTAAATCAACCTGTGCAGCAACAGTATCCGGCATGATCTTGCCAATGCGTGTGTTCAATTGTTCCTGAGCGGGTAAAAATAAAATCCAGAACAGTAATACAGCAAAAATCAAGTTAACCAGTGGTCCTGCTGCAACAATCGCAATCCTTTTCCAAGGTGATTGTCGATTAAATGCATAAGGAAGATCCTTTTCAGCGACATTTCCCTCACGCTCATCGAGCATTTTGACGTAACCGCCCAAAGGTAATGCAGAAAGCTGATATTGAATACCTGATTTTTTGGATTGCCATTTCAATAACGTAGGACCAAAACCAATGGAATAAACCAAGACTTTGACACCTAATTTACGAGCAACCCAATAATGACCAAATTCATGAATAGCGATAAGTGGACCAAGTAATAAAATCGCTGCAACAATCATAAATAGTGCATTCATACGATTTAGCCCCCTATATCCACAATATACGTCTCTGCAACTTGTCTAGCGATCATATCAGTACGCAAAATGATGTCTATATTTTCTGCTTTAGCGTTTTGTACAACTTGTAAAGTATGTCCAACAACTTCAGGAATCGCTGTAAACTTAATTTTATGCTGCAAAAAAGCCGAAACAGCAATTTCATTCGCAGCATTTAAGATCGTTGGTGCCAAACCGCCTGCACGCATCGCTTGACGAGCTAAATCCAATGCAGGAAACTTAATAATATCAGGTGCTTGAAAATCAAGCTGTGCCGTATCAAATAAATTTAACGCTGGAACATCTGTTGCCAAACGTTTTGGCCAAGCCAATGCATGTGCAATTGGTGTACACATATCAGGATTACCCATTTGTGCCAAAGTCGAACCATCCACATATTGCACCATCGAATGAATAATACTTTGTGGATGGACAACAACTGTAACAAAATGTTCGGATATTGAAAACAAATGACACGCCTCTATCAATTCCAACCCCTTATTCATCAGAGTTGCAGAATCAACAGAAATCTTTTGCCCCATCGACCAATTCGGATGCTTGCACGCTTGTTGAGGAGTGACCTTGGATAATTGTTCCAACGAATGATTTAAAAATGGACCACCTGATGCTGTTAATAGGATACGAGACACGCCTAACTGAGGTTGTCCCGTTCTTTCAGCATCTAAATAATCATGTGGAAGTGATTGAAAAATTGCATTATGTTCGGAGTCTACAGGCAATAACAATGCATTATGTTGCTTAGCAGCTTGCATCATGATATCACCAGACATCACCAGTGACTCTTTATTCGCAAGTAATACACGCTTGCCTGCCTTGACCGCAGCCAAGGTCGGCAAAAGCCCAGCAGCACCGACGATTGCTGCCATCACAATATCAACTTCTGAATGCTCAGCTATTGCAACAAGACCTGCTTCATCGGTTAATATTTCAATATTGTTTAAATTTTCTTGCTTGAATCTTTGTTGTAATTCCAATGCTTTTTTATTTGGAACCACAACAACTTTCGGATGAAATTGTTTACAAATTTCTAAAAGTTCATCTAAACGACTATAAGCAGAAACTGCAAATACTGAGTATTGATCTGGGTGTTGTTGTAATACTCTTAAAGTACTTTGTCCAATTGAGCCCGTAACACCCAATATACATACAGCTTGAGTCATCTAAAGATCTACACCAATAAGTTTTAAAATATACATTCCAGCTGCAAAAATCGGAGCGGCTGCAAGTAAAGAATCAATACGATCAAGCACACCACCATGACCTGGCAACACGCGTCCAGAATCTTTAATACCTGCACGACGCTTAATCATAGATTCAAATAAGTCACCTAAAACTGACGCAAATACAGTAATGATGGAGAGCATTAAAAATAGGATCAACTGTACAATTGTTAGATTTAGATAGAAATATTGAACAACCAACATAATAATTACAGTTGTTGCAATACCACCATACAAACCTTCTAGTGATTTATTTGGACTGACTGAAGGTGCAAGTTTCTTTTGACCAAACTTACGACCCACAAAATAAGCCCCACTATCTGCTCCCCAAACCAAAAGGAACAAATACATTAACCACCATGGTGAACTATGCCAAACCGCATATAGCGCTGTAACCGCAGCTGAAATTAAGATAAAGCCAATAAGATATAATGACGGATTGTACCAATTATCAGATTCGGGATAATTCCTCACCCAATAAATACTACCTAGCCAAGTAAGAATAGATGCAGCCCAAAGTAACAGTGCAACATCATCATAAAACAATGCAAGTGTCGAAACCAGTGCGACAAAGCCACCATACACCCATGCTTTGGGTTTTGAGGCAGTCGTTTGAACACGAGGCATGAGTTTAAACCACTCATAACCTGCTACCCCCGCAGCTAAAATCATAAGCACAAACATTGGATAATGTGATTGCGTTGCAAACATGCAACTTAAAACAACTGCAACTAACACCAATGCGGTAATAATCCGCTCAAACATTATTAATTCTCTATTTTCGCTTGTTGAATTTGTTCAGAGGTTTTACCAAAACGTCTTTCTCGCCCTGAGAAAACACGAAATGCGTGATCTAACTCCTTTATGGTAAATTCTGGCCATAAAGTATCGGTAAAATACAACTCCGCATAGGCCGCCTGCCACAGCAAGAAGTTAGACAAACGATAATCACCGCCTGTACGAATCAACAAATCGACAGCTGGTAAATCATTTAGACTGACATATTTATCAAATAAATCAACATTTATCTGATCTGTTTGGAGCTTTCCTGCAACCACATCTTCAGCAATAGATTTTGCAGCATGTGCCATAT
This sequence comes from Acinetobacter haemolyticus CIP 64.3 = MTCC 9819, assembly GCF_000369065.1. GTDB lineage: Bacteria > Pseudomonadota > Gammaproteobacteria > Pseudomonadales > Moraxellaceae > Acinetobacter > Acinetobacter haemolyticus. Next base: position 322,688 of record NZ_KB849799.1, read on the forward strand.
CCCACATACCACCATAACTAATTGCAATAGAAAGTGTCATAGAATCAAACGCAGCTGTTTTCTGCTCCGCTTCTTGCATCAAATCCCGTAATTCTTCAGATAATCTAGATCGATCACCAATAAAACGTAATGCAATATTGAATTTTTCCATACGAGGAAGCTGCTCATAGATTGTTTCTTTGAGCAACTGCATGAGTAAATCAACCTCATATTGTGGTCGATTCCAATTTTCACTTGAAAATGCAAAAACAGTTAAAGCACGTACACCTGATCTTTTACAGTGTTCAACGACAGGATCTAGGACATTTTTACCCTCACGATGCCCATCGCCTTTTTGCATTTGCTTTTTTTTAGCAAAACGATTGTTGCCATCCATAATGATGGCAACATGTTGAGGAGGATGATGTTCTTCTGATGAGGTCATAAATCAGACCTTCATCAATTCTGCTTCTTTCGCTGCAAGACGCTTATCAACCTCGGCAACAAATTTATCCGTAATTTTTTGAATTTCATCTGATGCACGACGATCATCATCTTCAGAAATTTCTTTTTCTTTCAATAATGCTTTGATATCACCCAATACATCACGACGAATATTTCGAATCGCCACTTTTGCATTTTCAGCTTCATTACGTGCAACTTTTTGCATATCGCGACGAGTTTCCTCCGTCAATGCTGCCATTGGTACACGAATAGCGTCAGCCGTAATAGGATTCAATCCTAAACCTGCCTCACGTATCGCTTTATCAATTGCAGAAACCATTGAACGTTCGAATGGTTGCACGAGTAAAGTACGTGAATCCTCAAGCCCAATGTTTGCAACTTGGTTAAGCGGAACATCAGAACCATAGTAAGGAACCATCACACCATTTAAAATTGATGGGTGAGCACGTCCAGTACGAACCTTGGCAAAACCATGTTCTAACGAGTCAAGTGACTTATTCATACGGTCTTCTGCGTCTTTTTTAAGATCGTTAATCATATGATCTTCCTTACTTATTCATGAGATATTACAAAAAAATTATGCGTAGTATAAAGAGCTTTCAGGCTTACGTACATTAGTTCGTAACGTGAGTTCCTTCTTTTTCGCCCATTACGACGGAAAGCAATGCACCAGATTTGTTCATATCAAAGACTTGTAATGGCACATTATGGTCACGACATAAACAAATTGCTGTAAGATCCATTACACCTAGCTTTTCATCAAGCACTTGATCAAAAGTCAGATTGTCATATTTTACAGCGTCATCATATTTACTTGGATCTTTATTATATACACCATCAACTTTGGTTGCTTTTAAGATCAAATTCGCTTCGATCTCAATACCACGCAAGCAAGCCGCGGTATCGGTTGTAAAGAATGGATTGCCTGTGCCTGCAACAAAAACACAAACCTCGCCTTGACTTAAGTGGCGAATCGCATCGCGACTAGAATATGACTCCACCACTGTTCCGATCGACAAAGCTGACATTAAACGGGTTTTAATATTGCGACGAACCAATGCATCTCGCATTGCTAGGCCATTCATAACGGTTGCCAACATTCCCATTTGATCGCCAGTTACACGTCCAACCAAGCCGTCTTTTTGCAATTGGCTACCGCGGTATAAATTACCACCACCAACCACGATACCGACCTGAACACCCAAACCAACTAGGTGCGCAATTGAAAGTGACATTTGATCTAGAACTTGGGCATCGATACCCATATCTTTATTTCCAGCTAAAGCTTCACCCGAAAGCTTTAGCAAAATTCGCGCATAACGTGGATTTTTAGACGTTGACATACTGTTACTCCAAACCGACCAATCTCAAAAATTATTCTTTATATCTCATTCAACATTAAGTAGATTTAATCGCAATTAACTTTGCAAATAAATCATATTCATCTGCATCTGTAATTTCGACCTCAAGCAAATTACCGGCTTGAATTACACTCTTGTCGATATCTTCAACAAAAACATTACCATCAATCTCTGGTGCATCAGCATACGAACGTGCGACTGCAACCGGGAACTCTTCTTCCAAACTATCAACCAACACGATCATTCGCTGACCAATACGCTTTTGTAATTTAGCAGCCGAAATTTGCTGCTGAACTTCCATAAAACGTTCATAGCGTTCTTGTTTTACTTCTTCTGGTACATGATCTGGCAAATCATTTGCTGTAGCACCTTCAACTGGCGAATATGTAAAGCATCCAACACGATCAAGTTGTGCTTCTTTCAACCAATCTAAGAGCATTTGAAAATCTTCTTCTGTTTCGCCAGGGAAACCAACAACAAAAGTAGAACGAATCACCAATTCAGGACATTTTTCACGCCACAATTTAAGGCGCTCTAATGTATTTTCACTGTGAGCTGGTCGCTTCATCAATTTTAAGATGCGCGGACTGGCGTGCTGAAAAGGGATATCTAAATAAGGTAAAATTTTGCCTTGTGCCATTAAATCAATCGCAGCATCCACATGTGGATAAGGATAAACGTAATGTAAACGTACCCATATGCCTAATTGACCAAGTGCCTCACACATATCATAGAATTTGGTTTTGACTGGCTGCCCATTCCAAAAATCCAACTTGTACTTAGTATCTACACCATACGCAGAAGTATCTTGGGAAATCACCAAAACTTCTTTTACGCCCGCACGCTTAAGCGCTGCTGCTTCATCGAGCACTTGACCTACAGGACGAGAAACCAAGTCACCACGCATACTTGGGATGATGCAGAATGTACAACGGTGGTTACATCCTTCTGAGATTTTCAAGTAAGCATAATGCTTTGGCGTTAAACGCACACCTTGCTCAGGAACTAAATCAATAAATGGATTGTGTTTTGGTGGTGCTGGTACATACTCATGCACAGCTTCCATCACATCTTGATATGCCGCAGCACCTGTTACTTTTAAAACATTTGGGTGCATTTGGCGGATTTTATCTTCGTCCTTACCTAGGCAACCTGTAACGATAACTCGACCATTTTCGCTCATGGCTTCGCCAATCGCATCTAAAGACTCTTGTACTGCAGATTCAATAAAACCACAGGTGTTAATCACAACCAAATCTGCACCATCATAATCTGATGCAACTTGATAACCTTCAGTCTTTAACTGAGTTAAAATTCGTTCAGAATCTACCAATGCCTTAGGACAACCTAAAGATACAAAACCGACTTTGGGGGTCTTCATGAATCTGCGCTCCACTTGAATCGGCGTATTGTATGTCTTTTCTCGCCTTACGCATAGCTACAAAGCCATCTCTTTGTGTAATGCACCAAAATACAACCAAAGTTTTGATAAAAATCCACACATGCACCATTTTGGAACATGATAAAATTATTAAATCATCCTATCTATGTGAAAAATACCGTATAAATGGATGTATTCATCAATAAGCTATTGAAAATTAGCCAATACAAAGTTGGCTTGCATTTTGCATAACGTACATTTAAGAAGTTAATGGCAATCTATTCAAATTGATATTTAATTGCGCCATTTTAAAACAGGACGATTCACAAATGGATCAACATAACACTATCGACTATCGACTACTGGTCGATAACCTAACAACTGCCATTTTATTGGTCGATAGTCAGCTTAATATTTTTTATTTAAATTCAGCATGTGAAGCATTATTTGATATTAGTTTGCTACGTGCATCTGGTCAGCCTGTGTTAAATCTATTACATGCGCATGATGATCCATTTAACACCTATGAAGCTTTATTAAATACCTTGAAAAGCGGACAACATTACACTCGTCGTGAAGCTGTAATAAATGTCAACTTCAAATCCATCCATGTCGATTATACAGTTTCACAACTCAATACAGGTAAAAATCAATCTAGTTTACTTTTAATTGAGCTCAACCCGATTGATCGCATGCTGAAAATTTCGAAAGAAGAAAATCTAGTTCAACAGCATCAAGTTGCTCGTCAACTCGTTCGAGGAGTCGCACATGAAATCAAGAATCCATTGGCTGGAATCCGTGGTGCAACTCAGCTACTCGCTCGCAGCTTAAATGATGATAGTTATGGTGAATTTACAGACATTATTATTAGTGAAGTAGATCGGCTGACCAACCTCGCAGATACGATGCTTGGTTCACGCCAACTGCCTAGTTACGAGCATGTCAATGTGCATGAGCCACTTGAGCGAGTACGCTCATTAATTACCAACCAAACTAAAAAGAAAATCAAGATCACTCGTGATTACGATCTTTCATTACCTGACGTGATGGCTGATCGTGACCAACTCATTCAAGTCATGCTCAACATTAGTGTCAATGCAGTACAAGCCATGACTGAAAACAAGGATTTCTTTGTTGATTCTGAACCTGAACTGATTTTAAGAACTCGGATTCAACGACTTGTCACAATTAATGGCGTGTTAAATCGATCAACGATCCGAATCGACATAGAAGACAATGGACCAGGCGTACCGGAAAGTATTCTGGAGTCTGTTTTTTATCCACTGGTCACAGGACGTGCTAAAGGTACAGGACTGGGGCTTAGTATTGCTCAAAACATTATGCATCAACATAACGGAATGATTGAATGTCAATCCGTTGCTGGAAAAACCGTATTTAGCTTATATCTACCTTGGGAGTCAAACCATGTCACGAAATAAAATTTGGGTTATAGATGACGATCGTGCCATGCGTTGGGTACTTGAAAAAACATTCAAAGAAGAAGGTTTTGATGTCACCAACTTTGAAGAAGCACAAACTGCTCTTGAGCGCTTACATGATGATGCACCTGATGTCATTCTGACCGACATCCGCATGCCTGGAATTGACGGTTTAACATTCTTATCTAAGGTTAAGAACTCACACCCTGATTTACCTGTAATTATTATGACAGCACATTCTGATCTTGAATCAGCTGTCTCTAGTTATCAAACAGGTGCTTTTGAGTATTTACCAAAACCTTTTGATATTGATGAGGCACTCGCGCTCGTTAATCGTGCAATCTTACATATCAATAAATTACAGCAACAAGAAGCAACCAAAACTGCTTCACCACTGCAATCGACCGAAATTATTGGTGAATCACCTGCTATGCAGGAAGTATTTCGTGCCATTGGACGTCTATCACAATCCCATATTACTGTTCTAATCAATGGTGAATCTGGTACAGGTAAAGAGTTGGTTGCCCATGCACTGCATAAACACTCACCTCGTCGCGCCAAACCTTTTATTGCACTAAACATGGCTGCTATTCCAAAGGACTTGATTGAAACCGAGTTATTTGGTCATGAAAAAGGCGCATTCACAGGGGCTAACACACAACATCAAGGTCGTTTTGAACAAGCGAATGGTGGCACTTTATTCCTCGATGAAATTGGCGATATGCCGTTTGAAACCCAAACACGTTTGCTCCGTGTTCTTGCGGACGGTGAATTCTACCGTGTTGGCGGACACATTCCTGTGAAAGTAGATGTACGAATCGTCGCAGCAACACATCAAGACCTCGAAAAACTTGTAAATGAAGGTCGTTTCCGTGAAGACTTATATCACCGCTTAAATGTCATTCGTATTCATATTCCTAAACTTGCTCATCGAAGCGAAGACATCCCTATGCTTGCACAGCATTTCTTGGCACGTGCAGGTAAAGAACTCGGCGTGAGTCCTAAAATTTTACGTACCGAAACTACGGACTATATGCAGCAGTTGCCATGGCCAGGTAACGTTCGCCAACTCGAAAATACTTGTCGTTGGCTTACAGTAATGATCACAGGTCGTGAAGTTTACCCAGAGGACTTACCTGCTGAACTTAAACAAGTTTCGATCCAAAAATCACCAAATGATGGAGCAGCCTCAACAGTTCCGAGCAACCCAAATATTGTGGAAAGAATTGCTGTTCATCATTGGGATGAGTTATTGGCACAATGGGCTATCCAAAAACTCAAAAATGGTGAAATGAAAATACTTGATATTGCAACACCGATGTTCGAGCGCACACTGATCACAGCAGCTTTACAGCAAACCCGTGGTCGAAAACGTCATGCCGCTGAGCTTTTAGGCTGGGGACGCAACACCCTAACCCGTAAACTTAAAGAGCTTGGCATGGACTCGACTGAAGATGATGACGATGAAGAAATTCGTTCAGCCTAAGCCTTAGAAGTCATTAAAAAAGCGAGCTCAATATCAGCTCGCTTTTTTCTATTTAACAGCAGAAAACAACTTCCTCTAGAACACCATACAACACATATGGTTTTTGCTATAATAATCGCAACCCCACCATCAATAGTACCGAATACAATGGCAGATATTTGTTACCCAAACTGTGAACAGCCTCAAACCCGTCGCGGACAAGAGCGTCGTCTTGCGCTATTACTTTGTGCAACCGATCTATTTCTTGAAAAGGGTTATGATGATGTTTCTTTGGATGACATCGTAAGTCATGCTGGAGGATCAAAAGCCTCTATTTATAAATACTTTGGTAATAAAGAAGGTCTTTTTACTGCGATTTGTGATTATCGAAGAGAGGTTTTTTTTAATGGTGTATGTTTACCTTACTCTCCAGATTGTGTCAGTTTGAATCATTATTTAACTCAAACGCTTCAACGCTTTTACCACCACATTATCAAACCAGAAAATATTGCATTTATGCGCATGTTTACAGAGCAAACCCAGAAAGATGCGCAACTGGCAAATTATTTCTATGATAAATGTGCGGTGAATGTTCAAAATACAATTGCATGTGCACTACATCAATCCCATCTCAAAAATGAAATCATCTGTACACAACCACATTACTCAGCAACAATGTATTTCGGTATTTTACGTGATGTCGAATGGCGCATTTTAATGGGCTTAAAGATCCCAGAAAATGATCTAGAAATCTTTGATTATATTCAATATTCAGTAGATTTGTTTTTAAAAGCTCATCAAAAGGTCTAATTCTTTTGCATTTTCGAATACCTGTAGTATAGTATTCAATTCTTTTTTATTCACCACCCGTCAAACAACAATTAATTATTGTTTTTACTCAATAATTATTGTGGGAGTAGCTATGGCGCTTCGGCATTTTCTAACTTTACGTGACCTATCTTCTTTAGAACTGCAACGCATTTTAGATCGCGCACAAGAACTTAAACGCATGCAGCATAGCAATACGTTGTATCAACCATTTGCTGGTAAAGTTTTGGGAATGATTTTTGAGAAATCGAGCACGCGTACCCGCATTTCTTTTGAGGCAGGTATTTGTCAGTTCGGTGGCAGTGCGATCTTCCTTTCCCCGCGCGATACACAACTTGGTCGTGGTGAACCCATCGAAGATTCTGCTCGTGTTATCTCAAGCATGCTTGACATCGTCATGATTCGCACATTTGGTCATGATATTGTTGAACGCTTTGCATCCTATTCAAAAGTACCTGTGATCAATGGTCTCACTGATGACCATCATCCTTGTCAACTACTTGCCGACCTGCAAACGTTTCAAGAGCATCGTGGCAGTATCGAAGGAAAAACTGTCGCTTGGATTGGTGATGGCAACAATATGTGTAACTCATATGTTGAAGCGGCACATATGATGGGCTTTAAACTCAAAATCGCCTCTCCTGAAGGCTATGAGCCAAAACCAGAATTCCTAGCTGAGTTTGCAGATTGTGTGGAAGTCTTTAACAAAGCAGAAGATGCTGCTGTAAATGCCGACCTGATTGTCACCGACGTATGGGCAAGCATGGGACAGGAAGAAGAACAAAAGCTTCGTGAAAAAGCATTTGCAGATTTCCAAGTCAATGAACAATTGATGGATCTCGCTCATCCTGATTGTTTATTTATGCATTGTTTGCCAGCACATCGTGGTGAAGAGATTTCTGAAAACATGTTAGATCACAAAAATGCGGTCGTTTGGGATGAAGCAGAAAACCGCCTACATGCACAGAAAGCATTGATGGAATTTTTACTCAATGAGAATATGAAAAAAGATTAAGCTTGTATTCGCTTACTTTGATCCTATAAACAGCATCCTCGTGGTGCTGTTTTTATTTATACGCTTAAATTGAACACTCCAACAAAAACACTTATAGTAGTTTATCGACACGATTAAATGCTTGCGATAGCGTACATGATGACTTCATTAGAACAAACACTCACACAAATTCCTAGTTTTTCCTTAGTGCATGAACACCTCTTTACTTCAGCCCAACCTTCTACTGAAGAGTTGCAACTAATTAAAGAGTATGGATGCAGCACTGTCATCAATCTCGCAACAAGTAAATCTGAAAATCATTTAGTTAAACAAGATCAAATTTGTTTAGACCTAGGTCTTAACTATATTCACATTCCTATTGACTGGGATGTACCTTGCTCAGAACAATGCCTACTTGTTTTAGATTTAATCGATCATCTTGTTCAGAATGAAGTGGTTTGGCTGCATTGTGCCAAGAATATGCGTGTGAGTAGCTTGATGTATCTCTATCGTCAATTTTATATGAATATTGATCTACCGACCGCGCAAGCGCTGTTACATGAAATCTGGGAACCTAATGAAACATGGACGGGTCTCATTCATAGTATTGCCCTAAAACTCCAAGGTCGTAAAGCAACACAAGAACTCCAACAATCCATGATCAATGCAGATCATTTTGCTTGATGTGAAAGTAGTACAACTGCACTCGCCAAAATACCTTCCTGACGGCCAGTAAAACCTAGTTTTTCAGTGGTCGTCGCTTTAATACTAATCTGCGTAATATCCACATCTAATACATCAGCAATACTTTGACGCATTTCTAAATTATGTGGTGCTAGTTTTGGTCGTTCACATGCAACGGTAATATCTGCGTTATTTAAATGATAACCACGATCTAAGATCAATTGATAAACATGCTTTAGTAGAATACAACTATCTGCACCTTTATATTCGGGATCTGTGTCTGGAAAATGCTGACCGATATCCCCTAAGGCAAGTGCCCCTAACAAAGCATCACACAACGCGTGTAGGATTACATCACCATCAGAATGTGCCTTTAAACCATGTGTATGCGGTATTTTAATGCCTGCCAAAGTAACATACTGCCCGTCGTCAAAAGCATGTACATCGATGCCTTGTCCAATTCGAATCTGAGCAACCATATGATTTTCCTTTTAGAATATACTGAACTAATCTTGAATTCAGGCTTTCTATTTCGCTATAGTACAGTGAGCAAATTAGACTGAAAGTATAAGTGATTATGCTGTTGAACACTGTAAGAAATCAATTAAAGAAAACGGGCTGTATCATCACATTGAGTTGTTTATGCTCAACATTTGCGTTTGCTAAAGCAATTGACTGCTCTAATCAGCGTGCCGACTTTCAGAATGTATGTTCTAAGCAATACGAAGAACAACGATTTAAGCTGAATGATAAATTTTTAACAGCTTATTTAGTAACGGATGCACCTGTGCAACTTTTGCACGCAACCCAAGAAATGTGGTTACGTCAGCTACAACAGTGCAAATCTAAAACTTGCTACTTACAACAGTTTGATGCTCGCATGGATGACTTGAACTTTTACACATCAATCAACCAAACACTTACACAACATTATCTAAAATATGAACACGGCGCTCTAGCTAAGCAACCTGTGCACATCCAAATCCACCAACTCGATAAAGACCGTCTCAAAATCGAAGGAACGGCCTATCGCAGCCCAAACAATCGATTAGAAACGCAAACGATGTCTCTACTGGCGTATAGTACATCTGATCAAAAAAATCAGATTATCGACAACGAGAAAAAATGTGAATATCAGTTTGACTTTCAACGTGCATTACTCGTGGTCAGATCAGAACAAAAAGGTTGCGAACGCTTTACAGGCATTTATCGTTTGTATGATTAAACAAACCAAAAGCCGATGTTTAAACATCGGCTTTTTTGAATCTTAACTTGGAAATTTTTGCGCAATTTCTTGGCTGATTACCACTGCTGTAGCAGCCGATAACGTCCACCCTAAATGACCATGTCCAGTATTATAAAATACTCGCGGCTGTTTCCCTTGCTTCACTACAGGTAGCATATTCGGCATCATTGGACGCAAACCAGCCCAAGGCACAACATGTTCCGTCGAGATATCGAAGTTTTGATTTACCCAATTGATTAAAGGCTGAATCCGATCTGCACGAATATCACGATTGTATCCATTAAACTCAGCTGTGCCTGCAACACGGAATCGATCTGCGCCTAATCGCGAGGTGACGATTTTAGCACTCTCATCCAATAAACTTACCCAAGGTGCATTTTTGACACTTTGCTCATCTTTAAGTTGAACCGTGATCGAATAACCCTTCACAGGATAGACATTGACACTATCGCCTAGCAGATCCGCCAATTGATAACTTCCCACGCCACCACACACCAAGACGAGATCAGCTTCAATTTCAGTATGGACATCCGATTCTGGATGCATATTTTCAGAACTGTTTTTACATTGAATAAGGACTTTGTCTTGCAAACATTTGACATCCACAACATCCAAACCAAAGCGATATTTAACTCCATATTCTTGTGTTTTTTCTGCCAAACCCACTGAATACTTGTGAATATCGCCCGTTGCATCTCCAGCTGTGTAATATCCACCATAATAATCACCTGTCAAATTCGGTTCAATTGCCTTCATTTCCTCAGGTGTAATCGCATTCCGCTCTAACTTTCCCTCAACCAATACATCGTTGACCTTTTTCGCGATCTCAAAATCTTCTTTGGTATGGTACATGTGCAAAATGCCACGTTTTTCCAAATCAAAAGAAATATTCTCTTTTTCTGCAATTTCAAATAAACGCTGTCTTGCCAATAAAGCTAGGCGTACGGTTTCAATGGTATTGGCTTTATAATCTTTGATATGAGTTAAAAACTCAATTAACCAACGATATTTGTGCAGACTGAATGATGGATTGAGCAATAATGGTGCATCTTTCTTGCTCATCCATTTGATACCCTTGAGCACCGTTGCCTTTTGATTCCAAACTTCAGCATTACACGCAGATAATTGCCCACCATTGGCGAAAGAGGTTTCCATTGCTGGAAATAGATGACGATCAATGACAGTGACTTGATAACCTAGCTTAATTAGTTCATAAGCAGACGTTACACCTGTAATCCCCGCACCAATGACAACAACATGTGGCATAGCAAACTCCTAGAAATGTAGAACATTCCTTAATGCATAGCCCCATCTGTCATGGTACCTGAGAGTTTCGGCAGATGATTACCAATTAATCATTAAGCCTTCCCCTTCGGTGAGTGTATATCGTAGATCAGATTTTATAAATTTCTACAAATTGAGCACTGCTCTCCAGATTGTATGTCTATTATTACAGTCCTTCTGCCTGAGAGTTTCCGGGGTCGTTGCTCCTTCGGCGAGTTCATTGAAGAACTTCTCTCCCGCAATAATATTTATATCCCTTCTAAGCAATATATATGCCGTTTGAAAAAAAATCTATAAGAAAATCTTGTAAAAGTTTGTAGATCAAATAATGACTTCTAAATCAAACACAAAAAAGCAGACCAATGGTCTGCTTTTAAAAGTTAAAACTTCGCTTGCAAAATTTGTTCAGAAAATTGTCCTTTCCAAAGCTCACGCAAGGTCGGCAGATAGAATTTTTCGCCAATCATCACCAACTCAGCATCTATCAGCGCATGAATCTCATGCATAAGAATATAATCTAAAGCAATCATAGATAGCTGCGGCTGTGTTTGAGCAATATTTTTACGTCGAGCTTGTGCTTTTTTTACCAGTTCATTGGCAAAATTCTTATCTTTGTAGGTTGTGATTGCACTTAAACGCAACTCAATAATTCCCCAACCTTCTAGTAACTTTTTAAATACCTCAAAATCTTTAGATGTTGCTTCCCAAGTTACATTTTCTAGATTATTGTCATCAGGCAAGACGGGTAACAATAAATCGGCTGTACTTGGAAAAATTTTCTTTAGATTCAATAAAAACTTAACAGGATTTTCATGTGATAGACCAGAATATTGAATATGGGTTTGGGTATCTGTTAAGTAAATATTAAGCATAATAAAACGTTGGTCTAGTCAATCAAACCGATATTGTACGCAGTTCACTTTATAAAAACCACTGATAAAAATAGCCTTTCCTCATGAGAAAAGCTACTTTGCACCACAAGATACTATTTACTATTTGGCGACACCATATTTTCTGGTTTCACCACTTCATCAAATTGCGCCTCAGTTACTAAACCAAGTTCAACCGCGACCTGTTTTAAGGTTTTATTTTCTTTATAAGCTGTTTTCGCGACTTTTGCTGAATTCTCGTAACCAATAACAGGGTTTAAAGCGGTTACCAACATTAAAGAGTTATGAAGGAAATAATCTATCTTCTCTCGATTTGGCTCAATACCGACTGCACAATGATCATTAAAACTATTACAAGCATCACCAAGCAGCTGAATAGATTGCAATAAATTATACGCAATGACGGGCATAAACACATTTAACTCAAAGTTGCCTGATGCTCCTGCCACATTGATTGTTGTATCATTCCCTAAGACCTGAGCCACAACCATCGTCATTGCTTCACTTTGAGTTGGATTGACTTTTCCAGGCATAATACTTGAACCAGGTTCATTTTCTGGTATGCGAATCTCGCCAAATCCGCAGCGTGGGCCACTCGCTAGCCAGCGAATATCATTGGCAATTTTATTTAAACTTGCAGCTAATGTTTTCAAGGCGCCCGAAGCAAATACCGCAGCATCACGCCCAGCCAAAGCTTCAAACTTATTTGGTGCAGTCACAAATGGCAAGCCAGTTAATTCAGCTAATTGCGCTGCTGCTTTGACTGCATAATCTGGATGTGCGTTCAAGCCAGTGCCTACAGCTGTACCGCCTAGAGGAAGTTCATATAAACCCGCAAGTGCTTGATGCAAACGCTTTAAGCCATGCTCTAATTGAGAAACATAGCCGCTAAACTCTTGCCCTAAAGTTAAAGGTGTCGCATCTTGCAAGTGGGTCCGGCCAATCTTAACAATATCGTTAAATTCTTCTGATTTACGCGCTAATGTCTGTTTTAATTGCTCTACCGCTGGGATTAACAACTCATTGATTTGCAGACTTGCTGCCACATGAATCGCTGTTGGAAATGAGTCATTGGTTGATTGGGCACGATTGACATGATCATTTGGATGTACTGGCTTCTGCGCACCGAGTGTTTGACCTAATTTTTGGTTCGCAATATTGGCAATCACTTCATTACAGTTCATGTTACTTTGCGTACCTGAACCTGTTTGCCATACAACTAATGGGAATTGAGCATCCCATTGACCAGCGATCACTTCTTCAGCTGCATGAACAATATATTGGCTTAAATCTTCTGGGAGTTGTTTTAATTCTGCATTGGTGATAGCTGCGGCTTTTTTTACTAACCCCATTGCTCGAATCATCGCGCGTGGTAAACGCTCCTGACCTATTTTGAAGTTCTGTAAACTTCGTTGCGTTTGCGCACCCCACAAGGCTTCATTGGTAACTTCAATTTCACCCATCGTATCGTGTTCAATTCGCATTTGCATAAAACAACCTCTGCTCTATTTGGTTAAAGTTCTCACGGGCTGAAGCAAATAGATGCTTTGGCTAGCGAAATCAGAATCAATCCATGACGGATTTTTGATTAGCTTGACCATTATCGTAGAACAATGAAATTATGTAAATAAGAATCATTATCTAGTTTCCTTTTAGCGTATTGAGATAAAAACGCCACTCATCCTCTAACATTTGGGTCAAAGACCGCTTTGGTTCCCAATTGAGGACCTGCTTCGCCTTTTCAATATTTGCACCTAATCTTGCTAGCTCTTGATGTTGATAAACCGCAGGCTGAACATGTATCTCAGCTTGTGTAACTTTCGCTATTTCATCTAATAAGGTTTGAATTGAAGTCAATTGTTTATGTGCAAGGTTAAATGCTTCTAAGCAGCTATTTTGTGTTTCTAACCAATTCATCGTCATCATTACAGCTTCACAAACATCTAATACATGCAAGAAACTGCGCTCGACAGTTCCATCATCGGTTTCTGCTTGATTCTGTAGATCGATACATTCTCTTTGCATCGCTGCAACTTGTAATGCTAAAGGGACAATATTTTTAGGTAATTGAACGACATACTCACCGAGTACTCCATGTTCAAATGCACCTACAATATTGGATAAACGTAGGTTTACGATTTTCCATTCATGGTCAACTTTATAAGTATCCGCAATAATATCTTCTACGATTTGCTGAGAACGGATATAAGGGTTCGGATAACTGTAATTAAACGCAGTCTCCTCCGAAAGCAATGCATCCGACTGCCCATATATTGCAATACTGGACAAGTTCACGAGTTGACGAACACCCATACGCTGCATCGCTCTGAGTAAACTCATAATACAACTTACGTTATCATTGTAATATTCAAGCGGCTTTAAGGTGGATTCTTCAAGTGATTTAAAACTAGCGGTATGTATGACGGTGTCGATGGAATATTGTTCAAACACTTTATTGAGCGCTGGCGTATTTCTGACATCTAATTTTGCAAATGGGATATACATCCCTGAAATATATTCAAGTCGTTCCAAGGTTTGTAACGTTGAATTCGCTAAATTATCGACAATAACAATCTCTTTTCCATGAGCCAGCAAACTCAAAGCAATATGTGAACCGATAAAGCCTAAACCACCTGTCACCAAAATCATTGTATAATTACCTTCTTTTTTAATTATGTCCGCATCATTCGCCTACATGACCGTGAATATTCAATGAGTACATTACTGCTAATTACCTCCGCACCAACTTCTGTCATGGCTTGGCATGCATTTGGTCTGGCACAAGCATTACACAATATGCGTGAAGAATTTCGTGTCTTCTTTTACCAAGATGGAGTTCAAGTTGCGAATGATTTACAGTGGTTTCCTGATGATCAGCGCAACCTAAAACAAGAATGGCAAAAGCTTGGCATTCGACTCCCTGTCTGTGTCAGTGCTGCCCTTGCCCGGGGTATCACCGATGCGAGCAATGCACAACGCCATTCTCTCCAACACCATAACTTAGCCCATGGCTTTGAGCTAGTCGGTCTTGGCGAACTTGCTGATGCAGTGCAAGATTGTTCTCGCTTAATTCAATTTTAGTTTAAGTTATTTAATAGAGTGTTGCTTTTAAAAGGTATATTGTGTGAAATCTGTACTCGTCATCCTAACGCAGCCCAACTTAACCAGTTTGCAAATTAACGAAAGTTTATCTGCAACTATGGTTTTAGCAACCTTTGGGATTTCTGTCAAAGTATTATTAAAAGATGCTGCACTCAGCTTACTCAATGATCAGCTTACTTTTGATTCTATTCAACACGCCTTTAAAATTGCCTCAAATATGGTGGAAAGTTTCGAGTTTTATGATTTAACCCCCTTGCTCATCGAAACAAAAAATCAACAACTCGAGATTGTTCAGAACTCAGAACAAGAGATTGAGTTTATTGAACTCAATCCCGAGCTCATCCAATCATTTGATCACGTACTGTATTGGTAAGGAGCCATAATGAAAGAAGCTACACTTTTTTTGATTCAAGCCCCTTATCTTCATATTGAAAAAATATGCAAAGATTTAACACAAATGGCTCAGGCAAATGATCATATCGTTATGATGAGTGATGCTGTATTGGGTATCAATCACATGATCATTGAGACGTACCCTAATTTATATTGTTTAGAAAGTGACTCTGCTTTATTGAGTGATGACTTAAAAACACGTGTAAAGTGCATTGATTACGCTCAATTTGCTCAGCTTGCATTACAGTTTAAACGCTGTATTAGCTTGAAATAACATCTTTCAATTTGAAATACACTTAGGCTATTTTATGCAATTAGATTTAGATCAAGACGGTCATTTAGTTGATTACACGATTTGGAATCATGATGTAGCGCAAGTATTAGCGCAGTCTCTAGATTTAGAATTAACTGAATGGCATTTCGAAGTACTTCAAGCGGTTCGTCAGTTCTATCAACAGTTCGGACATTCACCTGCAACTCGACCACTGATCAAGTTTTTAATGAAAACTGTCAGTCCAGAAATTAATAATGCTGTTTTACAACAAAGATTCAATACAGGTTTAGTCGCTCGTCATTTAAGCCGTTTGGCTGGCGTTCCTAAACCTGCAAATTGTTTATAATTTTCTTAAGCAAATTTTTTAGCACAAGCAACACAGGCAATCACAGCAACCGTAACTGCAAACATCGTTATACTGACATGTTCATGTAATAAAACAGCTGCGATTGCCAATCCGAATAGCGGTTGCAATAACTGTAACTGCCCCACTGCAGCAATCCCTCCTTGAGCTAAGCCTTTATACCAAAAGAAAAAACCAATCAACATACTAAATATTGAGACATAAATTAGACCTAACTTTGCTGACCATGAAATATCAGCAAAACTGTTTGGCATATATAACCATGAGATCCATAGCATTACAGGTAGAGTTAAAAGTAGTGCCCAACAGATTACTTGCCAGCCGCCTAAATGCTTTGAAAGCCGTCCCCCTTCAGCATAGCCAAAGCCACAAAGTAAAATCGCCAACACCATGTAAAAGTCACCATAATGAAATAACCAACTCTTGGTTTGAACTAACATATAGCCAAAGACTAAAGCGGCCCCCAAAATTGCAAAAAACCAAAATTTTTGGCTCGGTTTTTCTCCACCCCTCACCACACCAAAAATAGCGGTCGCTAATGGCAATAACCCAATAAAAACAATGCTATGTGCTGCACTCACATATTGCAAAGCGAGTGCTGTAAAAAGTGGAAAGCCGACAACTACACCGATCGCAACATAAAACAATGGTAGCCAATCTACTCGTTTTGGTAACTGCTGCTGCAACAACACCAATAACAGCACTGCAAAAAGACCAGCAATAGCAGCCCTTGCAGCAGTTAAGAAAGTAGGACTAAATTCAAGTACAGCAACACGTGTGGCCGGCAAAGAGCCAGCAAAAATCATGACCCCAACCAGTCCATTTACCCATCCATTATTGAAATATTTCATTTAAACTCTCCACATCTATATGAAGAATTTAAACTGTGTTATGGTAGATACACCATACACAATCCAGTACAATTCCAAATAACTGTACTGTATATATTAACAATACAGTTTAAGATGATCACAATGAAAACCACAAAAATAGATTTTGTTATACAACATATCCATGAACTAATTAAAACTCGTTCAATCTCAGCGGGCTCACGTCTACCTTCTGTCAGAGCTCTGGCCAAGCAACTCAATTTATCTGTCTCTACGATCGTAGAAGCCTATGAGCGCCTTGCATCACAAGGTCTAATCGAGTCTAAGACAGGGTCTGGTTTTTTTGTATCTGGACCAATTCCGCCTCTATCTATCTCTCAGATTCATCCCAAAATTGATCGGAACATAGACCCTTTATGGATTTCAAGACAGTCTTTAGAAGCCAAGCCAGATATGCTTAAGCCCGGCTGTGGTTGGTTACCTGATGACTGGATGCCACATGAAAACATCCGTAAAGCAATTCGTAAAATTTCTAAAGTTGAATCAAAAATTTTAACTGATTATTCATCACCACTTGGTTCTCCTGCCTTACGTGAGCTATTAGCGCGTAAAATTCTAGGTAAAGGAATCGAAGCAACACCTAACCAAATCTTATTAACAGACTCGGGTACACAAGCTATTGATTTAATTTGTCGATATTTTTTAAAGCCAAATGATGTCGTGCTGGTAGATGATCCTTGTTATTTTAATTTTCATGCGTTACTCAAGGTTCACCAAATTCGAATTATTGGCATTCCTTATACACCTACGGGTCCAGATTTAAATGCTTTTTCACAAGCAATCACACAACATAATCCACGGTTATATATAACCAATTCTGGTATTCATAACCCTACAGGTGCAAGACTAACAGCATCAACAGCCTATCAATTATTGAAATTGGTTGAACAATCCAACCTGATTGTAATCGAAGATGATATTTTTGCAGATTTAGAATTAGATCCAGCACCTAGGCTGGCAGCACTAGATGGCCTTTCAAAGGTGATTCACATTGGTAGTTTTTCTAAAACGTTGTCAGGTTCTGTACGTACAGGCTATATCGCAACAAAATCTCAATGGATAGAAGATCTCACAGATATAAAAATTGCGACTGGTTTTGGTGGTAGCCATCTATCCGCGGAAATCTTATACGCTGCTTTAACCGACGGAACTTACCGCAAACATTTAGATGAATTAAAAATACGTTTAGCAAAATCAATGGACTTTACGATTAAACAATTAGAAAAGTTGAAGATCAGACCTTGGATAAAGCCTCAAGCAGGTATTTTCTTATGGTGTGAATTAGCTAAGAATTTAGATACTGCACGTATCGCCCAAACGTGTCTCGAAAATAATGTCATTTTAGCGCCGGGAAATGCGTTTAGCCAAAGTCAAAATTATAAAAACTTTATCCGCTTTAATGTCGCTCAATGTTCCGAGCAAAAAGTTTTTGAGGTTCTATCTCACGCGATTCAACAGGAAATAGAACTACAAAAAAACTAAATCATGCACTTTTTTGTTTTTGTTCGATATAAGCAAAATAGCCAGGACCAGCACTTGCACGTACTTCTTTTGCCTTGATCGGTTCATTACATTCTGAACAAACCATTTTAGGGGTCATTTTATTTCCACAGGTTTTATGTGTAAATTCAATTGGTTTACCTAAACCCATATCCATCCACTTATCTGCCCATTGGGTCATTGAAAGAATAATAGGATATAAATCCAACCCCTTCTCGGTCAATTTATACTCAAAACGCTCCTGTCGTTCTACGTATGGAACTTTAACAAGAATATCATGCTCAACCAAACGCTTCAGTCGTTCGGAGAGAACATGTCTGGTTAAACCCAGACTACGTTGGAAATCATCAAAACGACGGACGCCCATAAAAGCATTACGCAAAATAAGCATCGTCCAACGATCTCCAAGAATCGAAAGTGTTCTAGCCACAGAACATGGCTGGTCACCAATTTCTTCCCATTTCATTATTATCACCCAATCTTTTTAAACAGATATCGCAGCGATACCTTGAACCGTTATGCTTACAAAATAAGCAAGATATAGAATATACACTAAATCACCTTTCACATCAGTGCAATATCGGAACTTGGTAAAACTCAGGATAATTTTAATTTATTCAAAATTTAATTTTGAATAAATAAACCTGACAACTGTTGACCTGCTTCTAGTTGAATATTGGATGGGACGCGCACCAGACAATTCGCTTGCATAAGGTTACTGAGCATATGAGATTGTTGTTTGGCCAAACTTTGAAGTTTAAGCTGCCCATTTTCAAAATAAGCATGCATTCTCAAGAAACGCTCACGCGCATCTGGTTTTAGTGCATGGGTCAGCGTTGCACTAAACCACTGTAAGGTTTGTGTTTGGCTTTGCAGGGCATCAAGCAACGCTTTTCCATAAATCTGCATAGCAACATAAACAGCCGCAGGATTTCCCGGCAATCCTAATAAGTAACAATGATGAAGACCATCAGCTTGGATATATTCAGCAAAAAAAAGTGGTTTACCCGGTTTTTGCTTCACTTTCCAAAAAACCTGTTGAAATCCTGTCTCAAAAGCACAAGGACGAACAAAGTCATAATCACCAACAGAAACACCTCCTGTCGTAATGATTACATCATATTTTTGTTTAAGTTGCTCAAAACATGCACTTACTTGCTCTGCAGTATCGGCAATATGTATGATTTCAACATCCTGCCCATAATCTTTGAACCAAGCCTTTAGAAGTGGGCCATTCGCATCAAAAACTTTGCCACTTTGCAAATCCTCAGGCGTTTTAGCAACCTCATCCCCCGTAATCACCACAGCGACTTTTGGCTTGCAGAAGACGTCTAAACTTTGTACTCCTGCCATACTCAAAGCAGCGAGTGTACCAATATTGATTTTTTGTCCAACATCTGCCAATTGTTGTCCTTGTTGGACTTCCTCACCCGTAAATCGAATATCAGCTTGTGGTTTAATGTGCTCACTTAAGCGAATTTGATCAGCGCTTTCAAGGATCACGATTTCTTGGCGAGCGACATGGGTCGTTCCCTCAGGTATTTTCCCACCTGTAAAAATCCGAATCGCGTGGTTTTGCTGCAAAGGTAACTCGGAAACAGTACCTGCTTTGATTTCCCCATTCAGCTTGAAGCTAGCATTTTGAAGATCATCAAGCGAGCAGTTAATTGCATAACCATCAACTGCACTTTGAGAGAAGCTCGGTAAGTTAACCTCAGAATACACCGCCTTTGCCAGATAACGATTTAAACTGTCTGCTAAAGCCAGCGTCTCTGCTGTTAGAGTTTTAGGTTGGGTTTGAATCAAAGCTAATGCTTCATCAATACTGATTAAACCTTTTTCAGCCCCGCATCCAGACATTATTCATAGCCTCCCGGATGAGGCAGATCACGGCATACATCAAAGATATGCACCAAAGCAGGCAGTATTGCAGCCATTGATTCAGTTGCACCACCACGGCTACCCGGCAAAGTCACAACCAATGAACGATCAATAAAGCCTGCCACACCACGAGACATCGCTGCATAAGGTGTACGTCTTTGACCAAATGCTCGAGAAGCTTCCATCAATCCATCTAATTTACGTTCTAATAGCGGCTCCAACGTGTCGACAGTAATGTCACGCTTCCCGATTCCTGTACCACCAACAGTCATAATGCACGCATAAGATTTGGTTAACTCTAGCACTAGATCCTTTAACTGATCAGATTCATCAGGCAGAATTTGATAATGAATTGGATCAAAACCAGCTTCTGTCAAAGTATCAACAACTGACTTTCCTGCCGTATCAGGTTTTCGACCAGCTGCCACAGTATCTGAGAGAACAATCACTGCAGCAGAAACAGGTTGACGTAAGGTACGTTTAAAATGAGACTTACCGCCCTTTTTCTTAAGCAATTTACATTGATCTAAACATAGCTCATCTGGTTCACAATGTGGCTTTAACATATCGTAAATCGTTAAGCCTGCTAAACTTGCAGCAGTTAAAGCTTCCATTTCAACGCCAGTTGGTCCAATCGTCTCAACCGTCGTTAAAATCACAACATGATCTTCGTGTAAATCATATTCTACATCTGCACGATAGATCGGTAAGGGATGGCATAATGGAATCAGCTCATCGGTACGTTTTGCTGCTAAAATACCCGCAATCCGTGCAGTTTTTAAAGCATCACCTTTTTCTGTGTTTCCATCTCGAAGTAACTGAATACAATGTGGTGGTGCATGTAAAATCGCTTGTGCTTCTGCAACACGATAACTTTCAGGTTTCATCCCTACATTTTTCATCTTAACTTCCTAAAACCTTATTCGTGTGTATGCTCATGTGCGCAATGTTGATGGTTATGTTCATGTCTATGTTTTTCTGGAGTAGTCGTATCAGGGCTATCTTTACGAATACAACAGCCTTCAACGTAATGACTTGTTCCATCTGTGAAAAATTCCTCTTTCCAAATTGGAACCTCATGCTTGACTCGTTCAACAGCCTCTTCACAAGCTTGAAATGCTTCACGGCGATGCGCAGCATAAGCAATCGCGATAATCGCAGTATCACTCACATCTAAATAGCCAATACGATGCATCACGCGCACATAAGAAACCTGATATTTATCTTTAATTTCCTGTTCGATTTCACGAATCATTTTTTCAGCGACAGGCGTATAAGAGGTATATTTAAGTGCTTTTACTGCTTTTCCTTTATGATGGTTTCGTACTGTTCCAATGAAAACATCAATCCCGCCACATTCAGGAAATGACTGAATAGGATCAAAAATATCTAAACTTAATGCTTGATCTTGAACTCTTGAAAACTCACGCATTTCTAACCTCCCGCAACTGGTGACAAAAGCACCACTGTGCATGATGAATTTAGTACGGTCTGACGTGTCACAATATCTTCACCTATCGCGCAAGCACATTTATCCATCGCCTTTGTAGCATCCGGATAACGATCTACAATATGATTTAAAACATCTAAAATTAAACTTTCTTTAGCAAACTCAAATTGAAGTGGTTTGGGTAGTAATCTTTCTATCTCTCCAAAAGCTTCTATTTTAATTTCTATGGTTTGCATACCCTCTCCATATTTTTCAATCTAACCTCCAAGCATGTGCATACTAATTTTACGTACTTGTTGGTTTTGTATCGCGTGATAACCTTTGGCCTTATGCCAGATATAAGGTTTAATTTTTTGATCTAACATTTGATATGACAGTTCAGATAAACCAATATGTTGTTTAATCGTGTTCAACAAATCGTTTTTGATATTCAAACCTTGTTGAGCAAATAAACAATTGAATAGTTCACCTTGTGCAGTTAAACGAATTCGATCGCATTCCCCACAAAAAGAGTGAGTAATCGTAGAAATGATACCAATGCGATAATTTCCATCCAATTGGTATTGTCTGGCTGGCTCATGTTGCTGCGGAATTAGCTGAATTTCATAATGTGCTTTAAGCTGTTCCAAAATTTCTGCTTCGCTCACCACTGCCTGTTGTGACCAGTGCTGATCACCATCCAATGGCATAAACTCAATAAATCGTAGTGGAATGTCTTGCTGTTTAGCCCATTTGACCATCGGTACAATTTGATCATCATTTTGGCCTTTCATTAACACACAGTTTATTTTAAATGGCAGTTGGGCTTGCTTAGCCGCTTCTATACCTGCCAAAACAGGTGCTAACTCTTTTTTAGTCAGCGACTTAAATTGGGCTGGATCTAAGCTATCAAGACTGATATTTAAATCATCTAATCCCGCATTTTTCAATTGTTGTGCATATTTGGTGAGATAGTGAGCATTGGTGGTAATCGAGATACGTTTTAGCCCTTCTGCACGTAAAGCTTGTAAATCAGCAATAAAATGAACCACTCCCTGTCGCATGAGTGGTTCACCACCCGTGATACGGATGTTTTCAATTCCTTGACTGACCATGTACTGGCAAAATAAAAATAATGCTTCAAAGCTCAATAAATCTTGCTTTTTCATCCACTCTGGATGCTCGGGCATACAATACACACATTTAAAATTGCAACGATCCGTCACCGAAATACGTAACTTACGCTTAATACGAGCATACTGATCT
Source organism: Acinetobacter haemolyticus CIP 64.3 = MTCC 9819 (assembly GCF_000369065.1). GTDB lineage: Bacteria > Pseudomonadota > Gammaproteobacteria > Pseudomonadales > Moraxellaceae > Acinetobacter > Acinetobacter haemolyticus. Next base: position 345,803 of record NZ_KB849799.1, read on the forward strand.
TGCAAGATCGGTAAATTCGTTTCAGGTATTTCATACTTCATCATATGCACTCATATTGTGAATTTTCCCATCATGTTCAGCACAAGTTATGTGCTTATCTATTTTCTTGAACATATGAGAATTTTACCTAAGCAATTATTATTCCAATTCCTAAAACTCATTCAACTATATGCTCTATCTTTGGTTGAATGAACTTATCATTTTAATCCTAGAACAAAATCTGATGATTTATAGGAGATTATCGTTAAACGAGATTGCACTATTTCAAAACACATATCAATTTAAACGCAATAAAATAGTGCAAATCAACTCAATCCATCCACTATGCCGCAGGTTTCTCTAGTCGTACAGGCACATATTTATGATATGGGGTTTTCGACAAAGGATCGCAATGCTTTAACGAAGTTAATCGGTTTAATTCAGGTCCAATCGCCTGACCTCCGCTATAACGTAAACCATAACCATGCGGCAGCGAAACGACCCCTTTTCGCATTCCCTCATCAATCTCGACAACCACTGTGATCCGACCATGTTCTGAAATACACTGTAATGAGTGACCTGTATCTACGCCAAAATGAATTGCATCTTCAGGATTCATTCTCAGTCGACCTTCTGCATCAACCTTACGCCATGCCGGATCACGGTAGATTTGGTTTGCATTATAGCTACGGCGTTCACCCGCCAATAAGATAAATGGAAACTGTTCACTTGTGCCTTGAGTTTGTTGATTCAGTTGTGCTAATTCAATCAACATTTCAGGGATTGCTAAATGAATCTTTTTATCTTTATAAGCAACCAAATCCCAGACATCATCATAGTTATGTTTAGAGAGAATAACGCCAGAACGTTTTTGTAATATCGCTTGGAATAAGTTTACGCCTAATGTTAAACGATTCCCTTTATAACCCGCTTGTTTGACAGCTTTATAGTGTTGTGCAGAATACTGCATACACAAAGGCAATAATAAAGCCGTTGATGCAGCATCATTGGGTAATGTCTGCCCAAGTGTTCGATAAACAATAGATGCCGCAAATGGGACTAACTTTTTATTTCTCACAAAACTAGCAGCAAGTGCAGCAAAATAACCTAGATAAGCTGTCTTCGGAGAATCCTTTTGCGCGATCTTATTCAGTAAAGGAAACAGTTTGGGAATGACACCCATTGCTTCAAGTAAGCGAGTATAGATTTCCGCTTCAGGCAGTGTATTGGCTTGAGCTTTAAAAAGCGGATGACGTAAATGGAAACCATTTTGTGGGAATTCTAAATTAAAGCCCGTAAATTCCCACTTTTCAAATTGACTATGCGCTGGCAATACATAATGGGCTAATCGTGCTGTTTCTGTCATCGCAACATCAACCACAACTAACAATTCCAATGACTGGAATGCCTGTTCATAAGCTGCGGTATCTGGATAGGTGAGCAATGGATTGCAACTATCTACAAAGACTGCACGTACTCGCTTCTCGCCTGCTTTTAGAATTTCGTCAGGCAAAATATTTGGTGGGAAAAAACCTGATATTGGGAACATCTTATGATGAACCGTACGACGATATTTAGGATTACGCTCATCAGTATTGGTCAAGATCGGAATAAACATGGTGTGTAAGTTATTCGTTCCCTGTTTACCAAAATGTCCTGCAAGCAAATAAAGTAGTTTTTCCAAATATCCGTTTAAGGTGGTGTTTAAAGTATGCTGAATACCTAAATCAATCCGAACACAACCACGCTTAGCTTTGGCAAAATCCCGTACAATTTGATAAATCAGCTCTACAGAGACATCTGCCTTCTCAATATATTCTTCAATTGGTATTGTAGAAAATGCTTGTTTAACTCGCTCAAACCCATGCGTATGTTTTTGAATAAATGCTTGATCATACAAATCTTCGCGCAACATGATCGCAATCATTGCAGACATCAAATAGGAATCTGTACCAGGTTTTAATTGCACATGGATATCAGCTTGCTTAGCCGTTTCAGTAACACGCGGATCAAAAACCACCATTGTTCGGTTTGGATCTTTCTTGATATGTTTTAAAGTATCACGAGCATTTGGAATACCATGTGCTTGAAACGGATTGGTTCCAATAAATAAAACATAATCCGCATGTTCCACATCTTCAGTTGTGTGACAGGCTTGACTGCCAAACAAACGTCCATTTACCCAGAAATCACCAGTTTTCTCTTGAGCAAGTGAGTTATAGGCATAAAAGCTTTTCATTGCATACAATAGTTGGCGACCATAAGCCGCCCCCAGATGATTGCCTTGTCCACCACCACCAACCGATGCAAATGCTGTTCCGCCATGTGCATCACGAATTCTAACCAATTGATCTGCAATTTCTTGGATCGCTTGATCCCAAGAAATTTCTTGAAATGAACCATCAGCTTGTCGCTTCAAGGGATGAGTTAAACGATCTGCATGTTGTTGATAATGCTGTAAACGTGCTGCTTTTTGACAAATGTAACCTTGTGAAAACGGATGCTGATCATCACCTTTAATTTTCTTAAATTGATTGTTTTCAACTTCAACACTTAAACCACAGTTTCTCGAACATAAAATACAAGCAGTCACATCCTGTCTTGCTATCGTAGTCGACATTGGCATTTTATTCTCCCTATGATTTGCAATCTCATCCGTTAAAGGTCTTTTTGATTTTTAAAAGTAAACAAGGTTCAACCTACAAATGATGAAAAAGCACAACAAGCACTTATTTCGATTATTTTTCTGACTTTTTACTTATCCAAACATGATGTTCAATCTTAACAAATCATTTGGACAATGGCTTAAAATCACACAAGTTCCAAAATAGAACTTATTTAAATAAAGATCAAGTACAATTATCCGAAATAAAATTAAGATTTAGTTATACAGAGTTTTTATAAATGAATAAGGTTGTTGATATAAAAATATAATTTTTATTGATCTAATCGCTGTAATACATGAATATCTAAAAAGAATGAAATTTCTTCAATTATTCCTCTCCATAATAGAAAGATCTTATGAGCAGCCCAATGAATTCAAACCAAATTGAAACCCTTGTTGCACAACATCCGATTGTCGATGATCTGATTCAACTTAAAGAAACAATTTGGTTGAATCCCCAAACCACCTCTTTAGCACAAGGTTTGCCCTTTGTAGGACTGACTCAACAAGATATTGATGATGCTCGTGATCGTTTAGCTCGCTTCGCTCCTTATCTGATGTCCGTATTTCCTGAAACTGAGATAAGTAAAGGAATCATTGAGTCCGAACTGGTTTCTATTCCAACGATGCAGCAAACACTTGAAGCTCATTTCAAACAAGATATCACTGGAAAATTATGGCTAAAAAAAGACAGTCATTTGCCAATCTCAGGATCGATCAAAGCACGTGGCGGTATTTACGAGGTGCTCTATCAGGCTGAAAAACTTGCCATTCAAGCAGGCTTATTAACAGTTGAAGATGATTATTCAAAATTAGATCGTCCAGAATTTAGAGATTTTTTTAGTCAATACAGTATTGCCGTTGGCTCTACAGGAAATTTAGGACTTTCGATTGGTATCATGAGTGCCAAACTTGGCTTTGATGTCACTGTGCATATGTCGGCAGACGCACGTCAGTGGAAAAAAGATAAATTAAGATCACATGGTGTTACCGTTATTGAATACGCACAGGATTATGGTGTTGCAGTTGAAGAAGGTCGTAAAGCAGCATTAAAAAATCCAAATTGCTTTTTTATTGATGACGAAAATTCAAAAACTTTATTTTTAGGATATGCCGTTGCAGGTGAACGCTTAAAAGCACAATTAGAATCTCAAAATATTACGGTTGATCAAGAGCATCCTTTATTTGTTTATTTACCATGTGGCGTTGGTGGTGGGCCTGGCGGTGTCGCATTTGGTTTAAAAATGGCTTTGGGTGATCACGTACATTGTATATTTGCTGAACCAACTCACTCACCTTGCATGCTGCTAGGTGTAGCAACAGGCTTGCATGATCAAATCTCAGTACAAGACCTAGGCATTGATAACATTACCGCAGCAGATGGCTTAGCAGTAGGACGCGCATCTGGATTTGTGGGTCGAGCGATGCAGAGACTACTCGATGCTTTCTACACACTGGATGATCAAAGCATGTATAAATTATTGGGGCTACTCAATCAATCAGAAGATTTAAAACTGGAACCATCCGCGTTAGCTGGAATGTTGGGTCCAATCTTAATCAGTCAGCACCAAGAATATGCTGCTATGCATCAACTGACTGCACAACAAATGAATAATGCTAATCACATTGTTTGGGCAACTGGTGGTGGTATGGTTCCAGTCGAAGAAATGGAAATTTATTTGCAAAAATCCATAATCTAAACATCCATATCAACATCTAAATAAGAAAGCTTTTTTAACCGATCAGTTTGAAACAAACATCTGTTTAAAAGCTTTCATCTGCTTGTATTGTTGAAGCTCATCCAATGAATTGATGCTATGGCAAAACAGGCTTTGCTTTTGAAAAACAACGTGTTGAGCGTGTAGTTGCCTAAAAGTTTCTCTTAAACTTAATTTATTTGCAGCGAGCTGGTGTTCTAATATCGATAAACTCGCTCTTTTTAACAAGCAAAATGGATACAAGGCATCGCCATTGATATTTACATACGCCACGGATGCTTGCGGATTTTTCTCTAAGGCACGATGCAGCTTTGCAAGCACTTGATTTGGGATATAAGTCACATCACAAGGAATAAATAATGCATATTCTGCTTGTACACGCGACCATGCACTTTTCATTCCCATCAACGGCCCTAAAAAGCCGTTTTGATCATCAGAAAAACATTCAACAGTCGGCTCTATGCTTTTATAGATCGAGCTATCACGATGACTATTGACCCATATCTGCTGAACTTCCGATTTAAAGCGTTGACAAATTTTTGACAATTGAATCTGATCATCAAACTGTTGCAATAGTTTGTTCATCCCATTCATTCGTCGTGCCTGTCCTCCCGCCAAGATCACGAGATCTGTAGCGGGAAAATCTGTATTCATGCTTCCGCCTCCAACTGGCAGGTTTTAATCAAACCTCTGATCTCAGGTAAACAAGAACCACAATTACCACCCGCTTTTAGACAAGCTGTCACTTGTTTTTCATGAGTAATATTCTGCGTTTTAATCGCTTCAATGATCTTATTTTTACCTACTTTAAAGCAGCTACAAACCAATGGTCCATCATTATTTGCGGCTGACATCGGCATACCAGCAAGCAGTGCTTTACGATGTAATGCACTTAAACGCTCACGTTTGAATAAACTCGCAACCCAATCACGGTCAGGCAACATATCCGATGGCGCAATATAAAGACTGGCAATCAAAATCCCATCTTTCAGAATGATGCTATGACTCATTTGCGCTGAAACATCTTCAATACTCAACCATTCATAAGTTTCATCTACAAAAGGCAAGAAACTTTTTAAATTCTTCTGCGTTTGATCAAAGTTGTGACGATCTGCAATTTCAAAACGAACTGCTTTGGCTATTTTAACTTTTGCCCACCATGCACATGTTTGCAATGAGGTTTTGATTTGTTGTTCAAACCCATCTCGAACATACAAAACACCTTGCCATGTCGTATGGAACGGCTGAATCGCAACAGGTGTGTGTTTAAACTCAGGTTCGCCTGATATTGCATCTACAACTGGATTGACCACTTTTCCGACACGGGCATCAGAGGCAACTTGCTCAGTCCAATGAATCGGTGCAAAAATTTGACCACGGCGAACACCTTGAGCCAAAGTGACACGCAGAACACAACTGCCCCATTGCGACTTCACTTCAGCCAATGCTTTATCACGAATACCAAATTTCAAAGCATCATTCGGGTGAATTTCACAGAAAGGTTCAGCTCGATGAGTGGTCAGATTTGCTGATAAACCTGTTCGTGTCATAGTGTGCCATTGATCACGAATACGTCCTGTATTCAACACCAATGGATAATCTTCAGAAACTGCATGAACTGGATCAATTGCCACTGTCGGGATCAGTTTTGCTTTTTTGCTTTTATGGCTAAACAAACCTTGATCAAATAACTGCTCAACCGCAGTACTTTGACCTTTTTCCCAAACAGGCCATTGGATCGGACGTAAATGATCATATTCATCCAAAGACAAATTCATTAGTCCTTTTAGGTTGAAATAACGAAAGTTTTCAACTTGATCACGTTGATCCAAACTTGCATTTTGATGCGCAGATAAGGCTGCGTGCTCATTAAAGATGTCACATGCATTGTTAAAATCAAAACCAGAAAAACCTAATTTTTTCGCAACCTCAGCAACGGCCCACCAGTCTGCTTTTGCTTGCTTTGGAGCAGGTAAAAAAGCTCTTTGACGTGAAATACGGCGCTCTGAGTTGGTCACAGTTCCATCTTTTTCACCCCAACCTAACGCAGGAAGCAATACATCCGCATAAGCTGTGGTATCTGTATCAGCACAAATATCTGAAACCACGACAAACTCACATTTGTTCAATGCGCGTTTTACTTGATCCGCATCAGGTAAACTCACCACAGGATTGGTTGCCATAATCCATATGGCTTTAATTTTCCCAGACTCTACAGCTTGGAATAAGTCAACTGCTTTGAGTCCCGCTTGATTGGCAATCACAGGACTGTTCCAAAAGTTTTGTACAAGTGTTTGGTGTGATGGATTATCGATGTCCATATGTGCTGCCAACATATTGGCTAAACCACCTACTTCACGGCCACCCATGGCATTCGGTTGACCTGTCATTGAGAATGGCGCAGCACCTAACTTACCAATTTTCCCTGTCAAAAGATGGCAATTGATAATGCTATTGGCTTTATTCACCCCTTGAGAAGATTGATTCACACCCATTGAAAATAAGCTCACAACTTTTTCAGTTGTTGCAAATTTTTCGAAGAAGAATTTTAGCTTTTCTGCTGAAATTCCCGTACGTTTCACGACTGAGTCAAAATCAGCTTCAGTCTGACTAGATTCTAGTAAAGTGTCTAAACCTTCTGTATGTGTATCGACAAAATGTTGATCAATAAAGTTATTCTTATATAAATACTGCAATAGACCATTGAACAATGCGACATCTTGTCCAGGTAAAATTGGAAGGTGCAAATCTGCTTGTTCACAGGTACTGGTAAAACGGGGATCAACCACAACAACGAATAAATCTGGATTTTTACTTTTCGCCTGCATGATGCGTTGGTACAGTACAGGATGACACCATGCAGTATTAGAACCCACCAACACCACCATATCGGTAAATTCAAAGTCTTCGTAACTTGCTGGCACGATATCCTCACCAAAAGCACGCTTATGCGCGGCAACTGCTGAAGACATGCACAGACGTGAATTGGTGTCGATATTGGCTGTACCTAAATAGCCTTTCACAAACTTATTGACGACGTAATAATCCTCAGTCAATAGCTGCCCTGATACATAAAATGCCACACTGTCACGACCGTGTTGATCGATACACGCTTGGAATTGATCTGCGATTTTTTCTATGGCTGCATCCCATGTCGTTACTTTACGATGATTCTTACGACCAAACATCGGATGCAAAACGCGAGTCTCTAATCCTAGAGTATCCGCCAAATTACTGCCTTTAATACAAAGGCGTCCAAAATTAGATGGATGTTCCAAATCACCAGCAACCTGAACCGTTGTTCCTTGTGCTTTGTGATTTACCGTGACATCAACACCACACCCAACCCCACAATAGGGACACGTTGTTTTTGTAATAATTGTTTCTGCTTTATCGGAGCGACTGTGTTCTAAATTTTGAAAACTGTTCATGACTGCCCCTTTTACCTAGTTAATCCGCTGAACTCTACACTTAACTAAAAAATCATTCTGAGTTCTTCCCCAGTTTTAGCTTAGATCACCATTCTAATACTGGAATTTTCTCCTCAAACATTACCGTGACAGGCGGCATGGATGCCGCCTTGTTGGGCTGCGGTAGCAAGGACGTACCGTCAGCTCAACAAAGGATTTTTGTTACTTTTCATCCCTGAAAAGTAAGGCAATGCATTTGCAAAAAACATCTGCTCCTACACAACATATGCGGCAATGCCTTTAACGCTTAACCTAATCTTTACGAAAGGATTAGCTTTCATCCTGCTTTCTTCATTGCAAAATCCTTACCAAATAACAATTTATTTCTAAATGTTGAAATTGGTGTTTGATCTGCAATCAATTCCGCATACCACATGCCATCTTCAGTATCACCGAACAGTACCGCACCAATGACTTTATCTTTCTGAATAATGATACGCTTGTAAATTTGTCGTTTTTCATCATTCAAGATAATGTCTTCGTAATCTTCTTTCGGTTCAAAATTTCCAGCCGAGAATACATCAACACCACTAACTTTAAGCTGAGTCGGAACGGTTGGTGATTTGAAAGTTAAACTACCGTGTTCTGCCAAGTGTGTTGCACAGATAAATGCTTGTCCCCACAATGGCTCTACAAGACCAAAAGTCTGATTACGATGCTCAATACATTCACCTACTGCATAAATACTTGGGTCAAATGTTTGCATCGTATCATTGACCAAAATACCACGATTACAACGTAAACCAGCACTTTGAGCCAAAGCAATATTTGGACGAATACCGACTGCAAACACCACAAGATCAGCATCCAACACCGTGCCATCTTTCAGTCGGACTTGGCTCACATGGCCATCTTGACCAATCAATGCTTCAGTATTTGCCTCAGTGATAATATTAATGCCTTTTTGCTCAATACTATGACGCAACATTAAACTGGCACGACCATCAAGCTGACGCTCCATGATACGATCCATCAAATGAAGAACCGTAACATTCATACCGCGTTGTATAAGACCATATGCAGCTTCTAAGCCAAGCAGACCACCTCCAATCACCACAGCATTCTTCTTACTTTCAGCGTATTGAATCATGGTGTTGACATCGAAAATATCACGGAAGCTGATCACACCTTTCAAATCCACGCCTTGTACAGGTGGGATAAATGGCGATGAACCTGTTGCAATAATCAGACGATCATAATCGACACTTTCGCCATTTTGCGTATGTACCACTTTACGAGTACGATCGATTTTCACCGCAGGATCATCCGCTATAAGCTTGATGCCCTTATCGCTGTACCATGCATGTGGATGCAACATAATGTCATCAATAGTTTTCTCACCTGAAAGCACTGGTGAAAGCATGATACGGTTATAGTTACCCCAAGGCTCTTCACCAATCACCGTCACATCATAACGATCAGGTGCCATGTCGAGTAAATCCTCTAGACAGCGCATTCCAGCCAAACCATTACCGATCAAAACGAGCTTCAGTTTTTCTTGAGAAACACCATTATTGGTAATATAAGTTTTTTGCGGAACAGTACCTACCCAAACTCGACCATTTTCGATTTTGGTTGGAAAAACAGAAAGCTTTTGATCTTTATCTTCTAGGCATCGACCTGTTGCTAAACTGAAGTGTTGTTTGTAAATCGGTGAGGCAATAACACGCTCACCTTGCAAATCACCAATAATACCGCGCGCCATTACATTTGCTTGGCTAAACGGATCTTTATTACTTAATGCGTAAATACGTTTTTCGTTCCCTACGCGGAATAAAGCAACGGATTGACCCGCAATAAGTGCACCTACACCTGTATTTGGCGTGATGTCATCAAGATGACACACATCAATCCATTGATTTTCTGGAAGCATATTCATGTCTTTTAGATTTGTCATTTTGATTCTCCTTATGCTTCTACCATCGGGATACGATCAACTGAACGTTCAGCTTCATTTAATGGACGGATCTGATCACGCACTTCAGTAAATTGAATATATGGATCAGCTTGCTCTTCAGCGCTTGCATTAATGTAAGTTTGGAAGCGTTTACGAATCTCAGGATTCTCTACCGCTGTACGCCATTCGTCTTGATAAGTTCCAATGACATGTGCCATGCGATTTTCAAGCTCTTCTGCAAGACCAAGCGAATCATCAACAATCACAGCTTTGAGATAATCTAAACCACCTTCCATGTTGTCACGCCATACACTGGTACGTTGTAAACGATCAGCAGTTTGGATATAAAACATAAAGAAGCGGTCGATATAACGAATCAAAGTTTCAGTATCTAGATCAGAAGCTAAAAGCTCTGCATGGCGTGGTTTCATTCCACCATTACCACATACATATAGGTTCCAGCCTTTTTCTGTCGCAATGACACCAACATCTTTACCTTGTGCTTCAGCACACTCACGCGTACAACCCGACACAGCCATTTTTAGTTTGTGCGGTGAGCGTAAGCCTTTGTAGCGGTTTTCTAATTCAATCGCCAAACCAACAGAATCATCTACGCCATAACGGCACCAAGTGCTACCTACACATGATTTCACTGTACGTAATGATTTACCGTAAGCATGACCTGACTCGAAGCCTGCTGCATTCAACTCTTCCCAAATCAATGGTAACTCGTGCAGTTGAGCACCAAATAAGTCAACACGTTGACCGCCAGTAATTTTGGTATAAAGGTTATATTTTTTAGCAATTTGACCGACAGCAATCAGACCATCTGGCGTAACTTCACCACCTGCCATACGCGGTACAACTGAATATGAACCATCCTTTTGGATATTTCCTAAGTAGTAGTCATTACTGTCTTGTAAACCTGCATGCGTTGGTTCCAATACAAAGTCATTCCAGCACGATGCCAAAATGTTTGCTGTCATTGGTTTACAGATATCACAACCTAAACCATGACCATGTTGTTGAATCAAATCATCAAATGTTTTGATTTCATTGACACGCACCAAGTGATAGATCTCTTGACGTGAGTATGGGAAGTGTTCGCAGACATGGTTATTAACCGTTACACCCTGACGTTGCAACTCAGACTTTAAAACTTGAGTAACTAATGGCGCACAACCACCACATGCCGTTGCTGCTTTGGTACATTTCTTTAAAGCACCTAAAGAGGTCGAACCATCACAAATCGCTTGGCAAATATCTACTTTCGACACGTTGTTACATGAACAAATTGTTGCGCTGTCTGGAAGTAAATCAACACCACTGCCACCCGCCTTCGCACCAGAATCAGCAAATCCTGGCATGATCAGGCTTTCAGGTGTTTCTGGCAATGCCATACCATTCAACATCATTTGCAGAAGATCATTATATTCTTTTGCATCACCAACAAGTACTGCACCCAGTAATTTGGTTTTGTCTGCATCGACAACGATTTTCTTATAAACTAATGCATCTTCATCAGCATAGAAATAGCTAAGCGAATTCGGTGTCATGCCATGAGCATCACCAACCGATGCCACATCTACACCCATCAATTTCAACTTAGTGCTCATATCAGCACCAGCGAAACAATGTGTTTCTTCAGCTAAGATATGCTTGGCTGCGATACGTGCCATGTCATAGCCCGGCGCAACGAGACCATAAATTTTATTGTCCCAAAGCGCACATTCACCAATTGCGTAAATGTTTTCATCAGAGGTTTGACAGTAATCATTGATCTTGATACCACCACGCTCCCCAAGCGCTAAACCGCTTGAACGTGCTAATTCATCACGCGGACGAATCCCCGCAGAGAATAAAATAATGTCTGTTTCAAGTTCGCTACCATCGGCAAACTTCATCACATGTGTAGCGTCATTCCCTGCTTCGATACATTGTGTCGCTTTTTGAGTATGAACTTTTACACCTAAGTTTTCGATTTTACGGCGTAATACTTTACCGCCTAAATCATCAATCTGTACCGCCATTAACCGTGGTGCAAACTCGACTACATGGGTTTCTAGATTTAAATCACGTAAAGCTTTAGCCGCTTCTAATCCAAGTAAACCACCACCGATAACCACACCTGTTTTCGCATTTAGACTTGCTGCACGGATTGCATCTAAATCTTCGATGGTACGATATACAAAGCAATTTTCACGATCGTTACCCGAAATTGGTGGAACAAATGCGTATGAACCAGTTGCCAACACCAATTTATCATAATGAATCACATCACCATGGTTGGTTGTGATGGTTTGTTCAGTTGTATCAATGGCAGTCGCTTTGGTATTTAAACGAAGATCAATTCCATGTGCATCGGCGAAATCGAAACGTGCAAGAGACAAGTCTTTTGCCGATTTACCAGAGAAATATTCTGTCAAATGTACGCGGTCATATGCAATGCGAGGTTCTTCAGCAAGAATTGTAATTTCTAATTCATCATCTGCTTTCTCTAAGATGGCTTCGATGAATTTATGCCCCACCATACCGTGACCAATCATCACTAATTTCATTGTGTTTCTCCTAAAATCTGATTGCAATTAAGCTGCGCTGTTTTGTTCTGCGTGGCGTTCTATAAGTGCTTGTTCAAATAGACGCTGCTCTTTTTCTTTATGCTCTACTGAAAAGCGAATAAACATTACAGAACCCGCAGCAATAACAACCAAGCCACCTAAAACCATTAAACAAGTTTGGATATCCAACATACCTTTCAATAAGAACCCAGCTGCAACTGCACCCACATTGCCACCAGCACCAATAATGCCTGCAACACCACCTAGTGCCTCACGATCAATAAATGGAACCAATGCATAAGTCGCTCCACACGCCATGTGGGTAAATAAAGCGAAAATCGTCATACTCAAAATTGCTAATGTCACGCTGTTCATTTGAGAAAAAAGAATCAGGAATAAGCCTTCACCTAAAATGAGAAGGAATAAAACCTTTGTACGCCCATCCAATCCTTTTTTAAGCGCCACTCGATCCGATACCATCCCCCCTAAAGCACGTGCAAATAATGCAAGTAGACCAAAGATTCCTGCAGCTAAGCCTGCTTCTTTTAAGCCAAACTCAAAATGCGTGACGTAATACATCGCGATGATGTTATGGATGAAGATTTCAATTCCGAAACAAGCAGCATAAGAGATAAAGAGAATCCACACACGATAGTTACGTGCTGCGTGCATTAAAATTGCTAATCCACCTTTTTTATCGCTACCGACAACCACACCTTGTGCACGAAGCTCTTTAAAGTTGCCTTGTGGTGAGTCTTGTGTATATTTCCAATATAAGATCCCGACGATAACCATCATCAAGCCAGGTACGATTAACGCAACACGCCAGCCCATCGCCTGTTCAACACCAAACATTACCAATGCTGCAAGGACTAAAGGCATCAGTGCTTGCGTTGCACCACCACCCGCATTTCCCCAGCCTGCGGTTGTTGCATTTGCGGTTCCGACAACATTTGGAGCAAACATGATGCTGGTGTGATATTGCGTAATGACAAAACTTGCACCAATTGCACCAATCAACAGTCGAAAGAATAAAAATGATTCATAACTATTGGCTGCGGCAACTCCAAATACAGGGATACTTCCGATCAACAGTAAAGCGGTATAAGTGATTCGCGGACCATATTTATCACACAATGGACCAACAATAAGTCGCACGACAATCGTGATTGCCACTGCTGCAATATTGATATTGGCAATCTGATCTTTGGTTAAATTGAATTCGCCAGCAATCACTGGCATCAAAGGTGCACATGCGAACCAAGCAAAGAAGCATACGAAGAAAGCAAGCCAACTCATATGGAATGCCCGCATCGCTGGAGCAGAAAAGTTAAATAACTTAATTGATGTGGCTTTTTTAGCCGATAGATCTAAAGACATTGCCATCTCCTATACTGAACGTATACTGCTTTGTCGACACAAATCATTGTGTAAACAAACCGATCAGATCGGACATCGTTGGCCGTCTTACATTTTATTTGAAAAGTCGTCTTTGACTTAGTAAAGATTTAGCAAATGTCATGCCATATTTTATTACTCAAACAAAAATATTTGATTAACTATTGTTTTATAAGTATTTTATCCAAAACAATGAGTTTTCTTAACACGCACTAAATTGTGCTCATCAACACAAATATGCAGATGACCTGTTTTAAAGCACAATTCAGCTTGCTTCAAAACATGACTTTTTACGCACCAAAAATGCACATCCCAATAAAATAGATGGATAAAACCAAATAATTATTTCGTTAAATATTTAAGCAGCGATACAATACAGCGCATCAATAGATCGCCTTTGGAACTTTTGCACTATATTAAATTTTCTCATGGCATTAATTTTGCTTAAATAATAAAACCCACAGCACTGACTTCATAACGTGCATAAACCGACTGTTTGACTTTATACTTATGCCGAAACTCAAGATCGTACTCATAGACGATGATCAGGCTCGGGCGGAATACATTAAAACCTGTTTAATAGAACATGATTTTGATGTGGTTGCTTGCTTTACCCTTGATCACTTAAATATATTCAAACTTGAACATCTGCAAGCAGATGTAATCTTACTCGATATGGATCATCCACATCGTGATGTAATCGAAAGCTGTGTCAGTAACTTTGATCTACCAACTGTATTGTTTACCAAAAACACCGATAAAAACACCATTAAACAAGCGATTGATGCAGGCATAACTGCTTATATTGTTGATGGTATAGAACCATCTCGCCTACATACCATCTTAGATATTTCAATTGAGCAATATAAAAAGCATAAAAAACTTGAAGGTGATCTTAGAGATGCAAAAACCAAACTTGCGGATCGCAAAGATATCGAGAAAGCCAAAGTTTTATTGATGCAATTACATGATTTAAGTGAAGACACTGCCTTTCAGCTGCTCAGAAAAAATGCCATGAGTCATCGCATGACTATTGGTGAGATGGCTCGTCGCCTACTCGATGCGCAACAACTTTTAAATAATCAACTAAAGGATGAATAGATGAGCCATTTAGTAGAATTAGAAAAAGTAGACTTGCAGCTTGGCTACATACCATTACTGGACTGTGTTGCCTTATTATGGGCCAAACAACGTGGCTATTTTGAAGATGTCGGATTAAATATCAGTTTGGTTAAAGAAGCTTCTTGGGCAAGTTTGCGTGATCGCCTTGCTTTTGGGCTGCTCGATGCCGCACATTGCCTATCTGCAATGCTTCCAGCTGCCGCAGTTGGTGCAGATCAAATCGGTATACCATTGCAAACCCCGTTAGTTTTGAGCGAAAACCGTGCGTTTATTAGCCTGAGTCAAAAACTTTGCTATGAATTAGATATTCACCAACACGACCCAGTTGAAGTTTCAGCACATAAGCTCGTGCAAAAAATTAAAGCCCATCAAACGCTTTCATTAGCACATGTATTTCAGCACTCCATTCATCATTATTGCTTAAGAGAATGGTTAGCACTCGCCGATGCAGATCTCGCACATTCGATGGATGTCAAAACCTTAGCGCCACCTTATATGGTCGAAGCACTCGACACCCACCTGATTGATGGTTTTTGTGTGGGTGAACCTTGGAATACTCAAGCTGAAGTCTTTGGCTTGAGCCATATTGTTTGTTCGAGTCAGGAAATTATCCCAAATGTAGCTGATAAAGTACTAGCAGTAACCCAAGAATGGGCTCAACAACATCCAAACACTTTGATTGCACTCACTAGTGCAGTGTTGAGAGCTCAAAAAGAATTGAAGGAAATAAAAGACTTCTCTCCTGTTTGGCGATTGCTAGTCGAGTTTGACATCATTCAGTTCAATTGCTCACCTGAGGTTCATGTTGAAAAATATTTTAAAATCCAAAATATCATTCGAAACTTTATACAGATCGATGCAAAACCGAAAACTAAAGATTTTGAATGGCTATTTCAACAGATGCAAAAATGGCAAACACCACAACCTACTCAAAGACCCGAACTGGATCTAGCACAAGACTGTCTTTTGCTAGAGACTTATCAAAATGCAATCAGCTTCAACAGCAACATTTAGCCCCAAAAAAAAGCTGTCTTTATAGTAAAGACAGCTTTGAAAGACCCAAAAAAGGCTAAGCCAATCAATATAGCCTTTTAAGTCAGATGATCTTAGCGAAACCTAGCATATCTTTTTCGGACATTTTTATGTCATTAACTGCCATCAAAAATATAAAAACACATCACTTTTGCCAATTCCATATTTTCTCAAACCGCTTAGAGAATAAACAATTTCTTATAACATTAAAAATATGCCAAGAATCAAACTAACTTTGAAATCAAAACTTTATTGCAATGCATTTCCTCATGTCATCAACACGAAATTAAAAAACAAATATAAAGATAGAAATCAAAATAAAAACAATAGATTAGTATCTTTCAAAAAAAATAAATCTGAATATTTATAACACTTATCCACTATTTATAGATCATGAAAAACCCATGATCGAAATCAACGCTTTACAGTAATGACTGCTGAGTTACACAAATGCCATGAACCATTTCAGCCGATTCAGTTTAAAATAATGAAACTTTAAAAATATCGAAAAATTTGTCATATTTTAACATTGCCATTTCCTTGCAAAGTTTTCATTATATGCAGCATGCTTGGTATGCAAATTTCTTCATCGATTAAATGAAATTATAAAAAATTGCAGAATTTTGTGCCATAATAAGCAAACTTTGCAGACATCTTGCAAAAAACATTTGCAGTTTTAAAATTGGAGCAGGCTGAATGAGCTCAACCATTTTGGTAATTCACGGACCGAATTTAAACTTACTAGGAAAGCGCGAACCAGAAGTTTATGGTTATCTCACTCTCGATGATATTAACCAACAGCTCACTGCTCAAGCTAAACATGCATCACTGATATTAGATACATTTCAAAGTAACTGGGAAGGTGCGATCGTCGATCGTATCCATCAAGCGCAAAATGAAGGCGTTAAATTCATTATCATTAACCCTGCTGCACTCACCCATACTTCTGTTGCTATACGTGACGCCCTTCTCGGTGTTGCGATCCCATTTATTGAGGTTCATCTGTCAAATGTTCATGCGCGTGAATCATTTCGTCACCACTCATATTTATCAGACAAAGCCATCGGCGTGATTTGTGGCTTAGGTGCACAAGGTTATTCCTTTGCACTCAACTACGCTATCGAAAAAATTCAATCTTCTAATTAATTTAAACCTTCAGGAATGCTCACTCATGGATATCCGTAAAATCAAGAAGCTCATCGACTTGATGATTGAATCTGACTTACAAGCGATTGAAGTTAAGGAAGGTGATCAATCCATCTCATTGACTCGCCCAACACCAGTTTATGCAGCAGCGCCTGTTGCTGCCCCTGCGGCTACTGCAGCAGCTGCGCCAGTTGCAAAAACACCGCGTGGTGCAGTTGAACCATCTCCAATGGTAGGTGTGTTCTATGCAGCGCCGAGTCCTGGTGAGGCACCTTTTGTAAAAGTAGGTCAGACGGTTTCTGCTGGTGAAACACTTGGGATCATCGAAGCAATGAAAATCATGAACCCAATCGAGGCAACTCAAAGCGGCGTTATCGAAGAAATCCTAGTGAAAAATGGTGATGTAATCCAATTTGGTCAGCCATTATTCCGCTACCGCGCTTAATCAGTCTGGGGATTTCTATGTTGCAAAAAGTACTCATTGCAAACCGTGGTGAAATCGCATTACGAATTACTCGGGCTTGCAAAACGCTTGGCATTAAAACTGTTGGTATATATTCCGATGCAGATAAAGATTTAATGCACTTACGCTTCGTAGATGAAGCGGTTTGTATTGGACCGGGCACAACAAGTGAAAGCTATTTAAATATTCCTGCCATTATTACTGCCGCAGAAATCACAGGTGCTGATGCAATTCATCCTGGTTATGGCTTTCTCTCAGAAAACGCTGAGTTTGCTGAAATTGTAGAAAATTCTGGTTTTATTTTCATCGGTCCTCGCCCTGAGCATATCCGCCTCATGGGCAACAAGGTATCGGCGATTATTGCGATGAAAAAGGCAGGCGTACCTACTGTTCCAGGCTGTGACCATGCAGTAACTATCCACAATGCGCTTGCAGAAGCCAAAGAAATTGGTTTCCCGCTGATTGTTAAAGCTGCTGCTGGTGGTGGTGGTCGTGGTATGCGTATCGTTGAGCGTGTTGATACATTACTTGAGTCTGTTCAAGCTGCCCAACGTGATGCTGAAATGTGGTTCGGTGATGACACTGTTTACATGGAACGCTTTTTACAAAAACCTCGCCATGTAGAAGTTCAAGTACTTGGTGATGGAAATGGTCATGCAATTCATTTATATGATCGTGATTGTTCGCTCCAACGTCGTCATCAAAAAGTATTAGAAGAAGCACCTGCACCAAATCTTCCAGAACAAGCACGTGCTGATATTCTCGAAGCTTGCGTCAATGCATGTAAGCTCATGCAATATCGTGGTGCAGGTACATTCGAGTTCTTATTTGAAGATGGAGAGTTCTTCTTTATCGAGATGAACACACGCGTTCAAGTTGAACATCCTGTGACCGAGATGGTGACTGGAGTCGATATCATCGAACAACAACTTCGTATTGCTGGTGGTTTAGGTCTAAACCTTGAACAACATGAGATCGAAGTGAAAGGTCATGCGATTGAATGCCGTATCAATGCCGAAGATCCAACGACCTTCCTACCATCACCAGGTCAAATCAATAGTTTCTACGCACCGGGTGGTGCAGGTATTCGCTTAGATTCTCATATTTATCAAGGCTACAGCATCCCCCCATACTATGATTCAATGATTGCAAAATTAATTGCTCATGGTAAAGATCGCGAAACTTCACTTGCACGTATGCGCCAAGCACTTGATGAAATGATTTTGACAGGTATTAAAACCAATATCCCATTACATAAAGATTTGATCTTGAAGGACAAAAACTTCTGCGAACAAGCAATGGATATTCATTACCTTGAAAAGCATTTGCTAAAACAGCTTGAACCAAAAGCTGAAACTGCTTAAATAAAAAACCTCTTATTTACGAATAAGAGGTTTTTTATATCAATATTTTATGGCAAAACACGGCGTAAAGTTGCAAAGCACTTGTCGCCTTTTTCATTGGCACAAAAATCTATCGTATGAGGATTAGCCCATTTGACAAAATATTGAGAAACCTCACCTGTTTGATCAACTTGCTGGCCTGAACAATCAACTTCATTATTATCATATTTGATTTGTAAAATAAGTGCGGGTAAACGCTCTAATTGATTGTCAGAAGGCTGATAGTCATACATTCCATAAGACCACTCTTTACCACTTCTAATTACAACTTCATTTGCACCACGAAAATTGTAGTACTCAACACATTTTTTATTATTTGGTATTTCCATTCCCCAAAGCCCCATAATTTCAGGACGATTTGTGACACGAATGCTATTCGCTGTTGCCATTTGGGGGGTGTTCACAACACTCGTATTTGCTGTCGTTTCAGCCAATGTCCATGTTGAGCAAGCACACAAGAATCCAATAATATAAATATTTTTCATAGATTTAATTTAAGTTATCATCTAAACATTCCTTGGCTTTAACTTAGCATATTTTTCAATAAAAACACTGCTTCATAACCATATCAACACAATATTTTTCTGGTGCAATCTATTTATTGATTTTACTTTTTTAAGGTATGCTAAGTTCAATTTGAACAAAATATTACTGTAAAAATTTAGCTTTAGGGATCAAAGCCATGAAATTTTCTGAATACGTCCAATATGATGGTCTTGGTTTAGCTCAGCTTGTAAAAAATAAAGAAATTCAAGCAGTAGAGTTATTAGAACTTGCCCTAGAACGAAGTGCTCAAGTTAATCCCAAACTCAATGCAATTATCATCCCGATGCATGAACAAGCCAAGCAACGCACTAAACAAAATCTATCGGGACCATTTGCAGGCGTTCCCTTTTTAGTAAAAGATTTATTTCAAGAATATCAAGGTGTACCCACTTCTTATGGCAGCCATTCATTAAAAAGAATCAATTACACCCCGGATTTTAATGCAGAAATTGTAAATCGTTGGGAAAAAGCAGGAATCATTAGTTTTGGTCGAACCAATACACCAGAGTTCGGAATCAAAGGAATTACGGAACCCGATGCTTGGGGGGCATGCCATAATCCATGGAATTTAAAACATAATAGTGGTGGTTCATCGGGTGGATCTGCTTCAGCAGTGGCAGGTGGTATTGTACCGATCGCAGGTGCTGGAGATGGTGGAGGCTCAATCCGCATTCCCGCATCTTATTGTGGATTGTTTGGGCTTAAACCAAGTCGAGGTCGTACACCATGGGGACCACAATATAGTGAAGCCATGCATGGTGCAGCGATGCAACATGTTTTATGCAAAACAGTTCGTGACAGTGCTGCTATGCTCGATGCAGTGCAAGGTCCTGAACAAAGCTCACTTTTTACCATTCAGGCGCCCGATCAAAAATATCTGGATATCATCCAGCAATCCCCTAAAAAACTTAAAATCGCATTTAACACCCAATCACCTATTGGCACTAAAGTATCTAATGATGCTATTCAAGCCATTCAACAGACCGCCAAACTTTTAGAGTCACTTGGACATATTGTGGTGGAAGATCGCCCCAAAATCGATGGACTTGCTTTAGCAAAAGACTTTATTACGACATGGTTTAGCCAATTCTCCTATATGCAAGCACAAATCAAACAAATGACCGGCTCTACAGATCAGGACTTTGAGCTTGACTCCATTGCTTTGGCTGCATTTGGTGCTAAAACAACAGCAACTGAATATATTCACAACCTCAATAACTGGGGACTTTATAGCACTCAAATGAACATTTTCTTTGAGAAATATGACCTTTATTTGACTCCAACTACGGCTTCAGTTGCACCAAAAAATGGTGAGATTGCTACGCCTGCGTGGCAGAAACCCATTCTAAAAGGTTTACTAAAACTCGGAAAAGCACATTATCTTGCACAAGGGAAACTGGTTGAAAAAATGGTACAAGACAATTTAAGCTGGGTACCATTCACACAACTGGCAAATGTTACAGGTTTACCTGCCATGTCAGTGCCCTTATATTGGAATAAGCATGGTTTACCACTTGGTAGTCAGTTTATCGCTCCGTTTGGGCGGGAAGATCGCTTGTTACAACTTGCAGCGCAATTAGAACAAGCTCAACCATGGATGCCTCAATACAAGAAAATATCGCTTTAATATTATTTTGGGGTTGCCGTCTCAAGCTGATTCGGCAACCAATAAATCAAGATCAAACCGAACAGCACAATAAGACCTGCACACAAGAAAATGGTCGCACCCGATAAAAGCGTCCAGTAATATCCAGCCAACAAACTTCCAGATGCCACTCCCAAGCCCCACATCGTGCTATACAAAGCTTGCCCGCGCCCCTGTTGGCCTGCTGAAAAATTTTGGAAAATTACTTTCATCGCAATTAAATGAAACAGACCAAAGCTAAATGCATGTAAACATTGCGCCAATAATTGCCCCATATAGTTCGTTTCAAAGATTCCAACCAAAAACCAACGTACACTTGTCATAATTAGACAAACAGCAACCAATATTCTCCATGAAAACCGACTAAAGAAAAGTTTATGAGCTATAGCAAACATGATGATTTCAGCGATAACTCCTGTCGCCCACAGGCTTCCAATCTGTGTAGTGCTATATCCGACCTCATGTAAATAATTACTATAAAAGCTATAAAATGGTGCCTGAGAAAACAACAAAATAAATTCAATGGTAAAAAATGCTGCAATCATTGGCCGCTTTAATACTGGCCACAATGGTTCTAATTTTTTCTGTGAACTAGGTGCATGTTCAGGCTCTTGGATCGTAAATGACCATAAGAAAGCAAGAAATGAAATTGCTAGAAGTAAGATCGGCAACATTGATATTGGAATAACTTCAAGTAATGCCCCGATGGCAAATACACCAACAATAAAGCCTACAGAACCCCATTTTCTCACTCGCCCATAAAGCTCTGCTCGCTTCTCTCCCAACCAAAATAATGTTACCCCTTCAAATTGGGCTAAAATTGCATTCTGAAAAAAACTAAAAATCAGCATCAACAACGCAACAGACTGAAAATTATTTGGAATAATAAAAATTAAAAACCAAATACAGGCCTCCATCCACGTTGCAATTCGAACGAGAAGCATGCGTCTACCCGATTTATCCGCAATCCAACCCCAAATCAATGGCGCAAAAAAACGAGTGACAATCGCAATAGAAGACAAAATCCCTATTTCTTGGTAATCAAAGCCCTGATCTTGAAGATATAAGTTCCAATAAGGCATAAATGTCCCCACGATCGCGTAGTAAAATAGGTAAAAACCACCTAATCGTGTTTGGATTGTAAGAAGTTGGGACAAGTTATAGACCTTCACATTTTCAATACACTGACTTATCAAATCATTTTGCTAAGCTGAGTCATAAATTGTAACTTAACCGAGCAATCAATAAATCAATTTAGCTAAAATATTTTCAAATAAAACAAATGGATCTAAGGAAAATCATGTGCATGCAGCAAGAAACATAGAATCAAGTAGCGAATATGTATTAAAAATTTGAGATGCATTTTAACATCAAGCATCTTCCTTATATCTCCAAACGGTTTTGTTGCACAAAGATTTGAAATGCAAAGCGCCCCTAATTGAGCCAAATTTAAGGCGTAACTTGGGTAAGTGGTCGACCTAATTCCGTAAACCTGTTGAGGACTGCTACACGTGCATGAATTTCATTCACCTGACTAGGAAAGCTTCTTGCCATTAATTTATCGCCTAATAATTTAATGCAATGCATCTTGGTTTCCACCAAACTTCGTCGATGATAGCCTGACCATTTTTTCCATAGTCTCCTGCCTAAACGTTTAACTGTTCGAAGTAATTCATTTCGTTCTAGCGAGCTGATCTTTGTATCTTTCCATGGTTTCGCATTTTTTCTAGGTGGAATCACCGCATGCGCTTGCCGATCTGCAATGACCTGACGGCATTGCTTGGTGTCATAAGCTCCATCGGTATAAACAGAGTCAATCTGCTCATCTTGTGGAATCTGATCGAGTAAATCACCAAGCACTTGTGAATCACTGACATTATTTGTAGTGAGTTGAATAGCGCGTATTTGAAGGGTTTCAGCATCTATACCAATATGTAGTTTACGCCATTGGCGACGATATTCAGGTCCATGTTTCTTGCGTTTCCATTCGCCCTCACCTAGAAACTTCATGCCTGTAGAGTCTATGAGTAGATGCAGCCCATCGCTACTTTTTTGGTAGCTGATTGCAATATCAATATGCTTTTGTCTTCTACAAAGCGTACTGTAATCTGGTGCGGTCCAATTTAATCCACAAAGTTTAATCAGACTTTGCACAAAGCCAGTGACCATACGTAAAGATAGACGGAATAAGGATTTAATCATTAAGCAGCATTGGATAGCTGCGTCGGAGTAGGTTTGATTTCGCCCTTGTTTGCCTTTTGATGGAGCATACCATTGCGTAGCAGGATCAAACCAAATGGCAATATTTCCGCGACTCATGAGTGCTCGGTTATATGCGGGCCAATTGGTTGTGCGGTAGATTTTGTGTGTAGGCTTCTTCATTTGAAAATTATATCGCTGAAAAAGCTTTTACAGATAGGTTTGTGCAACAAAGCCATTTATAATTAAATAAATTAAGACCACATAATATAAAATTCAATTATAGATATTAATTATTATATACATAGTATATTGAAGTAGATCGTTATTTAGAATCATTATCTCTACTAACAATTCCTCACTTGTACTTCTCTGTCAGTATTGGCAAGGTTACAACTAGTGAAATATCTGGAAATTGAAACACATGGCTAGTCCAGCACAAGCTATACGACACAAACTACTTAATACTTTTTTTTCAAGACATTCGATTTGGTTCTTATGTATTTTTACTGCTTTAACGATTACATGGTTTAAGATTACACACACCCCGCATACCATTTATTATTTTATATCGGATACTCTACTTAACGGCTTATGGTTAGTAACAGGTATTCTCAGCTTAATTGGTCTGCACGACTTATTACAAAAGAAACATGCCATTTTAAGAAACTATCCAATCCTTGGACATTTCCGTTTTATATTTGAGGATGTTCGCCCTGAAATCCGACAATATTTTATTGAAGCCGATCAAGATGCGCTGCCATTTTCACGTATGCAACGAAGCCTCGTCTATCAACGGGCTAAAAATGAAAACGCAGATAAACCCTTCGGTTCCATCATTGATGTGTATGAACCCAACTATCGCTTTATCGTTCATTCAATTACACCATGTCCACCTGCTGATCCCAAAACTTTCCGTGTACATATTGGAAACGCACAATGTAGCCAGCCATATAGTGCTTCTATCATGAATATCTCTGCAATGAGTTTTGGTAGCTTGAGTGCAAATGCAATTCGTGCGTTAAACCAAGGCGCTCGATTAGGCAATTTTTATCATGATACAGGCGAAGGAAGTTTGAGTCCTTATCATCTAGAAAATGGTGGTGATATTGTATGGCAAATCGCCAGTGGCTATTTTGGCTGCCGCACACCTGACGGTTTATTTGATCCAGAAACATTTGCTCAACAGGCTAAAAACCCACAAATCAAAATGATCGAAGTTAAACTTTCTCAAGGCGCGAAACCTGGTCACGGCGGTATACTGCCAAAACATAAAATCACCGAAGAAATTGCACGCATTCGTGGCATTTCGAGAGAACATGATTGTGTTTCCCCCTCTAAGCATCCAAGTTTTAATACACCCATTGAAATGATGCATTTTATTCAGCAACTTCGAGAACTTTCTGGTGGAAAGCCAGTTGGATTTAAATTATGTATTGGCCAACCTTGGCAATTCATGAGTATCGTAAAAGCAATGCTAGAAACCAAGATTGTTCCTGATTTTGTGGTAGTGGATGGCTCCGAAGGTGGTACTGGTGCAGCCCCGATAGAATTTAGTGATTATATAGGTACACCTCTACGAGAAGGCTTACGTTTCGTACACAACACACTTGTAGGTGCTGGTCTGCGTAGCCAGGTCAAAATTGGCGCGAGTGGAAAAATTATTAGTGCTTTTGATATTGCCAGCACTTTTGCACTCGGGGCCGATTGGGTGAATTCTGCACGCGGTTTTATGTTTGCTGTAGGATGTATTCAAGCTCAAAGCTGTCACACCAACCAATGTCCTGTTGGAGTCGCCACACAAGATCCGGACCGTCAAAAGGCAATTCATGTACCAAGCAAAGCAGAGCGCGTATTTAGTTTCCATAAAAATACATTGCACGCCCTTTCTGAAATGATTGCCGCAGCAGGCTTACAACACCCTTCCGACATCAAAGCACATCATTTAGCTCAACGTATGAATGATCGTGAAATCAAAAACTACGCACAGATCCATTTCTTCCTCAAAGAGAAAGAACTGTTACAAGATGAGCTACATGATGATGAGAATTTTTATTATCGCATGTGGAAAATGGCAGATGCCAAAAGCTTTTAATTCTTAAATTGTTTGATAAAAATCACCACTAATAATAGTGGTGATTTGGTTTAGCATGTAGGAATGCTGGAATTAATCCTGTTAATGCGGCACGAATATCAGCACGCTCATTAATTAATTGATGCGAGCCTTCCTCTAACATTAATAATGTCTGTAACCTAAATTTACGGCGAATATATTCAATGTTGTATCGCCAATCCACGGTCTGATCAAGTGCACCTTGGGCTAACCATACTGGGATACGACAAGCCGGACGTTGCTCCATTTCTAGCATCCACTTTGACATCGCCAGAATCCAATCCATACCCATCATACGAGGTTGTAATGGATCTTTCAGTCGAATAAAACGCAAAAACTCGGGATTGTGATTATTACGGCGGAAATGTCGTGGTACTTGACTTTTAATACGACGAATGATGCCTAATCCAACTGAATTGTGCCACCATGCCGTTTTAGCAGGTCGAATCAAAGGTGACAATAACAACACCCGATCTACGATTGGATCTTCTCGACGTTCAGCAAATTCCAATAAATGATGCATCCAGATCGCACCACCCGTACTTTGTCCAATGCCTAACCAAGGTCTAGGTAATTGTTTTGCATCACGTACCGCATCATAAACTGCATGAAGTACTTGTTGGTAATGATCAAAGTTCTGGATGCTGGCAGCAGAACCATCACTTAAACCATGTCCTGGCAAATCATAGGTCAACACACTAAAACCTTGATCAAGAATCTCTTTGATAATAGGTTGATAAATACCGCTATGCTCTAAATAACCATGTAATAAACACACTGTACCTTGCACACGATCTCTTAAAGGTTGAAATACTTGCACATGTAGGCGAAACAAAGGCATTTCAACATAGCCTTGCCAATGCTCACATTCTAATGAGTCCAATCCATACAGTTTACGATAAGCCAAAAGTGCCTTTGGTGGTTCAATCGTTTTATTCAGATCCAATACTTCAAGTAGCTGAGGTGTTGTCTCACGATTAGGTACAGGTAGATCCAGTTGCTTTAAAATTGTCGGATTTAGAAAAGGAATATTTGACATTATGGTATCTCCCGACAATCACTTGAACCAAACAACACATCGCGGATCGTGGCAAGCAACTCATAATTTGCACGACGACTATGGTCATAATTCTTTTCACTTGGACGCCAACTTGTTAATTTAGTTGGCATCGGCGCAACAACAGGAACCGTCTCGATTCCATTTAATGCAAATAAACGTCGAGTTCGCGGCATATGATACTCATCTGTAATGAGAATAACTTTAGGAGCACCACCTTTCTTTTGCAGCAGTAAAGAACTAAAACGTGTGTTTTCACATGTGTTCATACTTCTATTTTCTAGTAGTTTGGCTTTAATGCCACGTTCTTCCAACCAAGCTTGCATATAAGGCGCTTCCACACCACTCAAAACAATAGGCAAGTTATATTGCTTTTCAACTTCCAACGTACGTTCTAAACGAAGTCTTGTATAATTATTCACAACAATATCTTTGCCATTTGCGCCAAGTGTTAAGCCCCCACCCAGAACAACAATTGCATAAGGTTGATTTGTATCTTTTAAATCACCACGATCATCTTGTTTATTTTTTTTAGACTCAAGTAAATCCTTACTCAGTAATGACTCGGATTCTTCATCTATAGGTAATGGTATAGGATAAGTATCGAGAAAATTAAGATATGCATCCATCAAAGCCTGATTCTCGGTAGTTGTATGTTGCAAAAAATCAGCTGGGCTACTTGCTGCAAGCATATGCTCTTGCTCGGAAGCTTGTTCTGGCAAACTTGTTTTTTTGTTTGGATCTTCTGGTGCTTTCTCTTGTTCTTCAACAATCAGCTGTTGTAACACCTTATAACGTGCTTGAAGGACTCTAAGATCCTCAGCATCTCGTTGTTTATCCTTATTATCCAACAACTTAAAATATGCTTGCCGCGCGATCCATAAATTTGAACCAGGTTCTAGGCTCTCATGTTCACTCAAAGCCGCCGATTTTTGGCTTTCAGCAGCGACTTCATTTACATTGAACGAGACAAAATGATTTAAACCTTTGACCATTACTTGAGAATAAAAAGGTGAATATAAAAAAAGCACAAAGCAGCCCAATAGCACGAAAAGTATCGTAATGATTCGCACCAAACTGACCATCCAATGCACTTTCTTCATATATCTCCTCAACTCTAATGTGATTGAATTAAACCTTGATCACTGTACAACACAGGCTCAGGTTCAAGCTGAATACCAAATTTCAGTTTTACATCATGCTGTACCGCTTTGTATGTACGCTGAACATCAACTAAGGTGGCATTTGAGTAATTCACCAAGACTAACGCCTGTTTATGGAACATACCCACTGGACCAAGCTGTTTTCCTTTCCAGCCTGCTTGGTCAATCAACCAACCTGCTGCAACTTTAACACTGCCGTTGCCTTGAGGATAATGTGGAATGTTTGGGAATTGTTGAGTAATTTTGTCAAATTCAATTTCTGTTAAGATAGGATTCTTAAAAAAACTACCGACATTTGGATATTCTTTTGGATCTGGTAACTTACTTTGGCGTATCTGAATCACTTGATTCTGCAAATTTTCAGCAGTTAAGTCATCAGCTACTGCCTGTTTTAGATCACCATAACTTAACTTTAGATTTTCATGCTTTAACAATCTAAAGGTAACACTCACAATGATATAACGCTGCGGATGATCTTTAAAAATACTGTGGCGATAAGAAAAATGGCAGTCACGAGCAGCAATGGTGTCAAATTGCTTCAGTTGGCGATCATAGACTTGCACGGATTCGATAAACTCACCCACCTCCACACCATAAGCACCTATATTTTGCACTGGTGAAGCACCTACCAAACCTGGAATTAACGCAAGGTTTTGTAGACCAAACCAGTTTTGCTTGGTGCAATATAATACGAAATCATGCCAAACCTGACCCGCGCCAACTTTTACCGCAATAGTTTGATCATCTTCACTCAGCACGTTGATACCCTGAATATTGAGATGGATCACCAAAGCATGAATATGTTGTGGCAAAAGCAAATTGCTACCACCAGACAAAATGAGAACATTCAAGTTTTCTTGTTTAGCAAATGCCAAAGCATCAACGATTTCACTGGATTGATTAAGCTGAACATAATGAGAAGCGACTACATCAAGATTTAAGGTATTTAAATGTTGAAGTTGAACCTGTTGTTTTACTTGCATATGACATTTAACCTTAATTACGCAACGCTCATTTGTTCTTTTAGAATATTTACCCAAGCTTGACTACTTGATTCACACTGATCAAGTACACGCTCAAAACCATCAGCTCCACCATAGTAGGGATCTGGAACAGCCTGCTGGGAATATCGAGGATCATGTTCACTCATTAAAGCAATTTTGGCACGAATTTTATGCGCACCGAACTCAGTGATAGCTTCAGACATGAGCGATTGAATATCATGGTAATTTTCATGATCCATGGCAAGAATCAAGTCAAACTCAATAAAATCTGTCAAGATCATTTGTCTCGCCCTCAATGCAGAAAGATCATAGCCTCGTTGACTTGCATGTTGCTGACTACGGCGATCTGGAGCTTTATTCGGGTGATAATTGCTGGTACCTGCCGAATCGACGATTACATTCAGGCCATGCGCATCACAATGATGTCTAAAAACAACTTCTGCTGTTGGTGAGCGGCAAATATTTCCTAAACAGACACACAACACCTTATAGGGCGTTTTCATTTAAAAAAACACTCCAACAACTTGTATTTTGAATAGATAGTTATATGACATGCAAAATTCCTGCAAAATAAACGCAAAACTATTAAATGTCATTATGCATGAGTTGACCATTCTGACATCAGGTATTTTGTCAAAACTTGCATTGATTTGAAAGGAAATAATGTTTATTAGTAATGATTATTCTTCTTAGATGTTTACTTTTTGGAAATAAATGAAGTGTGCAAACTACGAGCGCATAGCTTGGAGCCGCGCTCGACAATTACATTTATTTGACTAACTTTTGAATATCAAGCTGACATCTTAACTGTCTTGATAGTCTAATTCTAATTGCAGCTAATCAGCTTGTAGAGTACCGATGAACTCGCTTGGGTTTGGTTCCAAACAGATATAGAGGCTAGAACTTCAACCACTAACCACTAACCACTAACCACTAACCACTAACCACTAACCACTAACCACTAACCACTAACCACTAACCACTAACCACTAACCACTAACCCAATTTTAGATAAATATATAATAAAAATAATAAATGTTTTAATACTATCTTAATAATTAATTTCGTATAGTTTCATACGAACCAAAATTATCCAATGTAAGCATATGAATAATATAAATAGTTGCTCATATATCTATCCTATCTATCTCATTAGCAGTCTTGTTCTTAGACCTAATTCTTATCAGAACCAGAAGGATGATTTATTTATGAATGCGAAATATCGAATGAGCTATGAATATATTCCCACTCTCTCCAATCAACCACTAAAAATTAAATTATATCAGTCATTTATGTAAGCGTCCGCTGAATCCCATACCTATTTTTTAATTCGATTTAGGTTTCCAGCAGTGCGGCAGCAATTCTTCAATTTGGGTCACTTTGTGTGTCGGTAACCTTTTCAGCACATCACTTAAATAGGCATACGGATCCAAGCCATTCAGCTTTGCTGACTGGATTAAAGTCATGATGTTTGCCGCTCGCTGACCACTGCGCAGCGAACCTGCAAACAGCCAGTTCTTGCGTCCCAACGCCCAGGGACGCATCTGATTCTCTACCCAATTGTTGCATATCGGTAGATTGCCATCATCCAGATAGCGGCTTAAGGCTGGCCAACGCTTCAGAGTGTAATTGATAGCCTTGGCGGTGGGAGAACTCGATGGCACTGTCAGATGATGTTGGTTGAGCCATTCATATAGTTGTTGCATCACTGGTTGACTATGCTGTTGTCGGTATTCGCGGCGGTCTTCCGCTGTACCATCGGTCTTTTTCCTGAGTTCTGCTTCTATCGCATACAGTTTCTGAATCAGCACTAAGGCCTGTTCAGCAACCTGACTTTTCCCAGTTACATGCAGTTCATGGAATTTACGACGTGCATGGGCCATGCACCCCACCTCAATCACCTGGCCTGATTTAAAACGTGCTTTATAACCACTGTAATCATCACAGACTAGATAGCCCTGCCAGCCTTTCAAGAACTCTTCAGCATGCTGGCCTGAACGACTATCCTGAAAGTCATAGATCACCGCCTGAACTGGATTATACTGTGTGGTGGCATAGGCCCAGACATAACCTTTCTTCGGTTTTTTATTATTCTCACCCATCCGCATGATGGTGACCGGTGTTTCATCTGCATGCAGCACCCGCTGTTGCAGCACCACCTCTTTTAAGGCATTGGCCAGAGGTTCCAGTTCTACACCGCAGCGACCTATCCAGTCAGATAAAGTGGATCTGGAAAGATCAATGCCAGCCCGCTGATAGATCAGACGTTGACGGTACAGCGGCAAATGATCGGCATACTTCGATACCAGCACATGGCTGAGCAATTCAGGTGAAGCAATGCCTTTATCAATCACATAGGCGGGCATCGCTTGCTGAGTTAGAGTGTCACACTGATCACAGACCCATTTACCACGCACATGCTGTTCCTTATAGAACTGTGCCGGTCTGAAATGCAGTTTTTCACTGACATCTTCGCCGATACGACGGAGTTGGCAGCCACAAGCACATTGGGTTGATGCAGGTTCATGCTCAATACGGATGGTGTGTAGATGATCTGGCAGTGGTCGACGTTTAGGTTTATTGGTTTTGGCTTTCTGTGTCGCTGCATTGGTTTTATCTGCATTTAGCCGTTCCAGTTCTAGATCAACCGCGGCAATATCTTCTTCAACCGCTTCATCCCACAGATGGATTTGTTTTGCCGTTAAGTGTTCATTCTTTTGGGCGAATTTGTGCTTTTTAAACAGCGCCAGTTCATGCTCGTATTTTTGATTGAGAATAGAAAGATGTTGAACTTTGGCATCCAATTGTTGGTTTGATTGTGCTAGAGACTGATGCTGCAGCGCCAACTGCCTGGTGAATTCCAGCAGTTGTTCATGGGTCAGTTGGCTTAAGTCAGGCAGCGTATTCATGACCGCAGTATGCCTGAGGTCATGAGAAGAATGAAATAGAACGTTTGGAGAATAGCAGAATGGTCGAGCCTGGTTTAAAGCATCGTCACCACCTGCTGTCGTCCAATGCGCTGCCAGGGCAAACCTTGGATCAGTGCCTGTAACTGTTCCGGGCTGAGGGCCACGGTTTCACCTTGGTGAACTTGAGCCCAGTGAAATTTGCCCTGTTCCAGCCGCCGGGCACACAGCCAGATGCCCAATCCATCATGTACCAGCACTTTCATGCGATGGCCACGTTTATTACAGAACAGGTAAGCACAATGCGGTTTGATGTAGCCAAAGGCTCTCACCACCTGAGCCATGGTCGTATCCATACCTGCACGCATGTCCATGGGCTGAGTAGACAACCAGATTTCATCAATGCGGATCATGTTGCAAGTGCCTTGAGTAATTCTGCCAAGGCAGGTATTTCTGATGTCTGCCATTTTAGCTGAATATCATTATTCGTATGAGGCACGGTGATACACAACGTGATCCTCTCATCAATAGGTTGGCTGATTGCAGCAGTGTAAGGCAAAGCAATAAATGCTGGATTCACATGAGTAGGATCCTGCACGGCACCCTCATGATGGCTGAAGATCCTGATCCAACGACTGACAAGGTTGGCATTAATACTATGTTGCAGTGCGACCGAAGCGATCGAGGTATTAGGATTTTTGCAGGCATTGACAATACTGAGTTTGAATTCTTTGCTGTATTTTCGGCGTTTTTTAGCAACAGGAGGTGTTGCTGAATATATATCCATGTTCATGGATTAAGTCCCCACTTGTTTTTAGGTGGGAACTAAATTAAGGCTTATAGGATCGCTTGGTAAGGCTGTGTTAGCCGGATGCTTACTCATTTATTTGGTGATTTGGAGTTTGTAAAAACTCTAAACACAAATAATTCCTTTTCAGCCAGCTTAAGTTATTTAACCTTCGGAGAATCACTCATGCCGTTACATAATACATCCACAGACTATGGAACCATTGCTAAATGGTTTCACTGGGGAACAGCACTGTTATTTCTAGCAGCATATTGCTCTGTTTATTACAGACATTGGTTTACAGAAAGAGGGACACCTGAAAACTTTACTGCACTACAGTTACATCTATCGGTAGGCATCAGTATTGGTGTGATCATCATACTCAGGATTATATGGCGTCTTAAAAATCAACAACCTAAACTAGAGCCCGCAAGTAAACTATCCCATTTAGCGGCCCACGCAGGTCACTTTGCCTTGTATTCCATTATGATCATTACACCGCTTACTGGATATCTAGGTACAGGCGTAGATACAGAGTACTTCTTCCTTTTTAATATTCCAAAATTTGAAGATACCTATATCTTCCAAAACTGGATACATAATGGCCTAGGAATAAGTTTTGAAGCATTTGAAAAACCTATTGATTTTATTCACAAGGAAATTTTGGGTA
Organism: Acinetobacter haemolyticus CIP 64.3 = MTCC 9819; assembly: GCF_000369065.1. GTDB lineage: Bacteria > Pseudomonadota > Gammaproteobacteria > Pseudomonadales > Moraxellaceae > Acinetobacter > Acinetobacter haemolyticus. The sequence goes on from NZ_KB849799.1 coordinate 378,744, forward strand.
AATGGCTAGTTTGGATATTAATTGCAGGTCATGCAGGTGCCGCCTTATACCATCATTACGTTAAAAAAGACCGGACATTGATTAAAATGACAAGTAGTAAATAGTTTACAAAGACTTTGTTACACAAACCTATTTCTAAAGGCTTATTCAACAATATAATTCTTATATGAATAAGCCTATGTCTACAATATATCGTATACCAATTGGTCTTATTATCATAAGATACTGATAAATATAAAAAAATTGTTTTCAACCCTAGAGCGCAACAATGAGTACACTCAAAGGCAAACCAAGCTATATCATATTAAATTATTGGGCGATATATTATCCGCAAAGGATTTTTCACGTATGGTTTGAGCACAGCTCAGCTTTGGTATATTTCTGCAACAAAATCCTTTACACACATCTAACCGTCTAACACCCTAATTGGGCGTTTTAGATGGCATAATTTCTTCAGAGTTACACACTCAAAACAGCATCTAATGTTAATTTATTTGTGTTCTGAAACTTATAGCAATCTCAAATTAAAATTTTGCATTTGTAGAGTTTTATTAACAATTTAACGATGTTTTTAGACTATGTCGGATACGTATAGAGAAATACTGACATTCCTAAATACACGTGGCAGAATGAAAACAATTAGATTTTCCAAGCAGAAAGGACACAAGTATGAACTCATTTCAATTTCAGACCGTTTCCAACATTATTTCAGGCTTGGGCTCTATCAATGAACTTGGCAGTATTCTGCAATCACAGAATTATCATAAAGCGCTCTTAGTTACTGATCAGGGAATGATTCAGCATCAGCTTCACCTACCCATCTTAAAAATTTTAGATCAAATTGGCTTGGACTATATTCTTTATTCAGATATACAAGCCGACCCTCCAGAACACCTTGTATTAGAAGCAGTTGAGTTCGCCAAACAGGAGCAGATTGATGTTGTGATCGGTTTTGGAGGTGGCAGCTCCATGGATGTCGCTAAATTAATTGCACTACTTGCACACCCGCAGCAGCAGCAACATCTCACTGAGATTTATGGCGTAAATCAGGCAAAAGCACCTCGTTTGGCTTTAATCCTTGTTCCAACTACAGCCGGCACAGGCTCAGAAGTTACCCCTATTTCAATGGTCACTACGGGAGCAACGACCAAAATGGGCGTTGTCTCTCCTATTCTTTATGCAGATGTGGCAATTTTAGATGCAACATTTACCCAAGCATTACCAGCACATATCACTGCCGCAACAGGAATAGATGCAATGGTACATGCGATAGAAGCCTACACATCACAGCTTAAAAAGAATTTCTATGCGGATATGCTAGCTAAAAATGCATTATTGTTACTCAACAATAATTTAGCCAAAGTACTTAAGAATGGATCAGATCTAGAGGCACGTCAAAATATGCTGGTAGGTTCAATGCTGGCTGGTCAAGCATTTGCTAATGCACCCGTAGGTGCAGTGCATGCCTTAGCCTATCCATTGGGTGGACATTTTCATCTTTCACACGGTCATACTAATGCACTGGTTCTTGTTGAAGTTCTAAAATTCAACGCTCCAAAAGCGAAACAATATTATGCTGAATTAATGCAACTATTAGATCCTCGAAGCACAGGCTGTATTGATGGCCTATGCGATTTGTTCATTGATCATATGCAAAATCATTTAGACCACAGTGGTTTGACACTAAAACTAAAAGACTTGAATATTGCAGAATCACAATTAGCACAACTTGCAAAAGATGCGATGTTACAAACTCGATTATTGCAAAATAATCCTAGAGAGATGACTGAGCAAGATGCTTTACAAATTTATCAGGCCATTTATGCATGACTAAACCAACTTTAAGAACACGTGAACAATTTAAATTCTTTTTTAACATTCAAACACGTTGGGCAGATAACGATATTTATGGTCACGTCAATAATGTGACCTATTATAGTTACTTTGATACTGCCGCAAACTCACTCCTCATTCAGAAAACAGGGTTTGACATTCACAACAGCGAAATTATTGGATTAGTCGTAGACTCAGCATGTAGTTTCCTCCAAGAATTGTCTTTTCCAGAAATCATTGAAGTCGGTGTTGCGATTGGAAAAATTGGCAACTCTTCCTTACGTTATGAATTAGCAATTTTTAAACAGCATCAAATACAAGCTGCCGCTCAAGGGCATTTTGTTCATGTATTTGTCGATCGAGAAAATCGTAAAAGTACAGCAATTCCTCAAAATATGCGCGAGGTACTTAATCAATATCTACTGATAGAAAAATAACAACCAAGGTAATGTGAAAAGCTTTACCTTGGTTTCATAAGCTAAGGTTTCAACTGAATATTTTGCAACTCAGCATCAAATGTATCTACTAAACTTTTAATCGTTGGCTCTTGATGCAACAACTCAACTGCACGATTAAATGCTTTTTCCTTACGTGAGTTTTGCAAAATCAAAGGAGTATTTGAGCTTACATCACCATACTCTACACTGAATTGGGTCTTCGGCCATTGTGCTTTCAATGCTTCCTCTAAACCATGTTGCAATTGAGACAACATTCCCTCGTATTGCTGTGGAATATGAAAAATAGAAGCACCATTAATTTGCCCATGCATCACGCCATGCTGTGCGAGCTCTTGTACTGCTGGTGACAATTGACTGGTTCTAAACCAATATTCCCATTTCGCCAAATCCCACTCTCCTTCCAAAATCTGCATAGGCAGCTTGAGAATGTCCTGAGGCATTAAATCGAAATGATCATCCTGTGCCCGCTCAACGATTTGCTCACTCAATTGAACTTGGGTATTTGACTCAACTGAAAAAACTAAAACATCTTCTGACTTAGTAATATCTAACTGAAAATGTTGCTGATCAACTGATGTATCCAATCCGATAAGCTGGCCATTCTCAGCATCAAAAACCATTAGATCAGCATTTTTCTGTTCAGGTTCAGGTTCAGGTTCAGGTTCAGGTTCAGGTTCAGGTTCAGGTTCAGGTTCAGGTTCAGGTTCAGGTTCAACATTAACTACTTTAGCATCTACTGCAAGCTGCTGTTCAACACCTGAACTTTGGGTGAATTGCAGTGATGATGTTTCAATAATTACAGTTGACTGATCACTGACGGTGACTTCACCTATGCTCAATGGTCTAAATGCAAGCATCCGCAAAACACACATTTCAAAACCTTGTTCTTGTGTGACCGCCAACTGCAAATCTGCACGACCTTTACATGCGATTTGATAATAAAGTTGTAAATCTTGTGCTGAAACTAAACGAGCAAGATGTAAGATTTTCTGATTAATTTCTTCGCTGTATTTTAGGGCAAGATCAGGCAAATACTGCAACATGGCCAATTCATGCAATGTTGAAACCAACTGATCGAGAACCAATGAAACATCTAATGCTTGTTGTCTAAATTGCATCAGCAATTGACTCACTTGTGCCTGCTGATTTTGATGAATAGCTAAAATCAAATCATAAATAATCGTACGATCAATCAAGCCCAACATATCTTTGACATCTTGATGATGCACTGCGCCTTGACCATAGGCAATTGCTTGGTCAGTCAAAGATAATGCATCACGCAAAGAACCTTGTGCAGACTCCGCAATTTGCCAAATCGCATCTTGATCCGCATCAATATGCTCTTTAGCCAAGATCGCTGTTAAATGTTCAGTAATTTCATCTACAGCCAGAGGGCGCAACGTAAATTGCAAACAACGTGAAACCACAGTAATTGGAAGCTTTTGCGGATCAGTCGTTGCAAATAGAAATTTTACATGCTCAGGAGGTTCTTCCAATGTTTTAAGTAAAGCATTAAAAGAATGCGTAGAAAGCATATGCACTTCATCGATCAAGTAAACTTTGAATCGACCTTGTGTCGGTGCATAAGGAATATTATCAAGCAGTTCACGGGTATCTTCGACTTTAGTCCGTGATGCTGCATCAATTTCGATCAAATCAATAAAACGACCTTCATTCACCGCTTTACAAGTAGCGCATACTTCACATGGTGTTGAAGTTACACCAGTTTCACAATTCAAACACTTGGCTAAGATACGTGCAATCGTGGTTTTACCAACCCCACGCGTTCCTGTAAATAAGTAAGCATGGTGTAAACGTCCACGCTCCAAAGCGCTGGTTAACGCACGAGAAACATGATTTTGCCCCACTAACTCATTGAAATTACGAGGACGGTATTTTCTTGCCAGTACTTGATACATGTATGCTCCCTTTTTGCATCTTAAGCATACTGTTTTTTTGAAAGACTGTGAACGAATACGCTGCTAATTGATCAAGATTAAATACATTCCATCATTTTTATTTCCACAATGATTACATCGCGACAATGCTTGCACCAATCCTCAACTGCATAGACAATACACCTCAAATTTATACGTTTTGGTTTTCTCCTTATGTCTCAACAATCTTTGACGGTTTTAGGCGGTATTACTGCAGAACAATTTCTTGCCGAATATTGGCAAAAGAAACCTTTACTTGTACGCAATGCGATGCCTGAGATCATTGGTCTATTAGAACCAGCAGATGTTCAGGAACTCGCATTAGAGGAAGATGTTACCGCTCGCTTAATCCGTCAAAAAAATAAAAATCCAAATGAATGGCATGTCAAATCATCGCCACTAACCAAAGGTGACTTCCAAAAACTACCGAATCTTTGGACGCTCTTGGTACAAGCAGTAGACCACTACTCTTTTGATATCGCAGAATTATGGAAAAAATTTCCTTTTATTCCACAGTGGCGACGTGATGACATTATGGTGTCTTATGCACCTAAAGGAGGATCTGTTGGTAAACATTTTGACTTTTATGATGTTTTCTTAGTACAAGGTTATGGTCATCGCCGTTGGCAGTTGGGCCAAAAATGTGACGAATCAACTACGCTTATTCCCGATCAGCCACTAAAACTTCTCACGGAAATGCATGTTGAATTTGACGAAGTGCTTGCACCTGGCGATTTACTTTACGTTCCACCGGGACTTGCACATTATGGTGTTGCAGAAGATGACTGTTTAACATTTTCTTTTGGCTTCCGTATGCCAAACCTTTCAGAAATGATCGATCAGGTCAGTGATAAGTTTGCTGAAAATGAAACACTTAAAAAACCACTCATCGACATTGCACGTCAACACACTGCTCCAATCGGTAAGATCAACAGTACTGAACTTGCCTATTTAAAAGCGCAATTGTTAGATTACCTTACTCAAGCCCCTGAGTTTGAGGCGGCAATCATGTCTTATATGAGTGAATCAAATTACCCAAATAGCATTCCTGAACCTGAAGAAATTACAATAGAAGATTTACTGGAGGTCATTGGGACTGGTTATCAGTTAATTTTAGAACCAGCATCAAGACTACTCTACAGAGAACTAGGAGACAGTTTAGATTTCTGGGCAAACAGTGAAAATGTATGTGTATCCAAAAATTTCGAAAATGAATTAAAGAAAATCGCGGATGGTGAAAGCTTAGAATTTAATGAGAAATTCAATCAACATGAAGTTTTAGAAGATATAGCTCAATTGCTCAATAGTGCAATCGTGATGCTTTTGCCTCCAAATTAACTTTTTAGCAACGACTTTCGAGTAAATTTATGGAAGTATATGAAACACATCAACTATGTCGTTTTATTACAGGTCATTAACTATACTCGAAAGTTGTAATCCAATTATTGGTATAAAAATTACATATTAATATTTGAATAACAATAAAAAATTTATAAACTGTTTATTAATAATATTAAACATACATTAAAGCTAATTATTTTTTGATTACAACGGAGTCATCACCATGCTTAAAAAACCTTAGTTTGTTCATTTATTGCATCCTCCCTCTTTCTTCAGACGGTTCACGCTTGCACTAGAGCGGTGTATTTAGGCAATAATGATCATATTATTACTGCCCGCTCAATGGATTGGAAGGTTGATGTCGGAACAAACCTTTGGATTATGCCAAGTGGTATCGAACGCGATAGCAATGCTGGACCAAAATCACTGAAATGGAAATCCAAATACGGTAGTGTGATCGCAACTGGCTATGATATTTCGACAACAGATGGAATGAATGAAGCAGGCTTAGTGGCAAATGTGCTTTGGTTAGTAGAATCTCAATATCCTGACACTAAAAAATCGAACAAACCACAATTAAGTATCTCCGCTTGGGCACAATACTTACTTGATAATTTCTCAACAGTAGCTGAAGCAGTTAAAACCTTAGAGAAAGAACCATTTGATTTAATTACAGACAACGTTCCTGGTGAGCAACGCCTAACAACATTACACTTGTCGATTTCAGATAAAACTGGTGATAGTGCGATTGTTGAATATATTGGGGGTAAGCAAGTCATCCATCATAATAAAAAATATCAAGTGATGACCAATTCACCAACCTTTGACCAGCAACTTGCATTGAATACCTATTGGCAGCAAATAGGTGGAACCGTTATGTTACCTGGTACAAATCGTGCTGCGGATCGATTTGCACGCGCATCATTCTATATCAATGCAATTCCTAAAAATGATAATCCAAAAGATGCAATCGCCTCTGTATTTAGTGTTATTCGTAATGCATCTGTACCCTATGGTTTAAATACAGCAGAAGAACCGAATATCTCTTCAACACGCTGGAGAACTGTAGCAGATCATAAACAGCAATTATATTTCTTTGAATCTGCTGTTTCACCAAATGTTTTTTGGATAGATTTAAAGAAAATTAATTTTAAAGATGGAATAACGCGTAAACTTGATCTTGGCAAAGATCAACAGAATACCTTTGCTGGTGATGCCACGAATCAATTTAAAATTGCCAAGCCATTTGAGTTTCTTGGTCCTCAGCTACACCATTCACGTTAAAAATTCACCCAAGAGAATTCAGATATGAAAAAAATCATTGTCTTAATTGGTCTTTCGTTCACACTTGCTGGTTGTGTCACACCAGTAACATCAACAAGTAGTAACAGCAATGATCTTATAGCAACAGCAGGTTCTTTAACCTGTAAGGCGAATGAACTTTGTCCGAGTGTGGTTGTTGAATGGGACAAGCAAAACAAACAACAACTTAAGCTTGATGTCGCACTGACTAGTAGTTATGACTATTATGATATCGGTAACATTATTTTTACCATCGATGGCAAAACATTTACCTATGCACCTATAGGACCGACCCAGCAAAAATATATAAACCGTTTGATTCCAAAGCGCTCATCCAACACTTTCGTTATTCCGAGTTCATTTTTGTATGAGTTGAGAAATGCCAAAAATGTGGATCTCGCTATAGATACCAACAAAGGCGTAATTAAACGTTCAGTTTATACCCCAACACAACAATCTATGCTTTACCATAACTTTGCACAACTCATAACTGAACTCACCCGCTAATCCCTCCTTGTTTACACATAATTAGAGATCAATTGTATTGCTACAGTTGATCTTTAATTTCAAAAAATGCAAATGATTATTATTTAAATTTATATGCTTAGTTATTTACTCACTATCTATATTAACTAAAGTTAACCACAATTTATTTTTTTATATTTTCTTACTTTGTACACGACAAAAAAAGATAACTCATTGAAATAATGGCATAATACTTGTTTTCTGACGACGAATATGATGACACATTTCAATGAGTTACATCTCATCTTAAACAAATATCTAAAGTGGAACAAGTCACATGCAAAATGTTTTACACTGATTATGCTTGCATTAATTGTAAAACAGACATGTAATCTTTCTTCTGCATCTAAAGCCTTACCCATCAAGTGCTTACCACAATCATTTTATCGACGTATACAACGCTTCTTTGCAGATCAGTATTTCGATTATCGTCAAATTTCTCAGTTAATTTTCAATATATTTTCATTCGATAAAGTCCAATTAACTTTGGATAGAACTAATTGGAAATGGGGAAAACGAGATATTAATATCTTGATGTTAGCCATCGTCTATCGTGGAATAGCGATACCTATTGTTTGGACATTGCTCAATAAACGTGGAAATTCAGATACAAAAGAGCGTATTGCTTTGATTCAACGCTTTATCTCCATTTTTGGTAAAGATCGTATTGTGAATGTGTTTGCAGACAGAGAATTTATCGGTGAGAAATGGTTTACATGGTTAATTGAAAATGACATTAACTTCTGTATACGTGTTAAAAAAACTTTATTGTGACCAATCACTTAGCCAAGAATCATAAAATTAGTGATTTATTTCGTCATCTTCAAGTTGGTCAAACTGAATGTCGTAAACGACGTATTTGGGTTGGTCGAGTGAAACTGTATATTAGTGCGCTACGATTAGAAGATGGAGAGCTTTTACTTGTTGTTTCTCCTATGTTTAATGCTTCTGCTATTCGTGATTATGCATTACGCTGGGAAATCGAAACGTTATTTAGTTGTCTCAAAGGACGTGGATTCAATCTTGAAAATACTCGTTTAACAGACCCTAGACGAGTCAAGAAATTGATAGCAGTGCTAGCTATCGGTTTCTGTTGGTGCTATTTAACAGGTGAATGGCAACATGATCGGAAAAAAGCGATAAAAATAAAGAAGCATGGACGACTTTCAGTAAGTTTATTTCGCTACGGTTTGGACTATGTTCAAATGGCTATTCTACGTTTGATTGGTTTTGGAAAAAAAGAAGAATTTAAGAAAGTGCTAGCAATTTTAAGAAAGAAAAAGCCTGATAGGACAAGGATCCTATGAAATTTGTCGTGTACAGAGATTTTCTTATTAACTCATATATACAGTTTCGATATTAATATTATAAATTCATGCTGTTATTTTTAACTGGTCTATTTCGTTGTAAAATTTAAAATCAATCAAATAAATATTGTTATTTTTCGCTATGATATTTATTTGATACAGTGTAGACTATTCGCCAAAATTGCATGATGAAATGCAAAAAGATGCTCTTGATGACGAGCAAACTCGAGGCGTTATATGTCAAAAAAAGAAGATATTATTACCACAGCGTTACGACTGTTTAACTCGCATAGTTACAATTCGGTTGGGGTTGATCGGATCATAAGCGAGTCTAATGTCGCAAAAATGACATTTTACAAATATTTCCCTTCCAAGGAAAAATTAATTCAAGAATGTCTGATCCAACGCAATCAAAATTTACAAGCCTCGTTAAATTTAACACTAGCAGAGTGTGACCCAACAGATCATTTGGGACAGCTTAGAGCAATTTTTGAATGGTATTCAGCATGGTTCAATAGTGACGATTTTAACGGCTGCATGTTCCAAAAAGCACTCGATGAAGTTATTAAAATCTACCCTTCGACTTTGGAACCAGCAACACAATATAAAATTTGGTTGACGGCACTCATTGAAAACTTGCTTGCGAATCTTGGGATTCAAAATCCAATCCATCTGGCAACACTCATTGTAAGCATACTTGATGGTATGACAATACAGGCACATGTCAACAAAAGCTCAGTCGATATTAATGAGTATTGGAAACGTGTAAATCAATTAATCAGTTTTGAGCAAGCACTAACATAAACAGCTCTATCCCTTTAGTCATAGAGGGATAGCTTATAAAAAATAATGTGATAAAAAAATAAAGCGTGATTTATAATTATTTTTCTGGCTCACGCTTGCGTCTGAGTGTAAAAGAATAATAAGTATTATTACCCTCTGGCGGTTATGTTTTCACATCTCCGATCCTTTTTATGCAGACAGATTATTCTGTCTTATTGGCAATTGTATACAATTTTTCACAAAGCACAATCATTATTTTAATTTTTTGCATATTTTTAGATATATTAACAACTTAATTTTATTGTTTAACAAAAATTAATAATTACTACTTACATCAGAATGGATTGATCCGTTTTTAAGCAATAAAAATTATTTTGTGAATTACATCTATAATAAACATTATTTTTGAGATATAAATCACAAAAACACATATACTTATTAGATTTTTTGATATGATATGTCATTAAAATCCATTGCAATTATGCAGTTTTACTACATTTTTTCCCATTTCTCACCTTATACTAGACCCGGTTTTCTGGTAGTGATGAGCGTATGCAAAAGGATCTTGAAATTGAGGCAATGAGAGAGTCTGCTGATATCGTTGTAAATGTACTTAAATCTCTTGCAAATACTGATCGATTAATCATTTTGTGTCATCTAACTCAAAAAGAGCTCAATGTTTCTCAAATTGCCGAAGTAACAAAAATTGTTCAACCCACACTTTCACAACAACTGATGATGTTGCGTAAAAGTAAAGTAGTATCTACTCGCAGAGATGGTAAACAAATTTTTTACTCTATCCTTGATCCCAAACTCAGTATTCTTTTAGAAACCTTATATAAACATTATTGTCCCCAAGTAGAAGTTTAAATTATCTCTCCTTTGTTTAGCATTTTTTCTGCATAATATATATAAATTTATGATTTAGAATATTATGCATGAAACTGCTAATGCCTGACTTTGATAGATTATTTCCAGCTCGTAAATGGTTGAGTCATTATCAAACAGCAAGTTTTAAGGCTGACCTAGTCGCAGCCTTAATCGTACTTGCTATGCTTGTCCCACAAGGCATGGCTTATGCAATGTTAGCAGGACTACCTCCAATCATGGGTATATACGCAAGTATTTTGCCAATGATCATTTATGCCTTTACGGGCAGTAGTTCAACACTTTCAATCGGTCCTGTTGCCATTATTTCAATGATGGTTTTTGCAGCATTGAATCCCCTATTTACAGTGGGATCTCAAGCCTATATTGAAGCAGCCTGCCTACTTGCCGTCTTAGTTGGTTTGATCTCATTTGTTCTTGGCATTTTCCGTTTTGGATTTTTAATCCAACTGATTAGCCACCCCGTGATCAAAAGTTTTATCATCGCGTCTACTTTATTAATTGCCTTGGGACAATTTAAGTTCTTATTTGCTATTCCTTTACAAGCGAACAATATTCCTGAGTTTATTATTAGTCTTCAACAAAATTTTCATCAAATCAGTTTAAGTAACTTTAGTATCGGAATTATTTCAATTGTCTTACTGTTCTTATTGCCTAAATTAATTCGATCAGGTTTTATAAACAGAATCATTCCATTGTTGATTCTACTTTGCTCTATTCTCATCATGACATTTATCATTAATAGCAGTCACTATTCAATTCAAACGGTTGGTGTCATCCCCTCAGCTTTACCCAGTTTTCATTTTCCATCTTGGAACTGGAATTTGGTAATACAATTACTCCCAAGTGCTTTTATGATCGCCATGATTAGCTTTATTGAGTCACTGGCCATAGCACAGGCAACTGCGCTAAAAAAACGTGACGATCTAAACAGCAACCAAGAACTGATCGCTCTTGGCTTAGCCAATATCGCTGCTGGCATAAATTCTGGTTTTGCAGTTTCAGGTAGTTTATCTCGTACTGTAGTCAATGCTGATGCTGGCGCAAAAACCCCTATGGCAGGTGTTCTATCTTCCATCTTGATGATCGTTGTCAGTTTATATTTTACCGGATTTTTTCAAAATCTACCTTTAGCAGTCTTGGCTGCAACCATCGTTGTTTCTATCTGGAAGTTGATAACACTGAGTCCTTTTATTGAGACATGGCGATATTCAAAAGCAGATGGTTTGGCAATGTGGGCAACTTTTATCGGCGTAACCTGTATTGATATCACGACAGGATTAATCATTGGAATTATTTTAACGTTTGTACTATTACTGTGGCGTGTCAGCCGACCACATATCGCGGTGATCGGATTAGTAGAAGGCACGCAGCATTTTAGAAATATATCTCACTATAAAGTAATTACCTCGCCTGATATCGTTTCATTTCGTGTTGATGAAAATCTAAGCTTTCTCAACGCACATGTACTGAAAGGCTACATCATTACTCACGTGAGTCAAAACCCTCAACTACAGCATGTTGTCATTAATTGCTCAAGCATTAGCAACATCGATCTGAGTGCACTTGAAATGTTGGAGGAAATAAACATAGAGTTATCACTTTTAAATATTCAACTACACCTTTCCGAAGTCAAAAGTCCTGTGATGGAAAAGCTAATCAAATCAGCTTTGATCAAGGAATTGTCTGGACAAGTTTTTCTAACACATTACCAAGCGATACAACAACTTTCGGAAAGCAGCGCGACAAAAAAGTAATTTATAGCTCTTTTTTTATTCAAAAAGATATGGCATATTTTTTAAAAATACTTTTTAAAAACATTGTGTTATTTTTTAAATTATTTTTAAAGCAATTCGCTTGCAAAAAAAATTTTAATATTCACGGTTCTTAGGTATAGAATACGGCGCTTGTTTAACCTTAAATCGTGCATAGGTTTATAAGGCCTTCATATGTTTAATGTATTGTCTCGCTTGAGTTTAGTTAGCAAAATTATTATCGCTATTTTTTTAGGGGTCGGCGTGGCATTGCTCTTCCCAAATGTCACACCTTACCTAAGTTTATTAGGTGAGTTATTCATCAAGGCTTTAAAATCTGTCGCACCAATTTTAGTTTTTGTACTTGTACTCTCTTCTATCGCAAACTTCAAAGTCGGTCAAAATGCGAATTTAAAACCAGTACTGACACTCTACTTATTAGGAATGCTCCTTGCTGCTTTCAGTGCAGTGATTGCGAGTATTCTCTTTCCAAGTCAACTGTTTTTACATTTAGCGGCGCAATCAGAACTACAAGCACCCGGCAATCTGGCTGAGATTTTAAAGAACCTCATGCTGAGTTTTATTGCAAACCCAGTACAAGCAATCAGTGATGCTAATTTTATCGGTATTTTAGCATGGGCTGTTGGTCTTGGCTTAGCTTTACGTCACAGTTCTGACAATACAAAACATGTGCTCACTGATGTTTCGAATGCGGTCAATAAAATTATCCATATCGTGATTGCTTTTGCACCAGTGGGTATTTTTGGTTTGGTTGCAGTAACCTTTGCAGATGCTGGTTTTGCAACCTTAGCAAGCTATGCACATTTGTTGATGGTTCTCATCGGTACAATGATTTTTGTCGCATTAGTGATAAATCCAATTTTAGTTGGAATCACCATGCGTTCGAACCCATATCCACTGGTCTTCAAATGTTTAAAAGAGAGTGGAATTACCGCCTTTTTTACACGTAGTTCCGCTGCCAATATTCCCGTAAACTTAGACCTTGCACATCGCTTAGGTGTCAATGAAGCAACTGCCGGTGTATCCATTCCACTTGGTGCAACCATTAACATGGCCGGGGCTGCTGTTACAGTGACTGTTTTAACGTTAGCGGCTGTGAACACACTTGGTATTCACGTAGACTTTAGCACTATGGTCATCTTATCTGTCGTTGCAGCAGTTTCTGCTTGCGGTGCTTCGGGTGTTGCTGGTGGTTCATTATTACTCATCCCTGTTGCTTGTAGCTTATTTGGTATATCATCTGAGATTGCTATGCAGGTCGTCGCGATTGGTATGATTATTAGTGTATTGCAGGACTCAACTGAGACTGCACTTAACTCATCGACTGACGTTCTATTTACTGCAGCCGTAGATTTTAGAAACCGCCAAGACTCATAGGTCAGTATGCCTTTTCAACGTTTACCAAACTGGATTCAACTGGGTGCTTTTTTATTGGCATTGAATGCAGGGATGGTAAACGTTCTCGGTTTATTCACCGTACTTCACCAGTCTGTTTCCCACATGACAGGAAATGCCAGCCTACTCGCAATGAGCTTGGTAAATTGGCAGCCAGATCACCTTCTTTATCTCAGCCTCGTTTTGATTTGTTATGTGATTGGTTCATTTTATAGTGGACTGATTCTAGGCAATGGCAATGTAGCGCTTGGTCGCCATTATGGCTTTCCATTAAGTCTAGTCGCGATTTTCCTATTTCTAACATGGTTACTTATTCCTTATTTTCCACGATATGGTTTACTTTGGGCATGCGTCGCCATGGGCGTTCAAAATGCAATGGTCAGCCACTATAAGGGTGCAATTATTCGTACTACCCACCTATCAGGTGTACTCACTGATATCGGCCTAGCATTAGGTTATAAAGCCCGTGGATTGCATGTAGAAAGACGTCGCATTTTTCTTCACTTACTTATTTTTTTCGGTTTTTTAGTCGGTGGTGTGCTTGCCAGCATGCTCTATCCTTACCTACAATTACAAACCTTCCTCATTCCTACAGCTTTAAGCTTAATAATGAGTGTGGCATATTGGATTTATTATTTTCGTTCTCCATCAAATTTAAATTCGGACTAAATCATGGTTAAAAATGCACTTCAAGCTCAGTTATTAAAAGCAGGTTTGTTGGATAATAAAAAAGCGAAAAAGCTCACTAAACAAGTTCAGCATGAACAACGTCTTGGACAAAATGATGACGCTGCATTAAAGGCCGATATTGATCGAGCTAAACAAGAAAAAATCGCCAAAGACCAAGCATTAAACTCAGAAAAACAACGTATTTTAGAAGAAAAAGCACTAAAAGCATCGATCATTCAAATGATCAAACAACACAAAGTTCTACAAACTGAAGGTGATATTGCCTACCAATTTATTGATGACAATAAAATTAAAAAAGTTTATCTATCTCAACAAGTATATAACGCGCTTGTTTCAGGTTCACTTGTGATTGCAAAAGATCAAGAAAGTTACGCCTATCTCCCTAAAGCCTTGGCAGATAAAATCAATCAAAAAATGCAGGGCTTTATCTTGGTAAACAACAACAGCGAACAAAATAATGAAACTACCGACGAAGATGATCCGTATGCAGCCTATGTTATTCCTGATGATCTCATGTGGTAAATCCTGCACATATTATGTAAAAACGTCTTACAAATCGTATATAAACTGTGATTTAAAATAATATCCCCACAATTCCACCTTACAATCCTTGCTTAAAGAATCGTAAGGTATTTGGGTTTGAATTATTTAGATTTTATCCGTGAAATAAAAGTTGAGTTGAGTCAATATCCTTTATTGGAAATGTTGATTGCTTTAACAATTCTAATATTATTTGCAGCACTGGCAAATTTTATTGCTAAACGAATCATTGTTCGTGGAATACGACACTTAATTACCAAACTTAAATCCCCAAATCAGTCTATTTTTGCACAACATAGTGTTACCCGCCGTTTTGCCAATATTGTTCCAGCCATTGTTATTATGAATGGAATTACAACTGTCCCTCATCTACCAGAGAAAGTAGTCAGTTTTGTGCAAATGGGCGCACAAGCTTTTATTTTCCTTACCCTTGCGCTGACAGTGAGTGAAGCACTTAATATTTTTAATCTGATCTATCAACGTAATCCAAAATCAAGAAACAAACCGATCAAAGGTTATTTACAGCTTGTTAAGCTGATCTTATTTGTGGTTTGCGGTCTAATGATCTTGGGCACTTTTCTCAAAAAAGATGTATTTACCCTACTCGCCGGTTTTGGTGCAATGGCAGCCGTGTTGATGTTGGTTTTCCAGAACACTATTCTTTCATTGGTAGCGAGTGTACAAATCGCATCTTATGATATGGTTCGTATTGGAGACTGGATTGAAATGCCATCTTTAAATGCTGATGGCGATGTCATTGATATGTCATTACATACTGTGACTGTTCAAAACTTTGATAAAACCTACACCACCATTCCAACGAATAAGTTAGTTACAGATACTTTTCGAAACTGGCGTGGCATGAGTAACTCAGGTTGTCGCCGTATGAAACGCTCACTGTTCATTGATCAAAGTAGTGTTCATTTCATGAGCGAAGAAGAGCAACAAAAGCTAAGAGATTTTTTATTATTGGATCAATACTTAGATTCTAAAAAATCTGAAATACAAGAATTTAATAATCACCTAAGTAATCAATCTCGATATAACCAAAGACGCTTAACTAATTTAGGGACTTTCAGAGCTTACGTTGAGTTCTACTTGCGTCAACATAGTGGCATTGCTCAAAATCAAACGATCTTGGTTCGCCAACTGCAACCAACCAGTGAAGGTTTACCTTTAGAAATTTATGCATTTACCAATACAATTGCTTGGGCTTCTTATGAAGCAATTCAGTCTGATATTTTCGATCATTTAATTGCAATTATCCCAGAGTTTGGATTAAGAATTTACCAAGCACCGTCTGGATATGATTTTCAAAACCTTAACAACGACCATATAGACACTAAAAATGTGACTTAAATTTTTAATGGCTTGAGTTTTTACTAAATTCTATGCAGCAAAGACTCAAGCCATAGGTAGGTTAAATTGACTTATAATGGGAAAAATATCTAAACCCTTAATCTTTTTTCTTAATTTATTCTTAAAGAGCCTCTCTTATACTGAATAAAGTTATTTGGTCCACTTAAATAAATTTAGATTAAACTCATAAATTAATAAGAAAGCAGCAACCATCAGTGCAATTGCAATTGCGATGAGAACAAAATCGGTTGAAGGAATCCCCATAACCAAGAAAAAAACACCAGCGATGAACAATAAACAAGCGCCTAAATTTCCAACTCTTTTCAACTTTTCACTTCCGTATAAATGTGTAACAAGTCACAATTATCCACGTTTTTTGCAAAAAATCCAGTGCGATTATCGCTCAATTTAAACCATTTATCTTGTCTATGATCATAAAAAACAATTAAAAAAATTCATAACTGGCCTCTTTAAAAGTAATTAACTAATTTTTAATTTACTATTCACATTATTAGAAATATATATTCCAAATTAAATCACCCAGCAATCAACTAAAAATCAGATGATCATACATCTTAATTTAAAGCTAATTGCTGCAAAAAAGAACCAAGTTATAAGTAAATTTCTGGAGGATAAGGTGTGTCGTCATTCACAGGTAAATGATATTCCTGCTGAATAAAAAAACCTTCTGGTGCTTGTTCAATATCAATAGTGATTGAATCCGACATAATTTGCGGATAAGCCCAAATAAATTGTTTCAATACTCCCAATACCTCATTATTTTCCATATCACCAAAGATACGTTGCCAAATTGGGGCTTGATACGGTTTTGTACGATCAAAACCATAAAGATGAGCAATAGAGGCATCTGGTACAAAGCCTGCCAAATAGGCAATCTTGTCAGCTGGGTAGTTTAATTCTTGTACTGGAATTTCAGAGAGAACCTGATGTGCCAAACTTAATTTCGCCTCTAAAATCCAATCATAAGACTCAGTTGTAATATAATCGAAGTTTGGATACGCATAGTGATGACTTGGATAATTAATATCTGTCACAAGTGTTTCTATTGGTGTTCGTATCGTCGGAAAGAAAATTAACGGACTAACTTTCGCATTTGGATGCTTTGCTTTAATTACAGTGCGTAGATCTTGACATGTTTGCCCTAACTTATTTCTCAGCCATGCTTTGAATTCATCATAAGGTGTCCCCGTTTTATGCATAGCCTCATAGATGGTTCCAACATCTGGTGCGTATAATCCTGTATCCGCATGAAATGCCAGCTTAGTTGGAAAATCATAAATACACGGCAAATCAGTACCTTGGTTATACCACCACCATGGCTCCCCGATCTGCATATTGACCTCACATCCCGCTGCAGCCAATGTATCAGAAAACTCAATAAAAGCTTTGTGTAGGTAAGCCATTGCATTTTGATCACAGGGACTAAAAAAATAACTTGGCGGCTCATATCCAGTTCGGCCCAAATTACTATGCCAGTCCCGCTGCGCCCAGAGCTCATTTGCCGCAAGCGAATACATTTCAAAACTCACGCCAAAGATAGGTTGCATATTTGCTTGATCTAACGCGTTAGAAAAATACTCATGCCACTTTAGCGCGCATGGATTCACAACATTTTCATTGCTCACAAGCGTATCGGGAATCTGCCAAGTATTTAGATCACTGCGCCATTTCATCTCTGGGTATTTGGACATACCACAATAATGATTAATTAATCCCTGATAACCCAAGGCCTCAATATTATCCACCAAACGCTGAGGGTTTAAATCATAATGATCATCATAACTAGTACAAATGCCATGCTGGTGTTGAGCCACAATGACTCGCGTCAATGCTAGTCTGGCATTCACCCCTGTAGTAACCGAATTGATTATTCGAATATAACCATCCTCTGCTTGAGGCAAAGCAAGTGTCGAATGACCGTTATAACTCATTGTAAATGCTGAAAATGAGATACGGTGAATATGAGTGACAGGAAAATCATCAGTCGCCGAAAAACCTGCCTTTACCGTATCCCAGTTAATCTGAATATGTGCAGTTCGTGAAGCTGGTTGATCGGCATAATTAAACAATACGATATAAGCAACTTTATCTTGACCTTGCTCACGGTAATGCACAGTCAATGTTGGGGTTAATGCTTCGTTATTTAAAGCTGGCATAGAAGCTGAAAGCTCAAGATCAAAATCCCAGATCATTCCTGAGTAATCATATTTCGTTTCATAAGCCAGAAACTTATGATCTTTTGCATCGTGTGAGTCCCAAACTATTCCAGCAAGATCTGTTGTGGTACGCGACCTAAATACCACTTCAAAACCATTTAAGTAATTGGTAATTGCAAAAGACATCGTTTGCGGACCATCAACCCGCCAATACGTTGGATTAAAACGATCAATTTGAGTAGTCTCAATCTTTAATTTAGGACTTTGTGAATAATCAGAATATTGTTGCATGTGGTTTTTCTCAAGTGTTATTGATAATTATTAATATTAAGGAATAATAAAATTGTGTTTGTTTGATTATCATTAATTACTTTATTTTTCTGCTATCCTATACAGCTAAAGCTAAAACTTTATACATACATTTAGATAATAGCAAAGCATTTAGCCATTGAATCTAAGTCTACGTCTTGAGGAAAAAACAATGTTGAAGTGGTTTGAAAAATTAGTCGACCCATACCCCACCAAAGACTTAAACAAACCTCTACCAACCACTTTTTTTGCTTTCGTTTGGCAAGCGACTCAAGGGATCCGACCATATTTATTTTTGTTAATTGCTTGTACGGCTGCGGCTGCTTGCTTTGAAGCGTTATTCTTTGCTTATATAGGTAAACTAGTTGATTGGCTCAGTAGTAGTCAACCCAATAGTTTCTTCGCAACCAATCAACAAAATCTTACGATTTTAATAAGCATATTATTTGCCAATATTTTCTTTGTCAGCTTGCAAGCGATCATTAAACACCAAGTTTTATTTAGTAATTTTCCAATGCGCATGCGTTGGAGATTTCATAATTTACTTCTACAACAAAGCTTAGATTTCTTCCACACTGATTTTGCAGGTCGCCTATCAGCCAAAGTCATGCAAACTGCATTGGCTGTCCGAGAGTTTTGGATGATTCTCGGTGATATGGTGGTTTATGTTTTTATTTATTTCATAACAATCAGCCTCGTACTGGGTTCAATCTCTCCTATACTAATCGTTCCGTTAATCATATGGCTGGTTTTGTTTATTCTCATTGCCAGTTATTTTATTCCACGTTTAGGAAAAGTCTCTCAGGAGCAAGCGGATGCACGTTCAATTATGACTGGTCGTGTAACTGACGCTTATACCAATATTCAAACGGTGAAATTATTTGCTCATGCTGGACGTGAAAGCCAGTATGCCAAAGAGTCGATGCAAGAGTTTATGGTCACCGTTTATAAGCAAATGCGTCTAGGTGTAAAATATCAAATTAGTATTCGCCTACTCAGCGCATTTCTCTTTATTGGTGTCATCGGAACTTCAGTTTGGTTATGGACGCAAGGACAAGCTGCATTAGGTGTAATTGCAGCGACCACAGCAATGGTGCTCAAACTCGATAGTTTGGCAGAATTTATCATGTGGCATGTCACCATGCTGTTCGAAAATGTCGGTACTATTCAAGATGGTATGAAAACTTTAGGTAAACCGATTCAAATTCAAGACAAACAAGATGCAACAGAATTAAAAGTCAATCATGGTGAAATTCGCTTTGAAAATGTCTGCTTTGCTTATAATCAGAAAAATGTAATTGATCATTTGAATTTAACCATAAAACCTGGCGAAAAAATTGGAATAGTCGGTCGTTCAGGTGCTGGAAAGTCAACCCTCATTCAATTACTTCTACATTTTTACAAGATCAACCAAGGTCGTATACTAATTGATGGCCAAGATATTAATGACGTTACTCAAGACAGTCTTCGTGCCAATATTGCGTTAGTTACTCAAGATACTTCTTTATTACATCGCACTGTTGCTGAAAATATTAAGTATGGTCGCCCAAATGCGACTGAAGCTGAAATTCAACAAGCTGTAAGAAAGGCAAAAGCAGAAGAATTTATTCCCCAACTCACCGATCAAAAAGGACGTGTTGGATTTGACGCCTTTGTTGGTGAACGCGGTGTTAAACTTTCTGGCGGTCAACGTCAGCGTATTGCGATTTCACGAGTTTTTCTTAAAGATGCTCCTATCCTAATTTTAGACGAAGCAACCAGCGCACTTGACTCTGAAGTCGAAGCAGCAATCCAAAGCAGTTTAAATGACTTAATGGTTGGCAAAACGGTCATTGCAATTGCGCATCGATTATCTACTATTGCTCAGATGGATCGTTTGATTGTGTTAGATGAAGGCCGAATTGCTGAACAAGGCACACATGAAGAATTGATTGCAAATGATGGTTTATACGCCCAGTTATGGAAACGCCAAACAGGTGGTTTTTTAGTAGAACAGCGCGTGGTGGCTCAGGATACTGAATAATGTTGTATTTAGAAGATTTAAATGTTGGTGATCGTTTCATTAGTCGCGAATATGAAATGACACTCGAAGAAATTAAGCAATTTGCAAGTCAATACGATCCGCAACCTTTTCATTTAGATGAACAAGCTGCCGCACAACACCCTGTGTTTCAAGGTCTAGCTGCCAGTGGATGGCATACATCTGCTGTTACGATGCGCTTATGGACTGAATGTTTTCCAATCGCAGGTGGTCTCTTAGGGACTGAGTCAAGTCTACGCTGGCCTAGACCAACTCGTGCGGGCGACAAAATTCATGTTGAAGTTGAAATTACTGCAATTGTACCCTCTAAAACCAAACTTGATCGTGGTATTGTCAGTTACGTCACACAAGCTTTGAACCAAAACGGTGATGTGTTATTAATATCTACCACCAAAGTTATGGTATTTACAAAGCCGACTTAATGTTTTGAATGAGCAATGACCCGCTTGTCCAACAATTTTTATGATTGATTATTTTATTTCATGTAAAGATGATTAAGACTTTAGTGTTTAAAAGATATTGGCAAAATTGATGAGCGCCACGGAAAGCAGATGAAAACAACTTCAACTCGTCAAGATCAAGGTATACCAGGCGTCTATGGCTTATTACTATTAGATGTTGTTTCTCGTTGGGGATATAACGATGAAACTTTATTCGCTCCATTTCATTTAACAAGCGAACAACTGGCTGATCCGAATTATCGAATTCCTACACCCGTTGCGAATGAATTGGTGAAGCATGCATTGCGTCTGACAGGTGAAAGTACTTTAGGCTTCCATCTCGGAACGCAAATGCGTATTTCAATTCATGGATTTATTGGCTATGCCATCATGACAGCGCATGACATTACCGATGCAATTGCGCTCGCCAGTCGATTCATTCAATTGCGTTTACCATTTCTACAATTATACTTCTCGACCTTTGGGCCAAAAGCAACTTTACAACTGCAATGTGATATTGAAGTTGAGCCTTTACGCACCGAAATCATCTTAGGCTTGACCATCGGGATCATGACCATGGCAAAAGCCTTAACAGGGATTGAGGATTTAAGAGGTGAAGTGGATCTAGATTTCCCTGAGCCTACAGGGTTTGAAAAGTATAAAGATAAGTTAAGTAGTACGATTCGTTTTAATCAACCTCATCTCATTTCAAGTTTTGACAAAAAATATCTCGGCTTAAAAATGGTAAATGCCGATCCAATCGCCAGTCAAATCGCGATCAACCAGTGTGAAACTGAATTATCAGCACTAGGTGAAAGACGTCGTTTGGCGATGCGGGTACGTGACATTTTGACCAATTCAGAACAACATTACCTGAGTATCGAGAATGTCGCTGAACGCTTGCATATGTCTGATCGAACCCTAAAACGCCAACTGGCAGCCGAAGGCACCTCTTTTTCGACACTCGTAGATGAAGTCCGTTATCGCCATGCTACATCACTGCTTTCACGTACAGATTATAGTCTAGAACAAATTGCTGATGAGTTGGGTTATTCTGATGTCGCCAATTTCAGCCGTGCATTTAAGCGTTGGAGTGGCCGTAGCCCAAGTAACTGGCGTAAAGATCCATATTTATAATTTTCTAAATTGCTTCATTGATCGATGCTTTTGTTTTTATTGAAAAACCTGTATAAAGCTAGAAAAAATGATACGACGAATTGTTAAGGAGTTGTCATGAATCATCCAGCGGATTTGAAATATGCGCGCACACATGAATGGGTAAGAGTCGAAGGTGACTTGGTTGTAACTGGTATTACTGACCATGCACAAGATGAGTTGGGTGATTTAGTCTATGTTGAAACCCCTGAGGTTGGCAGTAAAGTTACTGCAACTGAACAAGCAGGTATTGTTGAATCTGTAAAAACAGCTTCTGATATTCATGCACCTGTTTCAGGTACAGTGGTTGAAGTAAATTTAGACCTTGAAGATGATCCTGATTTCGTCAATGAAGAGCCTTATGGCAAAGGTTGGATTTACAAAATTAAGCCAGACAATATGGCTGATGTGGAAAAACTTCTATCTAATAGTGAATATGAGTCGGGTTTATAACTTTATACTTACCTGAATCAGCCCAGCACACATGCTGGGCTTTTTTATGGATCACTGAATGATTTATAGCTCTAAAAGCAGGTTGTGAAACAGACCCCAAATCCTCCCATAAATCAGAATTGCATACTTTTCAAGCAAAATTCATCCGCAGTAAAAATCAGTATTATTTCTGCTCCTATAAGCCATGAATTCACTTAAACACTCACTTTTTATTCAAAATAATTATTCTACATTTGTACTTTTAGGTATTTTTTCTTCAAATGAATCACTTTAACTCTAAAAAATTTAGACATTTGTAACCAAAAACAAGATTTACATAATTAAAAATGAGTTTTACAGGTTTTTAAAAGCAAGAAAAACACTTGATTTATAGATAAAGGAATTAATATTCATACACTTAATTAAATTTACATAAAACACACAATAAATAAACATAAAAACAACAGTAATTCAAAAAACATTCATGCTTGAATCTGTGACCTTATCAGTCTTATTAGAATAGTAAATCAATTTTTGGCTATTCAGATGGGATTGTACCGTTATGGATATATAAGGATAAGCATCCATTATGAATTTCTCTAATCCCACTGTTGTTGTGTTCGTGGTATATATTACTGCCATGTTGGGTATAGGTCTGTACGCCTATTTTTCTACCAAAAGTCTTGATGATTATATTCTTGGAGGACGTAGTCTAGGCAGTTTTGTCACCGCATTATCGGCTGGTGCATCCGACATGAGTGGTTGGTTACTCATGGGTTTACCTGGCGCAATTTACTTGGCAGGACTATCTGAATCATGGATCGCCATTGGCTTGATTATTGGTGCATGGCTCAACTGGTACTTGGTTGCAGGACGGTTACGTGTACACACCGAAGTGCAAAATAATGCCCTTACCCTACCTGATTATTTTACCGGTCGTTTTGATGATCAGAAAAAAATCTTACGCGTAACATCCGCTTTGATTATTTTGGTTTTCTTCGCGATTTATTGTGCTTCTGGCATGGTCGCTGGTGCACGTTTATTTGAAACATTATTCGACTTACCTTATGGCACAGCCTTAATGCTTGGTGCATTTGCAACCATTGGTTATGTTTGTATTGGTGGATTCCTTGCGATCAGTTGGACGGATACTTTCCAAGCAGCCTTGATGATTTTTGCGTTGTTACTGCTCCCAATCATCACCTACCTCTCATTGGATGCAGGTGCTGCAGAATTTGCTGCTTTAGTAGAAACAGCTCGCCCGCATGCTTATAATTTTGCTTCAGATTTAAGTTTGGTTGCAATTTTTTCTGCAGCAGCATGGGGTTTAGGCTATTTCGGTCAACCACATATCTTAGTTCGCTTCATGGCTGCTGATTCAGTCAAATCTATTCCTGCTGCTCGACGTATCGGCATGACATGGATGATTTTATGTTTAGCTGGTGCAGTTGGCTCTGGTTTTGTTGGTATCGCATATTTCCAACAGCATCCAGAACTTGCCGCTGCAGTTACTGCCAACCCTGAAACTGTATTCATGGAATTGACTAAAATTCTATTCAATCCTTGGGTTGTTGGTATCATCCTTGCTGCAATCCTATCTGCGGTTATGAGTACTTTGAGTTGCCAGCTATTGGTTTGTTCGAGTGCCTTAACTGAAGATTTGTACAAAGGCATTATCCGTAAAAATGCTTCTCAAAAAGAGTTGGTTTGGATCGGTCGTGGTATGGTACTTGTGGTTGCAATGCTTGCGTTGTTCCTCGCACAAAATCCTGAAAGTAAAGTTCTAGGCTTAGTTGCTTATGCTTGGGCAGGTTTTGGTGCCGCATTTGGTCCATTGATTATTCTTTCATTGTTCTGGAAACGCATGACTCTAAACGGCGCATTGACAGGTATGATCATTGGTGCTGTAACGGTTATCGTTTGGAAAAACTTCTTTGGCGATACAGGTATTTACGAAATCATTCCAGGTTTTGTATTTGCATTTATCAGCATTGTTGTTGTCAGCTTACTTGGTAAAGCGCCAAATGCGAATGTTACAAATCGCTTTGAACAAGCTGATGAAATCTATGCACGTGAAATGAAATAATTTTTCAATAAATTTAAGGGGCTTTCGAGCCCCTTTTTTTGATCTAGTATTTTGCGCGTGATTTAATCTTGATTTTAGAGCTGTCTTTTACAACTTGCATCACTGGATAGCTCCGTGTCTCTTTGACACCAGGGAGTTGCCATAGGATTTGCCCTGCTATACGGCGAAACTCCTCCATGCCAGCACTACGCAACTTAATCAAAAAATCAAAACCTCCACTCACCATATGACATTCAACGATTTCAGGATGTTGGGTCACAGCATCAATAAAATCATCTAAAACATTTGGTGTCGTTTTATCTAAAAGCACTTCAACAAATACCAAAAAATTTGCATTCAGCTTGTTCGGATTGAGCTTTGCCTCGTAACCAAGAATAAATTCATCTTTTGTCAGCTTTTGCACGCGCGCCATTACCGCAGTCGGAGACAAGTTCACTAATTCAGCTAACTTACTGTTTGATATTCTCCCATCTGTTTGAAGAATATCCAGAATTTTCAAATCAGTTCGATCTAAAGTATAAATTGGGCTATCCAACTGAATTTTCCTCTAAAAAATGGTCGAAATATAGTGAGTTATACGGGTTTTATTCTGCAATGATAAATTATCTAAACCTCTCTACTCAATAGAGATAGAGTCTATTGGTATTTTATTTGTTAACCGCGCTGCAAACTAAAACTGCATCAAGCAAGGCATCAAATATCGATAGAACTTCAAGATTGTTATCGGAATTTAGCATGAATACTTTGGATACCCGCCTAGACATGGACACAACTCAAAATAGCGGTGCTTACATCACCGAATTTAAAGAAAAAAGTGAGTTTGAGCAACGCATTAATACCGCTTGGCGACGTGCAGAACCTGAATCAGTGGCAGAACTTGCTGAAGCTGCCAATATCTCCCCTGATCTTGATCAAAAAATTTATGATCTCGCATTTAACTTAGCAAACAATTTACGTGAGCGTAAAAGCTCAGCTGGTAAAGCGGGTATCGTTCAAGGTCTACTTCAAGAATTTTCGCTTTCTTCTCAAGAAGGTGTTGCACTCATGTGTTTGGCTGAAGCATTGCTTCGTATTCCAGATACAGCGACACGTGATTTATTGATTCGTGACAAAATCAACCAAGGTAACTGGAAAGACCATGTCGGTCAAAGTAACCTCATGTTCGTTAATGCTGCTGCTTGGGGCTTGATGCTGACAGGCAAACTGATGGAAACGCCAAAGCAAACGAGTTTATCTAGTGTTTTAACTGGACTTCTGGCACGTAGTGGTCGCGGTATCATTCGTAAAGCGGTGGATGTTGCCATGCGTATGATGGGCGAACAGTTTGTAACCGGTGAAACCATCGAAGAAGCACTTGAACATGCTAAACCATTAGAACATAAAGGTTTCCGCTACTCGTACGATATGCTAGGTGAAGCAGCACTTACTGAACATGATGCTGAACGTTACTACAACGACTACACTCAAGCGATTCATGCAATTGGCAAAGCATCAAATGGCCGTGGTGTATATGACGGTCCTGGTATCTCAATTAAGCTTTCTGCTTTGCACCCACGTTACCAACGTGCCCAAATTGACCGTGTTCATCACGAACTTTATAACAAAGTTTTTGAGCTTGCATGCTTAGCAAAACAATATGATATCGGCTTAAACATCGATGCTGAAGAATCTGAACGTTTAGAAATTTCACTCGAATTACTTGAGCGTTTATGTTTTGAGCCAAAACTTGCCAATTGGAAAGGAATTGGTTTCGTTATTCAGGCTTATCAAAAGCGTTGTTTCTATGTGGTTGATTATATCGTTGACCTTGCTAAACGCAGTAACAAACGCTTGATGATCCGCTTGGTGAAAGGTGCATATTGGGACAGCGAGATCAAAAAAGCTCAAATTGACGGTATGACTGACTACCCTGTGTTTACCCGTAAAGTACACACCGATTTGTCATACATCGCTTGTGCGAAGAAACTTCTTGCTGCTCCAGACCAAGTGTATCCGCAATTTGCAACCCACAATGCGCAATCACTTGCGACGATCTACAATCTTGCTGATCCAAGCAAATACTACCCTGGTCAATACGAATTCCAATGCTTGCATGGAATGGGTGAACCGTTGTACGAGCAAGTCGTGGGTTCAAAAGAAGATAATAAACTCGGTATTCCTTGTCGTGTTTACGCGCCTGTAGGTAACCATGAAACATTGTTGGCTTATCTAGTCCGCCGTTTGCTTGAGAATGGCGCAAATACATCGTTTGTAAACCGTATCGCAGACAAAACATTGAAAGTTGATGATTTAATCCAATCACCGATCAAAGACATTCAAACTGCTGCAAAAGAAGAAGGCCAGCTCGGATTAAAACACCCAGCAATTCCTCTTCCACATGATTTATACCCATTGCGTCCAAACTCAAATGGTTTTGACCTAAATAATGACACGCCACTTGCTGATCTAAATGCAACAGCACAGAAGCTACGTCACCACATTTGGAAAAGCACACCGTTACTGGGCTTTGAATCCACTGTTCACGATGAAAGTAATGCTATTGCAATTACAAATCCTGCACAAAACAGTGAAATTGTGGGCTATGTGAATGAAGCAACGAGTGCTGATGTACAACTTGCACTTGAAGCAGCAGTACAAGCACAGCAAAGTTGGGCTGCAACAAATAAAACTGATCGTGCTGTTTGCTTAAAACGTGCAGCTGATTTGATGGAAGCTCGTATTCAGGAATTGATGGTTTTACTCTGCCGTGAAAGTGGTAAAACTTATGCCAATGCAATTGCTGAAGTACGTGAAGCAGTAGACTTCTTACGTTACTACGCAACTCAAATTGAGAATTTACCTGCACATGCACAAGTAAAACCATTAGGTACCGTCCTTTGTATCAGCCCATGGAACTTCCCTCTTGCAATTTTCTCTGGTCAGATTGCAGCAGCATTAGTAAGCGGTAACTGTGTAATTGCTAAACCAGCAGAACAAACACCACTTATTGCAGCACAAGCTGTCCAAATTTTGTGGGAAGCTGGCGTACCACATGGTGCTGTTCAACTCCTTCCTGGTCGTGGTGAAACTGTAGGTGCTCAACTGAGCCAAGATGATCGTATTCAAGGCATCATGTTCACAGGTTCTACCGAAGTTGCAAAAATCTTGCAAAAGACTGTGGCAAAACGCTTATCTCCAAATGGTCAGCCTATCCCGTTAATCGCGGAAACTGGTGGTCAAAATGCGATGATCGTGGATTCTTCAGCACTTACTGAACAAGTGGTTCTAGATGTTGTAAGTTCTGCATTTGACAGTGCGGGTCAACGCTGTTCTGCACTTCGTATCTTGTGCGTACAAGAAGATAGCGCGGCAACCGTCATCAAAATGTTAAAAGGCGCAATGCAACAGTTGATCGTCGGTAACCCTGCGATCTTAAAAACTGACATTGGTCCTGTAATCGACACTGAAGCAAAACAAACCATCGATACCCACATCCAAAAGATGAAATCTAAGGGTTACCCTGTTCATCAATTGATGTTTAACGATGCTGCAAGCCAACAAACACTTACGCAAGGGACTTTTGTACCGCCAACTGCGATTGAATTACCAAACCTTGATGACCTTGAACGTGAAGTATTTGGTCCTGTATTGCACATCATCACTTATAAGTATGGTGAACTTGAGCAATTGATCGATCGAATCAATGCCAAAGGTTATGGCTTAACCATGGGTCTACACACACGTATCGATGAAACCATCAATACTGTGATCCAACGTGCGGAAGTAGGTAACTTATATATTAACCGCAATATCGTGGGTGCAGTGGTAGGTGTACAACCATTTGGTGGTGAAGGCTTATCTGGTACTGGTCCGAAAGCGGGCGGTCCACTTTATATGTACCGTTTGATGGAACATTGTTCTGAGAAAGTATTGGCTAGACCATTTGCGGTGAAAGCAGAAATTTCTCAATTTGATGCGGTATCAAATGTTGCTTATCAAAGCTTATTGTCTTGGGCAAACCAAAATATGCCTCAAGCAATTACAACGATTCCTGCATTTGGTGTAGGTAAGTTCTATGAGTTGCAAGGTCCTACGGGTGAAAGCAACCAATACATTATCTTACCTCGTCATCGTGTGCTTTCAATTGCCAATGATGAAGCAGCTCAGCTACAACAACTTCTTGCAACTTTTGCAGTTGGTAGTTCAGCAGCAGTGCTAAAAGACAACGTATTCTTGGCTAAACATCAAGCATCTTTACCCAAAGAAGTTTTAGCAGCAATCAAAGTCATTGCACGTGTTGAAACAGATCACTTTGA
Organism: Acinetobacter haemolyticus CIP 64.3 = MTCC 9819; assembly: GCF_000369065.1. Taxonomy (GTDB): domain Bacteria; phylum Pseudomonadota; class Gammaproteobacteria; order Pseudomonadales; family Moraxellaceae; genus Acinetobacter; species Acinetobacter haemolyticus. The sequence goes on from NZ_KB849799.1 coordinate 407,812, forward strand.
TGCTGTATTACATCAAGGTTCAGTAGAACAGCTTCAAACCTTACAGCATAAAATTGCGAATCGTTCAGGAGCTATCGTTGGTATTACTCATCTTCAAACAGGTGAGCAGATTCCATTAGAACGCCTCGTCATCGAACGTGCCATTAGCGTAAATACTGCAGCAGCAGGCGGTAATGCAAGTTTGATGACTTTATCTGAAGACTAGTTTTAGTCCTCAATCTCCTAGCCCGAATCATGTTTACATGGTTCGGTTTTTTTATTACTTATAGAAGATCATTACGGTGTTTTTCTGAAAGGCACGACTCTTCATAGTCAAAAAAAACCTCATATTCATCTAGAAAATTTTTCAACACCTTATAGTTAACATTTTTAGGTACGTTAATTGCGTAATAAGGTTTATTTTCTAAGCCCTCCCATTCAGCTAAATAAGATTCAATTTTTCTTAGTAGCTCATAAATACTCTTTGAATCATCTTCAAAAAAGATGATCCTCAAAGTTGAATTGTTGGAAGGTTCTACTAAGTCATTAAAATATAAACTACCTTCTTCATTATCAACTTCTATCAAATCATCAAATGAAATGTTTGGAGCAAAAAAAGGGATGTTTTTTATATAATATTTATCATTTTCAAACTTCTTCCCCCAAACTATTTCTCTTGATAAAGAGCCATTTTTATCAAGATAATCTACAATAATTTTCGCATTACTCATAAATCAAACCTAACCTCATTAACCTTATTTCAAAAATAATATATTACCCAGCCAACGCATTTTAGTGGTCTTCATCTCTAGGTATTTCGATTTTTATATACTCAATCATAGCTAGGTCAATCCATAAAATTTTGATACCATTCACAGCTAAATTTGTTTTGTATTTTTGGTAGTTATGACCGTATCTTATCAACAGCAACTTCAAGAGAAAGTTGAACGAATTACTGCACAATTTGCACCGTTCAATCCCCCTGCTTTAGAAGTATTTCAATCACCTGAACAACATTTTCGTATGCGTGCCGAATTTCGTCTGTGGCATACTGATGATGATCTGTTCTATGCCATGTTTGAACGTGCTGAAGATGGTAAACAAAAAACTGTTATCCGTATTGATGAGTTTCCTATTGCCGACCAAAGCATTAATGACTTAATGCCTCGCCTATTAGAGGAATTAAAAGCAGTCCCAATCTTATCACAACGTATTTTTGAAGCTGACTTTCTCGCAACCTTAAGCGGAGAAATGTTAGTGACGCTCATCTATCATCGTCGTTTAGATAGTGAGTGGGAAGCTGCTGCAAAAACTTTAGCTGAAAAGTTAAACATTAAAATTATGGGTCGTAGCCGCGGTCAAAAAATGATTGTTGGTGATGACTATGTTGTTGAACAACTCAATGTTCATGGACGCATATTTAAATACAAACAAATCGAAAGTAGTTTTACCCAACCGAATGCACAAGTTTGCAAACATATGCTTGAATGGGCGTGTGATGCAGCACAAAACTCACAAAAAGATTTATTAGAATTGTATTGTGGTAATGGCAATTTCACTCTGCCATTGTCTCTAAAATTTAATCGTGTTCTTGCAACAGAGCTCGCAAAAAGCTCAGTCTATGCGGCACAATGGAATATTGAACAAAATCAGATTGAAAATATCCAAGTTGCACGTCTTTCAGCTGAAGAATTTACTCAAGCCTATGAAGGTGAGCGTGAGTTTAGACGCTTACAAGAAGCAAATATAGACATCCAAAGCTACCAGTTTGATACGATCTTTGTTGATCCACCACGTGCGGGCATTGATGATGCAACTTTGGCACTTATGCAAGGATTCGAACGAATTATCTACATATCATGCAACCCTGACACGCTGCATGATAATTTAAAAACTTTGACTCAAACCCATCGTATCAGCAAATTTGCTTTATTCGATCAGTTCCCATTTACGCACCATATTGAGTCAGGTGTTTTGCTCGAAAAAATTTAAACAATTTATGTCAATGTAACATTAGAAATTAAAGAGAATTTTAACTCTTTAATTTCTAAATACTTTTAAAAACGAAAAATATTATTCTTTAAATATCAAGTCATAACAATGTCATATTTTCGTTGATTTCACCAATTACCATCGGAAAAATCAGAGTCTAACTGCTGCTTTTATCACTATTTCTGGCTTGTATTTTATTTTAGATTGATTATATTTCGATCTATGTTAAACCGAATATGAAAGGCTCTATGAGTTTTTGGGAAAAACTGTTCTCTGCTGAACAACAGCACAATGAACATAAGAATCAAATTGCTTGCGTCGAAAATGATTGCTCATGTAAAACAAACGAACAATTATTGGAAGCTCTGGTTAAAGCAAGAGATGAAGACGTAATTAAAGGCATCAAAAAGGTACTTATTTCTCGAGGCTACAGCCGCAAAGAGCTTCTTGAAATGATCAACCCACCAATTCAATAAAGCAAAACCTAATCCCTTTCTCATAAAGGGATTAGGTACTACCTACATTCATCTCGCTTTACCCCCGCCACAATCGGCCCTAAATTCATCAAACGATCATGTTGTTTTGTTTTTGCAGAATAAAAACTTGAAATAGAACCATCAAGGTATAAAGCATCCTCTACTGACAATTGTTGTTTGAAAAATTGTGCAAACTGATAAAAACTCACGCGTTGCTGTGATATAACAAAATACAATGTATTATCTTTGATGCCCACACCATTACGAACTTTCAAAGAATTTGAATCAGGCAAAAATTTAGGATTTATCTTTCCATCATAAACCAACATCGGACCAGACTGAGTTGCATATATGGCATCAAAGCTGTGCTGTTTATATTCAGATGTTGTTTTTATGATTGCTTGTGTTTGATTCCAAGCTAACACGCCATTGGGCTGCATAAAGAAATTTCCAAAACCACGATCTTCATTTAATGCAACCACTTCATTTCCATCTTCTATATATAAGCCAACAGGTTGGAAATCCGGATGATACATGCCCGCATTCATGGCAAAGTCTAAACGCTCGCACGCTTGTAACTCACTTTGAATATTAGAAAACTTGTGATAATAACGATTAGTTTTTGGGCTTTTTAAATAGAGCTTCAACACATTGAGGTCTTGAACCTCTACCACGCTATAATCAACACGTTCAAATTGATAAACGTGATGCTGCATAGCAAAAGCATTCGGCATAGCCAATAATGTGAGTAATATCAAAAAACCTGTTCTCATAGATATCTCTATTTTGAATAAATACAACTCGCTCAATATAACGCAAACCCCAGATACAATCTCCAAACACATTCATGCGAATCAATCCACAAAGGTACTCGATTGATTCATTTTTTTTGATTAGAATACAAGTGTAAATACAAAGACCTTGTATCCGCATGCAACAAAAACATCGACGCTTTCCGCTCGGCGCTCACCTCATTGTCAAACATTTTGGCTACAGCCATCATGGAATCTATGCGGGCCGTGGACGTGTGATTCATTACTCTGGTTTTGCTCATATCTTTAAAAAACATCCGATTGAAATGACAACCCTTCAGCGTTTTGCTCGTGGTAAACCCATTTACATTCGACATTACCCCTCACCTCGTTATAAAGCAAAAGTTGTTGTAAAACGGATGCGTTCTCGCATGCATGAAAATAACTATCATTTAATTATCAACAATTGCGAACATCTATGCACTTGGGCAATCACAGGGATTGAGTCCAGCACCCAGGTTGAGCGTATGCAACGAAGACTAACGACGATTGGTTATGTAAGCTCACTGATGAGTTATATGAATAGCCTTATGCTTACAGTTGCAACAGCCTGCTTTGCGATTGCGTTATACATTAAACTCATGCTGAAAAAGCAAGCAAAGAAACCTATCCCAATCTACTTACAACTTAAAGAAAAAAATTCGAAAAAATAATAGTTCAACTGGTGTTGAAAACGGGTTTTCAAGCATAGGCTATATGCACATCGATATTTACTTCTATTATCAGTTTCTATAGAATATTTCCATTCGGTACATTTCGTATCAATCTACTTCTCATCGAGGATTTTATGTTGGAGATAGCAGTAATCTGATAATCGTATTTCAATAGCATATTGAAATAGGTTATCGACGCGATTTTATTGGCTTTTAAAAGCTTAACTTTGCTTATGATTACTTATATCTGGATACAACATGAACCTATCTAAGTCCGAACAAAGGACTCTACACGTCTTAGCTAAAGGCGGAAAAATCGTAAAACTTCGTAATGATACTGGTCAAACTATCGCTGTAGAGTGTTACAGCCGAGAAGGTTTCTTGCTATCTGATTGTAGTCTTGAAACATTCAACAAGTTAAAAAAGAAGAAACTGATCAAATCACTTAATGGACAGCCCTATCAAATCAATTTACACGGGCTTAGATCAGTGCACCCACAATTAGACAATCGTTAATATAAAACCTTTGATCGAACAAATTTGTGACATGTTAGATCAAGACACTCAAGAGAAAATGAATATGAATCTAATTATTCGTGATGAAAATCCAACCGATATAAATGCTATTTTTGATTTAACTCGATTAGCTTTTGAGCGTGAGGAGTATTCGAGTCATACAGAGCAGTTCATTGTAAATGCATTAAGAGATTCTAACCAACTAACACTTTCACTGGTTGCTGAAAGTGATCATCAGGTTATCGGGCATATTGCATTTTCGCCTGTTCAAATATCAGATGCTACAACTGGCTGGTATGGTTTAGGGCCTATTTCGGTACTGCCTGATTTTCAGGGTAAAGGTGTTGGAGCGAAGTTAATACATGCAGGCCTTGAAGCATTAAAAGATCTAGACGCTTTGGGCTGTGTATTGCTTGGAGATCCTCAATATTATGGTCGATTTGGATTTAAAGCAGATCCAAAACTAATTCTGGATGGTGTGCCTGCTGAATATTTTCAAGTTTTGCCTTTTTATGATCATACACCGACAGGCAATGTTACATATTCAGATGCATTCAATGCGACAGAATAATCGAGCTAAGCATTAAAATTTTTCTTCATCAAAACAAAAAGCTCAGGTATTCACCTGAGCTTTTTATTATTTGTTAAATATTACTTAGCAGCAGTTGCTTCAGTTGTAATATTTACAGTGATCTTGTCACCAACATTCGGTACGTAATTTCCAATACCAAATGCTGAACGATCAAATGAAGTGGTTGCATTAAAACCAATCGCAGGAACTTTTGCCATTGGATGCTCCCCCTGTTTATTTAATACCGCATCCAATACCACAGGCTTGGTCACACCTTTAACAGTCAAATCACCTGTAATTTTGAAGTGCTTTTTATCCTTAGTTTCAACTTTCGTACTCTTAAAAGTGATGTTTGGATATTTTGCTGCATTAAACCAAGCTTCTTCTTGGAATTCTTTGTCCAGTGCAACAACATTTGTATTTACGCTGCTAACTGGGATCGTCACATTTACTGAAGAATTTTCTGGTTTTGCATTATCAACTTTAATTACACCTTGAATATCAGTGAAATTTGCACTTGGTGTAGAAAAACCGAAATGGTTCCAGCTAAAAACCGTCGCTGTGTGAGTAGGATCAATTTTGTAATCAACAGCCTTCGCTTGTACTAGTGTTGAACCTAATACTAAACATACACCTAGAGATAACGTTTTTAATCTGTTCATGGCATCCTCGAATCATTTTTTCAAAATTTCATTGATTGTAGTAGAAAAGTGTAGGAATAAACTGCGGTTGATTTATGACACAGTGTTTTATTTTTGCAACGATTATACATCTATATAGATAAATAAATCACACAAACAACAATAAAGCATAACTTACACAAATTCGAGCTATACAAAACTTATCATTTTTTAACCGTGGTTTTTAGCAAACGATGTTATAAAAATTAATCACCTTTAAAAAATTTTTAAATATTTTCATTTAGAGGAAACATCATGAATTTACAACAAGTATTTGATCAATTAAACACGGTTCAAGCCAATCCAGCGATCAGCATTTTTGTTCCAACACATCGAACTTTTCCAGATAACCAGCAAGATGCAATTGCATTAAAAAATGCACTCAAAGAATTAGAAACTCGCTTATCTGAAGCCCATGATAAGCGTGAAGTTCAGACGCGATTAGAGCAAATTGAGAAAGAGCTTTCGGAGCATGATCACAATTATAATCTCGATACTTTAGCAATCTTCTCAACACCTGAAAGTACTCAAATTTTCAACTTCCCTTTCAAGGTAAAACCACGAGTCATTATTGATCAACATTTTGCTACACGAGACATTCTCCGTGAATTGAACAGTTCTGTGCATTATTACATGGTGATTGTTTCAAGAATGAATGGGCGATTATTTGAAGTATTTAACGATCAGCTCGTACATGAGTTTAATCAAGAAGATGAACTTCAAGGATTAGAATTCCCATTAGAAAACACGCATCTTTATACAACGAGCTCAAATGATCGTTCAAACGCAACCAAAGAAGAAAACTATATCAAAGAGTTTCTAAATCGTGTTGATAAAAGCGTTCAGGAAGTCTATAAACAAAATCCTTTACCAATTATTGTCGTTGGTGATGAGCGTACCGTCTCTTTCTATCAACAAGTCTGTGACAATCCAAATGCAATTGTCGCCACTGTTACTAACAGTGCAAACTTAGAAGCAGAAGCACGCCTGATTATTGAAGAAGCCCAAGAGCAAGTAAATTTATACCGAACCAAACTTCAGGAAGTTGCTCAAACTGAAATCAATCAAGCAAAGAGTCAGAATTTATTGATTGAGGATTTATCATCAATTTACCGTGCTGCAAATGAGGGTCGCCTTGACCAAATCTTTATTAAAAAAGGTTACATACAGCCAGCGAATATTGATTCAGCAACGTCTACTGTTGAACTTGATACTGGTACGACGACGACTGATGATATAGTAGATGATATATTATCGACGGTAATCCATCATGGTGGTAAAGCTCATTTCTTAGATGCTGAGTTTTTAGATCAAAATGCTAACCTATTAGCCAAGGCGCGCTATTAATAAAATACTCAAACTCATTGAAAATAAGGGCTTTAATGTCCTTATTTTCATCCAATAAGCAACACTTTTGAGATATGCTTAATCATTTATACCAACAACAAGGTAAATCATGACTTATTCTGTACAAGCTGAAAGCACTTTGACCCCTTATCGCGTAACACTGACTGATGAATCTGGTCATACATGGCATGCGGATGAGCCTGCTGATAAAGGTGGTCAAGATACAGCACCCAACCCTGTTCAGCTTTTACTTTCTGCTTTAGGTGCTTGCACTACCATTACCTTGGAAATGTACGCTAAACACAAAGGAATTAAACTTGACCACGTTCAAGTTGATTTGAGTTTAAACCCAAATGGTCAACATGAATCAGGTCATAACAATATCGAGCGTAAAATTGTGCTTAAAGGTGAATTTACTGACGATCAGCACAAACGTTTATTAAAAGTCGCGGAAAGCTGCCCGATTCATAAGTTATTAACGTCAAATATTTCGATTCAGAGTGAATTAAGCATCGGGTAAGCAATATAAATATGGTTTTTATTTTAAAAACCATATTTATAAAAAACTAATATTAAACTGATAATTCAGTTCCTGACATTTGAATTCATCCAATATATTTATAGGAATAACTTGTTTTGCTTCTAAACTTATAACCATATACGTTAAGTCATACCAATTCACTTCACTCTCGTCATCTGGACAATAGAATACTCCCTGCTTCTCGTCCAATTTAATATATTTTTCATCAACGCTTCTTAACTCATAACCATACTTATGTATTAGAAGCATGTTAATCATTTCTATAATTTTAGACCTATGTAGGGCTTTGTTGCACAAACCTATCTGTAAAAGCTTTTTCAGCGATATAATTTTCAAATGAAGAAGCCTACACACAAAATCTACCGCACAACCAATTGGCCCGCATATAACCGAGCACTCATGAGTCGCGGAAATATTGCCATTTGGTTTGATCCTGCTACGCAATGGTATGCTCCATCAAAAGGCAAACAAGGGCGAAATCAAACCTACTCCGACGCAGCTATCCAATGCTGCTTAATGATTAAATCCTTATTCCGTCTATCTTTACGTATGGTCACTGGCTTTGTGCAAAGTCTGATTAAACTTTGTGGATTAAATTGGACCGCACCAGATTACAGTACGCTTTGTAGAAGACAAAAGCATATTGATATTGCAATCAGCTACCAAAAAAGTAGCGATGGGCTGCATCTACTCATAGACTCTACAGGCATGAAGTTTCTAGGTGAGGGCGAATGGAAACGCAAGAAACATGGACCTGAATATCGTCGCCAATGGCGTAAACTACATATTGGTATAGATGCTGAAACCCTTCAAATACGCGCTATTCAACTCACTACAAATAATGTCAGTGATTCACAAGTGCTTGGTGATTTACTCGATCAGATTCCACAAGATGAGCAGATTGACTCTGTTTATACCGATGGAGCTTATGACACCAAGCAATGCCGTCAGGTCATTGCAGATCGGCAAGCGCATGCGGTGATTCCACCTAGAAAAAATGCGAAACCATGGAAAGATACAAAGATCAGCTCGCTAGAACGAAATGAATTACTTCGAACAGTTAAACGTTTAGGCAGGAGACTATGGAAAAAATGGTCAGGCTATCATCGACGAAGTTTGGTGGAAACCAAGATGCATTGCATTAAATTATTAGGCGATAAATTAATGGCAAGAAGCTTTCCTAGTCAGGTGAATGAAATTCATGCACGTGTAGCAGTCCTCAACAGGTTTACGGAATTAGGTCGACCACTTACCCAAGTTACGCCTTAAATTTGGCTCAATTAGGGGCGCTTTGCATTTCAAATCTTTGTGCAACAAAACCCCTATGTAGTGGAAAAATTTCTGTTTTTTCAAAAGACTGAACAAGCTCTAAGCTTGCCAACTTTAAAGATCGTGTTTCATATTCATCAATACACTCTATCCCAAAGAATCGCCAAGCAGATAAATCTTCTATATCTTTCAAACTCTGAATTAAATTGTCTGTATATTTAAGTAGTTGATACTTACATAAATTTTGTTTTGGATCTTCTGTAAAAAGTATTTCTGTATCAAAACCTATACCGAGATCAGCCATGGTACTTTGTTCAAATAAAGCTTCTCTAAGTTTTAAACGCCAATCATCACACTCAAAATAATAAGTACGGTTGGCAGCGATTCTACAAATTATTGAAAATAAATGTGGGTATATGTAACTCATAATAATTATAATTCACCTATAGAACAAAAGAATATTTAATAATTTCTTTAACTTTCTATCACTATTGTTTTTAAGAAACTCAATTCAATATGTAAAAAAAGCGTCCTTAATCAGGACGCTTTTTTATACCACTTAATCATTAAGCAGTCAGTTCTTTAACCGCAGCAACAACAGCTTCAGTCGTAATACCGAAGAACTGGAACAAGTCTTTTGCTGGTGCAGATTCGCCGTAAGTGGTCATACCGATCACTTTGCCATCTAAACCAACAAATTTCCACCAGTAATCCACATGAGCAGCTTCAACCGCTACACGTGCACGAATATGTGCAGGTAATACAGCTTCACGGTATGCAGCATCTTGCTTCATGAATTCTTCAGCACATGGCATAGACACGACACGCACACCTTCAAGTTGTGCATATGCTTCCATTGCCAATGAAACTTCAGAACCAGTCGCAATGATGATTGCTTTCAACTCACCTTTTTCTTCAGCAAGCACATAACCACCTTTTGCAACGTTTTGAATTTGAGCTTCATTACGTGCTTGGAATGGTAAGTTTTGACGAGAGAAAATGAGTGCTGTCGGACCATCTTTACGCTCAAGCGCAGATTTCCAAGAAACAGCAGCTTCAACTGTGTCACATGGACGCCAAGTATTTAAGTTTGGTGTACCGCGCAATGATGCAATTTGTTCGATTGGTTGATGCGTAGGACCATCTTCACCTAAACCAATTGAGTCATGCGTATAAACATGAATCACGCGTTGCTTCATTAATGCTGACATACGCACTGCATTACGTGCATATTCCATAAACATCAAGAATGTAGCAACGTAAGGAACAAAACCACCGTGTAAAGCTACACCGTTTGCAATTGCCGTCATACCGAATTCACGAACACCATAGTAAACATAGTTGCCCGCTGGATTTTCTTGTACGCCTTGGCAACCTTTCCAAAGCGTTAAGTTAGAACCAGCTAAATCGGCAGAACCACCCAATAATTCAGGAAGTAATGGACCAAATGCTTGCAATGTATTTTGGCTTGCTTTACGTGTCGCAATGGTTTCAGCTTTAGCATTAGTTTCAGCAATGAAAGCATCTGCTTTTGCAGCAAAATCAGCAGGTAAGTCACCGTTGATACGACGTAGCAATTCAGTTGCTTCAGTTGGATATTTTGCTTGGTATTGAGCAAACAATTCATTCCAAGCGGCTTCAGAAGTTTGACCTTTCGCTTTTGCATCCCAAGCAGCATAAACATCTTCAGGAATTACGAATGCATCTTCTTTCCAGCCCAATGCTTCACGCGTTAAAGCAATCTCATCTTTACCAAGTGGTGCACCGTGGCAATCTTCTTTACCTTGTTTATTCGGTGAACCTAAACCAATAATCGTTTTACAGATAATGATCGTTGGTTTATTGCTTTCTGCTTTCGCTTCAACAGTTGCTTGGCGAATTGCATCAGCATCATGCCCGTCTACACGAAGTACTTGCCAGCCATAAGCATTAAAGCGCTGTTCAGTATCGTCACTAAACCAACCTTCAACTTCACCGTCAATCGAAATACCATTGTCATCATAGTAAACAACGAGCTTACCAAGACCTAAAGTCCCTGCAAGTGAACATGCTTCATGTGAAATACCTTCCATCAAGCAGCCATCACCTAAGAAACAGTAAGTGAAGTGATCAACAACGTTTAAACCATCTTTGTTAAATTGTGCAGCTAAAGTTTTTTCAGCTAAAGCAAAACCAACTGCATTGGCAATACCCTGACCTAACGGACCAGTTGTCGTTTCAATACCCGGTGCATAGCCTAATTCTGGATGACCAGGAGTTTTAGAGTGTAATTGACGGAATTGTTTTAAATCTTCAATAGACAAATCATATCCCGTCAAATGTAGCAACGCATATTGCAACATTGAGCCATGACCATTTGACAATACGAAACGGTCACGGTTTGCCCATTGTGGGTTTGTCGGGTTGTGATTTAAAAATTCACGCCAAACTACGTCAGCGATATCTGCCATCCCCATTGGAGCACCAGGATGCCCTGAGTTTGCTTGTTGCACAGCATCCATAGCCAAGACACGAATTGCATTTGCAATACGACGTTCATTTAAAGGGGTTGTCATAAGTCAGAATCCGATTAAATCAATAAGAAAAGAAGATGAGAAAACATCTTTCAAAAACTGCGACTATTGTCTTAAAAAAACAAGATGGGGTAAAGTGCAATACACGATATTTCTTATATTTTGATCGTTCAAATACAATTCTTTATGTAAATGCTCACAGGATAAACATTTGTTCAAAGGTATTCTTTCAAAAAGTACATCAGCAATTCAGAAAAACTTTATCAATTAAAGCTTTAATATTAGTTTTTCTGATACACATATCAATAAAAACACAATGAAAATGAAATAAATTCATGCTTTTTGGTCAGCTTATGCTAGTCCTATCCGCCAAGTCGATGTAACATACTCTGTCTTTTTGAAAATACCAATGATAGGACGTTCATGCGCGAGTATGCTGTTTTTACTTCAGAATCTGTAAGCGAAGGTCATCCAGATAAAATGGCTGACCAGATTAGTGATGCGATTTTAGATGCAATCCTAAAAGAAGACCCGTATGCGCGTGTCGCTTGTGAAACATTAGTAAAAACAGGTGCTGTTGTTCTTGCTGGTGAAATCACAACAACTGCAAATGTGGACTTTGAAGCGATTGTACGTCAAACCGTAAATGGTATTGGTTATCACCACTCAGATTTGGGTTTTGATGGTTCAACCTGTGCTGTAATCAACATGATCGGTAAACAATCTCCTGAGATTGCTCAAGGTGTTGATCGTCAAAAGCCAGAAGATCAAGGTGCTGGTGACCAAGGTCTTATGTTTGGTTATGCAAGCCGTGAGACAGATGTACTCATGCCTGCCCCAATCTCTTATGCACACCGTTTAATGGAACGCCAAGCTGAATTACGCCGTTCAGGTGCTCTACCTTGGTTACGTCCAGATGCGAAAAGCCAAGTAACATTTGCTTATGAAAATGGCAGACCTGTGCGCTTAGATGCAGTTGTACTCTCAACTCAACATGACCCCGAAATTTCACAAATTCAACTCAAAGAAGCAGTGATTGAAGAAATTGTTAAACCAATCATTCCTGCTGAGATGTTTCATGCTGGAACTAAATTCCACATTAACCCAACGGGTATGTTTGTGATTGGCGGTCCTGTTGGTGACTGTGGTTTAACTGGTCGTAAAATTATTGTAGATACCTACGGCGGTATGGCACGTCATGGCGGCGGTGCTTTCTCTGGTAAAGATCCATCGAAAGTGGACCGTTCAGCTGCTTATGCTGGCCGTTATGTTGCAAAAAACATTGTTGCCGCTGGTTTAGCTGACAAATGTGAAATCCAAGTAAGTTATGCAATTGGTGTTGCAGAACCGACATCTATCTCGATCAATACTTTTAATACAGGCAAAGTATCAGACGAGTTAATCGTGCAATTGGTTCGTGAACATTTTGACTTACGTCCTTATGGCATTACACGTATGCTAAATCTGATTCAACCGATGTACAAACAAACAGCAGCTTATGGTCATTTCGGTCGTGAAGGCTCTGACACTGCATTTACATGGGAAAAAACAGATAAAGTTGACATCCTAAAAGATGCCGCAGGATTGTAATCCTCAAATCTTAGAGTAGCTCAAAGCTCACAGTACAAGCTGTGAGCTTTTTTTATTCCTAGTGAAAATATCTAGTTTTTGGGATGTGTATTTTCATGTTTAAAAATTTCAAATAGTGAATTTTTTTGCATGACTTGATCTTCATGGTTCTGCTGAACATAAACATGTACAACTTTGGCAATCACCACCACAACTAAACAAGCAGCAATACAAAACATCCATAAGCCATATGGACTACGAATATGTTGTGAACCGCAATACGGACACTCTTTGTCTGTCGATGCAACAACCTTGTCACAACACGCACAATGATATTGAGATAACATCATTTATCCTCCCACTTCTTATTTTTTATTTTCATTTGGTAGCAGTTTTACGACCATAACTTCATCCTATGAGAAAAAAAATAAGAATTCAATCAAGATTACTCAGATGTAAAATCAAAGTAACAAAATTTTATGACAATTTTATGTGATATTTGACTTGCATACAGAACTGTACTCAATGTGATTACAAAGCAATTGTTTGCTAAAATACTTTTTTAAAACTTGATTACAGGATCAAATCTGATGACCCAACTGATTAACAAAGGCGGATTTCGAGAGCGCGCCAATCGTAGTCGCAGTTACAAACAATCGGAAAATAAAGTTACTACGCTCACAACCAGCCAATACCAACCTCAAATCCCCAAAACCACCTCAGAAGCAGAAGAAAAGCCACTTAAATCAAAAGATGAGCAATAAAAAAACACACTATTTTGAAGTGTGCTTTTGTCATTTGTTTATATTTTAATTTACATCTTTAAATTCAATTTTCTTTTGCTCTGGTTTTACTTCTCTTGCTTCACCATCAATGATGGTTGAATCTTGATACTGACCGCCACCTTGCTGTCTTTGCATCTCTTGCATTTGGCGCATCATATCAGCAAAAGGATTTTGTCCTGCAGCACCGCCACCCATTCCATTCATCATTTGATCCATCATCGCTTGCTGACGTTTTGCCATGGTTTTCATTAATGCATTACGAAGACCTGTTTGAACAGCAGGAATAAGCACGAGTACAGCTAACACATCTGAAATTAATCCTGGAATCATTAATAAGAAACCAGACATAGCCAGTGCTATCTTTTTCGTTACTGCTGGATCACCACCAAGCTGCCCTGTCATTTGCATTTGTTGTAATTGCGGCGGCATAATACTTGACGTGCTTGAACGCATAATATTTAGACCGATAAAGAAGGCGATAATAAACCAGAAGAATACGTACCACATACTCCCCACAAGGTCGCCCACGCCGATCCATACTAAAACTTCAGCAATTGTGCCAAATACCACGATAAGAAGTAGATTCATGTCAAAGCTTCGTCTATCTCAGAAGGTTGAAAAAATGTGCAGCACAGAGTTTATAAAAGTAAAGCCAGTACAGCAAATAAAAAATAACTAATTAAAGAGATGGGTACTTTTTTGGATTTATCAAGTCTTCGATGTTTCACAGATATAAAAAAGCTCCCAATCAAATATTTTTAATTGAGAGCCATAAATGATTTATGTTTTAACCACAACTTGCATGGGTAATCTTTTTAGATTTTGGATCTACGGTAACCGTAACACGATTTTCACGATAGTCCATCGTTACAGGTTGATTTGGTCCGATACTACGTACAATTTCAGATTTGGTTTTTTCTTTAATTTGTGCTTCCGTTAAACCTGTTTGACCGACTAATTTTTGTGCTTCATCAGCTAAACATTTAGGTTGGCTCGCACGGAAAAGCTCCCACTCTTCAACCACTTGACCATTTGGTAGTTTACAGTAACCAACTTGTCCATTTGCTTCGTTGCGAATTTCTAGTTGACCACCCTGTTCAACACAATATTTACTTGCAGGATTCGCCATTCCAATTTTTGGTGGTGTCATTTCACTGCTTGGTGTAGATGTACATGCGGCAAGTGAAGTCATCATTAAACCTAAAAATAAGATCTTTTTCATAAGTTTGAATTCTTAAATTTGAAAAAAATAAGATATCAAAAATGATAAATTATTATGTCTATGATTTGAAACAGAAAGTATTATTTCTGATCTAAACTCATAGTTTTGCTTAATTACTGAATAATCACATACTCTAGCCGAATAGCCTCATCAACTAAATAGTGATCCTTAATCATATAAAAATAGGGTGCTGCGCTTATCCACTCATCCATTGCAATAATCGCTTTCGTATATCCCTTTTCAGCAGAAAAATCTTTTATTTGTATAATGTCCATTGGCTTATTCCTTTTACTATAAGCCTTACATATTAAATAAAAAGCACGATTATTAAAAATAAATATAGGTGATCATTCATTCAACGAATAGAAATACTGCATAAATAAAAAGCACCATGAAGGTGCTTTATCTCTCAGAGACTCGTTGCAATCAAAATCACTAGACTAAACAACAACGTTCCCATAGATCGCTTACAACAATGTACATGTATCTCTTGCTCAAACCCATGAGCATACGGTTCTAAGTTTTCCATCACTTTAGCACTCTTTAAATGTACTACACTTATTAATTTGCCTAAAAAAATAATGAAATGAAATTAGCAAAAGGTCGTATACCCATTTAATGTATTTTCTTAAAAATTTAATTCATTTGTGACAATATTTGTCTCAATCATCCACTACACCCCAAATCTACTCGTCCGAAAAATAAATTATGTCACTTGAAAAAAGCTTAACATTCAGTGCACTATAAATACATAGCAAAGGCCAGTTAAAGAAGTTAAGTGTATGAATAAAACTATTATTATTTTACCTTTAATGCTGGCTGTGTCTAGCTGCACACTTTTGCCGAAAATAGAAAACAATGCGAGCAACTTCGAAAAATTTAAGGGATTTAAAATTATGGATATCCCTAGAGAAGATGTAAACGTTGGAGCACAGTGGCAACAAGGTTTTGGTCCAACAGGTGAAGCAGCCAATCCAGAAAACCTGATATCCACCAAGTCGTACACAATAATTGATTCCAAGACTCAATTCGGTGTAGAAATAATAAGTAATTTTTATAAGATCTTAAATTTATCACCTATAGCTCAAAACCATACAAGCGTTTTATTAGAAGATATTAAAATCGTTACAGTCAAAAACTTAACTGAGCTAGATCTTTCCGCGAACACTCAGGTACTCTATGAAGCAATCAGTGTCGGCAATATATCAATAAAAACAGATAGCAGCTACGCTGCAGAAGTAGAATCTGCGCTCCTAAAAAAATTTGGTAATAGCAATATCTCCCTCAATAGTCACAAACTAAGCTCTAAAAAAATTAACGCTAATGATCTCTTCGTAGCTTATCGTGTTGTCGCAATGGGAAAACCCACTATCACTGAAAAAACAAAACGTTTTACTGAAGGATCTATTCAAATTGATGATTTTATTATCAACTTAAATCCTAATGCGGCTATTAATTGTATGTGTGGAAAGTATGCCATCGGTAATGGCCCAACTTTTCAAGAAAAAAGACAATGTGAAATACAACACCCTTTGAAAGTCTCAGTTGAAAATCACTTGTTAGGAAAAACAGCCAGTGGTGGTATGAAGAAACTTTTTGACATCCCATGGAATAGAACAACTCAAGATTATCAAAACATTCATACTTCTCAACACAATGCCTCATATAAAGTTGAGAAGATTCAAATAAATGCCGTCTTAAACTCCAAAGCAGTAAATAGTTGCTTATTTATACAAGGGAGTACTTTTTATGACCGTAGTAATATTAAATTAGTCACAATTACCTATCCAATCCACCCTGTCCAAAAACCTGTTGCCAGTGGCTGGTAATCAAGCTAAATACAACCAGCTCATCACTTGCGATCATTTTTCGCATAATCAACACAAAGAAGCCCACAAATCGCGGGCTTCTTTAAAGCTATTGCTGTGTTTTAAGGCACAACAGTAATACCTGTTGCTTGTGGTCCTTTCTTACCATCAGTGATCGTAAAAGTAACTCTTTGACCTTCATGTAAAACTTTAAAGCCAGTACTTTGAATTTCACTGAAATGTGCAAAAACATCTTGTCCAGAGTCTGCATGAATAAAGCCAAAACCTTTAGTTTCGTTGAACCACTTCACTGTACCAGTAACAGTATTAGACATATCTTTAACCTATTTTTAAAAATGGAGGGTGCTTAGCAGCAAGCAACTTGGAATCATAAACTCTGAGAAGAAATCTGATAAAACGAAAGGTTTGACTAAACTACGAAATGAAAAGATTTTTTGAATCAGCAGTCTTATTCTTCTAGTTAATATTTACTATACACGACTTTACTTTTTTTGCGCAATATCTATCTAGTCTAAGATGATGGTCTATTCTGAGGTTTATTATCGAAAAATCGTAAGAAAATAAAACAAAAAAGCCTACATCGAAATGCAGGCTTTTTTCGCTAAAAGTATTTTCTATTAGATAACAGAGATACTAGTCGCTTGTGGTCCTTTCTTACCTTGGCCAAGAACGAACGAAACACGTTGTCCTTCATGTAAAACTTTAAAACCATTGCTTTGGATTTCGCTGAAGTGAGCAAAAACGTCTTGCCCTGAATCAGCTTGAATAAAACCAAAACCTTTAGTTTCGTTGAACCACTTCACAGTGCCAGTAACTGTATCAGACATACTTTTTAAACCTTTTAAACTTTGTTCATTTATGAGTTAAATCTAGATTTGATATTTAGATTTAACTCAATCTATCTTTATTAAATAGATACTTCAAGTACAAAAACCATCTAAGTCAATCGATATAACTGATTAACCGAAGCATAAAAGCTTTTACCATCCAAGTTAAAGTCAACTTCTTGACCAGACTGCAACAGTACTTTCTTACCTACTTCTACCCATTTTGAACCATTCAACGTATTTTGCTGACGCTTCAAAGGGATGATTTTCACACAAATTTCATTGCCATTACTGGCTTTGGCTATACGCCACTCATTAATAATTTTCAATTCACTATACTCATTACTGAGCTCAGGTGATCGATTTAATTTACTACAATGCTAGACAGATGAGAGAGGAATACTACATTTCTAGAATCTAATAATTTTAGCTATATTTAGGTTTATTTAAGCTAAGGTAGCATGTGTTTGACGTATGGTTCAAACAACTACTTTCAATACATCACAGAGCAAAATTAATTTGGATGCGGGGGTTGGATTTGAACCAACGACCTTCGGGTTATGAGCCCGACGAGCTACCAGACTGCTCCACCCCGCATCAGCGAGTTAGCTTTATACGCCCATATCAAATTTAATGCAAACATTTTCTATAAAATTCGTAAAATATTAAAAATATTGTTTAAAAATAATACGAATATGGGATTTTTTTACATTGTCGAGCATTTTTTGAAGAATATTTTTATTAGTGCTTTAATCGAGATATCAGCAAAAATAAAACTATTGCATTGAATCTTTGATCAATTATTCTCTTTTCGATTCTAAACTCTACAAAAAAAGAGTGCCGTCCTACAATGGCTATGTAACAATAGCAACACACTTATACTTTAATAGCGCTTCATGTCACTGATTATTGGTATCGATCCTGGTTCCCGCTTAACAGGTTATGGCATTATCGAAAAAGACGGTAATAAACTCCGCTTTGTAGATGCAGGAACTATTCGAACAGAAACTCAAGAAATGCCTGAGCGTTTAAAACGTATTTTTGCAGGTGTGGAGCGAATTGTTAAATTTCATGGCCCTACAGAGGCTGCTGTAGAACAAGTCTTTATGGCGCAAAATCCAGATTCTGCGTTAAAGCTTGGTCAAGCACGTGGCGCAGCGATTGCAGCTTTAGTAAATTTAGATCTACAAGTGGCTGAGTATACTGCACGCCAGATTAAACAGTCTGTTGTAGGTTATGGGGCTGCTGATAAAGAACAAGTACAAATGATGGTGATGCGCTTATTGAACTTAACCATTAAGCCACAAGCCGATGCTGCGGATGCACTGGCTGCAGCCATTTGTCATGCTCACGCCTCAGGAAGTATGACTAAACTGGCCGTTTTAAATGCACTAGGTGGTATGGCACGTGGTCGGAGTCGCTCAAGTACTAGACGGCGTTAGGTTAATTTACAAGGCTTGATTCACCACATGATAAATCATTTTCCCCATTTCATGTGCTTGCAAACCTCTCACACCCTTTTCAGCGAGTAAATCCCCTGCCTGTGCATGTAAACTGACAATTTCATGTAATGCGACTTGCTCATCAAATTGTGCTTTTAAACTGGCAATCATGCCTGCCAATACATCTCCCATACCTCCTGTACCCATACCTGCATTACCCTGTGTACAGATAAATAACTCATTCTCTAAAATTAGACTCCCTGCGCCTTTCAGCACCCATTGCCCTGAGTATTTTTGTCGTAACTGATAAATTGCAGCTATACGATCTTGCTCAATCTCTGTTGCAGTGCAACCCAATAAAGTTGCAGCCTCGCCTGAATGTGGAGTTGCATAAACATGAGCATTTAATTGTTGTGGATGTTTGGCCAAAAACCAGAGTCCATCGGCATCAAGTGCGACTTGTAAATGCGAATGCCGATTTAGGCATTCAAACCATTTTAAATATATTAATTCAGCCCATTCATCACGTCCTAAACCCATACCAAAACAGACTGCATCGATTTGCTTTAGTAATTGCTCAATCTCTTTTTGTTCTAAGGCATTTATATCTCGCACCATGATGTTTGGAGAGCGCGCCAAAATCGCTTGATGGTGTTTAGCATGACAAATAACGCTTACCTTTCCAGCCCCCGCATGAAAAGCAGCTTCAGCAGACATGATCACCGCTCCCCCCATATCAGCATGACCACCGATGACGAGAACATGTCCATAGCTGCCTTTGTGTCCAAAGGCTTGACGTTTCGGCAGCACGACTTTTTTAGGTGACAAATAGGCAATCGACTGTAATTCACTATCAACTGGAATCAAGCTGGCTAAATGTAATTGCCCAACATACTCTTTGCCTTGCCCAGTAAACAAGCCAGCTTTGTATCCCAATAGCGTAAAAGTCTGATCTGCTCGAATAGCACAAGGTAAAGCTTGTCCTGTATTGGCATGTAATCCACTTGGGATATCAATCGATATTTTTAAGCCTATTTGCAGATTGTAGAGTTGAATGATGTTTTGCCATTTTTGATCAAGCATTCGGTTTAACCCGATCCCAAATAATGCATCTATATGACAGTCAAATATTGGCAATTCTTGCCCTATTTCATGTTCAGACAGCAAATAGTCAATCGTTTGAATATCAACTTGCTGGCTTTGTGCATAATTAAATGCCTGTTGTAAATCAATAGAATGTCCTAGCTCTGTTGCAAACACAGTCACTTTAAAACCCTGCTGCTTTAAAAAAGCAGCAATATAATAACCATCACCAGCGTTATTACCTTGTCCACACCAAATTGCGATATGTTTAATTTTTTGAACTAGAAATTGTTTATTTAATTCTTGTGCTATTGACCAAGCCGCTTGTTGCATCAACCCCAGTGAAGCGTTTTTTTGAGCAAACCAGCGTTGCTCCCATGCTTGTATACTTTGACTATCATAAACTGGGCTATGGTAAACTAAACGTTGCATGGTTTTCCTCTTATTATCGGTTTATGGCCTCTACTCACTCTTCCAAAAACGCTTCTCAAAAGATTGAGATTCAACAGCTTGATCCCCACGCGCTTAAAAGCTGGATAAAGGCACAAGCTTTGGACTTAGGCTTTTCTGATTGTGTCATTGCCAAACCAGATGCTCAAGATCAAATACCACGTTTTAAAGAATATTTGGAGCGTGGCTATCATGCAGATATGTACTATTTGGAAGAGAACTTAGAAAAGCGCGCAGATCCAACATTGCTTGTTCCAGGTACAAAAAGCATTATCTGTGTGCGAATGAACTATCTTGTAGCACCCCCTAAGCCCCGTTATGTACCATTTGAACCAAATTCAGCCATTATCGCACGCTATGCACGAGGTCGTGATTATCACAAAGTGATACGTGGACGACTCAAAACCTTAGCCAATCGAATTAAAGAAAAAGTGGGCGATTTTGAGTCACGTCCTTTTGCTGATTCAGCTCCAATTTTCGAAAAATCACTGGCAGAAAGTGCAGGTATGGGGTGGACTGGAAAACATACTTTACTCATCCATAAAAAATCAGGCTCATTTTTCGTTTTAGGCGAGCTATTCACATCGTTAGATCTTCCCTTTGATCAGCCCGCAACGGCACATTGTGGCTCTTGTACGGCTTGTATTGATATATGTCCAACTCAAGCGATTGTTGAACCCTACATGTTAGATGCCAGAAAATGTATCGCATATTTAACCATTGAATATAAAGGTATTATTCCAGAAGAATATCGTGCTGGTATTGGAAACCGAATTTTCGGTTGCGATGATTGTCAGTTGATATGTCCATGGAATGGCTTTGCGAAGACGGCAACAATTCCAGATTTTGACCCTAGACACAGCTTAGATAATATCAGCTTACTCGATATTTGGCGGTGGGATGAGGCAACTTTCCTAGCAAATACAGAAGGTAGTCCAATCAGGCGTACAGGCTATCAATCCTTTAAACGCAATATTGCAATCGGACTCGGAAATGCGCCATACTCAGATGAAATCATAGCCAAATTGCAAGAAGCAAAATCTTGGCACGATGAGATTGTAAATGTACATATTGATTGGGCAATTCAAAAACAATTGCAGCAATCTACTGTTCATCAAATAGAAAAATGATGTTTTTTGCCCTATGGCTTTGGCACGATTTCTGTATGATTAATCTCAATCTTTGTAATCAATCATCATGGATATAACAATGACCCTACGTAATGACTGGACTCGTGATGAAATCCAAGCTTTATATGATCAACCTTTTTTAGACTTAGTTTTTGAAGCACAACGCGTTCATCGCCAACATTTCCAAGCGAATACGATTCAAGTCAGCACACTTCTTTCAATCAAAACGGGTAAATGTCCTGAAGACTGCAAGTATTGCTCCCAGTCAGCACGCTATGACTCAAAACTAGA
The DNA here is from genome assembly GCF_000369065.1 of Acinetobacter haemolyticus CIP 64.3 = MTCC 9819. Classification (GTDB taxonomy): domain Bacteria; phylum Pseudomonadota; class Gammaproteobacteria; order Pseudomonadales; family Moraxellaceae; genus Acinetobacter; species Acinetobacter haemolyticus. Next base: position 429,789 of record NZ_KB849799.1, read on the forward strand.
AGCAGAAAAGCGTATTGCAGTTGACAAGGTAATTCGTGAAGCACAGGCAGCCAAAGACTCTGGGTCATCTCGTTTCTGTATGGGTGCAGCTTGGCGTAACCCTCACGAGCGTGATATGCCATACGTCCTAGAAATGGTACGTGAGGTAAAAGCCTTAGGTCTAGAAACCTGTATGACTCTCGGCATGTTAAATCAATCTCAAGCTGAACGTTTAAAAGATGCGGGCTTGGATTATTACAATCATAATCTTGATACATCACGTGAATACTACTCACATATTATCAGTACGCGCACTTTTGATGACCGTTTAAATACATTAGATCATGTCCGTCAAGCTGGCATGAAAGTGTGTAGTGGCGGTATTGTTGGCTTAGGTGAAAGTCGTAATGACCGTATCGGTTTATTGCATGAACTCGCTACCATGCCTGTGCATCCTGAGTCTGTGCCGATTAATATGCTTGTGCCAATCGAAGGAACACCACTTGCTGATGTCGAAAAACTAGATGTAACGGAATGGATCCGTACTATCGCAGTTGCTCGTATCATTATGCCACACAGCTATATTCGCCTATCAGCAGGACGTGAATCACTTAGTGATTCGGATCAAGCATTGGCATTTATGGCTGGAGCTAACTCGTTGTTCTCTGGTGAGAAACTTCTTACAACGCCAAATGCTGGCGAAGGTAAAGATCAAGTGTTATTTGCCAAATTAGGTTTGACTGCTGAAAAGCCAAAACCAACTGTTGCAGAGCTCTCAATAGATGCAATGAGTGCATAAACGCCAAAAGCCTTGTCAACTGACAAGGCTTTTTCTTTCTCGTTTTGAAATTATACTGATGTCACTAAGATGCCATATTTCGCATTTAAGAACATTCCTTCTCGGATGATATCCACACCAGCAGCATGGGTAACGGATAACTCCTGTGAGTGCACATCAAAATGGAATGAATCAAATACCTCCTGATGATGCATTAGCCACATCAGAGTATCAGTCAAATTTTTATCTACAGTATAGGTTTCAGAGTCAAAATTCTTATCCATAGCGCTATTCTGATCACAAGATGAAATAACATCATAACCAATAGCCTAGATAAATTCAGCTCAAGCTAAAACAATTGACTAAACCATATAAGTATTCAGCTTTAATTTAGACACCTAACATTAAGCTGCAAGCGGTCGTTCAATTTGAATACCTGTTATTAGACTTTGCATTGCTTTAGGGTTGAATTGCAAAGTCAAAATATGGCTATCTAGATGAACATGATAAGCACTAATCAATGCCTGCTTCCCTTGATCGGTTTCAAGTACGTATTCATCCACAATGTTTAGGATACCTTCAAGATTAGTCGTACTCGAAGCACGGTCATGTCCAAACAAATCATAGATCGTTTGTAAATTAAAACTGGTTTGGTGTTCTGTCGGATGAGACTTTAAATAATCCTGCAAAAACAGAACAAACTTGTGTGCGAAGAAATAATAGTCTGGTTTGTGGGTATAAAGCATGTTCATGGATATCTCCTTGCGGTGTTTTTTTCATCAATTCATGCTTAAAAATTAGTCCCACAATCTTAAAAAATTCTTAAAAAAAGTTTGAGCTTTTTGTTAACCATTTTGATGACCCAAAATTTTAATTTTAAGAATACCTAATCATTTGTCATAAAAAATTCATATAAAATTCCGCCAATTTTGAACAAAAAATAAACAATCAATTATTGCTAATAAATTTTTTGTAATTTTTACCAAATTTTATATTTCTCAACCCGTATATTGAAGATTTTTTGACCAAAAAATAAAATGAAACAAACAGTTAAATTTGATCGCAGGAAAATTTAAACAAAAATTAAGCATTTTGTTACACAGTTTGCATTTTGTTTAATTAATGGTATATTTCGCACATTACTTGTTCAGCGCAAAAATTTAACTGAAGAGGTAATATAATTCAAACTTTTAGCTGATGTATTTGAGAAATTATTATGAAAAAACTTGCTTTGATCGCTGCTCTTTCAGTTGTTGGTATTGCAAATGTACAAGCTGCTGACGGAACAATTACAATCAATGGTTTAGTAACTGACAAAACTTGTAACATCGTTACTCCAGCAGGTAAAGACTTCACAGTTACTCTTCCTACTGTTTCTAGACAAACTCTAGCAAATGCTGGTGATGTAGCAGGTCGTACTCCATTCCAAATCAACTTGGAAGACTGTTCAGCTGGTAAAGTTGCAACTTACTTCGAACCAGGTGCAACTGTTGATTTCAATACTGGTCGTTTAATCAACCAAGCTGCTGCTGGTGCTCAAAACGTTGACGTTCAATTACTTGGTGACAACAACCAAGTAATCCCTGTATTAGCTGCTGGCGCTACTGGTGCTCAAGCTAACTCTCAGTGGGTTGACGTTGTAGAAGGCGGTAGCGCTGATCTTAACTACTATGCTGAATACTATGCAACTGGCGCTTCAACTGCTGGTGAAGTAACAACTTCAGTTCAATACACAATTATTTATCAATAATCTATTGATAACTGAGTTTCTATGTTTTCGAACATAGAAACTCCTCTGTATTTCATCACTTTCGCCTTTTTCTGAGAATGTTTCACATGTCATTTAACGGTAGTAAATTCTTGTCTGGTTTTGCACTCTGTTCAATGTTAGCAACTGCTACTCATGCAGAGATTGTCATTCACGGCACGCGCGTTATTTATCCTTCCGATGCACGTGAAGTCACTTTACAGCTCAGTAATAATGGCTCTAAACCTGCATTAGTCCAAGCATGGATTGATGAAGGAGATCCAAAAAGTACACCTGATCAATCAAAAGTTCCTTTTATGATCACGCCTCCGATTTCGCGTGTTGAAGCAACAAAAAGCCAAACTCTCCGGATTACAGCTTTACCAAGTGCATCACAGCTAAATCAACAGCAAGAATCTGTACTTTGGTTAAACGTATTGGATATTCCACCTCGACCAACAGGTAAAGGTGCTGAATCAGTACCAGATAATTTTTTACAACTTGCAATTCGTTCAAGAATTAAATTCTTCTACCGCCCTGCGAGTATTAAAGAAGATGCTAATTTAGCAGCCGATAAGCTGCAATGGCAAAAAGCAGGTCAAAGTGTGGTCATCAAAAACCCAACACCTTTTCACATTACGATGACTTCAATCTATCAAGTCAATGGTGATAAAAAAGTTGATTTATTACCCAAAGGTTTAATGTTAAAGCCATTTTCTGAAGATCGTGTTCAATTAAAAATCTCCAATACTGAAAAAATGAGCTTTATCAATGTGAATGATTATGGCGGACGTGTCGAGAAACCAATTAAGTTTCAATAATCATTTTTCATCCAGATAACCAATAATTTTAAGTACCTATACAATATAGGCGATTCTTATTATGTCAAAAAAGCACGCACCATATAGATTATTAAAGCGTCATATTTGTTTTTACCTAACCTCTGGCATAATCAGCATGACTGTGCCAGTGATGGTGTATGCAGACGAACTCAAAAACAATAATGTGATGGAAGCCGAGTTCGACTCTTCGTTTTTGATTGGTGATGCGCAAAAGATCGATATTTCACGCTTTAAGTACGGTAACCCTGTATTACCAGGTGAATATAATGTAGACGTATATATTAATGGTAAATGGTTCGGCAAACGCCGTATGCAATTTAAAGCTGTCGATCCTAAACAAAATGCCGTTACCTGCTTCAACTCTAATACTTTGCTCGAGTACGGTGTTAAGCAAGATGCTTTAGCGATCCATCAGTCTGCTATTTCACAAAATAGCTGCCTAAAAATAGATGAATGGATTGAAGATGCATACTATGATTTTGATACGTCTAAGTTGCGTGTAGATATTTCTATTCCTCAGGTTGCGATACAAAAAAATGCTCAAGGCTATGTCGATCCAAGTGTTTGGGATCGTGGTGTAAATGCTGGCTTTTTATCTTATAGCGGTAGTGCATATAAAACATTTAATAGAAGCAATGACAATAAAGAAACCACTAATGCATTTATGGCATTAACAGCTGGAGCGAATCTTGCTGGCTGGCAATTACGTCACAATGGTCAATGGCAGTGGAAAGATCAGCCTAACGAGAATGAAAGTAAATCAAACTATCAATCTACAAGTACCTATTTGCAACGTGCATTTCCTCAATATCGTGGTGTACTTACATTAGGTGATAGTTTTACCAATGGTGAAGTTTTCGATTCATTTGGATACCGTGGTATTGATTTTTCTAGTGATGACCGGATGCTGCCAAATAGTATGCTGGGTTATGCACCTCGTATTCGTGGCAATGCAAAAACAAATGCTAAAGTTGAAGTACGTCAACAAGGGCAATTGATTTACCAAACGACTGTATCACCAGGTAGCTTTGAAATTAATGATCTCTACCCAACGGGTTTCGGTGGTGAACTCGAAGTTTCTGTGATTGAATCAAATGGTGATATTCAAACATTTTCAATCCCCTACGCTTCTGTCGTTCAAATGCTAAGACCTGGCATGAGTCGCTACTCGGTCACTGCTGGTGAGTTCCGAGATCGTGATATTGATTTAGACCCTTGGGTTGTACAAGGTAAATACCAACTCGGTATTAACAACTACCTGACTGGTTATACAGGTTTTCAAGCAACTGAACGATATGCATCTGCACTATTAGGTACAGCTTTTGCGACACCTCTAGGTGCTATTTCAGTTGACGTAACCCATTCTGAAGCTGACTTTGAGAAAAAAGCGTCTCAATCTGGTCAAAGTTATCGCTTGAGCTATAGTAAGCTGATCTCTCCGACAAGTACCAATTTAACCTTAGCCGCATATCGATACTCGACTGAAAATTATTACAAATTACGTGATGCACTTTTAATCCGTGATTTGGAAGATAAAGGTATCAACAGCTATGCTGTGGGTAAACAACGTAGTGAATTTCAAATTACCTTGAATCAGGGTCTTCCTGATGGTTGGGGTAACTTCTACATGGTCGGTTCATGGGTTGATTATTGGAATCGCAATGAAAGCGGTAAACAATACCAGTTTGGTTATAGTAATAACTACCATGGTTTAACTTATGGTTTATCTGCAACCAAACGACAAGTTGACTATAGCTCTAATAATCGTACACGTGACACTGAATACTTGATGACGCTCTCCTTCCCATTGAGCTTTAAGAAACATTCGATGAATGTGAATGCAAATGCATCACAAAACAACAGAACTGTTGGTGTTAGTGGTACTGTTGGCGATCGCTTTAGCTATGGTTCATCCATGTCACATCAAGACTATAACAATCCAACATTCAACGTAAATGGTCGCTATCGCACCAATTTCACGACCGTTGGTGGATCTTATAGTATTGCTGATACCTATCAACAAGCGATGGTAAGTTTAACAGGAAATATTGTTGCGCATCGCGATGGTATCTTATTCGGCCCTGAACAAGGTCAAACCATGGTATTGGTTTATGCTCCTGATGCAGCAGGTGCCAAAGTCAATAATACAACAGGTTTAAGTGTCAATAAGGATGGCTATGCTGTTATTCCTTATGTAACACCATATCGTTTAAACGACATCACACTAGATCCACAAGAAATGTCTACAAATGTCGAACTTGAAGAAACTAGCCAACGAATTGCCCCATTCGCAGGGTCTATTACGAAAGTAGACTTTTCTACGAAGAAAGGTTATGCAATTTACATTGCTGCTAAAACTTCGACTGGTGAAAATCTACCATTTGCAGCTCAAGTATTTGATCAAAATAATGAGTCTGTTGGTATTGTTGCTCAAGGTAGCATGGTGTATTTGCGTACCCAAAAAGCACAAGATCAACTGTATGTAAAATGGGGTGATGATAGCACTGAGCAATGTGAGATTACTTATGATGTAATAGCTCAGCTTGCACAAGATCAACAAAACTTAATAATGACTGAGGCGGTTTGTAAATGAAAAAATTACTCTTAAACAGTGTTTTGCTCACCGCTGGTCTTGGTTTGTATGGTGAGGCAAATGCAGCTTGTACACCAGCATCAGGATTTACAACTATAGACATTAGTATGGCTGTAGGTCGTGTCGTTGTTCGACCTAGTGATCCTGTTGGCAAAATTCTAAATAAATCTTTATTTGAAATCCGCCCTAACTCTCAAACTATGTACATCAATTGTAATAGTAACGAAATGATGGTAGCGAGGCTAATACAGAATCGTCCAATAAGTTCACTGGGCAATAGTATTTACTCAACAAATATTCCTGGAATTGGTATTCGACTTTATCGTGAAGCATTTAATGCGACGAACTTTTCAGGCTATTACCCCTATACACGTCCTGTACCTGGAACTCGTGTTATTCTTGCTGAGGGTTATTTTGTAGTTGAAATTATTAAAACCGCAGAAAATACAGGCTCTGGAACATTAGTTCCTGGACAATATAGTACTTATTATGCTGGAAGTCGAAGTGATCGCCCTTTCTTAACCAGCACAGTTTATGGAAATGCAATTACTATTGCATCTTCTTCTTGTGAATGGCGAGGTAATATTAACAAAGCTGTCACACTACCAACTGTCACAAAATCAGGTTTTACTGGTGTTGGATCCACGCAAGGTGAGCAAAGCTTTGATCTAAATATCCTTTGTAACGGTGGTGAAAACCCAACAGGTTATGAAGAGAAAAACCTAATAAGTTTGAGTTTTGATTATCAAACCGAAGGTACAAACACTCAAGTCCTAAGAAATCTCGAACCAAATGCAACAAAAGCAAACGGTGTAGGTGTTCAACTTCTATGGAATTATAATAATCAGAATCGCGTGATTGGTTTAGGTGACAAATTAGAATTAGGTACAGTTAAATCTAACCAGACTATTGAATATAACGTACCACTTACAGCGCGATATTATCAAACAAATGCCAACGTAACAGCAGGAAAAGTTCGAGCAATGGCAACTGTAACTATTGAATATGATTGATTTTTCACGAGACCTCTTTTTTTTAAAAGAGGTCTTTTTTTTAAAAAATCAAACTATAAATTCTGAAATTTTCACTTGATAAAAATTAAATCCATTCAAAAGTATGAACTTTTAGCTTTTTTAAAAAAATTTTAAACCACTTAACTTATAGGAACTATCAATGAAAAAAATTGGCATATTGACGCTTAGCTTAGCCCTGCTTGGCTGTGGTGAAAATCAAAATAGCTCACAAAGTAGCAGTACTACATCCCAATCTACAGCAACAACATCAACTAGCTTAAGTTTACGTAGTTTAAATCAGAGTCAAACATGTCAGTATAACTTTGATGCAACACAACAAGATTACGATGATTGGAACAATCAAAATTCTGGATATATGCCAATAACCATCTTTCCGATTATTGATGGTCAAAAATTCAGTTTTTCAGTATTACCATTTACAGAGGAAGAATTTTCGTACATCAGCTACATCTCAACCACTAAAGCACAATTAAGTGGTACGAATAATGATGGCGATTTTACTTTACCTAAATCAGGTATTATAGCACTAGAAATGCAGCTTAAAGTTCCTAAAAAACTTTCAGAAAATTCTTCCTACATCTCTGACATATCTCTAAGAGCTATAACAGGAAATGGCTATACAGTGGATTCAAATTTTGGCTTTCAATCAGGAACTTATGATCCAGATTTTGGGGAAAACCCTTCAAATTTAAATTATAGTTTGTCATCTCGACTTAGTGATGGAACTGGCCCTACCTCAACTTACTTCCAATACATCAACATGACTAATAATCCAATAAGCTATCAACGCTTAGGTATATATATTAACCAAGAAAGCAAGCAAGTCGGTTTTATTCTTAACGGAATAGATAAAGGATATCAATCTAACCTACCAGCGATATTGGAGAATATTAGCTTTCATGTTCGAAGCGGTGTGGCAATAGAATTTGACCCAGAAGACGAACAAAAATTCTCATCAGAGCTAATCACTGACCGCAATGCTCTACAGTTCACTTACCCACAAGGTACGACTGATATCTGTGGCAATATTATTTAAAGCATAAATACGAAAGCCTAATCCTGAGATTAGGCTTTTTCTTTTTTAAGCACTGTTCAATGCTTAAATTCAAATGAAAGATTAATTTTCTTCTCAAAAAATAAATTTAAACCAAATTCACATTATAAAAGAAATAAGTGATTAAGATAACAAACCCAATTCAATATAACACTTATCAAAATTAAAATAAAATTATAACCAATTCACATTTTAAAAATTATTTTAATCAACACCTTATATTTAAGATTGCCTTTATATTAATTTATATGTTAATAAATAATTAATTCATTATAAAAGGATCATAAATATGAATAAAATAATATATAAATTCATATTGTCTGCGTCGTTAGCAATCATAGCCTCTACCAGCTATGCAGCCAATACGATAGAAATAACTGGACAAATTGTCGAAGACACTTGTTCTCAGCAACATCAGCATCAAGATTGTGAATTAATCAACAATTTAAATAAAAAAATAAATAAGGAATCAACAAATTTAAATGATTTGGTAATTAATTCACAAAAAAACAATATGATTGAAATTAATATTGAAAGGAGACCCGAAAACAATAATAGTGTAATTATTATTAGTTATTATTAATATAGAAAAATAAAACTCAATACTACTGTGCTATTAAATAATTATTTAACACCCAAAAAATAAAGTTTTATAGCACAGTTTTAAATAAAATGGGCACACATCACCAAAACATAATGTGATATAAATTACATATCAATAGATTTATGTCAAACATCTATCATTCAAAGTCAAAACCTACAGTATCTGATTTATTCCAATGCTGATTCATTTGCTCTGAAACTTTCTCTCTCGGGAGTCCTTCTTCAACATAAAAAAACCGAGTTTCCTTACTCTTTTTAAGCATCATCAAATGATAATTCACTACACATTTTTTCAATGTAACCGCAAAATCTCGTTGTGAATGATCAGTCAAATCTTGCTCTGCTTTCTCAATATCTTCATGCTGAATAAGCCAATTTAATTGCAAAGGATCACCATGATCAATTGGCACTGTAAGAACCTCTCCATCCTTAAAGCCACCTAAATATGCTATTTTCATGTTTTTCTCTCATTTTGTTTTGTTGTTCATGTATTTATTAAATCATAAAAAGTAGCCAAGAAGAATTGAGAAGCACAACAGTCTTACCAAACGACTACGTAACTATAAAAAATAAGTTATTAATAATTATAATAATTTTATACCAATATTGTGATAGCACAATTATTATCAAATCAAATTTGATAGATACCAAACTATAGTGATTAAACAAATGGTGGCATTAAAAAACCACTTAGGATTAGTACACCTAAGTGGTTGTTTTATATGGTGGGCCCACCGTGACTTGAACACGGGACCAACGGATTATGAGTCCGCTGCTCTAACCAACTGAGCTATAGGCCCTATAACTTTAAATCATATTATTATGATTAAATTCTGCGGAATTTTAGTTAAATTTAACTTAAATTACAAGCAGATGATTTTATCAAACATACAGAATTGTAAGTAAAATCATTAACTGCGCTGATTCTATCTGATCTTTGCGTATTGAGTAAAGCATATATTACGTTTTTTGATCATTTATAAGACATCCAAATTTTCATTCAATCTGGAATTTGCGGATATGTATTTTCTACAAAACTCGTATTACACTGCTGTCATTCAGTTGTAATGGTTGTGACCATGAGAAAACTTTTAGGAAAAACTATATTTAAAGCAACAGGTTGGGAATACGAAGTAGATCCTAACATTTTAGAAAAGAAACAAGTGATTATAGGTTTTGAGCATACATCTAACCTAGATACAATCTTATCACTTGCCCTATTTGAGATTTTGCAATTAAAAATCCATACTTTGATCAAAAAAGAGTTGTTTAAAGGGCCATTAAAACCTGTCCTGGAACGTCTAGGGGGTATCCCTGTTGATCGTAAGGCGAGCAAAGATATCGTGACTCAAATGGTTGATCTATTTAATCAGAATGAGCAGTTTAATCTTGTCATCGCACCTGAGGCCACTCGAGCAAAAGATGGTGAAGAACGTAAGCCAATCCGTACAGGTTTTTGGCATATTGCCAAGGCAGCGAACGTCCCAATCATTTTAATGTATGCCAATGCACGGACCAAAAAAGGTGGAATTTTAGGGAAAATCCAGCCTACTGATCTACAACAAGATCTAGAGAAAATTAAAGCGATGTATGCTGAATATGACATTGATGTCAAAATTAATTAGAAAAAGTTTAGCTGATCAAGTTTTGTGATTTCATCATAATTTTATATTTTGAATGTTAGCGGTGAGAGTTTTCAACAAAACCCTTGCTATGCTAATATTCACGCACTTTTTGAGTTTTATTTTTTTGGAGTTACTTCCATGGCGGGTCATTCTAAATGGGCCAATATTAAGCATCGTAAAGCGAAACAAGATGCCAGTCGCGGTAAAGTCTTTACTAAATATATCCGCGAGATTGTTACCGCAGCAAGATTAGGCGGTCCTGATGCAGCGAGTAACCCTCGTTTACGTGCTGTTGTTGAAAAAGCACTTTCTGTCAATATGACACGTGACACCATCAATCGTGCAATCCAACGCGGCGCTGGTGGTGAAGAAAATGATGATTTAAAAGAAGTAACCTATGAAGGTTATGGTGTCGGTGGTGTTGCTGTTATCGTTGAAACGATGACTGATAATTTAAACCGTACTGTACCTGATGTTCGACACTGTTTTAGTAAAACCAATGGTAACTTAGGAACGAATGGTTCAGTTGCATATCTGTTTACTAAACGTGGTGAAATTTCTTTCGAAGATGTCTCATTAGAAGACAAAATTATGGAAGTCGCTTTAGAAGCGGGCGCTGATGATATCGAAGTTGATGAAGACAGCATTCTCGTCATTACCAGTCCAGAGAGCTTTGGTGAGGTTCAAGATGCGCTAGCTGCGGCAGGTTTAAAATCTGATAATGCCGAAGTCGTTATGAGCCCATCAACTAAGGCTGAAATCACGGATGTTGATCAAGCAAAACAAATCATGAAAATGATTGATATGTTAGAAGATCTTGATGATGTTCAAAACGTTTATACCAACGTTGAATTCTCTGAAGAAGTCTTAGAACAGCTTGATGCATAAGCAATCAATATGAGTAAAAAATGCATCTTTTTAGATGCATTTTTTATAGCTTATTTAAAAGTTTATAACAGTTAAAGACGTTGTATTCTTTGATCACAAAACTGGAATGCAGCGCGACAACACTGTCGATTTTACCAATACGGCGTAATAATATTTCACTGTAATCATCCATATTACGCGCAACAAGTTCTAAGATAAAATCTGCACTCTGCCCTGTGACCAAAAAAGCATTGGTTACTTCTGGAATATCTTCTAGCTCTTCTAAAAACTTATCAAAAGTCTCACTATCATGCTTGCTCAAAGAAACTTGCAATAAGATATGTAAACTGAATCCAAGCTTATTAAAGTTAATTTCTCTTTTTAGCTGTCCCATCACCTGAGATTCAATCAAATTTTTGATCCGACGATGCACCGAACTCACAGACAGATTAATACGTTCTGATAGCTCATTCAGGTTCATATCTTCATGCGTTAAGATCTCAAGAATCTGCTTATCGAAACGATCTAACTCCATCTTATTATTCCTTTTTCAATGCAATGAAATTTAGTCACCTATTATTTCCCTGTTTGCATTTTTTTAAAAGTGTATTTGACAATAATTTCCAATTTTTAAAGATTTTATTCAATTATATTTGAATAAAAAGTCATAACTTCAGATTATTTCCCACATACTGACCTATTAAACTTATTTTTTTCAACTCTAAGCTATTCTTACTACATATGATAAAAAATGAGCCAAGTTTTAGCTTGGCTCGTTTTTAAATAGATTTCATTTTAAGTTATATTGCAATCAAAAATTGCTTAAGCTTCTACAACTTTCAAATCAAGACCTGCTGTGTTTGCAAGTTCCGTAAACGTCGGAAAACTTGTTGCAACTGTTTCAGTACCATGAATCGTAATCGCACCAGCTGTTCTCAGACCAGCAATACTAAAACTCATTGCAATACGATGATCATGGTGAGATTCAATTTCACCACCATTAAAGATTGCTGACCAATCACCAGACTTGCCCTTACCTTCAATGATGATGCCATCTTCTGTTGGCGTGCAATCGATACCCATGATTTTCAAACCATCTGCCATCACTTGAATACGGTCAGATTCTTTAACACGAAGTTCAGCAGCACCCGTTAAAACAGTTTGACCTTCTGCACAAGCCGCAGCAATAAATAATGCTGGGAATTCGTCAATTGCCAATGGCACTTGATCTTCAGGCATATGAATGCCTTTTAACGTTCTTGAACCTTTAATATGAATATCTGCAATCGGTTCGCCGCCAGCGATACGTTCATTTTCAACAGTTAGGTCAGCACCCATTTGTTTTAGGATTTCAATGACACCTGTACGTGTTGGGTTAATACCGACCGCTTCCAGTACAACATCTGCACCTTCAGTAATCGCAGCACCAACCATAAAGAACGCAGCAGAAGAAATATCAGAAGGAACTTGAATATTCGTACCGACTAACTTACCACCGCCCACAAGAGAAATTTTATTGCCTTCAGTTTTCACATCATATCCAAAGGCACGTAACATACGTTCAGTATGATCACGTGTTGGTTCAGGTTCAGTCACTGAAGTTACACCTTCTGCCCATAAACCTGCCAATAAAATTCCAGACTTCACTTGGGCCGAAGCCATTGGTAAATCGTATTGAATCCCTTTAAGCGCTTGGTTACCTGTAATACTTACTGGTGGTGTACCTTTTTCACCGGTGGTTTGAATCTGAGCACCCATTTCACGAAGTGGCTTGGCAATACGCTCCATTGGACGTTTAGACAATGATGCATCACCTGTCATCACAGAATCAAACTTTTGCGCTGACAACATGCCAGACAATAAACGCATGCTTGTACCAGAGTTACCCATATATAAAGCGCTTGCAGGGGCTTTCAAGCCATGCATACCGACACCATGAATCGTGACTTCACCATTCTTCGGACCTTCGATGCTTACACCCATGTCACGGAAAGCTTGTAAAGTTGCCAATGCATCTTCACCCTCTAAGAAACCTGTCACATGCGTTGTGCCTTCAGCAATCGCTCCCAACATGATTGAGCGATGTGACACAGACTTGTCACCTGGTACGGTGAATTTACCTGTAAATGTTTTCTTTCCCGGTAAAATGCTAAATTGCTGTGTCACCTTGTTTTTCTCCATCAAAGGTTTTTTGGCTAACATATGGTTAAAGTGTTGACGAGCAGCTTGAGCATGCCCAAGCAATCCCATCAACGCTTGTGAATCTTCCTGTTCGATCAGTTTTTTCAACACTGAAAGTTGCTGTTCAAAACCTTCTACAGCATTCAAAATCGCAGTTTTGTTGGCGAAAAAAATATCATGCCACATTTGTGGATCACTGGCTGCGATTCGAGAAAAGTCTCGAAAACCACCCGCAGCATAACGGAAGATATCTAAATTATCTTCACGGTTCGCCAATTGCTCTACTAGATTGAAAGCCATCAAATGTGGTAAATGACTGGTGTGTGCCAATACTTCATCATGTTTGGTCACATCCATACAGATGACTTCAGCTTTCGCAGCAGACCAAAGCTGAATCAGCTTTTCGACCGCCCAATCCGCACTTATAGCAACTGGTGTCAAAATCACTTTATGATTTGCAAATAAATCGACTTTGCCTGCATGCACACCTGTATGTTCAGCACCTGCGATCGGATGTCCAGGAACAAAACCAACCGGTAGACGCTCACCAAACACGGCTTTTGCAGCCTCAACAACATTGCCTTTGGTACTTCCCACATCGGTAATGATGGCATTTTGGTCCAGATAAGGCTTGATCTGTTCGAGTACCTTTTGAGTTGCACGCACAGGTAGTGCCAAAACAATTAAGTCAGCACCTACAACAGCTTCTTCAGGATTTGCATAACCTTCTTGAATAATACCCAATGCTTTTGCGTCATCTAAAGTTTTCTTTGAGCGTGTTGAAGCGACAATTTCAGATGCAAGTTGTTCTGCCACAATCACACGAGCAAGACTAGACCCAATCAGTCCAAGTCCAATAAATGCAACTTTTTTAAATAATGGTTGAGACATAAAACATATTGGCCTAATAAGACGATTTTGATATGGATAGATGTATAAACCACCTACCCATACGGTCAAAAATTATAAAACAGCGATTGGATAAGAACCCAGTACTCGCAGCTCTTTAACCATCGGACGAATTTCGTCTAAAGCTGCAGCTACATTAGCTTGATCAATATGACCTTCTAAATCAATAAAGAACACATAGGCCCATTTTTCAGGTAAAGCTGGGCGCGTTTCAATACTAGTTAAGCTGATTTGATGCTTCGCAAATGGCGCAAGGATCTCTAATAAAGCACCTGCACGATCATGTGCTGAGATCAATAAAGAGGTTTTATCATTACCACTTTGAGGAATTTTTTCACGACCAATCACAAGGAATCGCGTCGTATTTTCTGGGTTATCCTCAATATTGCTATGTAAAATCTCAAGATTATACATATTCGCCGCAATGTCAGATGCAATCGCAGCAGAATGCCATTCATTACGAATACGACGTGCAGCCTCTGCATTAGAATTTAGGGCAACACGCTCTACACCGGGATAATGAGCATCCAACCACTTACGGCACTGTGCTAAAGTCTGCTGATGCGCATAAATCTGTTTAATACTATCTTTGCGGGTATTTTCTGATACAAGAAATTGATGATGAATCCGAAGTTCTACCTCACCAATGACATTTAAAGTCGATGCTTTAAAACAATCAAGGGTATGGTTTACGATTCCTTCAGATGAGTTTTCAACTGGCACTACACCATAATGTGCACTACCCGCCTCAACTTCACGGAACACTTCATCAATGGTTGGTAACGGACGCACGATAGCATCTTGCCCAAAATGTTTCAAAACAGCCGATTGCGTAAATGTTCCTTCTGGCCCTAAGAATGCAATGCTTTGCGGTGCTTCAAGCGCCAAACAAGCAGACATAATCTCACGGAATAATCGAGCCATCGTCGCATCAGATAATGGTCCTTGATTGCGTTCCATGACTTTACGTAATACCTGCGCTTCACGTTCTGGACGATAAAATAATGGATTCTCTTCTGCTGCAAATTTCGCCTTAGCTACTGCCTCAGCCAACGAAGCGCGGCGATTTAGTAATTCTTGGATTTGTTGATCAACACTATCAATATCATTACGAATTTGTTCTAAGTTAAGTGACGTCGATGTGTTCTGTCCATCGTTTACCATTGAATGTAGCCTCAGCAAAATCATCTATAAAAATGGATTACAATTCATCTATGAATTGATTTCCCGAGCTAGTATAACAAGACTTTATATGATTAAACACGCTGAGTTTTAACTCTTTTTATGAATGATTTATTGATTAGGCATTCATCGCCAAGCAAATTGGTTAAACAAGCCCATAAACATCTAAATCTTATAATTGACGACAGTAGGCATAGATGAACAGCACAGAGACATAATGTCTGATGTTCAGTTTTTTTTTAAGCATTGACCGCATAACAATTGAATACTGCCGCTTCGTTCTTGAGTTATGATGAAATTAAATGAAATAAGAATAGTAACTTGAAATGAATAAAATCTTATTGATAACCATATTCAGTCTAAACAGTATTCTTTTGACTGGCTGTATTGGTTGCTATAACCCTACAGGTTGTAGCCGTGATACATCACCTTATTATATGACTCAGACTACAACTCAAGTCCGCGGCATCACAATTCCAGCTCAAACCAAGTTGAAATACCAAACAAAGCACTCATTTCAAAAAGAACAACAAACACATGCTTTAGCGGAACAAAACCTTACTGCTATTCAATTACCTCCCGATACTGCAATACTCTGGGGCGATATGCCTTCTTATAGGTTTACAAAATTTTTCAATTCAGAAATGAAAGGTTTTTCAGTTTATCCTGCTGAGGGATTCTCCCCTCAATCGACCAATGAATTTGTCGTATTATGGCAAAGTTGTCGAAGCGCTTTGGATATCACTTTAACGAACCCCAATGATTGGTCGTTTAACCCTGAAAATATGGAAATACGTGGTTGCGGGGTAAATATACAAAAAAGGAGTCAATACAACGATGATTGGCCAAACCAAGATCAAGCAGACGATTTTTTAATGAAGATCAACAAGGCTCTGCACAAACTACCGAGACAACAGAACTATCCTATTATTTATAAAACGACCAACTAATATTATTTAGAAAAAACAGCCTACTCAAAAGCAGGCTGAATAATCTGGATAAATTAAGATTTTCCAATCAATCCACGTGCTACGATTTCTTTCATAATCTCGTTGGTACCACCGTAAATACGTTGGATACGTGCATCTACAAAGAAACGAGAAATCGGATATTCAATCATATAACCATAACCACCGAAGAGTTGAAGCAAGTTATCTGCAACTTTCATCTGCATATCAGTACTGAAGCTCTTCAATGCCGCAGCAGTTTCAACATCCAATTTACCTTGCATATACAATTCAACATTTTGGTTGTAGAACGCTGCCGTTGCTAATTCGTCAATCTTTGCTTGAGCCAACACGAAACGTGTATTTTGGAATTGCGCAATTGCTTGACCAAAAGCTTGACGCTCTTTTACATAGGTCGTTGCTAAATCAATTGCTCCGCGAATGGCACCCAAAGCAGTTGATGCAATTGCAGTACGTTCGCGTGGTAACTCTTGCATCAAATAAGCAAAACCTGAACCTGCGTTACCAAGTAATTGGTCTTTAGGTACTTTTACATTATCAAAGAACAATTCTGAAGTATCTTGCGAATGTAAACCGATCTTGTCTAAATTTGTTCCCTTCTTAAATCCATCCAGATGGGTATCGACCAACAATAAAGATACGCCTTTAGCACGTGCTTGTGGATCGGTTTTTACCGCAAGTACCACAACATCCGCATGTTGACCATTTGAAATAAAAGTTTTAGAGCCATTCAATAAATAATGATCATCTTGCAAAATGGCACTCGTACGCATTGCTTGTAAATCTGAACCAGCACCCGGTTCAGTCATCCCAATCGCGCCAACAGCTTCACCAGATACCATTTTAGGTAGCCAGTATTGCTTTTGCTCTTCTGTACCAATATGTTGAATATATGGTGCTGCAATTTCAGAGTGACATGAAATCGCGGTTGATAATGCGCAATAACCTGCACGTGCAGATTCTTCTACTAACATCAATGAATAATGCGTTGGTACACCATAACCACCATATTCTTCTGGCACATCTACACACAAGAAACCATTTTCACCTAATAAGTTCCAAACAGAACGAGGCATAAGCCCTTCTCGTTCCCATTGTTCATAATGAGGTGCAATATGTTCGCTCATAAAACGTTTAAAGTTATCGCGGAAGAGTTCCAAATCTGCATCGTAAGCTAACATCATTATTTCCTTTCGATTTCATTTTTCTTAAAAAATCACTTCGCAGTCATGCTAATGATTTTTAGGCTAGATGTCATGTTCCGTTTGCATCAAATCACTAGACTCATTCGGTCAATTATTTTATTTGCAATCACGCAAATTGACGCACAATTGATTAATGATTAAACAGCACAACTGAATTTTTCCGCTAAACATGCTGCTTTTATGTCATATTAATTTCACTGCTAGCGACGTCTTAAATCCGATCATGAACACAAAACGAAATATCTATAAAACTGCTGAACATCCCTTTGCACAATATGTCCGTATTTTAGGGAAAGGCAAGACAGGTTCTCGCTCACTTAGCTATGAAGAAGCTTATCAAGCATTTAGCATGATTTTGAAAAATGAAGTACTTGATGTACAGCTTGGTGCTTTTTTAATGCTTTTACGTGTTAAAGAGGAATCTGTAGATGAACTTGCTGGTTTTGTTCAAGCGACCCGTGATCAATTGAACTTTGCCCCACTTGATGTCGATTTAGACTGGTCATCGTATGCCGGTAAACGTAAACACTATCCTTGGTTTTTATTAGCAGCACTAACTTTGGCACATCATGGTTACAAGATCGTTATGCATGGTGCATCAGGTCACACCATTAACCGTGTTTATACTGAGCAAGTTCTTCAATACTTAGGCTATTCTATTTGCCAAAATGAACAAGATGTCAGCACTCAACTTAATCAGCATAATTTTGCCTATCTGCCACTAGAAGTCATCTCACCAATTCTAAGTGAGCTTATTTCACTGAGAAACGTGATGGGCTTACGCTCTCCGATTCACACACTTGCGCGTTTAATTAATCCATTCAATGCTAAGGCAACTTTACAAGCTATTTTCCATCCTGCTTATCGTACTTCACACCAGCAAACCGCTTTTCGTTTAGGTTATCAAAATAGTGCAGTGATTAAGGGTGAAGGTGGTGAGTTTGAACGTAATCCTGATGCCAAGACACTTATTTGTGGAATAAAAAATGGGGAGTTATATGAGCATGAATTACCAAAACTGACGCCTGATCGTAGCCCAATCGAAGAGGAACTTGATCTTGCAGTATTTAAAGCTGTTTGGCTCGGTGAGCAAACACACGAATATGGTGAAATGGCAATCATAGAGACTATGGGAATCGCACTTTATACAATGGGCGCTGTCAACAGCTACGATGAAGCCATGGTAAAGGCTAAAGTTCTTTGGGATAGTCGTTTAAATTAGAATGAGTGAAGCGATTTCTCAGTGAAGTCGCCTTTAATCACTGAAATTTCAATACAGATCTCATTTTTGGTTATCACTTCTATCTTATGCTTCTTTGTATACCACTCATGATAAGCTATGCCAAAGTCATAACTCCCAAACAGATTGCAAAGTCCTGCATTATGGGGTTTTTCTATTTCGTTTATAGAGGTACCAATAAGCCGCTCTGGATTACTAAAAAACTCTTCAATCTGTTGTTTATTTTTGACTATTTCAAAATTTTTATCCTCAGAAAAAAAACTAGGATTCAGTGAATAATTCTTTTTAAATAACTCTTCATAAACAATAATTAGAATAACTGCAATAATTGGCAGCAATATAAACAAATGATAATTTTTACTTAGCCAAAAATAGATAGTTAACCTTAAAAGCAACCCTATTACTAGACCTCCATAAATATAAGACAAACAAATCTGAATTTTGCTCAATTTTAAGTAATAACAAAACCAATAAAAACTGAGTGTAATGACACTAAAAATCAACAATATGAATGGGTTAAAATGAGAAAAACAGAGCACACTTAATAACAAACACATAAAATAAATTATAGGCATGACTTACCCCCAAAATAAAATTCAATTAAATATTTTTTGAGGGAAAATTTAAAATTGGTGTATTATTTCCATCCCAAATTCAACCAACATTCCATCTATTCACTATCAAACTGCCAATATACCTCACCCCAATCCTGAGTTTTAAGCTCAGGTAAGATTTCACCTTGCTTAAAATATTGTCGTGAATTTTCTTGTGCGACTGTAAACCAGTAACCAGTTTTTGGGCATACTTGACCTGCTCGTACACTCAGTTTCTCGGTAGCTTCTATGTTGGTATCAGCCTTGGCATTAATATTTTCAATATTAAAAATATATGTTTTCTCCTCTTCTGGAATCGTTCCATCCAAATAACGTTTATCTTCCCAAATTAAGTTCCATTCGGTAGATTTAGATTTCTGTATATCTCCATTACTATATTTTGGTGCAATGGTTCCTTGATAAAAGTAATTAGGGCAGCCTTTATCCCCACCATCTAGTTTTGCCTCATAAATGCCAGTTATAGATATTTCATGGTCGGATTCTATAACAATTGTGTCAAAACTCTTGCATTCTAATGAGCTACTCACTTTATCTATAATATTTTCTTTATATAAAGGCCAATAACTTAATTCAAACAATGATTCAAAACTCCATTTTTGAAATAATTTATCTAAATTTTTAGGCAGAAAATATTGTGCATACTTATAATCTGATGAAACTGTAATTTTTGCTATATCTAGCATTTCAGATGCTATAAGAAGCTTTTTAATAGCCCCAATATGATATGGTTCTTCAAATAGACTACCATCTCTCCCACGTATACCTAGTTCAATATATAAAGGATCATTAGCTAAATCTTTCTCATCTCCATAACGGCCAAATATTACTCCTTTTATTCCGCCTTCAAAAAACAAAGGATATATTTCATTTTTATATGGTGTTCTAAAAAAAAGTTCTAACGCTTTTTCTTGATTATTCAATACATTTAAATACATTACGTATTGTTTCTCATAGTTTTCACTATAATTTTCTTTAATCTCATTTGTAGGATTTCTTAAAAGTCGTTCAAACTCTCTAACAAAGTCAGCATGTAGATCATATATTTTCTTAAAAAAAGAATAACTTGAGTATATCTTATTCAAATCTATGGCTTTTTCCCGTTTAATCTCATTGGTTTTCACGTTTATCTTGACTCCTCGTTACGACTGTTTGCTCGTCCTGTTGATGAAATGCTTCTCTGTACTTGTCCTTGCTGTGCAATTTTTTTAGAGCGTTCCAATTCCTCTAAATATTTCACTGTTGTGGAGATATCTGTTGGTAAAACAGCATCAGGCCAATTGGTTTTTTTAAAGCCTTTTGAAATTTTTTCAATATATTGTTTTATTGGGACATTGCTCGGATGATAAAAATCAATCACTAATTGTGTGGCGCCACCGGGTAGTAATAAACCTGTCCCAAGTTTATTTTCTAAATCAACTTGTTCTGCAATTTTCCCTTCCCATACTTTTAATCCATCCCAGTCATTCGGCACCTTTATCCCCATAGACTTTAGTTCACTTACGGTTGGAATTCTCTCCAACTCAATATAAATTCCATTTTTTGACCATTCTGATTTAACAGCGCAATCTAACCGCCATTCTGTGCCATTTTTAGGTAGTTTATCCCCCCAAAATAATCCAAAAGGTTTTGGATCAGATGAATCTAGTACTCGGTTAATATTTATTTTTCTCCCTGGTTTAAAAGTCTTTGCTTCGATCGGAGCCTTTTCACTAAATGTATTAATAACCCAACTAAGATTTTTCCTTAAATCAGTATAGCCTTCTACTGGCTCAAAATGACTCAAAGGTGCAGGCGTATGCCCTTTACTTGCAATCGCTTTAGATGCTGTCGAACTTAGACGAGCTTCAGTGGTCATCACTTTGGTCTGAGTACCGCCAATCTTCGCACCTGCCTCATTCATTTGACGAATGATCTCAGTACGAACTTTATTTAATGCTTGATCCAACTCTTTAATAGCTGAAGGAATCATCTTATCTGCAAGACGTCCCAACTCATCTAATTTTGGCCCCATTGAATTCACATAAACACTGACACTTTCTGGTAATGCTCCACCCATTTTCTGGCTAATAAAAGCAAAGCCATCTTTCATACGTGAAAGGCCATTCTTAAATTCAGACAAAATTTTACCTTGGTATTGGGCGAAATTAAGTTTTTGAATGAATTGAACCGAGTTGCCATAACCCATTTTTCTTAAAAAGGCGAGTATAGCAGCAGCCACTTCAGCAACCTTTGTTGCATCTTTCATCACTGTGATTAAGAGACGACCAATTCCTTTTAAAATACCTCCAAAAATCGGAATAATTGGCAATAAACATAAAATAATTTTGACCCAATTAATAACTTCAGAAGCTTCTTTTTTGTCATCCGCCATCTTCATCAAAATTGCAACCAAGTCTCGTGCTGCTGTTACTTCACCAGCTACAGGAAACATACTTATTGCAGCATCAATAAAAATCTGACCTACAGTTGCTTTATCGTTAAACTCTCCCTGTAAAGCACCACCAATCCATTTTCCTCCAGCAACTACACCATCTTTAACCTGTTTCGCACCACCTACAATTTGGTTACCAGCTTGCGTCGCTCTACTCCAAATGTCTGAGCCGATTTCAATGATTGCTATCTTCTTCTCTGCACTACTCATTTATTCTTTTCCTTCAGTGCTTGCTGATAAGAGGCTTCAAAATCATCCATTGCCCAGTCTGCTTTATGTTCAGGGTTTTCATCTGCTATAGCTATGACCTGATATGGTCTTTGATCTTCACCAAAAGTAACAACCGCTTCACCTTCTGGTGCATCTTGAATATCTGCAATTCCTTTGTTATTCGTTATTCCAGAATAACGCTGCCCATTTGCATATTTAATTGTAAAATTTGCGCCCTGAACTGGTTCTTGATCATGGTATTGTAATAACAGCTGTTTTCTAATTTCATTTGGCATCAAAGGGATATCTATGGGTACTTTCTGCCCCCCCACAAACAAATGCTGCCCCGCCTTTACCTCAAACTTTCCACCCGTCGTTGGAAAGATCCCCGAACCATTCAATTTGAGCTCAGAACTCTCTGCCTTTAATACAATTTCCTTCGGGCTATTAAAATAAACTGTATCCTCTGTCGAGATAATTTGTATTCCAGCTTTCGCTAATATATCTAAACCATCGCCTTGTGCCTGTATCTCAACCTTGCCTTTGCCTGCAACTTGTTTAATTCCATTTTGTGCTGCAAATAGACTGATCTTTTGGCTGGCTTGGGCAATCAAGTTCTTTTGGGTGGTCAGGTTAATACTGTCGCCTGCAAATTGGTTCAGTTGTCCATCCGCGGACAGATGTATGTCTTCTGAGGTGCTAAGTCCGATGCCATTCGGTGAGCTAAGTAACAGCATCGCTTGTTCAAAGCGGGCTATCTTCTCTTGGATTTGTTCTGCAAATGCCTGTAATTGCTCTACTGATTCTAATTCATCCGTTTGTTGGTTCTTTGCCACTTCACTCAGGGCTTTGGCATTGTTTTGGTTGCCTTCCAGCTGTTGTTTGGCTGTTTGCGCTTCAAGGTGTTCGCCTTGTGCTTGGTCTTGTGCATGGGTGCTGATCAGTAAGCCTTCGCCTGCTCGAATCGCACCCCATTGGTCTGTGCGGAGTTCAAAGCCTTCGCCTCGGTCTTCGCTTTCTGCTTGGGCTTTGGGATGGCTCAGCTTGCCGAGATTGAGTTGACTGGCTGCATGGCTACTTTGTAGTTGGGCACTGATCTGTCCTGTAGTGTCATCAAAGCGCAGTTGGTTGTAGCCTGAACCTTGGTATTCTTTGGATTTGATCCCTGCCAGTTTTTTGGTATCAGGTAATTTGCCTTGGTCATCGAATTTTGTTGGACTGCGTTGTGCTTCGTGGAGTCGTCCTGTGACAAAGGGACGGTCAATGTTGCCATCAAAGAAGTCGATGACGACGATTTCTCCAATGCGGGGTAGGAAGCGTGCGCCATAGCCTTCGCCTGCCCAAGGAGTGAGTACATCCACCCAAGCTGAATCGGTATCGTTGTTGTTGCTGCCTGCACCACCATCGTGGCTATGGTCGTCATTGCGGGTAAACAGGAAGCGAACTTTGATTCGTCCCCATTCATCCACATGGATTTCTTCGCCTTCGGGTCCCACTACTCTGGCACGTTGTGGGTGAGCAGCTGGACGGTGTTGCAGTGGATGGTATTCGGGTACGGTTTTAATATTTCGGCGTTGTAGCGTCAGTTGGTTGGCTTGGCGTTCTTCTGGGTTTGTGTTTTGGTGATCTTGCCATTGGCTTTGGGTGATCAGTTGATGGACTTGTTGTTGTAAGTCTTTTGGTAGGTTGTTTTGGTTGTAGTAGCTTTTGGCGGTGATTAGAAATTCTTGGTCTGCACCACTGTGTTGATCGATCTCTGGGTGTTCGTTGAGTTTAAACCAGTAGCCTACTTGGGTGTCTCGCACTGTAGTACTGGCGATAAATTGTTTGGCTTGGGCATCGTGGTAGTGACTGAGGTGTTGGTTCAGTTTTTCGATTTGGGTGTTGCCTGATGCTGTTGCACCATCTTCACCATTCAGGTCTTGCATCCATGCGGGGGTGAAGTGCCATGCGTCTTCGAGTCCTAAGCTGGCGTTGTCGTGTTGTTGACTATGTTGGTGTTTGCTTTGAACGCTACCTGCTCCGTCTTCTTGTTCTAAGGCATCGGCTTGCCAACGTTGGATATGGACTGCTGTGGGTTGTAGCGCACGTTCTGCAATGAGGCTGGTCATGCTGTCGTATTGTTCGGTGGCACTGCTACGGTGGTAGCGAATTGTTCTTCGATTTAAGGCTTGGTATTGGCTGTTGTCATCGATCAAGCGGAGTTTTTGGGCTTGGATTGAACTGGTGCTGTTGGCAACGTTCAGTTGTACTTCATCGATCAGCCAGTTAATGCCTTCGCTTCTAAGCAGTCGGGTAATGAAGTCATAGTCGCTTTCATTGGCTTGCATCACAAAGGGACGGATATCGTAGTCTTGTTTGATCCCACCAAGGTCGAGTGTAAGACTTGATGCAAATAGTGGGCTGCGTTGTTGCCATTCTTTGAATAGGGTTTGTACGATGTCGAGTACATTTTTATTCATAAACACGCGGCTGTTTCGGCGTTTATGCCACAGCGCGGTTGCATCATGGAGTTTGAGTTTATACAGCGTGAGGCTACCGTCAGATTGTCCTTGTACGGCTTCTGTGATAATCCCTGTGGTTCTAAATAGTGTACCTGTATCAGTAACTTGGTCTATCGCTGCCTGACAACCGATGAACTGTTTTAATGGGATGTGGGCGTTAGTTGATAGGCAGATCAGTTCTGCAGTCATGCCCTGATTAATGGCATGCTGACCTTGAATTTTTTGGAGGAAGACTTGTTGATTTAAGCTCGGATTGGCAAATTGTATGTGTATCGCACGTTTTTGTGCGGTTAAGCCGAGTTGTTCTAATGCAGCATAAATAGTCTTGAACATCGCTTCTTATTGAGTTTTTTTAAACGTGAGGGCATTTTACAGGAAAATTCGATCAGATGTTCAGACCGTCCCGTCTATTTGTGACAATTTTTGTCTTATTTTATTGCAATTTATTTAAATCGTCTCATTTCTGGTCTATTCGTCATGATTAAATCAAACGATAAAAAAATGTCCCGAAAATATCGAGACATTTAATATTTCTTAAGCGTCATTACACGAAACGAATCGGCTTGAACTCAGGCTCATTTTTATGATGATCATCATCACATTCTTCACCTTCTTCTTTGCTGCCACGATCAATATAACCGCTACGCTGTTCTTCTGGAAGATTTTCTATTTCCCATGCATAAACAGCTTGCATACATGTTTGACGTTGCTCTTTAGTCAAAGCAACACCATTTGGCCATTTACCGATTTCCACGGCTGTTTTTAATCGCTCTACAATCTCAGGATTTAAAATAGCGAGCATTTGTTCAATATTCATGATTCATCCTGTTGAAAAGATTCGAAATCTTGATTCCAGCCTAGTTTAGTACGACATGCCATATAGAAGTCATAACCAGGCGGATGTAATAAGCTTAGTTTAAATGGATGTTTTCGAATATGTACAGTATCACCAACATTTAACGCAACGCTATGTTGTCCGTCAGCACTGACCATTGGTAAAACACGATTTTCACGAATCGTGATTTTAACTTCGCTATGACCACCTACAACAATCGGACGAGATGATAATGTATGCGGGTGCATTGGAACTAAAGCAATCGCATCCATACTCGGATGCAAAATCGGACCACCACCTGACAATGCATATGCAGTTGAACCCGTTGGTGTCGAAACAATCAAACCATCACTGTGTTGCCGATATACATATTGTCCATCAATACTCAATTCAAAATCAATCATATGAACCGATCTTCCAGAGTGCAAGACCACATCATTTAAGGCAATCGCATCATAGATCGTTTCATTATTGGTGCGAACTTCCATTTCCAACAAGAAACGGCGATCCAATTGAAATTGACCTTGTAACACTTGATCAAGTTTAAAAATAGCTTCCGCAGGTTTGATATCAGTTAAAAAGCCTAATCGACCACGGTTAATGCCAATTACAGGAGTATTATATCGAACTAAGGCGCGAGCGGCATGCAATAAAGATCCATCACCGCCCACAACGACGACAAGATCAACCACCTCACCCAATAAGTTACGGCTTACGGTTTGTCCGTGGCTGTATGGAACCAATTGTGATGTTTCTTGATCAAAGACAGGATTTAGCCCTAAAGTAATTAAATGATCATGAATGAGACATAACGTTTCTACAACAGAATACTTATCTGGTCGCCCAATTAGACCAATATTTCGAAAGGATTTATGTGAAATTTGCACGAAAAATGTGGCTCCGTTGCGATTCTCGCATATCATATCATTATTCGTTGATGATTGATTAAAAACTATAAAAATGTAGATTCTGTGTTTTTAATGCAGTGATTCTCCACTTGTTTTGAAAGATTTTGTTGCATGTTGCTATTTATTCACAGTTTTGTGATTGCAAAATGCTCATAAGCTACGCATCATTAGCCACATTGTTTTTGTTTTAACGCAAATCTATGAAGTGTGAACGTGGTATCGGTTTTATAGGCCTAATCTTTTTAATTTTAGTGATCGGTATATTTGTTGCCTTTAGTATCTATCTGATCCGATTAGATAATATTATTCGCAATAAGTTTGAAGGTCAGCGCTGGGATATCCCTGCTAAAGTATTTGCTCGCCCGTTGGAGGTCTATGCGAATGCGCCAATTACCCAAGAAAACTTCATTCAAGAACTAAAATTACTGGGTTATACAAACACTAGCAATTACGAAAAGTCAGGCAGTTATGTCACACAAGGTAATAAACTTTATGTGCATACGCGTGGTTTTGACTATGGCGACAGTACTGAACCTGAGCAAGTATTAGAAGTTGGTTTTTCAGATGGTCGTGTTGGAGATATTCGTTCAACTAAACCTTCAAGTACTGGTATTGCTCGTTTAGAGCCGATGCTGATCGGCGGGATTTATCCTCAACATAATGAAGATCGTGTGCTAATTAAACTTGATCGCGTGCCTAAAACGTTGATTGAAGCCTTAATTTCAACGGAAGATCGTAATTTTTACCAGCACCATGGTGTTTCACTACGTGGTACAGCTCGTGCTTTGGTGAGTAATGCTACAGGTGGTAAACGTCAAGGGGGATCTACCCTGACGCAACAACTCGTTAAGAATTTTTATTTATCTCCAGAAAAAACGCTTAAACGTAAAGCCAATGAAGCACTCATGGCATTGTTGATTGAATTTCATTACAGTAAAGATGAAATCCTAGAAACTTATTTAAACGAAGTAAATTTAGGTCAAAATGGTAACTATTCAATTAATGGTTACGGACTAGCATCACAATTCTACTTTGGCTTACCTCTGCGTGAGCTCAACATTTCTCAACAAGCATTTTTGGTAGGTTTAGTACAAGGCCCTTCTCTTTATAATCCTTGGCGGAATCCTGAAGCAGCTAAAAAGCGTCGTGATGTCGTTTTAAACAATATGATGGTCATGGGTTATTTAACAGAAGCAGAATATCAAGATGAGATTGCTCGTCCGCTCAATGTTATTAGCAAACCAACCGTTGGACCAGCTAAATTCCCAGATTTCCTCGATATTGTTCGCCGTCAATTACGTACGGAATACCAAGAAAGTGACATAACTAATCAGGGTTTAAGGATTTTCACTACACTTGATCCAATTGCACAAACCAAAGTACAGACTGTATTTAAAAACTCAGTTGAACGCTTGGCTCAACGTAATCCTGCTCGTCTTAAAGACTTACAAGGGGCTATTTTAGTTGCTCACCCTGAAAATGGTGAGTTAATTGCAGCAGTTGGTTCAACTCAAGACTTTACTGGCTTTAACCGTACAATTGATGCAAAACGTCAAGTTGGTTCTCTATTAAAACCTGTCATTTTCTTAAATGCGATTGAATCTGGCCGCTATACATGGGCAAGCCCAGTTGAAGACACGGCTGTCAATATTCCAATTGATGGTGGTAAAAGCTGGTCACCCAAAAATTATAGTGGCAATGAAAATGGTATCGTGCCGATGCAACAAGCGCTGGCTAACTCCTATAACCTTTCAACTGTGCGTTTAGCAAATGAATTTGGTCTTTCTTCATTTAGTAATAAGCTAAAACAGTTTGGAGTAAACTCAGATATTCCGGCCTATCCTTCGATTTATCTTGGTGCAGTAAACATGTCACCGATGGAAGTGCTCAGTATCTATGGGAACTTCGCTACGGGTGGTTTTAAATATCCAACACGCTCAATTCGTTCAGTCGTAGATGCTCAGGGTCGCGTGCTCGATCGATTTGGTTTAAATGTTCAACAAACCATTGATCCAGCAGCAGCCTATATCTTGAATTACGGCTTACAGCAGGTCATGCGTACAGGTACTGGACGTTCTGCATATAACAGTCTACCTGAATCATTAAATCTTGCTGGTAAATCTGGTACAACAAACGATACACGCGACTCTTGGTTTGCAGGTTATTCAGGAAATCATGTTGCTGTGGTTTGGTTAGGTTTAGATGACAACAAGGTTACAGGACTTACAGGTTCGTCAGGTGCATTGCCTGTTTGGACCAATGTCATGAGACAACTTCGTCAAGAACCAGTAAATTTACGTCAAACGGATAATGTCCAATGGCAATGGATTGATCGCTCTACAGGTGATCTGTCAGCGCAAGGTTGTGAGGGTGCAATGTACATTCCTCTACTTCGTCAAACTGTACCACGTCGTGCAACCCTCTGCGGCCAATCACACTACGAAGTTGAGCCTACCTATATCCCTCAGAATGATTATGATGATGGTAATGACGACAGTATCGGAAATTATATCCGTGAAACTGAAAATCAAATGGATACTGATTTATCCAATCAAACTTCTACACGCATTATCTCTAGCGGTAGTTACAGTGGCAATAACTAAGTGATCGGATGATTGGAAATGATTAAAAAATCGCTATTCTTAACAGGTGTAATGATACTTGCTGGTTGTAGCACAACACCAGAACGCCCTACGCCTCAAACACCACCTCCGAAGGTGAATGATAGCCAGAAGAAAGTTACGCCACCCCCTTCTGGCGTCAAAATCACACCTTATGAGCAAAAAGAAATTAAGCGCCAAACTGTTCCAGTCGTAGTGCCTGAACAAAAGGTACAGCAAAGATTTAGCAATGACGGTGCGCAATTACCCGCTTTCAAGACATTGATGCAAAAGACTCAAACTGCGTACAAACAAAAACAGTTTGGCGATGCCGAACGTTTTGCGCTTCAGGCACAACGTATTGCACCTCAAGCCGCTGAAACATACTTATATTTGGCATTGATTGCTGATCAACGTAAGCAATATGCAAATGCTGAAGCTCTTGCTCGACGTGGTTTGAGTTATGCCCAAAGTAATGTAATGAAAAAACAACTTTGGACAATTGTACTTCGTGCTAGTGAAGCGCGAAATCACAACGTAAAAGCCGATGAAGCGAGAAGAATGATTCGTTCTCTGTAAACGAAGATCTGTGAAATACCAACAGAACCTATTCTATCGATTCAAACTCACGAATCCCAGCAAGCCCATAAGCATGATGTTTTTGGGCTTGTTCTATATCTTTAGGTGCAACACCACCCAAGGCAAACACTGGAATATCACTATTCTCAGCCAATTCAGAAAAACCATCCCAGCCTAACACTTTGGCTTCAAGATGAGTCTCTGTCTGATTCACAGGACTTAAAAACACAGCATCACAACCTATATCATGAGCATGTTTTAAAGACACTGCATCATGACATGCAGCGATAAAGCGCTTACCAACAATCAATTCACCATTTTTAAAACGCATAAGCTGTGATTGTTTTAAATGAATCGTCTGAATTTTTGCTTGTAATTTAGAATCAAGTTGTTGCCAAAGACTAAAATTGATAATCAACTTATTGAGTTGGTCATCAGTCAATACCGATAATTGTTGTTGAACTTCCACGATGTTTAGCTTTTCATTACGCCAATAAAATTGCGCATCACTATGTGGCAATGCAGGCAAAAGATCACTGATCTTAATTAGATGTGACCATACCAATCGTTCGATGATTGTCTTATTCGCCTTTGGAAAATTCAAATTCTGTAATTGATCTCGGCTGTACCACGTCCATGGCTGATGAATTAAATCCAAGAACTGATCTGGAACATGTGCATGAAATAAATGTAAGCGCACAATCAAATCATCATATTCATGCTGAATAACATCGAATTTGTGCCAATCTTTTAGACCAATCCCAACCTCTTCATAGATCTCACGCCGACAAGCCTGTTCAGGCGTTTCATGCTGTTCGACTTTACCGCCAGGAAATTCATGTTTATTGCCCTGATGTTGATTTGCTTGCCTCCATCCGACAAGCACTTTTGATTTATGCAATAAAATTGCAATCGCAACTTCAACTATCGATTTAGCCATAACAGTTTAATATCCCTGAGATTTCATAAAAAGTATAAGCAACCGAACATTTCAATTACATATCCCAAATAAAAAATAATAAATGATTTTGTAAATTAGCAAAAATTTCGTTGACAGGTGTATTCGATAATGATTATCATTTAAAGCATTAAAAAACACACCACGGAGCATAACAAATGAACGCACCATTTAACTTATTTACTCGTAGCACAGACTCAGCTCAATCTTTGCCAATGCTACATTCAAACAATCTTTTTGCCTTAGGACGTGAAATTCGGATTATGCATGCTGGAGAAGAATACCGTTTGCGTTTGACTCGCAACAACCGCCTGATTTTAACAAAGTAATATAATAAAAATCGGATAATAATAAACGTGGGAATAGCAGTATGTCAGCGCGTACTGCTTTTTTTATCCTTTATGACGTTTAGGCGTTTGCTGTTCTATTTTTAATTGAATACTTACTTTGAGTCCTCCATAGGTCGATTGGGAGAATTCCATTCGCCCATAATGTAGTTCGATTATCTTTCTACAAATCGACAAACCTAATCCTGAGCCCTGTGTTTTCGTTCCTAATGCCCGATAGAAACGTTCACCTAATCGTGCCAATACTTCCTCACTTATCATATCCCCTTCATTTTCAATAATCAGTTCAGATACGTTCTGATATTGCTCAAGTCGAAGATAGACATTTCCATCTTTTGGCGTATATCGAATTGCATTATCCAATAAATTTCGAATGCAACTAAACAATAACTGACGATTTCCAAACACATCATCTTTCTCTATCGTTTCAAGCTGAGAATGCAATCGTATTGATTTTTCATTGGCAAATAATGCTTGTGCTTGCATCACCTCAGTAATCAATTCATTTAGTGAAAAATGAGTTTTGGGAAGATTATCAGCATGCTCAGGATCTAAACGTGCCAGTAAAAGTAAGTTTTCTAGAGTCTGAATTCCTCGACTAACATCCTGCTGTATTTGAATAAAATCTGTAGCACGTTCAGGATATTTACGTTGTAATAATTGTAGACGCATTTGAATCGCTGAAAGTGGTGATCTCAGCTCATGTGATGCATCTGCCGTAAAACGTTGTTCAGCTTGTAATGATTGATTCAAACGTTGCAACAATTGATTCAATTGATTCAACATAGGTTGCAATTCTTTAAGTTCAATTTCACCAGAATGTATAGGACGAAGATCATCAGCATTTCTTGCAGAAATTTGTGCCGACAATTGGTGAATCATTTTAAACTGCCGTTTAATAAGCAAATATAGAATAAGCCATTGTACTAGCCATACCAAAATGAGAATTAAGCTGTACCCAACAATGCTATGCCATAATGCTTCAAAACGTTCAGCTAAAGGTTGTATCACCAAAACGTGCATATTTGAATGAGTATCTTTAGCTGTATAAATACGCCATAATTGTTGATCCTGCCAAATAAAACCATAATCATTGCGTGCTATCGCAAACTTATAATATTGTTGATCAAGTTGAAATTTCTCAGATTGAGTGAGCACATAATGCTGGTTGCTTAACCTATATTGAATGTCAAACTGATCACTAAGTTCATCTATTTGCTGTCCAGATGTTGCCGTCAAATCTGAAATTAATAACATATCTGAAATTTCATCCATGATTTCATCTTGTACTTGCATGGTCTGGTAAACAGATATAATGAGGAATAAAAGTAATGCCACGCAGCCAACAATGATTGAACTCATCATTGAAGTTTTTATTAGTTTCGTCTGCAAAGACACTACTTTCATTGTTTATTCCTGATGCATTCGATAGCCAAGTCCACGGACAGTCTTAATATACTGTCCGCCTATTTTTTTGCGAATTTGATAAATAAACACTTCGATTGCATTACTTTCAATTTCATCTCCCCATGCATACAGAGATTCTTCTAATTGTTCCCGCGTAAAAATATGATCTGGTTTTTGCATTAATTTATATAAAATTTGAAACTCCTTCGCAGTTAAATTTACTGTCTGCTCTGCCTGACTCAAGGTTTTCGCTTGTGGATCTAGTTTTAAATCAGCAAATTTAAGATATTGCCCTGCATCAACCTGATGCTGGCGTAGTTGTGATCGTACTCTTGCAGATAACTCTTCTAAGTTAAACGGTTTGACTAAATAGTCATTTGCACCCAGATCTAAACCTTCAACCCGATCATGGATATGATCTTTTGCAGTTATGAAAATAACTGGTGTTTTTAGGTTACGTTGTCGAATTGATTTTAAAATCTGATCACCAGATGCTTTTGGCAAACCTCGATCAAGTAATACACAGTCATACTGATGTTGTTCAACTGCTAAGATTGCATGATCACCACGCTCAACCCAATCAACACTATAACCATCCATTTCCAACCAGTCTTTAATGCTTTCCGCCTGTGAAGCATCATCTTCTGCCAATAAAATCCGCATCAATAAACGCTCTCATTTTATTTTTAATATTCAATTAAAGCATAAACAAAAAACCACATGAATATCATGTGGTTTTGTATGAGCACCTGTCATCAAAATTGAACTTGATCTACATCAACTTCAACACGTTTCTTCGGTTTGTAGTCAATATCAATCTCACCAATGATAGTCACAGGCGTTTTGGCTGAGATTGGCTTACCTTGCCATAATTCATCATCAATATCGACGGTGATACTACCTGTTTGATCACTAAACTGGTACTTTTCATCACCAATTGCTTTAACAATATAACCTTTGAGCTTGATAGGTGTATCATCCTTTAAGGTCAATGCTTGCTGTACCGTACTAATCTGTGTTGGTGTCAAAGCTTGTTGATTTACCGCACCCGTATTCGCTGCAACCATGGTCGTTGCACCAACCAAACTCGCAATCACTGCTACTTTTGAAAATACGTTCATCTTGATTTCCTCATTCTAATTTCATCATTTCGATGAGGTTATTTAAACAAACCAAGATGAGGTGAATCTGAAGATGGAAAAATCAACTAGCTAAGTGGAACAACTCGCAAAACCTCTTCCAGCGTTGTCACTCCTTCAATCACCTTACGAGCACCCACTATTCGCAATGGTTCGATACCTTCTTTTTTTGCTTGAGTTCGAAGATCATTGAGTGTGCCATGTGCGCTGATTAGTGACTTTAACTCTAGACTCACAGGCATAAATTCATATATACCGACACGACCTTTATAACCTGTATGACGGCATACTTCACAACCTACTGCCTTGAACATTGTGGTTGGCATATCCATCATATAATCAAAGGTTAAATGCTCCCACTCTTGCTCATTTATTGCTGTTTCTTGCTTGCAATGTGGGCACAATCGACGTACTAAACGCTGTGCTAACACCCCTAAAATCGTAGCTGAAGTTAAGAAAGGCTGCACACCAAGATCATGTAGTCGTGTCAAACTCGAGGGCGCATCATTGGTATGAAGAGTTGATAGCACCAGATGCCCTGTCAACGCTGCCTGAATCGCCATATTCGCAGTATCATGATCACGAATCTCACCCACCATGATAATGTCAGGATCTTGACGCATTAAAGCACGTACCCCATCAGCGAAACCCAACTCAATGTTTGGATTGACCTGCATCTGGTTAAAACTTGGCTCAAGCATTTCAATCGGATCTTCAATGGTACAGACATTGACTTGTTCAGTCGCCAATTGTTTTAGCGATGAATAGAGTGTTGTGGTTTTCCCAGAACCTGTCGGTCCCGTGACTAAAATAATCCCATGGCTATGTTGGGTGAGTTGTTGCCAACTCTGTAATAAATGCCCTTCAAAACCAAGTTGTTGAAAGCTTCGTACTAATACTTCTGGATCAAAGATACGCATGACTAACTTTTCGCCAAAAGCAGTCGGCAAAGTAGAAAGACGCAATTCTGTCTCTTGTCCCTTTGGCGTTCTGGTTTTTAAACGACCATCTTGAGGTTTACGCTTTTCAGCGACATTCATCCGGCCAAGTATTTTGATGCGGGAAATAACTGCGGTCAGCGTATTTGCAGGCATATTATAAATCGTATGCAATACCCCATCGATGCGGAAACGTACCTTCCCCTTATCCTTACGAGGTTCAAGATGAATATCACTCGCACCTTGCTCAAAAGCAAATTGCAGCACCCAGTCAACCAATTTAACAATGTGTTGATCATTTGCATCTGGATTTTGGGTGTCTCCTAGCTGTAAAAGTGCTTCTACACCTTTATTATCACGATCAAATGCGCTGGTATTTTGTGATGAGTTGACGGCTCGACTCACTTGATAATATTCGTGCAAGTATCGTTGTAATTGCTCTGGATTCAGTAAAACTTTTTCTATTCTTTTCGGGGCTAAACTTCGCTCTAAGTTATTTTGCCACTCTGTAGAAAACGGTTGATCAGTTCCAATCAAAATCCGATCGGCATGTACTTCAACCGCAAGAATGTGATTTCTCACCGCAAACTCTTGCGACATAACGCTAGTTAGAGCTGTTACATCTGCCTTTAAAGGGTCAATCACGAACAATGGAACTGCCGCTTTTTCAGCAAGCCACTGACATAAACGATTCAACGTCAAAGTAGAGGTTGGATTTAACTGATCTTTGAGCTTGAAGTTCGCAATCCACTGCAACGGATGCCATTTCAATTGCTCTTTTTGTCGATGAGTGGTCTGAATAAGTAATTTATCTCGTTCAGTAATAAGCCCATCTTTTAGTAGTTGCTCTAAACACCACGTCACATCGACTGTAAAAGAAAAATTTGCAAATTTTGCTTGTGCTTGCATTACCGTCTGTTCCCCCAAATTTATAACTCATTTATATTTCTAAGTTTGTTTGCTCTATATTTACAATCGACACATTCCTTTCATCCACTGTAAATTGAATATTTAATTCTGCAAAACACATTCCATAGACCCGTTCCGCATCATCTTGATATGCAGGTCGTGGATCTAAAGATAACACTTGTTCGAGTTCGCCTAATACTCTTTTATTTAAAATACCTTGCTTTAGTAACAGTAGCTGCTGTGATTGTGCAGATTCCATCCATTGTACCAACTTACGTACAGGCTGTTCTTGTGCATAGCCACTTACCGAATCAACTATTGCATCCGAATACTGTATATAGGGCTTTATGTCCAAAATCGGCGTACCATTCAACAAATCTGCTCCCGAAACGTACAGACGAACGCTCTTGGCGTGTTTTTCAACACGCAGATAACGGACCACAGACAAACCAATCGGTGATGGGCGGTACATACTTCTTGTTGCAAAGACCCCAATTTTCTGATTCCCTCCTAGACGCGGCGGGCGTACTTGTGCGCGAAATTTAGGCTGTTGATTCAAACTGTTATCACTATTTTTATTGTCATGAAACTGCCACACTAGCCACAAATGACTGAAATTTTCCAAACCATCAAATGCCAACAAATCATTATAGGGTTCAGCCATTTCTATAAAGCATTCGACTTCTACAAGATTTGGCTGTCGAGGAATGCCAAATTTTTCACGATAAGGAGAATGCATATAGCCAATAATCGGCATCGTTACAGCGTCAATCATCACTTTTTCTTATAAACACAATTAAATATATTCAGTTTATCGAGAATGATTTTAGATTAGAATAGCAATCTGTTTCTTTTATCTGTGATCGAGACCTTTAATGGCTGCTTTTAACGTTGAACGCATTACTCATGTTCACCACTGGAATGACACACTTTTCAGCTTTAAAACCACACGCGATGCAAGCTTACGTTTTAAAAATGGTCAGTTTGTGATGATCGGACTTGAAGTGAATGGCAAGCCTTTAATGCGCGCTTATTCGATTGCAAGTGCGAACTATGAAGAAGAACTTGAATTCTTCTCGATTAAAGTACAGGACGGTCCACTAACTTCTATTTTACAAAAAGTACAAGTAGGCGACGAAATCCTGATTTCAAAAAAACCTACAGGTACTTTAGTACACGACGACTTATTACCAGGTAAAAACTTATATCTTTTATCTTCTGGTACAGGTCTTGCGCCATTTCTTTCTTTACTTCGTGATCCAGAAACTTACGAAAAATTTGAAAAAGTGATTATGGTTCACGGTACACGCTATGTATCTGAACTCGCTTATCAAGATCTCATCTTGAATGAACTTCCTAACCATGAATTCTTTGAAGAATTAGGAATCAAAGACAAGTTGATTTACTACCCAACTGTGACGCGTGAACCATTCCATACACAAGGTCGTGTAACAACAGCAATCGAAACTGGCGAATTATTTGAAAAAATTGGTTTGCCTCGTTTCAATCGTGAAACTGACCGTGCCATGCTTTGTGGTAGCCCAGCATTCCTAAAAGATGTTGCTGCACTACTCGATCAACACGGCTTGGTTGAATCACCACGTATGGGTGTGATGGGTGATTATGTTATTGAACGCGCATTTGTTGAAAAATAAGCTTTAATATTTAAACTAAAAAAACCGAGTGATAAATTCACTCGGTTTTTTTAAGATTAATCGGTAATTAAAATACGGCTTTAAGCCGCCTCTAAATTTATCAACCGTTCAATATAATACCAACACTCTTCTATTTCAGAATGATCCTTATTTACTTTGGCATAGGCCGTCATACCATCCAATATATTAATATACATAGCAGTCAAAACGTGAGGTTGAAATACTTTCGCTTTTTCAAACAAATCCTCAACCAGCCCCATTAACCATTCTCTATACTCTACAATCGGACGAATAATAGATGGATATTGTTGCAATATTTCCAAAGATGCTTTTTGAAACATACAACCATGGAAATCATCCGAATTAAACCATGACAGATGCCAAAAATAGACAGCTTTAATCTTACCTAAATAATCTTCTTCACTTAACTGATTCACCTCATGCTCAATAGCTTCTTGAATACTTTTATTTCTTCGTGATAAGCACTCTTCAATCAGATTCTCTTTCGATGGAAAATACTTGTAGAATGTCATCTTTGCAACGCCTGACTCACTAATAATTCGATCTACCCCAACAGAGCTATAATTATGACGATTGAAGAGGTACAGAGCCGTTGCAATAATATCTTCTTTTTTTGACATTTTATTATCCTTTTAGAATTATAATATAAACTTAATATATTATTTAGGCATAGTTT
Organism: Acinetobacter haemolyticus CIP 64.3 = MTCC 9819; assembly: GCF_000369065.1. Lineage (GTDB taxonomy): Bacteria > Pseudomonadota > Gammaproteobacteria > Pseudomonadales > Moraxellaceae > Acinetobacter > Acinetobacter haemolyticus. The sequence continues at coordinate 467,327 of NZ_KB849799.1, forward strand.
ATAGGCTTGAAAAATCTGGCGACTATGCTGTTGTCCATATTCTTTATGAACATAATAGGAAATATAACACTTCCAATCAAGTTCACTATTATACGTTAAGCAAAAATAAGATGACAAACAAGCTGATTTGTAAAAATTTCTTTCTATTTAAAAATAAATTCAATTATTAATGTGAAATAAATCACCTTTTATATATTTTTTGATTAATTAACAATCTGAATGGTTATTTTTTAGCTCGCTTAATAAATTGATTTCACCTCTAAATCACCTTATATTTATTTTATCCAATAAAAAGATATTTGGTTGGACCAATAGTTATATTCATAAACAACCAAAAAAAATCGAACTATATCATTGGAAAAGCAATAACATTTATTAATTCATTGAGTAAAAAACTATGCCAAAAATATTTGAAAACTTTGACAACCCAAGGCAGAAAGCTATAGACGGTATGAAAAATAGCATTTCTACAGAAGCTTGGAACAAGAATTTGAACTTTCTGAACAGTTTAAGAGCGGAGATTTCAAAGCATCCTGTTTCAAAACATCCCGCCATCCAACTTCTGAATGATGGTTTAATCGATAAAGAAACCTTAAAACACATCCACTTAGAATATCGACATGCAATCGTGCAAGTTTTTACTGATGCGCTACTGATGGCTCAATTCCAGACAAAGCAATTAGAGCCGAGACTCCTGTCAGGTTCTAAAATGTATCCTCGCTTTTTATTAAATCTTAATATTCTGGATGAGTTCGGTTTTCGTCCTGCATTAGACAACAATCAGTATTATTCTGGTAATCCAGAATACGCACACTATCCTTTGTTTGAAGATGTACTTGATGATTTTGAGTTAACACAAACAGAGCGTAATAACTATCAACCGTCTATTATTGCGCAGAAAGTTCGCTCATTTTTAGAAAATACCTTTGATCATTATCAAGCTGTAACTGCTTTACTTGCGGTCGCTGAAGAAGAAGTAATTCTATTTAGCCCTGCATTACGTCAAGCAACCAAAGCGGTTGGTTTCAATGTAGATAGTGGTTATTACTATGTCCATGGCGTCTCACATGATGCATCCGCCGAAGCTGCAGATGATGACCACGAAGATGATCTATGGTTTGTCTTGGCTCAGGCTTGCGTCGAATCAGATTATGATTTAATCCGTGATCTTTGCTTAGAATATTGTGACCTTTGGCAAATGTTTTGGGATGAACAAATCTCTAGTTACCAGTACGAAGCATATCGAAAACTTGCTTAATGCGGATAAAAGGTCATTTCTACATGTTTAATGTGAATATGACCTTTAAACCCTATGTTAACTTAGAAAACCAATGATCGATGTGCAGCAACACCAGCCATCGTCCCATCGCCTACAGCCAATGAAACTGATCCACCTAATCGAGCTACATCTCCACACGCAAAAACACCAGATATTGATGTTTCTTTTAAGGCATTGGTTTTAATCATTTGCCCCATTGGGTTGTGCTCCAACTCACATGCGAGCTTATGTATCCAATCTTGATAAATTACACATTTGGTTGTGACAAATATCCCTTCAAAAGTAATATGATTTTGATCAGACAGCACAACTGTGCTGTGTTCAATAATTTCTGCAATAGGCCTTTTTTCAATCACGACATTTCTTTCAATCAACTGTGCTTCTACTTCAGCGGCTAAAGGCTGGCCATTCAAAAAGTAGGTCACGCTCCCCCATTCGGGTAATAACATTGCCATATGGGCTGAATGCTCAGAACTTGCAATTAACCCAATTTTTCCTTGATTTAACTCAAAACCATGGCAGTAAGGGCAATGAAAAATACTTTTTCCCCAACGTTCTTTAAGCCCCTTGATCTCAGGCAGTTGGTCTTGTACACCAGTTGCAATGATGATTCTTTTCGCACTTACCGCCTGTATACCATCAATACAAATATGAAAAAGATCATCTTTTTTTTCTAACCGCTTTACCTGCCCATCAATCCAGTCCACTGTTGGGTATTGAAGTAATTGCTGCTTGGCGATCTGTGCGATTTCGCTCGCAAGCGCACCATCTTGTGTTAGAAAACCATGTGAGTGATCTGCAAAGCGATTTCTACGTTGCCCTGCATCTATTATTACAACTTTTCTTCTTGCACGACCCAGTGGCAAGCCTGCTGCCAGACCGGCATAACTACCACCAATGATTACCACATCATAATTCATTTTCACACACCAATAAGTAACTTTTAAAGTTACACTAGTACTTTTTATTTATATTTGCAACTTTTGATGTTACATTAATATCCAACCTTAAATCACCCTACATGCTATGCGTACCGACAGCAAACTTTCTCGAATGCTCCATGTGCTACTCCATATGGCACGTCAAAACAAGATTTTCACTTCAGAAGAAATTGCACATATGCTTTCAACCAATGCTGTAGTCGTCAGACGTACAATGGCAGGATTAAAAAATGCAGGTTTTATACAATCGGTAAAGGGACCCAAAGGAGGTTGGCATCTTATAGCTGACTTAGAAAAAACAACATTATTAGATATTTATAATGCAGTAGGCGAACCAACCATTTTCGCAATCGGTAATGAACGAGAAAATCCAGAATGCGGTGTTGAACGTGTTGTAAATGCGGCCTTAGAAGATGCGATGCAACAAGCACAAGATATTCTTTTAGCAAAATTAAAAGCAACGACACTTGCTGACCTTGCATACGCGTTTGATCAACTTTATCGAGCCAAAATGCATAATTATCAAGCATAAAATCTTAATGACAGCATAGACAAAGTAGATCAGGAAACCTGCTTGTTTTACCATCATGTAAATTATTGGAAAGTAGCTTCACAAATTACGATACAATTCAACTTTATTGCTTTTTCTTCTCAATATGTTTTCTCAGCTTGATGTTAATTTATTGGTACTCATCATCTTACTTGCTTGTGGCGTTTTTAGTCACAATACGGCGGTTACGATAGCTGCCGCTGTATTGATTGTGGTGAAACTCACACCTTTAGACCAATTTTTCCCTTATATCCAGCAACATGGCTTAAATATTGGAATTATTATTCTAACCATTGGTGTCCTCGCGCCGATTGCGAGTGGCAAGATCAGTGGCGATAATATTTTAAAGTCTTTCATCAGTGTGAAGTCTTTAATCGCCATTGCCATAGGATTATTGGTTGCATGGCTGGGCGGTCGTGGAATGAAGCTCATGACCAGTCAACCCGATGTCATTGCAGGCCTATTGATTGGTACAGTTGCAGGGGTTGCATTACTCCGTGGTGTACCTGTAGGTCCTTTGATCGCAGCAGGTATCCTTTCACTTTTGATTGGGAAGTCTTGACCAATAATTTAACAGTCAATAAATATACCGAGAAAAACAAAAAATCACCTAGAACCTAGAAATGATCTAGAGTTTCTAAGTGATCTGCTTAGCACCACCATATATTAGCGTTCGTAATATACTGTACGTTTTTTTGAAAATTTTTCTAATTGCTTTAAAAAGCCCTCAAAATAATTTTTCTCTTTTTCTTCAGTTCGATAGCCCGCATACAATGTACGTCTTAGACCCTGCGGTGCAACACAATCCAAGCGACGACTGACAACCCAACCTTTTTGTTCATATTCATTCACGACCCAATCAGGCAAAGCCGCTACGCCCCGCCCACTAGCAACCAACTGAATAAGCATTTGGGTTAAATCTGTTGTCCGTATATGTTTAGGCTGGATATTCTCAGGAATAAACAAGTGCGCCATGATATCCAAACGATGTTTATCAACTGGATAAGTAATCAAGGTTTGCTCAGCTAAATCCTGCACTGTAACTTGTTCGGCTCGCACAAGTGGATGTGTATTGGATAACACTAAACGCGATTCATATTCAAAAATTGGGAAATATTCGATCCCTTTTAAAGCGATAGGATCAGCTGTAATCAATAAATCAAATTCAGCATTTTGCAACAATTCATGTGGATTGGATTCAAAACCTGCTGCAAAGTCCAAATCCACATCTGGGTATTGGTGACGGTATTGATTCAATAACGGCATCAACCAGTCAAAACAGCTATGGCATTCGGAAGAAAAAATAATACGTCCTGTCTGCCCATGCACAATCCGAGTAATATCCGTTTGGGCTATCTGTACTTGCGGCAAGATATCATCTGCAAGCTTGAGTAGGCGTTGTCCGACATTGGAAAAAGTCACGGGACGACTGCGACGATTTACCACCTCTACCCCGTACCAATGATCCAATTCTTTAAGTTGATGAGAAATCGCGGATGGCGTTAAACATAAATCCGCTGCAGCAGCAACCAATGAACCATGCTCTCGTAAAGCAATCAATGTTTTTAAATGACGAAGCTCTAACACGACCAAAACCAAAATTGAATTTAATTCATCTTAACATAAAATTAATTAGCTTACCTCAATATGACTTTACTTTATCATTCACATATTAAACAGCGCATACACGAGAAAATATTTTGAACTGTTTGCAATTTTTAAAGTTAAATTAATTTCATTTTATGCTGAAAAACTTTCACTAAATTCAGCGTTTTGTGTTACCTAAAACTTTTACAATAGTCGATAATTCACTTATTCCTTTTGTTGAACATGTCTCTTGAACGCCAAAAACTAACCTTACCTAAAGGTCATGATAAATTACTATTACATTCCTGCTGTGCGCCATGTTCAGGTGAAGTCATGGAAACCCTCATCGAATCTGGTATCGACTTTTCGATTTTTTTCTATAACCCAAACATCCATCCAGTCAAAGAATATTTGATTCGTAAAGAAGAAAACATTCGTTTTGCAGAAAAACATAATATTCCGTTTATCGACTGTGATTACGATACCGATAATTGGTTTGCTCGCGCGAAAGGCATGGAGAATGAACCTGAAAAAGGCATTCGTTGCACGATGTGTTTTGACATGCGTTTTGAAAGAACCGCATTATATGCCCATGAACATGGCTTTAGCTTGATTAGCAGCTCATTGGGTATTTCTCGTTGGAAGAATATGCAGCAAATCAATGACTGTGGTCTCCGCGCCGCTGCACATTATCCTAATATCGAATACTGGGATTATAATTGGCGCAAGCATGGCGGTGCAGTACGTATGCTAGAAATCAGTAAAAGAGAAGAATTCTATCAACAAGAGTATTGTGGTTGTGTTTATTCGCTTTGTACACGACAAAAAAAGATAACTCATTGAAATAATGGCATAATACTTGTTTTCTGACGACGAATATGATGACACATTTCAATGAGTTACATCTCATCTTAAACAAATATCTAAAGTGGAACAAGTCACATGCAAAATGTTTTACACTGATTATGCTTGCATTAATTGTAAAACAGACATGTAATCTTTCTTCTGCATCTAAAGCCTTACCCATCAAGTGCTTACCACAATCATTTTATCGACGTATACAACGCTTCTTTGCAGATCAGTATTTCGATTATCGTCAAATTTCTCAGTTAATTTTCAATATATTTTCATTCGATAAAGTCCAATTAACTTTGGATAGAACTAATTGGAAATGGGGAAAACGAGATATTAATATCTTGATGTTAGCCATCGTCTATCGTGGAATAGCGATACCTATTGTTTGGACATTGCTCAATAAACGTGGAAATTCAGATACAAAAGAGCGTATTGCTTTGATTCAACGCTTTATCTCCATTTTTGGTAAAGATCGTATTGTGAATGTGTTTGCAGACAGAGAATTTATCGGTGAGAAATGGTTTACATGGTTAATTGAAAATGACATTAACTTCTGTATACGTGTTAAAAAAACTTTATTGTGACCAATCACTTAGCCAAGAATCATAAAATTAGTGATTTATTTCGTCATCTTCAAGTTGGTCAAACTGAATGTCGTAAACGACGTATTTGGGTTGGTCGAGTGAAACTGTATATTAGTGCGCTACGATTAGAAGATGGAGAGCTTTTACTTGTTGTTTCTCCTATGTTTAATGCTTCTGCTATTCGTGATTATGCATTACGCTGGGAAATCGAAACGTTATTTAGTTGTCTCAAAGGACGTGGATTCAATCTTGAAAATACTCGTTTAACAGACCCTAGACGAGTCAAGAAATTGATAGCAGTGCTAGCTATCGGTTTCTGTTGGTGCTATTTAACAGGTGAATGGCAACATGATCGGAAAAAAGCGATAAAAATAAAGAAGCATGGACGACTTTCAGTAAGTTTATTTCGCTACGGTTTGGACTATGTTCAAATGGCTATTCTACGTTTGATTGGTTTTGGAAAAAAAGAAGAATTTAAGAAAGTGCTAGCAATTTTAAGAAAGAAAAAGCCTGATAGGACAAGGATCCTATGAAATTTGTCGTGTACAGAGGTTTATTCGTTAAGAGACACCAATCGCTGGCGTATGAGTAATGGACGTGATCGCATTAAATTGGGTGTAAAATTTTACAGCAATGCGATGGATGATGAATAAAATGAATAAGCTGATCCATACATATAGATCAGCTTATGATCAGAGTTAATTTACAGATAAACTAATAATGCTATAAAACTGATTACTTGGTTTTTTCTTGCTATCAACCGACTCTGTAACTTCTACTAGATACTCACCTGCGCGTGGAAATGTTAAATCTACAGATCCATCAGTGCCTGCTTTTAGTGTTTGCGCTTGTTCATCCGTTGCACCCTTAGCACGGACTACAACTTCTGCATTGGCTAAAGGTTGATTTGCTTTCGCAACTTTTACTTTTGTAGGCTGATTAGCTTTTAGTTCATTCGGATGTGTTGAAAACTCAACTTGAATCGGCGCTGCGATTGGCTGTACAGGTGAAGCTTTTTCCTTCGTCACGTAGGTCAATAACGTCCATTCACGAGTGACTTCTACAGGATTAATTTTCTTAGTTTTAAGATCGGCAGGGATCAGATAATCTCGTTCAGATTTTGCAGGCGCTTTATCCGCTGCCATATCAAAGAACAATTTCCATTCTTTTTGATCTTGCACATATTTCAACGGATAGCTTGCTGTGGTTTGCACACGATAAGTACCCGCTTCAGGTAATTTCAAATCAAATACCGTAGCTGTTCCCAGTTTTGAGTCTGGCTCTACCGTGTTTTTAACTTGTTTTGGATCGGTGATTTCAAACTTCGGACTTTTTAATGCATATTCACTATGCAAAGCTTCTTCAGCATAACCAGCCAAAATTGCAACCTGCGTGTTGGTGGTTTGATATGCTACTGGTGCAACATAAGGTTCGTGTGCTGTGCTGTAACCTGAGATCAGTGCCAATGATGCTATCAATAATTTATTCACAATTGTTTCCCATCCTTTCCCCCACATACTCATTGATTAAGCGTAGTGGTTTAGCCAATTATTTTATGCATTGCATTATACATAAATGAAAATAATTATCATAAAGATTTAGTATTATCATGCTAATTTACGATTGCAAATTTAGGTGACATCTATAAAATTTGTGCTCTTTTTCACATTTCTGTGATCTGCCCGATATAATATCTTCGCTTAATTTGCTTCGAGACCCTATGTCCTCCCCAAACGCTCCCTCGCTTAGCTCCCCATCAAAAAACTATTCTTTATTTCTCGTGATTTTTTCACTTGCGATTGGTAGTTTTTGTATCGGTACAACTGAATTTGTTGCAATGGGACTAATTCAAGAAATTGCAACTGATTTAAATGTCAGTGTCCCTCATGCTGGATATTTCATTAGTGCCTATGCACTCGGTGTTATGGTTGGTGCTCCCATTATTGCGATCTTGGGTGCCAAAGTTCCTCGCAAAACATTGCTACTTGCATTGATGTTGTTTTATGGCCTAGCAAATGCTGCAACTGCCTTAGCAACAAGCTCAGAAGCCATGTTGGTCTCTCGTTTTATTGCAGGTTTTCCACATGGTGCTTACTTTGGCGTAGCGGCTTTAGTTGCAGCAGAGCTAGCGGGTAAGCAACGTCGTGCGATTGCAATTGCTCAAGTGATGATGGGACTGACTATCGCGAATGTCATTGGTGTACCCATCGCCACATGGCTCGGTCAACAATTCGGCTGGAAAACAGGATTTGAGTTCTCTGCTTTAATTGCCTTCATTACCTTGATCGGCATCGGTCTTTTTGTGCCCAATATTCGCCCACAAAAAACCGCAAGTATTCGGGCTGAATTGAAAGGCTTAAAAAATATTAATATGTGGTTAACACTTGCCGTTGGCGCAATCGGGTTTGGCGGTATGTTTTCCGTTTATAGTTACGTCTCCCCGATCCTCACTGAATATACACATGCCGATATTTCTGTTGTTCCTATTGCGTTGGCAATCTGGGGTGTGGGTATGGTCATTGGTGGCTTAGTTGCGGGTTGGCTTGCAGACCGCCATTTATTTAAAACCATGATTGGAATTTTAATCAGTTCCGCACTCACCTTCGTACTCGCCAGTTTTATGATGGCGAATCTATATACAGCGATTACTGCTTTATTTTTGATTGGCTTTACTGTGATTGGTTTAGGTAGTGCCTTACAAACCCATTTGATGGATATTGCTGGGGATGCTCAAACTTTGGCGGCATCATTGAATCACTCAGCCTTCAACCTAGCCAATGCCCTTGGTGCTTTTTTAGGTGGATGGGTACTGAGCCATAATATGGGCTGGTTAGCCCCAATTTGGGTGGGTTTCGTTTTAAGCTTAGGTGGTTTAATTGTGCTATTAATCGCTTTAGCTTACGCAAAATACTCAGCTAACAAAGAATCTGTCGTCGCTTAACGACAGATTCTGCCTCGTGCTCACACCTCGCTATCATGGCTGAAGCTATTTCACAGCATCAGCGACTTCTTTTACCATTGCCTGCATACCACCTAAACCGTTATTCATTAGATACCAATTGCTCGAATCCAAATAAACAATATTGCCATTTTTGGCCGCTTTAGATTGATTGGCAATATTATTATTCAATACTCGTTTTGCGCCCTCTTGATTACCCGTGATTGCAGCACCACGATCAATTACGAATAAATAGTCTGGGTCTTTCTGGGCAATAAACTCATGTGAAATAGCCATCCCATGCAAGCCCACTTTAATCGAAGCATCTGCTGGGGTAAAACCGTATAAATCATGGATATTACCAAACCGTGAACCTGAACCATAGGCCGCAATCTTGCTGTTGTTCACCAAGATCACCAATGCAGTTTTACCTTTGGTTTTTTCTTTTAGCGCTGCAATGTCTTGCTCCAAGGTTTTTAATTGTTGTTCTGCCTCAGATTTCTTGCCGACCATTTCAGCAATATTCAAAGTTTGTTGTTTAAACGAATTAAACTGATTGTTGTAATCCACATCTACAAAATAGGTGGGCGCAATTTGTTTAATCTGATTCACCAAATTTTCCATACGCCCACTCATCAAGATCAACTCCGGCTGACTCCCTGCAATTTTCTCAAGATTTGGCTCTTTGACTGTACCAACATCCAGATATTGACCGTCATTAAAGTTCTTTAGCACGTCAGGCAATGGTGTTCCTTTGGGTAAAGCAACGACTTTATCATCTGCCCCAAGCGTATGAATGGTATTCAATGCATTCGTATCTAATACCGCAATACGAGACAAGTTCGATGGGATCGAAATCTGACCTGCTTTACTGTTAAAACTCTTCATTTCATGACTGTTTGTAGTTCCTTCCTGCGCCGCAGAAGGTTCATTTGAATGACCACATGCAGCCAATACTGCACTCAACATCATGATCGGCAACGTCTTTTTGAACAGCATAACGAACTCCTAACTAATAAAATACAAACCTAATTTGTGTTGCTGAATTTGTTGAATCGGAATATGAAAATCAAAAATCGTTTCTAAAGTGCTTTCATTCATAATCTGCTGCGGATGCCCTTGATAGACCAACTCACCATTTTTCATTGCAATAATGTGATCGGCATACACAGAGGCAAAGTTAATGTCATGAATCACGACAATGATGGATTTGCCATGATTTTCAGCAAGATCTTTCAGCACACGCATAATTTGAGCAGAATGCTTCATATCTAAGTTATTCAACGGCTCATCCAATAAGATATATTCGGTGTCCTGTGCCAGAATCATCGCAATGTAGGCGCGTTGTCGCTGCCCACCAGACAACTCACTTAGCTGACGATGACGCATTGATTGCAAATCCATATAAGCAATTGAACGATCAATAATGTCCTGGTCTTGCTGGGTCAGACGCCCCTGAGAATATGGAAACCTTCCAAATGCCACCAGATCCTCAATACTAAGCCGTAATTCGGTATGATTGGACTGCTTTAAAATCGCCATTTTTTTGGCAATATCCGCACTTTTCATGTCACGTAAATCTTGACCATCCAACAATACCTGTCCCTGATCTGCATCAATCAGACGACTCATAATCGAAAGTACCGTACTTTTACCTGCACCATTAGGTCCAATAAATGCGGTAAATTTTCCTTTGGCAATCGTGACTGAGACTTGATTGACGACGCACTGTTGATGATAGCTTTTTCGTAAATTCTTCAGCTCTATTGCCATTTTTTATTTTCCTTCAATAATATCCAGAAGAAATAAATTCCACCGACAAAGTTAATAATCACGCTCAATGTGGTTTTGAAATTCAGTACATGTAATACGATAAATTGACCGAGCATGAGACATAGCACACTCACTAAAACAATACCGAGCAGTAAAATATGATGATGATGGGTTTTAAACAGTTCCAACGTAATATTGAGTACCAATAAGCCAAGGAACATCATTGGACCTGCGAGGGCTGTTGCAGATGCCAGTGCCAATACCACGAGGATCAGTAACAAGCGGCTGGTTTTGTCATAGTTCAATCCGAGATTTAACGCGTGATCTCGTCCCAACGCCATCACATTCAATATGTGATAATGTCGAAAACTATAAAAAAGAATCGGGAGAATAGTCAGCAACGATAGTGCAACCGTTTCCAGCTTTACTACATTAAAACTTGCAAAGCCTGCGTATGCAGCGACTTGAAACTCATCAGGATCGAGCAACACCTGAAAAAAGGTGGTCATGTTGTCAAATAAAGTCGAACAAATCAGACCAACCAACAGCAAGAAATAAATATTTTGTTGTGCAACTTTCTGAAAAATGAAGCGATACAGTAATAAAGCAAAAGTCACCATTAACAACAAACTGATCAAATAATCAGTCACAAAGTTAAGCGACAATAGCGTACTCGCACCAAAGAAATAAATAATTGCAGTTTTAGATAATTCGTATAATTTATCCAAACCTAAGGCTTGTGGTGTGACCACGCGATTATTTACAATCGTATGAAAAACCAAAGTTGAAACACCAACAGCAACACCTGCAACGACAATTGCAGCGACCGTTCTTAAACGCAGTCCCAGTGCATACTGCCATGCAACCCCGAGATTCCAACCGAGATATAATCCAATGCTGACCAATACAGCAACCGCAAGTACAACCAGCTTCGTGGTATTATGCATAACGATATCTCCTGAGTAATAACCACAGGAAAATCACACTACCAACCACCCCCATAATCAGGCTGACCGAAACCTCATAGGGATAAATCACCACTCGACCAAAAACATCACACAGTAAGACCAGCAACGCACCAAGCAATGCCGTATGTGAAAGCGTTTTGCGAATATGATCGCCTAAATAAAGGCTGACTAGATTTGGTACAATTAAACCGAGAAAAGGAATTGCGCCGACAGTCACAATCACTACACCAGTAATTACTGAGACCAGCAGCAAACCTAAGAAAAGTGTCTGTTTATAGTTCAAACCTAGATTTGTCGCAAAGTCTTCACCCAAGCCTGCCAAGACAAAACGATTGGCAAATATATAAATCAAGGCAAGAACGGGAATACTTAAATAAATCAATTCATATTGACCATTCAAAATGGTTGAGAAATCCCCTTGCAACCACCCTGCTAAGTTCTGCAACAAATCAAGTTGCAAAGCAATAAAAGTCGTAAATGCTGAAATAATGCTGCCAAAAATCATCCCAACGAGTAGCACAAACACCGTATCTCGGTGCTTTAAAGTGGCAAGAATACTCATAAATGTCATCGCACCAATCAGCGTGACAATAATCGCAAATCCAGTTTTGGCAAAAATAGAAGCACTTGGAAGCAAAATAATCGAAATCAAAACGCCCAGCCGTGCACAGTCATATAAACCCGCTGTGGTTGGTGAAACAAAGCGATTTCGACTTAATGACTGCATAATTAAACCGCAGACACTTAACCCAGCACCTGCAACAACAATCGCCATCAGGCGTGGTAATCGACTCGTCCAAAAGAGTTGCCAATCTTGTGGATTGCCTGCAATCAATCCAGCAAGGCTCATATCCCCAACACCAACAAACAAGGAAATCAATGCCAAAGGTATGAGTAAAACCAATAAATAGCGCCGTTTAATCATGGCGGGAGAATTTCATTTAATAAACAACCTTAAAAAATGCTTAAAAATTACAATAAACATCAAATAAGAAAATATCATAAATGATAATTATTATTGTTATCTTTTTTTAATATTTGCTAAACCTGCTTATAACAACTTTAAGTTATATTAAATATTATTTTCATTCATTGTGTAGCTGAAAAATATTAGACTGGGACAGAGTAAGCTTCCTTATCTTTAATAAGTCCAGTCAAATGACGAAAACTTATCAACAAAGCAAGGTGTTTTTAGGTTATACGCAAGAAAGTATGGGTAATGCTATGACAACATTTAATATCTTTAAGGGATAAAAAAATTAACTGAATCTTTAATCGGAACGATAACGGATGCGACCAATAACAGCGCCATCACTGTATTAAACAATTGAACTTTCCTCGGATGATTTACAATCATTTTCAACTTTTCACCCATATACGCCCACACCCCAACACTTGGAATACTCACCAATCCGAAGATCACACCAATAAAAACGAATTCTACCAATCGACTATTTGCTGAGCTATAAGTCGTAATTGCTCCCATAGCCATAATCCATGCTTTCGGATTGACCCATTGGAATAAAGCAGCGCCCATAAAACTTAATGGCTTATCAACTTTGGTATCGGTTTTAATACTACCCGCTCGATAGATTTTATAAGCTAAATACAATAAGTAGCTAATACCTATGATTTTTAGAATTTCATAAAGCAAAGGCGAAGAACCTAGTGCCGCACCAATCCCGTAACCGACTAGAATTACCATGACACCAAAGCCAAAACCAATTCCTAAAATATGAGGAATACTTCGCTTTAAGCCAAAGTTCAAGCCAGAAGCAGCCAACATAATATTGTTTGGGCCAGGTGTAATTGAGGTTACGGTTGAATACACAATAAAAGAGAAAAAAGTAAGTAAACTCATATAGAAAAATAATTCATTTGTTCAAATTTTCACTTACTATAACAGTTAACTCTCTCAACTTTTTATTGATTATTACAATAAAATTGATATTTACTCAGATAATTTTTCACCACAATGTGGACAAAAACTTTTTGCTTTATGCTGAGTGGCCTGCTCCTGATCTTCTAAGATTTTTTCCTTCACCAATTGCATAATAATTTCATGAGTTTGCTCTTTAGGTAATCCTACTTTTAAACGAATATTTTCAATCTCACGTTGATCATGTAACAAGTCAATTCCCCTTGCTTGTAAAGCTTCGCGAAATTCTTGTTCTAGCTTTTGATTGCGTAAGTTTAATTCATTAGCCAAGCCTGAAGCCAAAATACCTGCTGGAAGTGCTGCAATCCCGACCCCTAAAATAGTGATCATCGCCCCTAAAAACTTACCCATGTTAGTCACTGGTGTTACATCACCGTAGCCGACTGTGGTTAAAGTAACTACCGCCCACCACATAGCCTTTGGTATCGAACTAAACTCTTCTGGTTGAGCTTGATTCTCAACCACATAAATACCAGATGCCGTCATTACAATCATGATAATTAAGATAAAAATAACAGCCTGAAAAGAACCTTTTTCTCGATGAATCACACGTAATAATATCTGCAATGATACAAAGTAGCGCGTCAATTTGAGTAATCGCAATAAACGTAAAATTCTGAGGACACGTAAATCGATATTGACAAAGAAATTGAGATACGCTGGAAGGATTGCGAGCAAATCAATGATTGCTCCACCACTCTTCATCCAAGCAAAACGTTGCTGCCATGCTGGTGACTGTGGATCTTTTTCGGCAATACTCCATACCCTCAACAGATACTCAACCGAAAAAATAACGATCGAAATATTCTCAAATGTTTCAAATAACATCTGATTTGGATAAAAAATAGAGTCGATTGATTCCAGCATGACTGCCATAGCATTTGCCACAATCAAAAATATAAGAAAGTAGTTAACGCCTCGGCTAAACGTAGTTTGATAGTCATCATCATGCAGTGTGCAATACACAAAACGTCTTAGTTGTGTCATACCGTACTTATAGTTTTATCAAGCAAGTTCAAAATGTAGCATGTTAGATCAGAATTTAATAAAAATTTCTATCACTCTTGCTGTATTACCAGCGATCTAAAATAAATATGGTGATTGAATGAACGATCTCACAAGCAATCAACAAAATACTCTTTGAATTACCGATCTCTAGTCATCGATAATTATGACTTAACGGTTATTTCTTTAAAGATTCATTCATAAAGAACTATAAATTTGATTAAACCCATGACAACAAGGGGAAACAACACATGGGATTCAAAACTCTCCCTACATTTATCGCTATATCTATTGCTCTCATTATTTGGTTCATTATTCCTGTACCGTCTGGTGTTGATCCAGAAGCATGGCATTTATTGGCTATGTTTGTCGGTGTTATTGCCGCCATCATTGGTAAAGCAATGCCAATTGGTGCGATTGCGATTATTGCCATCACCTTAGTCGCCGTGACAGGTGTCACCAATGATAGTCCAAGTGGTGCGATTCAAGATGCGCTTAGCAGCTTTGCTAATCCATTGATTTGGTTGATTGGTATTTCCATCATGATTTCTAAAGGGTTACAAAAAACAGGATTGGGCGCACGCTTAGGCTATTTATTTATCGCCGTTTGGGGCAAGAAAACCATTGGTATTGGTTATAGCATGGTGCTTTCCGAACTGATTCTTGCACCTGTGACCCCAAGTAATACCGCACGTGGTGGCGGGATTATTCACCCGATTGTACGTGCAATTTCTACCAGTTATGACTCTGATCCTGCCAAAGGCACTGAAGGTCGTATGGGTAAATTTCTATCTCTGGTCAATTACCAAGCGAACCCAATTACCTCCGCGATGTTTATTACCGCAACCGCACCTAACCCTTTAGTGGTTGATCTCGTGGCAAAGGCAACCAACAGTGAAATTTCATTGAGTTGGAGTACATGGGCATTGGCGATGTTACTACCAGGTTTAATTGCCTTGATCATCATGCCATTGATCATGTATTGGATGTACCCACCTGAAGTTAAAGAAACACCGAATGCTGCTCAGTTTGCAAAAGATAAATTAACAGAAATGGGTTCAGTCAGTCGAAATGAAATCATTATGCTCGGCGTATTCGGTATCTTGCTGCTGTTATGGGCTGGTATTCCAGCTATGCTCTTTGGTTCTGCTTGGGCAGTTGATCCAACCACAACAGCCTTTATTGGTTTAGGCCTGCTGCTGATCACTGGTGTACTGACTTGGGAAGATATTCTGACGCAAAAAAGTGCATGGGATACGATCACTTGGTTCGCCGCTTTGGTGATGATGGCGACTTATTTGAATAAACTTGGTTTGATCGCTTGGTTCTCAGGTGTACTCGAAAATAGTATTGGCTCTCTAGGTTTAAGCTGGATGCCTGCATGCTTGTTATTGATGCTTGCTTATCTATATGCTCATTATATGTTTGCTAGTACCACGGCACATATCACTGCCATGTTTGCAGCTTTTTATACGGCTGGACTCGCATTGGGTGCACCACCGATGTTGTTTGCCTTAATGATGGCTGCTGCTTCTAGCATCATGATGACCTTAACCCATTATGCAACGGGGACATCCCCTGTGGTGTTTGGCTCAGGCTACACCACACTAGGTGAATGGTGGAAAGCTGGCTTTGTCATGAGCGTGGTTAATATTATCATCTTTGTGGTGATTGGCGGACTGTGGTGGAAAGTATTGGGTTATTGGTGATTTAAAATTGAGGAGCATTCTATGCGAATAGGAATGTTCCTCTCTAACTTAAAATAAGGATTCTTCCCTATAAGCTTACAACAGTCATCGTAAGAGAATTCATTTTTATTCAATAAAACAAAATCATGTGTAAATGCCATAAACAACTACCTTACTCTGAATAATAATTTTCTCGATTAACTAAATCGTTCCATTGCTTATGACTATAAATTTTAAGATTTTCTAGCTGAGTTCCTACCAACAAAAAACGATCATCCCATGTAAGAACCTCCCTATCATCTTCTAGTTTTCTTTCTGAAAACTTTGGAAAAAAATTAGCATCAAAATCCATTATACCTATTTCAAGTAGATGCTTTACCTCTCTAGGATTTTCAGGAAGAGAATGAAATACAGGCATAATTTCTATTAATTTGCAGGCAATTTGATGTGGCTCAGAATAAAAATCATCCAAATACCATTTCTGATCAGCACCTTTCCATATATATGCATCTGAACCATTTTGCTCGATTAACAATGTCTCAGTAACAGCATTCGGATCTTGATACCAAACGATAAATTCTAAACTTTTAGTAGGAATAATTGAAAACGTTGGAGGTTTTAGATACGGATACGCTTTTAATATCTTAGAAAATAATTGTTGGATTGAGATTTTTAACTCCTCAAGATTTTGCTCTTTATAAAAAATATTTTCTAACTCAAGGATATTGTCTTTTAAATTTAAGATGCTTTTCATTTTATAAAAAATAAGGGCTGAATCTTCAGCCCTTATTTTAGCTTTCTGCTCAAACAAAGCATAGCTTTGTTCTTGCGCTAGGGAAAAGCCTTTCGGCTTTTCTTAATCCTAGCTCATTAAGTCAATTGAGCAGCTTGGATTTTCTTAGTATCAACTTGATCAGCTTCTTTTGTATATTCGCTCATCTTGTCGAAGTTTAAGTATTTGTAGATGTCAGCAGAAGCGCTGTCAATTTGCGACGCATACTGTTGATATTCTTCTGGGCTTGGTAATTTACCAAGAACAGCAGCTACAGATGCAAGCTCAGCAGAAGCTAAGTAAACGTTTGCACCTTGACCTAAACGGTTCGGGAAGTTACGAGTAGAAGTCGATACACATGTTGTGTTCGGTGCTACACGTGCTTGGTTACCCATACACAATGAACAACCTGGCATCTCTGTACGCGCACCAGCACGACCATAGATGTTGTACATGCCTTCTTCCATCAATTGATGCTCGTCCATACGCGTTGGTGGAGCCAACCATAAACGAGTAGATAATGAACCACTTGGTACTTTATCTAACAATTGACCCGCTGCACGGAAGTGACCGATGTTGGTCATACAAGAACCGATGAATACTTCATCAATTTTGTCACCTTGAACGTCAGAAAGAAGTTTTGCATCATCTGGATCGTTCGGGCAGCAAAGAATAGGTTCTTTGATATCAGCAAGATCGATTTCATATACTTTCGTATATTCAGCATCAGCATCAGCTTTTAACAAGCTTGGGTTATCTAACCACTTCTGCATGTTTTCAGCACGACGAGCAAGTGTACGAGCATCGCCATAACCTTCAGCGATCATCCACTTCAACATGGTGATGTTAGAACGTAGGTATTCAGCAACTTTCTCTTCAGAAAGCGTGATAGAACAACCAGCAGCAGAACGTTCAGCAGATGCATCAGAAAGTTCGAATGCTTGCTCAACAGTCAAGTCATTTTCCATTTCTGTTAAATCGATCTCAAGGATACGACCAGAGAAGATGTTTTTCTTACCTTTCTTCTCTACAGTTAAGTCACCCGCTTGAATCGCGTAGTAAGGAATCGCATGCACAAGGTCACGTAAAGTGATACCAGGCTGCATTTTACCTTTGAACTTAACAAGTACAGACTCAGGCATATCCAGTGGCATAACACCAGTAGCTGCTGCGAATGCAACAAGACCTGAACCCGCTGGGAATGAAATACCGATTGGGAAACGAGTATGTGAGTCACCACCAGTACCTACTGTATCTGGAAGTAACATACGGTTTAACCAAGAGTGGATAATACCGTCACCAGGACGTAAAGATACACCACCACGGTTCATGATGAAGTCAGGTAATGTATGGTGAGTTGTTACGTCAACTGGTTTTGGATACGCAGCTGTGTGACAGAAAGACTGCATCACTAGATCAGATGAGAAGCCCAAGCACGCTAAGTCTTTTAACTCGTCACGAGTCATAGGACCAGTTGTATCTTGAGAACCAACAGTCGTCATCTTAGGTTCACAGTAAGTTCCTGGACGGATACCTTGACCTTCAGGAAGACCACATGCACGACCTACCATCTTCTGAGCTTGAGTGAAGCCTTTGCCAGTGTCAGCAGGTTGTACTGGCGTACGGAATAAAGTAGAAGGCTCAAGACCTAATTCTTCACGCGCTTTCGCAGTCAAACCACGACCAATGATCAAGTTAATACGACCACCAGCACGTACTTCGTCTAGAAGTACAGGTGTTTTAAGTTCAGATTCAGCGATTTGAGCGCCGTCTTTGAACGCTGTAACTTTTGCTGCAGTGTGATCAATTTTCAATACAACTTCGTCGCCCATGTTCATGTTGGCAACGTCGATTTCTACAGGTAATGCACCTGCATCTTCCATTGTATTGAAGAAAATTGGAGCGATCTTAGAACCTAAGCACACACCACCATCTTTTTTGTTTGGAATGTGTGGAAGTTCGTCACCGAAGAACCAAAGTACAGAGTTAGTTGCAGATTTACGAGAAGAACCTGTACCAACCACGTCACCCACGTAAGCAACTTGGTTGCCTTTCGCGATCAATTCTTTGATTTGGCTTAATGGACCAACTTCACCTGGTTTTTCAGGATTGATACCATCACGTTCGTTTTTCAACATTGCGTTAGCGTGTAACGGAATATCTGGACGGCTCCAAGCATCCTGCGCTGGAGACAAGTCATCAGTATTAGTCTCACCTGTTACTTTGAACACAGTGATTTTGATTTCTTCCGGAACGTCTGGACGGCTTGTGAACCATTCAGCATCAGCCCATGATTGTAATACTGCTTTTGCATTTACATTGCCAGCTTTTGCTTTATCAGCAACATCATGGAAGGCATCAAATACAAGAAGTGTTTTCTTCAACGCTTCAGCAGCTAATTCTGCAAGTTCAGCATTGTCTAAAAGTTCAACTAGCGGTGCTACGTTATAACCACCAAGCATCGTACCAAGTAAGTATACGGCACGCTCTTTAGTTACAAGTGGAGAGGTCGCTTCGCCTTTTGCAATCGCAGCTAAGAAAGCAGCTTTTACATAAGCAGCTTGGTCAACACCAGCTGGAACACGGTTTTCAAGCAAGTCAACTAAATATGCTTCTTCACCTGCTGGTGGGTTTTTTAATAATGCGACTAGTTCAGCAGTTTGAGCATCATCAAGTGGCTTCGGTGGGACTCCGAGTGCGGCACGTTCTTCAACGTGTTGGCGGTAAGCTTCTAGCACAGTGTTATTCCTCTTCTTTAAAAAATTACTTGTAAGTTCCAGCTTTCTACAAGCTTTACAAGTAATGTGGACAGCAAAATTTTACTAGACTTCGCAATAAAAGTTAATGCAACTGCCGTATATCTACGTGATGACCATTATTTTATAGCGAAATGTTGCACCCTTTTAAATACCGCTTTGGTATTAGATCAAAGTCCAGTAAAACAATAAATTAGACCCATAAAAAAAGACAACTGGTGTTGTCTTTTCGGTGAACACATTAAAATGATTTATAGTTTGGAAGCTCATCGTGTGGTGTCGCTAAACACTGCTCTGTGAACTTTTGCTTCATTTCATCACGAATTGCACTCGGATCAGACTTCAATTGATCGACTGGTATCTCATACACTTCATCTATGATCTGCAAGATGAATTTATGAATGGTTTTATCTTCAATTTTTCCCGCATGTTCTATTGCTTGCTGTTTCTCAATTGCATTTTGACGATCTAATGTAATCGAACGCGCGGCATTACCTACACTAACACAAAAACCATGCCATTTCTCTTCTGGCGTTAATGGCTTTTTGTCTGCACATCCAACCAAGACCAAACCTATTGCAATCAACAAAACTTTTTTCATCATCATACTGCGGTTAATTTGATGCACACATCATACTCAAAGCGAGTTATTTTGCAAAATGAACGATTTAAAATATCGCTCATGGTAATAAAAACATACAAATTACTAGGGCATATTTACGTTTCACAGATGCTTGTGAAAGTCTCTAATATAAAAAACCTGCTTTATTGACTAAAACAGGTTTTTATTAAAGTTAGAATCGCCAGTTGTAGAAAACGTCAATTGCCCGCTCTAATGATTGACTCGCTTCCAAATATAAACGGCGATTCATCTGGTAACGTAATGTCAATTTATTCACAGGTGTGAAGACACCAACACCATAACGAATAAACAGATCAGGTGTGATGTAGCCTGTTAAACTCACCTGTGTATCATCACCTGTTCCTTGAGCATCAAGTGCTAAACCACTTAATCCAAAAGTTCGCCCAATCTGATTGGTTAATGCACGTGTGCCACCCAAGCCCATACTAATACCTGCCGCAGCAATCGTATTATTAACATCAGATTTAAATCCTTCGGTATTACTTAAACCACTACCACCTTCATTGATGCGACCCGTTAATAAAGCATTGAGTGCTTCTTGTTCAGATAAACCTGCATCATTATAAATTTGCACGTTTGGTACAGTCGCTGTACCCGCGACACGCACCCCCACCATACTGCCTTGCACTGACTTATTGGCATCGATATCAAGCGTCGGGTTTGCAAGTGGTCCGTTAAAACGTGCAATCGCGCGATTCAGATCTAGGCTTTGACCATAGGCTTCAATTTTAACTTTCTGACTGACACCTATTGCACCATTAGCACGCATAGCCGTTTCTAAACCACGTTGTGACAAATGTAATCGGCCCACCAAAGGAATGTTACTTTCAAAACCTTGGAAAATAACTTGATTCCCCAACGTGACTGTCATGTCAGCTCGAATATCCCACGGCTTTGCTGCTCTTAAGGTCGCAAGTAAATCTTGGCCTTGATGCACCACACGCACATCTGGAGAGACATTGACCACAGTCGCCGAGCTTTCAGGCATTGATATACGTGCACGAGGTACATCAATCGTTCCTCTCAAACTTAAACGCTGATCAAATGGGTAAACATCTAAGCTCAAGTCAGGTTGCACAATCGCAGTGATCATTGGTGCTTGACGAACCAACAAATTATCGCCTTTTAAGGTTAAAGATAAATGAGGATTATCTTTCCAATCAAAGCGGCCTTTTATTCGCCCTACACCTTGACCACTATTAAATGCTCCATCAATACTTGCAGTATCTTGTCGGATGGATGAATAAAGCTGCATATTGGTGAGATTGACAGGAAGCGAAATCATACTAATCGCCCCATTCTTCAAACGCATTTCACCTGTAAATTGAGGCTGTGTTAGTGTGCCGTTGATTTTTCCAGCCAATGCTAAAGTTCCAGCCATCGAACGTACATCTTTGATAAACGGTTTAAAGACTTTAAGCTGAACATCATCAAAAGCAATCTCCCCACGCATCGGCATACCCGTTTGGAATGGATCGATTACAACATTCGCATAGCCCGTACCAATATCAGGAGTTTTCATATCCACACGGAATAACAGACCGTCACTGATACTTTTAGCAATCAGGCTTAACTCATCATACGTTACTGTCGTTGCTGGATCTTGAGGGTCTTCGGCTGCTAACCCAATTTCACCTTTGCGCGTTACTAAACGTGAATCTAACTTAGGTCGAGTGCCTTTTGCCCATGATGCTTTTGCATAGCCATTCAACTGACCTGTAACTGCAATACCTTCTGGCATAAATGCCGCAAAGTCTTTTAAATCAAGATCCTTGGTAACAAATGAAAAATTGCCTTTTTCTGGACTAATTCTGGCAGGTTGATCTAAACATAATTGACTCTCAGCACTTTGCCAACAATGTTGCCCAACATATAATTCTGTCCGTGCGGTAGTGTATATCACAGGTGTATTTTGATTTTGTACCAAACTCACACGACGTGAACTAAATTTACCTTTTTGGATTTGTCCAAGCCAATCATTATTCTGATTAAAGCCACCCGCGAGCTGAACATAGAAATTAGTACGTGCATTTTTTGTTTCAAGTTTTAATAAATGCGCTCTGCGTGTGCCTGTTAAATTCAGGGTCGCATTTTCTAACTCTCGTTTACCGCTTCGCAACTGGTCTATAGTTGCGGTTAACTTTGTTGGTGTTGTTTCAGAAGTCGGCAACTGACCTTGAATACGCAAAGATTTAACGCTCGCCAAATCATTAAAAGCGAAACCATCGACTACAAGATTTGCAGTTGCGCTCAAACGTGGTTGGGACTGAACATTTAAGCTGCCATAAGCACGCCCGCGCAATCCTGGATACAATTCATATAAAGCAGGAGCATTCACTTTAAAGCGTAAGCTTTGCGCATTACCCGTCGCTTGCAACTGATTCTGACCATAAGCAAAAAATAAATCATTGGCTTCAAATTGTTGTGGTAAGAAACCTGTTTGATTCGAATCCAGTAATAAAGACAAGTTGCCACGACCACGTACCGGTCTATTGTTTAAAAAACCTGCCGCATTGAGCTGACGAATATCAATACGTTTAACTTTATCAGACCAAACACCCTGAGTTTTAACATGTCCAGAGACTTCACCTTTTAAACTTGAAACAAAGTACTGCGGTTTAAAACGAACGAGAGATGTCTCTATATTCCAGCCTATCTTATCTTGTAAATCAACAGTGCCTGTAGCAAACAGTTTTCCAGCTACGCCATCATGCTTTAATTCATTAATCTTTATATTGGTTGGTGTACCTGCGATATTAATTTTTAGTAAACCATTCCCTTGATTTAAAGCATTTAAAGAACCATCGTAATCAACTGCGAAACTTTTAAAGCCACCGCCAGCTTGAACATCATCAAACATCAATGCGGTAGTTGCCTTGCCTTGCAATACGACTGTTTCTTTTTGATTTGCTTGAGCCAACTGCCCTTGCAAATCAATTCGTTCAAATTGAATAATTTGCTGATTTGGTTTGGCAAAACCAGAAGCAAGTATTTCACCATTTAATAGATTGACAGGTGCAGCCAGAGCAACCGTTTGTGGATTAAAATCTTTGGCTTTAAGTTGAGCTTGCCAAGCCAACTGCTGTTTATCTGTTGGAAGCTTAACCTTTGCCTGACCATCTAGGCGACCTTTCTCAGCAACATAACTAAAGTTTTCAACATTGAGTAGGCTACCTTTTAAATCAATATGCGCATCGTATTTACCAGCAGGTAAAAGCCCTTGTTCATGTGGACGTACCGTAGTCGCTACATAAATATCTTGTTGATCATCTTTTAAAGTGATATTAGTATGCCCTTCAGCACTACTTAACCACCCGATATAAGGAACTGCACGATCTATACCTTGCCAAGCAACATCTAATAGCATCGGTTCGGGTTGATTATTCTTCTGCTCCGATTGATTCAATTTTACTTGCCATGTTTCGTATTTATCAAACGCAAGTTGCGCATTGACTGACATACCATTTTTCAACATACCCGTTGAACTAATGTTTGCATCCAAACTTGGCGGCAGAAAGTCTTGCGCAATCTGTGGCAAAGTTTCATCTTTTGCATTTAAGCGATCTAAACGTCCTTTTAAATCCCATGAGACATGATCTTTCCAATTGACTAGACCCTTCAAACTGACAGAACCACCCATCAACTGACCATTGAAGTCCTGAATGTTGAGTTGATCCGTCAAATCCGTTTCCATCAGCGCATTATATTTACCCTCAGGAATCTGTTCGCCTTTCAAATCAGTATCTAAACTCAAAACGAGTTTTTCTATATTTCCTTTGAATCTTGCAATACCATCTTTCGCAAAAAGTTTCTGTTCTTTTAAAATTGGCAAATGATAATTTCTAAAAAACAATTCACCTTGCATCGGCACTTGATCCCGCACCGGATGAAGCACAGCCCACCCAGTGAGCAAATCTGGAGTCAGTGTCGCTACACCAGCTCTCAAAGTGTCTAGGCTACCTGTCGCTACCACTTTAATTGTTTCAATATCAATACTATTTAGTGCAGGAATTATCAGATCCGCTTTAGCATTTAATGGATACTTGCCACTAAAATCAATTTGACCAGTTGCATCTTTAACTGCCAAATACCCCATATCCATACGGGAATCTTTAAATTTAAGTTTAGTCTCTGACCAAAGTGCATCTTTTAGATATATATCATCAAAATTGATTTTTGCAGTCGCAGTTTGAATTTCCAAATGATCTAAGGATGCCTCATCAATACGCAAAATAAATGGCAGCTTGATCGGGTCAAATCCAAAGGGTTCACCAGATGGTGGTTTCTTGTTAATAATTTTGAGATTGGCTACATCAGCATGACTTAAATGTATTTCTTTCTTTAAAATTGCTCTCCAACCTAAAGAAACATCGGCACGGTCTAAGGAAACATCAACTGCCTCTAACTGCACTAAAACATTTTTGAGAATAATGCCTCTTAATAAATTACCGCTTTCATACTCATAATGAATGATTTTTTGGGTTTGCAAAACACGATCTAAGAGGAAACGACTTCCTTTATCGGTTGACATCATCACAAGTAAAGAGCTGACCAATAACAGAAGGATGATCAACACCATCAGCAAAATACTCCGAAGAATACGCCGTTCCCGTTTTGGACCTGTTGAAGGTGTTTGTTGCTGCTCTACTTCTTCCGTCATAATTAACCCGAAATCATTTCCCCAGTAAAAGGGCTATTAAAAAATTTTAAAGTTGCGGTCCGATAAAGAAATGCAATCGAATCGGACGATTATCATTTGAGATCCCAGATGCCACATCTAAACGAATAGGTCCAATTGGTGATCTCCAACGGATACCAACCCCCACACTATATTCAGTCGGGTTACTAAATTGTTTATCAAAAGCATTACCAAAATCAGAGAAAACTGCAGCACGCCAACCATCTTTAAATTGATAGTTATACTCTAAAGAACCAACACCCAGTGCTTGTCCCCCGATCTTATAACCATCTTCTTCTGGTGATAAACTCTTATAATCGAATCCACGAAGTGATTGGTCACCACCTGTAAAGAAGCGCAAATTATATGGAACCTTATCAAAGTCATCAGTGAAGATATAACTTGCGTCCCCACGCCCTACAAATTGGTGATTGTCATTTTCGCCCAATGAATAAATAAATCGCCAGCCCGCAGTTAAAATCGCCATATTGGCATCTGAAAGAATCGATTCAGTTCCCAATTCCACCTTATAGGTCTGTTTAAAGCCTTTAGTTGGGTTTAAACGAGTATTAGAGTTGGTTTTAGAAATCTCATAACCGAGTAATAAAGACTCTTGTTCAGAGTTTGTACCCGCTGCCCTAAAAGCATCAGGTAATTCTGAAACATCAACATCACCTTTTCCGGTGAGGCGATCTAAACGATAACGTAGACCAAAAGTATGTTGCCAATCCCCTAGTGGATTTTTAATTACCCGCTCACCACCAACAACCGCAGACTCAACTAATAATTCAACATTTGGTCCAATATTGTCACGGGTTTCGCGCTCATAACCACCAACAAGGTTAAAATAATCGTTGAGTGGATGTTTATAAGGGATGCTATAGCGACCATCAATGGATTGACGGATTTCAGAAACTTCAATATTGGCATCAAAAGAATGCCCATGTTTATTTACAAAAGCACGGCGATACTGACTACGAATACGTGCGCCTGTATCTGTACCATAACCGACCCCTGTCTCAATCGTATTGAGACGATCCGCATTAAGTGTTACAACTACGGGGATTTTCTTTTCAAGCCGAGCTTGTTCTTCTAACGCTTGACGCTCTGTCTCATCATTTTGAATATTTGGCATGGATCGCGCTAAGGAATAAGCAGGTGTTGGCTCACTGCCAGAGAATTGCGACTCATCGACTACATCTTGGGTCACTTCTTCAGCAGAGACAACTTGCTGCCGCGCGATATCTGCTTTTTGTTGAGCACTAAATAACTGAGACTGTTCAACCCGTTGTTGATCAACCAAAGCCTGTAAATCAGGTGGTAAATCTAAAGGCGGCTGAATTGCATCAGGCTTAATAGTATCAACAAGTGTGTAGTTAAAATAACGCGTATTGGTTAAGTTATTTGCCAATACATTGACACGCCAGAATGCGTAATCATCACCATCTTTCCATGGAGCAAGACTATCCAGCACTTTTTGAGTAAGCGGTAAAGGCTTGCTTGGATCACTCATTTTATACTCAACAGCTTTTAGCTTATAACGCTCACCTGTGTCGTATTTTAAGTTAATTTCTGCGGTCTTTTCAGGTTGACTGATTTTAACGTCATGTAATCGCCAATAAGCATCAAAATATCCATTGTCTGAAGCTGCATTGGTAATTTTTGTTTTAGTCGCCTCATATTTACCGTGATTAAAAATATCACCTTCATCTTGTTCTGGAATTAAACGAATAACTTGAAATTGAGGTGCGTTTTCACCCTCACCTGTAAATTCAATATTCTGTTTATCAATCTTGACTGGTTCATTTGGTTCAACCGTCACTTTCACCCGACTATCGCTCAGCTTTTCAAAACTAAAGCGTGCATCATAATAACCAACTGCTTGTGCAGCCTGATTTGTCAATGAACGAAGCTGTGGTAAAGCAACATTGAAATCTTCAAATGCTTCTTGGGTAAAGCTTGAAAGTTTTGCTTTGATATTGGTCGCTAACGCCGGTGGAGCGCCTGATACATCAGCACTGATACGAGGAACTCTTTCCGCGCCGAGTAAATTTTCAGGTCTAAAGCGATTGACTATACGTTTAAAAAAGCCAGCTTTTTCTTCTACTTGCTCTGTCTTTGATTGTAGATCAGCTAGAGTTCTTCCTGATTCATTTGCCTCAACAATAATCTGGCTATCCGCTTGGATCTCTTGCATTAATCGATCAATATTAACTGGTGGGTTACTGATCTCTGTTAATTCAGATTGTGTTGCTTCATTTACTACAAGCTCAGGATTTTTAGCTACATTCTCTCGATAAGCCAATGCATCATTTTTGGCTTCTTCAGCAATTTGAAAAATCTCGTTCGCCATATTCTGATCTACAGCGATCACAGGAAGATGCTCTAAATTTTCATCTAATTGTATTGGTTTCAGCGTATCAATTTGACTTGGAGCTTCTTCTTGTTGTTTAAGTGCAGCAACACTATCTTGCGCAGGATTGTAATATTCTGAAGATAAATTAAATGTTTCATAAGGAATTTCAGGTGAAGGAATCGACTTCACTTGATCTTTCATTCGTTCTATTGTTGAATTTTCAGCCACAACAACAGCTTCTTCGTCGGCATAAGCTACTGATATACAATAGCTAATCAAAAAACCACTACAAATAAGTTTAGGAAAGCTCTGCATTTTAAATATTAAATGCATAGAATGAACCAATGTTGACTGTTTAAACTTAGATTTAGATGGCATGTAGGTCTCTAAACATACTTTTTTGATTTATCGTTTCTGATCGATGAAAACAACCTCAAATTGTTGATTTTCATCCAATCAAACATTAAAAGTATCATACATGTATTTCTCAGTCTTTTTACAGATCGTCACATATTTTTATAAATCATAATGAAGTGAACACATGATGAAACAAGATGAACAGTTAATGACATCACGTCGGTTTGCCCCAATGTTTTTCACTCAATTTTTTGGTGCGTTAAACGATAATGTTTATAAACAAGCGCTCCTTTTGGTGATTACATATGGCTGGATTCAACAACAAAGTGCAGCAGTCAGTACACTCAATAATTTAGCCGCGTTACTGTTCATTTTGCCCTATTTCTTTTTCTCCGCCACAGCAGGTCAAGTTGCTGATAAATATGAAAGATCCCAACTCGTCCGCTTTCTAAAGCTACTTGAAATCGTCATCATGATGATCGGTACAGCTGGCTTTCTATTGGGTAATTTATGGCTATTATTATTTGCTTTATTTTTAATGGGGACACACTCAACTTGTTTTGGTCCAATTAAATATGCAATTTTACCAGAAATTCTAAAACCTCAAGAACTCATGTCTGGAAATGCACTTTTTCAGTCGGGTACATCGATTGCAATTTTGTTTGGTATGATCCTTGGTGGGGCTGTTATTGCTTCCTCCGCAGGTAACTTATTGTGGATTAGTATTACAGTTTTAATTATTGCTTGCTTAGGCTATTTAGCAAGTCGCTTTATTCTCCCGCAAAAAGTTGCTGCCCCTGATTTAAAGATAGATTGGAACTTTTTCCGTACCAGTTTTCAAACCATCAAATATGCCAAAAGTATCCCTATTGTTTTCACCGTTTTATTAGGAAATTCTTGGTATTGGTTCTATGGTGCAACTTATCTCACTCAAATCCCACAGCTTACGCAACAAAATCTACATGCCTCTGAAAATGTAGTGAGCTTATTACTCACCTTTTTCTCTGTTGGAATCGGGATTGGGTCTTTATTGTGCCGACGCATCGGTGGCTCTGAAATTAATATTAAAATGGTCCCTTATGGTGCTATCGGTTTAACCGTATTTGCTTTCTACTTAGCAGCAAGTTTAACTTTTGTACCAGAGCGCACTGGTGAGCTGCTCAGTTTAGGTGACGTATTTTCTGAAGGTGCTGTTTATTATCACGTTATGTTGGCTGTTACACTATTAGGTATTAGCGGTGGATTTTACATCGTGCCTTTATATGCCATGATGCAGGCTTATTCACCTCGCTCTCATCGCGCACGCGTTGTCGCTGCTAATAATATATTAAATGCTGTATTTATGGTCTCTTCAGCAATTTTCTCAATTTTAATCTTAAGCATTTTGAAAATTGATATTAAAATCTTATTTAGCATTACTGCTGTTCTCAGTGCCATTTTTTCATTTTGGTTATTAACACGCCTGAAGCCATTACTGAAAAATGCACCTACTACATTAGAGGATTAATCCATGCGTCACTACACAGGTCTGGATCAACTGATCAATTCATTTGACCAAGCATTACGCAGTTTAGTTCCAGGGGCAACAACTTCCCAGCGCAGCAATCCAGCAAACGATGAAGCCTCACAACTTTGTGTCAGTGATGCTCGCCATGTTGCAGGTTTAATGCGTGTCAATCATAGTGGTGAAGTATGCGCACAAGCGCTTTATCATGGTCAAGCACTCACCGCTAAATTGCCGCATGTCCGTGAAGAAATGCAACAAGCAGCCGTTGAAGAACAAGACCATCTCGCTTGGTGTGAAGATCGTTTGAAAGAATTAGACAGCCACACCAGTGTATTAAATCCAATTTGGTACGGTTTATCTTATGGTATGGGCGCAATTGCAGGCATCGCAGGTGATAAATATAGTTTGGGCTTCGTAGCTGAAACTGAACGCCAAGTAAGTCAACACTTACAAGAGCATCTTCAACAATTACCTGAACAAGATCAACGCTCGCGTAAGATCCTTGAGCAAATGAATGAAGATGAACTACACCATCGGGATACTGCATTAAAAGCAGGTGGTGTGGATTTGCCTGTACCAGTGCGCATTACCATGACAGCTATTTCTAAGCTAATGACTAAAACCAGTTATTACATCTAAAAACAATGGCGTTATATAAAGATATAACGCCATCTTATCAATCACGGCAAACCGTGTTCTGCTTTAAAACGCTCTAAATTTCGAACCGCATCCTGATAACGGAACTGTACACGATTACGATTTGATCGTAGATCAGATAAACGTTTCTTATATTCATCTCGATCTTTAGCAGATAGGTCTTTACGTTCCAACTCTCGCAAATAATGGCTCACATCACTCTGAGAACGATTAAACTCCGAATTTGCTTGATAATATTCGTGTGCGACTTGATAGTAAGGACGTAATGTCTCACGCTTTTCTATCGAACAAACGCGATAATCACCACGCCCTTCTAAGGCTTCATTGAAAATAGATTCAGGTCTACAGTAATATCCCAATCCTTTTTGATAGCCTTTTTCGTATAAAGCTTGGTTCGGAACCACATTGGCTTTCTGACAAGAAGAATAATATTTATCTAAACGAGATTCATATCCAGCTGAGCCATCTTTTTCACCGACACTCAACCAGTTTGCTGTTTTGCATTGCTCAACACTCATTGCCGCACAGCCAGATAGCAAAACCGCCATAATAGAAATGGAAACAAGAGTTTTCATCACGTTATTCCTGTTGTTATCATGTTAATTTTAAATAAATTAAAGCGTTATAATCGGATATTTTCTGTTTTGATCATATTGTAATATCTGATTTGGCCACAACTCATACAAAGGAATCTTTACATCTAAAGCAAGCGGTAGTTTTTTAGGATTAAATTGCATCTGATCTAAACTTTCGCCCCATGCAATCACATCGATATCCAAACTAATATGATGCGATGGACGGACACGCCCAGATTGTTGTTCCAATTTTTTTAATATATCAACAATTTCATCAACACTTAAATGGCTTTTTAATAAACATGCCGAATTCCAATAATCAGCACCCACCCCATCACGACAAGGGATTTCATAAATTGAAGAAAACTCAACTGTTCCTAAACTCATAATTTGAGCGTAAGCAAAATTGAAATTTTCTAATTGTTGAACATTACTCGCCAGCGCGAGCGCAAAAATCGTTTCTGTTGCGATCAAGGCGAATTCCTACTGCATTTGCTTGTGCAATGATGGCTGGTTTACGGATTGTAATGCTAATAGAATCAATTGAAGGAAACGTATTAAACAAGACCTCTAATACCAACTGAGCAGCATGCTCAATCAGTTTAGGTTTTGCATCTTGAATCACTTGCGCAGCAATCTCACAAATCTGAGCATAGTTAAGAGTATCTTCTAACTCATCTGATCGAGCTGCTTGTGACAGATCATTATGAATAGTGAGATCAAGCATTAACGGTTGAATAATTTGGCGTTCCCAGTTGAAACAACCAATCACGGTATCAACCTTTAAACCTTCAATAATAATGGCATCCATCACTTAACATCTCATCTATTTAAACCATTACTAATTTTGAGTAAATGAAATCCCCCTTATAAAAAAGGGGGATAAAACAACAATTATCACTTTACGTTGAAATTTTTAGTGCTTTAACAACGAAGCAGGTTCGATATTGTGAACCATTTTCAAACGCTGGTCAGCATAAATATCGGTATATGGTGCAAGAACACGCATGAAACGATCAAAATATAACATTTGCTTGAATAATAACGCGAAGTCACGAGGGAATTTGATGCCATGACGTTCACCAACAGCCACCATATCCATCATAATATCATTCAAGTCTGCTGGATTTGAGCTTAAAATTTCCTGTGGATCAGCCAATAATACGCCACTAAATAAACGCTCTAAATCTGCTGCAAGAACTTGGGTATCAATCTTCTGATTGGTCATCCCCATTTTGAGCATGTTTTCAGCCATAGCAATATAATTGGTATGCTGTAAGGCATCCATAAACGCCATACAAGCAGTCCACACTTCTGGATTTAATTGACCAACGATACCGAAATCAATAAAACCAACTCGGCCATCCTCAAGCAGCATCAGATTGCCGGCATGTAAGTCCGCATGGAAACTTTTACACAACATCAGACTACCAAACCATGTATTCATCGCTGTGATTAATACTTGTGTTGGGTCTTTTGCATATTGTTTTACCACGTCAAAATCTGTGAGTGGCACACCATATAACCGCTGCATGGTTAAAACACGGCGTGTAGAAAACTGGTGATACACTTTTGGAGCTGTCGCAGCTTGATTGCCCGAAATATTCAGATACTGAACAAAATCATCTAAGTTTTGTGCTTCTTCGATAAAATCAACTTCACGTACCATACGTGTTTTGATCTCATCCACAATTTCAGATAACGATGCAAATTTGATTTTTGGTACAGCTTTTTCTAGAAGTTTGGTTGCCCAGTGCACCACATTTAAATCAGTATATAAAATGGTTTCAACACCGGGTTTTTGTACTTTTAAAACTACATCTTCGCCTGTTACCAATTTGGCGGCATGAACTTGGGCAATCGAAGCTGAAGCTAATGGGTTCTCATCAATAAAACTAAAAATCGAGTTTAAATCTTTCCCCTCAAACTCCTCAGCCAATACCTGCTGAATATAGCTAAATGGTAAAGTTGGAGTTTGATCTAAACATCCTTGAAACTCTTGAACGTACTCACGTGGAAATAAAGACGGCGTACTCGCAATAAACTGTCCTAATTTAATATAGGTTGAACCTAATGATTCAAAAGTTTCTCGCATTAATTTTGCATTACTAGGCTTCTCAGTTGCATATTTGACACCTGCTTGTGCTGCAACAATCACTGTTTCACCTATACGTGCAACAGATCGTAATCCATCAACTAAAATATTTCTTTTCATAATCTTTCATTGCCTCGAAGATGGCATTAGTTTAGCAAAATTTATTCAATTTACCGACGCACTTGCCTGACAAACTGGACAATTTACATCTTTTTCAAACTGCAAAATACGTTGTGTTAGATTCAGACCATTCCAAAGCAACAATTTTTGCTTGAGCGGCGTTAGGCCTAAACCCAAAAACAACAATGTGTGATGTGCTTGTAATGACGCTACCATTACAGGCGTTGTTGCAAGCACCCCAGATTCAGCACAACGTAGACCTTCATTGGTCTGATTTTCTTTAGGAAACAAACATTCATAACATGCTGAATCAGATTCAACCATAAACATTTGACCTTCGAAACCGATTGCTGAAGCACTAATCAAAGGTACTTGATGAGTTTTACACACAGCATTGACGAGATAACGCGTCGTAAAATTATCACAACCATCTAACACTACATCTTGATGCTGTACCAATTCATCAGCATTCGTTTCGTCAAATCGTTTATTTTGATAGCTGACTTGTATATGTGGGTTAATCTCTTGTAGGTGTTTCGCCAAAGTTTCTGCTTTGTATTGCCCAAGATCATTTGAGGTAAATGCGATTTGTCTTTGTAGATTACTCACCTCAATTGTATCTGCATCCACGATCGTTATTTTGCCTACACCTGCACGAGCAAGTAACTCTGCACTTGTACAGCCGATCCCTCCAGCACCAACAATCAGTACATTTGCCAATTTTAATTTTTCTTGTGCTTCAATATCCCAACCATCTAATAAAATCTGACGACTATATAAATGCATTTCGTCATCAGTTAATTCAAAAGTATGTTCTAGATGATCAGACACGTTCCATGATCTCAAAATCGGCTTAACGAATGCTGATTTTAAGTGGCTAATCTCATTTAGCAAAGCATTTAATGCTTGCTGCATCATTTATTTTGA
The DNA here is from genome assembly GCF_000369065.1 of Acinetobacter haemolyticus CIP 64.3 = MTCC 9819. Lineage (GTDB taxonomy): Bacteria > Pseudomonadota > Gammaproteobacteria > Pseudomonadales > Moraxellaceae > Acinetobacter > Acinetobacter haemolyticus. The sequence continues at coordinate 500,877 of NZ_KB849799.1, forward strand.
CAAATCAACGGATTTACCCCAATATTTTTATTACTCTTTAACAGCTTAATAAAATCAATACCTTATGAATCAGCATAAAAACTTTGGGTGTTGAAGTATTTTTCAACCCAAGCTAATGTTTTTTCTTAATTTATTTATGCTATTTTATTGTTCACTGCCGCATAGGCAGCTTAGAAACAACACATACTCATCAAGAATTACTTTTAATTGTTCACTGCCGCATAGGCAGCTTAGAAAAGTACCCGAACAACACACGATCACATTATCGGGTTCACTGCCGCATAGGCAGCTTAGAAATAACTTTGTAGCTGTATCTGTAGCCATTGTTGGTTCACTGACGCATAGGCAGCTCATAATACAATCAAAAACAACCCACAGTACCTAGTGAAATTAATGACTTATATCGCTTTTAAATAAACAATTTGTTAAATTATATAAATAGAATATAAGAGATTTATCATGGAAAAAACTCTATTAAAGTTCATCTGTCTTATAACATTGTTAGTTTCAACAAATCCAAATATATATGCAAATGTTTACATACCAATTCCCTCATTAAAAAAGCCTAAAATATCTCCGCATATTAAAGCTCAAGCACTCAAAACGGATGAGTTTGATGTATCTACCAAACAATTATTAGAAAAAGGCTATATTCCTATTAAATCCCAAACATTTAATGGTAGAGATGATTTTAGAGGTTATGAGCACGTTGTAGCAGCGCTAGAAAAAAGAGCTGATCAAATGGGAGCTCAAATTGTACTATTTACTAATGAGAAGCCAACAGGAAGTGTAGATTATTATAGTTTCACCACTCCCTTTCCTCAAAAATCAACAATACAATCTAACTTTGATAATTCAAATAATAACCCTTATGCTTCCTCAAATAGTTCTTTAATACAAACTGCGCCAAGATATAACGCACAAAAAGAGTATATTGTAAGTTATTTTTATAAATTTGAATCAATTACAGGCATATATCCTATAGACCTATCTGATCTAGACAAGTCAAAAACAGGACAATTAGAAGGTATTAAAGCCAAAGTAATATATAAGGATTCTCCAGCATTCGGGACAATTCTCGAAGATGATATTATATTAAAAATTAATGGTAATACCATCAGAGATGTCAGCAATTTTGTGGATATATCTAATTACTTAAACTCAGGAACAGTCGAATTTGAAATCCTCAGAAAAGGTCAAAAGCTAAACAAAGAAATCTCAATAAAATGAGATTTCTATAAACATTTCATGAATTTTTCCACTCTAAGCTTAATGTCTTAAAATAGAAAACAAGTACTTTATTAAAATGCATTTTACCGTTTCCGATCATGCATCATTTCATAAGTTTGTGCTCTTAATAACTCCTCTTTAGTTGCAAATGAGTTATTTCTAAGCTGGTTTAAAGCACGTTGCTTGCTCGCATCATCAACATCACTCTTTAAAATCTGATCACGTTGTGACAAATAATTATTTACCTGATTCTGCCAAACCGCTTCTTCTTGATCGACTTTCTCCAAACGATCAGCAGCCTCAACACCCAACAAGCTTTCCCGCATATTCCGCAATTCTTGAGCAGAGCCACCTTTTTCCTTAATTTCTTGTGTCAGTTGCTGTAATTCAGCAAATTGCATCGACACTCGAACACCATCAGCCAAAGTAGGAGGCAATTGATCTATTAACTTTGCTAACTCAGTTGCTTTTTGCTGTGCTGTTAAAGTCTTATTGGCATGTATACGCATTTGATCAATACTGAATTGATTAAAATTTCGTTCATTTCCAAAAAATGCTTGAATTTCTGCCGCATTGAAAAACTGCTGTTGCAACTTCGACATTTGATCAACAATATTTTGAAATTTATCAATTTCATCTTTTTTGAAATGCGTGCTGGTTTTCAAGTTTTTTAATGCATGCGTATAAGCAACATACTGATCAAGTAAGTAAATTCCATAATTTGCTGCTGTTTCTGGCAAGGTAGCACGTAGATACTGACGAATATCTCCAATTAATTCAGTTTCTGTTTTTTCTCCCAAACTCGAAAAGAAATAATCAAAACAGCTTCGAATACCTATCGTGAGAATCAATTTACCGTCTCCATCGACTTGGAGAGGACAATCAATTTCTGTGCCTTGTAAAGATGGGGCAAGAATAGGCAACTTTCCTGAGAGCTGTGCTTGAGAATTATTTTCAACACTTACGCTATTTATGCCACGCTGTGAATGTGAATTATTCAAAGGACTTTGGTCGTGAACTGATGGCTTAAACACCCAATAAATAAAAGCAAGGAAAATAATTAAGCATATAGTCGCAATTAAAATGATTTTTTTATTATTAAAATTCTGAACACTCATAATCCTTTACTCTATTGTTTCTCAGCTTTCCATGATCAAACGAAGGGAGTAAATCAATTACTCCCTTACCCTATATTGCTTATAAATTTAGATTTTTTAAACGATTCGCTTGTAAGCGGAATGGTGTTACAGGGTTTTGTAAAAAACCAACCAATCCTAGAACCTGATTCACTTCATCTAGATGGTTAAATGCATAGTTATCGCGAATGACCGTACCAAGATGACTTGAGCAACGCGGAACTAATCCATCACTATCACCCGGAATCAGCAATGAAGTCGCCGTTAGGGCATAATCAAATGGATCGAGTGCATTTGTAAACGGACTTATTCCAGTCCATGAGTAATAACGAACACCGTTACTTTCAAGTTCTCGCCCTGAACCACATGCTGCCGTCGGTATTCCAGCAGGGAAACGTTGATTAAACTCTGCTGCCCCAGCAGTCGTCAGCGACCAAAGTCCAGCCAAAGAATCTTGGTCATAGTAGTTACCTGAACCTATTCCAATCAACGCACCAAATGCATTTACCCCAGCAGAAATGACAGGTGCAGCTATTGGCCCAACTGGTGATTGTGTAAAGTCATAAACCACATCCGCTACATTCGAACCTTTTCCTGGGCCAGCAACAGCGGTAACGGAGGCTACTTTATCGGGCATCAAACCCGCTACATAGCGAATGGAATGCGTCCCATGACTATGACCGACCAAGTTCACTTTCTCAGCACCACTTATGGCTAAAATTTGTTTGGTCTGTAAGAGTAGTTGTTCTCCTCTTACTTCTGATGAGTTAAATGCAGCTTGTTGTGTAACAAATACATTCGCACCATTGCTCACCAAATCTTCAGTAATTCCATGCCAATACTGCAATGGGCCAACAGCCGAGAACCCTGACATTCCATGAGCTAATACAATCGGATATTTCGTTTTTGCATAGCTAGAAGTGACATTTGTACTTCCGCCTACCGAACACGATTTCACATCACAGTTTTGCCATGATGCTTTTGGCGATAGAAAACTAAATAAACCAGCATGTACAACTGATCCACCACTAATGAGCATGCCCGTCGTTAAAACTATTGCATTGAGATATTTTTTCTTCACTTTTTTGCTCCAAGCATTTTTGATTTTTATTACAACAACTTAGTCCTAAGTTATATACGAGGATCCATTCCTAACGTACACAAGACTCGCAAAGTATACTCCTTCAAAATATTGTGTGATTTTTAGACTAAAACAAACGATGCCAAAATCATAACAATTCACGCCAATTTTGGTATGAAATGAAAAAAATCCGATGAATGAACATTTCCAAATTAATTTTACTGTTTTAATTTCTACTAAATTTCAGCAAAACTACAAAAGGAATCCCCCTAATACCATGAGTATTCCCCGCCTTCATCATCCACATTTTATTAGTAGTTCTTATGTCCACTTACTAAGCGAAGTCGTTGCTCGATGGAATATTTCAGCAGAAGAATTATTTTGGGGCACCGGAGTAGAAATAGAAAAATTGCATGATATTAATTATAAAATTAGTCTAACTTCTTTCAAAAAAGTTATTGCAAGAACAATTGATTTGACCCAAGAACAAGGCATCGGTTTTTATGCAAGTACACAATTAAAAATCAGTTCTCATGGTTTACTTGGTTTCACTGTTGCCATTGCCAAAAATCCACTTGATGCTATTCAAACCATCAATCAATTTGTGAGTCTGCAATGTTCTTTTGTTGATTTACATTTTGTCGTTGAAAATGAATTGGCCTATTACAATATTATTTACGATAAATCTGTAATGGATTTTAACGACCCTTGTGACTTGCAAGCTTATGAATTTAGCTGTGTTTTCTTTTTAACCGGCTTTGTGCATTTGGTAAGGTTCTTTATTCCAGATTTTAAACCAAGCATAGATCTACAATGTAAGTGTCCTGAATATTTTTCTCGTTTTAAACATATTTTGGCATCTAGTTTTACAGAAATACATTATGAACAACCCCATACTCGCTTAATAAGCTCAGCGAAGTTTTTAGAGAAACCATTAAGCATGTCTGACCCACTAACGTCTGAAAAATTTAAATTATTATGTCAGAAAGAGCTTGATGAGCTGGTGGCGACACAAAATATTTTACATCGTGTTAAAAATTTGATCGATGATCAGCATCAAGGCTTGCTCAATATTGATCAAGTTGCTCAAAAACTCAATCTAACCAAACGTACTTTGCAACGGATGCTGCAAGAGCAAAATGTAAGTTTTCAGATTCTTTATGATCAAGTACGAAAAGCAAAAGCACAAAAATTATTACTGAATCCTTTTATAACAAAAGATGAGATTGCAAGGAATTTAGGCTATTCATCACTTTCTAGTTTTAATCGTGCTTATAAACGTTGGGAAAATCAATAAACGTATCCAAATAAAAAAGTGATGGTTTCAACCATCACTTTTTATTTGTCTCGGATACCTTATCAAAAACTATTTACTTGCTTTTTGATAACGATCATTTACTTTATTCCAATTCACCACACTCCAAAATGCATTGGTGTAATCGGCTCGACGATTTTGATATTTCAAATAATATGCATGTTCCCAAACGTCCAAACCTAGCAAAGGCTGACCTTTCTTCTCGGCAATATCCATTAATGGATTATCTTGGTTTGGTGTTGAGGTAATTTCTAATTTACCTTGTGGATTGACAATCAACCATGCCCATCCTGAACCGAAACGACTGGTCGCTGCTTGGTTAAATTGTTCCTGAAAAGCTTTAAATGAACCAAAATCTTGATTGATTTGCTTTAACAATTTAGGGCTTACCTTACCCGTTTTATCAGTTGGGGCTAAGCTTTCCCAGAAAAATGCATGGTTAAAATGTCCACCACCATTATTACGAACTGCAGCATTGTATTTAGAGATCTGTTGCTGAATCTGCTCAATATTCAATTTATCCAACTCTGGATAGGTCTTGATCTGAGCATTTAAGTTATCGACATAGGCCTTATGGTGTTTACCATAGTGAATTTCCATCGTTTGCTGATCGATAGCAGGCTCTAAAGCATCACTTTTATATGGCAATGGTGCTTGAGTGAAGTTTGCAAAAGCTGAAATACTTACACTCGAACATACTAGTAATGTAAGTAAACCTTTGTTCAGATATCGCATGATTTCAATCCAATCTTGATAATAATTTTCATTATCAATATATAAGCAAATCTACGATGCGTCAAAATAGACTACAAACTGATACATTAAAAGTGAAAAGTACAGCATTGGCTGTACTTTTCAAACAACCCAATCTATTTCGCTGCCATACGAATTGCACCATCTAAACGGATAACCTCACCATTGAGATATGCGTTTTCAGCAATGTGCGCAACTAAACGAGCGAACTCCTCAGGACGCCCTAAACGTGAAGGATAAGGAACCATTTGCCCAAGTGCATCTTGAACATTTTGTGGCAGACCTTTCAGCATCGGTGTTTCCATGATACCAGGTGCAATTGTCATGATACGAATACTATGGCGTGCTAATTCACGCGCAATCGGCAAGGTCATCGCAACAACTGCACCTTTTGACGCTGAATACGCTGCTTGACCAATTTGGCCATCAAAAGCAGCAACTGAAGCCGTATTTACAATCACACCACGATCTTCATCACCCTCTTCCACACTATTCTTACTCATCGCATCTGCTGCATAACGTAACATGTTAAATGTTCCAGTGACGTTGATATGCAAGACTTTAGAGAACATTGCCAAATCATGAACTCCATCTTTACCCACTACTTTTGCCGATGGTCCCACCCCAGCACAATTGATTAATCCGTGTAGACTTCCATGCTTTTCAACAACCTCTTTAAAGAACTGCTCAGCTGCTTGTTCATCCGTTACATCTAATTTTACGAATTCTGCTTGGTCACCTATAGCTTTCGCTTGTTGCTCACCAACTTCAGCATTCATATCCACCAAAGTCACAGAAGCGCCTTTTTCAACTAAATATTCAGCCGTTGCTGCACCTAGACCAGAGCCACCGCCTGTAATAACAAAATGTTTTCCTTGAATTTTCATTTACATTTCCTATCAAATTAAAGATATAAATTTTTATAACTGAGAGTAATCTCAACTTTTTTTCGATACAATTCCAAAAAGTAGCAAATTTAATGCAACTTTTGAGCATTCAACTATTTACTCTCCTGTATTACATGCGTGTATGAGCAAAAATCCTCCACTCGACCTTAATTCTGCCAAAGATACTATTTCAAATGCTTTGATACGCGAAGCATTAAGTGTTGCTGCAAGTCGTGGTTTAAATATTGTCAATATTGCGAATCGGGCTGGTATATCAGCTGAGCTATTAACTTCTGCCAAAGCACGTATTCCCGTTACCCAATGTGCTCAACTTTGGGTAGAGCTTGCTGAAAGTATGAATGATGAGTTTCTTGGCATGGACTCCCACCCGATGCGTCGTGGCAGTTACAAGCTATTGGCAAAACTTGCATTTGAAGCAGATACATTAGAACAAGCTATTCGAGAAATTTTAAAATTCCTAAGTTTAGTACTGGATGATATTCATGGTGAGTTGGTTCAAAATGGAAGCAAAGCCTATTTAATTCTGCATGACCGTGATCAGCCGAAACGTATGTTCACCTATTCAACTTTCTTGATGTTAGTACATAGCTTAATGTGTTGGTTAAGCGACCAACGAATTGTGTTTCTAAAGATGTCTTTCAAATGCCATCAGCCTGTGGAAATACAAGATTATCGAATTCGTTTTTGTGAAAACATCCAGTTTCATGCAACCCAAAATTGTATTGAGTTCGATGCCCATTATCTCAAGCATAAAATTAAAAAAGACAAACAAGCGTTAAATGATTTTCTAAGACATACACCCTATAACTTAATTGTACGTTTTAAAAATGAAAATTCGCTTAGTCTTCAAATTCGTCGTCAACTGCTGTTGCAACCACCATCAGAATGGGCCGAACTGAAAGATATTGCACAACAATTAAATATGTCTACAGCGACGATTCAAAGACGACTGAAACATGAAGGTGTAAGTTACCAACAACTTAAAAATGATATTCGTTGTGATATTGCGATTGAGAGACTAAGCAAGACCAACGACTCTATCCAAAGTATTAGTGATGATCTTAATTTCCATGATCCGAGTGCTTTCCATCGTGCTTTTAAAAAATGGAGTGGCGTGAGTCCAGGAAGTTATCGAAAATCTGCACCGAACAAACAGAATCGCCTACATCATTTAGGCTAGTGAATGGAGTTGACTCATGTATATCCCTCAAATATTTAAAGAAACGCGTCAAGATGTTTTACATGATTTAATTCGCCAATATCCTTTTGCGACTCTCATCACTCAGAATAATGCAGGGCTAGATGCTATGCATTTACCTATTGAGTTGCTAGTTAATGATGAACAAAATGCGACTTTAGTTGCTCATATCGCTAAAAACAACCCACTCCATACACAAATAGACAATGGTGCTGAAGTTCTTGTGATCTTCCAAGGCCAACAAGGATATATCAGTCCCAATTGGTATCCATCCAAACAGCAACATCATCAGCATGTACCAACTTGGAATTATCAAGTCGTTCACGTCAAAGGAAAAATTTATTTCTCTCAGGATGAAAAAGTATTACGTGGAATCTTGGCACGCCTGACTCGAACACATGAAGCCAAACAGGACAAACCATGGAAAATGTCAGATGCACCAAGCGAATATATCGCTGAAGAGTTACGACACATTGTGGCTGTTGAAATTCAAGTATCTGAGATGGTCGGCCAGTTTAAAATGAGCCAAAATCGTGATCCGATCGATGCGATCGGAATAGTAGAGGGCTTAGAACAACAAGGTAATACTGAATTGGCACAAGTTGTAAAGCATTCTACCCAAAGTAATTAGTCTGCTTTTTGTGCCAAACTCACACGATCATTGCCACCATAATCCTTGATGGTCTGGATTTGTACAAAACCGTGCAGCTCAAAAATTTCACGTACGGCTCGTCCTTGGTCATAACCATGTTCGAGTACAATCCAGCCTTTTGCTTTCAACCAAGCTTTACCTTGTGCAATGATTATTTCAATATCCGCCAAACCATGATTGGCTGCAATCAAAGCTCGTTCAGGCTCAGATTTTAGCTTTTGCATATGTACATCATCAGGATCGATGTAAGGCGGATTAGACACAATCAAATCGAATTGCTGTTGTTCCACCAAAGCCTGAAACCAAGCGCCACAGGCAAACTTCACCTGAGAGAAGCCATGCTTTAACGCATTTTCCTGAGCAACGTCCAATGTCGGTTGGTAAATATCAGTTGCTGTCACAGACCATTGGGGACGCTCACTTGCCAATGCCAGAGCAATTGCACCCGTCCCTGTGCCTAAATCAACAATATTGGCCTGCGGATCCAGTGATAGCTTTAACACCGTTTCAACGAGGATCTCTGTATCTGGACGTGGCACTAAAGTATCGTGTGTAACTTTTAAATCGAGCGTCCAAAACGGCTGTGAACCCGTGACATAAGCCAGTGGTTCGCCTTGCTCGATGCGTGCAAGCCCATCTAGATAAGCTTGCTCTTGAATCTCAGTTAACTCTTGCTCAAGTCTTAGTTTTAACTCCAAAGAATTGACACCTAAAATGTGTTCAAGCAACCATGCAGCTTCTTGACGCTCATAGCTGTCGATTTCACCTTTGATTTCTAATGCCTGAGCGATATTCATTAGCCGCCATTTTCCTGTGCAAGCATTGCTAACTGATCAGCTTGATATTCACGATGTAAGCTATCCAGCAATTCCGTTAAATCACCTTCCATAATTGCATCTAACTTATATAAAGTCAGATTGATACGATGATCAGTCATACGACCCTGCGGATAGTTATAAGTACGAATACGCTCAGAACGATCACCAGAACCAACCAAATCACGGCGCATTTCCGAAGTTGCAGCATCAGCAGCTGCGCGTTTGGCATTTTCTAATCTCGACACTAACAGAGCCATCGCTTTGGCTTTGTTTTTATGCTGCGAACGTTCTTCCTGACATTCCACCACTACCCCTGATGGAATATGAGTGATACGTACTGCCGAATCGGTTTTGTTAATGTGCTGACCACCTGCACCTGAAGCACGATAAGTATCAATACGTAAATCTGCTGGATTAATTTCAACTGTGGTGTCGACATCAACTTCCGGAAGAATGGCAACGGTACATGCTGAAGTATGTACACGACCTTGAGACTCTGTCGCAGGCACACGTTGTACACGATGTGCGCCACTTTCAAATTTCAAGCGACCATATACGCCTTCACCATCTATCCGGCAAATGACTTCTTTATAACCGCCATGTTCACCTTCATTTTCTGAAAGCACTTCAATACGCCAGCCTTGTGTCTCCGCATATTTACTATACATTCGGAATAAATCGCCAGAGAAAATTGCTGCTTCATCACCACCTGTTCCTGCACGAATCTCAAGATAAGCAGCATTTGCATCATTTGGATCTTTAGGAATCATCAACACATTCAATTGATCTTCAAGCTCAACTAATCGTGCTTTATTTTCTTTAATTTCTTCCTCAGCCATATCTTTGAAATCTGGATCTGATTTCATCATTTCAGCAGTTTCAATATCTTCTTCTGCTTGACGATATTTACCCCAAACTTCGGTGATTTCAGTTAAATCATTATGTTCACGGGACAGTTTACGAAATCGTTTATTGTCCGAAATTACTTCTACATCAGCGAGTAATGCAGTCAGCTCTTCGTGACGATCACACAGTTGATCTAGTCTTAAACGGAGTGATGCTTTCATGGGTGGAATATCTCAAATCTAAAGACTCTGTGCACATCAAAAATAGAGCACGAGTAAAATCAAAAAATTGCGCATAGTTTACAGATTCTACGAATCAAAAGACATAGAGAAACTGGCTAACTTACTATTACAGCACCATTTCATCACAAATTATGCTGCTTAGATAACGATAAATCATTCCGTCTACTGAAATACCAGATCAGCTTTATTGTTAAGTTATGAAGTAAGGCTTAATTTTGAGCTGAGCGTAACATAAGATTACAACCCATTCACCAAACCGTAATAATACGGTCGATAGTCTTCACAATTTATCACTCAAACCTTGTTACATTTGCAGCCATTAGAAATGATGTCCAATTGATGATGGACATGGAGTCATGATGAAAGCAAATATTTTATTATTGGGTGCGATCTTAGCGAGCTCAACTATAGCAACGACAACTTATGCTGATAATGCAACACGTGTTGCTGCTACATCTGCTCTGGGTAGTGTTGTGGGTACTGCAATTGGTAAAGAAATTGGCGGTCATAATGGCGCTTTGATCGGTTCTGCTGTAGGTGGTGCCGGTGGCGCTGCTGCGGCAAGTAGCAAACGTACTCGTACCGAAGCTGCAATTGGTGGCGGTTTAGGTGGTGTTGGTGGATATGCTGTAGGTAAAAATGTCGGTGGAACCACAGGTGGTTATATCGGTGCTGCTGCTGGCGCCGCTGGCGGTGCTGCCTTGGGCCGTCAAGTTGGTCAAGATCGTTATTATGATAGCCGCCAAAACCAAAAGAAAAAGTGGAAAAAGAAAAAACATCGTCGCCATTGATTCAAATAAAGCACCTTCGGGTGCTTTTTTATCAACTCAGACTCTACGACTGCAACAGATTTTACAATATCAGTGTTTGGAATGCCTATCTCCAATCAATTTAATTAGACAATAAAAAGCGCCTTACGGCGCTTTTTTAAATATACAATTTAGTTTGCATATACAGGGAATTTTGCACAAACAGCTTCAACTTTAGCTTTTACTTCAGCGATAACTTTTTCATCGCCTTTGCTATCGATGATGTCAGCAATCCAGCCAGCCAACTCACGAACTTCAGCTTCTCCAAAACCACGCGTTGTTACTGCTGGAGTACCGATACGGATACCAGAAGTAACGAATGGAGAACGTGGATCATTTGGAACTGCATTTTTGTTCACAGTGATATGCGCTGCACCTAACCATGCATCTGCATCTTTACCCGTTACATCTTGTTTGATCAAAGATAATAAGAATAAATGGTTTTCTGTACCACCAGAAACAACATCATAACCACGAGCCATTAACACTTCAGCCATTGCCTGAGCATTCTTAACAACTTGTTGTTGGTATGTTTTGAACTCTTCAGACATTGCTTCTTTGAAACAAATTGCTTTAGCAGCAATTGCATGCATCAAAGGACCACCTTGGTTGCCTGGGAATACTGCTGATTGAAGTTTTTTCTCGATTTCTTCATTTGCTTTAGCAAGGATTAAACCAGAACGTGGACCACGAAGTGTCTTATGCGTTGTAGTCGTTGTTACATCAGCAATTTGAACTGGGTTCGGATAAACACCAGCAGCAACTAAGCCCGCAACATGCGCCATATCAACAAAAAGGTATGCACCAACTTTGTCTGCGATATCACGGAAACGCTGCCAATCAACAACTTGGCTATAAGCAGAGAAACCAGCAACGATCATACGTGGCTTGTGTTCTAATGCTAAACGTTCAACTTCTTCATAATCGATTTCACCCGTTTCAGGGTTTAAGCCATACTGGATCGCATTATACGTTTTACCAGAGAAACTTACTTTCGCACCATGAGTTAAGTGACCACCATGCGCTAAGCTCATACCTAAAACAGTATCACCTGGGTTAAGTAATGCTAAGTAAACAGCAGAGTTTGCTTGTGAACCAGCGTGTGGCTGAACGTTTGCATAGTCTGCACCAAACAACTCTTTTGCACGGTCAATTGCAAGTTGCTCGATTACATCAACATATTCACAACCGCCATAATAGCGTTTGCCAGGATAGCCTTCTGCATATTTGTTAGTAAGTTTTGATCCTTGTGCTTCCATCACAGCAGGAGAGCAATAGTTTTCAGATGCAATTAACTCAATATGAGCTTCTTGGCGTTCGCCTTCAGAAGCAATCGCTTGAGCTAATTTTGGATCAAATTCAGCAATAGAAATATTGGCAAACATTAGCGGGGGTCCTATAAATTAGGGCTTTTAAGCCGTGCTAAAGATTGGTGCATATTGTAGCACGAAGTTTATAAGTAAGAAGAATGAAGTTTGCTTAATTCTCAATAAAAATCGCTTATGTTGATAAAAATTTCACTTTTGATTCATTAAGATTTTTCCTTAAACTTAGCATTGAGCTTTATAATTAATTGTCTAGATAAAATGATTCGCATCAACGGAAAAATTCAGCATTTAGAAATATATGATTTTTACTGTGTTAGAAATCGAAAATATGAAACTCAGATAGAACAAGAGCAAGCTGCTTTAGCACAAACACTCATAGCAAATTTGTTTGATGTTGATGCCCGCGTTTTAGCTTATAGGATCAATAAAACTTATAAAATATATAGCTTTCAAATTGCTCACCATACAGTTATGGGGATTACTGAACATATTTTTTTTCAAGAAGGTGATGAGCTTTATGTCGTTATTGATCCCAATAGCTTTACCGATATAAGTCTTGCATATGCAATCTACCATCCTGAACAAAATTTGATTTATTCACTTCCTCAACACGGCTTTACTATAGAAGGTTTAAGAAAAAGACAGAAAACAATTGGACTTTCATTCTTTATATTAAGTTTTTTAATAAATATTTTCTTTTTAGTTAAATGGGAATCTTACGAAGAAATTTTTATAGAATCAGCATTGGCTATTCTTGTAAGTTTATCTTTAGCCTTAATCGCATATTTTTCGGCCGGACTACTATATAAACAAGCAGTTCAGGAAAGTATGCAAATTTATAAAACATTTGGTTTCAATAATGTTGAAAAGATTGATTTCAAATCAGAAGTCTACGTGCACAAACCAACGAGAATAATATGTTCAGATATTGCTTACTTAAAAGTAAAAATTCAGGAATAATTTAATTATAAATTACTCCCGATGAATTAATTAGCAGGCATCGTCATTTTCACGTCATTCACAATATTTTCAATATTCGCACCATAAACTGTACCATGATCCCATTCAGCATTGGTAATATACTGAATGTTCGAACCTTTATTTCTTGCATTCAATACCAATGCATCTGTTGCTAATTTTGGAACAGTTGTATCTTTCACACCTTGATAAATGATTACAGGCTGATTTAGTTTTACTTGTGCTGGTTGAGAATCCTTTTCTAAAAAAGTTTTAACCAATGGAATCGTCATGAAATTTGTTTGCGTTCGAGGATAGTTTGTTAAATCAACATTACTTTGCAAATGCGTTTGCATAGCACCACCAAACCTTCCCCCTAGCACATCTGCACAATCTAATTCGGCCCTACTCGCAATTTGATCTGTTGGCGATTTAAAAATATTTATGTAGCTAAACGTAGGCTGGAGATTGCGCAATCCAGCGGTGATTAATGCTGTGTATGTATCTAGTTGGGCATACATAGGTATTTGCTGCTCAACAGGCGCATTTTCAACAGACTCCTCACCCTTTCTTAATATGAGTTCAAGGTTTGACGCTGGTGCAATGGCAATAGTTCCTTTGTAATCGAGCTTGGCTCGACTTGCGTATTGTGCTGCTCCCAAAGCTGCGTGACCACCTTGGGAATGCCCTACGGTCATCCATTGTTGTGAAGTGAGTTTTCCACGACTAGATAGATAAGCTCTCGCAGCAACTACAGCATCAGTAATCGAATAGGCTTCACTTTTTAGATTTAAAAATGGATGTAGTTCCCGACCACTGGGTTCACCAAGCCCCTCATAATCAGGCGCAACCACCACATAACCTGCCGCCAGAAATTGGCTAATCATACTTTGAATAGCAGGATGGGTTGCTTGACGACTTGGTGCACATTGATCCGCGACACCAGTTGTACCATGTGCCCATGCAACAATTTTCCAGCCCGTTGCAGGCATTGGTCCACCTGGAACAAACAGCAAGCTGGTTGCCATAGTCTCTTTACCATTCTGCCCTAGCATTTTATAGGTCATCACCAAGCTTTCTGATGCAACTGCACTAAAATCTGTTTTTGTATAAAGCTCTGGTATACCTACCACTGGCTCTTGAATATTATTTTCAGGTATTGTTGGTTTTGGTATATAGCTAGTATTTCCATCACTACCGCCACAAGCAGTAAAAAACAAGTTAGAACTTAGTATTACAACCGTCAATAACTTCATTTTCATCTGATTTTCCCTTAACTATTTTCATTATCATTATTCGCTTTAGAAATCATGATTCTAAAGTCGTGTAATCTTCACAAGATTTACGCTTAATCACGTTTTTTTTCAAGTTTTTTTTAATCTTGATTTCTATTTACTCATAACAGCATTGGAACTTAAAGAATTCATCCCTCTAACGCATATTCAAACTCATTTTCTTGTAAGATAAGTGCATCTATTCAACTTCAATTGAGTCAACTTTTATGCAAACCATCATTTTAGATACTGAAACACATACACTAAATGGTTTGCCGATTGAAATCGCCTATGCGCCTATCGAAATTGAAAGTGGCAAACTGAGTTTAGATAAGAAAAAAATTTTTGATCAGTTATACCAAATCGGTCAACCGATATCCTTTGCAGCAATGGCTGTCCATCATATTTTAGAATCCGATCTAGTGGATCAACCTTTTTATAATGAATTCCAACTTCCAACAGAAACAACTTATATTATTGGTCACAATGTTGATTATGACATCGCAGCAATCGCACGTTGTGGTGTGGAGACATCTCACTTAAAACCTATCTGTACACTTGCCTTGGCACGTCATGTCTGGCCTGATGCTGAAGCACATAACATTTCAGCACTAATTTACTTAATTTCTAAAGGCAGCGATAAAGCAAGAGAAATGCTAAAAGGCGCACATCGTGCAGATGCAGATATCATTTTAACTGCTAATATTTTGATGCATATCATCCACCAACTAGATATTCAAAATATCGAACAACTTTATATTGCATCAGAAGAAGCTCGCATTCCGAAATCAATTACTTTTGGGAAACACAAAGGCACTGCGATTCAAGATTTGCCTACAGATTATGTGCAATGGTTGCTTCGTCAAGATGACCTTGACGTCTATTTGCGCAAAGCATTAGAAACTAAGTTAGTAAAATAGACCTAGAGATAAATAATTGCGTTTATTTAAAGCAAAATGATGATATTTAATAAATTGTTAATATAAATGTCACTTTTCAACTTTATCTTAGCCCCCTATCAAAGTCTTGATTGGGGAAAGACGAAAAGATGTCACACTATTTTAAAACTGAGCTGGGACAAACCGCTTTAAAACAACGTAATATCGCTTTAACCGCACGTCAACGTCGCTTATTACTTTTAATTGATCATGATGACTTTCATGAACTAAATCAAAGTCACAAAGATAAGCTCGCACCAACTGAGCTTATACAACAATTAATCGAAATGGGATTATTGGCTGAACAAGCCACATCTCCAAACCTAACCAATGAAATAAAAATAAATTTAAATGAGGAAGATGACAAATCGCCCAAATTAAATAATCCGACTCAGTTTGCAGAATTAGCGAATCCCACAAATGAAGAAATTGATCGCTTAGAAAAACTTGCATTTGTAGAAATTCAACAACTCATGATCCAAACATTGAGTAGTTATTGTGGCTTAATGGCACGTCCTTTGATTCAACAAATTCAGCAAGTCAAAACGATACCCGAACTGAAAGTTTGTCAAATGCAATGGATCACCTCATTACAAGAGTCGCGTATCCCTCCCATCCAGCTGAATCAAACACTTAAATTAATTAATTATTCTGTAGAGCACTTATAGTAGCGTTAGTACATAATCGGGCCATTGGAACTTAAAACTGCTGCTTTAATAGCCAAGAAACAGCTTTGTTCAGGCATACATATTTACCTGCTTGTTTTTTTTCCCTATGATGTGGCTCGCATGCGCTCATAGCTCAACTGGATAGAGTACAGGTCTCCGAAGCCTGTGGCGTGGGTTCGAGTCCCGCTGAGCGCACCATAATTGCTTTTCAATAATTTCTATTAAATTAAAATAAAAATTCCACTGATTCCCTCTGAAAAACAAGCTATAACAGAAAGATATAAAATTACTTTGGGCTTGGGGCGAATGTCTAATTCAACAAATCCATTTCACTCTAAAACATTTACAATTCTATGGATAGCGACTGTCTGTTCCAATATTGGCACATGGATGCATGATGTCGGTGCGGGCTGGTTAATCGCAGGTTTAACCGACTCACCGATTTGGGTCGCACTCATTCAAACTGCTACTTCATTACCGATATTTTTATTAGCGTTACCCGCAGGTGCTTTCGCTGATATTTTTAATCGACGAAAAATCTTACTGGTCACTCAGTCATTTTTAGCGCTGTTCGCATTATTATTAGGATATTTAGTCTATATTAATGCAGTTACACCACTCACGATTATCGGCATTACCTTTTTAATGGGAATTGGTACGGCATTTACTGCGCCAGTTTGGCAAGCAATCGTTCCAAGTCTTGTTCCCAAAGCCGCTTTGCAACAAGCAGTTGCTGTAAACAGCGTGGGGATTAATATCAGTCGAGCAATTGGCCCTGCAATCGCAGGTCTAATCATTACAACCTTAGGTATAGCTTACCCATTTTTCTTAAATGCACTCACTTTTTTAGTCGTAATCACCGCGCTATTTTGGTGGAAACCAGCACCAACGATGCAACGGCAGCTACCCAAAGAAGACCTACTCGGCGCGATTCGTACCGGTATACGCTACGCTTTTCATAGTCAAGCGTTAAAGAACACCTTATTTCGTGCGATCAGTTTTTTCCTATTCGCCAGCGCCTATTGGGCGATGTTGCCTTTAATCGCAAAAGAGGTCTTGCAAGGTGGTGCATCCACCTACGGAACACTTTTGGCATTGGTCGGTGTCGGTGCTGTCGTCGGTGCATTTACCTTGCCAAAGCTAAAAAAGAAGCTAAATACCGATCAATTGGTAGTTTTTGGTAGTTTAGGCACAGCACTGGCCATGTTTATTTTTGCTTTAATCCCGAATCTTGGTTTGGCTTATATGGCTAGTTTTATCGCTGGATTTTCTTGGCTTACGGTACTCACCAATCTCAATGTATCTGCCCAAGTGTCATTACCTGAATGGGTTCGTGCTCGAGGATTAGCAATCTTTGTCACTTTTTTCTTCGGCTCCATGAGTCTTGGCAGTTTGATTTGGGGACAACTTGCTTCCATTACCAGTATTCAAACCAGCTTATTAACAGCCTCAATCTGCTTATGTTTGGTTTTACCGATTAGCCGCTTCTTTAATTTAGCTAAGGGACAAGAGCTGAACTTAGCACCATCTTCACACTGGCCTGCCCCGCTGGTCATAGATGAAATTCGTCCAGATCGAGGACCTGTGATGATTTTTATTGAATACCAGATTTCAGCACAAAATCGAGATAAATTTATTCAACTGATGGATATGTTTAAACATCAACGATATAGAGATGGTGCTTACTCGTGGGGGATTTTTCAAGATTCAAACAATGACAGCAAGTTTATTGAATATTTCTTGGTAAGCTCATGGGTAGAACATTTACGTCAACATGAAAGAGTCACTTTTGAGGATCAAAAACTACAAGCTGAGATACAAGCACTACATAGTGGTGATACGCCACCCAAGGTAAGCCACTTTATTGCTCCATAAATTTGAGCTCAATCCCTAAGTGAATATCTTAGGGATTTCTTTTATGATTCAACTTTTATTTGAGCTAAATGTAAACGCAATATACGTCGTATTTCTAGAATAGCTTCTGGTGTTTCTTGGATAGAATGCCCACCACGAATAATCAACTCTGAAGCAGCGTTAGGTAAATGAGAACTTTGATAAGGCACTATACCATCAGTCATTTTATCGACCGATTGTCCTGAAGTTGAATTACCAACAATCGAATGATAAATAACATCTTTGCTAGGTTGAATCTCTTTGCTGAGCTGCATAAATTTAGAACCATGACTCAAATCACCCGCACCATTTTCAATCAAACCTTTTTCATTTGACCGGCTCAACGGCTGACCTTGCTCAACCGCAGTATAAAACTCATGTGGCAATTTTATAATTTTACGGGCAAATTGTGTAAACCAACGGTCCGCATATTGCGTGCCTTGATGAGGCGCAGCAATAAAAATAGCTCGGGAAAAATTGGTTAATGGCTCAAATTGAAACCGTTGTTTGATCACAGCTTGTTGTTGATATTGTACCAACTGCGCTGTATTCATTTTCTCTACAGCTGCTGATGAAATATCAGCCTGACTCACAAGCAATCGACTAATTACCCCACCCATACTATGACCGATCAAAACAGCTTGATGGGCAGCTTGGCTTGAAGCATCAAGTTGATTAAATGCTTGTTGCAACAAAGCATGAATTTGGTAGCGGCTCTCGAAAATTGGCATATTTGTTGAGTAAAAAACATTCCAAACTTGATAGTTTTCTCTCAGATCTTCAGCCCCAATAATATCATTGGTCAAGGAAACCCAAGCTTCTGGACTGCTGGCCAAACCATGAATTAAAACCACTACTTTTTTCTGAGGATGGTATGGCTCCAACATATATAAATGCGGCATGATCAAATTTCGTTCTTTATTAATTAAAGTCCAATAACCAAGTGCACCTAAATTGTATTTAGCAAGCCAAGCACCATACGGCGCTGAATAATTTCCTGTAATGACATAAGGGTGTCCTTCAACGTCAAACCGTGTTGTTTGAAAAGGATCAAACAAATGTATTTTAAAGCTTGAATTTTCCAATATTTCATTGATTAAACTGGCTTTTTTAGGCTCTGCTATCGCAGTAATTGGAAAAAATTTAGGCGCATGGATATTAGGATTCGGCTGCCCTTTATAATAGTCATGTGGGTTTAAAATAAATTTCGGCTGAATCGGTTTTTCTTCACGCTCCGCAACAAACTCAGCGCCTAAACCATCCTGACGATTTACAATATTAAATCCAGAAAAGTTCATGTTATAACTAGATTTAAATGAGTTGAGTGGGAGTGCTTCTAAGGCTGGATATTTTTTAAAATCTAAAATATAACAGTGAGATTCAAAGCAAATATCGCTCAGTCGACCATCACGTTTAAATGCGCTTGTAAGCATTTGGGAAATCGAGACATTATAAATAATTCGCACTTGATTCAAACGATAATCAAAAATACGCTCTTGAGCTGAGCTATTTGACTTAAAGAGATAAACATAACTATAGCGAAGACTCTTATCTAAAAAATGCAATTTCTGATCTAGACAACTATTCATCTGACCAAGCATACGACACCTGTCAGTATTCATGCTCATCGCTTTAGCTAAATAAATTTCACTCACCGCGGCATAGAAATCATCTTTTTTATCATTAATTGTTTTGATTTGATTAACACAAGCATCTACGTTATTCAGGCATTGCACTTGATTGGTTTTCGTCAAATAAAGTAAGTTTTCCGTTTGATAACTAAATTTATTGGTGAGTAGAAAATTATCAACTTTACTTTTTAATGCGTGACTTAATTTTTCCTCTTTCAAATGAATTGCCTGACATGCGCTGATTAAAAACAGACAGCCCACCAACAGAGAAAAATTTAAATAGCCCATTTTTAAAATTTTCCTCTCACTCAATGAGTACAGTGCTTACTCTTGTTTTGCTGAACAATAGTCTTCAATGTGCTTATTTGGAAAAAACCACAACATTGCTAACAAAATCAAAATAAATAGAGTGAGACGAGTATCAATAAAACTCAAAAAAATCGAACTAGCGTACAACATAACAGACACTGCGAGTTTCTTATCTTTGCCTAAGACTTTCCGAGCTATTGAGTTGTCACCCTGTTCGCGCATAATCAATCGTTCGAGGATATCATAAGCCAATGAGCACATGAACAAAATAAAAGCAAAAGCCGCTGTAGGAATGGGGGCATAATTACTTTGTGCAGACCACGCTGTTGTAAAAGGAATCATGGTGAGCCAAAAAATCAGATGTAAATTAACCCACATGATTTTTCCATTTACCGTTTTGACTAATTGGAACAAATGATGATGATTACTCCAATAAATCCCAAGATAAATAAAGCTCAGCACATAACTGAGAAGCGTATGCAACTCATGCTGTAAGGCAGCAAAGGTATTGCCCTGAGGGATATTAAGCTCAATTAACATCACTGTAATGACAATTGCAATCACACCATCACTAATTGCCTCCAATCTACTTTTATCCATTTTAACCTCTAGGTTTCAGGCATAATAAAGCGGTCTTGAGAAGCTAAAAATGATAGATACAAGACTGGTAAAATAAAGAATGCAACACTCCAAAAATCTAAATAAACATAAAGTAACGCACCTAAAAAAGCCCCAATAACGAAACCTAAAACAATACTTAAACTATGTTCAAGCTTGCTCCGATTGTCTAAGGAACGATTTCGAAGATAGTTTGAGAGATCAATGCCGAGTTGAGTCGTGTTTCCTGTCATCATCGTACTTGGGCTGATATGCTTAATCAGTGTTTTACTCGAGGTATTACGTATCGCCAAAGCAATTAATCCTAATCCGCCAGTCACCGCAATCGTAATGCTATCTGGGTTAGTAAAAGGTTCAAAATAAATACCTGCCAGCATAAAAGCTGTTAGAAATATTGCTTCGGCTAGAAATAGAGCAGATAAGGTTTTTCTTTTTTGACTGCTTTTATCAATCAAATATTTAGTGATTGCAACGGTTAGAATAAATAGCGGAATGGCAGCCAGTTTGATCCATAACCCTGCACCACCTTTAACCCAAGCAGCACCAGCTAAAACCAAGTTACCTGTTACGTGTGCCGTAAAAAAACCGAATAAGGCGATAAAACCAATAGTATCGATTGCACCACCGACAATCGTTAATAAAACAGGATCGCGGCATGTTCTCCAAACGCTATGTTTTCTCTCAAATTCTGTTTGCATCATTTCCACCTTATTTATTGTTGAATTAGAAATTTAACCGTGTAGTGAGTCCAAATACCCAAGCATCTTTAATTTCTTTGAGACCACCGGCCTGATGTACAAACTGAAGATTGGGACGCAACATCACACTAGGTGACCAATTAAACGTGTAATTCAGCTCAACGTTTGTTTCATCATATTGAATAGGCACATACGATGGATTTTGATAATCTGTGATTTGATTGATTTGATTTTCCAATCTCTGTCGTGCCCTTAATTGTTTATTTACTTCCGTTCTTGACACACCCAATCCGATTGAATCATTTGGTCGAGCATCAAATAAGCCTTTATATTGCAAAGCAATCTGTTGTGAACCCAGAAGCTCTGAAGTGGCTTTATCATTGATATTTAAATTGAGAAAAAGGGTTAGCCCGCGTTTAGGGTCATCAGAATGTTGTGTCAACTGTTGTTGTGCCACAAACCAAGAATTGTATTTGCCTGAATGTACTTGTCGTTGTTGAGCTAATAATTGGGCTTCTCCTTGCGCATCTCTTAACACATCAATCGCGTCAGCCGTACTATAAAATGCACCGAAGCGATAGATGCCATTTAGACCATTTGGCTGTGGTTTCCAAACCCACTCCACAGGGATTAACACACCTTTTGAACCATCCGTACTTAGATTAAAGCCTTTACTCCTTTTTGTATTTTCAGGATTGGATTCATACACGCCTAAAGCTAAAGTTGAAGCGGAATTGAGATCATATTTAATATTTGCAGCCCAAACCGTAATGGGCCAGTTATACCAGAGTTCAGAAACAGTTTTACCGACTTGAGAGCCACAAAGTGTTAAGTTTTGGAACTCGCAGGGTGCAGAATTGAAATCCTCCCCCATATTCATTCGACCGAGCTTTACAGTGATTCCTTGTTGCTCAAAACCCTTTTGAATCGAAGCCTGACTCAATCGCCAAACAGGGCCACGTCCACTAATCTCTTGTACGTTACTAAATTGACCAGTTCTTGGATCAGCTATACGGTCCGTAGATAATGATCTACCATCTCGTTTGCTGATACTAATTTTTGCTTGAGTATTCTGCCAACCACTCAATTTCTCCAGATCTAAAGTCGTTCCAAAAGTCCACTGATTAGCATTACGAACAGTTGAATCATCGTTAAAGCCACCATCTATATTGGTCGCGGTTTCATTGGTGAAAGAGAGATTAAAATCAATACCTTGACCAGATAGATTGTTACGCTTTCCGTTCCAATCTCCTAATAAATACTGAGGATTTTGTGAATAAAATTCATCTGCATAGATATAAGTCGATGCAGTCAGACTACAAAGATAAAAACCACAAAGCGTCATTGTTCTTGTTTGAATCGAAAGATATTTCATCACTCCCCCTACAAAAGAAATTAAAAAGAGACTAGATGTATGATTTAAAGATCTACAATACTGAATAATTTATATGCTTTTAAATCACACCTAGCGTAATAGGCTATGAAGGGAAAAAGTCTTTAATCAGAGGTATGAGTTTTTCACCCACAACCATACCCAACAATCCAACTAAAGCAACAATTGGTGGGGCTGGCGAACGTACATTTAAAACGTAATACAACACGCCGACCAACAACCCCACTCCCAAAGATAAGAGGTACATTTTCATCGCGGAAATCTCAGAGGTATGACCAATCAAGTCATACCTCAGCAAAAGAAAGGATTAAAATGCGAAGCAAGAACAGCCTAATGCTCCCCAGAAAGATTTTTTATCTTTCACAGGAACATCGAGAACCCAAGCATGACTATGACCATGCATGCCACAACTATTGGTGCATGCACAAGCGGCAGACTTAGCTTGCAATGGTTGATTAGACGGCGCATTGCGATTTTCTGTAGCTCGCCAGTACCCCCCAAACTTTCTCACAGGCGACCATGTTGGCGAGGCTGGAGGTAATGGTGAATCATCCTGTTTAAATTCAGCACCCGCATATACGATTTTTCCACCTAATACGGTCATTACTGATTCAATATTCTTTATTTCTTCAGCCTCAACTGAGAAATAATCATCGGATAGCACGACTAAATCAGCTAACTCACCTTGCACCAAAGCACCTTTCACACCAGCTTCCCCTGAGAACCATGCCGAACCTTTAGTCCAAAGTTTCAATGCTGTCTGGCGATCTAACAAGTTTTTCTCATCGTACAGCGGTAGTCCACCAACGGTTTTGCCAGTGGTTAACCAATATAAGCAGACCCATGGATTATATGAGGCGACTCGTGTCGCATCTGTACCTGCCCCAACGGGAACACCTAACTCAAGCATCTTTTTCACTGGTGGCGTAGCTTTTGCAGCTGCCGCGCCATAACGATCGACAAAGTATTCGCCTTGGAAAGCCATGCGGTGTTGAATTGCGATACCACCACCCAAAGCACCAATTCGCTCTATGTTCTTTTCTGACACTGTTTCTGCATGATCAATAATAAATCGAGTAGCAAAAGGTTTGCGCTCATTGACACGTTCAAAGACATCGAGGAATCGCTCAATACTTTCATCATAAGTCGCATGAATACGGAACGGCCATTTTTTCTCAGCAAGCAACTCTACGATACGCTCTAACTCTGCATCCATACTCTTAACCAGTTCTGGGCGTGGTTCGAGAAAGTTCTCGAAATCGGCAGCAGACCATGTCAAGTTTTCACCAGCACCATTCATTTGTAAGAATGCATCACCAGGAAAGGTCATCTCAGTCCACTTTTGATAGTCCTGATATTCCTGCCCTGCTTTTTGTGCAAATAAGTTGTAAGCAACGCGTACCGTCATCTGCTCTTTTTGGTGCAGATGTTGAATAACATCATAATCTTCTGGATAATTTTGCCCACCACCACCTGCATCAATTAATGAGGTAATACCTAAGCGATTTAGCTCACGCATAAAATGACGCGTTGAATTGATTTGATCATCTCGTTCAAGGATTGGTGCTTTACCCAATGTTGAATACAAAATCATCGCTGAAGGTGTTGCCAATAACAGACCAGTCGGTTCGCCTTTTTCATTGCGTTGAATCGTTCCACCAGGTGGGTCAGGCGTATCTTTATTAAAACCAAGTGCATCTAAAGCTGCTCGATTCAGCATTGCTTTTGCATATAAATGTAGAATAAATACAGGTGTATCTGGTGCGGCTTTATTGATCTCATCCAATGTCGGTAGACGACGCTCAACAAATTGAAATTCATTCCAACCACCAACAACACGTACCCATTGAGGAGCTGGTGTATTTTCAGCCTGTTCTTTCAATAATCGTAATGCATCAGCAACTGAGGGAACGCCTTCCCATCGCAATTCCATGTTATAATGCAGACCACCACGAATTAAATGTAAGTGACTGTCATTTAAACCAGGAATTACGCGACGACCATTTAAATCAACGACTTTCGTGGTCGCTGATGCCATTTTCATAATTTTATCATTATCATCTACGGCAACGACTTTACCCGCTGTAATAGCAATCGCTTGAGCTTCAGGTTGCTGTGGATTCAAGGTCGTAATTTTTGCATTTCTAAGAATTAAATCGATTTGAGACATTTTTCACCCCACCATTTTTTATGATAAGCAAAAAGAAAGGCATGAAATCATGCCTTTCGATGATCTATTATTTTGCAGGAACAGGTGGCACAACTTGGTGATTCGTTGTTGTACGTTCAGGTGCTTTATGTACCATGGTATAGGCATAGTCGACACCCATACCATAAGCACCCGAATGCTCACGGACAATATTCATCACTGCATCATAAGTTTCACGGTGCGCCCAATCACGTTGCCACTCCAGTAAAACCTGTTGCCAAGTTACAGGAACAACACCCGCTTGGATCATACGTTGCATCGAATAGTCATGTGCTTCTTTAGATGTACCACCAGAAGCATCTGCGACCATATAAATCTCATAATCGCCTTCAAGCATTGCACCAAAAGCAAAAGTATTATTGCAAACCTCTGTCCACAAACCAGAAACAATCACTTTCTTACGATTGTTTTTAGCGAGAGCATCACGAACTTTTTGATCGTCCCAAGAATTCATTGATGTACGTTCAAGCAAAGGAGCGTCAGGAAAAACATCCAACAATTCTGGGTAGGTGTGACCTGAGAAGCTCTCCGTTTCAACCGTGGTAATCGTGACTGGAATACCAAAAACTTTTGCCGCTTTAGCTAAACCAACCGTATTATTTTTAAGGACTTGGCGGTCAATTGACTGTACCCCAAAAGCCATTTGTGGCTGATGATCAATGAAGATAACTTGGCAATTTGTTGGTGATAATTGTTCTAAAAGTGATTTGTTCATTTTCAAACTCAACATAGTAACTGTAAACAATGTAGTTCTATGAAAACAAAACGGAATGTAAAAAAATAGATGGCAAAATTGAATCAGTTTGTCTGCAATTTAAAGACAATTGGAAACATACTTGCTTAGTTCGCTCAAATGCATAAAGATAAATTTAATAGCTTTCAATTGGATAAACCATGGACAGAATCGATTGCATCAATACGTTTTTAAGCGTCGTTGAACATGGAAATTTTAGTACTTCAGCTAAAAATTTAAATATTTCAAGGGATTTAGTTTCTAAAAGAATTCAATATCTTGAGAATGATTTAAAAGTCTCGCTTTTTATCAGAACAACTCGTCGAATGAATTTAACGCCCTGTGGGGAAAAATTTTATCAACATGCGAAAGTCATGATGAGTGAATTAGAATGGGCAAAATATGAAATTAGTTATGATCAGCAATATCCTGAAGGTGAGCTAAAAATCAATGCTCCTCTGTCCTTTAGCCGGGACGTTCTCACCGATATTATTTCTGATTTTATTCAACAATTTCCTTTCATTAAAATCGATTTATATCTAACAGACAGTTTTGTTGATATTTATGAGCAACAATTTGACCTAACGTTGAGAGTTGATGACGTAGCAGATCACAATTTCCAAAATACGGTGATTGGCACTTATAAACGAAGCTTTTACGCATCAAAAGAATATCTTGATAAAAAAGGAATACCAAATACAATCGATGATCTAAAAAAGCATGACATTTTGCTGTATAGCCAAAAAAACAGCCACAATAAAATCACCCTCAGTAGAAATGAAACAACAGAGTTGATCCAATGTTATCCAAAATTTATCTGTAACAATGGAGACCTCTTGCTAGATTTATGCACCAAAGGTTACGGAATCGTCTTTTTACCTGATTTTATTGCAAAAAAATATTTTGATGCTGGAGAAATTTCAAGATGTTTGGAGGACTACCATAGTCCAATGATGAACTTTTACGCCCTCTATCCAAATGGTCAAAACATATCAAAGAAATTACAGATTTTTATTGATTTCTTGATTAGGCAATTTAAAACGATTAACGCTTAATTTCACTAGAGGAAATCACTTGTTATACGCTTTACCACGCTGTTCTATATATAGAACAAGATAAACCACTTTTACACTTGGTTTCTTGTTCCATATCGCTCAGAATACCCATTCTATTTAATAACGTGAGACGTTTTATGACTGATGCTTTGGTATTGAGCGATTTGTCCAAAACTTATCGTAATGGTTTTCAGGCGTTAAAAGGTATCAATCTGACCGTGCCTGAGGGTGAGTTTTATGCATTATTAGGACCTAATGGTGCAGGTAAATCAACCACGATCGGCATCATCAGCTCACTAACCAAAAAAACATCAGGTTCAGTTGAGATCTTTGGCCACAATTTAGATACTCACCCTTCACATGCAAAACAATGTTTAGGTGTCGTACCACAAGAATTCAACTTCGGTCAATTTGAAAAAACATTTGATATCTTGGTAACTCAGGCTGGTTATTACGGCATTCCTAAAAAGTTAGCTGAACAACGTGCAGAGTACTATTTAGAAAAGCTCGGATTGTGGGAAAAACGCAATATTCAATCACGTATGCTTTCAGGTGGTATGAAACGCCGCCTCATGATTGCTCGTGCCATGATGCATGAACCTAAACTATTGATTCTTGATGAACCAACAGCTGGTGTGGATATTGAATTACGTCGTTCAATGTGGGAATTTCTAACGGAAATGAATGAAAAAGGTACATCCATCATTCTCACCACACACTATCTTGAAGAAGCAGAAATGCTATGCCGCCGCATCGCAATTATTGATCGCGGTGTGATTAAAGAAGACACTTCGATGAAAGGCTTCCTCAATCAACTCAATGAAGAATCGTTCATTTGTGATTTGGCTGAACCTATAAATCACATGGATTTAAATATTATTGGTTTCAAATTTAATTTGATCGACTCAGTTACTTTAGAAGTCACCATGGATAAAGCACATAACATGAATGACTTATTTTTGTTATTGCAATCTCAAAATATTCAAGTCAGTAGTATGCGCAATAAATCAAATCGTCTGGAAGAATTGTTCGTCAAAATGGTTGAAAAAAATCTTACAGGAGCGGATCAATGAACTTTAGTCAGTTACAAACCGCACTGTGGACATTAGTTGTTAAAGAAATACGCCGCTTTATGCGAATCTGGCCACAGACCTTGCTCCCACCTGCGATCACGATGAGTTTATATTTTGTGATTTTCGGGAATTTGGTGGGATCACGTATCGGTGAAATGGGTGGCTTTAGCTATATGCAATTCATTGTACCAGGCTTAATCATGATGGCAGTCATTACCAACAGTTACGCCAACGTTTCTTCAAGTTTCTTTAGTGCAAAATTCCAAAAAAGCATTGAAGAACTGATTATGAGTCCAGTGCCATTGCATCTAATCCTTTGGGGCTATGTAATTGGTGGTGTCTGTCGCGGTGTCTTGGTTGGCTTGATTGTGACATTGATGAGTCTGTTCTTTACGCATCTAGAAATTTATAATTTCTTCGTGACAATATATACCGTCATTATTACTTCATTATTGTTCTCTCTTGGCGGTTTTATTAATGCTGTCTACGCAAAGTCATTTGATGATATCTCGATCATCCCAACCTTTGTTCTAACACCCCTCACCTATTTAGGCGGTGTTTTTTATGCGATTAGTGCACTAAGCCCATTTTGGCAAAACTTATCCTTAATTAATCCGATTGTATATATGGTCAATGCTTTCCGCTTTGGCATTTTGGGACACAGTGATGTCAATGTTTCCTTTTCTTTAGGCATTGTGACACTTTGCTGTGTCGTCTTATATGCAATCGCTTATCATTTATTGGCTCGTGGTTCAGGAATGCGTGAATGAGTGTTGAACATTCTCAATTGGGTAAAGAAACCCAATACCCAACTCAATATCAGCCGGAGGTTTTATTTCCAATCTCTCGTGCTGAATCTCGTCAACAATATGCAGATGTTGAAGGAATCACTCAAGGTAAAGACTGGTGGCATGTATTTGAAATTTCATGGCTCAATCAGTTAGGTCTACCTCAGGTTGCCATTGGTCGCTTAACACTGCCTGCTAGCTCACCGAACTTAATCGAATCAAAGTCGCTTAAACTTTATTTCAATAGTTTGAATTTCACAAAGTTTGATTCAAAAGAAGCATTCATCGAAACTGTTGAGCGTGATTTATCCTCTGCTGCAGGTGCAAAAATTGAGCTTCAACTTTTTCAGGTTGATGAGCTAGAAATTTCGAAACCACAAGGAATCTGTATCGATGACTTGGTTCCAGAGCGCTTATCTGAACATCCTGACTCAACGTTGTTGCAACTAGATACAACAGCTGAAGACGATGTCGAAATCACGTTGCACTCACATTTATTAAGAAGTAATTGTCCCGTTACTGGTCAGCCTGACTGGGGTACGATTTTTATTCGTTTTCAAGGCAAAAAACCTTGTTATCGCAGCCTATTAGCCTATATTATCTCCTACCGTCAGCATAATGGTTTTCATGAGCAATGTGTTGAGCAAATTTTCGCTGACATTTGGAAATTGCTAGGACCTCAAAAGCTGATGGTCTATGCGACTTATACTCGCCGTGGTGGATTGGATATTAATCCATGTCGAGTATCTGATTTGTCATGGATGCCTGAGCCAATTCGCTTGGCACGACAATAAAACGAATAAATTTGATATAGAGGACGTTCTTCAATGACCAGTTATTTCGGTATTCTTCCGTCAGCAAGTTTGAGTCAGGATATTCAACTTGCACAAGCCAATCGTGATAGTAAAGAGCCACAATACCCTTTACGTGACAAAATTTCTCTTCAGCTTACTGATGAGTTAATTGACACCATGTTGGTTCATTTGGTTCAACAATTTCCGCCAAGTGAAAAACGTGATACCACTGAAGGACTTGCGATTAAAATTCGTAGCATTGTCGAAACCTTGATGAAACAGCTTCTAGGAAAAACATCTAACGAACAAGTCTTAGAATCTTTAGCCTTTATGGAAAAGAGTTTGTTTACTGACAATGATGGTAAGCAACGTATTGGTACCGTTTTGCCGGATAGCTTAGTCACAGAGATGAAGAAAAGCTTTGCTGAAGTTCAAGCGGGTAATGGTAAAGCTCAGCGTGACGCTTTAACCCAACAATTTAAATCTTTCGCTGATGCACTTATCCAACACTTTATGACTGAGTACAACAAAACACTTGGTCTAGGTATGGTTAAACGTGGTGTGGCAAGCGTAGCAACTAGCGGTGTTGAAACAGCTGTACATATCGTGATCAAAAAACTTATTCCAAGTTTAAGTCAAGCTGAGTTAGAAGTATTTACCAAACACTTTGACCAGCTGTTGATTCAAAAATAAGCTAGCATTCATATCAAAGCGATGATTGTAAAATCGTCGCTTTTTTTATGCCGATTTAAAACCAAGAAGTGTCACAATTTCTAAATTTTCATTGTCTAAATCAGCGTTTATGTTAGCATTCCCGAAGCCTTGATTTCCCTGATCTAGAATCGCATGTCTCCAAGCTCCCAATACAAATTTTTACGTCAAGCACCTCGTGATGGCTTAAGCACAGCGACACAGCCTTCCCGTTGGCAACAACTGCATATCGACCCATGGCTTTGTCTTTTTTTGATTCTAAATGCCATTCTTGGGCTAACCATCTTATATAGCGCGTCGGCACAAAACGTCGGCTTAGTCAGTCGACAAGCCATCAGTTTTTGTATTGGCTTTGTGGTCATGTTGAGTTTGGCGCAAATTCCACCCAAGGTTTATCAGGCGTTTTCCCCTTATTTTTATGCTTTTGGGGTTCTATCTTTACTTGCGGTGATGATTTTTGGTGAAGTGCGTATGGGGGCACAGCGTTGGATCGATATCCCCGGCTTTGGAAGTGTCCAACCCAGTGAATTTATGAAAATTGGCATGCCGATGATGATCGCATGGTTTTTGTCTCGTAAAGCGCTTCCACCTAGTTTCTCTCAGGTTTTTCTATCACTTATCCTGATTCTGATTCCTTTTGTACTGATTGCTGAACAGCCCGATCTCGGTACATCACTATTAGTAATTGCAAGTGGGATTTTTGTGCTTTTCTTGAGTGGTTTATCTTGGAAATTAATTGCCGCAGCTGCGGGTGCGGTTGCGATCGTGATCCCAATTGCATGGCACTTTTTACTACACAATTACCAACGGCAACGTGTACTAACTTTATTAAACCCTGAAGCGGATGCTTTAGGCACAGGTTGGAACATTATTCAGTCGAAAACAGCGATTGGCTCAGGTGGCTTTTCTGGTAAAGGTTTTCTAGAGGGTACTCAGTCGCATCTACATTTTTTACCAGAAGGTCACACCGACTTCATTATTGCCGCTTATTCAGAAGAGTTTGGTTTAATTGGTGTGACGCTGCTGATCCTATTATATTTCGCAATTATTTTTAGAACCTTTCAAATTGGTCTACAAAGTTTCCATAACTATGGTCGTTTAGTTGCTGGCGCATTTGGTTTGTCATTTTTTGTTTATGTATTTGTAAATGCAGGCATGGTCAGTGGTATTTTACCTGTAGTGGGCGTGCCGTTGCCTTTTATGAGCTACGGTGGAACTGCAATTATTACACTTATGGCGACTTTTGGACTGGTTATGTCTATTCATACGCATCGATAACGAGGAATTTTATAAACATATGTTGAATAACACTCTAAATAAAACAGTTCGATTTCTTAGCTTAAGTGCAGGTTTATTCTTAAGCTGTAATTGGGTTCATGCCAATGAATTTTACTCCCACCCTAATTATTCAGCGTTCAAGCAAAAAACGATGTCTACTTATGGTTTAAGTAGCGAGCAAGTTGATACCGCTATGAGTGGTGCGCGTAATCTGCCCAACATTTTAAATATCATGACACGTCCTGGTGAAAGTAAACCTTGGTACGAATATCGATCTATGTTTTTGGTTGAAGGTACCATTCAGCGCGGTATCCGCTTTAAAAACCAGTACGAAGATGCCCTAAATCGTGCAGAACAGCAATTTGGCGTACCTAAAGCAGTGATCCTTGGGGTTTTAGGCGTAGAAACAGGATACGGGGCAAATAAAGGTTCTTTTGTAACACGCGATGCTTTAGCAACGCTGGCTTTTGGCTACCCACGTCGGGCTGACTACTTCAGTGATGAACTATCAGCGCTCATCGCATGGACTTACAAAGAAGGTTATCCAACCAATAGTATTGTCGGTTCATATGCGGGTGCAATTGGATACCCTCAGTTTATGCCGAGCAATATTCAAAAACTGGGGGTCGATTACGATGGCAATGGTCATATTGACTTAAGAAACTCTGCTATCGATGCGATTGGATCAATTGCAAATTATTTAGCGAAGCATGGTTGGGAACGAGATCGCCCGATTGGCTTTCCAGCACGTTATCTTGGAAATGACCCAGAAAGTATCATTGCAAAAGATTTGACACTCCCTACACCGTATGGTGAGTTAAAACGACTTGGGATTACACCTGTTAATCCGCTGGTAAAAATCGACGATCTTGATCTAGTGAATGTCATCCAACTGCAAGATCGTTCTGGTCCGATTTATTACATTACTTATCCGAATTTCCAAGTCATTACAACCTATAACAGAAGCCGTATGTACGCGACTGCTGTATGGTTATTGGGCACTGAAGTAGCTAGTCGATAGACTAGCTTTTTAGAACTTTACAAAAAGTCAATAAAATAAATAGAGCAAAAGTATACCAAATCAGCAAAAAACATATCTTGTTACAATATTGATTATTTATTGATCAATATTTGTGTGTTTTTGTACTTTTTGTTGCTATTTATCTCCAATGACTAGACACACTTCGCAAGCGATGAATATTATCCACACCAAGTGAACGGGCCGTTAAAACGCATAAAATGGTTAAAACTGCCCTCCAAATTGCAAATTGCAAAAGTGAATAATTAGACATGTGCACTATATTTCAGGTGTTTTTGTTGAAATAGAAAAGCATGTTCTCTAGGAGTTTATACAATGCAGTTTTCGCTAAAATATATTCTAGCGCTGACGGCAGGCTTAAGTTTAAGCCCGTTACATGCTGAAATGGTTCAGTCTTCATCGTTAAACAGCGATGTTGAAGGTACTAATTTGGCAGCCCGCGTTCTTAGCAAAGATTCTCAAAATTTTAATTCGCGTCTTTCTAACGTAAATAGTCTTTCAATCACTGAGCGCTCAGGTGACCAAGTACGTCGTCAAACGATCGCTGCTAAAATCGACATCCCTGAAGAAGAGCCTTCAGTGATTGAAAAACTGAATACAGTTGCATCAAACACTGTACGTAAGTTTAGTCAAACTGGTGTTGCTTCTTGGTATGGTCGTCAATTCCACGGCCGTAAAACTGCAAGTGGTGAAACATTCGATATGAATGCAATGACCGCTGCACACCGTAGCCTTCCGCTAAACTGCTATATTCGCGTAACCAATCGAGATAATGGTAAAAGTGTTGTGGTAAAGGTTAATGATCGTGGTCCTTTCCATGGTAACCGTGTACTTGATTTATCTTATGGTGCGGCGAAACAAATCGGTCTTACAAATGCAGGTCTTGGTAAAGTTAGTATCGAACGTGTAGACGGACCTAACTCTTAAGCTAAGGCCAGTCATACAATCCATAAAAGCCACCTAGTGTGGCTTTTTTTATTGCCATCCTAATCAAACGTCCCTCTCAATCCTTTTGACGCTAAAACTATTCTTCGGTATATTGAAAAAATTAAAAAAATATTATTGCAAGGAGAGCACTGTGAAATCGATCGATGAGTGGTTTGAGGAATATAGCGATAGTCATCAAAATCAAACCAATAAGAAAATCCATTGGGTTTGCGTTCCAGCGATCTTGTTTTCAATCATTGGTATTCTGGCGCACTTTAGCACCTTACTCACCGCACTATTGCTGGTTTTAACTTTAGTTTTTTATGCCCGTTTAGACATCGTACTTGCGATTGCGATGGCTGCTTTATTAGCCGTCATGGCGTGGCTGATTGTGATTTTACCTGTCGGCGTCGGATTCTATATTGGCGTATTTGTGATTGCATGGATCGGGCAGTTTTATGGGCACAAAGTTGAAGGTAAGAAGCCGTCATTCTTTAAAGACTTACAATTCCTTCTGATTGGCCCTGTATGGTGTATGGATGCTTATTTAGCTAAAGTCCTACCTAAATGGAAATCTCGTCAAAAATTGGCGGTTACAAGCTGATTTAGCGCATATCTTTCTAGACAAGGTCTGTTACATAGACAGACCTTGTTATTTTAGAAGAATTTATTGATATATTCGTCCATTATGCTTTAACCAACCATCGATATGTTTTCTTCTTGGGTCATGATGCGTCCAGTGAATCACCCCACCTTTATCGTTATATTCATATACGCCATAAAACTCTACAACATCACCTTTTTTCAATTGCTCTACTCTAGGTGCCAAGTCAATATTATGTGCAATCAATAGCGTCAAACCATTCTCCAGTTGGAGGATCATTCGTTGGTGCCTAGAGCCATCGTTATCATCGGGAAGAACCGCCTTCACAGTTCCATGTGAACGCACCTGAAGTTTGCTTCGTTGCTGCTGAAAGGCTTGCATGATCTTGGCTTGATCATCAACACCATGCTGCTCAACTGATGAGGATGCTTCTCCACGTTGTGTACTATTTTGCTTAAGATCCAAGCCAATATAAGCAAATACCAGTAACGCAATGACAATCAATAAGATCCAATTATTTTTTTGAGTTTTCATTCTTACCTTTCTTTCGTTCACAATGTAAAAATGCCAATCAACTTGATTGGCATTTTTATAATATCAGACAATATCCTTCGCTTAGAATAAACGATTGATTCCGTTTAAGGCGGCCACACGATAAGCTTCTGCCATCGTTGGATAGTTAAAAGTTGTTTCAACAAAATACTTCAAGGTATTGTTTGGACTATGCATCACCACCTGACCAATGTGAATAATCTCAGCAGCATTGTTCCCGAAACAGTGAATACCTAACACTTCTAAGGTATCACGATGGAATAGTATCTTTAATTCCCCCACCGTATCCCCTGTAATTTGTGCACGAGCTAAATGACGGAAAGACGCTTGTCCAACTTCGTATG
This sequence comes from Acinetobacter haemolyticus CIP 64.3 = MTCC 9819, assembly GCF_000369065.1. Taxonomy (GTDB): domain Bacteria; phylum Pseudomonadota; class Gammaproteobacteria; order Pseudomonadales; family Moraxellaceae; genus Acinetobacter; species Acinetobacter haemolyticus. Next base: position 535,679 of record NZ_KB849799.1, read on the forward strand.
GGATTCTTTCTTCAGTCAGTTCCTGTTCAGTTTTACCAATCGAGGAAATTTCTGGAATGGTGTAAATGCCCGTCGGTACATCTTTAATTGGTTTGACATTTTTCTCGCCAACCATATTAGCACCTGCACAACGCCCTTGGTCATATGCTGCCGATGCGAGTGACGGCCAACCGATTACATCACCTGCTGCAAAAATATTTTCCACTTCAGTTTGATATTGATCATTTACCATTAATTGACCACGGCTATTCGGTACTAAACCAACATTTTCTAAGCCTAGACCATCCGTGTTGCCCGAACGCCCATTACACCACAAGATTGCATCTGCTTTGATTTTCTTACCACTGAGCAAGTGTAAAACCACATGATCATCAAAAGTTTCTAAACGATCAATTTGCTCATTGTGTCGAATCAATACACCTTGTTCACGTAAGTGATATGACAATGCATCTGCGATCTCATCATCCAAGTAACTGAGTAATTTTTGTTGTGTGTTAATCAAATCAACCTTATGGTCTAGCCCAATAAAGATCGATGCATACTCACAACCAATTACACCCGCACCATAAATGATAATTTTTTGGATCGTATAATCAAGATCTAAAATCTTATCTGAATCAAAGACACGTGGATGATTGAAGTCTAGACCTTGCGGTTGGTATGGACGACTACCAGTAGCAATCACGATCTGCTTACAAATGATGGTATCTTTAATGCCATCCTGACCAAAAATTAAAACCGTATTTTTATCTTGGATATATGCACGACCATGAAAAACTTCAATTTTATTACGATCGTAAAAACGGGTATGTGTATCTACTTGTTGTTGAATGACTTTGTGCGCATTTCGTAATACCTGTTTCATCGTGAACTGTTTCCACTCACCTACTTTTTGAAACATCGGATCACGCTGATAACGGATAATACTGGAAACAGTTTGTCGTAATGCTTTACTAGGAATCGTACCTACATGTGCACAGTTACCACCAAGTTGATCACGAACATCAACAATTGCTACACGTCTACCTGCTTTAGCTAGCTTCATTGCCGCGCCTTCACCAGCTGGGCCAGAACCGAGAATTACTGCATCATATTTGACAATATTCCCACCAACGACCTCTTTCTTACGTGGCATTAAAAGCTCCTTTGATTTCTCGCTGCGTATTTCTAAATATATGATAACTAATATGCGTTGAATTGATATATTTCTCAATCGTATATTTTATATATAGACATTTTTAAAATGAATACCTAATTCGTCCTATCCCGCAGCAAATTTGACTATAATAACAAGAGATTTGAAATCAAAGGTTGTAGAAAAGATATGTCTGAACACCGTAAACCTGAACAGGGTCAAAAACTTCGTGGCGCAGAAAAAGTCGCAAGAATTCCTGTAAAAGTTATCCCTACGGTTGAAGTGCCTCGCAAGCCAGACTGGATTCGCGTCAAAATGACAGCCCCAGACGAAGTTCAGCGCATCAAAACTACGCTACGTTCGCAAAAACTTCATACAGTCTGCGAAGAAGCAGCCTGCCCTAATCTACCAGAGTGTTTTGGTGGGGGTACTGCCACATTCATGATTATGGGTGATATTTGTACTCGCCGTTGTCCATTCTGTGACGTCGCACATGGTCGCCCAAATGCACTTGATCCTGATGAACCACGCCATATGGCAGAGACGATTTCCAATCTTGGTTTAAAATATGCCGTAATTACATCGGTGGATCGTGATGATCTGCTAGATGGTGGTGCTCAACACTTTGTTGATTGTATCAAAGAAGCCCGCGCTTTGAGTCCGAAAACTTTATTGGAAATTCTAGTTCCTGATTTCCGTGGTCGTATGGATATCGCCTTACGTATCATGACTGAATGTCCACCTGATGTTTTCAATCACAATATTGAAACTGTTCCGCGTTTATATAAAGCAATGCGTCCAGGTTCAGACTATCAACATTCTTTAAATCTTTTGAAAATGTTTAAAGAATACTGCCCTGATGTACCGACTAAATGTGGTTTGATGGTTGGTATTGGTGAGACAGAAGAAGAAGTGATTGCATTGCTTGATGATCTTCGTGCTCACGATGTTGATTACGTAACGATTGGTCAATATCTACAACCATCTAAGCAACATGCACCAATTGACCGCTTTGTCACACCAGAAGAATTCGAGCGTTATGCAGAACATGGTCGTAAACTCGGTTTCAGAAATATCTGGTCTGCACCAATGGTTCGTTCAAGCTACTTTGCTGATCGCCAATATCATGGTGAGCCCGTACCAGCAGTACGCCGCAAAGTAGATCCTGCTAAAAAGATTGCAGTACAAACTGTAGAAGCCTAGTCCTAACTCAATAATTTAGTTAAAGAGAGAATATTATATTCTCTCTTTTTTTTACAATATGCTTCGACCAAACCATGTCACAACTTAAGCCTTTCTGATCAACCGTGAATTCGGCGTGAAGAATTACAACTCAAAACTCTACTACAAAAAAATCACTTAAAAACATAAATTTACTTTGAATACTCACACTTATATCCTGATTAAGGTTGATAAAAACTATTTGAACTCACAATGAAAAAATAGAGGTTTCAATCTTTATTTATAACTCGTCATAAACTTACTAGAAGTTCTCGTTTTATACATGATACGGAATAAGACCAACAACTTCTTACCAAAAAATGTATTAATCAGGATATGAAAAAATGAATAGAAAAACTTTATCACTAAGTACAGCAATCCTAGGTAGCGTATTTCTTTTAGGGTGTAACAGTGATTCTAATAATGATTCTAAGCCCTCAGCTACCAATACGGGCGATGTACTGATTTTAACGTCCAATGGAATGATCAGCTCAATTAACCGTGATCAACCTGAAAAACTAGTATCTAATCTTAAAATTACAGGCTTACAAGCAGATGAACAACTCATCGGTATTGATCATCGCCCCAAAGACGGCAAACTTTATGCTGTTGGCACCATGGGCAATATTTACACACTAAATCCTCAAACGGGTCGAGTTACATGGGTAAGTAAATTAGTTGCAGACCCAAGTGATACAACAGATGGCAATGCACCTTACAGCAAAATAACGGGAAATCCTGATTTAATGACTGTGAATTTCAATCCAGCAGCAGACCGTCTAAGAGTAATTGGCAATGATGGGCAAAATTTACGAATCAATGTAGATACAGGCGCAACGATTACCGATGGCAATATCAGCTCAGGAACTGACTCAGTTTCGATTATCGCTGCCGCATATACCAACGCAATGGCTGGTACGGGTTCTACACGATTATTTAGTATTGATCAAAACACTGATCGTATCTATCTACAAAACGCCAATGCAGGTACTTTGGGTAGCTCAGCAATGCTCGCTTCTGGTGTTAATATTTCTGGTGGCGGTGGTTTTGATATTGATCCTATTAATAATGTTGGCTATGCAGCCCTCAAAGCTGCTGGAACCTATCAACTTCATCACTTAAATCTTGCAACTGTAGGTTCTGACAATGCCGCTGTTGTAGAAAGTAAAAACTTACCAAATCTGTTTCAAACTGCAGGAATCCGTGGTTTAGCACTTGAAAGTGCCAAAGATACTGGCGCTCATGCATTTGGCCTGAGTGCGAATAATCAACTACTGCACTTTATGGTAAATAGTCCAAATACAGTCAAACAAACTAATATCACAGGCTTGAAGGTTGGAGAAAAAATTGTCGGTATAGATTTCAGATTCAAAACAATGACCGATAAATCAGGCATGCTTTATGGATTAAGTGATCAATCAAATCTATACACTATCAATATGCAAACAGGTATGGCAACACTTCAAACTTCATTGAAAGCTGCAATGGGTGATGATAATCCATTCACTACACTGCTAGGTACCAATTTTGCCGTTGACTTTAACCCAGCAGCAGACCGATTACGTGTTATTAGCAATACTGGACAAAGCTTACGTATCAATGTTGACACTGGTGACACCATTACCGATGGTGAACTCAATGGAATCGAAGATGCTGTTGTAACCGCAGCCGCTTACACTAATAGCTTCCAAACGCCGATCGCTATGATTGGTACAGAATTATTTAACCTAGATCAAGGCAACCAACTGTTAGTTAAACAAAGTCCACCAAATGATGGCGTACTCAATTCAATTGGTGCTTTAGGCATTAACTTAGGGTTAGATAATGGCTTTGATATTGCGGGTGGTGATAACGGTTTTGCATTAGCAACTGTCTCAGGAATGACAGGACCATCTGTTTTATATCGGATTGATTTAAATAGTGATACAACGATTACGACACCAAGGGCTAGACTTGCTATTAATGTAGACGGCACACCAAATCTAGCTGCCTCAACGATTGGTAGCAGCACGACCCCTCAACTGATAGATCTCGCGATTATGTTGAAGTAAAAACCCATGCTTAAATAAAAAACACCGCATTTTCAAATGCGGTGTTTTTTTAACTTATAAAATTTATGCGATATGTTTTTGCACAATAATCGAACCGACAGAATAACCAGCGCCGAACGAAGAGATCACAGCATATTCACCATCATTCACTTGCTCGCCTGTACGATGCATGGCAATAATTACGCCAGCAGAAGAGGTATTGGCAAACTCGTCTAAAATAATTGGTGCACGCTCTAAATCCGCCTCTTTACCAACGACGAGTTTTAAAATCAACTCGTTCATATTGGCATTGGCTTGGTGTAACCAAAAACGCTTGACCTGCTCAGGTGTTAATTGAAGTTTTTCCAATTGCGCGGTAATGATTTTCGCAACAAGTGGGCACACTTCTTTAAATACTTTACGACCATCTTGACGGAACAACTTATCATCAACAACAGCATCTTCACTACGGTTTAAGAAACCAAAATTATTGCGGATATTATTTGAGAATTGAGTAAACAAATGGATATCTAAGATTTCGTAACCTGATTTTGTTTCAGTTGCTTCAATAATTGAAGCTGTCGCAACATCACCAAAGATAAAGTGTGCGTCACGCGTACGATAATCTAAATGACCTGATGTAATCTCAACATTGAGTAGCAAAACACGACGAGCGCCACATTTCACTGCATCATAGGCCTGCTTTAAACCAAATGTCGCTGCTGAACAAGCCACATTCATGTCATACGCATAACCTTTAATACCTAATGCTGATTGGATTTCAATGGCAACGGCTGGATATGCGCGTTGCATATTTGAGCATGCCAAAATCACAACATCAATATCTTCAGCAGTAACCCCTGCATTTTCCATCGCTTGTTTTGCAGCTATTACACCCCACTCCGCTTGAAGTGAAAGCTCATCATTACTACGCTCTTGCAAACGAGGACGCAAACGTTTTGGATCAAGAATACCCGATTTTTCAACCACATAACGACGCTTAATCCCTGAAGCTTTTTCAATAAACTCAGGGCTAGAGCCGCGTAGCTCTTCTAACTCACCTGCTGCAATTTTATCAGCATTGTCTTGATTGTACTGTTCTACATAAGCATTTAAACTTTCAACCAACTCTTCATTGGAAATAGATTCGGTTGGGTGGAACAAACCTGTACCTGTTATACGGATGCCCATGTAAAACTCCTGTAAAGAATGGTTCTAACTTTCATTGTCGCTCAGTTTAACCGATTGCTAATCGATCCCATAGTTTTTGTAATCTAGTTGGTGAAATTGGCATCTTTGTTTTCATAGGTTGAGAAAACAAAGAAATTCTCAATTCCTCTAACATCAAATACATTTCTTTGATTTTAGGATCATTTTTGAATTTAAATACTTTGTCCATCCATGGATCGACATCATCAATTGCCGCAAGGTCACGTTGTAGATTATTTGGCAAACGGTCTAAACGCAATAGCAATGCTTTTAAATAACGCGGATATTCCTGCCAAAGATCAACAGGGCGAGTATAGACGAAGTCCACCAAAGACATTAAATCAAGTTGATCCTCTATATCATCTATACTTCGACCAAAGATACTTTTATCAAGTACTAACAACTCACGGCGAATCCTCTGCCATTGGGTAAAGATTTCAGTCATATCATTTAAAACTTTTTGACCATTCGCCAAAAAATGCTTTTTGGTTTCAATTAAAAGTTGCTGAAACTCATCCGCATGCTTAGGAAGCCCTTGAATCGAGACTTGCAGCGTGGCATAAACCAGCATCTGCTCTAGTTTTGCACGGTCACCTAAAGGTGAATAGGCCAAAGCCAAAGGTTTGGAAATCTGCTTTTTCAATTGACGAATTAAATCACCTAACTGCAAATGCACGAGGCGAATCACACCCTCTCGATGTTGTTTAATTGCTTCACTTTGATCATTAAAAGTTTGAACCACAACAACAGAATCATCTTTAGCATCAAGTTCAGCAAATACTTTGGTTGGAACCAAAGCCTGATACTGCTGTACCACGACACCTGTCACTTTTTGTGATGCTTCAAATACAAAACTCTCAGGAAAACTTTGGAATTCCCCCTGTTGTTGCTTCACTGGACGATGGGTTTCAATACGACAACGTGCTTTCAGCTCTTCTAAATCGCGACCTTGCGCGATTAATTTACCTTTTTCATCCAACACCTTGATAAAAGGCACTAGATATTGATCAATTTTTTCAAAAGAAAAGTCTTTTTCAGTGATTTGTTCACCACGTAAAGCAAATGCCAAATAACTAAATAAGTGCTCTCTTAAATGTACAGCGTCGATCCCCTGTAGCAGTTTTTTGGCAGTATCAGGTATAGGGACCAAATTACGGCGCTTATCTTTTGGCAATGCTTTTAACAAGGCTTCAATTAAACTTTGTCGCCAACCAGGAATGCCCCAAGACCACTGCTTTTCATCCACTTGTGCTAAAGCCTGTACTGGGATTTTAATGGTTGCACCATCTTCATCATGGCTAGGATCAAAACGATAGCTCGCAGCCAAACGCAATTGACCATTATGTAAATAATCTGGAAATTGCTGCGTGGTTGGACGATCATTCATCCACAATGCGTCATCATCAACAAATAAGAAACGCGGATGATCTGGCTCTACTGTTGCACGCCAGTCTTCAAAACTACGACGGCTCGCAATTTCCTTAGGAACTTTCTCGGCATAAAATTGATAAATGGTTTCTTCATCTACCACCAAATCACGACGACGTAATTTATCCTCAACACGCTCAACTTCTTCTAGCTTTAGCAAGTTGTGTTTCAAAAACGGCGGTGTAATACCCAAGTTCCCAGTCGTCAGTGCGTCACGTAAAAAGATTTCATGCGCCGCGGGTTGATCCACCTTCTCAAAATTCACCATTCGTTTTGGTTCAATAATCAAACCAAATAATGAAATTTGCGCATAAGCATTTACTATGCCCGCCTTTTTCGACCAATGAGGCTCAAAATAGTGATATTTCAAGAGATCACGCGCCGCCAACAAAATCCATTCTGGATCAATCTTTGCCAATGTCCGCAAATAAACCTGAGAAGTCTCCACCATTTCAAAGGCCATGACCCAAGCGGTATTAGTTTTATGTAAGGTACTGGCTGGAAAAACTTTGGCTTTCTGCTGACGCACTGCCATAAAGGTATTACGTTCATCCGTTTTATTGGCAATAAAAGAAAGCAATCCCGTTAAGAGTGCGCGGTGTAAATTTTCATAATTCGCGCCTTTTTCATTAAAACTAAGTTTTAAGCCTTCAGCCAACTCGACTAATTGGTGATGGGTTTGTTTCCATTCTCGTAAACGTAACCAGCTCAAGAAATGCTGACGGGCAAATTGACGACGCTTGTTCTCTGATTGAGTATCAGGACTGGTTTGTAAGGTATTCCACAGTTTTAAATAAAATAAAAAGTCTGAATCCGCTTCTTTGAACAATGCATGTTTTTGATCAGCCTGCATTTGTTTGTCCGCAGGACGTTCACGCGGATCTTGAATCGCTAATGCACTGACGATAATCAAGGTTTCTTTGAGCACACCAAAGTGCGCGCCACCGATAATCATACGTGCTAAACGCGGATCAATCGGCATACGTGCCATCATTTGACCGACTTTAGTCAGTTCATTTTTCCGTTCATTCAGTGCCCCCAGCTCAATAAGTAACTTACGACCATCATTCACCAAACGGAAATCTGGCGGTTCAATGAAGTCAAAATCCTCTAAGTTACCCAAACCGAGGCTTTGCATCTGTAAAATTACAGAAGCTAAATTGGTCCGTTTAATTTCAGGTTCTGTAAATTCTGGACGGCTTAAAAAGTCTTCCTCGCTGTATAAGCGAATACATACACCTGCAGCAATACGACCGCAACGCCCTTTACGCTGATTGGCTGCCGCTTGTGAAATCGCTTCAATCGGTAAACGTTGTACCCGCGAACGATAGTTATAACGTGAAATACGGGCAAAACCACTATCAATCACATAGCGAATATTTGGAACAGTCAACGCTGTTTCTGCAACGTTGGTGGCAATAATAATACGTCTGCCTTTACCACTTGGACTGAAAATCTTTTGCTGCTCTGCCAAGGCCAAACGCGCATATAAAGGCAGAACTTCGGTATGACGGGGACCAAACTTCTGTAGGGTTTCCTGTAATTCACGAATTTCTTGCTCGGTACTCGCAAAGATCAGGATATCCGCATGTTCTGGATGACCTTTTGCTTCGGCATCAGCAAAACATTCTTCGACTGCTTGAACGACGGCTCTAGGCAGATTCTCTTCAAAGTCATCAAACTCATCATCATCACTACCAATAATGCTGAGTTCCGAGTAGCGGAGACAACAAACTTAGGCTAGACAGCAAGTACCTGCTATCCAAATTATAATTGCATCGCAATAATATTGAGTTTAACGATATACACCCAAGTATGTTGTGGTAACGATTAAGTTTAACCCTCGTGACGATGGTGAAAGCAGTCAGTGATTTCATAATACATGGCCAAGATATTGTTCACGTTCAAGTTTTTCTACAATATATATAGAAGTTTATGTTGATATCAATCAGTCATTGAAACCATCTGCTACCAGAATATCCTCTGTCTGCAAACGAATAAACAATACGATCGAAACTTAATAAGTAGAGAAAACGTTAAATCCAAGCGACACACTCAATTTTATCTGAATTTCCTCGGTAATTGGCTAATGTCCACACAGTACGTCCCGCCGATCCACTTGGGAATATCGCTTAATTCCCGATAGCACAAGCTCTGCTAACCTTGCGCCTATAGGATGTTGTGTAATTTAATTGGACCCTATTGCACGAGCGTCAATGGACACTTGATTCAGATGAATGGCTACAATCGAACTGTCGATCTGCTAAGTAACGTGTAAAACGTCATTAAGATGAATCTGGGAGACTCGTGATAAGTATGGTTTAAGTTTCTGAATAAACTTTTCATGGCTGTTTTATAATTAAGGTAAGCCTAATCTGTGATCAACACTTTGCATGTGAAATGTTTGACGGTCGCGTTTTATAACAGATGAGACTACACTTAAATGACTCTGTAATCATCTTCTTTGTCGAAAAACAAAATTGTCGCCATTATTTCGATTTAATGCCCTTCTATGCCAAGTAAACAGAACAATTAACGCAATAGGTTTCGTTGGTGTTATGTTAATGATCAAAAATTAATTTTGCAAGAAGCCACCAAAAGCCCTATATGTTTATACCGTCATACAATTTCTTTAATTATGAAAGCTCCATTATCACCAGAAGATGGCGCAAATCTTGCTTTGTAGAATCGAAATTCAACAAGTGTACAACTATTTCATCAATACGCTTTGGTTCTGTTGGCAGAGTCTTATGATTGTAAAACACATTAATTTTTAATCTCCAATTATCACAATATCACTTTGTTGGATTTATAGCCAGATAAATTACGGGATTAAAATGGACTTTAATCGATTCGTTAATACTAACGATAGATGTCATGTAACAGTAGTAATTCTCCAATCACAAGACGTTATTAGTTATACATCTCGCCAAGATGTAATTACTGATAAGATCAACATCTCAGATTTACATGATAGTGAGCCTAATTATTACACTAGTGAAGTAATTGAAGGTGCCTTCGCACCAGTACGAAGTTCTTGGTGATATTACCGAAATTGAGGTTAGAGGTAGATGTGTAGTAGTGTTTTTGCAGCTTTGTCACGGTACCAGTTTGCGCTTGCCTGAATTAGGAAAGTTAGTTGACATCTATGCATATTTACAAAAAATTGGTGTAGAGACACTCGGACGGACTGCTTATACTCACGTCCGACCCAGAACATTTCACAAAACTTCTGAAGTCATCACATGAATCAACTAAGCATTACTCGGCCAACAGACTTGGCCGATCTCTAATTGGTCGCTGGCTTTACAACAGTAAACAAGTCTTGGAGATCGAGGTTTACACGTTATCGTGCTGGTATGAAAAGTCCAAATTTCTCTATCGAACGAGTTTTGTATGATTCTTGAAACATGGAGTTTACGTCGTAAAGTAATAGTCGTTCGATTTCATAAGTAGGCAGCAGGTGAAGATTTCATACGTAAATGGTTATTAGGTATAGCGACGCTGCCTCCATCTAGAACCTTGCTTGGTTATCACTGATTTGTTAAGTTCATCATATTGAATTAGATGGGCTATGATGAGTCGCTTATCTTTCATACTTTCCAACATTTTCACGTTATCGACCATTCTTCGACCTTGATCGGATGCGAAGTCTCCATTTTGCTATTATCAGTATGCGTAACTCTGAATCATGTCATATTATAAAAGAATTGGTTTTATATATTCGTGACAATTATTAAAAATTATACGGGGGGATGTCGACGGTACCATCTTTTAAATTGACTTCATGGCATCATGAGGTTTGTGAGCGGGAATATAAAACTGAATATAAGAATGGTTCGGAAGAATTTTATCATCCTGTTCCTAAATATGACTAAAATAATTTACTAAGCTTTAGAGTGAGGAGTGCATGATGGCAAAAATACAACGAATTATATATTTTTTTTAACCAGATATGTATCACGGCTTCGTAAAAGGAAATATTGACGATATGGGGGATATCAGAAATGAAGATCTTTATCTAGTCGATCAGCAACACATCCGTTTTTGTCAACCTGTTTTAGTTCGCATCTTGATATATATAGATCATTTCATTTTCTCTGTTGTAATCTGCCAACATACGATCATCATTGCTTTGTGAGTCACAACCGAGATGACAATCAAGTTTATTCGAAGCCCCATAACAGGCTAGTAGATACGGGGCATCTGTAAAATGTCGTAAGGTTTAAAAACATCGTTCACAGGTGAGATGGTGATCTGTATAGCGTAAGAAGTAGAACCAAAAGAACTTCTGCACCACATTTTTGTTATTCCAACCAAACTCTAGCCAAATATATTGGTAATGATCTTTAACATTTTATACAATAATTAAACCATAGTGCTCGGAGTAATTAGCGCATGCAAAAACTAAGGACGTTCAAATTGCTTGGGTATGTTGATATTCTATTAAAATGACAACTACCCTGGACCACATACCATCATGGCAAATTGAAGAAAACGTCCAACCAAGCTTTAATTTCTTTCCTTAGCTATAGATTCCTTTATTTTATCACTCTCATCGATTGATTCATAATGCTGTGGCTGTCTTAAAACTTCCAATTATTGTTTTAAATAAGATTTTCCATAAGCTCTCACAGCAGTTGAAAGATGTAGTAACTCAAGGCGTTGCTAAGCTACGGTAATCTCCAAAATAATTCTCTATACGGCAATTTATAGATCCAGATAGTTGCAAGGGTATAGAAATCGAATAATATGCGAATCTTCCCCTATTCCGAATAAATTCATATGAGGTATTAAACCCAGCCAATCAGATAAGCCCAAAAATGCTGCCCGAAAGGATATAATCTGAAGCGGGCGTATAGCTGCGATTAGCATTGTAAGAACAATAGGTGTTTGTTGCTTTCGGCGCAGGAAAGTTTCGCAACAAATTTCGAGCATTTAATGAATCTGAGACCTTATATCAAATTGTATAAACTGGTGGATAATAAATAAATTCTTCGATCACGCTACAAACCATAAGTAACACCCCATTCAAAAAAAGGGGACCATATCAAGCAAAATAGCGTTTTCTTTTTTTGCGTTCAAAAGGATAGCCTCACAGTTTAATCATTGCAATTCATGATAAATCCAACCCAAATAACCAACCATGCCCATTTGCATTTCTTGAACAGATAGTCACTTGCACTATATATAGCTGTGTATGTATCAAAAAGACATTCTACATCCATAAAAGGTTGATCATCTCACTTGAATTGTGGTTATTGTCAGCGAACCATTAGTAGCAATATCAAAAACGCTAATATCAATGTCTAAATTTAATAGTATAAGACAATCAAACACCAGAACATTCTGATCTGACCATCTCATAACTAGTTCTGGCTGAGTTCAATACCAATGTAGTCGATGAATTAGAATAATCTATTGCTACCAAAACTTATAGTTCCACTTTCTGCTTGTGAACTTTTGTCTAAACAACAGATTGAAAAGCCACTCGACCATAACTCAATGAAGTCCAGCAGGGTGGATTTAACTTTTCTATTTCGCAAATTTAATAAAATGCGCTATGCTCGCTTATTAGGGTAGGGTTAGTTGACCAGATTTCAGCAGCAACGCGCCGTTCTGCTGATTACATTAAAACTAAGACAGAGCAAATCGATGTATAAGTTAAATATACTATAATCTACAGATCTGGATTGAAATGACGTATAGGCTCACCCGATCAAACGAATGATTCTGCACAGGATGACCTTCAATATCTTGGGGTTTACATTTGCTCTGGACACCTGCATATTCGAAATAGCCGGCCAGCAATTGCAGCGCTGACGACGTTAGCTTAACGTAGCAAAACCAACAAATAAAGATCTGATTGAAATTATTATACGAGCGATCTTGAAATTTATGTAAGCATTGTTCGGATTCTTCAGCAATGTGCGATATAAACTATACCGTGCATTAGTATTATCCATTCCAAATGTTTACTGTTGGTCGGTGATTGATCCACGATGTAGGGAATAAAGCCACCAGCTCGGAAATACAAGCTTAGTTGGGCAGTGTCTAAGCAAGAACATAAGTAAAGCGAATCAGTTTCCGACGTGAAAGGCGTTTGCGCCAGTATTAAATTTCGCGGCTATGCCGTTTCAGTGTTTCAAACAGCAGCGGAGAGTGCAAAATCACAGCAACGAACAATGAATGATTATTAAACGTGCGAACAATTACCATGCACCCTCAATAATTATGAGCATGCATATAGTCAATTCAAAAGACTAGTCCTACAAAGCCAATTAGAAGCAACAGCTTAATTAGGTGATTTGTAATAGACCTCAGAACAATCGCTTTAACCAAATCGTGTGAGTAATACCCCTAAAGTATAAAGCATAGACCAGGACAGACAAGAACATTGGCACCCATAAATGTTTCATACGTTCAACCGATCTCCCAACTTGTCTCTACTTCAGCAGTGAGAGAACGGTCTTTAACGATGTTGTAAGTATTACTTCCTACATTCACTCTACGTTTTGAATCTTCTCTGTATCTGACAAAACTACCTAGCTCAGCATTCTATAAGATTTAATCAAATGTTCAATTCGCAGACGTCACATAAACAGATGAATCACTTACCCCAAACACACTAAAAGTCTACAGGCCTTTCTATTCATTGTCTTTTTTTGGTTGGGCGTTTCTAAATCTATTAGTCTCCATTGTCTGAGCTTTATCGCCGACAGCCTTGGTAGCTAAAATTAACCTTTTTCTTCAGTGTTTAGTAGCTTTGCCACTGTCCATTCTGCCTTTGGTTAGTGGTGAAATCATAAACTTGGCAGGTTACTGTTCTGAGCCATACGATATATTGGGTGAAAGTGTACAAGCCTCTCAGCATCGGGCGAGTTGTACTATTAATTTAATTGACAATTCGATAGCACGTGACAAAAAGCCAGCTCTTATCTCATTTAGACAATAACATGATGTTCTAGACCTAATGCCTAGAGTAAATCAGTATGTTGTATGAACAACAGTCGAGGTTTAACCCAATCATCTTCATAATGTAGAATCTCAATGTACATCCCCAATGGACGAATATAATTTTAATACTGAACAATTAAACGCTGTGAAACAACAACTGCTTCTAAAAATTCACAATGCAGTAACCCATGAAAGACCTCCTCATGTTCACAATGATAAAACTGCGTCACACCATGTTAATATGTTGCTTGAGTTGTTTTGCTTTTACTCCATGAGTTTAAGCAAATTTTAATACAAATTTGAGAGCCATTTATAAATTATCACTTAGTGTATCGAGCAAAACCACCATATTTTAACTTAAAATTCAAAAAACCGATTGAACTCATAAAAACATACTGTTTCCTCTATGCTGAACTTTTGCGTACTATAGCCCCATGAAATTAATTTAGCCGACTTGAACTGCTTAGAATTTGGAGATTTGCATGTTAGATCAAAATATTAAAACTCAATTAAAAGCTTACTTAGAACGTTTAGAAAGTCCAATCGAGTTGGTGGCTGCTTTAGATGATTCAGATAAAGCTGCGAAAGTAAAAGAACTTGTGACTGAAATTGCTGAACTGTCTGATCAAGTTACGGCGCGTTTTGACGGTTCAAACGCTCGCTGTCCGAGTTTTGGTGTCGCCAAAGCAGGTGAACAACCGCGTGTGTTCTTTGCGGGTTTACCAATGGGACATGAGTTTACTTCTTTGATCTTGGCATTGTTACAAGTTTCAGGCTATGCACCTAAAGTTTCTGATGAGGTTTTAAATCAGATTAAAGGCTTAAATCTTAAAGCAAACTTTGATGTGTTTATTTCATTGAGCTGCCATAACTGTCCAGATGTAGTTCAAGCCTTGAACTTGATTGCAATCTATAACCCAAATACCACGACCACCATGATTGATGGTGCGTTCTTCCAAGATGAAGTGGAACAACGCAAAATCTTGGCCGTACCAATGGTGTTCCAAGATGAGCAACATATCGGTCAAGGTCGCATGACTTTGGAAGAAATCATTGCCAAGTTAGATACTAACTCTGCGGAAAAAGATGCTGCGATGATCAATGCCAAAGATGCATTTGATGTCTTGGTAATTGGTGGTGGTCCTGCGGGTGCCACTGCGGCAATCTATGCAGCACGTAAAGGAATTAAAACAGGTATCGTGGCTGAGCGCTTTGGTGGTCAGGTCATGGATACCATGGATATTGAAAACTTTACCTCAGTGCAAAAGACCCAAGGTCCAAAGTTTGCGGCTGAAATGGAAGCACATGTCCGTGAGTATGATGTCGATATCATGAATCTTCAACGTGTGAGCAAAGTGACTGGTGCGGATCAAACAGCAACGGGCTTGGTTGAGGTTGAACTGGAGAATGGTGCCAAACTAGAATCCAAAACCATTATTCTTTCAACTGGTGCACGTTGGAGAGAGATGAATGTACCCGGTGAAGCTGAATATCGAACCCGTGGTGTCGCTTATTGCCCACACTGTGATGGTCCATTGTTCAAAGGTAAACGTGTTGCTGTAATTGGTGGCGGTAACTCTGGTGTGGAAGCTGCGATTGATCTTGCTGGAATTGTTGAACATGTAACCTTGGTTGAATTCGACACCAAACTTCGAGCGGATCAAGTGTTACAAGATAAGTTAAACAGCTTATCTAATACAACAGTGATCATGAATGCATTGAGTACTGAAGTGCTTGGTGATGGTTCACAAGTGACAGGCTTGAAGTATAAAGATCGTGCTACAGATCAAGAACATGTGGTTGAGCTTGCAGGGATCTTTGTTCAAATTGGTTTATTACCGAATACAGA
Source organism: Acinetobacter haemolyticus CIP 64.3 = MTCC 9819 (assembly GCF_000369065.1). Classification (GTDB taxonomy): domain Bacteria; phylum Pseudomonadota; class Gammaproteobacteria; order Pseudomonadales; family Moraxellaceae; genus Acinetobacter; species Acinetobacter haemolyticus. The sequence goes on from NZ_KB849799.1 coordinate 551,508, forward strand.
TTTCTTAAAAGACAGCGCTGTTGAATTAAGTAATCGTGGTGAGATTATGGTGAATGATCGTAACGAGACCAATGTGAAAGGTGTGTTTGCTGCGGGTGACTGTACCACTGTGCCTTATAAGCAAATCATCATTGCCACAGGTGAAGGCGCGAAAGCTTCGCTCTCTGCTTTTGATTATATGATTCGTTCTGGCGTTTAATAAATTAGAATCAAAAAAGCCCAAACTTTAGTTTGGGCTTTTTTATTTATTGCTTATACAAGCCATGATCAACAAGATGCTGACGAAGGATTCGACGTAACTCAAGTATTGCTTCAGGCGTTTCTTGAATAGAATGTCCGCCATGCAAAACTTTTTCTGAAACTGCTCCATCTAAGTGAGCACTTTTATATGGGACGATTCCATCTGTGATGACATTTGGATCATCACTTTTAGTAATGTTGCCTAAAATAGAGTGGAACACTAGACCTTTTTCAGGTGGAACATCGGCAGTTAACTCCATAAATTTCGATTTTTTACTTAAATCACTAGGCCCATTTTGGATGACATCATTAGTCAGTGTTTTCACGAAATCTTTAAGATCCATATCATCACTGGTAAGTGTGTCTGCTAAAGTTGTGAGAAAAGTTGCAGGTAAACGGATAATTTTCCGCGCAGCTAAGGTAAACCAACGGTCAGCATAATCAGTTCCACGATGGGGCGACGCTAAGAAAACAGCTCGATTAAAGTTATGAATTGGTTTCATCTTTAATCGCTCACTAATAACAGGATGCTTTCTGAGCTGGGCTTGCTGACGGCTGGTCATCATTGCTAAAGCTTGTTTCGATAGATCTACATCGCTTACCAGTAAACGGCTAATGATACCCCCCATACTATGACCGATTAAAACAGCATCTTTTGCAGCAGCATCTCTAGGATTCAATGATGAAAAAGCCTGTTTCAATAATGCATAGGTCTGAAAGCGACTTTCTAAGATAGGCATATTGGTTGAATAGAAAACTTGCCATACTTGATAGTTTTCACGCAAAACTGGATCACCCATAATATCGTTGGTAACCGCAATCCATGCTTCAGGACTGCTCGCCAAACCATGTATTAATACGATAACTTTTTTATTCGGATTATAAGGTTCCAACATATAAAGATGCGGCATGGTGAGATGCTGGTCACGGTCAATCAACGAAAGATAAGCAGCTGCACGTAGATTGTTTTCTGCTAACCATAGGCCGTAAGGCGCAGAAAAGTTTGCGGCAAGTGAGTAGGCTTTGCCTGCGATATTGACTCTTTCAGTGTTGTAAGGATCATAAACTTTAATTTCAAAATTTGGGTTATTTAAAACATCTTCCACACTGGCAGTTGCTTGTTTAGGTTGAGCAATGATTGTCGCTGCCAAATAACGTGCTTTATGAATATTGGGGTTAGTGCCATTTGGATATTTATAATTCAGAGGATCAAGAATATATTTATTTTCCCCATGATTGGCTTCTGAGGACGGGAAGACCGCCACAAAATCAGAACCAAAACCATCTCTGCGGTTAATGGCTCTTAACCCTGAAAAATTCATATTATAGCTAGAAACAAATTGTTCAAGCTGTTGAACATTTTGCAGGCGTTGATAAGATTCGATATCGATCGTATAGATACTTTTACCAATTTTAATTGTTGGGGTAATGGTTTTAGATGGATTTCGAAGACTGTGTACATTAACTAATTTGGTTAGTGCTTGATTATAGAAATCTCGAATTTGAACTTGTCGGTTATCAAAAATACGTTCTTGTGGTTGACGACTTGTTTTGAATAAATATGCATAGCTATATCGAATACTTTTATCTAAGGACTCAAGTTCTTGATCTAGACACTTTTCATAGTTTTGTTGAATGACTTTCTGTTCTTCTTCTTTACGATGTTTGCTTAGCTTACTAATTTTACAATCCGAAGATTCAGATAATGACAATGCTTTAGCGAGATACAATTCGCTTGCAGTTGATAAGAGCTGTTCATCTAAAATTTGTGGGATTTTGTGTAAATCAGCGACACAGTCATTTGGTGTTTGGGTGCAGACTTTAGCTTCTTTACCAGACATGGAGAGGACATTCAGACTGGCTTCGCTTAATTTTTTATGCGTTAAAATGCTATTACGTTCATTGGCGATGGTTACATTTATCGCTTGTTGCTTTAGACTGACGACTTGGCAACCACTCACCATGATTGCACTGAGTAGACTAACAATAAATAAAGATTTATTCGGTTGAAATGCAAACATGATGGATCAGCACGGTAGGCTTGGATGTTATTTATAATACGAAAAATTAATGTTTTTTCAATGTAAAAAAAATAGACTGCTCAGGGCAGTCTATTTATTCAAGAAATAAAAAATTAATTCATCACTTGCCATACGTTCCAGCGCTTACCAGATTCAATTTCACGAATTAAACGATCTGCGACTTCAGCCTCATCAGGGAACTTAATTTTATAGTTTCTGAGAGTTTGAATTGCATTTCTTTTTTGCTCTAACCACAAATAGTTGTTTGCAGCAGAAAGATATGCTTCTTGTACACCGCCTTTAATTGCTTTATCTAAATAAGGGATAGCTTCGCGCTGACCACCACCCTCAGACAAGCCAAATCCAAACCAGAAATTGGTTTCAGGATCATTTGGACTCATCGCAAGAATACGTTGTGCATAGTTTAATGACTTGGAGGTGTATGATGTTCCTAGATCAAGGTTGCGTGCCATGACGCTGGCTTTAAATGCACGAGACAATACATCAAATGATGCATTCGGTTTTTCTGCGAGCGCATCCAGCTTATGTGTGATTTCTTTGAGCTTAGTTTCATAACCTTTACGTTCTTGGCGTTCAGTAAAACGTGGCGGATAGTGACGCGCTTTACCTTCGACAAGCTGTAAGAAATCATCAATCTCAGTCACATCAACTTCATTTTCACCCGCAAGCACCGCATATTTGACATTACGTTGTTTACTATCGATCGTCGGAATAATAATTTTGTTTACATCTAAAGTCATTGATTTAGATGGATCACTTTGAAGAGAAACTACCATTTTAGTCACTGGTTGTGCAGCAGCTTCTTTGATAGCTAACTCAAAACTCGGTGGTGCATCGTATTGAATTGGATTTAAAGCATAGAATGCTGGAGTAGGATCAGGTTCTTTAAATACAAATGGCTCAGCAACATTTTCTTTTTTTGTTGGAGCTACGCCACAAGCCGTTAGAAAAGTGGTTGAAAGTACAAGTAATGCCAAGGGCTTAAAATTCATGATCTACATCCATTAATTTTAGTAAGAGGATAAAAATGATTGGTTCCGCTAGTCTAGGAAAAGCGGAACCAACTTGCAATGTACGAGATGTTATATTTTTTTAACTTACTCAGTTTTAAAGGTTGTACTTTGCGCTTCACATTCACGACGTACTTCTTCGATGATTTTTAATTCTTCTTTACTATATGGTTGAGTTTTAGAATTCTGACCGTTAAAAGTCGGATCAAGCAGAGATAGTCTTTGGCAAAGTGTATTCATACGCTTTTCATTCTTTTGCATGCGATCAAGCAATACCCGAATGCCTTCTAGAATCGGATCGGATTGATCTTCGGTTGTCGCATACGGTTCGAAACCAATACTCTCTGCATAATCACGTCGTAAAGCTTCTTGTTCTGTCTGTTCTTTGGTGTTTTGTTGTTTAAAGATATAGCGGGCAGGACTACCCACCGCAGTAACGCCTGCAGGAACTTCCTTCGTAACAACAGCATTCGATCCAACTTTTGCACCTTTATGAACGGTGAAAGGGCCTAAGATCTTCGCACCTGCACCAACCACCACACCATCTTCTAAGGTTGGATGACGCTTACCTTTATTCCATGTGGTACCACCCAGTGTAACGCCATGATATAGGGTGACGTCATTCCCAATTTCAGCAGTTTCACCAATCACGACCCCCATGCCATGATCAATGAAAAAGCGTTTACCAATTTTTGCACCAGGGTGAATTTCAATACCAGTGGCAAAACGGCTGAAAGAGGAGAGTAAACGTGCAGTCCCTTTAAACTCTTTTTTCCAGAGTTCATGCGCCATACGATGCATGATTAATGCATGAATTCCTGGGTAAGTGGTTAAAACTTCAAGCGTATTGCGTGCCGCAGGATCACGTGCAAATACAGCCTCAATATCTTCTTTAAGCTGTTTAATCATTTGTTATGATCCTCCGATTGAGATTTTTTCCATGAACCATTTGCCAAAGACTGAACACGACTAAAAACACCGCGTAATAAATGATATTCCATACGATCTAATTGTATCCTTCCGAATAAACGACGCAAGCGTAAAGGGAGTAAACGGGGATTATCAGGATCTAAAAACTCAATTTCAGTCAACATTTTCTCAAAATGAGGATAAAACTCTTCCATTTGCTGTTGGGTTACAAGCGGTTCGTCCCATTGCATGGTTTGCTGTTGTTTAAGTTGCATTTGCTCATTTGATGTGTCAACCACTGGACTGATTTGCTCCAGTGCCGCCATTCTTAACTCGTAGCATACAACTTGAATGGCTTGTGCGACATTTAACACACCATATTCAGGATTTACAGGAATTGTTAAATGATAATTGGCGAGGGCGAGCTCCTCATTTGTCAGACCACGGTCTTCACGACCAAAAACAATAGCAATGTTTTGCTGTTGTGACGCCGCGTGAAGTGCTTCTTTTGCTGCTGGTCTTACATCTAATAATGGCCACGGTATGGTACGACTACGAGCACTGGTTCCAAACACCAGATGACAATCTTGAATCGCTTGTTCGAGTGTTTCTACAATGTCGATATGTTCGATTAGATCTTGTGCGCCTGCCGCCAAGGCATCAATATCTGGGTGAGGATATGTTTTAGGTGCGACTAAAACTAATTTGGATAATCCCATGGTTTTCATCGCACGTAAAGCGCTACCAATATTTGCAGGGAGAGTTGTATTGACCATAACAATACGGACATGATCCAAAGGTTTGGTCATATTATTTTGCTCAAACTGATTCATATATCATCCAAATTTAAGAATATTGAGAAACTTCGGCTTGATAAAGATCCAAGGCTTCATCCATAGACATATTTTCAGGCGGTGTTGCGACAGTGCTAACTTTAGGTTTTTCAATTGCTTTGGCAGCTTTTGATTTCACTTGATATTCGATGAAAATAGCATCTTTTCCAAAATAATCACGTAATTTAGCGAGCAATTCATCTTGAGGGGCAACTTTCCATTGCGGTCCAAGATGTAATTCAGCATAGGCAAAGCTTTGTTCAATTTGTAACTGTAAACCAATATGTTGACTCATATCGACATTACAATAAGGAAGCAGAATAGCTTGTAGATCTTTGGCTAAGGATTTGGTCATTAAATCAGGGCTTAGCTGTACTTGAATACTTTGAGCACGCTTTTGGCGGATATCATTTAAACTAAATGCTTTGCTTAAACGGGCCATTGGGCGATCATAGCCTTCACGTTCATAGATTTCGCCTTCGACTACAACGACTTGTTCGAGTCGAACAATATCTTTGTAACGTTGGAAACGTTCATGATTGCAACTGATTTCTACACGTGCAGTGCCATCATCTAAGGTGATCATAATTCGATTCGGGAAGTTAGCAATATCTACGACTAACCCTGCAAAAACAGTTGTGACCCCTCGACGTGTCGGTGTAAGTTCATTTAATTTGGCTGGAATAAAGGCTTTTAACTCTTGGCGATAAACATCAATCGGATGTCCTGTCAAATACAGTCCGAGCGTATCTTTTTCACCTTTTAAACGAACTTCATCAGACCAAGGCTTCACAGGTTTGGCTGGCTTTCGTTGAACTTCTTCAACTTCACCAAACAGATCCATAATTCCTGTTTCTCGGTTACTACGTGCTTGCTCAGCTGCTTGTACGGCTTCTGGAAGTTGCGCCATCAAGCTTGAGCGTTCTATGCCGAGACAATCTAATGCACCGGCACGGATAAGCGCTTCTAAGGTACGTTTGTTAATCTTTTTTAGGTCAATACGATGACAGAAATCGAATAAGTCTTTATATGGACCTTCTTTAATGCGTGAGTCGATCACAGACTGCATTGCCTGTTCGCCAACACCTTTAATCGCACCTAAACCGTAGACAATGGTACGTTCATCACTGGCATGGAAATGATATAAGGACATATTTACAGACGGAGGAAGTACCTCTAGCTTATTGTTACGGCAGTCATCAATCAAGAACACGATACTGTCAGTGTTCTGCATTTCCGATGATAGTACCGCTGCCATAAATTCTGATGGATAGTGTGCTTTTAACCATGCGGTATGATAAGCAACCAGTGCATAGGCAGCCGCATGTGATTTGTTAAAACCATAGCCTGCGAACTTTTCCATGTAGTCAAAGATATGATTGGCAGTGGCTTCATCAATATCTTTTTCAGCAGCACCTTTAATAAAGATTTGGCGTTGCTTTACCATTTCCTCAGGTTTCTTTTTACCCATTGCACGACGAAGTAAGTCAGCGCCGCCTAAGGTATAACCAGCACAGAACTGTGCTGCTTGCATGACCTGTTCTTGGTAAACCATGATGCCATAAGTCGGCTCTAAAACACTTTCGAGTAATGGATGTAAATATTCAAACTCGCCACCGTGCATACGATGAATAAAGTCTGGAATTAGATCCATTGGACCCGGACGATATAAAGAAACGAAGGCAATAATTTCTTCAAATTTACTTGGTCTTGCTTCTTTAAGCATTTTTTTCATGCCGACGGATTCAAACTGGAATACCGCGGTCGTATTTGCTTCAGCAAAGACTAAGTATGCATCTTTATCGTCTAAAGGGACATTTGCAATTTCGAGAGGAGTTTCAGATTTGACTCTTTTGTTAATATTCTGAACGGCATCCTCGATCACCGTGAGGTTCCGTAAACCCAAGAAGTCAAATTTGACGAGTCCTGCTGCCTCGACATCATCCTTGTCATATTGCGCTACACGGTTGGTACCATCTGGATCGCACAACACTGCAGAGTAATCGGTAATTTTTCCGGGAGCGATAACTACACCACCCGCGTGTTTACCTGTATTTCGTGTGATACCTTCAAGTTTAAGCGCCATTTCCCAGATCTCAGCCGCATCATCATTGTCTGGGTTGGATGGATTGGTAACGATATCTTTAAGTTGCGGCTCCATATCAATAGCAGTCGCTAGATCAACGCCAAGTGGTTTGGTTGGCACCATTTTTGAGATACGGTCCGCGAGTCCGTATGATTTACCCAAGACTCGTGCAACATCTCGAATAGCACCTTTTGCAGCCATGGTACCAAACGTTGCAATTTGGGAAACAGCTTGGCGACCATAGTTCTGTGCAACATATTCGATAACGCGATCTCGACCTGCAATACAGAAATCGACATCGAAATCGGGCATTGAAACACGTTCAGGGTTCAAGAAACGTTCAAAGAGTAGGTCATATCTGAGAGGATCGAGGTCGGTAATTTTTAAACTATATGCGACCAGTGAACCTGCACCAGAACCACGTCCCGGTCCGACAGGTACCCCATTGTTTTTTGCCCATTGGATAAAGTCCATAACGATGAGGAAGTAGCCGGGGAAACCCATTTTTAAGATGATATCAACTTCGTATTTGATTCGTTCATCATAGGGTTTTCGAATATCTTCCCAATCCTCATCACGCTCTGATATTGGATAAAGGTGGTTTAAGCGCTCCTCTAAACCTTGACGAGACAGATGCTCAAAATAGGTATCAATGGTATAACCATCAGGGATAGGGAAGTCTGGTAAGAAATAGGTTCCGAGTTGGAGTGCTACATTGCATCGCTGTGCGACGTAATATGTATTTTCAATTGCACTTGGAATATCTGAGAAAAGTTCAGACATTTGTTGCCCAGTTTTGAAATATTGTTCGGGACTATAGTTTTTGGGACGTTTATCATCACCGAGTACATAACCATCCGCAATGCAAACACGGGCTTCATGTGCGTAAAAGTCGTCTTTTTCAATAAAATGAATGTCATTATGCGCAACGACACCAATTTGGTATTTTGCGGCGAGTTTGACTGCTTCTTGGATAAAGTCTTCTTCACCCGCGCGTTCGGTTCGTGTTAATGCTAGATAAACACGGTTACCAAATTTTTCTATCCATGCTTCTAATAAAGGTTCAGCTTTTTGTGGGTTTGAAGAGCAGAGCATTTTACCCACATCACTGTGTTGCCCAAGCAAGATAATCAAGTCTTCAGATTGTTCGAGTACCCATTCTTTTTGGACGCAGGGAATACTGAGTTGTTGTCCCTCGATAAAACCGCGGGACACAATTTCAGTCAGGTTTCTCCAACCTGTATTGCTCATTGCTAATAGTGTGGCGCGATGTTCAGCATCATTGAGTCGAATGACGCTGCCTAAAATCGGTTTAATTCCTTTCTTAAGGCATGCTTCATAGAATTTCACTGCAGCATGTAGGTTTGACAGGTCAGTTAATGCCAGAGCAGGCATTTCATCGTTTATAGCAGCTTTGACCAAATCGGGTATGCGAACAATCGACTCTGTAATCGAAAACTCTGTATGAATACCAAGATGAACAAACTGCATAGATCTATCCTTAACGCGACCGCCGATTATTCTAACACGCTCTGTCTATGGCTGTTGTCTAATATTTTTGCAATAAGATCATATCTGCTTTGTATTCGGCTCAGAAACTAAAAAACCGATGTATATGCGATTTGATCATATACATCGGTTTAGTCGTTATGGACGTAAATTAATACTCCCAGAACATCCGTTGAATTTCTTTAGCATCATTCGTTTTAGTGAGTGCCAATGCCGCGAGAATGCGTGCTTTTTGTGGATCAAGATCATGTGCAGCTACCCAACCATATTTATCATCAGGTTGTTCAGCATTACGTAAAACAAAACCTTGAGCCACACGAGAAGAACGGATAATTTGAATCCCGTTATCATTGTGTAGTTGTTGTAAGGTTGGAACTAAATATTTTGCAACAGATCCATTACCCGTACCTGCGTTGATGATTGCTCGTGCTCCAGCTTTTGCATAAGCAAGATACGCATCAGGTTTCATAGAGTCTGAACCATATACGATTTGAACAACGGGTAGCTGTTCACCTTTAATATTTTCAATATTAAATTCTGATGCTTTGGTATGTCGTTTGATACTGTTTCTAAACCAATATGGTTTTCCTTCAACAACTGTTCCTAATGCCCCCCATTGACTAACAAAGGCATTGGTATGGATATTTATTCCTTTGGTCACATCTCGTGCAGCAAAGATTGAGTCATTCATCAGTACCAGTACGCCTTTATTTTTTGCTTCATCAGATGAAGCAAGGGCAACAGCACTATATAAATTAAGTGGTCCATCCGCAGAAAGAGCAGTAGATGGGCGCATTGAACCAACTAGAACAATCGGTTTGTCAGTATGGATAACAAGGTTTAGAAAGAATGCAGTTTCTTCAAGTGTGTCTGAACCATGTGTAATCACAATCCCATTCACAGATGGTTTTTTAACTAAATCATTGACTTGACGTGCCAGCGATAAAAGCTCTTTATCGGTAATGTTTTCAGATGCAATTTGTAGGGCTTGGATACCACTGACATTTGCTAGATCTTTAATTTGAGGAACTGAGTTAATTAGTGTCTCTACAGGAACTTTTGCTGCTGTATAGGTTGCACTATTGGTTGAGCTCGCGCCTGCACCTGCGATCGTGCCACCTGTCGCCATAATAACGACATTATTTTTTGCATACAATGAAACTGAAGCTGCAAGTAGGGTACATGCTAATCCTAATGATTTAACCGTTTTAATCATCAATCACAATCCTGTTTTTTAGTTTTCCACCGAAGTGCTATGTCAAATCCGACATGACATCGGGAGCTATTATTTGAAGTTTTAGCATTTAAATCATTGGCAAAATTATTTTTTATTAGACCTTTGTCTAGAGTAAAAGTAGATTTGATTAAAGATTTAAGTGACTGAAGTGGTTTGAAAGAATTTTCTTATTAATTTAAATAATATTAGGTACTTATTTTAATTTTTTTGGGGTTTAATATGGGTGCATCATCTTGGTGCAATTTTGTGTAATGACAGACGAACTATTCTAAAATTAAAAAAAGCAATGTCTTGTACAGACATTGCTTTAATTTTTTTGCTTAACGACGTGTGGCTAGGAAGCGACCTAAGCGGTTAATTGCTTCACGAAGCTCATTTTCTGCAGGTAAAAATACCACACGGAAATGATCAGGCGTTGGCCAGTTAAAGCCTGTACCTTGCACGAGTAAAACCTTTTCTGCTTTTAATAAATCAAGCATTAACGCTTCATCATCTTCAACTGCGTACACTGTTGGATCAAGTTTAGGGAAACAGTACATTGCACCTTCTGGTTTAACACAACTTACACCAGGGATTTCGTTTAGCATTTCCCACGCAATATTACGTTGTTCATACAGGCGACCACCTGGACGTATTAAGTCATTGATCGATTGATAACCACCCAAAGCTGTTTGAATCGCATATTGAGCTTGATGGTTCGCACATAGACGCATCGAAGCCAACATGTCTAGACCTTCGATATAATCAGCAGCACGGGCCTTGTTACCTGTAATCGCCATCCAGCCTGCACGATAACCTGCGATACGATATGCTTTAGATAAGCCATTAAACGACACACAGAGTTGATCGCCAGCCAATGCCGCAACTGAAACATGCTCTATACCGTCATATATGATTTTGTCGTAAATCTCATCAGCAAATAAAATCAAATCATATTTTTTTGCCAAAGCAACGATTTGCGCCAAAACGTGACGAGGGTAGACTGAACCTGTTGGGTTATTTGGATTGATTACCACGATCCCACGTGTATTGGGCGTGATTTTACTCTCCATATCGGCAATATCAGGATACCAGTAGTTTTCCTCGTCACATTTGTAGTGAATTGCTGTACCACCAGACAGATTCACTGCCGCTGTCCATAATGGATAGTCAGGCATCGGAACTAACATTTCATCGCCGTCGTCTAGCAAGCCTTGCATTGCCATAACGATAAGTTCTGAAACACCATTTCCAACATACACATCGTTGACGTGCATATCAAAGATGCCTTTCTGTTGGTAGTACTGGCAGATTGCCTTACGTGCAGGGAAAATACCTTTAGAATCGGTGTAACCAATTGCATTGGGTAAGTTTAAAGCAACGTCATTGATAATCTCTTGCGGTGCTTCAAAACCAAATGGTGCAGGGTTACCGATATTGAGCTTAATAATTTTGTGCCCTTGTTCTTCCATTTCATTGGCGGCTCGTAACACAGGTCCACGAATGTCGTAGCAAACATGCTCGAGCTTAGATGATTTCTTAATTTCTCGTGGCGTAGTGTTACTGATAACGGACATAATTCCATCCAATGTTTTGTAAGTTAAGAAAAAATAGATTACCGAAAACGCACAATCTATTTTGAAATTTCGCTAGAAATTTATCAAGGACTAGCGTAAATATGGAAAGCATGAAGCATGACATTGAATCTCATAGATTTAAAGGAGTTTTTTCATGGGAAAAGTCAATAAAACTGACCGAGAATGGCAAAGAGAGTTATCACCAGAAGAATATCGCATTACCCGTAAAAAGGGTACTGAGCCAGCGTTTACTGGACAATATTGGAATAGTAAACAAAAAGGGATTTATGTATGTCGTTGCTGTGGTGCGAAATTATTTTCTTCTGAAACTAAATATGACAGTGGCTCTGGTTGGCCAAGTTTTTATCGACCGATTGATAATTTAGCCATAGAGGAGCATGACGATTCTTCACATGGCATGGTTAGAACAGAAATTGTTTGCCATGATTGCGATGCACATTTAGGGCATGTGTTTGAAGATGGCCCAGAACCGACTGGATTACGCTATTGCGTAAATTCAGCATCATTACAACTTAAAACAGAAGAAAAAAATGACGAGGAAACTTACCCATGAGTAACATTTATCAGTTCGAAGCTGAGTTGTTAGAGGGAGAAATAAAAGCACTTTCTGATTACAAAGGAAAGGTGATGCTGATTGTGAATACAGCAAGTAAATGTGGTTTTACACCACAATTTGCGGGACTTGAGAAACTTTACGAAAAATATAAATCTCAAGGTTTAGAGGTATTAGGTTTTCCATGCAATCAGTTTGGTGGACAAGATCCAGGTACGAATAAGGAAATAGGGGCATTCTGCCAGCGCAATTATGGTGTTAATTTCCCCATGTTTGCCAAGGTAGACGTTAAAGGACCTGAAGCACATGTGATCTTCCGTTTCTTAACCCGTGAGGCAAAAGGAATTTTAGGTAGTCGTAATATCAAATGGAATTTCACTAAGTTCTTAGTTGGACGCAATGGTGAAGTTCTGGGTCGCTACGCACCAACAACTAAGCCAGAAGCTTTGGAAGCGGATATTGAAAAAGCATTAGCGAAGTCATAGATATTCCTATTGTTAAAAAAGACGGTAATGAAACCGTCTTTTTAATTTTTTACTAGGAAGTTTCTGTTGGTAAGGGTTTATTCTTTCTGAAGTTAAACAGCTTTTGATGAATATCATCAATAAATGTGTAAACTACGGGAATAACCAACAAGGATAAGAATGTACTGGTGATCAATCCGCCAATTACTGATATTGCCATGGGTGAGCGGAAACTCGGATCAGTTCCCACACCTAAAGCAATAGGTAACATTCCAGCACCCATCGCCAATGTGGTCATGATAATCGGTCGTGCACGTTTATGGCAGGCATCTAGTAAGGCATTGAAACGAGAGTAACCCTTTTCATTACGTGCAATGATGGCGTAATCAACCAATAAAATAGAGTTCTTACTTGCGATGCCCATTAGCATGATTAATCCAATTAGACTCGGCATGGAAAAGCTACTTTTTGCTAAAAGGAGTAAGACGAAAGCGCCGCCTAATGACAATGGTAATGCTACTAAAATGGTGATCGGCTGTAAGAAATCTTTAAATAAAAGTACTAAAACCACATAGATACACAATACGCCTGTTAGCATGGCGAGACCAAAGCTAGAAAATAACTCTTGCATAACTTCTGCATCACCAATGTTAGTACGTGTCACGCTCGGTGGCAGATTTTGCATGGTCGGTAATTGGTCAACTTGGGCTGCAATATCACCTAAAGGTTGGTTGTTAAGTTCAATATTTAAATTGATATTACGCATACGATTAAAGCGATCAATTTGCGAAGGACCACTTTCAATATTGACTTCAGCAATAGTGCCGAGCATGACTGGGCCACGACTACCTTTGATAATAAGACGTTTCATCAACTCTTGATCCTGTCGAGCTGATAAAGGAAGTTTAATGACTACGGGAACTTGCCGCTGCGATAGATTTAGTTTTGCCAAGTTTTGATCAAAGTCACCTGCAGTCGCAATCCGAAGTGTCTCAGCAATATCGTAGGTGGTAACCCCTAGATCAGCGGCTTTTGCAAAGTCAGGACGGATCACTAGTTCTGGGCGAATTAATGCAGCACTTGAATTTACACTACCGATATTCGGAATCGTACGTAACTCTCTTTCCAATTGTCGAGCTGTTGAAATCAGTGCTTCGGGATCATCACCTGAAAGAGCCAATTGATATTGACTGTTGTTTCCAGCGATACCGACTTGAATCCTTGCACCAGGGAGAGGGGCAAGCCTTTGTCTGATTTCATCTTCGATTTGCTGAAGACTTGCACTACGACTTTTACGTTCAGTTGTTTGAATGGTTAATGTTGCTTTACGTGGTTCAGTTGATGCACCACCAGCAAAGGGATCTGTACCTGCTGCACCGCCACCGATGGTAGTATATATACTTTTAATTTCAGGATGATCTTTAATTAAGTTGCGGGCGTATTCTGCAGTTTTTAATGTATCAGCAAACTGTGAACCCGGTGTTAATTCTAAGCGTACTTGGGTTTGTCCAGTATCTGGAGGCGGAACGAAACCAGTTGGTAGTAATGGAATAAGCATCAGTGAACCGATAAAAAACAGGATTGCACCAAATAAGGTGATCCAGCGATGGCGAATACACCAAGTCACCAATCGCATATATCTGCGCATGACTTTCCCATCATTTTCTCGATCTTTGGCTAGTCCAGCTTCTCCTTGATCGTTTGCAGAGCCATTTTGTAATGGGTGATCAATTTTCCCCACCCAAGGTTTTAGAATATAGGCTGCCATCATTGGGGTTAGCAAACGGGCCACAAGCAATGATGCAAAAATAGCAAGTGATGCTGTCCACCCAAATTGCACAAAGAATTTACCCGCAATACCACTCATAAAGGCGGTTGGTAAAAAGACGGCAATTAAAGTAAATGTTGTTGCAATGACTGCAAGACCAATCTCGTCAGCAGCCTCCATCGCCGCTTCATACGGTGTCTTGCCCATCCTCAGATGACGAATAATATTTTCAATTTCAACAATCGCATCATCGACTAAGATACCGACAACCAAAGACATGGCCAATAAGGTGACAATATTTAAGGTAAAACCTAGATAATACATGCCAATCATGGCAGGTAGAATTGAGAGTGGTAAGGCCGTTGCAGCAATAATTGTTGCGCGCCAATCACGCAAGAATAACCACACGACAAGTACAGCTAACAGGGCACCTTCATAAAGTAGTGCCATTGAACCTTTATAATTTTCTTCAACAGGTTGAACAAAGTTAAATGCCTCGGTGATTTCAAGATCAGGATGAGATGCTTTGAGTTTATCCAATGCAAGGATAACGCCTTTTTCAACATCAACTTCACTTGCGCCTTTGCTACGCGTGATTTCAAAACCAATCACTGGTTTTCCATTCAATAGCGCAGCTGAGCGTCTCTCTGCAATACCATCACGAATCGTCGCAACTTGATCGAGCCGGATGTGGCGGCCGTCACTGAGTGCAATATCCATCGCACCAATTTCTGCTGCTGTTTGTACTGTAGCGATTGTACGGATTGACTGTTCACTGCCACCTATTTTGGTTTGTCCGCCTGAAGCGTCTTGTTGGAGTAGGCGTAGCTGGCGACTGATGTCAGTTGCTGTTGCATTGAGTGCGAGTAGTTTTTCAGGATCTAACTCAACTTCAACTTGTCGTGTGACACCACCAACACGTGATACCGCACCAACTCCTTTCACTTGGAGCATGGCACGTGAAATATCATAGTCGACAAACCATGAGAGTGCTTCTTCATCCATTTTCGGAGATTGGATGGTGTAAGTTAAGATGGGTGAGCCAGATAAATTAATTTTACTGACAATTGGATCTCTTAAATCCGCAGGTAAATCTGAGCGTACTTGAGAAACCGCATTCCGTACATCATCTACGGCTTCTTGGAGTGGTTTTTCTAGTTGGAATTCGGCTGTGACACTCACTACACCATCTTGAATATTGGTATATTGATTTCTGAGGCCTTGTAAAGTTGCAATCGAGTTTTCAATTTTACGTGCAACTTCCGTTTCCAATTGTGGGGGAGCCGCGCCTGGAAGTGCTGCCGTCACGGTTACCATTGGAAGTTCAATATCGGGGAATTGTTGGATTTTCATCCAGTGGAAACATAACAAACCCGCTAAACCCAACATGATAAATAGTAAAATACTGGGAATCGGATTACGAATTGACCAAGCAGAAACATTCATCTTAACGCTCCTGCTGAGTAACAAGTTTTTGACTAAGCGGTGTATCAGGAATTTCTTTCGCGATGCTCACGAGATCTCCATCACTTAAAAAGCCTGTACCCGATGAGACAACTTTGACATTTGCAGGTAAATCTAGAATCTCAACACGATTACCTAAACGACGTCCTATAGTTACTTTTTGCTGAGTCACACGGTTATGACGGTCAACTGTGAAAATGTAAGTAAAACCATCACGGAGTAATAATGCACTTTGAGGCAGAGTGAGTGCCGATTTTTCTCCTAGATTAAATTCACCCTTAACAAACATACCCATACGAACAGCTTGTGTCGAAGGTAAATCGACATACACAATCCCATAGCGTGTTTGTGGGTCGATAACAGGTGCGATCATTCGCACTTTACCTTTAATTTTCGGTTGAGTAGGGTCGGGAGAAATAATTTCAGCGTCCATACCTTGTCTTAGTTTATAGAGATCGGTTGTGGTTACTTCAGCCCGCCATTCTAAGCGGTGATCTCTAATTAACCTGAATAATTCTTGTCCTGTTTGAGCTAAAGACCCGACAGTTGCACTACGAGCAGAAATCACGCCATTATCAGGGGAAACAACTTTGGTTTGGGTTAAACGCAATTCATTACTTTCAATTTGTGCCTTGGCTGCATCTAAGCGTGCTTGGGCGGTCGCTTGAGATGTTTGATATTGCGCAGACTCTTGAACTGAGATAGCGCCAGTATTTTTTAGCTGCTGAATACGTTTGAGATTAGCTGCTGCATCTGCAAGAACTGCTTGAGCTTCTGCATAACTGGCTTTGGATGCTGCAAGATCTGCACGAATCGTATCGCTATTTATTTCGGCTAAAACCTGTCCACGTTTCACCTGATCACCAACGTTAACATTGACTCGAGTGAGACGTTGACCAGATAACTCACTACCAATTACCACTTCTTGCCATGCGGCGACATTGCCATTGGCAGTAAAGCTTTGTTTCCAGTTTTGTAATACTGGCTCAACGACTGTTACTGTGAGTGCAGGTTTTTGCTCTGTCTTTTTAGCTGTGTTAGGCGGACTGTCGGTTGTAGATTTTTTAGTAATCCCAGTAAACCTTAAGGTAATGAGAATAATGACCAAACCAACGATGATTGCAAATAAAAGCCAAACTTTTTTATTGGTTTTTTGAGAAGTTTGAGAAGCCATCTGATGTGTGCTGAATTAGCAGGAGACTTTCACTTGGCTTTGTTGCACAAAGATTTAAAAGATAACACTCTGCTCATTTGAACAGAATTCAAGTGACAACTTGGGTATGAGGACGACCTAATTCTGTAAATTTGTTCAATACGGCTATGCGTGCATGAATCTCATTCACCTGACTAGAAAAACTCCTTGCTGTTAATTTATCACCTAATAGTTTGATGCAATGCATCTTGGTTTCAACTAAACTTCGACGATGATAACCAGACCATTTTTTCCAAAGCGTTCTTCCTAAACGTTTAACTGTTTTCAGTAACTCATTCCGCTCTAAAGATCTCAATTTCTGATCTTTCCATGGTTTTGCATTTTTTCTTGGCGGAATGAGCGCATGTGCATCTCGATCTAGAATGACTTGTCTGCAGTGCTTCGTGTCATAAGCACCATCGGTATAGACCGAATCAATTCGTTCATCTAAGGGAATTTGAGCAAGTAAATCACCGAGTACTTGCGAATCGCTCACATTATTTGTAGTAAGCTGTACTGCACGTATTTGCAAGGTTTCAGCATCGATGCCAATATGAAGCTTACGCCATTGGCGACGATATTCAGGTCCATGTTTCTTACGTTTCCACTCACCTTCACCTAGAAACTTTAAGCCAGTTGAGTCGACGAGTAGATGTAGCCCATCACTACTTTTTTGATAGCTAATCGCAATATCAATATGTTTTTGTCTTCGACAAAGCGTACTGTAATCTGGTGCGGTCCAATTTAATCCACAAAGTTTAATCAGACTTTGAACAAAACCTGTGACCATGCGTAAAGAGAGTCTAAATAAAGATTTGATCATTAAACAGCATTGAATAGCCGTATCGGAGTAAGTTTGATTTCGACCTTGCTTGTTTTGTGGTTGTGCATACCACTGAGTGTTTGGATCAAACCAAATGGAAATGTTGCCCCGATTAATGAGAGCGCGATTATAGGAAGACCAGTTGGTTGTACGATAAGTTTTAGGAGTAGGTTTATTCATTTTGAAATTATAGGACTGAATAAACCTTATAGGCTAGGTTTGTGCAACAAAGCCCTTTCACTTGGGAGATTCTAGGCAGCTAACCGATAAAAGTCTTCTGCCATTTGATTTGGTGTCTTAAAATCCAAGCCTTTTTGAATTCTTCGCTGATTATAAAATAACTCTATATATTTTGTAATATCCGCTTTGGCTTCTTCCCTTGTTTTGTAGTTGCGATGATGGACTAGTTCATTTTTGAGTATGCCCCAGAAACTCTCTATCGGTGCATTATCGAAGCAGTCGCCTTTTTTGCTCATTGAACCCTGAAAATCAAATTTCTCAAGTAAGTTTCGATATTCATTACTGCAATATTGGCTGCCTCTGTCTGAATGTACAATGAGATCTTTAGCAGGTTTCTGATTGCGAATAGCCATATTCAATGCATCACAAACAAGCTTGGCTGTCATGCGCTCATTTAAGCTATAGCCAACAACCTGTTTCGTGTAAAGATCTTTGACAGCTGCCAAGTACAACCAGCCCTCAGCCGTCCAAATGTAGGTAATGTCACTCGACCACGCAAGATTAGGCTTCGTCATTGAAAACTGTTGCTTGAGTAAATTGTCATAAATAGAACGGTTGTGATCACTGTCCGTGGTTCTTTTGAAACGCTTATGGCGCTTACAATACAACTGATTTGATTTTTTTATTTGGCGCACAGCATACATACTTATTTTGATACTTTGCGCTTGTAAATGCTTGGTTAATCGAACATAGCCATAGCTTTGTTTGGTTTCTTCATGGGCTATTTTGACCAAAATTGTCTGCTGATTTCGCTGAATTGATCTTTTACTCATGCCTCGCTTTAGCCAATCATAAAAGCGAGAAACGGATACACGAAGTAATCGAGCCATTAAAATAATCGGAAATAAGTGGCTTTGCGATTTCATATAGGCGTACCTCACTGACTTTCTTTGGCAAAGTACGCTGCTGCCTTTTTTAAAAATTCACGTTCCATTTCAGCTGTTTTGAGCTGTTGTTTAAGCTTCTTATTTTCTTCGAGTAAGGCGTTTAGATCGGGCGAATACTGTTTTGTGCCTGCTAAAGTTCCAGCCTTTGCTTTGTTATTCCAGTTCGAAAGGGTTTGCATTGAAATGCCAAGTTGTCTAGCGGATTCCGATACATTACCTTGGTTCTCTTCAATGGCTTTTATGGCTTCAGCTTTAAATTCTGCGGTGTAAGTCTTCTGTTTCTTGCTCATGGTAAACTCCTAATGAGTATGTATAGTTTACCAAGTTAAACCCTCCTGTTTTTTAAGCACACATCAATCTTTCCATAGTCATCAAATTGTGTGATGGCTAAGTATAGACCAAGATTTCAACAGATGGTCAAGTGTTCGAAATTGGATAGATGCGAGTTCATTCTCATTAAAGAAGACTCTAATGCTAAGAAATAGTATTAGAGTCTTCGATGAGGATTAATAGTCAGGATTGTCAACTTCACATCCCATACCATGGCAGCCAATCCAGTTTCCGTGTGTATCAAAATTAGGATTACCATCTTTATCAAACTGTGGCCGATTATCAATCACTTGTTTGTCGGGATTATCAACCTTGCAACCTACGCCGTGACAACCATCATATTGAGATGACGCTTTTTTATTAGAAGACTGATGCTGATGTTTATCAATAGAATTCAGGATAACAGCACCAATTAATGCACCAGCAACAGCAGCACCTAAGTCCTTTCCATCAGAACTATATGTGCGAGCACCATTGTCGTAAGTACCACTTTGACCATGATGGGCGAATTCAAACATGAGGTGCGACAGTTTGAAAAGTCTTATGATAATCAACAAGCTGAGCAAATTTCTCTAATGGTGTAAGCCAATCTAACGC
>NZ_KB849800.1:0-303717 GCF_000369065.1 Acinetobacter haemolyticus CIP 64.3 = MTCC 9819
TAATAAGTTCAAAAGTAAGACCACCCAAAGCCAAAACAGTTTGCTGGCGACAATAGCAAGAGTGAACCACCTGATCCCTTCCCGAACTCAGAAGTGAAACCTCTTCGCGCTGATGGTAGTGTGGCACTTGCCATGTGAGAGTAAGTCATCGCCAGCTTTTAAATTCAAACACCCCTAACCGTCAGGTTAGGGGTGTTTTTTATTGGGCGGAATTTTATATACTGCCTATGAAGCCAATATTTAACGAGTCGTGCTGTTTTTATCCTAATTAGATGCTAAATAAGAAATGTTATTAGGAGTGATATGATTCTCTATGAACTTTTATCTGCTATTGGAATTGTCTATTTAGGTTTTTTAGTATGGAGGTTGTTAGAAAAACCTAAGAAAAAATATCAAGCACCTCGAGTTATTCGCGAATGGATATTGGATGATCCTGAGGGTGAGCTATATGTAGCGTATATTACATCAGATCAAAAGGTCTGGTCTGCTTGTGGACGTTATACACATTCTTCTGGTTCAGCAAGTACGACTTGATCTGATTTTCTCTTAGGGGATTTAAATGAGCTTGTGCGAACAACCATGGGGCAGAAAGTATTGGATGAAATGATTGAATGCCTAAAGCAGCAAAATATAAAGTAGCTGATATTTCCTCATCATAAAAAGATTCAATCTGCTCTGATAAGTGTTCCCATTTAACTTGAACTATCATTTTCCAGAGAGCGTTGAGGTTAAAGTAGACTCCGTATTGCATAAATATTTATACTTTCGCTAGTTTTTTGAACAAATTAGTCAGTAGAAAAGAATTTTCCTTGTATGCGGAAACATTGCTTTATGTTATAAATATTTTTATGGGCATGTTTTTTGCTTGTTTAATTAAAAGGAAGGCTCTATGAAATTATCTGTTGGATTGAAAGTTGCGAATAGTTTGTCGTTAACTCCTCAATTACAGCAGGCGATTCGTCTTCTACAGTTATCAAGCTTAGAGCTGGAACAAGAAATTCAAATTCAGCTTGATAGTAACCCCTTACTGGAAAAAATAGAAGAATCAGGAACAACAGAAAGTCTTTCTGCACTGGAAAGTAAAGAAAATGCTGATTTGACGACGGAGTTAAATGCTGATCATTTACCAAATGATTTGCCTGTTGATACAGAGTGGGATGATGTTTATACACACCAATCAACAGCATTGGGATCTCCTGAGTATGAAGAACGAGAAGATAATCGACAGGTTCAACATAATTTAAAAGAACATATTTTAGAACAAGTTAATTTATTGCATTTTTCCTCTATTGATAAGTTAATCGCTTATTGCATTGTTGACTCTCTTGATGAAAAGGGCTTTTTAGATGCTGAACTTGAAGATATTCAATTGGCAACTACACGCTTTTTAGAGGAGATGGACAGCGATGAAGAGGTTGAATTGGATGAAATTATCGTTGTTCTTAAACATATTCAACACTTAGATCCGATTGGGGTAGGTTCGAGAAATTTGGCCGAATGCTTAAGAATTCAACTTGAAGCATTGAATGAGCATGCACCTTATGTGAGTGAGGCGAAGAATCTTCTTAAATATTACGAGTTACTTATTTCAAATGATTTGAATAAATTATTGAAACAAACTGGCTTGTCAAAAGAACAATTAAAGTCAGCAGTTGATCTATTAAGAACATTAAAGCCTTATCCAGGGCTGGAATTCAATCAACAAGAATCTGAGTATCAAGTTCCCGATGTGGTTGTTGCGAAAAAAGATCAACATTGGCAGGTTCAGCTCAATCCTGATGTTATGCCAAAACTGCGTATTAACTCCTTTTATTCTGGAATGATTCGTCGTGCGGATCAAAGTGATGATAATGTCTATTTGCGTAATCAAATGCTTGAGGCCAAGAATTTTATAAAAAGCATCGATGAGCGCCATAAAACGTTACTAAAGGTTGCGACCTGTATTGTTGAACATCAACGAGCATTTTTAGAGCAAGGTCCTGAAGCGATGAAACCTTTGGTGTTGCGTGATGTTGCTGAAGAAGTTGAGCTACATGAATCGACTGTGTCTCGTGTGACGACCAATAAATATATGCTCACACCGCGTGGTCTATTCGAGTTGAAATACTTTTTTTCTAGTCATGTGGGAACAACCACAGGTGGGGAAGCGTCTTCTACTGCAATCCGCGCTATGATCAAAAAGCTAGTTTCAAATGAGAATCCATGTAAGCCGTTGTCAGATAACGCAATTGCTGAAATGTTGAAGGTGGAAGGGATTGAGGTCGCGCGACGCACGGTGGCAAAATATCGTGAATCGTTACATATTCCATCTTCTTCTGAAAGAAAAGTCTTGATCTGAATTTCAAGGTGTGACTATTCTAGGGGGTCATTATTACGAAATAATGAATCTTTTAATGATCACTAGAGGAGTCGCTGAAAATGATTTAATGGATATTGAACCACAAAATGTGCATTAAATTTGCTTAAGCGACGTTCTTGAATCCTGAGAAAAAGGTGAGGGATAGAATTATGCAAATAACAATTCGTGGACACCATTTAACCATTACACCAGCAATTGAAGAAAATATAAAAGAGAAGTTTAGTCAAATGACCAAGCATCTGGATCAGGTGAACAGTATGCAAATCAAGTTGGCTAAGGATCATCAAGTAGATAAACGGTCACATAAGGGGAGTGCAAACCATATTGCAGAGGCGATTATTCGCCTTCCAGGGGTAGAATTGTTTGCACAAGCAACAGCTGATGATATGTATACTTCGATTAAAAAATTAACAGAAAAATTAAAAAGACAACTTGCAAAACATAGAAAAATACAATGTTCTTATCAACATGAGCTGGCTCTTATAAGTTGATTTTTATTTTATAAAAGAGGCTTTTTGTTGAGCCTCTTTTTTTTATTGATAAAAAAGAAGCTGTATACTGAATTATGTGAAAAAGTTATAGTAAAATAACGCGTTTTACACCAATGGTTGTATAAGAGGTCTTGGTAATGAATAGTGAGCAGCTCACGCAAATTTTAAAAGAAGCTTTCCCTGAAGCAGAAGTAGCAGTGAGTGGACAAGCTGGAAAATTTGACCTACGTATTGTTGATGATCAGTTTGAAGGTAAACGTACCGTTAGTCGTCAACAAGCGGTTTATGCACCTTTAAATTCTTATATTGCGAGCGGTGCAGTCCATGCTGTAACGATTCGTGCAATGACAAAAGACGAATGGCGCAAAGCAAGCCTTTTCGGAGCTTAAATATTAATGGATAAATTTTTAATTACGGGCGGTGTTAAGCTCGAGGGTGAAGTGCGCATTTCTGGTGCTAAAAATGCAGCTTTACCTTTACTTGCAGCGATGATTCTAGCTGATTCTCCGATTACGCTTACCAATGTTCCAAATCTAAAAGATGTAAATACATTAGTAAAATTAATTGCTGGTCTCGGTGTGACCATGAGTTATGAAGGTGAAACGGTGTGTGCTGATGCTTCGACATTAGACAATCAGTTTGCACCTTATGAACTGGTAAAAACCATGCGTGCATCTATTTTGGTGCTTGGACCATTATTGGCGCGCTATGGAAATGCAAAAGTATCATTACCAGGTGGTTGTGCAATCGGCTCACGTCCAGTTGATCAGCATTTAAAAGCGTTAGAGGCTTTAGGTGCACAGATTGAAGTTGAAAATGGTTATGTGCATGCATCAGTTGATGGTCGCTTGAAGGGTGGTGAAGTCATTTTTGATATGGTGACCGTGGGTGGTACCGAAAATATCTTGATGGCAGCAGCATTAGCAGAGGGGGTAACCACGATTCGTAATGCAGCACGTGAGCCTGAAATTACTGATCTTGCGCAAATGCTGATCAAGATGGGTGCCAAGATTGAAGGTTTAGATACGGATACGCTTGTGGTAACGGGTGTAGAAAGTTTACATGGCTGTGAATATGCTGTGGTCGCTGATCGTATTGAAACAGGTTCATATTTGGCTGCAGCTGCGATTACGGGGGGTCGAGTCAAAACGACACATACTGATCCTAGCTTACTTGAAGCAGTCTTGGATAAGTTTGAAGAAATGGGTGCAGAAGTCACTCGTGGTGATGACTGGATCGAATTAGATATGCAGGGCAAGCGTCCTAAAGCTGTGAGTTTTAGAACCTTACCACACCCTGAATTTCCGACCGATATGCAAGCACAAATTATGGCTGTCAATGCGATTGGTCGCGGTTTTGCAACGATTTCAGAAACGATTTTCGAAAACCGTTTTATGCATGTCCCTGAACTTTCACGTATGGGTGCTAACATTCAAGTCGAAGGACATGATGCGGTTGTAACAGGCGTCGAAAAACTTCAAGCAGCACCTGTTATGGCAACTGATTTACGAGCTTCTTTCTCTTTAGTTCTTGCTGCATTGGTTGCAGAGGGAGAAACACTAGTTGATCGTATCTATCATATAGATCGTGGTTATGAACACGTGGAAGAAAAGTTGCAAAGTTTAGGTGCTCAGATTAAGCGAGTAAAAGGATGAATGACTTAAGAAACGATGATCCAAATTTTGATGTGATGGGCAATTTTGATCATGGTTTAACTTTAGCACTCAGTAAAGGTCGTATCTTAAAGGAAACATTACCGTTACTAGAAAATGCAGGTATCAATTTACTTGAAGATCCTGATAAATCTCGTAAATTAATTTTTCCAACCACCCATAAAAAAGTTCGTATTTTAATTTTACGTGCTTCTGATGTGCCGACTTATGTTGAAAATGGTGCAGCTGATTTTGGTGTGGCTGGCAAAGATGTATTGATGGAACATGGTGCACAACATGTTTATGAGTTGCTTGATCTAAAAATTGCAAACTGTAAGTTAATGACTGCAGGTAAAGTAGGTATGGAACGTCCGAAAGGTCGTTTAAAGATCGCGACTAAATATGTCAATCTAACCCGTCAATACTATGCAAGCTTAGGTGAGCAGGTTGATGTGATTAAACTTTACGGATCAATGGAGCTTGCACCTTTGGTTGGTTTAGGTGATTACATTGTTGACGTGGTAGATACAGGTAATACTTTACGTGCCAATGGTTTGGAGCCTTTGGAAGAAATTTGCAAAGTATCATCTCGCTTGATCGTCAACAAAGCAAGTTTTAAGCGTAAACAAGCTTTACTCAATCCGATTCTGACGCAACTTGAGCAGGCGATTAATAATCGCTAAAATCTCGAATAAATATTGAAGGTCAACTAAGGTTGGCCTTTTTTATTAGAGTTTTTCAGGGTTGCGCAAAACATAAATGTCGGAGATGTGCTGTTGATCAAAATGAAAAGTTAGTACGATCACACAATGATGTTGCTGATCAAATAGTTTGAAACCGATATTGCCATTCAAATAACACATTTCCCAAGATAACTCAGTCCATGCTTGAAAGAGTAAACGTTCAAAAAAGCGTAATACACTGTTCAGATCTGTAAAGGGTTGCCGAATTGCGGAAACTTTACCACCGCCATCGGCTGCAAATAAAATATCTTCACTTAAAAGTGCTTTAAGTTGCTCTAGATTGTGTGAATGAATCGCATCTTTGAATGCATTCAGCAAAGTTATCTGATGAGAAGTCGGTATGGTCGAAAGTACTTTGGGCTGCTCTGCAATCCGTTTCTTACTGCGAGTCACCAATTGGCGACAATAATTTTGCTGTTCTAAAAGTATGTCTGCAATTTCAGCGTAATCAAGATTGAATATCTCATGCAATATATAAGCGGCACGCTCTTTGACAGACAGTTTTTCTAAGATGAGCAGAAAGGCAGTGGAAAGGGTGTAATCTGATTCGGCCAATAACTCTTCAGTATGATGATAGGGTTCAGGCAACCATGTTCCGATATAATCTGTCCGAGATTTGTGATGAGAGCGCAATAGATCAATACAATGTCTTGTGCATATGGTGGTAAGCCAAGCTTGTGGATGGATAATTTCATGTTTGGGTTGTTGTTGCCATTTGATAAAAATATCCTGTAATGCATCCTCTGCATCACTTGTTGAACCTAAAAGTCGATAGGCAAGACCAAACAGAAATGTTCGGCTTGCCTGAAATAGATTTAAGTCGTCTTGACTAAAATTGGTTGATTTATTCATTTAATTTTAGTGTTGCGAAATGCCGATACGATTCCACAAATTAATCATGCCAATCAATAAAGTTAAAGCAGAGATTTGCTGTTCATTGAAGTATTTAAGTAACTCGACACGAAGTGGTTGGTAATCTGTTTGCGATTGTAAATGGGTGAGTGCTTCTACCCAAGCAAATGCAGCTTTTTCTTGCGCACTAAAATCCGAACAGTGACGCCAAACAATCAAGCGATCTAAACGTGTTTGGGTTTCCCCGTCGGCTAGCGCTTCAGCAATGTGCATCTTGACACAGAAAGCACATTGGTTGATTTGCGAGGCTTGTAGCAGAACAAGATGATAGAGCGATCGTTCCAGTAAAGCAGAGTCGTCAATATTTTGATGTACTTGATAGAGAGACCGAATTGCTTCTGGTAAATGTGTTTTCGGATGAGTATTTAGCTGTGCCATTTTTAATATTCCTCGTTTAAATCAATAGCGTTACTAAATTGACGATTCAGAAAGTAAAGTTGTGACAGAAAATTTAAAATATTTTATAAGTTATTGTTTTATATTTAATAAATTTTATTATTGTTTATTAGGGTTTTGTCTTGATGAAGCGGTATTCATGGTTTATTGAAGAATTCGCTCTTTACTATTGATTTTTTAAGCAGATATTGCCCCCACAAATCTGATTAAAAAGAGTAAACTTAGCGTTCTCTTTTTCACCTTGTAGGTAAATTGATGCGACGTTTATCGACTCAGGATCAGAATTTTAAACAAACATTTGCTGAGCTTTTGGCATTTGAAACTGTGAATGATCCTCAACTAATTCAAACTGTAGACCAGATTATTGCCGATGTTCGTCAGCATGGCGATGATCATGTACTTAAGTTAACGCAGCAGTTCGATCGACATCCAGCGCATCAATTTTCTGATTTAGAACTGACACAAGCACAACTTAAGACTGCCTTTGACGGTTTAAGTACTGAAATCCGTGAAGCCTTAGAGTTGGCAGCAAAACGTATTCGTTCATTCCATCAGGCGCAGAAGCAAGAGGGTTGGACTTACGTAGATGAACTAGGTAATACCTTAGGACAGAAGGTTACTCCGCTTGATCGAGTGGGAATCTATGTGCCAGGTGGGTTAGCTTCTTACCCATCCTCTGTGCTGATGAATGCTTTACCTGCACATGTAGCGGGTGTACCTGAAATTATTATGGTGGTTCCGGCACCGAATGGTGAACTGAATCCATTGGTTTTAGCCGCAGCATATTTGGCTGGTGTTAGTCGAGTTTTTACCATTGGTGGTGCGCAGGCTGTTGCTGCGTTGGCGTATGGCACACAGACCATTCCTCCTGTAGACAAAATTACTGGACCAGGCAATCGATTTGTAGCAGCAGCGAAACGTGCCGTATTTGGTCAAGTCGGTATTGATATGATCGCAGGGCCTTCTGAAATTTTGGTCTATGCTGAAGGTGAAAATAATGCCGATTGGTTAGCAATGGATGTGTTATCTCAAGCCGAACACGATACAGTTGCTCAAGCGATTTTCATTACACCTGATGAAGCGCTTCTCAATGCCGTTGAAGCTGCGATTGAAAAACATTTAAGTGAATTGCCGAAAGCAGAAATTGCGCGAACCTCAATTCAAAATCGTGGTGCATTGGTACTGGTCAAAGACCGAGCAGAAGCGGTTGAGTTGATCAACCAAGTGGCTCCTGAGCATTTGGAACTTTGTTTGGATGATGCTGAAAAAATGAGTCAAGACATTCGTCATGCTGGTGCGATCTTTATGGGACGTTATACACCAGAAGCAATCGGAGACTATTGTGCAGGACCAAACCACGTCTTGCCAACATCGGGCACTGCACGTTTCTCATCGCCATTAGGTGTATATGATTTTCAAAAGCGCTCAAGTTTGATTATGTGCTCAAAAGATGGGGTTAAAACCCTAGCGAAAACTGCTGATGTACTCGCAGTGCAAGAAAATCTTGATGCTCACGCACGTTCAGCACGTTACCGTTATGAAGTTTGAACTAGAAGTGAGTGCTGTAGCCTAGCACTATAAAAAATATAAACCTCTCCCTGACCCTCTCCTAAAATGAGAGGGGACTTGTCACGATACATGTGAAATAGGTTTGAAGACTCCTCTCCCTTGGGGCGAGGTTAGGAGGGGGTAACAAGAGAATAGAAAATGACGTTTACAACAGAACAAATGCGTTTTTGGAGTCCTGAGGTTCGTGAACTAGAGCCGTATGTGCCTGGTGAACAACCAAAAATTCAGAATTTACTTAAACTTAATACCAATGAAAATCCCTATCCGCCTTCACCAAAGGTGGTGGAAGCTGTTCAAGCTGTATTATCCAATCAAGCCGATGCTTTACGTCTATATCCTGATCCAGATGCAACTGCCTTAAAACAAGCGATTGCAAAACAGCAAAATGTGGATGTTGAGCAAGTTTTTGTTGGTAATGGTTCTGATGAAGTGTTGGCTCATATCTTTAAAGCATTCTTTATTCAAAAAGAACCGATCCTTTATCCTGATATTACTTATAGTTTTTATCCTGTTTATAGTCAGTTCTTCGGGATTGAAACGAAGCAAATTCCATTGAATGAAATGTTTGAAATAGATGTTTCAGATTATCAACAAGAAAATGGCGGCATCATTATTACCAACCCCAATGCGCCTACAAGTATTGCGTTAGGATTGGCAGAGATAGAAAAAGTATTACAGGCAAATCCAAATCGTGTGGTTGTGATAGATGAAGCTTATGTCGATTTTGGTGCTGAGACAGCTGTTCAATTAGTCAGTCGTTATGACAATCTCGTCGTTTGCCAAACGACATCTAAGTCACGTTCGCTTGCGGGTCTGCGTGTGGGTTTCGCGATTGCACAAAGTCATTTAATTGCTGCACTTGAAGCGGTAAAAAATAGTTTTAACTCTTATCCAATTGATCGTTTCGCGATTGCAGCAGCAGTGGCTTCATTTGAAGATCAAAGTTATTTTGAAGCACAATGCCAAAAAGTGATTCAAAGTCGAGAGAAATTGGTTAATGATTTAAATACGCTTGGCTTCAACATTTTACCGTCAAAGGCAAATTTTATTTTTGCTACGCACCCTCAACATGATGCAGCACAGCTTGCTCAGCAGCTTCGTGAACAGGGAATTATTGTTCGTTATTTTAATAAACCAAGAATTAATCAATTCTTGCGTATCACGATCGGTACGGATGAGCAAAATCAACGTTTGGTTGAGACGCTCAAAACAAAGATATTATAAACCGATATTTATTTTTCGGATTGCTGCCATGTATTGAGTAAATCAATCATGGCAGAAATTTTATCAAAACATTCTTGATACTCTGCTTCCGCATCTGATGCGATCGTAATACCGCCTCCAGCCCACATCGATAATTCATTTTGATATTTTTGAATACTGCGGATCAAAATATTCCAACGGCCCGTCCCATCAAAATTAAAATAACCGAGACTACCGCAATATGCACCACGTGGAGCGCCTTCTAACTGCTCAATGATTTGCATAGCACGGATTTTCGGTGCACCCGTGATTGATCCACCAGGAAGGGCGGACAACAACACTTGCATTGGGTTAATTTCCTCTTGTAGTGTTGCTGTAATTTCACTGACCATATGATGAACTTGGTTAAAGCTTTCTATTTCAAACAGTTTTGTTGTTTCTACAGATCCTATTTCTGCATAAACGCTTAAATCATTTCGCAGCAAATCTACGATCATCACATTTTCAGCTTGATCTTTTTCAGATTGACTTAGCTTGTTCTTAGAGATTTGATCCTGTTCAGGATCATTAAAGCGCGGCATGGTGCCTTTGATTGGACGTGTTTTGATTTTTCGTTCGGCCTGAAACTCAATAAATAGTTCAGGAGAGCAGCTTAGTAACTCAAAATTACTAATATTAAGATACCCTGCATAAGGTGCATGTGTGAGATCCCACAAAGCTTGGGTCTGACTCAATAATGATCCCTCGACTTTCGCTTTAAATTCTTGCGTTAGATTGATTTGATAGCAATCCCCAGCTTTAATATATTCTTGGATCTCATCAAAAGCATCCATATATTGTTGTTTTGACCAGCGCGGATGGCATTTTGAAACTAAGTTAAGTTTCACATTTTTTTTGGGCTGTTCTAATCGATGACAGATTTGATCATAAATGTATTGCGCTTCGTCTTCATCGCTATGGAAATACCAAGCATTATTTTGGAACTTTAAGAACGTTTGATATTTGCCTAAGAAAAAACAAGGTTGTGAGCGGATAGTATTGTTAATATTGAGTTGTGCTGCATAGTCATAACTAAAAAATCCAATATAGCCCCCTTGGAAACTGACATTGTTTGCCTTTGGAGGCGAGGTTGGGTCTAAATTGGTGAATTCTAAAATTGATGTCGTGGTGCTCTTCTGATATTGATCAAATTCAATACGATCAAATTGTTGTAGTGTCGAACGCTCTATAATTAAGAATGCTTTAGGTGCAAATGCGATAATTGGATTGTTTTGATCATACAAATAGGTTAAACCAGTCAAACCATCTAATTGCAATAGCAGGTCAAATGCAGATGTGAGTTGCGTATTAAGCTTGCGATTAAAATAAGACATAAAACAACAATGACTTCATCTGTATTTGAGATATCAAATTGTACTACAATCAATAAAAATCTACTGATACGTCAGATTAAAAAAACATCGAATATTTGTTTGAATGAATATCGAAAAATAAATTTTAATCAAACTGATTTTTCTGCATATTGTTGATGCTCATTTGTATTTTGTTACATCCCTGATATTGAGCTTCTGTCAGTAGAATAAAGCGGCATCTCTTGAAAATGCGCACTTAAAAACAAGCATATATTTCTTTAAATTATTATATATTTTATATGTTTATTGTTTTTCTGTGGCTGTTAGTTGACTTTTTAATGATTCAGCCGTTTATCGGTTTATTGGTAAAAAACATTTAACAGGAGTTGAACATAAAATAACAAACGAGTAATTTAGTACTTGCTAAGCGAACTACTCAAGGATTGGAAGTTCAGGTTGTCATTAAAGAAAAACGACAGTGGACAGTTTAGAGTAGTGAAAGTCAAAAAAATAAATGCTCTTGGGAGAGTGCTCAATGAAAATGTTTACTAAACTAGTTTTAGTTTCTTCAATGGCGATTAGCGCAAATGCAATGGCTATGCAGTCAATGGATGATGCTGCACTAAGCGCTGCAACAGGTCAAGATGGGATCAATATCGGTATTGCTTTAGATGCTGGTGGTATCTCTATCGACAAATTATATATTCACGATAACGATGGTTTGCAAACATCAACAGGTATTACTGGTGCAACTGGTGTAGCAGGTGCTATTTCAATTGATGGTCTTTCTATCACTCAAAGTGGTACTGGCAATTTACTTGATTTAGTGATTGATACTGATGCGGGTACTTCAGGCGCATTCCTGAATATCGCAGCAAACGTTGGTGCTGTAGATATTAGTATTGGTTCGATTGGTGTTGCTGCATCAAATGGTTCAACATTAACCGATACTACAACTGCTGTTCGTGGTGTAACAGGTACAACTTCTGAAATTCTTACTGGCCTAGACCTATCTTTAGGTGCGATCTCTGCTAATGTTCAACTAGGTGCTACACCTCAAGGTGCAATGATTAAATTAGACTCTACTCTACAAGGTGGTTTGACGATTAGTGACCTTGGTATTAATGATGCTGCGGGCGGTGGTCAAATCTATCTAGATAATATCTATGTACGTGGTACGGGTAATGCAAATGGTGATTTAGATATCAATACTGATATTTCTGTGACAACTTCAGGTCTTCAATTGAAAAACAACAGTACTCAGGGTATGAATGTTTATATCCAAGGTGTTCGTTTAGGTAGTGATACAGCGGCATCAATTGGTGATGTGGAAATCCAAGGTTTAAATGTTGGCTCATCAACAATTACGATTTCTGGTCACTAATCAATTTTCAAACAAAAAAAGCGCATTTTGCGCTTTTTTTGTTTATTGAAAATAATCTTTATGAACTAAAAGTACCTTACAGATATTTTTATGGATACATAAAGCTGGTCTTATTAAAGAAAATATACATTTCGTCAAAAAAAATAAAAAAAAGCTGTATTTTTTCATAAAAAAAGGTATCTTCAACATGCAGGGACGTAGTGTTTTAATGATTGAAACACTAAAAATAAAATGAATAAGGCAAGTGCTGCCACGGTTAGAAAAAGAGACTTATGTTAGAGATCGCTTTAGGCTCGGCATTGATGTATTACTTTACAACGCAAGCCTTTGAAATAGAAAAAAAACCAGATGGGACTGTGTATTACACAGAAACATTGGACTCTCGTAACCCTTCCTTTACGCGGAATCACCGTGAAGCCGTTACTATTAAGCCAGCTGTGGAAGATCAGTTTCGCGGTATTGTACGTCAAGCTTACGACTATAGCTGTGGTTCAGCAGCATTAACTACATTATTAAATGGTTATGCTGGTTTAAGTTTAACAGAACAGCAAACAATGTCTGGTTTACTACAATACGGTGAATATCAGCGAATTATTGAACGTCGTAGCTTTTCTTTATTAGATATGAAGCGTTTCGTGACTGCACTAGGATTAAACAGTGGGGGATATCGAGGACAGTTTTCTGATCTTATCGCATTAAAGCAACCTGCAATTGTTCCAATTACTTACGCTGGTTTTAAACATTTTGTTGTTTATAAGGCATATAAAGATGGACGTGTTTATGTAGCTGATCCAGCATTAGGAAATATCAGTTTTGACGAGACACGTTTCAAAGAAGTTTGGGATAATAATACGCTTTTCTTGGTTGATGTACCCGAGCCTTATCGTAAGGATCTTTTGGCTTTACAGGATGCAGATATGCGGCATGTCGAAGATGCGACAATCAATAAATACGCGCTTGCCGATATTCAATTCCAAACACCGCGTTTTGAGCGTTTAGCAGATCGTGCTTCGACGATGCGTCGAGTTTTGGATACAAATTCAAATTCAACGACCCATAATCAACCGATTACGACTTATATGCGGATGTACTATAAACGCAAATAGCTCTTAAGTTTTAGCTTTGTACACGACAAAAAAAGATAACTCATTGAAATAATGGCATAATACTTGTTTTCTGACGACGAATATGATGACACATTTCAATGAGTTACATCTCATCTTAAACAAATATCTAAAGTGGAACAAGTCACATGCAAAATGTTTTACACTGATTATGCTTGCATTAATTGTAAAACAGACATGTAATCTTTCTTCTGCATCTAAAGCCTTACCCATCAAGTGCTTACCACAATCATTTTATCGACGTATACAACGCTTCTTTGCAGATCAGTATTTCGATTATCGTCAAATTTCTCAGTTAATTTTCAATATATTTTCATTCGATAAAGTCCAATTAACTTTGGATAGAACTAATTGGAAATGGGGAAAACGAGATATTAATATCTTGATGTTAGCCATCGTCTATCGTGGAATAGCGATACCTATTGTTTGGACATTGCTCAATAAACGTGGAAATTCAGATACAAAAGAGCGTATTGCTTTGATTCAACGCTTTATCTCCATTTTTGGTAAAGATCGTATTGTGAATGTGTTTGCAGACAGAGAATTTATCGGTGAGAAATGGTTTACATGGTTAATTGAAAATGACATTAACTTCTGTATACGTGTTAAAAAAACTTTATTGTGACCAATCACTTAGCCAAGAATCATAAAATTAGTGATTTATTTCGTCATCTTCAAGTTGGTCAAACTGAATGTCGTAAACGACGTATTTGGGTTGGTCGAGTGAAACTGTATATTAGTGCGCTACGATTAGAAGATGGAGAGCTTTTACTTGTTGTTTCTCCTATGTTTAATGCTTCTGCTATTCGTGATTATGCATTACGCTGGGAAATCGAAACGTTATTTAGTTGTCTCAAAGGACGTGGATTCAATCTTGAAAATACTCGTTTAACAGACCCTAGACGAGTCAAGAAATTGATAGCAGTGCTAGCTATCGGTTTCTGTTGGTGCTATTTAACAGGTGAATGGCAACATGATCGGAAAAAAGCGATAAAAATAAAGAAGCATGGACGACTTTCAGTAAGTTTATTTCGCTACGGTTTGGACTATGTTCAAATGGCTATTCTACGTTTGATTGGTTTTGGAAAAAAAGAAGAATTTAAGAAAGTGCTAGCAATTTTAAGAAAGAAAAAGCCTGATAGGACAAGGATCCTATGAAATTTGTCGTGTACAGAGAAGTTTTAGTAAATTTAATGCATAAGTAGGATGTTATAATGAATAATCAATGGATGAATATGAGTGTGCTTGCCCTAAGTTTAAGTGCAATCACAACAACTCTTTATGCGGAAGATCAGCCACAAGATAATACGGAGCAAGTATTGGTTGAGGAGGTAAATCAATCAATAGATACTACTGTACAGTCATCTCCAACTGAAAATAGTGCAAATCAAGCTGCAACCGCATTGCAACAACAAGAAGGTGATGCATCACAAGAGACCAATTTACAGGAAGTCTTTACTTCTAGTGAGCGTCAGTATTCGTTGATTAAAAAAGGTGTCATTTCCTCATATTATGATATTGATTATACCTACTATCGAGATAGTCGTATTGATGCAGCGATGGAGAATGGAGACTTAACAAATCTCCGTGTTGAAGAGGATGCAAACCATACACTCACCAATACGTTCACCTTACAATATGGTCTATTAGACAATCTTACCTTATCGGCATCCTTGCCCTTTATGGCGAAGAAACAGCTGCTAGATGATAAAACTGCAGCGGGTTTAGGGGATATTTCATTTGGAGCGCGTTGGGAACCATTTCCACTAAAACAAGGACGTCTTCCTTTAATCATTTTTGGTAGTTTATCAACCAAAACAGGTGATAGTCCTTATGAAATTGCGATTGATGAGTTGTCTACTGGTAAAGGTTATTATTCAGTCGGTGGTGGTGTAAGTACCCGTAAATATATCGATCCAGTGGTTTTATTTAGTTCTGTTTCAGCAAGTTATGGTTTTAAAGAAACGGGCTTAAATCAATTACGTGGTGGTGGTGCGAATGGGCCACGTATTTTGGATAGTTTTGATCCTGGTCTAAGTGGTGGTTTTGCGTTTGGTTTCGCTTATTCGTTTAACTACGATGTTTCACTGACGATGTCCTATCAACAAAGCTTCAATACGGGTGCCAAGTTCTATTTTAAAAATGGTGAAAGCTTTAAATCCGCTGATCAAAGTAGTTCCATGCTGTCCTTTGCTTTAGGCGTCCGTGTATCACCAGCCACAATTGTTAATGGAACAGTTGGGATTGGCTTAACCGAAGATGCACCAGACGTTACTTTGGGCTTGTCTTTCCCGCTTGATATTATAGGTTTCGGCAAGAAGCTGCGTTAAGGAGATGTGAAGGTGAAATACCCTAAATTATGTCCCTTGACGATTAGTATTTTAATTGTGGGACTATCCAACATTACTCATGCTCAATTGGGGCAAGACTTATCTGTTGATCTCAGATCTTTGGCATTGGGGAATGCTGTAACAGCAGACCCTCCAGGGATTAGTGCGGTTCATTTTAACCCTGCAGCACTGGCGAAACTTGATGGTTTACAAACCGATGTTCAGGGGATTTTAGCTAACTTTTCAATTAAACGAGATTATACAGCACCTGCAGGTTATAACGTTTTTGGCTATTCTGATGACCCGCTTGTTTGTAATGATGGTCCTGAGATCGATGCTCGGATTTGTACAGATTTTAAGGGAACTGTATCTGGGGATGTGGAGTATGCGAGTATTTATGTTCCAATCCTAAAAAAGATTGTTGATTTAGGTCCCAATATGCCGATAGCGGCTCCGACTGCTGGGATATCTTATAAGCCACCAGGATCAAAAGTCACTTATGCGACGGCCGTGTACGCACCTTTGGTTGCCGGTTTTGGTGCTGAAGATGGTAATCCAAGTAATTATATGGGACAACAAGTTGCATTAGAGCGTATTACTTATTTGTCTCCATCTTTTGGTTATCAAGTCAATGACCATTTATCCATTGGTGCATCGATTGGTATGTCTTATCAAGCGATTGCAATGAAAACTGATCTGCGGTTTCCCAATGAAATGATTGGTGTGTTGCGGATGGTTGATGAAGTTGTTTGTGCTCCATTTAAAGGCAATGGCGATATTATTACCGATTTACTGCTTTTTGGTATGTGTAACTCTAAAGAGGCAATGAATCCATTTAATAAAATGGGAGCACTTGATGTTGCTATGGAGCAATCATTAAGCCCGAGTTATAACTTAGGTATTTTATGGGAACCAACAGATGACTTTAGCTTTGGTATGGTTTATCAAAGTGAAGCAAAAATGCGTTTGCGCGGCAAATATTTAATTAATAATGCTGTTGCGCCGCAGCAGTTAGTTGCAGGCCTTAACTCTTCTGCAACGGGGCAAGTTTTAGCCGCAATTTTGGGGTTGCCTGGTTTTGTGCCTGATATTGAGTCTGGCTTAGTGGCGATGGATTTTAAATATCCGCAGCATTTTAAAGCTGGGATTAAATACAAGATATTCCCAGATTTACAAATGAACTTTGATGTTGGTTGGACGGATTTCTCGGCATGGGATAAATTCAAATTTGAATTTGATCGTCAAATTTCCTTGTTAAAAGTTGCAAAACTATTATCTGCGGATGTTTCAGATCGATCACTCGCATTGCCATTACGCTTTCAGTCCGCATGGCGATGGGGAATCGGTTTTGAATATTCTGCAACGGATCGTTTAAAGTTACGTATGGGATATGAACCTCGAACCAGTTCTATTCCTGATGATAAGCGAAATACGATGGTTCCGATTAACAACGCTCAATTATTCGGTTTAGGTTTAGGTTATCGGTTTGATCAGGACACTGATCTAGATTTATCGATTGGCTTCTTGCGTAGTCGTGATGATATTCCTGCGAATACCAGTAGTCTAGCCAACAAAACGGGGGTTGATAATATCTTACTCAATCCATATGCAGGGCTTGATATTAAAACCAATACCAAAGTGACTCTACTCGGTATTAACTATAGAACAAGATGGTAATGCAAAATATAATTAAACAAGGGTCCAAATTTGCGATTTTAATATTGGCTATCGCATGTGCAAATGGCTCAAATAGTTACGCTGATGGTTTTTATACAATCATTGGGCTAGATGGTCGTCCAATGATTGTTCCTACACGTAATGCAAAACAGGATGTTGTTGAAAAAAAACAAGTAGATAAAGAGGTTCCTGATCAAACAAAAGTAAAAAGTATTGATACAGCACAATCCTCGCCATCTCGACCATTAGAAGTAAACTCAATTACGATTAAACAGCCGAAATCTCCTCAAACTTTGTCTGTAGAACCTCCATCTAAGGTTGACAATATTAGCTCAAAGCGATTAGAAACCTTGAATCAGATTGAGCAAGTAAATCCTGCCGCACAGCAAAAACATACTCCACCTTCCAAAGTTGAAAAAGAAGTTAAAGCTCCTATTGTACAAGAGCAAAAAACTTCCCCCATTATAGAGACTGCTGATGTTGCAGTTGCACAGAATAAATCAATCGTTAAAGAAAAGTCTCCTAGTGCTTTTGAAAAAATTGATGGTATAGAATATGTAAATAGCGATTACCTAGAAGATCAGGAGTTTAATTTAGACGGAAAGAAACGATTTTATATGATGCCAGACGGAAGTGGTCGCCTTGAAACTGTTGAGCGTAAAAAAGGTGTGAGTCGTTCTGTTTTAGATAAATTGTTAAATCGTTCTGTTCAATCTACCGCACCGATCGCATTGTCTGAAAGTTATATACGTTTGTCTGCACAAGATCTTGCGCTTGCCTTTGAAAATGATCAATGTTTTTTAAAGGATTATTCTAAATCAATTAAAACAGTGACTT
Organism: Acinetobacter haemolyticus CIP 64.3 = MTCC 9819; assembly: GCF_000369065.1. Classification (GTDB taxonomy): domain Bacteria; phylum Pseudomonadota; class Gammaproteobacteria; order Pseudomonadales; family Moraxellaceae; genus Acinetobacter; species Acinetobacter haemolyticus. The sequence goes on from NZ_KB849800.1 coordinate 18,030, forward strand.
CTCAAAAAGATATTGGATTATGGCCGCGAAAGCCATTAAAAGAAAAGTTTGAATATGATTTAGTGAAGTTAGACGATTCAGTCCAGTATTTACAAATTGACTCGTATGCTGGAAGTAATCAAAAACCGCTATATTATTGGCCTTTGGTGGTATTTTTAGATAAAGAAGGGTGTATCAAAGAAGGGGTGAGTGGTTTTAAAAGTGGAACCACAAATGCGAATTTGTTACAACACGCTGCAATATATGGCGTGATTAGAGTGCCACTTGATGCTCAGTATGTCATGGTGACACCACTAGCATCTGCAGTAGATGTTCCTGAACAAGAACTTTCGAATCAAGGCCAAATCAAGATATCGGTAATACAGTAATAATTTAGGATAAATGAATTATGAAAAAAAGGATAATTGTACCATTTGCATTTTCTGCTTTAACTTTGTTGTTAAGTGGGTGTGGTGGTGAAAGCTCTAAAATTAATGAGGACCCAACCAAAGGGACAACTGGTGTTACTTCTAACACCAGCTGCGATATCAATACTTCTAATTGTTTACAGTTTGTTCTTGATTATCCTATCGCAGGTGTTAATTTTAATTGTAGTAGCGACATAGTCCATAATTTTGCAACAAAATTTGATAGTAATGCTGTGACAGGTGCTTGTAAATTAGGTGATACAGTTTCTTTTTATGTGCAAGGTGAGGCATCGCCTAAGATTAGTTTTGGGGATATTAAATTAGATGAGATTTCTAAGTTGAAAATGCCAACATTGGCTCGTATTCGAGTTATTGATATGGCAATTGCTTTGACTGGAAAAACACCCAATGCACTGGATCCGGAGGATGAAACGATTCATGTAGCTTTAGCACTTATTAAGATTTTCCAAAGTTTAGGGGTAGAGAACAAAAGCAATGTTATTGGCGACGTTCAACCTACTGAAATCACACAAGAAAAGAAAAATAATCTTTCCAGTCTGAGTAGGCCTATTGGCGTTTCTGAATTAATCAGTGATGAATATGTTGATCTTTTGAAACCATGGGTTGATGTGAATGCTGTTTCTGATGATCAAGCATTAGAAATATTACAGCAGTTATTAAATCTTTCAAATACAGGGGTTTGGACTGCTGATTTACCAGTTTTTAAATTGGGTGGTGGAAGTAGCACGAGTAAGACGACTTCTCCTGATGGTTTCTTTGGTTGTAATACAGCTGACTATTCAAAGTGCGTTGATGCTAGTGTGAGTAATTTAGTACATTCGATGGGAAATTTCTTACTATTAACTGATCGACAGGGATATATCTTGGGTTATGGTCAACAATGGACTGGAGCTGCTACAGTAACAAACAATACTGTTCTCGCCCCTTACTATTTAACTAGCTTGGTCAAACCACAAAAAATACGATTAAAAACTCAAAATGATTGGTTGAACCCTTTTACCTATCAACTTAATGCAAGTAAGCCTTTATCTTTTAGTGCGAGTACAGACCCACTTGAAGATTTGATCATTAAACAAGGTAAGTTTATGAATCAAAGTACCATTGCTGGAACTGAGGGATTCTATCGTGGTTTAACAAAGATGAAAGATAGTGACAAAGTTGATACTTCTCATCTGGGGCAATGGCAACAATCGATCTCAAATCAAAATATTAGAGGCGTTATTGATATAGTAAAAGTAAATCCTGCAAGTTTTCTTTCAAAGGATACTTTTAAAACTGAGTTGAATGTTGAGTCAGGACAAACCTATCTATTTCCATTGTATGCTACTTTAACCTTTAGATTTGACGAGGCTGCAAAGCTACCACCTGTAGATTTAGGTATTGTAATTGATGAGCATGGAAATATTCGCACGGATATTCGAAAAGATGCAACAGAAACAGATATGTCTGGACTTTGTGCCAGCGCAGTGCCAAATTCAGATGGTACTTATACAGATCAGTATGATGAAACCCAGTACCGTATCGGTACGACGGGAGCTACATTATTCTCGACGAATGATAAATCGATTACTGTTCGTATGCTGCTATCAAATCCTAAATTTAAAACAATTGATGGTGTGATGTTCGGGATCAACTTTAGTACGATAACTGGCGCGAAGATTAATATTCATAACTTACTTAATGGTCAGCCATCGGGTATTAATTTAACGAATTTTTCAAATAACACAGTTGTTTGGTCTAACCAATATGCATTTTATCAAGCGGCATATGTTGGTCTATATGATAGGTTGACGAAAGACAAAGATAAATACATCCCACCAACAGAAGAAGAGCGAGAGTTAGCAAAACGTTGGACAGGTACAGTAACGATCAAAATTGCAGATCAAAATAATCCTGCATGTAAAGCAATAAAAACTAAAGCTTAAATACTATAAAAAAGACCGCAATTTGCGGTCTTTTTTATTTAGCCTGTATGGTCTAAACGTGTGCCTAGTGTTTCTAGGTGAGTTGGAAATAAACCTTGCTTTCGATCCGAAAAATAATGTTTTAATGTTTGTTCTACACTTGGAAACGCGAGTTCGGTCCAAGGTATTTCATGTTCTTCAAATAAACGACATTCGAGGCTTTCTTCGCCTGCACCAAATAAACCTTGTTTTAATTGTGCTTTGAACAGTACGTAGATTTGTCCAATACGTGGAATATTGTACATACAATAGAGTTGTTCAATTTCGACTTCTGCTTCAGCTTCTTCACGTGTTTCTCTGGCGGCACCTTGTTCCATGGTCTCAAAAAGTTCCATATAACCCGCTGGTAATGTCCACAATCCATAGCGCGGTTCAATCGCTCTGCGGCATAATAAAACCTTGTCATCCCAAATGGCTAAAGCCCCACAAATCACTTTGGGATTTTCGTAATGAATATTGCCACAATTTGTGCAGACCCATCTTAATTTATGATCACCTACAGGAATTTTTTGTTCGGTTTGATGCCCACACGCAACGCAAAAGCTCATAATTATCATCAGCGGTAGAGATAGCTCAGCATAACTGAATTTTGATGACTTCGCATCATCATCTATGATTGCAGTCAAAAATTCAGCTATGATGATGAACAATCAAAAATGAAAAAAAGAGATGAGTCCTATGGAAGAGGCATCGTTAATACAGCTTTTAGAACAACGGTTGCGTTTTTCCAAACGAATCCAACAAGCAGATGCAGCTGTATTGATCGCAATTACACAGGAGCTACAACCTCGTGTGTTGTTGACACGCCGTTCTATGCAGTTATCACAACATGCGGGTGAGGTATCGTTTCCTGGTGGCAAGCGTGATCCGAGTGATACCAGTAACATTGTGGTTGCACTACGTGAAGCACAAGAAGAAACGGCTTTGAATCCATTTGATGTAAAACTTTTAGGTGATCTTCCGATTCAGCGCGCACGGAGCGGCCTATCTGTGAAGCCGATTGTTGGTTTGATTCCTGCACATGTGGATCTAATAGCTCAGCCTTCTGAAATTGATCGTATTTTCTTTGCGGATCTGAAAGCATTGATCGAAGCACCACCACTACCTTATGAGGTGCGTTTAGCTCGACAATCGATTTATTTTCCGAGTATGCAAGTGGAAAGTGAAATTGTATGGGGACTGACCGCTCGGATGTTGATTTCTTTATTTCAATATGGATTGGGATATCAAAAGAATTGGCCTTTTCTTGTTAATCCACCAGATTTTGGTTTATCTAAGTTCTAATTTTTCTATTCAAACGAGTTTTTATCATGATGTATAAATATCAGGGATTGAGTCCAAAAGCATTATATGAACCTTGGGATGGTTGGGCTGCGCCTAATACAACTGTAATTGGACAGGTTGAGCTCGGGCGACAAGTCAGTATCTGGTTTGGCGCTGTTGTACGCGCAGATAATAGTGTGATCCGTATTGGTCATTTTTCTAATATTCAAGAGAATGCTGTTTTACATACCGATGCAGGTATTGAACTCAATATCGGTGAATACGTGACAATTGGGCATCAGGCAATGTTACACGGTTGTACGATCGGGGATAATTCACTGATTGGTATAAATGCAGTTGTTTTAAATAATGCCGTTATTGGTAAGAATTGTATTATCGGGGCAAATGCGTTGATCCCAGAAGGCAAAGTCATTCCTGATAATTCTGTCGTAATGGGGTCACCTGGGAAAGTGATAAAAACCATAGATGAACAAGGCGCAGCTCGTTTACGGTTGAGTGCATTGCATTATGCAGAGCATTATAAAAACTTTTTAGATTTGGAGCCGTTTAGCTTTTAATAGATATTTTTCTTCAATGAAAATGTGCCAAACAGAAGTTTGGCTTTTTTGTATCTATAGAGAGAACAACTCGAATATGAGAATGGAGTGAGTTATGATATCGCTCGTTTTTCATCATACTTCTCTTAAGGTTTTGCATGAAGTTGCTTGCGTTGGAAACTGCAAATGAGCAGTGTTCCGTATCATTGGTTGATATGACTCAAGAACTCTATTTTCAATTAGATGGGCGTGCCAAAGCACAAACCCAAACGATCTTACCGTTAATTGAAGATGCGTTATTACAAACAAATACACAGTTAAAAGATATTACAGCAATTGCATTTAGCCGTGGGCCAGGTTCTTTTAGCGGAGTAAGAATTAATGCTGCCGTGACACAAGCTTTGGCATGGTCACAAGACTTACCTGTAATTCCTGTTTCTAGTTTACAGGCTTTAGCACAAGCAGCTTTTCGCCATATTGGGCTTAAGCAAGTTACGGCTGTACTCGATGCGCGTATGCAAGAAGTTTATATTGCCAATTTTAGCCTTGATGAACATGGTGTCATGCAGGCAATCGATGATGAGAAACTATTAAATTACGAGCAAGCGACGGCGTATTGTAAATTTATAGCGGTTGGTTCTGGTGCTGCACTTATCCAAACTGGTCAGGAAAGTTTGCAAACAATTGTGGCAACCGCACAAGAGATCGCCAGTATTGCAAAAGTTTATGCAACACAGCAGAAATGGGTCGATGCAGAATACGCACTCCCTGTTTATTTACGTGATGATGCATGGAAAAAGATTCCAGAACAAGGTAAAGCGGGTTAGGTATGGATTTGTTACTGCTGCTTAAAGCAGCGATCATGGGTATTGTCGAAGGTATTACTGAGTTCTTACCGATTTCAAGTACAGGTCACTTGATTTTGGCATCGGAATTGATGGATTTCTGGACAACTGAGAAAAGTGCGGTTTTCGTTGTCGCAATTCAGATTGGTGCAATTGCAGCCGTGATTTATGAATACTGGTCACGTTTGTGGAATGCCGCGACAGGGATGGTGACTGGTGAGGAAAAAGGTCGTCGTTTAGGGCTGAGTCTTATTTTTGCGTCGATTCCAATTGTGTTGGTTGGTTTAACCTTCGGGCAATTCATTAAAGAAGTACTTTTTAATGATGTTATTGTCGCTTTAGGCTTAATTATTGGTGGTTTAATTATTATTTGGGTTGAGAAGAATCCACCTAAAATTAATGCAGTAGAAGTTGAGAATATTACCTTTAAGCAAGCTGTTTGGATTGGTCTTATTCAAGTGCTCGCTTTGATTCCGGGAACTTCACGTTCTGGTGCAACGATTATCGGTGCAATGTATTTAGGGGTGTCTCGTAAAGCGGCAACAGAGTTTTCATTCTTCTTGGGTATTCCTGTGATTATTGGCGCAGGTTTATTAGATTTATATCAGAGTTACCATGTCTTTGATGGTCTAGAGGATTGGACTGTCATTGCGGTAGGTCTGGTTGTTTCCTTTATCTCTGCTTTACTTCTGATTCGTGCATTGGTTGCCTATGTGGCTAAGCGTGACTTTATGATTTTCGCGTGGTACCGCATTGCTTCAGGTTTATTGATTTTATTATTGTTCTTTACTGGTTGGAAATTATGGTAAGCGGGTTTCGCTTATTTTACCAAGCCACAGATATTGAAAAAGCACAGCATTATCATGCTGTGCTTTCTTTACGTGGCGTTCAGGTCGAACTTTGTGTGACTGAGCAATTAAATGCTCGTTTTTTACGTTTGAATCCTGAATTAGGTCTGTGTGTTGATGCATCTGGATTATGGTTATGTGCCAATGGCATGAAAATGCGACCAGATTGGCAGGCAGAAATTCCTCGTTTAAAGCGTGCTAGTTTGAAGTCGGAAATGCTTGCACGAGCATGTCAGTTGTCTGAAAAACCAAGTTTGCTTGATGCAACAGCTGGGTTAGGGCATGACAGTTTGTTGATGGCGCACTTAGGTGCGACGGTGCAATTGGTCGAACGAAATCCAATTTTATTTAGTTTGTTGGAAGATGCGCATCGTCAGGCGCAGCAAGATACATATTTGCAAGCAACAGCGTCAAGGATTCAACTGGTATTTTCAGATTCAGCTTGTTATTTGCAACAGCTCAAACAGCAGGATCAATCTATTGATGTTGTGTATTTAGATCCAATGTTTCCACAGCGTGATCAAAACCAACAGGCAATCAAAAAACAAGCCCAAGTTAAAAAGCAAATGCAGCTTTTACATTTATTGTTACCTGAAGATGGAGAAATGGATTTAGGTGATGAGTTACTTGCTTTGGCTCGCCAAGTCGCTAAACGTGTTGTTGTGAAGCGTCCGCGACATGCAATTTTTCTAGCTGACCAAATGCCAGATCATCAATGGTTAGGTGATGCTTGTCGTTTTGATGCTTATTTTTCAAAAGATTAGTTTTAAATTTTGTTCAAATGATTGTGTGGCTTACGTCAATGCTCCGTAAAGATTTGTGATATAGTGCCAAAGCATAATTGCTAAAAAAATCTGCCCCAGCATACACTAGCATTGCACATTATATCTTTCTGAAAAATGAGATTCATTCTATAAAAAGAATGACATATTTTGAGTTTAGTCCCGAAGAATTCTATGATAGACCTCAAACCATCAATAAATATCTGGCATGATTTTAAAAGTAACCAAATTGCTGGAATGTGGTTATTTCTAGGTTCGCGCCGTTCTTTACAAGTGGTTCATCCATCCATTGCTCAGTTGATTCTATGGGGAATATTGGGGGCTTGTACCAACTCACTCTATAGCTGGTTAGTGGCAGGACAGGTTGGAGACTTTAATTCTCAAGGTTTAATTGGTTACGCGCTTTGGCCTTTTATTGCATTGATCGTTGGGATTTTCTTATCTCAACGGATGAATCAACCTCGTTTAATGTTGGTGCCTGCATTGTTGTGGTTAGTGCTTGATACCAATATTTTACTTTTACAGTGCCTCGTTCAGTATCTTGGTTCAAACGGCTATCTCAACTTTATTCCAGATAGTATATATAACGGCTTTTTACCTCCGTTATTTGCCGCTCTTTTTGTTTGGCAAAGTTTAGCCGTGATTTGGGTGATTTCTCGGGCATTGAATTGGCCATGGTGGGAACGCGCCTTAGTTTTTGTGGCAACGATTGCAACCTTGGTTGTTTGGCAGCTTTCCGTAAAAGACCAACCGATTTGGAAAGTTGAAGAGAGACCAGCAAGTTTTGCTGAAGATGCTTTTTATGCTCAAAGTCATTTGTTAAATAATGCATTGGACCAAATTCAGTTTAGTGATCTTGCGACAAGCCATTGGTATTTTTTAGGCGTAGCAGGGGATAGTTATGCTGATGTTTTCCGTTCTGAAATTGAACGAATAAAAGAACAGTTTGATACTCGTTTTGGGACTTTTGGTCGTTCGATTATGCTGGTGAATAATCCAGCGACACGCTTAGATATCCCGATTGCTTCAAAAACCAGTATTGAGTTGGCCTTGCGCCGTATTGGTCAGCAGATGAATCGTGATAGTGATGTTTTATTTTTATATATGACGTCACATGGGGAACGTAACCATTTTGAGCTTGAAAATGCACCATTGGATTTAGGGCAGATCGATCCGAAATGGTTGCGTGAGACGCTAGATAAGGCTGGTATTCGCTGGCGTGTTATTGTGATCTCGGCTTGTTATTCTGGCAGTTTTATTCCTGCGTTACAGTCACCTGATACCTTAATCATTACCGCATCTGCTGCGGATAAGGCTTCTTTTGGTTGTAATAGCGAAGCGGATTATACTTATTTTGGTCGTGCATTTTTTGATTTAGCCATGCGTGAACAAGACTCAATGAAAATGGCATTTGAGCAAGCTAAGCAAACAGTGACTAAATGGGAAATCGCACAGGGCGTTGAACCTTCTGAGCCACAATGGTCAATTGGTCGGAATATGGAGTTAATGTTACCGCAATTAGAGCCATACTTATTTCCTAACCAACGCGTAGCATCTGAACCAGTAAAAACACAGGATAATGAAAATGCAACTACTGCAAAAAAATCGTTGTTTTGACGGTGAGCAACAAATTTATCAACTACAGTCTCAATACCTTAAAGGTTTGACAAAAGTTGGGGTTTACCTACCGCCAGCAGCGTTGGAAGGGAAACCATGTTCAGCAATATTTTATCTTGCGGGGTTGACCTGTACTGAAGAAACTTTTGCAATTAAAGCTCATGCGCAACGTATGGCAGCTCGCTTAAGTTTGATTTTGATCATGCCTGATACCTCTCCTAGAGGTGACCAAGTTGCACAAGGCGATCATTGGGATATTGGCCAGGGGGCTGGCTTTTATATCAATGCAACACAACAACCTTGGGCGGAACATTACCAAATGGAGTCCTATTTGGTGGATGAGTTATATGCACAGGTATTGCAAAAGTTTCCAATTATCGAAAATCAAGTGGGAATTTTCGGGCATTCGATGGGTGGTCATGGCGCATTGACTTTAGCATTTAAGTATCCTGAAAAATTTAAATCCGTGTCTGCTTTTGCACCGATTTGTGCTCCAAGCGTATGTGCTTGGGGAGAAAAGGCTTTTAGTCAATATTTAGGTGATGATCGAAACTCTTGGTTGGCACATGATGCGACGGCATTAGTACAGCAAAAAGGGAAATTGTTTGATGAAATATTAATTGATCAGGGTAAAGATGATCAGTTCTATGCTCAACTCAACCCTGAAAAATTTAAACAAACATGTTTGGATGTAGGGCAACCGCTGACTTTACGGTTACACCAAGGTTATGATCACGGTTATTACTTTATCCAAAGTTTTATTGATGACCATTTGCAGTTTCATGCAATACAGCTAGAAAAAGCGTAGGGTTAAAAGGAACGTTTTGGGCGTTCCTTTTTAGTTATGTTTCCATTCAACAATAAATTCTTGTTGAGCCATGCGGTTTAAATGGTCAATCACCACTTGCTCTAAATGTGTAACATCATCTTGTTGATTTTCAATCAGTACATCTAAATGCTGTTCTTGAGGTGTTAATGTCACCGTTGCAGTTGGCATAAATATTTTCGAATATGCTTCGGTTTCAGATACCTCAAATTTATGTTTCCAATGATTTATTAAACGTTTGCTGATACGTTTACCTTCGTTTGTTGTCAATTGTGTTGAACTATTCATGATCTAAAATCTTTTGATGACAGACAAATAAAAATAACAAATCGATTTCGCTTTAGAAATAGTATTCCTGCAACGGGATGTTGCATCTTTGAAATGCTATCTTGATCACTTTATAACAGACTTCACTGTGTTGAATTTGTTATACTTGATCAATCATTTTTTCAGAGTTTGCCAGGTCATCCATGTCCAAGCCTTATTTAATTGCACCTTCGATTTTATCTGCTGATTTCGCACGTTTAGGAGAAGATGTAGAAAAAGTGCTAGCTGCAGGTGCAGACGTTGTACATTTTGATGTAATGGACAATCATTATGTGCCAAACCTGACTTTTGGTGCACATATTTGTAAGGCACTGAAGAGTTATGGAATCAAAGCACCGATTGATGTTCATCTTATGGTGTCACCTGTTGATCGAATGATTGGTGATTTTTTAGAAGCAGGTGCAGATATTATTACTTTCCATCCAGAGGCTACTGAGCATATTGATCGTTCTTTGCAATTGATCAAATCTGGTGGAGCAAAAGCGGGATTGGTATTTAATCCAGCAACACCATTGCATTATCTTGATTATGTTTTAGATAAAGTCGATCAAATCTTGTTGATGAGTGTAAACCCTGGTTTTGGTGGGCAAAAATTCATTCCAATGACTTTAGATAAACTGCGTCAAGCTCGTAAAATTATTGATGCGAGTGGTCGTGATATTCGTTTAGAAGTCGATGGTGGCGTTGGTCCTGCAAATATTCGCGAAGTGGCAGAAGCTGGTGCAGATATGTTTGTTGCGGGCTCTGCAATTTTTGGTCAACCTGACTACAAAACGGTGATTGACCAGATGCGTGCAGAGTTAGCCAAAGTGAGTCAGATCGAAATTTGACACTATTTTAAACGCTGGTCGAGCAAAGTTCTCGTCTTAAGCATGAGGAAATATTCCGCAAGAGGGTGCTTTTTTGACTCGCCATTCGAGCGTATGAGGAACATGTTTCGCAAGGTCTTGCATGTGGATAACTTTGTTTATAACTCGGTGGATAACCGTGTTGATAACCACGTGGATAAGATGTTGTTAAAATAAACAAAATGATTTCAGTTGTTTATATATACATCGAATTGATGAAAAAAGGACAAGTTTTTGTCCTTTTTTTGTGCGCTAAATTATTTATTTTGCTCTATTTTTATTCATGACCTTGTTTGAGTGCTGTTGTTGAATAAATCAGCATTCATATCTATAAGGTCACTCTATATTGCAGAATCAGAACATAAGGAGGATTGTGTATAAGTAATAAAGAATTTATGCTACCTTGATCTAAAATTTTAATCTTCCTAAAGGATCTCTCAGTGCAACTACTGAAAAAATGCAAACATGTATGGTTTGTATTCCTGATGATATTTTTCATCGGGGGAAGTAGTGTGGCTGTTGCTGCAGCGCAAGCATTGCATTCTGATCAAGCATCCTCAGTTTCAACTACGGCAACCATGCCATGTCATAACCAAAAAATGATTGATCAACATCATCATTTGCAAAAGCATGACATGGGTAATTTATTTGAATGCCATGATGAAAAAATGCAGAGTCAACAGCATTGTCAGGACTGTAATCATCCCTCCCATTGTCAATCTGTCAGTTTCGCTTTAGATCAACAGCTTCCAGATTTATCGTTATTGGTGTCTTTTGAGTTAAGTATAGATAAGAAAACGGACTATCAAGCTCGCCACCTTGCGGGCTACTGGCAGGAAATTCTACGCCCACCCAAAGCCTAATCTGTTGAATTTTTCCCTTTCATAGAAAGGAGAAGCATTTTTTTAACAGATTAGGAAAAGATCATGTCTACCAAAATTTATGCGAGCGTTATCGCAAGCGTCAGCTTATTGTTTGCACCCTATAGTTTGGCTGCAATTAAAGAATATCATCTGAATATCAATCAAGAGATGGTCAATATCACAGGTAAACCTGTCAAAAGAATCACGGTAAATGGCAAATTTGTAGCGCCTCTTTTAGAGTTTGAAGAAGGGGATGAGGCGGTTATTCATGTACATAATCAACTAAAAAATCAAGATACGTCATTGCATTGGCATGGCTTACTTTTACCGGGTTTGATGGATGGTGTACCAGGGTTTAATGGCTTCCAAGGGATAAAACCTAATGGGAGTTTTGAGTATCGTTTTAAGGTTCGTCAGAATGGCACTTATTGGTATCATGCGCACAGTAAAGGACAAGAACAAGATGGTTTGTATGGTGCATTTGTCATTTATCCTAAAGGAAAAAAGCCTGTTGCAGCACATGAAAATGCTGAACGTGATTATGTAGTGATGCTTTCAGACTTTCATGAAACGGGAAGTGATCAGATCATGGCAAACCTTAAAAAGTCTGCTGAGTATTATCAAAATCAACGTGAAACAGTTGGAGATGTCTGGAAACAGATCAAGCAACAAGGCTTAAAAACGACATGGCAAGACCGTTCGATGTGGAATCAGATGCGGATGCTTAAAACAGATTTATCGGACGTCACTGGTTATACCTTCTTGGTCAATGGTAAAACGCCGCAACAGAATTGGACTGGTGCATTTAAGACAGGTGAAAAAGTTCGTTTGCGTTTTATCAATGCATCAGCAATGTCATTTTTTGATGTTCGGATTCCAAATTTAAAAATGACTGTCGTTAGTGCGGATGGTCAGCCTGTGCAACCTGTATCTGTAGATGAGTTTCGTATTGGCGCTGCGGAGACTTATGACGTAATTGTTGAGCCACAACAAGCACATTATCAAATTGAAGCAGAGTCGATCGATCGATCTGGTTTTGCAATCGCATCTTTACACAACGAAATGCATTCTCAATCAGAGCACAAGATTCATATACCCACAGCTCGCCCACGTGCTTTATTGACCATGGAAGATATGGGGCATGGATCGCATGATCAAATGGATCATAGCGCACATCAGCAGATGGACCACAGTATGCATGATCAAATGGATCATAGCGCACATCAGCAGATGGACCACAGTATGCATGGTCAAATGGATCATAGCGCACATCTACAGATGGATCACAGTAAGCATGGCCAAATAGACCATAGTGCACATCAGCAGATGGATCACAGTAAGCATAATCAAATGGATCATAGTGCACATCAGTCGCATCAATCATCAACTGAGAATCAAAAGGCAAAACCTAAAACGGTTTATGGTTGGGCGAATGCAGCAACGCCAATCGGGCACAAAGCTTTACAGTATGCTGATCTAAAATCTTTAACGTCTCAACCCGATACGCGTCCAGCAGAAAGAGAGTTAGTTATTCGTCTTGGCGGTACGATGGAGCGGTATATTTGGACAATTGATGGTAAGAAATTTAGCGATAAAGATTTTGAACCCATGAAAGTGAAATATGGTGAGCGTATTCGTTTGAAGTTTGTGAACGAAAGCATGATGGCTCACCCTATGCATTTACATGGCATGTTTATGCAATTTGAAAATGGGCAAACAGTGGCCAACATGCCCAATAAACATACTATCGTTGTTCCACCGGGACAAACAGTCACAGCAATGTTGACTGCAGATGAATTGGGAGAGTGGGCGATACATTGTCATTTACTGTTTCATATGTCAGCGGGCATGATGAGTAAATTGATTGTCGCAAATGTCGATGATTCAAATGCAGCTCCACAGAAAACATCTATTCAATCTTCTCAAGGAGCAAGCCATGCACATCATTAAGCGAGCTTCTGAGATGAAACGTTATTCCCAATTATTGGCAATAGGAGGGATCGTCTCTACTTTCAGTGCATTGAGCTATGCACATGAAGGACATAATCACTCGATGCAAATGGATCTGTCGACACAGCAAAACCTGACGATGAATGTATCAGAGACGAAGGATCACTCACAGCTTCAAAGCCCAAACATTTCCGCTCAGATGCAGAAGAAAGCTGAGCATGCTGACCATTTCAAGGAACATGGCGGACAGATTTATCAAGCGACGCAGTTAGATACTCAATGGCTGCTTGATGAGGATGGGCAGGGCACCCTCAAATCCAAGTTGAAAACTTGGGTGGGAACGGATGAGAATAAATTATTTATCATTGCAGATTATGCCAAAGCTGAGTCAGAAAAATCGGAGCAAAGTTTGGCTGCCTTATACAGTCGGAATATTGCAGATTTTTGGGATATACAAGCAGGGGTAAATTACCGATATAACCCTGATCGTAAGGTTGATAAGGAACAATTTGAGGGTGTCATCGGTTTGCATGGTATGGCTCAGTATTTTTTTGAAACCGATGCACATATGTATATTGGACAAGATCAACAATGGCGTTTTGTATTGGAAACAGAACGAGATTTGTTGCTGACTCAAAAGTTAATCCTACAGCCTTATCTAGAAATGGAATGGGTACTGCGAGATGAATCTAAATATGCTTCCAAAACGGGTCTTGCAGATGCAGAAGTGGGGATTAAAACCCGCTATGAAATTGTTAAGAATCGAGTGATGCCTTTCATCGATGTCGGTTATGGTTATAGCAAAGGACGTAAAGAAACCAATTGGCAAACAGCCAGTGATTCTAAAACGGGTTGGTTCTATGGTGCAGGTCTGTCGCTAAAGTTCTGATATTTTTATCTAAAATATCTTAAGAAATGTCATTTTTTCGAGATACTGTTGGTTTATACTAACAGTATCTTTTTTGAGTCATTTATGGTGCATCAATGGCTTTAGAACAACAAGATGATCAAATAACAGCGAAAACAAAACGACCTAATTTGCAAAAAGAACATATCCAGCATTTGAATCGTTCCCAACTGGAGTTGATTCCTACTGATGGTCGCATGAGTGTTAGTTTTTATCATATTCCCCACATGTCGAGTCCAGTTGAGGCACAACGAGTAAGAGCAGCTTTAGTTCCATTTGCCGATTTGTTATTGGAACATAGTATCGATTATGAAGCGCGACATTTGTCTGTTTATCATCACTATCCGATCGATGTGGTCACAGTTGCATTACAACGTTTAAGTTTAGGTGCTGAACTACAACAAACAACAACGCATTATGAGCCGCTGGAAGTTGTTATACCGAAAGCAGATCCAGAATGGTCTAGTCAGACTCAGTCTGAAGAAAATGATCTACATATCGTTCAAAAAATTATACGTACTATTGTTGTCAGATTTAAACAATGGTTGGATATATTGCTCAGAAATAACAAGGATAAATAAGCATGCCTAGATGGATCTACGGCTTAATGGGGATTGCTTTAATATGGCTGGTTTGGACCAATTGGCTCAAACCCGTCCCAAATCTTACTCAAGTCACTGCACAGGGAGTACAGATTGTAGAATTGGAAACTTATGAGGGAGCTTTTCGGGTACTTGCTCGTAAGGATTATCATGTTGGTCGTGAGTCAGAGTTTTCCCCAATTGATTTAGCTGTAGGATGGGGCGATATGGCAAAGCCAGAAATTTATAAGCAAGTTGAAATTTCTCAGCGGAATCGTTGGTATTACTGGCGAGTCGACTCTGAGCCACCGATAGCACTTCGGCAAATCGCTGTGCAGAGTGCCAATATGCATTTGGTACCTGCAACTGAAGAGGTTGCTAAGCAACTTAAGCAGATCAAACAAGATGATTTGGTTTACCTAAAAGGGGCATTAATTGAGATTCAGGCACCAGATGGTTGGCGATGGCGGAGTTCCTTGTCTCGTGAGGACACGGGCAGTGGCGCCTGTGAGTTAATGCGAGTAGATCGTGTAGTTTGGCATTGAGAGTGTAAAAATTCTTGAACATCACCTGTTTTAGATACATAACAATTCACATAATCATCGTATTTTAAATTACACTAATTCACCGAGTAGGACGACCTCTCGTTAAAGAATCATGTTGGGACGACCCAACCCTTGCTATGTATGAGAGAAAAAATGGCGTGGGCAATTTTAATTTTGGCAGGTATTTTCGAAATTATTTGGGCGTATTCAATGAAACTGTCAGAGGGATTTACCCGTTTAACACCGACAGTCATCACCCTTGTTTTTATGATTTTGAGCTTTGGCTTACTTGCAACTGCAATGAGAACTTTACCCCTAGGTACAGCTTATACGGTTTGGACGGGTATTGGTGCAATTGGTTCGTTTGTGATAGGAATTGTGGTACTGAATGAACCAATGACGGCAATGCGGATGATTGCAGCCGTGTTGATTGTTTCTGGTTTGGTATTGATGAAACTCTCCTCAAATTAAAATACGCTCTCTTCAAGAGAGGCGGAATAGCTCAAAGGAAATCGTTGATGCAACTGGTTTATATGTATATGGAATCTCCAGTAGGTGCATTAAAGCTGGTTGCTCATGATCAGGCCTTAGTAGCTGTCATGTGGGACAATGAAGATCATAAGCGTGTACGTTTAGCTCAGTTGATTGAAAATAATCAACATCCCATTCTCCTTAAAGTTAAGCAACAGTTAGATGAATATTTTGCAGGGCAACGTCAGCAATTTGACTTGCCTTTAGATTTTCAAGGAACTGCATTTCAACAACAAGTTTGGCAAGCGTTACTGACAATTCCTTTTGGGCAAACTCGAAGTTATAAGGATATTGCGCTTCAGATTGGTAATGTAAAAGCTGTTCGTGCCGTGGGCGCTGCCAATGGGAAAAATCCAATTTCGATTATTGCGCCGTGTCATCGGGTGATTGGTTCGAGTGGGGCATTAGTGGGTTTTGCAGGTGGTCTAGATAAGAAGCAGATTTTACTGAGTTTAGAGCAAAACCAAATTCCATAATCTGTATTGTTAATACTCGATTTTCATTTCTTTTTGGAATAAGCTACCAAAGCAGATATGAATCAACATATTTTATGACTTGAACCGTAACTCAGTTATTAGCGGGGCGGTGTCTTGCTTAGCGTAATCCAATGTTAGGAATAACCTTCGGTTCGAGTTACTTTGGTTTCGCCCAAAGTAACCAAAGGCATTGTCATCTACAAAACCTGTTCACTTATTGCATTTGTTTTATCTATCGCAGAAACGGGATATTACAAACACCACGCAGGTTGTAGATGACCTTTCCGAGTCTCATATATAGGGTATGTATTCATTTACTTTTTCATAACAAATTGAATGGAAGTTTAAAAATGGCTGTTGGTGACGTAACGATGCCACTTATGCATGTGGTGCAGGGTGTAAAAATTGGCTCAACTGAGGCGTATGTACGTTATCCAAATCGACGAGACCTAGTCATTTTTGAATTGGCAGAAGGTTCAAATGTTGCGGGTGTATTTACCCAAAATGCATTTTGTGCTGCACCTGTCCATGTTTCCAAAGCTCATCTCGCGCAAGGAAATCCTCGTTATTTAGTGATTAATACTGGTAACGCCAATGCAGGTACGGGACCAACGGGCTTGAAAAATGCTCAAGATACTTGTGCGCAGTTGGCTGAACTGACTGGGGTAAACAGTTTTGAGGTTTTACCTTTTTCTACAGGCGTTATTGGTGAGCAGCTTCCGATGGAGCGCTTGTTGGCTGGACTTCAACCCGCACTAAATACATTACAACCGTCTGCTTGGGCGGATGCTGCTTCTGGCATTATGACCACAGATACTGTACCAAAGGGTGCATCTGAACAATTTGAAATTGATGGGATCACCTATACCATGACGGGGATCAGTAAAGGCGCTGGAATGATCCGTCCAAATATGGCCACCATGTTGAGTTTCGTTGCGACAGATGCGCCGATTAGTCGTGATTTGGTACAAAGCTTATTAAAGACCACAGTTGAACATTCATTTAATCGAATTACGATTGACGGTGATACCTCAACCAATGACTCTTGTATTCTTGTAGCAACGGGTCAAGCAGGTGGAACTGAAATTACCTCAAAAGATGATGCACGATATGCCAAAGTGTTAGAGGTACTGGCACGTGTCATGAACCGTTTAGCACAACTGATTGTTCGTGATGGTGAGGGAGCAACCAAGTTTATTACTGTTGCCGTTGAAGGTGGTGCAAATACTCAAGAGTGTTGTGATATTGCCTATAGTATTGCCCATTCACCCTTAGTGAAAACTGCGCTTTTTGCATCAGACCCGAATTGGGGGCGTATTCTGGCTGCGATTGGTTATGCGGGCGTCCAAGATTTAGATGTCTCAAAAATTCAAGTATGGCTAGATGATGTGCAAATCTGTAAAGATGGTGGTGCAGCCGAAGACTATACCGAAGAAGCTGGTGCAGGGGTTATGGCAAAAACCGAAATTACGATTCGTGTTGATTTAGGTCGAGGTCAGGCCAAAGACACAGTGTATACCTGTGACTTATCTTATGACTATGTGAAAATTAATGCCGATTATCGTTCGTAAATTTGCGTTATAATGCAGCCTCCACAGTGAGGCTTTTTTTATATCGCTTGTTTGTGGACGATGTGATTTATCCCAAATGATCACCAGATACCCACGTTATAAGTTTGCAGTGATGCAAGCACGCAGGATAGAGAAGACGTTTTATGAATGATGCGAATTTAATTGCGAACGAAGCCAAAAACATTGTGCAGGCGCATTTAGATCGTTTGGGTGAGCCAAAGGACCATAGCCTCAGCCCAGAAGTGAAACAAGAAAAATTTGCTCAAATCGCAGCTGAGCTGAAAAAGCGAGATGCAGTGCTTGTCGCGCATTATTACTGTGATCCTGACGTACAGGAGCTTGCAGAGCTAACTGGTGGTTGTGTTTCAGACTCTTTGGAAATGGCTCGTTTTGGTCGTGACCATCCAGCAACAACACTTGTGGTTGCTGGAGTGAAGTTTATGGGTGAAACCTCAAAAATTTTATCGCCTGAAAAAACGGTTCTCATGCCAACGTTAGAAGCAACCTGTTCACTAGATATTGGTTGTCCTGTAGATGAGTTTTCTGCGTTCTGTGATCAGCATCCTGATCATACTGTGGTTGTTTATGCGAATACTTCAGCCGCAGTAAAAGCACGTGCAGATTGGGTGGTGACATCAAGCTGTGCAGTTGAAATCATTGAGCATTTGGATAGCTTGGGTGAAAAAATTATTTGGGCACCTGATCAGCATTTAGGGCGTTATATTCAAAAGAAAACGGGCGCTGAAATGTTATTGTGGGATGGTGCTTGTATCGTACACGAAGAATTTCGTGCGCGTGGTATTGCTCAAATGAAAGCGCTTTATCCTGATGCTGCTGTGTTAGTGCATCCAGAATCTCCTGAATCTGTGGTTGATATTGCTGACGCAGTGGGTAGTACTTCGCAACTGATCAAAGCAGCACAGACTCTGCCTCATAAACAAATGATCGTGGCAACAGATCGCGGTATTTTTTATAAAATGCAACAAGCGGCGCCAGATAAAGAGTTATTTGAAGCTCCGACAGCAGGCGAAGGTGCAACCTGCCGTTCATGCGCGCATTGTCCTTGGATGGCAATGAACGAACTAGATGGAATTTTGCATGTATTACAACATGCTGATCAAGAAATACACGTTGATCCTGCTTTGTCTGAACGTGCCAAATTACCATTAGATCGTATGTTGAACTTTAGTGCTTCATTGAAGCGTTAAAAACAACCAAAATGCTTGTTAAATATACATTTGATAAGGGTTTTTAATATTTTTGAAAAATAGGTGTTGACGTTCTAGGGCGTCAAGCCTAGAATGCACACCGTACCGCACGATGTGCGATACAATAAAAGCTGAGAGAAATCGGAGCATAGCACAGCCTGGTAGTGCACCTGGTTTGGGACCAGGGGGTCGTAGGTTCGAATCCTACTGCTCCGACCATTTAAATAATGTTGTAAAACATTGGTTTAAGATCGGCGAAGTATCGCTTGATAGTATTATCATCGTTATGCGCCTGTAGCTCAGTTGGATAGAGCATCCGCCTTCTAAGCGGATGGTCACAGGTTCGAATCCTGTCAGGCGCGCCATTTATGGGTAGCTTGGTACATAGAATCAAACGTTATGGTGGATGTAGCTCAGTTGGTAGAGCCCCGGATTGTGATTCCGGTTGTCGCGGGTTCGAATCCCGTCATTCACCCCACAAACGGAGCATAGCACAGCCTGGTAGTGCACCTGGTTTGGGACCAGGGGGTCGTAGGTTCGAATCCTACTGCTCCGACCATCATCTTAAAGATGAGATAAAATTCCGCTAGTTTAGCGGTTTTTTTATGTCTGGATTTTTATCATAAGTTTTCTATTTTATTTTATTTATTAATATATTAATCATTTTTTTTAAATTCGTATCCCATTTTTCATCTTAAACATCTATCTATATCGTTTGCATAAATAAAATCATGAATCTACTATTCAACTGTTTATAACACTAAATATTTATCGAACAACCAATATCAAATTTCTTGATTGGCTCATTATAAATTTGCATTGAAAGCAATAGAAGAGAGTTGGTACGTGCAAAATATTCACTATGTTTTTGTTAGTCTTTTAGGTGGGTTAATTGTGCCATTACAATTGGCCATGATTCATGCTTTTCGTAATACAAGTGGAGCGAGTCAAATACAATCTGATGTGTGCTGAATTAGCAGGAGACTTTCACTTGGGAGATTCTAGGCAGCTAACCGATAAAAGTCTTCTGCCATTTGATTTGGTGTCTTAAAATCCAAGCCTTTTTGAATTCTTCGCTGATTATAAAATAACTCTATATATTTTGTAATATCCGCTTTGGCTTCTTCCCTTGTTTTGTAGTTGCGATGATGGACTAGTTCATTTTTGAGTATGCCCCAGAAACTCTCTATCGGTGCATTATCGAAGCAGTCGCCTTTTTTGCTCATTGAACCCTGAAAATCAAATTTCTCAAGTAAGTTTCGATATTCATTACTGCAATATTGGCTGCCTCTGTCTGAATGTACAATGAGATCTTTAGCAGGTTTCTGATTGCGAATAGCCATATTCAATGCATCACAAACAAGCTTGGCTGTCATGCGCTCATTTAAGCTATAGCCAACAACCTGTTTCGTGTAAAGATCTTTGACAGCTGCCAAGTACAACCAGCCCTCAGCCGTCCAAATGTAGGTAATGTCACTCGACCACGCAAGATTAGGCTTCGTCATTGAAAACTGTTGCTTGAGTAAATTGTCATAAATAGAACGGTTGTGATCACTGTCCGTGGTTCTTTTGAAACGCTTATGGCGCTTACAATACAACTGATTTGATTTTTTTATTTGGCGCACAGCATACATACTTATTTTGATACTTTGCGCTTGTAAATGCTTGGTTAATCGAACATAGCCATAGCTTTGTTTGGTTTCTTCATGGGCTATTTTGACCAAAATTGTCTGCTGATTTCGCTGAATTGATCTTTTACTGGTTTTGTTGCACAAAGATTTGAAATGCAAAGCGCCCCTAATTGAGCCAAATTTAAGGCGTAACTTGGGTAAGTGGTCGACCTAATTCCGTAAACCTGTTGAGGACTGCTACACGTGCATGAATTTCATTCACCTGACTAGGAAAGCTTCTTGCCATTAATTTATCGCCTAATAATTTAATGCAATGCATCTTGGTTTCCACCAAACTTCGTCGATGATAGCCTGACCATTTTTTCCATAGTCTCCTGCCTAAACGTTTAACTGTTCGAAGTAATTCATTTCGTTCTAGCGAGCTGATCTTTGTATCTTTCCATGGTTTCGCATTTTTTCTAGGTGGAATCACCGCATGCGCTTGCCGATCTGCAATGACCTGACGGCATTGCTTGGTGTCATAAGCTCCATCGGTATAAACAGAGTCAATCTGCTCATCTTGTGGAATCTGATCGAGTAAATCACCAAGCACTTGTGAATCACTGACATTATTTGTAGTGAGTTGAATAGCGCGTATTTGAAGGGTTTCAGCATCTATACCAATATGTAGTTTACGCCATTGGCGACGATATTCAGGTCCATGTTTCTTGCGTTTCCATTCGCCCTCACCTAGAAACTTCATGCCTGTAGAGTCTATGAGTAGATGCAGCCCATCGCTACTTTTTTGGTAGCTGATTGCAATATCAATATGCTTTTGTCTTCTACAAAGCGTACTGTAATCTGGTGCGGTCCAATTTAATCCACAAAGTTTAATCAGACTTTGCACAAAGCCAGTGACCATACGTAAAGATAGACGGAATAAGGATTTAATCATTAAGCAGCATTGGATAGCTGCGTCGGAGTAGGTTTGATTTCGCCCTTGTTTGCCTTTTGATGGAGCATACCATTGCGTAGCAGGATCAAACCAAATGGCAATATTTCCGCGACTCATGAGTGCTCGGTTATATGCGGGCCAATTGGTTGTGCGGTAGATTTTGTGTGTAGGCTTCTTCATTTGAAAATTATATCGCTGAAAAAGCTTTTACAGATAGGTTTGTGCAACAAAGCCCGTGCAAAGTATATTTCAGGGAAAGCTTGAACCGCTTCTCGAACAAATTTGTGTGCTTCACCTGTTTTTTCAGGAAGTATTATAGTCTTAATATTAGTCGAACGAGATTCGGAATTTAAACACAAATATCTAATTTTCTCTGGAGCGACACGTCTTAATATGGATGGAGCATGTGTAGCAATTAGAGCCTGTGTATCTTTACTTAATAATTTTTTAAGTACATTACTTATTCTCCCTAAATAATGAGGAGATAAACTATTCTCAGGTTCTTCTATGAGAATTAGACTAAATACAGGTGGATTTAATTTGTCTATATCAAAAGCTGTCTCTTCTCCAGAAATCACCTCTCGATTTAGTGTTATGGAAGATACTACTAAGGAAAGATAAAGCATTGATTTTTGACCATCACTTAATCTGGAATAGTCAACATTTGTCTCACCGTGTCCTGGTGAAAATGAAATAGACATGTATTTCAACAAAGCTTCAACCTCTGAATTACCGAATGAGAGTTGAGGCTTTGTAAAGAATTTCCCAGTATGTAAGTAACCCCAACTTTCATCTAACTTTGTACAAAGTGACGAGATGGAGGAGTTACCTGTAATACATGAGTTGATTTGTTCAGATAATGAATTTATGTTTTCTCTTTCATTATCCCAATTTATTGAGCGTAATAATCTGCCTAGTAAGGCATTCGTACCAAAGCCTATGTGGTTTGATGGATCACGTCTTGCGGGAAGATAGTGAGCTTGTATCTGATTTCGATCAGAACGAGGTACTAATGTTTTAGTAACAGGTTCATTATTTTCATTAACATCTAGAATATAGTAAAGATTTTCTTCAATATCACCATTAATTCCCATTGAGGCTGTTAAGCGATAGCGGATTCTAGGAATTTCTTCTCCGACATCTAATCTCATTTGGTTAAAGAATTCTGGAATTGTTGAGTGTTCACCATCATCTAATAATTCGGGAAATAAAAAATTTGCCTCAATCCAAAGATTTCTTTCAAGCGGGGGAGTTTCCTCATCTTGATTAATATGGAAATCAGATTTTAAAATTCGTCTGAGGCTTGGATCAAAACCGAATAATCTGGAAATAGCCTGCAAGGTAGAAGTTTTTCCAGAGCCATTTGGCCCTATTAAATAGGTTATATCTTCAAATGTAATTTCAGTTGGCTCTTGTCCAAATGATTGAAAGTTGCTAATTCTTAAAGTGTCTAATTTCATTTAATTTGTTCCCCCTAATATTATTTTTCTTTGTACACGACAAAAAAAGATAACTCATTGAAATAATGGCATAATACTTGTTTTCTGACGACGAATATGATGACACATTTCAATGAGTTACATCTCATCTTAAACAAATATCTAAAGTGGAACAAGTCACATGCAAAATGTTTTACACTGATTATGCTTGCATTAATTGTAAAACAGACATGTAATCTTTCTTCTGCATCTAAAGCCTTACCCATCAAGTGCTTACCACAATCATTTTATCGACGTATACAACGCTTCTTTGCAGATCAGTATTTCGATTATCGTCAAATTTCTCAGTTAATTTTCAATATATTTTCATTCGATAAAGTCCAATTAACTTTGGATAGAACTAATTGGAAATGGGGAAAACGAGATATTAATATCTTGATGTTAGCCATCGTCTATCGTGGAATAGCGATACCTATTGTTTGGACATTGCTCAATAAACGTGGAAATTCAGATACAAAAGAGCGTATTGCTTTGATTCAACGCTTTATCTCCATTTTTGGTAAAGATCGTATTGTGAATGTGTTTGCAGACAGAGAATTTATCGGTGAGAAATGGTTTACATGGTTAATTGAAAATGACATTAACTTCTGTATACGTGTTAAAAAAACTTTATTGTGACCAATCACTTAGCCAAGAATCATAAAATTAGTGATTTATTT
The DNA here is from genome assembly GCF_000369065.1 of Acinetobacter haemolyticus CIP 64.3 = MTCC 9819. Taxonomy (GTDB): domain Bacteria; phylum Pseudomonadota; class Gammaproteobacteria; order Pseudomonadales; family Moraxellaceae; genus Acinetobacter; species Acinetobacter haemolyticus. The sequence continues at coordinate 41,690 of NZ_KB849800.1, forward strand.
CGTCATCTTCAAGTTGGTCAAACTGAATGTCGTAAACGACGTATTTGGGTTGGTCGAGTGAAACTGTATATTAGTGCGCTACGATTAGAAGATGGAGAGCTTTTACTTGTTGTTTCTCCTATGTTTAATGCTTCTGCTATTCGTGATTATGCATTACGCTGGGAAATCGAAACGTTATTTAGTTGTCTCAAAGGACGTGGATTCAATCTTGAAAATACTCGTTTAACAGACCCTAGACGAGTCAAGAAATTGATAGCAGTGCTAGCTATCGGTTTCTGTTGGTGCTATTTAACAGGTGAATGGCAACATGATCGGAAAAAAGCGATAAAAATAAAGAAGCATGGACGACTTTCAGTAAGTTTATTTCGCTACGGTTTGGACTATGTTCAAATGGCTATTCTACGTTTGATTGGTTTTGGAAAAAAAGAAGAATTTAAGAAAGTGCTAGCAATTTTAAGAAAGAAAAAGCCTGATAGGACAAGGATCCTATGAAATTTGTCGTGTACAGAGATTATTTTTAATAAAAAGGCTGATATACGAAAGTAATATCAGCCTTAGTCAAAGTAATTAATTTTAATTACAGTGATATTTTCTTATGATGCTCAATGACAACTTATGTGTCGTGCAATGACATTTTATGTGTCGCAAATGACAACTTATGTGTCGCGTGACGCGATTAATTTAGCTTACCAGCTCAAAGCACCGCCAGTCTGATAGTCTGTTACGCGTGTCTCGAAGAAATTCTTCTCTTTACGCAAGTCCATCATTTCTGACATCCACTGGAATGGATTGGTCACACCAGCAAACTGCTCAGGTAAACCAAGTTGCGCTAAACGACGGTTACAGATGAACTTCAAGTATTCTTCCATCATGCTCGCATTCATGCCCAATACACCACGTGGCATCGTGTCACGCGCATATTCGATCTCAAGCATCGTACCTTCAAGAATCATTTGAATCACTTCTTGTTGGAAAGTCGCTGTCCACAAGTGCGGGTTCTCGATCTTGATCTGGTTGATCATGTCGATACCAAAGTTCAAGTGCATTGATTCATCACGTAAGATGTATTGGAATTGCTCAGCAACACCATTCATCTTGTTACGACGACCCATACTCAAGATTTGTGTAAAACCACAGTAGAAGAAGATGCCTTCAAGTACACAATAGAACGCGATCAAGTTACGAAGTAAAATCTGATCGTTTTCAGGAGTGCCTGTATGGAAAGTAGGGTCACTCAAAGACTGTGTATATTTCAAGCCCCAAGCTGCTTTACGCGCAACAGATGGAACTTCACGATACATGTTAAAGACTTCACCTTCATCCATGCCCAATGATTCAATACAGTATTGATATGCATGGGTATGAATTGCTTCTTCAAATGCTTGACGCAAAATGTATTGGCGGCATTCAGGGTTCGTGATATGACGGTAGATCGCCAATACTAAGTTGTTTGCAACCAATGAATCTGCGGTCGAGAAGAAACCTAAAGAACGCATGATGATGGTACGCTCATCTTCAGTTAAGCCATTTTCAGACTTCCAAAGCGCGATATCATGGTTCATGTTGACTTCTTGCGGCATCCAGTGGTTTGCACACCCGTCAAGATACTTCTGCCAAGCCCACTCATATTTAAATGGAACAAGTTGGTTTAAGTCCGCACGACAGTTGATCATCGCTTTATCATCAACTTGTACGCGTTGAGCACCCATTTCCAACTCTTCTAAACCAGGCGCAACATCCAAATGTTCTAAGGCTTCAGATGCTCGAGCCAACGAATCGGTTGGATTTGTTGATCTGCTGGTATTGGTTCCAGCGGGTTGTGGAGCTGCCACGCGCGGCGATGATGGCTCTGTAGGAGGTACCATCTGCGTATTAACCGTTTTTTGCGAGTCGAGGGACGCAGACTTGTGTTCAGGTGTAGTCGGTTTTTGCGTATCATCTTCAAAATCGTCCCAACTTAGGATAGACATTTTCGTTCTCTCTTCGTTGTATATAGCTGTTATCGATATCTCTCAACAAAGATATCTGTAATATACGTTTATATTGTGTAAGCAAAATTAAGTTTTACTGATTGAGCTTCAATTTCTTGATGATCGAAATTCACAACCCTTAAGACTTATTTTGCTTACGCTGTTGTTTACGAATGGCTAAAAATGCATAGACCATTGGTATATAAAAGAAAATAAAGGCAAAGATCAGAACAGCTAATCCCAACATATAGTTATGAGTCATATTCATCCCACTCTTTGCCTCAATATATTTTAATCTTTGAACCCTTCTTATTATAAAGAAGGGTTCATTATTAGATTAAATTACTGACAAGCCTCACAGTCTGGATTGTCAATTGAACATGCCATTGGTACTGGAGCTGCAGTAGTGAAACCATCCTCTTCAACTTGAGCTTCTGGTTTCTTGTCTTCAACTGCTTGAGCTGCAACCACAGGAGCTTCAACTGATGCTGGTTTTACTGCATTGAGCGCGCCTGTATTGATGGTTGACTTCTCAGCAGAAGTTGCACCTAATGCTCGGAGGTAATAAGTGGTTTTAAGACCACGTAACCATGCCATCTTATAAGTGATATCAAGCTTCTTACCATTTGCACCAGCGATGTAAAGGTTAAGTGACTGTGCTTGATCAATCCATTTTTGACGACGTGATGCAGCATCGACGATCCAGCGTGTATCAACTTCAAACGCTGTCGCGAAGATCGCTTTTAATTCTTCAGGAATACGCGCAATCTTCTGAACTGAACCTTCAAAGTGTTTCAGATCATTCACCATCACTGTATCCCATAGGCCACGTTCTTTTAATGCACGCACAAGGTATGGGTTAATCACAGTGAATTCACCAGAAAGGTTAGATTTCACATACAAGTTCTGGAATGTCGGCTCAATCGACTGAGAAACACCGCAAATGTTTGAAATAGTTGCAGTTGGAGCGATCGCCATCACATTTGAGTTACGCATACCGTCTTTTTGAACTTTGGCACGTAAAGTGTCCCAGTCTAAACGTTGGGTACGGTCAACTTCGAACATACGTTCTGGACGTGATTTCGCAACGATTTCTAAAGAGTCGATTGGTAGGATGCCTTGATCCCACAATGAACCTTTAAATGTTGAGTAAGCACCACGCTCAAGCGCAAGATCGCTTGATGTTTGAATCGCATAGTAGCTGATCACTTCCATTGATTCGTCAGCAAAATCAACTGCCGCATCCGAACCGTAAGCAATACCCATTTCATAGAGTGCATCTTGGAAGCCCATGATGCCCATACCGACAGGGCGGTGCTTCAGGTTTGAGTTTTTCGCTTGTGGTACAGCGTAGTAGTTAATGTCGATTACGTTATCGAGCATACGAACTGCTGTTTTAATTGTACGTGCTAACTTCTCACGATCTAACACACCACCTTGAACGTGTTGTACAAGGTTGATTGAACCTAAGTTACATACCGCGATTTCATCTTGGTTGGTGTTTAACGTGATTTCTGTACATAAATTCGATGAGTGCACCACGCCCACATGTTGTTGCGGTGAACGTAAGTTACATACGTCTTTGAATGTGATCCACGGGTGACCTGTTTCAAACAACATCGAAAGCATCTTGCGCCATAAGTCTTTCGCACGTACTTTCTTGTGGAGCATGTTTTGTTCTTTTGCGACTGCTTCGTAGTGCGCATAACGCTCAGCAAATTCAGCGCCTGTTAAGTCATGCAAGTCTGGTGTTTCAGAAGGCGTGAATAGTGTCCATTCAGCATCTTCAAATACACGTTGCATGAATAAATCAGGAACCCAGTTTGCTGTGTTCATGTCGTGGGTACGACGACGGTCATCACCTGTGTTCTTACGTAGCTCTAGGAATTCTTCAACGTCCAAGTGCCAAGTTTCTAAGTACGCACAAACCGCACCTTTACGTTTACCACCTTGGTTAACAGCAACTGCGGTATCATTCGCTACTTTAAGGAATGGCACAACACCTTGAGACTTACCGTTGGTGCCTTTGATATAAGAGTTCAAAGCACGTACTGGTGTCCAGTCATTACCTAAACCACCCGCCCATTTAGAAAGCATTGCGTTGTCACGCATCGCACCATAAATGTCATACAGGTCATCACCAATTGTTGTTAAATAACAGCTTGATAATTGTGGACGTAATGTACCTGAGTTAAATAGGGTAGGCGTAGATGCCATGTAATCGAAGCTAGATAATAAGTTATAGAACTCGATTGCGCGCTCTTCTTTATTTTCTTCGTTGAGTGAAAGACCCATCGACACACGCATAAAGAAAAGTTGTGGCAATTCAAAACGTACGCCATTTGAGTGAATGAAGTAACGATCGAATAAAGTTTGAAGACCTAAATAGGTAAATTGGTTTGAGCGTTCTGGTTGGATTGCTGCTGCCAATTTTGCAAGATCAAAATTCAGAAGGTCAGGAGATAGAAGGTCGAGTTCGATCCCTTTTTTCAAGAAGGTTTCTAATGCGTCGCCTTCTAAAGTGTCTGTTGGTAGACCCAAGAACTCTAATCCAGTGCTGAGCAGTTCATTACATAATAAACGTGCAGTCACATAGGTATAGTTTGGTTCTTGCTCAATACGGGTACGCGTTGCCATCATCATGGTGGTTGCAACATCGCTTTCTTTTACGCCGTTATATAAGTTTTTAACGGTTTCATCCACGATCGCTTGAACATCAATGCCTTCTAAACCTGCACTTGCGGTTTCAATTGTCGCAGTAAGTGCATCGAGATCCAAAGGTTGGAGCTGTCCTTTGGCATCCGTGATTTGTAGGGTCGGGTGATGATTTGCACCAGTTTGCTGACGAGCAGTTGCACGTTGTTCACGATAAATCACATAGGCACGAGCAACTTTTTGTTCTCCAGTGCGCATCAAAGCCAATTCAACTTGGTCTTGAATTTCTTCGATATGAATCGTGCCGCCCGAAGGTAAACGACGGTTAAATGTGTTCATTACCATTTCGGTCAATTGCGTAATACGGTCATGGATGCGACTAGAGTCTGCACCTTGTTGACCTTCAACTGCCAGAAATGCTTTCCCTATCGCAACAGAAATTTTCTCGGCATTAAATGTCGCAATCTCTCCGGTGCGTTTAATGACCTGAAGTTGGCCAGGAGTAGAAGTGATGATGCTCATGTCAGCATAGCTCCATTATCATCTATTTTTATGTTCATAGACCGTTTGAATCGAGCAAAAAGTATGCCACGATATTTGAGGGATAAACACAATACTTAGTGGTTAAAGTTTGTTTTAAACACAAGATACGGGATTTTTACCAGCAGATCAATCCTTGACATTTTACTAAATTTTTTTTCATGTCTTAACTGCTGATTTCACAGGGACATAGCATAACAAAGCGATTTAAAAACACGTATAGATAACTCTGTGGATAACTCAAAAAACAAACACTTAAATTTTGTTTGATGAAGGAAGAAACAAATTGTTTAACATTGGCACAAAAAATATACTTAATTTTCATTTTGCTGAAAAAACCCAGATAAAACTGAAAAAGGTATTAAAATTCATAATTTTAATAAAAAGATAACAAAACTGGCTAGGCGTGTATCAGTTTGGTGACGGCCACTTGTTTACAATGTAAACGTGTGTATATTGCAAAACATAAACCAATGTATCTGTAAGATTATTAGGGGCAAATAAATGAGCCAAGAAGAAAAGTTACCGAAGATTCTAATCGTAGAAGATGACGAGCGTTTAGCACGATTAACACAAGAGTATTTGATCCGTAACGGTTTAGAAGTTGGGGTTGAAACAGATGGTAATCGCGCAATCCGTCGAATCATTAGTGAGCAACCAGATTTAGTGGTATTAGATGTGATGCTACCTGGTGCGGATGGTTTGACTGTTTGCCGTGAGGTGCGTCCACACTATCACCAACCGATTCTGATGCTTACTGCGCGTACCGAAGATATGGATCAAGTGCTTGGCTTGGAAATGGGGGCAGATGACTATGTTGCTAAACCTGTTCAACCACGTGTGTTATTGGCGCGTATCCGTGCTTTGTTACGTCGTACTGACAAAACCGTTGAAGATGAAGTGGCACAACGTATCGAATTTGATGATCTTGTGATTGATAATGGCGGTCGTTCAGTCACTTTGCATGGTGAGTTGGTTGACTTTACCAGTGCAGAATATGACTTGTTATGGCTATTAGCATCAAATGCGGGTCGTATCTTGTCTCGTGAAGATATTTTTGAGCGTTTACGTGGTATTGAATATGACGGTCAAGACCGTTCGATCGATGTTCGTATTTCTCGTATTCGTCCAAAAATTGGTGATGATCCAGAAAACCCGAAACGTATTAAAACAGTACGCAGTAAAGGTTACTTATTCGTTAAAGAAACCAATGGGATGTAAAATTCAGCCCCTCCTTCTTACAAGGAGGGTTTCTTCTTTTGGAAAGGAGAAGCTGTTGAATAATTTGGAATCATATCCCTTATGGTGAGTCGAGTACTGAAGAACAGCATATTCTTGCGAATTTATGCTGGATTGGTTGTATTGGTGGTTGTGGTTGCCGCATTTTGTTATTTGCTGGTCCAAATCATTAACTATCAGCGTGCGCAAGAATATCGAGAGTCTCTTACAGATGGTATTTCCTACGTTATTAGTGAGGGGGTATCTCGCCAACCAGAGAAACAGCAGAAATTAGATTGGATTTCTGATGCTTCTGATCTGTTGGAGTTGCCGATTTATTATGTAGATGCGGCACGAGTTGAATTGTCTCGGACTGAAAAAAAGCGAATTGCTGAACAAAAGTCAGTGGTTCGATATGATGCGAATCATGGCGTGGGCTATATCATCATCGGTTTGAAAGATGATCCGCAGCATTTTCTCTATATCAAAGTCGATAAGATAGGTGAACGCCAGATGAAGGCGTTGCCAATTTTTGTCTTGGATTATTTGATGTTTTATCCGGGACAAGAAAGTGAGTATTTGGAACGAATCAAACAACATTTTTATTATCCTATTGAAATCATGGATATCCGAGATGTGAATTTAGATTCAGAACAAATAGGACGTCTACGCCAAGACCAAAGCGTGTTGCTATATAAAGATAGCGCGACCATACGCGGCACCACGATTTCGATTGTTTCCCCGATGCCGAACTATCCTGCACGAGTCTTGATCTTGGGTCCTGTGCCGATGTTTAACTGGATGCCTTTCCAGCTTTCCGCAGGCATTACCTTATTTAGCTTGTTCTTGTTGAGTTTAGGTGTCTATGGGCTGATCTTGCCATTAGAACGAAAAATCCGTCAGGTTCGTTATGCTTTAAATAAAATGAAGTCTGGTGATTTGTCACTGCGTGTACCGATCGAAGGTAGCGATGAAATGGCAAATCTAGCTTCAAGCTATAACAATATGTCGGATCATATTCAACGTTTGATCGAGGCGCAGCGAGAGTTGATGCGTGCTGTTTCGCATGAACTCAGAACGCCAGTGGCACGAATCCGTTTTGGCATGGAAATGTTGGCTGAAGAAGATGATTATAATTATCGTATTCAGCAGGTCGATATGATTGATAAGGATATTGAGGCGTTGAATACCTTGATTGATGAAATCATGACTTATGCCAAGTTGGAGCAGGGAACCCCTTCGTTAGATTTTGAAGAAGTTGTATTGGTTGAAGTGCTTGATCAAGTGGCAATGGAAACTGAGGCGCTAAAAACACAAAAAGAAATAGAATTGATTGCACCTTCGTTGGTATTGAAAGTTGATGCAGAACGTCGCTATTTACATCGTGTAGTACAAAACCTTGTGGGTAATGCAGTACGTTATTGCGATAACAAGGTACGTGTCAGCGGTGGTGTTCGTGCAGATGGTCAAGCTTATGTCTGTGTTGAGGATGATGGTCCAGGGATTCCAGAAGAAGATCGCTCTCGAATTTTTGAAGCCTTTGCTCGTCTCGATGACAGTCGTACTCGTGCTTCAGGTGGCTATGGTTTGGGTTTATCTATTGTGAGTCGTATTGCATATTGGTTTGGTGGGACAATTCAGGTCGATCAAAGTCCAAACTTGGGTGGAGCGCGTTTTATTATGACTTGGCCAGCGAAGCGTTATAAGCAAACCACCAAAAAATGATAGCAACCTAGGGGGCTTAATTCGGTGCAGCCTCCTAGATATTATCAATGTGTAAAAGAGTTTAAAAATCATAACAAAAGCCAAAGCGTAGTTGAGCTTTGGCGAAAGAATATTTAAAGCGATGCAACCAAGGTTGATTATTCTTGTAGCGAAGAATCAGGTTCGATTAATGGGCGACCAGATCTCAAACTTTGTAATGCATCTGCATTGAAATCAATCAATAAAGAGTTGTTTTTGACATCAATTTTATAGCTTTGAATCAGTCGTTCATCTCCATTCAATGTCTCAACTCGATAGGCATCAGCAATATTTAGAATACCTTCAAGATTGGTTGTTGTTGATGCAAAGTCTTCTCGAAATACGTCATAAATATCTCTTAAATCAAAAATCGCATTATCCGCATCTGGATGCTTTCGAACATAATTTTCAATATGGCGCATGAGGAGTTGTGAAAAAAAAGAAATAATCTGAGTCATGTGCGAATTTTAGCTGCATATTTATTCTCCTTCTTGTCTATCTTTAGAATACCGATCTATTGCTAAAGCTGTGTATAAAGATAATTAAAGTATTTAGCTGAATTGCAACAGATTATGTCGAAATGACCACTTGGTTTCGTCCTTGCCGCTTGGCACGGTAAAGCGCATCATCGGCATGTTTGAATAATTGTTCAGTCGAGTAGTTTTTTTCTGGTGTGTTGGTGCAGATACCAATGCTAGTTTGAATTGAGAAAACTTGTGCGTGCTCTAGTTGAATTGGAGATTCACTTACATGTTGGCGGATTTTTTCGGCACATTGATAGGCCACACTTTCATTGGTGTTAGCAATGAAAATTGCAAACTCTTCACCTCCCAAGCGTCCAAACAAGTCTTGAGGGTTTAAGAGCGTTTGAGTGGTTTTAACAAAGTGTTGTAAGGCACGGTCACCGATTTGATGGCCGTAGCTGTCGTTAATGTGTTTAAAGTGGTCAATATCAAGCATCAAGAAAGCACTTGTATGGCCTGCATTTTGGGCTTGTTCTTGTAGAATTTGCAGTGATTGAAGAAATTGACGACGTGTTAGGCTGGAGGTCAACTCATCGTGAGCAATAGTATGTTGTAGTTCTTCAATGAGTTTGGATCGAACTTTATTAATACTGGAAACAGTGAGTGGGGCAATTGTCATCATGATCAGCCCAAGACGCGTTGAGATCGTGTTGTTTAAATAATTGTCGGGATAAAGCAGTAAATAGTTTTGAGACACATGATAAATAATAAAGGCACAACTGATCGAGCTAATGATGGTCACGGAAAAATGTTGATATCGCAGTGCGCACCAAATTAAGGGGGCAATTGGGTAAAGTAAAGAGCCGGGACCCGCATCATAGTAAGCGATCACAATCGAAACGACTACGGCAACCAAAGGCAAAACGGTTTGAATAGCGGTATCTTTTAGCTCTTTCAAACACTGTTTGAAGGCGGTTAGATTCGGCATGCTGATGAGTGCAGGTAGCAACAGTAAGGCATTTTGAATTTCGGATGTAAACCAATAGCCGAAGTCCTCCCAAAATGAACCTAAAGCAAAAGGCGTGTCTAAATAAGGCAGTAAAATTGCTGCAAATAGGGCACTAGCCAGCCCTCCAATACAACAAAAACTAAATAAGAATAAATAAAAATAGCCATGATGCATTGAGCGAATAATTTGACTAAAACGAACATACAAGGCTAGTGTTGTGATGACATAAAGTAGATTTGCGGTTGTTAAACAAATATTTAATATAAAAGGAGTATCTTGAGTAGTATCGGCAATCAGGTAGCCAACAATTGCCCCTATAAAACTAATTGGGTGGCGTGTTTGTGGAAAGCGAATTAATAAGCCAAGTAGCACCGAATTTGCAGGCCAAAAAGAAGCAAGAAATGTAAGGTGTCGTGTGGCAATCCCAAGTAGGCAACACAGAAAAATAACCCCAGCAAAAAGTAGAAAGAGTTGGAAGAGCGAGTGGGGTTTTAATGCTGCTTTGGGGTGAGGCATTCTGACGCGTTTCCATAAGGGGGAATTGGGTCGCGCTATTATATAAATTTTGTTTAAATTTTCATCATAAATTTATCGCAATGCAATGATTTAGTTCATGCTGCAATATTTTTGCGCATAGGGTGCGAAAGGCGGATGTTTTTGGCGCACGAGTAAAGAAAAAAATGATTAACTTCTGGTGTTTGATTAGTTAATTCGATTTTTGAGGGTGAATTAACCGTGTTATTGGATATATTTGTAAATTTAAGGACAAAATCATCCGAAAGACTAAAGCGCTTCAACTAGCATGAGAAATTAGAAATCAGGTACAATTGGCGGAATTAATTTTGTGTTTGGTGTATTTGAAGGCCAATACATACATTCTTTGTTAAAAATAGGCCTGCCAGGAGTTATCCCCGCATGAGTGCCATTACTCCATACGATTGGGCGATTATTGCCTTCGTGATCGGCGTTACATTTCTTTGCGTTTTTATGCTGACCGTTCCTTTACTCCTTGGGGGTAAAGCATGGGGACGTGCCAAGCAAGAACAGTTTGAATCAGGTGTAGTGAGTGCGGGTGGTGCCCGTATTCGCTTGTCAGCCAAATTCTATTTAGTTGCAATTTTCTTTGTCGTTTTTGATTTAGAAGCACTTTACCTCTACGCGTGGGCAACTTCTGTGCGTGAAGTAGGTTGGGTTGGCTTTGCAGCTGCTGCAATTTTTATTTTGATTTTATTGATTGGTTTGATTTACGAACTTTCAACTGGTGGACTGAATTGGGCACCTTCGGATCGTCGTAAAGCAGCAGGGATCAAAACAAAAATTGGTTCACCAAATATGAATATCGCTGACATTACTCGATTCAATAATATCGAAGAACTCGTTGTCGATCCTACTGGTCAAATTCCAGCACAGTCTTCTGGTCGTGTTAAATCTAAAACACCGACTACATCATCATTTGAACAGGAGTAAGTCGGGATGAAATATACTTTAACCCGTGCGAATCCAGATGCCGATCAATATCCATTGCAAGATCGTCAAATCGTCACTGATCCACTTGAGGAAGAAGTGAATAAAAGTGTGATGATGACACGTCTTGAAGATGTGTTGCATACCGCAGTCAACTGGGGACGTAAAAACTCATTATGGCCATTTAACTTTGGTACATCATGCTGCTACGTTGAATATGCAACAACTTTGACAGGCGTACATGACTTATCACGTTTTGGTGCTGAGGTTATTCGTGCTTCACCACGTCAGGCTGACTTGATGATTGTTGCAGGGACTTGCTTCGTTAAAATGGCACCTGTTATTCAGCGTTTGTACGAACAAATGTTGGAACCAAAATGGGTGATCTCAATGGGTGCTTGTGCTAACTCAGGTGGTATGTACGACATCTATTCAGTGGTTCAAGGTGTAGACAAAATTATTCCTGTTGATGTGTACATCCCAGGTTGCCCACCACGTCCAGAAGCATTGATTCAAGCATTGATGTTACTTCAAGACCAAATTCAACTAGAGCGCCGTCCACTTTCAGCGGTTATTGGTGATGATCTTCAGCCTGTGTATAAGCCAAAGATGATGCCAGAACGTGACCGTAAAAATGCTGAACGTATTGCGGTGAAAAACTTACGCTCTATGGATGAAATTAAATAATTTTAACGATGAGTTTTTGACATATCCCTGATGGATATGGTCATCGGAAAGAATTGCCAGAATTTGTATTAAATAGGAAGCCAAGCCAATGGCTGAAACTGACATTGCTATGCCAGAATCGACTCAAGTCGATTCACGCCCAGCATTTGCAATTGTAGAAGAGCTCAAAACCAAATTTGGTGAGAACTTTTACGTGCAGACGACTTGTGAAGAGTTTCCAACAGTCTGGGTTGAGCGCGCACGCGTGCAAGAAGTCCTTATGTTCCTCCGTAAAGTGGAACGTCCTTATGTGATGTTGTTTGACTTATCTGCGGTGGATGAGCGTTTACGTGTTCACCGTGATGGGTTGCCACCATCTGACTTCACTGTGTTCTATCACTTATTATCGCTGGAGCGTAATAGTGATATTCGTATCAAAGTTGCGTTGAATGAAAATGATTTAAGCATTCCAACGGCAACCAATATTTGGCCAAATGCCAACTGGTACGAGCGTGAAGCTTACGATATGTTTGGAATTGATTTCGCCGGGCATCCAATGCTTCGTCGTATCTTATTGCCGACTTATTGGGAAGGTCATCCATTACGTAAAGAATATTCTGCCCGTGCGACAGAATATACGCCGTATATGCAAGATCAAGCCAAGCAAGATTTCGAGCAAGAGCATTTGCGTTTTGTACCAGAAGATTGGGGTCTAACACGCGGCAATGACGACGAAGACTTCATGTTCTTGAACTTGGGTCCTAACCATCCATCTGCGCATGGTGCTTTCCGTGTGGTTTTACAGTTGGACGGTGAAGAAGTCAAAGACTGTGTGCCAGATATTGGTTATCACCACCGTGGTGTGGAAAAGATGGCTGAACGTCAAACTTGGCATTCATTCATCCCTTATACGGATCGTGTTGACTACTTAGGTGGTTGTGCGCAAAACATGCCATATGTGATGGCGGTTGAGCAGCTTGCAGGGATTAAAGTTCCTGAGCGTGCGCAAGTCATTCGTGTCATGTTGAACGAATTATTCCGTATCAATAACCACTTACTTTACTGTGGTACAGCGATTCAGGATGCGGGTGGTATGACGCCAGTATTTTATATGTTCGCTGACCGTCAAAAAGTTTACGACATCGTTGAGGCGATTACGGGTTACCGTATGCACCCAGCATGGTTCCGCATCGGCGGTACAGCACACGACCTTCCAAACAATTGGCAAAAGCTAGTTAAGGAATTGTTGGAGTGGATGCCGAAACGTTTGAACGAGTACTACACAGCTGCACTTAAAAACTCAGTATTTATCGGTCGTACGCGTAACGTTGCGCAATATGATGCTAAATCTGCGTTGGCTTGGGGTGTGACAGGTACAGGTTTACGTGCGACGGGTATTGATTTTGACGTTCGTAAATATCGTCCATACAGTGGTTATGAAAACTTCGACTTTGATATTCCAGTGGAATATGAAGGCGATGCATATGCACGTGTATTGGTACATTTCCGTGAAATCACTGAGTCTTTGAAAATCATTCAACAGTGCTTGGATAACATGCCTTCTGGTCCATATAAAGCGGATCATCCATTGGCTGTTCCACCACCGAAAGATAAGACATTACAAGATATTGAAACCTTGATTACGCACTTCTTGAGCGTGTCATGGGGTCCTGTAATGCCTGCAGGTGAAGCATCCTTTATGACTGAAGTGGTGAAAGGTGCGAGTACCTATTACCTCACTTCGGATAAGTCGACGATGAGTTACCGTACCCGTATTCGTACACCAACGTTCACGCACTTACAGCAAATTCCTTCCGTGATTAACGGCAGCTTGGTATCTGACTTGATCATTTATTTGGCGACCATTGATGTGGTTATGGCTGACGTGGATCGCTAGGGGTAAACGATTATGATGATTTTGACTGATAAAAAACCTCGTGTGAATGTTGAAGGGATTTTGACTGCTGAAGAAATCCATGACATTGAACATCACATTGGTCATTACCCATACCCACGTGCAGCATCACTAGATGCGCTCAAGTGTGTACAACGCCGTAATGGTTGGGTAGATGATGCACAAATGAATGCAATTGCACAATTGCTTAGCATGAGCGTGGCAGATTTGGAAGGTGTAGCAACATTCTATAACCGTATCTACCGCCAACCTGTGGGACGTCATGTAATTTTATTGTGTGACTCAATTGCTTGTTTCTTGATGGGTGCGGAAACGCTTGCAGAAGCGTTCCAACGTGAGTTGGGTATCCAGTATGGGCAAACTACAGTTGATGGTCGTTTTACCTTGCTCCCAATTTGCTGTTTAGGTAATTGTGACAAAGGTCCAACGTTAATGATTGATGAAGATACCCACGGTTTAGTGGACGTATCATCAGTTAAACAGTTATTGGAGAAGTATGTATGAATACTGAACCAAAACCAATTTATGGCGACGGTAATCCAGAAACTCATCCGCTGACTTGGCGTTTGAGTAAGCAAGATGCGGTACGCAATGCTGATGATTACGAAGCACTTGAGGGTTATGCAGGCTTTAAAAAAGCACTCAGCATGCCGCCAAAAGATGTCCTTGAAATCATCAAAGCTGCGACGGTTAAAGGCCGTGGTGGTGCAGGTTTCCCTGCGGGTATTAAATGGTCATTGATGGCGCCAAATGATAATTCTGGTCCTCGTTATTTGATCTGTAATGCCGACGAAATGGAGCCAGGTACCTTCAAAGACCGTTTGTTGATGGAAAAACTTCCTCATCAATTGATCGAAGGGATGTTGATTGCAGGTTATACCTTAGAAGCAACGCATGGTTATATCTTCATTCGTGGTGAATATATCGAAGCTGCTCAATACTTAAATGAAGCATTAGAGCAAATCCGTGCCAAAGGTTACTTAGGTGAAAATATCCTTGGTACCGGCTGGAACTTTGAAATGCATGTTCACACAGGAGCAGGTCGTTATATCTGTGGTGAAGAAACCGCATTGATTAACTCACTTGAAGGTCGCCGTGCCAATCCACGTACTAAACCACCATTCCCACAAGTTGCGGGTGCATGGGGTCGTCCGACGATTGTCAACAACGTTGAAACCTACAATAACTTGCCTGCGATTATGTTGCGTGGACCTGAATGGTACATCAATTTGTCTGCACACAAGTCTAAAGATCCTGGAACTAAAATTTACGGTGCATCAGGTAAGGTGAAGTTCCCTGGGCTTTGGGAATTGCCATTTGGTACAACAGCGCGTGAAGTAATTGAAGATCATGCGGGTGGTATGCGTGATGGTTTAACACTGAAAGCATGGTTACCGGGCGGCGCATCAACAGATTTCTTGGCTGCTGAACATATTGACTTGCCAATGGATGCTGAAAGCATCATGAAGGCAGGTTCTCGTTTAGGAACATGTTTGTTGATGGTGGTAGATGAAACGCAATGTATGGTTTCAGCGACCCGTAATCTAGAAGAATTCTTTGCGCGTGAGTCTTGTGGTTTCTGCACACCATGTCGTGATGGTTTACCGTGGGCTGTTAAAGCACTGAAAGCACTCGAAAATGGTGAAGGGAAGATGGAGGATATTCAACATCTCTCTGAACTTACTAAAAAGTTGTGGATTGGTAAGACTTTCTGTGCCCACGCACCTGGTGCGATGGAGCCACTGATGGGCGCATTAAAATATTTCCGTCATGAGTTTGAAGCAAAGGTAAGTACCCATGCAGCAACTCGTGATGTAGAACAGGTTTAAGGAATTCGACTATGGCTACAATTCATGTCGATGGAAAATCGTATGAAGTCAACGGCTCAGAAAACTTGCTACAAGCATGTCTTAGCCTTGGCATCGATATCCCGTATTTTTGTTGGCACCCATCCTTAGGTTCTGTTGGTTCTTGTCGTCAATGTGCGGTAACTCAATACGCGAATCCTGAGGACACACGTGGGCGTTTGGTGATGTCTTGTATGACACCAGCCGCTGACAATACTTATATTTCGATTGAAGATAAAGAAGCAACAGAGTTTCGTGCATCGATTGTTGAATTCTTGATGACGAACCACCCACATGACTGTCCAGTTTGTGAAGAAGGTGGTCACTGTCATTTACAAGATATGACCGTCATGACACAGCATGATCGTCGTCGCTATCGCTTTACTAAACGTACCCATCATAACCAAGAGTTAGGTTCGTTTATTGCGCATGAGATGAACCGTTGTATCGCATGTTATCGTTGTGTGCGTTACTACAAAGACTATGCAGGCGGTACAGACTTTGGTGTGTATGCCAATGCTTCACGTGTTTACTTTGGTCGTCCAGAGTCGGGTACTTTAGAATCAGAATTCTCTGGTAACTTGACAGAAGTCTGTCCAACAGGTGTGTTTACTGATAAGACACATTCAGCACGTTATAACCGTAAGTGGGACATGCAGTATGCGCCAAGTGTCTGCTTTGGTTGCTCTTCTGGCTGTAACATTTCTCCGGGTGAGCGTTATGGCGAAATCCGTCGTGTTGAAAACCGTTTTAATGGTTCAGTCAATCAATACTTCCTTTGTGATAAAGGTCGTTTTGGTACGGGTTATGTCAATCGTGAAGATCGTCCACGTCAACCTCAATTCCGTAATGGTGAAACTGTAGCAACCGTGAGTGTTGATCAAGCTCTTGATCAAGTGATTGCGCAGCTTAAAGGAAAAAAAGTTCTAGGTATTGGTTCTCCTCGCGCAAGCTTGGAATCAAACTACGCACTTCGCCAACTTGTTGGTCAAGATAACTATTCAACAGGTATGTCTCAAAAAGAGCAGAATTTGGTTGAGTTAGCTGCATCTATCATGCAAACACAGGGTATCTATAACCCGAACATGCGTGAAATTGAAAGCTATGATGCTGTGTTGATCTTGGGTGAGGACTTAACGCAAACTGCGCCACGTATGGCTTTATCGGTTCGCCAAGCTGCGAAAAATAAAGCGAAAGAAATGGCTGCTAAAACGCGTACACCTGACTGGTTAGCAGAACCTGTACAACGTATTGGTCAAGAAGCGAAGTCACCGATTTATATCCTTGCTGCGACACAAACGCGTTTAGCGGATGTGGCAACAGGTGAAGTGGTTGCATCTCCAAATGATATTGCACGTTTAGGTTTTGCGGTTGCTGCTGCTGTAAATGGTGAAACATTATCTGGTCTTGACGATGACGCAAAAGCTTTTGCACAAACCATTGCTGATACCTTAAAAGCTGCGAAAAAACCATTGATTATCTCTGGTACCAGCTTACAAGATCCAGCAATCATGGAAGCTGCTGCCCAAGTTGCGCAGAATCTAGGTGAAAATGCTGGCTTATCATTGACAGTTCCTGAAGTGAACTCAATGGGCTTAGCATTATTCGGTGGCTTAAGCTTAGAACAAGCGTTTGCACAAGATTATGATGCAGTTGTTGTAGTTGAAAATGACTTAACTCGTCGTATCCCAGTTGCTCAAGTCAAAGCTGCATTGGATAAAGCTGAAACTGTGATTGTATTGGATCACAGTGAAACTGAAACCTTGAAACTTGCAGATATTGTTCTTTCTGCTGCCAGTTTTGCGGAAGGTGACGGAACTGTAGTCAGTCAAGAAGGACGTGCACAACGCTTCTATCAAGTGTATGACCCAAGCTACTACAAGCCTGAATATGCAATCAAAGAATCTTGGCGTTGGTTACATGCCGTTGAGACAGGTCTCAAAGGTAAAGCTGTAGATTGGACACTTCTTGATGATGTGATTGATGACATCGTGAAAAATGTTCCTGTGCTTGAAGCGATTCAAGATGTTGCACCAGATGCTGGCTATCGTATCCATGGTTTAAAAATTGCGCGTGAACCACGTCGTTATTCTGGTCGTACTGCAATGCGTGCGCCATTATCTGTTCATGAGCCTAAACAGCCAACTGATCCTGATTCAGCATTAACTTTCTCGATGGAAGGTTATGTGGGTAATCAAACAGCGTCTTCATTGGTGCCTTTCGCATGGTCAGCGGGTTGGAACTCACCTCAAGCTTGGAACAAATACCAAGATGAAGTGGGTGGTCACTTAAAAGGTGGTGATTCTGGTGTTCGTCTTTTTGATCGTTTAGCAAAACGTCCTGCACGTAGCTATGTTGCACCAACTGCTGTTGTGGTGAACCCTGAAAGCTTCCGTCTTGTACCTATGCACCATATCTTTGGTTCTGGTGAATTCACCATTAAAACACCTGCAATGGAATCTCGTATTCCTGAAGCAATGTTTGCAGTCGGTGAGCAAGATGCGACACGTTTAAATGTTCAAGATGGTCAACGTATTACGGTAAAAGCAGGCGAAACCAGCATTAGCTTACCTGTACAAGTGATTGAATATTTACCAACAGGTTATATTGGTTATCCAATTGGCTTAGCACCAACAGTTTCATTGGCAGAGCCTGTTTCTGTGGCGGTAGGAGTGTAATTCATGAATCAAGAAATTATACGTCAAACGCCACTTTGGGCTGAGAACTGGCCGATTGCCTACTCAGTGATTCAAGCCATTGTGATCTTGCTTGTGGTGGTATTGGTTGCTGCGTTGATGTCGTTTATTGAGCGTCGTCTGTTGGCATTATGGCAAGACCGTTATGGTCCAAACCGTGTTGGTCCTGGGGGTATGTTCCAGATCGTTGCCGACATGCTCAAGATCATGTTCAAAGAGGACTGGACACCAAAGTTTGCTGATAAGTTGACTTTCCGTTTAGCACCAGCAGTTGCGATGGCAACTGCGGTACTTTCCTTTATGGTCATTCCTGTGAGCCCAATGTTGGGTGTTGCAGATATGAGTATCGGTCTATTGTTCTTTATGGCAATGGCGGGTATTGCAGTCTACGCAGTGCTATTTGGTGGTTGGGCATCGAATAACAAATACTCATTGCTTGGTGGTCTTCGTTCAGCGGCACAAACCATTTCTTACGAAGTGTTCTTGGGTATTTCGTTGATGGGTGTGGTGGCGATTGCAGGTTCATTCAACCTACGTGAGATTGTTGAAGCACAACGTGATATGTGGTTCATCATCCCACAATTCTTAGGTTTCTTGATCTTTGTGGTTGCTGGTGTTGCGGTAACGCACCGTCATCCATTTGACCAACCTGAAGCTGAGCAAGAGTTGGCAGAAGGTTACCATGTTGAATATGGTGGTATGAAGTGGGGGATGTTCTTCGTTGCAGAATATGTCAACGTGGTATTGATCTCAGCATTAATCGTGACTTTATTCTTCGGCGGATGGCTTGCACCATTTAACTTAGAAATTCCATTTGTTCCACCAGTTTTTTGGTTCGTAATTAAAACAGCATTCTTTGTAATGATGTTTGTCTTGGCACGTGGTTCATTAATGCGTCCACGTTATGACCAAGTGATGAATTTTGGTTGGAAAGTTTGTTTGCCATTGGCGTTGGTCAACTTGTTAGTGACTGGTGCTGTGATTCTGATGAATCAGGCCTAGGACAGCAGGGAGTACAAAATGTATAAAATTCTAGCTGGATTTGGATCGATTGTACGTTCGTTGTGGATGGTGTTTAGCCATGTCACACGTAAACGTGACACGATTTTATATCCAGAAGTACCAGCTGAACAAATTGTGCCTCCACGCTTTCGTGGTCGTATCATCTTAACGCGTGATCCAGATGGTGAAGAGCGTTGTGTGGCGTGTAACCTATGTGCGGTTGCATGTCCAGTTGGCTGTATTTCATTACAAAAAGCGGAAAAAGAAGATGGACGTTGGTATCCAGAATTTTTCCGTATTAACTTCTCACGTTGCATTTTCTGCGGTATGTGCGAAGAAGCATGTCCAACGACTGCGATCCAGATGACACCTGATTTTGAACTTGCAGAATATGTACGTCAGGACTTGGTGTATGAGAAAGAAAACTTGCTCATTTCTGGTACAGGTAAATATCCAGACTATAACTTTTACCGCGTGACTGGTATGGCTGTGACAGGTAAAGACAAAGGTCAAGCGCAAAAAGAAAGTGCGCCAGTTGATGTACGGAGCTTACTACCATGATGTGGCCATTTTATTTGATGGCTCTAGTGGCCATTGTTTCAACCATTCGTGTTGTGACGAATACAAATCCTGTGCATGCACTGTTGAGCTTAATTGTGTCATTACTTGCTGTCGCTGGTATTTTTATGATCGTAGGTGCGCCATTTGCTGGCGCACTAGAGATTATCGTTTATGCCGGTGCGATCATGGTGTTGTTCGTATTCGTGGTCATGATGTTGAATCTCGGACAGGATACTGTTGAGCAAGAAAGTAAATGGCTGACATCTGATGCATGGGCATTCCCAGCACTCATGAGCTTTCTTATGGGCTTGATTCTCGTCTGGATGCTTGGCAGTGATTACACTACTTCAGGCGCAGTGATGGGGCGTGAAGTTGTGGGTCCAAAAGCTGTAGGTCAGGCATTATTTACGCATTATCTATTACTGGTTGAAATTGCCGCGATGTTATTGCTTGCAGCATTGGTTGCAGCATTCCATTTGGGTAAACGTGAACCAAGTGCAGAAGAGGAAAAAGAATAATGGGACACATCCCTTTAGAACATGGTTTGATTGTCGCAACCATTCTTTTTGCACTGGGTTTTTACGGTGTAATGGTGCGACGCAACCTATTATTTATGTTAATGAGTCTTGAAGTCATGATGAATGCTGCTGCGTTAGCATTTGTTTTGGCAGGTAGTGTCTGGGCGCAACCAGATGGTCAAGTCATGTTTATCTTGATTTTGACTCTCGCTGCGGCAGAGGCATGTATCGGTCTAGCGATCGTCCTTCAGTTCTATCATCGCTTCCATCATTTGGATGTAGATGCTGCTAGTGAGATGCGCGGATGAGTACTTTATATTTAACCATTTTATTTCCGCTCATTGGTTTTATCCTTTTAGCAGCGGGTCGTAACAAACTTTCTGAAAATGTTGCAGCAATTATTGGTGTTGGTTCAGTTGGTTTATCTGCTTTATTTGCTTTAATTGCAGGATTGGCATTTACCAATAGCGGTGATACCGTTTTCGTTCAGCATTTATGGACATGGTTTAATGTCGGTGGTTTCGCACCGGGTATTAGCTTACAGCTAGATGGTCTTTCTCTCATTATGATGGGAATGGTGACTGGGGTAGGCTTTCTGATTCATATCTTCGCATCTTGGTATATGCGTGGTGAAGAAGATTACGCACGTTTCTTCTCATACTTTAACCTATTTGTTGCCAGCATGTTGTTGTTGGTATTGGGCGATAACTTGGCGTTATTGTTCTTGGGTTGGGAAGGCGTAGGTCTGTGCTCTTACTTACTGATTGGTTTCTACTACTCAAATCCTGCAAATGGTTGGGCAGCAATCAAGGCATTTACAGTAACACGTGTAGGTGATGTATTTTTACTCATCGCATTGTTCTTGCTCTATCAACAATTTGGTACTTTGAATACTCAGTACATTGTTGAAAATGCAGCAACTGTAATGACACAAAGCTCATCATTGTCGATCTGGACAGCATTAATGTTGTTTTTAGGGGCAGCAGGTAAATCAGCACAAATTCCATTACAAACTTGGTTAGCAGATGCGATGGCTGGTCCGACACCAGTATCGGCATTGATCCACGCTGCAACGATGGTTACAGCGGGTGTGTACTTATGTTGCCGTATGTTCTCTGTAATGGAGATGGCACCAGAAGTAATGCAATTCATTTCAATTACAGGTGCTGTGACTTTATTGGTTGCTGGTTTTGCTGCATTAGTTCAAACCGATATCAAACGTATCTTGGCTTACTCAACC
This sequence comes from Acinetobacter haemolyticus CIP 64.3 = MTCC 9819, assembly GCF_000369065.1. Taxonomy (GTDB): domain Bacteria; phylum Pseudomonadota; class Gammaproteobacteria; order Pseudomonadales; family Moraxellaceae; genus Acinetobacter; species Acinetobacter haemolyticus. The sequence continues at coordinate 63,198 of NZ_KB849800.1, forward strand.
ATGAGTCAGCTCGGTTATATGTTTATGGCAGTGGGTGCTGAAGCGTACCAAGCTGGTTTGTTCCATATGTTGACTCACGCATTCTTCAAAGCGTTATTGTTCTTATCTTCAGGTGCTGTCATTTTGGCGTACCATCATGAACAAAACATTTTCAAGATGGGTGGCTTGTTCAAGCATAACAAATTCTTATTTGCTTGCTTCGCGATTGGTGGCGGTGCCTTAGCTGCGATTCCATTCTTGACCGTTGGCTTCTTCTCGAAAGATGCGATCTTGTGGCAAGTTTGGGCGCATGGTCATACTACAGGTATTGAAACCTTCGGTACGTTGTTCTGGGTTGGTGTTGCTGGTGCTTTCTTAACCTCTATCTATACTTTCCGTTTAATTTGGATCGTATTCTTTGGTGAAGAAAAGACGGCATACCATCCAATCAAAGGTGCAACTTATTGGGCTCCACTTGCGATTCTTGCTGTACTTTCAACAGGTGTGGGTGCGTTATTACAAGCGCCAGTTATCGGTATTTTAAATCAAGCTGGTATTCCTGCGTTTGTTATGACTGATGCTTTAGCACATTTACAACATGGTGTTGAATTAAAAGCAGTTGGTATTGCATTGGCTGGCTTGGCCGTTGGTATTTTCCTGTTTGCTTTTGCTTATGGTGCTGTCAAGTCGTTTGCTCAAAGTTCTTTGGGTGCAGGCTTAGCGCATGTTTGCCGTACAGCATTCGGTTTTGATGCTTTGTATGACATCGTGTTTGTAAAACCATATTTGTTTATTGCAAAAATCTTAGGTCGTGATCCTGTTGATGGTTTATGGCTGGTATTGCCTGCGATTGTGAAGGGTGGTAATAGCTTTACAAGCGCACGTCAAACAGGTTCATTGCGTGAATACGCATCAAGCATGTCACTCGGTATCGTGGTGTTGTTGATGATCTTGATCGTGATTCAGGTTGTGGGGAAATAAAATGGAAAACAATTTAATTTTACCCGCACTGATTTTAGTTCCTTTCATTGCTGGTTTCATTTGTTGGTTGGTTGATAAATTCGACCAACAATTACCGCGTTGGATTGCCTTAATTGGTATGCTCATCACCTTTGGTTTGGGCATAGCTCTCTGGCAAAATGGTACTTTCAGCTACAGTATGGGTGGTCAAACGCCATCATGGGCTGCAGAGTTTTATCTTCCTTGGATTCAAACCTTAGGTATTAGCATTCACCTTGCAGTAGATGGTTTATCACTACTGATGGTGTTATTAACAGCATTACTTGGTGTGCTTGCTGTGGGTTGTTCTTGGGGCGAGATTCAAAAGAATGTTGGTTTCTTCCACTTAAACCTCCTTTGGAGTTTAGGTGGGGTGATCGGTGTATTCTTAGCGATTGACTTATTCTTATTCTTCTTCTTCTGGGAGATGATGCTTGTACCAATCTATTTCTTGATTGCGTTATGGGGTCATAAAGGTTCGAATGGTCGTTCACGTGTTTATGCTGCAACCAAGTTCTTCTTATATACCCAAATTGCTGGTTTGATTATGTTGATCGGTATCCTAGGCCTTGTGGTTTATGGATACATGATGACAGGCATGATTGGTTTTGATTACAACTATCTTATGGCTGTAGCACATCGTTTACCGCCTGAAGTGGCATATGCCTTCATGTTGTGTTTCTTCATCGGTTTTGCTGTGAAATTGCCAGTATTCCCATTACACGGTTGGTTACCTGATGCACATGCGCAAGCACCAACAGCGGGTTCTGTGGATTTAGCGGGTATTTTGATTAAAACCGCGGCTTATGGTTTGCTTCGTTTTGTCATTCCATTTTTCCCAGCAGCATCAGCACAATTTGCAGATATTGCGATCATTCTCGGTTTGATTGGTATTTTCTACGGGGCATTCCTCGCATACCAACAAACAGATATGAAACGTCTACTTGCGTATACCTCTATTTCGCACATGGGTTTCATTTTACTTGCAATTTATGCAGGTAATATTCTGACTTTCCAAGGCCTCATGATCATGATGTTAGCGCATGGTTTATCATCTGCTGCATTGTTCATTATGTCTGGTCAGGTTTATGAGCGTTTACATACCCGTGATTTACGTTTGATGGGTGGCCTACGTGGTCAACTGCAATACTTACCATTTTTCTTAATGTTCTTTGTTGCGGCCCTTGTTGGTGTACCGGGTCTAGGTAACTTTATTGGTGAATTCCTGATTCTTATGGGTTCTTTCAATACTTATCCGACTTTCACTATCATTGCCGCTGTGAGTTTGGTATTTGCTGGTCTATACGGTTTGATTCTGATTCATAAAGCACTGTTTGGTGTACCGAATCCTGAACAGCAGCAGCACTATACCAGCCCTCTCAAAGATCTATCTGCTCGTGAAGTTAGTATTTTAATGCTATGTGCAGTTGGTTTGGTTTGGTTAGGTATTTACCCACAAACATTCTTGGATGTTTCACAATCAAGTATGCAGTGGATTGTAAATAGTTATATGCCAGTACAAGAAGTTGTTGAAGTCGTTCAACAGACAGCAACTCAACTTGAACATGTGGAGATGCAATAAATCATGAACTTCACACTTTCTTTTTCTGAGCTTATGCCACTGGCACCCGTAATGATTGTAGCGTTGACTGCAATCGTTGTGATGTTGTTGATTGCGATCAAGCGTAACCACAATTTAATTGCGACAACTTCGGTTGTCGGTTTAAACCTTGCTGCAATTTTAATTGCATATACCATGTTTACTGGAAGTTTTGCTCCAGTAAACGTGATGGGCATGTTTATGGTTGATCCATTTACCATGCTCTATCAATTCTTGATTTTGATTGCTGCTTTAGCGTGTTGCACGTTGTCTCATGCTTATATCGAGACTTATAAAGACAATCGTGAAGAGCTTTATATCTTGTTACTGTGTTCCGTAGCAGGTGCAATGTTGTTGGTTGCAAGCTCTCATTATGCAGCGTTCTTTATCAGCCTTGAACTCATGTCAATTCCGATTTATGGCATGTTGGCATATACTTATCAACGTAGCCATTCGTTGGAAGCAGGGATTAAATATCTTGTGCTTTCAGCAACAGCATCGGCAATGTTGTTGATGGGCATGGCATATATCTATGCTTATACTGGCTCCTTATCATTCTATGATTCAGTACAGAATTTATTTGCTGTGATTGATCAACCAATGGTGTTATTGGGTCTAGCGTTAATTATCTTTGCTGTGGCATTTAAACTCTCTCTTGCACCTTTCCATAAATGGACGCCAGATGTGTATGCAGGTGCGCCAGCACCAATGGCAACTTTCTTGGCAACTGCTGCCAAGGTGGCAACGGTTGGTTTATTTGTTCGTTACTTGTTGACTTCAGGCGCAATTTTAGAGCAATCACTGGTTACGATTTTGACGATTCTTGCAGTATTGTCGATTGTGGTAGGTAACTTACTCGCTGTACGTCAAGTGAACTTGAAGCGTATCTTGGGTTATTCATCCATTGCACACTTTGGTTATTTGTTGATTGCTTTAATTAGCATGACTTATGCAAGTTTAGGCAGCGTAACGGTATATGTGATTACGTATGTATTGACAACAATCGGTGCATTTGGTGCAGTTGCATTGATGTCGAGTCCTTATAACAATGTGGATGAAGCACAAAGTCTTGCCGACTATCGTGGTTTGTTCTGGCGTCGTCCAATTTTGACTGCAACATTAACCGTAATGATGTTGTCTCTTGCTGGTATTCCATTAACTGCTGGCTTTATCGGTAAGTTCTTGGTGGTGTTGGCAGCAGTTACAACTCAACATTGGTTCCTTGCAGCGATGATCGTTGTAGGTAGTGGTATCGGTTTATATTATTACCTTCGTGTGATGGTTGTCATGTATATGACACCACCAGATGTACCTCGTATTGATGCTGATGCACATTGGGGAACTAAAGTCGGTGGTATCATGGTACTTGGTGCTGCATTATTAGTCTTGTTCTTGGGTGTGTACCCAGATCCGATGATTAACTTAGCATTGAAAGCAGAAATTCTGTCTCCATTGCATTTTATGATGTCACAACAACACTAATGGTCTGATTTGTACAAAAAAGCCTCCAAAATTGGGGGCTTTTTTATTGAATAGTAAAAAAACACTTTATAATAGCCGAAGATTTATATTAGCTAGGTACTTACTCGTGTCGATCCAAGAAATTCGTCATCCGCTTATTCGCCATAAACTTGGTTTATTACGTCGTTGCGACATCAGTACCAAGAACTTTCGTGAATTGGCACAAGAGGTCACAATGTTATTGACCTATGAGGCGACAAAGGATTTACCCGTTGTTGATCATGAAATTGATGGGTGGGCAGGGAAAGTTGCTACACAGCGCATTGCTGGAAAGAAAATTACCATTGTTCCAATTTTGCGTGCAGGCATTGGTATGCTTGAAGGTGTTTTGAATCTGATTCCAAGTGCTAAAGTTAGTGTTTTGGGTTTAGAACGTGACGAGGCAACGCTAGAGGTGCGTACCTATTATAAAAAACTCGTACCTGATGTGGCGAATCGTTTGGCCATGATTATCGATCCTATGCTTGCAACTGGAAATTCATTGATTGCTGCGATTGATGTTTTGAAAGCAAGTGGCTGTAAAGATATTCGTGTGATGGTTTTGGTTGCAGCACCTGAGGGTATTGCTAAAGTTGAAGCAGCGCATCCTGATGTACGTCTTTATACCGCTTCAATTGATCAAGGGCTGAATGAGGAAGGCTATATCGTCCCAGGTTTAGGAGATGCTGGCGATAAGATTTTTGGTAGTGTCCAAAAAGATTAAGCATTAAAATTATTATAAAAAGGGACTGGATGACATCATAAATTTTATGAGAGGTCTAAAGTCTCTTTTTATTTTCTATATACTATGGGCTATGGCTTGGTACAGTAGGGGTAAATGTGATGAAACAAGATTTCTATCAAGGAAAAGTGAAGCAATATAATCCTGATAAAGGATTCGGTTTTATTGGTACAACTGAGGGTGATGTCTTTTTTCATATTTCAGATTTCCCGTCAGCAGAAGGCGAACCGAAACGAAATGAAAAAGTGAAGTTTGCTGTGGTCGAAAATCAAGGCAAATTTAAAGCTGTACAAATTGAGCGTGTTGATCCTAACCCTGCAAAAACCAAGAAAACAAAAATAGCGAATCATAATAAAGCAATTACAAGCGAACTATTATCAAATTTTCGACGTTAAATAATTCGGGGTATAGAGTAAGGGTAAGCTATGCTTAACCCTTATTCTTTGTAGAAAAGAATAAGAGTAAAGGAAGTTTTTATGTTTCTTACGGGGAAAATTAAAAATTATAATTCAGATCGTGGTTTTGGTTTTATCGAAGTAGAACATGATCGATCAGATATTTTTTTTCATATAACAGATTTTCCTAAAATAGGCGGTGAGCCAAAAACTGGGGAATTAGTTAAGTTTTTAATTGTTGAGGATAAAGGTAAATTTAAAGCAACAAATATCGTGCGGCTAGACCTGAAAGCTGTTAGTCCAGTTCATGAAGCGATTCAACCTGACATGTCTATAAAAAATATTGCTCAAAGTAACTCAAAAACAAAAGGTAAAAAGGGACTGACTTACACAATAGTTGCGATGATTATCATCGCAATTTTACTAGGACTGGTGTTTAAAAAATATCAAGCTTATCAGCAATCTCAACAACTCAAGGTTGGGCAATTGATTGAAGAGCAAAAAAGGATTATAGATGCTCAACGTCAAGCTATAGGAGATCTGCCTGATGTAAAGCTCTCTGAAAAAACAGAGAATGCATTAAAATCTACTCATAACTCCGGAGTATCAATTCAACAGCAGGTTGCTTCAGAAAATCAATTTAGTTGTGATGGGCGAATTCATTGCTCGCAAATGAGGTCTTATGATGAGGCTGTATTCTTTTTAAGAAATTGTCCCAATACCCAAATGGATGGGGATGGAGATGGAATTCCGTGCGAACGACAATTTGCACGTCATTAAGAAGATCAGGCTTAAACCTGATCTTCACAGAATTGTAAAAAGGCTTTTAAACCTGGTCCCTGATACTTTTGACGATGCACGAGCATGTAAAGAGGACGTGTTAACGCCCAGTAAGGTGTGTCTAGAATGACTAATTGTCCTTTTTCCTGCAAAGGCTCAATGGCCAATCGAGAAACACAGGTCATACCTAAACCACCTGTAACAATTTTTAAAATTGCTTCATTGTGGCCCAATGTTAACCGAATATTTGCATCAGGTAGGTCTTGTAAAATTGCATTGTCGAATACTTCACGAGTACCAGAACCCTCTTCACGTAAGATCCATTCAACATCTAGAAAATCGGTTGCTGTGATAGGACGATTTAACTGTGCAAGAGGGTGATCGGGTGCACAACAAACAGCAAGTTCATCATTGCGCCAATGGATACATTGGAGCTGTGGGAGGTGACAAGAACCTTCAATTAAGGCTAAATCAAGTTGAAATTGATTGACGGCTTCGATCATCTGGCGTGTGTTACCAACTTGTAGTTGTAGATGAGCTTGAGGATGAAGCTGTAAAAAATCAGCCATCAGATCAGGCATCAAATAGTCACTAATCGTTAAGGTTGCACCTAAACGTAAATCAATACTTTGCAATTCACCTTTCGCCGCTTGTTCAAAAGATTCACAACGACCTAAAATTTCTAGTGCTTGGGGAAGTAAGAATCTACCCAAATCATTGAGTTGTAGACGTTTACCCAAGCGATCAAATAATGGTGCTCCAAGACCATCTTCTAAATCAGCTAAAGCCATACTTGCCGCACTTTGCGTGAGTCTGACAGCATCGCTCGCTTTGGTAACAGTTCCTTCTTGAGCGACCGCCACGAAAACAGCCAATTGGCGTAATGTCATGCGCATGTTAAAAGCCTTAACGTATTGAGAGTCTATATTTAGCAGACTCTAGAGTATTTATAAATAATCAGATCATGCTACCATGAGCACACTGTTTCGTGCCACGTTCAAATCATGTCAATTGAAAAATTTAGCGTAGAAAAAGTTTTATCGGTTCATCGTTGGACCAATACTCTATTTAGTTTTACTATGACCCGTCCAGCCCATTTTAAATTTACCGCAGGTCAATTTGCGCGTATTGGTTTAATGGTGGATGGTGAATTGGTGGTTCGTGCTTATTCAGTTGTGTCATCGCCATTTGATGAAACCTTGGAGTTCTTTTCAATTGTTGTCCCTGAAGGCGCATTTACCTCAAACTTACAGCATCTAAAAGTAGGTGATGAGCTCTATCTTGAAAAGATATCTTATGGTTATTTAACACTTGCACGTTATCAGCAGCCATTACCAAAAGATTTGTGGTTATTGGCTACGGGTACTGGGTTAGCACCATTTTTATCGATGTTGCAAGATTTTGAAACGTGGAATAGATATCAGCATATCAATCTCGTTTATAGTGTTCGTACCGCTTCAGAATTGGCGTATGTTGAACGTATTCAGGAGATTGCAGCAACCTTTGGTGAAGGTCATTCTGGGTTTCAGTTTGTACCTATTATTACCCGTGATCCAAACGCCAAATTGCATGATCGATTACCAATTTTAATTGCCAATGGTCAGCTCGAAAAAGTTGTTGGATTGGAATTTAATCCAGAAACTAGCCATGTCATGTTGTGTGGCAATCCGCAAATGGTGGATGATACCAAAGAAGCATTAAAACAGCGTGGGCTAACCATGAATCGTCGTGGAGAGGGGAATATTGCGGTTGAGAATTATTGGTAACCAACCGAGAAAAATAAGTTGAATAGGATATGTGTTAATGAACAAGCATATCCATAAATTCACGAATTTCTTGAATTGCGGTATCGATGTCAGTGCTTAACCATGTCGGTTCAAACACACCTGTATAATGGGCTAAACGGTCCTGCGGTACTACAAGCCTGATTGGGCAGTCTTCTTCAAGTAAGCGCCAAGGTACAATTGGAACTTCATTATCTAAAAAAGGTTGCACATTTCGAATATCAATAATCATGGCATTGATACAGTCAGGTAAAGGCATGACTGAAAATTCATCGGTACGACGGTAAGCGTCCGCTGAATCCCATACCTATTTTTTAATTCGATTTAGGTTTCCAGCAGTGCGGCAGCAATTCTTCAATTTGGGTCACTTTGTGTGTCGGTAACCTTTTCAGCACATCACTTAAATAGGCATACGGATCCAAGCCATTCAGCTTTGCTGACTGGATTAAAGTCATGATGTTTGCCGCTCGCTGACCACTGCGCAGCGAACCTGCAAACAGCCAGTTCTTGCGTCCCAACGCCCAGGGACGCATCTGATTCTCTACCCAATTGTTGCATATCGGTAGATTGCCATCATCCAGATAGCGGCTTAAGGCTGGCCAACGCTTCAGAGTGTAATTGATAGCCTTGGCGGTGGGAGAACTCGATGGCACTGTCAGATGATGTTGGTTGAGCCATTCATATAGTTGTTGCATCACTGGTTGACTATGCTGTTGTCGGTATTCGCGGCGGTCTTCCGCTGTACCATCGGTCTTTTTCCTGAGTTCTGCTTCTATCGCATACAGTTTCTGAATCAGCACTAAGGCCTGTTCAGCAACCTGACTTTTCCCAGTTACATGCAGTTCATGGAATTTACGACGTGCATGGGCCATGCACCCCACCTCAATCACCTGGCCTGATTTAAAACGTGCTTTATAACCACTGTAATCATCACAGACTAGATAGCCCTGCCAGCCTTTCAAGAACTCTTCAGCATGCTGGCCTGAACGACTATCCTGAAAGTCATAGATCACCGCCTGAACTGGATTATACTGTGTGGTGGCATAGGCCCAGACATAACCTTTCTTCGGTTTTTTATTATTCTCACCCATCCGCATGATGGTGACCGGTGTTTCATCTGCATGCAGCACCCGCTGTTGCAGCACCACCTCTTTTAAGGCATTGGCCAGAGGTTCCAGTTCTACACCGCAGCGACCTATCCAGTCAGATAAAGTGGATCTGGACAGTTCGATTCCCGCCCGCTGATAGATCAGGCGCTGACGGTACAGCGGCAAATGATCGGCATACTTCGATACCAGCACATGGCTGAGCAATTCAGGTGAAGCAATGCCTTTATCAATCACATAGGCGGGCATCGCTTGCTGAGTTAGAGTGTCACACTGATCACAGACCCATTTACCACGCACATGCTGTTCCTTATAGAACTGTGCCGGTCTGAAATGCAGTTTTTCACTGACATCTTCGCCGATACGACGGAGTTGGCAGCCACAAGCACATTGGGTTGATGCAGGTTCATGCTCAATACGGATGGTGTGTAGATGATCTGGCAGTGGTCGACGTTTAGGTTTATTGGTTTTGGCTTTCTGTGTCGCTGCATTGGTTTTATCTGCATTTAGCCGTTCCAGTTCTAGATCAACCGCGGCAATATCTTCTTCAACCGCTTCATCCCACAGATGGATTTGTTTTGCCGTTAAGTGTTCATTCTTTTGGGCGAATTTGTGCTTTTTAAACAGCGCCAGTTCATGCTCGTATTTTTGATTGAGAATAGAAAGATGTTGAACTTTGGCATCCAATTGTTGGTTTGATTGTGCTAGAGACTGATGCTGCAGCGCCAACTGCCTGGTGAATTCCAGCAGTTGTTCATGGGTCAGTTGGCTTAAGTCAGGCAGCGTATTCATGACCGCAGTATGCCTGAGGTCATGAGAAGAATGAAATAGAACGTTTGGAGAATAGCAGAATGGTCGAGCCTGGTTTAAAGCATCGTCACCACCTGCTGTCGTCCAATGCGCTGCCAGGGCAAACCTTGGATCAGTGCCTGTAACTGTTCCGGGCTGAGGGCCACGGTTTCACCTTGGTGAACTTGAGCCCAGTGAAATTTGCCCTGTTCCAGCCGCCGGGCACACAGCCAGATGCCCAATCCATCATGTACCAGCACTTTCATGCGATGGCCACGTTTATTACAGAACAGGTAAGCACAATGCGGTTTGATGTAGCCAAAGGCTCTCACCACCTGAGCCATGGTCGTATCCATACCTGCACGCATGTCCATGGGCTGAGTAGACAACCAGATTTCATCAATGCGGATCATGTTGCAAGTGCCTTGAGTAATTCTGCCAAGGCAGGTATTTCTGATGTCTGCCATTTTAGCTGAATATCATTATTCGTATGAGGCACGGTGATACACAACGTGATCCTCTCATCAATAGGTTGGCTGATTGCAGCAGTGTAAGGCAAAGCAATAAATGCTGGATTCACATGAGTAGGATCCTGCACGGCACCCTCATGATGGCTGAAGATCCTGATCCAACGACTGACAAGGTTGGCATTAATACTATGTTGCAGTGCGACCGAAGCGATCGAGGTATTAGGATTTTTGCAGGCATTGACAATACTGAGTTTGAATTCTTTGCTGTATTTTCGGCGTTTTTTAGCAACAGGAGGTGTTGCTGAATATATATCCATGTTCATGGATTAAGTCCCCACTTGTTTTTAGGTGGGAACTAAATTAAGGCTTATAGGATCGCTTGGTAAGGCTGTGTTAGCCGGATGCTTACGTACGACGACGGAAATATTCAAGATCACCCCATTTTAAAATGTAGCTCGGCTTATTAAATTCAATAATACCAATCAAATGTTCATCACGAGTGTGATGCAAAAAACATTGATGGCTAACATCAGTGTCCAATTCAAGAGAAACGCTTTGTTGACTGTAGGACATAAAGCAGAACAGTGTGGAAATGAGGGCAAGTATTATAGCTTATTTTATAGTATTGCTAAAGCGCCTATATTTTATACAAAGTATATTGAAATATAAAGTAGAGTTATGCAACTAGGGCAACGATAGTCCGAATCTTCTTCACACAATGCAACATTGCGTATTGTTAATATAAAGCTGAACAGTAAAAAGGATGAGGGCTGCTATCATGCATGATTTTAGTAAGCCACAGCCTCATGTGGCGAGTAAAGAAGAAATTACCAAGAAGAGAAGATTACCCGTTTATATTTTGATTATTGTGGGAATCTTTTTAATCGCACTGCTTGTATTTATGGTTGCTGATCATTCGGCGAAACCCACTGCCCAAGTGATTATGTCACATTTGCAGTCGGTAATTTTAAATGCATAAGCAGTTTCTTATAGACCAAGTTTGATAATGGGAAAAGCCTGTTGATGTGAATCAATAGGCTTTTTTGCAATATTTTGCGGATTTTTTGTTGTATTAGTGATGCGATTCATTGATTGGAAAATAGACAAAAACTAAGGTGAAAGCATCCATAAATTATTTGCTTGCTCACTGAGTGATCATGAGTGGATCGTACAACATGTAAAAACATGACATAAGGATAACAACATGAATGATTTTTTTAGAGACCCCTCCCAACGAGGAGGATTCGATGCCATGTACTACTGGGATCAGTTTCAGCCTATTTTAGCTGCAATCGTCATTTTACTAGTCGGTTGGATTGTGGCGTTGGTCATTGCTGCTGGCGTAAAGAAGTTACTACAAAAGCTGGATACCAATAATCGACTCTCTTCCGCGACAGGACAGAACTCAAATATTGAAAGTCTAATATCCAAGCTTGTTTTCTGGTTTGTGATGATCCTTGCGGTTGTCGGGGCCTTGAATATCCTCAACATTAGTGGTGTGAGTGATCCATTTAGTAATATGGTGGGGCGTGTACTCGCTTATTTACCAAATCTATTGGCTGCGGTTGCTGTAGGTTTCATCGGCTGGATCGTTGCTCGTTTAGTGCAAGCAGGTTTAACCAAAGTACTTGCGAAAACAGAATGGGATGAAAAGCTGAGCAGTGAGGTGGGTGTGAGCTCACTGAGTAGTAATATAGGTGAGATCTTTTACTGGCTTGTATTATTACTATTCTTACCGATTGTGCTTTCGATTCTGGGCTTAACTGGCTTGTTGATCCCTGTACAGAATATGGTAAATGATGCGATTTCGTATTTACCTAATCTATTTATTGCGGGTGTAATCATCTTTGTTGGTTATATTCTGGCAAAAATTGTACGCGGTATCGTGGAAGGTTTGAGCAATAGTCTTGGCTTACAAGCACAAGCACAAAAAGTTGGATTGTTTAAAAATTCAAATGTTTCTAGATTCTTAGGTTCATTTGTTTTTGCCATCATTATCATTACTAGTTTGATTGTTGCTTTTGAAGCATTGGGCATAGAAGCTATTTCACAACCTGCTACTGCAATGTTGAATGACATTATGCTTGCTATACCACAAATCATTGCTGCAGCATTGATTTTAATCGTAGCTTATGTCGTTTCTCGCTTTGTTGGACGATTAGTCGCTGAACTGATTTCTGGGGCTGGTGTTGATGAAGTTCCAATGAAGCTGGATTTACAGCGCTTCCTTGGTCAAACACGTGTGTCTGATATTATTGGATATCTGATCGTATTTTTCACAATGCTATTTGCAGTTTCTGAAGCTGCAAATCGACTTGGTCTGGAGCAAGTGAGCGTTCTGATTGCGATGTTTATCCAATTCGGTGCAAGTATTTTGCTAGGTGCTGTGATCCTTGTGATCGGTTTCTGGCTTGCGAATGTGGTTGCTAACGTTGTACAACGTGGTGAATACAACAGCTCTCGTTGGTTAGGTAATTTAGTTCGTATCCTCATTATGGGCTTAGTGATCGCAATGGGGTTAAAAGCAATGGGTATTGCTGACTCGATTGTAAACTTGGCATTTGGTTTAACTTTAGGTTCAGTTGCAGTTGCATTTGCTTTGGCGTTTGGTCTAGGCGGTCGTCAACCTGCTGAGCGTTTGCTGACGGATTTGCTTGATAAGGCAAAAAATGAAGCAAAACAACCAAATCCTTTACATCAGGAGCAACAAAAGCCCGTGAATCCGGTGAATCCAACACCGCCAACTTCACCAAATTCTGATGAATAGAAAAAATAATCTTTGATTTTTTCAGTCAATTCGACCACTCTAACAGGGTGGTCGTTTTGTTTATATCTGTGCTATTGATCTTTATCATAGAGAGGAAACAGAACATTTCTACACTATGATGAATGCTTTCAATCAAAAAAATGACCTAAAAAGCAATTCATTTATATATAAGGTCTGTTTATATTTCACCTTACGAGCGATAGCTCTAATTGAAATATAGGATGAAAATAGCAACAAACCCCTAATATCAATCGTCTCTAAATAAAAAATCGACAGGAGAATGAAGTGAAGAGGCCAAATCGTGTATTCGCACCTATTATCATTGCTGGGATTACTGTTGGGTTCTTAGCGAGTGCTTATAAATTTGTATTTGCAAAAGCAAATAATGAAAAGCAACAGTCACAGTCAAATACTCATAAAAAATCAAATTTAGATGATGCCAAACGGGATGAACGCTGATAAAGCCGTTGCTTTGAGCTAAAGTATTGGTATTTGGCTCATCCATGCTTTGCACAAATGAGGATTATACAAATTGCGCTGCGGCTTGTGCTGACGACCATGCCCATTGAAAGTTATATCCTCCTAGATGTCCTGTAACATCCAAGACTTCACCAATAAAATATAAGCCTTTTTGCTTTTTACTCTCCATGGTTTTAGAGGAGATTTCGGTTGTGTCTACACCACCGAGCGTGACTTCTGCGGTGCGATAACCTTCAGTGCCTGAGGGTTTGACTGTAAATGCATGTAGTTGGGTGGCGATGTGTTCGAGTTGAGCGTCGCTGATATTTCCAATTGCAATTTCACTATGTTCGGCCCAAATGAGTTGCTGTAATTCGAGAACAATGCTTTTGGCTGTGAACTTGCTGAGCAACGTTCTGAGTAGAACTTTGGGTTGTGCTTTTTTCTTATCTTTGAAAAATTGACTAAAATCTTGGCTTGGAAAGAAATCAATTTTAAAACTTTCACCGACATGCCAATAGTTAGAAAGTTGTAATGAACTTGGTCCACTTAAGCCACGATGGGTAAATAACAAAGCCTCAGTAAATTGATGACGATCATTTATGAGTGTGGCATCTAAAGCATTGCCACTAAGACGGGTTGTGACTTCTTTGAAATGATCAGAAAAGGTAAATGGAACGAGGCCAGCACGGGTTGGAAATACATGATGTCCGAACTGCTTTGCCAGTTCATAACCAAAACCTGAACCACCTAAGGTTGGAATCGATAAGCCGCCTGTGGCAACCACCAAAGATTCACAGTGATATGTGCCTTGATTGGTCTCAATGATAAAACCTGTATCTGCTTTTGATTGAACGTGCTCAACTTCACAATGGGTTTGGATATGAACACGCTTTGCTTTATCACATTCTGAAAGTAACAACTCAAGAATTTCTTTAGATCCTTTCAAAGTAAAGAGTTGACCGTGTTTACGTTCTTCGTATTCAATGCCATATTCACAGACCAAACCAATAAAGTCCCAGTTGGTGTAGCGGGTGAGTGCTGAAATCACGAAATGCGGATTTTCTGAAAGATAATTGGATGGCTCTACATCGAGATTGGTAAAGTTACATTTACCGCCACCAGACATTAAAATCTTTTTGCCTACCTTATTGGCTTTTTCGAGAACTACAACTGAACGTCCGCGTTTACCTGCTTCAGCAGCCAACATCAAGCCAGATGCGCCAGCACCTAAAACAACAACATCAACTTGATGAACCATGGACATTACTCGATCGACGAAAAGCGGGCAATTATAAAAGATTTATGCAGTATTTAATATGTTTTCAGTTTTCCTTGTAGTCCGCCAGTATGAATCGCCAAAATACGGGTATCAGTAGGAAAATGATATTGCCGTATTAAATCAAACAATCCCATCATCATTTTAGCGGTATAGACCTGCTCTAAAGGGATTGCATATTTCTGCTCAAAGTCCTGCATAAATTGCAGCAATTCAGGTGTGGTTTTGGCATAGCCACCGCAACAATGAGCGTCGGTTAAAGACCAATTTTGCTTATCCGTCCATTGTTGAATTTCTGATTTGAGGAAATCACCTTTGAGTGCAGAAAATCCTAAAACCTGTTGCTGAGCTGAACTACTTTCGATTATCCCTGCAATAGTTCCACCTGTACCCACAGCACAACAAATCACATCATAATTTTCTCGATCCTCCGCAGACAATATTTCTTTTGTCCCTTGTATTGCAAGTTCATTTGTTCCGCCTTCTGGAATAATTAACGTATTTGGATAAAGCTGTTTTAATTGTTGTAAATACTCAGCTTCATGGCGTAGGCGATATTCAGATCGACTAACAAAATGCAGTTGCATACCAAAATTTTGTGCTGTTTGTAGTGTTGAGTTTAATGTTTGAGACGCGAGTTCTTCACCTCGAATGATGCCTATACTTTGAAAGCCAAAACATTGGGCCGCATACGCCGTTGCTGCGATATGATTGGAATAAGCTCCACCAAAAGTGAGCACTTGCTTATAGCCTTGTTGATGGGCTGCACGTAAGTTGTATTTCAGTTTAAAAAATTTATTGCCTGAAATCTGAGGATGAATCAGGTCAAGACGCTTGATCGTCAGTTGAACTGGATAAGGCAGATCCAATGTTTGATAAGGTGTGGGAAAAGCAATGTGATCAAACATTTTGGTGAGTTAAAAATGGATTTGATCACATTGTAAATGGATTTGATTGAGAATGTCAGTATGGCTTAAGAATCGGTATCCACTGATGTCGCCACGGACATACCTGGACGTAAATTTTCGATACCTTCTTGATCAGGATCAATCGCAATACGAACGGCAATTCGTTGAACCACTTTAGTGAAATTACCTGTTGCATTATCAGGTTTCAATACACTGAATTCTGATCCAGCTGCAGGGGAGATTTGTTCAACACGGCCTGTAAATTTTTGATGTTTCATGGCATCAACAGTGAAAGAAGCTTTCTGACCTATTTTCATGTTGGCAATCTGCGTCTCTTTAAAGTTGGCAATCACCCATGTTTGTTGTGGAATCAAATAAAGTAATTGTGAACCTGCGGCAACATATTGACCGACACGAGGATTCACTTCACCGAGTTGACCGTCCAGTGGCGCGACTATGGTGCTGTAATCTTTGGTGGTATTGGCTTGATCCAGTTGTGCTTGCGCGCTGTTGACCTGTGCTTTTAAACCTGCTTCTGCCACTTGTGCTGTTTTTAAAGCCTCTTGTGCCACTAGAATATTGGCTTGGGCTTGTTTGAGTAACGCAAGATTGTTTTGTGCATCGGCTGCGGCCTTATCTTGCTCAGATTTGGATGCTGCGCCACTATTGCCCAATTGTTGATAACGTTTCAGTTGTGCCAGTGATAAATCATATTGCGCTTTGACCTGATCTAGCTTGGCTTGTGCCGCTACGACATCGGCTTGGCGCTGTGCAATGGCTTGAGTTTGATTGGCAAGGCTATTTTGAGCTTGTTCTACACCTGAAACCGCTTGTGTAACTTTTTGATCATAGGTTGTTGCATCGATGTGCATCAACACTTGACCTCGTTTCACATGATCAAAATCTTTGACCAATACATCTTTGATATAACCATTGATTTGTGAGGACAATATCGTGGTTTTCCCTTTGATATAACTGTTGTCTGTCTGCTCAATCGCTGTATGAAAGGGACCAATTTTCCATGCCCATAAGATGATGGTAATACCTACCAATAAAACCAACAGCATCCACCATAGGGTTGAACGTTTAGTTTTGATCAACTTACTTGCTGGCGGAGGAGGCGGTGGCATCTCTGCAGCTTGAATTGTATTGCTAGACTGAGGGGATGTTTCAGCATTTATAGCCGGACTTTCCTGAGTCTGCTTTTCGGTATTATCTTTGGTTTCTTCTGCCATAATATTTTCTCAATCAAATGTTAACTCGAAATGCTGGTTAAGGATCTATTTTTTATCGTTTTATATTTCTCACGGGCATATTTAAATAAGCCCCATATCAAGAGAATAATCGCGAAAATACCATTGAGCACAATCACATCGTTATATGCACGAACTTGTGCTTCGCGGGTCACAACTTGATTCAAGTTTTGCATCGCTTGTTTATTTTGCAAAACAGGATCGGTTGTATTTAACATGGCACTCTGTTCATAACTTTTTATGCGTTGGGCAACAGTTGGGTCGGTTGGGTTTAAATGGCTATTAATTTCAATTTTATAATCATAGGTATGCTGTTGTTGGTAAGTGTTGAAAAAGGATGAACCGACTAAACCTCCAAAATTCTGGGTGGCTGTGAATAGCACAACAAAGGTAACGACGTATTGTGGGCCACGTTGTAAAGTACGTACAAAGCCCATCAACAACAAAGGACCAATAAACACGCCACCAGCAAAACTAACAAGAAACTGACTTCGATAGAAGTTTGCAGGACGTACATCACTGGTTAGGTGATAATCCAAGATACATGCGACTAAGATTAGAAACTCTGCCAAAAACAAATTCAAAATTAGGCGATCTTTATGAAAGGTCAATGCACTAAAGACTGAGCCTGCAATGGTTCCACAAAATATGACGCTATAAAGCGGGACGAATTGGTCAGGTCCCATCCCCATAGTTTTTAGAAAATTAACAGCCGCATAGCTTTGTTCTGACATCAACAGACGTAAGGCAAATGCACTAAAGATAAACGTAAGCAGGTCGCTTGTTGCCAGCCAGCGCGTCATAATCAGTGGATTGGCACGATAATGCTCATAAGTTAAGCCTAAGACAATCAGGCAAAAGCCGACAATTAACACATAAGCCAGCCAAGGACTATCAAACCACCAAAGAATAGGGCCTTGCGTGAGAACAATACATAAGCAAGCAAAACCTGGCGCCAGTAAGGCAAAGGTAAAGAAATCTTGCTTTTCAAAAACAGCAAGACGCAGACTTCGAGGTAATTTGAGTGCAACCACCATGGCAAAGCAGCAAATGGCCAATCCCAGTTCAAAGGTATAAATCACATCCCATTGATTAGCACTTAAGAGAAAGGGTGAAATCATCCATGCCAGTGGTAGACCGAGTTGCTGAAAACCAAAAGCCAGATAAATCCCTTTCGCTAAATCAGCTTTACCAAATGCCTGCATGGTGTAATACATCCCAAGCGAACTTAATGGAGCAGCTGCAAGACCTGCAATAAAACGGACAATCAATGCCATTTCATAAGTCTGTACGATGAGATGGAGAATCAATACACCAATAAAAACCAGCAGACCGATCTCAGAAAATAGACGTAGGCCGTATTGTTGACGTGCTTTAAATAAAATTAAGTTGGCGCTGACATTTGCCATCACATACGCTGCAGGGAGCCATGCCGCTTGAGAAGGGGTTAAACCATACTCACCTTGGAAAATAGGTAAGTTCGCAATCACAAAGCCGTTACTTAAGCTGGCAGCAATACAGATAAATAAGCCAATAAAAAAATAAGCGAAACGTTTCGGTGTGGCATGAGCAATTGCTGCAGGCGAACCCGGTAGTGTGGGACGCTCTTCAGCAGACCAATCTGGTGGAGTTTCAAGGTAGCGAGGGCTTTTATCCATATGATCCTCGAACTAAATTTTAATGCCGTTTAATAATAATTCTATTGCTCGTTTGGCTAACTGAACTTGATCTGAAGCAGTATGTCCTTGAAATGAGGAACCTAAGATTCCCACAATCATAGAAAAATCTTGTGGTGTAAGATCAGGACGGCACAGTTTATGTTGTATGGCTTGGTTAATTAGTGGTTGTAATGCTTTATCACGCCGTGCATAAATGTTTAACATGATTGGGTCATGACGATCAACAATACGCCAGTAATCAATAAGGACAATGAGATGGGGAACTTGTTCAACATAGCTTTCGATTAAGCGAAGAAAGCCATCATCAAAAGCCTGTAAAGCTTGCACATGATCTTCGAGTCTGGTCATGGCTTGTTCGAGTAAAGCCACAATCAATGCTTTACGGTCAGCAAAATTACGATAAAACGTTGCACGTCCCACACCTGCGTGGTCAATGATGGTTTGTAAAGGAACATGCACGCCATGGATTCGAAAAATCTCTTCTGCGGCATGGAGCAATTCATCACGATTTTGAATCGCACGTTGCTGACGTTTTATCATTTTGGGGATTCATAGAAAATTTAGCTAAATTTAACGGACATTATTGTCCGTTGTAAATTTAAGTCATTTTAATTTTTGTTTTAGTTCGGTAAAAGCATGCATTGACGGGCAACACATGCTGATGGTCATTAATCTTTAAAATGGACGGGAATCCATTGATAGCTTTTCTGATCTGCTGAGTAAATATGCCCAATACCCGGAAATGGTAAATGTGGTGCAGCAATGGTTTGGCCATTTTTTGCAAAATTCGCAAATTGTTTTAAACGGGTTTGTACTGCTTTTTTCGGATCAATATCATATTCAATCGCAGTTTCTGGTTTATCAAATTGCACGGTATGAGAATGAACAATATCACCGATGAATACCACACTTTGGTCTTTAGTTTTTAACTCATAACTGTAGTGCCCCGGTGTATGTCCTGCCGTGTTGATCACTTTAAAACCTTGAATTTCATCACCGAGCTTGAAGGTCTTGAAACGTTGCTTGGCTTGATAGGGTGCAATAGCTTCTTTGATCTTTTCGACTGTACCTAAGTAGTTGGCTTGTTTGTCTTTTGGTAGTTTTGCTATTTGTTTCGGATCTAACCAATATTTAGCTTCATCATCTGATACATAGACTGTCGCATTAGGAAAATTGGCAGTGCCTTTTTGACTGATGCCGCACACATGATCTGGGTGTAAATGAGTGAGTAAAATAGTATCGACCTGTTCAGGTTTATATCCTGAAGCAACTAGGTTTTTCAAAATAGAACCAAGATGCGCACCGAAACAACTTTCTGCACCGCTATCGACTAAAACCAGTGATTTGCCTGTATTGACGAGGAATGCATTGATGGAAGTCTGGACACCTTTCTCTTGATCAGCATAGTATTTCTTTAAAATTTCTTGGACTTGTTGTGGTGAAATATCTTTAAACAAGCTTGGTGACATAAAGTTTGTACCATCTAGCAGGGCAGTGATTTGCACATCACTCACTTGGTGCTGGTAAAAGCCTGCGACTTGTTTTTGTTGTTCAATGACTGGCAGGGTTTTGCTTGTTTCTGCATAGCTCAGTAAAGGGAAACTGCTCAAGATTGAGATAGAAAGGATTAGGGCTGTTTTTTTCATTTACAAATATTCTCAAGTTTAGTTGAATTGTCTACTTTTTAGCATATGAGATGGATTCTTTCATCTGTTTTTTATTAGGTCAAATAATATGGTGTACTAAGGGAAATAGGGAGGAGATAGTCTATGTATTTTTAATATAAAAAGAGTAATATGAAGACTGAAAAATTAATTTAAGAAAAACCCACACATATGAAAGAAGAGCATAATTATTCAGGTAAACCTTTAGCATATCTTGATCAAAATATTTTAGATGGATTTATTGATTGTCAAACTAATGATTTTGATTTTTTTAATGGATTTAAAGATAGAGTTCAAGTTGTATATTCCGATAGTACATTTCAAGAAATATATATATCAGGATTAACTGATAAGAGATATTCTGATAATTTTTTAAAATTGTTAGAACATTTTAAAGCTTGGCGAATTCAAACATGAGGTGCGACAGTTTCAAAAGCCTTATGATAATCAACAAGCTGAGCAAATTTCTCTAATGGTGTAAGCCAATCTAACGCTTTTCTAGGACGAGTATTCAGTGACATGGCAACTTGATTTAAATAATGCTGATCTGCCTGATTTAAATCAATCCCTTTAGGTAAATATTGCCTAATTAAACCATTCATATTTTCGCATGTGCCTTTTTGCCAGGGTGAATGTGGGTCACAGAAATATACATCTATGCCTAAATCTTCTTCAAGTATTTTATGTTCTGCCATCTCGCGTCCACGGTCATAGGTCAACGTTTTACGCAGTTCTGCAGGTAAATATTTCAGAGCTTCAGTTAAAGCCTTGCGCACTGATTCTGCCTTTGCATCAGGTAATGTTGCCAAGATACAGAGCCGTGTATTTCGTTCAATAAGTGTTGCTATCGAACTTTTATTGTCTTTACCTTTAATTAAATCAGCTTCCCAATGACCCGGTATTTTTCTTTCTTGAACTTCGGCTGGGCGCTCATGAATAGTTTTAATATCCTGTAATATAGAATCTTTTTTAGGTTCACCGTTAGCTTTTCGCTTTTTATTTTCATGACGTAGACAGGATAATAAGTCTTTTTTCAACTCACCCTTGGGTAATGCTCGTATCGTTGAATAAATCGTTGTATGGCTTACATTCATTGTTTGATCCAAATCAGGAAATGTCTTTAAACGCTTTGCTATTTGCTGAGGAGACCATAAACAACGGATCGCTTCAACAATAAATTTCCAGAGGATTGAAACGATTTTGAGTTTTCTGTGACCACGTCTACGTCTAGCGAAGGTGTTATCAGAAGCATATTGAGCTTGATAAACGTCATTGATGCTATTTCTTTTAAGCTCACGATAGATCGTACTAGGATGTCTTTTAATGAGTTCAGCAAATTTTCTGGCTGAAAAGCCTTCTTTTCTTGACTCAAGCATTAATGCAGTACGATCTTCAAAGTTAAGATGATGGTATGACAATTTTATATACTCCATAAACCCTTTAAATTAATTAGGTGGTTTATGTCGCACTTCAAGTTTTACTCTGCCCTTTATACTTAAAACCTATGCTTGATGAAAATTTTAAATTGACAGGGAGAATGAGAGTTTATTCAGGTTCAATCTTTAATTATTATAATGAATATATAAGTGAAAGTATGAAATATGATTACATTATGAATCCATTGCAAAGGAATATTTTTGCTTTGTATGGTGGTGTTCAAGATTATGATGCAATGGCCAATGAACAAATTGGAGCACAATATAAAATTTTAGAGTTTCTAGGCGAGCAAATAAGAATTCTAAAAAAGGAGAAGATTAATCATCCCATTTTAGAGTTATTTATTAGTCAAAAGGAAAAAGAACTTTATACTATGAAAGCTCAGATGCCTGATTTTGAGGCAACAGTTCGACAGAATATAGAAAACTTAAGGCAAGCGAATAGTGAGACTGATGCTCATTTAGCATATAGAAGTTCTCTTAAGATAAATGTTGATCAAATAAATAAAGTTGAATATCCAAATGTACTAATTAAAATTTGGAACATGTTAAAAGCAGAAAACACTTCTCTACAAGAAGTAGAGTTAGATGATTTTTTACAAATTAGGCATTGTAATTTTTATTTTGAAAAAATACATGCAATCTATACTATTTTAAATCTCAGTGGATTTAGGCCTGAGAAGAAAGTGAAAAATGAAAAAAAATTTGTAAGCGCTCAATCTGATATTTCACATGTAGCATTTGCAAGTTATTGTGATTTTTTTATAACTAATGATGAAAGACTTTTTGATAAAAGTAGAGTTATATATGAATATTTAAAAATTAACACTGAAGTACTGGATATTCCTCAATTTAAGTAGCACAAAGCCCCTACATTGTAGAGGCTCTTTCTTATCTTTCAACTTAAATCTTAAGACACTTTATCACCAGCTTTAGCACCAGATTCAGGTGAGATCACCCAAACACCTTCACCATTACCCGCTGCAAGTACCATACCGTTAGAAATACCAAAACGCATTTTACGAGGTGCAAGGTTAGCGACCATCACTACTAATTTGCCTTTTAAGTCTTCTGGCTGATAGAACTCACGAATGCCACTAAACACATTACGTGGTTCAGCTTCACCTACATTTAAAGTGAGTTGAAGCAACTTATCCGAACCTTCGACAGTTGAAGCTTCTAAAACTTCAGCTACACGGAGGTCAACTTTCATAAAGTCTTCGATACCAATGATTTCAGCTTCACCCACTTTAGGTTCAGGCTTCTTCTCGGCTTTCTTCTCTTTTTTCTTTTCCACTTTTGGCGCTTCTGCCGCAGCAGCTAATGAGTCTTTAGATGCATCTACCATCGCAGCAACTGCTTTAGGATCAACACGCTGTATAAGCGGTTGGAATTGAGCAATTTCGTGTGCAACGAGGATCTGCTGACGTGCAGCAAAGTCAAAGCTTTCAAGTTGTAAGAAAGACTGAACTTGAGCCGCAAGTGTTGGAAGAACAGGAGCTAAGTAAATTGCAAGCTGACGGAATAAGTTGATACCAACTGAGCAAACATCATGAACTTGTTGTTCTTGACCTTCTTGCTTCGCAAGCGCCCACGGTTTTTTCTCATCAATATATTGATTCGCTTTGTCCGCAAGCGCCATGATTTCACGAATAGCAGCAGAGAATTCACGTGCTTCATAGGCTTGAGCAATTGAGTCGCCCGCATCAATAAAGCTTTGAACCAGTTCAGGTTCAGCGCATGTGCTTGAAAGCGTATTATTGAAATTGCTGTTAATGAATTTTGCACAACGGCTGGCAATATTCACTACTTTACCGACAAGGTCAGAATTCACTTTTTGTACGAAGTCATCCAAATTCAAATCCGAATCTTCAACTTTGTCAGAAAGCTTAGAAGCAAAGTAATAACGTAAATATTCTGGGTTCAAATGCTGTAAATAAGTTTCAGCTTTAATGAATGTGCCACGAGATTTTGACATCTTTTGACCATTCACGGTCAAGAAACCATTGACGAATAAACCAGATGGCGTGCGGTAGTTCGCACCTTCAAGCATTGCAGGCCAGAACAGTGCATGGAAGTAAACAATATCTTTACCGATGAAGTGATAGACTTCTTTATCGCTGTCTTTTTTCCAGAAATCATCAAAACTTAGATCTGGGCGTTTGGTTTTGATGTAGTTTTCAAAACTCGACATATAACCAATCGGTGCATCGACCCAAACATAGAAATATTTGTTTGGCGCATCTGGGATTTCAAAACCGAAATAAGGTGCATCACGCGAAATATCCCAATCTGATAAACCTGCTTCAAACCACTCATCTAGTTTGTTGGCAATCGAAACAGGTAGGCGACCTTGGTCACGCGTCCATTTTTGTAAGTATTCTGAGAAATTTGGAAGTTTAAAGAAGTAATGGTCTGATGATTTCTCAACAGGTGTCGCACCGCTCAAAGTTGAGCGTGGGTTCAATAATTCAGTTGCATTGTAAGTTGTGCCACACACTTCACATGCATCGCCGTATTGATCTTCCGATTTACATTTTGGACACGTGCCTTTAATGAAACGGTCAGACAAGAACATGCCTTTTTCAGGATCAAATAGCTGATTTACAGGACGAATTGCGATATTGCCTGCTTCACGGTTCTTAATATAAATTTCTTCTGAACGCGCTTTGTTTTCGTCACTATTGGTTGAATCATAGTGATCGAAATGTACGCCAAAGCCATCAAAGTCACGGATATGTTCTTTTTGAACGTTGGCAATTTGCGCTTCAGGGCTAATGCCATTGGCTTCGGCACGCAGCATGATCGCTGTACCATGAGCATCATCCGCACATACGTAAGTCACCTCATGACCCATTGCACGCATCGCACGAACCCAAATATCTGCTTGGATATAACCGAGTAAGTGACCCATATGGATAGGACCATTGGCATAAGGGAGGGCATTGGTGACTAAAATTTTACGCACGGATATTGTTCTCTCATTCGTATTTGCAAGGCAGATGATTTTACATGACTTGACCCCGACTTGCACAAGGGATTCAGTGAAATATTCAAAGATCACATACTTTGCATCTGCTTAACGGTTACGTTGTGCTTTGAGTTCTTTCTCAGCGAAATAATTTTGCCTTTAGACAAGAAATGGATGTAGTAGCTCTTGAGACCATCTGTTTTGGGATCAAGCGTAATTTCAGCGTACATTGGAGTTTGCCAAAGCTCATCACTGCCTAGAGTCCCTAACCATGCCTGTGCTTTTAACGTCACAGTAAATTGATCCCTAATTTCAAGGTCAGTAATGCTGAGTTCGCTACACCAATGTTCCGTTTTCGGAAACTCGGCTTTAGAAAATTTCCAGCAAATCGTCAGCGCTAAACTGCTTTCAACTGGCGCTTTATCATCACTGATTTGATCAATAACAGGAATTAATTGTTCAGCCAGATCCTGTTCAAAAGAAAGAATCATATGCTGGATTCTTCTTTTACTTGAAAGAATATAATTCAGACGTTTTTCTTGAGCTTGAAGTTCATGTTGAATTTCTAAAAGTTCATTTTCATTCATAACTTTATAAATAAGTTTAAGATATCGTTAATGCGAAAGTATATCTGATCTATTTCGCTATATTGTGAATAGTTTTTAATTGAAATTTGATGGTTGTAAAAATGATCGAAACACCAAGACTGATTTTGCGCCAATGGCGAGATAGTGATTATCCATGTTTTGCAGAGATGAGCGCTGATCCACAGGTGATGCAGTACTTTCCGAATCTGCTGTCACGAGCAGAAAGTGATGCCTTGATTGATCGTATGAAGTTAATTATCGAGACGAAAGGCTGGGGTTTTTGGGCGGTAGAGTTAAAACAAAACCAACAATTCATAGGATTTGTTGGATTGCATGATCAACCCATACAATTTTCATTTTCGCCTTGTGTTGAAATTGGTTGGCGACTTGATCAGGCATATTGGGGGCAAGGCTACGCATCAGAAGCTGCGAATGCCGCTTTGGATTTTGCGTTTGAACAGTTGCAACTGAATAAAGTTGTATCTTTTACAACTTTGGAAAATGAAAAATCACAAGCAGTAATGAAAAAGTTAAAAATGAGAAAAATAACAGAATTCCAACATCCTGCATTGGCATCCGATCATCCATTGAGCAGGCATGTTTTATATGAAATCTCTAGGAAAGAGTTTCATAATCAAGGTTGATGTTGTTCATTTATATGATTTTTATATCTAAAAAATTCAAAAGGTTATCAGTCGGATATGAAATGAATCTTCCTGTATCCCAATTGTTTCAATTTGCAGCAATCACTAAAAAAATCATCTAAATGCGCTATAAATAAATCTAGCTCCAACAATATGTACTTTGCTTATTCGTTAGTGAGGAAATACCATGACAAATGACAAAATTGATGAATTAAAAACTCAAGCAGCTGAATTGGGTGATGATCTTAAACACAAAGCAAAAGAAGCTCAGCTACAAGGTGAAAAAGCGGTTGATGACTTAAAACACTCTGCTGAAGAGTTGAAATTAAAGGGTGAAAAAGCACTCGATGATTTAAAGAGAGATGTATCGGAGCAAGGCTCTGAAACTAAAGATGCTTTTTCAAGCAAAGTGGATGAGGCGAAAGCAAAACTAGAAGACACACAACATAGTCTTCAGGAAAAGTTTGATCATTTAAAAGAAGAAGCAAGTCATAAATTGGACGATGC
This sequence comes from Acinetobacter haemolyticus CIP 64.3 = MTCC 9819, assembly GCF_000369065.1. Lineage (GTDB taxonomy): Bacteria > Pseudomonadota > Gammaproteobacteria > Pseudomonadales > Moraxellaceae > Acinetobacter > Acinetobacter haemolyticus. The sequence goes on from NZ_KB849800.1 coordinate 89,496, forward strand.
GAAAGCAAAAGCGGCTGAGTTAAAAGATGATGCTGCTGCTAAGTTTGATGATTTGAAAGCTCAAGCGAGTCACAAATTAGATGATTTGAAGAAAGCTGCAACTGATACCATTAATAAGTTCAAAGGTTGATGCTTAGCACTTTTTGAATAAATCTAGACGCTGATATTGACTGAAGAAAGTGCATTTAAAAAATGCGCGACAATCTTCTAAGATATGAGCGTCTATTTTTTATATTTGTAGCTTAAGTAATGAATTTTAGTCTGCAACGTGATTCATTTATAAAGTGGCAACCGCTATTAATACTGCTAAACTAACCAAACTCAGTGATATGTTGACCTGTTTTTGGAGTAAACAAAATGTCGTGGCTTTCTTCCTTAAAATCTGTTTTTTCACCAGCTCAAGAGGTGAAGGAAGACGAAATTCAAGCAGTGCTACAGAATTATGTTTTGCCAAACTCTGAAAATGCTTTAAAAGATCGAATTAGCCAAGTCAATGTACAAGGTCGTATCTTACAACTGACCATCAATACATACCCGCAAGAAAAAGATCATTTGCAACAAATTCATGACGAGTTGGCTGATGCTTTGGAAAAATGTGGAATCCAAGAACTGAATCTTCATATTATTCAACAAAAACATGCCGCACATGGAGAGGCGGGGCATAGCTGTTCATCTCAACCTAAAGCTGAAAATAGTAATAAGTTACCGCCTGTGATGGATGCTTCTCCAAAAGCTGAGGAAGATCCGAATAATCCTCCAATCCAGAAAGCCGCACCACAGCAACGAGATGTGGCGCCACATCCACGTATTCAAAATGTGATTTTGGTGTCTTCGGGGAAAGGTGGTGTAGGTAAATCAACAACCACTGTAAATTTAGCTTTGGCACTACAAAAACTTGGTTTGAAAGTTGGTGTCCTTGATGCGGATATCTATGGCCCAAGTATTCCAACCATGTTAGGAAATGCAGGCCGCACACCACAAATTGAAAATGAACATTTTGTTCCTTTAGATGCCTATGGCATGGCGGTGATTTCGATTGGTCATCTTATTGGGGCGAACAATACGCCTGTGGCTTGGCGTGGGCCTAAGGCAACGGGTGCACTAATGCAATTATTCAATCAAACATTGTGGCCAGATTTGGATGTATTAGTCATCGACATGCCACCGGGCACAGGTGATATTCAACTTACTTTAGCGCAGCGTATCCCTGTAACTGGGGCTGTGATTGTCACCACACCACAAAATGTCGCGCTCATGGATGCCGTGAAAGGGATTGAATTATTTAATAAAGTGAATATTCCTGTACTGGGTGTGATTGAAAATATGTCAACGCATATTTGTTCGAACTGTGGACATGAAGAACAGATTTTTGGTATCGGTGGTGGCGATCAGCTTTCTGAACAATATGATATTCCATTGTTGGGGCGTTTACCCTTAGACGCAAAAATCCGTGAACATGCTGATAATGGGCAACCGAGTGTCGTAGTTGAAGATGATGCAGCAGAAAGTTATATGAATATTGCAGCAGTAGTGCTGGAACAAATGAATAAATTACCTCAGCGTCAGCGGGACGATAAGCGTATTTTCTAACAACGCCTAGCCCAACAAAACTGTTGGGCTTTTAATTGTGTGGTTGTAAAAATATAACGTTTAGTAAAAATTGGCATGTCGATTGCTTCATTTCAATTTTAATTTGAGATGAGTTTTATGAAGCGGTTGAAATATGCTGTCGGTATTGTAGGTGTTTGTGCTGCCTTTTTATTCAGTGCATGCAATAGTGATGAATCTAAAAAAGACAATGAACCCCAGCAGCAAATGAAATTACAACCTATCGTGATCCAAGGTGCATTACCCGTAGAATCTGAACGCATGGCTGCAAAGTTAGATCATGTAACTGTTGAAACCATTGGTGGTTGGAAATTTTGGAAAGGTACTTACAAAGGTTACCCGATGATTATTTCTAAAACACGTATGGGGATGAGTAACTCAGCAGCAGCGACTGCGATCGCGATTCAAAAGTATCAGCCGATAGCCATTATTAACCAAGGGACATCAGGTGGACATGACCCTGAATTAAATGTTTTTGATATTGTTCTCGGAAAATATACGACCAATATTGGTGCATTTAGAACACCGCAACAACCAATTGGTGGTGGCTCAGATGCCTTAACATGGCATGAAGCATTTGATGTACTGCCTGAAGATGAATCTGATCCAGAGCCAATTGCCATTCGTAAGTTTGAGAGTGATCCAGAGCTTTTAATTGCAGCTTATGCGGCAAAAGCAAACTATAGCAAAGGACAAGTTGTTGAAGGAACGATTGGTTCAGCAGATGTTTGGAATAATGAATTGGATCGAATTAAATTTTTCCATCGTACGTATGGAACTTCAGTTGAAGAAATGGAAGCTGCATCAGTCGCGCAAATTGCTCATCAATTCAAAGTACCATTTCTTGGGATTCGGATCTTATCAAATAATATCACCAATAACGGTGCTTATGATCCTGCGACAGGTGAAGCATGTCAGGACTATGTATTAGATGTTGCAGAACAATACATGAAAGCAAAAAGCGAGTCGAAATAAAGCTTTGTATATTTCATATGGAAAGAAAGGCGGTCTTGACGACCGCCTTTCTGAAATTTGCTTAAACTTCGAGTTTAAATGTTCGAAGATGATGGACTTTCTTTCTTGGCTTGTAAAATATTCATTGCAATTGAAAGACCGACCATCACTATTCCGATCAGATCAGTTCTGCCCTCAGGCATAATCATCAGTAATGCACCGATCCCTAAAACTAAACGCCAAACTAGATTCATTGAGGTTCTAAAATAGCCCTCTACCGCAGCGCCTAAAGCCAAAATACCAACAATTGATGTAACGGTAATACTGACAATACTCCAGATTGGTGGAAGCGCAAATTCGCGTGCATTCAATGCAATATTAGTCGTATCAATCATTAGCATTGCAGGGTTATAGACAAACAAGAAAGGTACGATAAAGCCTGCTAGAGACAATTTGAGTGCTTGAAAACCAGTTTTCATCGGGTCGCCCCCTGAAATACCAGCCCCAGCAAAAGCAGCCAAAGCAACAGGTGGGGTAATATTGGCAAATAATCCAAAATAGAAAACGAACATATGAGCAACGAGGATAGGCACATCAAAATGGGCCAAAGCAGGAGCAGCCATTGTTGCAGTGATAATATAAGCTGGAATAGAAGGTAGCCCCATACCTAAAATCATGGAAGCGACCATAGTAAATAATAAGGTCAGAAACAGATTTCCTGCGCCAACACTCATGATATAAGAGGTCATCACCGATCCGAAACTGGTTAAGCTCACCACACCAATAATTAAACCAACCACCGCACAGGCAGACATCACCGACAAGGATTGTTTAGCACCATCCGCAAGCGCCTCTAAGATCTGTTTGAATCCCATACACGTGGTTTTGCGGAGATTGGCAACTACGATTGTTAAAAGAATCGTGTAGACGGCAGCATAACTGACAGGCATAGACTGAAATAAGAAAAAAACTAACGCCACGATTGGAATCAGTAAATGTCCGCGTTCTTTTAATACTTCTTTAACGCGAGGAAGGTCAGCTTTAGGCAAGCCTTTTAAATTATCTCGACCTGCACGGAAGTGCACTTGGGAGATTACCCCAAGATAATAGAGCAATGCAGGAAGTACAGCAGCAAGGGCAATAGTGCCATAACTGACTCCTGTTGTTTCAGCCATAATGAACGCACTCGCGCCCATAATTGGCGGGAGAATTTGTCCACCAACTGAGGCACTGGCTTCCACCGCACCCGCAAAATTCTTTTGATAGCCAATTTTCTTCATCAAAGGAATGGTGAAGGAGCCTGTTCCTACCACATTTGCGACCGCTGTACCGTTAATACTGCCCATAAAGCCACTTGAAATCACAGCAACCTTTGCAGGGCCACCTTGTTTATGACCTGCTAAAGCCATTGCGAGATCATTGAACAGTTTGCCCATACCAGATTTGGCAAGAAATGATCCAAATAGGATAAATAAGAAAATGAACGTGACCGATGCACCGATGGCTGATGAATACAAGCCCTCAGTTTTTAAATACATTTGACCAAAAATATCGCTCACACTATATGGTCGAGTGAGTAAACGGTCAGGCATCCAATTAAAATGACTAATAAATGGATAGGCGAGAAAAACCAAACCTAAAATCGGGAGCATCCAGCCCATGATTCGTCGTGCCGCTTCAATGACTAACACAACCGTCATGATTGCAAATACGATATCTAACGTATTGGGAATACCACCACGAGAGGTCATGATGTTTTGATATTCAATCCATAAATAGCCCAGTGAGGCAAAGGAGGCTAACATTAAAATCCAGTCATACCATGCAATATGCTGTCGATCACTACTTTGTCGTGCTGGATAGAGCAAGAAAATTAGTGCTAAACCGATAGACACATGTGCTGAACGTTGGATCAGTTCAGGTAACGGGTTATAGGTAATAAATAAATGAAAGAGTGAATAACAAATTGCTAAAACGGTAATAAAGAGGGCAACAGATTTCTGTTTGGGTGTGCGAGTAACCGATTCCTTATCAAACTTTTCTAATAATTCTCTTTGTTTGGCTTGATCACTCTGTTCTGGTGTTGCACTGTTATCGGGTTTATTCATCTACATTCTCCTAACCACCAGATCTTCCATAATGGTGTGTACGTACTCTTAAACTGCACAAGGCTATAATTAGGCAGTTCATTTGCAATCGCCCATGTCGTATTGTTCCAGGACAGTTGACCTTGCATATTTCGTGAAACAGTCCAATTAATCTCTTTCAGTTTTTGGTTTACAGCCATTCTGACCACGCCATCTTTTTGAGAAATAATAGGGTAATCGCTTGGTGTACCAGCGCCAAAAGAAATTAGATCAGTATAGACCAAACGGAATGCATTTTTTTCACGATGATAACTTTCCCGCCATATTGTTTTTTCGACAGAATGTCGCCATTGCAAGTTAAAGTCAGCTTCACGAATGATGCAATTATGTTTTTCACTCATCACATGTGTATTTGCAATCGGATAACTAACCAATAAAACAATACCGAAGGCTAAACAGAAAAGTGCAGCCGAAGCTGCACTTATAATTTTCATTGAGCTGCCGCGACCTCGTCGTAGTATTTTTTAGCACCTGGATGGAGTGGTGCGACTAAACCATTTTGAGCACCTTGCAAAGTGATGTCTTTTGCTGCTTGGTGAGTATTGGCTAAAGCATCAAGGCTTTCGAAGAAGGTTTTAGTCAATTTATAAACATCATCTTCAGATAAATCAGAGCGAACGACTAAAGCATTCATGATTGCTGCAGTTGGAATATCCTCAGCATTGTCATAGGTTCCTTTTGGAATGATCATTGGTAAGAAATAGGCCTGATCTTTGGCAATTTCTTTAATCTTATCAGGATTGATACTGACCAACTGTAGATCATAACCACGTTGCAATTCCATCAGTGACGAGTTTGGAATACCACTGGTAAGGAAGGCTGCATCTAGTTTTCCGCCTTTCAATGCATCCGCTGCTTCGGCATAACCTAAATAATCTACTTTTACATCCTTGTAGGTAATACCGAAACCATTCAACAAAGTACGAGCATTGACTTCAACACCTGAGTTCTGAGCACCAACTGCGATACGTTTACCTTTCAAATCCTCAATGTTTTTAATTCCAGATTTCTTTGAGGTTACGATTTGCACATAGTTCGGATAGAGCGCTGCGATTTGCTGAACATTGGTGATTTTATCTTTAAAGCTGCCTTGTCCATTGATTGCTTCGGTGAGACTGTCGCTCATCACAAAAGCCATTTCTACTTTGTTTTGCTTTAACAAATTTAGATTTTCTACAGAAGCACCTGTGGTCTGTGTCTTAGAGTTAACACCATACGTTTTATGGTAAATTTCAGCCAAATTTGTTGCGATGACATTATATGGACCTGAAGCTCCACCAGTTGCAATATTAACAAATCGTGTTTCCAGTTTATTGGCGCTTGTCGTTGCGGTACTGCCTTCTTGGCTTGCATTTTTATTGCCAGTATTGTCAGAACAAGCAGATAAACCTGTTATTGCTAAACCGAGTAAAATGAGTTGGGGCCATTTTTTCATTACTATCTCCTGTTTATATGCACACCATAAATCCATCATTTGGCTGCTTTATTTAATATTCAGTACATTTTTACGCAATTAAATATGTTCTACTCTTACCGTATTCTCAGGGGGATGGCAACTTATTTTACAGGTTTTTAGACTAAAGAATTTATCTTGCTGAATGGCGTGATTTCCATTTGCGGATCACCATCCAACGCCAAATTAAATGTGTAGCAATATAAAATAATAGTGCGAACAGAACGGCTTCGATGATTAGCCCTATAATTAAGATTTTGGCTAAATGCAAATCAATATGTCCATGACCGAAATTTTGTAACCAGTTGAGGATCTGATGTAAGACGCCAAGTAGCATGTCTTTATTAATCATATTGACGTGGAAGATTTTTGCACCAAACCAAAAACCTAAATATAAAATTGGGACAATGGTCAACGGATTGGTTAGCCAAGCCATACATAGTCCAAGCGGCAAATTTACTTCAAAATATAAAACCGTGAGAATAATGAAAAGGCTGTGGAAAGGAACTGGTAAAATTCCCCAAAATGCCCCAAGACCTATCGCTTTTGCAATCGAGTGTCGATTCACATACCAAAGCAATGGATTCAAGGTGCGAGTGCCGAATATTTTCATAAGTTTTAAATCGGCAATTTTTTCTGAGGAAGGAAGCCACTTTTGGAAGAATAGCTTAGGCATAAAATGGGTAAAGTGATGAGAAAATATCATCTTTATCTTAACAGTCGTTTCTTAGCTCAAACTTAAATTATGTACAATAAATGTTTGATTTTTCATGTTGTAAAAGCTAAAGTGCAGCGTGGGACGGTGAATAAATCTACGATAATGAGATGGTGACTTACAAGTTACTAAACATTGACTCTTTAAAAAGATAGTAAATATAAAAGCTTAGCTGAAAGGTAGACATGACTCCTTACAGATATTTTTTGCTATCATAGTATTGTTTAGATTAATCTAAAAACCTCTCTTAGTGAGGTCATTCAATGATTTCATGGTTTTTTATTGGTTTGGTTGCCACGATCTTGTTCACACCAGGTCCAACCAATACTTTGCTAGCATCTTCAGGTATCCAAGTCGGCGTACGCAAATCTTTATTGCTCATACCTGCAGAAGCGATGGGTTATATCATAGCGATTAGTGCATGGGGTGTGTTGATTGGTACTGTCTCTGCTACCTTGCCATTGCTTCCAACATTCTTAAAATTATTGAGTGCAAGCTATATTCTTTTTCTAGCTATAAAATTATGGCGTACAGCAGACCAACAAGTTGCATTGAATCAGCCAACGATCAGACCACGAGAGCTTTTATGTGCGACATTGCTGAACCCTAAAGCATTATTGTTTGCGTCAGCAATTTTCCCTGCAAGTGCTTGGACGAGCCAAGAAATATATTTGACTCATATGAGTACTTTCGTTGGGCTAATTGTTCCGATTGCTATGTTTTGGATTGCCGTTGGGGCAGCTTTAGCAACGAATAAAGTTGGATGGTTATCTCAAGCCAAATTACAAAGGACCGCATCTATTGTGCTCGTGAGTTTTGCGATCCCGATCAGTTATTCTGCACTTTCTAAACTCTAGTCGTCATATCAGATTGCTGATAAAACAGCATTGTTTTCATTGGCAGCATTTTACGTTAAAGTAGCCACCAATCATCAACTTCGTTTTTGGATATAAAGACATGGCAATAAAATCTGATCGTTGGATTCGTGAAATGAGCGAAAAACACGGCATGATTGAACCTTATGCAGAAAATCAAGTTCGTTTCGATGAAAACGGAGAAAAGTTGATTTCCTATGGGGTATCAAGCTATGGTTATGATGTCCGTTGTGCACGTGAATTCAAAGTATTTACCAATGTACACTCTGCAATTGTCGATCCAAAAAACTTTGATGATAAAAGCTTTATTGATATCGAGTCTGATGTTTGTATTATTCCACCAAACTCGTTTGCTCTAGCACGTACGATTGAATATTTCCGTATTCCACGTAATGTACTTACTGTATGTTTAGGGAAATCAACCTATGCGCGCTGCGGTATCATTGTAAACGTTACGCCGTTAGAGCCTGAGTGGGAAGGTCACGTTACCCTTGAGTTTTCAAATACCACAAATTTACCTGCACGTATTTATGCGGGTGAGGGTGTTGCTCAGATGCTGTTTTTTGAAAGTGATGAAGTATGTGAAACTTCATATAAAGATCGTGGCGGGAAATATCAAGGTCAAACAGGCGTGACACTGCCGAAGACTTAATGAATCAGACATATTCACCATACAATTGGTATGGTGAATATGTATTTCTAAGAAAAGAATTATTAAAATAATAATTAAAAAATTACAAATCTACAAAATTAATAAACTAATAATCTAAAAAAAGTAAGCTAAAATTCAACCGATTTGATCTTTTTATGTACAGACTATTCATCTAAATATTGTTTTGTGATGAATTACTGAAGTTAATACGAAAATTAGGAATAAAAATAATGATGAATGGATGTCTAACACATGGAGGGTATTATGCGACAGTTTAAAACTCTTCATCTTGCAATATTTGTGACAAGTAGTTTGTATTTAACATCAGCATATGCAGCACCAACTACTCTCCAAAGTCTAAGCGATAGTGAAATGTCTGCCACGACTGGGCAGGCATTGATGAGCCTATCATTTATTTCCCCTACAGATCTAGCTAACAAAGAAGCACAACGAGTTGGCGGCGATACTAGTGTTGGTTTTTATAAGTTGGGTTTAGAAGCTCAGATGGAACTGAATGTTAATATTAAAAAGCTTCAGTTAGGTTGTGGTGGTGTTAATGGCGCCGGTGGGTGTGATATCGATATTGATTATCTGAGCTTAAGTGGTTTAGGTAACTCAGAGACTTCTAATACAGACAGTGCAGCAGATCGTGCAGCACGTGCGGGTTCATCTGCGGTGTTGACCAATCCCTTTATTGAGTTTGCAATTCGAAACCCAGATAAAGCATCGACCCGTGAGATCGTTGGGATTAATTTAAGTTCTGAAAAGGCGATTGGATTAATTACCTTTGGTTTGGAGAATGGTGCTAACAAAAGTGGTATTAATTCCCTTAGTGGATATATGGAGATTGCTGCAACAACAGGTATTGCGAATGTAAATGGTTTTGGAACGAGTCTTGTGGCAGGTGAGGCAGCAAAAGGAACGCTTAATCAATCTGATGGCTATAATCCTATTACAGGTAAGGTATGTAGCCTTCCATTACTTTGTGTACCAACTATTAATTTTGAAACAAATTCTTATGCTCTCAATCTTCGAGATAAAGCAACAGGAAGTAATATTTTAAAAGGTGATTTAGTTTTGCCGCAACAGGCTATTACGGGGAAACGCATTACAAGTGCGAATCTAACTGCAACGGCGACAGTTCGCGATATTGATTTGAGTGGGAATATTGTTGCTAATGCAATAGGACTTAACTTAGATAGGCAGGTGACAGGTACGATTCGAAATCTTATGGTTGATGTGGCAATTAGTGAAGATCTAGGTTATTTCCATAAAGCCAACTTAAACGGTACTGCAGCTTCTTTGTCATTGCAGTCTAAAGATATTCAGTGGACCAATAATAACTCAGTTTCGCAAAATGGTTGGTGGTTAGAATTTTCGGATCCAATTGATATTGGATTTATTGAGCCTGCTCTGAATGTTGATATTCCTAAGGCCACCTTGAATGAAGCATTTGCACAAGTATCTAAGTATTTGAATGATAATCCTATTAATTGTGGTACATTTGGGGTGTTGAATTGCTTGTTCGGAGATACTATTCCAACAGGTACCGTTAACTTAATTAATGCTGCACGTCCACAAATGGCGTTAGTGGACTTAGAGCTAGCAACTCAAAACTTTACACCGAATTGTTATGGTTCTCTGAAGTTTTGCTAATTCACCAAATTGTTGAAAAAACCTCTACTCTATTTTTATGAACAGAGGTTTTTTTACGATTAAATTCTTTTCTTTTATAAATTTTCTTTGTTCGAACAGCTATAACCTCTTAAACATTTGGGGTGGCCTCTTTCTAATATTATTCTTCTCAAATACAGATAAATTATCTAATTATTTCAAAGGCACTTACTGTGGAATTCATGAGATAAAATGCTAACTCGCTTTTTGATATTAGAATGGCATCTGACGAATGAACTATTATTTTAAAAAAAATAAGCTACAATCATAATTGATTGTTTCTTTTTGTGTGTGGATTGCAGGTAATTGTTTGGGTTTTGATAATTGTCTGTAAGTGTGATAGCCAGAAATAACAATAACGATAAATGGAAATTTTAAACATGGAGGTCGGTATGCGACAGTTTAAATCTCTTTATTTCGCAATACTTGCAGTAAGTGGATTGTATATAACATCTGCGCATGCAGCACCAACTACACTTCAAAGTTTAAGCGATAATGAAATGTCTGCTACGACTGGGCAGGCATTGATGAGTCTATCATTTGTTTCCCCTACAGATCTAGCTAACAAAGAAGCACAACGAGTTGGCGGCGATACTAGTGTTGGTTTTTATAAGTTGGGTTTAGAAACTCAGATGGAACTGAATGTTAATATTAAAAAGCTTCAGTTAGGTTGTGGTGGTGTTAATGGCGCCGGTGGGTGTGATATCGATATTGATTATCTGAGCTTAAGTGGTTTAGGTAATTCTGAGACGTCTAACACAGACAGTGCAGCAGATCGTGCAGCACGTGCGGGTTCATCTGCGGTGTTGACCAATCCCTTTATTGAGTTTGCAATTCGAAACCCAGATAAAGCATCGACCCGTGAGATCGTTGGGATTAATTTAAGTTCTGAAAAGGCGATTGGATTAATTACCTTTGGTATGGAGAATGGCCCTAACAAAAGTGGTATTAATTCACTTAGTGGATATATGGAGATTGCTGCGACAACTGGTATTGCGAATGTAAATGGTTTTGGAACGAGTCTTGTGGCAGGTGAGGCAGCAAAAGGAACGCTTAATCAGTCTGATGGTTATGATGCTATTACAGGAAGAGCGTGTTGCGTCCTAGGGTTTCCAATTGGTTTTACAACAACATCGTATGCGCTTAATCTTCGGGATAAAGCAACAGGAAGTAATATCTTAAAGGGTGATTTGTATCTACCACAGCAAGAAATCACAGGGAAAAGAATCAATGTTGCAAACCTTGTTGCAACGGCAACAGTTCGAGATATTGATTTAAGTGGTAAGTTGAGTGCAAGAGCTGCGGGAATCATTAACCTAGACAATAAAGATACAACGGGTTTAATTCGAAATCTTATGGTTGATGTGGCGATTAGTGAAGATTTAGGTTTTTTTCATAAGGCAAATTTAAATGGCACTGCAGCTTCTTTGTCATTGCAGTCTAAAGATATTCAGTGGACCAATAATAACTCAGTTTCGCAAAATGGTTGGTGGTTAGAATTTTCAGATCCTATTGATATTGGGTTTATTGAGCCTGCTCTTGCTGTTGATATTCCAAAAGCAACACTCAATGAGGCTTTTAGGCAAGTGAGTGAGTTTCTATACGCAAATCCAGTCCAGTGTGGTGGGGTTATAGCGGAAAACTGCTTACTAGGAAGTGCTATCCCTGTTGGTACGGTTAACTTAATTAATGCTGCACGTCCTCAAATGGCATTGGTTGATTTGGAATTGGCTACTCAAAAGTTTACGCCTAACTGCTATGGAACTTTAAAATTCTGCTGATCTTTTTCAGTATTTAGCAGCTTCGGCTGCTTTTTTTGTGATGCACTCATCGGAAAAATGTAACATTTGACCAGTTTGTTTTGCATTTGTGTAATTATTCGGCATAATAAATTTTGATATTAGATGGACTCGATTTATCTATATTTTGAGTGATGCTAGGAAGCAGTTTTGAATAAATCACTCAGAGGGATAAAAGAAAAAATATAACGTAGGTGCGGAGCATCGTGTAACAGGAAGGTCAAAATGGCTATACTTCATAAGGATTTATTTCAAAGAACTGTTTTAGCGAGTTTGGTTGGACTATGTGTTAACCAGTCAGTTTTTGCATTACAAGAAATCTCTGATGAGGGGCTAAGCCAAACTACAGGCGAGGGCATAGCATTACTTCCTGAAAACACCTATATGATATTTCAAGGTGAAAAAGCGACGACTACACAAGCAGATTTGTTTAATCGACAATTGGATACTGGGTATATTAACTATTTACCAATTGGTCCTTTATCACTTACAGCAGCAGATACCAACAATAATGGAAGTATTGATTCAGGAGATCGCGCTGTAGGTAAGGCTGACCTATTCTTATATGGTTTAGCTATATCTGCTTCAAATCCAAATCGTGCAAATAATCATAATGAACGGGTTGGTTTAAGTAATGATGGGAATTCAATAAATGCAATTCGCAGCTGGGGTACAGCCAGTAATCCTTGGATTTTGAAAGTTCAAACAGAACCGAACGTTCCTACATTTACACCAGATGGTGGGTCGCTTAATACAGATACTGGTGAAATAACTTATTTGGCGTTAGAAGCTCCTTTGTATGAAGTCGGTACACGAGACAGTGTTGGTAGTGATGCGTATAACTTAAAGTTAGGTTTATGGGCAGATGCATTTGTTAGAAATCCTAATAAGGCCGATGGTGCCGCAGATCAATTCCATTATGGAAATAATCAGGGTTTAATTGGAACAAGTGTAGATGCAAACCGTGCAAATAGGTTACGTTTGCAGGGTATTTGGAATGGATTTAGTTTGAATGGCAGTCATCTCAAAATATTTCAGACTTTAGATGGTGCAGGGAGTACAGGTGGACTAAGTCCATTTTATAATAATACTTTAGGGATGTCGGGTGTATTTCGTTTTAACAGTGGTGATGGAGCTGATTTAAAAGCAAGCATGTCAACTAATACACCGACGTCTACAAAAACAGATACCTTGCCTACGCTTGGTGGTAGCGAAAGCTGCCCTTCTTGCGGCTCGGCTGGGAATGTTTGGACGCCTCGCTATAGTCCTGCTCAAACGAGTAATCCAGGTGGTACGGGTGTTGTACAATATCGTATTCGTAGTCAAACAACAAAAATTACAGCTACAGGGCAGTGGACGACACCTACGGGGCTAAATGATCGTGTATTGCGCCTAAGTACAAGAGAAACTTCTGATACAAATAACTTAACAACTCCAGCTATTAATGGTGGAAATGCGCCAGCTTTTAATGGTAATGAAGGGTTATTTATCTATAATTTAAATACTAACTTAGTATTGGGTAATTTATATCAACCTGTCATTTTAGGTTCTGACGGTAAAAATTTTAGTTTGGAAGTTGCTCGTATTCCCAATAAAGAAAGTATTTATAAACAAATATATACTGATTATACCGGTTTAGACAGTAGCTATAAGGGATCAACTTGTAACGTTTACCAATGTGGTAATAACGTTACTTTGGGCGGAAAAACCTATCAAGGCTCTAATGCTACACACAGTAGTATTAGTATCGGTACTGTATATAGCGATGATGGTGGTAAAACACTTCAAGCATTTAAAGGAAATAGCACACAAGATGCTGTTGGGATTTCTTTTGGTTCTTTAAGTAGTGGAACTGTTTCAAAAGATCATTATTTCTATCAACTACAAAATCAACAACGTACAAGTGTAAGCTGTACAGGGCTATTTTGTAGCGGTTATCGTTGGCAATACCGCACCAGTACAGGTACAGCTACAGGAAGTAACGGTGATTATGGTTTACGTTTTGATTCAACCAATGGTGTGAACTGGGTTAATATTGATAGTACTTCACTTTATAACCCTACAGTTAATAATACAGGCTATACCCGTCAAGATAATGGAAATACAAACTTAAAATTTGTAGTACCGAGTACAGGTGCGTTACCTGGAGCTCGCTATGAAGATGGACGATGGTATACGACAACTCCAAATGCAGACATTAATACATATCGATTAAATACGGCTTCACCGATCAATAATATGGGATCTGCTGTGATTGATGGTGTATTGATTCAACATCTTAAAATCACTACCACTGGACTATAAGAGGAGTATAAGAGATGAAAAAGTTATCAACTTTTCTCCTATTATGTAGCGCCAGTATTGCGCATGCAGGATTGCAAGCATTAGATAACAGTGAGCTGCAAGCTGTAGAAGCACAGGCAGGGGCTGATTTATCACTTAAATTGTCGTTAAATCATAGATTAGAAAATGGAAAGTATGTATTTGATGAGAGTGCTTGTATAAACTTAGCTTATTGTCGACTTGCGCTTTCTGTGAATAGACGTTTTGTCGATGCCAATAATAATGCAGTTAGTAATCCAACCATTGACAATCCTGCCTATAGGTTGTGGTCGGTTTTTAAGGGTATACAAGGTACGGTTGATATTCAAAAATTAGGTTTAGACGGGGTTGATTTAGTTTATGGTGATACGATTAAACCTGCTATTCAATTAAGCTATCAAGCTACATCACCAATCTTAATTCGTAATTTTGGTTTTAATGCACTATCAATCGAGCAAGATGACTTTACGAGTTATATTGATACTACGACTGGAAAAGTGGTAGAAGGAACAGATCCAAATAATCCACCTACGAATGGTTATGGTTATCTGAAAAACTCTTTTTATAATGCTTCAAATGCACCAAACTCTGCTTATGATCATGGTAAAGAAACAGGATTTATGGGTTTACGAATGAACGGTAATCTTGCATTACAAGGAACAATTAAGGTATTTGGCTGTGATGGTAGCCATCCGCGTTGTTAATTAAGTGTAGATTTCAAAGGACTGAAGTGATGAAAAAAAACAATCAAAATCACAAACTCGTATATTTTACGCTTAATACACTTGCAGCTAGCTTATTAATCGCTAGTCATTCTGCATATGCTATGCAAAGTTTAGATGATAGTGCTTTGCGGCAAATTAATGGACAAGATGGTATTTCTATTAATACCAGTTTTGATGAGGTAAATGTCAAGCAATTATATTGGGAAGATAATGCAGGACGTGGAAGTGCAGGGGCAACCAACGATCAATTGAGAGCAGTTGCTGAGGGCTTCAAGATTACTCAAAGTAACTCTAGTTCACTAACACCAGGTACAAGTTATAAGATTAATGGTGGAAGTCATGCTGATGGTAAAGTCGGTTTAGATTTGAGCATTTCCACGAATCCCTCATTAATCACAATTGATAATTTTAAGGTGTGTGATACTGAAGCAAGTCAAAATTGTAGTGCTCCAATTGGGAATATGGCTATTCAAACGAGTTCAGTGATTGATATCGATTTCAAAACTCGCGATGGATTATTTAGTAAAACAGGACAGTCTACGCTTAAACTAGGAATCAATAATGCCAATGTATATTTAGGGCAAACTGATGTTAATGATGAGTTAAACCAGTTAATTCTAAAAAATCTTAACTTTAATTTTCTTGGTAAGGGCGTCATGTTTATTGATGCTATAGAAGGTTTTAAGTTACAAACAAATGCTGAGGGTGCTGCTAAAGCAGGGATGACAACAACACCAAGTTTAACGCATGGATATGTTGATTTTATCCGTGCATCCGATGCAGCCAGTAATAGTTTAATTGCTGGTAGCTATTCGGATCTAACAAATGCTGGGTTAAATTTGGAGTTTATGCTTAATGAGAATGTAAGTAAAACAGATCCGTATGCAATTAATCAGTTAACGAAAAGTCCTCAAGGTGCAAATGGTTTAATTCGTGTGGGTGCGAGTGGCCGTATGGTAAATGGTTTCTTGCAACTACGTGGCATTAGTAGTGATGGAAAAAGCAATCCTTTATATGGAACCAATTATGGTCGTCCAGACGGAACTAATATTCTAGGTCAAGCAAAAAGTGGCAGTAATGTTGTCGGAAATACGGGTATCGGCTTTAAAATGGCAGCTGACTTTACCGTAGATGATGATTCAATGTTAGGCAGTGACGGTAAAGCAACCACTCTAGAAATTGGTGGAGCTGGACTAAATACTTATGGCTTTGAGTTTGGTAATTTAACTGGATTACAACAGGGAACACGTGGTTCTTTTAATAGCGGTGATGTTTATATAAATCTTGCAGACACCAAGTCAGTTTTTTTACCAGCAAACTATGCTTTCCAAACGAGCCGGTTTGGTGACAACAGTACACTGACAACAGATGCTGATTATATTCAGAATATCCATACGGGAGCAAGTACAGCAAACCCTTATAGTTTACTTGTCGCTGTTCGCGGAGCTGAATTCCAAGCATTATCAAAACGTGGACGTTTTACCAATAGTGCAAGAACCAATGATGCTTTTGGACAAAGCGTTCCTAATATTGCTGAGCATAATAATAATCAATGGGGGCTGGCATTGCCTTTTTATGGTTTAAACGCAAATATGGCAATGTTTGGAACGACTGTTGATGTGAGTAAAGTTTATTATTATCAGCAGGGTAATACTCAAGGTATTGCAGTTGGTACAGGACAGACTCCACGTTTGGGCTTCTCACTGGCAATGAACACATATGGTATTGATCGAGATCCAGTGAATAATACGAAACTGGGGAATAAAACAACCTCTATTTTAGTTATCGATGGTGCTACAGATTATTACATGGGACTACGTAACATTGATATGCTCCTAAAAGGAACGGGTAGTATTGGTGTTGAAAAAGGAAGCATGAATGTTAGTCTTGAAGATATGTTAATTGTGATGGCTGCCGAAGTTGCTGCAGGATATTTACCTGGCGCAACTTATCAAAGTTGTATCACTAATCCTATATCGGCTTGTAGTAATAAAAGTTTTGCTCCTAATAATAATTTTGCAAATGAAGATGATGTTCTATTTGGTTTGAACCTGCGTTTAGGTGGAAATATGAATCTTTCACTGATTCCAAACAGTGAATATAAAGCTGATGGCACAGGAAACCGTCTTAATATTGTGGGAGATTTTCAGCTAACAGGTGATAAAAATACCATACAAATTAGTGACCCAATTGATAAGTCAACTGTTGGCTTGGATAACATTACTGGTAAAGTTGCATTTGATAATGCAATTGTGATCGAACCTAAAGCTGGTCAGAATGGTGCTGAAGGGGTGGTTAGTTTTAATACAGATCTTACTTTTAACCCTCAACGTACTACTGAAGGCGTTTTAAGAATTCGTGATATAAATTTATATCCACCAGAAACTGGAAAAGGAGCACGTTTGGGTGAAATGGCAATCACGGGCGGTCGTTTGAGTAGCCAATTTAGTATTATGCCTCGTAATTAAAGGCTCATCTCATCTGAAAAGGATTGAGGAATATAAAAATTGTGTTACTTTGGTGTGAGTATTTTTTAAACACTTGTCTACGGATTAGGGCAATGAATAAGAAACTAGGATATGTGTCAGTGTTGTTATTAAGCCCATTTACAATGGCAATGCAACCAATGGATGACCAAAGCTTGTCATTAGCAACAGGACAAGATGGGTTAAGTATTACGATAAATACAGATCTTGAATTTAAACAGATTGCTATGATTGATAAGGATGGTTTGTCTTATACAGGGCATACCGATCCAGATAATTACACTAATAAAGCAGGCCTAGTTGTTGCAGGTGTTGCGGGAACAGCTGCGCAGAGTGTTAAGGTATCTGGTTTATCTGCTGGATCTTCAACACAACTAGGATTAAAGGCTGTGATTGATACGGATCGTGGTACTGGTTTAAATGGTGCATTTGCTAATATTGCTTTATCTTTTGATGGTGTAGATGGAATTCGTATTTCCCCATTTTCAATTTATGCAGCGCCAAGTACAGCGCTTTCAACATTAATTGCAGATGTTTATACAACTAACTCAATGTTTGGGGCAGGTAATATTCCGAAAACAAATGTTAAAGAAATTTTACGCTCAAATAGTAATATCGATATCGCTTTTGATCCAAATAATAAGCCAAACTTTAACATCCAATTAGGAGCAGCTCCCCAAAATCGGATGGTATTATTTGGTGGCGGAATTAATTCTATTTGTGGCGCTGGAACGGGTTGTAATATGATACTCGTATCAGACTATGCAACTGCAGGAGATGCGTCAACAGCGCCAGTCGGTGCCAGTTTTGATTTGCAGTTAACAGGCCATGAGGGTAATCCTTTTGCATTAAATGGTTTTTATGCCGGTATTGAAAATACGGGTTTAGTTTTTGGCAATACTGGTGAAAGCAGCAAATTTGATTTGAAGTTGAATAATGTAACTTTAGGTACTGCGGGGCAGAGTGCGACGGGAACATTCCATGCATTACCGAATGCATCCATTGGAAATGTTGGTATAACAGGCGCTTCAGTGACCAATCTAAGAGTTAATGTTGGTGGAATGTAGTTCAATTGCATAAAGTTTACCTGTAAAAAAAGAGCGGTATGGATCCGCTCTTTTTTATAGGCAGAGGTTTAATTGGTATGATTTAGGCAGACCAAAATCTGTTCCAATTGTTTCATTCGCTTTACTTGTCCCCAAAGTTCTTGTGCCTCAGGGTATGCCTTGGTCATCATACCTAACCATTGTTTATAACGACCAATCATGCCAATTTCAGTTTTAAATTGACCACTTAAAAAACGATGTTGTAATTCAACCAAATCTTGCCAACTTAATAAAGCATAATCAACATTTTGGCGGATACACTGGGTTAAATCTGGGGTGGTCACAGCACCACGACCAATCATAAGATCTGTACAGTGAGATTGGGTCAGACATGCCTTAGCATCAGTATTGTTCCAAATTTCACCATTGGCAATCACATTGATTTTTAATGCTTCAGTGATCGGTTGGATTTTTTCCCAATATGCGGGCGGAGTATAACCATCGGCTTTGGTCCTCGCATGTACAGTTAACCAACTAGCACCAGCATCTTCAATGGCATGAGCATTTTCCATCGTATGATTTTCATCCAGATAACCTAAACGCATTTTGGCTGAAACAGGGATGTGAGAAGGTACAGCGTCACGTACTGCTTTTACTAATAAATGAACAGTTTCAGGTTCATCGAGTAGCACTGAACCACCACGATGGCGGTTGACCGTTTTGGCTGGACAACCAAAATTGAGATCAATTGCTGGCGCGCCAAGTTCAACAACTTTAGCTGCATTCGCTGCCAGCATATCGGGATTATTTCCTAGAAACTGAACGTGGACAGGTGTACCCGCAGCAGTTTTGCCATCCGTTTGTAATTCAGGACAAAAATTATAATAAATATGGTCTGGTAGAATACTGTCAGTAATACGAATAAACTCGGTCACGCACCAATCAAAGCTGCCCACATGAGTGAGAACATCACGCATGATTGGATCAGTTAGACCTTCCATTGGGGCAAGTACAAGTTTCACGGTAGTTACCTAGTTAAGCGAAAACAGCGTTATACGCATTTTAAGAAACGCTGTCTAGTGTTTATTCACATATGGAATACTTAACGTCCTAAGATCATTTCGAGTACAAATTTACTGCCAATAAAACCAATCGCGAGCAAGATAAAACCTGTAATTGTAAAACGAATCGCTTTGCGTCCACGCCAACCAAATTTGTAATGTCCAATCAACAAAGCACCATATAAAAACCACGAAATAATGCTAAACGCAGTTTTATGCGCAAGGTGTTGGGCAAAGAAATTATCAATGGTAAAGAAGCCAAATAATAAGGCGGCAGTGAGTAGAGCAAATCCTGTAATAATTAAATCAAAGAGTAATGATTCCATCACTTGGAAGGGAGGGAGTAAGTTGACCCAAATCCGTTTTTTTTGCTTCTTTTTCAGTTCTCTGTCTTGGAACCACAAGAGAACGGCATGAATGGTTGCCATTAAAAGTACAGCATAGGCTGAAAGGGATAAAATAATATGTAAATCTAATCCAAGACTATGCATCTCAATAAATTGATTTGGCTTGCTATATACAAATCCTAGAATTAAACCAAATGCAGCAACGGGCGTACCGATCAGATTTAAAGGTAAAACGGGGCGAATCAGGCTAAGGATTAAACTCAAGGTGAGCATAAGCCCCGAGGTGAACGAGATAAGGTTAAATACATCATAGTTGATGCCCATTGGTGTCATCATGTCTTGATAGAGAACTACACCGTGTAATAACAGTCCTAAACCAACGAGAAGACCGTAACACCAAAGATTTGGTGTACGTTTTGACATTAGACGAATAAACAAATACCAAAAAGAACTGGTATAAGCCACAAGTGCCAAAATTGTGTAAACCAAGGGGAGACTGATCATGTCAAACCTTTTTTAGGGGGATGAATAATATTCACCATATAAGATATAAATTCGCTGCGAACTACAGTATCCTATAGCATCTTATGCATAAATTTTCTATTTTAAGAAAGATTTTTTTGCAACTAGCCATTTTAAGCGGATTTCGCAATGTTTGATACCTTAACAGAACGACTCACACAGAGTTTAAGAAATGTTACTGGCTCAGGGCAGCTGACCGAAGACAATATTAAAGATACCCTACGTGAAGTACGTATGGCACTTCTTGAAGCCGATGTGGCGTTACCTGTAACTCGTGAATTTATCGCGAAGGTGAAGGAAGAAGCACTCGGTCAAGAGGTCATGACACAGCTTTCTCCTGGTCAGGCATTTGTAAAAATTGTCTATGATGAACTCACCAAGATGATGGGTGAAGCAAATGAAACTTTAGATTTAAGTGCTAAGCCACCTGTCGTTGTTCTCCTTGCAGGTTTGCAAGGTGCGGGTAAAACCACAACCGCAGCAAAATTGGCACGCTTCTTAAAAGAACGCCAAAAGAAAAAAGTAATGACGGTTTCTGCTGACGTATATCGTCCAGCAGCGATCAAGCAGTTAGAAACCGTATCGAACGAAGTCGGTGTTGGTTTTATTCCATCGCAAGCATCTGAAAGACCAATTGATATTGTAAATCGCGCGATTGAACAAGCGAAGATTCAATTTGCGGATGTCTTGATTGTCGATACGGCGGGTCGTCTCCATGTCGATGATGACATGATGGATGAGATCAAAGAATTACATGCTGCGGTTAAGCCAACAGAAACTTTGTTTGTTGTTGATGCGATGACAGGTCAGGATGCTGCCAATACAGCAAAAGCGTTTAACGATGCTTTGGCTTTAACAGGTGTGATCTTGACCAAAACTGATGGTGACGCGCGTGGTGGTGCGGCACTTTCTGTTCGTGCTATCACAGGCAAGCCAATCAAGTTCTTGGGGATTGGTGAGAAACTAGATGCGCTTGAACCATTCCATCCAGACCGTGTTGCACAACGTATCTTGGGGATGGGTGACGTCCTTTCTTTGGTCGAAGAAGTTGAACGTAAAATCGACAAAGAAAAAGCCGAAAAAATGGCGAAGAAATTGCAAAAGGGCGGTACCTTCAACTTTGAAGATATGCTGATGCAATTTGAGCAAATGAGTAAAATGGGCGGCATGATGGGCTTCTTGGATAAGCTCCCAGGTATGAGTAACTCTGGCATTCAGGATGCGATTGAAAAAGCAAATCCTGAAAAACAAGTGAAACGTATGGAAGCAATCATCCAGTCGATGACGATTAAAGAACGTCGTAATCCTGACTTGATGAACCCGAGTCGTAAAAAGCGTATTGCTGCGGGTTGTGGTATGGATGTCGCTGAAGTGAATAAACTCATTAAGCAACAAGCGCAGATGGCGAAAATGATGAAGAAGTTCGCCAATCCATCTGGTATGAGCAAGATGCTTAAATCACTGGGCAATATGCAAAAACAATTTGGTGGTGGCGGTGGTATGGGACCGTTATTTGGAAATAATGATTCCAAAAAATAATTGAACCATCATTTCTAAAAGGCGCGTTATGCGCCTTTTTTATTAATCTATAACGAGTGGATTTGTATAAAATTAATACAAAAAATCGATATTCAATCTGGTTTTAAAGGAGCAAAATTAATTTTAAGTCTATGTTTTATATTGAATAATAATGTTAAATATGTCTCAAAATATAATGAATACGGTGTATATTGCACATTGTATGAACGCTGATCCAGATCAGCACTGGTATGTTTGGTTGGAACAACAGCTCAAACTGCTAAATGTTACTGTTGAGCGGATTTTTTTAGCTGATGCGAGTCATCCGGATCCTGAGATTTGGCAGACCTGTTTGGAAGCACAGTTAAAAAAAATGGATGAACAAAGTATAGTTGTGGCGCATGGGCTTTCTTGTGTAGCGGTTGCTCGATATCTGACGAAAAAACTGCAACAAAAAACGATAAAGGCAGGCATATTTATTGCCGGTTTTAATGAGTCAATTCCAAATTATCCAGCATTAGATTCATTTATAAATCACTGTAAAATCGATGCTGGAATATTGCGGTTAAATATCCAGCGTAGAGTCGTTATTTTTTCGAGTAACAATCCAATAGTACCTGTTCCATTTAGTTTTAAGTTTTCACATTTACTCAATGCGCAGTTGATCGAAGTGGCACAAGCTGGACATTTTCGTGCAGAAGATGGTTATTCAGAATTTCCTCAACTTTTACCCATTATTCAAGCCTTACTCAAAGTTGAACTAAGTTGAACATATTGTCGTAAGCCTTTTAGAAGTAAATCTGGTTCAACTTGTGGTTGATAATGATTCAGGAACTTTGCAAATAAATTTGCATCTCCACCCGTTAAAATAAGTTTCTTTGGAGATTGCTGCATAATTTGATCAATGCTACTGATCAGTCCCAATAAAATGCCATGATGGACAGCATCGACAGTGTTGTGTCCGGGTTTTAAATTATCAAAAGCAGAATCAGGAATTTTAATGCCTTTGGTATTTTGGATGAGTGCATCTCGTTGTAAATATAAGTTCGGTAAGATATATCCACCCAGATGCTGCATACCTTCTACTAGGTCGATTGTTAGAGCAGTTCCACAACCAATTACACAATAGTTTTCATTTACATGCGCAACTGCCAAAACTTGTAACCAACGATCAATCCCGAGTTGGTTTGGTACATCATAACCACATTGCAAACCTGCATAATTTGCATGCACTTTTGCAAAAATGACGGGTATATCAAGGATATCAAGAATACTTTGAATACGTTGATTATTCTCACTGTCCAATACCGAAGAAATTCCGACACGACTGAGGTTTTGGTAGCGAAAATGTTGGATCAAACCTAAGAGTAGATCTGCTGGGGATTGTAAATGTAGTTCAGCGGCATGCTCAATGACATGCTCACCTTCAGTTATCCAATATTTAAGACGTGTATTGCCGATATCTAGCCATAAACTTTTCATAAGTGGTTTTATTCCTTAATGCGATGTAAGTCTTAACCGACCTTGATAAAAAGTTTGCGTGTGATCTGTACGGATAAGGACAGCACCATCATTTGAAATCCCTTGAAAAATCCCTTGAACTTTGCCTTGAGTATGTTCAAATTCAACGGGTTGGTTGATCCAAATCGCATGATGATTGAAGCGTTCAGCTAAGTTATAAGAGCCATGTTCAAACCATTGAGCTGCTTGTTGAATCGCTGTATACAATTCTGCAATCAATGTAAGTCGATCAATTTGATGTAAGCCAAGCATATGCAGTGACGTGATCGCTTGATCTGCATTTTCGACGGGCGGTGTGTTGAGGTTAATGCCTACACCGACAATTGCTTGATTGCTTGATAAAGGTTCAACCAAGATTCCGCCCCATTTACCTTGAGGACTATATAAATCATTGGGCCATTTTACTTGTAGATTTAAACTGTGCAGACTTGGCATTTGTAAAATATTTAATGCAACTTCAAGCGCGAGGCGACCATCCAAGGCCGTTTGACTTTGAATCAATGTGCTTAAATAAATATTGCCTTCTGGTGATGACCAGGCTCTTTGGTGTTGACCGCGACCTTGTGTTTGTTGTTCACTGCACACCAATCCTGTGCTTATACCTTTTTGAGCAATTTCACGCATATCATCGTTGGTTGATGTGGTCGTAGTTTTGAGTAAAACCACTTCGGGAAATTGGCCTTTGGCACTAAGCAATTGCTGTAGTTGACGTGTTACGAAATCATCCATCATTTTTAAGTAGAGTGGTCATGTATTTATGGAGTTAATCATATATTTGCTGATTGGTGCAATTGCTGGATTTACCGCAGGGCTATTTGGCGTGGGCGGTGGATTAATTATTGTTCCAATTTTATATATTGTTTTCACTCAACTAAATTATGACCCTAACGTCATCATGCATATTGCCGTAGGAACATCTTTGGCGACGATTATTGTGACTTCGATCAGTTCAGTGATGGCTCATCATAAAAAAGGGGCAGTCTTGTGGTCGGTTTTTCGTAATTTGGCACCAGGTTTGGTTCTAGGTTCATTTTTAGGGGCTGGTATTGCAGATCTTATGTCTGGTCAGCATTTGCAGCTGGTGATTGGTATATTTGCAATTTGGATGGCATTTAAGATGTTTAGAGGTGCGCATGGTGTAGTAGACCCAAATCGCCATTTACCATCTGCTCCGATTCAATTGGCTGCTGGAGGCGGAATTGGGGTCGCATCTGCAATTTTTGGTATCGGTGGGGGGAGCTTAACGGTTCCTTTCTTAAATCGATATGGCGTGGTAATGCAAAAAGCAGTCGCAACTTCTGCAGCATGTGGTTTACCGATCGCGGTTGCTGGTGCAGTGGGGTTTATGTGGTTTGGCACAAAGCAACAGGTTGAGGTACCAAACACCATTGGTTATGTTCATATTTATGCTTTTATAGGCATTAGCATAATGAGTTTTATTACTGCGAAAGTCGGTGCGCGAGTGGCTCATCGTTTGTCTCCAGCGATGTTAAAAAAATGTTTTGCAGGGCTGCTAGTCACAGTAGGCTGTTATTTTGTATATAAAGGGCTTTTTTAAGCCCTTTGGTTAAAAAAACGCAGCTTTTGTGAACTTATTGGAAATTACCAAGATGAATATGGGTTTTGTGCGACTTGTTTGGATTAAATTTTATTTAATGTGATTTACATCAATAATTTCTTTATTGGTTTTATGTTTCAGATATATGGTTGATCGCTAAAATTTATACATAAATATTTGATATTAAAAGTAGAAAAGTTAAGGTTTTTATTGAAAACAGGGGGCTGCGTGGTTTTTTTCCATATGATTGGCTTAAAAAGCAATAAAATTGTCAGACAATGATATAGAATTTATAGCGCGAGATCAGTTAAAACAAAAAAGCGCAAATAGCATTGGACAATGCGTATAACAAAGATAGCGAGGGGCCCATGAATCTTGAAGAGGCTGATAGTCTTTCTGAACAGATTGCAAAATATATTAGTGAACAAATCATTAGCGGTGAGTTGGTTGAGGGTGAACGCATCCAAGAATTACGTATCGCTAAAGAATTGGATGTCAGTCGGGGTTCTGTCCGTGAAGCATTATTATTACTAGAACGTACTTATCTGATCGAAATTTTCCCACGTCGTGGTGCGATTGTTTCTGAAATGTCCGCTCAACAGGTTAAAGCCTTGTTTGATACCAACGTCATGGTACTTGGGCATATTGTGCAGCGGATTAGTGAGACATGGCGTGTCAACGAAGCTGAACAATTGCAAGTTATGTTGGATCAGTTGGTTGAGTTTGTTAGAGCTGGGGATATTGAGAAATTTTATGATGCGATTTTTAATTATTTAGCAGAACAACATGACATGGTGGCAAATCCTTATTTAATGCAATTCTATAAAGAACTGTTACCATCTCTACGTCGTAGTTATTTTTTGACCTTAAATACCTCACGTCGTGAGCTGCAAGAATCATTTACGCTATTTAAGCTCGTGATTGATGCTATTTTGATCCGAAAATCACAACAAGCTGCTTTATTTATGGAAGATTTTTGTCGACACTTGCGTAACCTTGTGTTGGAATCTCTGACACGTATGAAACAGATTGAATTGGCTTGGGCGAGACGCTCACGCCGTTAGTTAGGGCAGTATGCGTTTAAGCAGTTTAAAACTTTCAGGCTTTAAATCTTTTGCCGATAGTACCACTTTACATTTTAAGGCCAACCGTACTGCGGTTGTTGGGCCGAACGGTTGTGGAAAGTCGAATGTCATTGATGCGATTCGTTGGGTTATGGGCGAGTCCAACGCACGTCAATTGCGTGGCGGCAGTATGCAGGATGTTATTTTCACAGGGACATCCAAGCGAAAGCCTGTCGGTGTGGCCAGTGTAGAACTTCGTTTTGATAATACCTATGGCAAATTAGGCGGCGCTTATAATGCTTACAATGAGCTTGCTGTTCGTCGCCAAGTCACGCGTGAAGGTAAGTCAGAATACTTCTTAAATGGTACACGGTGCCGTCGTCGTGATATTACCGATATTTTCTTGGGTACAGGCTTAGGACCGCGTTCTTATGCGGTGATTGAGCAGGGTATGATTAGCCGTCTAGTCGAAGCCAAACCTGAAGAAATGCGTGTGTTTATTGAGGAAGCGGCAGGCGTTTCCCGCTATCAGGCACGTCGTCGTGAGACGCTACAGCATTTAGAACATACCGAACAGAATCTAGCGCGTTTAGAAGATATCGCTGTCGAGTTAAAATCACAGCTAAGAACGCTAAAACGTCAGTCTGAAGCTGCAATTCAATATAAAACGTTAGAAAGCCAAATTCGTCATTTAAAAATTGAAATCCTTTCTTTTCAAGCCAATCAAAGTCACAAGTTACAACAAGAATATACAGTTGAAATGACAGAACTTGGTGAGCGTTTCAAACTGGTTCGTTCTGAGTCAAATACCATTGAGCATGACCTTGAAGCGACCAGTGCATTATTCCAGCGTCTAATTCAACAATCATCGCCTTTGCAGCAGGAATGGCAGCAGGCAGAGAAAAAACTTGCTGAACTGAAAATGACACTGGAGCAGAAACAAAGTCTATTTCAGCAAAATAGTAGTAGTTTGGCTCAACTTGAGCAGCAAAAACTTCAAACCAAAGAGCGCTTACAATTATCAGAGTTACAGGTAGAAACCCTTAGCACTCAGTTTGATGAGCAAAATGAAACATTGCTGGCATTGGAACAGCAAACGCAATCATCTGAGCAAAACTTTACGGATGTTCAAGCCCAGCAAAAACAAGCCCAGCAGCAATTTGAGCAACTCAAGACTCAAGTTGAGCAGCAACAGCAAAAAAAGTTGCAAATGGCAGCGCAAATTGAGCAATTGACGAAAAATGTTTTAAGGCTTGAACAACAAAAGCAGACCTTACAAGCACAAACCAGTCAGATTCGTGCACAAGTTCAGAATGATGAACAAGCTCAGCTCGAACAATTACAGCAACAATTGCAGCAGGAAATTGTTCTGTTAGAAGCTGCAATTGACCAGTTACAGTACGAGGTACAGACACAGCAAGATCAGCAACAGTCAAACAAGACGGATCTACAAAGCCTAAAAACAGAGATTCAGGTTTTATTGGCTGAGCAAAAAAACTTAAATCAATTCGTTGTAAAACAAAGTCCAAAGCATGATCAGAATGCAGTACGGTTGATGCAAAGCTTGCGTTTAACTGCTCAAGGCAAAGCTCATGCTGTGATCATTGAAAAATTTTTAGCTAAATGGTTGCAAGCACAGCTGATTGAGAGTGGACAAACATTCCAAGAAGATGTGGCGCGTCAGTTAAAATCATCTACGCAGCAAAAGATTCAAATACAACAACTGCGGTGTTTAAGTGATTTTATTGAAGCTCCCCAATCTTCGCTCTGGGCAAATGTTGCCGTTGCAGATGATTTAACGACAGCATTGGGTTATCAGTCTGATCTTAATCATGCACAATCAATTCTGACGCTTGATGGTTATCATATTGGTGCGGATTGGATGATTGGCCTGCATTATGATGAAGATAGTCAAAGTGCACAGGGCGTGCTAAGCCATCAAGTGCGTTTAGAGGAAATCGAACAACAACTTGCAGAAAAGCAGCCACAGTTACTTGATTGGGAAAATCAATTTTCGCAACAACAGCAAAGCTTGCAGCGGCAACAGCAGACCTTACAGCAACAACAGCAAAGTCTGAAGCAAAAGCAAAAAGAGTTACAACAACTCGATGTGCAAATTGCCAAGCTACAAAGTACGGCACAGGCATTTGTGGTACAGCAACAACAGTTAGCAGATCAACTTAAACAATTGGATGTGCAACTCGAAGAAGATGCAATGCAGCGTGATGATTTAGAGATTGATCTACATGCACTTGCACTCAAATTAGAAGCGGTATTACCGAACTATAAAACCTTGCAGTTTCAGGTAGAAAGTCTGAATGAACAGTTAGATGAGCAGCAACAGCAACTCACACAACAACAGCAACAACGAGAGACACTACGCCGTCAGACCTCGCAGGCGAATCAGCAAATTGAATTATTAGAGAAAGATATATCTTTCTTAAAAACACAGTATCGCCAAATCATCGAGCAAATAGAGCAGGCAAAGAAATTCGTTGATCCGATTCAATTGGAGCTTCCAAATTTAGAGTCGCAGTTTCAAGAACAGTTTCAACAAACAGAAAAATTGCAAAAAAACTGGAATGAATGGCAGCTTGAGCTGAATCAGGTTCAAGAAAAACAGCAACATTTGACTGAGCAACGTCATCAAGCCCAACAAAAAGATGAACAAGTGCGTGAGCAGTTAGAGCAAAAGCGTCTGGCTTGGCAGGCAGCTAAATCAGATCGGGAGCACTATCTCGATCAGCTAAAAGAATTAAACGCTGAGGTTCTCCAAGATGTATCGATTGAAATTAAAGAACATCAGCAGAAACTTGAAAAAGCACAACAACAATTTGAAAAAATTGGTGCGGTGAATTTGGCAGCTTCACAAGAATATGAGGAAGTTTCTCAGCGTTTTGATGAACTCAATCATCAAATGCAGGATTTGCAAAATACTGTAGATCAGCTCAAAGCTGCGATGAAGAGTATTGATCAAGAAACACGTAAGTTGTTTATGACAACATTTGATCAGGTCAATCAAGAGTTACAAATGTTGTTTCCGAAAGTGTTTGGTGGTGGTGAAGCGACACTAAGCCTCGAAGATGATTGGCAATCAGGCGTAAAGTTGATGGCGCGCCCACCTGGTAAACGGAATAGTTCTTTGGCCCTACTTTCAGGTGGAGAAAAGACTTTAACTGCTTTGGCTTTGGTTTTTGCGATCTTTAGATTAAATCCAGCACCATTTTGTGTTTTGGATGAGGTCGATGCGCCATTGGATGATGCAAATGTGCAGCGGTATTGTAATTTGGTAAAAGAGCTTTCTGAACAAGTGCAATTCATTTACATTACACATAATAAATTGGCAATGACAATGGCGACAGATTTGTTGGGTGTAACCATGCCAGAGCCAGGTACATCAAAATTAGTGACTGTTGATTTAGAACAGGCAAAAGAATACGGGTTAGTTGCGGAGTCCTAGTATGGAAGTGAATACAATAATAGGCATTGTTGTCGCCGTTGTGATTATGCTTGTTGGTTTGACCATGATTTTAAGAAAACCAAAACCAGTTGAACCTTCATTAGAAGCAGAATTACATATTAATCCTGAAAGTAATCAGCCTGTAATTCCTCGTCATGTACGAGACCAACTGCTACAAAATGACGTGGCGAGTCCAAGCGCACGTGTTGAACCTCGTTTAAATGATGAAGTGGTTGAGGTCGAACCACAAGTTGAATCACCAAAACAAGAGGTGATTGTTGAAGAAAAAGTCGAACAACAGCTAGATGAGAAAGCCGAAGACACCATCAGTGAGGTTACAGTTACCTCGGAAACAGGTACTGAAGAAGAGAAATTGACACAGGAAACGACAGAAACTGCCCCATCACTTACCGAACAAGTTGTGAAGGTTGAAGAGTCGGATAAAACCACAGAAGAAACTCAGTCAGAGCAAGTTAAAAGTGAACCAGAGCTGAGTTTAAATCCTAATATTGAAACGGTTGAAATCGCTGAATTTGATGGAGAAAGCAATATTCTGGATGTACATTTGCATGAACAACAGCGTTATGATGATGAAAGTGCATTGGCAACAGCTGAACAGATTATTGCATTAAATGTTTATCCAAATCCTCGCCGTGCCTTGTCTGGTGATAAAGCGTTAAAAGTTTTACTCAAATATGGTTTGCGCTATGGTGAAATGTCTTGCTTCCATCGTTATGAAAATACCGATGAGCCAAGTGCTTTAATGTTCTCTGTCTTACGTATTACCGACCATGGGCCTGCAGGTTTTGATTTGGAAACATTGTCAGGTGAACAAGTTCAGGGCTTAGCATTTTTCTTGGCTTTACCGAATAGCAAAGCTGTTACGGGTTATGACATGATGACTAGTATTGCAGGTTTAATTGCGCGTGAAGTTGATGGTAAAGTCTATGATGAAAATAACTTAGAATTTACACCGCAATTGAAAGAACATTGGCGTCATCATGTGATTGACTATCGTTCAAATCAAGCAGCGACCTAATTAATCTTTTATAATGAATTGAGTAAAAAGTTATAGGGCGGTTTTTCCGCCCTTTTATATGGTGAAAAGTAAATGGAACATAATTCAGTGATTGAGCAAATGCGTCAATTGATTCAGCTCATTGCAAAACACAATCATGCTTACTATGTGATGGATCAACCTTCAATTTCAGATAGTGAATATGACCATTTATTTCATCAGCTTAAAGCATTAGAACAACAATACCCTGAATGCATCCAAGCGGATACCCCAACCAATAAAGTGGGTGGTCAAGCACTGTCGAAATTTGAAAGTGTGACCCATGTAGTGCCGATGTTGTCATTGGGCAATGTCTTTAATCAAGAAGAGTTATTTGCTTTTGCCCGTCGCATAGATGAACGTTTACCCAATCAGAAAGTGCAATATGAAGTCGAGCTGAAACTAGATGGTTTAGCGATCTCACTTTGGTATGAAAATGGTGTGTTGGTGCGTGGCGTGACGCGTGGCGATGGTGAAACTGGTGAAGATATTACTCAGAACGTGAAGACCATTCGCAATTTGCCGAAGGTTCTATCAGGTCAATCTCAAGCTATACCACAGCTTTTAGAAGTGCGTGGTGAAGTATTAATGCCAAAACAAGGGTTTGAAAAGCTTAATACTGATCAAGCAGCCAAAGGTGAAAAAACTTTTGCGAACCCTCGAAACGCTGCAGCTGGTAGTTTAAGACAACTTGATCCTAATATCGCAGCATCACGTCCTTTAGCATTCTATGCTTATGGGATCGCACAGTGTCAACCACATCATGGTTTAGCAACGATGCATGACAGTTTGCATTGGCTTACCAAATTTGGTTTTGAAATCGCCGAAAGACAATATCTTTGCGAGTCGATTGAAGAAGTTCAACAACGTTATGAGCAGATTCAACAAGAACGCCCAGATTTAAATGTTGAAATTGATGGCATGGTGGTAAAGGTCGATGACCTGAAACAGCAACAACAATTGGGCTTCTTAAGTCGTGAACCACGCTGGGCAACTGCTTATAAATTTCCAGCACAAGCAGCTTTAACCAAAGTCGAAAATATAGATTGGCAAGTCGGACGTACCGGAACACTGACACCGGTTGCACGTCTTGCACCTGTATTTGTCGGTGGTGTAACTGTTTCGAATGTGACTTTACACAATATCGGGGAAATTCATCGTTTAGATGTGCGTGTTGGTGACACGGTGAGTGTATATCGTACTGGTGATGTGATTCCAAAGGTTGAGAAAGTTTGGGCTGAGTTCCGACCTACCGATGCGGAGATTGTTCATCTCCCTACGAATTGTCCAGTATGTGATTCACCAGTGGTCATGCCAGAAGGCGAAGCTTTAGCACGTTGTTCAGGTGGTTTGTATTGTGCTGCGCAACGTATTGAAGCCATTCGACACTTTGTTTCACGTAAGGCCTTAGATATCGAGGGTTTGGGTGATCGTTGGGTGGAGTCATTGTTACATCTCGATTTACTGAAAGATGTGGCTGATATTTATCATTTGCATGAGCATCGTGAAACTTTACTGACCATTGAGAAAATGGGTGAGAAATCGGTTCAGAACTTGATTGATGCCATTGAAGCCAGTAAGAAAACCACATTAGCGCGTTTTATTTATGGCTTAGGTATTCGTGGTGTTGGTGAAACGACAGCACGTATGCTTGCAAATACGTTTCAAACCTTGGATGCCTTGAAAGCAGCTGATGTTGAAGCACTTAAGAAAACCCCTGATGTCGGTGATATTACCGCTGAATGGATCGCTGACTTTTTCCAAGCACCGCATAACATCGAAGTGTTAGATCGTTTAATGGCAGCTGGCATTCATTGGGATGCACCGACAGCACCGACTCGTCAGCCACTCAATGGTGAGAGTTGGGTCGTCACAGGAACATTGGAAAGTATGGGGCGTGATGAGGCAACACAACGTCTTCAAGCGCTGGGTGCTCGAGTAAGTGGCAGTGTTTCCAGTAAAACCAAATGTGTAGTTGCGGGTGAGAAAGCGGGCAGTAAATTAGAAAAAGCGCAAAAATTAGAAATTCGAGTAATGAATGAGCAAGAATTTTTAGACTTTTTGGCTCAATATCAAACCTAATTGATTTGAAAATTTGAACAAATAAAAGCCGCTTTTAAAGCGGCTTTTTGATGAGTTAAAGATATTTTTTAACGACACCATCATCGAGTAATTGTTGAAAGTGTTCAACGACGCTAGATTCAATATCTCGGTATTGTATTCCTAGCTCTTGTTGACTCTTTTGCGCATTAAAATAAATTGGATAACCCATATTGAGTTCAACGAATGATCTCGAAAATCCAGCGAATGGTCCAAATAATTTAAATGCTGATTTTGGTAATTGATTACGAGGAAAAGGAAAACGATTGCCAAAATTCTGACGTAAGATTTTCCCCATTTCCAATAAACTTAAAGTTCCACCACTGATAATATAGCGTCCTTTTGCATTGGTGTTACTTGCAGCTTGAATATGTGCATCAGCTACATCACGGACATCAACGATGCCATTCCACATGGGCGGTACACCGAGTAAAGTCATACCATTGGCAAATTGCTGTAAAACTTCAACACTACCTGATTGTGTATTCGCAGTTAATGATGGTCCCATCACCAATGCTGGATTAATGCAGACTAAATCCCAACGATTTTGTTGTTCAGCCATTTCCCAGGCTTTACGTTCTGCTGCAACTTTTGAAAATGGATAAGGTTGATGAGTTTCACTGCTGGTATTGTTCCAGTGGCTTTCATCAAATTCATTGTTTTTAGTATCAAGAATCTCAATCGCATCGCCATAAGTTGATGCAATACTTGATGTCAGTACCACACGTTTGACTGATTCGGTTCGATTGACGCTGTTTAGTACATTCTCAGTACCGATTACAGCTGGTTCAATAATATCTTTGACCGCATCTTTATAGTTGGTCACAACGAAAGGTGAGGCGGTATGAATAACGATTTCACATCCTTTCATGGACTCATCAAAAGCGCCAGCTTGTAGTAAGTCTGCTTTAAAAAAATGAATTTGCCCTGAAGATTTTTCTGCGATGTCGTACAGATGTTGGATTTTATCCTTTTTTGATGGATCACGAACCGTTGCATGAACGATGTATCCCTGATTTAAGAGTCGTTCAATAATCCAACCTGCAATATAGCCGGTCGCCCCAGTAACTAAAATCGGTTTGCTTTTATCCATTTTGTATATCCGCATAATGCTTTTTGTAAATGATTCTATTTAGCGAATTTTACCTAAATACACAATGGTTGAAAGAATTTCTTACCTTTTTTACTTGAAAAATGAGTTAAATAAGAAGCATTGCTAACCGTTACAAAAATTAAAATAAAGCGGTTTTTGATCTTTCATGGCTATTTGAATACATGAGTTGATTGCAAGCGCTTATTTTATTTCAATAAATTGGATTAATTAGAACTGTAAATGCGTATGTTTCTCATTTTAATTTTATAAAAATCATGGGTTTACGTGTTTTTGATTTTTGCAATTTTATTCAAACTTACGCATAATAACGTTAATCGATAGGAGTAAATATTATGCGTGGCAATCCAGAAGTCGTCGACTATTTAAATATGCTCATTGGCGGTGAATTGGCTGCTCGTGATCAATATTTAATTCATTCAAGAATGTATGAAGATTGGGGTTTAACCAAGATTTATGAGCGTATTGACCATGAAATGCAAGAAGAAGCATCTCATGCTGATGCGATTATTCGCCGTGTTCTTTTTTTAGAAGCAAAACCAAATATGAACCGCGAAGACATCAATGTTGGTACGGATGTTGTAAGTTGTTTAAAAGCAGATTTAG
This sequence comes from Acinetobacter haemolyticus CIP 64.3 = MTCC 9819, assembly GCF_000369065.1. Lineage (GTDB taxonomy): Bacteria > Pseudomonadota > Gammaproteobacteria > Pseudomonadales > Moraxellaceae > Acinetobacter > Acinetobacter haemolyticus. The sequence goes on from NZ_KB849800.1 coordinate 123,877, forward strand.
CACTTGAATATCATGTTCGTGAGAAACTAGCGATAGGTATTAAGTTGTGTGAAGAGAAAGGTGATTTTATTAGCCGAGATATGTTGCGTCAGCAACTTTCAGATACGGAAGAAGATCACACCTATTGGTTAGAAAAACAGTTGCGATTAATTGAGTTAATTGGTTTACAAAATTATATTCAATCTCAAATGTAAGATATTTTAAAAAACTCAGCCTTGGCTGAGTTTTTTGTACAATCATGATTTATTTTTTTGCAAGGTTTTTAGGTCTTTTAGAACCTGATCAGCATGAGTTTGTGTATTAACACTCGTATAGTGATATATCACCGCACCTTTTGGATCAATTAGAAAGCTTTCTCGTTTAGCGATTTTAGTAATACCTAGATTTCTCACGATGCCAAATTTTCCAGCAAGCGTTCCTTTTTCATCTGCCAGAATTGGAAAGGGTAAGCCTAGCTTTTCTGAAAATTTTTGATGTGAAGCAACATCGTCTAAACTGGCGCCTAGTACAACAGCATTTGATTGTAAAAACTCAGGGTAGAGTGCTTTGAATTGATTGGCTTCTTGAGTACACCCAGCTGTGTCATCTTTGGGATAAAAATAAAGTACGATCCACTTACCTTTATATTGATCTAGGGTATGCCATTTGCCATTTTGATCTTGTAATTTGAAATCTGGTGCTGAGTGTCCAACCCATTCTTTTTGTGCTGTATTCTGTTTAGAAAACAAAGTATTTTGTGCGGAGCTTAAACTGGGTGTAGTCAATAAAAACAGTGAACTACACACTATAAGAACTTTGGACTTTATTGTATTCATCATCATGATCTCAACGTATGATAGAAATCTACTTTAGCAAATTTAGAAATTTGATGTGTTAGTAAATTTTTTATAGTTATTTTACGTTTTATCTAACAAAACTATTGATAGATCTAGAAAATAGTGATGTGAAAAGAAGATATAATTTTTTTAAGTTTGAATGATTGGGTTATAAGTTGAAGTATAAAATTTTACTCATCACTGGATGGGGTGGTGGATCTGAATTATTAAAACCTTTACATGACGGATTGGAGCAAAAAGGACATATCGTTGAACGAATTAATATCTTTAATGCGTTAGATCATGAAATCCTGCAACAGCATGTTGAGCTTGCAGTAAAATTTGATGTCATTGTGGGATGGTCTCTGGGGGGGCAATTAGCAACAATATTAGTCGATCATATCCAGCAACAATATGCAGAACAGAAGATGTTAATCACTTTGGCATCGAATCCATGTTTTGTCATTCAAGCTGATTGGCTTACAGCAATGCCAGTCGAAACTTTTATGCAGTTTAAGCAATCATTTGAACAGGATGCAATTACTACGCTAAAACGGTTTGGTTTATTGGTGTGCCAAGGTTCAAATTCAGCAAAAAAAGACTTTTTGGCTATGCAGAAATTGATTCTTCCTCAACCAATTGCATTGCTTCGGGATGGGTTGCAGTTGTTGGAACAATTAAATTTAGTTAAAGTCTATGAAAACTACCAAGGTAGACAGTTACATGTCTTCGCAGAGCATGATGCTTTAGTTCCTTACCAAGTTGCTCAAAATATCCAGAATTTAGCTGCAAAGAATCAATCTATTGTTTCGGTTGGTGGTGCATCACATGGTTTTCCATGTTTTATGGTGAATGAAACTGTGCAAATAATTGAAGATTTTATTCAAATGACGGTTTAATCTTGCTTGAATTGAAAGTTCTCGCAATATATTTTAGATTTTGACAAGTTTAAGATTAAGAGCGATTGAAACTTATTGAACGTTTTTATCATTGTTGAAATTTACTTTGAGTATTCGCTATCGTGGAGGCGACATGGATGTCGCCGTTAGGCTGTGGCATTAAGGACGTGCCATCAGCCTAACAAAAGATTTTTGCTTACTTTTCATCTTTGAAAAGTAAGTCCAGCTGAAGGCTTATCCTGAAATTGGGTGAGTACTTGGAATAACACCATGCAGTACATTGTTAAATATTGGATTTATAGAGGTGTAGGATGACTGACCTATTTGATTTAGAACATATATGGCATCCCTATACTTCGATGTTAAATCCATTACCATCCTTTAAAGTCAAACGTGCTTATGGTGCAACGATTGAATTAGAAGATGGTCGAACTTTGGTTGATGGTATGTCGTCATGGTGGTGTGCGATTCACGGTTATAATCATCCTGAACTTAACAAAGCCATTACTGATCAATTGCAAAACATGGCGCATATCATGTTTGGTGGTTTGACGCATGAACCCGCAATTGAATTGGGTAAACTCTTATTAAAAATTACGCCTCCGAGTTTAGATAAAATTTTCTATGCTGACTCTGGTTCAGTTTCAGTTGAAGTGGCTTTAAAAATGGCAGTGCAATATTGGGCTGCGTTGAATCAACCTGAGAAAACCAATTTTATTACTACTCGTTCTGGCTATCATGGTGATACTTGGAATGCGATGTCTGTGTGTGATCCTGTCACGGGAATGCATCAGATTTTTGGCTCAAGTTTACCGAATCGAATCTTTGTACCCGCGCCTCAAAGTCGCTTTGATGGTGAGTGGAATCCACAAGATATTCAAGAACTCAAACAACAGATCGAAGAGCATCATCACAGTATTGCTGCACTGATTATTGAGCCAATTGTGCAAGGTGCGGGAGGGATGCGTTTTTATCATCCTAAGTATTTGTGCCAAGCCAAAGAATTATGTCAGCAATACAATTTGTTGTTGATCTTTGATGAGATCGCAACAGGTTTTGGGCGTACAGGCAAAATGTTTGCTTGGGAGCATGCACAAGTTGAACCCGATATCATGTGTATCGGTAAAGGTTTGACTGGAGGCTATATGACATTATCTGCAACATTAACGACTAAACAAGTGGCTGAAACCATTAGTCGTGGCGAAGCGGGCGTGTTTATGCATGGTCCAACCTTTATGGCGAATCCTCTGGCTTGTGCTGTTGCTCTAAGAAGTACTCAATTATTAGTTGAACAAGATTGGCAGAGCAATATTCAACGTATTGAAAAGATCCTTGTTCAGCAATTAAGTGATTTAGCAGAACTTGATCATGTTGCAGATGTACGTGTATTAGGTGCGATTGGAGTGGTTGAATTAACCTCTAGTGTTGACATGAAAAGCTTACAGCAGCAGTTTGTTGAACGTGGTATTTGGGTGCGACCATTTGGAAAATTGGTCTACGTGATGCCGCCGTATGTGATCACCGATGATGAGCTAAATTACTTATTAGTGCAGATGAGTGAAGTGGTGAAAAATATGCAAGGAGTACAAGCTAATGTCCTTGCTTGATCATTATGCTGAGCAGCTTGACCAGCTCAAACAGCAAGGTAATTTTCGCCAATTTACTTCAAATCAACAGCAGGGACGATGGATTACTATTCAAGATCGAACCATGTTGAATTTGGCATCCAATGATTATTTAGGTTTAGCCGCTGATTTAAGTTTAAGAGAAGAATTTCTTGATACTTTGCAAATCGACCATGCACTGTTTAGCTCATCTTCTTCACGTTTACTGACTGGAAATTATGCAGAGTACGAGCAATTTGAAAATAGCCTAAGCAAAGCTTTTGGTCGTGCTGCCTTGCTTTTCAATAGTGGCTATCACATGAATATCGGTATTTTGCCCGCATTAGCTGATAGTAAAACCGTAATTTTGGCGGATAAACTGGTTCATGCCAGTATGATTGATGGTATTCGTCTATCGAATGCTCAATATGTGCGTTATCGTCATAATGATTTGCAGCATTTGGAACAGTTATTGCAAAAGTATCAACAAGATGAGCAAGTTGAACGTATTATTGTGGTGACTGAAAGTATTTTTAGTATGGATGGTGATGAAACGGATTTAGCTGCTTTGGTTCAGTTAAAGCAACGTTTTGTCAAAACCATGTTGTATGTTGATGAAGCTCATGCCATCGGCGTGAGAGGTGAGCAAGGATTAGGTTGTGCTGAGCAATATGGCGTATTGCATCAGATTGATTTCCTTGTTGGGACTTTTGGCAAAGCGATTGCTTCAATTGGCGGTTATATTATTTGTGATCCTATCATTCGTGATTATCTTATTAATAAAATGCGTCCCTTGATTTTCAGCACAGCGTTACCACCAATCTCGATGGCATGGTCTGACTTTATCTTTAATAAAGTTTTAAATATGCAGCAGCAGCGTCAGCACTTGGCTGAGATCAGTCATTTTTTACAGCAGGCGGTGATTGCAAAAGGTTTTTCAAGTCCATCGAGTAGCCATATTATTCCAATTATTGTCGGCGAAAGTAATGCAGCGATTGAAAAAGCACGTTATGTTCAGCAACAAGGTTTTTATGCCATGCCTGTGCGACCCCCAACAGTACCGCAAAATAGTTCACGTTTGCGTATTTCATTAACGTCTATGGTTCAAAAAGCAGAATTAGAAAAATTGGTGGAATGTTTGTGAGTGTCGATAAAGCTTTAGTCGCTCAACGTTTTGCCAAAGCAGGGCAAAGTTACATTGAGCATGCTGTAGTGCAAAAGCAGATCAGTGCACAGTTATTTGAATATCTGAAAGCGTATTGTCCAAAGACTTTTGATTCTGTACTTGAGATCGGTTGTGGGTCGGGTAATTTAACGCATTTATTTCAGACTCATTTTCAGTTTGATCAATTATTTTTAAATGATCTTTATAAGGATGTTGATCAGCATTTTTCAACGATTCAAAATATAGCTTGGTTGATCGGAGATATTGAGCAGCTTGAATTACCATCAGAATTGGATGCGATGATTTCGAGTTCAGCTTTACAATGGATGACTGATCTACCTGCATTATTACAACGAATTCATGATGCTTTAAAACCGAAAGCTTATTTGGGTTTCTCTACATTTGGTGAAAACAATTTAATTGAAATCAAAAAACTGACTGGGCAGGGTTTAAATTATTATTCCAGTGAAGTATTGAAACAGAAACTTGAAGAAAATGGCTTTGAGATTGTGTTTATACAAGAAGAACAAAAACATCTATATTTTGATGATCCTAAATTAGTTCTGCACCATCTAAAAGCGACAGGGGTGACTGCAACAGCAAAGTCACATCGTTGGACCAAGCAATCTTTACTGCAGTTTTATTCTGATTATCAACAGTTTCATGATGAGCATGGTTTTCGCCTAACTTATCATCCGATTTACGTGATTGCGCGGAGGAAAGCATGAGTGCAGCAATTTATTTTGTCAGCGGTATTGATACAGAAATTGGGAAAACTTATGCCACTGGTTATCTCGCCAAAATTTGGACCGAACAAGGGCAGCGTGTTATTACCCAAAAGTTGGTGCAAACTGGGAATGTCGATGTGTCTGAAGACATCGAAAAACACCGTGAAATTATGGGTAGTGGCTGGTTTCAGGAAGATCATGAAAAATTGACCATGCCTGAAATTTTCACTTATCCCGCTTCACCGCATTTGGCAACGCGTTTAGATGGGCGTGAGTTAGATTTTGCCAAGATTGAAGCTGCAACTAAAGAACTTGCCCAGCGTTTTGATGTAGTGTTGTTAGAAGGTGCTGGTGGTTTAATGGTGCCTTTAACCACAGAGTTATTGACCATTGATTATATCGTTCAACATCAATTTCCTGTGATTTTGGTGACTTCTGGACGTTTGGGAAGCATTAACCACACATTGTTGAGTTTAGAAGCTTTAAAAAATCGTGGTTTGAGTTTGCATGCTTTGGTATATAACTTAAAAGATGAATCGAAAGATCCACTTATTTCTAAAGATACAGCGGATTATTTAAAAGCTTATTTGGCAAAGCATTTTCCTGACGCAGAATGGATAGAGTTGGAGAAGTTTTAAATGATTAAAGTTTTATTAGTATGTATTGATTAATAGTTAAGTATATTTTTGACGAATTTTATCGATATACTCATGTATTTTTTTCTTATCGGTTGGATACGTGTCTAGGTAGCACTCGCTTGTTTTTACCAAAGTCTCAAAAAAATTGCAAAGCTCCATAGTTGAGCTTTGCATGTCCCCCATGAAGAATTGAATATTTATAAATTCTTCTGGGTGATCATAGTCTTGTTCTAAGCCGAAACCACATCCTTCACTTGAAGTGATTCCATATCCGTTACTAATATGAAATAAGATATTTAAATAATTCATTTTATTTGTAGAAATTGTTTCTTTTAGAATATGGTAAAGATCGTGATATCCATTTACAAAATAGTAGTTTTGAACGTTTTCTAGCCACATGGAATGGTCATTCTGTTTGGTCAATAATGCTTGTAATAGCTTACTTTATTTTTTGTGAGACTATAAGAATTCTTGCAAGTTAAAATAATAAAAAAACATGTATTTCTAATACATGTGAAAGTTTTACTGAGGAAAATTTGATATTAATGGGTTCTGGTAAAGTATTTAATTAAAAGGGTTGATAATCATGAACAAAAATAATTTTATGTGTATGGCTCTATGCCTATTAGGTTTGATCTCGACGACTCATGCAGAAGTGCCGTCAGATAAAACCATCATTAGTTGGATCACAAACTTACAAGATTCAAATGCGAATCCTCAGCAAGCTATTCAGATTGATCATACGGAAAAAATAAAATTAATTTCAGGCGAAGAAGCTTATTTGTCTGGTGTTAGTTTTGAAAATGCTGGGCGTAACTTTTGGGCAGGTTATGTGTTAAGCCGTCCAAAGCTAAAACAAGCAAAAATTTTAAAAGAGTTTGGTGGTCAATCGAATACATTTAAAGTTCATCCAACGATGTATAAAGGTAAATCGATAGAACTGGTTGAAATCGAAAGTGCTGGGTCGGGACAAGGAACTGTTGAAGCTACTAAAAGTTTAGTTTATTTGAGTCAATGGAATGCCAAGTTGATTACTGAAGTTCAGGAGTCTTCGAATGCTGGTCGTTATGACGAAAAACTTGATGCAGAAGATTGTCGTTCAGGATCAGATAATACGGGTTATTTAAATATAATGCCGTATTCGCCTTACGTTGTGAAAACGACGGTGACAGGAAATGCTTGTAATGACAAGCCTAAAGGATACAAAGTAAATAGTTTGGTTCTCCCAATCGTCATAAGTGAAATGAAATAAAAAAAGCTAACAAGCGGACTTGTTAGCATAGGAGGAACTTAGAATTGTGAAGCTTAATAGTAAGTGTTTATTTTTCTAGTTATTACTCACGATCCCAATCTTAGTGACTTTGCTTTGCTGAGCTAATGCCATCACCATGGCAATGTTTTTATATTCTGCTTGAGGATCGGGTTTAAATTTAATTTGATCCTGATCTGTTTTTTGCGCAACAGCGTCAAACAAAGCCTTTAATGCCTGACGATCAGCAACCGTTTGATCATTCCAAAAAATCAGACCTTGTGCATCGACTCTCAGGTTGATGGTTTCGGGTGGTTTCTCATTGGTTGGTGGCGGTGGTACGCCATTAGGTAAATTAATATTAATGGCGTTGTTTGGGATTGGAATCGTGATAATGAACATGATCAACAACACTAGCATGACATCAATTAAAGGTGTCATGTTAACGTCGAGCATCACATCATCTTCACTACTTTTTGGTCCGACATTCATGCCCATGACTAACTCCTTATCATTTGATTAAGGTGAACTAGGTGGAGTTGTGACAAATGCAATTTTGCCAATACCCGCTTGTTGGGTGGTACTAATCACTTCATCGATTGCTGCGTAGTGTGTGAGTTGATCACCACGAATATGAACCTCTGGTTGAGGGCGCTTTTGCGCCTCAACTTGTAATCGTGCGAGTAACGTTTCTTTATCTGCAACATGCTGTTCATCCCAGAAAATATCACCTGTCTTATTCACTGAAAGTTGAATATTTAGGGGGGTGGTGGCATACGGTGCATTTTTTTCTTCAGGAAGATTTACAGGGACGGTGTGTGTGACCACTGGAACAGTGATTAAAAAGATAATCAAAAGTACCAGCATGATGTCCACAAGCGGAGTAGTGTTGATCGTGCCGATCACATCATCATCACTTTGATCTGAATTTATCATCATGCCCATAATGGTATTCCTTATTTAGAATCACGATTGACAGGATTACTGCGTAATTCGCCACTGAGTAAAACTGCATGTAAGTCAGAGCCAAATGAACGGACATTATCCATGACTGCTTTATTACGACGAGTCAACCAGTTATAGCCAAGTACGGCAGGTACGGCCACAGCTAAACCAATTGCAGTCATAATTAATGCTTCACCTACAGGCCCAGCAACTTTATCAATTGATGCTTGGCCTGAAATTCCAATGGCGGTAAGTGCATGATAAATTCCCCAAACAGTTCCAAATAAGCCAACAAAGGGTGCTGTTGAACCAACTGTTGCTAGAAATGCTAAGCCGTTACCTAAATGACTTTGTACTTTCTCAATTGCACGTTGAATCGAAATGGTGACCCAAGTATTAAAATCAATACGTTCTAATAATGTGCCATCATGATGTTTGGTTGAATGAATGCCTTTTTCGGCAATATAACGATAAGAACTATTAGGGGCTAAGCTGTCTTTTGCACTATTTAAAGTATCTGCTTCCCAAAAATTACGTTCAGCTTCTATACCATGACGTTTAACTTTACTTTGTTGGAATACTTTAGAAAAAATGATGTACCACGTACCAATCGACATCAATACCAAAATAAATAGTGTCGTTTTAGCAATAACATCACCTTCACGCCAAAGTGCTTCTAATCCATAAGGGTTATAAGATTCTTGTTCAGTTGCTGGAAGTGGAGGAGGAGTTACTGTCGTTTGTGTAGTTTCATTCGCCGCAACTGTGGTTATAGCAGTTGTTTGGGTGGTTTCATCTGCCCAGACTGTGCTTAATGGGAGTAAAGTGCTGGTTGAAATTAAACCAATAGCCGCGAATCGAGCGATATATTTTGCTGTTTTATTCATCTTAAATTCTCCAAAAAATTGTTTAATTCATTTGCTTAATTAGGAAATCGTGAATGTGTATTCGATTTCATACCAGTCTTGTTGAGGAACACCATCTTTCATGGCAGGTGTAAAAGAACACAAGCTGTATGCTTTAGTGGCTGCTCTATCTAGCGCTCTAACACCACTCGATTTGTTCACTTTGGCATCGATGACTTTTCCTGAGCTATCGACCAGTAAACGCATCCGTACCGTACCTTCTTCACCTGCCATTTCCTGTTCACGTGGATAATCAGGCTTTTTACATCCTGCACTACCTTCCGATACTCCTCGTGAGATCCCAGCAGGTTTTGGTGCGGGAGCAGGCGCGGCGACCGGTGCTGCAACAGGACTTGGACTAGGTGCTGCGACAGCAGGTGCAGCTGTAGGAGTTGCAACTGTATTTTGTACAGGTGGCGTTGGTGTTGGTTTGGCAACAGGTGTTACTTTTTCCACTTGTTTCGGTGGATCAGGCATTTTTGCCACTTTCTCTACCATTTTGGGTGGTTCAGGTGGTTTTTCCTCTGGCTTGGGTGGAGGTGGTGGAGGGGGCGGTTCAATATCTTGAATAATGAGTAGTTCGACAGGTTTCTCGACAGGCTTGGTCATCTCGGTCGTTAAACTTGTTACTAAAATGTAGGCGATCACAAGATGAAGAAATAAAACCACACCAAGACCGATCAGACGTTTGGCCGATTGATTTTCATTCTCAGCAAAGGGTATGCCCATAATTGCTCCTGAAATTGTAATCGTTGATCCATACATAAATCTGAAAGGGAAGCCCTTGATTTATGCTGTGAAAATAAGTTTTTTGGATCTATAGATCACAGTAGATCACTACAGCATCTGGAAATCGGGCTGTAGTGATGTGCATATTAAAATTTGAAAGTGCTACGAACGAAGTAAGTTCGGCCCAGTACATCTGCGTATCGAGGGTCATAACCCATTTGGAAGTTATCCAATACATTTGATGCAGGGGGAGCTTCATCAAACATATTTTTGACACCTAGCGTAAGCTCTAAATTTTTAAAGCCTTTATATGTTCCTGATAAGTTATAGGTGGTGTAGTCACTGACTTTATGGTTTTGACCACCGGAATTTTGATCTTTGTAACCTTTAGAGAAACTTTGCTGTAAGTTCAGTGCCCAATTTTCATAGCGCCAATCTAGATTCGCGGTGTGCTTCCAACGTAAAACAATGGCTTGATAATCGAGACCAGCATAACTACCCGCAACACCGACCCAAGGCATTCCTTTATCTTCTTGATATTGGTAATCGGTTATATAGGTACCATCAATATTAAAACCGAGCTGACCTGTGCCGGTCATAGGGGAGCGCCATGCTATACCGACATCAAATCCTGAAGTTTTGATACCACCTAAGTTTTGCTTAGTTGTAATGATATGGTGAATTGAGCCATCTGCATTGCGGACAAATTTATCTGCATATTTTTCTGGGTCGCCAAAAATGGCTGTCTCGGAAATCGCTGTAATCTGATTTTTAACCTTGATATCAAAATAGTCTAATGTGAAGACTAGATTTTTGGTTGGCTGAAAGACCAGACCTGCCGTAATTGAATCTGATTTTTCTGGCTCTAAATCTTTGTTACCACCATCTTGACGATCAAACTGCATACCACAATCGCGGGCAGGGAGAGCGCCAGCGCCGGGAACCCCATTTGGGCATAGAACAGGATCATTGTAAGTTGCTTGGGTATTGGTTAACGAGTTCGGTGCGTGCATTTCTGCGAGTGTTGGTGCCCTAAAGCCTTTGGTATAGCTTGTTCTGAACATTAATTGTTGAATTGGTTCCCAGCGTAGGGAGAACTTAGGATTAAAGGTACTTCCAAAATCACTATAGTCGTCATAACGAGCAGCAAGTTGTGCTTCTAGAGTTTTGTGCAATGGGACGTGTAGTTCTGTAAAGACGGCTTTAATATTTCGAGAACCTTCATTTACTGGTTCATTTGGATCTACACCCGTACTCGGTGCAACACTCGCAATCTCAGAAATGGTTTTTGATTGCCAATCATCTTTACGATAACTTGCCCCAATCGCAAGTCCTACATCACCTGCTGGCAAAGTGTAAATGGGGCGACTTGCAGTAAAATCGATGGTTGTTGAATCTAATTTCGCGTCTAAATATTTACCTTTTACTCCTAAGCCACTCCATACATCTCCATCTTCAGCGGCTTGTGGTCCAAATGGGTTCAGCGTGCCATTGAGTAAAGCTTCCGCTGTTTTATCATAATTTAGATATCCACTTACAACATTATCTGCTGCGTTACTACGCGCATAGGTTACGCCTGTATTGATATCCCAACCATAAGCCTCACCTTCGATACCTGCAAAGATACGATGTGAATCATTGACGCTATTACTGACACGATTACCCGCTTGAGAGCGAAGATAAAGTTCTAATGGACCATTCACGCCATCCATTGCTGGAGTTATGCCTTTGCCTGGATAATATTTGCTTGAAGGATCTAGAGGTAAATCAAAAAATACATCTGGTGCCACAGAAGTGGTGACTTCACTCCGTGCGTATACATACTCACCAATGGCATTAAAATTATCATTTAACTTTGCGGTGACTCGTCCCATGACAGAGATATCTTCTGTTTTAGGAACGATGCCAATGACTGCTTGACTGTTATAACGACAGGTTTCACCTTTGGCTGTTACCAGTGGGTTATCGCCACAACCCATGTTGGCATAAGGGTTACCAAAAACTTTTGATTCAGGATCATATAAGTTTGCTGGGAATGAGCCACTGCTGGTTCTGTCCACACCGAGTTCTGGCAAAACACCACCACGACGACTGACCTTACGGTCTTTTGCCATGACATCTTCACCACGGCGATAATCAATCACACCAAACGCATTAAATCCATTTTCGTCTAGATCACCAAAACCACCAAAAATTGAATAGCTTTGTTTCTCTCCACCTTTTTGTTCTGGCTTTTGGTAGTCAGTACTAAAATTCAATCCATTGAACTGCTTTTTAGTGATGAAGTTAATCACCCCGCCGATCGCATCAGTACCATAAACGGCAGAGGCACCATCTTTTAAAACCTCAATTCGATCTAGCATCGCAAGGGGAATGATATTTAAATTTGTGATGCCACTATCGTAGGCATTTGCTGCAAGGCGTCGCCCATTCAATAGCACTAAAGTTTTGTTCGCACCTAAGCCCCGCATGTTTGCTGCGGACCCTTCTGTTCTACTTGCGCCTACATTAGAGGCTGTAACAAAGTTGGATTGATTGGCTGTGATTTTAGATAAGGCTTCCTCTGTCGTAGTAATACCCTGTTTTAAAATTTCATCGACTTTTACGATCGTAATTGGAGAGGCGCTCTGCGCTGCAACACCTTTGATCGATGAGCCCGTAACTGCAACTTTTACAACTTTGGTTGGTTTCTCATCTGTGGGTGATTCTGTTTCGGCCGCATGGGTCATTGATAAACACAACATACTTAGACTCAGGGTACTGAGTTTCAGTATGTTTTTGCTCGCTTTTGGCAGAGCACTAGATTGAACGAAATTGGTATTTTTCATTGAATTTATAACCCCTAAATTGATGGTCACTCTAAAAGAATGAACAAAATCGGTTTAGCAAGACATGTGCCAAACCTTATTTTTAGGGATCAATTACTTTGAGAATAATTGTGTAAAAGCGTTGTAGTTTTATTTGGTAAGCGCTTCATATTTTTACTAATTATTAAAAAACAATGAATATACAAAAAATACTTAAATTGTCATTTTTTTACAACAATCAAGATTTTTTGTATCGCATTAAAATGCATCAAGAGTTTTTTATGCTGCTTTCATTTGGTGCGAATCCTGATTTATTTATTTAAAATTATACATTTGTAGTTTTTTACTAATTGAGATGTAAATTAATATAAAAGCATTGGCTTTAGCAAAATATTACTTCTAACTAACATGCTTAAATCCATATTTTTAGAATACTTATTAAAAAACATTTATTTTAGGTTGGTAATTTGTTTGAAAAGTGGCATGAATTTAGCAATGTTTTTTCCATCATGGAATGGTTTCTCTTATCTTTGTTATTTATATGAATGGTAAAAAATAGCTTTTAGCTTTGTAAAAATATTCTTTGATTCGATAAAGAGAGATAAATCGTTGTGTGAATGGTTGCTACTCGAAAAGACTAGCATTTACTGAAAAACGATGATGTGAGCACAATGTTGAAGTCTAAATTCTCAAACGTCGCTTTATTTTTACCGGTTACCGCATTTACCTCAATTGGATATGCCAGAACACCAGCACAAGTGGATCAAACACTTCAAATGTTTTGTGGTGCCCTTGAGGATGAGCAAGATGAGGTTAAAAAATTTAAATTTTATAATGAAAGTTTTGTTGATGCTGATTTTGAAAATTCACTTCAATGTGAAGCGTTAGTGGGTCTAGAAAAGTTCATCCTATCAACAGCAGAAAGCATTTTAACTATTTATGAAAAAGCGAAAGTACATATTTTTAAAATAAAACCAAGAGTTTATTTCACTAATTACTTTGTATTTAAGGGTGGGGCTAGCACATTAATCTCAAAAAAAATCGTGTATTCAATGCAGCATCTTTTAGAGCATAAAAAACATTTTTTATTTACATTTTTTGATCTCAAAAATATGGGAGATAAGGGTTTATTTAATTCAATGATGATTTTTTTAAGTCAATTGAATTATGCCACACCAATTAAGGGTAAGGCACTAAATCATTATGAGATTCAATTTAAACAAACATGCTTTGTTTTTGAATTTCCTCCGATCCTTCAATGCAACTGTATAACAAAAGGTGTTTTTTTACCTTTCTTACAAGACTTCGCAGTCCATTCAAGCATCAATATCAACTGGCAATATTTTGATATTGCTTCACCACGTCAAAAATAAGTGATGAGTTCAACATGAAACAGAGCTTTATACGTTCATTGAAATATCACGGCTTAGCACTTTGTGTGGGATTAACAACGACGCTTGCAACTACTGTTGTTATTGCTAAAAGCCCAGCCGATCCAAATAAAATATTACGTTATGTTTTTCCTGTTGCAGAAACAGGTTTTGATCCTGCTGGTGTGCACGATTTGTATTCTGCGCACGTGAATGCTTCGATTTTTGAGACTTTATATACCTATGACTATTTAGCTTCACCTGCAAAGTTAGTTCCTCGGACAGCTGTAGCTTTGCCTGAAGTGAGTGAAGATGGTTTGACCTACACCATTCGAATTCAGAAAGGTATTTATTTTGTTGATGATCCTATATTTAAAGGAAAAAAGCGTGAACTAACCTCTGCGGATTATGTTTATTCCTTTAAGCGTTTGCTCGATCCGAACTTACATTCCCCCAATAGCTGGTTACTCGATGGACGTATTGCGGGAATGGATACAGTGCTGAAACAAGCACAAAAAACTGGAAAATTTGATTACGACCAACCAGTTGTTGGCTTACAAACGCCAGATCGACATACCTTGGTAATTCGCCTGACAAGCCCTGATCAAAATTTCCCGATGATTTTGGCCCATCAACCTGCTGGTGCTGTGTCTAGGGAAGTTATTGAAAAGTATAGAAATAAGTCTGGTTTTGCGATGGGTCATCCAGTGGGCACTGGTCCTTATATGTTGGCGCGATGGACACCGGGATCAAGAATTGTTTTAAAAGCTAATCCTGATTTCCGAAGTTTTGTTTGGAATTTTAAAGCGAGCTCTGCTGAAGATCAGAAAATTGTTCAAGCCATGCAGGGCAAACTGATGCCACAAATTGGTGTCATTGATATACAAGTGATGGAAGAAGGTCAATCACGTTGGCTGTCCTTTAGCAAAGATGAGGTGGATTTATTTCAACTCGATGGTGAACTGACCGTTCAAGCTTTGCAGAATGGTGAGTTGAAACCTGAGTTGGTGAAAAAAGGTGTGCAACTATCTCGTATCGTTGATCCATCCATTGACTATCACTATTGGAATATGAAAAACCCAGTTGTGGGTGGGTTGAGTAAAGAAAAAATTGCACTTCGCCGTGCCATGGCGATGGCTTTTTCTGCCGACAGTTATATCAATATCTTACAAAAAGGGGATGCCCAAAAATTACAAGCACTGATTCCAAATGGTGTTGTTGGTTACGATCCTGACTATAAAAGCAGTATCCCTTATTCAGTTAAAGCCGCAAATCTATTGCTTGATCGTTATCAGTATCGAGTTGGTGCAAATGGTTGGCGAATGCAGCCAGATGGGAAGCCACTGGTGATTGATATGACGATTTCAGGAAGCAGTCTAAGAAGTCAACAACAAGCAGAATTTTGGAAAAGAATTTTAGATAGTCTCAAAATTCAGATGACCACTAAATCATTGCCATTTTCTGAAGCACTGAAGTTGGAGAAACAATGTAAAACCATGTTCAAAACCTCTGCTTGGATTGCTGACTATCCTGATGCTGATAATTTTATGCAGCTTTTTTACGGCAAAAACGTTCATGTGAGTAATAACAGTTGTGTTCAGATTCCTGAATTTGACCGTTTATACGAACAAACTCAAAAAATGTCACCCAGTCCAGAACGTGATGCTTTATACCGAAAAATGTCTCGAATTTTGGAAGTCTATATGCCTGCACAAGTGATAGGCGCTCGTTATCGAAATATCTTGGCTCAACCCCGCGTGATTGGTTTTAAAAAGCATCCGATTCTTCCTGCGGAATGGATGTATATCGACATTGATATGAAGAAATAGAAATAAAGAACTGGAGTAATTATGAAATCTAATACTTTTAAATTAGCCACATTGTGTTTACTGACGATGGGTATTAACCAGACCGTGACGGCTGAAACTACAAAACGTCAGACCCTGCCAACATTTCAAGCCCAAGATATCGCAGTAATGTGTGATACCAAAATCAATGAAGTAAAAAAACAGTTAAAGTCTGTAGAAATGCGACCATTAAAACTAAATGCACCAGCAGCGCCTGTGCTAGCAGAATGGGATCGTATTTTTGCTGAGTTTGAAGATTTTTATGGTCCAATTGGTTTATATGGCAACGTTTATCCAGATGAGGCTGTTCGCAATGCTGCAGAAGATTGCGAGGTTAAAATTACGCAGTTCCAAACAGATATTTTTCAAAATCCCAAGCTCTATCAGCAGTTTAAAAAACTAAAGCCATCGGATGCAATAGATAGCAAATTTCAGCAAGACATTTTGAATAATTTTGAGGAAAAAGGCATTTTGCTGACCACCAATAAACAAAAACGTTTGAAAGAGATTTTGGACGAACTCGCTACAATTGAGCAGGTGTATGCGAGAAATGTACGTGAGAATCCTCAAAAAATAGAGTTTAGTCCAGCTGAGTTAAAAGGCTTACCGCAAAGCTATATTGATGCTTTAAACAAAAATGATAAGGGTAATTATCTATTGGGTTTTGAATATCCTGAATACCGTCCATTTATGCAGCTTGCTGAAAGTGATGAGGCACGTAAGCGCTATCAAATTGCATTTAGTCGGCGTGGTGGAGAAAAGAATTTAGCATTGCTTAAACAAGCGATTGATTTACGTTATGAATTAGCACAACTCTTTGGCAAATCGAGTTATGCAGAATGGGTTTTGCAAAACCGAATGGCAAAAACACCCGAGGCGGTGAATAAATTCTTAGCAGAAGTTCATACAACAGTAGCACCTTTAGAGCGAAAAGAAGTTCAGACCTTACGTGAATTTAAAGCTAAAACCTTAAATATTCCATTACAGCAAGCCTCGATTGAGCGCTGGAGCGATGAATATTGGAGTGAAAAACTCCGTCAAGCTAAATACCAAATTGATCAAGAAAAATTGCGTGAATATTTTCCTACACAAGCAACTCAAGATTGGTTATTTGCTATTTCATCTGATTTGTATGGTATTGAATTTAAACAAGTAAATATAGTGGCTTGGCAAGATGAAGTCGAGTATTACGATGTTGTCGATGCGAAAACAAAGCAATTAATTGGTGGGTTGTACATGGATAAATTTCCCCGTGAAGGGAAGTATGGGCATGCTGCTGTTTGGAGTGTTTTCGGGCGGAGCCGTTTAACTGAGCGGAAACCAATTTCAGCTCTGGTCACCAATTTTAATCGAAAGGGACTGAACAGTGATGAGCTGGAAACCTTTGTGCATGAATTTGGGCATGCGCTTCATGGCATCTTATCGAATACTCGTTATGCATCACAATCTGGCACTTCAGTAGAGCGAGATTTTGTTGAAGCACCATCCCAGATGTATGAAGAGTGGGCGAGACGTAAAGAAACTCTTTCAAAACTCGCAGATTTTTGTAGTCCTGCTTGCCCACGTGTGGATGATGCCTTAATCGAAAAATTAAATGCGGTTCATGGTTATGGGCGAGGTCTACATTATGCCCGCCAAACTTTATATGCACAGTATGACATGGCATTGCATGGTAAGGATGCTTTGAAAATACAACCATTAGATGTCTGGAAAAAGATGGAGGCTGCAACAGCACTTGGCTATGTGCCGACTACAGAGTTTCCAGGTCAATTTGGTCATATTATGGGAGGCTACCAAGTCGGTTACTACGGCTATATGTGGTCTGAAGTTATGGCCTTAGATATGCTGTCAGCCTTTGGTAATAATTTGAACAATGCCGAGGTAGGACAACGTTATCGTGAAACTATTTTAGCTCAAGGTAGCCAAAAACCAGCACAAGCTTTAGTTGAGGAGTTTCTAGGACGTAAGCCTAGTAACACTGCTTTTTTCAATGAAATTTCAGGTCAACGGATTAAATAAGGGGCATCTTTTATGCTGGCATATATCATACGTCGCATATGGCAGATGATCCCCACAATGCTGGGTGTCGTGCTGCTGATTTTTTTCTTGTTCAATTGGGTGGGGGGGGATCCTGCTTATATCTTGGCAGGAAAAATGTCGAATCCAGAGCAAATTGAAAATATTCGACAACAGTTAGGTGTTGATCAGCCTTATTACATTCAACTTTGGATTTTCATCAAGCAAATTTTGACTTTTGATTATGGCGTGAGTTGGAGTACTGGGGAGTCGGTCTCGCAAATTATAAGCACTCGTTTGGGACCATCACTGACGATTCTGATTCCATTAACTCTGCTACAAACCGTAATTTCGATCATCTTGGCGTTGGCTGTTGCATCTGTGCGAGGAAGTTTAACTGATCGTATGGTGATGATGCTTTGTACGATCGGCATGTCGATCAGTATCTTGGTTTATATCATTGTTTTTCAGTACTTCTTTGCCTATCAATTGGGATGGTTTCCAGTTCAAGGTTGGAGCGATAACTTAAACGAAAATCTGTTCAAATATGCACTATTACCTGTTCTGATTATGCTTGTCGTGAGTATTGCACCGACATTAAGACTCTATCGCAGTTTCATTTTGGATGAGGTCAATCAGGATTATGTTCGTACTGCACGTGCCAAAGGTGTGAGTGAGCGACGTGTTTATGGCATACATGTTTTACGCAATGCTTCGATTCCGATTGTGACGGATGTTATGGCGACATTACCTGCCTTGTTAATTGGCGCATTTTTGATAGAACGCTTTTTTGGTATCCCTGGTATTGGTCGAGAAGTCATCATTGCGGTTGAACGTAGTGATTTCCCCGTGATTAAAGCGATAACAGTTTATGTTGCCGTCGCAACCATGTTTTTTAACCTAATTGCGGATCTGATTTATAAGTTAATCGATCCACGTGTAGAGTTGAAATAGGTGAGCTTATGCTGAGTGTATTATTAAAACGAAAAGCACATGTACAGCCTAACACTGCATCCTTTGGGTTATGGCGTTTGGCTGTACAGCGACTAAAAGCAGATCGTATCGCAGTAGCATCGTTACTTGTGGTGCTCGGTTATTTCATCGTGTTATTGCTATCGATTACAGGTGTTATTGCATCAGATTGGAACAAACAAGTGGCTGTAAGTTACGCACCACCAACGTTTATTGGGACAAGTAAAGAAGGTGCTCCGTCAACTCCACTAGCGAAGCCAGCGGAAGATTTTCCTGAAAATCCGGCTGATTCTTTAAAAGATAGTTTTCGTGAGTCAAATACGGATATTGCAGAGCAACAGGATAACAATACGTTGATTGATTATTACGGCGTAACCGATCCATTAGCTGAAGATATGTTGGTGATCAATCAGCAACTTGATGGGCAGTTGGTTGATCAAGACCAAGCACTGAAATCAACCTTAGCATTTGGTGCAGATAAATGGGGACAAGATGTTCTACTTAAAACGATTAAAGGCGCAGAAACTTCTATTCTTGTCGGGTTACTCTCAGCATTATTGGCGGTTGTAATCGGGACTTTTCTGGGGGCGATCTCTGGCTATTTTGGAGGATGGGTAGATGATGTTCTCAATTGGTTTTATAACATTTTTACTTCGATTCCTTATCTATTACTAGTTTTGGCCGTTGCCGCTGTTTTACAGCAGAAAGGTATTCTTTCGATTGTATTAATTTTGGGCTTAACTGGTTGGACTGGTGTTTTCCGACTGATTCGTGCCGAGTACATGAAACATAAATCCCGTGAATATGTTCTCGCTGCCAAAGCGATTGGCGTGAGTCATTTTCGCCGTATGTTTATACATATTTTTCCAAACGTCAGCCATATTGCTTTGGTTCAAATTTCTATCCTTGTCGTCGCTTTTATCAAAGCTGAAGTGATTTTGAGTTTCCTTGGCTTTGGTGTTCCTGTTGGCGTGGTCTCATGGGGCAGTATGTTGAATGAAGCACAAACTGAGTTGATTCTAGGTAAATGGTGGCAATTGGCTGCTGCATCGATTGCGATGGCTGTCTTGGTGACAGCATTTTCAATGTTTACTGATGCTTTGCGTGATGCATTAGATCCTAAGCTGAAATAACGGAGTGAAATATGAGGCCAAATACAAATGAAACGCCGTTATTAACGGTTGAAAATCTGCATGTCAGTTTTAAATCAGAGAATAAGCAATGGGTTGAGACCGTCAAAGGGATTTCATTTAGCATTCCAAAGAACAAAACGGTTGCTTTAGTTGGTGAATCGGGTAGTGGTAAATCAGTAACTTCTTTGGCCGTGATGGGATTACTGCCAAAAGAACAGAGTCGAATCTCAGAGCAGAGTAGAATTTATTTTGAAGATAAAGACTTACTGACGCTATCCGTTCGAGAACTTCGTGACATTTGTGGAAGGGATATAGCGATGATTTTCCAAGAACCGATGTCATCATTAAATCCTGTTTTTACAGTTGGGGATCAAATTGCAGAGGTTTTGCGTATTCACTTAGGCATGGGGCGTAAACAAGCTCGTACACGTGTTTTGGAGTTGTTAAAAGAGGTTGGAATTCCTTCCCCTGAAACCAAGATTGATGCCTATCCAAGTCAGTTGTCAGGTGGGCAACAACAACGCGTTATGATTGCGATGGCGATTGCCTGTGAGCCTAAACTTTTGATTGCAGATGAACCGACCACCGCTCTGGATGTAACCATTCAAAAACAAATTATTGAACTATTGGAATCTTTGCGTCAACGTCACGAAATGTCGATGTTGTTTATTACTCATGATTTGGCGTTGGTCGGTGAAATCGCTGATGAAGTGATTGTGATGCGGCATGGTGAAATTCGAGAAAGTGGTAAGACTAAACAGGTTTTAGAGCAACCGAATGATGTCTATACACGAGCGTTATTACATTGTCGTCCCCAATTGTCTTCACGTCCATATCGGTTACCGATTACCAGCGATTTTATGAAGCTAGAAAATGGACAACTTGTGGAAGAGATAAACTTATCAACGCTTCATTTACAGCAACGTGCACGTGGATTGAAAGGTGATGAAAAAATTATTTTGGATGTCAAAGATCTGAAAAAATCATTTTATAGTCGTAAAGGATTATGGGGACGTGATGAATTTCAAGCTGTAAAAGGAGTCTCTTTTAAACTGGCAAAAGGAAAAACATTAGGTCTGGTTGGTGAGTCTGGTTCAGGAAAAACAACCATTGGTTTGTTGTTAATGCGGTTACATGAAGCAACAGGTGGACAAGCGCTTATTGATGGTAAAGATATTTTTGCCATGTCTGAAAAAGAGTTTGCAAAGTATCAACGTAAAATACAGATCATTTTCCAAAATCCTTATGCTTCGTTGAATCCGAGGTTTACGATTGGACAAATTCTACTTGAACCAATGCGTATTCATGGGATTGGTCAGGATGATACAGAACGTAAAAAAATAGCTTTAGAGTTGTTAGAACGCGTAAGTTTACCCGCCCAAGCTTATGATCGTTACCCACATGAATTTTCAGGAGGACAACGTCAGCGTATTGCTATCGCACGTTGCTTAACTTTAAAGCCTGAGATTTTGATTTGTGACGAATCAGTTTCAGCGTTAGATGTTTCTGTACAGGCGCAGGTATTGAACTTACTTCAAGATCTACAAGATGAGTTTGGTTTAAGCTATATCTTTATTTCTCATGATTTATCGGTGGTGAAATATATTTCAGATCAGGTCATGGTAATGAATCATGGTGAAATTGTTGAAATAGCTAATTCTGACGATCTGTATCTGCACCCTCAGCACGAATATACGCGAAAATTATTGAGTGCCATTCCACAAGGTATCGCTTGATCGCAAATTGTGGACATTAAAAAACGCTCAAATTGAGCGTTTTTTTATTTCTAAATAACAATCAATTAAAACTTCTTAAAGCCTTTATTAAAGCCAATCGTTTTACGACCATTGTTATTATGGTTGCCACCATTGCTGTTTGGACGTTGTTCAGGTTGTTCATCATCACGACGTTGTTGACGTAAATAACCCCCACGACGTGCTGCCATTGGTTTATCTGTCATACGTTCAGTACGACGTTTAGCCATACCGAATAAACCTGTACCTTGGCGTGGTTTTAATTCAACAGATTTTGCTAAGTTATCGATATCCATCTTGTCGAGTTCCATCCAGCGACCTGTACGTAACTCACGCGGTAAAATCACGGTTCCGTAGCGAGTACGTAATAAGCGGCTGACTTTTAAATTCTGCGATTCAAAGATACGACGAACTTCGCGATTACGACCTTCTTTCACGACTACTTGATACCAACGGTTGATTCCATCGCCACCAATTTCAGAGAAAGACTCAAATTTAGCAGGGCCATCTTCAAGTTCAACGCCCTTGAGCATGTTATTACGGATTTGAGGTGTCACTTCACCCATAACGCGTACTGCATATTCACGTTCTACTTCGTTTGATGGGTGCATTAAACGGTTTGCAAGCTCACCATCATTGGTAAACAACAATAAGCCTGTACTGTTGATATCGAGGCGACCGACCATGACCCAACGATCATTGGCGATTTGAGGCAAATGATCAAATACGGTTGGACGTTTTTCAGGATCATTGCGTGAGCAAATTTCACCCTCTGGCTTATAGTAAATTAAAACACGACGACGAATTTCATCTTCTACTTGGAATTGTACTTTACGACCATCAATACGAAGTTCATCACCTGGCTCAATGCGTTCACCCACTTGGGCAATACGACCATTGATGCTGACACGACCAGCAGCAATGACTTCCTCCATATAGCGACGTGAGCCAAGCCCAACTCTCGCTAAAACCTTTTGTAATTTTTCACTCATGACAGCACAACCTTAGACATAATGATCAACAGTTCACCTTCTCAAGACTTCGGTGCTTGCGCATCGAGTGTCATGAAAGCTTCCTTGGCGTTCTGCAGGGGAGGCAGTTGACCTAGCGAAGCTAGACCAAATGCATTTAAAAATTGGGGCGTTGTCACTAACAACGCAGGTCTTCCAGGTAAGTTTCTGAAACCAGACTCTTTGATCCAGTTCCAGTCAAACAGTGTTCTTAAAATTTGACTGTTATTTGATACACCACGAATTTGCTCAATATCTGCACGTGTTACAGGTTGATGATACGCAATAACAGCGACGGTTTCGAGTAAAGACGGCGATAATTTAGTTGGGCGTTCAGGCCAAACTTGCGCAATGATATTACGATACTTGGCACGGACCTGAAAACGGAAACCTTGAGCTGTTTCGATTAATTCAATAGAACGGCCATGTTGTAACATTGCGAGTTGTTGCAAAAACTGACGTAATTGTTGCTTATTATATTGGTTTTGAAAGGCTTCTTTTAGTCGTGCAAGTGAAACTGGTGAGTCACTGGCGAATAATATCGCTTCAATTTGCAGTAGAACATCATGATGAATATCTTCCAATGACATGCCTTCATTGGAATCAAACTGATCTAAACTCATGCTGAAATTCCTTGAATTGTCAGAGGTGCTTCGATCCCTGTATGAATAATTTGAATCTTTTGTTGACGAGTCAATTCAAGTACTGCCATAAATGTTACGACCATGCCCATACGACCTTGCTTAGGATTGAGTAAAGTTATAAAACTTAAACTTTCACCAGAAGCCAGTTGGCTTTCAATATAAGCAATTCGCTCTTCAAGTAAAACAGGCTCTTGAGCAATAACGTGTGTAATCGGTTCAGGGCGATTGAATACGCAAAATAACGCATCCCTTAAAGCATCAGCATCATACCCCTCATAGATTGGGGCAATATGTCCGATACTCACATTTGTACTAAAGGTATCTCGTTCAAAGATGGGCATTTGACCAAGTTTTTCAGCAGCTTGCTTAATGCGGAGGTAAGTTTCTAAACGATCGATGAGTTCTTGTTTAGGATCCTTTTCAAAAGGATCGACAGCAACAGGTTTGGGAAGTAGTAAACGTGACTTTAGATCAGCCAGTAATGCAGCCATCACCATATAATCCGCAGTCAGTTCGATATTCAACGATTTCATACTATCCATATATGATAGATATTGCGTTGCAATTGGAGAAATATCTAACTGTAAAAGATCGAAGCCATTCTTTTGAATCAGGTAAATCAAGAAGTCCAAAGGACCTTCAAATTGTTCCAATAAAATTTCAAATGCGGCTGGCGGGATATACAAATCTTCAGGTATGGCTTCTTGCCACTCGTCAAGCACACGAATGGAAGGAGTTAACTCCAACGAAGTAGGAAGAATTTGGTTCATTACCGTTATAAGCCACGCGAATTTTCAAAAGCATGAAAGATCATTTTTGTGTTCAAGGGATGACACACGCCACAAGGAGCTTGGCTATTCTAATCGAAATACTCGATTTAATAAATTACTTGCTTACAAAAACCTTAATCTTCTCAGGGTATTTTGAGTTTTTATATCAAAGCATATTCGACATAGAAAAACTTTATGATTAAATATGTGATTAGAGTCATATTTTTACAGCATAACAAATTACGATGAAAAACTATTTAAAAACACAACACAATGATCTTGGTCAGACCGTTGGCCTAGCTATTGAAAATTTCAAAACTAGTCAGCCGATTAAAGAAAGTATCTTTGGACAGAATATTCAATTGATCTCTATCGTTGGAACAATAGCTGATTCAGCCTTAGCACAAATTTGGGCATGTGTAAGTTCTGAACCCAATGCAGCATGCTGGACTTATTTACCTTATTCGGCACCAACCAGTGCGATAGTATTAAGGGATGCTTTGCATAACTTATTTGGTTTTTATGGATCAACACATTTTCTTATTGAGGTAGATGGAGAAGTTCAAGGCTGGATTGCATTACTTAATCCTCGGCTTGAACACGGTGCGATAGAGATTGGTAATGTTTATTTTTCGCATAAAATGAAAAAATCCAAAGCTTCAACAGAAACCATATTTCTACTGTTACAACAATGTTTTAAACACGGTTTTAGACGCGTTGAGTGGAAATGTGATGATTGTAATGCCCCCTCTAAAGCTGCAGCCTTACGTTTTGGATTTCAATTTGAAGGCTTGTTCCGTCAGGATCGGATCGTAAAAGGACGTAATCGCAACACCGCTTGGTTTTCAATTATTGATGAAGAATGGCCTGATTTAGAAAAAATCTATCAACAATGGCTCAGTCCAGATAATTTTGATGAGCAAGGTTTTCAGAAACGTCGGTTAACTGATTTTACGTAATGGCTTAAGATATTAGGCATCGTGGATTGCATATTCGATAATGTTTTGACATTGATCACGCATACAAAGATTTCGGTGTTCGAGATTTTTCCATATTTCTTTCACAATGGAAACCTCTAAAAAATATTCAAAAATTAAGTGATTACTTTCGATTTGGATAAGTCCTATATCTGGTTCTTTTAGAACTTTTGTTTCAGATTCTAATGTCCAAGGTTCAACAACATAAATGGTTTCATCATCTTGAAAATCATTTATGTTGAGTAAAACTTGAAATAAATCCATTTTATATAACGTTATTCAAACGCGCTGACGTCACCAACCCCGCGACGAATAATCTCTGGGTTTTCACCTGACAAATCGACAATACTAGTCGTGGATAAAGTACCGAAACCACTATCGATAAATACATCAATACGTTTACCGAGCTGATTTTCAATATCATAAGGATCATCAAGTGGATCTTTTTGATCGGGAAGAATCAAAGTACTGGTCAGCAAAGGCTCACCTAATTCTTTCAACAGAGCCTGAGCAACCGGATTACTTGGAATACGCAAACCAATGGTTTTTTTCTTTGGATGCATCAAGCGTTTTGGTACTTCACTGGTCGCGGGCAAAATAAAAGTAGTGACAGCAGGTGTATTATTCTTAAGTAATCGATACATCGCATTATCAACTTTGGCATAAGTTGCAATATCGGATAAATCACAGCACATAATCGCATATTGATGTTTTGGACCTAAACCACGAATTTGAGCAATTCGTTCCATCGCACTTTTATTACCAATCTGACAACCAATCGCATAGGCTGCATCAGTTGGATAAACTACGACATCACCAGCGCGAATGCGATCTACAGCTTGAGTGATTAAGCGAGCCTGAGGATTTTCAGGATGAATATGTAAATGCAACATTATTATAACTCCCTGATCTTTATGGCTGAATTTAGTATGAAACGTGTATAGGGGAGGATGCAAGTCTCAGATGTGATAATTTTGTCATTCAATCAAGCTGTTCGCGTTTAAATTCATCGCGTTGTAACGCTAAGCCATTACGTGTACATAGACAGATGTAATAAATAAAATGAGCTGCATCATCTGGTAATTTTGCTTCGCCAGAAAAGTAACGTTGGACCTGAGAGAACACATTGTCTTTAAATTGTTGTCCGTTACCACTGTCACCCGTCAAATTATCTAAAGACACTCGGAACTTTCGACCAAAGGCAGTCGCAAATAACCATTCAATCGCTTGTGGCTTGATTTCAACCTGTTCAAAAAGCGCCTGTTGTTCAGCTGTTCGACCATCTGGTGCATACCAATAACCCAAATCGGGTAATAGACGACGTTGTGCGCCAGAAATCGTCCAATGACTAATTTCATGCAGGGCACTATTAAAAAAACCATGTGCAAATTGGATTCTTGCAGGTTGTCCATTTTCCGCAGGGAAATATTCTGGTTCAAATTCACCTTTAACAAGTGTCACATTATGGTGGGAAAACCAGTGATTAAAGTGTAAAATAAGCCAATCAACCTGTTCTGGTTCTGTTGTTAACTTTTGCCAAGATGAACGTTGCACTTGATCTGGTGTTAAAACAGGAGCAGTGGTTGAATGGGTGCTAACAAGTAATGAAGTTGTTACTTCAAGTTGCAGCTGCAACAGGTGCATTGCTTAATTTACCCCGAGTTCTGTCTAAAGAAGTGCAAAATTGTATCTTAATCTTTGACAGAGTACCGATGAATTTGTAGAATTGCCGCCTTAATTATGTCAGCAAATACCTTTCCGGCACAGATTGAGCCGTTTAAATGGGCTGAACAGGGCTTTACATGGTCAGGAACACTGCCATTGTCTCGCTTTGCTCGTATCGCCCGTGAAGCTGTTGGATCAATTAATGATCAATTGATCAACATAGACTGTAAGCTATCAATGGATGCCTATCATCGCATTGTATGGTTAGATGGACATATTGATACAAGAGTTCCAATGGAATGCCAACGTTGTTTGGATACTGTTGAAACTGAACTTGTTTCAGATTTCCATTTGGCTTTAATCGATGATGAGTCACTGATAGAGCGCTTGGATGAGGATGCTGATTTCATCGTTTTAGGTGAAAGTGAATTTTCGAAAAAAGGTGATTTTGATACGCCTGCTTCGATTGATTTACTCGCATTGCTAGAAGATGAACTGTTATTGTTGGTGCCTTTATCTCCTAAGCATGATGCTTGTGAGCATAAACATCGACCTACCATTCAGGACGTTGTCGAAGAAAAACGGGATAATCCGTTTGATGTTTTGGCAGGTTTGAAGGGTAAACTTAACTCATAATTTATGTTATAATGTTGAGTTAAGACAACTGAATTTGTTCTGATCCATTTTTTCGATCTTTGTAAGGAGCCATCATGGCCGTTCAGCAAAACCGTAAAAGTCGCTCTCGCCGTGACATGCGCCGTTCACATGACGCTTTAACCGAGAATGCATTATCTGTAGACCAAACTACTGGTGAAACTCACCGTCGTCACCACGTGACTAAAGATGGTATTTACCGTGGTCGTCAATTATTCGCTAAAGCAGCTGATGCTGAATAATTGAATCATATGCATTAAGCGTTAGCTTAAAGTATAGAAAAAATGGGAGCGAAAGCTCCCTTTTTTGTTGTTTTTCGCAATTATAAAAAGATTAAATCAATGTTAAATTGCCGCATCGCTAAAGAGTCTATTGCTATTCTCATGTAGAATTATGGGTGTTGATCAAATTGGCGATAGACTAATTTAAGGATTTTTATATGTCGACTAAACGACTTGAGCAGGCAGCTCAAGCAACAAAAACTGCATTTGTTTTTCCAGGTCAAGGTTCACAAAAAGTAGGTATGCTTGCTGAACTTGCAGAGCAATTCAGTGTTGTTAGAGAGACTTTTGCTGAGGCGTCTGAAGCACTCGGTTTTGATCTTTGGCATATTGCTCAAAGTGGTGAAGGCTTAGACCAAACTGAAAATACACAGCCAGTGTTATTGACTGCCAGTATTGCCTTATGGCGTGTATGGTTAGAGTTAGGTGGTATTACACCGAAATACTTGGCTGGACACTCTTTAGGGGAATATAGCGCGCTGGTTGCTGCGGAAGCGATGACATTGGCTGATGCTGTAAAACTGGTTCATTTACGTGGCAAACTGATGCAGAGTGCTGTACCTCAAGGTGAGGGGGCAATGGCTGCTATTCTTGGCTTAGCGGATGAAAAAGTTGTTGAGCTTTGTCAGCAAGTATCTGCGGCAGGTCAAGGCTCAGTGGAAGCTGCAAATTATAATGCACAAGGTCAAGTCGTAATTGCCGGTAGTGCTACATTGGTTCAACAAGTAATGGCTGAAGCGAAAGAGCAATCTGGTAAAGCGATTGCCCTACCAGTATCTGTGCCGTCTCATTGTTCATTAATGAAGCCAGCCGCAGAAAAGTTTGCTGAAGCTTTGGAACAAACTGCCATTGAGCTACCATGCCTTCCTGTAATACAAAATGTCAACGCGGAAATCGCGACAGATGTTGCTCAATTGCGTCAGGCTTTAACGGCTCAATTGTACCAATCGGTACAATGGACACGCACCATGCAATATCTACAGGATCAAGGTATTCAGTACGTGGTCGAATGTGGACCTGGTACTGTACTTAGCAATCTTGCAAAGCGATTACCGAACATAGAAAAAGCATTTGCCATTGATAGCAAAGCACGTATGGAAGATGCCCTAAACGCAGTGTTAGTGGCAGAAGGAAAAATTGCATGACACAACAACGAAAAGTTGCGTTAGTGACAGGAGCAAGCCGTGGTATTGGCGCAGCTATTGCACAGCAACTCATTCAAGACGGTTTTTTTGTAGTTGGAACCGCGACCTCTGAATCAGGCGCGCAAAAACTGACAGAAAGCTTTGCTGAACATGGAGCAGGTGCTGTACTCGATGTTCGTAACGGCGAAGCAATAGATGCACTTGTTTCAGATATTGAACAGAAATATGGTTCAGTTCTTGTATTGGTAAACAATGCGGGTATTACCAAAGATAACTTGTTATTGCGTATGTCTGAAGATGATTGGGATGATATTCTCAATATCCATCTGAAAGCCGTTTACCGCTTATCTAAGCGCGTATTGAAAGGCATGACCAAAGCTCGCTTTGGGCGCATTATTAACATCAGTTCTGTTGTAGCGCATTTTGCCAATCCAGGACAAGCAAACTACTCAGCAGCAAAAGCAGGGATTGAAGCATTTAGTCGTAGCTTAGCGAAAGAGATGGGCAGCCGTCAGATTACAGTGAACAGTGTTGCGCCAGGCTTCATTGCGACTGAAATGACGGATCAGTTAAGCGAAGAAATTCGCAAAAAAATGACTGATCAAGTCGCTTTAAATCGTTTAGGTGAGCCTCAAGATATTGCAAATGCAGTGAGTTTCCTTGCCAGCGACAAGGCGAGTTACATTACTGGTACAGTTTTACACGTAAATGGTGGTTTATACATGGCCTAACTGGCGATGTATAAACTTTTAAAAGTTTTTATATTCAATTAAACTAGTGGCAAATTAAAACGCCACAAGCAATGAGGAGAATTCCTGTGAGCGATATCGAACAACGCATCAAACAAGCAGTAGCTGAACAATTAGGTATGCGTGCTGAAGAGATTAAGAACGAAGCATCTTTCATGGATGATTTGGGTGCTGACTCTTTAGATTTGGTTGAACTTGTAATGTCTTTTGAAAATGATTTCGACATCACGATTCCTGATGAAGATTCAAATGAAATCACTACGGTTCAATCAGCAATTGATTATGTAACCAAAAAACTTGGTTAATCATATTGCATGATTGAAAAGCCACCGAAAGGTGGCTTTTTTATGTGCTCAATTTTTTACTTGAGAGGATTTATACATTTTTTTACAAGAAAAAAATAAACACTGAATATGAAATGAGTTTATTTAAGTGTATAAAATCTATGCTATTTAAAATAAATTATTAAATCATAACAACAAAAGGAAATATTATGAGTATCGAAATGCGAGTTAAACAAATTATCGTTGAACAACTCGGCGTAGATGAGGAAGAGGTGGTACCTAGCGCAATTTTTGTCGATGATTTAGGCGCTGATTCTTTGGATATCGTTGAATTGGTTATGGCTTTTGAAGAAGAGTTTGGCTTTGAAATCCCAGATGAAGATGCAGAGAAAATTACGACAGTCCAAGCTGCAATTGACTATATAAGGACTAATGTGGAAGGCGACATGTAATCGTATCATCCATTTTAGCGATCAAAGGCTACCGTAAGGTGGCTTTTCATTTTTGAATCTAAGAATCAAAAAAGTAAAAAATGTTGCAGCAGATCACTGTACATTTATTTACAAGACCGCTTTAAATTGAAACCTGTAGCATTTATTTTTTAGGTATAACTAGAAATTAGGTCGATTGAGGCCAATCTTCATAAATAATTACAGAGGAAATAACAATGGGTCTTTTTGATTTTGTAAAAGGTATTGGTAAGAAAAATACAGCACCAGCGGAACCACAAGCTGCGCCAGCAACACCAGCTGAGCCATCAGCTCAAGAGATTGCAAATAAATTATTAGGTTTAATTAAGAGTTTAGGATTAGGGGTGGAAGGTCTGTCCGTGACATATAACGGTACAACTGATACTGCTGTGATTAAAGGGCAGGTAAAAAGTCAGGCGGATAAAGAAAAAATCATTCTTGCTGTGGGGAATATCGATCATGTGGCACAGGTTGATGATCAAATGACAGTTGAAACCGCTGAGCCAGAAAGTAAATTCTATACAGTGAAATCAGGAGACAATCTGTCAAAGATTTCTAAAGAGTATTACGGTGATCCAAACCAATACAATAAAATTTTTGAAGCAAATCGACCTTTATTGAAAAATGCAGATGATATTTTCCCAGGTCAAGTATTACGTATCCCACAATAATCTGTGAATGTGAAAAAGGCGCTGAATGCGCCTTTTGTTTATTCTGATTCTAGAAATATTTGCTGAAATGCGATTTAAAATGAATAGGTGACGCCAAGTTTGGCAGTACGAGGCTGGCCAGGATAAACATAACGGTTGAATGCGCTATCATCATATCTCTTATTAAAGATGTTTTTGATATCGAAACTTAAACGTATATCAGATGAGAGATTGTAATAAGAAATAAAGTCTGTAGTGGCATAGGCACCCATAGTATAGGTGTTACTTGCTGTTTGTCCTTTTCGATTTCCTATATAGCGCTGATTTAGTCCTATTGCTAAACCTTCCAGCGGTTCTGAGTGGAACTCATACATTGTCAAGAAATTGAATGAATCTTTAGGAATATTCGCGAGGCGGGTTCCTTTCGCTAAGCTATTGTCCTTGCTCACTGCCGCATCTGTATAGGCATAATTACCAATGATTTTCCATTCAGGGGTAAGGTTACCAACGAGACTGAGCTCAAAACCTTTGCTGGTGACCTCACCTGCAGCAACGCTTTTAGTGCTATCGAGTGGATCTAAGGTGAGAACATTGTCTTTTTTTACATAATATAGAGCATTTTCAAAGGAAAGCTTGTCATCAAACAATGCGAGTTTAGATCCGATTTCATATGAAATACCTTCTTCTGGATCAAAGCCTTGATTGTTTCGATCGGCACCAGAGTTGGGTTTAAATGATTTGCTAATATTACTATAGACAGTAAGTTGTTCATTTAAATCATATGTTAAGCCAACACGAGGAATTAGCGTATTGTGTTTGGTTGACCATGAAGTGTTATTCATAAAATTCGTATAATCATGTTGGTATTGTTCAAAACGTAGGCCAATCACGGTATTAAGTCGGTCTGTAAAACGAATTTGATCTTGGATATAGAACGCTTTGCTGGTGAGCTGCTCATGATCATGTGTCGTGACGTTCTCTAATGCGGGTAATGGTTGTGTACGGTAGGGATGATGGATATTTAAGTCAAATGGGGCAGTAGAACGGATGATGTACGAGCGATAATCATAATCTTCAAACTCTAGTCCAGTGATTAACGTATGTTTTAGATTAAATAAATCAAACTCGCCAACTAAACTTGCTTGGATATTTTTATCATTCCAGTCCAAATTTCGCCAATTATAATTTCGAGTAATGATCTCACCATGACTATCAGCTTTTATCCCATTCGCTTCAACGGCATAGCCATGTAAATTTCCATCTAAATATTGAGTGCCTACATTCAACGTCCATGTGTCATTGAGATGATGTTCGACCCGTAGTTGGAACATATCATTATCGTTATATAAACGGTTTCGATTTTTCCCTGATTCCCACCAATAGTCTTTTGGATTAAAGGATTGTTTTTGTTGACCATCATAGCGGGTAAAGCCTCGATCAAGTGCATGTTGATTTCTTAAAAAGTCCGCCTCTAAGATAACTTTTGTTTGATCTGATGGTGTCCATTGAATTACGGGTGCGATGTTCCATCGTTTTGAGTCCACATGCTCGCGATAAGTATCCCCATTTTCACCCATTAAGTTCAAACGGTAAGTGATACGATCGTCTCCCGTGAAAGAACCAGTGGTATCGATGTTACTGCGATAAAGTCCTTCGTTATCAATACTGACCCCAAATGTTGTTTTCCGATCGGGTTGAGGTGTCTTACTAACGACATTAAATGTCCCTCCTGGATCACCACGGCCATATAAACTCGATGATGCACCTCTTAAAACTTCTACACGCTCGATAGTTGAGCTATCAGGTGCATTAGGATAACCGCGATTGATCGGGAAGCCATTTCGATAATATTCACCACTGGTAAAACCACGAGAGGTGAAGGTGGTGAGACCTTGTCCACCAAAGTTATTTGCTCGTCCCAGTCCTGCTACATCGAGTGCTTCAGATAAGCGAGTTGCTTGAATATCTTCAAGTATCGCTTTATTAATTACAGTAACGGCTTGAGGAGTGTCCTTCAGTAAGGTGTGAGTACGCATTGCCGCACTTGCAGAGGTCACTTTATATTCATACTCTGCATTCTCAGAGGATGCCTGAAAAGTAAGGGTGGGTAGGGTACTGATTTGGTCGTTCCCAAATACAGTCATAGCACAACTCAGGGGTAACAAACTAGGTAAGATGCGGCGCTTCAGCATGAGGATTATGATGAAAATTAAAATGATAATTATTATATTTTATTCGTGTGTTTGAATTGATGAATATTTTGCATAAGTGCTCATCAATGAATGACATATTTTCATATAAAATTTAAATTGATTCAAAGCCTTCGGTGAAACTAAGATCAAAAAGTATTTAATGAGCTTTAAGCAAAGCGGTTTAAAACCGCTTTGGAATTTTTTGCCCATGGGGTACTGGTGTTTCAGCGTGTTTTAATACGCCGAATAGCCATGTTTCTGCATGTTGTACGGCGATTTTTAGTGAATCACCGAGGGCTAAGCGCCCTGCAATAAAACTTGCCAAAGAGCAACCCGAGCCATGATATTCACCATCTAGGCGAGGGCATTGACTTTCAGCAATCATTTTCCCATCAGCATAGAGTACATTACGGATATGATCAGGGGTATCTTCATGCCCACCTTTAACAAGGACTGCTTTTGCACCCATTTCAAATAATGTTTGTGTGGCTTGCTCGATGTCATCAACTCCTGTCAATGCTCTGAGTTCAACTGTATTGGGGGTAATGACTGTTGCTAGGGGAATTAACTCAACAAATGCTTTTACCAAAGTCGCTTGATCGCCCAGTGAACCACCGCTATTGGCAACGAGAACAGGATCTAGTACATATAAATACTCTGGGTGTGCACGTAAAAACTCAGCTAATGCAGCAATATTATCGGTTGTGCCTAACATACCTGATTTTACGCACTTAATCGGTAAATCACCGACCACAGCATCTGCTTGAGCCAATAATAGTTCTTTTGAGGTTGCTTCAAAACCAAATACTTGCTGTGAGTTTTGAATGGTTAAAGCAGTACAAGCAATTGCAGCATGTGCACCACTTTGTCCAATCGCTTCAATATCTGCCTGTAGACCTGCACCGCCTGATGGATCTAAACCTGAAAAACAAAGTACGGTCGGACGCACTGCAATTTCCTTTTATGTTTTCATTTACGTTAGTATAGGGAAGTTTCGAGAAACTCTCGACTATGTTGTGTAAGGCTTTAAGAGATTGAACGAATGACGATCAAAAATATACTGATTGATTTAGATGGGACATTAACCGATCCTAAAACAGGAATTCATGGTTCGATTCGTTATGCGTTAGAAAAGCTCAATCAACCTTTGGCGGATGAAGTTGATTTAGATTGGACGATTGGTCCACCTCTGAAAGCCTCATTAGCAAAATTATTAGATACTCAAGATGATGATTTGGCCGAACAAGCTTTAGCTGCTTACCGCGAGCGTTTTTCAGTGACAGGCTTATTTGAAAATGAAGTCTATCCAACAGTGGAAGGGACTTTACGGCAGCTACAAACACAGGAGTATCAATTATTTCTTGCAACAGCGAAGCCCACAGTTTATGCAAAGCAAATTTTGGCTCATTTCCAGTTAGATCAGTATTTTACTGAAATGTATGGTAGTGAGTTAACAGGGGAACGTACCAATAAAGCAGATTTAATTGCTTATATTCTTGAGCAAGAGCAGTTGAATGCTCAGCACTGCATTATGGTGGGAGATCGTCAATATGATGTCATTGGTGCACGCGCAAACGGGATCGAAACTATTGCTGTGAATTATGGTTATGGAACAACGCAAGAGTTAGCTCAGGTACAACCTGTTGCATATATTTCTGAATTTGGCCAATTGATTGAGGTGGTTGATCAATTAAATATTGAGCGAAAGGTTTCATAACTATATTGATCAAAAAGCCTCGAATGATCGAGGCTTTTATTAATTAAACATTATGTTTTAAGCGGTATTGGACTAATTCTTCAATACTGATCACCGTCAGACCATGGGTTTGTGCATAAGCAAGAACTTGAATACCAGAGGCCATTGAGCCGTCTGGATTGGTTAATTCGCACAACACACCTGAAGGTTTTAAGCCTGCTAAACGGGCGAGGTCAATCGTTCCCTCAGTATGACCTCGACGAGTGAGTACACCACCATCACGTGCGCGTAATGGAAATACATGTCCTGGGCGACTGAGGTCACTTGCTACAGCACCGTCTTGAGTCGCGGCGAAAACAGTCGTCACGCGATCTTTGGCCGAGACACCTGTGGTTACACCTTGAGCGGCTTCAATTGTTACCGTAAATGCAGTTTTGAATTGACTTGAGTTATCCACGACCATAGGCGGAAGAGCTAAATGATCAGCCAATGCTTCTGTTAGGCATAAACAGACAATACCTGAACCATCACGAATCATTTGCGCCATAACTTCGACTGTTAAAGTTTCAGCAGCAATAATTAAATCGGCCTCATTTTCACGGTCAAAATCATCCATCACCAACACGGGTTTGCCTTGGCGAATGTCTTCTAAAGCTTGTTGAATACGTTGTTCAGCTGGGGAAAGGGCTGAAAAGAAAAGTTCGGGTTGAATTAAACTCGACATAATGAAACGCTCTCGTAAATAAGCTACGTTTGAACATTTCAGGACTGATGTAAAAATAAGCGCATACCAAAACAAACCAAAAGATTGTTTCGGTGGTTTCGTCTTCTTTCATCCGGACTATACCGTCGGCTTTGGCATCTCACCAAATCTGCAAGTATATAAACATATATACCAGCTCGTGGGCTGGTTAGGTCATTCATGTTTAATGCCCAACTTACCACCGGTGGGGAATTTCACCCCGCCCTGAAGCGATGTAATTTGATTATAGCTAAAGTTGCTCTGAAAAAGAGAACTTTTTATAGAATGAATCGTTCTATAAAAATGAAAAAATATGATGATGGGCTCAATGTTTTTATTTTTTGCAAAGTTACCAATATTTTTTAATTCAGCTTACACTGAATAGATAAAACAACAATAACACGGAAGAATGGATGATGAGCAAAGAACCAACAAAAGAACAAACAGTAGCCTTAGAGCAGCTTGCACAGCAACTTAGGCGTCCTGTGATGAGCTTTCAAGATTTTTCACAATTATCTGAGCAGCATCTTGCTTGGCTCAATCAGCAATTACAGCAAACCATTGAAGATGAAAATCGAAAAATCAATCAGCACTTGTTTCAAATGCTTTTTTTCTTCGAGCCTTGTTTCGATCCAGAAATGACAATCGGTGATGTATATGACTCGATTAGCTGTACATGCAGAAATTATAAAGCTTGCTCATATCATGAAAGTATCAGAGCAACAATTGGATTTTTTACAGTCACTTGCACCAGAGAGTTTAAGACAATTTCGTTTTGCAATTATTGAGTTGCTGCAAGATCAACAAAAAACACGTTTTCGTTATTTGGCATCGTGGGTGAGTTGGTTACCCAATCGATTTAGTGTTTTCTTGGTAAAAAGATTTTTAGATCCTCTGATTGTGGCACAAATCGCAGTACATTTATCGACGGAAAATTTATATCAGATTGCGAAGCATCTACCTGCAGATACGCTTGCTGCTATTTCAGTGTATTTAGATCCGAGATTGGCGAGAGAGTTGTTGGTCTATTTTACGACACATCAAATTAAGGACATTGCCAATATTCTGTTGCAACAGCGTGATTTTGTCACCATGGGGCGTTTTGTTGGGATGTTATCAGATGATGTTGTTCAAGATGTTGCTCAGATGATTGAGCAAGAAAGTGATCTGCTTGAGATTGCATTTTATATTGAATCTAGAGAGCGCATAGATCATCTTGTTCATGTATTACCCAAAGTACGAATTGAGAAAGCACTTTTGATTATTTGTGATCCTGCACAACGGTTGGTTTGGCCCAAGTTATTGGCGTTGATGAGTCATATTGGTTATGAGTTAAAGCGTGATCTAGGTGATTTAGCTGTAAAACAAGGGGAAAAAGTCATCAATGCTATTATTCAGGCAGCGCAAGAAGATCAGTTGTGGGAGGATATGTTACCAGTGGTGGCATGTTTATCTGATCACGCTCAACGTTATGTTGCGAATCTACCCGCACTAAGACAGGTTGATATTATTCAAAGTATTGTGGCTGCAGCGGATCATTGTGACTTATGGCCAGATATGTTGGTTGTTGTAAATTATATGCAAGATGAGGCAAGAGAAGCAGTTGCAAAAGCAATTGCACAGATTGATGAGGAGGTGTTACAACACATTGCATATGCTTCTTTGGTTCGTTCTCAATGGAATGTCACTTTTGATGTTGTACGACGGATGCCACTGGAAAAACAACAGCAGTGTCAAAGGATTTTAGATGCATATATGCAAGAGTTGGATCTAGAAACTTATCAATATTTAGATCAATTGATGGACCATTATCAGATACAAGCACCAAGAATAAATAACATTTAGATATGAGGGAGTGTGTCTCGAATCGGGAGTAGTGTTTCTATTGCATGTTGATATCCTCGTTCGACCAGTTCATCGAGTTTATTCCAGTCAAACATGCCAATGCCTTCGATGGGCATACGAATATGTAAATGAGCGCGTTCAATTGCGGCTGTTTGAATCATGGTGTCACTTGCAAGAGTTGCAGTACGCATCAAAATTTCAGCGAGTTTAGGTGCTGGTAATAGTTTATCTTTAATTCGTTTATTCCAGTTGAGTAAGGCACTTTGATCAGGTTCATCTAAACCAATTCCTGGGACTCGAATATCATCAATTAAACTGACATTGCTTGCAATAATTGTACCTCTCTCGAGGTTTTGCATTACATCGGTAGGCAGATTGTTGATCACACCACCATCACATAATAAATTTTCATGCCATGCGACAGGTGGAGCGACACCAGGAACACTCATACTGGTGCCAACCCATGTTGCAAGCTCCCCTTGATCATGGATAACGGCTTGGCCAGTAGATAAGTTAGTAGAAATACAATAATAACTTTGCCTGAGTTCTTCGATCCGACGTTGCCCAAAAATAGCTTGGAGCCGACTATGGAACCTTTGACCACGGATTAGCGACACTCTAGGCATGGTATAGTCATTTAAATAATTTCGGGCTACAAAAGTCTCATAGGCAATATGGGTCATTTCGACACTATCAAAACCGCATGCCACTAAGGCTGCTACAAATGCGCCCATACTTGTTCCACCGACGATATCAATCGGAATATGCAGTTGTTCCAATGCGCGTATGAGACCAATATGTGCAAAGCCGCGTGCACCACCACCACCCAGAACCAGTCCGAGTCCTTGGCTTGAAATCTGTCGAGCCACAGCACTGATATCAGCCCGTGCCCATGGATGGATAAAATAATGAGCACGGGCTCGATAGAGCCGTTTCCACTCTAGTGTATGTGGAGAGGGATCACCCTCCGAACGTAATAAAACCAATTCAATTGGACTTTGCCATTGATGTTGATTTAATACATCCACTAAGGGAGTGTGTATTGGCGTTAAATTTGCTTCGGCGAGAATTAAAATACGGTCTGCTTGATGTAAACAACGCTTTGCCCATTCATCAGAATGACTGTGGGCTGCGTATAACACATAACAATGCTTTTCTTCTAAATTGGCTAACCATAAACGTAATTTTAAATCATCAGCACTGTAATCCAAGGGTGTTTGGCTAAAGCCACTGCCAAATAATGCATCTACATGCGCTGCTGTAATAAGACGAACATGTGGCCAACGTTGCAGATGTTCAGTTAGTTTTTCGGCAAGATGAATTGCGGGTATCTGAGGTGCTGCGGGAACAATTGATAATGTGCGGCTATGACTCATTGCATGGGTATGTTGTAACTCTGGTTGTGAGCGAGCAATGATTAATCGAGATAGCGCCAATAACACATTTGGATGCTTGTAGATAAAATCAATAAACTGTTGTTGAGGTATAGTCAGTAGAGCGGTATCTCGTATTGCATGCACTGTACCGTGATGGGGATGTTCGGAAATGACACCCATTTCTCCGATGATTTCGTGATGTCCTAAGTAGGTTGACAATCCTGTTGTGGACGTGAGTTTGAGACGTCCATAGACAATAATATACACATGATGTGCTGGATCATTCGCTTGATAAAGTCGCTGACCTGTATGTAAATATTTGATTCTACATTCACTTGCTAGGCCTTGCAGTACCGCATCATCAAGCTCTGCAAGTATAGTGACCTTACGGAGTGTTTTAATAATATCCATATATTTAAAATTATCGTTATTTTCTATTTATTTAATAAATACTGATCGCGTATTGCAAGTCTGGTTGAGTAAATTAGCAGGGCATTTGTAGGTGTTTTTGTATGTTGGTCGGGTGATTGAATAAAATCCAATAAAAAAGCCAGTTCATTTTTGACTGGCTCTTTGGGGATCTTTAAAGCTTATGCGATTTGGACAGGAATACAGTTTGCTGTGTGATTTACAGTATTGTCTGGGTTTGCATAAACTAAACGTGGTTTATGTGCATTTGCTTCAACTTCAGTAAAGTCACCAAAAGTTGCAATAATGACTAAGTCACCTACATCCGCTTGATGTGCTGCGCCACCGTTGACTGAAATGATACCTGAATCATCTTCACCACGAATTGCATACGTAGTAAAGCGTTTGCCGTTAGTTACGTTCCATACGTGAATCTCTTCGTATTCACGAATCCCTGCTAAATCCATCAACACACCATCAATTGCGCAAGAACCTTCATAATGAAGTTCAGCATGTGTCACAACTGCACGGTGAATTTTACATTTTAATAAACGAGATAGCATGGCTAGCGTCTCCTGAGTAAGACCTAAGATGAATATCTTATGGTTGACTTGTCACGTTTTCCGCAGGCTATAGGCGGTTTGATGCGCATTTTGCGCCTAAATGAGCAATATGGCAAGCGTGATTGTTCAACAATTCAGTTCAAGGTTAAGCGGGTTTGTAAGCATTAATTTGATTCATGGCGAGTGAAACTTGTCCATCAACAAGTAGTTTCACCTTGGAAAGTGCATGATCAATAGCTACATCCATTAAGTGTTGTTCGCTGCTAGGTGCTTTATTCAGCACATGGCCTGAAACACGCTCTTTGGAGCCAGGGTGTCCAATTCCAATTCGTAAACGATGAAAATTAGCACCAATATGAGGAACGATATCACGTAGACCATTGTGTCCGCCGTGTCCACCGCCTGATTTCAAACGAATAACGCCAGGATCCATATCGAGTTCATCATGAGCAACGAGAATTGATTCAGGAGAAATTTGATAAAATTTAGCGAAAGGGGCAACACTTTGACCAGAACGGTTCATAAACGTTGTTGGTAATAATAAGCGTACGTCATGACCTTCAATCTGACCACGACCGCTGAATCCGTGAAACTTTGGATCTGCTTTTAAGGAAATACCATAACGGTCTGCAAGTTGTTCGACGAACCAAAAACCTGCATTGTGACGGGTCTGGGCATATTCCTTTCCAGGATTGCCCAAACCAACAATTAGCGAAATATTTGACACTAATTTACGCCTTTAACACTTATGCGCGTTTGAAGTCAGCGTGCATAGGTGTGTTTTTAGCTGGGTGACGTTGTAACGCTTGGATTTTAACGTTTTCAACTTTGTCACCGATTTTGATTTCGATAACTTCTTCAAAAAACGCATTGTTTTCTAAAGCTTTAACGATTTCACGAAGTTCTAAAGTAATTGCTACAGGCTCAGCGCTACCACCATAGATGATTGCTGGGATTTGAGCTGCGTGACGAAGGCGGCGGCTCGAACCTTTCCCTTGTTGTGCAGCTTCACGTGCTTGAGCATTTAATACGAAGTTTGCCATGGGCATATCCTCATTGGAGTTTAATGAACTAAACTTGCGACCAGTTTAGTGATAGAAAACCCTGCCAAAGGGCAGGGCTTGAAAAAAGCTGGGCTATTATAGATAACTATCGAACATAGCGCTAATAGATTCTTCGTTATTAATACGACGAATTGTTTCAGCAACCATGCTAGCAACAGAAACTTGGCGAATTTTACCTAAGTTCATTGCTTCATCTGAAAGAGGAATGGTGTCAGTGACAACCAATTCATCAATGACAGAATTTTGTAGGTTTTCAATCGCTTTACCTGATAAAACAGGATGAGTTGCATAAGCAATAACGCGGCGTGCACCAAATTGTTTAAGTGCATCAGCAGCTTTGCAAAGCGTTCCTGCGGTATCTACCATATCATCAACGATGACACAGTCACGATCTTTAACATCACCGATCAAATGCATCACTTGTGACTCATTTGCTTTTTGGCGACGCTTATCAATAATCGCTAAATCGATATCACCTAATTGTTTGGCAACAGCACGTGCACGAACAACACCACCAACGTCAGGTGAAACCACCATCAAGTTATCATGTTGTTGTTGACGTAAGTCAGCAAGTAATGCTGGTGTACCGTAGATGTTATCAACAGGGATATCAAAGAAACCTTGAATTTGGTCTGCGTGTAAGTCAATCATTACCACACGGTCAATCCCAACAGTTGTTAGCATGTCAGCTACAACTTTAGCTGTGATTGGTACACGAGCAGAACGTGGACGACGATCTTGGCGTGCATATCCGAAGTAAGGAATAACCGCCGTAATACGACCCGCACTTGCACGACGCAAAGCATCAGCCATGACCAAGATTTCCATCAGGTTATCATTGGTTGGCGCACAAGTAGATTGAACGATAAAAACGTCTTTACCACGTACATTTTCAGTGATTTCAACTGAAATTTCGCCATCAGAGAACTTGCTAACTGAAGCAGCACCTAAAGGGATATGTAAATGACTTACGACTTTTTGAGCAAATTGTGGATGAGCACTTCCACTAAAAACGACAAGATTGGGCATGAAGCACCTGAGCGAGGATTACGTGAAGCAACGCTTCACCCGAGCGCAAGAGAAAAATCGATGATTTTCCAAAGAGGGCTATATGAAGAATACTTCACCCAAGCGCTAAAGAAAAATTAAAAAATTTTCCAACGGGTAGTTTAAAAAGCAATCTATTATATGGCAGGGGCGGCTGGATTCGAACCAACGGATGGCGAGATCAAAACCCGCTGCCTTACCACTTGGCGACGCCCCTAATGCGGCAGAACTTTAATCGTTTTACTTGATATTGTCAATATATTTGATCAAACATCGAGATAAAACAAGTCTGTCTAAAGATATGGCAGGGGCGGCTGGATTCGAACCAACGGATGGCGAGATCAAAACCCGCTGCCTTACCACTTGGCGACGCCCCTAAATTTGATGATCTGTAATGGCAGGGGCGGCTGGATTCGAACCAACGGATGGCGAGATCAAAACCCGCTGCCTTACCACTTGGCGACGCCCCTATTACATACATCATTTACAGGTGAAAATTGGCAGGGGCGGCTGGATTCGAACCAACGGATGGCGAGATCAAAACCCGCTGCCTTACCACTTGGCGACGCCCCTAACGTGCAACTTTGAAATGTCTTAACGGTGATTCTGTCAAACTGCTTACCAAGTAAGATTTACAAGGTGCATTTTTCAAGATTAACTCGATATTCATTTCATCAGTTACTTCAGTAAAAACACAAGCACCTGTACCTGTAAGCTTTGCTAGACCAAACTGATCTAAATATTGCATTGCTTCTTCAACTTCGGGATATAACGATCGAGCCAGAGGTTCAAAGTTATTTCCAAAACTGGAAGGTTCTAACTGATAGGCGCAAAATTTAGTGATCTTAGAGTCTCTTGTCAATGTTTTTTGTGAAAATAACAATTGAGTGCTGATAAAACAGTCAGGTTTTAGGATTATGAATTTTTTTTGAGCTAAGTCTATGAATGATAAATGTTCACCGATACCTTCAGCCCATGCATTACGTCCAAAAACAAAGATCGGTACATCAGCACCAAGTTGCACTCCATAGTCGGCAAGTTGTTGCTCATTTAAGTCACATTGCCATAGTTGATTCAGTACGATGAGTGTTGTCGCAGCATTGGAAGATCCTCCGCCTAAACCGGCACCCATTGGAATATTTTTTTCGATATGAATCTTCAAGCCACAAGGTTTTTTGGCATGTGGGCGTAATATTTGTGCTGCACGATAGATTAAGTTTTGCTCAAGTTGTACGTCTGCCAAGCCTTCAATTTGAATTGTTTCACTTACACAGGGTTCAAAACTCATCCAATCATATAAATCAATCAGTTGGAAAATAGTTTGTAGTTCATGGTAGCCATTTTCACGGCGACCTGTGATGTGCAGAAACAAATTCAGCTTGGCAGGAGACGGTACTTTAATCATATAAACATCTAGGTTATCGATTTTGAATCACCATTGTAATACGGTTTTCTTTATTTTCCTCAAGCGCTTGTTTGAGTAGTAGCTTGTTTGGTAATGTTTGACCATCATTGTAGCTAAAATCTAC
The DNA here is from genome assembly GCF_000369065.1 of Acinetobacter haemolyticus CIP 64.3 = MTCC 9819. GTDB lineage: Bacteria > Pseudomonadota > Gammaproteobacteria > Pseudomonadales > Moraxellaceae > Acinetobacter > Acinetobacter haemolyticus. The sequence goes on from NZ_KB849800.1 coordinate 167,214, forward strand.
AGTCCAACCATCTTCAATGAGTTGTTTTAAGCGATTGCTTTCATCTCGTGTCATTTGAGCATGTAGAGTAGCGGGTTTGGCCTGTATCCAATGTGTGAGGTGCATAATTGGTGCTTGCCAACCTGTTGCTTTTTCCAAAAGTTCTTCAGGTGAACTTGCTGTGATTAAGCCTGTTTTAGAACTATTTAACGTGACTTCACCTGATTTTCCTTGAATTTGGGTTTTGCCGACACCTAGAATTCCTGTCAGTTCGATATCAAATTGATCTTGTTGTTGTATCCATGTGAAGAATGCGCTACCTGATTGTTGCGGTGTGCGAACCCCTATTTTTCCCTGTAAGCTAAAATTATTTTCATCTTGAACTTGTGGAGAAATGATCGTTTTTTTGGGTTGGCTCAGGTGTTGACAACCTGTTAATAGCAACACACTACTGCTACATAATGCGACGCATAATTTTGGAAAAAAACGCATGGATTTAACTCTTTTTTACAGTGACAGGTAAGATTAAGCTATCAAGTTGTTGTAATTGTGGGGCATTCGCATGTTTTTGTTTCAGTTGCTGTAACACATCGCTAAATTCGGTGAGTGAGCCTTGCATATAGAGTGCTTTAGCATAACGAACACCGATATTGATGTTTTGACTGAGTGAATATGCTTGTTCGAGTACATTAACTGCCGTATCAAAATCATTTTGTAGAAATGCAATATAGCCCAGTGTATCTAAAATAGAAGCTTGTTCAGGGGCGTACTCTAGTGCGAGTTCGGCATATTTTCGTGCTTCTTTGAGACGACGATTTTGCAGTGCCAAAGTATAAGCATAAGCATTTAGGTAAGTAGGGCTATTGGGTTCTATACGTAAAAGCTGTTTGAGTGCTTTATCTAGTTTATCACGATCGGTATAAGGATCGAGCAGTAAAACCTCTGCGTAAATGAGTTCCGGGTCATCAGGAATATTTTTAATCGCCTCATCAAGTAAGGCTAGAGCAGCCGCTTTATTGTTCATTTTCTTTAAGATATCAGCCTGTGCTTGATATAAGAAACTGGCATGTTGCGGATAGTTAACGCGCTCTTGGGTCAAAAATCTTAAAGCGTCATTGAGTTGCTGCTGCTGTTCAAAAATCGCAATCATATTGCGTCTGGAGACGATATATAAGTTGCCATCGACCAAGCGATAATAAGCTTCGGCTGTTTCATAATGCTGTTTACGCTGCGCGTTGATGGCGAGATAGTAATAGGCTTCGTTTTGATACTTTTCAGACGTGCGTAACTCAACCAAATATTGCTCAGCAAGTTCGTATTGCTTTAAATCGATACTGGTTAAACCTGCAATAAATAAAGCTTCTTCAGCATGAGGATGGTCTTTAATTATTGCTTGAAGCTTATCAAAGGCTTGCTGCTGTTGATTGATTTGAATGTAATAACGTGCTTCTGCTAAGCGAACATCCAAATTATTTTTATTTTTACGGCTAGCGCGTGCTAACCACTTTTGTGTGGCTTCTTGGTCTTTTAAAGCCATTAACAAATTGGCTTTCATTAAAATAAAACTTGTTGATTTAGAACGTTTGCGTAGGGCACGGTTGATATTTTTCAGTGCTTGTTCGTACAAGCCATCTTGAGCTTCCAGACCTGCAATCAGTGCCAAAATAGAAGGATTATTTTTTTCTTTACTTGCGCGTAATGCATTAAGCAGAATTTCACGATCTTCTGCTTGCTCTGGTGCAATCCCTGCAAGTATTTGTTCTAAATCAGCCGTAGGGTCAATATTTAAAATTTTATCAAGGGTTTTTGCCGCGAGTTCGTATTCATGGGTTTTTAAAGCGATGTGTGACAAGTAAAATAAAGCGGGAACGTCTTTAGGTTCTTGTTCAACCCAATGCGTTGCAATGTCTAAAGCTGCTTGCAAATCATCATATTCAAGTGCGATATCTAGCGCACGCTGTTTGATCGTGGTTGAATTGCTGCGAATCGCAAGTACAGTGTAGTTATGTAGTGCTGTTGGAATATCATCATAGGCGAGCGAAAACTCAGCAACCATGCTCTGTTTGAGGGCATATTCAAAGCTCTGATCGGCATACATGTCGTGTATTGCCTGTGCAGAGACGTACGCGCTCATACTACCTAACAATAAGATTGTGGTAGAATACCGTCTAATCGTCTTGCCGCTAAACTGGATACGGCGATATAGCTGACGCAATTTTTATTGATCCAAAGTAATGCTTTTTATGACACCGATGTTGCACAATAACATAAATTTAGCGAAATGATGATCTGATATGTCTTTCTTTGCATTGGGTGTCAACCATCAAACAGCTTCTGTCGAACTCCGTGAGCAAATCGCTTTCAATGCAGAGCGATTGGAAGCGTTATTGCTTGAGCAAAACCAACATCCTGCATTGAAGGATATGGTGGTGGTCTCGACATGCAATCGTACAGAAGTTTATGCCATGACGGAGGATGCAGATAGCATCCTAAATTGGCTCGCCCAAGTGAATAATATTGATGTTAAACAGTTGATTCATCATGTTTATCGTTACGAGAATGCTCAAGCCGTTACGCATTTAATGCGTGTTGCAAGTGGTTTAGACTCACTGATGTTAGGAGAGCCGCAAATTTTAGGGCAGGTCAAAAGCGCTTTGGCTTTATCTAAAGATGCAGAGACCGTTTCTCCTGAATTGAATGGGATTTTTGAATACGCATTTTATGCAGCAAAACGGGTCCGTTCTGAAACTTCAGTGGGTAGTCATGCCGTATCTATGGGCTATGCAGTGGCGCAGTTAGCAACACAAGTGTTTAGTCATCCAGAAAAGCTGACGGTTATGGTGGTTGCTGCTGGAGAGATGAATAGCCTTGTTGCTAAACATTTGGCTGAAATGGGGGTTGCAAGGATCATCATTTGTAATCGTAGCCGTGAACGAGCAGATCAACTGGCACAAGAAATCGCGCATCAAGTTGAAGTCGAAATCATTCCTTTTGTAGAGCTGGCGCAAAATTTGCACAGGGCAGATGTGATTTCGAGTTGTACAGGCAGTTTGCATCAAGTGATTGAATATAAACATGTTAAAAGTGCGCTAAAGAGTCGTCGCTATCAACAAATGTTAATGGTAGATTTGGCAGTTCCTCGTGATATTGATCCTAAAGTAGAATCTTTGGATAACGTTTATTTGTATGGTGTTGATGATTTACAGAGCGTGATTGATGAAAACTTAGCGCAACGACGTCAAGCAGCTGTTGAGGCTGAATTTATGGTCAATCAATTGGCGACCCAATTGATGACCCAGCAAAAAGTGAAAGAGGCGAGTGGTACGATTCAGGCTTATCGTCAACACAGCGAAGAGATTAGTCAAAAAGAATTAACTCATGCTTTGGACGCTTTACAACATGGACATGCAGCTGAGCAAGTATTACAAGAGTTTGCGCATCGTTTAACCCAAAAACTTATGCACCCGACTTCGATTTTATTAAGAGAAGCTGCTAAAGCAGAAAATCCTGATTATTTTGAATGGCTACAGCAGCATCTACAAGATGTGTTTGAGCATGAACGAAAACCTAAGAATTAAGTCTAACGTTAAGACAACAACTTCAAACTAATTTGCTTCGTTAACTCATTTAATTGTTGGCGTAAATTGCGTGATTCTATCAGAGAGATAGGTGATTTAAGTTTGAGCCTTAAATATTTTTCTTGTAAATTTAAAGAGAAGTCTCTCGCTAATTTGTCGGCCACTTCTGGTGCTTCAGTCAAAGACTCAATGTTGGTACGCTGCATAATATCTGCAAGCTCATGGCTATAATGACTACATGCACCGAGTACATAATAAGTTGCCAATTCCTGATCATCGGGTAGATCGTCAAATACAATATTTAATACAGCTAAGATCTTCGCCAATAGCTCATTTTGATCAATGACTGCACGCAGCTCTTCAAAGTGGATATAAAGAAATGGGTGGTGCATCAAGATTGCTATTGCAAAATCTTCATCTTTAGTATGGATATTAAAAGATAAAGATGCATCATGGCTAATTTGTGGGGTAAAGCGTTTGCCTAGACCCAGTTTTTCGCGGAACGATTGAGTGAGCAAATAACGAAATGAGCCTTGCTTAGGGAGTAGCTCGGTCAACTCACGGAGTTCACCCATGACTAAGCTTTTACCTTCAGGGGTGCTAATATCGTGTTGTCCCGTTAAATGAGCAAATACAAAATCAGATAATAATGGCGCTTGTTGTAGCAATTTTTGGAAATTTTCCAAACCCTCTCGACGAATCAGCGAGTCCGGGTCGTGTTCATTGGGGAGTACAAAGAATTTTAACTCACGCCCATCATTAAGTAAGGGCAGTGCAATTTCTAAAGTTCGTCGAGCTGCTTTTTGTCCCGCCGCATCACCATCAAAAGCGATGGTAATACGAGAGTTTTGTTTAAACAAGGTATTCAAATGGTCTGCATTACTTGCTGTTCCAAGCGTTGCGACAGCGCCATTGATGCCGTATTGCTGTAGGGCAATTACGTCCATATAGCCTTCAACCATCAACCAATCATTGGCTTTGAGTTTACGCCCCTCATATAAACCATAAAGCAGTTGGTTTTTATGGAAGACTTCTGAATCAGGGGAGTTAATGTATTTAGGCTTAATGTCATCATTCAACGCACGTCCACCAAAACCGACCACACGACCTTTATGGTCACGAATCGGAAAAATTACACGATCCCGTAATAAATCAAAATCTCGACCACTGTCACTAGAGCGAATCAATCCAATTTGTTTTAAGCCTTCTATATCCTGAGGAAATGCTTTTTCTAAGTGTTGCCAATCCTCTGGTGCATAACCTAAACGCCAGAATTGAATGGTTTGAGCCGATAAGCCACGGTGTTTGAAATAATTTTGCGCTTTTTGGCTATGGGGAAGTTGACGCTCATAGAACTGTGCCATATTTTCCAAGAGGTCATACAGGTTGCCTTCTACTTGTTCATCCATGCCGAAGCCTGGATCGAATTGTGCAAAGGGATCGTCCATAAACCGATCCATATCAACAAAATGCTCATCCATGGGTTCATGAATAGCGTGATTTGTTGTTGATGGGGGAGATATCTTTTCAGGCGGAGAAGGTGGCGTCTGAGGGCTACGTTTATAAGAGAGTTTTTTGTTGTCGTGATTATCTTTGGGTAATTCTATTCCAGTCTGATTAGACAGATCCTTCATCACGTCGATAAAGTTACGACTGTCAATGTCCATCAAGAAACGAATCGCATTTCCATTGGCTTGGCAGCCAAAGCAGTGATAATACTGTTTATCACGATAGACATGGAAGGATGGTGTTTTTTCTTGGTGAAAAGGGCAACAGCCAGAATATGTTCGTCCAGTTTTTTTCAATTTCACACGTTGACCAATCAAATCGACGATGTCGGTTCGATCTAGGATTTGATCAATTGTATGCTGTGGAATTGCCATGAGAGGTTACCATTTAAAACTGGGTAGAGCATTTGGAAGAATGCAAAAATGTTCTTTATCATTGTTGCATAAAATGAAAAACAGGCAAGGATTAACTTGCCTGTTCGCATAATGAGATCAGGTGGCGTTGACATTTTAACCATGCATTACGTTATAGACTAAAACCACACACCCGAATACTTAGAAATTAATTTGCTGCATCTTCTTCGCTGCTTTGTTCAGTTTCTGGTTTATCAAATAATCCGAAACTTAAACGGTTGGTTAAGCTACGACGAGGTGGTTCGATTTGAGTCTCGTTATTTTCAACTTCAATGTGTTGAGATTCACGCCCCAATAAACCTAAGGTTGCACGGTTAACCCAACTGCCTTCTTTGCGTGCAGCACGAAGATTAACTTCACCATTTGATTTGACTAGATTTGGATAATTGAGCTTAAGAATCTCAATATATTGTTGGGATGTTGCCTTATCCCCAAGTTGTTGATAGCTATAAGCTAAAGTTGCTAATGCTTCAGGTGTTTGTGGGGTTTGAGGATAATACTCAAGAACCCATCGAGCACGTTCAGCCGCTGCTAACCATGCTTTACGTTGAATATTGAAGCGCGCAGCATTCATTTCACTTTCAGCAAGTTCTTGACCGATATATTTCATGCGTTGCGCAGCATCAACAGAATATTGGCTGCTAGGGAAGCGACGAATCAAATCAACGAAATTTTGATAAGCAACTTTAATATAGCTTACGTCACGATGCGCCTGTTTCAATGAAGTATAACGAATTAAGCTATCGTAGTTCATTTCCATATTCGCAACACCACGAACATAGTAGGCATAGTCTACATTAGGATGCTGTGGATTTAAACGAATGAATCGATCCGCAAGTGCAATCGTGCCTTCATAATCTTTCTGTTTAAATTTTGCGTAGAGAAGTTCAAGTTGTGCTTGCTGGGTATATTGTCCAGTTGGGAAGTAAGTATCTAACGCTTCTAATGATTTCACTGCGTCAGTATATTGATTGCGTTCAAGAGATTTGAGTGCTTTTTCAAAATAAACTTGTTCACTTGATTGTGGTCCTTTATCAACCACTTCTTTCTTACTCGGATTGCTGCTACAGCCCACAAATGCAGATGCTACACCTAAAGAAAGTGCGAGCACTGTAATTTTATAACGTGGTAGCGACATAAAAACTCCTCTGTTATTCTGGGCAATAAGCTACAATGGTACTATTAAACCATTTTTGTACCGATCATCAAATGACTTCAGCACAATCTTCCAATTCAAACTTCTCTGAAACAGATTTCTTACTCGAAGATTCTGTCGATGCAGATAATCATAATTCTGACTCAACTGCAACACGTTTATCGTTGCAAGTTCAACTCGATGAAAACTATTTAGGTCAACGCATTGATCAAGTCGCTGCGCTGGTGTGGAATGAGTTTTCTCGTGAAAAACTTAAGCAATGGATGAAAGATGGGCATCTGTTAGTAAATGGCAATATTGTAAAACCCAAGTACCGTTGTGAAGGTAATGAATTATTAACGCTTGAAGTTGAACTCGAGGCACAAACATCCAGTCAGCCTGAAAATATTCCCTTAAATATTGTCTATGAAGATGACGATATTATTGTGATCAACAAAGACGTGGGAATGGTGGTTCATCCAGGTGCTGGTAATCCGACAGGGACTTTGGTGAATGCTTTACTTTATCATGCACCAAAACTTGCTGAGCTAGCACGTGCTGGTTTGGTTCATCGTATTGATAAAGATACCAGTGGACTATTGGTCGTTGCTAAAAATTTAGAAGCCCAGTTTTCATTGAGTAAACAATTAGCCAAAAAGACAGTTTACCGTGTCTATGACCTTGTGGTGTATGGAAATATTATTGCAGGTGGCACCATTGATGAACCGATCAAAAGGCACCCTGTAGACCGCGTCAAAATGGCAATCCTGCCTGGTGGTCGTGATGCGGTAACACACTACAATGTGAAAGAGCGTTTCCGTGATTTCACTCGTGTTCAAGCGCAATTGGAAACAGGGCGTACCCATCAAATCCGTGTGCACTTTAGCTATTTAGGACATGGGTTAGTGGGAGATCCTGTGTATGTCAATCGTGTGCGCTTTCCAGCAGGGGCTTCAGCTACGTTAACTGATATGCTTCGTGGCTTTAAGCGTCAAGCGTTACATGCTGCAAAATTGGGCTTAGTCCATCCGCGTACAGGTGAGGACATGATGTTTGAAGCACCTTGGCCAGAAGATTTTACTCAGTTGGTTGAAGTTCTTCGTAGTGAAAATGAAGCCTATTAAGTAAAGCTCCCTTTTAATCAGAGGGGGCTTTGCCTCCCTTTCAAAAGGTGAGCAATATATTTTGCATGGGAAGGGATTTTATGGAGTTTGTACAGGGTTTGCCCAAAGGTATTTTTGTTGGTCAAACGCGTATTGGAAATGACCAAGCGATTGCAACATCCAATATAAATTTAGCTGGATTTAATTTGGCTTTACATGTCAATGATGATGCACAGCGTGTGCAACAACACCGTATGTTTTTGTTAAATCAATTTTCAGAATTTGGTGTCAATAAGCTGACGTGGTTGACTCAAACCCATAGTACGATTTGTCATACTGTAAATGAACAAATTTCATTTATCTCACTTGAAGGTGATGGTCTTGTCACGCAACGCAAAGGTCATGCACTCATGATGATGACTGCCGACTGTCTACCTGTAGTTTTAGGCAATGCTGAGGGGACAGAAGTTGCCAATTTACATGCAGGTTGGCGTGGCTTGGCGAATGGTATTGTTGAAAATACGGTTACTCAAATGCAATCTTCGCCAACATGGGCATGGTTAGGAGCGGCTATCAGTCAACCTTGTTTCGAGGTTGGAGCTGAAGTAAAAGCTGCTTTTTGTGATAAATATCCTGAATTAGAGTCTGCATTTATGGTAGGGCAAGTCGAGGATAAATATCAGGCAGACCTCTATGCGATTGCTCGATTTATTTTAAATCGTTTAGGTGTTGAAACCGTTTTGGGTGGGGGGCAGTGCTCTTATCAACAGGCGGATGAGTTCTTTTCACATCGCCGTAATAGTAAAACAGGACGAATGGCAACTTTTGTATTTATGCAATAAATTGCATTGTTTTCAATTGTGATTCGCCTTGCTTGTGCGAAAAATGTTAAACTTGACTCAATTCATTGGTTTTAAAAGTTTCCATGTTTGTTCTTGATTCTGCTACTCCCAAAGTTAAAGTTTGTGTGGTTTATCATAGCCCCTATGGTCATACTGCTAAAGTTGCACAATACATCGCTCAAGGCGCTGAACAAGCTCGCGCAGAAGTTCATGTGTTATCTGTGGCCGCTGTTCAGTGGGAGCTTTTAGATCAAGCGGACGTAATTGTGATGGGTTGTCCAACCTATATGGGAAGTCTGACGTCAGCTTTAAAACAGTTTATGGAAGATTCTTCGAAACGATGGTTAGCACGAACATGGCAGGGTAAACTAGCAGCTGGCTTTACCAATGGTGGTGGTCTAAGTGGCGATAAACTTGCAGTGTTGCAGCAAATTAACTTATTTGCCATGCAACATGGCATGTTATGGGCTGGTTTACCTTTTATGCCGACTGGACGTAGCCCTTTAGATATTAATCGTATGTCGAGTTTCTTGGGTTTAATGACGCAATCAGATAATGCGAGTGTTGAAGTAACTCCACCTGAAGGGGATCTGGAAACTGCAAGAAAGTTTGGAAAATACTTAGCCGAATTGAAGCTGAAACATTTTACTATTTAATAGTGCAATAAAAAACCTCCAATAGGAGGTTTTTACTATTTATGCAACATCCGTGCTTTATCACGTTGCCAGTCACGGTCTTTTTCTGTTGCGCGCTTGTCATGCAATTGCTTACCTTTTACTAAAGCAATTTCAAGCTTTACTAAAGGTCCTTTCCAATAACATGCTAAAGGTACACAAGAATACCCTTTTTGATTCACTGCACCTAAAAGCTTTTCTAACTCGCGGCGAGATAAGAGCAATTTACGTGTACGTGTTGCTTCAGGTACTACATGTGTTGAAGCAGATAATAAAGGCTGAATTTGTGAGCCAAATAAAAAAGCCTCGCCATTTTTAAAAATGACATAACTTTCAGTCAAGCTCATACGACCAGCTCGAAGTGATTTTACTTCCCAGCCTTGTAAGGACATGCCTGCTTCAAATTTTTCTTCAATAAAGTAATCGTGGCGCGCTCTTTTGTTTTGAGCAATCGTGCCACCATTATGTTTTTTTACAACTGTTGCTTGCGCCATAATTCAAACTTCCACAATTGCATATATTGTGCCGTAAAACGTAATCTTTTTCCATCATTTAGAAATTTAGCGTTTAGGCTGAACTTTTGTTAAAATATGCACCTTATCTCATTAACTAGAGTACAACGCATGTCTAAAACACGTGTGATTTATCCGGGGACCTTCGATCCAATTACCAATGGACATGTAGATTTGGTTGCAAGAGCATCAAAAATGTTTGATGAAGTTGTAGTGGCAATCGCGATTGGGCATCATAAAAATCCTGTGTTTAGTTTAGAAGAACGCGTTGAGCTAGCAAAAATATCATTAAGCCATTTAGACAATGTTGAATTTGTTGGTTTTGATGGCTTGTTGGTGAATTTCTTTCGTGAGCAACGTGCGACAGCGGTTCTCCGTGGTTTAAGAGCGATTTCTGATTTTGAATATGAATTTCAGTTAGCCAATATGAATCGCCAGCTAGATCCCCAGTTTGAATCAGTTTTTTTAACGCCATCAGAGCAGTATTCATTTATTTCATCGACTTTGGTGAGAGAAATTGCACGTTTGAAAGGGGATGTGACTAAGTTTGTGCCTGCCGTTGTGGTCGAGGCCTTTGCACGAAAACATCAACAGGGCTGGTAGCGTGTCATTATATATTACAGATGAATGCATCAATTGTGATGTCTGCGAGCCTGTATGTCCAAATGAAGCTATTTATATGGGTGAGTTGATTTATGAGATTAATCCATCACTTTGTACAGAGTGTATAGGGCATTTTGATCAGCCGCAGTGCCAATTATTTTGCCCAGTGGATTGTATTCCTTTGGATCCTACGCATGTGGAATCACATGATGAGCTTATGGAAAAATACAAAAAATTAACAGCGCAAAAAAAATCGAGCAATTAACGTCGAACTTTGATAATATGCGCCACGAAGTGGGCTGGACGGTCGCTGCTGTGGAGGTCTCCGTGACTGAAGCAGGGGAGGAAAGTCCGGGCTTCATAGGGCAGGGTGCCAGGTAACGCCTGGGCGGTGTAAACCGACGGCAAGTGCAGCAGAGAGTAGACCGCCTCATTCGTGAGGTAAGGGTGAAAGGGTGCGGTAAGAGCGCACCGCGTGTCTGGTAACAGTTCACGGCAAGGTAAACCCCACCAGAAGCAAGACCAAATAGGAATCCTGAGGCACGGCCCGTGCTGGATTCGGGTAGGTCGCTTGAGCGTATGAGTGATTGTACGCCTAGAGGAATGATCGTCCTCGACAGAACCCGGCTTACAGGCCCACTTCTAAGATTTTTTAAAATTATGCTTGACGAGTGTAGTGAAAGTTAAGATAATGCGCGCACAGTTTTAGGCTATGTAGCTCAGTTGGTTAGAGCACACGCTTGATAAGCGTGGGGTCACAAGTTCAAGTCTCGTCATAGCCACCATTTTATAGACCACGCTCCTGCGTGGTCTCTTTTTATCTGCTATTTTTAGCGATTGCGCTCAGTTTCTAATGGTCTTTGTAAAACAAGAATACTGAAATGCACTTATGAAATGTTCTATTTGCTGAAAAATAATCAATCGATATTCGGATGCATAAAAAGTGCGCATATGTTTTGTTTTTTCAATGTCATAGGCTTGACCTGCATAGCATAACACTAGATAATGCGCTCACAGTTTACGGCTATGTAGCTCAGTTGGTTAGAGCACCGCACTCATAATGCGGGGGTCACAGGTTCAAGTCCCGTCATAGCCACCATTTTATAAACCACGCTCCTGCGTGGTTTTTTTTATGTATTTGTTCATATGACGAGAAGTTTGCTAGTCACCATATGGGCTACTTTGACTAGCAATAATATTAAAGGTGTTTCTCGATCGTGATCAAAGTTTCAGTGCTTTGATAAAAAGGCTGCAAGATTAAAGTAATGAGTGGCTCAAGAACATCGTGTTCATCTAAGGCAATTACGACTTTAGGGTAAAAACGCATTGCCTCATTTAATAAATCTGTTTCTTCTAAGCCAATTGCTGCAAAAACTTCTTCTAAGCTCTCATCTTTATAAAAGTCGTAGAATACTTTGACACCATATAAAATTAAATCTTGTAAAAAAGCAGATTGACGTAATTCTTTCCAATATTCATAAATCATGACAAAGAATTCTTCGACGTCAAGCGGTGTTACTTGTTTGGTATATTCCGATAAAGGTTTTGCTTTATTGTCATCCCAAATATTACGAGCCAGACTTTCTAAATCATCATTAGAAAGTAGGCTTAAATCAGCCAGTTGTTCTTGAATAAGGCGTGCAATACTTTCTTCAATTTTATGCTCAATACGTTGTTGTTGACGATACGAAAAGGTTTTGAGTTTATGTTGCCATTCATATTTACTTTCAGCAATTCGCTCTTCATCTATTTGTGAAAATAGTTTGGGTAATTTGTTCTGCAAAGTTGTTGTTGCAATGTATTGGCATAACTGCTGAATAGAAGGGCTTTCTTTTAAGAAATGATTGAGATAATGACGAATATTTTCAAGTTCTAAAATCTTGGATAACCAGATTTCGAATTGATGATCTGAGAAAACATCTTGTAATTGAGCAGAAGATTGTAAAGAAAAGACATGAAGCTTTTGTGCGATCTCACCAATAAACTCTAGTAGTCCTGCCCCAAGCTGCATTTCAAATGCATAACGTTTAACTACAGCCTGAATTTGCTCAAGTTCTATGACTTCTTTGAGTTTAATATTCGGTGCGTGCTGTAAAATGAGTTGGATGAATTGCTGGAAGAAATCAGCAGAAAGTTGTGTAGTGAGTTGGTTTTTATAAAAAGCCACTTGCTCAAGCAAAAGTGCTTGAGCAAGTAGTTGTGACTTTTCAGAAACAACTTTTTCAGTCATTCGCAGTCCATCCATTGACGATTGGGTAGCGTCGTTCACGATTGAATGCACGGGAACTAATACGTGGACCAATCGCGCCTTGACGACGTTTATATTCATTTCGATCAACCAAGCGAATCACTTTTTCGACCACTTCAGCTTCGTAGCCTTTTGCGATAATGTCTGCTTGGCTTAAATCTTCTTCTATATAAGCATATAAGATTGCATCAAGTACATCGTAAGCAGGCAAAGAATCTTGGTCTTTTTGGTCAGGACGTAATTCTGCTGATGGTGGACGAGTAATAACACGCTCAGGGATAACAGGCGTTTCGCTTAGACTATTACGGTATTTTGCTAATTCGAATACGATAGTTTTATATACATCTTTGAGCACAGAGAAACCGCCGACCATATCGCCGTATAATGTACAATAGCCAACTGAGATTTCAGATTTATTACCTGTAGATAGCACAAGATTACCAAATTTATTGGATAAACCCATGAGTAAGGTGCCACGTGCACGTGCTTGTAAGTTTTCTTCTGTTGCATCAGCAGGTGAGTTTCCAAAAAATGGAAATAGTGTTTGCATGAAGCTATTTACGATTGGATGAATTTCGGCAATTCCAAAAGTTACCCCCATACGACGTGCTTGTTCGGTTGCATCTTCTACACTCATTTGAGAGGTGTAGGTATAAGGCATCATCACCGCTTGTACCTTATCAGCACCAATTGCATCAACAGCAATAGCAAGTGTTAAAGCTGAATCAATACCGCCAGATAGACCTAAGATCACACCAGGAAAGCCAGAGCGCTGTACGTAATCACGGGTGGACATAACGAGAGCTTGATAAATTTCAGCAAAAGTATCTAATGCAGGAATCGCATCAGCTTTTTTAAATTGCTTTTGCGCCACGTCATACTCTGTAAAGTAAACAGCTTCTTTAAAGCTTGGCGCTTGCAATGCGAGTTCACCATTATGATTATTGACGAAGCTAGAGCCATCAAAAATAAGATCGTCTTGGCCACCGACCTGATTCACATACACAATATTCAGGTTTAGTTGTTTTGCGAGCTCACTCAAAGTCTGAATACGGTGTTGAGGCTTACCAACTTCGTAAGGCGAAGCATTTAAGATCAACACTGTTTCAACATTTAGTTGGCTCAGTTGTTTTACTGTATTCAATGACCAAACATCTTCACATATAAGGACACCAAATTTATGACCGAGATACTCAAACACTAAATGCTGATGACCTTCTTGGAAATAGCGCTTTTCATCAAACACACCATAATTGGGTAAATTATGTTTGTTATAGATGCCTAAAACCTGACCATCTTTCATCACTGCAGCTGAGTTATAGCGATGACCATCTTCTGTTTGGTGAACAAAACCAAAGACCATAACGATATCTTTTACTTCGCTTAACTGAGCAAACGCCTTTTGTGTGCGTTTTTGTAAGTTCGGGCGAAGTATAAGATCTTCAGCTGGGTAGCCTAGCGTTGATAGTTCTGGAAAGACGATCAAATCAGCTTGTTGTTGTTTCGCTAAATTAGCCTGTTCAACCATCTTTTGAGTATTTGCGTCAATATTGCCAATATGCGGAGAGAATTGAGCAAGGGCAATTTTAAAATTTTTCATTCAAACCTAATCCTAAGTCTTAACTAATGATGATATGCAAGCTTTTGATTTGTATAAGTATAGTTTTAAAAAACAAATGCATATCATGGTGTCAAACGTTCTGTATCTTAAAGAAAAATGACAAGTTCACTAATATATACTAAATGCACATTTTTCTGCGTAAAAATAACAAGTTTTTCTGTATAAAACATCTAGATTTGTTGGTGGAATTTAGCATTTTTCAATATTTATGTTGGGCTGAAGCATGTTTGTGAATAAATTCTCTTGCTTGAGCGCTTTTTCATTATATTTTTTCAAAATTTAATGACATTCCAATGACCAGTATTGTATTGAATTTGGTCATACAAAATAAGATTTGTTTAAAAAAAATACAAACTATCTGATGTTAATCTAACTATATAAAATTATTAATTTAATTTCTTCAATACTTTATTGAGTTGTGCTTGTTTTTTATACCGTTCGTCGGGAATCCAATTGCGACACTTGAGTGTACATTTGTGCACTGCTATTATCCTAATTAATGTGAACGGGTGTACACTGTTAAGCAAGCTTATCGAATGTCATCCAACATAAAGAGAGGTAACAAATATGTCTGTTTTATTTTTTCTTGTGATTGCATCTATTTTGGCAATAGTTGTTGGTCGTGTAGGTACAGTTCTATTTCAAAAAACTGAGTTTGATCATATTTAGGAGATGAACATGTCAATTATATTATTTCCAGTTGTTGCATCTGCTTTAGCGATCGTTGTTGGCCGCGTAGGCACAATCATATTGCAACATCAAGATGAATCGAAGTAATACGATTTTAACTGTCACCTATAAATTATATGAGCGAGGTAACAATAATGATGGTTCCTATGATTTTATTTCCTGTGGTTGCGTTTGGTTTAGCAATTGGTATAGGACGTGTTGGTACAATTGTTAAAGATGCAATGCGTGTAGATTTTACGACTGAAATGGATGATAGTCATGAACTCAAATCTGAAAGCCAAAAAGGTTCTGCTGCGTAAAGTAGATTCTGATTTACTCACTTAAAAAGCCCTGTGGATAAAATAACAGGGCTTTTTATTTTTTAAGAATAATATTAGGGACTTTTTTGAGGAAAATATCACGAGCGATGTCTCCCTGTTGTTCAATGTTGTATTGAGTAAATGCTTTACCCTCAACAAACTGATATTTATAGGGGTTATATAGTTTTAGACTTAAATAATAACCCAGTTGTAATAGAGCGCCTTTTAAAATGACATTGGTTTGTTGTTGATATTGAAGAATATGGGTAAGTTCATGAATAAAGATGCTTTGTAAAGTAATTGAACATCTTGAATAGTCTGAATGGAAATACTTTTGATGGACATATAAATTTCCGTTTGGCGCAATAAAAATATTGGTGGGTTGCCAAGGTAAGTAGGGGATATTAAAAATTCTAATTTTTGAATAATCAATAAGGTCACCAAAGACGGGTCGAGCCATCTCAATCTCAGCTAGAGTGAGTCCGCGATAAGCAAATTCATTTATCCTAAAAAAAACAATCAAACTAGAAATGAATCTCGCTTTTAATTCTTGAGTCAATCGATACCAAAGTTTGAACATTTTGAGAATCTAAGGTGAGTGGTGTTTAATAAATTATCTAGTTTTTTAATATAGCGTCTAAAGAAAAACCCCAGTTAAAACTGAGGCTTTACAACAACTAAAATGATGATCGCAAATAAAAGCAGCGTTGGCATTTCATTGAAAAAGCGCCAAAACTTGTGCGATTTGTAGTGTGCGTTACCAATCAACTTTTTGCGATAATAACCACACACAAAATGGTAAATCACCAACAATCCAACCAATCCGACTTTAAGATAAAACCATATTGCTTCATGGTAATGTCGAGTCGCATCGCCCCATTCAACGAGAAGGTGGGCAGTCACTAATGTGGCAATCATAGATGGCCACATAATGCCACGATACAACTTACGTTCCATTACTTCAAAGCGTTGGTGACTAATCTCATCTTCACTCATCGCATGATAAACATAAAGGCGTGGTAAGTAGAACAATGCTGCGAACCAACATACCACAGCGATAATATGTAATGCTTTTACCCACAAGAAAGCATCAGAAGGTGCATCCATCGATAATCCTACGTGTGTATTTCACGTGGGATTTAGGCATCCCACTTCTTGAAAATAAGGCAGGCGTTAACACCGCCAAACCCAAAACTGTTACTCATTACAGTATTCAGTTTCGCATCACGTTTTTCAAGTACAATATCGAAACCTTGTGCGCCTTCATCTAACTCGGTCACATTAATGTTTGGTGCAATAAAATCATTTTGCATCATTAATACAGAGTAAATGGCTTCTTGAACGCCTGCTGCGCCTAAGCTGTGACCTGTCATTGATTTGGTTGAGCTAAATGCAGGAACTTGACCTTCACCAAATGCACGCTCCATTGCTTTTAGTTCAGTAATGTCGCCTGCTGGCGTAGATGTGCCATGTGTGTTGACGTAATCAACTTTTTCTACACCATTTTGTTTGGCTTCATCCAGCGCCATAAGGATACAGCGAGTTGCACCTTCACCTGATGGTGCGACCATATCAGCACCATCACTATTTGCTGCATAGGCAACAACTTCTGCTAGGATGTTTGCACCACGAGCTTGAGCATGTTCAAGCGACTCAAGGATCACGAAACCGCCACCACCAGCGATGACGAAACCGTCACGGTCTTTTGAGTATGGGCGTGATGCCGTTTCAGGTGTGTCATTGTATTTAGAACATAATGCACCCATCGCATCAAACAATAGGCTTTGTGACCAGTGATCTTCTTCACCACCACCTGCAAGCATTAAATCTTGTTTGCCTAGTTGGATTAAATTATAAGCATAACCAATAGCATCTGCAGAAGTTGCACAAGCACTGGTAATCGAATGAGCAATACCTTGTAGTTTTAAAGCGACACCAACATTCGCAGTAATGGTATTACTCATGTTGCGTGGGACGAAGAAAGGTCCAATTTTACGTGCGCCTTTTTCTTCAAGAAGTTTTACCATCTCTGCAACAGAAGCTGTTGAGTTACCACCACTACCGCCTGCGATACCATAACGTGGATTGTTGGCTAAATCTTCTTGTTTTAAACCTGCATGTTCTACCGCGGCAATCGCTGCATTGTAGGCATACATCGCACATACGCCCATGAAGCGTTTAAGTTTACGGTCGATACCATCAAAATCTTGCTCGGCAGCAGCGCTGACATGGCTTTTGAAATTAAGTTCGGCATAAGTTGGGTTAAAACGTGTCCCAGAGATTCCATTTTTTAAAGAATGAGTCACCTCTTCTAAAGAGTTACCGATGCATGAGTTAATGCCCATACCAGTGATTACAACACGTTTCATTTACAGTTCCCTTTTATGGTAATACTAAGCCTTGTATATCATCGCTATGCAAAATAACGAGGAGAAGATAATGATTAAAACGGCTTATGTGTGAATGACATCATGATAACAGAAAGGTTTTTTATTTCTTATGGCAATTTTTATGCCTATTTTCAGTTGTGTAAATTTTGGTAAAGATCCACTATCTGTCGACAAAAGGTAATGAAAGTATACAGATAAAAGTTGAGATAAATCTGTATTCAACCTAGTATTTACCTAGAGATGCACACAATATACAACAGAGGTACTTGATGACAAAATCTAAAAACAAACCAGCTTCAGGTTTATTTGCACAAGCCTTTGGAGTGGCTAAAAAGCTCAGTTCGGAATTACAAAAACTTCAAGTTGCCCCAACGACATCTGGTGGTGAGCATGCTCATGCAGCCAATGTCATTGAGGGGAGCGCACGTATAAAAAGTCCATTTGAAGTAGAAAAGTATGAAAGTCCTCAGCAGATGTTGCGTCAACAATTGCCTAAATTTTCACATCAGTTGTTAGGTCGCCACTACGCAAAGGTGAATAATGTGGCTTCTTTTGTGTCACCAGATTTAGGTGAAAAAGTTTCAGACTATTTATTTCAGTGGTTAAATGAGTTTAGTTCCAATAGTTCATTGACTGAGAAAATCTTAGATGAGGCTGGCGTAACAGATATTATGGAACTTACCAAAGATACAGGGCGTTCGCAGCGTTTAAGCCAAGCACTGATCGAACAAAATAAGCTGTTGGCTGCTGCTCAAGGTGCGGTGGCTGGTGCAACAGGTGTTTGGGGCGCTGCAATAGATATTCCTGCATCTTTTGTTTTGGCATTGAGAACTATTTATCAAACAGGTCGTTCACACGGTTTCGATTTAACAGATGAGGTTGATCAGGATGTTGTGGCATTTGTTTTTAAAGAAATTGATTTAGGGTTGGTTGCAGAAAAGCAAACACTTTTACTTGCTTTGAAAGCTTTGAAATCAATGTTAGAAACCCATGATTTGCAGCAATTCCAACAGCTTCTAGGATCAAACAACGATATTGAATTGGTGAAGGAATGGTTGGTTGATGATCAAGGTCAATTTAAATGGGGATGGCTAAATCGTATTCCTCAGGTTTCGATGGTAGGGAAACTAACGCCAATTGCTGGTGCGGCATTGGGTGGTTTTTATAGCTGGAAGCTACTAGAAGATGTTGGACATAAGTCACAATCAATTTTTGGAGCAGCGCGTTTTTATTTAAATGAACATCCAAATGAACAAATTTCGGCATTGGAGGCTTATTTTAAAGCTGAAGCTCTACTTCGCAAGGAACCATCAAAATATTTAAATCAAGCCGAAAATACGGTGTTAAAAACAGATGATTTGAAGAATGATGTGATTACCCACGTCGCTGTGCAGTTGAAACAGGATGTATTGCCTGAACAAAATGACGACAAAGTTAGTGATGGTTTACAGCAACTTGCTGAGCAATATGTTGAAGAGCATGAGCACACTGAACAACAGCCTGCTTTGAAGTCTGAGGAAGTAGAAGAATTTGTGGCTGAAACGCAGGAATCAACAACTGAGCAACAAACTATAGACATAGAGCCAGCTTCAACCAAACACAGCTGATTCGGTCTTTACTTGCTGTTTGCATCGAAGCAACGTTTTAAACAAACAATGGTCAACATGCAGCTTATTGCATTGTTGACCATTGTTGCATCTTGGCTTACAATTATGTGCCCTTGAAAAGAGGTGTTTTTTCTTTTTTTCGAGGTTGTTTAATAACGGGAGAATTGCCAAATGGCAACAACAAATCAGTTGATCCGTAAGGGTCGTACAACTTTGATTGAAAAATCAAAAGTTCCTGCGTTGAAGGCTTGTCCACAACGTCGTGGTGTATGTACACGTGTATATACGACTACTCCTAAAAAACCTAACTCAGCAATGCGTAAGGTTTGCCGTGTTCGCTTAACTTCTGGTTTTGAAGTATCTAGCTACATCGGTGGTGAAGGTCATAACTTACAAGAGCACAGTGTTGTTCTTATCCGTGGTGGTCGTGTTAAAGACTTACCAGGTGTACGTTACCATACCGTTCGTGGTTCTTTAGACTGTGCTGGCGTGAAAGATCGTAACCAGTCACGTTCTAAATACGGTGCGAAACGTCCTAAGAAGTAATTCTAGGCAACTTGCCCAAGCAACCCTTTAGCGTTTCGCTTGTTTGAATTCTTCATAGATTTGTAATTCAAGCGACGTATAGTAAGGCCAGCGTCATGTGCATGACACTTGTACAAACTGCTGGATTATCCTGAAGTGTCATAATATTAGGTGTATTAAAATGCCAAGACGTCGCGTAGTCGCTGCTCGTGAGATCCTTCCAGATCCAAAATTTAGCAGCCAAACAATCGCTAAATTCATGAACCACGTAATGCAAGATGGTAAAAAATCTGTTGCTGAAGGTATCGTTTACGGTGCTTTAGAACGTGTTCAAGAAAAAAATAAAGTAGACCCAGTTGAATTTTTCGAGACTACTCTTGAAAAAGTTCGTCCTATGGTTGAAGTAAAAGCACGCCGTGTTGGTGGTGCTACTTACCAAGTACCTATGGAAGTACGCCCATCCCGTCGTACTGCCTTAGCTATGCGTTGGTTAGTAGATGCTGCTGCTAAGCGTTCTGAAAAAACGATGGCTTTACGTCTTGCTGGTGAGTTGCTTGATGCAGCTGAAGGTAAAGGTGCAGCAATCAAAAAACGTGAAGACGTGCATCGTATGGCTGAAGCCAACAAAGCCTTCTCTCACTACCGTTTCTAAGCGGATAAAACAGTCCCTAATCAGGAGAATATTCATGCGTACCGCTGCTCGATTCAACATCGCTCTTTACCAAAGTGGGGGCTTTGCGGGTATTTAAGTTGTCTGCTTGGATATTCGTGCGCATCAATATAATTGGTGCGTCCTGTTTTAAATATAACATTTAGGAATGTAGACATCATGGCTCGCCAAACCCCTATTACTCGTTACCGTAACATCGGTATTTCTGCGCACATTGACGCAGGTAAAACAACTACAACTGAACGTATTTTGTTCTACACAGGTGTATCTCACAAAATTGGTGAAGTACACGACGGTGCAGCAACAATGGACTGGATGGAACAAGAGCAAGAACGTGGTATTACCATTACTTCTGCTGCTACGACTTGTTTCTGGTCTGGTATGGCTAACCAATTTGACCAACACCGTATCAACGTAATTGATACACCGGGACACGTAGACTTCACAATCGAAGTTGAACGTTCTATGCGTGTTCTTGACGGCGCGTGCATGGTTTACTGTGCAGTTGGTGGTGTACAGCCTCAGTCTGAAACTGTATGGCGTCAAGCAAACAAATATAAAGTGCCTCGTTTAGCATTCGTGAACAAGATGGACCGTACTGGTGCAAACTTCTTCCGTGCTGTTGAACAAGTTAAAACTCGTTTGGGCGGTAACCCTGTTCCAATCGTTGTGCCAATCGGTGCTGAAGACACATTCCAAGGTGTTGTTGACCTTATCGAGATGAAAGCGATTATCTGGGATGAAGCATCTCAAGGTATGAAGTTTGAATACGGTGAGATTCCAGCTGACCTCGTTGATACTGCTAACGAATGGCGTACTAACATGGTTGAAGCGGCTGCTGAAGCTTCAGAAGAGTTAATGGACAAGTACCTAGAAGAAGGTGATCTTTCTAAAGAAGACATCATCGCTGGTTTACGTGCTCGTACATTAGCATCTGAGATTCAAGTGATGCTTTGTGGTTCTGCGTTCAAAAACAAAGGTGTTCAACGTATGTTGGATGCTGTGATTGAATTCTTACCATCACCGACTGAAGTTAAAGCAATCGAAGGTATTCTTGACGATAAAGCTGAAACTAAAGCATCTCGTGAAGCATCTGACGAAGCACCGTTCTCTGCACTTGCGTTCAAAATTATGAACGACAAATTCGTTGGTAACTTAACATTCGTACGTGTTTATTCTGGTGTTCTTAAACAAGGTGATCCAGTTTATAACCCAGTTAAGTCTAAGCGTGAGCGTATCGGTCGTATCGTGCAAATGCACGCGAACGAACGTCAAGATCTTGATGAAATCCGTGCAGGTGATATCGCAGCGTGTGTAGGTCTTAAAGACGTAACTACTGGTGATACATTATGTGATGAGAAAAACATCATTACTCTTGAGCGTATGGAATTCCCTGAGCCAGTAATTTCATTGGCTGTTGAACCAAAAACTAAAGCTGACCAAGAAAAAATGTCGATTGCTTTAGGTCGTTTGGCGAAAGAAGATCCATCGTTCCGCGTTCGTACAGATGAAGAATCTGGTCAAACAATTATTGCTGGTATGGGTGAGCTTCACCTTGACATCATTGTTGACCGTATGAAGCGTGAATTTGGTGTTGAAGCGAATATCGGTAAACCAATGGTTGCTTATCGTGAAACGATTAAGAAAACTATTGAGCAAGAAGGTAAATTCGTTCGTCAAACAGGTGGTAAAGGTAAATTCGGTCATGTATATGTTCGTTTAGAGCCACTTGATGTTGAAGCTGCTGGTAAAGAATACGAATTCGCTGAAGAAGTTGTAGGTGGTGTAGTACCTAAAGAATTCTTTGGTGCGGTTGATAAAGGTATTCAAGAGCGTATGAAGAATGGTGTCTTGGCTGGTTACCCAGTTGTAGGCGTTAAAGCTGTTCTTTATGATGGTTCTTACCACGATGTCGACTCTGATGAATTGTCGTTCAAAATGGCGGGTTCATACGCTTTCCGTGACGGTTTCATGAAAGCAGATCCGATCCTTCTTGAGCCAATCATGAAAGTTGAAGTTGAAACTCCAGAAGACTACATGGGCGATATCATGGGTGACTTAAACCGTCGTCGTGGTATGGTTCAAGGTATGGACGATCTTCCTGGTGGAACAAAAGCAATTAAAGCAGAAGTTCCATTGGCTGAGATGTTTGGTTACGCGACTCAAATGCGTTCTATGTCTCAAGGTCGTGCAACGTATTCTATGGAATTCGCTAAATACGCTGAAACTCCACGTAACGTGGCTGAAGGCATCATCGCTAAGTTCCAAGCTGGCGGTAAAAAAGGTGACGACGAGTAATCTTTCGATTACTATATTACCCAACTAAAATTTAGTTAAAAACCAAGTGCTCATGGGTGACCCTCATGAGCAGTTTATAAAGGAAGATCATCATGGCTAAAGCCAAGTTTGAACGTAACAAACCACACGTAAACGTGGGTACAATTGGTCACGTTGACCATGGTAAAACAACTTTAACTGCTGCGATTGCAACAATCTGTGCAAAAACTTACGGCGGTGAAGCGAAAGATTACTCGCAAATCGACTCTGCTCCTGAAGAAAAAGCACGTGGTATTACAATTAATACTTCACACGTAGAATACGATTCTCCAATCCGTCACTACGCTCACGTAGACTGCCCGGGCCACGCCGATTATGTTAAAAACATGATTACTGGTGCTGCTCAGATGGACGGCGCGATCCTTGTATGTGCTGCGACTGATGGTCCAATGCCACAAACTCGTGAACACATCCTTCTTTCACGTCAGGTTGGTGTACCGTACATCATCGTATTCTTGAACAAGTGTGACCTTGTTGATGATGAAGAATTACTTGAATTAGTAGAAATGGAAGTTCGTGAACTTCTTTCTACTTATGACTTCCCAGGTGATGACACTCCAGTAATCCGTGGTTCTGCGCTTAAAGCGTTAGAAGGTGATGCTGGTCAATACGGTGAGTCTTCAGTTCTTGCACTTGTTGAAGCGCTTGACTCTTACATTCCTGAGCCAGAGCGTGCGATCGACAAAGCATTCTTGATGCCAATCGAAGACGTATTCTCAATCTCTGGTCGTGGTACTGTAGTAACAGGCCGTGTTGAGTCTGGTATCGTTAAAGTAGGCGAAGAAGTTGAAATCGTTGGTATTAAAGATACAGTTAAAACAACTGTAACTGGCGTAGAAATGTTCCGTAAACTTCTAGACGAAGGTCGTGCGGGCGAGAACTGTGGTGTTCTTCTACGTGGTACTAAGCGTGAAGACGTGCAACGTGGTCAAGTACTTGCTAAACCAGGTTCAATCAAGCCACACACTAAATTCGATGCAGAAGTATACGTACTTTCTAAAGAAGAAGGTGGTCGTCACACTCCATTCCTTAACGGTTACCGTCCACAGTTCTACTTCCGTACAACTGACGTAACTGGCGCGATCAAATTACAAGATGGCGTAGAAATGGTAATGCCTGGTGACAACGTAGAAATGTCAGTAGAGTTAATCCACCCGATCGCAATGGACCCAGGTCTACGTTTTGCGATCCGTGAAGGTGGTCGTACTGTAGGTGCTGGTGTTGTTGCGAAAGTAACTGCATAATTGCCCTAGAGTAATAAAAAAAACACCCCTTTGGGGTGTTTTTTTATATCAATTGTTTGACAATTTTATTGAATAGTGTCCCAAACTGATACTTTGCTGTCCCAAACTGCACTTAATTGATTCTTATAAAAACGTACTCTGTACACGACAAATTTCATAGGATCCTTGTCCTATCAGGCTTTTTCTTTCTTAAAATTGCTAGCACTTTCTTAAATTCTTCTTTTTTTCCAAAACCAATCAAACGTAGAATAGCCATTTGAACATAGTCCAAACCGTAGCGAAATAAACTTACTGAAAGTCGTCCATGCTTCTTTATTTTTATCGCTTTTTTCCGATCATGTTGCCATTCACCTGTTAAATAGCACCAACAGAAACCGATAGCTAGCACTGCTATCAATTTCTTGACTCGTCTAGGGTCTGTTAAACGAGTATTTTCAAGATTGAATCCACGTCCTTTGAGACAACTAAATAACGTTTCGATTTCCCAGCGTAATGCATAATCACGAATAGCAGAAGCATTAAACATAGGAGAAACAACAAGTAAAAGTTCTCCATCTTCTAATCGTAGCGCACTAATATACAGTTTCACTCGACCAACCCAAATACGTCGTTTACGACATTCAGTTTGACCAACTTGAAGATGACGAAATAAATCACTAATTTTATGATTCTTGGCTAAGTGATTGGTCACAATAAAGTTTTTTTAACACGTATACAGAAGTTAATGTCATTTTCAATTAACCATGTAAACCATTTCTCACCGATAAATTCTCTGTCTGCAAACACATTCACAATACGATCTTTACCAAAAATGGAGATAAAGCGTTGAATCAAAGCAATACGCTCTTTTGTATCTGAATTTCCACGTTTATTGAGCAATGTCCAAACAATAGGTATCGCTATTCCACGATAGACGATGGCTAACATCAAGATATTAATATCTCGTTTTCCCCATTTCCAATTAGTTCTATCCAAAGTTAATTGGACTTTATCGAATGAAAATATATTGAAAATTAACTGAGAAATTTGACGATAATCGAAATACTGATCTGCAAAGAAGCGTTGTATACGTCGATAAAATGATTGTGGTAAGCACTTGATGGGTAAGGCTTTAGATGCAGAAGAAAGATTACATGTCTGTTTTACAATTAATGCAAGCATAATCAGTGTAAAACATTTTGCATGTGACTTGTTCCACTTTAGATATTTGTTTAAGATGAGATGTAACTCATTGAAATGTGTCATCATATTCGTCGTCAGAAAACAAGTATTATGCCATTATTTCAATGAGTTATCTTTTTTTGTCGTGTACAAAGAAAAACGTAATATAAAACTCAAGAAAATGAACAATAGAACTAAGTGGAGTGCTCCACTTAAAAGGAGTTGGCAGCATGAATGCTAAAGTGAATATTTCTAATCGTGCAGGTGCAAGTTTTCCAGTACGTCGTATGAATTTTGACTTCGATCAAGTCCCTGAATATTGGATGAATGGTTCAGCAGGACTTACACATTTTATGACAGCATTATCTGCATTATTCCCAGATGGTGAAAAATTATTTATCGACGCTGTACGTGCTGTACGTTATCACCCAACAATTAAAGATAATGCGGAATTACAGAAAGAAATTAGTGCGTTTATTGGTCAAGAGGCGATGCATACGCAGGAGCATGTAAACTTCAATGCTTCTGCTCAAAAATACGGTCATGATGTACGATCTTTAGAACAGATTACTGGGCGTTATATTCAATTTGCGCTTAAAAACTTTTCTAAAGTTGTGAAGCCTTTTGGAATGACTAGAGAAATGGTTGATTTAACTGCAACCACAGCTTTAGAACATTTTACAGCTACGATTGCTTCTGAATTGTTGCGTAATCAGCACATTCAGGACTTAATGACCGATGAAACCATGTCTTATATGTGGTTCTGGCATGCTGTTGAAGAAAATGAACATAAAGCAGTTGCTTATGATGTTTATGAGGCAGTGTTTGGTAAAGGTCTTAAAGCTTATAGTTTACGTACTACGGCACTTGTTTTTGCGATGGCATTAATTTTTATTCTTCAATCATACTTCACTTTGCGTTTGCTTCAACAAGATAAGAAGTTGAATCTGAAAGAGCTTGGTATGATTTATAAATATGGTTATAGCCCATCAAAAGGAATTATTACAGGTATGGCGGGTGAAATGTTGGCTTATTTCAGACCTCGTTTTCATCCAAATGATTTAGATACAGTTCAATTACTTAAAGATTGGAAAGCAAAGTTAGGTCTGTAATTCAATTTTGAAATTACTTTGAGAGAAAGGGCGCAATATTGTTGCCCTTTTTTATACATGAAAATTAAATTTAAAATAAATTGTCTTAAATGACATGTCCTAAGATGATGCTTTTGTGACCTTATATGCACTTATTTCATGCATGTGAATCAGCGTATAACTATAAATAGATCATGATTATTCAAAAAATGTTTTAGGAGAACGGTATGAACGCTAAAGTCAATATTTCAAACCGAGCTGGTGCAAGCTTCCCTGTACGTCGAATGGATTTTGAATTTGGTGAAGTACCACGTTATTGGGCAAATGGTGATGCGGCATTGACACATTTTATGACCGCACTTTCTGCACTGTTCCCTGAAGGTGAACAATTCTTTGTGAATAGTACTCGCGCTGTTCGAAATGATCCTAAACTTGCTGATCCAAAATTACAAAAAGAAATCAGTGCATTTATTGGTCAAGAAGCGATGCACTCTAAAAGAACATTTGGCTTTTAATGCATCAGCACAAGCCTATGGTTATGATGTACGAAAATTGGAAGCCCAGACTGGTAAAGTGATAGATACCGCAGCTACGATTATTTCAACTGTAATGAAACCGTTCGGTTTTACTAAGGAAATGATTGGTCTAACGGGGACATGTGCTTTAGAACATTTCACTTCTACGATTGCGGAAGAACTGTTGAGCAATCCAGATATTCAGGCAATGTTCCAAGATGAAACAATGTATCACCTTTGGATGTGGCATGCGGTAGAGGAAAATGAACATAAAGCTGTTGCCTTTGATGTGTACGAGGCAATGTATGGTCAAGGTGTTAAAGCTTATTTTATGCGCTCGTTAGCTTTGGTTATTGCGATGGGGCTTATCTTTATCACTCAATCCTATTTTACAGCGACATTACTCAAAACTGATGGTAAGTTGACATGGCGTGATACCAAATACATGTTGAAGTTTATGTATGGTTATAAAGGTTTTATGACACGTCAAATACCAACATTACTCGCATTCTTACGACCAAATTTCCATCCTAATGATGATGATACGACTGAACTGTTGAATAAATGGCGTGCGGAATTAGGTTTTAATCCGCACTAAAATGATGGGCAATTTAGATTGCCCATTTTTTTATTCAAATTTTGGTTTAAATTGCTGATAATCTGCATCAGTATTTTATAGAGTAATAAATCGTGATTCGATTGATGAAGGAAAGTGATCTAGAAAGCGTCTTCACCATTGAACGTTTAGTGCAAACTCATCCATGGTCGAAGCAGCAATTCCAAGAATCTTTAGCTTCTTATCAATGTACGGTATATGAACAGGCGGATCAGATAGTCGGGTTCTGTATTTTGCAACCTGTGTTAGATGAAGCAAACTTATTATTGATGGCGATCCATCCAAGTCATCAGGGCAGAGGTCTTGGATACGAGTTGCTCGATTATTCTATCCAGCACTTAAAGAATGATCCGATTCAGATTTTTTTAGAAGTGCGTGAAAGTAACGCAGCGGCAATTCGTTTGTATGAAAAGTCCGGTTTTCATCAAATTGATTTACGTAAAAACTATTATCCAAATCTCGATGGTTCAAAAGAGCATGCCGTGATTATGGTCAAAACATGCACTGATGATTTTGCAGCTTTATTTAATAATTAAATTATTCCACTCAGAGGGTAGTGTACTCATCAAAGAGTTACCGAGTTGCTGGATTTCATTGTTTGCGAGAGGACGATTGAGTCGGCGCCAATGCCCATCGAGTAATAATTCGAGTGGCGTATATTGCGATTTATAATTCATCTTGGATGAGTGTGGTACCCAATAGCCTAAATAGAGATAATCAAGATTCAGTGTTTTAACGTATTCGATTTGCTTAAGAATCGCAAATACGCCTAAGGAGCGACGTTGTTCATCTGGATCGAAGAAAGTATAAACTGCAGATAAACCATCATCCATTAAATCACAGGTTGAAACACCAATTAATTTTTGGTCTTTCCATAATTCGATAAAAAAGCTTTCCGTACAACTATGTACTAGAAATTTCTCAAATTGATCTAGTGTTGCTGGATACATATCGCCATCTGCATGGCGTTCATTGATATAACGTTCATACAAATCGTAATGTTGTTGGGTCGCTTGTGAGGTCGGTAAGATACTCATTTGTAAATCTTGGTTGCGCTTCCATGCCTTTTTTTGGCTGCTATTCATTTTGAATTCTTGAACTGGTACGCGACAAGATAAACATTGACGGCATAAATGACATTCGGGACGATAAATAAAATCACCACTGCGGCGAAAACCGACACGTGAGAGTTCCGATAATGTCACTACGTCAATTCGATGAATTGGGTCTAAAAATACCATACGGGCTGATTTGTTATCGAGATAACTACAGTCGTGTGGTGGAGTAATGTAATACTGTAAGTCATTTAAAAGGGACTTGGGTTGATATGATTTCATGAATCTGTCCCTCCAAGGTGTTCATCCGTTAACCGTCTAATTTTTTAAAAACTGCTATTGTTTTACTTGAAAATACACGTTCTTGATAACTTTTCCAATTGATAGGGGGGGCAATAATTACATCTTGTAACGATTTTAGATAGGCTTGGCGAGAAATTGTACTCGCGCCTAGGCTTAAAAGGTGGTCATTGACCAGTTGACAGTCTATCCATGGCATGTGATTTTCTTGACCAATTAGCATCAAAGTGTAAAAAGCCATTTTAGAAACATCGGTTTGAGTGCTAAACATGGACTCACCAAAACAGCCTTTGCCAATACTTACACCATATAAACCACCAACAAGTTGCTCTTGCTGCCAAACTTCAACGCTATAGGCGTAACCTGCGTTAAACAATGCACAATAACCTTGAATGATATCTTCACTGATCCATGTTTCGTCTGCATAACTTCGTGGCAGTGAGCAGGAACGAATGACATCTTCGAAAGCATGATTAATGGTAATTTGATAATCATGCTTCTTCATATTGCGAAGGAGTGATTTACTTGGTTTATACGCATGTGGCTCGATGATGCAACGAGGTTCTGGACTCCACCAACAAATGGGTTCGTCTTCATTAAACCAAGGAAACAAGCCATGTGTATAAGCTTCCAGCAACGTAGCAGGGGAGAGGTCAGCACCAATACAGATGAGGCCTTGACCTTCAGGGTCAGCTTCAATGGGGTTTGGAAAGATAAACTCGGATGGGGGAAGTTGTTGCATGATTGAAGTAAGTAAATAATGACATGCTTAAACTATCTGAATGAAGCAACGTTGACAATCAGTTAGATTGCCAACGAAGATGGAACGATGTGATTAGTTCAAATTGTCTAAATATTTTTCTGCATCTAATGCAGCCATACAGCCTGAACCTGCTGAAGTGATTGCTTGGCGATAGATACTATCTGCTACGTCACCAGCAGCAAAAACACCTTCAACTGAAGCCGCTGTTGCATTACCTGCCGTGCCACTATGCACTTGAATGTATCCATCTCTCAAGTTAAGTTGACCTTCAAACATACCTGTATTGGGCTTATGTCCAATCGCAACAAATAAACCTTGAACTGGAATGTCTTGAGTGCTTGAATCTTGAGTCGATTTGATACGAACTGATGTTACGCCAGTTTTATCACCGAGCACTTCATCAACTTGATGGTTCCAAATGATACTGATTTTGCCTTCTTTTTCTTTAGCAAAAAGATGATCTTGCAAAATCTTCTCAGAACGTAAGCTGTCACGACGGTGAACCAATGTTACATGCGCAGCAATGTTAGATAGGTAAAGTGCTTCTTCAACAGCGGTGTTACCACCACCGACAACCATTACATTTTGGTTTTTATAGAAGAATCCATCACAAGTCGCACAAGCACTTACACCTTGACCCATAAAGGCAGCCTCAGACTCAAGACCTAAATATTGTGCAGTTGCTCCTGTTGCAATAATCAGCGCATCACATGTGTACTCTTCCATATCACCTTTTAAAACGAATGGGCGAGTTTTAAGGTCTACTTCATTGATATGATCATAGACAATCTCTGTACCGAAACGTTCAGCATGAGCCTGCATACGCTCCATGAGTACAGGGCCTGTTAATCCTTCTGGGTCTCCAGGCCAGTTATCAACTTCAGTGGTCGTTGTAAGTTGACCACCAAGCTGTAAACCAGCAATCAGAGTTGGTTTGAGGTTAGCGCGTGCTGCATATACAGCTGCACTATAACCAGCAGGACCAGAACCCAAAATAATTAACCGTGAGTGACGAGCGCTCATTAAAGAACATCCTTTTTATATTGAAACTGCTAAAATTATACGTGAAACCAAAGACGAGTGGGTTAAATCGATTAGGATAATATTGATTAACTTGATCGAATTGGGCTATATCATTTCTGACGAGCAGATTATTGCAAAAATACGTGTCGGAAATGTGAATAGCTCCCGATGTTAACAACAACAGTAAACAATCGTGCATCTTTTTTGTAAGAACGAGTGCATAATATTAGACTTATTGATTAGGGCTGTTATGGCCTTAAGTAATATACCAACAAATAACGAATTGGGTTACAGGACTGTATATGACTGCGGTGTCAAGTGTTTATGCACAACGCTTTTTAATGACATTATTTTTGATTTCTTTTGGCATTTATTTATTTCTTGCCACAGTAACCTATACACCATTTGATCCAGGCTGGATGCATATATCCAGTGACACTCAACATGTTTCAAATGCAAGTGGTGTGGCGGGTGCTTGGATCGCAGATTTACTCTTTGGTTTCTTAGGCTGGGCGAGTTTGTTACTTCCATTGTTTCTATTCATAGAAGCGATTCAAGTTTGGTGGCCGAGAAGTTTTTTGAACCGCCCATTTCGTTACGCAGCACAGTTTTTTCTAATTCTGTCCATATCTAGCCTTCTGTATTTATATTGGAATACACCTGCTGACACTTTAGATAATGCTGCTGGAGGGATTATTGGTTATGAGTTGGGGCAGAGTTTATCGCAAACTTTGACTATCTATGGGGCAACTTTATTCTTAATGGTTTTTAGTGTCATATTGTTGACCTTAGCGTTTGGGATCCAATGGGACAAAACATGGAGTGTATTGAAAAAAACGCCTGTGTATTTGCAGGATTTGTTTTACCGAAATGTTCCTCAAAATGAATCTGCGTATGACCGAACGGAGCAATTGGCTACAGTTGGTAAGACTGAGACAAGTACGCTCACCAATAATGCTATAGATTCAGCGGCGTTAGAAGCTGATCAAACTATCAACAATAATGATGCAGACATGATTGTTGATCAGTCAATAAAAACAGATGATCGTCATCAACAGCTTGCTGAAAGATTATTTGCAGATGTTGCTGCAAAAGAATTAGGGCAGCAGCGTGTTCAACCCCAACAAGAGCCACAAAATGAAGATTTTGAACAAACCCTGCAACGTGCACATCAATTGGAAACAGAGAGTCAGCGCTTGATTCAGACAGGTGAGGTTTGGCGTGCATTACAAAGTGATGATGCGAATCATAAACAAGAAATTGATGCGCTTCTCAGGGCTGCTGAAGATGATATGAATCCTGCTGCTGAACTTTCTGCACAACCACAAACAAGACCAGTCATTCAGCAAAGTCATCATCAGGGATTAGATTGGAACGATGATCAAATTTTTGATGAGTTACTTGCTGCTGTGCCGAATAGTAAGACAGCAACAGATGCGCATACGCCATTTACACAACAAGAAACCTCTTCAAATAATACAAGCTCTCATATTGATGAAGTTGAGTTTGATCATGAAATCAATGCACTAATTACTGAGTCTGAAAAAGTAACAGTAGCAATGCCTCATAGCGCTCCTGTGCAAAACACAATTCAAGATGATAAGCATGTTGTAGCAGGAGAGGATTTCGATGATTTTAATGATCTTCTTGTCGATGAAGATGGTGAAAAATCAGTTTCTCAAGCAACAAGTTACGCACAATCATCTGCATTTGTAAAAGCACCGATCGATGTAAATAAGCCGAAAGAGGCGTTATCTAAAGAAGCCTTTATTGAAGCTTGGCAGGAAACTGCGGGTAAAACTGAGTCTGATTTAGATGTCGATATGGATGATGACTTTGATCTCGATGCGCCATTAACAGATGCTTTTGGGTGTCCTATGTCGCGTGCGATGCAAGTGGCACAAAAAAGACGTGATCTTCCAACATTACCAGGTTTAGAATTGCTGGATGAGGTTGATCCAAATAAAAAAGTAAACTTTACTGCCGAGCAATTGGCTCGTTTGTCTGAGCTGCTAGAAATTAAATTACAAGAATTTAATGTTAAGGCTCAGGTGGTTGAAGCTCAACCTGGTCCAGTCGTAACACGTTTTGAGCTTGATTTAGCGCCCGGTGTTAAAGCATCTAAGGTTACTAATATTTCTCGTGATTTGGCGCGTTCAATGTCTATGGCATCGGTACGGGTTGTAGAAGTCATTCCAGGCAAACCTTATATTGGCATTGAGGTTCCAAACAGCACGCGTGAAATGGTGCGTTTGATTGAATTATTGACGATTCCTGCTTTTACCGATCCGAATAGCATTCTTTCTATGGCAATGGGTAAAGACATCTCAGGTAATCCTGTTATTGCAGATTTGGGTAAAGCACCACATATGTTGGTTGCGGGAACCACAGGTTCAGGTAAATCTGTTGCGGTTAACTCGATGATTTTATCGATGTTATTGAAATATACACCAGACCAACTGCGCTTGATTCTTATCGACCCAAAACAGCTTGAATTAGCCAACTACAACGACATTCCGCACTTATTAACACCTGTTGTAACTGATATGAAAGATGCTGTCAGTGCATTGAACTGGTGTGTTAATGAAATGGAACGTCGCTATAAATTGATGTCATTTTTGAAAATTCGTAAATTGAGTGACTATAACCGTAAGGTTGAAGAAGCGATTGCCAATGGTGAGGATTTGATTGATCCGACTTGGAAGCCGAGTGATTCTGCTACCCAAGAACGTGCCCCACGTTTAACTCCATTACCATCAATTGTGATCGTTGCTGATGAATTTGCAGATATGATTATGCAGGTTGGTAAAAAGGCTGAAGAAATGATTACCCGTCTTGCACAAAAATCTCGTGCAGCTGGTATTCATTTACTGCTTGCGACTCAGCGACCATCTGTAGACGTGATTACGGGGTTGATTAAGGCGAATATTCCTACACGTGTTGCCTTGCGTGTGAACAGTAAAATTGACTCACGTACGATTTTGGATGCAGGTGGGGCAGAAGACCTGCTTGGGCATGGTGATATGTTGTTCTTGGGTCCTGGTAAAATTGAACCTGAACGTGTTCACGGGGCATTTATCAGTGATGATGAAGTGAACCGTATTTGTGATGCATGGCGTGAGCGTGGCGAGCCAGACTATGTCGATGAAATCTTAACACCATTTGATGAAGAACCAAGTTCTCGTGGTTTTGAAGATGGTGATGGAGATCCAAATCGAGATGCATTGTATGATCAGTGTGTTTCGTTTGTCCTCGAAACGCGTAAAGCTTCGACTTCATCGTTACAACGTAAATTTAGCTTAGGATATAACCGTGCAGCGCGTATTATCGACCAAATGGAAGAGAATGGGATTGTCAGCGCGATGGGTGCAAATGGAAAGCGAGATATTTTAGTGTGATTTTATTTTAATGATAATAATCCACTATGAAAGCCTCAGTTTTGAGGCTTTCTTTTTTATATTTGTTTATTTTTATATGGTAAAAATCACATTTTTTATTTAAGCTTGGCCTTTAAAATCTCAACTTTGAGGTGAGCCGTGTTAGTTGCATTGAGTACACTAATTTTTATTCATTTTTGTGCATTAATTACGCCAGGGCCAGATTTCTTTTTGGTTTCGCAAACTGCAATTAGCCGTTCTCGAAAAGAGGCGGTGCTGGTGGTATTGGGTATTTGTATCGGCGCAATGCTCTGGTCGCTTCTTGCTTTGATGGGGCTCAATATTATCTTTGAAAAAATGGCTTGGCTGAAACAAGGTCTTTTAATCGCAGGTGGTTTATATCTGTGCTGGCTTGGTTATCAGATGCTACGTTCTGCTTTTTCTAAAAATAATCAAACAATAAATCCAATTACCCTACCACAATCCCCATATTTGTTTTTTATGAAAGGTTTGTTGACTAATCTTTCAAATCCGAAAGCCATTATTTATTTCGGTAGTGTATTTTCTTTATTTTTAACTAATCCCTTATTTGATCAACATCATTCTCTGCTTTTTATCATTGTTTCAGTTGAGACAGCATTGTGGTTTACGCTGGTTGCTTTTGTTTTCTCATTACCTGCATTTCGCACTGCTTATCAAAACTTTGCCAAATGGATTGATGGTGTTTCAGGTGGCATTTTCACGCTGTTGGGTGTCTACTTGATTGGAAGTCGATAGTTCCAATAAAAAATGCCTGCATGATGCAGGCATTTTTTTTAAGCAAATTTCGCTAAAACTTCTAGGAAACCATCTTTTTGGCGAGGAAATTGTGCAATCACATCATGAATGCGTTGTCCTTCAGGATTGGTGGCGTTCAAATCACGACCATCAGCTAAAAACTTGACAATCAAACGCTCATAATCATTTGGACGCATATGTTTGAATGCATGATAAAGCACATGAAAGTCAGCATTTACACCCGTTGGAGGAAGTTGGTTAAGGTAGGCAAAAACACGCTCATCTGACCATTCTTCATTGAAAGTTGCTGGCTGTGATAATGCCATATCAATCTCCTCAGTTTTAAAATAATAAAGGCAAAATACGAGGCTGGATTTGCAAAGCAACGCTTTGCTCAGCTGCAAGGTATTTTGCCTTTATTTACAAAAAATCGCTAATGAAAAAACTTCTATCGATCTTCAGGTAAATTGATATTCATTTCTAACATTTCGATGTTTGCTTCTGAGCGGACTTGCATTTGAATATGTTGCTCATCTACACCACGAACATAGCGACTAACGACTTGCATGATTTCTTTTTTCATTTGGTCGATTTTGTCTTGGCTTAAACGACGACCTAAACCTTGTTCAGATGCAACGATCACCTTTAAACGGTCTTTAGCAGTTTGTGCACTTGATGGTTTTTCATCACTACTAAATAATTTACTCCAGAATCCTGCCATCATTACGCTCCAAATAGTCTAGCTAACCAACCTTTTGGCTGTACTTCAATGTGTCGATAAGGACGTTCTTCACCGAGGAAACGCGCGACTAAATCATCATACGCTTGACCCGCTTTTTCTTCTGAATAAAGAATAACAGGTTTACCTTCATTTGATGCTTGAAGTACGCTTGGGCATTCTGGAATGACACCTAATGTTGGTACACGTAGGATATCTTTGGAAATGTCATCAATTGTCAACATTTCTTGTCGATCGGCACGTTCAGGGTTAAAGCGTGTAATACATAAATGCTTACGGATTCGCCCTTCATTTTGTTCAACTTTTTTGGTTTTGCTATCTAGCATACCAATAATACGATCTGAGTCACGAACCGATGAAATCTCAGGGTTGGTTACGATGATCGCCTCATCTGCATGATACATGGCTAAAATTGCACCACGCTCAATACCAGCAGGTGAGTCACAGATGATGTAATCAAACTCTTGCGATAGTTCATCAATGACACGTGCGACACCTTCATCACTTAAAGCATCTTTATCACGTGTTTGTGAAGCTGGCAGAATGTATAAGTTTTCAATTTCTTTGTCACGGATGAGTGCTTGTTGCAAGCGAGCTTCATTATTAATGACATTTACAAAATCATAAACTACACGGCGTTCGCAGCCCATGATCAAATCAAGATTACGTAGACCTACATCAAAATCAATCACAACAGTTTTATGACCACGTAGGGCTAAACCTGTTGCAAAAGATGCGCTTGTTGTAGTTTTACCTACACCACCTTTGCCTGACGTTACGACAACAATTTTGGCCACCGAATCCACTCCTATTTATGGTCATACACCCCTGAAAGGGCTTTTTTGGTGTTTATAAATTAAAACTGCAAGGCTTCGAATTCAAGCTCTTGCTTGTTATTTAAATAAATATGTACTGGCTTTCGAATCATATCTTTAGGAATATCATCTGCCACACAATAGGTCCCTGCAATAGAAACCAATTCTGCTTCAAGCGAATTGCAAAAAATGCGTGCTGACGTATGTCCACCTGCACCAGCAATGACTCTACCACGAGCATTACCATAGATGTGAATATTTCCAGACGCAATCACTTCTGAACCACTGTTCATGCCTGCATTTAATATAATATCGCCTTGATCTTGTACTAAACATTGTCCAGTACGCAAAATCTCATCATGATAAGAGGTGATTTGCGCGCTAGCTGTATTTTTTTGTGGTGTTTGTATTGCAGCGTTATCTGGAACATCTTTGGCTTGATGAGCAATGACTTGCTCTTTCGATGCTTTGATACGCTGTAAAGGCTGGTCAGCAGGTAAAACAGGGAATTGAATGGCGCGTGCTTCATCACCTAAAACTCCGTCAATGACCGCCATAGGTTGTAAGCCAAGATCAATCAGGAGTTGAATGAGTGCAATCAGCTCTTGCTCAACGGTGCTGTCTATAATGACCAAAGTTCCTAAATAGGAACCTTCATTTAATGTGCTTGTTAATTGCTGTCGGATCGCATTGTGGTCATTTGTGTCGAATACCAATCGACTAAAATTCACCATTCTGCCCGTAATCCGTATATCAGCCATAATGTATCCTTCAGGGCTTTTAAGCACTCTAGTGTGTTATAAATAAAAGCAAATGCTAGAACAAATTACATCAATTCTCTAGCGTGATTAGTAAATTTTCTTGTAATCATTCCGCTTTTTTGTGCAATTGATCATTTTCAGAGAGTATTTCCTGCCATTGTTTTACTTGAACTTGTTTTTGTATTGCATCAATACTTTCAAAAACCACTGATTTGACTAGCTCTTCTAAATGTTGGTTATCAATATTGATCTCACTGACCTTTTTAGCAATCAGTTGGAAATTTTCATTGGGTTGTTGTGGTGAACCCGCAGTGAAAGGTTCAATTAAGCCAGCACTGATGTTTTCGCCCAAACGCTGTCCAATACTTTGGATTTGTTGCTCTATACGTCCACCAACGATTGGGATTAGTCTCAACAACTGTGTCAACTCTGGCGTATCTTCAATGGCTTGATTCACAATTTCGCCTACTTTCTTTGTAATC
This sequence comes from Acinetobacter haemolyticus CIP 64.3 = MTCC 9819, assembly GCF_000369065.1. GTDB lineage: Bacteria > Pseudomonadota > Gammaproteobacteria > Pseudomonadales > Moraxellaceae > Acinetobacter > Acinetobacter haemolyticus. The sequence goes on from NZ_KB849800.1 coordinate 204,668, forward strand.
ACGGGTTGCTGCTGTTGTAGTGCAGTTGCAAGTGACTCTTGTAGTAAAGAAGAAAGGGTGGTGACAAAGAGCTGTCGGTGATGATCGACGAGGTTGTGAATGGTGTTTTGATGACTGTTATTGGTTTTTAACTCATGTTTTACACCATCAAGAACGGTCAGTACCACTCGGTCAGATAGCTCCTCCATGACGACACGATAGTAAAATAAAAGTGTACGCTGTATTTTTTCTGGAATGACTTGATAACCCATTTCATATAAACGATAGGCAATAATTCCTGCACGAAATAATCGTAAAAAACGTAGAAATGGAATAATCGCCAAGATTTCATAAAAATGTATGAATGGAAACCACCACCAGCGTGCATGATGTTTATAGATAATAGCAACAATCCAGCGAACCACTAATTCAGCGATGAGGAAAATAATAAACCATGCTTCGGTGGTAATCACCCAAGGGTGCAGATAGCTTCGGTAGAATTCAAGAACATTGGGAAGGTGGATTTGTTGAAATAACCACTCTCCCAATGAACTCATCAGAAACAGGTTCATACCTAAGCAGAATAAATTGAACACAATAATAAACACCATAAAGATGTCATAGATCAAAAAAAGACGAAAAGCCCAACTATTTTGATCGACACGGTGGTATTTAGACTTGGGTTTCGTATTCTGCTGAACCATCTTGTTACTCTACCTGTGGAGCTGTGGCGTATTTTGCTTTTATTTCACTAATCAGTTGATCTTTTTCAGTCCAGATTTGATCAACCCATTTTTGGAAGCGTTCACGGTATTGAGGATCATCTTCATAATCCCCACCAAGTACCCAGTCGGGGATCTCAATTTTTCGGATATCTACCGCAATTTGGGAAACACCACCTAACCAAAAATCACTATATTCTGGTGCGCCATCAGGATAAACAATGGTCATATCAACAAAGGCATCAATTTTATCACCTAAAATATTTAACGCTAACGCTAAACCACCTGCTTTAGGTTTCAGAAGATTTTTATAAGGTGACTGCTGTTGAGCATGTTTTTCAGGTGTAAAACGTGTACCTTCTAAATAGTTGAGCAAAGTAAATGGTTGACTTAACAGTTGTTCACACGCCTTACGCGCCTCAAGCATATCTCTCGATTTAAGTTCAGGATTTTTTGCGATTTGTTCTTTGGTGTGACGTTTCATCATCGGGAAGCCTAGAATTTTAAAGGCCTGACCGACGAAAGGAATAAAAATCAGCTCCCACTTGGTAAAAAAACGTGTAAGTGGCATACGATTTAAACCAAAATACTGATTTACAGTGGTATCTACCCAACTTTGATGATTACACATCATCAAATAACGACCTTGTAGGTTAAGATCAAGCTTTTCATCGATACTGATGTCCCACTTTAGGTTCGGTAGTACACGCTCAATGAGTTGATTGTTTATACCAATCCAGCTATTGGCAAGTTGGATATTGGTTTCATCTACTTTTGCTGATTTTTTAAATAATTTAGTCAAACCTAGAGCAAGCACGGGTGGGCCATGCAAAAACGTACTTCCGGTGATGACAGAACTAACAGTTAATCCCTTACCGATTTTTTGCAATAAGGATGCTTTGTTATTTGCGGTAGACATAAATCGAACCTTGAGTGCAGCTGTTTTTGAAAAGAAGATGTTCCAACTATAAACAACAGAAATTGAAATACAACCGTATATTTGACGAAGTGACAATTTTTATATCTTTCTTTGGTTTAGTTGGGTTAGGCAAGTATCCATCAGGGGGATAAGACTGAAATATGAATACATCATAAGTTATACAATTACATCGAAGCGATTTGATAACATTTATAAATAAGTACGAGAGAATAACAATGGAGAAAATGTGGTGCTTTATGCAAGTAAAATGCATCAAAGTATTACAAAAATATAAATAAACCGTTTATTATTAACAAAATATCAATGGTGCGCTGTAATTTTTTCATTCATTATTCACCGAGACAACAAAATACATAGACAGGAGCTACGCAATGCGTGCATTAATGATTTCAACACTCGTAGGGGCTGGATTGGTTCTTTCTGGTTGCCAAACTACAGGTAATAATATTGGCGGCGTAGAATATGATAAAGCTGCTTTAGGCGCATTGATTGGTGCTGCTGCAGGTTATGGCGTTTCTAAAGGAAATGCAAACACAAGTAAGCAAAATAACCGTGCTGCGGCAATTGGTGCGGTGCTTGGTGGTGCTGGCGGTTTATATCTTGACAATAAAGAGAAAAAACTTCGTCAACAAATGCAGGGTACTGGTGTAGATGTTGGTCGTAATCCAGATGGTTCTGTTCAATTGATTATGCCTGGTAGCATTACATTTGATACAAATAATTCAAACATCAAGCCTAACTTCTATGCAACTTTAAACAAAGTCGCTCAAGTTTTAGGTGAAGATAACCAAAGCGCGATTTTGGTGACTGGTTATACAGACAATACAGGTAATGACTCAATTAACATTCCTTTGTCACAAGCACGTGCTCAATCAGTTAAGAACTACTTAGCTGGTAAAGGTATTGCTTCAAATCGTATTGATGCACAAGGTTATGGTTCATCAAACCCAATCGCAGACAACAGTACTGCTGCTGGTCGTGAACAAAACCGTCGTGTTGAAATCAGCATCTATGCAAAACAGTAATTAGTTTTGACTAATTTAAAACCACCTTCGGGTGGTTTTTTTATGTGAAAAAAATACCGACGACAAGCTGCGGCGCTTCAATTGGATGAATCATCATAATTTATACATATCCCAAGATTTATTATTGGGATTATAAAAAAGAGATGTCTATAATTGTGCTCGGAAAATCAGGCTCGGAAACGAGAGAGGAATTACAAGATGTCATCTGCCAGTCAATTGAATGACAAACAACTTGAAGCCATGAAGTATGTTCAGGGGCCATTGTTGGTGCTTGCAGGTGCAGGTTCGGGTAAAACTTCAGTGATTACACGCAAAATTGCTTTTTTAGTGCAACAGTGTGGAATCCCTGCTTATCGAATTACAGCGATGACCTTTACCAATAAAGCTGCACGTGAAATGAAAGAACGTGTGGGTAAACTACTGTCGCGTGAAGAAGCCAAAGGATTATCAGTTTCAACCTTTCATACCTTTGGCTTGAATTTATTACGTTTAGAATTAAAAAACTTACCACTTAAAGCTAATTTTTCTATTTTAGATGCAGATGACTGTAAACGCATTTTGATGGACTTGATGCAGCGAGACAATATGTCTGGTGCAGAAAGTAAAGAATTGATTGCGAAGGCCATGAAGAAAATTTCAGATTGGAAAAATGATCTGATCTTGCCAGAGCAAGCACATTCAACTTGTGAAACTGTAGAAGATGTACAGCTTGCGCATCTGTATCAATTATATGAACGTAATCTTCGTGCATACAATGCTGTTGATTTCGATGATTTGATCGTGATGCCAACGCGCTTGCTTCAGGAAAATGCCGAAGTTCGTGATAAATGGCAGAATCGTGTTCGTTACTTACTGGTTGATGAGTATCAAGATACCAATACTGCCCAATATACCTTAGTGAAACTTTTAGTCGGTGTCATGGGGCAGTTCACGGCGGTGGGTGATGATGACCAATCTATTTATGCATGGCGAGGTGCAAAACCTGAAAATATGGCGTTATTGAAAGATGACTTCCATAATTTAAAAGTGATTAAGCTTGAACAAAATTATCGTTCTACCAGTCGAATTTTAAAAGCGGCGAATGCTGTAATCGAAAACAACCCTCATATCTTTGATAAAAAGTTATGGAGTGACAAAGGGCATGGAGAAAATATTCGTGTCATCACTTGTTTAAATGATGATGATGAAGCTGAACGCGTTGTGAAAGATTTGATCACGCATAAGTTGATGAATGGCAAAAACTGGAAAGACTACGCAATTTTGTATCGTGGTAATTTCCAAGCACGTGTATTAGAAACACAACTACGCCAAATGCAGATCCCATATAAATTGTCTGGTGGTCAGTCATTCTTTGCTCGAGCTGAAATTAAAGATGTGATGAGCTATTTACGCTTAATCATTAACCCTGAGGACGATAGTGCATTTTTACGTATCATTAATACGCCAAAACGTGCAATTGGTCCTGTCACTTTAGAAAAGCTGGGATTATTTGCGCAAGAAAATACTTTATCGTTGTTAACGGCTTCATCAGATCAGCGTTTATCGATGGTCTTACCAAAGAAAGCGGCAACACAATTACACGAGTTTGCTGATTTTATTGCAACTTTCACCCGTGAACTTCTCGATGATGATGAGCCCGTTCCTAAAGTTCGTCAGATGATCAATGAAGCTGGCTATATTGATTACGTTCGTGAGCAGGCGGCAACCCCTGCACAAGAAAAAACCAAAATCGACAATATCGAAAGTCTCTATACCAGTATTCAAAATTTGATTAATCGTACTGATGACGTAGATGAGAAGAACATCGAGAGTGTGATTCGCAAACTGGTGTTGCTCGATATGTTAGAGCAACAGCAGGAAGAGGAAGATACGGATAAGGTCAACTTATTAACGCTCCATGCAGCAAAAGGTTTGGAATTTCCATATGTTTATATGATCGGTTTAGAAGAAGAGCTTCTACCGCATAAGAACTCGATTGCTTCAGAAACTATTGAAGAAGAGCGCCGTTTGATGTACGTGGGGATTACCCGTGCCCGTCAAGGCTTAACCTTGACCTTGGCAGAGCAACGTAAAAATGGTGGTCAAATGCGTCAAATGACGCCAAGTCGTTTCTTGGATGAATTACCCCAAGATGATTTGGAATGGCATGGGCGTAAAAAGAAACTTGCTCCGAATGTAGATCCAAAAGAGCAAGCACAGCAGTATCTTGCCAACTTAAAAGCTTTATTGAAACGTTAGAAAATTGTAAATAGGAAGATGGAATGAAAGTCCAAGTTAAAGTATTAGATGCGCGTTTAGGTCAAGAGTGGGCAATGCCAGCATACGCAACTCATGGTTCAGCTGGTTTAGATTTACGTGCATGTTTGGATGAAGCGATTGAGATTACTGCGGGAGAAACGGTTTTAGTTAAAACTGGATTGGCAATTTATATTGAAGATCCAAACTTTGCTGGTCTAATTTTACCGCGTTCAGGCTTGGGTCATAAGCATGGTATTGTTTTAGGGAACTTGGTCGGTTTAATTGATTCTGACTATCAAGGTGAACTGATGGTATCTGTCTGGAATCGTGGGCAGACGACTTTCCGTTTAGAGCCTGGTGAACGTTTAGCACAATACGTACTGGTTCCAGTCGTACAGGCTGAATTTGAACAAGTGAATGAATTTGTTGCGACCGAACGAGGCGCGGGTGGTTTCGGTCATACAGGCCAAAAGTAATTTGTCGTACTTATCACTTAAAATGCAATGCTTTGTCCAAAAGCATTGCATTTTTCATATTGATTGTTCTGTAGTTTTGTATTACAAAGCAGCTGACCAATTATTTTATTTTTTCTCAACAAGGGTTAGTGAATTTCTTAATAGTACTTTGTTTCTGCAATAATTTTGATATATAAAAATAGGGACTTATTGTGAACATAAAACATAAATTTCCTCTGAATATTTTTCGTGCTTATGATATCCGTGGAAAACTGACTAATCTTACCCCCACGATTATTCGTTCAATTGCTGTAGCTTTGGCAGCACAATATACCGAAGCTGGCCAAAAGCAAATCGTAATAGGGTACGATGCGCGTTTAACTAGTCCAACCTATGCCAATATTATCCAGAAAATATTTGAGCATCAGGGATTGGAAGTAATCAATATCGGCTGTTGTTCAACACCGATGATGTATTATATTGCACGTGATTATGCAGGTAATGGCATTATGGTGACAGCCAGTCATAATCCTAAATCTGACAATGGTATTAAATGGATTTTAAAAGGCGAGCCGCCAAGCCCTGAAGCGATACAACAAGTCGGTTTATACGCCGAAGGCTTCACTGATCAGATCATCGAAATCCAAAACTTAGATCAACTGCATAAGATCATTCCTCAGTATTGTTTACAATATCAACAAGCCTTGCTAAGCGATATTCATCTATCGAAGCCTCTGAAAATTGTTTTAGATGGGTTACATGGCTCTGCTGGTCGTTGCGCGAAGTCTGTATTAGAGAAGTTAGGATGTGATGTTATTGCGCTGCGTTGTGAGGCAAATGGACACTTTCCTGATCATGCACCAGATCCATCACATGCTGAGCATTTAAAACAATTACAGCAGGCGATTATTTCTGAAAATGCGGATCTAGGGATTGCATTGGATGGTGATGGGGATCGTGTGGTGTTACTTGATGAGCAAGCACACATTATTAGTCCTGATCGCTTATTGTCGTTATTTGCCCAGATGTGTTTGCAGCAGCATCCGTATAAAGAAATTGTTTTCGATGTAAAGTGTTCGCGGATGGTGGCAGATACGGTGGAACAACTTAACGGACAAGCTAAAATGATCCGTACAGGTAGCAGCTTCCTGCGCTCATATTTGTCACAATCGAATGGTAATGCTGTATTTGGTGGAGAATACGCAGGCCACTATGTCTTTAATGATGGACGTGGTTTTGGCTATGATGATGGATTATACGCAGCACTGCGCGTGATGGAATATTTTGGTCAATCTGAGGCAAGATGTTTATCTGAGTTATTGGCTGCTTTTCCGGAACGTTATTGCACAGAAGATATTTACATCAGCACACATAATGCTTCACCGCAACAAGTTTTAAATAACATTGAGATTATCAGTCATCGTTTGGCCGCACGATTAAGTAAAATTGATGGGGTAAGGCTTGATTTTGACGATGGTTTTGGCATTATTCGAGCATCCAATACGGGTGAATACTTTACCGTTCGTTTTGATGCAGATCATCCAGATCGGTTAGTTGAAATTCGCCAGAAGTTTATTTCTATGTTGCAGGATCAATATCCACAAATTGCACAAGAACTCGCACAGTCTTAAGAAGGAGAGATTCATGCCACACGAGCATATCGGCATTGATAAAGCAAAAATTTTGATTGAAGCTTTGCCGTATATCCAACGCTTTGCTGGTAAAACGTTGGTCGTTAAATATGGCGGCAATGCCATGACCGATCCAGAGTTGGAAAGTTCATTTGCTCGTGACATTGTGTTGTTGAAGACTGTTGGATTAAATCCTATCGTCGTGCATGGTGGTGGACCTCAAGTTGACTCGCTGTTAAAGCGTCTTGGACAAGAATCTGATCGTATTGATGGAATGCGTGTGACTGACCAAGCAACGATGGAAGTTGTTGAAATGGTGTTAGGTGGCAGCGTAAATAAATCGATTGTAAACTTGATTAATCAGCATGGTGGTCGTGCGATTGGTTTGACTGGTAAAGATGGTAATTTACTGCGTGCCCGTAAGTTGTTGATGGAAAAACAGGAAGCGGATGGCTCAGTTTCTCAAATCGATTTAGGGATGGTTGGTGAAGTCACCGGTGTAAAAACAGATGTATTAGAAATGTTTACGCAAGGTGATTTTATTCCCGTGATTGCACCTCTTGGGGTGGATGAAGAGGGAAATACCTACAATATCAATGCTGATTTAGTTGCGGGCAAGGTGGCTGAAGCGCTAAGTGCAGAAAAGCTGATTTTATTGACCAATATCACAGGGGTATTGGATGAAAATAAAAACTTATTGACTGGATTAACCACACAAGAAGTTGATCGCTTGATTGAAACAGGTGTGATTTATGGTGGCATGATTCCTAAAGTAGGCTGTGCGTTAGATGCGGTCAAAGGTGGGGTTGTGAGTGCTCATATTGTAGATGGACGTGTGCCACATGCAACGCTTTTGGAAATCTTTACAGATCATGGGGTCGGGACTTTGATTACCAATCGGGCGAAACATTGATTTCTGAAAGGTTTATATAACCACTTATGTAAGAATAAATATCTTGTCTATAAGAATTTTATTATTTTTCAAGGTATTCAAATGGGCGGCATTCATGCCGCCTTTACGATGGTGAATACTTAATGAGAATTTTCTCTCGGATTTAAGTCATCATCTCTTCATTTTTCATTCACTAAAGTGTCATTAATACGATTTAAGGTAATTCTAGTCATAAGGAGCTTTCATTATGCTAGAAAAATTAAACCAATATCGTCATACACTGACTCTACCATTGCGTCAAAAACCAGCTCAAAATCAATTTCGATTTGAATGGGTTGATAATTTAAAAGAATTACAAGAAGTACAACGTTTTAGAGCAACACAATTTAGCCATCAATTTGGCATGTCATTTGAAGATGGATTGGATCAAGATCTTTATGATTTTGGTTGTGAACACGCGGTATTACGTGAAAAATGGACGGGTGAAATTGTTGCTTATACGCGACTAAAACTATTTCAAGGCTATGAGATTGGGCAAAGCTATAGTGCTCAAGAATTTGAAATCGTTCCTCATTTGTCTCACCTACCAAGTGTCTTGGAAATTGGACGAACGTGTGTCCACCCAAAGTTTCGTTCTGGTAAAGCATTATCGACTTTGTGGCTAAATCTGGTGCCAAAGGTGCTTTGGTCGATGCGTGCAAAATATTTGATGGGCTGTGTAAGTATCCATCTCGAAGACAATACAGCTCGTGCCTATTACACCCATCGTCAAATTCAACAACTGGCAGATCATCAAACAATTGATATCCGTTCTAAACGAGCATTTGAGCCTGAACGCCCAGATTTTAGTTTTCCGCAAGACGAGCGTATGCCGAAACTGTTCCAAACCTATTTGGGGATGCAATCTAAGCTTTCTAAAGAAGCATTTTATGATGAACATTTTAAATGCTTAGATTATTTTGTATTTTTAGAGGTGAATAAGATTGCAACGTCTTTCGTTATGAACAAGATGGTGCAACGATAAGTGCATATCGCTCTCAATCCTATAGTGAGCACATATTCAGATTTACAAGCGATCTATACCTCATGCACAATAGGTGTAGATGTTATAAAGTTAAAAAGATATGTGCCAACTATTAGGAATGAATTGCGCCACACCCACAGATATCACTTTTTCATTTCGTGGATTTTCTCAGCGAGCTGGGGTGACGTCTGATCATAGTGATGGCTTCGGTATCGCTTTTTTTGAAGATAAAGCATGCCGCTTGTTCGTAGATAATCAGTCGGCAGTCGAATCGCCAATAGCCGACTTGGTTCGAAACTATCCAATAAAATCACGCAATGTGATTGCGCATATTCGTAAAGCGACACAAGGCAAAATCACATTAGAAAATTCACATCCCTTTTTGCGTGAGCTATGGGGGAGACATTGGATTTTTGCTCATAATGGGGATTTGTATGATTTTAATCCTCAGTTGAGTGGTCGGTTTGAACCCGTAGGAAATACCGATAGTGAACTTGCGTTTTGTTATTTATTGGATCAAATGGTTGAGACCTTTGGATATACTGAGCCAAGTTTAGAGGACTTGTTTGTGCTCTTAGAGCGTATTTCGCCTCAAATTGCTGAACATGGGACTTTTAATTTTTGCTTGTCCAACGGACAGGCATTGTTTAGTTATGCAACCACTAAACTTCATTGGTTGGTACGTGAATATCCTTTTCAAAATGCACATTTGATTGATTTAGATGTTGAAGTGGATTTTAGTGAGGTGACGACCCCTGAGGATCGAGTTGCGGTGATTACCACTGAACCGTTGACCCATAATGAAACATGGACAGCATTTCAAGCAGGTGAAATGATTTTATTTCAGCATGGTAAACCGATTAAATATGCTTTAACACGTGTGGATAGACTTATCCGTGAAGCTGAAAATCCAGCATTAAAACGAATAACCAAAGCAGATCTTTATTAATCATCGTTTATTTGAGTGATTTGATATTTATTACTCGGTTATAACCGAGTAATTTAGTTAGTTTTTTTAATAAAATTATATAGATATGTAACATAACTGGTTAAAAAATACTTGAGTGTTTTAATTGGTGAAAAAATTAAAATAAATATAAAACAAGGGGTTAATTTATTTAATTGAAAAATATATGAAATCTGACAAAAATGCTTTGTTTTTATTTTATATTTTTGCCGATATTATGTTCTTATTCAATCAATAACATTGATTTTGGGGGATTATGGGGATGAAATGGTCTGTGGATTATAATACAGGTATAGAAGTCATTGATGAGCAGCATCGTCGTATCCTTGATTATATTAATCAAATCGATGAGTTAAAGCACTGCAATGATCGCGTAAAAATTAAAGAAGTTCTCAATAATATTATTGATTATACGCAGTCTCATTTTACTTTCGAAGAAAGCTTACAAGAAGAAGCGAATTATAAATATCGTGTACCACATAAACGTGTACATGATTTATTTATCAAAAAGATAGAAGTATATCGAGAGCGTTTTGAATTGGGGCATGAAATTGAAGCTGAGCTGCATGAGGCTTTATCTAAATGGTTAATCAATCATATTCGTCATGATGATGCCGATTATGTGGGGGCTGTAAAGGAAAATATGCTTGGAATTATTAAGGAAAATGAAAAGAAAAAAGGCAAAAACTGGTTTGCGCGTTTTTTCTCATAACAATAAGATAATAACAAAGGCCCCCTTAATGAGAGAAAAATAATAAGGCCAATATGAGTGAAAATAAGGGGGCTAATTAAATCTAATAATAAATCATGCGCAGCAAATCATCGTTAAGGTGGTTTGCTTTTTCTTTCGATATCTTTTGTTTTGATTTTCAAGCTTGAGAAAGGCAAAATAGATTGAATATTTCATTGTAAGCTCCATAAAGAACTGCAATGAGTTCAAAGATTTTTCAAGGATTGCATTATGCAGGACACAACTCTGTCACGCTGGTTTGCTCCAGTGATGGCGTTTTGCTTATCTTTTGTCATGATTACCACATTAGCGCCGACAGTGGGTATCCAGATTGATCGTCAACTGGATTTTTGGCTGTTATGGTTAGGAACAATGTTTTTATTAGCATTGCCGATTGGTTATTTAGAGATTGCTTTAGCAAAAAGATCACAAACAACTGCATTGCAGGCACTCTCCGCATTAACACGTGACGCAGATGCTTCACCACGATGGCGTGTTGTTGGATGGTTAGCGGTTGTTTTTGTTCCATTCTTTGCAGGTAGTGTTTTAACGACAGCAAGTGGTGTGGTCAATCAACATGTTGCAGCGGAGCTTTCTAGCCAAATCATTTTTGCTATTTTGGCTGTAATTGCATTTGGCCTTTCTTTTGTTCCTCGTCAATGGTTACTTGCATTGACAGCGCTTAGTGTGGTTGCAGCATTTATCCTTGCAAACGTAGTGGGGACTGAGCTACCAGCATGGTATTGGACGAGTGTTGAGTTCAAAGAGTGGGGCAATGCAACTGTTCTTGCTTTAGTGGCAAGTGGCTTGGGATTGGGCTTGTATTGGCAAAGTAGTTTGTCTGAAGTGAAGAAACAATCTGCTGCGACCACTGCTGTATTACCTATTTGGAGCGCACAATTATTAGCAGTTATTGCATTTGGATTTTTCTCAGTTCAAGCACAAATCCCTGCTTTAGTTTGGGTATTGGCAGCTATTGTTTCCTCTGCGTTGCTGATACAACTCGCTAAAGAACAATTGGCACAGCGCCAACTTGCTTTAGTCATCCAATGGGCAGTCATTATTGCAGCGATTGCCGTTTGGTTTGTGCCACAATTACAGCAGTTCTTTAATCTTGGGTTGATGCTATGGGGCTTAGTAATTTGTTTGATTTACGCTGTTTTCGCTGGTTGGGTGATGAAGATCAGCCATCTACGTAAAGCAATGGGATTTAGTAATGAGCTATTTTATAATTTATGGCGTATAGCAGTACGTTTAGTATTGCCGATCTCTATTGTTATCGCCATGATTGCAGTCATTGGGCAAATTATATAATGGAACAGCTTAGACAGGTTTGGGTTGCATATGCGGCACCAGAGCAGCAATTTCATATTGCAGTCGATTTCACAGATGGAATGACTGCAATCGATGCAATTGAGAAAAGTGAACTGGCTCATGCAGTTGTCTTACCTGAACCTTTGCAACTTGGCATTTTTGGCGTGAAGGCTGAAACAAGCACATTGTTACAAGTCGGTGACCGCGTAGAAATCTATAGGGCATTAACGATCAACCCCAAAGATATTCGGCGTAAACGTGCAGCACAGAATCCCGTGGGACGATTTATAAAAGGCAATCGTTTCAAGCAATCAAGCTGATAAATAAAACCCCTCATGAATGATTCGATGAGGGGTTTTATTTTATGGTGAAGCCGTTATAGTGGAGGTGCAGTTAAGATCGCTTCTTTCGATGCTGGTAGACCAGGTTGTGATTCTGGGATGGTATCTAAACCTTCGATTCGTTCAACATTACCGTTTGCATCAAAGTAAATTTGTAGATGTTGTCCATGCGCAGCAGGAATTTTTGCTTTTTTTGCATAAGTGCCTGGGATATAGTTGTAGATGTAGTCCCAACGTTGCGGATTCAGAGGGTCTGAAATTGTTGGACTGCCTAACAAGAAACGGACTTGCTGAAAGCTCATGCCGACCTGTACTTGTGCTGCTTGTGCCTTGGTTAAGGGCGTTCCTTGTGGAATGTCAACTTTATAAACACCGAAGACTGAACAACCGCTTAGTACTGAAGTGACGAATAACGTCAGCATGATTTTTTGCATTTTGCTACACTATCCTGATAAATGATGATGCATTTGATCCAAGGATAGATCATACTGCATCTAAACTCTATTTCCTATTCCAACTTAAGATTTGTTGAGAGACCTTTTTTCATGCCTATTTCCAATCAAGACTTACGCAAAGCTGGACTTAAAGTCACCCTTCCTCGTATTAAGATTTTGGAATTATTAGAAAATTCAAAACAACACCATTTAAGTGCAGAAGATATTTATAAAACTTTGCTTGAACAAGGTGAAGACGTAGGTTTAGCAACGGTTTACCGAGTGTTAACACAATTTGAAGCTGCTGGGATTATTCAGCGTCACCATTTTGAAAATAATCATTCTGTTTTTGAGATCATGCAAGAAGATCATCATGATCATTTAGTGTGCTTGAACTGTAATAAAGTGATTGAATTTACTAATGATATTATCGAAAGAGAGCAGCATGCGGTTGCTGATCAGCACGGTTTCACGCTCACTGGACATTCTTTAAATCTTTATGGCTATTGTAATGATAGTGAATGCCAAGAGGCTTATCGTAAAAAATAAGCTTAATTTCGTTAAAAATGAATGAGTTCACTAAACATGAACAATTAAAAAAAGGAAGGTTACAAAAACCTTCCTTTTTTATGTCTAATTATTGACCATCAAAGGTAATGTTACGGCTCGCATTCAGTAGTTGATCTGCGCCTTCTTCAGAAAGCTTAATGGTGAGACGCAAGTCGTTTGGTGAGTCTGCGTGCTTTAATGCATCTTTGTAAGTGATTTGTCCCGCTTTATAGAGGTCAAATAGGGCTTGGTCAAAGGTTTGCATACCCAATTCACGAGAGCGTTTCATCAGATCTTTAATCTCATGAATTTCACCTTTACGAATATAGTCAGCCAATAAAGGAGTATTGATCAAAATTTCAATCGCAGCACGACGTGAATTTCCATCAGGTGTTGGGATCAATTGTTGCGCGACCAATGCCTTTAAATTAAGTGACAGATCCATATACAACTGGCTATGACGATCGGCTTCGAAGAAGTGAATAATACGATCTAGGGCTTGGTTGGCATTGTTGGCGTGAAGCGTTGCCAAGACCAAGTGACCTGTTTCAGCAAAGGCGATCGCATAGTCCATGGTTTCGCGTGAACGAATCTCACCAATCAAAATAACATCTGGCGCCTGACGAAGTGTATTTTTTAATGCAACTTCAAAAGATTCAGTATCAATCCCGACTTCACGTTGAGTGACGATACACCCCGCATGTTGATGCACAAATTCAATTGGATCTTCGATGGTGATAATGTGTCCTTTGGAATTGTGATTACGATAACCAATCATTGAAGCGAGGGAAGTAGATTTACCTGTACCTGTTGCGCCAACAAAGATAATAATGCCACGTTTGGTCATGGCAAGTTCTTTGAGTACTTCAGGCAGTTTTAAATCGTCCATACTCGGAATATGAGTTTCAATTTTACGTAAAATCATCCCAGGCATATCGCGTTGCTGAAAAGCACTGACACGAAAACGCGCTGTTTTTTCACGGTTAGTAATTGCGAAGTTACACTCACGTGTATCTGCAAATTCTTTACGTTGCTTGTCACTCATAATTGAATTGACAAGTTGCCCCACAATTTCAGCAGATAATTTGGTTTTAGAAACAGGTACAATTTGCCCGTTAATTTTCATAGATGGTTCAACATCAGCAGTGATAAATAAATCAGATGCGTTTTGTTGAATCATCAAATTGAGTAAATCATTAAAATCCATATGTTTTCTCTAATCTGTTTTATATTTTTTATAGGAATGATTCTGGTTGCTTTGCAACTGTACGTGCGGTTTGTGGACTAATAAGACCTTTAGATACCAGACTTTTTAGACTTTGATCTAAAGTCGTCATGCCATAGTTCGCTCCCGTTTGGATCGCAGAATACATTTGTGCGACTTTGTTTTCACGGACGAGGTTACGGATCGCAGGAATCCCGATCATGATTTCATGTGCAGCCACACGACCGCCGCCATTCTTTTTCAATAAGGTTTGAGAAATTACCGCTTGTAATGATTCTGAGAGCATGGCACGAACCATGTCTTTTTCCTCGGCTGGGAATACGTCGATCACACGGTCAATGGTTTTTGCTGCTGAGGTGGTATGCAGTGTACCAAATACAAGGTGACCTGTTTCCGCTGCGGTGAGTGCAAGGCGAATGGTCTCTAAGTCACGCATCTCACCGACCAGAATAATGTCAGGGTCTTCACGCAGTGCAGAACGTAATGCCTCATTAAAACCATGTGTATCACGATGCACTTCACGTTGGTTAATCAGGCATTTTTTTGATTGATGTACAAATTCGATTGGATCTTCAACCGTTAGGATATGGTCGTAACGATTTTCATTGATGTAATCAATCATTGCTGCGAGAGTTGTCGATTTACCAGAACCTGTAGGTCCAGTGACCAATACGATTCCTCGCGGATAATCACAAATTTCTTTGAAAATTGTGCCTAAACCCAAGTCTTCCATGGTTAAAACCTTGGATGGAATAGTACGGAATACGGCACCCGCACCACGGTTTTGGTTGAATGCGTTGACACGGAAACGTGCGATATTGGGTACTTCAAAAGAGAAGTCAGTTTCAAGATCTTCCTCAAAATCACGACGTTGCTTATCATTCATGATGTCATAAACAAGACGATGGACATCTTTATGCTCTAGAGCTGGTAGATTAATTCGGCGAACCTCACCATCTACACGAATCATAGGTGGCATTCCCGCCGAAAGGTGTAAATCCGATGCACCATTTTTTACTGAAAAGGCGAGTAATTCTGTGATATCCATAATTTCCCCGAAACAATCAAAAGTAATTCATTATTTTGTAGAATAATATAAGACTTTCCCCGAAGCTTACCAAGACTTCTGATTGTTGTTATACAAAAAAAGATGTCGTGAATGAGAACTGTGTCAATGAATTTACTCCAACAACAACGCCAACACGTACTAATGCAAATAGAACAAGCCTGCCAGCACGTTCAGCGTGATCCAAAATCTGTACAATTGTTAGCTGTATCAAAGACACATCCGAGTCAAAGTTTGCGAGAGCTGTATCTAGCTGGGCAACGTAGTTTTGGTGAAAATTATCTTCAAGAGGCGTTGGGGAAAATTGAGGAACTGCAAGATTTAGAAATTGAATGGCATTTTATCGGGCATGTTCAACGGAATAAAACTAAACATTTAGCTGAAAAGTTTGATTGGGTACATGGCGTAGATCGCCTCATTATTGCAGAGCGATTGTCTAATCAGCGTTTAGATGGTCAGCAAGCTTTGAATATTTGTCTTCAAGTTAACATTGACGGACAAGACTCTAAAGATGGTTGTGAACCAAATGAGGTCGCTGAATTAGTAGAGCAAATCAGCCGACTACCAAATTTACGTTTACGTGGTTTGATGGTGATTCCAGCACCTGATAACGTTGCTGCATTTGCTGATGCTAAAACTTTATTTGATCAAGTGAAATCATTACATGCACAACAGCAAGATTGGGATACATTGAGTATGGGTATGTCTGCCGATTTGGATGCTGCGATTGCTGCGGGTTCAACCATGGTGAGAGTAGGTACAGCACTGTTTGGGAAGAGGGATTATTCAGCTTAGTCTTGATTATCATCTAATTCGGTGAGATAGCTCCAGAATTTAATATGTTTTGGAGTTTCCTGTGCTTGGTCATAGAGCTTTTTATCGAGTTTAAATTCATTACAAAAGTAATTTATTAGATTTGTTCCATAATAAATAATATCTGTTTGCATTATTGAAAATACAGGATTTCCGCTTTCAAATGGTGTAGTAGGGATATAACGATGAGCATAAATTGGGATCATTTGCGGATAAGCTTTAAAATTATCCTCAAATATTGCCAGACGGTCTGAGATTTCTTCTGGTGCTGCTCCCCATCGATCTAACCAAAAGCCGTTTTGAATATCAAACGCAATTCCTTCCTGAGGCCAATTGAGTTTTTCCATAAGAATATGTTTTGCTTTATCTTTATAAAGTGATTCTCTCCAATGAGGAAATTTCCATTCATTTTCCGATACTGGCAGTGCATGCTTTAAAAAATCCTTCAAATCAGGAGGAAAGTGGAATGCAAAAAGTTGTTCTATTGCTTCAAGTTCTAAATTTGTGAGGCCGACTTCAAAGCAGATTCCTTTTTTTAACATTTCATTGTGTAGTAATTGGATATTCATTTTCACCCCACCACTTCAATCCGACTTGAACCTGAACCAATGGGTTGTACCTGAATCTGTACAGGGATACGTTCATGCATTTCCTGAATGTGCGAGATTAAAATGACTTTACGTCCTTGGCTTTGCAGTTGATCCAGCGCATTCATCACCATATGTAAGGATGATGCATCCAAGGTGCCAAAGCCCTCATCAATAAACAGCGATTCGATTTTCATCGAACCTGATGCCATATTGGCAATCGCCAATGAAATGGCGAGGGCAGTGAGGAAAGATTCTCCGCCAGATAAAGAAGCAACTGAACGGGTTTCACCATCCATATCATGGTCAATAATTGCAAGACTCAGCGAATTATCCAAACGTTTTAAGGTATAGCGCTGAGAAAGCATCGCCAGTTGTTGATTGGCATATTCAAGCAAAATGTCGAGATTATATTGCTGAGCTAAATCACGGAATTCTTTACCTTTTGAGTCGCCAATAAGGCTAGAAATTTTATTCCAGCGATGTTCTTGTTGCTGGATCTGTTGAATCTGATCCACAAACTGTTTTTGTTTGGCTAAATTTTGTTGATGCACTTCCAATTGAAGTTTAAGTTGATCACGTTGCTCTGTTGTCTGTTGCAAAATTTCTTGATTGGCATTTATCAATTCAGTGAGTTGTTCAATCTGAATATTGGGTTCTGATTGAAGATGTACATTCAACTGTTCTTGCATGGTTTTCAGTGCAGAATTTGCTTCACTCAAAGCACGATCCGCTTGTTGTATTGCATTTCTAATCTGCTGTTCTTGAGCTGATGAAATCGCAAGTAATTCGCTGAGTTGATCTTCTGCAAAATTTTGCTGCTGAGCTAACCAATTGGTGATTTCAGTTTTACATCGTTCAAGAGAATCATGATTCTGTTTCTGTTGTGCTTTGAGTTGTTCGAGCACATTTTTCTGCTGCTCATAATTATGACGAGCTTGTTCAAAACTTTGCTTTAACTGCTGATACTGGTTCTGTAATTGCTGACGTTGTTGATCATGCTGTTGTAACCATTCATTGGCTTTGATTTCAGCTGAACCTGTCATCGTTATAATCAGTTGATTAGCAGCATCCGTATTTTGTTTGCCTTTAATTTCGATGTCTTTTAATTGTTGCGCGCACTCTGCTTGTTGCGTAGTGAGTCCTGCCAAATTGGTCTTTAATACATTCAACTGCTGATCAATTTGGTCTTTTTGTTTGATGAGCGATTCTGCATGCTCTAGTTGTTGGCTACGTTGTTGCAATGCGTGTAATACGTGTTGTGAGAATGACAAACCTTGTTTTGACCAAGCCATTTTATCGTCAGCATTGAGACAGTCTACGATATGTTGAATCTGTTGCTGTAAGTGCTCTACGGTCTGAAGTTGATGAAGCGTATTTTGAATGTTTTGATGAAGCACATGCTGATCTTTATTGGCTTGGTTAAGTTGTTGTAATTCCTTTTCAAGCTGCTGTTGAGTCTGTGATGCTTCTAAAACGAATGTTTGCATCTTAGCCTTGATGCTATTTTCATTTAGGTCATGCTCAGTGAGATTGAAATCGAGTTGAATATTCAACTGTGATAAATGTTGCTGTAACAGTTGATCGTGGGTTTTTAATTTGTCATGCAATTGCTGCAACTGCTGTTGCAATTGATTGTGTTCAGTATGGCTTTGGGTGAATTGTTGTTGAGCTTTTTGCCAAAGTTGGAAAAGCTGTTGTTCCTGTTGAATCGCTTGCTGTTCTTGTTGTTGCTGTAAGGCATATAATGTTTTAGAGATTTGGCTCTCGTCATCACGATAAGGATGTTCAGTACTGCCACAGACAAGGCAGGCTTCACCGTGCTTGAGTTCAGCACGTAGATGTTCAATATTTTCAGCATGTAATAGACGTTGTTGTTGCAAAACCAGTTGTAGTTTCTCACGTTCAGTTTTAGCAGCGTGATAATCTTGTTCAGTTTTTTTGCTGCATTGTTCTAGCTGTTGAACTTGCTTTTGTAGAGCTTCAAATTTGTTTTGCTGCGTAAGCACTTCATTTTTTAATTCAAAATAATGCTGAAGTTTTTGTTGAATTGCATCCAATTGATTGATGCGAATTTGTTGGGTTTCTTTTAGTTTCGACTGTTGCTCAATACGCTGTTCAATTTGTTGGGTTACGCCAAATTGAATAACTAAATTGTTGAATGTGTTTTGATCTTGCTCAAGTTGAGTCTGTGCTTGTTGAATAGAGCCTAACGTGTTTTCTACTTTTTGATATTGCTGAATAAATTGCTTGAGTTGTTGAATATGGGCATTTAAGCCTTTATCCAAAGGCGTGTATTGGGCACTGTGTTTTAACTGTTCTAAGCAAGCCGTATGTTGCGCACTCAAGTTTCGAATGCTTTGTTCAAGCTGTTGTTGTTGCTCGATGAGTGGTTGCTGCTGACTTTCCAATTGAGTCAGTCGAATTTTGGTTTTCTTATATTCTTCAGCAATATAGTCACGTTCTTGCACAAACTTGCGTACTTGTGTCAGTTCAGTTTGATGCTTTTGCTCGAAATCTTGAAATTGATTGAGTGTTGTTTCTACTTGTGTATAAAGCGTTTTTTGCTGCTCAAATTGAGTGGTTAAGGCACTAAATTCATTGCCCTTTTGTTGAATTTGTGGCGCGAGTTGTTGCAATGTTTTTTGTAATTGTTGTTGTTGAAATACAATAGGGCGTATCTCAGCAAACGTTTCTAATTGACTCAGTAATTGGCGATCTTTGGCGATGTTTTCTTGCGCTTTAAGTTGCAGATCATAGTCTTGTTTTTTTAACGCTATGTCTTTATTGATTTTATCGCGTTGTTCAAACCACTGCTGTTGTTGTCTGAATTGATTTTTTTCATTTTCAAGTTGTTGCACGTGTTGTTGTAACTGTTGGAATTGCTGTTGTAACTCAGCGATTTCTTCATCAGAACGAATTTCAATATGACCTAAAACACTTTCTAATTTTTCTCGTTGTAAGCGAACTTCTTTGGTTTTTTCAAAAGCCAATTGCCCAATTTTGGCAAAAATACTTGAGTTGGTGAGGTACTCTAAGAGTTCACCACGTTCATTATCACGTGCTTTTAAAAAAGCGGTTACTTCGGATTGTGCCAAAAGCACCGCACGCGTAAATTGTTCAAAACTGAGCTGCGTAATTTGTTGAATGTGCGTTTCGACGGCTTTGGTTTTATCTGCGACAACCACGCCATCGGTGAGGCATTTCAATGAGCGTTGTACACTTTGTAATTTACCATTGGCATTTTCACGGGCACGTTTAATTTCCCAACGTGCTAAATAATGTTTTTGATCCTGTGCGACAAAGCACAGCTCAGCAAATCCATGACCAGTACCACGACGTAATACAGTGAGAGGAGAGTTGGTTAACAATTCTGAACCATCTACATCTAACAATTTGCCATCACTGTCTTTGAGTCTCGGAATTTTATTAAATAGGGCAAGACACATCGCATCTAAAATGGTGGATTTACCTGCACCCGTTTTTCCGATAATGGCAATCAATCCAGCATGTGCTAAAGGCTCACTTTCAAAATCAATAAAATGCTCACCTGCAAGAGATGCCAGATTTTTTAGTCGAATGGATAAAATTTTCATGGCAAATCCTTAAACTGCTTGATCATCTTCAAGTTTTTTCTGTGCTTCAGCAACTAAGCTTAAAAAGTCTTTGCTGACTTCATCATCAACGCTATAGCCTTTTTTCTCCCAAATTTGTTGAAACAGTTTTTCGGGTGTCGGTGGTTCTAAATTAATTTTTGATTCGCTTTCAGCATTGGTTTCATTAGATAAATATTGTCTTGAAATTCGCACTAAACGGTAACGATCTTTAGGCAAGGCATCTTCAAATTGTTGTCTAAGATTCGGTTGGGGAGGTGTTGCTGTGTGGTATTCAATATCGATATATTCACGATGATCAATAGAGCCTATAGCGCCCTGTGGCAGATTTTTGAGTCGCTGCATGACGTCATTGAGTTCACCTTTTATTTTATGTAATTGAATCGCTCGCGGAATGGCAATTGCCTCAAACTCAACTTGATTTTCAGTTGCATTGGGATCGATCGTGACTTCAACCACTTGGTGTTTATAATTAATTTCACTAAATGATAAAGGGATCGGAGAGCCACTATAACGAATGTGATCATATCCGACTTTTTGTGGTTTATGCAGATGCCCTAAAGCCACATAATTTATCTCGTCGTCAAACAGCGTGGTTGAAAGCGCTTCTTCATTACCAATAATAATTGGGCGTTCAGAATCTGAGGTTTCACCACCTTGCATATGTGCATGTGACATCAGAATTAAAGCTTGATCATCAGTTTTGCGGCGTTTTGCTTCAGCGATTAAATGTTGATGCAGATAAGCAATCGCATTTTGACTGTTAGTCGTGTGTTCGTTAAAGCCTGTGATTTCGGCTGAACGTAAGAAAGGCAGGGCAATACACCATGCGACAATCTGTTTTTGCTCATCATAAATCGGCAAAATTAAACGATCTAAATCTAAGCTTTTATCTTCATTCCAGCGAATCACTCCGACTGTTTTGGCATTGTATTTTTCAAGTAAGGGTTCAACTTGTTCAATGCGATAGCCTGAGTCATGATTTCCCGCGATCATCAATGTTTGCATCTGTGGTGCAAGATCATGCGCATCGGCAAGGAATTGATAAAGCTGTTTCTGTGCTTGTGAACTCGGATTGATCACATCAAAAATATCACCTGCAATGAGTAAAGCATGTGGTTGCTTAATTTTGATTTGCTCAAGTAACCATGCAAGAAATTGTTCATGTTCGTAGTGGCGGGAATGGTTGTAAAAAAACTGTCCCAGATGCCAGTCAGACGTATGAAAAAAACGCACGGTCATGAAATGGAAAACCCCAAAATTTTGAATAGGGATAAGGTAGCATAATCAGTTCAATTGTGTTGAGCGTTTTGGCTAGATTGAATAGTAATATTTCTTTATTTTTTCAGCCATAAGTTTTCTGCGTTCCAATAAAAAATCTTCATAATCTTTTACATCCATAGATACAATATTTTCTGGGATACAATTGCTTTTCAGGTTTTCCTTCAATATTTTGATATCAAAAATGTTCCCATATTTGGGGTTTTTAGTTTCAGTTTGGTCAAAAACAATTTTAAAGTATTCATTTGGTGGTTTATCAGCAATCGAAATATTTGTTTGTGTATCAAAATAGATATAATTGGCAATTTGATTATATTTAGATTTTTCAGTTATACCATTATTCTGGAGATATTTTTTAGGAAAAATATGATGTATATCACCCATAGTTGTGATCAAGTCCCGTACTTTTGTACCATTCATTAATAAAGAGTTATCACTTGTATGGATTTGAGCAGCTAAAAACACATTGAAAAATGGGCTATTTACTGCTGAGGTCTCAAGATTCTGAACTAGTCCAATTTCCCAGAATGAATCTGATAGATGTGCATCTTCCATTTCCTTAAAATATTCTAAGAATCCTTTTTCTGATATCTTTTTGATGTCCATATCCATGACTGTTTCAGGAGAGGTAATGTATCGACTGGTCAATGTTGAGAAAATATACCATTTTGCAACATAATGTTTAATTTGAGTTTTATCTATCTGATTGTTGTTATTCAAAATGAGATAGAGTGTATAGGCAAAATCAAGTGTCATTTGAGAGTTGATGAGTTTACTGGAAATAAAACCTGCGGATTTAATGGCAAGAACAAAATTAGTAAATGAAAATTCATTCATAAAATCCATTACACCTTGTGTTAACTTCTTAAATGAGTCTTCAGCTATTTCTTCTTTATAATCACGAGTTTCAAAGTCTCGACCGCCCAATAAGCTGACGAGATCTTTCATCTTGCCACGACCAAATTTATGCATAAATGCGACACGTAAGATATCTCCATACCCTGGGTCAAAAATGTCATCTTTATCATCTTTCAGCCATTTAATTTTATTGATAAATTCCGTTGCCATGAAATCTTTGTCTTTCGACATTTCAGCATACCAATCTGGTTGAACTGCTAAGTGAGAAAAATAGTCAATTGCTTTTCTTAATATATTTCCACCATAGTTTACATTTGCAGCAATCTTAGACATCGCAAAATCAGCCTGATTTAATTTTGCACCTTGACTATTTATACGGATAAATATTTCTGTTACTTCATCAATAGTCAATTCTTTGTTTAGGGTAATCACACCAATTTGACGATTTTTGATTCCAATTAAATGATCTAAAATATCATGTAGTTTATCCGAATCCATCTCTGGATTGAGTTCACAATATTTTGAGACAAAACTACCTCGTTTAAAATCTGGGAGAAATATATCTGCAATATCTGTAATCCATTTTTTATCTTTTGATATTGCATTATCTTGTACTTTGAATAGCTCATCATTATCTATAGCCAATGGATTAAATGAAATTTTTATTCTTTTTTTCTCAAAATTAGATGTGATGACTTCCATTCCCATAATTGAAGTCATCAAGGCTGTAACACGTTGTTGTCCATCAATCATGATTTTCTTTCCCTCAGATAATGTTCCATCCTTTAATCTCATATTGGGGCTTTGGGATATAATTAAATAACCTGTTGGGTAGCCTGTATAAAGTGAATCAATTAAATCTCGAACCTGTTTAGGTTTCCATACGAATGGTCTTTGAATTTCTGGAATTGCAATTTCTTCTGATTTTATAAAATTTAAAATTTGTTCAATTGCAAGATTTGAAGCATTATATTTTTCAGCCATCTCTTTTTTGGGACCTATTGTTACTCAGATATTCTAAGTAGAAAACTAACATTTATTTTATGAATATTGATCAAAATATTCATAAAACTGAATTTGCATTGTTCACAATGCAGAGTGTTATTCTAAAAAATAACTTAACCCACTGAACAATATGATATTATTTTTAACATGAAGCACATTGGTATATCAAGGGGAAATGAATAATACTAAAGATTAAAAGATTTTCCTTATTTTCAGGCAAATAAAAAACGACGATTCGAGTGATGATAAATTGTCGGTCAAAATCTTGATCAAGTTTAAAAAAGTAGAGCTTAGCCAAGCAGAAAGTAGCTACAAGATATCGCTTGATCATTTTAAAACGATCAACTAGTTTGGTATCCAATTAATTTAATAACAGGAAATAGAAAATGAGCTTAGGAAAAGTAAGCCGTGAAATTATTGACCATATTATGTTGATCGGTTTAGATCGTGTGGCAAAACGCAATGCCTTTGATAGCCATATGATTGAGGATTTATCTTTAGCATTAACAGAATATGAGAATAATCCTGAATTACGTTGTGCTGTCATTTTTGCGCATGGTGATCATTTTACTGCTGGTCTAGACCTAGTGGAATTACAACCTAAAATTCCACATGGGATTTTTAATTTTGAAGAAGCGCAAATCAATCCTTGGGGTGTCGGTGGTCGACATAGAACTAAACCAGTTGTGGTCGCGGTACAGGGTATTTGCTATACCGCTGGTGTTGAGTTAATGCTGAATGCCGATGTGGTGATTGCCAGCGAAGACACGATATTTGGTCAACTCGAAGTATTACGTGGAATTATGCCTTTTGGCGGTGCGACGGTTCGTTTTGTACAGGCAGCTGGTTGGCAAAAAGCCATGCCTTATTTGCTTACAGGTAAAACCTTTGATACTCAAAAAGCCAATGAGTTGAATCTTGTTTCTGAGGTTGTAGAAAAAGGTAATCAACTTGAGCGTGCGATCGAAGTTGCTAAAGAGATTTGTATTGCTGCGCCGCTTGCTGTACAGGCTTTGTTAGCTTCGGCAACAGATGGCGTGTCTCTAGGACAGACAGTTGCTTTTAATAAAATGGATAATTACCTCAAACCATTATTTGAATCTGAGGATGCTCAAGAGGGTGTTCGGGCGATGCTTGAAAGACGTTTGCCACATTTTAAAGGTCAGTAATGGTTTATTGTTAAAGTATTTAAAAGAGATTAATTTAACCCTGATGAATATTATTAAGTTAGCGAATAATCCTGAGTTGCTTGAACTAGCGGCGATATGGTTTTCGGATAAATGGGAGATACCTGTAGAAGTCTATCGGGACAGCATCCGAACTTCGATTGAACAGTCAAACAGCATCCCACAATGGTATGTAATTCTAAGTGATACAGGGCAGATCATTGCCGGCGCTGGAATAATTGACAATGATTTCCATGATCGGAAAGACCTTAGTCCGAATCTGTGCGCTTTATTCGTTGAAACGGCGTATCGAAAGCAAAATATCGCCAGAAAGCTGTTGGATTTTGCCCGAGCGGAAACGAAAACCTTGGGATTTGAAACGCTCTATCTGGTGACAGACCTCGACGATTTTTATGAAAAGTGTAATTGGGCATTCTTAACAAATGTCAGAGATGATGAGGGGGCGTTGATCAAAATGTATGTTGCTAATATTTGATCAAACTCAAATCACAGGCAAAATAAAACCGACGATTCGAGTGATGAGAAATCGTCGGTCAAAATCTTTATCAAAAGTTCTGGCTGCTAACAAAACCATTGTTAAAGATGGAGAGTCATAATGAAAGGTCACCGAAAAAAACTGCGGATGCCGTGCAATGTTCGTCGGTTGCTGCGACCTTATACCCTATATAACGACATGAGTTTGGCTTTGGTTGACATTAAAATGAAAAAAAATTGAAAAAAACTTATAATTATTTTTCGAAACCAACCTTATAAGGTTATCTGTATGATTTCATTGCGTTTGTATTATTTATGGTTTTTTATAATTTGTTTGGTTTTGACTTTGCTCACAGGCGTACTGGCAGCATTTTTACCGAATAGTATAGGTGGTATCCTCACCGCAATGCCTTATTTGATTGCGATCATTTTAGTTTTATTCAAGTTTTTAAGGCAACAGCGCCGTGCACCAACAGCTCAAGAGCAGAAACGTTTTACATTGGTTTTCTCTTTGATTTTTTGGGGATATAACTTAATTGGTTTACTTGGTGGACTGTTTCTCTTTGCCCGTAAAGATCCTCAAGTGTGGCAAAATTTCTTATTGTATTTACAACAACCCAAGTTTTTACTTACTGTTTTGGCCATGTGGTTGATGTTAGCCATCCCATTATATCTGATTACCTATTGGTTTTATGGTAAACAAGCGCAACGTATGGCGGCTAAAATGTTTGCTTAGTTTAAGCTGACTTGTAATTCCTCGATATTCTGCTATAGCTATTTACAATGAGTATTATGCTAAGTAGGTCGTACCATGCAAAAAATGACGGTGTTGGTAACAGGTGCGAGTGGATTTATTGGCTCTCATCTTTTACCTTTTTTGTTGGAACAGCAATATCATGTGATCGCACTAACACGACAAAAGCAAAAAGTATCTCAACATCCCCAGCTTAGATGGGTCAATGATTTAGAACAAATAACCACCTCAGAAATAGATTTTGTAATTAATCTTGCGGGTGAAAATATCGGTGAAAAGCGTTGGACTGAAAAACGTAAACAGCAATTGATTGAAAGTCGAGTCAACATGACGCAGCGGCTGTATGACTGGTTAGAGCGTCAAAATATTTATCCAAAGTGCATTATTTCAGGTTCAGCGATCGGTTATTACGGGATTGATCCACACGAACAATGGACTGCAATCTGTGATGAAAATACCCCCGCACAAGCGATTTTTATGTCTGAATTGTGTCAGGCATGGGAGCAAACAGCACTTAAATTTAGACAGCAAAATACTAAAATTATCCGTTTAGGTGTTGTTTTTGGTCGTGGTGGAGGCATTCTGCCGCAAATGCTTTTACCAATTAAACTGAATATGGTTGGAAAAATTGGTACAGGGCAACAACCTGTTGTCTGGGTGCATATTCAAGATGTATTAGATGCAATTTTATTCTTGATGCATTTAGACAGCGCTCAAAAAATTTATAATGTGGTCGCACCAGAGTTGACAAATCAGCAGCATTTTATGCAAACAGCATCTAGGCTATTAAAACGTAAGCCATTTATTCCTATGCCAAAATGTGTTTTTGAAATCATTTTGGGTGAACAGTCTCAGTTGATCTTGAACGGGCAATATGTCCAGCCCCAAGCTTTATTGACGCATGGTTTTAGATTTAACTATCCAAGTTTACAAGATGCCTTAACTCAGATTCTCATGGATCGCTGATTGAGTACATGCCAATCGGTCAGGTGAATAGCCGTGCGGATCAACAAAAGTTTTCTGATCTAACATGAGTTGTGCCAACAGTTTTGCTGATCCTGCACCCATACATAGCCCATTGCGGAAATGCCCGAAATTTGCCCAAAGACGATTAATTTCAGGCATTGCACCGATATAGGGAATACCATGTGGCGAACTTGGGCGTAAACCAGCCCAGCGCTTTACAATCGGGAATTGTGCTAACTCAGGTACCATTTCCAAACAAGCAGATAAAATATCTTGTTGGGTTTGTGCATCGACGGCTGTACTAAATCCGCATTCAGACATACTTGATCCACAAACAATATGTCCGTCCTGACGTGGGATTAAATACATGACGCGATTCATACACATCGTCGGTAACCAATTCTCAGGGCTTTTAAATAACAACATTTGACCTTGTACAGGATGTACAGGAATCTTTCGCTGAACTTGTTGTTGCCAATAATTGCTCCATGCACCTGAAGTGAGTACCACCTGATCAGCAAAATATTGTTGATGATCTTCAGTTTCTATACCGTGAACGGTTTTATTTTTAATGATCAGTTTCTCGACGGTACAATGTTCAAAAAAGCGAACGCAAGGATGTTGCTTTAAATAATGAATCAAAGATTGTAATAGGCGAGGATTGCGAACATTGGCAAGTTGAGGAAAGTAAATTGCTTGATCAAACTGTTTTGAAATATGTGAATTTACAGCTTCGAGTTGTATGCGATTGAGCAGATCACATTGCTGCATCGGTTCATTGTGTTGTGTTGCGTAGTTTAATCCAGTCTGAAAATCTTCTTGATCGAAGATCAACATACCGGTGTTGTGGATTTGAAAATCGATACCTGTGATCGGGGATAGTTTTTCATTCCATGATTGATAGAGTGATTTGCCGTATTGGGCAAGTTGGTTGACCTCTGGTGCATATCGCCAAGGATACATCGGAGAGAGGATGCCACCGCCTGCCCATGATGCGGCCTGACCAGCTTGTTGTTGATCAAAAATATCGACGGAGCAGCCTTGTTCAACGAGCTCAAGTGCAGTCATTAAGCCGCTAATTCCTGCACCAATGATGGCAATATGCATAAGTGGAGTTCTATTTCATCTCTTTCAGTTTACGTGCTGCTTCTTCAGCAAAATAGGTCCAGATACCATCTGCACCTGCACGACGACAGCACATTAATGATTCTAAAATCACACTGTCAGATAACCAGCCATTTTGAATCGCGCCTGCAAGCATGGCATATTCGCCACTCACCTGATAGATGAATGTCGGCACACCAAAAGTGTCTTTCACTTCACGAACGATATCCAGATAAGGCATACCCGGTTTGACTATCACCATGTCTGCGCCTTCTTGAATATCAAGCGCGATTTCATGCAACGCTTCTGCGCGGTTGCCCACATCCATCTGGTAATTATATTTATTACCACCTTTTAAGTTGCTTGCAGAACCGACTGCATCGCGGAAAGGACCATAAAAGCTTGATGCGTATTTTGCTGAATACGCCATGATGTTGGTATAAATAAAACCATTTTGTTCCAACGCTTGGCGAATGGCAGCAATTCGTCCATCCATCATATCGCTTGGGGCAACCACATCTGCACCCGCTTCCGCATGGCTGAGTGCTTGTTTAACTAAGCATTCAACAGTTTCATCATTTAAGACATAACCTGTCTCGTCAATAATACCGTCTTGACCATGTGTTGTATAAGGATCAAGTGCGCCATCTGTGATGAGCACCATTTCTGGTAGTTCTTTTTTTAATAAACGGCAAGTGGTTTGCACTAGACCATCTTCATGCCATGCCGCTTCTGCGGTCAAACTTTTATCTTCTTGGGGTGTAACAGGGAATAGTGCCAGTTTTGAAACGCCCAGTTCTAATAAGCTTTCCGCTTTTTTGAGCAATAAATCAGCAGATAACCGTTGCACATTTGGCATGCTTGGAATGTCTTGAGTTTGTTGCTGTCCTGGCAGTACAAATACTGGATAAATCAAATGATTGGCAGTGAGTTGTGTTTCACTGACCATTGCACGAAGTTGGTCATTTTTACGGATACGGCGCATGCGAGTCGCAGGAAAAGCAGGACGATTGAACGTATAAGTCATAACAATCTCGATGTTCAGTATTACACTATAGGAATAATTGAGTTATTTAAGTCATGCTAGGGAAAGCTTAGCGGCTTAGATCAATTAAAAAACTTAGCTATTGTAGCCCCATAATTTTAGATTTGTGCAAAATAATGGGGTATTTATCGTTCCCTTGGATGTTAGCAGCGTATGAATGATGTAAAGAAAAACTGGACTGGAAATATTCAATTAGGTGCAAAAGCCGATCATGACGTGGTCTTGAAACAGCTCTGTAAAGCATTTAATGCCTGTCCTTTTTTTAAATACAGTGGCATGGTCATGCGAGTTGTTGATGATCAGATTGAAGGGTATTTTGAAATGCAGCCTGAATTAATCGGCAATGTGGCATTCCAAATTTTGCATGGTGGTGTGGCTGCAACCATGTTAGACAGTATCGGTGGGGTCGTTGCGATGGAGCAACTTTACCGTCGTGCATCACCTGAAGATCTACCAGATACGATTAAAAAGGTATCACGTCTCGCAACAGTAGATATGCGAGTGGATTACCTATCGCCTGGTCGAGGTAAATATTTTATTGCTCGCGCAGAAACCTTACGTTTAGGGCGTAAGGGATGCACGATGCGCATGACTATGGTCAATTATGAAGAGAAACCGATTGCAACGGCTATCGCATCTTATGCATTCTAAGTTTGAAATTGAATATGAAAGCGTCTTGTGGCGCTTTTTTTAATACTAAGAAATATACGAAAAATAATTATAAATATTAATCATTTAAAGTTTTTGCAGTGGCATTGTTGATTTTCAGAGTCGTTAAAGCATCTTATATGCCTTTTGAGTTCAGTTTTAACATTCAGTTAAGTTTCCCAAATTAAGCTGATCGGCTGATTAAACCAAAAGTTAAAAAGTCGTTTTAATTTTCAGGAATAACGTATGAATGATGCCCAAGCAAATCAGCAGAATATAGGTTCAGATGTTGCAACAGACAATGCAATGAAAGCAAAGCGTAAAAAATTTCTGGGGTTGTTTATGCTTATTCTGATCCTCGCTGCCATTTTGTATGCTATTTGGGCATTGTTTTTCAATCATTCCGTCAGTACCGATAATGCGTATGTCGGTGCAGAAACTGCACAGGTCACCTCAATGGTGAGTGGGCAAGTGGCTGAAGTACTCGTCAAAGATACGCAACAGGTCAAACAAGGCGATGTATTGGTTCGTATTGATGAGCGTGATGCCAAAATTCAGTTAGCGCAAGCGCAAGCTGAACTAGCCAAAGCACAGCGTCAATATAAACAAAGCCAAGCTAATAGTCGTTCTCTAAATTCGCAAGTGGTGGTGCGTAATGACGAAATCAGTAGTGCACAAGCACAAGTCACCAAAGCTCAAGCAGATTATGACCGTGCTTCATTAGAACTCAAACGTCGTAATGAGTTGGCTGCTACGGGAGCAATTTCAAAGGAAGAATTGAGCAAGGCACAAAGCGCGGTATCAACCGCGAAGGCGAGCCTTGAGTTGGCACAAGCAGGTTTGGCTCAGGCAACTTCGAGTCGTAAAGCTGCCGAAAGTACTTTTGCTGCAAATGAAGCGTTGATTCAAGGTGTAAATGAGGCTTCAACACCTGACGTTCTTGTGGCAAAAGCACATGTCGATCAAGCACAACTTGATTTAGAGCGGACAGTGATTCGTGCACCTGTTGATGGTGTGATTGCACGCCGTAATATTCAGATTGGACAACGTGTTGCGCCGGGTACCGTGATGATGTCAGTTGTTCCAGTTTCTGATTTATATGTAGATGCCAATTTTAAAGAAAGCCAACTCGCCAAAGTAAAAGATGGGCAAAAGGTTTCTTTAACCTCCGATGTGTATGGGGGTGATGTGATTTATCACGGGACAGTGCAAGGTTTTTCTGGGGGTACTGGTGCAGCTTTTGCTTTGATTCCAGCTCAAAATGCAACAGGTAATTGGATTAAGGTGGTACAGCGTTTGCCTGTGCGAATTTCGCTTGATCCTAAAGAACTGGCTGAACATCCATTGAGGGTGGGGTTGTCGATGCAAGCGGATATTGATCTCGCATCGAAGTAATCAGCTATGAAAACTCAAAATCCTTTTGCTGAACTGAGTGGTGGGCGCTTACTGCTTGCTGCTTTTGTCATCGCACTTTCAAATTTTATGGTGGTCTTAGATACCACAATTGCCAATGTTTCAGTTCCACATATTACAGGGAATTTAGCTGTTTCCAGCTCACAAGGCACATGGGTGATTACCTCTTATGCTGTTGCGGAAGCGATCTGTGTACCCTTAACGGGATGGTTAGCAGGACGCTTTGGTACTGTTCGTGTCTTTGTCTTTGGATTAATTGGTTTTACTATTTTTTCATTCCTTTGTGGCTTGGCGACTTCACTAGAAATGTTGGTGTTTTTCCGCATCGGACAGGGGTTATGTGGTGGTCCACTCATGCCTTTGAGCCAAACTTTGTTGATGCGGATCTTCCCACCAGAAAAGCACTCACAAGCCATGGGACTTTGGGCGATGACGACCGTGGTTGGGCCAATTTTAGGGCCTATTCTTGGTGGCTTGATTAGTGATAATTTGTCTTGGCATTGGATATTCTTTATTAATATTCCTGTCGGTATTTTCTGTGTATTCGCTGCAAGTCGTTTATTAAAAGTGGCTGAAACCAAAACTGAAAAACTACGGATTGATGCGATAGGTTTAGGTTTGTTGGTGCTGTGGATCGGAGCATTGCAGTTGATGCTTGATCTTGGACATGAGCGAGATTGGTTTAACAGTAGCAGTATTATTATGCTTGCTCTAGTCGCCGTAATCGGTTTCATCGTGTTCATGATTTGGGAGTTGACCGAAAAGCATCCTGTTGTAAATTTATATGTGTTCCGGCATCGTGGTTTTAGCATTTCTGTACTTGCTTTAGCCTTTGGCTTTGGCTCATTTTTTGGCAGTATTGTTTTAATTCCCCAATGGTTACAAATCAACTTGGGCTATACCGCTACATGGGCAGGTTATCTGACCGCTACTATGGGGTTTGGTAGTTTAACCATGTCGCCGATTGTGGCAAAACTGGCAACGAAATACGATCCACGTGCATTAGCCAGCTTTGGTTTAGCCTTGCTAGGTGTCGTGACTTTGATGCGCGCATTTTGGGTCACAGATGCCGATTTTATGGCGTTGGCATGGCCACAGATTTTGCAGGGTTTTGCCGTACCATTCTTCTTTATTCCTCTGTCCAATATTGCGATGGGTTCAGTATTGCCACAAGAAATGGCATCTGCAGCAGGTTTAATGAATTTTTTAAGAACGATGGCAGGAGCAATCGGTGCATCTATTGCTGTCACGATTTGGGATGATCATGCCAAAGTCGCGCGTAGTGAAATGGTCAATAGCTTACATCCTCAGGACGTACAGAATACTTTGATGCAAAATGGGTTTTCTCCTGACGCAACTCTAGGCATGATTGCAAATTTGGTAGATAAAGAGGCTATTACTATTTCAGCCAATCATGTATTTATGATTCTGGCTATTGTGTTTGCATTTGCCAGTATTTTGATTTGGTTAAGTCCTAAACCGAAACAAATGACTGGTGGACCAGCACCGCATTAACTTAAATAGATGTTTATTTCCAAAAAACTCGGACTTATTGATCCGAGTTTTTTTATTTAAATCTGACATGAGGTTTATTTAGTCTTTGGGTTTTATATGCATCACAGTTTTACTCCCTTATATTTTCCCAAAGTTTTAACTGTAAATCTTCCTCATATTTCGATATTTTTTGATTTAAATATTTCATTGTAGATTTATGTTGATTTAAACCTTTACCGTGAAATGACCCAATTGCTTTCTGAATTTTTGCTTGCAAGTGCAAAAGATTTAATTCTTCATACGCTTCTTGTTTTGCTGAGTAAGCATAAATTTTGCAAATAATTCTGATTAGTTCCGAAAGAGGGGATTGGGTATTTAAATTTTTTATCTCCTGTAGATTATGCCATGCTAATAGATCGGCATAGTCGAAATACACTGGGGACTGGCGGTTACTGCCATATTTGATAGGACGTGGAAAAGTTGTGTCTTGCTGTACCAGTAGTCGCAAAGCATCTCGCTTGATACTTAGTAATTCACATGCTTGGTTGTAGGTTACTCGGATAGGTTGCATTTATAAGCCCTCATATATTGGTTTATGGGGCTTAGTATGTTTTTGTTTTATATAACGTTAAAGGAATGAGGTTTAGGAAAAATATTCCGTAAATTATTAGTATTATTTTTTTACGGAAATTTTAAAGGCTTTATTTTTCCATTTGATTTTTTTCATGAAATGCTAAATAACATAAGCCATCCAAGATGCTGACTTCGGTTATTCCATCAGCACCATCAAAACCGATCTGAGTTAATAATTTTTGCCTCAATGGCTCTACACTTTTACGCAGATTATCTTCACCGTACTCTCCCTTTGGATAAAGAATTGAACAAATTACTGGATTAGTTATTTTTATACCCTTATAAATTTCTAATAACTTTAAATCTAAATAAGGAAGTAACTTGTAAGATGCCCAATTGACTAAATCTTTATACGAAATTGACTTATATTTTGAAGTATCTTTTGACCTTTTACTTCTAATTTTAATAAGCATTTTTTTGAACTCATCAATAAGCACATGGTCGGGATAGCAAGGGTTTATTGTGATAGGGTAATCAACAAAGATATAATCTTCTGAATATAAAGGCTCAACTACTTCTAGAATAGGCAGATCATCTTTGTCAGTAAAATCCCCACCTCCACGATTTACCATTGAATGCAGTAAATCAAAGTCACTTGCATAAAATTCTGATACAGGCAAGTGGCTTCTCATAAAACTATTGTTCTCATTAGAACCTATTTGAATACAAATAATTTCACCATTTTGTTTTTTATAATTTATTGATAAATAAGGGTTTAAAGGATTTTTAAAAAAATGATCAAGAAGTAGTGTTATAGCTTCTTGTTCTTCATCATTATTTAATACATCTTTACCAGTCCAGAAGTCTAAACCTCTGCCCTCAAGTATTTCATGATGAATCATGAAACGAGTTTCCAGTAAATAGAACCATGTATGTGCGGAAACTTTATCCATATTTATGTATTTTTCAATACAAAATAATGGCGGTAGTAAATCGCTTGATCTAATTATTTTTCTCAAAGCCTGCCTCCCACAGCATCCCAATAAAATAGTTAAGTCAATCTGATTGGGTATCAGACTTTTGGGAGCTAACCTAGACTTAACAGAATGATTATAAATTATACTCAGCCATATATCTTTATATTAAGTTATCAATGCGCCATATTCTGTCGTTGAAATTTATTCATAAAATTTTTGGCAAGAAAAAAGGCTTAAACCATTACAGTTTAAGCCTTTCCGCTTCATATAACCTTATATTCAGTTATACCAAGCTAGGTATTTTGGTGGAGGTGGCGGGAGTCGAACCCGCGTCCGCCAGCACTACACTCGAGAATACTACATGCTTAGATATCGTCTATTGTTTTAACACCTAGTGACCCGACGAACAGGGTACAAAGTGCGATCCTCTAAGTTTGGTATAAAGCCCCGAGGCTTGACTCTATACGGACTTGTGTGCGTGCGCTTCGGTCGGGTTCCTAGACCACAAGTATTCTAGGAAGCGGACAAGCTGCCCTTAGGCAGCTAGAGCGTAAGTTTCGTCGTTTGCGACTATTAAAATGCAAATTTTATTTACGAGAGAAAATGCGCTCTCGGCATGCATCTATGAGTTTCATCACCAGCGTCGAAGCCAGAGACACCCCCAAAGTACAGCGCAATCATAGCATAGATCATTAAAATTTAAATCTTAATTTCTAACCATCGAGCAAAATATGCGCTTATACCTCTATATTGTTCCTGTGTTTTATTTTTCAAGTCGCAATGCTAAATTTAGATTAGGTTTGTTGCTCAACATACAGGCTCGGTTGAGTTGATTTAAATTTATGTCTTCTCTAGTGGTTAGAAATGGCGTTATGGTGTTTGCTTCCGAAATTGAATAGGGGACATACCACTCCATTTTTTAAAGGCACGGGCAAAATTAGCAGGTTGGATATATCCTAAATACAGCGCAATTTCTTGTATTTCCATATCACTGCTCAGTAAAAGCCTTGTCGCTTCTTTATATTTTACTTCATCTAACAAACTGAGATAAGAAGCGCCAATCTCGTTGAGATGTCTTCTTAATGTCCGATTAGACATATGCAAACGTTGTGCAACCAAATCTAAAGATGGATAGCCTTTATGAGGTGTCAATACTAATTCTGCTCGGACGCGCAAAGCAATATCTTGAATTTGTGCTGAAAAGCGGATTTGTTCAGCTTCGCACTGGGCTAATGCCGATAGAAATGCACTTTGATCCGCCATTTTTGTAGGCAAATCTATGGTCTCAGAAGAATAACAAATTTGGTTTTTTGCTTGATTGAAACGTACTTTGGGTAATTGTGATAAAAAATCTTGATGATAAATAGGTTCAGACCAGTCAACCTGAAGTTCCACATTAGATAAATCATGTTCGGCTAAGGCTTGAGCTGTTTGAACAACACCGATCATCAAACATTCATAGAAAAAGCGTCTTAATATTTCAGCTTGTTCAGGATGTTGGCTGACAACAGGGTGGGTTTGTTGTATTTTAATAATTGATTTTTGGTTTTCTTCATAAAAATCAATTTTATAGTCTTTTAATCGCATATTAAAAAACTGGGTTGCAAGTTCTATGGCATTGCGCAATGACGAACTACTCATCAATGCATATCCCATTGGGCCATGTGCAGTCAGTCTAAGTTTTAATCCATATTCGTATCCTAACCCCAGATCTTTCGCCAGTGTCAGACTGACCCATGCCAGTTTTGACCATTGCATAGGTGTGATACGAGCATCTAATTGCTTGAGTAGCGTTACAGGTATTTTACTGAGATGCAAAATCTCGGATGCAGAAAATCCTTTTTCGACCATGATCTCGAGTAATAAATGGGCATAGGAGATAGGAATACTGGCTTTTGACAGTCCATAAGGATCTTTCATTTTTATTTATTCGTTGGCCGAAAATGATTAGTAGTATGTCTGAACTGCATCTCACGCTCAAGTTTTAGATCTTGGATACTCAGATTATTGTATTGATTTGAGTATTGCTAATGAGCTTACCTCGTCCATTAAAAGATTCTCCTGTAGTGATAACGGGTGCTTCATCTGGAATCGGTGAAGAACTTGCCAAGCAATTCGCAGCACGTGGTTATTCATTAATTTTAGTTGCAAGACGAGTGGATAAATTAGAGCTACTTGCTACGGCTTTGTGCGAGAAATATCAAGTAGAAGTCAACTTACGACCATGTGATCTAGCTGATCGTGAACAAAGAACTATCTTTCGAAAAGAATTAGAAAAAATGGATATTTCCATTCTCTGTAATAACGCAGGGTTTGCCACTTTTGGTCGATTGCATGAATTGGATGCTGATCGTGAACGAGAGGAAACCGAGGTGAATGTCGTTGCCGTACAGGATTTAACATTGGCTGTACTTCCTCACATGATTCAACGCCGAAGTGGGGCGATTCTGATTGTTGGTTCTACCTCAGGCCATCAACCAACGCCTGCAAATGCAACGTATGCAGCGACAAAAGCCTTTGCAAATTCATTTGCTGAATCTTTACATAGCGAGTTAAACGGAACAGGTGTGACTTGTACATTGTTAGCTCCGGGTCCCACGATCACAGGGTTCAATGAGGTTGCAGGTATCTCAAACATTGATGGTATAGGCGGAAGTCTAGTATGGGTGACAGCAGAGCGTGTTGCCAAAGAAGCGATTCAAGGGATGGCATGTAATCGAAGAATTGTGATTCCGGGATTGATTGCCCAAGCACAAACTTTGGGAGGCCGATATACGCCACGCATCATTTTATTACCGATATTAAAACAATTATTTTCGAGGTTAAAAGCATGAGACAACTAATCCATGATTTGAGTACACCGATTGGTTTGGCAAACCTCGGCAAAAAACTCTATCACAATGCCCAATACCTGACGGCTGTCGTGGAAGTTGATCAAAAGAAAATGGCACGCTGGCTGCCATCAGGGGTGAAATTGGCACAACCTGCCAGAGCAGATTTGTTCTGTGCTTACTTTCCAGAAAATGTATATACAGGGGCTTACCATGAAGCAGGTTTATTCGTACATATTCAGGTGGGTAATAAAATAGGCATTTTTTGCCCGTGGATGATTTTGAATGATGATCGCGCCATGATTATCGGACGTGAGCTATTGGGTTATCCCAAAAAAATAGGCGAAATTGCTTGGGAAAATGATGGCACTCGTATTCTCGCAAAAGCCTCTCGTCGTGGTACGACACTCATTGAAATGAATGCAAAGCTTGGAGATGTTATTGCTCATGCGCCACCGATTTTAGGCTTGCCTCATCGTAATATCACGGGCGGTTTGGGTTTGGCATTACCTAGAGAAGTTCGATTCACACCTAAAGAGCATCCGATTGAGGTACGCCGAGTCGAAATGAAGTTACGCTATACAGGTACAGAGCACGATCCGTTGCATGAAATGGGCTTGGGTGAGGTCGTTGACGCACGTATTCACCGTTGCGATTTATCTGGTGATTTAATTCCACCAATTCAAATTCCACGTTTTAGAACACCACTTTTTCTGATGCGTCAGTTTAATCCACGTGTTTTATAGAGTGAGGATCAGCGATGTTTACAAATACGATCAATCCTAGAGGCTTAAAACCAACGCCTCAGCAGATTTCGGCAAGTATCGACTTTCCAGTTAGGCGTTTAGATTTAACTTTCTCAGATGAAATTCCAGAGTTTTGGTTTGCAAACAATGCATTTTTAACCTGCTTTTTAGCGGCTTTGTCCAGTGCTTTTCCAGATGGAGAGCGGCAATTCATTCATAGTGTACGTAACTATCAATCGCAGATCGAAGATCCAATTTTATCAAAACAGGTCAGGGCATTTATTGGTCAGGAAGCACATCACGGCAAAGAGCATGATCAGTTAAATGATTTGATGCGAAAACGTGGTTATCCGATTGATCGAATTTATAAGCGTTTCAAGAAAATGAATAAGATGATGCAACAGACTTTTAGTCATTCACATCAATTGGCTTCAACCGTTTGTATGGAACATCTCACTGCAATAATGGCGGATTACTTCATCAGTAAAAATACTCTAGATTTAGATAAATTTGATACGTGTTTACGCAAAATTTGGGCATGGCATGCCATTGAGGAAACTGAGCACAAAGCAGTGGCTTTTGATGTTTATCAATCCTTGGTCAATCGTCCTTATTTTTTAAGATTGGTCATGCTGGAAACTACATTTTTCTTTATGTTCATTACCAGTAGGGGCACGCTAGAGTTATTGAAGCATTCTGGACAAAGCACAAATTTGAAAAATTGGAATGTAGGTTTACGTTTTTTATTTGGGCGAAACGGACTTGTACGTCAAATCAGCCAAGATTATTTCGATTTTTTTGCGCTCGACTTCCATCCATGGCAACACGATAACCGAGTGATGGCTGAACAGTTAAAACGCAAATATCAAATTATTTAAGCTTAGTCATCATTTTATAAATAGGTCTATTCGATGAAAAAATCACAAACGCAAACGCTTAGCCCTTTGCAACAACCACTTAAATTGGCGTGTGGTATCAGCATTCCAAACCGAATTGCAAAATCAGCGATGAGTGAACAGTTGGCTGATCGACATGGTTCGCCAACCATTGACCTGCAACAACTTTATGCTGCATGGGCGAGAGGTGGTACAGGGCTGTTAATCACAGGCAATGTCATGATCGATCATCGTGCCTTTGTTGAACCCAGAAATGTTGTCCTCGAAGATGAAAAATTCTTACAGGCAAATAGATTGTGGGCACAAGCTGCACAGGCGAATGGCAGCAAGATCATTATGCAAATTAATCATCCTGGTCGAGTTGCCGTTTTACCCTTGCTAAAAAAACCGATTGCACCTTCCGCAGTTGGCTTGGATTTACCCATGATGAGGCTGCTTCGTATGCCGCGTGCAATGAGTGAAACAGAAATTTTGGAGCAGATTCAACGTTTTGCCAATACCGCTGCATTAGCAATAAAAGCAGGTTTTGATGGCGTGCAAATCCATGCCGCACATGGCTACTTGTTATCACAATTTTTATCACCTTTATCCAACGTTCGTACTGATCAATGGGGTGGAAATCCTGAAAACAGACGACGAATGTTAATTGAAACTGTTCGCGCTGTGCGAGCTGCAATTGGTAAAAATAAAATCTTAAGTGTCAAATTAAACTCGGCTGATTTTCAAAAAGGCGGTTTGACTCAAGAGGAATCATTACAAATCGCCTTGGCATTAGAGGCAGAAGCAATTGATTTACTCGAAGTTTCAGGAGGTAACTACGAATCGCCTGCGCAGCTTGGTTATGCACCAGAACGCCAAGCACAAAGAGATGCCTACTTTCTTGACTATGCAACTGCATTACGTAAAAACAGTCAATTGCCTTTGATGCTCACAGGAGGGTTACGTGATGCTGACCTGATGAATCGGATTGTGGCTGAAGGGACGGTGGATTTGATTGGTTTGGCACGACCATTTGCGTTGCAACCCGATTTAGCCAAACAACTGTTGGCAGGAACGTCTGTAAAAGAACCAGCAATAATTCCCCATCTTGGCTATAAACCTGTAGATGCATATCTACAACTGGCTTGGCATGCGGCTCAATTTCGCCGTATTAGCAGTGGTCAGCAACCCAAAG
This sequence comes from Acinetobacter haemolyticus CIP 64.3 = MTCC 9819, assembly GCF_000369065.1. Classification (GTDB taxonomy): domain Bacteria; phylum Pseudomonadota; class Gammaproteobacteria; order Pseudomonadales; family Moraxellaceae; genus Acinetobacter; species Acinetobacter haemolyticus. The sequence goes on from NZ_KB849800.1 coordinate 244,640, forward strand.
CCATTAAGGGATTAATTAAAACCTTGATTGCGTTTGGCCCACGTATGGGATGGAATATATTGACACAGGATTAGTGGATCGGTGCTTTATTACAAAAGCTTTTAGTCTTTTATCTTTTGAGGAATGAGACTGTCATTTCAGGACAAGTTGCTTGTTTAAGATATGAACGACATTGACAAGATCACACTACGTAGCTATTTTGCCTTATAAGTTCTTTTTTGGAACTTGTTGAATTTAGCTAAAACTGTTGAGGTGAACAGCAATGTCGTCAGTGTTGAAAGAAAAATCAAAGCAAAAAACACCTGCATCATTTCCAGTACGTCGAATGGACTATGAATTTCAGGATATGCCTAAATATTGGTGTAATAATGAGCCAACTTTTACTCATTATTTCACTGGCTTGTCTACCTTATTTCCAGAAGGTGAGTCTTATTTCGTCCGTTCTGTTCGGGCTTTAAGAGCTCAGGTTAAAAATAATGAGCAGCTTGATCGTGATATTGGAGCTTTCATTGGTCAGGAGGCGATGCATTCTAAAGAACATCACGCCTTTCATCAGAGCGCCCAGCAGTATGGTTTAGATCCAGAGTCATTAGAAAAAATGACAGGTATTGTTCTAAAAGCGATTGAACGTACTTTTCCTAAAAAGTGGAACTTGTTGGTCACAGTTGGTCTTGAACATTACACCGCAGTTTTGGTGGTGGAAATGATGAAAGATGTGAACGAATTAATGACAGATGAAACCATACGCAATTTATGGTTATGGCATAGTGTCGAAGAAACTGAACATAAAGCAGTAGCCTATGATATGTATCAATATTTATATGGTAAAGGATTAGCCGCTTATCTTCCTCGTATTGCTATTTTCACCTTTAGTTTAGCCATGATTACGGTGATGTCGTCGCTATATCAGGTGGTGCTTTTAAAACGTGACCGTCAATTATTTAATTTAAATTCTTGGCGTAAATTTATGCAGCACGGTAAAGAAAAATATAAAGTTTTTATTCCAAAGTTTTTAGATTATTACCGCTTTGATTTTCATCCGAATGATACGGATGAATCTGAAATCGTGGCGCAAACCAAAATAAAAATTGGTCTGTCTCCAGAACAATCGACCTTTATTCATTAAACAATATTTTTAGTTTTTTCATCAGATAGGGAACAGGTATGAATCCATCAAATATGACTGGTTTAGAACTTATGCAAGCATTTCAACAAGGCTTAGTGCCAGCTCCAGGTATTGCGAAAACCATGGGGATGGACGGTGTTGGAGAAGTTGAGTTTGGTCGCATTGTTTTTATTGCGACTGCAGATGAACGTCATACCAATCCACTAGGTGGTGTGCATGGTGGCTTCGCTGCGACTGTATTGGACTCGGTCACTGGATGTGCAACACATACTGTGCTTGCAGCAGGTGAAGGATACGGCACGACTGATTTAGCGATCAAAATGTGCCGTCCGATGCCCTTTAATAAAAGGTTGATTGCTGAAGGTAAGGTCATCAATGTCGGAAAGAATTTGGTGATTTCAGAAGGTTATCTTCGTGATGAAGAAGGCAAACTGTATGCCCATGCAACAGCGACGAATATGATTATTCGTCAAAAATAATCAATCAAAAAAGAAGGTGTAAAAACCTTCTTTTTTCAATTTTAGCAATGTAATTGTTCGAAGAGAAATAAAGCGTTTTTGATGAATTGAGAATAAAAATGATGTCTAAACAAATTCAATCAGATGTTCCCGTTACGATCACAGGGCGAATGCTGCCAAATAGTCGTAAAATTAATCATGGGCTTAAAGATCATGCCATCGGTTTATTGACAAAGGGTGTCGGGCGCATCATGGGTGTTGCTCGTCCGAATCAAAATATTCCGTATCCGAGTCCAGATTTTTATCAAGCCATTAATAATCCTTTTCCATTTAAAGGCACTCATTTTGGCATCATGATTGCTGATTTGCCTGCACCACATTACTTTTTAAGTTTTGCTTCGATTCTTGGCATGCTTGGAATAAAAGTGGTGGATGCTGATGCTTATGTTGACCCCAAAGACGGACCACTTAATACAGCGGTTTTGGTTCATGGTACTGCGCTAGCAAATAAAAATGCTTTTTCGAGCTATTCGACTCAGCACGATATGCAATTCGATCCACAACATAATTTAATTAGATTTGGTGAGAATGCAGAAATATCTGGACAGTATCCTCATTTTCGATTACGGAGTCGTAGGGAGGATTTTGCTGTTGATTTAAAGCTTACAGCCACAGGTGCAAATTCTTGGTTTGCTCACAGCGCGATTTACCAGCACATGAGCCTGTTGATGAATTATGAGGGTGAAATTACCTATCAGGATCAGACGCAAAAGGTATCAGGTTTAGCCACGTGGGAACATTGGAAAGCACCTTCATTGGCTTATCCATTGAATAAAACCATTCCAAAATGCTTGAAGATCCCAGCAGATTTTTTTACTTATCAAGTTTTGACGATTGATGCAACCACACAGCTCTTGTTGGGTTACGTCACTATTTTAGACCATTCAGTTGCAGCATTTGCGATGTTAAGACAAGCAGATGGAACAGCAGTTCATTTAGATGCAGACGTACATTTTGAAGTCTTGAGTTTACAAGCCGAAGCCACGCAGGGGCAAGATGGCAGTTTAATGAGTTTGCCTGAAACATTTAGATGGCAAGTCATCGATAAGCATAAAAACTTACTTTTCGATATCTATGCTACTGTCGATACGCCAATGCTTTTTGGTCTAGCGACGGGCTATGTTGGTGGATATCACTGGCATGGTAGTAGATCAGGAGTTGCTACGCAGGGGCGTGGTTATATTGAGTATATTGATCGGCGTGACTAATCTGATCGTGATTAAAACATCAAGTCAAAGGAAAGAAAAATAATGGTTACTTTACATCAGTGGGAAATTTCACCTTTTTGTCAAAAAGTAGCAAGAATGTTGAAATTTAAAGGGATTGAATTTGAAACCATCAATTATAACGGTGTTTTGGGGGCTAAGGTTCCAATGTTGAGTAAGGTCGGGAAAGTACCTGTACTGGATATTAATGGACAGCGGATTCAAGACAGTACCCGTATCGCACGTTATTTGGATGACACTTATCCTGACTTCCCACGTCTTTATCCGCTAGATCCGATACAAAAAGCTTATGCTGAGTTGTGGGAAGACTGGGCAGATGAATTATTGTATTTCTATGAGATCCACTTTCGAGTGAGTGATGCTGATGCTTTAGATCATGCTGTAGCAATCAGTGCGCAAGGTCGTCCGAAGCATGAAGTGATTTTGATGAAACCCTTATTGAAGTCCGCACTCAGTTTTCAACTGAAAATGCAAGGTACCGGACGTATGGCAAAAGCCGATATTGAAGCAGAGTTTATTCGTCATTTAGAACGTATAGAACTGGTACTGAGTGCTACGGGTTGGTTAGTCGGGGAGCAAAAAACAGTGGCCGACATTGCAGTTGCTTCACAGCTTTTAGAGATTGTCCGAACCAGTAAAGTGTGGGGAGCAAAAATTAACAGCTATTCAAATATTTCTGCTTGGATCAAACAGATATGAGTACCCGAGTCGCTGTTGTCGTTGGAGTCGGGGCAGAGCAAGGGATTGGGGCTGCTATATCACGACGTTTTGCTCAATCGGGGTTAAAGGTTTATGTGGTAGGACGAACGCTCAATAAATTACAAGTAGTGACTCAAACGATTGCTGAGCAAGGTGGGAGTGCTGTCGCTTATTGTTTAGATGCAGAAAATGATCAACAGATTCAATCTTTATTCGATATGATCATTGCAAATAATGAACTGCTAGAAGTTGTTGCTCATAATGTAGGTGGCAATATTCCATCCTTGTTTTTAAAAACGCAGTTGTCCTTTTTCTCAAAAATGTGGCGCTCGACTTTCTTATCTGCTTATTTGGTTTCGCAGTCTTGTTTGAAGATTTTTGAACAGCAACAAAAAGGAACTCTGATTTTCACAGGTGCGAGTGCATCAATGCGTGGTAAACCGTTTTTCGCTGCTTTTACCATGGGTAAATCAGCATTACGTGCTTATGCACTTAATTTAGCAAGCCTGTATAAGTCGAAAAATATACATATTGCGCATGTAATCGTAGATGGCATGGTCGATGGCGATCGGGTCAATAAAGCCTTATTTGGACTTGGACGTTTAGCAAGATTAACGCGTGGTACAGGCGGATTAAATATCGAGGCAATTGCAGATAATTATTTAATGTTATATCAGCAGAGCAATGATTTATGGACACATGAATTAGATTTACGTCCGTATCAGGAGCGCTTCTAAGATGAATAAGTTAGGACGATTATTTAAATCATCACAAAATGCTCAACCCTGTATGGTAGTCTTTGGTGAAAATATTGAGTTGTTGAGCCAAGCCTTTATCAATCTTGATTCAGATCATCCACTGCATATTTTTCAAGTGACACATGATCCATCTCAGCACGATTTAAAAATTATCAGTTCTGAAAATCAAAGCACTATTATTCGATTGAATGTCTTGCTGAGTGGCTCATTAAAAAGTTTAGTCAAATGTATTCAACAACAGGGCTATAAGATTGAATTATGTATTATCCAGCCGAAGTTTGGGTGTACTGATCATATCAATACTGTATCTTCTGAAATGATTGAAAACTATTGGCAAGTTACAGGTCTAAATGCAGTCAGTATTTCGCAAGCTATGATTGCAAACATGCTTAAACAGCAACATGGAACAGTGATTTTCCTTGGTGCAAGATCAATGGGTGCGGAAAAGAAAGCAGATTTATTGACGATGAGTATGTTTGCCAGTATTCGAGCCTTATCACAGTCGTTGGCAAGAGAGTTTCATCCTAAAGGAATTCATGTGGCTTACTGCACATTAGAAAAATGGGATGATCAGGATCAAAAGTTGATGCAATCGATTGCTCAAGTGTGTTGGCATCTACATCAACAGCCGAAATCAACTTGGTCACAGGAACTCAGTTTGACCAGTTAATTGGCGGCGAAAATTATAATTGACCTATGAAAAGAGCAAATGTGAAATAACATTTGCTCTTTTTTTGAGGAATGAAATGGATAATTAGAAGAATCCAGCAGGTTTGGTTGAGTAGCTCACCAAAAGATTCTTGGTTTGTTGATAATGATCTAACATCATGCGGTGGTTTTCACGACCAATGCCTGATTTTTTATATCCACCAAATGCCGCATGTGCAGGATAAATATGATAGCAGTTGGTCCATACACGACCTGCTTCTACCGCGCGACCTGCACGATATGATGTATGCGCAGAACGAGCCCAAACACCTGCACCCAGACCATAGATAGTTTCATTTGCGATTTGAATCGCTTCATCAAAGTCTTTAAATGTCGTTACTGACAGCACAGGACCAAAAATTTCTTCTTGGAAAATTTGCATGCTGTTATGACCTTTAAACACTGTTGGTTCGATATAGAAACCTTCACCAACTTCTTGTCTCGCACTACCGCCGGTCAGTAGTTCAGCACCTTCTTCACGCCCTGTACTGATGCAGCGTAAAATTTTCTCTTGTTGTTCTAGCGAAGCTTGAGCACCAATCATGGTTTCAGTATCTAAAGGATGTCCTACCTTGATTCGCTTGACGCGCTCAATGGCTTTTTCTAAAAATGCATCTGCAATGCTTTCTTGAACCAAGGCACGAGATGGGCAGGTACATACTTCACCTTGGTTTAGGGCAAACATGGCAAAGCCTTCAAGCGCTTTATCCAAGAAATCATCTTCTTTATCCATAATATCTTCAAAGAAAATATTCGGAGATTTACCACCCAGTTCGAGCGTTACGGGAATAATATTTTCTGTCGCATATTGCATAATCAACTGTCCAACTTGGGTTGAACCCGTAAATGCAATTTTAGCGATACGAGGACTGGTTGCGAGAGGACGACCGACTTCAGCACCATAGCCATTGATGACGTTCAACACACCTGCTGGTAAAAGATCTTGAATCAGTTCGAGAACCAATAAAATTCCAACTGGAGTTTGTTCAGCCGGTTTTAAAACCACGCAATTTCCTGCCGCAAGCGCAGGAGCAAGTTTCCAAGCTGCCATCAAAATCGGGAAGTTCCATGGGATAATTTGACCGACCACACCCAACGGCTCATGGAAATGATAGGCAATAGTATCTTCATCAATTTCTGAAATGCCGCCTTCTTGTGCGCGGATACACCCTGCAAAGTAACGGAAATGGTCAATTGCCAATGGAATATCCGCTGCTAAGGTTTCACGAACAGGTTTTCCATTGTCCCAAGTCTCTGCCACCGCAAGCATTTCAAGGTTTGCTTCCATGCGATCAGCAATTTTAAGTAAGATATTTGAACGGAATGTTGGAGAGCTTTTATTCCATTCTGCTTTAGCTTTGTGTGCTGCATCTAGTGCCAGTTCAATGTCTTCGACAGAAGAGCGGGGTATCTTTGTAAACACTTTGCCATCGACAGGCGAAACGTTATCGAAGTATTCTCCTCTAGTAGGAGCGACCCATTGACCACCAATGAAATTTTCATACTGTGGTTTAAACTGGACTTTTGAATTAGGTTGATTCGGATCGATGTAACGCATATAAATATTCCTTTGCTTATAATTGATCTTAAGCATCTACAGCTTTGGTATAAGGTACTTTTGTACGCTATTTCACTAGGATAGATCGGTGAAGGTTGGAGAAAGGTTGGAAACCATGCTCAAGTGTGAGGGATACACAAATGTTTACAAAACAAGAGCTAATACGGCAAAGACAGTCTATTGATCAGTTAAAGCAACAAAATAGTTTGTCTCCCCAAAGCGCTGAGAAACTAGAGCAGAGTATTGCGAGTTCTTGGCAGCGATCTGTATCGTCTTCAATTCCAAAAGAGCGCCTTGCAGCACCTTTACTCAATCAAAATAAGAAAAATTCAAGTAGTTTGGATAAGGCTTTAAATGCTTGTGCTAACGAGTTAAGTCATATTGCAGCGCAGTCATCGATGGTGATCGCTGTGGGGGATGTTGGAAGTACCATTATATGGACAGCTTCAAGTACGCAAATGCAAAGTGCTGCTGAAAAGGTACATTTTATCGCGGGTGGGCAGTGGGCAGAGGAGGTCGTCGGTACCAATGCCTTAGCGTTATCACTTAAAACGCAACAATCCAGCTGTGTGTTTTCAAATGAACACTATATGGAGTCGATTCATGATTGGGTTTGTTATGCCGCACCGATCATTGATCCGTATTCTAAGCAAGTCTTAGGCGTAGTGGATTTATCGACTACATGGAAAAAGCACAATAGTTTAGGCGTATTAGCTGTCGAACGTTGCGCCTCGATTATTCAAACGGCACTGATCGAACAGCAACGACAACATTTATACATTCGTGCTTTTTCTACACCGCAGATTTTCTTTAATGGTAAATCACTGGTGCTTACGCCACGCCAAATTGAGATTTTGGCAATATTGGTATTGTGTCCAAATGGCTTAAATCTAGAAAAATTGCATCAAGCTTTATATGGTGAACGTAAAGTGAGTATCGGCACTTTAAAAGCTGAAATGTCGCAACTGAGAGATATCTTAGGTGGAATGCTGGGTTCAAGACCATATCGTTTATTGGCAGATGTAGAAGCAGATTTTCTTTTAGCTGAACAAGCACTTGATTCTGGATATGTGGCTTCTGCATTACAGTTATATAAAGGTGTTTTTCTCGCTAAAACTGAAAGCCCATTTTTATGTGCATGGCGAGATTGCTTAGAGTCGCGTTTGAGTGATGCGATTTTTAAAACCACAGAAACGGATTTACTATTGAAGCATGTGGCTCATTTTCCTGAAGCAATCGACGCAGTTGAGCGTCTGATGGAATTATTACCTGCTGAGCATCCTGCACATCAATCACTGACTAAATTTAGAGATATGCCTTAAATATTGGTTTTCATAAATTAATATCGAGGCGATTATATGCTTTTAAATAAGGATGGATAAATATAACTCAAAGCATTTATTTCGCTTTGCTCGTCTTGAAATGAGAATGAATAGTAGACTGTTTATATTCCATAGTGCTTTAAAATAGGTATCACGAAAAAAACTCAATGTTTTGCTATCTAAATAGCGAGAACAAAGACTGGTGTTCTCGCTATTTTTAATCGATCAAATCAAAATGAGCTTTCTATAGTATTTTTATATATTTTACCGTCTTTCATAATGATCTTAAAATTGTTTTCAGGGTCTTCTACTAATCGAATATTCTCTAGTGGATTACCATTGACGAGTATTAAATCAGCATATGCACCCTCTGATATTTCTCCCAATTTTCCATCTTGATAAGGATTCCTTTTGCCACTTAGATATAAGAGTTGAGCATTGTCATAAGTTGCCATTTTTAAGACTTGATATGGGGAGAACCATCTTGTCATTTTAGCGAGTTGCTTGCCTTGCTTTACCGCCAAAGAAGGATCGAATAGACAATCTGTTCCCCATGCTAATTTCACATTATATTTTTTCGCAAGATTGTAGGCATTATCAGTGCCTTTCGTCATTTCAAGTTGTTTTTTTCTATTTGCCGATCCTTCAGGAAAAGGAATCGCTTCCTCATCATCTAAAAAGGGTTGTAGACTCCACCAAACCCCTTTTTCAGCCATCAGTTTGGCAGTTTTGTCATCGATCAGTTGCCCATGTTCAATAGATTTTACACCTGCGTTGATCGCTGTTCTAATCGCATGAGGCGTATAAGCATGAACAGTTACATAGGTTCCCCAATTTGAAGCAGCATCTACAGCAGCTTTGAACTCTGCTTCGGTGTATTGGCTGACATCCAAAGGATCATAATTAGAGGAGACACCTCCACCAGCCATGAGCTTTAATTGGGTCGCACCCTGACGTAATTGTTCACGGGAACGGATGAGAACTTGATCTGCACCATCAGCGATTACAGCCATACCATTTCGTTCTTGATATGAAAGTTCTCCTATTTTTCGAGGAACGTCAGTAGGGAATCCAAAATCACCATGTCCACCAGTTTGAGAAATAAAAGCACCACTCGCAAAAACTCGAGGACCATTAACCAAGCCGTGATCTATCGCTTTTGCCAAAGAGAGTGCACCACCACCCATATCTCGTACGGTAGTAAAACCTCGTAATAATTGCTTTTCGGCAGCGTGTGCAGCAAATAAATTGATGAATGCATAATCAGACAAGATCGCTTGTTGTTGAGGAATACTTTCAAACATGAGGTGAGCATGGTTATCAATTAATCCTGGAATTAAATATTGACCTTTTCCATCTATAATTTTTGTAGAACCACTCTTATTTGTCATGATGGGTGTGTTACTAATTTTTTTGATTAAATTACCTTCTATTAATACATTGCCTTTAACGATTTTATTATCCTTACCGTTGAAAATATTAACATTATTGATTAATACAACGGTTTTGACCTCATTCGCAAAAGCGGTATTACTTATCAATGCAAAAACCATCAACCAAAGGATTGTTTTCATCTCTTTAAACTTGTTGAAAAATAACATGATATTCATTGGCTTTTACTGCTCTAATAATTGGAAGTTTAAAGATAACATGGCTGATTATATTTAATAAATAGGCCTTTGATAGTCATAGGATTTATTATGTAATAAGCTGTGAATTATATTTATATCTTTGGATTGTCCTAGTGTCTTATGCACTTAACTTTTCAATTTTATTTGGAATAATGGGTTGCCGTAGAGTTTAGACATCAGCAAGAAATATTGATATGAGTTGTTAAGTTGATGCTTATTCTAATTCAACGAGTATTGAAATAAAAAAAGGGAATATCTTTGCAGAGATATTCCCAAAAAAGTAAGCCTGTCGTCGGAGTGCTTTGGCTTACTTTTGAGAGGAAATAAATTTAAAGTGCAGCTTTGAAAATCTCAACCACTTGAGCGTGGGTGGCTTTACGAGGATTGGTTAACATACAGGCATCTTTTTGTGCATTTTCTGCCATGATGGCAAGATCTTCGGTTTTCACACCAAGTTCGGTTAAGCCAGAAGGAATACCAATCGAAGCGGATAGTTCTCGAATCGCATCTATTGCGGCGTATGCTGCTTCCGTTTCAGTAAAACCTTCCGTGTTGATCCCCATCAATTCTGCAATTTTTGCATAACGATCTTGGCAAGCAATCAGGTTGAATTCGCAAACATGGGGTAAAAGCACCGCATTACATACGCCGTGTGGAAGATTATAGAAACCACCTAGTTGATGTGCCATTGCATGCACATAACCGAGAGAAGCATTGTTAAACGCCATACCCGCTAAATATTGTGCATAACTCATCGCATCACGCGCTTCAATATTTTCACCATTGGCAACAGCAGGGCGTAACCATTGACTAATCATACTAATCGCTTTTTCTGCACAAGCATCAGTAATCGGATTTGCAGCGGTAGAAACATAAGCCTCGACGGCGTGGGTTAATGCATCCATCCCAGTTGCAGCAGTTAAACCTGCAGGTTTAGCGACCATGAGTTTAGGATCATCAATCGCGATCAGCGGCGTACAGCGCCAATCAACGATTGCCATTTTGACATGGGTGTCAGTATTGGTAATGATACAGAAACGGGTCATTTCAGAGGCTGTTCCTGCTGTAGTATTGATTGCGATGAGTGGTGTCATTGGCACGGTACTTTTATCAATACCTTCATAATCACGAATATGCCCACCGCCAGCGGTGACTAAGCCGATGCCTTTGGCGCAATCATGTGAAGAGCCGCCGCCGAGAGAAACAATAAAATCACAACCATTGTCGTTATATGCTTGTACACCATTGTGAACATTGATATCGGTTGGGTTTGGTTCAGCACCTGCAAAGATATGGCTATCAACACCAGCATTTTTTAAATATTCTGAAATAGTTGCCGCCACACCAAATTTAAATAATCCTTCGTCGGTGACAATGAGTGCTTTTTTAGCACCAAGATTTTGAGCTTTGATTCCAATTTCTTTGGCACAGCCAGGTCCAAAAAGTGAGACGCAAGGGATATAAAAACCGTTAGTTTGATCTGCAATATTCTTAAAAGCCATGGAGCGATTCCTTCTTCCATAATCCATTGTTTGTTATGCAGTGATTTCATCACTGTAGGCTTAGTATGCAGGGGGTGAAAATTTTTCCTACCTACCAAATACCTACCAAACGATGTCAGATAGTAGAATCATGATTTGATTATGAAAGTTTTAAAAAAAGATATGATTTTGGAATGAATCGCACTCAAAGTTAATGATTATGCAACAAAGCCTTTCATCTCTATGCGGTTATGTAATATTTAGTAGTTTATCCTGAAAATAAAAAAACGCACTGTACAATCAAAATTCACTCTTTTTTCACACTTAACTTAATACGTTAAAAAATATAGTAAAGCATAAATATTTAATCACATTTCTTCTTAATTCAAGTTGAAGGCAAAGGAGTAACCATGACTCTATTATTGATATTGCTTAGCTTGTTGATTCAGTTTGCTGTGTTGTGGGCTGTATTTTATTTCAAACTAAATCAAACAATCGGTAGTCTCGTTTCTGTTGCAGTTGCAGTCATCTGTGCTGTGTTTATTACACCGTGGAGTTTATTGGTTGGTATACCGATTATTCTAATGAGTATCGTGATATTAATTCCTGCACTACGTGAAGCACTGATTAGTCGCCCCGCATTTAATCTTCTCTCCAATGCGATGCCAAGTATGAGTACGACGGAAAGAGAAGCGTTAGAAGCAGGTACCAGTTGGTGGGAAAAAGAGCTATTTATGGGGGAGCCTGATTGGGAGAAATTTGATCAATATCCTTATCCAAAGCTTTCAACTGAAGAACAATCTTTTTTAGACAATGAAGTTGAGCAACTGTGTTCAATGCTAGATGAATGGCAAATTCATCATCACCAAAAAGATTTGCCGCCAGAAGTTTGGCAGTTTATTAAAGATAAAGGGTTTCTTGGTTTAATTATTCCAAGAACATTTGGTGGTAAAGAGTTTTCCGCTTTTGCGCAAAGTCGCATTATGAGTAAGATTGCGTCACGATCTTTAACCGCAGCAGTAAGCTGTATGGTCCCTAACTCTTTGGGTCCGGGCGAGTTGTTGTTGCACTACGGAACCACTGAACAGAAACAGCGTTATTTGCCGGGCTTAGCTGACGGTACAGAAGTGCCTTGTTTTGGTTTAACCAGTCCTGAAGCGGGTTCTGACGCAGGTGCAATTCCAGATACAGGTATCGTGTGTTATGGAAACCATGATGGTAAAGAAGTCCTTGGTTTAAAAATGAATTTTTCTAAACGCTGGATTACTTTGGCTCCTATAGCAACCGTGATTGGTCTGGCATTTAAGCTCTACGATCCAGATGGCTTGTTGGGAGATAAAAACAAAGTTGAATATGGAATTACGTGTGCCTTAATTCCGTCCAGCCATGAAGGAATTAAAATCGGGGCAAGACATCATCCCGGTGCCCCTTTTATGAATGGTACGGTTGAAGGGACTGATATCTTTATCCCGATTGACTGGATTATTGGTGGTCAAGAGAATGCTGGTAAAGGCTGGCGTATGTTGATGGAGTGTCTCGGTGTTGGACGCGGCATTTCACTGCCTGCATTAGCGACGGCTGCAGGGGAGATGGGTTATCTTTTAGTGGGTGCTTTTGCGAGTATCCGACAACAATTTAAAATCTCCGTTGGGCATTTTGAGGGTGTACAAGAAGCGACCAGTGATATTGCCAGTGATGCTTATATGCTGGAATCATTTAGATATCTAGTGACATGTGGACTCAATCAGGGTGGAACGCCAGCAGTAATGACTGCCATGGCGAAGTATTACGCTACGGAAACCATGAGAAAAGTGATTAATCATGGTATGGATGTGGTCGGTGGTCGTGCAATTCAGCATGGACCACGTAACTTCCTTGCGTTGACCTATCAGTCTATTCCAGTGGCTATCACGGTTGAAGGTGCCAATATTTTGACACGTTCATTGATGATTTTTGGTCAAGGTTCGATGAGATGTCATCCATACTTGTTTGAAGAATTGCAATTGTTGCAATCAGAAGATAAAGCGGCGGCACTTAAACAATTTAGTCCATTGTTGTTTAAGCATTTGGCTTATACCTTTAATCGTGGTGCCAAAGCGGTGGCATTTGCTATCACGGGAGGATCTCGTGAAGGCTCTAAGCAAGCTGACGATTTTTCAAAACCGTATTATGCGGTGATCAATCGAATGAGTGCTGATTTTGCACTGACCGCAGATATGGCATTGGGTATTTTAGCTGGTGATTTGAAACGTAAAGAAATGCTTTCTGGACGCTTGGCGGATATCCACTCGCATCTATTTATTGCGACAGCGATTTTAAAATACTATGAAAATGGTCAACGTACAGCGTCTGATCAAAAACATGCTGAATTGGCATTGAATAAAGCCTTGTTTAATGCACAGGAAGCATTTTTCGGATTCTATGATAACTTCCCAATGAAAATTGCCGCGAAGTTGGTGAAATTGGTATGTTTCCCATTTGGTCGCCCAATTGCTAAACCATCTGATCAGTTGAAGCAGGACGTGGCTCAATTGCTGTTACAGGAAACGCCATTTAGAGCAGAGCTGAAAAAACATGTGTATTACAACATGAATGAAAGCGACGTGATGGGGCGTATGGAGTCTACTTTCCAAATGTTGTTAGCAATACAACCGCTTTGGAATAAGTTTAAAAAAGCAGAATCCAAAGATCAGTTTAAAGGGCTGTCATTTGAGGAGCATATTGCAGATGCCGTTGCTGTCGGTTTTATTAATACCACAGAGGCAGAACAGTTGTTGAAATACAATGCTAAACGTTATGACAGTATGCTGACGGATGTTTTTGATGAACATTTAGAAAAGGATCTACCCTTAGAAAATCCACATTTAAAAACTTAGTCTAAATTAACATTGGAGCTACCAAGCCGTTTGATGCCATATCGTATCAAGCGGCTTTTCACTTGATAGGGACTTAAGTTTTATATGTAGAAAGTAAAATACTGGTTTCACTATTGTAAATCCCTGAAATATTGCGGATACGTTCAAGTGCCTTATCGAAGTTGATTAAACTGTCAGATTCTAACTCCACCAAAATGTCCCATTTACCATTGGTGGTATGTAAGCGTTCAACGGCGGATTCTAAACGTAGTTCACGAATCACAGCTTGGGCTTTAGTGCCTTCGACCATAATGCTCATCCATGCTCGAATCACATTCCTTTCAGCATTTGGGCGAAAACGGATGGTATAGCCCGTAATCACACCAGTAGATTCCATGTATTCAATACGTTTTTGTACAGTTGCTCGTGAGACACGTGCTTTAGCCGCCAAGTCGGTAATAGACATACGCGCATTGTCTTTTAGTAATCCTAGAATAATATGATCTATATTGTTCATTTTGATATTTTCTATGTACAAATTGATAAAAATTAATTCATTTTAATCATTAAAAGCAATTTTGTGAATCAATTTGATTCTTAATAATAATCAGTATATGAAGCCCAAAACATTTTTGACGTGATGTGGCTGCGCAGAATGTGCATCAGGGATGACAGGGCAGGAAACCCTAAATAAAAAGGGAATCTGTAAAAAAACAGGGATAATTGATTAATTAAGGAACAGATGATGTCTTTATCATATACGGATCAAAATAGCGGTGCTTGGCAAACTTATCTCACTCAAATTGATCGAGTGGCGCCATATCTTGACGCAGACCTAAGCAATTTTATTAATACGTTGAAAACGCCTAAGCGTACATTAATCGTTGATGTTCCTATTGTCATGGATGATGGTTCGATCCGTCATTTCGAAGGTTATCGTGTTCAACACAATTTATCTCGTGGTCCGGGCAAAGGTGGTATCCGTTATCATCAAGACGTTGAACTCAATGAAGTCATGGCCTTATCTGCATGGATGACCATTAAAACTGCCGTACTTAATCTCCCATTCGGCGGTGCGAAAGGAGGTATCCGTGTCAATCCAAAAGAATTGTCCCCGCGTGAGTTAGAGCGTTTAACTCGCCGTTTTACCAGTGAAATCAGTCCAATCATTGGTCCTCAAATTGATATTCCAGCGCCAGATGTTGGTACCAATGCCAACATTATGGGGTGGATGATGGACACCTATTCAAGTATTAAAGGTCATACAGTTACAGGTGTAGTGACGGGCAAACCTGTGCATTTAGGTGGTTCTCTAGGTCGTGTACGTGCGACAGGTCGTGGTGTATTTGTGACTGGTTTAGAAGTTGCAAAGCGTATTGGCTTAACCATTGAATGCAGCAAAGTTGCTGTACAAGGCTTTGGTAATGTGGGTAATGAAGCCGCTTATTTATTTAGTCATGCAGGCGCAAAAGTGGTGTGTGTACAAGACCATACAGGCACGATTTTTAATGCAGGTGGCTTAAATGTAAAAGCATTACAAAAGCATGTCACTGAGCATGGTGGTGTCATGGGATTTGCTGAGGCAACGATCATTTCGAATGATGAGTTCTGGGATGTCGATATGGACATTCTGATTCCTGCGGCATTAGAAGGCCAGATTACAGTTGAGCGTGCTCAGAAACTAAAAGCCAAAATCGTACTGGAAGGTGCCAATGGTCCAACCTATCCAGAAGCAGATGATGTGTTCATCACACGAAATATTGTCGTGGTCCCAGATGTGATTTGTAACGCTGGTGGTGTGACCGTCAGTTATTTCGAATGGGTTCAAGACATGGCGAGTTATTTCTGGACCGAAGATGAAATTAATGAACGCCTCGATAAATTAATGATTCAAGCAACGGCAGATGTTTGGGAAATCGCACAGCATAAGGCATGTAGTTTACGTACTGCTGCTTATATTTTGGCATGTGAGCGTATTTTAAAAGCGCGTAAAGAGCGCGGTATTTTCCCAGGTTAATAAATTTAGTACATCAGCTTAAAACTGGGCTGTGATATTTAAAAACAGCCCAATGATCAAACAGGAAGTGAGTAAATAAAATGAGTAATGTCACAATTACACGTAGCAACTTTAATGACTGGATGGTTCCGGTTTTTGCACCAGCAAATTTCATTTTAGTGCGTGGTGAAGGCTCTCGTCTGTGGGATCAAAATGATAAAGAATATGTTGATTTTGCAGGTGGAATTGCCGTCAATGCATTAGGACATGCACATCCTGTTGCAGTCAACGCCTTAACTGAACAAGCACAGAAGCTTTGGCATATTGGCAATGGCTATACCAATGAACCGGTTTTGCGTCTTGCTAAACAACTGGTGGATAGTACCTTTGCAGATAAAGTATTTTTCTGTAACTCGGGTGCAGAAGCGAATGAAGCCGCATTAAAACTGGCTCGAAAAATTGGTTTACTCAGTGGCAATCCTAACAAAAAGAATATCGTTGCATTTAAAAATGCTTTTCACGGTCGTACCTTATTTACGGTTACGGCAGGCGGTCAACCGAAATATTCACAAGATTTTGCGCCATTGCCTGAAGGGATTGAACATACGGCATTCAATGATTTAGAAGCTGCGAAAGCAGTGATTAATGAAAATACCTGTGCGGTGATTGTTGAACCAATCCAAGGTGAGGGTGGTGTTGTTCCTGCTGATCTTGAGTTCTTAAAAGGTCTACGTACGCTGTGTGATGAAAAAGGTGCAGTGCTGATTTTTGATGAAGTACAAACTGGTGTTGGTCGTACAGGTTCGCTCTACGCTTATATGAATACAGGGGTAACGCCAGATATTTTAACCACCGCAAAAGCATTGGGTGGTGGTTTCCCAATTGGTGCCATGATTACAACAGATAAATACGCCAATATGTATGCGGTGGGTGATCACGGTACAACCTATGGTGGTAATCCATTGGCCTGTGCTGTTGCTGGTGCTGTATTTGAGTTCATCAATACGCCTGAAGTCCTAGAGGGCGTGAAACAACGTCATCAATATTTCGTAGATGCATTAAATAAATTGAATGCTGAATATGATTTGTTCAAGGAAATTCGTGGTCAAGGCTTATTGATTGGTTGCGTTCTTAAAGATGAATATGCAGGCAAAGCAAAAAACATCGTCACCTTGGCAGGTGAAGAAGGTCTTTTAGCACTCGTCGCTGGTGCAGATGTGGTGCGTTTTACGCCGTCGTTGATTATCTCTCAGGAAGATATTGATGAAGGTTTAAGTCGTTTTGCTCGTGCTTTAGCACGTCTTTAATCCATTTGAGAGCATCTAACTATGATGATTGTTAGACATGCAGCGCATCGGGACTTAGATGATATTTATCGTTTAGCGCAACGAGCAGGAGAGACAGGCATTGGTCTGACCTCCTTACCTCGAAATAAAGAAATCTTGGCTGAACGTATTACACGAACAGCCAATACCTTGGCTGGCTTAGCTGAGAAGTCAGACGAGAGCTATTTATTTGTACTTGAGGACACCAGTCTACAAAAAATTGTGGGGGTGAGTGCGATTGAAGTTGCGGTGGGTTTAAACGAACCATTCTATAACTTCCGTGTGGCAACACAGGTGCATGCTTCGAAAACCTTAAATGTATATAAGGCCTTAGACACGCTCTTTTTAAGTAATGATCATACGGGTTGTAGTGAGCTGTGTACGTTATTCCTTGATCCTGATTATCGAAAAAATCAAAACGGTAAGTTTCTTTCTAAGGTTCGTTTTCTATTTATTGCCGCATTTCAGTCACATTTTAAAGCAAGATTGATTGCGGAGATGCGTGGTTATTCTGATCAAAATGGATATTCA
The DNA here is from genome assembly GCF_000369065.1 of Acinetobacter haemolyticus CIP 64.3 = MTCC 9819. GTDB lineage: Bacteria > Pseudomonadota > Gammaproteobacteria > Pseudomonadales > Moraxellaceae > Acinetobacter > Acinetobacter haemolyticus. Next base: position 262,374 of record NZ_KB849800.1, read on the forward strand.
CCATTTTGGAATGCTTTGGGATATCACTTCTTTAATATGGATTTTGCGACTGCAGATTATTTGAGTGGCATTGGACAAAAAGTTTTTATTGCTGAGTTAATGCCAAGATTTCCAGTGTATGTGGATTTATTACCGGCTGAAGCTCGTGCAGTCATTGCGGAAGTTCATCCTCAAACCCTTCCTGCTGCGAAAGTATTGATGTCAGAAGGGCTTCAATATCAAGGCTATGTCGATATTTTTGATGCGGGGCCAACCTTAGAGGCCAATACTGCCGATCTACGTGCAGTCAAAGAAAGTCGTTTACTCACAGTCAAAATCACTGAGCAAATTGAAACGACTGATACACACTATTTGGTCGCAAATGACCAATACAAAAATTACTGCGTGTTGTTGATCAATAACAAAGTCTGTGATGGCGATACCTTAATGATCACATCTGCACAAGCTCAAGTACTCCATGTTAGCGAACAGGACGAAGTACGAGTTTTAGCATTAGATAAAATGGAGAATCACTAATGTCACAAGGTGCATTATTAATCAATGGTGCTTGGGTACAGGGAAAAGGTGCAAGCTTTATTAAAACCAATCCTGTGAGCAATCAACAGATTTGGGCGGGTCACGAAGCCAATGTTGTTGATGTTGATACAGCGTGTGCGGCAGCAAGAGACGCTTTCCCTGCATGGGCACGACTTGGATTAGAGCAACGCATTGCTATTATTGAACGTTTTGCAAGTTTACTTGAACAAAATAAAAATCAACTGGCTCAAGTGATTAGTCAAGAAACCAGTAAACCACTTTGGGAAACCTTGACTGAAGTCCAATCGATGATTGGGAAAGTCGCGATTTCAATTCGTGCTTATCATCAACGTACGGGTTTTAGTGAAACTGAAATGCCAGATGGCATCGCATCATTGCGTCATCGCCCTCATGGGGTACTCGCTGTATTTGGTCCCTATAATTTCCCCGGGCATCTACCGAATGGTCATATCGTGCCTGCATTAATTGCGGGTAATACGGTGGTATTTAAGCCAAGTGAACTTACGCCATGGACAGCAGAAGAAACTGCAAAATTGTGGCAACAGGCTGGATTACCAAAGGGTGTGCTCAACCTCGTACAAGGTGGTCGCGCTACAGGTGAGGCATTAGCTGCTGCTGAGCAAATTGACGGTTTACTGTTTACAGGTAGCGCCAACACAGGCTATCACTTGCATAAACAAATGGCAGGTGCACCTGAAAAAATTCTAGCCCTTGAGATGGGCGGAAATAATGCCTTAATCATTGATGAAGCAACGGATATTGATGCAGTGGTGAATCTAGCCATTCAATCTGCTTTCGTGTCTGCGGGACAGCGTTGTACCTGTGCACGCCGCATTATTGTAAAACATGGTGCCAATGGTGATGCATTCATTCAACGTTTTGTTGAAGTCGCAAAAAACTTAGTGATCGGTGCTTGGGATGCAGAACCACAACCATTTATGGGTGGGGTAATCTCAGCGCATGCAGCAGATCAGATGATGGCAGCACAAAGCAAACTGATTGCTTTGGGAGCAAAGCCATTACTTGAAATGATCCGTCCTCAAGCTGACATTTCATTACTTACCGCTGGCATCTTAGATGTGAGCGAGGTAAATGCAATCCCAGATGATGAATACTTTGGTCCATTGACAACGATCTATCGTTATCACGATTTTGATGAAGCACTCAAAATAGCGAATAACACACGTTTTGGTTTGGCTGTTGGTTTGGTTTCACCTGATCGAGAGTTATTTGATCGTGTGCTGATCGAAGCACGCGCTGGCATCGTGAACTGGAATAAACCATTAACGGGTGCTTCTAGTGCTGCACCATTTGGCGGTGTTGGTGCATCTGGTAACCATCGTGCAAGTGCATTTTATGCAGCAGATTATAGTGCGTGGCCGATGGCTTCACTGGAAAGTGATCATGTCACACTACCTTCAAAATTATCACCGGGCATTGTGCTCTAAGTTCAATCGTGCCGTGACGATAGGGAGAAAAAAATGTCAGGTTATGAAATCAATTTTGATGGTTTAGTTGGACCAACCCACCACTATGCAGGCTTATCTTTTGGTAATGTTGCATCGACCAAAAATCGCAATAACGCATCGAATCCGAAATTAGCTGCCAAGCAAGGCTTAAAGAAAATGAAAGCCCTTGCGGATTTAGGGCTTAAGCAAGGGGTGTTTGCACCACAAGAGCGTCCACATGTTCCAACCTTACGCCGTTTAGGTTTTACTGGTAGTGATATTGAGGTGATTGCACAAGCAATGCGAACAGCACCTGCATTGTTATCTTCACTCAGTTCAGCATCTTCTATGTGGACTGCAAACTCATGCACCGTGTCACCATCGGCTGATAGCGCGGATGGACGTGTACATTTTACAGCCGCAAATCTAAATAATAAGTTCCATCGCTCAATTGAGCATCATACGACAACGCGAATTCTTAAAGCGATGTTCGATAATGATATATATTTCGCGCATCATGAAGCCTTACCAGATGCAGCACTATTTGGTGATGAGGGTGCAGCCAATCATAACCGTCTAGGCGGTGGATATGAGCAAGCTGGCGTTCAAGTTTTTGTTTACGGACAGCAACAACTCGGTGGTACGGTTGCACCGAAGAAATTCCCTGCCCGTCAAACCCGTGAAGCGAGTGAGGCGATTGCACGTTTACATCGTTTAGATGCAAAACGGACGGTATTTATTCAACAGAATCCTGACGTGATTGATCAAGGTGTATTTCATAACGATGTGATTGCGGTCAGCAACCAACAGGTACTTTTCCATCATCAACATGCGTTTTTGAATCAAACACAAGCCTTGGATGAAATTCGCCAGAAAATGGCAGGGATTGAGCAAGAATTTATCTCGATCGAAGTCCCTGAAAACCGTGTGACTGTTGAGGATGCTGTTGCGACATATTTATTCAATAGCCAAATTTTGACACGCGCAGATGGTGGGATGAGTATCGTTGTGCCTGAAGAGTCCCGTCAAAACAAAGCGGTTTGGAGCTATTTGAATGACATGATTCAGATGGGCACGCCTATTGATGACATCAAGGTGTTTGATCTGCGTGAAAGTATGCGTAATGGCGGTGGACCAGCATGTTTGCGTTTACGTGTTGCGGTCAATCAAAAAGAGTTAGCAGCAGTTAATCCAAATTTATTTATGAATGACGACCTGTTTAAAACACTCAATCAATGGGTAGATCAACATTATCGTGATGAATTAACGCAGGATGATTTAGCAGATCCAAGTTTGTTGATTGAGAGTCGTACAGCATTAGATGAATTAACCAAAATTTTAGGTTTAGGGTCTGTTTATCACTTTCAACGCTAATCTTCGTAGTTAAAAGATTAATATGGATTTTCCTCAAATCCGAATGCTCACAATGGCATTGGATTTGAGGTGGTTAAACGAGGGAGTGATGGCATATGGTTGATCTACTAGAGTTGACTCTTGCGCAGCAAACACCTGAACACACTCAAGGTGAAACAGCTGAATTTACTTGGCAATGGCTAGGTGAAGGGGTGTTGGTCTGCACGCCTAAAACACACTATAACAAAGCCATCATACTGTCTGCTGGTGTGCATGGGAATGAAACGGCGCCCATTGAATTACTTGCAAAGATGATTCAAGACTTGTTTGCATGTCGTTTGCGTTTAGTAGAGCGGGTACTTTTTGTTTTTGGCAATACACAAGCGATTCGCAAAGGTGTGCGTTATTTGGAAAATGATATGAACCGCATGTTTTGTGGTGCTTATCAGCAATTAACGATGGATGATGAAACCCAACGGGCTGCACTGCTAGAGCAAGTCACAACGCAATTTTTTCAACAAAGCAATGTTGATGCCCAACGCTATCATTATGATTTGCATACGGCAATTCGAGCTTCATTACTTCCTGTCTTTGCTTTATTTCCTTATCAAACGCAACCTTACGATGATTTTCTGATTGAAAGTCTCAATGCTGCCGATCTTGATGCTTTGGTCTATCACAATGCTGTGGGTAAAACCTTCACACATTTTACCGCTACGCATTTTCAGGCCGCGAGCAGTACTTTGGAGTTGGGTAAGGCCAAGCCATTTGGTCAAAATAACTTAGCTGAGTTTTCAGCGATTGATCAAGTGCTTCGCGCTGTAATTACAGGTGGAGTTTTACCTACACGACAAAAAACAACCATTCGCCAATTTAAAGTTGTGGATTCAATTTTAAAGCAAAGTGAAAACTTCCAACTACAGCTCGATGCAGCTGCCCCTAATTTTTCTACCTTTCAAAAAGGCGATGTAATCGCGACGCAAGCGGTTGGAAATTATATTGCACATGATCAGCAGGTTTGGATTTTGTTTCCAAATCCGAATGTGAAAATAGGATTAAGGGCAGGGCTCATCCTCAAGGAAATGATGTAGATAAAACCAGTCTTAATATTTAAAGCGGTTCAAGGAAACGATGTACATGGAGTTTGAATATGGATATTCAGTAGAAACAAATTATTGAAAAATGAAGGATTCTCTCAATCATCTTTTTTAAAAATCGAAACAGCAAGGACAAGTTGTCATAAGAATACAATTGGAGTAATTGTGTATGAGTAATAACAATGAGAAGACATTTCTGACAGGAGATGTCTTGAGTGGGGACTATGCACCCCAGCAAGAGTCATCTCAGCAATCGAATGTTTCATCATCTGGTGTGGTGGTTGGACAACCATTAAAACGAGCTATGACCAAGCGTCATTTGGTGATGCTCTCATTAGGTGGCGCGATTGGAACAGGACTGTTTCTTGGATCGGGAGATGTCATTTCTCAAGCTGGGCCGTTTGGGGCTGTTTTAGCTTACTTACTCGGTGGTGTTATTGCCTATATGGTGATGTTATGTCTCGGAGAGTTGGCTGTACACATGCCTGTTTCTGGGGCTTTTGGTGAATACGCTCGTACCTATATTGGTCCAGGTACGGGCTATATGGTGACTTGGTTGTATTGGCTAACGTGGACAGCCACCCTCGGTACAGAATTTACTGCCGCGGCATTGCTTATGCAGGAATGGTTTCCTTCGGTTTCGATGTGGATATGGACATTAATATTTGCAGGTTTAGTTTTTTCTCTCAATGTGAGTTCGACTCGTTTTTTTGCTGAGTCAGAGTTTTGGTTATCACTTGTTAAAGTGTTGACGATTATTTGCTTTATTGGTTTAGGGCTTGTGGCGATCTTTGGTTTTATTCCTTATCAAGGTCATGAATCAGCGCCATTGTTTAGTAAATTGACAGAACATGGTTGGTTCCCTCAAGGTATTTTCCCAATTTTTGCCACGATGCTGATCGTTAATTTTGCCTTTTCCGGCACTGAGTTGATTGGTGTGGCTGCAGGTGAAGCAGAAGATCCAGCCAAAACTGTACCGAAAGCAATCAATGCTGCGATTTGGCGCTTACTGATTTTCTTTGTGGGTACGATTGTGGTGATTTGTGCCTTACTTCCATTTGAAATGGCCGGTCTCAATGCCAGTGGTATTAGTAGCAGCCCATTTGTGACGGTATTTAATTTTATTGGGATTCCGTATGCAGAAGATATTATTCGTTTTGTGATTATTACCGCATTACTCTCTGCAGCAAACTCAGGGTTATTTGCAGCATCTCGTATGATGTGGTCGCTCTCCATTCAAAAACAATTACCTAAAGTGTTTTCTACGCTCACTGCTTCGGGTACACCGATTATTGCGATTGTAGTCACCATGTTTGGTGCAATTCCTGGACTATTATCAGAGCATTTCGCACCAGAAACGATTTTTAAGAACTTGTTGGGTGTCGCTGCATTTACCATGGTAGTGGTGTGGATTACGATTTGTGTTAGCCAGTTTAACTTCCGTAGACAATGGATCAAATCAGGTAAAACCGTTAAGGATCTGAAATTTGCTGCGCCATTGTTTCCTTTGACACCGATTTTAGGTGGCGTATTCTGCGTGATTACCTGCTTGAGTATGGTGGCTGATCCATCAATGCAAGTTGGTTTTGTCTGCTGTCTATTATTCATCATTGCATGTTATGCAAGTTACTATTTCTTTTATAAGGATAAATTGTCTTAAATGACACCATTATACTGAAGTACGTATACGTGAGATAAGATTTTAACGTATGCGTACTTTGAGTATGGGGCTCTTGTATCATTGTAACCTCATTTCAGTCTTTATTTTGTCATACTATTTAGCCTCTAAATAATGATGCATTTTATATACAACCAGATAAATACAGTTTCAGAGCTTGATTAGTGTAAATTATTACAAGGCCAAAGTTCAGTGATGGATGGACTTGAGCAATGAAGATTAGATATTTGACGGTGAAGTGAACGAGTACGGTATGACAGTAAATCCAATTAAAATCAAAAAACCTTTGTATATCCCTTATGCTGGAAACGCGCTTTTAGAATTACCTTTGTTAAATAAAGGTTCTGCTTTTACTGAAGACGAACGTGAACGATTCAATTTACATGGTTTGATCCCTAACAATATTGAAAATATTGAAGAACAGACACAGCGTTCGTATCAGCAGTATTTATCTTTTGGTAGTGACTTAAATAAGCATATTTATTTAAGAAACATCCAAGATACCAACGAAACGCTTTTTTATAATTTATTAAGTCAGCATTTAGATGAAATGTTGCCCATTATCTATACCCCTACTGTAGGTGAGGCTTGTCAACGCTTCTCTGATATTTATCGTCGTCATCGCGGTATTTTTATTTCTTATGGTGAGAAAGAGTATATCGATCAAATTATCCATAATGTGAATAAGCGTAATGTTAAAGTTATCGTGATCACGGATGGTGAGCGTATTCTCGGTTTGGGGGATCAAGGGATCGGCGGTATGGGGATTCCGATTGGAAAGCTGTCGCTATATACAGCATGTGGTGGGATTAGTCCTGCCTATACATTGCCGATCACTATTGATGTGGGAACCAATAACCAAGCATTATTAAATGATCCGATTTATATGGGGTTGAAGAGTCCGCGGATTACAGGTGAGGAATATTACCAGTTTGTAGAAAAAATTATTTCTGCAATTCGTAAACGCTGGCCTAATGTGCTTATCCAGTTTGAAGATTTTGCGCAACATAATGCGATGCCTTTACTTAATCAGTATCGTGACAGGATTTGTTGCTTTAATGACGATATTCAAGGTACGGCAGCAGTCACCGTTGCGACACTGATTGCAGCTTCACGTGCACAAGGTAAACAACTTAAAGATCAGACTATTACCTTTGTCGGTGCAGGTTCAGCAGGTTGTGGTATTGCTGAGCATATTGTACGACAAATGATCGATGAAGGCTTAAGCGATCATGAGGCGCGTTCACGTATCTTCATGGTGGATCGCTTTGGTTTAATGACTGACCAACAAGCAAATTTATTAGATTTCCAGAAAAAATTGGCAACCCCAGTCGCTGCGATTCAATCATGGGAAGGGTTGAGTGACAATATTGCCTTGTTGGATGTGGTGAAGAATGCCAAACCGAGCATTTTGATTGGCGTATCTGGACAGGCTGGATTATTTAGCGAAGAAGTGATTAAGACTTTAGCTAAATATTATAAGCATCCAATTATCTTGCCATTGTCGAATCCAACCTCCCAAGTTGAGGCGCAACCTAAAGATATCATTGAATGGACACAAGGTTCAGCGATTGTAGCAACAGGTAGTCCGTTTGCTCCCGTGCATTATGAAGGCAAACCTTATTCGATTGCACAATGCAATAACTCATATATTTTCCCTGGGATTGGACTGGGTGTGCTCGCTTGTGGAGCGACACATATTAGTGACTCAATGTTAATGGCAGCCAGTACCGCTCTGGCAGATTGTTCTCCTCGATTGAAAAATCCAGCAGCTGATTTGTTGCCAAATATCAATGATATTCAACAGGTTTCAAAGTTTATCGCCTTTAAAGTAGCAAAAGCAGCGATGGCAGATGGCTTGGCTGTTCCGATGAGTAATGATCTACTCAAGACGGTGATCGATGATAACTTCTGGACACCTGAATATCGTCATTATCGTCGGGTAACCTTCTAATCCCTTTTTTAAATAGAAGTGGCCTCCGAAGTGGAGGTCATTTTTTTGGGGAAAATGATCTCTTTTCCGTAATCTAAACAATACTTCTCAACTCATTCGCCGTGTTATGCAATAGCGGGAGGACGTGTTGAATTAAATAATCTTCTTGGACGCGATTGGTCTGTGACATGCAGTTTAATGCTGCAATTGCTTGACCTTGAGCATTGAGAACAGGGACAGCAATCGCGATCACGCCGAGCTCATGTTCTTCTTTGGACAAACAATAATCTGAGCTTGCAATGTGTTGTAAACGTTCCAAGAATGCAGTTTCATTTGTTTCTGTGAATGCAGTTAAACGTTTTAATCCATGTTTCTGTATCCAAAGTTTTTGCTGTTCTTGTGATAAAGCTGCTAATAAAACCTTACCTGTCGATGTGGCATGTGCGGGCAAACGATGACCAAGATGCATTCCAAATGGGCTGACTCTGAGATTATCTTGCTGAGGTAAATAACTACGTGCGATGGGAACAACCTCATTTTCATCCAAAACAACGATGGAAAAAGTGAGTGTTGTTTGTGCACATAAGAGATTTAGAAAAGACTGAGTAATTTTGGGTAAATGTGCGGAGCTTAAATATGAACTTGAAAAGCGTAAGACTCGATGCGTAAGCCAGTAATAATGCTCATCAGTTTCTAAATAGCCAAGATATTTTAACGTCTTCAAATACCGTCTTGCTGCTGTACGGCTAATCCCTGTACGTTCAGCGACCTGTGTGACATTTAAGCGTTGGCGGTCTACACCAAAAGCTTCTAATAAACTTAGTCCTTTACCTAAACCTGCAATGTAGTCTTCTTGCCGAATTTGTTCATTTAAATAGGGATGCTGCAAATAATCATCTGGGTGAGGCATTTGAACTTCCTTGTTCTAGATCAGTTTTGTCCGAATATCGGACATACATAATGATATGCGGTTAATTTTGATTTTCATATATAGATGTCGTACCACGCAAGCAGTAATTTAAAAGCTAAGGAATTTGCAAGGATGTGGTTATGGAAATCGTTAAAACGAAAGTTGCAATTATTGGTTCTGGACCTGCGGGTTTATTACTTGGACAGCTTTTATATAAAGCGGGTATTGATCATGTGATCATTGAACAGCGCAGTGCTGAGTATGTTGCATCTCGTATTCGTGCAGGTATTTTAGAGCAAGTATCTGTTGATTTATTAGAACAAGCTGGTGTCGATCAGAACTTAAAGACAAAAGGATTACCACACTCAGGTATTGAGATTTTAACCAATGGAAAAAAACATCGTGTTGATTTGTCTTCATTGACTGAGGGAAAACAAGTCACGGTCTATGGTCAAACAGAAGTGACCAAAGATTTAATGCAAGCACGTGAACATGCTGAATTAACCTCATTTTATGAGGCGGAACAAGTACAAGTTGATGACTTCTACAATGAACCTAAAGTCACGTTCCATTACCACGGAAAAGACTATCAAATAGAATGTGACTTCATTGCAGGTTGTGATGGCTATCATGGTGTTTGTCGTGCCAGTGTGCCAGTAGATAAAATTAAGACCTTTGAAAAAGTGTATCCATTTGGCTGGCTGGGCGTTTTAGCCGATGTACCCCCAGTTGCGGATGAGCTGATATATGTGCAATCTGAACGCGGTTTTGCTTTGTGTAGTATGCGTTCTGAAACACGTAGCCGTTACTACTTACAAGTACCACTGACAGATCATGTTGAGGATTGGTCTGATGAGCGATTTTGGGAAGAGTTGAAACGCCGTTTAGATCCTGTAAGTCGTGAAAAGCTAGTGACTGGTATATCCATTGAGAAAAGTATTGCACCATTACGTAGTTTTGTGACAGAACCAATGCGTTTTGGCCAACTTTTCTTAGCCGGCGATGCTGCACACATTGTACCTCCTACCGGCGCTAAAGGATTAAATCTGGCTGCTTCAGATATTGCTTATTTATCGAGTGCATTGGTCGAGTATTATCATGAAGGTTCGGAGCAAGGGATCAATGAATACTCTGAAAAATGTTTGCAACGAGTGTGGAAAGCAGAACGATTTTCTTGGTGGATGACCCATCTATTGCATCGTTTTGAAACCGAAAGTGAGTTCGACCATAAAATTAAACAGGCTGAATTAAGCTACATATTAACTTCTCAGGCAGGACAGACCACGTTGGCAGAAAATTATGTCGGCTTGCCGTACGAAATTAAACCTTTGAATCATCTTCAGCCAGTAGGGTAGTTATTAAGCTATAAAGAGAGCATTCACACTCTCTTTATATTTTTTATTCAAGACTAAAACTTAAATCAGTTTTATGGTTTACAACTAAAGTTTTCGGCTTTTTCGCTATCACCTTGACCATTGTAGCGAGCAATCAGTGGGTAAGGACAAAGTGGACGAGTACGATCAGGTGCCCAGTCTGGCGGAAGTTCAGTATTCACTTGACCACTTGGGTTACCTGTGCCGCGTGCAGTCGCAATAATTTTGTCAGGTGCTTGGCCATATTCAACCCAGTTGACTAAAGCCGTCAATGCATCAAATTGGTCCGTCGCTATGCCATCACGGGTATGGTTCATGCCCGGAATTCTAAAGAAACGTGCAAATTCATGTGCTGTACCTTTTGCATTATTTTTATAGCGTTGGAGTAGTTGATCGTACCAATTTTGGGTGTCATCCACAGAGAAAACACCGTCTGCTGTGCCTTGCACCACAATCATTTTTCCACCGTGATTTCGGAGTTTATCCAGATTAAGTTCATCGGGTGGCATCATGAATGACATCGCACTTTCAGTGTACACCTCATTGATTGCCGATAGTTTTGGATAGTCGGTATCAAAATTATAATTGAAAGCAAATTGTCTAGAGTTTTGAGTCACAGTTGGGTTTGGTGGAACCTGAAAAATAATACCGACGGCAACTGGGTCACGCGCTGTTCCCACCGAAGATTCAAATTTCCAGCTTGCCCAGTTACTGTCGACTAAACCGGGGTCGAAAGGCTGGGTTGCATAGAGGGCTTGTCCGGCCGAATTTATAGGACCACGGTAAATATTGGCGAATACATCAATTTGTTCGGTACTTAAACAAGTACCATCTCGTGTGCTTGAGCAAACGGGTACATCTTTGTGAATATCAAAAGCCGTACGGCAAGCCTCGACATCTTGAACCAAGCCATCTGCAACACCGTCTAAGGCATCGCATCGATCTAAAATTGCTTTTGCTAATACTTTGCGCTCTAAAAAGGTAAGAGCGGTACTTAGGTCATTTTCATCTGTTGCAACACGACGAAGCTGCTGCGCTGTATAGAGTTGAGCTGCGGCTGCACGAGGTAAATGAAAACCCGGTGTGCTTGCTAAAATTCCATCATATTGATCGCCTAAACGAGTTGCGGCAATCATGGCATGACGCCCGCCATTAGATGTACCGCCTGCATAGGAGCGGTCTGGAAATTTACCATATGCTGTTTTAATTAGATTTTTTGCCATAGGTGTAAGCTTGGTAATCGCACCGTAGCCGTAGTTAATTCTTGCTTCTGGATCTAAACCAAACATTGGATTTTGTGAGGCATTATGTCCAGCGTCGGAAGAAATAACTGCGAAACCATCATGTAGCGCATTGGTGAGTGGACCACCGCTGCCAACCTGACCCGTTGCAGGCACAAGATTACCATCAGTTCCACCATTGCCTTGATAGAGAAAACGGCCATTCCAATCAACAGGTAGACGCATTTCAAAACCAATTTGATAGGTTTGTCCATCGACACGGCTTACCCGTTGATCCATATAACCTTGGACCAAGCAATGAGCACCAATCGGTTTGTTGGCGACAGTCAATGTACCTTCCTCTTGACGCGTAGCTGAGCTAATGACCGTATTGTTGTACTGAAATCCGAGTAAGTCTGAACAGCTTCCTGTTATTTTTGCACCCACAGCTGGGGACAGCTGCGGTGGCTTGATTGTTGAGTGCGTTGATGTGTCATCACTATCACTTTCACAGCCTGCCAAAGCACCAAGTATGGCGAGTACTAAAGCGGAGTAGGTCAAAATTCGTTTATTGTTAGAGTCATTCATTTATTCATATCCTTATTGAATGAATGGTTGCAATTAATCTAAAACCATAAAATTAGCGGTACTTCGTGCAATCATTTTGTGGTTTTGCCAAGCTTCACTTTCGAGATTCAGTACGGTTTTGCCTTGTTTGATGAATCGGCATTTTGTAATGACTTCGCCCACAGCGCAGGGTCTTAAAAAATCCATCGTTAAGTTGATGGTGGTGGCGGGTTTATGATCATTGGCGAGATATGCAAAAAGTCCCATCACGTCATCAAGCATGGCGCAGATCATGCCGCCTTCAATGGTGCCGCGTGGATTGGTAAAGCTTTCGAGGGCTGTATAATGGATGGTGAGTTCATTGTTTTTGTCATTCCAATGCAGATTATGTCCGCCTAAATGGTGATGGATGGGCGGCAAGTGTTCTAAAGTTTTCTGATCCATAATATGATTCCATGCTTCATGATGAATTTTCCTCAATAAAAAGAGGCTCTATGCATGACAGAACCTCTGGTTTTGAATTATTTAAACTTCCATGTGTAATCAATGTTGAAACGGGTTTCATTTGAAGGTTTGATGTTAGCAGTGGAAAGCATATTGTTGTCATAAATGGCGTAGCGCGCGCGTAACCCTAGATTTTTTAACCAGCCACTTTGAACGGTGTAACCTAAATCAAAGTCTGTTTCTCGTTCCTTTAGATTGGTTCCACCCAAGTTGGGTGCATAAATATTGTGACCTGTAGTGTAACGGGTCATAAAACGTAGACCTGGTACATAATCTTTAAAGTCATATTCATAGCGGAAGCTGTAGACTTTCTCTTTTGGGTTTAAAAACTCTCCCGGCCATGTATCGATGAGTAGTCCAGTTTCTCCGCCCGTCAAATACGGAAAGGCAGTCTCGCCTTGATGTTGAAAGCTTCCAACAATAAATTTATGGTTTTGATGTTTGAGTTCGAAATACGCATGATAAAGATCATTATCAACTAAACCTGCTTTTGCCTGTCCATCATCGCGGCTACGGTAATAGCGTAATTGCGAACTAAGATCGGTGGTGTCATTAATTTTGAATTGATGTGAAACCCCAAACATCACTTGGTTATAAAGATCGTCAACATCCATATAGAACGCTGTGAGTTTGAAGGCGGGATTAAATTGATAATTTCCCCCTAAATAATATAGACCGTCAGTTTCAGCACTTTTAAATCGTCCATTCACCCCTGAAATTTTCATTTTTTCATGATCGGTGGAATCACGATGGTTGACCCGATTGATATAAGCCGCTTGTAAGTCAAAATCTTGAAGATCCTTTGATTCAATTGAGATACCACGGTAGGTCTGTGGCAATAAACGGGCAGGTGAGGCAACTAGAACAGGGTTCATCGGTCTTAAGGTACCGACTTTAAGTTCAGTTTGGCTCATTTTCGCTTTTGCTGTGACACCAATTTGCCCGTAAGAGTCAGCAGGTTCATTGGTGACCGTATTTCTAAGTAAATTGCCTGTACCTGCATGTTCGGCATCGGCATCGAGTTTAAAGCCTGCTGTTGCAAGAATGTCTAGCCCAAAACCAATGGTTCCCTCGGTGTAGCCCGAGTTTGCTTTGAGAATAAATCCTTGTGTCCAATCTTTTGCGGCAGGATATTTTGACTCTTTTTGATAGTCACGATCGAAATAAAAATTTCGTGTGGTGAGTTCTACTGAACTGTTATCAATGAAGTCGCCTGCATAGACTGAACTCGTAAGCATTAGGGTGGAGTAGATCCATAATTTCGACATGGTATTTCTTCCTGAAAATAGTATTGTTGTTTTCAAACCAGACTTGATTGTTCTGTCTGCCTTGTTTCGCTTCTAAATCGAATTATTTTCCGAGTAGTTTACGGGCAACGATTTCTTTCATAATCTCGTTGGTTCCTCCATAAATTTTTTGTACCCGCGCATCCACAAAAAAGCGTGAAATCGGATATTCCTGCATATAACCGTAGCCACCAAAAAGCTGAAGTAATTGATCAATCACTTCACATTGAGCATCGGTAATAAAGCATTTCAATGCGGCAACTTGAGTGACACTTAACTGGTGTTGTTGATACAGTGCGGCGCATTGATCTACAAAAGCTTGGGCAGCTTTTGCTTTTATTTGCGCGTTTGCGAGCACAAAGCGCGTGTTTTGCATTTGACTTAACGGTTCTCCAAAAGCTTTACGCTCCAGTACATAGTCTTTGGTGAGTTCGATGGCGCCTAAAATTGATCCCAAAGCCATCATAGAAATGCTCAAACGTTCACGAGGTAACTCTTGCATTAAATAAGCAAAGCCTTGTCCTTCTTCACCTAAACGTTGACTTGCAGGCACATAAACATCATCAAAAAACAGTTCAGCTGTATCTTGAGCATGGAGCCCGATTTTTTGTAAAGAGCGACCTTTTTTAACACCGTCTAAAGTGGCATCGACTAATAAAATTGAAATACCTTTTGCTTTGGCTTGAGGATCAGTTTTCGCCACCAGAACGATCAGATCGGCATGCAAACCATTTGAAATAAACGTTTTTGAACCATTAATACGGTAATGATCATTTTCTAAAATGGCTTGAGTGCGTATAGCCTGTAAGTCTGAACCCGCATTCGCTTCGGTCATGGCAATTGCAGTGACGACTTCACCTGTCACCATTTTTGGTAGCCAATAACGTTTTTGTTCTTCAGTTCCAATATTTTGCAGGTAAGGAGAGACCAGCTCATTTTGCCCGCCAATGGCAACTGCCAAAGATGCAAAGCCCGCTTGAGCCGTTTCTTGAACCAGCATGAGGGAGTAATGAACAGGAGCACCATAGCCGCCATATTCCTCGGGTACATCGACGCACAAAAAGCCATTTTTCCCAAGACGAAGCCATAGATCACGCGGGATGAGGCCATCGTGTTCCCACTGTTCGTAATACGGAGCAACCTGTTCTCTTAAGAACCTGCGATAGCTGTCTCGAAATAGTTCAAATTCTGTATCGTGTGGCATGTTGAACCTTTTTTTAGGCAAAAGTGAGGCTAAGGCCCAAACCGAAGTTTGAGCTTCCTTTTTTATTTCAATTGCTTATTGCTTTAAGGTGGGTACCCGAATAATCAGTGGGTTTTCGGCCTGTTTTTGATAAAGTTCATCAATTAAAGCAGCACGACGCTTGGTAATATTGCCTTGATTGAGGTTGCCTTTATCGGTCACTTCACCTGCATCGAGTTGAGGTGGCTCGGTCATTAAATAAAGCATTGAGACTGTATTTGAGCTACCGGTCGCATCTTTATTAAAGGTGGTTAAAAATTGGCGGAACCATTGCTGGACTTTAGGATGCTGTAGTATCTCTGCTGCAGAATGTTCGCCCAGCTTAAGGCCAGCTTGTTGAGCACAAGCATCTAGTTTTGGAAAAATCAAAAAGCCAACCGCATTTAGGTTTGAACCTGTAATACAAACATCTTGAACCAGTAAATTACCTTGAATGAGTACTTTGTTGCGTAGAGTGCCCACATTGACAAAAGTACCCGTATTGAGTTTAAAGTCTTCGGCAATTCGTCCGTCGTACATCAGACCTTTAGTTGGATCATTCACATCGACTAAACGAACGGCATCACCAGTATGGAAAAAGCCTTCATCATCAAACACAGTGCTTTGTTGGTCTGCTTTTAAACGCCAATAGCCTTTCATGACATGTTTGCCACGAACGCAAAACTCAAGTTTGTCACCACATGGCACCAGCTTAATTTCACAACCTGGAGCAGGGTAGCCAATAAAGCCGGCCATCACGCGTGGGCCAGTGGTAAAAGCGCAAGAAGGAGCAGTTTCAGTCATGCCCAGTCCACTCATGATGCGAATTTTTTCTCCGCAATGTTGCTGAGCAATTTTATCGAGTCTGTTCCAGCCCGCTTCGGAAAGCGCTGCACCTGCAAAGAATAGAATTTTAACTTTGGCAAAAAAGCGGTCTCTTAATTCTTCATCTTTTTCTAACGCTTCGGTGAGTTCTTCCCAACCTTTTGGCACATTTAAATAAACAGTTGGAGAAATTTCTTTGAGGTTACGAATGGTTTCGTCAAATTTTCCTGCAACGGGTTTGCCGTCATCAATGTAAATGGTACCGCCGTTATAGAGTGCGATGCCGACATTATGACTGCCGCCAAAAGTATGGTGCCAAGACAGCCAGTCGAGTAGGACAGGTGGGGTTTCTTCAAATTCAGGGAAAGTCTGCAATAGCATTTGCTGATTTACGCACAACATTAAATGCGTGGTCGGTACAGCTTTAGGCAATTTGGTTGAACCCGAGGTAAATAAGAATTTGGCAATTTGGTTTTCATCAAGGGTTTGATAAAACTCTTGAACGTTTGAAACAGACGTATCTAATAGCGATTGAAAAGATGTGCAGATCTGACCGCCCACAATCCCTTTATTGGTCACCACTTCAATCTCAGGCGTAATACATGCCTGAATCGCTTTGGCAAAGGCTTGTCCATCGCTGGCATAGACCATACCAGGTGTAAGCACTTCAAACACATGTTTAAGTTTGCCAAAGTCTTGAGAAATAAGAGAGTAGGCAGGGGAAATAGCCGAGAAAGGCACACCCGCCAGCATGGCACCCATAGAGAGTGTTAAATGTTCGAGATCATTACCACTTAAAATGACCAGTGGTCTTTCTTGACTTAAATTACGATCATGTAATGCTTGAGCAATGTGCCATGCACGTTGTAGAACTTCTGCATAACTCAGTTTGACCCATTCACCTTGAGCATTGCGTTTTGCCGCAAAAATATGGTCTGGTTTGGTTTGGGCAAAATGAATTAACCGATCTGTCAGTTTTTGTGGATACAGTTTTAATTGCTCTTTTGGGCTGATATAGAGCGTGTCATCTTTATGCTGATAATGAATATCATGTTGCCCTAATTTTACGAACCGTTCGCGGTCTTGTGATTGAGTGGCATTCATTTGCATTTCTTTCACTCCATGGAAAGCGCATCACTGCGCTTTATTTTTTTGCATCATGCAATTTTTATTTAATATGTCGTTTTCCGCATTAGTCCGATTAAATCGGGTAATGACGTGATTGAGTTTGAATCGTAATCCAGCGTAAATCGGTAAATTCGGCAACAGAGACTTTACTACCAAAACGTCCGTAACCACTCGATTTTGTTCCACCAAATGGCATTTGAGCTTCGTCATGTACGGTTGCGCCGTTAATGTGACAAATACCCGAATCAATTTGTTGAGC
This sequence comes from Acinetobacter haemolyticus CIP 64.3 = MTCC 9819, assembly GCF_000369065.1. Classification (GTDB taxonomy): domain Bacteria; phylum Pseudomonadota; class Gammaproteobacteria; order Pseudomonadales; family Moraxellaceae; genus Acinetobacter; species Acinetobacter haemolyticus. The sequence goes on from NZ_KB849800.1 coordinate 279,714, forward strand.
CACTTCCAGTGCTTGTGAAATATTTTGACTAAACACTGCCGAAGAAAGGCCGAACTCGCTGTCATTTGCCAGTACTACGCCTTCTTCAATGCTTGAAAAACGTTGAACTGTGCATACAGGTCCAAATGATTCTTCGCGGTAAAGCAGCATGTCAGGTTTAATATTGAGTACCAGCGTCGGTTGCATGGTGGTGTCTTCAATATGAATACCTAAAGGTAAGTCAGCACCTTTGTTTTGAGCATCTTCCAACAAATGCTGAATACGGTTTGCAGCGCGGCGACTTTCTAAAACACCGAGTACATTGTCTTTTGAGGTTGGATTACCTGCTCGAATAGAGCGAGTTTTTTCAATCAGTTTTTCAATAAATTGGTCGGCAATTTTGTCTTGAACCAAAACACGTTCGGTCGACATACAAATTTGCCCCTGATTAAAGAATGCGCCAAAAGCAACAGCATTTATGGCTTCATTAATGTCTGCGTCATTTAAAACCACGACAGGGGCCTTACCACCCAATTCAAGTAAAACAGGTTTTAAATATTTAGCCGCAGTCTCGGCAATAATTTTTCCGACTTTGGTTGAACCGGTAAAATTAATGCGCTTCACCGCTGGATGAGACACTAAACGCTCCACAATTTGTGGTGCATCTTCGGCGGCATGCGTAATCACATTCACGACACCTTCACCCAAACCTGCTTCATGTAACACTTCACCAATCAAACGTTGGGTTGCTGGACAAGCCTCCGATGCTTTTAATACAACGGTGTTGCCACAAGCCAAAGGCATAGCAAGCGCACGTGTTGCCAAAATGACAGGGGCGTTCCAAGGTGCAATTCCTACAATCACACCACAAGGAACCCGCACACCCATTGCAAGATTGCCCGGCACATCTGACGGAATCAGACTTCCGTCAATTTGTGTGGTCATGGCTGCGGCCTCACGTAACATGTTGGCAGCAAGATGAACGTTAAACCCATACCATGTGGCAGTAGAACCTGTTTCTTGCATTCCGATTTGAATGAATTGTTCGGTCTTTTGATCCATTAAGTCGGCTGCTTTTAATAAGCGTAAACGGCGTTCAGTAGGCGAGAGTTTCGACCATACTTTGAAAGCTTGTTGCGCCGAATCGATTGCACGATCAACATCTTCCAATGTTGCAGCAGCGGCTTTGCTCGCTACCGATCCATCAATTGGGCTAATACGCTCAAAAGTTGCCTGATTTGATGCATCAACAGATTGACCGTGAATAAGTAACTGTACATTTTGCATGGGTTGTGTCCTTACATTGCCATTAGAAAAATCAAGAGTTAACCAGTACGCTTGTAACTTTGTAAACCAGGTTTAATTGATTTTTCATCTAAAAATTGTTTCAGGCCTTGTTGACGACCATTTTCGGTATCGCGGTGGATACATTGATCGAGCTTGGCATATAAGTAATCTTCGTTTTGATCCCAAGTCAGTTCACGACAACGCTTAAAGCCATTTTTAGCGGTTCGAAGTACCACAGGATTTTTCTCAAGTAAGCAATTTGCAAGCTCGGTAACTTCGGCTTTTAGCTCAGCAAGAGGGACGCTTTTATTCACTAATCCCATCGTTTCAGCATCTTTACCACCAAATGTTTTACCCGTCATGATGTAGTACAAAGATGCGCGATGCCCTACGGTATCAGCCATTGCTTTGCTGACAAGGTTGCCCGGTGGGATACCCCAGTTAATTTCAGATAAACCGAAGGTCGCTTCATCTGCTGCAATCGCAAGATCACAAGCGACTAAAGGTGAGAAACCGCCTCCAAAACACCAGCCGTTGACCATGGCAATGGTTGGTTTTGAATACATGCGAAGAAGTTGCCACTGCCAACGACATGAGTCACGGCGAATGCGTTCTTGAAAAATCTCAGGTTGAGTATCAACTTCACGGAAATATTCTTTCAAATCCATCCCTGCTGTCCAAGAGTCTCCAGCACCTGTGAGTACCAGAACTTTAGCATCTTGATCAAGCTCGAGAGTCTCAAGCACATCAATCATTTCACGGTTGAGAGTAGGGCTCATGGCATTCTTTTTTTCTGGGCGATTAAACATAACCCATGCAATTCCATTTTCAATATTAACTTCTACGGTTTCCCAACGATTTTCGTATGTCATGGTTATACTCCTTGAAATGACATTTGCGTGTTCTGTGATTTAATTTAATATCAGTTAAACTTACATTCAAGTCTTTTTTGATATTTTGGTTAAATATTTTTTAAGTATATAAAATTTAAAATAATTTTCTATACAATTAATTTTTTTATAAAATATATTGAAAAAAATATTGCATTTTAAGTAAGTTTAACTGATATTTTTAGGGTGTTTAATAAACAATACACAAAAAGGGCTGAATGGATAGATTGGTCGAAAAAGGACAAGGTAATGGAAAAAGTATTTGGACAGTCGGGCAGTGCAAAATTAACCTTATTGCTCTGTTTTGCAATCGCAATTTTTGAAGGTTTTGACCTTCAATCGATGGGTGTCGCCGCACCACGTATGCGGGCTGAATTTATGTTAGACAATGCTCAGATGGCTTGGGCATTTAGTGCTGCAATTCTTGGAACGCTTCCAGGTGCGATTTTGGGTGGGCGATTAGCAGATATTGTGGGTAGGAAAAAGATTCTTATTTTGAGTATTTTATTATTTGGAATTATGTCGTTACTCACAGCTTTTGCGGCTGATTATAACTTACTGTTGTTGATTCGCTTTTTAACTGGTTTGGGAATGGGTGGTGCGTTACCTATTATGATTACCATGGCATCTGAGGCTGTGTCAGATCAATATAAGGGAACAGCAGTCAGTGTGATGTATAGTGGTATTCCGTTTGGAGGTTTGCTCACTTCGGTTGTGGCAATGTTATTGGCAGGGGATAGTGAATGGCGGCATATTTTTTATATTGGCGGCATTGCTCCCATTTTATTGATTCCTTTAATTATTAAATATTTGCCAGAATCAAGTGATTATTTAAAGCGTAAAACACAACATCAAACAGCCATTCCATTTTTTGAGGTTTTATTTGCAAAAGAACGTCGTATGTCTACGATCCAAATTTGGATCAGTTTCTTTTGTACACTCGTCGTTTTGTATTTCTTGTTGAACTGGTTGCCATTGTTGATGGGCGCGCAAGGTTTGTCAAAATTCGAAGCCAATTATGTTCAAATGGGTTATAACATCGGCGGAATTTTTGGATCGATCTTAATGGGCATGATGCTCGATAAGCTACGTATGAGCTTTGTGATTAAATTAATTTATACTGGCATATTACTGTCATTATGCTGTTTATCTATTTCTCCAACAGTTGCTTTACTTGTCCTTTCAGCAGTGGGGTGTGGTCTATTCATTGTCGGTGGGCAGTCTGCCTTATATGGTCTTGCTGCGATGTATTATCCAACTGAAATGCGTGGTACTGGTGTTGGTTCAGCAGTTGCAATCGGTCGGATAGGTTCATTTGCAGGACCTTTGATGGCAGGCTTCCTATTATCACTTGGTCAAAGTTCAACAATCGTGATTGGTGCAAGTATCCCCGTTATTCTTATTGCTGCGATTTCTGCTTTGTTGCTTGTCAAAAAGCCTAAACAGCCTGTACATTTAGTACAAAGCACAAGTGCTCAGTAAGTTGCAACTTTAGTAAAGTATGGAGCAGTAGCTTCATACTTTTTGTTTTTTTTATGATGAATGATGATTTATGGCACGTTCAAATATAGTTCCAACAACAATTCAAGATGAACCTAGACTAAGTTATATGATCGCCCGTGTTGATCGTATTATTAGTAAACATTTAACAGAGCAATTAAAACCATTGGACATTAGCCTGCCACAGTTTACAGCATTATCTGTGTTGGCATCTAAGCGTAATTTATCTAATGCTAAACTTGCTGAACGCTCCTTTATTAAACCCCAATCAGCAAATAAAATTCTTCAGGATTTATTTAGTAATGGATGGATTGAAAAAACGCCAGATCCGACTCATGGGCGTCGTATTTTGGTGACACTGACTGATCAGGGGCTAAATAAGTTACATGAGTGCAATATTGTGGTTGAAAAAATCGAAGAGCAAATGCTGCAAGGTATCGATATAAACTTGGCTTATTTGATTCGAAATAACTTAGAACAGATGGTAAGTAATTTAAAAATGGATGAATAAACAACGGCAGAGTAAAACTTGAAGTGCGACATAAACCACCTAATTAATTTAAAGGGTTTATGGAGTATATAAAATTGTCATACCATCATCTTAACTTTGAAGATCGTACTGCATTAATGCTTGAGTCAAGAAAAGAAGGCTTTTCAGCCAGAAAATTTGCTGAACTCATTAAAAGACATCCTAGTACGATCTATCGTGAGCTTAAAAGAAATAGCATCAATGACGTTTATCAAGCTCAATATGCTTCTGATAACACCTTCGCTAGACGTAGACGTGGTCACAGAAAACTCAAAATCGATTCAATCCTCTGGAAATTTATTGTTGAAGCGATCCGTTGTTTATGGTCTCCTCAGCAAATAGCAAAGCGTTTAAAGACATTTCCTGATTTGGATCAAACAATGAATGTAAGCCATACAACGATTTATTCAACGATACGAGCATTACCAAAGGGTGAGTTGAAAAAAGACTTATTATCCTGTCTGCGTCATGAAAATAAAAAGCGAAAAGCTAACGGTGAACCTAAAAAAGATTCTATATTACAGGATATTAAAACTATTCATGAGCGCCCAGCCGAAGTTCAAGAAAGAAAAATACCGGGTCATTGGGAAGCTGATTTAATTAAAGGTAAAGACAATAAAAGTTCGATAGCAACACTTATTGAACGAAATACACGGCTCTGTATCTTGGCAACATTACCTGATGCAAAGGCAGAATCAGTGCGCAAGGCTTTAACTGAAGCTCTGAAATATTTACCTGCAGAACTGCGTAAAACGTTGACCTATGACCGTGGACGCGAGATGGCAGAACATAAAATACTTGAAGAAGATTTAGGCATAGATGTATATTTCTGTGACCCACATTCACCCTGGCAAAAAGGCACATGCGAAAATATGAATGGTTTAATTAGGCAATATTTACCTAAAGGGATTGATTTAAATCAGGCAGATCAGCATTATTTAAATCAAGTTGCCATGTCACTGAATACTCGTCCTAGAAAAGCGTTAGATTGGCTTACACCATTAGAGAAATTTGCTCAGCTTGTTGATTATCATAAGACTTTTCAAACTGTCGCACCTCATGTTTGAATTCGCCAACTTATGATTTGAGTAACTTTAAAACTGCATTGCAAGAACAGTTACACATCCCATACCCGGTGTATACATACCCTACAATTTATACCGCTTTCGGCTATGGGAAAATAATTGTAATTGTTTGCTTTTTTATTATTTGGGTGTTGGTTGTGAAGTATATTTTTTTATCAAGTATTTTGTTTTTTGGACTTGTCGGCTGTACTTCGATTACGACAATGTCATCTGAGCAATTTAATCAACTTAGCACGACACAACTTCCATTTTCTGGCAATTGGTCAGGGCAAGTCGGAGAAGCATCCGCGGTACTACATTTAAATCGTCAAGGCTATGGAAAACTTTGTATTGATAATAGCAAAGAAGTCATGTCGTACCGAGTAAAATTAGTGAATGACGTGCTTTATAGCGATCAAGGTCTAAAGTTTAACGTAAAATCGATCAATGCATCACAAGCCAATCTGCATATGCGTATGCTCGGATTGGGTGTAACATTTGAATTAAATAAAGATGATCCATTAAACAATGTAACGTCTAATTGTAAAACGTTTATAAATTCCTAAATGATTTAGTGTCTATTCATCTAATCTGTCAAAATCTAAAATCATTTAACCTTTGCTGCCAATAAAGAGTTATTTATGTTATCAGCGCACGTTCATGCATTTGCTTTATTTTTCTCATTGCTAAATCCTTTCCTAATGAGTGTTTATATGGTGGGGATGATTCGCAATACCGATGCTAAGATATTTAACAAGGCCTTGATTCAGGGTAGTTTTATTGCTTTAGCTGTATTTATATTGTTTGCTTGGGGTGGGGAAAGTATTTTTAGTCGTTATTTGAATGTGCGTTTTGAATCATTCCAAATCTTTGGTGGTTTAATCTTTTTGGTCATTGGCTATCGTTATGTATTCCAAGGTGCGGAAACAATTGGTGAAATGCGCGGTGCGCCCGAACATCTTGCTGGAACTATTGCGATGCCATTTATGATTGGCCCAGGAACGATTAGTGCTGCTGTTGTTACAGGGGTTACTGTGCCTTTTATTAGCGCGGTTGCTGTGATTACACTCACTTTATTTTTGACCTGTAGTATTTTGATTTTAATGAAATATGGGCATGATCATTTACGATATAAACATGCCAAATACATCGACCGCTATTTTGATATTGTTGGTCGTTTATCTGCATTGCTGATTGGTACGATTGCGGTAGATATGATTGTCAATGGAGTAACAGGTCTTATCCAATCAACACAATAAAAAAAATAGATAATTGAAACATCGATTTTAGGGATTAAATTGAGAGGCTAAATCAATGAAATTTAGTCTCTCTTTCTACTAATTATGGCGCATAATATTCAATAAGAAAGAACGCTTTTTTTGTGAGTCCTTGTCTATGAATCCATTAGACCAAATGAATCAAATTCCTGATGATCAATCAGAGCTCACGATGTCAGTACTGATGACACCTGACATGGCCAACTTTTCAGGCAATGTTCATGGTGGTGCGATTCTAAAGTTGTTGGATCAAGTGGCGTATGCATGTGCCAGTCGTTATTCAGGAAGTTATGTTGTTACGCTGTCAGTAGATAAAGTAAATTTCAAAGAACCTATTTATGTGGGTGAGTTGGTCACATTCTTAGCAAGTATCAACCATGTAGGACGTACCTCAATGGAGGTCGGGATCCGAGTGGAAGCACAAAATATTCAAGATCGTACGATACGACACACCAATACTTGCTATTTCACAATGGTTGCGGTCGATGAGGAGCGTAAACCGAAACAAGTTCCGCCTTTAAACTTAAACACAGACTGGAAACGTTGCCGTTTTGAGGCCGCTGAACAACGCAAAGAAATGCGTTTACAAGAGGTGCATCAGCCTTCATGTAGTATTTTTAAGTCCTCTTCTTAAAAATGATATCTATAAAAAAGATCGAACCGCAGCATGGTTCGATCTTTTTTTGTTTATTATGAAATAGGGGCAAATCATAATAAACCGATTTAAAAGCAGAGGTAAGTTTTAAATCTATGTCGTATTAGTTTGCAACTGGTGCTGATGCTGGAGCAGCTTCACTTGATGCATCAGTAGCTGGTTGTTCTTGAGTAGAAACAACAACACGCTCGTCAGTCTGAGCTTCAGTTTGCACTTCATCAGCAGTTGCAGCGAAAGTTGTAGCCGCAGCAAGTGTAAGTGTTGTCGCAAGAAGAGTTTTGATAAGTTTCATTGTTGGCATCCTTAATTTCAGTTTCAATAAAAACAGCCTAAATTTGTAGATTAACCACGAATCTAGACATGTGCTCCATGCTATGTGCCAAAGTTAATTGCGGCAATGTTCTTAACAATCTATTACGTTGATCTTAACAATTCGCAAAGTTACTCATGTTTATGTACTTACTCTGTAAACCCTGAGCAAAGAATTCAGAATTAAAATGTATGGAAATATGTATTTTTGGATAAAAAATAAACTAATTATTTACGCAGATTAAACATTTAATAAGAGTTGATAAGATTAACTTAATTGGATAATTCATTTATATTTTAATTTTAAATATGGATATTAGATCATTAATGTGATTTATATCACTTTATGCTTTGTTAATGTGGTTATTTTAAAGTTTGTAATTTTGAGAGGAAAATTTTATTTCTACAATTTTCCGCATTACAATTCCTTAAATTCTTATTCTTGAGTATGTCGTGAAAATTATTGCTCGCAAAGCAGTTCCAACTCATATTATTTCTGGTTTTTTAGGGGCGGGTAAAACCACGCTATTGCAGCATTTATTGACCCAAAAACCGAAAAATGAGGTTTGGGCAATTCTCATGAATGAATTTGGGCAAATCGGTGTTGATCAACAACTGATCACACAGCAGTCAGGTTATGCAGTCAAGGAATTATTAGGTGGCTGCTTGTGTTGCAGTAGTCAGTTGCCTATGCAGATCACGTTATCTCGATTACTGAGTGAAAGTAAACCAGATCGACTGTTTATTGAACCAACTGGGTTGGGGCATCCAGCGCAACTTTTGGAACAGCTGACTGAACCACATTGGCACAGTAGCTTGGATATGCGTGCATTGGTGGTCGTGGTTGATGGTAGCCGTTTACATGACAAACCATGGGTGCAACAGCATCTTTATACCGATCAATTAAAGGCTGCACAAGTCGTCGTAATTTCGCACAAAGACAGTATGAATGATGATGATCAGCAAGCCTATATTCAATTAAAACAAGAATATCAAACTTATGTGCAGTCTTGGATTGAAGCTGAAAATGGGCAAGTTCCACTTTTACAGCTTGATTTACCTTTAGTGCCAGTGCAACGCAAAGTTCAGCCGTTACTGCGTCAGCAAATGACTCAGCAAAATGAGAGCGAGACGCAAGAAATCAAACAGCTCCCTTATCATTATGTTGAAACAGCTCAAGGCTATACCGTAGCTGGATGGAAATTTCCGAAACGATGGCAATTCAAGTTTTATGATGTCTTAGATCTATTATGTACACAACAGGATTGGATTCGGATCAAAGCAATCTTTTATACCGATCAGGGCTGGAAAAGTTTTAATTTTAATCCTGAGCAATTCAATTATAAATCTACAGAAGAAAGTATTGATAATCGAATCGAAGTAATTATTCAGGATTCAGTTCAACATGATTGGTTATTATTTGAAACGCAGTTGTTGGCTTGTCGCGTAGATGGCTTAGAATCAATATGAATCTCCGCATTTATTGAGCAAAATAGAGTATGCTTAGCGCCAAATTTGAGGACATGATTCATGGCGCTAAAAGCAACGATATATAAGGCAGATCTTAATATTGCCAATATGGATGATCACATTTACGCGGATTATCAATTAACACTTGCTCAACATCCTTCAGAAACCATTGAACGTTTAATGGTTCGTATTCTGGCTTATGCTCGTTATGCTGATGAGCAATTAGAATTCACCAAAGATCTATTTGAAACAGATGAGCCAGCCTTATGGCAGAAGGATTTAACGGGTTTATTAGAAAAATGGATTGAAGTGGGTTGTCCCTCTGAAGATAAAGTGAAAAAGGCAAGTGCACGATGCAAACGTGTTGCGATTGTTACCTACGGAAGTCAAGCGCAAGATTGGTGGCAAAAAAACACTAAAATCAAAACATTGAACAATGTTGAAGTTTGGCAATTGGCAGCACCAACCAGCGAAGCATTGGAACAATTGTGTGAACGAACGATGCAATTACAACTCAATATCATGGATGGGGAGTGGACTTTGTTAAGTGACAAAGGACAGATCGATATCCAATGGCAACAGTTACAATAATCTTCGATAGTATCTATTTCGTTTGGAGAGATAAAAATGAGTGCAGAATTACAAATTATTGATTTGAAAGTTGGTGAAGGTAAAGAAGCTGTCAAAGGGGCATTAATTACCACACACTACACTGGATGGTTGGAAGATGGAACACAGTTTGATTCCTCACTTGATCGTGGAAATTACTTTGAAACAGTGATCGGCACAGGACGTGTAATCAAAGGCTGGGATCAAGGGATTATGGGAATGCGGGTCGGTGGAAAACGTAAATTGATCGTACCTGCACATCTTGCGTATGGTGAGCGTAAGATGGGAAAAATTATTCCTGCCAATTCAAATCTAATTTTAGAAATTGAGCTTTTTGATGTGAAAACTCGCGACGAATAGCTTGTCTGATCGTTGATCGACATTACGTGATTTAGTTTCATGATGATTCTAAATCACGTTAAAAATCATAAATATAAGTTTAAAAAGCGATACCGATTATTTTTATACAAGATTATGATTTTACATAATTTTTCATTTATCTGATTTTTATCACAGCCTAAGAAAAAAAGATTGATTCTATAAAATTGGCTATATATCTTTGAGATTAAAGAGCAAATTTTTTAAATGATAATAACTTGCCTAAAATCAACAGTTCTGGTCTTTCAAAAAAATTGCTCATAAAGTTGTAATCAACGTGTGGTCCACAAACGCTGAAGGCAATTTAGATTATAAAAATGCGGTATTAAGCCAACAAGTCATAAAAAATTTTGAATGGGTAGAACAATATATGAATGATTATTTGGATATCACGGCATCTGAGCTATTGAGAGAATTACATCACTTCTTCTTGATTGATACTTATGATGGTGCTGAAACAGGTTTTTGGGTGAATGAAAAAGCATTAATTGATAAACATTATTGGCTTGATGGTGAGCATAAAGTTGAAATTGTCAGAGAACAAAGTGCAACCCATTTACATGCCCAACATAGTTATCGAATTACTTTATTGAATCAGGATGAAGGCGATGTTGTTTTATTAAATTATGATGGGGTAAACAAAAAGGTACTTACTTTTCGGCGCGGGGAGTGGGTAAATCGCATGTATAAATATTTTTATCAAAAAGAACGCCATTATTTACAACAGCTTGCTGAGCATCCCAATTTTCAAGTGATTGATTATTAAATTTTAGACATAAAAAAACCAGCTTACGCTGGGATTTTTTAGCACCAAACTTCACTTGTAGAAGAATGGTGCCCGAGGCCAGACTCGAACTGGCACGCTTTGTGGGCGGGGGATTTTAAATCCCCTGTGTCTACCGATTTCACCACTCGGGCATGAGCGCAATAATAGAGGACACTTTAAAACTTGGCAAGTATAAAACTGATTGTTTGCTTTCTTTTCAATCAATTCATGTGTTTATCGGACAAAACCAGGCTGATTTTCATCATTTATTCATCAAATTGAGATCAAAGTTTCATATCAAAGACTTATTTTTAGCTATTTGTAGTGATAAAAACTAAGGTAGCTATCCAATGACAGCAAAAATTTCACGACGGGAACTGATTCAAAAAAGTTTATTTGGTTTTGGGGCTTTATCTTTATCCGCCAGTTTAACTGGATGTAATAACAGTTCGGATAAAGAAAGCAATTCGCTGAAAGTCAGTTTTGATCATGGCGTTGCAAGTGGTGATCCATTGCAGGATCGTATCATTTTATGGACTCGATTAACGCCGAATGATGCGAGTGCACGTTTACAAGTGACTTGGCAGATTGCGTTAGATCAACAATTTAAACAAATCATCAAAACCGATATAGTCATCACCACAGCATCGGATGACTTTACGGTAAAAGTTGATGCGACGGGTTTGAAAGCGGACCAAAGTTATTTTTATCGCTTTATCTTTGGAGACAAGATTTCTCCTGTTGGGCAAACCAAGACTTTAGCTGTAAATACTTCAAAAGTAAGTTTTGCAGTGTGTTCTTGTTCTAACTATCCAGCAGGCTATTTTTATGTTTATCGTGAGATAGCAAAGCAAAATGTCGATGTGGTTATTCATCTTGGTGATTATATTTATGAATATGGCGCAGGTGAATATGCTTCAGAAGATGCTGTTCAATTAGGGCGAACCTTAGCTGCTGATAATAATCAGGAAATTATCAAATTAGATGATTATCGCAAACGTTATGCTTTATATCGTCAAGATCCAGACCTACAAGCAGTTCATCAACGCCATCCATTCATCGTGGTTTGGGATGACCATGAGTTAGCGAATGATACGTGGAAAGACGGAGCAGAGAATCATCAAGAAAATGAAGGTTCATTCTTAGAGCGTAAATTGGCAGCCTTACAAGCCTATTTTGAATGGATGCCAATTCGTCCAATAGATGATCAGAAAATTAAGATTTATCGACAGTTTGATTTTGGTCATTTAGTGCAACTTAGCATGTTGGATACCCGGATCATTGCGCGTGATGAACAGTTGGATTATGCAAATTACATTACAGCTTCAGGATTGGATGCCGCAAAATTTCAAGCCGATTTGACTGATCGCAATCGTACTTTAATGGGATATGATCAACGAGACTGGTTGCTCGGAAAACTCCAGCAATCCACTGCAACATGGAATGTATTAGGCCAACAGATTTTAATGAGTAAAATGCAGATTCCTGCTGAGTTGTTATTTTCTTTGGCTGAGATTACTTCTGGTCAGCCAAGTGCCGATACATTAACCAAAATGCAAGCACAGATTAAAGAACTGGTCACTTTAAAGGTGCGTTTAAAACAAGGTGATCCAACTTTAACGTTACAAGAAAAAGCACGTGTCCTAACGGTTGCACCTTATAACTTGGATGCATGGGATGGTTATTTTGCTGAGCGTGAAATTCTGTATGGTACTTTGGCACAATTAAAAAAGAAAATTGTTGTGTTAGCAGGGGATACGCACAATGCATGGTCGTCTAACTTATATAGTCAAGATGGCGCTTTTGTTGGTGTTGAGCTTGCAACCAGTTCGGTATCTTCACCGGGTATGGAAAAGTATCTCAATATTCCAACCGATCAACTACAACAATTTGAATTTGCATTTACGACCTTAATCGATGAGTTGAGCTATTGTAATTTAAACCAGCGCGGTTATTTGATGGTTGAGTTTAATGAAGAAAAAGTTCACTCGGAATGGATTTTTGTTGATTCAATTAAAAAATCAGAATATCAAGTTGATACAGCTAGACACTATCAGTTGGATCTAGATTTGGATTTATTGCCGATTCAAACGAATCAGCAAGTTGCATAATCATTTGACTCGAAAAGCCAAGGCGTTGCACTTGGCTTTTGTTTTTTGATTTATTAAATTTCAGGTATAAAAAAACCAGCTTACGCTGGATTTTTATTGCACCAAACTTCAGTAGTTGAAGGATGGTGCCCGAGGCCAGACTCGAACTGGCACGCTTTGTGGGCGGGGGATTTTAAATCCCCTGTGTCTACCGATTTCACCACTCGGGCTTTACCAATGGAGGCGGAGGTCGGAATCGAACCGGCGTACACGGAGTTGCAGTCCGCTGCATGACCACTCTGCCACCCCGCCATCTCTTGGTGATGCACATATTAGCAATCTTTAGAAAAAAAACAATAGTGTTTCTAGCGAATATGCACATAAAAACAACATCTAAAAGAATATTGCTCAAATTATCATGTATTATTTACGCTATTGATTGATACCCACTTTGGAGATGCGCTGTGGCATTGGTTTTAGACGGTCGTGCATTAGCAACACAAATCGAAGCTGATTTGTTAGTACGTGTAGAAGCATTAAAAGCAAAATCGGGACGTACCCCAATTTTGGCAACAATCTTGGTTGGTGATGATGGTGCATCTGCAACTTATGTACGTATGAAAGGTAATGCGTGCCGCCGTGTTGGAATGGATTCACTTAAAGTAGAACTTCCAAAAGAAACCACCACAGAACAATTATTAGCTGAAATTGAAAAATTAAATGCAAATCCTGATGTACACGGTATTTTGCTTCAACATCCTGTTCCAGAACAAATTGATGAAAGAGCATGTTTCGATGCAATTTCATTAGAAAAAGATGTCGACGGTGTAACCTGTTTAGGTTTTGGTCGTATGGCGATGGGTGAGTCTGCTTATGGTTCAGCAACGCCAGCAGGTATCATGACGATTTTGCAAGAAAACAAGATTGAAATCGCAGGTAAACATGCGGTTGTTGTTGGTCGTTCAGCGATTTTAGGTAAACCAATGGCAATGATGCTATTACAAGCCAATGCTACCGTGACGATTTGTCATTCACGTACTCAAAACCTTCCTGAGCTGGTGAAGCAAGCTGATATTATTGTGGGTGCAGTCGGTAAGGCTGAATTAATTCAGAAAGACTGGATTAAACAAGGCGCGGTTGTGGTCGATGCTGGTTTCCATCCACGTGAAGGCGGTGGCGTAGGTGATATTCAATTAGTCGGTATTGAAGAAGTTGCATCAGCTTATACACCAGTTCCTGGTGGTGTAGGTCCGATGACGATTACCACATTGATTCGCCAAACAGTAGAAGCTGCTGAAAAGGCTTTAGGTTAATATTTTAACCCCTCTAATATAGAGGGGTTTTTTTCAAGAATTAAAGAACGATGAGCTGTACATTCCAATTTGCGAAAGCGCCTGAGCAATTGCTAAAAGCACTACATGAAGTTATTCCAAATACTGATTTATTGGCTCAACAACTGCCAGAAACTCCAATTTCCTTATGGTTGATTCCACCTGTATTTCCTACTGATCGCTTAGACGATGAGGTTATTCGACGAATTTGGAATGAAACACCGTATTGGATTTTTTGTTGGGCATCGGGTTTGGCGATGGCGCAATGGTTATTGGCAGAACCCCATCACGTCAAAGATAAAGTGGTGTTAGATTTTGGGGCAGGCTCAGGTGTTGTTGCAATTGCGGCAAAGATGGCAGGCGCAAAACGAGTTATTTGCTGTGACATTGATCAAGTGAGCTTAGCGTCATGTCGTGAAAATGCATTACTGAATAATGTCGAACTTGAATATTTAGATGATTTGTATAAATCTGAACAAGTCGATGTTTTGCTTGCAGCTGATGTGCTCTATGATCAGTGTAACCGATTTTTTTTAGATGAATTTTTGAAGTTTGCGCCTGAAGTCTGGGTTGCAGATAGTCGAGTGAAAAACTTTAGCCATCCACATTATATTAAGTTGGATGAGCGGAGCGCGACAACGTGGCCTGATTTAGATGAAGCCAAAGAGTTCAGAAATGTAAGCTTTTATCGAACTAAGTGATTGGCTCTACTTGATTTAAAATATCAAAACTCAACACAATCCTATGGTATAGCATGTTAAAACATGTAGTGATTTAAGTGATCTTATAATTACACCAAATCAAACAAAATAGAGCAGGAGAGTGGCATGGATATTCAGCAAACAGATGATGGCAAACATGGTGTTTTTAAACTATTGGATGGTGAGGTGATCGCTGGCGAGATGGCTTATACATGGGCCGGCGAAGAAATGCTCATCATTGATCATACTGATGTAAATGAGGATTTTCGTGGTCAAGGTATTGGCCGACAACTTCTTGATGCATTAATCGAATTTGTGCGTCAGCGTCAGGTCAAAGTTATTCCGCTGTGTCCTTTTGCAAAATCTGTATTTGATAAAGATTCATCTATTCGTGATGTATTAAAAGCATAAGTAAAATAGGATGTATTTAGTTCTGATCTATATACATCCAGTTTCTGATGAGTTAATTATGAGCAGGTATAGCGAACAACAGTTAGCGTTGTTGGTTTAGCTTCAAGTGCCTGACGAGTTGCATAGCCAGTCGTATTATTAAAATCTGGTGAGTTCGATAGACCAAAAGTTGCGCGACTGTTACCGAGCTGAACACCATATTGTTCTTGCTTGGTTGGGTTCATGATTTCATTGGTACTGAGAATGTTTAATTTATAATTTCTCTCTGCACCGAGCACTTGTTTACAGGCATGTTGGAGTTTTTTCTCATCTAGATTTGCATTGCCACGGGCGGAAAGCGTATACGCAATTGTTGCGGAAGTTGCTGTTTTACTTTCAATTTGATAACCCTTTTCACCATTATATTGATGTGAAGTGCTCTGACATGCAGTAATTAAAAGTGTACCGCTCACAATAAAAAGTAAATTGGTTTTTTTCATTTCAATCGTCCTGTTATTTCTGGTTTTAGTATCGCATAAAATAAATTTTGAATTGTTAGGAATCTTTAAAAGTTCTGCGTTTCGTCAATTTTATATTCAAATTTAAAGAAAGAATTTTCGTTTACGAACAATTTTGCATATAATCTGCCGAGTTTTTAATTTAATGCAAAAGTCATTGCTTTATTGCGATATTGCTACCCGTTTTTCGGGCGTTTAATTTATTGCTCAAATAGGAGCTGTTGATGTCCAACAAATCCTAAAATAAGGCAGGTCTGGTTAGGTATGTCATGATCTCTACAGATAGTCAAAAAAAATATGTTGTTGCATTTGATCAAGGTACAACGAGTTCACGTGCAATCGTATTGGATCACGATGCGAATGTCATCACTATTGCTCAGCGTGAATTTACGCAAATTTACCCGCAACCAGGTTGGGTTGAGCATGATCCTATGGAAATCTGGGCGACTCAAAGCGCAGTTTGGGTTGAAGCCTTAGCACAAGCGAGCATTTCTAGTGATGAAATTGCCGCGATCGGGATTACCAACCAACGTGAAACTACGGTGATTTGGGATAAAAAAACAGGTAAGCCGATCTATAATGCGATTGTATGGCAAAGCCGACAAAGCAATGAAATTTGTAATCAGCTCCGCCAAAATGGCTGGCAAGATTATGTGCGAAAAGTAACAGGGTTAGTAATTGATCCTTACTTCTCGGCTACTAAAATCAAGTGGATTCTTGATCGTGTTGAAGGCAGCCGTGAGCGTGCAGAACGTGGTGAGCTTTTATTCGGGACGATCGATACATGGTTAATTTGGAAATTAACCAATGGTCAAGTGCATGTTACAGACTATACCAATGCCTCTCGTACGATGTTATTCAATATTGAAACTTTGCAGTGGGATGACAAGCTGCTTGAGGCTTTAGATATTCCAAAGGCAATGTTGCCTGAAGTACGCAGCTCTTCTGAAGTTTATGGTTATACGCATACCATTAGTGGTCAGGAAATTGGTATTCCAATTGCAGGTATTGCAGGTGATCAACAAGCTGCATTGTTTGGGCAGATGTGTGTTGAAGTTGGCCAAGCCAAAAATACCTATGGGACAGGTTGTTTCTTACTCATGAACACTGGTGAGCGTATGGTTCAATCGGATCATGGCTTGTTGACGACGATTGCTTGTGGTGCAAAAGGCGAAGTGAACTATGCGCTAGAAGGAGCTGTTTTTAACGGTGGCTCTTGTGTGCAATGGTTACGCGATGAGTTAAAAGCGATTAATGATTCACATGACTCAGAGTATTACGCAACCAAAGTCAAAGATAGTAACGGGGTGTATGTGGTACCCGCATTTACTGGGCTTGGCGCACCGTATTGGGATCCTACCGCTCGCGGTGCAATTTTGGGCATTACTCGTGGTGTGAGTATTGAACATATCATCCGTGCAACTTTAGAATCTATTGCTTATCAGACGCGTGATGTTTTGGACGCAATGCAACAAGATTCTGGTGAGAAATTACGAACCTTACGTGTAGATGGCGGGGTCACTGCAAATAACTTCTTAATGCAGTTCCAAGCAGATATTTTATCCACCTCTGTAGAGCGTCCTGCGATGAAAGAAACTACAGGAATGGGCGCAGCATTTTTAGCGGGTCTTGCTGTCGGTTTTTGGTCGGATTTAAACGAGTTAAAGCGTAGAATGACGATTGAAAATACTTTCACGCCAGCATGTACGCAGGAAGAAACTGAAAAACTCTACACTGGCTGGCTAAAAGCTGTAGGTCGTACCCGTGATTGGGCTGAGGATTAAGCAGAACAATCACAGCGTTATATTGATTTGAAATAGCATAGGATGGATGAGCATGAGCTTGATACTACGCCAACAAAAAACCCTTGAGCTTGTACGGGAACGTGGCTATATCAGTATTGAAGAACTTGCTCAATATTTCGATGTGACACCACAGACGATTCGTCGTGATATTAATCAATTGGCTGATGAAGGTTTGCTGCGTCGCTATCATGGCGGCGCAGCACATGATTCAACGGTGGAAAACACGGAATATACCACCCGTGTTGGTTACATGCTTGAAGAAAAGAGAACCATTGCAGAGGCTGTGGCGGCGGCTGTACCTGACCATGCTTCGTTGTTTATTAACATCGGGACAACCACAGAAGCCATTGCACATGCATTGTTAAACCACACTGGACTAAAAATTATCACCAATAATTTAAATGTCGCGAAGATTTTGAGTACTAAAGAAGATTTTGAGGTATTGATCGCCAGTGGGCGTGTTCGTCCAGATGGAGGGGTGATTGGTCAAGCAACCGCTGACTTTTTTAAACAGTTCAAGGCTGATTATGCTTTAGTCGGTATTAGTGGAATAGAAGAAGATGGCACATTGTTAGATTTCGATTTTCAAGAAGTCTGTGTATCACAAGAAATTATCTCAAGTGCTCGTCAGGTTTTCCTCGCAGCAGACAGTAGTAAGTTTGGTCGAAATGCAATGATTCGTTTAGGATCATTAAAACAAGTGGATTGCATTTTTACGGATCAACAACCCAATGAGCAATATATGAAGATGATCCAAGAATTAGACGTTGGTTTGATTATTGCGAAATAGATTTCATTTTCGAAAAACAGCGTACCAAATTCTAATAAAAATTATTTAAAATCAATTATGTTTTCTTGTTTAGTGGAATGTCTCAGTCATTCCACTGCTTTCACTTAATTTTCATTTGAATAATTCAATACACAAAATGTCGATTAGTTTACGTTTTTGTGGCTATTTTATATTGTTAATTTTCATTTTATGTGTTTAAATTTTCATTATTGAACAATAATGAAAATTTGCGGTGATTTATGCAAACTTCTCCTCAGTCAAGTGACAAAATTTATGACCTTGCCATCATTGGTGGTGGGATCAATGGTGTGGGTATCGCTGTTGATGCTGCTGGGCGTGGTTTATCGGTATTTTTATGTGAAAAAGATGATTTGGCGAGCCATACTTCATCTGCGAGTAGCAAGCTGATTCACGGTGGTTTGCGTTACCTTGAACATAAAGAGTTTCGTTTGGTGCGTGAAGCATTAGCTGAGCGTGAAGTTTTGCTCAATAAGGCGCCACATATTATTCGCCCAATGCGTTTTATTATGCCTCATCGTCCACATTTGCGCCCAGCATGGCTGATTCGTACGGGCTTATTCTTTTATGATCATTTAGGTAAGCGTGAAAAATTATTGGGTTCAAATAATGTCTACTTTAAAGATGATAGTCCGTTAAACACAGCGATTACACGTGGTTTTGAATATTCAGACTGTGCTGTGGATGATTCACGTTTAGTTGTTTTGAATGCAATGCATGCACGTGAAAAAGGGGCAGAAATCGTAACGCGTACCCGTTGTTTGTCTGCTCGACGTGAAGGACAAATTTGGGTTGTCGATTTGGAAAATGCAGAAGGGCAATTTCAAATTAAAGCGAAAGCTTTGGTGAATGCTGCAGGTCCTTGGGTCGCACAGTTTATTAAACAGGATTTACAGCTAAAATCTCCTTATGGTATTCGTTTGATTCAAGGTAGTCACATCATCGTACCGAAGCTTTATGAGGGTGATAAAGCTTTCATTATGCAAAATGATGACCGCCGTATCGTGTTTGCGATTCCATATTTGGATCAATACACCATGATTGGAACAACGGATCATGAATACAAAGGTGATCCAGCTCAGGTGAAAATTACTCAAGGGGAAATTGACTATTTGGTTAAGGTCAGTAATGAGCATTTTAAAAAGCAACTTACCCAAGCTGATATTATCTCAACTTTCGCTGGGGTGCGCCCATTATGTGACGATGAGTCAGATAATCCATCTGCGGTGACACGTGACTATACGTTAGCCTTATCAAAAGAAGCTGCGGGGCAAGCGCCATTACTTTCGGTATTTGGTGGAAAGTTAACGACTTATCGTAAGCTTGCTGAGTCTGCAATGTTGCAACTGAAAGCATTTTTCCCAGCGATGAAAGGCAGTTGGACTGCAACGGAAACTTTGCCGGGCGGTGAAAAGATGGTGTCGGTTGAGCAGTTAGCTAATGAAATCCGCGCGCAAATCTCCGATGCTTCTGAAGCTTTGGCGAAACGTTGGGCGGGAGCCTATGGCTCGCGTATTTGGAATATTTTAGGTGAAGCAAGTTCGGTTAAGCAGCTTGGTCAACATTTTGGTCAGGGCTTGTATGCCAAAGAGGTCGATTATCTATGCCGCTATGAGTGGGCAAGCAATAGCCAAGATATCCTTTGGAGACGTTCTAAATTAGGACTGAATATGCAAGCACATGAAATTGCATTATTAGATGCTTATTTAAAACCTAAAAACCAAGCTCCGAATGCAGCATAAAGAAAGCCCCTCATGTTCGAGGGGCTTTCTTTTTAATATTTAAACTTCAGTGCAACTGTATAGTTAGCAGGTTCTCCGTAGAATGCTTGGCTATACGTAAAACTATTTAAATATTTTTTATCGGTTACATTATTTGCATTGGCTTGAACGCTAAAGTGTTTATTGACTTCATAACTTGCCATCAGGTTAAGCAACGCATAATCGCTTTGTTTTAGATATGCTGATTTTACATTGTCAAAAACAGAGGTTTTTCCTTGCCACTGTAGCCCTGCACCTACTTTTAATTTGGGTAATTGAGCGGGTGTATAAGTAGTTAGTAAATTAAAGGTTTGAGTTGGGTTATAAGTTCGGGCTGCACCACCATTTTTTAGATCTTGTAAACTAAATTGGGCATAACCCAAAGAGACATTTACTTGATCGGTGAGTTGTCCTGCCAAACCAACCTCAACGCCTTGTGAGCGTAAATCACTGATCCCCACTTTTCGGTTTAAAGGATGTCCATCTGTTGAACGAAGCGGATAATTGTTTTCCTCTGTTCTAAAGATTGCCAATGTTCCAGTAAGTTTGTTGTCTAGCCATGAGCTTTTCATCCCAACTTCATAACTTTTTCCTTCGATTGGATCAGCTACTTTGCCTGTTGCTTCATTTACAGATGTTTGTGGGCGGAAAATCGAAGTATAACTCATATAACCTGTGTACTCAGGTGTAAAATTATAGGTAATCCCGGCATAAGGTGAAACTTTACTTTCATCGTAATTCATCGGTGAGCCATAGCTCGAACCTTCACTTTTGGCTTGGATGTAGTTCGCACCGAGAGTCAGCTTGAGATCATCGTTTAAATGTAGACGTGTGGCTGCATAAATTGACTGATTGCGTTGGGTATAATCGGCTTGTTTGACGAAATCCGACCAAGTGACATGCTTTGGCGTCCAGCTTGCCCAATCTGTTGTATAGGGGGTAACTGTAATTTGTCCGTTATATTCAGAGCTTACATGATTAATATTGCTGTCATGTAGCGTGCCTTTCTTTTGATGGTCAACTTGATCACTTTTTGAGAAAGAATAACCAATGATAGCTTCATGTTCACGATTAAAAAGATCAAATTTCCCCTGCAAATTAAAATCAGCAGTGTGTAGTTTATTATTCTCTAAATAACCATTTGGTGTTAATGAAACTCCTGAACCGTCTGCGTTTGGATAGCCATAATAGTATAAAAGCTGGCTTTCACGATCTTTCTCATTATAGTTATAGCTCAAGTTAGCAGACCATGTATCTAGGAATTTTTGTTTTAGTTCGATAAATGCATTTCTAGAAGTGTTGTCCCAATATGCCCAATCTGGATTGGGGTTAAATGAGCGATCATAACTGAGCTG
This sequence comes from Acinetobacter haemolyticus CIP 64.3 = MTCC 9819, assembly GCF_000369065.1. Lineage (GTDB taxonomy): Bacteria > Pseudomonadota > Gammaproteobacteria > Pseudomonadales > Moraxellaceae > Acinetobacter > Acinetobacter haemolyticus. The sequence continues at coordinate 301,185 of NZ_KB849800.1, forward strand.
TCGACCAGAGCTATCCATCAGCGGAATTGCTCCCCAGTTATTGGCGTTTGGTTTATTTTTTTCTTGACTTGCTCCAATCGTGAGAAGGGTAGAATCCGTAACATCGGCTTCTACAACACCTGCAACACCATTTTTTTCTGAGGAATAACGATCACGATATGAGTCACCTGTTTGTTGGAAGCCAAACAGTCTTGCGCGGATGCGATCATTTAAACTGCCAGAAACATCTGCTTCATAACGTTGAGTATCCCATGAGCCATAACTTAAGCCTGTATTGGCTTGAAACTCTTTAGTAGGACGTTTTCGAACGTAGTTGATGGTTGCACTTGGATCACCAAAGGCATTGGTTAATGCATTTGCACCTTTTACGACTTCAACTCGATCATAAAAATAGCTGTCAGGATTGATATCGGTGGTATTCCAATTGGTTAGTGGAAATCCCACACCATCGATTAATATGTTAGAAATTTCAAAGCCACGTGCCATATATACGGCGCGTTCCGTTTCAAGGGCATTGACGGTTACCCCAGGGGTATTATTTAGAATATCTCGTGTTGAGGTTAAGCCAAAGTCTTCTATTTGTTGGCGTGTCACAACATTGATGGTTTGTGGTGTTTCTTTGGCAGCGATATTGAGCTTGGTTGCACTTGAGCTATCCTTAATCGTATAGGCTTTGGTGATTTCAGTATCTGAACTTTCATTCTGTGTCGCCTTGACTTGAATAGTCGGAAGCTGTTGAGAGACAGTGTCTACTGCAAAGCTGTAGGGGCTAATGCTGACCAGACTTGATGAAATTGCAAGAAACAATGAATTGCGCTTGAGAGAGGAGAGGTTTGAACTCATGTCTACAACCATGTAAATGAGAAATATTATTGTTACAATTATTGTTAATATTCGTTAATATTGCAATTCATTTCGTCTAATCCTTAATAGGAATAAAAGAAGAGATTTGGATGATTGATTGGAATTTTTGGAGATTAGCTATTCTATGAGAGAAATTTAAACTTTGGATAGCAGTGTGATAGATCTTGTGCTACATCACTCTAACCGTAGTGGGATGACAGGAGAATGCATTTGATGGATGTCCGACATGGGCTATTGCTGCTTGAGCAGCAGGAGTGTAATCAGAGTTTTAATGAATTAAATGCTGAAAATAAAGTAAAGGTTCTACAGTATGCATTAGGAGAAAGTGTGAGTGTTTATTGGCCAAATTTAGCGCTTAATTGGATTGAAAATAATCCAGAGAGTCTTACTACTATATTGAAGGGTATTTTAATCGAATCAATGGGCAAACATTGGGCAAATCAGCACTATAAACACAGGGTGAAGCGGATTTTAAAATAGAGGCTATTAAAAAGTTATATAAGTAAATTTTAATATATCTGTTCTTTTTTATTGTTTTTGTTGTTTAATAATAAAACTAGTGGGCGGAAATTAATTTCAGATAAGGTTCATAATATGAGAATTACCTTAAGTGATAAGGAATTTAATGCATTGATGAATTCTGTAAAGGGACAAGCCTTAGATGCTGTGTGGTTAGCAGCGTCTAATTTGGCGGAGGATGTCCAGATTGAAAAAAAGCTTATTGAGAAACGAGATATATTTATTAATATATTGCACCAGCTTATGAATGCTGGGGAGTTATTGTTAGCAAAAAGTGGTGATGACACTATTATATATGATATTCCTGTTTTAGAACAATTGGAATTATTTAAGAGGTTCTTTCCTTCTTCTGAAGAATATGCTAGAGAGATTGGTGCGCATGATATAGGAACATGGTTGGTTATTTACGATCAGGGTTTCTGCCCTTTGAGACCAGTTTGGATTTATACTCTAGATAATGGCGAAAAATATTTAGAATGGGCTTAATAGTCATATCTTTACTTTGGGGGTATTAATGGTTTTAAATAAATTTACATCAGTACTCTTAATTTGAAAACTAGAGAAGAATGGTTTGACAGCTTTCAATATTGGTGAATGGATATGCGTGATGCTTTATCATGTATGTATGATAGCCTCCCAAAATAAATTAGTGAGAAGTTGGATTATTCAATAGATTCATTGAATATGCTTGGAGCATTGGATATTGGAGCGGTATCCAACAACTGATGAGATGTCCTTTCAATGAGAAATACATACCGTTGATGGTTATGCTCGATATTTAGGAGAGACGTTTAGAAAACATTTGGGGGTGTGGGTTATCGAATTTGAGAGCCTAAAATGGCTTTTTATAATGTGCCGCAAATAGAAGCAAATAATTATTATGGTTTTCCTTTATCATTAGTTACTGCGAGTACAGATCGTCGAACAGGGCATTACATTTCAGATATTCTTAAGAATTTTATTGATAGTGAATAAGCTTCTTCGGCTAAGTATGAGTTATTTTAAAACTTTCCGATCATAATGAGTAATATATGAATATTAAAAACTTAATAAGGTGTTTTGGGCTTTTATTAGCTCTTTCAACTCTTACCGCTTGTGCTACACCTAGAATCTTATCGCATGATATAGATGGATTATGCCTGATTACACA
>NZ_KB849800.1:303972-387998 GCF_000369065.1 Acinetobacter haemolyticus CIP 64.3 = MTCC 9819
CACCCTTTACGATCGATACGATAGGTTACCAAGAGATAGGTGACATTCCTCGTTTTACAAGATTAAGTATTTTTAGGGTTTACGAGGTTTATGACTCTTTGGGATATTATGCTCCACGTATTGTTGCTAAATTAGAGCAAGGAGAATTCCGTAATATTTTAGCCATTATCCCTTCATGGCGAGAACATGTTGTTAATCCAGTTACGGGTAGATCGGCCACAATGGATGGAACTAGTGCTATTATGACTAAATCATTATGGTTTACAGGGTTTGATACTATTGATATTCCAAGAAAGGTGTTTAGTAGATCAGATGTAAATAAAATTAAGTTTAATCCTGAATATCTAAAAAAGTGTGATTGAGTGAAAATCCAAGTTTTTAAAGTTGGTTATCAATTCTGAATGGAATTAAATTCTCCTGAGTGTAATGAGTAATACATGAATATTAAAAACTTGATAAGATGTTTTGGGCTTTTATTAGCTCTTTCAACTCTTACCGCTTGTGCTACACCTAGAATCTTATCGCATGATATAGATGGATTATGCCTGATTACACAACAAGATATGGTATTGTCTAGAAAAAAATTTAAAGATTACGGTACAACGAATTATAGCTTACGAACAACCAAAAATTGGCATCCACCCTTTACGATCGATACGATAGGTTACCAAGAGATAGGTGACATTCCTCGTTTTACAAGATTAAGTATTTTTAGGGTTTACGAGGTTTATGACCCCGTGGGATATTATGCTCCACGTATTGTTGCTAAGTTAGAGCAAGGGGAATTTCGTAATACTTTAGCCATTATCCCCTCATGGCGAGAACATGTTGTTGATCCTGTTACGGGTAGATCTGTCATAATGGATGGAAGTAGTGTTAACGTGACTAAATCATTATGGTTTACAGGGTTTGATAGGGTTGATGTTCCTGGAAAAAGGCTCAGAAGGTCGGATGTAAATAAAATTAAGTTTAATCCTGAATATCTAAAAAATGTAATTGAATAAACTCAATGTTTTAAGTTTTTGATGGTTTGAATAATTATATGAATGGTGGGCTTAAACACTAAAGTAATTTAAACAAAAAAGGTCGCCGAAGCGACCTTTTTATATCATTTAATTATTAAGCAGATTTAACCGCATTTAATAACTCATTTTGACGATCTTTAAGTGCTTGAGGTAAACGATCACCGAGTTTAGTAAATAACTCAGTGTGGCTTTCAAGCTCTTTGATCCATTGGTCTTTGTCTTGTGCTGTAACAGTTTCGAATTGCTCTTTAGAGAAGTCGATACCTGTCCAGTTCAATTGTTCGTAAGTTGGAACAAGGCCGATTGGAGTTTCAGTCGCTTCAGCACGACCTTCACAACGATCAATGATCCACTCAAGAACACGCATGTTTTGACCGAAACCAGGCCATACAAAGTTACCTTCAGCATCACGACGGAACCAGTTTACATTGAAGATTTTTGGTAATTTATTACCAGCAGCTTCTGCTTTAGCGCCAACTTCTTGACCAAGTTGTAACCAGTGACCGAAGTAATCAGCCATGTTATAACCTGCGAAAGGAAGCATCGCAAAAGGATCACGACGAACGATACCTTGTTGACCAACAGCAGCAGCAGTTGTCTCAGAGCCCATAGTTGCAGCTTTATAAACGCCATCAACCCAGTCAAAAGCTTCAGAAACTAAAGGCACTGTATCTGCACGGCGACCACCGAAGATAAATGCAGAGATCGGCACACCTGCTGGATTTTCCCAGTCAGCGTCGATAGAAGGGCATTGACCTGCTGAAACTGTGAAACGCGCATTTGGATGAGCAGCTTTGTCTTCACCAGTATGCGGTTGACCTTTCCAGTTGGTAAGGTTCGCTGGAACTTCTTTAGAAAGACCTTCCCACCATACCTCGCCGTTATCAGTTACAGCAACGTTGGTATAGATCACATCTTTGTGAAGTGTTGCCATACAGTTCGGATTAGTCTTGGTATTTGTACCAGGCGCAACACCGAAGAAACCAGCTTCTGGGTTGATTGCATATAAACGACCATCTTCACCTGGTTTGATCCAAGCAATATCGTCACCTACAGTTTCAATCTTCCAACCTTCGTAACCTGCTGGTGGAATCAACATTGCAAAGTTGGTTTTACCACATGCAGAAGGGAATGCCGCTGCGATATAGTGTTTTTCACCTTGTGGGTTTGTTACACCCAAAATCAGCATGTGCTCAGCTAACCAGCCTTGTTCACGACCCATTGCAGATGCAATACGTAAAGCTAAGCATTTTTTACCAAGTAAAGCGTTACCACCATAACCAGAACCGTAAGACCAGATTTCACGAGTTTCTGGGTAATGCACGATATATTTTTCGCTGTTGCAAGGCCAAGCAACATCTTTTTGACCGTCTTTTAACGGCGCTGCAACTGTATGTACGCAAGGAATGAATTCGCCATCAGTGCCTAGAACGTCATAAACTGCTTTGCCCATACGTGCCATTTTGGTCATGCTAACCGCAACATATGGAGAATCAGTTAATTCGATACCGATGTGCGCGATATGGCTACCTAAAGGACCCATTGAGAATGGAACCACGTACATGGTACGGCCTTCCATTGCGCCATCAAATAAGCCATTTAATTTTGCACGCATTTCAGCAGGTTCAACCCAGTTATTGGTTGCACCAGCATCTTCTTGGTTTTGTGAACAGATATAAGTACGGTCTTCAACACGAGCAACGTCAGAAGGATCAGAATTTGCAAGATAAGAACCAGGATGTTTTTCTTGGTTAAGTTTTTGCATGGTGCCGTTAGCGATCATCAAGTCGATAAGACGTTGATATTCTTCTTCGCTTCCGTCACACCATTCGATTTTTGCTGGTTTGGTTAATTTTGCAATTTCTTCCACCCATGCAATTAGCTTAGGGTGACGAACGAATTCTGGTGCGTTCACTTGGGTCATGGTGATGCCTTTTTAAAGTGTGTACGACGTACAAATTCTATCTACTGGGTGACAGTAAAATAGATGAAGTAAAAAAAGTGGCTGTATTAAAGCATAAAATCCAAAAAAAAATAAGTGCAATGAATGTTGTAGTGTATTGACTCTAAACGAGTTGTTTGTATCTAAGTATTTGTTTTTATTGGCTGTGATATTTTTATTTATCTTTATTTGAATTTTTTATATGTGTTATTTTTATCAAAAATTATATTAATAAACAATAGGTTGTGTTATTCGTAATACTTGAGAATTATTATTGATTAAATGAATGATGTTCATTCAAAAATTACATAAACAAGCTTTTATTTGTTGATTTAGTAAACAAAAATAGGGCTATTAATCGCCCTAAGTTTGATCTCCATGAGCTTAAAATTACGACCTCTTTCGATCATTTATAATCAGAAGTCAGGATTCCACGCTGCACAACAAAGTGAAGAGTACGAACAACTGCTGACTTATTGGACGCAACATGGTTTTGAAATTCAAGTGTTTGAGTTAAGTCAACACGCCAGTTTTGATGACATGATGTCGGAGATTTTAGTGAGACATCAACAAACTGATTTTCGCGGTGTAGTGGTCGCAGCAGGTGGTGATGGAACATTGAATGCTGTTGCTCAGCGATTAATGCATACGGATATTCCGATGGGTATTATGCCACTAGGGACATTTAATTATGTTGCTCGTGCTTTGCATATCCCGATTGATGTCGTTCAAGCGGCGGAAGTCATTGCAACTGGGAAGGTACATGAAGTACATGTTGCCAAAATCAATGATCATATTTATTTAAATAATGCGAGTTTGGGGTTATATCCTTTATTTATTAAAAAACGTGAATTATATAATCAACGTTTAGGTCGTATTCCTTTACATGCCTACACATCAGGATTGGATGTGCTCCTGCGTGAGCACAAGTCACTCAAGCTTTCAGTTACTGTAGATGGTCAGAAATATCCAGTGACTACACCACTAATTTTCTTCGGTAATAATCAGCTTCAGCTCAGTGATATGAAATTAAGAATTGCTGAGTGCGCAGCAAATGGAAAACTTGCTGGTGTTGTTGTTGCGAAAAGCGACCGTCTCAGTTTATTAAAAATGTTATGGAAATTGATTCAAGGTAAAATTGATCAGGCTTCTGACGTCTATTCATTTTGTGCTGAGAAAATCGAGGTGGGGTGTAAAAAAATGCAGTTAACGGTTGCCATCGATGGGGAACTGGTAGAAATGCAAAGCCCCTTAAAATTCTCAGTAGAAAAGTCCGCATTGAAAGTGATGGTTCCAAATGTTACTACATCTATCTGATCTGCATTTTGGAACAGAGCGAGAGGTGTGTATTGAGGCAATTCACCAATTTTGTCAGCAATATCGCCCTGAAGTGGTGGTGGTAAGTGGTGATTTAACCCAGCGAGCACGTTATCAACAGTTTTATGCATGTGTGCAGTTTTTAAATTCGCTATCTATTCCTTATTTGGTGGTACCTGGGAATCATGATATTCCGCTATACCACGTCTGGAATCGTTTTTTTTCTCCATTTTTACGTTATCAAATGTTTTTTGGCAGTTTGGAGACGACTTTAGAGACAGAGCACTTCTATATTGTTGGAATGAATAGTATTCGTAGGCGATATCATACGCGAGGACACATTTCGGTTGACCAGATCAATGAAACCTATGAAAAGTTAAAAAATGCACCATCAGGCAAGATTAAGTTAGGGGTTTTTCATCAACCTTTTTATACTTTTCCAGATGATCATGGTGGTAAGGATTGTCCTGTTTTAGGGAAAATTGCATTACAGAAATGGGGTGAAACTGGATTATTTGGTTTGTTGCATGGGCATTTACACAAAGTTGCAGTGCATGATCTAAATCAAATTTTCGATTTAGGATTTGATCATCCGATTCTCGATATTCATGCAGGTACAGCGATATCCAATCGTGTACGTTTTGGATTGCCGAATAGTTTTAATGTGATTTTGAGCAATGGTGTGATTGAGCATTATTATTTTAATGAAGATAAAAAACAGTTTGAAAAGTAGCGTAAATAGACTGAATTTAAGATTCGTGTTCGTGATGTTTGAAAAAAGAACAAAAAGTCGAATTTTTTTTTAATTTTCCCCTTGAAGCCTTTTTTTTTAACCCCACAAAAGTGGCATATCAAAATTTTGTTGATTGCTACTGGAGTAGCAATGCAAATTAATCAAAAAGACTAAGTCTGATGGAGTTAAATATGAGCAACATTCGTCCATTACATGATCGCGTAGTGATTCGTCGCGTAGAAGAAGAAACCAAAACGGCTGGTGGTATTTTACTTCCAGGCTCTGCTGCTGAAAAACCATCTCAAGGTGAGGTGATTGCAGTAGGTAATGGTCAGATCACTGACAATGGCGTTCGTGCTTTAGACGTTAAAGTTGGAGACAAGGTATTGTTCGGTACTTATGCAGGGACAACTGTGAAAGTAAGTGGTGAAGAACTTTTAATCATGAAAGAGTCGGATATCTTAGCTGTGCTTGAAGGCTAATCGACCTATAACTCACACATTATCAGATACAGTATTTAAAAAGATTTGGAGTTTAACATGTCAGCTAAAGACGTAAAATTTGGTGATTCAGCTCGCTCAAAAATGATCGCAGGTGTAAACGTACTTGCAGATGCAGTAAAAGTAACTTTAGGCCCTAAAGGTCGTAATGTCGTTATCGATCGTTCTTTCGGTGCGCCACACATCACTAAAGATGGTGTAACCGTTGCCAAAGAAATTTCTTTAAAAGACAAGTTTGAAAACATGGGTGCTCAACTTGTTCGCGAAGTTTCAAGCAAAACGAATGACATCGCAGGTGACGGTACAACAACTGCAACTGTACTTGCTCAAGCAATCTTAAATGAAGGGATCAAATCAGTAACGGCTGGTATGAACCCAATGGATTTAAAACGTGGTATTGATATCGCAGTGAAAACTGTAGTTGAAAATATCCGTGCCAATGCAAAACCTGCTGATGACTTCAAAGCAATTGAACAAGTCGGTTCGATCTCTGCGAACTCTGATACCACTGTAGGTAAGTTAATTGCACAAGCAATGGAAAAAGTAGGTAAAGAAGGTGTAATCACTGTTGAAGAAGGTTCTGGCTTCGAAGACGCTTTAGACGTTGTTGAAGGTATGCAGTTTGACCGCGGTTATATCTCTCCATATTTCGCGAATAAGCAAGATACGTTAACTGCTGAACTTGAAAACCCGTTCATCCTTCTTGTTGACAAAAAAATCGGTAATATTCGTGAATTAATCACAGTATTAGAAGCAGTTGCTAAAACTGGTAAACCGCTTTTAATTATTGCTGAAGATGTTGAAGGTGAAGCGCTTGCGACACTTGTTGTAAACAACATGCGCGGTATTATCAAAGTATGTGCAGTAAAAGCACCTGGCTTTGGTGACCGTCGTAAAGCAATGCTTCAAGATATCGCGATCTTAACTGGCGGTACTGTGATTTCAGAAGAAATCGGCATGGCGCTTGATCAAACAACTCTTGAGCACTTAGGTACAGCACACAAAGTAACAGTATCTAAAGAAAATACTGTGATTGTTGATGGTGCTGGTAATGCAGCTCAAATCGCTGAGCGTGTTCAACAGATCCGTGCTCAAATCGAAGAATCTACTTCTGAATATGACAAAGAAAAACTTCAAGAACGCGTTGCTAAATTAGCAGGCGGTGTTGCAGTGATTAAAATCGGTGCTGCAACTGAAGTTGAAATGAAAGAGAAGAAAGACCGTGTAGATGATGCGCTTCATGCGACTCGTGCAGCAGTTGAAGAAGGTGTTGTTGCTGGTGGTGGTGTTGCACTTGTACGTGCCGTAAATGTATTAGACGGCTTGAAAGGTGCTAACGAAGATCAAACAGCGGGTATCAATATCTTACGTCGTGCGATTGAAGCTCCACTTCGTCAAATCGTTTCAAATGCTGGTGATGAGCCTTCAGTTGTGATCAATGCAGTTAAAGCTGGCGAAGGTAACTTTGGTTATAACGCTGCAACTGGCGAATATGGTGATATGTTAGAAATGGGTATCCTTGACCCAGCTAAAGTAACGCGTTCTGCACTTGAACACGCAGCTTCTGTTGCTGGTTTAATGTTGACCACTGAGTGCATGATCACTGATATCCCAGAAGACAAACCTGCTGCTCCAGATATGGGCGGAATGGGTGGTATGGGCGGCATGATGTAATTACATCTACGTCTAGATCAAAAAAACCCTGCTTATGCAGGGTTTTTTTACGTTTGTTGAATAGTAAAAGTGAAAAAAAAGCGTTATTAATCATTCTATTCATTTTTATTAAATTAAAAATCTATTAGAACAGTAATTATTGGAGTCACTTATGTATAAATCATATTGTTTAATATTGAGTTGTACTTTGTTGAGTTTTCAAACTTATGCTGAAAGTATCAAAGATTCCTTTGCAGGGGAAACCAAAGTATTTTTAAATATTTATGGATTTGCGGCTGATATCGATGGTGTAATTGGTTATCAAGGTTTGAATTATCAGGTAGATCAACCATTCAAAGATACGCTGGAATCTTTAGATAAGGCAGTTATGGGGCATATTGAAATTAGTAAAGGGAAATGGGGTGCTTTCTCAGATATTCAATATGTAAAAACTGCCGACAAAAAAGAAGTTCATTCTTTTCCCGTCGCTCTATCAACCAAAGTAAATCTGAGCAATTTGGGAATTTACTATCGCGCCTATGAGCAATTTCCTCAAGGCAAAGGTCTGGTGATCGAACCAACTCTAGGGGTGAATTATACTGACCTAGAAGGAACTCTAGAAGCGTTGGGTAAACATCTTACAGTTGAAAAGCATTGGTCTGAATATTTCGGTGGCGCTCGTGTTCGTTACAATAGCGACTCGCCTTGGAATTTAGCAGCGCAATATACATATGGCACAGAACAAACTCAAGTTGCACAGGCCTATTTAGGATATCGTCAAAAAATATTAACGGCTCCCGTGAACTTTAGAGTCGGATATCGTTATGTGTCACAAGATTATAAAAATAGCAGTTTTAAATGGGATACCGTACAACAAGGGCCAATACTTGGAGTTGGGTTTGGTTTTTAAAAAATAATATAGAAAATAGAAGAAACAAGCGCTTTGTTGTTTCTTCTTTAAATCATTATTTAAGTAAAATAATCATCCAAGTAAAAAAGATAATAGCTAAAGAAACGAACTGGGCTGCGCTTCCCATATCTTTTGCATTCTTAGACAATTCATGTTTTTCAAGTGAAATACGGTCAACAACCGCTTCAATGGCTGAATTAAATAATTCGACAATAATTGCCAACAAACAGACAGCAACCATAAGTGCCTGCTCCAAGGCAGATACATGGATAAAAAAGCTGGCAGGAATCAAAATTAAATTAAGCAAAATAATTTGTCTAAAAGCAGCTTCATGGTTAAATGCAGCTTTAAAACCAGCAAGCGAATAGCCTGTGGCATTTAGGATGCGTTTGATACCATTTTTGCCTTTATAGGGAGAATAAGGCGTCATAATTGAACTTACAGAAAATAATATGCTGACATTATAAAAGTAAAAAAACGATCTAGAATTGGCAAGAAGTTGCATGAGCATTTCAAAATCGTTGTCTTTCGCACCAATTTTACTCAAACATTCAGATTTGATTTGTTAATTTCTTTGATGCTTAGGATAATGAGCCCAGAGAAAATTATGGAATTGACTGCATGAAAATTATCGCAGATGAAAACTTGGCATTTACCGATTATTTCTTTGCGGAATTTGCAGAAATACAGCATCGAGCAGGACGTACGTTAACGCATGCAGATGTTCGGGATGCGGACGCTTTATTGGTTCGCTCAGTGACGAAGGTCAATCATGCTTTAATTGATCAAACTAAAATTCAATTTGTGGGTAGTGCCACGATTGGAACAGACCATCTAGATATTCAAACTTTAGAAAATCAAAATATCTCATGGAGCAATGCTGCTGGTTGTAATGCTCAGGCTGTTGCAGAATATGTCATTACCGCCTTATTGCACTTAGATATTGAATTATTAGAAAAAGATGCCGATTTTACTTTAGGGATTGTTGGTTTAGGTAATGTGGGTAGTCGACTGGCGGTGATGGCACAACTGCTGGGGTGGAATGTGATCGGTTACGATCCTTATGTGCAACTTAATGACATTGAAAATGTTTCTTTTGATACGTTGTTAGCGCGTGCAGATGCGATTTCAATTCATGTCCCTTTAACTTTAACTGGTGAATATCCAACGCAGCACTTGTTCAATCAAGCGACTTTAGCAGCAATGAAACCCTCAGCCATTCTAATCAACAGCGCGCGTGGTCCTGTGATTCAGCAATCGGCATTGATGGCAGATATGATGAAAACCAAACGTCAAGTCGTGCTGGATGTATTTGAGTTTGAACCTGAGATTCCTCAAGATTTATTAGATCTATTGGCTTTAGCAACGCCTCATATTGCTGGCTATAGTTTAGAAGGGAAGGCACGAGGTACACAGATGATTTATGATGCTTTTTGCCAGAAGTTTGGTTATACCGCATCGAAGCGCTTTGAAAGTCAGTTACCAAGCGTTGAACAATATTTTGAACAACACGACTTGAAAGAAGTATTAAAGCAACGTCTTCCCCAAATTTATAATATTAGCGAAGATGACCGACAATTAAGAGCTTGTGTGAAACATGGTAAAGTTGATCAGCAGGCCTTTGATTTACTGAGAAAAAATTATCCATTACGCCGTGAATGGGCTGCACATGGTGGACCAAAGGCATGAGTCAAGATGAAATGAAAAGCTATCAACCGACGTGTTCTATCGAAGCTCTAAAAGCGCGTGCCGAGATGTATAAAAAAATTCGCCAGTTTTTTGCAGAACGGAATGTTTTAGAAGTCGAAACACCTATTTTGTCCCAAGCAGGGGTCACTGATGTACATTTGGCATCGGTACAAGTACAGCGCCATATTCATGGAAAATTAAATACCCAATATTTACAGACTTCTCCTGAATTTCCAATGAAGCGTCTGTTGGCAAGTGGAAGTGGGCCAATCTACCAAATCTGTAAAGTATTTCGTGATGATGAACATGGGCGTAAGCACAATAGTGAATTTACCATGTTGGAGTGGTATAGACCTGCAATGGATTTAACAGCCTTGATGCATGAGACAGCCGATCTGTTAGAAAGCTGTTTGGCACATCGTTTTGGTGATATTCGTCCCATTGTTTTGAGTTATAAGCATGCATTTCAAGACCGCTTAGATATCAATCCATTGCAAGCATCACTCAAGCAGCTCAAAGAAACGGCTCATCGTGTTGGGCTTAATTTAGATTTGGGTGATGACCGTTTAGCGTACATGGATTTATTATTCTCTCATTTTGTAGAGCCGAGTTTGGGATTTGATAAGCCTGTATTTTTGACGGATTTCCCGCCTGAAATGGCTTCACTAGCAAAAGTCAAACAGGATGAAGATGGTGAGTTAGTTGCAGCACGCTTTGAGGTCTATATAGAGGGCTTAGAGCTGGCAAATGCCTATGATGAATTGTTGGATGCGGATGTGTTAGCTTCACGTTTTGAAGCAGATAATAGGCAACGTGCTGAACAAGGTTTGCCTGTGATTCCAACTGATCAGTATTTATTGGCAGCACTTCCCAATATGCCTGAATGTTCTGGGATTGCATTAGGTATTGATCGTTTATTGATGGTGGCGATGAATCAAATGAATATTGATAAAGTCATCGCCTTTCCAGCAGAGATCGCTTGAACTTAAAAGCGCCTAGATGCACATCATTTAGACGCTTTTAAATGATTAGCAACGCCCTTGTTTTGCTAGTCCTGGTGGGCAGAAATCTCCCTTACCGCCTTGACGATGGTATCTGTGGTCATAGCCATCTGGGTCAATCACCACGCTGCCACGTGGGGTGTGTACTGCACATGCAGATAGGCTGAGACAGAATAAAATACTTAAGCTCAATAAAATTATTTTCATATTTATACATCCTTTGTATTTGATCTGATTAAATTTTAAGCTTATCTCATCTTTTTTACGAGTTGATTTTTTATACAATAACATGCTTTGGTTAAATTTGGCTGATGATGATAGGAGTGAAATCGATCAAAGTAATGATAATAAGAAGGTCAGATCAAATTTGATGTGTATATTTGAAAAACAAGCCTCATTTGGAGGCTTGCTTTTTTATTGTTTAAAATGGCAATTTGGTCAGTTGATTGAGGAAATGCGAAACCACTCTAGGCTCTAAGATGATCGTCACTACAATACCATAGGCAGCTCCCCAAAGGTGGGCGCTGTGATTAATGTTACTATTGCCACGTTTGCCAGACCATACACTATATGCCACATATAAAATGGCAAAAATAATGGCAGGAACAGGGATAAAGAAGACGAAAATCAAGTTCCAAGGTTGGAACAAGATATAAGCAAAGAGTACTGCTGAAACAGCACCAGATGCTCCTAGGCTTGCCCAACGTGCATCATGTCGATGTTTTAGATAGCTTGGTAAAATTGCAACAATGAGACCACCCAAATAAAATAAGACAAACCCCATGTCATAGAAAAACTGGCGATAAAAACTTTCAATGATATTGCCAAAGAAGAAAAGGGTGATCATATTGAATAGTAAATGCATACCATCAGCATGAACAAAACCATGTGTAATAAAACGATCATATTGACCACGTTGCATTGCTGGTGGCCAGAAAATAAGTCTGTTCATTACACGTTGATTGGAGAATGCGAGTAAAGAAATCGCGACTGTGATCAAAATCAGGGTCACAGTATGATTAAAGGGTAGATGTAACATAAACGTTTCAAATTGATCAGTGTCTAAGCAATAATGCCATTAAAAACTTAATAAACAATGATCTTGCATAGAATTCCTACAAAAATGGTTGATTTTTTTTCATTACCCTCCATCTTCAGTTAATATAACGACATCAGCTTGAGGATTATTGTTATGTCGACTGAGAACACCAACACTGCTGTCGCAGAAGAAATTCCAAACCTTTTGATTACTCCCTCTGCACAAGAGTATTTAAGTGATTTATTAGCAAAACAAAATACTCCAGGGATTGGCGTTCGTGTTTTTGTAGAAAATCCGGGTACTCCACGTGCTGAATGTTGTATGGCATATAGTGCACCAGAAGAAGTTATACCAACGGATTATAAACAGGACTATCCTGATTTCCCTGCTTATGTAGATGCACCATCGATTCCATATTTGGTTGATGCGGTGATTGATTACAATAAAGATCGTTTTGGTGGTCAATTAACGTTCCGTGCACCAAACTCCAAGGTGCCTCGTGTAGGGCCAGATGCTTCTATTGAAGAGCGCATTACTTATATCTTGCAATCTGAGATTAACCCAGGTCTAGCAGGGCACGGCGGTAACTGTAGCCTCGTCGAAGTTCAAGAAGATGCTGAGCATGGGCTTACTGCTGTATTGAAGTTTGGTGGTGGTTGCCAAGGTTGTTCTGCGATTGATGTAACCTTGAAACAAGGTGTAGAGACAACGCTGCGTCAACATATTCCTGAGTTACAACGTGTGGTTGACCAAACAGACCATACACAAGCAGAAGGTGCTTATTTTAAGTAAGCCTAGCATGTAGAAAATTTGAAATAGCTTCATATCTTGAGGCTATTTTTTTGTAAATTACAATCCAATTAATGATAGTAATTATCATTAATATTTACAATTATATCCAATATTGTTACCATGATGTGTGAAATATCCACTTTTAAATCACATGTTAATTTATTGGAATTTGTATGTATAAACAATCAACTCTCTCACTGCTATCTTTATCAGTTCTTGTCTGTATGTCTTCAATCGGTAATGCTTCAGCAAATGAGATTGAGGGAAATGCACGTAGTAAAGGTGAAAATTACAATAAAAATGTGACCCAATTAGATAAGATTGTTGTTACTGCGAGTGGATTTGAACAAGACATTAAAAAAGCTGCGGCATCTATTTCCGTTCTCACACAAGAAGAAATTAATAAAAAAGCTTATCGTGATGTGACAGATGCATTGAAAGATGTTCCAGGAGTCGTGGTCACGGGTGGTGGTAGCTCAAGTGATATTAGTATTCGGGGAATGGGCAGTGCCTATACCGTTATCATGGTCGATGGTAAAAAAGTAAATACGCGTTCAGTACGACCAAATAGCGATAATTCAGGAATTGAACAAGGATGGCTACCTAATATTGGAGCGATTGAACGTATCGAAGTGATTCGAGGACCAATGTCAGGTTTATACGGTTCAGATGCTATGGGGGGTGTAATTAATATCATTACTAAAAAAAATACGACTGAATGGACTGGATCTATCAAATTAGATACGACATTACAAGAAAATTCTGATTCAGGTAATCTTTATCAAACTAACGCTTATATAGCAGGCCCTTTAATTGCTAATCTCTTATCGTTTAAAGCCAATGGACTATATTCTCAGCGTGATGAAGATGATATCTATGGCGGTTACAGCAAACAAAAAATTCGTGCGGGAGGTGCTGCATTTAGTTTGACACCAAATGATGATCATACAATTGATTTGGAATATCAGCGCTCTATTCAAGCTCGTAATGCGACGGTTGGGAAAAGTATTTCTCCTGTACAAACAGGTCGAAACCCTCCAGTAAATTCGTTAGTTGATTATTATCGTACAGAGTACAGTTTAACGCATCGTGGTCAGCTTGGTGCTGTAGAGACACATTCATATATTCAACGTGAGGAGAACGAAAATCCTTCACGTAATATGGAAGCAATTAATACGACTTTTAATACCATCAATAAAATTAATTTTGACCAACATAGTTTGAGCTTTGGTGGGATGTACTTAAAAGAAGAGTTAGATGATCAAGGTAATCAATTGAGTGTGGGTGGTGCTAAACCAGTTTCACATCTAGATCGTTATAGTTGGGCATTATTTGCCGAAAATGCATGGAACATTGTGGATGATTTCACTTTGACTAGTTCGCTTCGCCTAGATAAAGATGAGAAGTTTGGCGATCACTGGAGTCCAAAAGTCTATGGTGTTTGGGGAGTAAATGATAATTGGGTAATCAAAGGTGGTGTGTCAACAGGCTATAAAACCCCAGCACTTCGTGCAACGGTTGCAGAATGGGGACAAGCGACAGGGGGAAGCCAAAGTAGTGGTGTGATTGTTGGGAATCCTAACCTGAAACCCGAAAAAAGTGTGAACTATGAAGTTTCATTTAATTGGGACAATTTAGATGATCTTACTGCTGGACTAACACTTTTTAATAGTGAATTTAAGGATAAAATTACTGAGATTAGAACATGTCAAAGCGATTCTGGTACCAGAGGCTGTGATTGGTTAGGGGAAAAGTTTGACTTTGTTAGCCTGCGAGAAAATGTTGATAAAGCCAATATGCGTGGTGCGGAAGCAACGTTTGGCTGGAAAGTTTTACCCAATGTAAACTTAAGTGCTAACTATACTTTTACGGATACCGAACAAAAAAGCGGTATCAATAAAGGTAAACCGTTAAATGAAATGCCAAAACATATGTTTAATACCACCGCAGACTGGGAGATTAATGATCAGTTCTCAAGTTGGGGGCGTGTTAATTATCGTAGTAAAACCTCGGATTATTTGAGTCGTACAGCGATGGCAAAAGGTAAACCAGCCTATACGATGGTTGATATTGGATTGAACTACAAACCAACACAGAACATCGCTGTTGCAGCAGGAATCTATAACTTATTAGACAAAGAGATTGATACAGCAACTTATAATTATGTATTAGATGGACGTCGTTATAATCTAGGTGTGACTTATAGTTTCTAAGATATAAATTCAAGGATAGGGCTGTTGTAGTGCCTTATCCTTGTAATTTAAAAATCTCAGAAACTTGCTCTGAATAATAAAACTTTTCTAGATAAGTGCGCGCACGTTGTCTTAAATAGCCTGTCTGGATCACTTGTTCTAAAACAGGCACTAACAAATCATTTAATTCATTCTGAATCAAATCTTCATCAATATTGAGATCACGAAGTAGCAGATCAAAAGTTCGTTCTTGATTTCGTGCATACCATGCATAAACGCCATCATGGACTTGTTGTTTCAAATAGTCGCTTTGACGAATATGATCCCAAATCTCATGTCCCATAGCCACAGTACGAGGTAAATCTTGTACTTCAATATAGTTGCGTAAAACCGACAATGGCATTACTTTGATTTTATGCCAAATATTCGCTTGAAAGTGATAGAGCTTGTCATCGTTGAAGTGTTGATTTAACACTTTCTCGCTCATTTGACTGATTTTTAAAATATTCTTCTGTAAGTAGTGCCCAATGGTGTTGTTGAGGTTTGAATCGGTCACGGTTTCCAAAACAGATTTTCCCATTTTCATAAACTGCCCCACACCAGGGACACGTTTAGACATCACTGAGTTGTCTAAATAATCTTGAATAGAGTGTTGGATGAGTTGTGTAATCAGTGCAGAAAACGCTGGATTATTCACAACAGTTTTGATTAATCGTTGGCGGTGTCCGCTTTTACTTGCGATGTATTGTGCGATGGAATCAATGGTTAAAACCGGGATAACATCCTCAATTGGAGTTTCATCATTGATCGGATGAATTAGTGCAAAACGGATATGCTCTGCAATCTGCTCAATTAAAAATGAACTTGCAGGTGTGGCTAAGATCTGTTTTTCGATTAAATCAAAGATTTGTTCAAATGACCAAATGTGCTGTAACTGCTGTAAGCGTAACCAATGATAGAACTGTTTAAACTCATGTTGAACAGTTTCTGTTTGAGCAAACTCATGGTCGAGAAAATCAAGTTGTGCATCAATCAATTGTTCTATCATTGGATGTTTTTGCATAGGGTTTAAATTACACCTCTGAGTTTATGGTGATGAAGCGGCTGCAGGCTTTTGCGCCTGAATTTTGCTCAAAAATGGTAGATACTGTTGAACAACCAATTGATCGGCTTCAAGAATTGGCATGTGCCCCACATTTTCTAAAATCACAGGCGCTTGCGCATTTTTCAATAATGACTTTAATTCTGGTGCAACTTCAACATTGATAATTTTATCTTGTTTGCCCCATAAAATAAGCGTTGGAGCATCGATAGCGCGTGCGAGCAAAGCAAAAGAGTCAGGCGTGTATAATTTATTTAGCGCAATCACTTGATCGACCATTCTTTTGGTTTGTTCAACTTGGCCGATCATCATGCGTTCTTGAGCTTGTGCAATTTCTTTTGGAATAAAAGGTGGGGCATACATCGCTTGCTGCATCAGGAAATTAAAATCTCCTTTTTTACTCACCACCATATTTCTCAGTTGATTTGGATCTTTTAGATAAGGCGTGTTTGCTGAACGATAAACGCCCGCGGCATTGACGAGAAACAAGCTCTTAGTTTCAAAAGGATATTGACCTGCATAGAGCATGGCGACTGATCCACCGAGTGAGTGACCCGCAATATGTGCTGGCCCAGTTAGGTTGGCTGCCTCAATAAAACGACGTAACTTTTCTGTTACGTTCGGAACAGAATAGTCAAAATCTTTGGGAACTTGTGTTTCACCGCTGGCTGGTAAGTCAGGAATGATGACATGATAGTTTGCGGTTAATGCATGAGCAACACGATTCCAGTTATCACGACTACCTGCCAAACCATGAATTAAAACAATAATTGGTTTATCACTTTGTCCACCTTCACTGTATGACCAAGTGATATCACCTACTTTTAGGGTTTTGGTTTGTAGACCAGCCCATGAGCGTTCTTGTTGGAGTAGGTTTTGGAAACTCATTTCAATTTCAGCAGCATGTGTTGTATTTATGGTTGCTGTTAAACTAAGTGCCAATAGTGCGGCAGTGAATGTCTTAGCTATGGGTAACGAAAATGGGATATTCATCTTTGCTCAGTCCTTGATCTATTTTAAACCAATTGATTATTGAGGATGTTGCTCAGTGAGTCATTTGCATAATCTACAGGTGTATGGAAATTCTTGCCAATGAAATCAGTATTTTTAAGCTATTTTTATGATCAAAGGTATGTTCCTTAGTCGATGTAGTTTCTATTTTTGTCAGTGACATTCAACTTAGCGCAGATTAAACTTAAGGGGCTGTTGATTTTCAGCCCCTATTTCTCATGTTTACCATAGATGGATATCCACATGCTCACTGCCAAAGAAACTCTAGAACGTTTAAAAGCTGGTAATGCTCGTTTTGTGAAAGGGGAAGCAACCCAACAAAAATTGCTCACTCATCAAGAGCGTGCCGAGATGGCAAGTGAACAAAATCCTTTTGCGATTATTTTGGGTTGTTCAGATTCACGCGTGCCTGCTGAAATGGTGTTTGACCAAGGCTTAGGTGATTTATTTGTGATACGTGTTGCGGGTAATATTGTTGCACCGTCGCAAGTCGGCAGTGTTGAGTTTGCCGCTGAACGATATGATTGCGCCGTGGTTGTGGTTTTGGGGCATAGCCATTGTGGTGCAATCCAAGCAACTATTGATACTCTAAAGAATCCAGATCAACCGCCATCATCAAACCTGATGTCAATTGTGAATCGTGTGCGTCCTTCGGTAGAAATTTTGATGCAAACTGAGTTAAAGGACGATTTGAAAAAACTGTGTGCTCATGCTGTTCGTTCAAATGTTTTCGCGTCTGTAAACCAGTTACGACATGGTTCTGCTGTATTAGAGAGCCTAATTGAAAAAGGTAAAATGATTGTTGTGGGTGCTGAATACTCACTAGAAACAGGTGAAGTCACATTCTTTGATTTTTAAATCATATCCATGGCTAACTTTTTAAGTTAGCCATATTTCAGCTGTTATTTTCAGGATGTTGATGAGCATAGTGGTGGTTATCTCATGAATATTAAACCTGCATCAGAAGCTTCACTCAAAGATTGGTTAGAATTAAGAAATAAATTGTGGAGTGATTCGGAAGCTTCTCATTTACAAGAGATGCATCAATTATTAGCCGAAAAATATGCCCTACAATTATTGGCCTATTCCGATCACCAAGCTATTGCGATGTTAGAAGCCTCAATTCGGTTTGAATATGTGAATGGGACTGAGACTTCTCCTGTGGGTTTTTTGGAAGGTATTTACGTACTTCCGGCACATCGTCGCTCGGGCGTTGCAACGATGCTTATTCGACAGGCCGAAGTGTGGGCAAAACAATTTTCTTGCACTGAATTTGCATCTGATGCTGCATTGGACAATGTAATTAGTCATGCTATGCATCGTTCATTAGGTTTTCAAGAAACTGAAAAAGTCGTTTATTTTAGTAAAAAAATAGATTAATCCAACTTGAGATGCAGTTATTTACAACGCCCCTCGAATATAAGGATAAGCCAAGTTAAGCATGATTGGTTGTGCTTTGGCATTTGGATGAATTTGATCGTTCTGCATCAAACTTTTATTGCCCGCTACACCTTCAAGAAAAAACGGTAGTAGTTTAATACGGTATTGTTGACTTACAACTTTATAATTATTTTCAAAAGCACGGCTATAGGCTGTACCATAATTTGGTGGTATTTTCATACCAAACAGTAAAACAGTGGCCTTTTGTTTCTGACTCAGTTGCACCAATTGAGCTAAATTTTTTTGAATCAATTGTGGTGGTTGCCCACGTAACCCATCATTTCCACCCAGCTCAATGACGACAACTTCAGGTTGATAGGTTTGCAAAAGTTTGGGTAGCCGTGCGAGCGCACCACTGGTAGTTTCTCCACTTACGCTTGCATTGACCACCTTATGCTGTTTCGGATAGTGTTGGTCTAAACGTTGTTGTAGTAAGTGAACCCAACCTTGTTTGGTTTCAATACCATAACCTGCGCTCAGACTGTCGCCCAATATTAAAATCGTCTTTGCAGAAGCCAGCGTCGGAGATAGAAAAACGCCGATAATTATCAATGGTTTCGATATCGACAAAATCACTCTAGAAATTTGCATAACCGTAATTAATTTGCTCAACAGGATACGTGACATCATGCCACAACCGATTATTTCTGCTCAAAAAGTTACACAAAATATTCAAATTAATCAGCAAAGTTTAACGATCTTAAGAGAGATTGATCTTGAGATTTATCAAGGTGAGCAAATTGCGATTACGGGGCGATCAGGTTCGGGTAAGTCCACACTGTTAGGTATTTTAGCAACACTGGATCGACCAAGTAGTGGTGAGTTATGGGTATGTGGACAAGCCGTTCATACGCTGACCGAAGAGCAACGTGCGCAGGTACGATTAGAGAATATTGGTTTTGTATTTCAGTCCTTTCAATTATTGCCCCAGTTGAGCGCTTTAGAAAATGTGATGTTGCCGTTACGTTTACAGCCAAACTTTAATTTTAAGCAAGCAGAACAAAAAGCTTTGGCATGGTTAGAGCGTGTTGGGCTCGTGCGTCAAGCTCAACAAACACCGAAAGTGTTATCGGGTGGCGAACAACAACGAGTTGCGATTGCTCGTGCTTTGATCGCAGAACCGAAGATTATTTTTGCCGATGAACCAACAGGCAATCTTGATGGTCAAACTGCGGAAGAGATTGAGCAGCTTTTGTTTGATTTGAATAAGGCGCTTGGAACGACTTTAGTTTTAGTCACACATGATCAAAATCTAGCCGCAATGTGTCAACGACATGTACGACTCGTCGATGGACAAGTTCAGGATGTGATCAAAGTTGGGGAAGGGGTATGAATTCAATTGTAAAACCCTTACTTCTACAGAGCTTTCGTACAGGTGGATTGTATCTGTTGATCATTGCTTTATCTCTCGCGATCAGCGCTACGACTGCATTAAAATTTAGCAATACACAAGTACAAAATGCAGTCACTCTACAAGCAGCAGAAATGCTTGGCGCTGATTTGGTGTTATCTGACCATGAACCTATCCAAGCTGATTGGCATCAGCAGGCTGAAAAACTAGATCTGAAGCAGTCTGCTGTAATGGTTTTTGGTTCTATGGCACATACGGATGATCAGTTTGTGATGGTGAATGTTAAAGCCGTCGATGAAAATTTTCCTTTACGAGGGAAATTAGAGATTTCACCAGTGGCACAGACGATTCAGTCGGGACAAGTGTGGTTAAGTCCTCGAGCAATGGACTTATTACAGGTAAAGATCGGGGATCAGGTTGCGATTGCAGATGGCCAGTTTAAGGTCACAGGGCAGATTGAACACGATTCGAATCAAGAACTTGGTTTTTCTGGTTTTTCACCGACTGTGATCATTCATCAAACTGATATTGCTAAAACCAATGCTGTTCAAGTGGGAAGCCGCATAGAATATCGTTTGCTTATGGCTGGAACACCGACACAGGTCAACACATTTCAACAACAGTTTGAACTGCAAAACAAGCAAGATCATCCTGAGGTTCAAACAGATGATCTTAGCATGTCGAACCAAGAGACGAGTTCTCTAAAATTGCGAGATGCGAGTCAATCCAATACACGATTGATGAAACCAATTGAAAATTTGGATACCTTCTTGCAGCTTGCCAATTTGTTGACGATTTTATTGTGCGGCATTGCCATTGCCTTAACCAGTCAACGTTATGTACAACAAAACCAAGATCATATTGCATTGTTACGTTGTATGGGTGCAAGTAAGAAACAAATCATTGTGGCTTATTGTGTGTTACTCGCAGTGGTCAGTGCCTTATCGATTATGGTCGGAAGTCTGATTGGTATCGGTTTAGGCTATGGTTTGTTGCAGTTAATGTTGCAGTTGATACCGCAATTACAATTGAGTTTTGCTATAGGTGATTTGTTTTATGCCTTACCGGTCGCTATTTTTACCAGTGTAATGGTGCTGATTGGTTTTATTTTGCCAAGTATTTGGGAATTGCTAAACACACCTCCAATTCGAGTGATTCGACAGCAAGAACGTTCGCGTAAATCTTATGTTGCAATGTTTGCAGTGGGGGTGACGAGTTTAATGGTTTTCAGTCTGGTATTGAGCGATAACCTGTCACTCAGTATGTTAGTGTTAGCTGCAATCTTGTTCTTGTGTGCTGTACTTTATGTACTGATTTGGCTGTTATTAAAAGCGATCAAACAGCTTAAACATCCAATCTCTGCCTATGTACGGATTCCTCATCAAACCGCTTTGCAAATTACAGCTTTGGCCTTGGGGTTAAGTTTAATAACAGTGCTCAGTGTTTTAAGAACCGATTTATTACAACGATGGCAACAGCAATTGCCTGAAGGTACACCCAATCAGTTTGTTTATGGTTTACCACCTTTTGATATGCCTCTGCTAAAACAGCAAATTGAACAAAATGGTTGGCAATCCACACCACTTTATCCAAATATTCGGGGACGATTGATCGCAAAAAATGGTGAGGCATTTTCTCCGGAATTGGTTGAGCAAAATAACTCATTACGCCGTGAACTCAATTTAACTCAAACGACAGATTTTCCGGATGACAATGTCATTACAAGTGGTGAGCATGTTTTTACGAAAACACATCAAGTTTCTGTCGAAGAAAAGCTAGCTGCTGAATTAGGTATCCAGATCGGCGATGAACTCAGTTTTAATTTGCCTGAAGGAACGTTGCAAGCCACAGTAATCAACCTCAGATCGGTTGAGTGGGAGAGCTTTAGCCCAAATTTCTTCTTTATTTTTTCGCCAAATAGCATGGATGAAAATGCAGGTAGTTATCTGGGGAGTTTTTACGTTCCTCCTACGGATCAAGCCAAAATGGTGTCCTTAATTCAACAGTTTTCAAATACCGTGTTTATTGATGTGGGACGTGTTTTGGATGAAGTGAAAAGACTTATGAATGTACTGGTGCAAATCGTCACAGTATTGGCAATGCTGGTTGGACTATCTGGTTTACTGGTATTGATTGCCTGTCTAAATGTATTGATGGATGAACGACGTAAAGAAGTCGCGTTAATGCGCTCATTTGGAATTGCTAAAAATAAATTGAAACGGATGCTCAGTTTAGAGATCGGTTTTATTGGTGCATTGGCTGGTGTGGTAGCCTGTCTTTTTGCTGAGGTGATTAGTGCGATTGCCAGTTATAAAATGCAAATGGCAATCCAATGGCACCCTGAGATTTGGTTAATTCTGCCGTTGAGTATGCTGTTGGTTTGTACCTTGATTGGACGTTATCGCCTAAGCTATTTATGTGATATTCCACCCTTGCAGAGCTTGAGGGAAATCAACCAATCTTAAAAATCATGTAATGATTTAGATGCAAGATATTCTGTTATTTTGCATCTAAATCCTACTATGCTTTAAAAAACTTCGTTTGATCAACAATCCGAGGGTGGCATAATTTGTGGATTCCAGACGATTTCCCAAAGATGGCCATTCGGATCAAGAAAGTATCCTGCGTAACCGCCATAAAAAGTATTCTGGGCTTGTTTCACGATGACAGCACCTGCTTTTTTCGCAGTTTCCATAATTTCATCAACTTCATTTTTATTGCTGACATTATGTCCAATCGACATGGCGGTTGAACTAATGGGTTGCTGAATTAATCCTGCATCAATCGCGAGATCTTCTTGAGCAAAGATTGCGAGTTTTAGTCCGCGTTGAAGATCAAAGAAAGCAACAGCGCCATGTTCAAACTCCTGACCTACAATACCTTCTGTTTGTAGCCCAAGACCATCACGGTAGAAAATAAGCGATTGTTCTAGATCGGTAACGCCAAGCGTTAAAATGGAAATATGTGGTTTCATCTTTGTGCCCCTCTTGATGTCATAGATGTACCTACATGAAGTGAGTACATTATTCGTCATGGGCCGTTAGTCGAATAACGGAAGAACTCGTATCAACGAGGGAATGGGCCAACCGTCCCAAACCTAATCTGTTTTTGACAAAAAAAGCATAATAAATGGATGGATTTTAGTCAATATTGAAAGGATAGTATGCGCATGAATGGATTAAATTGGGCGGTGATTTGTTTGAGATGATCGCCCAATTTAATTGTTTAAGCGATTTTAATTGAGTTTATTTTGAATCAAAATCTCATACCATAACGGATGTAGTGTTTGACCTAATGCTGTGCAGTAAACGTAAAATCCATATAGCAATAGTGTTGCAATCAGAACAGCTCCAAGTTGGAACATTATTTTTTTCCCAGTTTTTTGGCTGAGATACCATGCGGTTGCTAAAACAGCCCCCATGAGCATCCCACCGATATGGGCAGCATTATTAATCCCTGAAACTGTAAAGCCGAATATGAGGTTAATTGCCATAATCAATAGCAAAGACTTCTTATCTAAGAGGAAACGTTGTCGTGGCAACATCGGTAAGACGGAAATAATGGTAAGGGCTGCACCTAATCCCATCACTGCACCAGAAGCACCAGCACTGATTTTAGGTAAGTATTTTGGATCAAAATGCTGTAGCAATTGATAGCCATCTAGGATACTGAGATAGCTTGATAGAACACTCCCCATCAACCCAGCAAGGAAATAAAGTGCAATATAGTAGCGACGGCCAAACAGTTGCTCAGCGATACTGCCAAAAATGTATAATGCCCACATATTCAGCATGAGATGGATCATTCCGAAATGGAAAAACATGCTGCTGAAAAGCCGTTCTGGCTGACCTAAAAAGGTCAGTGGTGTGAAATCTGCACCCCAAGCAATTGCATCAACAGGGGAAGGGTCGGTAATATCGACGCCTGTGAGGATTTGCCAGCCAAATAGGCTCACGTTGATAGCAATCAAAGCTGCAGTAAACCACCAAGTATGTACGTGTAATTTTTGAGTAATTTGTGGTGGTGTTGTTTCAGTCATGTACTTAAATGAGTTGCTGCAATGAAAAATAGCTTAGCATGAATCGAAGGTTTGTAGATACGACGCAGACTTTTTGCACCTAGGAGTGATGCATTTAAATGAAAGCCTTATTCGCGCGTATAGTGATGCTGATCATCGGCGTGATCTTACTGATTCAGTTGTGGATTTTTAGTAGTCTCGTTTGGTGGCGCACTCATCCCGTCAATACCACCATGTTTATGCGTTTGGACTACTGGTCTGATCTAAAACCGATTCAACATCATTGGCGTGACTATGATGAAATTAGTGATAATTTCAAACATGCAGTTCTGGCAGGTGAGGATGCTAAATTTATTCATCATCATGGTTTCGACTGGGCTGGGATTCAGCATGCTTTAGAGCGTAATAATAAAAAAGGTGAAGTTGTGGCGGGTGGTTCGACGATTTCACAACAATTAGCGAAAAATTTATTTCTCTACAATAAACGTTCATTTGTGCGCAAAGGACAAGAAGCCATCGCGACATGGATGATGGAGCGTATGTGGTCAAAACGTAGAATTTTAGAAGTGTATATGAACTCTGTTGAGTTCGGACAAAATATTTACGGTGTAGAAGCTGCTGCGCAATTTTATTATGGCAAAAGTGCGAAAAGCTTAACGCGCGAACAGGCCGCCTTTCTCGCTGCATTGCTACCAAACCCTAAATATTATCAAAACAACCGTAATGATCGAAAGTTGCAATACCGTAAGCGTGTTATTTTGAAATATATGAACGGGACGCAAAAACCTTAAATGTTCATTTGGTAGTTGATGAATAAGAACTCCGCAGATTGGAATTATTTTATAAAAGAAAAGCTCAATATTTTTGGGCTTTTTTACCAAATTGACATAATTTTGCAGCATACTTAAATCATCACTTGATAAATGATAATGCGACAAGGTTCGGTATGAATACTGCAGTGACGACAACAGCGCCAATAGAATACAGTTACAACGATCGTTATATTAATCGTGAACTTTCAATTCTTGATTTCCATCTTCGTGTATTGGAACAAGCAGTTGATCCACTTCATCCCTTGTTAGAGCGGATGAACTTTTTGCTGATCTTTTCACGTAACCTCGATGAGTTTTTTGAAATTCGTGTCGCAGGGGTTATGGAGCAACTAACATTAGGTAATGAAAGCCGTACTCCTGATGGCTTAACCCCAAAGCAAGTGTTGGAACAAATTTCCAAAACAGCACATGCTGCGATCGAGCGCCAGTATCGTATTCTTAACCAAGAAATTTTGCCGAAGTTACGCGAAGAAGATATTTGCTTTTTACGTCGTGGTGAATTAACACCAGCCCAATCGGCATGGATTAAGAAATATTTCCAAGAACAAGTTGCACCTGTACTGACACCTATTAGCCTTGATCCTGCTCATCCATTTCCACGCTTAGTGAATAAAAGTTTAAACTTTATCGTGACTTTAGAAGGTAAGGATGCGTTTGGTCGTCAAATTGATCTAGCGGTTGTGCCTGCTCCACGTTCATTACCTCGTGTTGTTCGATTACCTGATGAATTAACAGATGGTAAGGAACATCATGTGATGTTATCTGCCATCATCCATGAGCACGTATCAGATTTGTTCCCTGGCATGACTGCGACAGGATGTTATCAGTTCCGCGTCACGCGAAATGCTGACTTGGCACTGAATGAGGACGTTGAAGATTTAGCGAAAGCTTTGAAAGGTGAGTTGAGTTCACGTCGTTTTGGTCGAGCGGTGCGTTTAGAAGTCACACATAACTGTCCACAGCATATCTATAAATATTTGTTAGATGAATTTGATCTAAATGAAGAGCAGCTTTACCGTGTGGATGGACCGGTAAATTTAGCGCGTCTACTTTCTAATTTTAAACGTCCTCATCTACGTTATGACTCACATACGCCTATCTTGCCTAGAGCGTTTAAAAAGTCTGAGAATATTTTTGCGGCGATGCAAAAGCAGGACATTCTCCTACACCATCCTTTTGAGTCATTTGCACCAGTGATTCAATTATTACGCGAAGCGGCACGTGATCCTCAAGTTTTGGCGATCAAACAAACCCTTTATCGTAGTGGCGCTGACTCAGAAATCGTGCAAGTGCTTGCTGAAGCGGCACGCAATGGTAAAGAAGTGACGGCTGTGATTGAGCTTCGTGCACGATTTGATGAAGAGTCAAATATCGAAGTGGCAAACGTTTTACAAGAAGCGGGGGCGGTAGTTGTATACGGTATCGTTGGTTATAAGACTCACGCCAAAATGATTCTGGTTGTGCGCCGTGAAAATAATAAACTGATTCGTTATGTTCATTTAGGTACGGGTAATTACCATGCAGGCAATGCACGTATTTATACTGATTATGGTTTGATGACCACTGACAAAGATATTTGTGAAGATGTGCATCGGATTTTCCAAGAGCTCACTGGAATGGGCAAAATGGCAAAACCGAAAAAGCTTTTGCATGCACCATTTACTTTGCACGCGCAGTTGATCAACTTTATTGATGATGAAATTGCAAATGTAAAAGCGGGAAAAGCGGCCCAAATTATCATTAAAGTAAATGCATTGACGGAAGTACAGTTGATCAACAAACTGTATGAAGCTTCTCAGGCGGGTGTACAAATTGATTTAATTATTCGTTCTATCTGCTGCTTACGTCCAGGTTTACCAAATCTGTCAGAAAACATTCGTGTGCGTTCGATCGTCGGTCGTTTCTTAGAACATACTCGTGTTTATTATTTCAGCAATAATGGCAATCCGGGTATTTATTGCTCAAGCGCAGACTGGATGGATCGTAATCTGTTTAATCGTGTTGAAGCTTGCTTCCCGATTGAAGATCCTGCGTTGAAAAAGTCGATTTATCAACTGGGTCTGTTAAATTATCTTAAAGACAATCAACAAGCATGGTTGCTACAAGGTGATGGTGTTTGGGTACGTGCCCAGCTTGCTGAAGGAGAAACTCCTCATAATGCACAGCAGAAGTTATTAGAAGCGATTAAATGATTGAGTTAAAAAAATCGGCCTAATTAGGTCGATTTTTTTTCGAAAATTTAGCGTGTAGTCATTTCTACAATCAGTTGATTGACTA
The DNA here is from genome assembly GCF_000369065.1 of Acinetobacter haemolyticus CIP 64.3 = MTCC 9819. Classification (GTDB taxonomy): domain Bacteria; phylum Pseudomonadota; class Gammaproteobacteria; order Pseudomonadales; family Moraxellaceae; genus Acinetobacter; species Acinetobacter haemolyticus. The sequence goes on from NZ_KB849800.1 coordinate 330,798, forward strand.
AATCGGCTGCTTCTAATTCGCGAATCTGTGACACATTACTGCCTGCCCAAAATGCACCATAACTATAATCTTGATGCTGACTTGCGATGCTCATTAATTGTTTCGCCAAATCATAAGTATATGGATAAGCAGGGACCGTTGGTCGATTCGGTGCATCGATTTGCGTATGCCATGTGCCCAATAAACCACGTGCTGGGCGACCAGATAAACTTGCACTTATTTGTGTAATACTTTGGCTAAACAGCGCTTTACGGTAGGCAGCATTGGCACTTGAACTTTTACATTGTACAAATGCTGTCCCCAGTTGTACTGCACTTGCGCCATGTTTTAACATATTTTTTGCCTGATCACCATTCATGATGCCGCCAGCAGCAATGATTGGTCGTGAACAGTGTTGAGTGAGTAATTCGACCAAATCACTGGTTTTGATTGCCGCATCAAAATGTTGATTAAAAATACCACGATGTCCACCAGCTTCAATGCCTTGCGCAATGATTAAATCAATACCAGCAGCTTCTATGGCTTGGGCTTCTATCAAATTTGTTGCAGACACCATCGTAATAATACCTGCATTTTTGAGCGCTTTAATTTTATGAGCATGAGGAATCCCAAAATGAAAACTGACAGCTTTAGGTTTGGTCTCTAATACCACATTTAAAAAATCGTCATTTTCTAGAAAGCTGGGGTAAATACACTTGAGTTCAGTTGGTGGCTGAGCATCAAATTTTTTGAATGCTGGGGTTAAATATTCAATCCACTGTTGTTCATGTTGTGGATTTAATGGTTCTGGTTGATGACAAAAGAAATTGACCTGAAATGGATGGTCACTGAGCTGTTGAGTTTTTAAGATGAGTTCTTTTGCTGATTCTGGTGTATTGGCACCAAGACCCAAAGAACCGAGTGCACCTTGATTGGAAACTTCAGCTGCAAGTTCAGGAGTAGACACACCTGCCATAGGTGCTAGAAAAATAGGATGTTTTATTTCTAGTAATTCTAAAATTGACATGTATTAGTACCTCATCTCTTTTCATCCAACATAGCTTAGATTTAAAAAAAATAGCAAATAATAGTGGTTATTTACTTGAGGAATGAACTATTAAGGAATGATGTAAAAAGGTGTTTGACTCATGACTAGTCAAACACCCAAAAGAGCTTAGAGGTTATTGATAAGCCAACATGAGCAAAGCCTTAAAGAGACCTGCGATAATTGCCAAACCTAAAAAACCAACTAACCATAATCCGATAAACCATTTGATTTGTGATTTTTTCATTGGATTTCACCTCAATGATAGCCTTCGTCACCGATACGTACTTTATCTCTAAAGATCCAGTATCCCCAGAAGGTGTAGACCAAAATGATTGGGATCATGATTGCAGCACCGACTAAAGCAAAGATTTGGCTTTCTTTTGGCGCAGCGGCATCCCAAATCGTGACAGATGGTGGAATAATGTATGGCCATAAGCTAATGACAAAGCCAGAGTAGGCAAGAAACATCAGCATTAAAGTATAAATAAAAGGTTTATATTCACTTCTATTTACACAAGCGCGCCATGCCAAATAGCTAAAAATCAATACTAAAATTGGAACAGGGCTAAAGTAGATTAGTTGTGGCACAGTAAACCATTTCTCTGCAATGGCAGGTTGACTATATGGGGTATACAAGCTCACTGCAATGAAAATTGCCAATAGTGTGAAGATCAGTTTTGGCATCAGATCATACATTCTGTTTTGTAGTGCTTGGTCAGTTTTTAGAATTAACCAGCCACATCCCAACGCTGCATACATCACGACCACACCTAGACCAGTAAATAGAGCAAAAGGTGTCAACCAGTCCAAACTTCCCCCAACATAGATACCATTTTCAGTTTTTAAACCTTGAATATAGGCACCTAAAATCACGCCTTGCAGGAAGCTGGCAAGTGTTGACCCCCAAATAAAAGCCATATCCCAAAGTGCTTTGGAGCGATTCGCTTTAAAGCGGAACTCAAAAGCAACACCCCTAAAAATGAGGGCAATCACCATTAGGGTAATCGGCATATAGAGAGCAGATAATACGGTTGCGTAGACGATTGGGAAGGCAGCAAACAAACCAGCGCCGCCAAGCACCATCCATGTTTCATTGCCATCCCATACGGGTGCAACGGTATTCATCATCACATCACGCTCTTGCTGACCTTTGATGAAGGGAAATAGAATCCCGATGCCGAGATCAAAACCATCAAGTACGACATAAATTAATACGCCTAAGGCAATAATCATTGCCCAAATAAGAGGAATATCGAACATGTTATTCTCCTTTCTTCTGGTCGTTGTTATCGAGGCTTTCATCAACAGCACTCAGCGGACGCATTGGCGTTTTAAAATGACCAACGCCGCCAGAATCTTGGACTGGGGTATGAATGAATTGCGGACCTTTGTACATGAGCTTGAGAATGTAATAAATCCCAGTACCAAATACGATGGTGTATACCACCACGAAGATGATTAGGGTAAGGCCAACTTGACTTGCAGAAACACTTGATAATGCATCTTCTGTGCGTAATACACCATAGACCACCCAAGGTTGACGACCTAATTCAGTTGTAAACCAACCTGCGAGTAAGGCGATATAACCTGTCGGTCCCATGATAAGGGCAAATTTATGGAACCATTTTTTCTCATAAATTTGATCTTTCTTGCGGAGGATTAACCCGATCACGGCAAGTAAAACCATGAGTGTGCCTAGACCCACCATGATGCGAAAACTCCAAAATACCAGCGTTGAATTTGGACGATCTTTGGGTGCAAACTCTTTCAATCCTTTAACTTCGCCATCAAGACTATGGGTAAGGATCAAGCTTCCAAGATATGGAATACCTACTGCATATTTGGTGGTTTCAGCTTGCATATCGGGAATACCAAATAGATAAAGCGGCATAGGTTCGTTAACATTGGTTTCCCAATGTCCTTCCATTGCGGCTAGTTTGGCAGGCTGATATTTTAAAGTGTTCAAACCGTGATGATCGCCTATGATGACTTGGGCTGGTGCAGCGAATAAGATCATCCACATTGCCATGGAAAATGATTTCTTAACCAATGCGTCTCGACGACCACGTAATAAATGCCATGCTGCTGTTGCGGCAACGACTAAAGCAGAAACTAAAAATGCAGCGACAGCCATGTGTGCAAAGCGATAAGGGAATGACGGATTAAATACGATGGCAAACCAGTCTTTAGGGACAATAATGCCATTTTCTATTGCAAAGCCTTGAGGAGTCTGCATCCAACTATTGGATGATAAAATCCAAAACATGGAAATACAGGTACCGATTGCGACCATTAAGGTGGCAAAGAAATGGGCTCTTTCGCTTACACGCCCCCAGCCAAATAGCATGATACCTAGAAACCCAGCTTCCAAGAAAAAGGCAGACAGCACTTCATAGGTCAGCAGGGGACCAGTGACACTTCCTGCAATGCGTGAAAATTCACTCCAGTTTGTACCGAACTGATAGCTCATCACTACACCTGAAACAACCCCCATCCCGAAGGTCACAGCAAAGATTTTGAGCCAATATTTATAGAGATCTTGATAAATCGGATCATGGCTTTTTAGCCATTTCCATTCTAAAACGGCAAGAAAACATGCCAGTCCAATCGATGTCGCTGGAAAAATAATATGGAATGAAACAGTAAATGCGAATTGGATACGTGCCAATTCTAATGCGGTTAAACCTAAATCCATCACGAAGCCTCCGATACCGATCGAAACGGTTGTTGAAGAACATTGAGATACAGAGATTTATTTGCGATAAAAATCGCCAGTTTTTGCTGCCAAACAACAAAACAAGTTTGAAAAAACATGGATTACTCACTTTTCAATAAATAGTTCTAAACGCTAATTAATTGAAAAATAGAGTGGTGGAGCTCGACCTTGGGGCAGAAGGAAAAGACGTTGTAAATCAAAAAAGAAGCTAAGGAAAAGCTGTTGCAAGTGAACATAACGCACTTGTATACGGACAAAGACTTCTTGAATACCTAATGTCGGCGGTACAACCAATTGTCCATAGAAAAAACAGAATGGGCATTGATGGTTAATATCATGCTGATGGGTATGATCGATGGCATCAGATGTGACATGATCAACTGTGCTGGCATGATGATGCTCAGAATGAGATCGAGAAACGATGGATGAGTTTTGTGTACCGTGATGATGTCGAGATTGGGATGACAGATGCACAACAGTCTCACAAGCTGGAGAAATTTGAAACTTCTCTGGCAAAAGAGGCTGCAGAAAAACAGCAAGTTGTAGTGTGATGGTTGCAAAAGCAAACCATATCCCAAGTCGATGTATCAAAACCGCTCTCTACATTGGATATTTACTGACCCTGTTCATAAATTGGCTTTTGAGCTTGGTTTATGAGTGTAAGTTCTCTTTGATCATACATCCAAATGATAAAAAAAGCTTTAGACTGTGAGGAATATTTTGCTTTTATATTTTTATGTCAAATAATTAACGTTATCTAATAAGTGTTTGAACAGAAAAGTGATCTAAGTGCGTAATCAAAGTGGATGAACATTAAATAGTGAACCGATCCAACTTGAGAACAGCATGGCTAAAATCCCCCAGATGGTAATCCTTAAGCTGCTTTTCAACATCGATGTTCTTGCAACATAACCTGAAAGTGCACCTAACAATGCTAAAGACAAAATACCTGTGAACATAACGGTTTGCGAGACATAATTTTCAGCGCTGAGTAAAATAGCGAGCATCGGTAATGCTGCACCACACGAAAAGGCAGCGGCAGAAGACAGTGCAGCCTGAATAGGATTTGCAGCAGTATTTTCATGAATACCGATTTCATCTCTTGCGTGTGCAGCAAGTGCATCATGTGCAGTGAGTTGAGTTGCAACTTGTAATGCTAACTGTGTGTCTAATCCTCTAGCAATATAAATTTGGGTCAGTTCATTTAATTCAGCTTGTGGGTTTTTCTTGAGTTCTCTTGCTTCAAACTTTAAATCAGCCTTTTCAATATCCTCTTGAGATTTTACAGAAACATATTCGCCAGCAGCCATTGATGTTGCACCAGCAATTAAGCCTGCTATGCAAGTGACTAATAATGTCTGGTTATGTGCACCACTCGCTGCCATTCCCATAACTAAACTGGTGACGGAAATAATGCCATCATTTGCACCCAAGACGGCAGCTCTTAACCAACCTGATCGTTGAATCACATGAGGTTCTGTATGATGTGAAAATGACATAGTTGTGCTCTTTGATGAAAAGTTAAAAAGTGTTTGTTTTCTTATGCGGCATACTATTTTTATCTATGATTCATATGCTGAATCGATTTATAAAATAACGTATTTTAACGACATGATAACAATGATTTAGTTATAATGTGTGAATAAATTAACATTTTAAATTGATTTAAGCTGACGATTATATCCACTTATAACTGGCAATATTTACTTGAGATATGTGATGAAAAAATCAAAAAAACAATTACTCAGTCATACCTTGTTTACGTTAAGCCTTTTGTTTCCATTACAAGCGGTTATGAGTGCTGAAGCTGATTTCGTAAAAGAAGGTGATGCAGCTTATAAACCTGGCAATCCAATTTATGATCGATGGGATCAGTTTTATAAATTAGAACAACAGCAGCCAGAGCAGGCGGAAAAAATTCTGCTCGAACTTGCAGCACTTACCCCACAAGATATTAAAGTGTGGAAAAGTCTGACTTATTTACAAATTCGTTTGAATAAACAAGATCAGGCTTTACACAGCGTTCGTAAAGCATCGCAACTTGCACCTCAGGATGATCAACTTAAGCTACAAGAAGCATATTTGTTGAATCAACTGAAGAGAGATAGAGAAGCTTTACCAATATTCAAAATGCTGGCTCAGTCAAATGATGTAGAAATCGCAACTAAAGCGCAGCAAGCAGTACAGAATTTAAGTGGTGGGACAGTCAAACCTGTATTCAAAGATATTTATTTTGCACCGTCTTATGAGTCGCGTTACGACGATTTTATTTTTCCGTTAAAAATGCGTTATGGACGTAATTTGGACAATGGTCGTGCACAGGTTTATGGCTTTATGAATCTAAATCGTGATACTAAATCACGTGGTGGCGTTCGACCTGAAATCATTGATGAGAATGCGGTGACGGTTGGTGTAGGGGCAAATTATCAGCCTTGGCTAAGTATACCGGTTAGAGCCTATTTAGAATTAGGTGGTAGTTATGACTTAATTGATCGTAATCGAGATAAGTTCCGTGAGAGTGTTGTTGGCGGTGTAACAGGTTATCAAGAATGGTACGCAAATCCGAGTGTAGAAAATCGCACGGTTTGGAATGATTATTTCACCGACCTGTATGGTAACGTGGCTAGTTATTCACGTGAAGATTATAACGTCATTGCAGATTTAAGATTACGCTCAGGTTTTAATGTTTACCGAGGTGAAACGGGAACTGTACAAGCCTATGCCAAATTACATGCTTTGGCAGATTCTGAAGGTGAGAATTATAATAATTTATTTGAATACGGTGCTGGTGTTGCGTGGCAACCGTTTAATTATGTGCCTGTAAAAGTACGTGTAGAGCGTTTATATGGCCACTATTTCAAAGATGCATTGGCGAATGGACAAGATCGTTATAACAACACTCGAACGGAACTGGTATTTTATAAGAGTTTCTAAGATCTAGGCTGTCTTAGTGAAGAAACAGCCTTGTTTTATGAGCGATATTTAAGCTTATACCATAAGGCAATCATATAGACATTGATACGGCTCATATAGTGGGGGCCATCAAAGATATAAACTTTTTGTCCCTCGTACGCTTTCAATTGTTGGATAATTTCCCAAGGATATGCAGCTCGAAAGTGTCCATTTTTGGTTGCTCGAAATGCTTCTAAAACAATAGTAATTTTATCTTTACCAAATTCATGTTGCAGCTCATCTAATATGATCCTTGCTTGTTCAGGTGAACGAGTGCCAACACCAACGCCATCTTGAAAAAAAACATTGGTCTGCTCAGGCAACCAACTTTTTAACCATACATCGTAATGTGTTGGCATTTCATCTGCGCTATAAATGCTCACCCATAAAGGTTTTGGAAGTTGCGTTAAAGCTTGACCTAATATTCCTACACCTAACCAAGTTGGATCGGCCTCAACTGGAAAATAATATCCTTTGAGTGGGATCGATTGAGTATGTGCAATCAGTTGTTTAGAGTTTTGAGCAAGCAACATGACTTGAGAGCGCGCCAGCTTTTCATCATATTCGCCTGCTAAACCTAGAATAATCTCCGATGCCCACGCATTTTGGTTTAGCTGTTGAAGATTTATATTTTTATCCCACTTTACAAAGCCAGTATCATGATCAAACCAAGATTTGGATTGAACAATTGACCATTGTGGAACAAATGTAGAAACCCCGAGTAGGTTCCAGTTGCCTTTGGGTGGGGTGGTAGCTAAATCTGGTTGCCAAAAAATTCCTTCAATATGAGCAGGCTGCATTTCAGATTGAGAAAAATGTATGCAGCCGCCCAAAAAAATTATGGTTGAAAAAAAGAAAATAATAATGAGTTTGAAATTATTCTGCCTTATTTTTAGCATTCGGTTTTTTTCGCCAGTACCAAAGCAAGATTGCCAAAATCATAATAGCAGAAATGATAAGCACCAAGATAAAGAAAGATGACTGCTGAACCAGAGGTGCTTTTTGATTACCGACAATAATTTTTTGTAAAGTAAAGACTTGACCGTTCTGTGTCACCAAGATTTTACTGGCGTTATTGGGAATATTTTGTTGAATTTTCTCCCAAAACTTCGTGAAGTTTTGAGCGCCATCAATGGAGTCCGTCAAAACATCAAAACGTTGTTCATGAAAACGCACTAAAAAACCCTTAGCCGCAGCAGGTGCATAAACAGTATCTCGATGCATAGAGACTTGCTGGCGATAAATATTAGGATTGACTTGAACATTAATTAATTCGGGCTTTGCTGGGTCAAATTTGACGAAATTCAATGGCAATGGATCATTGGTCAGTAGCATTCGTTTTGCTGTTTGACTCAAAATTAGCGCAATTTCTAAACTACCAGGTTCGCCATCAATCGCAATGGTTGGATGTGTGGCAAATGCCATCGATAGTGATGCCACACCATTTTTGAGTTTATGTGGTAATTTGACCGTGGATTTCTCAGTATCAATCCATAAAGAGCCTTTTGCTGTAGGTAAACATTGTGAGTTTACGATCACAGAATTTTCGAGTTTTAAGTGAAATGATGTGCTATTTGAAATGGTTTTTGCGAAATAGTTAAATTGACGATTTACAGGGTCAGAATCTAATTCTGCAGTTTTCAGACTACCTGCCAATCCACCATCAATCCAAGTGGTGATATTAGAGCCTTCTAATAAGCCACTCTGGACGCGTAACGCAATTTGTCCTTGCAAAATATCTGTAGGTTGCCAAACAGCAGGGAAGTTGAGGAACAGGTTTCTTTCAGCTTGGTTGAGTCGAAAATCACTGATGCCTAAATCCGCCAATGTTTTAATCTGTTTGATTTTTGCCCATGTTGGTGCTGCAAGTTTATCGGGTAGAAACGTGGCAGAAGTATTGAGTTGCTCTAAGTAATTTGGATTGAGTAATCCGTTAATTGCTGAGACTAGTTTTTGAGGGTGATCATATTTAATTTGCAAAGTTGGCACATTATTTTCAGAACTAATCTGAACTAAAGTACCTTGAGATAGCGGTGTAGGCGATTTTGAAATTTCAATTAAGAAATCGGCGGCTTGGCCAGTTGGTGGATTTTGTTCATACCATTGGACAGGGGTAACAGATCCCCATGCGTTCATGAGACGACCGAGCATCGATGCTTCATTGACATTGGCAGGGTTGAATTTGAGTACGCCTACGAATGGTGTAGGTCTGACAATTTGTGGATTAAATAAGGCATCGGGCAGATCTTTTAAACGATAGACTGGTCGATGTCGTGCATAGTCAATTTTTGAGTTACTTAAATACGTGACTTGATCAATATCTTCGCTACAGAAGGTTGTACGATCAGCAGCTGGCGAGGTTCGGGGTGAATATTGCTGTAAAATAAAGTCTAAGCGATGAAAACCACTATCAGCAGCGGGAATATTAAATTCCAGTTTACCATCACCGTTTAACACAGTGTTATAAATCAACTTATCATCATATTTCACCAGTAAAGTAGTGAAATGTTCAGTCGAATAATCGCTGCTAAAACGAATACTTTGCCACTCAGAACCCTTACCTACATAGAAGTAGTGTGGCTCGATCGTGTATTTGTTTGACGTATTAATATTATCAAATTTCCATGTATTCCAAGAATCTGCTAGAGCAAATACGGGCAAAGAGAGAGTGTAAGCGTCCGCTGAATCCCATACCTATTTTTTAATTCGATTTAGGTTTCCAGCAGTGCGGCAGCAATTCTTCAATTTGGGTCACTTTGTGTGTCGGTAACCTTTTCAGCACATCACTTAAATAGGCATACGGATCCAAGCCATTCAGCTTTGCTGACTGGATTAAAGTCATGATGTTTGCCGCTCGCTGACCACTGCGCAGCGAACCTGCAAACAGCCAGTTCTTGCGTCCCAACGCCCAGGGACGCATCTGATTCTCTACCCAATTGTTGCATATCGGTAGATTGCCATCATCCAGATAGCGGCTTAAGGCTGGCCAACGCTTCAGAGTGTAATTGATAGCCTTGGCGGTGGGAGAACTCGATGGCACTGTCAGATGATGTTGGTTGAGCCATTCATATAGTTGTTGCATCACTGGTTGACTATGCTGTTGTCGGTATTCGCGGCGGTCTTCCGCTGTACCATCGGTCTTTTTCCTGAGTTCTGCTTCTATCGCATACAGTTTCTGAATCAGCACTAAGGCCTGTTCAGCAACCTGACTTTTCCCAGTTACATGCAGTTCATGGAATTTACGACGTGCATGGGCCATGCACCCCACCTCAATCACCTGGCCTGATTTAAAACGTGCTTTATAACCACTGTAATCATCACAGACTAGATAGCCCTGCCAGCCTTTCAAGAACTCTTCAGCATGCTGGCCTGAACGACTATCCTGAAAGTCATAGATCACCGCCTGAACTGGATTATACTGTGTGGTGGCATAGGCCCAGACATAACCTTTCTTCGGTTTTTTATTATTCTCACCCATCCGCATGATGGTGACCGGTGTTTCATCTGCATGCAGCACCCGCTGTTGCAGCACCACCTCTTTTAAGGCATTGGCCAGAGGTTCCAGTTCTACACCGCAGCGACCTATCCAGTCAGATAAAGTGGATCTGGACAGATCAATGCCAGCCCGCTGATAGATCAGGCGCTGACGGTACAGCGGCAAATGATCGGCATACTTCGATACCAGCACATGGCTGAGCAATTCAGGTGAAGCAATGCCTTTATCAATCACATAGGCGGGCATCGCTTGCTGAGTTAGAGTGTCACACTGATCACAGACCCATTTACCACGCACATGCTGTTCCTTATAGAACTGTGCCGGTCTGAAATGCAGTTTTTCACTGACATCTTCGCCGATACGACGGAGTTGGCAGCCACAAGCACATTGGGTTGATGCAGGTTCATGCTCAATACGGATGGTGTGTAGATGATCTGGCAGTGGTCGACGTTTAGGTTTATTGGTTTTGGCTTTCTGTGTCGCTGCATTGGTTTTATCTGCATTTAGCCGTTCCAGTTCTAGATCAACCGCGGCAATATCTTCTTCAACCGCTTCATCCCACAGATGGATTTGTTTTGCCGTTAAGTGTTCATTCTTTTGGGCGAATTTGTGCTTTTTAAACAGCGCCAGTTCATGCTCGTATTTTTGATTGAGAATAGAAAGATGTTGAACTTTGGCATCCAATTGTTGGTTTGATTGTGCTAGAGACTGATGCTGCAGCGCCAACTGCCTGGTGAATTCCAGCAGTTGTTCATGGGTCAGTTGGCTTAAGTCAGGCAGCGTATTCATGACCGCAGTATGCCTGAGGTCATGAGAAGAATGAAATAGAACGTTTGGAGAATAGCAGAATGGTCGAGCCTGGTTTAAAGCATCGTCACCACCTGCTGTCGTCCAATGCGCTGCCAGGGCAAACCTTGGATCAGTGCCTGTAACTGTTCCGGGCTGAGGGCCACGGTTTCACCTTGGTGAACTTGAGCCCAGTGAAATTTGCCCTGTTCCAGCCGCCGGGCACACAGCCAGATGCCCAATCCATCATGTACCAGCACTTTCATGCGATGGCCACGTTTATTACAGAACAGGTAAGCACAATGCGGTTTGATGTAGCCAAAGGCTCTCACCACCTGAGCCATGGTCGTATCCATACCTGCACGCATGTCCATGGGCTGAGTAGACAACCAGATTTCATCAATGCGGATCATGTTGCAAGTGCCTTGAGTAATTCTGCCAAGGCAGGTATTTCTGATGTCTGCCATTTTAGCTGAATATCATTATTCGTATGAGGCACGGTGATACACAACGTGATCCTCTCATCAATAGGTTGGCTGATTGCAGCAGTGTAAGGCAAAGCAATAAATGCTGGATTCACATGAGTAGGATCCTGCACGGCACCCTCATGATGGCTGAAGATCCTGATCCAACGACTGACAAGGTTGGCATTAATACTATGTTGCAGTGCGACCGAAGCGATCGAGGTATTAGGATTTTTGCAGGCATTGACAATACTGAGTTTGAATTCTTTGCTGTATTTTCGGCGTTTTTTAGCAACAGGAGGTGTTGCTGAATATATATCCATGTTCATGGATTAAGTCCCCACTTGTTTTTAGGTGGGAACTAAATTAAGGCTTATAGGATCGCTTGGTAAGGCTGTGTTAGCCGGATGCTTACGAGAGAGTCGCACTTGCTAACAGAATTTTGAAAACAGGATGGTTGAGTCGATTTTTTTTCATTTATTTTCTCTCTTTGCTACGTTCAGTTTTGTACCACTGTAGTGAATTCCCTTGTATCTTATTTTTCAACATGTCGTAGGCTGCTTTAAATACGATGAATAAAAAGATCTGTGAATATGTGATGTAAGATAAAACTGAAAAGAAATAAAGTTGGGGTTTAACTCTTTCAAGCGATAGGGTGAACCACATTTGTGCGACATATAAACAAAATGATAATGCCCATAACACTGTAAATGGTCCGGGTAAGGTGATCCCCGCTATGCCAAGTAAGCCAAGTGTTAGAGTGATATGACTCCAAATCAGCGCAGGTACGAATAGGACATAACACATTATGTTGTTGAAAATTTCGATACCAATTGGAAAAGGTTTTCTTAATGCAATCGGTAGATATTTACTGGTCACATAGAAATTACCTTGAGTCCAACGTGATCGTTGTTTGACAAAAACACTCAGTGATGGCGGGTCTTGTTGCCAACCTACGGCATAAGGTACCCATTTGATTCGCTTTTGCCCTAGAAAGATTCTGAAGCTCATTTCAGTGTCATCAACCAATGATTTTTCATCAAATCCTCCCAATGTTTCTAGTGCATCCCGCCATATGACATAGTTGGTTCCCATCAAGGTCGATAATTCAAAACGTTGCCATCGGCCTCCTTGGAAGATCCATTGAAAGAAAATAAACTCGATGGCAATAAAGCGAGTCAAAATACTATCGCGCCAATTTCGGGTGCGGACTTTGCCATTGACGGCAACCAGTTTTTTATCTGCCAATAAGGTTTGAGCCAATAGTCGAACGCAGTCTGGTTCGGGCGTACTATCGGCATCATAGACAATAATTAACTCACCTTTGGCATGAGGTAGACCATTGTTTAAGGTCCGAGATTTACCTTTACCTCCCATACCTTTCGGGACATTCACAATTTTAATGCACGGATAAATCTCCGCCATGCGTTCAGCGATCTCAAGAGTATTGTCTTTAGAGCCGTCATTGATTAATAACACTTCATAGGCATGTGCAGGGTAGTCTTGTTGCGCAATGGCATGGAGCGTATCTTCAATCACTACACCTTCGTTATAGGCTGGGATCAAGACACTGAGCATTGGCCACTCAGCGGGCACAGGCAAATTTTCTAACTCTTTGGCTGCATTTTTCGAGTATTTCCATGCCTGATAACTTAACCACGCCCAAAAAGCTTGTGGAATCCAAATACCAAGAAAACCAAACAAAAATAGAATATCAATCGCGGGCATTGAGTCTTCTCCTACGAATGATAGAGATGATTAAAATCAAAAGTAATGACCCACCAAGCAACAGCGAAATCCAAGAAACTGAACTACCAAAACTACTTAATAAACTAGGAAAATGGGTTGAAAAAAGATAGTCAAATGGAATCACAACAGTACTGATTGCAATTAAGAAATAACCAAATAGATTGGTTTCAACTCCGTCAGGGGTACTGGTGTAATCAACACGACCAAAACGCCATGATATTCCCAATTGGGGATATTCTATGCTGTTCACAGGCAAGTGTGCTGGAGGATTAATTAAAATTTGATAGCCAGAGTTTTGAGCATAGTTATGATTGGCTTGATAAAAGAAGTGCTGATGATGTTGGATCTTACGTGCGGGTATTGGTAGGTTTTGTTTATTATCCGATTGAATGATATAGCTACCCGCAGGTTGTGAGATGAGGTTTTCATCCCAGCCTGTTTCAATCAATGTCGCTAATGGTCTCAGACCAATTGCGGTAGAAAAAGTGGCTTTGGCAGAAAAGTACTTCGAATGTTCCATGTGAAAGAGCGCGATAGGAATTGCGCCGTCATTGACAGCTTTTTTTATCCGATAGTAGGTTAAAAAACTAAAATACTCATCTGGTAAAATAACGCCTGGTTTTACACCTTTATCAATAAGCTCTTTAAAACTATTCGATTGGAGTTGATCTGCTGTAAAAACGGGCCACCATGTTGCAGGCTGAGAAAAGATCTCTGAAACCATTTCAGAAGATTGAATATGTGGACTTGACTCTGATTTTGCTGGTTGAATTGAGCAGTGATAATACTGCTGATAAAGTTGTTGTAAAGTCATGTCTGGGTAATGTTCGGTTGCAACCAGCAGACCACAAATATTAAGAAGTACTGACATCAGTGCACCTCTCGGTCTACTTGTGACAGGTATTCTGTATGTTGTTCGACTTTAAGTTTTAAAACATTCAGCTCTTGTAGTTGTTGTAGGAAATGTGACGTAGGGTGTTGCTCATCCATTTGATTTTCATGAATTACGATACTTTTTATTTCACTCAACTCTTCATTGATGAAATGATAGATAATACTATCACCCTCAGTGGATAAGATCGTCATAATCTTATTTTGAGTTTCTTTCCAAATATCTTCACCAAGCATTTCTCGAATGAGCACGGTGTTGGTAATTTGAATACTGATCACTTCATAATGATTTTTATGAGTCAACTGTAATAGTTTTTTTAGCTGGTCCTGAAAGTGCTTGAGTGCAGTAAGCGGTAAAATATCATGTTGATAATTTCTGTCATAACTTTGAATAGCTCGATAAGAGGCCAAGGCATTTTTAATATTGTGACGGATCGCACTAAGAAAAACTGGCGCGAGCGGCGCTACAAATAATAGGAGCAGTTGACGCTCGATATAAGTTTGATTGGCGAGATCAAGAAAGAAATAGAACGCAATACCGACAAATGCCACCAAACCGAGTATTAATGCCATACCAATATTTAAGTATGCACCTGCGATGACCAACAATAGCAAGAAAATCCAACTGCCTCGATAAGTTGCTGGCAGCCATTCATAAGCCACTACACCCATGAAGATATGAGCCGAAATGATCCATAAGACGAGTGCGGGAGCAGGATTTTTTTGCATAGTAATTTTAGTTTTAATGTAACTGTTCCGGGCTGAGGGCCACGGTTTCACCTTGGTGAACTTGAGCCCAGTGAAATTTGCCCTGTTCCAGCCGCCGGGCACACAGCCAGATGCCCAATCCATCATGTACCAGCACTTTCATGCGATGGCCACGTTTATTACAGAACAGGTAAGCACAATGCGGTTTGATGTAGCCAAAGGCTCTCACCACCTGAGCCATGGTCGTATCCATACCTGCACGCATGTCCATGGGCTGAGTAGACAACCAGATTTCATCAATGCGGATCATGTTGCAAGTGCCTTGAGTAATTCTGCCAAGGCAGGTATTTCTGATGTCTGCCATTTTAGCTGAATATCATTATTCGTATGAGGCACGGTGATACACAACGTGATCCTCTCATCAATAGGTTGGCTGATTGCAGCAGTGTAAGGCAAAGCAATAAATGCTGGATTCACATGAGTAGGATCCTGCACGGCACCCTCATGATGGCTGAAGATCCTGATCCAACGACTGACAAGGTTGGCATTAATACTATGTTGCAGTGCGACCGAAGCGATCGAGGTATTAGGATTTTTGCAGGCATTGACAATACTGAGTTTGAATTCTTTGCTGTATTTTCGGCGTTTTTTAGCAACAGGAGGTGTTGCTGAATATATATCCATGTTCATGGATTAAGTCCCCACTTGTTTTTAGGTGGGAACTAAATTAAGGCTTATAGGATCGCTTGGTAAGGCTGTGTTAGCCGGATGCTTACGTTTTAATATTGTCTTTTGTGATAAAAGTAGCACTATTTTATAGTGATTGCGATAGTTTTATGTTGTTGACTTTGTCAAGTAATTTATAGTCAGTAACATGTAGTGTTGTCTATATGTTACTGAGTCGGTTGATAAATAATCCAAATCTATTCTTTAAAAGCGGCGATAGCCCGTGCTCGGCTACTTTTTAAATCAACGATTGGTATTGGATAGTTAAGACTAGAATTCATTTTGTAAGCGTAAGGCTCATGGATGGATTTAGCATCTAAATGAGCAAGTTCGGGAATCCATTGTCGTAAATAGTCGCCATTTGGATCAAATTTTTGTGATTGGCTAATTGGATTAAATATACGGAAATACGGTGCAGCATCGGTACCTGTTGAAGCACACCATTGCCAGCCACCATTGTTTGCAGCTAGATCACCATCTATAAGGTGCTGCATAAACCATTGTTCCCCTTTTCGCCAATCAATCAAAAGATTTTTACTCAGAAACATGGCGCAAATCATACGTACTCGATTGTGCATCCAACCTGTTGCAAGGAGTTGTCGCATACCTGCATCGACGATTGGAATACCGGTATGACCCTGTTGCCATTGTTGCAGCGCAACTGGATCATCACACCAGTTGATTTTTTGGGTTGAAAGCTGAAATGGTAAGTGTTTTGAAACACGTGGGTAGTCGAACAAAATATGCTGATAAAATTCTCGCCAGAGTAGTTCATCCAGCCATGTTTGCTGGCCTTCAGACTCAATCACAAAATCGCCATGTTGTTTACGGAATAGTGCCTGTAGACATTGACGGATAGAGAGAATGCCAATATTTAAATAAGCAGATAGTTGGCTGGTGCCTGCTTGTGCAGGGAAGTCGCGGGCATTTTTATAATCGTCCAATCTGTCATGGATAAATTGATCGAGTAATGTTAATGCATAGGATTCGCCTACTGGCCATTGTTGTGTTAGATGATTAAGTTGCTGAGTATATTTAAGTTGTAGCTCTTTGAAATCTTCAAGTGAGGGGTACGGATCGATGTTGATCGGCTGCTGCCCTTCAGGTACTGGATAGCATTGGGGTAAGCTTTGTTGCAAGCGTTGATAACAGACTTTTTTAAAAGCACTAAAAACTTGATAGGGCTGATGGCTCTGATTACGAATCGACGCTACTGGAAAAAGTGTACGGTCATGAAAAAGTACCAGTTCTTTGTTTTGTTGGTTTAATAATTTTTGTACCTCGTTATCTCGTTTTAGTTCATTAACCCCTAGTTCAATATTGGCATATACCTGCTGAATTGGGATATTTTGCATTAAATCTGCAAAGAGCTGTGTTATATCTTTCCAAAGTGGTAAATGCTGAACAATTAAAGGAATATTGAGAGATTGCAACGCAATTTGTAATTGTTGTAGTTGACGAAGATAGAAGTCGATTTTTATGGGTGCATCATCATGTAGTTGCCATTGTTCAGGTGACAAGATCACTAGCGCAACTGTAGGCCCTGTTTGTGTTGCATGCCAAAGGGCGGCATGGTCATGGATTCTGAGATCTTGGCGAAACCAAATCAGTTGATAATCGCTTTGCATAAAGTAAGAACCACTCAATTTATTCGAAGTAAGGTATCTTTCTTATTTTATAAAAGTGAATGTGAAGAAAAAGCAAAGCCGAAGCTTTGCTTTTTAGTTGTGCTAATTCTAAAAGAATTAGTGGTGGTGACCACCTGCACCGTGTACGTGACCGTGATCTAACTCTTCTTGAGAAGCATCACGAATTTCAACGATTTCTACTTCAAAAGTAAGATCTTGACCAGCAAGTGGGAAGTTTGCATCAACAACAACGTTGTCGCCTTCGATTGCTTTAACAGTTACGATTTGTACACCATCATCAGTTTGCGCTTGGAATTGCATACCAGGTTGAATGTTGTCTACACCTTGGAACATTTGAGCTGGAACTTCTTGAACAAGTTCAGGGTTGTATTCACCGTAACCTTCTGCTGCAGGAACATTTACAGTGAATTTCTCACCTACAGTTTTACCTGTAAGTGCGTTTTCTAAACCAGGAATGATGTTCCCTGCGCCGTGCAAATATGCAAGTGGTTCACCTTGAGATTTATCAAGTGTTTCACCCTCAGCGTTTGTTAAAGTGTAGTGGAATGAAACCACGTGGTTATTTGCAATAGCAGTCATGTTGTTAATCCATTCAAAGAGTTCAGGTGTACATCATAAAGTGAAAAGTCGATTTTGTTGACTATTTTCCACTTTTTGAAACGATTTCGTTATAAATGGGAACGAAATTTATGTTTTCAACTCAGTACAGTTTAATTTTTGGGCGAACACGACGGGTAAGCAAATCTTTCATGGTTAACATTCCTGCCTGTGTATAACCATGAATGTTGGCTTGATGCAGTCGATACAAAGATACATACATCGTTTTGGCAATAAAACCTTGCACACTCACGTCACCCAATAACTCACCTACAGCCTGATTTCGGCTTAATGAAACCAATGAGCCTTTATCATTAAAGACAAACATCGGTTGTGGTGAGTGGTTTAAACGTGCTGCCATCGCATCAACTAAAAAACTCGCTTGCTGGCTGGCAACTTGTGCACGAGGTCCGAGAGGTGGTTGACGTGCATCCAGTTGGCAATGGGCGCAATCTCCAAATGCAAAAACATTCGGATCCGAATAAGTTTGTAAGGTCGCATATACCATTAAACGATTGATTTTATCGCGTTTAAAATCATTTAAAGCTTCTAATATCTTAGGTGCTTTAACGCCTGCTGCCCAAACTGTAATATCAGAATGGATGACATTGCCGTTACTAAAATAGACATTGGAATCATCAACTTTTTGCACTTTGTGCTGGGTTAGAATTTCAATTCCCATTTTTTGCAATTGCTTGGCACTATGTGCTGCTGTTTTCTCATTGAGTGCTGGTAAGATGCGATCAGAAGCTTCAATGAGGGTAATTTTGACTTGTTTCGGATTGATTTTCTTTAACCCATAGCGATAAAAATTCTTGGTAGTTTCAATCAACTCTGCTGCAAGTTCAACACCTGTTGCACCAGCACCAACAATCCCGATATTTAAAGCACGTTCAGTCGATTGATTTTGTGCCTCAATATAAAGATGAAATAAATCTTGTTGGAAAATATCAGCTTGTTGACGACTGTCTAGGAAATGACAATGTTCGCGTACACCTTCTGTACCAAAGTCATTTGATACAGAGCCAACTGCGATCACCAATGTGTCATAGTTTAAACTTTGAATAGCAGGGGTGTGTTCTTTAGAAAGCTGTGGAGGAGAAAGTGTAATTTGTTTTTGATCTTTATTGACAGCAATCAGGGTACCGAGGACGAACTCAAAATGATGCTTTTCTGCGTGGGCGAAATAATTGGTTTGTTCTTCGTGGGGGTTAAGTGAGCCTGCGGCAATTTCGTGTAGGAGAGGTTTCCAAATGTGGGTGAGGTTCTGATCGACTAAGGTGATTTTGGCTTTTTTATGTTTACCAAAACGTTCGCCTAGTTGTGTCGCAAGTTCTAAACCACCTGCGCCACCACCCACAATCACGATATGATGTAAGGTTTTGCTCATGATTAACCTAATTGTTTTTGTGAAAGGATGGTTGGATTATGCCATCCTTTTTTCAATCTTGTATGGTTAATCTTGAGAAAAATAGTTGGTTTTTTACCCTTGATTTAAAGGATAAAGTTTGGCAGCTTTTGTATCATTTGTTGAGAAGAATGAAAATAAGTTAGAAAACCACAACATAATTTTCTGGAAAATATTTGCTTCTTCAATCTGTACTTCATTTTCAATCTGTAGACTACGAAGTAATTGATTATTTTGATAAATAGATACAGTCGCTAAATTCATTGCTTGGGTGAGTGGTGCCGTTAAGCGTTGCTCATTGAGTTCAATATTAACCCGCGTATGCGTGTTTTGGAGTGGCTCAATGATTTTTACACCATTTTCATCCACAACTTGAAGACGTTGGGTCAGTGCATCAAACTGATTTAAATCGATTGGTGTGGCTTGGTCATATAGTGAAGTCGTCACAATTGTCGGTTGCTGTGTCTCAACTTTGAAGATTTTGAGGGTTGAACGAATGACTGGCAACTCCGCGATCAGTTGATGTTTTGGGATCACTTCTTCGTCACGGGTATAAGCATAAGCCAAGTTCATTAACTTGTTCGCGACCTCTGCACGTTTGATGGCATTTGGTGTGCCAAGTACGATGACGATTAAGCGGCGTTTATCGATATGTGGATTTAAGGTTGGGCGTTCTGCTGTTAGAGCCAAGTTATAACCAGCAGCTTTGGTAAAACCTGTTTTTAGACCATCTGCTGTTGGGTCCATTTTTAGAGCAAGATTCGTTGCGCGATGGAAACGTTGGTTGTAACTAAAACTTGGCATTTTTGAATAATAAAGATATTCAGGTGTTTTGGTTACAATCGCTTGTGCTAATAAGCCCAAATCTGCTGCTGTTGAGTAATGATCTGGCATCGTGATACCCGCAGGATTGCTAAAATGAGTATCTTTCATGCCTAAGGCTTGAGCTTCTTGGTTCATACGTATGATGAACTGAGGCACGCTACCCGAAATTTTCTCAGCAAGCGTCAATGCGGCATCATTGGCAGACATGACAATTAAACCTGCTAAAAGTTGATCAACAGAAATCTGTTCACCTTCTTTTAAATACATTTGTGATTCGTCCCACATTACTGTATTTACTACAGGCGTTGCTGTGAGCACATCCTCTTTACGTAATTTTCCAGCTTTAATTTCCTTCAATGCCACATATGCCACCATCATTTTTGTCAAAGATGCTGGAGCACGTTGCACATGGCTATTATGCTCGGCGATGATTTGTCCTGATTGTGCATCGACAATAGACCATGCTTGAGCTTCGACAGTTTCAGGGGAGATATTAAGTAAAGTCGCATGTGCAAGATTTGCACAAAATAAACTTAATAAGGTAAAGAGCGATAGGAAAAATTTCACGAGAACACCTTGTGCAGCCAATCCATGGGCATGGAATGCGAAAAAAGCATGCTATGACTTTTTCGTAGAAGAATCTAGCAACTTTTGCTGACATTTAAGACATCTACGCATGAGTTTGTAAAAAAATGCTAAGCTGTGGGAAATTTTTTATTTTTTAGTTTGAACTATGCTGCATTATCAAATTGAATTCGACGATTATCGCCAACACCTTATTCATGTCACGCTTCGTTTTCTTGCAAATCCAAATCAAGAGCTTTGGCTACCGACGTGGATTCCGGGCAGTTATTTAATTCGAGAGTTCTCTAAGCATATTGAATCTGTGAAAGCATCTGATGAAGCCGGACGTTTGCTCAGTATTAAAAAAACAGAGAAGAATCGTTGGCGTTTATTCAATACCGACCATGAGTTGATTACGGTTGAATATGATGTCTATGCTTATGATCTATCTGTACGTGGTGCTTATGTTGATCAAACACGACTCTATGTCAATCCAGCCTGTGTTTGTTTGGGACTTCAGGATCAGGAGCAAGCCCCATGTGAAGTTGAGCTGTTCTTGCCAGATGAGTTGAAGCATTTTCAGATTGCTACGGGCTTAACTTCTAAAAGTTTAGTCAAAGGACGTTTTACCTTAAAAGCGGATAATTATGATCAATTGATTGACAGTCCTTTTGAGCTAGCAGAACAAAGTCGTTTTAGTTTTGAAAGTCATGGCATTCCACATGAGTTTGTGATTTCTGGAAAACACAATACCAATTTAGAGCGTATGCAAGCAGATATTGAAAAAATCTGTCGAACTGAAATAGAGATGTTTGGTTCTGCGCCATTTCAAAACTATACCTTTATGACGATGGCGACAGGCAATAGCTATGGTGGTTTGGAACATTGCAATAGCACCAGTTTGATTACACCACGAGATGATTTGCCTAAGCTTGACGAAGCTGAAGAACCTTCAAAGGACTATCAACGTTTCTTAGGTCTATGCAGCCATGAATATTTTCACTCATGGTTAGTGAAGTTTATTCGACCAGATAACTTTGCCAATTATGATTTACACAAAGAAGGTTACACTAGCCTATTGTGGATCTTTGAAGGTTTCACTTCTTATTATGATGATTTGATTTTATTACGTAGTGGTGTGATTTCTCAGAAATCGTATTTAGATTTATTGAAAGGGCAAATTGATCGTTATTTGCAAAATCCAGGACGTTTCATTCAAACGGTTTCTGAGTCAAGTTTTGATGCTTGGATTAAATTTTACCGCCAAGATGAAAATTCTAATAATGCAGGTACTAGTTACTACAATAAAGGTAGTCTAGTTGCGCTGTGTTTAGACTTTGGGCTTCGTTTACGTGGTTCTAGCTTGGATGCGTTAATGCGCCGTTTGTACGAAAATACTCAGCAGGGTATTCAAGTCAATGAGCATACAATCTTTGATTTGTGCAAAGCGCTGACAGGCGATGATTGGATTGAGCAGATTAATCACTTGATCAATACCACTGACGAACTGCCATTAGACCAATTATTACCTGAGTTTGGTTTAAGTTACGTGCTTAAAAACGAAAAAGCCTTGCCTTTTGGTTTGAAATTGCTCGATAAAACTGAAGGTGTTGTTGTGCAACAAGTACGTCGTGAAGGTGTGGCAGCTCAAGCTGGTTTATCAGCAAATGATGTCATTATTGCGATTGATGGTGTTAAGGCTTCGGAAAAGCTTCTGGCGAAATATGCAAAACAGCAAGGTACATATACGGTTTATGCTTTCCGCCGAGATGAGCTATTAACATTTGAGTTGAATGGTGGGGAAAATCCATTGACTACAGTTGATTTAAATGTTGAAGACCAAGCCAAACTTGATACTTGGTTAGCATCTTGATCAAAGGATCGTAGACACAACTTCCGATGAAGTATTCGTAATTCTATTATTTCAGGAAAAATCTAGATTACAGCCTTCAGGTTAGATACATCGTCTAATTTGAAGGCTGCTTTTCTATGATTCAATCTTCGCAAATATATATAGATTAGGATGAGGTTAATTACCACGATAAGTTGAATAACCATAAGGGCTAATTAAAAGTGGAATATGGTAATGTTCAAGTTTTCCATCTATAGAGAAAATGACTGGCACTTCTGGAAAAAATGAACTCTGCTTGTGCTGTTCAAACCATTCTCCTGTTTTGAACGTGACTTTATAAATCCCTTTTTGAAGTGGTGAGTCTTTGGGATATAAATCCGTAATACGTCCTTGCTGATTAGTTATATTGTTATTGAGCACTTTCCATTGATTATTTTCTTGTTTTTCCAGAATAACCTTAACCCCAGCAGAAGGGAGCCCATTTTCTAAGTTGAGCACATGTACACTTAGTGGATTTTGAGCAAAGCTAAAAGAAGAAAGAGTCATAGCGACTAATGGAACGAAAACTTTCATCATTTGATCTATCCTGAAATAAAAAAAACTAATTTTAATCATTTGGTAAAAAATAAGTTTAAAAAGTGTAAATAAAACTAGAGTCGAATATTCAGATTGATTTCGATCACTTATGATCGGAAGTCGTTCTAAATAAAATGTTGAGCTGAAACTCTCATCAATCTAAGTCTTGAACCCGAACAAATAATATTCGTTTTGTAGTATTTCGTATTGAAATGTCGTTATCTCGATATATTGCATTGACTGAGAAGTGATCAGTACTGATACTGAACCGTACCGGGTTTGTCGGAGACTTTTTATTTAAGTTAGGCCACCTGACCTAACGGATTAATTTTATCATAGTACATTGCTTCAAAATCAAAAGGTGGCACATAACCTAGTGCACTATGTACACGCTCTTTATTGAACCAATCTACCCAATTTAATGTCGCAAGTTGTACATCCGCTAAACCTTGCCAATCTGCTTTTAAATATTCAATCACCTCTGTTTTGTATAAGCCATTCACTGTTTCAGCCAAAGCATTATCGTATGAATCACCGGTCGTACCGACTGATGCTCGTAAATTTGCTGCTTCTAAACGATTGGTATAGCGAATGGAAAGATATTGAACCCCTCTGTCACTATGGTGAATCACATTCTTTGGCATGTCTCGAGCATGTAACGCTTGCTCAAGTGCATCGAGCACCATATCTGTATTCATCCGTGTCGATACTTTCCATCCAACAATTGCTCGTGAGAAGACATCAATAATAAATGCAGTATAAACCCAGCCTGAATTTGTTTGAATATACGTGAAGTCAGCGACCCATAGCTGGTCAGGATGATCAGCACTAAAATTGCGTTTCACCAAGTCATCTGCTCGTTTTTGATCCTCTCGGCTACGGGTAGTTTGTTTATTCTTACCACGCCAAACACCTTGTATACCTAGTTTTTGCATCAATCGAGCAACTGTACAGCGAGCAATAACATAGCCTTCACGTTTCAATTTTTGCCAAACTTTACGCACACCATATCGACCTGAACTTTCCTTCCAAATTCGTTTAATTTGTTCAGCATGATGCAAGTCATGTAGATCTCGCTTTGCTCGATGTTCTGGGTTTTCAACGAAATCTAGTGTTCGATAATAGGTAGAAGCCGCGATCGGTAAAATCCTGCAAATCGCCTCAACACCATATAACGCCTTATTGTTATGGATGAAATCTACCATTATTTGTGTGGGCGGTCGAGCTCCGCCTGGGCGAAAAAAGCGGCTGCTTTACGTAGAATTTCGTTAGCACGTTGCAGTTCTTTATTTTCACGTTCGAGTTGTTTAATACGTTCTTGATCTGAAAGTTGCTGTACTTTAATTGGGTTTTGTTTATCTAAATATTTTTGATACCAAACACGTAGAGTTTCAGGAGTACAACCTATCTTGGGAGCAATAGCGGTGATCGCAGCCCAATTCGATGGATAATCTTTCTCGGATTCAATCAATAATTGAACCGCTCTTTCTCTGATTTCAGGGGTATATTTTACTTTTTTCATCGGGACATTCTCTCAGAAAGCTTGGTCTCCGACAAACCCGGTACGGTTCATACTCTCATGTTTTACTTAAGCTAACCGATTTGCAGGAGATAAAACTCCAACTTGCTACTACTATTTCGTAGCGAAATGTCGTTATCACTGGATATTGCGTTGACTGAGATGCGATCAGGGCTGATACTCTCAGGGTTTTATTTAAGCACATCGGTTCTTAGGGGTTGGGCCACAAGTTCGACCCTCAAAACTCAATCCAACACAAGGGGCTATATATGGCTAGTGGGAAGTCAACAATCATTTACACACTGACTGATGAGGCGCCACTGTTGGCGACCTATTCGCTACTGCCAATCATTGAGACTTTTACTAAGCCTGCAGGCATCGAGATCGTTAAAAGTGATATCTCTGTTGCTGCACGGGTACTTGCAGAGTTTTCGGATTACCTAAATGACGAACAGAAGGTAACGAATAATCTTGCAGAACTTGGTCGTCGTACTCAGGATCCTGATACAAATATTATCAAACTTCCAAATATCAGTGCTTCTGTAGCGCAGTTAACCTCATGCATAAAAGAGCTGCAGTCTAAGGGCTATGCAATTCCTGATTATCCTGAAAATCCAACAACTGAGGAAGAAAAGGAAATCAAGGCGCGTTATGGTAAATGTCTTGGTTCAGCGGTAAATCCAGTTTTACGCGAAGGTAACTCTGATCGTCGTGCGCCTGCGGCTGTTAAAAACTATGCGAAAAAACACCCGCACTCAATGAGCGAGTGGAAGCAATGGTCACAAACTCACGTTTCTCATATGGATGAAGGCGACTTTTACCACGGTGAAAAGTCGATGACACTTGACCGTGCACGTAATGTAAAAATGGAACTCATCACCAAAAGTGGTGAAACCATCGTGCTTAAGCCAAAAGTTGCGTTACAAGATGGTGAAATCATTGATTCAATGTTCATGAGCAAAAAGGCGCTTTGCGACTTTTATGAAAAAGAACTTGAAGATTGTCGTGAAGCGGGCATTTTGTTCTCTTTACACGTAAAAGCGACCATGATGAAGGTGTCACACCCAATCGTATTTGGTCACTGCGTGAAAATTTACTACAAAGATGCGTTTGAAAAGCACGGCAAATTATTCGATGAGTTAGGCATTAACGTGAATAACGGTATGGCTGGTCTTTATGAAAAGATTGAGACATTGCCGACTTCTTTGCGTGAAGAAATCATCGAAGACTTACATGCTTGCCAAGAGCACCGTCCTGCACTTGCAATGGTTGATTCTGCAAAAGGTATTACCAATTTCCATTCACCAAATGATGTGATTGTGGATGCATCTATGCCTGCAATGATTCGTGGTGGCGGTAAAATGTGGGGTGCTGATGGTAAACCGTACGATTGTAAAGCAGTAATGCCTGAGTCAACGTTCGCACGTATCTACCAAGAAATGATCAATTTCTGTAAGTGGAATGGTAACTTTGATCCACGTACGATGGGTACTGTGCCAAACGTCGGTTTGATGGCGCAAAAGGCAGAAGAATACGGTTCACACGATAAAACGTTTGAAATTGCAGAAGCGGGTGTTGCCAACATCACTGATCTTGAAACAGGTGAAGTGTTGATGTCTCAAAATGTTGAGGAAGGTGATATCTGGCGCATGTGTCAGGTGAAAGACGCACCAATTCGTGATTGGGTGAAACTTGCAGTAACACGTGCACGTAACTCTGGTATGCCTGCGATTTTCTGGCTTGACCCATACCGCCCACACGAAAATGAACTGATCAAGAAAGTTGAAAAATACTTGAAAGATCATGACACTGAAGGTTTAGATATTCAAATCATGTCGCAAGTACGTGCAATGCGTTATACGCTTGAGCGTGTAGCGCGTGGTTTGGATACGATTTCTGTGACGGGTAATATTCTTCGTGATTACTTAACTGATTTATTCCCAATCATGGAATTGGGTACTTCTGCGAAAATGTTGTCTATCGTGCCGTTAATGGCGGGTGGTGGCATGTATGAAACAGGTGCGGGTGGTTCAGCACCGAAACATGTACAGCAGTTAGTTGAAGAAAACCACTTACGTTGGGATTCCCTTGGTGAGTTCCTTGCATTGGCTGTGTCTTTAGAAGAACTTGGTATCAAAGAAGACAATAACCGTGCAAAATTGCTTGCCAAGACACTTGATCAAGCGACAGGAAAATTGTTGGATAACGACAAGTCTCCATCACGTCGTACAGGTGAACTTGATAACCGTGGTAGTCATTTCTATTTAGCGTTGTATTGGTCAGAAGCATTAGCTGCTCAAGATGAAGATGCTGAGTTAAAAGCGAAGTTTGCTCCTCTAGCAAAAGCACTCGCTGAAAATGAACAAAAAATTCTTGCTGAATTAAGTGAAGTGCAGGGTAAAGCTGCTGATATCGGTGGTTACTATGCAGTTGATCCAGCGAAAGTAAGTGCTGTAATGCGTCCAAGTGCAACACTTAATGCTACGCTTGAAATAGTTTAAGACAGACTACAGAACTGACAAATTTGTTGGTGAAGTTGAAAAACCGATACGAAAGTATCGGTTTTTTATTAAGATGGATCAAATTTTTAGATTGTTTAGGTTTTAAAGTAAAAGATGGAACAAACTCGGGCTGATGCACATTTCTATGCTTTGATAGCTGCTTTTTTCTTGCTCCATCTAGCCTATTTTATGGTTTCGGAAGGCTTTGTTGCACAAACCTATCTGTAAAAGCTTTTTCAGCGATATAATTTTCAAATGAAGAAGCCTACACACAAAATCTACCGCACAACCAATTGGCCCGCATATAACCGAGCACTCATGAGTCGCGGAAATATTGCCATTTGGTTTGATCCTGCTACGCAATGGTATGCTCCATCAAAAGGCAAACAAGGGCGAAATCAAACCTACTCCGACGCAGCTATCCAATGCTGCTTAATGATTAAATCCTTATTCCGTCTATCTTTACGTATGGTCACTGGCTTTGTGCAAAGTCTGA
Organism: Acinetobacter haemolyticus CIP 64.3 = MTCC 9819; assembly: GCF_000369065.1. GTDB lineage: Bacteria > Pseudomonadota > Gammaproteobacteria > Pseudomonadales > Moraxellaceae > Acinetobacter > Acinetobacter haemolyticus. Next base: position 358,300 of record NZ_KB849800.1, read on the forward strand.
TTAAACTTTGTGGATTAAATTGGACCGCACCAGATTACAGTACGCTTTGTAGAAGACAAAAGCATATTGATATTGCAATCAGCTACCAAAAAAGTAGCGATGGGCTGCATCTACTCATAGACTCTACAGGCATGAAGTTTCTAGGTGAGGGCGAATGGAAACGCAAGAAACATGGACCTGAATATCGTCGCCAATGGCGTAAACTACATATTGGTATAGATGCTGAAACCCTTCAAATACGCGCTATTCAACTCACTACAAATAATGTCAGTGATTCACAAGTGCTTGGTGATTTACTCGATCAGATTCCACAAGATGAGCAGATTGACTCTGTTTATACCGATGGAGCTTATGACACCAAGCAATGCCGTCAGGTCATTGCAGATCGGCAAGCGCATGCGGTGATTCCACCTAGAAAAAATGCGAAACCATGGAAAGATACAAAGATCAGCTCGCTAGAACGAAATGAATTACTTCGAACAGTTAAACGTTTAGGCAGGAGACTATGGAAAAAATGGTCAGGCTATCATCGACGAAGTTTGGTGGAAACCAAGATGCATTGCATTAAATTATTAGGCGATAAATTAATGGCAAGAAGCTTTCCTAGTCAGGTGAATGAAATTCATGCACGTGTAGCAGTCCTCAACAGGTTTACGGAATTAGGTCGACCACTTACCCAAGTTACGCCTTAAATTTGGCTCAATTAGGGGCGCTTTGCATTTCAAATCTTTGTGCAACAAAACCACTCTCTGTAAATTTTTCGATCCTGATTTATTGGTATAAAATTTTTCAAGAAAGACAGGTAAATAAATATAAATATGATTACTTGATAATTTATGGTTCTCCCTTACTTATGTTTGGTTATTTCATAAAATGCATTTTTGATATTTATTCTTTTGTATTATGAATCTTTAGTTGTTTATTAGATGTTTTAAAGCCCACATTCATGGGCTTTAACTTAATTAGAGATTAACGGCTATTACGACTACGTCCACGCGGTGCTTTAGTATTTGGTCGAGTTGTACCATTGGTCTTGCGACGTGGCTTTTCACTTTCATCCATTTGCCAAATACGCTTGGTGCCTGATTTTTTCTTATTCGGGTCTTTCTTGTCGCCTTCTTTTTTCTTTTGATGCATAGGCTTGCCGCCAGTCCCGCCTGGTTTCTTCACATAAGAGCGAGAACGGTAAGGCTTGTCCTCAGGCAGGTCTTTAAAATCAGGGAAAAGCAACGGCTCGATTTCAGTTTGTTCGCCCGGTTGTAAACCTAGACGGATCAAATTGATTGAACCAATTTGAGTACGGATAAGACGTAAGGTAGGGAACCCAACAGCGGCAGTCATACGGCGAACTTGACGATTACGACCTTCACAAATTTGCAGTTCTATCCAGCTCGTCGGAATGCTTGCGCGATAGCGGACAGGAGGATCACGATCCCATAACCATTCTGGTTCATCAACTTTCATCGCTTTAGCAGGTAAGGTCATACCATCCGCAAGTTCGACACCATTACGAAGTTGCTCCAAAGCTTCTTCGGTAACATCGCCATCAACTTGGGCTAAATAAGTTTTATATTTTTTATTGCTTGGATGAGTGATGAACTGATTTAAACCTCCATGATCGGTCAGAAACATCAAACCTTCAGAATCTAAATCTAAACGACCTGCAATTCGCAACTCAGGATCTTTGATAAAACTTGAAACCGTTAGATGTGCTTCATCTTCCCGAAACTGTGACAAGACATCATAAGGTTTGTTGAAGACAACTATTTTCATAGAGAAATACTACTTTTGGATTATGGGGTATTTGGTGAATATATGCTTTTATTTTATCGGGAAATGCGGTTATTTCTCATATAAATCAAAAAACATATTGGATTGGATTAAACTAATTCACAGTATAAAAAATAAAGTATGCCATAAGAAGGTATACATTTACTCGCAAGTTACATGAGGGAGAGCCTATACAATGGGTTATCAGAAGATCGTGGTTCCTGCAGATGGCGATAAAATTACCGTAAATGCAGACCTGTCACTGAATGTTCCAAATCATCCAATCATTCCTTTCATCGAAGGCGACGGTATTGGTGTAGATATTACACCAGCAATGAAAGCAGTTGTAGATGCTGCTGTTCTAAAAGCGTACGGTGGCAAACGTTCGATTGAATGGATGGAAGTCTATTGTGGTGAAAAGGCCGATAAGATTTACGGTAATTATATGCCAGAAGAGACATTTGATGCACTACGTGAATTCATTGTTTCGATCAAAGGTCCTTTAACGACACCTGTTGGTGGTGGCATTCGCTCTTTAAATGTTGCCTTGCGTCAAGAACTAGATTTGTATGTATGTGTGCGACCTGTACGCTGGTTTGAGGGCGTTCCTTCACCAGTACAGCATCCTGAATTAACAGATATGGTGATTTTCCGTGAAAACTCGGAAGATATTTATGCTGGGATTGAATGGAAAGCCGACTCTCCTGAAGCGAAGAAAGTGATTAAGTTTCTCAAAGAAGAAATGGGTGTGACCAAAATTCGTTTCCCTGAGGGTTGTGGTATTGGTATCAAACCTGTCTCAAAAGAGGGGACGCAACGCTTGGTTCGAAAAGCAATTCAGTTTGCGATCGATAATGATAAGCCTTCTGTGACTTTGGTGCATAAAGGCAACATCATGAAGTATACCGAAGGTGCGTTTAAAGAGTGGGGCTATGAGCTTGCAATCGAGCGTTTTGGCGGTGAACTGCTGGATGGTGGTCCTTGGGTTAAAATTAAAAACCCTAAAACGGGCAAAGACATTATTATTAAAGACGTGATTGCTGATGCATTCTTACAACAAATCCTGATGCGTCCAGCGGATTATTCAGTCATTGCCACATTAAACCTGAATGGTGACTATATTTCTGATGCTCTGGCGGCAGAAGTTGGCGGGATAGGTATAGCGCCCGGTGCAAATATTGGTGGCGCGATTGCAGTTTATGAAGCAACACATGGAACTGCGCCAAAGTATGCTGGACAAGATAAAGTCAATCCGGGTTCGATTATTCTTTCTGCTGAAATGATGTTACGAGATATGGGCTGGACCGAAGCCGCTGATTTAATTATCAAAGGTGTTTCAGGAGCAATTGCGGCAAAAACCGTAACTTATGATTTTGAGCGTCTAATGCCAAATGCAACCTTATTACGCTGCTCAGAGTTTGGTCGAGCCATTATTGAGCATATGGAAGAGTAAATATCCAGTGAACAAGAGGATGGTGCACCATCCTTTTTATTTTTATGGGTTGTCTTTATTGAGTCTACGTTTATTTGACTTAGACAATGTCGAGCACTCTTGAGCAATGTTATGTTATTTGCTCATTCACCTAATATCATACTCACATGACTAATATAATTACATCGGTTCTCAATCAAGTAAAAAAGAAAGTTACTCGTCAAGAAAACTATGTGCTAGCTGCTTATGAATGGTTAAAACCTGTTCCGGGCGGATTAAGACTACTTTCTAAAGTTGTAAGTCGAAAAGCACCATATTTTCAAACAGTTGATCCCATTATTCAGAAATTAGAGCGTAATTATTGCGAAGCAATAATGTCTAAAAATAGAACTGTCGAAAATCATATTGGAACGGTTCATGTGATTGCAATCTGTAATGGTTTAGAGTTTGTGATGGGAGTATTAACAGAAGCATCTATTCCAGCCCATCTCAGATGGTTGCCAAAAGGGATGCAGGTCAACTATGTCGCTAAATCTAATTCAGATATTAAACTGATTGCGCGTGTTGAAGATGAATGGAAAGCTGGTGATCTGAATGTTACGATTGAAGCTTATCGTGAAGACGGAACTATAGTTGTACAAGGTACAATCATGTTATGGGTCACTGAAAAGAAGTAAAACTTCAACACCCAAACAACACCCAAAATCTGTAAGTTAGAAACTCGTTGAGTCGTGTTAAGACTTTGGGTTTCTAAGTCATAACTTAAAAAAACGATGCTGTTTGCAAATAAAGTTGTTTATCGCTAAAAGTTTAGATGTGTATTGTAAATTTAGAAAAATCTGTATCTATAATTCATCAACCATTTGTTCAAAATAATTGAAAAAGTTTGAGAGTTTAAATTTATGAAAATGTACCAAGTTGATGCTTTTACCAAAGAACCTTTTAAAGGTAATCCAGCGGCTGTAATCGTTGTGAATGAGTGGTTAGATGAAGCGCTGATGCAAAATATTGCTTTAGAAAACAATTTGTCTGAAACTGCTTTTGTCAAAAGACAAGATGATGCGAATTATGAAATTCGTTGGTTTTCGCCAACAGATGAGGTTGCCTTCTGTGGACATGCGACTTTAGCCAGTGCTTTTGTTTTATTTAAAGATTTCACTACTGTAAAGACGATTCAATTTCATGTGAAAGATTTAGGAATTTTTATCGTTACTCAAGATGAAGACGGTAAAATTAAAATGAATTTCCCGATTCGTAGAGCCGAGTTGATCACTGACTACCCACAAGTGTTGCGTGATGGCTTAACGAAACCGTTTAAGGCTGTGTACCTAAATGCTCAGGCGTATATTGTTGAGTACGAAACTGTGCAAGATGTATTGGATGAGCAACCCAATCTGGAAAAGCTAAAACAGCTTGGCAAAGTGCGTACAGCGATTACTGCCTCTCAACCAGATGTGGCAATTACAGCAAGAGGTGAAGGACAGTTTGATTGTGTGTCACGTTATTTCGCGCCTGCGATTGGCATAGATGAGGATCCGGTGACAGGTTCAATCCATACAGCTATTGTTCCACTTTGGGCAGATAAACTGAATCAAAAGCAATTGGTTGCTTTTCAAGCTTCGAAACGAGGCGGTATTTTAGATTGCGTTATTCAATCTGAAGATCGAATTGAGATTTCGGGCTATGCAAAACTCTATATGCAAGCTGAGCTTAATCTCTAAAATTTACGTAATCTTAAAACAAATAAAGAAAAAAGCTGTTTAATTAAACAGCTTTTTTCAAAACATAACTATTAAAAATGCGAATCGTTCTCTACTATAGTTTTTTTATTTAAATCACCAAAAAATACTTGGATAAATTATGTTAACGCGGTTTAAGCAGCTTACTCTCTCTCTTTGTTTGATCGGGTTGAGTGCGACGTCTTGGTCTCAAGCGGTACTCGTAAAAAGTGAAAGAAATATTGAAGAATATAAATTAGATAACGGTTTTAGAGTTATTCTGGCACCAAATGAAAAAGAAAATAAAGTCTATGTAAACACAGTTTATTTGACGGGTTCATTGAACGATCCTAAGGGCAAGGGCGGTCTTGCACACTTATTAGAGCATTTGGCATTTAAAGGTACGGTCAATGTTAAAGGCGATGAGTTTCAGCGCCGTTTGGATCAATACACGCTAATGACTAATGCCAGCACTGATTATTATTCAACCAAGTATATTAATATTGTTCGTCCTGAGAAAAATGCGCTGAATGAAATTCTATACCTCGAAGCTGAGCGTATGGATAAGTTGGTTCTACAGGAAAAATTTGTTCCAGCCGAAATTGAGATTGTAAAGCGTGAACGTGAGATCCGTATGGATCAACCTTTTGCGGTGTTGATGGATCAAATGTTGAAAGCAGCTTACGGCAATCAATATCTTGGGCGTTTGCCAATTGGTGATCTTGCTGAGTTGAAATCAATCAATATGAGTGAGTTGAATCAGTTTTACAGAACGTGGTATGCACCGAATAATGCAATCATGGTGATTTCTGGAAAATTTGATAAAGCCGAAGTGCTGAAAAAAATTGACCAGCATTTTAGCCCAATTCCAGCGAGACCCGTGCCTGCACCAGTGCAAGTTCCAGTATTAGATAGTACCAAGATCAAACAACGTCAGTTCAGTGTAGAAAAGGGAAGTGACCTCGCCAAGTTTCATATTTACATGAATGGAAAAAATAGCGATATCGCACCTGCTTTAGCGCTTGCACCAGGATTATTTACTTTACAGCCAAGCGGTAGTCTATATAAAAGTATGGTTGAAACAGGGATAAGTACTGCTGTTCAATCAACAACATGGCTGGATCAGGATTTCAATCTTGTGTTTATGGGGGCAATTTATGCGCCGAATCATGACGAGAAGCAAGTGAGTGAAGCCTTAACAACGGGTGTTGAGAAAAAACAAGCTTTTAGAGAAGTCGAACTACAGCGTCTCAAAAATATCACCCAGAATGCAGCCGATACCATTGCCAATGATGCGGTCGCATTAGGTTCGCGTTTAAGCGATTATGCAGTAACTTCGCATGGCCAGTGGGATCGTTATTTTAAAGATTTACAAGCGATTCAAGCACTCAAAGTTGATGAATTAAATACGACTCTCAAACAGTTTTTAGTGCCTGAACATCGTGTTTCTGGTGATATCCGACCTACGCCAGAAGATCAGAAAAAGGCAATGACGCTGAGCGAGGAAAAGCAGCCCAAAACTTTAGATCAGACGAATGAAGTGGCTGAACCACTTAAGGACGTGAAAGTTTATCAGCAAGAAGTGGCACAGTTTGTTGAACAGTCAGCACAGCAATTGCAGAAAAACGAACAGAAGATTCAACGTGGTCAGTTGAAAAATGGCATTCGTTACGCACTTTATCCAACGTCAACACGTGATGATAAAACCTATGCCACGATTAGTTTAGATTTTGGTGATGAAAAGGCGCTATTTGGAAAGGCAACAACCTTAGATTTAGCGAGTTATTTGATGTTACGTGGTTCTGAAAAACATACTTTGCAGGAAATTACGGATAAGGCGATTGCTGCGAGTGGCGGGGCATCCGTGAGTTCAAATGGCAACGGTTTAACCATCGTTATACAGGCGAAAAAAGATAAATTTGAAGATTTCTTCAGTTTTATCGTGGATGTGTTAAAGCAGCCAAAGTTTGCCCAAACAGAGTTTGATCTAGCTAAGAATCAAAGTTTATCGGCATTGGATCGTCCGTATACTGAACCCGCAGTCGTGGCATCGATGACTTTATCTCGTGTGTTAGAAATCTATCAGCCGGGAGATTTACGTTACCACTTTGAGCCTGAACTTGCGAAGAAGCAGTTGAATGAAGCGACACAAGCACAAGTTAAGCAGTTTTACGATCAGTTCTTTGAAACGAACTACGCTCAAATTGCGATCACAGGTGACTTTGATGCAAAGAAAATGAAAAAGACTTTGCAGAAAACCTTTGGGTCTTGGAAAGCAAAACAACCTTTCCGTAAAGTTACTGGACAATATACGGAATATAAAGCACAGAAAATTCATGCGCTATCTGAACAGCGTGAATTTGGAAGCTATCAAAGTATTTTAGCGATTCCGGTTGGTTCTTATCATCCAGATGCACCTGCTTTAATTGTGCTTAGTCATATTTTAGGTAACTCGCAACTTTCTTCGCGTTTAGCGCAAGAATTACGAGAGAAAAATGCATTGGTCTATGGATTTGGGAGTGGTTTAGACCTAGATCCTGATATCGATGATGGTACTTTAAGTATCACCGCCAACTATACGGCAGGTCGTTCTGGCCAAGTCTCTCAGTCAGTTCACAAAGTACTGAATGATTTACTCAGCAAAGGTGTAACAGCGCAAGAAGTGGAAGCAGCTAAGGCTGATATCATGAAAAAACGAGTGACTGCACTAGAAGATGAACGCCGTATTCACGGTATGTTGACTTCGCAATTAGAACGTAATAAAACGCTATTGGATCGAGCGGTGCGTGACCAAGAATTTGCCAAGCTAAGTAAAGATGATGTAGATCGTGTCATTAAAAAATACATTAAACTTGAGCATTTCGTTGAGGTGATGGCTGATCAATATGGTCAGGCTCAAGATCCTCGTTGATAGGGATCTCCTCACTTTGATGGTGGTTTTTTAAAAAATCTGTGCTTTCATGGTTGAAGTTAGATTTAAATTCACATGCTTGAATTCTTGTTGCTCGTCATATTAGAAGACAAGCTAATCCAATGCATGTGAAGTGTTTTCATTGATAAGGAAAAGGGGAGTAGCATGGCTTTTGCTGTGATCGCGGTGATTGTTGGACTGATTTTATTGGTCTGGAGTGCTGATAAGTTTATTGATGGTGCTTCAGCCACTGCGGGTCACTTAGGTATGCCGCCCTTGCTAGTTGGGATGATTATTGTCGGATTTGGTACATCAGCACCCGAAATTGTTGTCTCGGTTATGGCTGCTATTGATGGAAACCCAGGGCTAGCATTGGGGAATGCTTATGGTTCAAATATTGCAAATATTGCTTTGATTCTTGGGGTGACTGCATTAATTCATCCGATTATGGTGCAATCTGCGGTTGTACGTAAAGAATTGCCAATATTATTGTTAGTCACCGCAATCTGTATCTTACAAATTTTTGATGAGATGCTCAGCCGAATTGATGCAGTGTTAATGCTTTTGATGCTGGTCTTATATATGGGCTGGTCGATTTGGCAAGGCATGCGAAGTCAAAGTGATGTATTGAGTCATGAGTTCAACACCGATCTACAAAGCAAACAAACACCATTAAAGACTTCGATTTTTCAGCTTTTATTTGGTTTGATTATCTTAGTGATTAGTTCACGCTTATTGGTTTGGGGGGCGGTAGAAATTGCACAAGCCTTTGGTGTGAGTGATTTGATTATAGGCTTAACCGTGGTTGCAATTGGTACTTCTTTACCAGAGCTGGCTTCTTCGATCGCAGCAGCACGCAAAGGTGAGTTAGATATTGCGATAGGTAATGTGATCGGTTCCAATATGTTTAACACGCTTGCTGTTGTCGGTTTAGCAGGGGTGATTCATCCTACAGTCGTGCCACAAGAGGTGTTACATCGTGACATGGTGGTAATGGGTGCACTGACTCTAAGCCTATTGATATTTACACTGAGCTTTAAAGGAAGAGGGCGAATCGGACGTGTTAAGGGCGGAGTGTGGTTATTCAGCTTCGTTGCTTATACCGCATATTTGGTGAATACCGCATTCTAATTAAAAAAGATAAAGGCATTGAGATACTCAATGCCTTTTATCGATTCGACCTACAAAGGATTATTTGTGGTCATGTTTATGAGTGTGGAAATCTTCGTTTTTGCGGAAACGTAAATAGTTATCAAACTGCTCACAATATTCGTCAAAGTTATCTTCTAACATCATTTGAAATTGTTGCAGTAAATATGACATGACTTGCTCTTTCGCTTCTTGCATTTCATTGCCATCTTTAAAATTATTTGCTGCGACCCATGTGTTAAAACGGGCAGTGGCAAATAGCATTGCTGCACTCACTTGACCACGTAACTCTTCTGGTTTTGCTGTTTGTCCTTTTGGTGGACGGCAAAATTCATTGGCGAGTTTAATAAATTCATCTGCACGCTCAAAAAATACCGCATTTAAAGCTTCTTCTTCAGTTACATCAGTCGCATTAATTTTTTGAGACATGTTCTTTTCCAACAAAACTAGATTAGACATTATAGACAAAGCCTTGCATAAACAAAACCGTTGTCTTAATCTAAAATAGCCTAAGTAAATTAGAATAATCAAAATGTCAGATGCAATCGAGATTCAAAGTCTAAAAACCGATATTGCTTTACTGCGTCAGCATATTCATCCACCTCAACATTTGCAGCATGTAGAAGGGTTGCCGATATATTACGGCTTAAAAGAGGAAGTGGATGCATATTATCGTCAATGGCAACCTTTGATTGAAAGAGCGCAGCAACTTTGTCAGCCATTTATGCAAGATGAGGTTATTGATGCCATTCACTTACCCAGTCATTTAAATTTGCCGTTGTTTTTCTTTCATGTAGATCGGATTCGGATCAATAAAACTCGTGCAAAAGAATCTAAAACTTTTCGAGGCGTGGCGGCATTAGTGGAAAAATGCGGACAGTTTGATACCGATCAAATTTTTGCGATGCAAGCGTGGTTAGAGAGCGATGATACCGCAGCTTTGGTGGCTCATCGTGAGTTTATCGATTTACGCACATATGTGTTTCAGCATGGGCAAAGTGAATACACGCGCACCCGTTTTTATATGAATGGCATGATTCTCAGTGTAGAGCCACATTTTAAATTGGTGGATGCGCGGGATAAGCCACGCAAGCAGCGCAATGATAGTTATAGTGATCCAATTGCTTATAATGGTACGTGGAAGGTTTTTGGGAAATATAGGTAAATGATTTAAGGCAAATAAATACTTTGAAACGCTAATTTTTAATAAAAATATCAGCACAGCCACAAATGCTATATAAAGTTTTAATGTTTTCGCGTAGGCGATTTCCTACTTTGTTTTCGGACAAAGTAGGCAAAACCATTTGTTTGACTGACGGTGCATCCTTGCTACCGCAGTCAAACAGGCGGCATCCATGCCGCCTAGCACGATCATAAATATCTGTTATAGATAAAAATGATTTAGGAGGTTTTCCAAAAATATAAGAGAAAATTTTACTCCCAAAAATTATCTTTAGCCGATAAATCTTGTAGTTTCTTTGCCGCCTTCTTAGCAACATGAGGTTGTTGCGCTTTGACCCAACCTAAGGCAAATAAAAACTGTGGTTGTTTTGATGCATATTGTTCAAATAGATGTTCTGCAACAAACAGATCATTGTAGAAACCTAAATATTCCTGAATCGGTTGTAATTTATTCAGAAACTTTTGAACTTCTTTTTCTGGATAAAGCCCAGTAATAAAGTCGATGCAATAACGCAATTGTTTTACTCGTTTTCGTGTACGGTGTTGTTGCTCTACTGGAAGTTCTGAAAATACCGAGGTATCTTTCAAAATCTTTTGATAGAGTGAAGTTAAGCTTTTCGCAACTTGTTTCGATAACTTCGTTGTTGATTCATTTTCACTATAGATAAAGCTAAACAACGATAAAAATAGCTGTGTTGTTTTAACACTGCTTAATGGTTTGGAAATATTCGTTTTAGCTGAACTTGGAAATGAGAAGTCAAAATCAGATACAGCTTTAATCAATGGAATGACGGATGCTTGAATCGCATCTTGATCTCTTGATTGACCCAATGCTTGAAAAATCTCTGTCAGGTCATTTTGCCAAATTGGATCAAGTTGCTCTGTCCAATGAGAAAAATGTTTGAGTGCTGAACGTAAACGACGTATGCCAACGCGCGCTTGGTGTATATGATCTGCTTCAGCTACCTCGCCAGCAATTGCGTCAGCATTAGGTAGGATTTGATTTAAGCAGTTTTCAATAATCAGTTTGATCGCTTGCTCAGCAGAAAAGTCTGATTGAAGTTGTAATGTTTTGGCTTTAGTTGCTGGTGAAACTTTTTTCCCCATTGCCAATAAATTACCTCGTTCAGCTTTACTACGTACATCGAGCCATAATTGATATTTTTCGACTAAGTGATTCGAGAAAATAATTAAATCGCGGGCTGAACCTTGTTTTAACTCACATTCTACTTCACAGATTTTTGCAGTGTCCTTGGCGGTTCGAATTTCACCATCATCTAAACAGACTTCGATTTTTGAACCTTGAAATTCAAAGGTGTGAAAGGTGCGCTCCACATCAGTTTGAAATTGCAATTCTAGTGGAGCGAGTGGATCTCCTAATAGGTCTTTTAAAATACTTTGTATAGCTGGATAATTTTCATAAAGAGATAAATCTAAAACAGGTTCTTGTTCACATTTACCCAGTTCAATATCTTCTTCGATGCGTTGTAAATGGTTTTTACTTGCTGCTTTAAAGGTCTGTACCCAATGTTCCCCTTCTTGACGCAAACGGATTGCGACATAGTTTTTTGCTAAAGTTCGATCAGCAGTATCGTAGTATTTGGCTTGTAGACGAATTTTTTGAGCTTTCTGCTTATTTAATGCCAATAACACACTTTTTTTCTTAGATGCAGGAAGTTGAAATTTAAGTTCTATTTCCATGTGGAGATGACTCCTGACCGTTAGAATGAATAAGTTTATGATTGAGTATAACCTAAACACAAGTTGAGCAATTATGCTGAAAAAGGCTATTTTCCTTGTAGGACATGGTTCAGTATATCGTATTATCTTACATGACTTTATTTTGTACAAAAAATGCAGTACCGTGTGCAGAGAGGACAGGATTAGGATGATCAATAAATGAATGCACCAGCAAATTTAGCGAAGCCAGTAGAATTCACTTTACCGATAAAAGATTACAATGAGTTTTATCGCTTTTACTTAACCGAGCATCGCAGTATGGCGAGTCGACGTTTGCATGTAGCAGGCAGTTCGATTGGTTTATATTTTTGGAGTAAAGCGATTCGCCAGCGTAAGGCTAAATATTTGGCTTATGGCTTATTGTCTGGTTATGCGTGTGCTTGGGTTGGACATTTTTTCTTTGAACATAATAAGCCTGCAAGTTTTAAGCAACCACTTTATAGTTTTATCTCTGATTGGCGGATGTTGTCCGATGTGGTTCGTGGTCGCCTGAGTTTGATTGATCGTAAGTTTGATAAGATTGATTCTTAAATTTTTGCTAATCTTTCAAAGGAATAAAGTTAAAACGACATGATATGTCGCTAAGCTGCTTCGGCAGCTTTTTTATTACCAAATGTTCAAGTAGTATAAGAAAAAAAAAGAGAAATCATAACAATAGAACAACTTAATCCATCTGATTTAAAAGCAATATTACATTCAAAGCGTGCCAATCTTTATTATCTCGAACATTGCCGCGTGATGCAAAAAGATGGTCGGGTTTTATATCTCACTGAAGCCAAAAATGAAAATCAGTATTGGAATATTCCAATAGCCAATACCACTGTGATTTTACTTGGAACAGGTACATCTATTACTCAAGCGGCGATGCGAATGTTGTGTAGTGCAGGTGTCTTGGTGGGGTTTTGTGGGGGTGGCGGTACACCATTATTTGCAGGGAGTGAAGTGGAGTGGTTAACGCCACAGAGTGAATATCGTCCAACGGAGTATATGCAAGGATGGATGAGTTTTTGGTTTGATGAAGCTAAACGCTTAGACGTGGCAAAACAATTTCAATTTGCTCGAATTGAGTTTATCCGCAAAATTTGGGCAAAAGACAAAGACCTAAAAGACGAAGGCTTTTATTTAGATGATCAGGATATTCAACAAGCGTTAAATGGTTTTGAAAAGAAAATTCCAAATATGGCTAAGGTTGGCGATTTATTGCTTGCAGAAGCACAAATGACCAAACAACTTTACAAGATTGCAGCGATTCGTTGCAAACTTAGTTTTGAACGTAATCCTGAACAGGGTGATTTGGCGAATGACTTTTTGAACCATGGCAACTATTTGGCTTATGGGCTTTCGGCAACCACACTTTGGGTGCTCGGTATCAATCATGGTTTTGCTGTGATTCATGGTAAGACTAGACGCGGTGCTTTGGTGTTTGATGTGGCTGATTTAGTTAAGGATGCAGTGGTTTTACCGTGGGCATTTATATGTGCTAAAGAAGGAATGAAAGAACAAGAGTTTAGGCAGCAACTTCTCCAAAAATTTACTGAATATCGTTGTCTAGATTGGATGTTTGGGCAAGTGAAGTTGCAGGCATGTAAAAGTTTTCCAGTAGTGGAGAGTGAATGATGATCGTCACTTTTATCTCTCAATGTGAAAAGAAAGCGATTCCTCGAACGCGTCGTGTGTTAGATGCATTTGCAGACCGTATTGGCGATAACACGTGGCAAACGGTGATTACCGAAGATGGTTTGTTAGCAGTAAAAAAGCTGCTCAGAAAAACAGTTACGAAGAATACCGCAGTGAGTTGCCATTGGATTCGTGGTCGGCGTAGAAGTGAACTTTTATGGATTGTGGGAAATCGTAATAAGTTTAATGAGCAGGGGATTGTGCCTGTTAATACTACAAGAAAAAGTTTAGCTCAAAATAAATGGGAAAATGATTGGCATTATTTACCTATAATTAAAGCCTTGGTGGCTGTTTCTGCTTTACTGCATGATTGGGGCAAAGCAACCGTTTTGTTTCAACAAAAACTCCTCAGTAAAAATAATCAATTTAAAGGTGATCCTTTACGGCATGAATGGATTTCCTGCATGTTGTTAAATGCTTTGGTTCAATCATCGGGAAATACTAAATCTGATCAAGCATGGTTGAGTCTATTGATTAATCAAAGTTGGGATGAGGATTTACTTAAGCAGACCATTTTAAAAAACTCCGATCAATCAAAAGTTCTAGATCAACTTCCACCTTTAGCGCAGTTAGTTGCTTGGCTTGTTGTTTCACATCATCGTTTACCTAATTTAAAAGATGATAAACTTTTAAAGGCATATGCGGCTGAACCTGTAAATCATATTGCTGAACTCTTTGAGTTGATTGAAGCAGATTGGGGTTATCAAAATAAGTTTGAAGAAAAAGAATATCAGCAACGCTTGAAATTATGCTTTGAATTTGAACAAGGTTTATTGACACATTCAGTTGAATGGACAAAGCAAATTAAAAAATGGTCATCACGTTTACTACAAGAATCTCAGGTATCAGAACAAATTTTTATTGATGGTAGTTGGCGAGTGATTTTACATCATGCAAGGTTATGTCTCATGTTGGGTGATCACTATTATTCATCATGTCAGGCAGATAAAACGTGGAAAACAAATTTATTACTCGTTGCAAATACTGACCCTCTAACAAAACAGGCCAAGCAGTATTTAGATGAGCATTTGGTACGTGTCAGTGACAACGCCATGCGTGTCGCGCAGTCTTTGAGCCGTTTAGCAGATGACATGGAATCAGCATATGATATTCAAAAGTTAAAAAAGAAAAGTTCCCAAGGTTTTGAATGGCAAGATCAGGCTGTCAAAGGAATACAGCAATTTATTCAAAAAAATGAAACTGCTAGGAAACAAGGTTGGTTTATTGTCAATATGGCGAGTACGGGTAAAGGTAAAACCATTGCCAATGCCAAAATTATGCAAGCTTTATCAAAAGATGGAGGATCATTACGTTATATCTTAGCTTTAGGACTAAGAACATTAACCTTACAAACTGGAGATTCATATCGGCATGATATAGGATTAGGAAATGATGAGCTTGCTGTTTTAATAGGTTCAAAAGCTGTTCAAGAGCTGCATCATAAAAATACAAAGAATGATCAAAAAGATGAAATCAATATTGAGAAAATTGGTTCTGAGTCGTTGGAAGAACTATTAGAAAATGAACTCGATTATGATGCTATGCCGCAAGCCGACTTTATGAATGCCTTGTTTCCAAAGCATCAAGAACAACGAAATAAAGCTTTTTTATATAAACCTGTTTTGACTTGCACCATTGATCATATGATGGCGGCCACTGAAACCAAGCGTGGTGGTAAATATATTTTACCGAGCTTGAGACTTTCCTCATCTGATTTAGTCATTGATGAAGTTGATGATTTTAATGGTCAGGACTTAATTGCAATTGCTCGACTCATTCATTTAGCTGGAATGTTGGGGCGTAAAGTGATGATTTCATCGGCAACGATTCCGCCTGCATTAGCTGAAGGTTTTTTTTATGCTTATCAGCAAGGTTGGTCGCTTTACTGTGCTTTTAAGAAGCTTAAAAATACAGATGCTGTTGCGATGTGGGTCGATGAGTTTAAAACTAAAATTCAAACCATTGATTCAAGCCAAGCAATGGAAGCGACCCAGCAATTTAAACATTTACATCATTCATTTATTGAACTTCGAGCAGATGCGTTAAATAAGCAAATCGTCAAACATAAAGCATATATTGTAGATTGTGCTGATCTTGTGGCAGAAAAAGAGGTTCAACGTTTAGATCAAAGTTTGCAGTCCCAATATTTTGAACGGATTAAGCAGAATGTTGAACAGTTGCATTTAGATCATCACACTATAGACAGTCAAACTGGTAAAAAAGTTTCATTCGGAGTAGTACGGGTAGCGAATATTCCACCATGTGTAGCACTCACGCAGTATTTATTGAACGCTGAGTGGTCTAAAAGTATTACACCACGTGTCATGGCATATCATAGTTGTCAAGTTCTCTTACTACGTAGTGAACAAGAGCGACATTTAGATCAAGTTCTAAAGCGTAAAGAAAAACGAGCAGAGCAGCCTGCCGCATTTTCAAATGATGTCATTCGCCAGCATTTAGATTCAACTGATGATAAACATGTTATTTTTATTTTGGTTGCTACACCTGTAGAGGAAGTTGGTCGAGATCATGATTTTGATTGGGCCATTGTAGAACCGTCTTCGTATCGTTCTATCATTCAATTAGCAGGGCGAGTGTTACGTCATCGAAAATTAGAACATGATATTCAAAAACCGAATATTGCTTTGCTTCAATATAATTTAAGAGGGCTTCGCAAAGCTAAGGTTGCGTTTGAGAAACCAGGTTTTGAAGTTAATAATGATAAATTCAAATTACAGACGAAAAATCTAACTGAGCTTCTCGAAATTACAGCATCTGATTTTAATATTAATGCGATTCCACGAATTAAGGCAAATCAGCCTTTACAAGCGATAAAAAAATTAGCTGATCTTGAGCATGCTGTGATGGTGGACGCCCTAACTTCATACAATAAATTTGGAGCAAAACCTCTCAATGCTTGGTTAACTCAAAAATGGTTTTTAACAGCTTTACCGCAACGATTTACCCCTTTTAGACAGAGTTCTCCGAATATTCAGCTTTTTGCTGTATTAAAAAATCAAAAACTTGAGTTTTCTATAAAAGATGATTTTGGGAAATATATTAATCGTAATGGTTTTTATAATATTCATCACATTCAATTAAATGAGTTGGAGAATAAAAGATTATGGTTAAATCGAAATTATTACGACATTTTATGTCGTTTAGCTCTTGATAATTCAGGTGAAAATGAGGATATTGAGGAAAAGATAGAATCCTTATCAAAACGGTATGGGGAAATTATGTTACCGGAATATGATGAGAATAAAAATCTTATCTATTCAGAACAATTTGGATTGGTTGTTTTGGATAAAAATAATGGAGTGGTACTTTAATGATTGAAGAAAAATATGAAAACTTTCTATTAAATCAAAAGAGAGAGTGGTTAAACAAGAGTTCAAATAAAGGGAAATTTTCTGAAGCTGACGAAAGATATCACCCTGAATTATGGCTAGTCAAAGCAATTAAAAACGCTAGATATGCAGTGACGACGCATTCGAGTACCTTTACTCACCCTGATGCGAAATCTACTCCAATCTTATTTTTCAAAGAGCCTTGCAATAATGGATATTTAATATCTAATAATGTAAATTTAAGTCAAGTATTTGATGTATTTGGAAATGCTGCCACAGATACTATTGTAAAGGAAACTTATTTATTTTTAACCTCGAAGCTAGCTGATGGGCGTACGATTTGGCAGCAATTTGAAGAAGAAACAGACACTGCAAAAGTATTTGTACAAAATCTGAATCAAGATTTTGATCAAGCATATTGCAATCTGAATAAGATTTTTGTTAATAAGAATGAAACTAAGACAACAGGATTACTTGGCAGAGTAAAACTTGAAGTGCGACATAAACCACCTAATTAATTTAAAGGGTTTATGGAGTATATAAAATTGTCATACCATCATCTTAACTTTGAAGATCGTACTGCATTAATGCTTGAGTCAAGAAAAGAAGGCTTTTCAGCCAGAAAATTTGCTGAACTTATTAAAAGACATCCTAGTACGATCTATCGTGAGCTTAAAAGAAATAGCATCAATGACGTTTATCAAGCTCGATATGCTTCTGATAACACTTTTGCTAGACGTAGACGTGGTCACAGAAAACTCAAAATCGATTCAATCCTCTGGAAATTTATTGTTGAAGCGATCCGTTGTTTATGGTCTCCTCAGCAAATAGCAAAGCGTTTAAAGACATTTCCTGATTTGGATCAAACAATGAATGTAAGCCATACAACGATTTATTCAACGATACGAGCATTACCCAAGGGTGAGTTGAAAAAAGACTTATTATCCTGTCTACGTCATGAAAATAAAAAGCGAAAAGCTAACGGTGAACCTAAAAAAGATTCTATATTACAGGATATTAAAACTATTCATGAGCGCCCAGCCGAAGTTCAAGAAAGAAAAATACCGGGTCATTGGGAAGCTGATTTAATTAAAGGTAAAGACAATAAAAGTTCGATAGCAACACTTATTGAACGAAATACACGGCTCTGTATCTTGGCAACATTACCTGATGCAAAGGCAGAATCAGTGCGCAAGGCTTTAACTGAAGCTCTGAAATATTTACCTGCAGAACTGCGTAAAACGTTGACCTATGACCGTGGACGCGAGATGGCAGAACATAAAATACTTGAAGAAGATTTAGGCATAGATGTATATTTCTGTGACCCACATTCACCCTGGCAAAAAGGCACATGCGAAAATATGAATGGTTTAATTAGGCAATATTTACCTAAAGGGATTGATTTAAATCAGGCAGATCAGCATTATTTAAATCAAGTTGCCATGTCACTGAATACTCGTCCTAGAAAAGCGTTAGATTGGCTTACACCATTAGAGAAATTTGCTCAGCTTGTTGATTATCATAAGACTTTTCAAACTGTCGCACCTCATGTTTGAATTCGCCAAGGTTACAAAAGATGATAACCAACTCGAATTGG
Organism: Acinetobacter haemolyticus CIP 64.3 = MTCC 9819; assembly: GCF_000369065.1. Classification (GTDB taxonomy): domain Bacteria; phylum Pseudomonadota; class Gammaproteobacteria; order Pseudomonadales; family Moraxellaceae; genus Acinetobacter; species Acinetobacter haemolyticus. The sequence goes on from NZ_KB849800.1 coordinate 376,826, forward strand.
AATAGTTCAAGCATAGTCAACTTGTTAATTAACAACAGATTCAATATTACTTTCTCAATTGATAACAATATAGAAAGCTCTTACACCATTCTGGATAGGATCAAAGTTCACACATTTAAGATTTGGATTTTCTTGAAAAAACTCCCACATTGCATCGACTGGATTCGAATATTCAGGTCGAGTAAAATCTTTTTTTAACTCAATCATTGAGTTATTCACACACTATCCCTAGCTTCTCACTATAGTAATCTGTTGTTAACTTCAAATCATTCAATAACTTTTCTTTAGGTTCTGCATCTGTAAGCTTTAATAATGCTGGTAAATACTCATGCTTATAGACGTTTGGATATTCAATGCAAATTATCTTTTGTTGATCTTTTTTATCTGCTTTTGGATTATCTAAAGTATCTAAATAGCTAGAAAGCTTCGCGTCAGCCTCTTCAAACTTTTTATCCTCAAAGCCATTTGTCATATACTACAAGTGCAGTATGTTCAAAAGCAGTCTTTTTTAATTGTTCTAATAGAAATCTGCGCAGTCATATATCTATATTGGATAATAATGTGCACAGATTTTTTGTTCAAGAATAATATTTATCACAAAAGTCTGTAAATGACACTGATAAAGCTTAATCTAAGATAACCTGTTTCTAAACAACCAAGCCGCCAAAGGCAAGGTAACCACAGCCAAGACAAACATTGGTACAAAATCCCACTTTATCTGAGAAAAGGTTGCACCCTCTAGATATACCCTTTGCACCAAATCAATCCCAAAACGCAATGGGTTAACGTAGGTTCCAACCTGCAATACATATGGCATATTCTGGACAGGAGTTAACAGTCCTGACAACAGCATCAATGGCATAATCAGAAAGAACGTAAACAACATGGCCTGCTGCATATTCAGGGAAATTGCCGAGATAGACAAACCGACACCAACCACTGCAACGTTAAAGCACAGTAATCCAAAATAAAGTAAAGTCAGTGAGCCATTCATGGGAATCTGAAACCAGAACATGATGATCAACAAAATAATGGTAGACTGCATTAAGCCAACAAAAACTGGCGGTAATGCCTTGCCTATCATAATGTGAATGGGTGTGTAAGGTGTGACCAGTAATTGGTCAAAAGTACCTTGCTCTCGTTCTCTGGCAACCGATAAAGAAGACAACAATAGAGTTTGCATCATGCTTAAAGCCGCAATTAAAGATGGCATCAGCTCCCATCTGGATTCCTGATTAGGGTTATACCAAGTCCGAGTTTCAATATTGATGGTAGAGGTCGCGCCCAAACGTTCCTGATTGACCTTTGCCACCACATTACTGATATATAAACCAGCCATACCCGCAGTGGAAGAATTACGCCCATCCAGAACAACCTGAATTGGTGAGGTCTGTCCCTGATTGAGTTTATCTTCAAAATCAGCAGGAATCGTGATCACCGCCAATGCACTTCGATCATCAATCACCTGCTGGATTTGGCTATTATTTGTCAAAGTCGCTGTGCGATTAAATACCGCTGAACCATCCAGATGTGCCAGAAATTGTTGTGATGCCTGCCCCTTACTCTGATCCAGAACTGCATAATCCACATGATTGACATCATAGCTGGCCGCATAGCCAAACAATAAAGCCTGCATCAAGGCGGGGACAAATAAAATGGTACGATTGGCAGGGTCACTAAAAATGGTAAGAAATTCTTTCCGTACTAAAACAATAAGGTAACTGAACCAAGCCGTTACAAGTTGAATCATTGGGATTACCTCAAACGTTTTTTCAATGATTGAGTGGTTGCAAAGGTTAGCACCACCACATAGATCATTAAAATGCCACATTGTTTTAACCATAAAACCCAATCATCACCACCTAAAAACAGAGTTTTGATGAGAGTCATAAAATGAGTAGCTGGTAAAAGTTGGCTGATGATCTGTACGACAGTTGGCAAGTTACGGGTATCGAAAACAAAACCTGACAGCATCATGGCAGGCATAAAACTGGCCAGCAATGCCATTTGACTAGCCTGAAACTGGCTTTTTGAAATACCTGAAATGGTTAAGCCAAGTAGCAAAGAAACCATTAAATATAAGAATGATGAACTAATAATTGAAAGCAATGAACCACGAGTCGGCACCTCAAAAACCCACGATGCGGCCAATAAACACACCACAATATCAATCATGCCAACCACAATATAAGGAACCAGTTTTGCCAATACGATTTCCAAAGGACGAACTGGAGTCACAAATAAGGCTTCCAGCGTTCCCCTTTCACGTTCTCTGGCGATCAATAAACCTGTCAGGAATGCACCAATCAAAGTCAGTACCAACACCATTAAACCTGGCACCAGAAACCATGTACTATTAGCTGACTCGTTAAACCAAATACGTTGTTCAACACTCATCATTCCCATTATTGGGCGCATATGAGTGCGATCAGCCTGAATGGCTTGGGTATTATTAACAGCACCAGTAATATAGCCCTGCAAGACTGAGGCAATACTGGTTGAACGACCATTGCTAATCACTTGAATCGTCGCAGTGTTATTGGCACTTTGTTGGGCAAAATCGGAGGGCAACACCACAATGGCATCTATTTCTGCCCGTCCCATCGCCTGTTCAGCCTGATAAAAATTTTGATAGGAGGTTGCCGTAATATAGCGACTGCCATTCAATCCCGTCATCACTTGCTGGCTTTGTGGCGTCATATTTTGATCTACAATACCCACACGACCATTGCTTAAATCAAAAGACAGACCATAACCAAACAATAAAATCAGGATAATCGGCAGGACTAAACCAATTGCCAAACTGCTTTTATCCCTGACCAATTGACGGGTTTCTTTACGGATCAAAGCAATTAGGCGTAAGATAGATGCAGGGAGTTTCATGTCTTCTCCCCTTGCAGGGAACGGGCTTGCTCAACAATGGCAATAAAGGCACTATTCATTTCATCTAGCCCTTGTTCTCCTGCCTGTATCCGCACCTGTTTGGGTGAACCCAATGCCAACATTTTGCCTGCATCCTGAATGGCGATGCGATCACAATATTCTGCTTCTTCCATAAAGTGTGTAGTAATAATGATGGTAATACCCTGATTCGCCAACTCTCCAATGGTGTACCAGAATGCACGTCTTGCCAAAGGGTCAATACCACTGGTGGGCTCATCCAGAAACACAATTTCAGGTTGATGTAACAAAGCGGCTGCCATAGACAGGCGTTGCTTAAAGCCATTAGGTAAATCACCACTTTTGGCATGCGGGTTCAATTCAAAACGTTGTAAGGCCTCACCAATCCGCTGTGTTAATTTTTTCCCTGACAAGCCGTACGCACCACCAAAAAACTTGAGATTGTCCAGTACCGTTAAATTACCATACAAGGCAAATTTCTGTGAGACATAGCCAATTTTTGCCCGTGCCTGCGCCCGTGCAGTGCGTAGGTTCATGCCTGCAACTTCAAGTGTGCCACTGCTGGCGGGCAATAATCCGCATAACATTCTAAATGTTGTGGTTTTACCTGCACCATTCGGCCCCAGCAAGCCAAAAATTTCACCTCGTTTAACTTCAAATGAGGTATTTGCCACCGCAGTAAAATCACCAAATTTGCGAACTAAATCTTTTACCACAATCACAGGTGGTTGCTGTTCAATTTCATCGGTTGGTGTATTGTCAATCACACGAATCTGATCATTTTTCTCACCATGCGTTGCCTGCTGCGCCTGATGTAGAAACCACATAAAGGCATCTTCAAGTTCAGGTTCTCGACTACAAATGACTGTGCCTTGAGGTAATAACTGTTTTGGTAATTCTGGAAACTCAGGTGTAGTAATAAATCGCACCACATCGCCTTTTGGTACTGCATCAGTAATATATTGATGCATATCCAGCAACTGGGTTTGTAAAATCCGAGCTTTAATATTTGTAGGGGGTTCGACCTGCCATGTGCGACCACATACTTGCTCACTCATACTTTTTGCTGTGCCCTGTTGTAGAACTTTTCCCTCATACATCACATAAATGTCAGCGCACCGTTCCGCCTCATCCATATAGGCGGTACTTATAATAACGCTTAAATTTTCTTCCTTGATCAGTTGCTCAATAATAATCCATAGATCACGTCTAGATAATGGGTCAACCCCAACACTGGGTTCATCCAGTAACAACAATTCTGGTGAACGGACCAAGGTACAGGCCAGTCCCAGTTTCTGTTTCATCCCACCTGATAATTTACCTGCGGGTCGTTCTGTGAATTTCTTTAAATCGGTAATTTCCAGTAAACGCTCAAAACGTGATTTACGCTCCTGCTGTGGTACACCATGCAAGTCCGCATAGAGATTAAGATTTTCCTGAATACTTAAATCTTCATATAGTCCAAAACGTTGTGGCATATAACTAATACGATTTTGTACCTGTTGTGGATATTTCGCCACATCTATACCCAATACCTCTAATGAACCTGAAGAGGGCTGATATAATCCTGCAATCAGACGCAGAAATGTGGTTTTTCCTGCTCCATCAGGCCCAACCAGAGCCGTAAGTTGTCCAGATGCAATCTGGATGTTTAAATCCTCAAGCGCACAAGTCGCTGGGTTTTTCTTATTCTCTGCCTGAAATACCTGTCGTAAATGGCGGGCAATCACCGCAGGGGAATTATTATTTTGCAAGGCATTCATATCATTTCACTCAATTTGCCTTTGCAATTTTGACTGTTACAGGCTGGCCCATTTTCAGTTGATCATTGGGGTCATCGACATACACCCGAACTTCATAGACCAATGTGGTGCGTATATCTTCAGTTTGTACCGTTTTTGGAGTAAATTCAGCCACCGATGAGATATAACCAATTCTTCCCATAATCGGTTGATCAGGTAAAGCATCCCGAATCACCTGTGCTGTTGCCCCCATTTTGATCAAGCTTAAATCTTTTTCATTGGCATAAACCCGTACCCATTTTGGGTCATTCAGGGCAAGTGTATAAACAGTTTTTTGTGCTGTGGTCATATCGCCCACTTCCTGTAATCTTGCCCGTACCACTGCATTGACAGGTGAACGTAACTCACTCTGGGAAATTTGATACTGAATTAAATCCAGATTAGCCTGCGTTGCCTGATACTGGGCTTTGGCTGAAGCACGCTCTTCTGTGCGTGCGCCTTTTTGCAACAGTTGTAAATTTGCTTCACGCTCTTTTACTGCGGCAGCCGCAGTGGCCTGATTACTTTGGGCATAATCCAACTCCTGCTTACTGATTGCCTGCCCTGACGTGGTGTTGCTCAGTACTTGTAAACGCTGATAATCCTTATTGGCTTTTTCTAGTTGTGCCTGTGCGGAAACGAGTTGTGCTTTTGCCTGAGCAATTTGTTCAGGTCGATTACCTGCATCTTGTTCAATCAAGGTCTGTTTTTGTACATTAAGCTGTGCTTCGGCCTGTTGTTGCTGAATTTTCAGGGCATCGGTTTTAAGCGTTGCCAATACCTCACCTTTTTTCACTTTATCTCCCTCTTGTACAGAAAGAGTTTGAATACGACCCGCCTGTTCAAAAGCCAAAGATACCTGACGAATATCAACATTCCCATAAAGGGTTAGCTCATGCCCTGTATTTTTATCTTTATTGATTAACCAGATTGCAATCGCCAGAACAACAGCAAGGCATAGCAGCACACCCGCAATAATACGCTTATTCATGGAAAAACCTTTTGAGCAAAGCAAAGTTTAAATTCAATTTAAATTTAAACTATATCAATTTAATAAAAAAAGCTATACTTAAACGGTAACGTTTGATTCAGAGTAAAAGATGTCGAGAGCTAGACGTAGTGATGGTGATCTAACCAAATCAAAAATTCTGGAAGCCGCTGGTCAGTTAATTGCTCAAAACGGTTTTGCACAAACCTCCAATAAACAAATTGCCAAAGCGGCTGAGGTTGATTTGGCTGCCATTAATTATCATTTTGATGGGCGTGACGGTTTATATAAGGCTGTCCTTGCTGAAGCACATACACATTACATCGATGAGAAACGCTTATTAGAACTTGTAGAAAGTTCACTCCCCCCAACACAAAAACTTGAAATTTTCTATGAAGCTATCGTCAATAAACTGATTGAGAAAGGGCAGAGTAAAACTTGAAGTGCGACATAAACCACCTAATTAATTTAAAGGGTTTATGGAGTATATAAAATTGTCATACCATCATCTTAACTTTGAAGATCGTACTGCATTAATGCTTGAGTCAAGAAAAGAAGGCTTTTCAGCCAGAAAATTTGCTGAACTTATTAAAAGACATCCTAGTACGATCTATCGTGAGCTTAAAAGAAATAGCATCAATGACGTTTATCAAGCTCGATATGCTTCTGATAACACTTTTGCTAGACGTAGACGTGGTCACAGAAAACTCAAAATCGATTCAATCCTCTGGAAATTTATTGTTGAAGCGATCCGTTGTTTATGGTCTCCTCAGCAAATAGCAAAGCGTTTAAAGACATTTCCTGATTTGGATCAAACAATGAATGTAAGCCATACAACGATTTATTCAACGATACGAGCATTACCCAAGGGTGAGTTGAAAAAAGACTTATTATCCTGTCTACGTCATGAAAATAAAAAGCGAAAAGCTAACGGTGAACCTAAAAAAGATTCTATATTACAGGATATTAAAACTATTCATGAGCGCCCAGCCGAAGTTCAAGAAAGAAAAATACCGGGTCATTGGGAAGCTGATTTAATTAAAGGTAAAGACAATAAAAGTTCGATAGCAACACTTATTGAACGAAATACACGGCTCTGTATCTTGGCAACATTACCTGATGCAAAGGCAGAATCAGTGCGCAAGGCTTTAACTGAAGCTCTGAAATATTTACCTGCAGAACTGCGTAAAACGTTGACCTATGACCGTGGACGCGAGATGGCAGAACATAAAATACTTGAAGAAGATTTAGGCATAGATGTATATTTCTGTGACCCACATTCACCCTGGCAAAAAGGCACATGCGAAAATATGAATGGTTTAATTAGGCAATATTTACCTAAAGGGATTGATTTAAATCAGGCAGATCAGCATTATTTAAATCAAGTTGCCATGTCACTGAATACTCGTCCTAGAAAAGCGTTAGATTGGCTTACACCATTAGAGAAATTTGCTCAGCTTGTTGATTATCATAAGACTTTTCAAACTGTCGCACCTCATGTTTGAATTCGCCCTTAAACAAGTTTATTTTCCTGTAGATGAAGCCGATTATCACTTACTGTCTTTGGTTATATCATCACCGTTAATAACTGAATTTGTTAAAAGGATTGATCAAATTAGATTTAATGTATCAAATAAAGAAGCAAAGGAGTACAAAAGAAAGAATCAACACTATGAGGGTGGATATAGTGATTTATTTGATCTTACCCAAGTTGGTTTTGGAGGGTCAAAACCACAAAATGTCAGTGTTTTGAATAGCCAAAATGCGGGGCGGGCGTATTTATTATCGAGTAGCCCACCTGTATTAGAAAAAAGAACAATTCGACTCCCAAAAACTGATTTTTTTGTTCAGTGTCTATACCGGAAAAATTATCAAGATAGTTTTATTCAATTGCATAAATTTATGCAGCTTGATTTAAATAACATTGATATTCGTAATGCGATACGAAATATTATTCAGTTTGTGATTGACCAAATATTATTACAAGCATTCCGAACTCGAGAATACGCAGTTGAAGGGTGGTCAAATCAAGACTACTACTCTAGCTTACCTAAATTACAACGTATTTGGTTAGATAAAGTTCATCAAACGACAAGGGATGAAGATAATGATTGGCGTGATGAATTGAGTAGAGAAATAGCTCGTTGGATATTACGCAGTTATGAAAAAGTCGTTAGTGACGCTTTTATATTAGGAACAGGAGAGCTGCTGGGTGTTAAACAAGGGGTAGAAAAATCATTACAACGAGCAAAGGAGTTTTTTTAATGCGTTATTTTCTATTGATTCCTCATTTAAAACTCCATAATGCCAATGCGATGAGTAGTCCATACACCATTGGATTTCCTGCAATGACCGCTTGGCTTGGAGCAGTTCATGCCTTGCAACGTAAACTACAAGCTAACGCTTTGGATGTGGCTTTAACTAGAGTGGCAGTGAGCTGCCATGAATTTAATTTACAAACTTATAAAGGGCAAGGGGATTTTGTTCATTCAATTATAGGCACTGCAAATCCGCTAGATAAAGATGGAAGTAGACCTGCTTTTATCGAAGAAGCAAGATGCCATTTAGAAGTTTCTCTTTTAATCGAGATTGAAAATCTAAGCATAAAAAAAAGAGATAACCTTTTGGAAATGGTTTCTGATTTGGTCGGTAGTATGAAATTTGCCAGTGGGGATGTTCTAGCAATTAAAAAGTGTCAAATTATTGATTTTGACGAAGAAGAAAGTCAGGACAAAGAATTAAGACCTATCTTAAATAAACTCATGCTCGGACATGTGCTTATTGAGCGCCGTGATCTTATTATTGAAAGTATGAATCAGGGTAGAGATGCTTTAGATGCAGTTTTAGATTATTTGAAAGTAACTCATAGCTCTACTGTCGATGAGAATGAAAAAGTGACATGGACCTCCAAGCGTAAAGCTCAAGGTTGGCTTGTACCGATTGCTGTCGGTTTTCAAGGAATCTCAGAACTAGGACAAGCAAAAAATCAACGCGATGCCAGTACGCCTCATCGTTTTGCTGAAAGTGTTCTCACTTTGGGTGAATTTGTGATGCCGTATCGTATAGAACATATTGATCAACTTTTATGGAAATATCATTTTGATTCAGATAATAATTTGTATCTTTGTCAAAACATTTCAACAACTTAACTTAAAAACTGAAAAAAGGAAAAATCATGGCTAAAAATGAAAAAGTAGTTGCAAGTGTACTCGCATTTGAAAAGAAACTTGTTCCATCTGATGGCTATTTTTATGGAACGTCATGGGGAAATAGAGAAGAACAAACGGCTTTGAAACTTATTCAAAAATCAGTTCGGGGAACAATTTCCAATCGACTAAAACCAGCCGTTGCAAGTGATCCATTAAAACTGAATGCAGAAGTTGAGAAAGCGAATTTACAAACTGTAGACGCCTGTGCTTTGGGGGAATACCAAGACACTTTAAAAGTTGGGTTCACCTTAAAAGTGTTAGGGGGTATCGAAAATCCATCAGCTTGTAACAATGAAATATTTCTACAATCTTATCAGTCAGTTGCTAAAAACTATATTCAACAATATGGTTTTACAGAATTAGCAAAACGTTATGCTTTGAATATCGCCAATGCGCGTTTCTTATGGCGTAATCGTGTTGGAGCAGAAAAAGTAGAAGTTGTTGTCACAGTGAACGATCAACTAGCAGTTACATTTAATGCTTTGGAATATCCATTGTATGACTTTGATCAAGTTGATGAAAAAGTACAAAACTTGGCGAATCAAATTGCACAAGCTTTAAGAGGTGAAATACCATATTTATTAATTAAAATTGAAGCTTATGCATTGGTTGGAAAAGCACAAGAAGTTTATCCAAGTGAAGAGTTAGTTTTGGATAAAGGCAAAGGTGATAAAAGTAAAATTCTTTATCATGTAAATGATGTTGCAGCAATGCACTCTCAAAAAATTGGTAATGCACTACGTACAATTGATACTTGGTATCCTGAATTTGATGATAAAAAAACAGCAATTGCGATTGAACCATATGGAGCAGTAACCAATCTAGGAAAAGCATATCGCACTCCTAAAGATAAAAAAGATTTTTTCAGCTTATTTGATAAATACGCGTTGGGAGAATCACTAGAGAATACCGAACAAGAACATTATGTGATGGCTGTGTTAGTGCGTGGTGGAGTATTTGGTCAAAGTGGCAAGGAGTAATTGATGGATTGGTATCAAGAAATTACTCTAATTGATCAAGATGAAATTTCTCCTTATTTTATTTGGTCAAAAGTTTATACCCAGCTTCATATTGCTTTTGCCGAACATAGTAATGAGCAGGGAAGAATATCCTTTGGCGTATCTTTCCCTCAATATCGTATGAATGAGCAAAAGAAAATTGGTTTTTTGGGTACAAAAATTCGTATTTTTGCTAATACAGAAAATGAATTACAACAGCTTAATTTAGGTCAGTGGCTAGAACGATTGATGGATTATGTGCACATCATTCAGCCGCGTGAAGTGCCGCAAGCCAAGGTTACTGGTCATGCACACTATTATCGAGTCAATCCGAAGATGAGTATAGAGGAACGCATTGCTCATCAAGCACAGCGTCATAATATTCCTTTGGCTGAAGCTAAGCAGCATTTTAAACAATATGTTGAGCAACCTGTGGTTGAGCCTTATGTTAGTTTAAAAAGTCTGAGTGCTAAACGTGAGGAAAATATAGATCGACCGTATCGCTTATATATTGGTAAGTCTGTTGCTGATGAGGCGAAAGATGGGAAATTTGGAACGTATGGGCTAAGTCGAATGGCAACAGTTCCAGAATTTTGACCCAATATTTTTTTTATTCTTTAACAGCTTAATAAAATCAATAAGTTACAATAAGTCGTTTTTTGATTGGGTAAATTGCTAAAACCTATGATAAGTACTTGTTGTAACTCATATTTTTACTATAATTTTATAGTTCATGGCGGCATACGCCATTTAGAAAAAGATTAGAATAAGCATCAAGCCGACTAATGAGTTCATGGCGGCATACGCCATTTAGAAATCAAGTAATAACTTAACACCCTCAACAGCTGCGTTCATGGCGGCATACGCCATTTAGAAATTCTCGTCATGAAGGTTTTGGAGAAATGCTTTGTTCATGGCGGCATACGCCATTTAGAAAAGAAAGCGTGGACTCCCCGAAAGTCGAATTTTGTTCATGGCGGCATACGCCATTTAGAAATCTTAGGGCATCAAATAAGCTATGAGTTGCTTGTTCATGGCGGCATACGCCATTTAGAAAGAACGATCCAAACAATAACAATCCTAACAATCCGTTCATGGCGGCATACGCCATTTAGAAATGCACCAATTGCACCTGCACCGATTGCTGTGTGTTCATGGCGGCATACGCCATTTAGAAAACCATATATGCCTAAAGAGCATTTACACCTAGGTTCATGGCGGCATACGCCATTTAGAAAAATCAAAAATCTATGATCAATGCACCAGTCGGGTTCATGGCGGCATACGCCATTTAGA
>NZ_KB849800.1:388043-611672 GCF_000369065.1 Acinetobacter haemolyticus CIP 64.3 = MTCC 9819
CATACGCCATTTAGAAATTCATTCGATCTAATATCGGGTCAAAAGCTACGTTCATGGCGGCATACGCCATTTAGAAATTGAGGAGTCTGTCTCCAGTCACAATCTTTCGGTTCATGGCGGCATACGCCATTTAGAAATTTCGACGGAGTTAGAAGTTAAATTTCTTAAAGTTCATGGCGGCATACGCCATTTAGAAAGACAGAAAGAAATCGCGAATTAATTTCTGGATGTTCATGGCGGCATACGCCATTTAGAAAGCGAGTTTATTAACCGCGATGAAGCTGGCCGAGTTCATGGCGGCATACGCCATTTAGAAATGTTTAATGCGGGTCTCTTGCCAGTTTAGCGGGTTCATGGCGGCATACGCCATTTAGAAAATCATCAATAGGAGATTTTAAAATGGCTAATAGTTCATGGCGGCATACGCCATTTAGAAAACAGATACGCACCAACTTTGAAAAAGTTTGCTGTTCATGGCGGCATACGCCATTTAGAAAGTTAATTTATTAGATCAGCAACTAAAACAAGATTTCATGGCGGCATACGCCATTTAGAAATTAACTACACGTTCAGTCATGGCAGCCACCTAGTTCATGGCGGCATACGCCATTTAGAAAATTACCATCACTGCCACCAGTGCCGTTGCCGAGTTCATGGCGGCATACGCCATTTAGAAATTTGAACGACAAATAGAAATCTTTCATGTGATGTTCATGGCGGCATACGCCATTTATAAACATCATAATGACAGAAGGCGAGTCACGGCGAGGTTCATGGTGACATACGCCATTTAAATAGTGTAAATGGTTATTCCTAATACATTCAGGCACTTTAATTTTTAAATAAGAAAATATACCCTGAACCTAATATATTTTTAGTGAATTTTTCATGCGCGGTCTTTATCTCATCACCAATGATGATCCCATCCAATTATTACTTGAAAAATTAGAAGTTGCTTTAGCGACGAGAAAGGTTGCGATTTTGCAATATCGCCGTAAGAAAGTGGCAAAGGCAGATCAACCACGTGAAGTTGAACAGATCAAAACATTGTGTGAAAAGTACCAAGTACCTTTTGTCATCAATGATGATTTGGCTTTAGCTGAACAATTTGGATTAGGTGTCCATTTGGGGCAGTCTGATGGGGAAATAAGCGATGCTGCTGCACGTTTGCCGCAAGGTGTGATTATTGGTCGTACATGCTTAAATTCACTCGAATTAGCTGAAAAAGCAATTGCTGATGGGGCGACTTATGTTGCTTTTGGTGCAGTCTATGCCACCTCAACTAAACCTGAAGCAGGTAATGTTGGCATCGAAGTAATCAAGCAGGCTAAACAAAAGTTTACTGTACCCGTTTGTGCGATTGGTGGTTTGACCGTTGAAAATTCTCAAGTGGTGATTGAGGCTGGGGCAAGCCTTTGTGCCGTAATTAGTGATATATTAGGACGATCAACAGCCGAAATTCCTGCTCGTGTAAATGCATGGGCAACGTTATTTGACTAAATTAGATGTAATCCGTTTTGCGGAACTTTCATCGTTTCTCGGAACGACAACGTTCCTTGTCCTCGATTCTAGGTTGAGTCTTTTATGAGTTTATCTCCAAAGCAAGAACAGTTATTTAAACAAGCAAATAAACATATTCCGGGTGGTGTCAATTCGCCTGTACGTGCATTTAACGGTGTTGGCGGTACGCCTGTCTTTATCGAAAAGGCAAAAGGGGCGTACTTGTGGGATGTTGATGGTAAGCGTTATGTAGACTACGTTGGTTCATGGGGACCGATGATTTTGGGTCATGCACATCCAGATATTATCCAAGCAGTACAAACAGCAGCGGAAGATGGTTTAAGTTTTGGTGCACCAACGGTACACGAAACCACTTTGGCAGACACGATTTGCGAAATTATGCCTTCAATTGAGTTGGTTCGTATGACCAGTTCAGGGACAGAAGCGACGATGACTGCGATACGCTTAGCACGTGGTTATACAGGTCGTGACAAAATTGTGAAGTTTGAAGGCTGTTACCATGGTCATTCAGATTCGTTATTGGTGAAGGCGGGTTCTGGTTTATTGACTTTAGGAGAAGGTGAGCCAACGTCAAAAGGTGTACCTGCCGATTTTGCTAAACATACATTAACGTTGCCGTATAACAATATTGAAGCATTGAAAGAATGCTTTAGCAAATTTGGTCATGAGATCGCGGGGGTGATCATTGAGCCTGTTGCAGGTAATATGAATCTGGTAACGCCAATTGATGGTTTCTTACAAGCAATTCGTGATGTTTGTGATGAATACAAATCAGTATTTATCATTGATGAAGTGATGACAGGTTTCCGTGTCGCTTTAGGTGGTGCGCAATCGATCTATAACGTAAAACCAGATTTGACTACTTTGGGTAAAATTATTGGTGCAGGCTTACCAGTCGGTGCTTTCGGCGGTAAACGTGAAATCATGGAATGCATCGCACCTTTAGGTGGGGTATACCAAGCTGGAACATTGTCGGGCAATCCATTGGCAATGCGAGCGGGTATTGCAATGTTCAAGCATCTGCGTGAACCGGGTTTCTATGACAAGTTAGCGGCACAATTAGCAAAGTTACTTGCGGGTTTACAAGCAGCGGCAGATGAAGCGGGTATTCCATTTAAGACCCAGCAAGTCGGCGGTATGTTTGGTTTATATTTTACCGATCAAGAGGACATTACCAGCTTTGATTCAATGTTGGCTTGTGATGTTGAAGCATTTAAGAAATTCTTCCATGGTATGTTAAAGCGTGGTGTTTATCTTGCACCATCTGCATTTGAAGCAGGATTTATTTCATCGATGCATTCAGATCAGGATATTGCCGATACGATTCAGGCAGCAAAAGAAACCTTTGCTGAAATGAAATAACGCTGTGATGCCTACATAAGCCCGATTCGTTCGGGCTTTTTTTAATGGAATAGATTTAGATTGATCAGAATAAAATAGCCCTTAATTGATTTAAAATAATTAATGCTCTTAATTATATTTTTGATTTAACAATAATTTGTATAACAAGTTTCAACTTCAAAAAGCAAAAAATAAATAATCTTTACTGTACCATAATGTAAAATAATGCTTGAATAGTAAACTATATTTGCGCTGATCTTTAGCTTCCCAAAAGCCTTAACATTTTGGCTTGCGCAAGCTATAGATGGCGCTTCTATGGATCATATTTTAAATAAGCTTTTGATAAAAAACTCATAGGAATGGAGTAACAATGAAAACCAAACATTATTTAACGGCGGCGGATGTAGACATTTTGGTTGATGCAGCATTGGACTATGCGACAGCACATAGTTTTAATGTCAGTATTGCCGTGGTCGATGACAGTGGAACCTTATTAATGATGAAGCGTATGGATGGCGCACCAGTATTATCAACACAAATTTGCCAAGAAAAAGCCCATTCTGCCGCAGTCAGTCGCAGAGCGACCAAGGCATCCGAAGATATGATCCGTGATGGTAAAATTGGCTTTTTAACGATAAATGCAGCCAACGGCATGTTAGAGGGCGGTGAGCCGATTGTTTATCAAGAGCAGGTTGTGGGAGCTGTTGGTGTTTCAGGGGTACAATCTTTTCAAGATGCAGAAATTGCCCAGCATGCGATTCAACAATTTCTAGAGCAACAGACCTAAATCATCATTTAAATTTGAATCTGGATGAAAAATAGAGAGAAACACGAAAAAAATCAGTAAAAATACGTGTCATGCATTGTAATTCAGCGCCAAGCTTTTTATGATTGCCGGCTTGTTTTCATCCAGTCGTTGGAAGGCTACCTTGAGTGATTTTCTAAGTGAACATTTGATTCATCGTGATGAAGATTTTATGGTCATCCATAAACCTGCTGGGCTTCTGACAGTACCAGGGAAAACACCCGATTTACAAGATTGTCTGATCAATCGATTATTAAAATTAGAACCCAAAACTTTACTCATCCATCGTTTAGATCGTGATACCTCCGGTATTTTGGTTTTTGGATTATCTAAATTTGGGCAAAGTACTATTTCGCGTCAATTCCAAGATCGCCAAACTTCAAAAATCTATCAAGCCTTGGTTGCCGGTCATTTAGAAGGACAGGGAACGGTTGATATTCCTGTGATTTATGATCCAAGCCGTCCTCCATTACACATCGTTGATGCAACTCATCACAAACCCGCTTTAACAGAGTGGCAAGCGATTGAGCACTTAGATATTCAAGGGCAGGCAGTCACACGGGTCAAGTTGATCCCGATTACAGGGCGTTCACATCAACTTCGGGTACACATGCAATATTTAGGTCATCCGATTCTTGGCGATACCTTATATGCCACACCAGAACAGCAACAGCTTTATGAGCGTTTGTGTTTACATGCGACGCAACTGAGCTTTGCTCATCCTAAAACAGGCACACAGCTTGATTTTGATTGTCCTGTGCCGTTTTAACCGTATTTTTTTAATCTAAAGAGACTTAAAGTGCGCTATTTCAGTCAGCTTTATGTCAAAATATTAGGGTTGTTTGCGTGAATCATTTTCCGTGAAAACCAAATTTAAAACTACATAAAGTAGCTTAAACTTTCATCAGTTTAAGGCATACAATATGTGGGCTAACATGAGAAAAGGTGGAATAAATTGCAGCCGTTTGCTATTGGTCAACGTTGGTTATCAGATACAGAAACTGAACTCGGTTTAGGTGTTCTTATTGATGTAGATGAACGTTCTATTAGTATTTTATTCCCCAAAAGTGATGAAACTCGTGTTTATGCACGTAACAATGCACCCTTATCACGGATCATTTTTAATGTTAAAGATGAAGTGCAAGACCAAGAAGGAATCAAGTGGATTGTTGAATCCATTGAAGACCGTCATGGTGTATTGCGTTATGACGTGGTTCGCACACTGGAAAATGGTGAAGAAGAGCGTAAGTCTCTCAATGAAACCCGTATTGGTGCGCAAATTCAGCTGTCAAAGCCTTTAGAGCGTCTATTGGCGAGTCAAGTCGATTATAAAGAGTGGTATGACCTTCGTATCGAAGCGATGTTGTTGCAAGCGCAAATGCATACCAGTCCTTTACGTGGTTTTCTCGGTGCGCGTGTCGGTTTGATTCCACATCAGCTTTATATTGCGCATGAAGTCGGTAAGCGTTTTGCACCACGTGTTTTATTGGCCGATGAAGTAGGTTTGGGTAAAACCATTGAGGCAGGCTTAATCATCCATCAGCAACTCAAAACAGGACGTTCAGAACGTATCCTGATTTTGGTGCCTGATTCACTGCAATATCAGTGGATGATTGAAATGCGTCGCCGTTTCAATTTGCAATTCTCGCTTTTCGATTTAACCCGTACTGCTTCGATCAAAGAACATGATCCTGATCTTAATCCCTTCCTAACGGAACAATGTATTATCGCCAGTGTCGATTTGATGGTTGACCATGAAGACTTGCGTGAGCAGGCGGTTGAAGCGGGCTTTGATTTACTGGTGGTGGATGAAGCACATCACTTGATGTGGAGCGAAGAAGACGGCGGTAATGATCGTTATGATCTGGTAGAAGAATTGGTAGAGCAAACAGCGGGTGTTTTATTACTTACAGCTACACCTGAACAGTTAGGTGTAGAAAGTCATTTTGCACGTTTACGTTTACTCGATCCGCAACGTTTTAGCAGCCTCGACCGTTTCCTTGATGAAGAAGAACAATATCAACAAACGGCGAAAGTTGCCGAAGTATTAATGTCTGACGAAGCATTGACTGAAGCGCATTTGGCAGCACTAGAAGGCTTATTGGGTCATCGGATTGATGATCAGCCTGAACAGCGTATGCGTGCGATTCATGAACTTTTGGATCGTCACGGCACAGGTCGTATCCTATTCCGTAACACCCGTGAAGCGATCCAAGGTTTCCCTGGTCGTGATTGTCAGCCAGCGCCATTACCAGCACCAGAAGATTGGTCTATGGATGGCAAAATGCGTGAGCAGATGTGGCCTGAAGAGGGGCAAATTGATGGCGCTTGGATGGAAACAGATCCGCGTGTGCCTTGGTTAATGGAAGTTCTCCGCAAGGATTTAAAACATAAAAAGGTATTGTTGATTGCACGCAGTGGGCCTGTGGTTGAGGCCTTGGAAAATGCATTACGCTTACATGCAGGCATTCGCACAGCGATGTTCCATGAAGGTATGAGTTTATTAGAGCGTGACCAAGCGGCGGCATACTTTGCAGAAGACAGTTATGGTGCTCAAATCCTGTTGTGTTCTGAGATTGGTTCAGAAGGGCGTAACTTTCAGTTTGCTAGCGATCTGATCCTATTTGATTTACCGGCAAACCCTGATGTACTTGAGCAACGTATTGGTCGTTTAGATCGTATCGGTCAAGAAAACCGTATTCAAATCCACGTGCCTTATTTAATGGGGACAGCGCAAGAGCGTATGTTCCGTTGGTACAACGAAGCACTCAATATTTTCAGTAATATTTCTCCGACAGCGCAGACGTTACAAGAGAACTTTATTGTTGAATTGAAAGATTGTTTGCTTGCGGATCAAGGTCAGACCTTTGAAGATTTACTTGAAGAAGTGAATGTACAACGTCAAGCATTGGAAGCTGAATTACAAGCAGGGCGTGACCGTTTGCTTGAGTACAATTCATGTCGTCCAGTGGTTGCACAAGGCATTGTACAAGCACTTGAAGATTATGATGACAATACGACTTTACCGATGTTTGTGAAGCGTTTTATGTCATCAACCAACATTGATTTTGATGAGCAAAGTAACGGTACCGTGATCATCAAGCCTACTGATCAAATGCAAGTTCAAGGTTTGACCTTGGACGAAGAAGGTATGACAGCAACTTTCTATCGTGATCAGGCACAGATTCGTGAAGACGCGCAGTACTTAACGTTGGAACACCCATTTATTGAAAGTGTGATGGAAATGATCCGTACACAATCTTTTGGTAGTACCAATGTTGCGTTGTTAAAATCTAATGCCTTAAAACAAGGTTCAGTGTTACTTGAGGTTTGGTTTAAGGTCGATGTAGTTGCACCAAAAGCATTAAACTTACCGTCTAGTTTGCCGAAGCAGTTGATTCGTGTATTACTGAGTGAAAATGGTCAGGACTTGTCTGCAAAGATTGATCCAAGCATTTTACGTCCGTACCTGCACCATTTAGATGGTAATAGTTGCCGTCAAGTGGTGAAAGCACGTCGCGAAGTGATTGAAACACGTTATGCACAAGCGTTGGATATTGCTAAATCGTCATTGCCTGAATTAATGAAACAGGCTAAAGAACACTATAGTGGTAAATGGCAATATGAGATTGACCGTTTAACTTATCTCAAGCAATTTAACCCAAGTATTCGCCAAGATGAAATTGAGCGTTTGCAAAAATTCCAACAAGAAGGCTTAGGCTTACTTGATGGTTTATCTGTTACGCCTGAGGCGATTCAGGTGTTGGTCGTCGTTAAACCATAATTGTAATACCAATAAAAAAGAGGACGATAAAGTCCTCTTTTTTATGCATTTAAATTTAGTGATCAATATTGGCTTCTAAGAACCATAGATATTGGTCTAAGTCTTCTAAAGCTGCATGAATAATATCTTCCGAAATAGGATCTTGAATTTCGTCAATTGTATCGCGTAGATGGTTAGCCACTACGCCATAACGATCAGCTAGTTCTTTTAAATGGTCTTGTACAGCATGGATCGCAACTGGATAAGGTTTTAGATGAGAGCTTTCTGCAACTGTTTGGGTAGTTCCTAGCGCCGTACCACCAATTTGTACCGCACGTTCAGCAACATTATCTAAATGCGTAATAATAGATGTACGGAACATATCTAACATTTCATGAACTGCAATAAAATTGCTACCACGCATGTTCCAATGTGCTTGCTTTGTTAATAATGATAAATCGATCAAATTTGCAAGAATTTGATTCAAGATTTTAACCGTCGCTTCTTTGATTGAATCATCTAAATTATTACGTGTATATACTTTTAAAGTTTTAGCCGCTGAAGAATTCATAGTTACCTCATTCAATTATCATTAATGAAAAACAGTAAATTAAAACCGTTGATTCCTTATTTAGAGTACGCTTCAAGATCTTTTGAGAGTGTTTTAGTTTTTAAACCTTTTGTAATTAATGGTGAGTTTTAATATTTTTTTGAATAAATTACAGTGTCTTAAAGTAAAATGATTCGATTGAAATAAAGCCTTGGTTCTGCTGTGCTGAGCGTAGTGATTTTATTCTTTTAATAAAGAGACATAACAAATGGAAAATGAAAAAGATAAGCCAACCATTGTCATTAGTGATCATCCTGAACATAAGCGAATTGAAGTTTTAAAAGAAAAACTACGTTATAAGCAAGCCTTGCGAGAGAATTCTAAAAAGATTGACCATAAATTAGTGCGTTTAAATATTCAGGCAGATGCTTTACCTACGAAAACATTCTTTATTATGAATGCATTAGCTGCAGTCATTGCAGGCTATGGTTTGTTGGCTGATTCTTCGGCAGTTGTAATTGGGGCTATGCTTGTCGCAATGATGCTTGGGCCAATTTCAGCAATTGCATTGTCTCTGATTGATAATCGATGGATCTTGTTTATTACGGCACTTAAAACGTTGGTTCTAGGTGTGGTCATGATTTTTGGGATTGGTGTGATATTAGGACTGATCAATTTTAATATGGCGCTCACCCATGAAATATTATCTAGAACTCAACCCAATGTGATTGATTTAATGATTGCGTTGGCAGGTGGGGCTGCTGGAGCATTTGCAGCTGTTTCACCTCGACTCTCCGTGGCTGTCGTTGGTGTTGCGGTTGCAACGGCTTTAGTTCCGCCATTAGTTGCAAGTGGGATTTTATTGGCACATTTGGATTTTCGCCATTCCGCCAACGCCTTTTTATTGGCATTTACCAATATTGTGGCAATACAGATCAGTTCTTCATTGGTATTGTGGATTGCAGGTTTTAGAAGAGGTTCTGATGAGCAAGTACAGAGTAATGTATTGGAGTTTATAAAACGGAATATGGTGAGTTTACTGTGCTTGTTGGTACTGAGTGTTTATCTGACTGCAAATTTTTTACATATGATCAAAAAACAGATGTACGAAACAAAAGCCCGTACAGCTATTACCGAAGCTTTAAATAAAAATAATAATATTATCGACAAAATACAATTTGCTAATCAGACTCAATACACGTTAGTCCGTGTTGTCGTTGAAGGAGACACATTGCCAAATACTGCAGAAATAGAGAAATTAAACGCTATTTTACCACGGGACTTAAAAAATATGCCTACACTAGTACAAATAAGATTTATACCAGTACGGATTATTCAAGCGGGTGATCAACAATAATGTAAATTGTGATAGACATCGATTAACGAATACTGGCTTCATCCAAATGTCGAGCACCTTCTAAGATCATTCGAATCATGATCATAGTCTGTTCTGCAACCTCGGTTCGTTGTTCAACAGGGAGGTCGAGTACTTTAGCACCCATATTAAATACCAATTGAGTGATCGCTTTGGCTGCAATGTCGGCATGACTCATTTTACTATTATTCATTTGTTCTAAACGAATCAAATCTTCTTGTAATTCTTGTTGAAAGAAATTGAGTTGACGATCAACCGCAGCTTTATACGAGGTTGAGCCAGTATAACTTTCACGTAGCAATAGACTGAGATTTCCTTCATCTGCATCTAATTGCTGAATGAAGACCTCGACAGAACTTCGGATAATACTTTGTTGTAAAACTGCTTTTAATCGAGCTTCACGAATAATTTTACGCAGAACCAAACCTGCACGATCAATTAATGCAATCGCAAGCTCGTCAATATCTTTAAAATGGCGATAGAAGCTATTAGGTGCAATACCTGCCTCACGTGCGATCTCTCGCAAACTCAATGAAGCAATGCTTTTTTGTGGACCGATCAGATTCAAAGTTGCTTGGAATAACTCTTCTCTTGTAATTGTTGCTTTTCTGCCTACTGAACGCACAGGAGCTTTCATTGGAATGACATCTTGGTCATTTAATGTGTCAGTGTTGAGCTGTGAAAAAGAAGAATGAACCATTGTTTTCAAAATATAAGTAAGCTAATTCAGAGTATAGCGGTTGTATTTGAACTTGTGAAACATAAATTATTATACACATGTATATATACAAATAAATATACATGTGTATAATAACTACAAAACAACCAGAGTACCTGCTCATGTATGCAATCGAAAAGAGAAATTCTCTATTCAATTCATTGGCAAACAGCGTAATGAACAGCCATGATGCCAATTTTTGGTTACAGAAAATCAATCCATTGTGGTCTGTAAATCAACCTTTAGCCCAAATCGTAAAAAAACAAATAGTGGCAAAAGATACGGTCAGTCTAATTTTAAAATGCAATCGTCATGTTCAGCGCGGGATGGCAGGACAACATCATCCGATTACGGTTGAAATTGCTGGACGTCATTACGAGCGTACTTATAGTTTGATGCAAGTGGATGCAGAACATCTTTGCTTGACGGTGAAAAAAGTTGATCAAGGTCTTGTTAGTTCATGGCTTGTTGAGAAATCTCGAATAGGCGATATCGTTCGCTTAGGGCAGCCTTATGGCGATATGCAACAGCATATTCAAAGTCCAAATTTATTGTTACTTGCAGCAGGCAGTGGCATCACACCGATGTTGAGTTTGATTGAAGCACTATGCCAATCTAAGCAATTGAATACGGTCAATGTTCAGTTAATGTACTGGGTTAAAACCTATGAAGATGCGGCATACGCTGAGTATTTAAAAGAAGTTTCAGAAAATTTTACAAATTTTAGTTATCAAATTCTTTATACCCAAGAACAAGACCAGCGTTTAAATCAAAATCATGTTGATCAATTAACCAAGTTGAATCAAACCACAGTTTATGCATGTGGTCCTTCTGGCTTTGTGGCAACCGCAGAGACATTATTCGTAAATGCTGCATTCATCCAAACCGAAGCATTTAGCTTAAGTCAATTTGAACATGATGCGACAGATACGGGTTTTATTAATGTCACATTAACTCAGTCTAATAAGACTGTGGCAATTCCCAAAGGTCAATCGATCTTAGCCAGTTTAGAACAGCAAGGCATCAAGCCAAACCACGGTTGTCGTATGGGAATTTGTAATAAGTGTGCTTGTAATAAGGCGCAAGGTGCGACAAAAAATCTACTTAATGGTTCAGCCAATCATGAACCATCTCAGCTATTAAAAATTTGTGTAAATTCTGCTCAATCTGATCTTGTGATTGATCTATAAGCGAGAAAATGATTATGAACATGCCTGTTAAAATTCAATATTTTAAAAACCCTAAAAATCGTGATTTAACTGCCGCAGAGTTAGAAGCTTTTGCACGCGAATTGGATCAAATCAAACAAGATGTGTTAAATGATTTGGGCGAAAAAGATGCGAAATATATTCGTCGTGTTTATTCAACCATTCGCTATAGTAGCTTTTTAGGACGTGCACTGTTATTTGCAGGTTGGTTTCCGCCAGCATGGTTATTGGGAACAGGTTTATTAGGTTTTGCCAAGATCATGGAAAACATGGAGTTGGGACACAATGTCATGCATGGCCAGTATGACTGGATGAACGATCCTAAATTCAATGGTCAAACCTATGAATGGGATACGGTGGGAACTTCAGATAATTGGAGACAAACACATAATTATAAGCATCATACTTATACCAACATCAAAGGTATGGATGATGATGTTGGCTATGGCGTATTTCGCTTATTTCCAGAGCAGCGGTGGACAAAGTTCTCTGTGATTCAGCCATTATATATTTTGCCTTTTAGTTTGTTATTCCAATGGGGGGTTGCAATTCAAAATCTTGAATTGGGCAAGCTGCTGTATAAGCGTAAAACTATGGATGAGTTTAAGCAGGAATGGCGACCTGTTAAAAAGAAAATAGGCAAACAATTATTTAAAGATTATGTATTTTTCCCATTGATTGCGGGGCCGTCGGCAATTCCTGTATTTGCAGGAAATTTGGTTGCCAATGGCATACGTAATGTTTGGACATTTAGTATTATTTTCTGTGGTCACTTTACCAAAGATGCAGAAGTTTTCCCGAAAACAGTTTTACAAAATGAAAGTCGTGGTCATTGGTATATGCGCCAAATTCGTGGGTCATCAAATCTCACGGGATCAGAGGCATTTCATATTTTAACAGGACATCTCAGTCACCAGATTGAGCATCACCTATTCCCAGATATCCCTGCACGTCGTTATCGTGAAGTCGCACCTAAAGTGGAAGCTGTATGTAAAAAATATGGCCTAAATTACAACAATGCGAGTTTTGTAAAACAATTCGGTGAAGTGGTGGGGCGTATTTTTAAATATGCATTGCCATTTAAAAAATAATCTTTAAATGTGAAAAGCCCCGCACTTGTAGAGTTCGGGGCTTTTTTTATTTTTTCTTTTTAGAAATCCACATTGTGATCTTTGCATGGAACACTTTTTCATTGGCTGTATCAAATACGTCAACATTCACAAGATATTCGCCCGCTTTGTCCCAATCATAGTTTTCCTCAACAGGTGAGGCAATTGCGATCAAATCAGTTTCTGCTTTTTTCAAATATTCAACAGTCATGCCTTTTGGTATCCAACGGTGGCTAGAAGGTACCGTAACTTCTGTCATCGTTCCGCCTGCTAATTCAGCCATGTTGCACATCGCAATCGCATGCACAGTACCAATATGATTGAGTACCGAACGTTTTTTCTTAATCGATATTTTACAGTAATTCGGTTTTAGTTCTTCAAATAATGGAGCAATACTACTGAAATAGGGTGCTTTAAGACAAAGCATGCGTGTAAATGTCCATTTGCCAGCAGGAAAAGCAGAAGCTTTATTCCATAAGTCTAAAGTTGAAGCCATTTGATATTATCCTAATCAAACAAAATTTAATTCTTTTAAAGAATATAATTCTGTTTACAAGTTGTGGTCAAGTCATACACAATAGTTCCGACGATCGGCGAACTTAAATTGAATATGGAAACGGCTCAGCAATTATTGGAAAGATTGTATCCTCAGCGGAGATCTTTATTAAAAAGACAGATATTGTTGGATGCATTGTCCTGTTTTCTTGACTATGGATTAGATGCAACCAGTATTGAGATGATTCGAGAAAAGTCTGAAAGTAGTGTAGGTGCGATTTATCATCATTTTAAAAATAAAGAGGGTGTGATTGCAGCACTGGTTTTTGCCGCTTTAGAAGATCAAGCTTGCTTACGAGATCGATATTTAGATGAGGCACAATCACTACAAGATGTAATTTTTGCACTGATTTATAGCTACGTTGATTGGGTATCTGATCAACCAAAATTCGCAAAGTTTTTATTATTAGCGCATTTCAGTGTTATGCAAAGTGAATATAAACAGGCATTAAGCGATAAAAATAAAACAAGAAATCAAAATATTATGGCTCATGTTTCACGACACGCTGATTTTGAATCATTAAAAAAAATACCGATTGAATTGATGATGTCATTGGTGATTGGTGCATCAGAAAGTTATTGCCGCGCTTGGTTATCTAAAAAAGTGGTTGCTGATCCCAAAATGTATCGGGAAGTGCTAGCAAGAGCTGCGTGGGATTCTTTGCAGAATCTTGCTAAAGATGCATAAACCAAAGATGGGATTGTTTTAGTTGTGAATTCTAGTGTGGATTAAGAAAAGTCATACATTCTAATAATATGTTGATACACCTAAACCATGAGGATAAAAAAGATGACATTAATGAATCAAAATAAACTATTTACAGGTGCTTGTTTGTGTGGGGAAGTCGGTTTTGAATTCCATTTAGAAAAAATAAAAATGATTTATCATTGTTTTTGTAGTTTATGTCGTAAGCAATCTGGAGCAGGAGTCAATGCGGCAACCTTTGTGCAAGCTTCTTCTTTTCATTGGCGATGTGGACAGCAATTGATTCAGACCTTTAGTAAGAAGACAGGATTTACGAATTGCTTTTGTCGTCAATGTGGTTCACCTGTTCCAAATGTATTGGCTCACAATCCGAACATTGTTTGGATTCCTTTGGGGCTGATTCAGGAGGACTTTGTGCCTGAGCAAGTACTAAATTTTTGTATGAAATCAAAAGCCAGCTGGACAACTTCTGATGTGCCATTAGTTTTATTTGACGAGTTACCAAATCGTATGGAGTTGCAACACTATTTTGAATTAAATCAATAAAAAAGCAGAAAACATGGTTTCTGCTTTTCTTAATATAAGTACTTATTTAGAAGTCAAAAGATGTTTGCAAGAAGAAAGTACGCGGCTGTCCAACATATTTACCACCCGTTGAATCAGATGAACGAGTAAAGTATTGCTTATCGAATACATTCTTCACACCTCCAGCAACTTTTAAACCTTTTAGCTGATGGCTAAAATCATAGCCTGCTCTTACTGCAAATGTTGAATAACCTGGGATGTCGCCAATACGACCATCTGCGGTTTCTTGTGTTTGATAAACATTACCAGAACCTGGAGCATGTTGTTTTGATTGTGCGAACATGTCTGCATTAATTGACCACTGATCAACTTGATACGCTAAACCGAGGTTACCTAAGTGTCGTGAATAATAGGGTAAATCTTTACCTTCAAACTTGCCTGCTTCTGAGGTTGCTTTGGTAAAGGTATAGTTTCCGTAAACTTTCAGCCCCTCTAAAGCATCTGCGAGTTGACCAAAATCATAACTAAGCCCAGTTTCTATCCCTTTATGACTAGTGGCGCCTAAATCTGTCCAAATCCCTGTACCGATATTGTCTGGACGTTCCAAGAAAAGTTCTTTATCAAAGTCCAAGTAGAATAAGGTGAGCTCAGCACTTAAGCCATTACCTAAATATTTGGTGCCGATTTCATAGTTTTTCGACTTCTCTGGATGTAAGCCATCAAGTGTCGAGAATGCTGTATTTTTACCATCAACGGTTTTCGTCGTGACTAGTTGATTGTATTGTTGTGGTCCAAATGAAATACCGGCATTGGCAAAGATATTCCAGTTTTCATTGGCTTTATAAAGTACTGAAAGACTTGGTAAAAACTCTTCTGATTTGATTTTTGGATAGATTGTGTTGGTTGGTATGCCGTTGTTATATGCGGTGAAGTTATTATGTGTGTCAATTGATTCAAATCGAATGCCTGGGGTGATCACCCAATTGCCGATACCAAAGCGGTTATCAATATAAATTGCATGTGCTTTGGTACCGCCTTCACTGGTTGTGTTTGCGATAGATTTACCAGGAGATCCTGTAACTGTGTCATATTGCGCTCGTCCTGAAAATTCAGAGCTTTCTTCTTGCAAATAACGATAACCCACGGTCACTTCGTTATCCATACTTGCCCATTGATAAGCACGTGAGTAACGTGGCTCAATACCAAAGTATTTGTAATCACGCGGTGAACTGCTGAGTGTGCTTATGCCTTTATTGCCAATTGATTCTAAATCACTAGTACGAAATGAATCAACGTAATAGCCCAAAAGTTCAAAGTTGTTCAGTTCATCTTTATGGCTATATTTCACAGAAATATCTGACCGTCGACCTGCGAAATAATTGCGACTTTGATTAGATTGATAAGGATTTTCTACAAACTTTTCGGCACTTAACCCTTCAGGCATTTCTCCGTGCCCTTCATAGTGATGTAAGTTAATGGCAATTTGATCTTGGTCAGTCCATTGATAAGCTGTTTTCAACATAACATCATCAATGTCAATTTTATTATTGGCTTCTCGATAACCGTCACCTTTTGTACCTGAATAGAGCAGGGCTAAGCCTAAGCCATTATCTAAAGTACCACCAATAAATATGTGAGGTGTGTATTTAAGTTGATCAGTCCCTGTTGCAAACTCTGTGGTTAGGCCAATCGAGCCTGAAAACTCTTGTGGAATGCTGCGCGTTGTAAAGTTTATGATTCCACCCACGTTTTGTGGCCCAAAACGAACAGAACCTGCACCACGAACCACATCTACAGATTCAATATTACCCATTGATACTGGGGCTAAAGATAATTGTGGTTGACCGTAAGGAGCGACTGCAAGTGGAACACCATCCATTAATACAGTTGAGCGAGGTGATAGACGTGAGGTTAAACCACGAACACCAATATTTAATGAAACATCACTTCCTCCAGTACCATTGCTGTCTTGAACTTGGACGCCAGGAATTTGTTTTAAAGCATCACGAATAGAGGTTGTTGCGATTTCATCGAGTCGGTTTCGGTCGACAATTGTACGTGCACCAGCATGGTGTTGTACTTTTTCAGCATTGGCATTTTCTAGCCAATTACCTTGAGCTTGTAGTGTAATTGTAGGTAGCTGTTGAGTTTCAATAGATGATATTTCATTTGCAAAAGAGATTTGAGCAATTCCACTCAATATCGAGGTGATTGCAAAACTTAGAAACTTCGGTTGAAATTTTAACTTAAAGATTGTTGTGTGGGATATAGATTTCATAAAACGATAAAATGGTTTAAATTTCTCGCATCTTACTGGTTGATTCGCAAAATTTAAATAAGAATTATTATCAATTATAACTATCGTTTATCCTAACTTAATTGTTTTTTACATGGTTTATCTGAAAAAACCGCGCATTGGCGCGGTTTTGGACTGAAGCAATACTTATTTAAACTGAATACTCCCATTCGCATTGACCGTAATTTTTGATTCACCTGCTGCCATATCTTGAGCAGGGGCAGCTTCTGCCATCGCAAATTTAGCCATCCCACCACGCATCACAGGTTGAGGGAAATAGTTGCTGGTATTCAAGTTTAAACTGACCAAATTATATTGAGCTTTGTTCCATGCTTGAGTAATGGCTTGTGCTCGTTGTTGGAAATTTTTAGATGCTTCAATCATCAACTCATTTTCAACTTTTTTACGCTGTTCATCTGAAACAGTAAAGTTAATGGATTGAGTTTGGAAATTTTGTTGTAACTCACTAATGAGCTGGCTTGCTGCTTTAAAATCTTTGCTCTCCAGTTGGATCTCAGCACGAGCACGCCATTCTTTCAATTTTCTACTGTCATTGTCGTAGATTGGGTAGGTACTTTGAGCGCCAGTTTCAACTTTAACTTGAGTGTATTTGCGAGCAATTGCTTGTGCTTGATTCATCAATTGATTGATTTGATTAGAGAGTTCAGCAGGCTGCTTGTGGCTTTTTTCAATATAAAGCACGGCGCGCATTTCATCATTTGTAACTTGTCGCGAAGCATCTGCTTGAATGTTAACGATGTTGTAGTTTAGTTTTTCTGTTTCATGGGCAAAAAGTGTAGGACTCAATGTTGCTCCAAGTATCATGGTTGAGAGAGCTAGAGTGCGCATAAAAAATTCCTTAGAATTTGGTACTGAAGATTTATTTTTTCAACTTTGATATTAAAAAGAAGTCGTGAGTAACATCAGCATATTTTGTGGTGGATTTGTAATAACTTAGTGTGATCTTGCAACTGAGAAATAAAATAAAAAATATTTAAAAATCAGTTGTATATCTTGTGTAATTTGACCATTTATCTAAAAATAAATTTCATATTAAAAAAAGCTTACTTTCTTTCTCTTGTCACATAGTATGATGATAATCCATCATACTTAATTGAAAGAATTTTTTTTTCAATAATATTAGATGAATCTAAGACATAAAATTGTTTATTTTCTTTGAAAATTAGGTATCATCTCGCTCCTAGTTGAAAGATATAAAATTTTGTGTCTGCGCTAGATTCAAACAAGCACCGAGTCAAAGGACCAAAAGTCACCAGACTTATTTCTTTTACCCATATCAGAGATGGTAATTCGATATGAGCGTTACTTCCGTAAATCCTGCCGCTAATGCAACCAACGAATATTATTTGACTCGCCAAAGTCAAATGGAATCGAATGTTCGTAGTTATCCTCGTAAACTACCGTTGGCAATTGCAAAAGCACAAGGCTGCTGGGTTACTGATGTTGAAGGTACAGAGTACCTTGATTGTTTAGCTGGGGCAGGAACATTGGCTTTAGGTCATAATCATCCTGCGGTGATTCAAAGTATTCAAGATACATTGGCAAGCGGTTTGCCATTGCATACTTTAGACTTAACGACTCCTTTAAAAGATGCGTTTACAGAAGCACTTTTGGCACACTTGCCGGGTGGTAAAGAAGAATATTGCCTACAGTTCTGTGGTCCTTCTGGTGCAGATGCGACTGAGGCAGCAATTAAACTTGCAAAAACTTTTACTGGTCGCAGTTCAGTGATCAGCTTCTCTGGCGGTTATCATGGTATGACTCACGGCTCATTAGCAATGACAGGTAATTTGTCTGCTAAAAATGCTGTGAATGGTTTAATGCCTGGTGTTCAATTCATGCCATATCCGCATGAATACCGTTGCCCACTTGGTTTAGGTGGTGAGGCTGGTGTTGATGCATTAACGTATTTCTTTGAAAACTTCATTGAAGATGTTGAAAGCGGTGTAACAAAGCCAGCTGCTGTCATTCTAGAAGCAATTCAGGGTGAGGGTGGTGTGGTAACTGCGCCAGCGAAATGGCTACAAAAAATTCGTGAAGTGACTGAAAAGCACAATATCGTTTTAATTTTGGACGAAGTTCAAGCTGGTTTCGCACGTTCAGGAAAAATGTTTGCCTTTGAACATGCTGGGATTGAGCCTGATGTTGTGGTGATGTCAAAAGCTGTTGGTGGTGGTCTTCCATTAGCTGTGCTTGGTATTAAGCGTAAGTTTGATGCTTGGCAGCCAGCAGGTCACACGGGTACTTTCCGTGGTAACCAATTGGCGATGGGCACAGGCCTAATGGTTTTGAAAACCATTAAAGAGCAAAATCTTGCGCAAAATGCACAAGAGCGTGGTGATTTCTTACAAGCAGAGTTTAAGAAACTTGCACAAGAATTCCCATGTATTGGTAATGTGCGTGGTCGTGGCCTAATGATCGGTGTTGAAATCGTCGATGAGCGTAAACCAGCAGACCATATGGGTTCGCTTCCTGCTGATGCACAATTAGCTGCGGCAATTCAAACTGCATGTTTCAACAATAAGCTATTGTTGGAAAAAGGTGGTCGCAACGGTACAGTTATTCGTTTACTTTGCCCGTTGATTATCAACCAAGATGAATGTGTTGAAGTGATTGCACGTTTCAAAAAGGCAGTTGCGGAAGCACTCAAAGCAGTACGAGGCTAAACCATGGTTGATTTTGCAGAACATCGTAAAGCGTTACTCTGCAATGATGCTCAATCTATTGCTGACTATCAGTCAGCAATGGGCGAGGCGGTACAAGCCGTTTCAGCATGGTTGCAAAACGATAAAATGTATACAGGTGGTAGCATTAAAGATTTGCGTGCAGCAATATCTTTTAATCCATCGAAAGAAGGTTTAGGCGTACAGCAGTCTTTGCAGCGTATGGTTGAGTTATTTCTCAACAAAAGCTTAAAAGTACATCATCCGCATTCACTGGCACATTTGCATTGCCCAACGATGGTGATGAGCCAAATCGCGGAAGTGTTAATCAATGCGACTAACCAATCAATGGACTCATGGGACCAAAGCCCAGCAGGTTCATTGATGGAAGTTCAGTTGATTGATTGGCTACGCCAAAAAGTGGGTTATGGTGCAGGTCAAGCAGGTGTGTTTACTTCAGGTGGAACACAGTCTAACTTGATGGGTGTATTGCTTGCGCGCGACTGGTGCATTTCGAAAAACTGGAAAGACGAAAACGGTAAACCGTGGTCTGTTCAGCGTGATGGTATCCCAGCCGAGGCGATGAAAAACGTCAAAGTGATTTGTTCTGAAAATGCACATTTTTCTGTGCAAAAGAACATGGCAATGATGGGCATGGGTTTCCAATCAGTTGTCACTGTTCCTGTGAATGAAAATGCACAGATGGATGTTGATGCGCTAGAAAAAACCATGGCACATCTTCAATCAGAAGGCAAAATCGTCGCTTGTGTAGTTGCAACAGCAGGTACAACAGATGCTGGTGCGATTGATCCACTCAAGAAAATCCGTGAAATTACCAATAAATTTGGTTCATGGATGCATATTGATGCTGCTTGGGGTGGTGCACTGATTCTTTCAAATGACCATCGTGCAATGCTTGATGGAATTGAATTATCAGACTCAATCACGCTTGATTTCCATAAGCACTATTTCCAAAGCATTAGCTGTGGCGCTTTCCTGTTGAAAGACGAAGCAAACTATCGCTTTATGCATTATGAAGCGGAGTATTTAAACTCTGCTTATGATGAAGAACATGGTGTACCTAACCTTGTGTCTAAATCTTTACAAACGACTCGTCGTTTTGATGCATTGAAATTGTGGATGACGGTTGAAGCATTAGGTGAAGAGCTTTATGGTTCAATGATCGATCACGGCGTGAAATTAACACGTGAAGTTGCAGACTATATCAAATCAACAGATGGTCTTGAGCTGTTAGTTGAACCGCAGTTTGCGTCAGTGCTGTTCCGTGTCGTGCCAGAAGGTTATCCTGCTGAGTCTGTTGATAGCTTGAATCAAAACGTTGCAGATGAATTGTTTGCACGTGGTGAGGCGAATATTGGTGTGACCAAAGTGGGTAATGTTCAATCTTTGAAGATGACTACATTAAGTCCTGTTGCAACGCTTGAAAACGTACAGAACTTGCTTGCACTTGTGCTTGCAGAAGCTGATCGAATCAAAGACTCAATTGTTGAAGGTACTTATGTACCACCAATTGTATAGTTGCAGTTTGGTTTACTAATAAAAACGAGGTCTTTAATGACCTCGTTTTTATTTATGAATGTTCGAAAATAAAGTCAGGCAGCAAAAATTGGACTAAATCCCATTTTTCGGAGCAGTTTACGGTACATGCTAGAACTACGATCTGCTGGGAAATGTGCTTCCATAGATAGGTCTAGTGGTAGATATTCAGGTTTTTGTGTTTCAACAATGAGGCGATCTTCTTCAAAAATTTCTAAATTGAATTTATAAGCCTCTTCGACAGGTAAGTCTTTATCATAGTTACGACAGATCGGTGCAAATAAACGCGTTTGACGCGCAGACACAGGACTAGCAGCATTCATAATCACTTGCTTGCTATCATTCGGAAAGTGGATCGTCAGTGTTGCAGTAAAGGGGAGGCTGATTTCAAAATGCCTTAACCACTGAAAGCCTTCTTGTCCACGCTGATCCATACCAATCGGGTAACGACCAACACTACTGATATAATCGGCATCAAAACCGTAGGTTGTCTCTGTCGTCGTGTAATCTGGTACTTCAACATTATCTGGGTCTCCAAAAGTATCAGGATGTACCCAAGCAAAATGAGCCACATCAATAAAACCTTCAAGCTGTCTTCCTGCAAAACAATTGAGTTCTACAGAGGGGCACACCAATTGTTGAAAGTCAGAATGATCCCAATAAGGCATTTGTGGAATGGTGGGTAACGCATCTTTATTTGCCGTGAGATTGCACCAGATCAACCCATATTTCTCGATAGCAGCATATGTCTTTAAATGAAAGCGTTCAGATATTTTGTGTTCTGGGTGGGCGGGAATCCGATTACATTTTCCATTTTCACCAAAACGTAAACCGTGATAGCGACAGACGACACCAAGACCATCATTACGGCCTAAACTCAAGGGAACACCACGGTGTGGACAGGCATCTTTGGCAACTATAAGCTGATCAGACATTTTGTAAATCACCAATGGCATATCCAGTAATGTAGCGGCTGTGGGTTGTTCGCTAATTTCACGTGCTAAAGCAATTGGATACCAATGTTGGGCAAGTAAATGCCAATCATGCTCTGAAAATGTCATGTGAATGGGTAAATCAGGATTGAAGGTCGCGATGGCTTTAGTATTCATGATCTCTTCGTTCTATTCGTTTAGATTGAATATAGATCAATACACTGTTCGAATAAATTTCAATAAACTGAATGATGTGTTGATACTTTTAGAACACGACTTAGATTTAGATGAATCCATTTGGATGATCATAGTTCACTCTAAGCTATTATGATGTCTAAGTTTAAGAGCAAGGGCTATGGTAAGGTGTCGATGTTTAATCAGTCTGTCACATGATTGAATCGGCAAAATGCTTGAAATTTTACTCAGCATAGCTTTTTTACAATCAAAGATAATTTTGTTCTAAAAAATTAAATATAAGTTGCATTAAATGAATTAAATATTACAATTTTAATGATACCTGTTTAGGTTGTAAGGATATTTTTAGTTCTTTTAGTTGTTGATATTTAATAATATTTAATTAAATTTGATGCAATACATCAATTATCATCAAAGCGTCACAAAGTTGTAACTTATTTGTCATATTATCTAATCAAAATGCAGTTAACCAAAGTACAACACTTGAATTTAAAAGAGTTGTAAATCAAATTGTATAAATGAGAGAAAACAATATGCGCTTAAATCCACGTAATCTCGCAATTGCATTAGCTGTAACTGGGGCAACTGTAGCAACGACTGCAAACGCAGCTCGTGATACGATCCAAATTGCTGGTTCTTCAACTGTCTTGCCTTTTGCAAGTATTGTAGCGGAAGAGTTTGGTAACACTTTCCCACAATTTAAAACACCTGTAGTTGGTTCTGGTGGTTCTTCAGGTGGTTTGAAACAGTTCTGTCAAGGTGTAGGTGATAACACGATTGATATCGCGAACTCTTCACGCCCAATGCGTAGTAGCGAAGTACCTACATGTGCAAAAGCAGGTGTAAATAAGATTCAAGAAATCAAAATTGGTTATGACGGTATTGTTTTCGCGTCAAACATTAATAAAGCAGCATATAAATTAAAACCTTACCATGTATTTACAGCGATTGCTGCTGAATTACCATCAAATGGTAAGATGGTTCCAAACCCATATACACATTGGAACCAAATTGATAAATCACTTCCAAATGAGCCAATTACTTTAGTTATTCCTGGTTCAAACCACGGTACGCGTGAAGTTTTCCAAGAGAAAATGGTAGATGCAGGCTGTGAAGCTTATGAATACATCAAAAACTTAGATAAAGATGCTCAAAAGAAAGCATGTACGACATTCCGTCAAGGTGGTCGAGTTATTGAAATTGCGGGTGACTATACAGAAACACTTGCACGTTTAAGAACAACTCCAAGTGCTGTAGGTGTGTTTGGTTTGAGCTTCTATGATCAAAACCGTGACAAGCTTCGTGTGGCAACTGTAAACAATGTTGTGCCATCAGAAGCAACGATTTTAAGTGGTAAATACCCAGTATCTCGTCCTTTATACTTCTATGTAAAAGGCGAACACTTAAACTCAATTAAAGGTTTACCGCAATACGTTGAGTTCTTCTTGAATAAAAGAACTTCAGGTAAAGGTTCTAAGTTAGAGCGTGCTGGTTTAATCCCACTATCTGATTCAGAGCGCGCAAAAATCCTTGCTGATTTTAAAGCAGGTAAAGTGTTTAAATAATATCGAGTAAATCGGGCTGGTGATATTCATATCATCAGCCTTTTTTATCAGGCTAAGTTTTTTCAGATGAAAACAATCGAGAAAACAGTGGAGATCGCATGAATCTGCTAATTATCGGTGTGTTGTTGGCTCTAGTGGCAATCGCATATCAAATTGGGTTACGTAAAAGTCGTAATCTGGCAGGTAAGGGGAATAACTCGGCTTTATTGCATTCGCGTCCGGGCTATTATGGTGCTATGGTTGCGTTATGGTGTGGTATTCCAGCCTTTTTAATTCTGTTAATTTGGAACATGGTTGAACCAACTATATTAAAACAAATTGTATTTAATCATATTCCTGCCGCAGTGAATGCGAACCTAGATGAAAGTAGTCGTTCAGTTTTATTTAGTCGTGTACAAGCGATTGCTTCAGGTTTTGGGGTAACTGATCAAGCTGCAGCTTATGAGCTTGCCGCAGCTAAAGAGTTGGCTAAATTTCAGAGTGTTGGTACTTTTGCTAAAGTTGCAGTGGTGATTAGTGCTGCATTGGCGGGTCTAGCTTGGGCAAAGAAAACAATCAGTCAACAATACCGAGCGCGTAATCAAGTTGAACGTGCGATTAATGTCGGTCTAATCTTATGTTCCAGTGTGGCGATTTTAACCACGATTGGAATCGTATTGTCGATGTTCAGTGAAGCTTTACGCTTCTTTAATTTTGTTAGTCCATTCGATTTCTTTTTTGGTACTGTGTGGCAGCCTGGATTCAGTCAGGTTGGTGAGGCAACTGGCAGTTACGGTTTACTCCCATTGCTTTGGGGCACGTTAATGGTCAGTGGGGTCGCTCTTTTGGTTGCGGTGCCTGTTGGATTAATGATTGCGATTTATTTGGCTGAATATGCTCCACCGCGATTACGTGCATGGGCGAAACCAACGATTGAGGTTTTGGCAGGTATCCCAACGATTGTGTATGGTGTATTTGCGTTAATGATCATCGGTCCATTCTTTAAAATGTTTGGGGATGCGATTGGGTTAAACATCAATGCAACGAGTGCTCTGACTGCTGGCTTTGTTATGGGGATTATGATTATCCCATTTGTGTCTTCTTTATCGGATGACATCATTACACAAGTGCCGAGATCATTGCGTGATGGTTCTTTGGGCTTAGGTGCGACTAAATCAGAAACGATTCGTCGAGTGGTAATGCCCGCTGCGCTACCAGGGATTGTTGGTGCATTCTTACTGGCTGCTTCGCGTGCGATTGGTGAAACCATGATCGTGGTGTTAGCTGCAGGTAATAGCCCAGTTTTACATGCGAATCCATTCGAAGCTGTTGCTACGGTTACGATGACGATTGTGACGCAGTTAACCGGGGATTCTGACTTTGCAAGCCCGCAAGCACTTGTGGCATTTGCACTTGGTTTGACCTTATTTGTAATTACATTGGGTCTCAACATTATTGCACTGTACATTGTACGTAAATATCGTGAGCAATACGAATGACTTCATCCAATACATCTCCTGTGGATCAGAGTCCTGCATTTGATCCGCAAGCAGCGCAAGAATTACGTGCAGAGCGTAGAGCAAGAATTCAAAAGTCACTTGCAAAACGTCATCGTAAAGAAAAGACATTTCGTTTCTTAGGGTTTTCAGCAGTGATGCTTGGTTTAGCATTTGTTGCATTGCTCTTTGTAAGTATTTTATCGAAAGGTCTACCTGCATTCTGGCAAAACACAATCACTATTCCTGTATATTTTGACCCTGCAATTATTGATGCGGGAGCGCCACCAAAGCGTCAAGCAGGGGAAACACCTGCTCGTTTCCAAGAAAGATATGTTGAGTGGCAAACGCAAATGGGAATGGCAGACTGGGATGCTTTAATCACGAATGCGATTGTTAAAAAAGATCCTGCGGTTGCGCCACAGCGTGATGAGTTGATTGGGATTTATACTAGTTCAGAATCTTATCGATTACGTGATATGGTATTTGCTAATCCATCATTGATTGGTAAAACTCAAGATATTAAGATCTTAGCAGATGCCAATATTGATGTCTGGTTGGCAGGTAATATTGATCGCTCTCTCCCAGATGAACAGCAACAATTAAGTCCTGAATTACGTCAGCTAGCTGATCAGTTAAAAGCAGATGGCGTGATCAAAAATACTTTTAATACTGACTTTTTTGTAAATCCTGATTCGCGTAGTTCTCCTGCAACCAGTGGTTTAGCGGGTGCATTCATGGGCTCGTTGTTTATGATGCTCATCGTGATCTTGATTTCGATTCCAATTGGTGTTGCAAGTGCGGTTTACTTAGAAGAGTTTGCACCAAAGAATGTGATGACTGATATTATTGAAGTCAACATCAACAACTTGGCAGCAGTACCTTCGATTGTATTCGGTTTATTAGGTGCAGCAATCTTTATTGGCTGGATGCATTTACCAATCTCAGCACCATTAGTGGGTGGTTTGGTATTAAGTTTAATGACACTTCCAACAGTGATTATTACAACACGCGCATCACTAAAAGCCGTTCCTCCTTCGATTCGTCAAGCTGCTCTAGGTTTAGGCGCATCAAGAGTTCAAACCGTTTTCCATCATGTTTTACCGTTGGCTTTGCCAGGTATTTTGACGGGAGCAATTATTGGTGTTGCACAGGCACTAGGTGAGACAGCACCACTCTTGTTAATTGGTATGAGTGCTTTCGTTGCGAGTGTGCCAGCTTCGCCATTGGATCAATCTACAGCATTACCTGTACAAATTTTCTTATGGCAGGGCAATGAGCTACGTAACTTCTTCGAAGGACGTACCGCAGCGGCGATTATTGTGCTGCTTGCCCTGATGATTGGTTTAAACAGTCTTGCAATTTGGTTACGTAAGAAATTTGAAGTACGTTGGTAATCGGAGATAACATGATGAATACTATTGATACCACGAACTCCTTAGAAAAGGATAAATCAGTGAATCCACAGCAAACTCAATTTACATCGTCGGAAACACCAGCTCAGCAGGAAACAGCGTTTGTTGCACAGTTTGAAACTTCTGCCAAAGCAAAAAATCCGTCGCATGGTGATGTGAAGATCAGTACTCAAGATGTGCATGTGTACTATGGTGAGACTGAAGCGATTAAAGGCATCGATTTAGATATTTACCAAAATGAAGTCATTGCATTTATTGGTCCATCAGGGTGTGGTAAATCAACCTTTCTTCGTACCTTGAACCGTATGAATGACACGATTGACATTTGTCGTGTCACAGGCAAGGTGACTTTGGATAGCCAAGATATCTATGATCCAAACTTAGATGTTGTATTATTGCGTGCACAAGTGGGTATGGTATTCCAAAAACCAAACCCATTCCCAAAGTCAATTTTTGACAATGTTGCTTATGGTCCAAAATTACATGGATTGGCTCGTAATAAATATGATCTAGAAGAGATCGTCGAAAATAGCTTACGTAAAGCGGGTCTATGGGATGAGGTTAAAGATCGTTTGAATCAACCTGGTACAGGTTTATCTGGCGGTCAACAACAGCGTTTATGTATTGCACGTACGATTGCGGTCAGCCCAGAAGTCATTTTGATGGATGAACCATGTTCAGCACTTGATCCAATTGCGACTGCAAAGATTGAAGAGTTAATTTCTGAACTTTCTGAGCAATATACCATTGCAATCGTAACTCACTCGATGCAGCAAGCAGCACGTGTTTCTGATCGTACAGCGTATTTTCACTTGGGTGATTTGATCGAAGTAAACTCAACTGAAAAAGTGTTTACCCAGCCTGATCATCAACTTACAGAAGCCTATATTACGGGGCGTTTCGGTTAATATCGAACTGTATTTATAAAAGAGCCTGCGGGCTCTTTTTTATTGATTCAGAGATTCTATTGTTTAAATATAACCTGTTTTGGTTGAGATAGAATCATGTTGATGTCGTAGATCAATATGAAATTTTAGTCAGTACACTTGAAGAAAGTTTCTCCGAATTCAGCGTGTATATAGATGAAAATGAATCTATTTTGCAAATTCGCTATTGAATTTTTATTGAACAGACCGCATCTTAGTGCAAT
The DNA here is from genome assembly GCF_000369065.1 of Acinetobacter haemolyticus CIP 64.3 = MTCC 9819. GTDB lineage: Bacteria > Pseudomonadota > Gammaproteobacteria > Pseudomonadales > Moraxellaceae > Acinetobacter > Acinetobacter haemolyticus. Next base: position 415,489 of record NZ_KB849800.1, read on the forward strand.
AAAGCCGAACTAAAGAGCACATATTTTATGTTATTCCATTTACCTAAATTTCCTGCTGAAATTCGTATTAGCCATTTAAACGCGCGTGTAAATGAACAAAGAAAAAAGATTGCGCAGACTACAGCTTCTCGTTTGGAATTATTGCAACTTGTTCAACAACTTGCAAAAGAAGCAAAAGTACGTAAAAAGAATGATAAGAAAATATATGTCTTAGATTTTAAAGGGGATATGCAGGCTTCCGCAGTCGATACGATTCGTGAAGAAATTACTCTGATTCTAGCGACGGCAAAAGCAGGACATGATCGTGTTGTAGTGCGTTTAGAGAGTCCTGGCGGTATGGTTCACGGTTATGGTCTTGCTGCTGCACAATTGGTTCGTTTACGTGATGCGGGCTTTCATGTGACGATTTGTGTGGATAAAGTAGCTGCTAGCGGTGGCTACATGATGGCATGTATCGCAAGTGAAATTATTTCAGCGCCATTTGCAGTCGTTGGATCAATTGGTGTGGTGGCACAAGTACCTAATTTCAATCGCTTACTCAAACAACATCATGTAGATTTTGATCTATACACGGCTGGTCAATATAAACGTACAGTCACCATGTTTGGTGAAAATACGCCTGAAGGCAAAGCTAAATTTGAAGAAGAATTACAACAGACACATGTTCTCTTCAAACACTTCATCGAAAAATATCGTCCTCAATTAGATGTTGAAAAAGTTGCAACAGGTGAGCATTGGTATGGCGAAGATGCACGTCAGTTAAACTTAGTGGATAAGCTTCAGACCTCAGATGAATATTTACTTGGTTTGTTGTCGCAACATGATGTCTATGTCATCAATACGCGCAAGCGTCCAACGTTTGGTGAAAAGCTTGGATTACAAGCAGCACAAATGGCTGAAAATCTTATTCCAACTGTCATGGGCAAGTTGGCCGATAGTTTAGCTAAAGCAAATAGCAGTTTGGTACAAATGCGTGATCCGAAATTCTAATTGGATGGATTGTATTGGAAACCAGTCTTAAATAAGGCTGGTTTTTTTATAAAGAAATATAATTATTTTCAAAAATAAAACTTTAAAGATTTTAACAAATGGTCAGCTAAATAAAAGCGACAAAACTTGCTTTGAGATGATTGTTCTTATAGTGATCATTTGATACTTTAATTGCTAGATTAATAACTTAATTATTCATTAATCGATAAGTCTTAAAAATTATAATGGATCAGTGAGCATAATAATGACGAACGTTGTCGTTTCTTCAAAGAAAAATTTAATGACTTTACAAGATGCGCAAATGAAAGAAGTGATTTTAAATCAGCCTTCTATTGTACAAATTGGTATAACTCAAGCAGATGTAAAGTCAATTACAAAGCAAGGTAATGATCTTGTCATTACATTGAAGAATGGAGAAAAGATTGTAATCAGTGACTTTTACAATGAGAATGGTACCAGTGAACATAGTTTAGCACTTGTAAAAGCTGACGGAACGTATGAGGTTGCACAGTTTGATCAGTCTGGTGAGTTTATCCGTTATGTGCCTGCGACCCAGTTGTCTCAATTTGCGTACACTCAGTCACCAACGCAAACGCCAATGAACCAAGATGGATCAGATGATTTTGGTGTTACAAAGTCACAACTGATGAAAGCTGGGTTGGTTGCGCTTGCTGCAGAAGGAATTTACCTATGGGCAGTAAAGGATGATGATGACAATAAAAAGAGTGATAACTCACCTAAAGACACTACACCACCAGCGACGCCTACAGCGGCTTTAGCAAGCGATGCATTAACGATCTCAGGTAAAACCGAGGCAAAAGCTAAGATATTAATTCGTGATGCGACGGGTAAGGTGATTGCAAGTGGGCAGGCCGATGATCAAGGAAACTATACGATAAAACTTGATCAGGCGTTGACTGATGGTAATAAAGTGAGTGTTGTTGCTGTAGATCGTGCGGGAAATATTTCACAGGGTACCTCTGTGACAGGTACGAAAGATACGATTGCACCTGATGCACCAACTGCTCAGCTAAATGCAGACGGTACGATCGTAACCGGTAAAACGGAAGCAAATGCCAAAGTATCCATTTTTGATTCTGATGGCAAACTCTTAGGGACAGTTAAAGCAAATAAAGAAGGCTTGTACTCAATACAGGTTACTCCACCACTGACTGATGAAAAAGGCGGAACTGTGATCGCCGAAGATGCTGCTGGTAATAAGTCTGAAGCATCTAAGGTGGTTGCAGGTAAAGATACGGTTGCACCAGAAAAACCTTTAGTCGAAGTGAACAAAGAAGGTTCAATTATTCAAGGGAAGGCTGAGGCCAATGCAAAAGTATTAATTAAAGATGCCGATGGGAATATAATAGGGAGTGGTACAGTTGATGCTCAAGGTAAATTTGAAGTAAATATTTCCCCAGCTTTAACTGATGGGAAAAAAGGCACGATTATTATTGAAGATGCAGCAGGTAATCAGTCTAAACCTGTCGAAATTAATGCAGGTAAAGATACAATTGCACCTGATCAGGCAACTGTGCAAATTAATGCGGCTGGAGACACCATAACAGGTACGGCTGAAGCCAATGCGAAAATTGAAATTAGAAGTGCTGACGGAAAAGTGATTGGTTCTGGTACAGTCGGCGCTGATGGCAAATTTACGGTGAGTATTTCACCAGCTTTAACAGATAAAAACAGTGGGAAGGTTTATGTAATTGATGCGGCTGGTAACCGTTCAGTTGAAGCAAATGTTATTGGGAATAAAGATACTATAGCGCCAACCAAACCTATTTTAGAAAAAGTCGTGGATGATGTTGGGGCGGTAAAAGGCCCGATTAGTACAGGGGGAAGTACGGATGATGCAAGACCAACATTATCAGGAAGAGGGGAAGCCAAAGCTGTATTAACCATTTATGACAATGGGCAGCCGATTGGGACCGTTACTGTTGGTAATGATGGAAAGTGGAGTTTTGAAATTACTCAAGATTTAGCCTTGGGATCTCATAAAATCACCCTAACCCAAACAGATGCGGCGGGAAATACCAGTGAAGTGAGTGATGCATTTAATTTTACAGTAGTTCCTCCTGTAACAACTAACACCTTGGCTCAAACAGAATCATTTGAAACACAGCACGCTGAAATCTCACTTGCGGATTCAGTTGATTTGGAAAAATTACTTGCTAATACTGAGGCAAGTGCACTTTCTTTCAATCAACTTGAAACGATTGCGCTAGATGAGGTCATGATTTCATCGGATCAACATTCTAATCAATTGGATGATGTGCTGGATCAACTCGTTCTAGAGCAAACTCTAGTTCCATCAGATACAAGTGTATCAGATACTGGACTGAGTACCGTGTATACAGATTTTTCACAGACGATTAAATCTGATCCTTTTGCATTATTCGATACGGTTCAGCACCCAGTGATTTAAATCATTGGGTGTATTCGACAAAAAGGTATTTATGTTGATGTTTTTGCATGGGTATTTGATGTTTGATAATAATACCCGATGCCCATAAGTAATGCACCGATGGTTGCCAAAAACATATCTTTATGTGCATCCCACATATCGCCTTGTTGCCCATTATAATTTTCAGCATCTTCGGGGGATAGACCTATGGATAGCCCCCATTCAAGTAGCTCGTAAATCATACTGGATGCCATAACAAATTGGAGAACCAATAAAAATAGGGTGAAGGGTTTTGCTGATGGAATCCAAACTTGAAAACAACGATAAAAAAATGGGTAAAGCAATACACCATAAGCAAAATGAACTAATCGATCATACATGTTACGTGACCATCCCATACTTTGATTTAAATCAAAAGCAAAGAGATCTAGAAGCCACTGATTATATGGAACATAAGAATATAAATAATGTGCTCCAATGATGTGAATAAATAGGAAAGCTAAATATAAACAAAAGCTAAAAAAATCGATGCCGATTTTCTTCATCGTAACGATGAGAGCAATCAGCATGATGATGGTGCCTGCTTGGTGTAATAGATAAGACTCAAATTCTAATGGATTGATACTAGCGATGATGATAAAAAGCAGCACCATTGCAAGGGCAATATAATGTTTTAAACTAAAATTTTTTTCGATCATGCCATATCTCAAATGAGGTCTAACACCGAGTTTGGATCTTATTCAGCATCATCTATGCGGATGGTTTGTTTCGCTGAAGAGATACCGCCAAGTGCCTGACACGCTTGTTTATATAATTGATATTTTTGTTGTACAACTTCATCTAAGGGGATGTCAAAGAGATCTTCACCATTTTTATACTGTTCAATATAAGAACTGGCTTTTTCTTTATTTACCGCAAGAGATTGTTGGTGGAAGCTAGAAATAGATGATGATGCCAGTTGATTGGTTTCAATATTACTGCATTCAAAATGTTGAAAGATTTTTTCTGCGCGTTGTACTTCATTTGATTTCCCAAACAGACAGCCAGTTAAAGTTAGCATAGCAACAAGTAAGAAAAAAAGTTTCATGTTATTTAAGGTGAAATTCTAAAGACGGTATTATGGTATATAACATTTATTTTATAAAATAATAATTTATGTCTAACATAGTAAAATTTATTTTAGGCGTTATGCTATCTCTATCCTTGATCCCAAATATTTTGAATTAATGATGCAAATTTTTATCTGTGGGCTACTGTTGCTTCTATCCAGTTATACCTATGCAGAGGATTATAATTTTTTTGCAGAAATCAAAGATGATTCAGAGGAGCTATTTGATTCTGCTTATCCTCAACAAAGCAAAACTGATTATTCCATTTTGCATAATATGTTTTTTCAGGATGAGCGTTGGCGTATCTACAATTACACCGCTTATCAAACCAATCAATTCAACCATAAGATGTTGACAGGAGAGACACAGAGCCTCTCCTTAGATGATTTTTCCATTTCATTGGGCTATAGCATTGTGTATCAGTTTAACTCGAGCAATCGAATCGGCTATGAGTATCTGTCCAGTTTCCCATTTGATCGTGGGCAATTAATTCGTTTTTTCTGGTTACGCCTATTTTAAATTTTCTTTTGGTATAACGCTGCTCGAACTTGTCCAGCTTTGGTTTCTTTTATTTTTTGCCATGATGCAGGTAATTGGATTTGGGATAATTCGCGGTCTGCTTCAACATAGATATAAGCGTTATCTTTAATCAATCGATCAGCCAACGTTGATAACTCTTGCCATAAATCGAGGCTATAAGGTGGATCGAGAAATACAACATCAAATTGTTCAGTTAATTTGTTTAATGCTTGTTGAGCTGTGCTGATAATGAGGCGACAGTTTTGAGCTTTGAGTAGCTGAAGGTTGTCTTTTAAATAACGTGCTTGTGTGGTATTCGGTTCGATCATGACCACTTGTGCTGCACCACGTGATAGTGCTTCAAAGCCAAGTGCACCTGAACCACTGCACAGATCTAAAACCTGTGCATTTTGGATATCCCACATTAACCAATTAAATAAGGTTTCCCGCACGCGATCTGGGGTAGGGCGTAAACCCTCGATACTGGCAAATGGTAAAACACGTCGTTTCCATTCTCCACCAATAATACGTAGCTGGTTCTTCATTATTCTGAAATTCCATCGGCAGGTTGAGCTGGTTGGTCAGTTGGAGGTGCAGGCGTAGTTGTTGATACATTTCCACTCGGTAACTCACCTGGTTTGATACCTGCGGTCATTAGACCACCGCTGATTTGGTGATTGGCTGGTCTTAGTGGTTCTGTTTTACGTTTAACTAGCCAATAGTCAAAAATTGGGCGTGCAATTTGTGTTGCAGCACCACCACTTCGACCATTTTCCCAAACGACTGCAATGGCAATTTCTGGATTTTCAGCAGGGGCAAAACCTACAAATAGACCATGATCGCGCTGACGTTCAGAGAGTGCAGCTTCGTTATAACGCTTGCCCTGTGCAATACTTTTCACTTGAGCGGTACCTGTTTTACCAGCAATCGAATATTGCAAACCGCTTTTGATTCCTCGGCCAGTCCCTGATTGAATGACATCAACCATTGCTTCACGCATTTTTACCCAGTCATCGAGTGTGCCATTAAATTGAATTTGTCCATCAGGTGCGTTGTGAACATCATGTTTCTTTGTACCTTTGGTTTCACGTAAAACATGAGGGGTTACATGTGCACCTTGATTGGCTGTAATCGCTGTTGCCATTGCCAATTGAAGTGGTGTCGCTGTAAAAGCACCTTGTCCAATACTCACAGAAATGGTTTCACCCTTTAACCATTTGGCATTACGGGTTCTCATTTTCCATTCAGGACTTGGATATAGGCCAGTACTTTCACTAGGTAAATCAATTCCTGTTTTCTCACCAAAACCGAATTGGCGCATCCACTCATTCATTTTTTCAATGCCCATACGATAAGACAAGACATAGAAATAGGTATCACAAGAAACGATTTGAGCTTTGTGCATATTGACCAGTCCATGACCGCTTTTCTTATGGTCACGGAAGCGGTGGCTATCTCCAGGTAGTGAGAAATAACCAGGGTCGGAAATCGCTGTGTTCCAATCCACTAAACCATAATGAATTCCGCCTAAGCCAAACATCGGCTTAATCGTTGAACCCGGAGGGTATACACCTTGCACTGCACGGTTAAATAATGGTTGATCGGGGTTATCCCGTAATGAACCGTAATCGTTGTAACTAATGCCAGTAACGAATAGATTTGGGTTAAAGCTTGGACTAGAGACCAATGCTAAAATTTCACCTGTACGTGGATCCATCGCGACAATTGCGCCACGTCGTCCAGCCAATTGTTCCGATGCAATAGTTTGTAAACCATAATCCAAGGATAAATATAAATCATTGCCACGCGTTGGATCTTTGCGTCCTAGCTTACGAAGCACATTACCGTGTGCATCGGCTTCAACAGATTCATAACCTGGATGTCCATGTAGTAATTCTTCGTAGCTTTTTTCTACACCGATTTTCCCGATTAGGTTTGTTCCTGCATATAAGTCTTTATCAATCGCCCTTAATTCTCGGTCATTAATACGTCCAACATAGCCTATGACGTGTGCAAATAATTCGCCAAATGGATAGTAGCGTGTCATTTGTGTTTCAATTTTTACGCCGGGAAATGCATATTTGACCTCACTAAATTTAGCAATATCGGCTTCATTTAAATTGAGTTTGATCGCAATACGTTCAGTTTTTCGGGCAGTTTTGACACGACTTTTAAAACGATCCACGTCTTCTTGTGTCAGGCTTAATACGGGAATGAGACGTTCCAATGTATCATCAATATCACTGACATCTGTACGGCTAAGCGTGGCAGTAAATACAGGATAGTTATCTGCCAATAAAATGCCATTACGGTCATAAATATAACCACGCGCAGGTGGTAGTGGTTGCAAACGAATCCTGTTCTTATCTGATGCTGTTGTAAAATCATCGTAATGAACAATCTGTAAATATGCATAACGACAGATCAGCAACAATAAAAAAGTTGCGACAACAAACATTGCAAAGAAAATTCGACCCTTATAAATGCGCTTTTCTTGTTGCATGTTTTTTAAAGGAAAGTGCTGTTTCATAGGGGATCGACTTAATTACAAGATTGAGAGAATACAAAGACTGAATATTTTAACGTAAGTTGCATGATCTTACTGTAGAATTTTCAACGAATCATGCAAATGTTTGATTGACCGTTTTTGACTTTGCAGACATTAAAATTGTACGGTCTTGTATATTAGAAGCAAAATAATTCTGTTAAAGTCACAAACGGCTTGAGATAGGACATACCAATACACACTCTTAGGGAAAATGGAGAAAATAATGAGAAAAATTTATCTTTTACTCGCGGTTACGGCAGTTAGTGGTTTGGCACATGCTGAAGGAAACTCATTTCTTCCTGAAGCGAAATTGACAGATGCAAAGGTTTCAACATGGAATGTTGGGGCAGGTTTCACTAAAAAACTATTACACGCCAATTTGGAGTGGGTAAACCCTTATGGAATCGCCTATGCCAAAGCAGGTGCATTCATGAATGATGACAATCCTGCGGGTGGACAACTTGGATTTCGCTATCCGTACCACCTAACAGGTACAGATAAAAATGGTTATTACATCGGAGCGTATGTTGGCCATATTGAAAGTAAGCAAATAGATAATGAAGAAAAAGCGCGCTTAGGCGCGGGTGTCGATCTTGCGTTCGTGTGGTTAAATTCGGAACGTATCAGTACCTTTAGTGTGGGAATTGGAGCAGGTGAGCGTATGAAAAATGCGAATGGTGATCTCATAGAGAAAACAGAACCTACAATTCAATTCTCTTATACCTTAAGTTTTGGCTTATAAGTGTGAACAAATTGTTTAACGCCGATGAGTCATAATGTATCAATAATTCTGAGAGTCATGCATGTTTGATTACGTCAATGAATTGTGGCAGATTTTTTTAGCTCGTCCAGATTTTTGGGCAGTCCTCAGCATTATCCCCGTCACTGCTTTTGTGACATGGGCGCATGTGTGGATGGCTTTAAAAATGGTGTTCTACCCAATTAAATTTTGGGGATTTCACTTAGGGCCATTGCCCGTAGGATGGCAGGGCATCGTGCCACGTAAAGCAGGGCGTATTTCAGGCATTATTACTGACAATACACTATCAAAATTGGGTTCATTGCGTGAATTTTTGGAGGCGATGGATCCTGAAGACATGGCAATGATCATTGGTGAGCAAGTTGGATTTGAACTTGAGCACTTGATTGATGAGGTCATGATTGATCGAAATGCGGTGCTATGGGAAAACCTACCGTATTCGATTAAACGTCGTATCTATGCCCAAGCACATAAACAGTTACCAAATACACTGAAAGAATTGGTGACTGAACTGACCATGAACGTTGAGTCATTGGTCGATATGCGTGAAATGGTCGTGAGCCAAATGGAAGGTGATCGCCGTTTAATGGTGCGTATGTTCCTTAAAGTTGGCCAAAAAGAAATTAACTTTATTTGGCATATCAGTGCATTGATCGGGATGTTCTTTGGTATTTTCCAAATGATTGTTTGGTTCATCGTGCCTTGGCATTGGACAGTTCCATTTTGGGCGGCGATTTGGGGCTTCTTGACCAACTGGATCGCGATCTGGATGGTATTCAATCCGATTGAACCACATCCGATTCGTTATCCTCAGATTTTCCGTTTAACTAAAGACCGTAAATTCCCTTGGATTGTGCCTGTACTTAAGATTGGTACTTACAATGTGCAGGGTGCATTTATGAAACGTCAAGAAGAGGTTTCGGATGTATTTGCCAGTGTCGTAACAGAAGATTTGATTACATTGAAGTCGATTATGACTGAAATGATGTATGGTAGTAAAAAAGATAAAACGCGCCGTATCGTTAAACGTCATATCAATGAAATTATGGAAACACCTTTGGTGCGAACATCATTGCAATTATCTTTAGGGCCAAGAGAGTATGCTAGACTAAAGACCGACTTGATTGATCGTTCGATTGAAATTACCATGGGTCCAGTATGTGATCCAGCCTTGAATGCAAGCCGTGCACAGAAAATCTTTCAAATGTTTAGAGATCGAATTCGTGAACTGACGCCGAAAGAATTCCAGAACTTATTACGCCCTGCATTCCAAGAGGATGAATGGATTTTAATTGTACTGGGTGGTGTAACTGGTTTCTTCGCTGGTTTAATTCACTTATTTGTTGCTTTCTTATAATTAATTTGATGTTGGTTGAGCGATAAATCTGTATGATATTGCTCAATTTAAGATTTATTGTTTTTAGATGAGGATGTTCTTTATGCGCATTATTTTACTCGGACCACCTGGGGCAGGCAAAGGTACCCAAGCTCAGTTGATCTGTAAGCGCTACAATATCCCACAAATTTCAACCGGTGATATGCTCCGTGCTGCAATTCGTGAAGGTACTGAACTTGGCTTAAAAGCGAAAAGCGTTATGGAGTCAGGTGGTTTGGTTTCTGACGAGCTAATTATTGGCTTAGTTAAAGAACGTATTGCTCAGCCTGACTGTGAAAACGGTTGTATTTTTGACGGTTTCCCACGTACCATTCCACAAGCTGAAGCATTAGAAGTGGCTGGTATTAGCATTGATCATGTGATTGAGATTGATGTACCAGACGAAGAGATTGTTCAACGTCTTTCTGGTCGTCGTCAACATCCAGCTTCTGGTCGTGTATATCATATTGTTTACAATCCACCAAAAGTGGAAGGTAAAGATGATGAGACTGGCGAAGACTTGGTACAGCGTCCAGATGATCAAGAGGAAACCATTCGTAAGCGTCTAGGTTCATACCACAGCGAAACTGAGCAATTGGTTGGTTTCTACCAAGGACGTGCTGCTTCAGGCGAAAATGCACCAACTTACAATAAGTTGGATGGTTTACGTGCAATTGAAGACGTTCAAAAAGATTTGTTCGCGATTTTAGACAAGTAATCTAAATTGTTGATGATAAAAGAGCTCTGAATATAGAGCTCTTTTTATTTGGGAGAAAATAATGCTGAAGTTTATCTTGATTATTGTCGTGGTTTTGAGTTTTGCATTATTGCTTTTTTTATTGTATCAAAGCCAAAAAATGCTGCGCCATGTACAACAGCAACAAGCTTTGGAAAATAAAAAAAATGGTAAAGCGCGCCAGCTTCACCCTAAATTACAACAGCAAAAAAAATCTCAAGATTAATTGAGATTTTTAACTGTAATTACTTTGTTTGCCCCAAACTCAAAACGGTCAGGCCAGTGACATACATCTGAAACAATACATTCGCCACATTTGGGTTTGCGTGCGATACAACAATAGCGCCCATGCAAGATTAACCAATGGTGTGCATCGATGATAAATTCTTTCGGAATGACTTTAATCAGTCGATCTTCAACTTCGAGCACATTTTTTCCAATCGCTAGGCCTGTACGATTCCCTACTCTGAAAATGTGTGTGTCCACCGCCATCGTAGGTTGACCAAATGCGGTATTCAAAACAACATTGGCTGTTTTGCGTCCTACACCAGGTAGGGCTTCAAGTTCTTTGCGTGTTTCAGGGACTTGTCCTTGATATTGGTTGACCAGAATCTGACAGGTCTTAATCACATTTTCTGCTTTGGCATTATAGAGACCGATCGTCTTAATATATTCTTTTAAGCCATGAACACCGAGATTTAAAATGGCTTGTGCCGTATTTGCAATTGGATAAAGCTTATCGGTCGCTTTATTGACGCTGACATCTGTGGCTTGTGCAGAAAGCATAACTGCAATCAGCAGTTCAAATGGTGAATTATAGTTGAGCTCAGTTTGAGGATTTGGACGTTGCTCTCGTAGACGTTCAAAGAAAATCTGAATTTGCTTTTTGGTCATATTTTTGACAGGCATTTTAGATTCCTTGCAATTCATTTAAACGTTGTTGGAGAGCAATGAGTTGTGTTTGTTTTTGTTCATCCGCACGTACACTGAGTTGCTTTTCTAATTTCTTGATTTGAGTACGGATCTTGGCAAGTTCAATCGTGGTTTTTGCATCTAGTGATGGCTTTTCTTTTGGTTGTTCAGCGAGTGTAATGACAGGGACATTGTTCACTGTCTGAGAAAATTGGGCAAAAAACTCGACATCAATTTCTGCACGTACAATTGGACCTTTGCGATGAATACGCCTTTTTTCTTCACGTTGGATATGTGCGTAGTAACGATGTCTTAAATCGTCTTGTTCTGTTGTGCGTTGTACTTCAGTTGGCAATGGTTTGGTATCTGGGATCAAATCAATGCAGTCAACCGGACAAGGAGGAATGCATAATTCACAACCTGTACACAAGTCGGTCAAAACACTATGCATTAATTTGCCACTTCCAATAATGGCATCAACAGGGCAAGCACTAATGCATTTGGTGCAGCCAATACATTCATCCTCACGAATGATTGCTTTCATACGTTGTGGACGACCATCGGCCTGAATCTCCCAAACACTTGGTTCAGCAACCAATCGAGGACGTTGCAGGAGTGTTGCTAAAGCATCTGCAACTGGTTGTCCGCCTGGTACACATTTGTTGGCATCTTCACCTTCTGCAATGGCTTTAGCATAAGGCAAACATCCGTCACGATGCCCACACAATCCGCATTGTGTTTGGGGTAGGTGTTGGTCTATTTGAACAATAAGCGAATGTTGCACAGATGATGACATGAACATGGGAACAGCAAAAACAGGATCGATAGTATAGCAATAATCACTGTCTACGACGAGTCACCTTGGAGGAGACGTTGACTTTTGAGCCAGATCTATAACATTAAATACATAGACGAACTTGTATGTTTCTTATAGAATGCTCGAGATTTTAGGCGATATTTTATAACAAATGTTGAACAATATATTCAAAGCGCTTGACCAATTAGGTCTTACCGCACAAAAACGTGCGATACACATACAATTTGCCAATCCGAGCTTAAATCAACAAGTCTTCCTCCAAAAAATTCAAGGTCAGCATGCCATTAATCAGGGCATGACTGCAGAACTGATCTGCCTATCCACTAACGCCCACATCCCATTAAAACAATTCATCGGCTGTCAGGCAGCAATCGACCAAGTCACCGATACAGGTACACTGTTTAGAACCACAGGGATTATCACAGAAGCCGTACAAGGACAATCTGACGGTAGCCTTACGCTGTATAAACTCAAACTCCAAGATGCAACCGCGCTGTGGCATAAACGCCGAAACAGCCGTGTGTTTATGAATAAAAATGTACTCGACATCGTACAAACCCTATTCACAGAATGGCAACGACGCAGCCCACTATTTGCATCAAGTCTTACACTCGACCTTGGTGGGATCAAACAAGACTACGACATCCGTCCTTTTGTGATGCAAGCCAATGAAAGCGACTACGACTTCATTACCCGACTGCTCCGAAGCGAAGGCATTAACTGGCTGATCGATGAAGCACAACTGAACGTTGCCAACAGCAACAGTCCAATCCAAGCCCAAAAACTCCGCTTGATCGATGACAACAGCCAATACCAAGCCTTAAATCGAAGAACGATTCGCTACCACCGTAGCAGTGCCACCGAACAATACGACAGCATGACCAGCCTCATTGCAGAACGTGCGCTACAACCGACTGCAGTCCATATCCAACGCTGGCAAGCCGATGCTCTAGAACAAGAAGATGGGGCAGGTAGCGTTCAAAGCAAACACCAACATAGTCAACAACACGACAACGCCAGCTTAGGACTCGAAGACGCATGGCACTTCACCCCCGCATGGATGCAAGACCTGAATGGTGAAGATGGTGCAACCGCTTCAGGCAACACCCAAATCGAAAAACTGAACCAACACCTCAGTCACTACCACGATGCCCAAGCCAAACAATTTATTGCCAGTACTACCGTACGAGACACCCAAGTGGGCTACTGGTTTAAACTCAACGAACACCCAGAGATCGACCAACACAGCGGATCTGACCAAGAATTTCTAATCACCGCCAAAAGCTACTACAACCAAAACAACCTACCCAAAGACTTAAACCAACAAATCCAAAGCTTGATCGATCAAAGCCAATGGCAAGATCACCAAAACACAAACCCAGAAGAACGCCAAGCCAACCAACTGACGCTACAACGCCGCAACATCAAAACCGTACCCGAATACCATCCACTGCAACACCGTCCAACTGCTCACCCACAACGTGCAAGAGTGGTGGGACCCGAAGACGAAGAAATCCATGTGGATGAATGGGGGCGAATCAAAGTCCGCTTCCTGTTTACCCGCAATGACGACCATAGCCACGATGGTGGCGCAGGCAGCAACAACAACGATACTGACTCAGCTTGGGTGGATGTACTGACCCCATGGGCAGGCGAAGGCTATGGCGCACGCTTCCTACCCCGCATTGGTGAAATCGTCGTCATCGACTTCTTTGACGGCAACATCGACCGTCCATTTGTCACCGGACGACTCCACGAAGCACAACGCAGTCCAACAAAATTTGATGACCAAGGCAAATTACCAGATACCAAAAAACTGGCAGGGATCAAATCCAAAGAAGTCCAAGGCTCAGGCTACAACCAACTACGCTTTGACGACACTACTGGACAGATCAGTGCCCAACTACAAAGCAGCCATGCAGCCAGCCAACTCAATCTCGGCAAACTGAGCCATCCCAAAGCCCAAGCAGAAAGCGAAGACCGAGGCGAAGGCTTTGAACTACGCACAGACCAATGGGGTGCGATTCGAGCAGGTGAAGGCTTACTGATCACCACCTATGCACAAGCGCAAGCCGAAGGCGATCATCTCGAAGCACAAACAGCCAAACAACAACTGGAAGGCAACCAAAACAATGCTAAAGCCTTGAGTGAAGTGGCGAAGAACCAACAAACGGATGAACTCGAAGCTTTAGAACAACTCAAAGCATTTGCAGAAGACATCCAACAGGACATTGCCAAATTCAACAAAGCCTTACTATTACTCAGCTCCCCGAATGGGATTGGACTGAGTACTTCAGAAGACATACACCTTTCCGCGGATGGACAACTGAACCAATTTGCAGGGGATAGTATTAACCTGACCACGCAAAAGAATCTGATCGCCCAAGCCAGCCAAAAGATCAGTTTATTTGCCGCACAAGGTGGAATTAAACAAGTTGCAGGCAAAGGTAAGGTTGAGATACAGGCACAAGGGGATGGCGCTGATTTGATTGCTCGGAATGCTTTGCAAGTGACTTCAACAGAGGGACGCATTGAAATTACGGCGAAAAAGAAAATTGTGATCTTGGCGGGAGGTTCGCAACTTGAAATCAATGGTGGTGGAATTTTCCCAACGACAGGTGGAAAGTTTGAGGCAAAGGCAGGGCAGCATTTGTTTATGGGAGGATCTTCTGTTGAAGTTGCAGAACGTAAGTTTAACAGCTCACCATGTTATTTAACCTATCAGGTAACAGACAGTACAGGTCAACCTTTAAAGAATAAAAATTACGTCATGTATTTAGCTGATGGAACGATTAAGCGCGGTAGAACAAATGCTAAAGGTGAAACAGAGAAAGTTGAAACAGCAGGTCCTCAGAAGGTCAATGTGTTGATTGAAGATGATGATCACAAGGGTTATCAAATCAGTCAATTAAACTAATTTTGAGAGAATAAAATGACAAATAAGGCACAATACAAATTTAAATTAACGCTGGGTTCAACGGGCAATAGACCCGCGGCAAATGTTGGTTATAGCATATTGGCAAATGGTAAGATTTTAGCGAAAGGAAAAACGACGGGGACTGGAGAAACAGATGTATTTGAGCTTACAGGTTCAACGTCTGTAAATATTCAAATATTTAACGCTAAAATGAATCGTGGTAAAGGTGGATATCTGAATCCTTCTTTACATGATAGAAATGCTGCGGCAATTTTATTAAATAATAGGGTCTTGGATCAGATTAGTCAGGTCCAAAATAGACCAATAAGCATGTCTAATGTATTGCAACGGAATACACAGAATACGACTCAAACACCTTTAATGATGCAGCCTCAGCCTACAATACAAACGGTGCAGTTAAGATTAAAATCTTACGTTATTGTAGAATTGAGAGATCATTTAAAAAGAGCATTTAATACGCGCTTAAATTATGATGTATTAGATCAAAGTGGCACAATAATAAAACAAAATAATAGAGAACTCAAAGGTTTACGTACTGAAAGAGCAGGGCTAACACAAATACATTTTGTTGAACATCCAGTACGATTGAGATTTTATGGTGGGGATTTGGGAAGTGTCAAAGTGACCACGGAGGTTGTCTCACCGTTTTTCACCCATCAGGATGTTCTGAAAACACAATATGTGAAGACTGCCCCAGCGATTACTGCACCCAAAATTGACAATACAACGCGACTGGCAGGCAAACAGGATATTCCCGTCATAGTTGACCCTAAAACCAATGAGATTTATGTACTGAGTCCTCAAGATTTCAAAGATTTCTTAGAAATTTCTGGAAGCTTAACTAGTGCAATGAAAAATGTGCATGAACGACGTGAGAACGTAAATACACTCATGGCGTTGGAAGCCAAAACGCCAGAACAAATTCGAGAGGCTGAAAAGAGTCTTGGAATTGCACAGGATGATGCGATTAAGGCATTGAACCAGCGATTAAAGAACCAAGCCGATATTCGAGAGGTGATTGCATTCGAGATGTTTACCACATCGGATGGTAAACAAAAGTTAAATGCGGTTCGGAAATATACCAATGAGAGCCAACATATTAAAAACAAAAACAATCGTTTGAATAAGTTTCAATATCAATTGACCTACCAAGTCCCTTGGAAAAATGCATCCGACACGGCAAAAACGGGACATAAAGATGGAACATTGATGACAATTGATGGTAGTCAATTTAAAGAAAATTTGGTTCAAACCATGAAGGATATCAATGTTGAATTGATAAAAGTTAAAGGTGGGACATCGGTTACTTATGTTCCTGATCCAAATATTTTTGGCATCAATGCGACAGAATTAGTTGAAAGCTATCAAACTAGTGAATCCTCTACGGTGGACGTACAAGCACAATGGTTACGGTTGATTGCAGGTGCTGGTTATGACGGTACGGTAAAGTGGGGGACTAAGGGATTTCAGGCGCAAGGCTCAGCGTATGCCCAAGCAAAAATGGTTTTGCTCGAAGGTAAGAAAAAATGGTTATGGGCATATCCAAGTTTGAAAGGTTGGATTATGGAGGCGGATGGCGTTCCGATGGGAGCAATCCGCTTTATTTGTGGTGCTGAAATCTACGGTTTTTCTGGGGCAGTGTTTGCCGCATCAACTGCTTTTGCTGTGACTGTCAGCAATGATGGTAGTAAACAAATGTTAACCAGTATCGCAAAAGACCCGAACGATTCACTTTCCAAACGATTGAATTCGTCAGGTCGTAGTGTACTAGCAATGAAAAAAGGGAAGATGGACGACACAGTTTCACCTGATAACCAATTTAATGCGGGAATCAATGCCTTTGCTGGGATTCAAGCAAGTATTAGTCCTTTTGGAGGACTTCAGTGGCTTGACCCTGAAAACCCAAGAGACTTTAGTGATCTTGCCAAAATCTCTCCAACACTGGGTTTAAGCGCAGGTATTGGAGGAAGTGCTGATTTCCAATTGTACTATGCGAAAGGTGCATTTCGCTTTAAGGCCAGTATCGCCGCCTGTTATGGGGTAGGTGGTAAAGGGGCTTTGGAGTTTATGGTTGATTTTAAAAATATTTACCAGTTGGTGCGCTTTGTTGCATATCAACTTACCTATGTGACCTTTAAAAAATTGGTGTATATGTTACATGATGATTTTATCCTATTGCATAAAATCAGTATGATGCTGCCTTTTGAGGAAGATGGTGCTTTTATTCGGAGTATGCAGTTAATTGATGATAAATTTGACAAATTTAAATTAAAAATGCAAAAAGCAGAGCAAAGAATAGCCATGTGTCGGAAAATCAATGAAAAGGGACAATGGCTGAAATATTTAAGCCCAGAGAGTCGGGGTTGCTTCCTTTATCATATTACTCGACATGGTTTACTCACTCGTTGGCATGATCGTACCGAAACTGAAGGTTGGAGAATTATTGGAACAGATAAAGAATATGATTTTCCTGAGCACAAAGAGGCAGTATTAAATCTATTTAGAAGTGTTACTGTAGTGAATCACTGGACCAATACCTTGCAACACATGAGTCCAGATGGTGAACGATCAACGAAAAGTATTGCGGAAAATGAAAGTGAATTACTGGATTTTTTAAATTTGGGTCGTCGTATGCAGGGGATCTTACCGCTTGCTGATTTAAAGAAAATTAAAGAAAGGATTAATCAGGATCATAATTTCCCTGAAAATTATAGCTCAGGAAATAAATATATTGATGAATATCTGAAAATGCGCGGGCAACGAATCTTGGCATATCCAAAGGACTATCAGATTGCTAACTTTGGGACGCAGGAATTTAAACAAATACAATTGGCGCAGCATTTAGAAAAACCTGAAATCTTTATAGCACAAGCGCCACAACCAATTGAAGAACTTGATATAACAAGATATACCGAAACTGATACTAAAACATGGATTGCCTAGTGGCTATCCATGTTAAGTAAGGGTGATTTATTTCTGTTCGATAAATGGTTTTGGTGAATTAGATGCGCAACGTACTGAAGTAGCTGTATTCGGATTGATATATTTAAGATCATCTTCATCAAGTTGTGGATTAGGCTCTTCACCACTCCGATAAATTGTAGTGACACCTCCACCGATTTGTAGACTTTGGGCAGCACCAACTTGATGGGTACTACGAACGGATTTTAGTGTACCTGTTGCAGGGCCTTGTGGATTCTTTTCAGGCGAATTTTTATAATAATTTGGATCAAACCAGTCAGACATCCATTCATAGCCATCAGTTGCCATATCATAGAATCCTAATGGTGTCGGGGGGAAACGACCTAAAATGGAGATTTTCATACCAGTGTTTAATGGCTTATTAACTTCACGTCTTTGCTCATCACTCCAAACATTTCGTCCTAGTTCATACTCGCCATTATCGGTTGGATAGATGACATATTCACCGCGATTCCGTGCTGCATATTCCCATTGTGCTTCAGTTGGGAGATTCATCGGAATTCCCACTTGTTTACCTAGCCACTGACAATAATCATGAGCTTGTTGCCAGCTAATTCCCGCAGGTGCATTTGGTACACGTCTTTTTATTGATACTTCCTGCATTCCGACTTTAGGTTGACCTGTTGCTTCAGTATAAAGATCAAAGTCTTCAAAGGTGGTTTTATAGGCATTTAGGCTAAAACTATCGAGAGTGACTTTATGTACTGGCATCGCTGCATAGAGTCCAGTGATCGGTAATTTATCCTTACGGGTGATTGGACCAAAGTCTCCCATCATAAAAGAACCGCCTTCGACAAAGATCATATTCTTTTTAGTTTTTTCGACCAGTTGTTGAATCTTTTGCTGTAGTTCAGGTGAGGGTTGCGAGTTTCTATTATTTTTTTCAGCAGGTTTTGCACATGCAGTTAAAGCAATGCTAGAAAGTAAAATGATGGCAAGGTTTTGTTTAATCATCTTTTTTAAAATCATTAGGTTGCAGATATTGCTTAGATTTTAAGTGAGTTTATCGGGATTGAAAAGAAACGTTGTGTTAATGATTAATTATAAGTTGAGTTTATCCGAAAATAATTAGAAAAACTGAGATATTTATAGAGTAAGCTCCACAGCCAATCGAAAAGCTGGATATAACCCGATATACCGAAACAGATACTAAAACATGGATAGTGTAAGTGCTATCCATGTTTTAGTGTAGCATTTATTTTTTATTGAGAAATGGTTGTTGATGGTTGGACGCACAACGTACTGAAGTTGCACCATTTATATTAATATATTGAGGATTCTCTTGATCATCCTTATCAAATTGTGGGTTAGGTTCTTTACCTTCTCGGTAGATGGTGGTGACACTTCCACCGGTTTGTAGACTTTGAGCAGCGCCAACTTGATGGGTACTACGAATAGATTTTAATGTGCCTGTTGTTGGACCCTGTGGATTCTGTTCAGGTGAGTTTTTATAGTAATTTGGATCAAACCAATCAGACATCCATTCATAGCCATCAGTTGCCATATCATAGAATCCTAATGGTGTCGGGGGGAAACGACCTAAAATGGAGATTTTCATACCAGTGTTTAATGGCTTATTAACTTCACGTCTTTGCTCATCACTCCAAACATTTCGTCCTAGTTCATACTCGCCATTATCGGTTGGATAGATGACATATTCACCGCGATTCCGTGCTGCATATTCCCATTGTGCTTCAGTTGGGAGATTCATCGGAATTCCCACTTGTTCACCTAGCCACTGACAATAATCATGAGCTTGTTGCCAGCTAATTCCCGCAGGTGCATTTGGTACACGTCTTTTTATTGATACTTCCTGCATTCCGACTTTAGGTTGACCTGTTGCTTCAGTATAAAGATCAAAATCATCAAAGGTGGTTTTATAGGCATTTAGGCTAAAACTATCGAGAGTGACTTTATGTACTGGCATCGCTGCATAGAGTCCAGTGATCGGTAATTTATCCTTACGGGTGATTGGACCAAAGTCACCCATCATAAAAGAACCGCCTTCGACAAAGATCATATTCTTTTTAGTTTTTTCGACCAGTTGCTGAATCTTTTTCTGTAATTCAGGTGAGAGTTGCGAGTTTTTATTATTTTTTTCAGAAGGTTTTGCACATGCAGTGGCTTTGTTGCACAAAGGTTTGAAAGACAATGCTACTCTAATTGAGCTAAATTCAAGTGACAACTTGGGTATGAGGTCGGCCTAATTCTGTAAATTTATTTAAAATGGCTATACGGGCATGTACCTCGTTGACTTGGCTTTGAAAGTTCCTGGCACTGAGTTTATCGCCTAATAATTTGATGCAATGCATCTTGGTTTCAACCAGACTTCGCTGATGGTAGCCCGACCATTTTTTCCATAGTGTCCTGCCTAAACGTTTAACAGTGCGAAGTAATTCATTTCGCTCTAGCGAATGAGCTTTTTTATCTTTCCAAGGCTTGGCATTTTTTCTAGGTGGAATCACTGCGTGTGCTTGCCGATCTGCAATAACTTGACGGCATTGTTTTGTGTCATAAGCCCCGTCTGTATAGACTGAATCAATCTGCTCATCCAATGGGATTTGATTAAGTAAATCTCCAAGAACTTGTGAATCACTGATATTATTTGTTGTGAGCTGCACAGCTCGTATTTGCAAGGTTTTAGCATCTATACCAATATGCAGTTTACGCCATTGCCGATGATATTCAGGCTGATGTTTCTTACGCTTCCATTCGCCTTCACCTAAAAATTTTAAGCCAGTTGAGTCTACCAATAGATGTAGTCCTTCACGACTTTTCTGATAGCTTATCACAATATCAATATGCTTTTGTCGTCTACAGAGGGTAGAGTAATCTGGTGCTGTCCAATTCAAACCACAGAGTTTAATCAGGCTTTGAGCAAAGCCAGTGACCATACGTAAAGAAAGACGGAATAGAGATTTGATCATTAAACAGCATTGAATCGCTGTATCGGAATAAGTTTGATTTCGTCCATGCTTGCCTTGTGGCTGTGCATACCATTGGGTCTTGGGATCAAACCAGATTGAAATATTTCCTCGCTTGATTAAAGCTTGGTTATACGAGGACCAATTAGTTGTACGGTAGATTTTAGGGGCAGGTTTCTTCATTTGGAAATTATATTGCTGAAGAAGCCTTCAAGAATAGCTTTGTGCAACAAAGCCAACAACACATAAAAAATAGCAGCTAATAGCTTAAAGTATTCTTAAAAGAAGCGCATGACGGCACTTTATGCATTAAGTTCGTTAAATGTGTCAATTTGTAAAATATAATAAAAATATAGAAGTTTTAGTGGATTAACGTGTGTGAAAATCCATTTTTATAGAGTAATTGTTCAAAAATGGAGGCAAGTAATTCGCCTAGTTAATGGGTTAATCAAAACGATAAATATCCATTCCTAGGGAACCCATGGAGAAACTACTATGGACGATATTAAAACGGTTACCTGTTCCCATCGCAAAAAAGAGTGGTGCAAAATGCTCGAGTGTTGGATGGTTACGCTGTACATAAGGGAGTGAAGGCCAGTCAAGAACTGCATCATAATTTTGATGAGAGAGTTTATGGACAACAGTATTGCGGAAAGTACTTGCCCATAGTGGTACATCTGCATCGGCTTGCCATGAAAGTTCAGCTAAGTTGTGGGTAATACTACCCGAACCAATTAGTAAAATTTGCTGTTCTCGTAATGGGGCAAGGACTTTTCCGATTTTATAAATATCATCGGAACTCATTGAGATTGGAAGTGAAATCTCAATCACAGGAATATCTGCATTGGGATACATATGTAATAAAGGCATCCAGACACCATGATCTCGTGGTCGTGTACTATTTGCATGTGCAGATATGCCGGCTTCTGCAAATAGTGCTAGTATTTTTTCTGCTAAGTCAGGTGCACCAGCAGCAGGGTAACGGATTTGATATAGCTCTGGAGGGAAACCTCTAAAGTCATGCCAAGTTTGTGGTCGCGTTGATGTGCTGACTTCGAGAGCCTGACTTTCCCAGTGTGCAGACATGACAATGATCGCTTCAGGTTTCGGAAGATTATGACTCAAACGATGTAAAGCTGGTCCGACTTGCTCAGGATCAAGTGCAAGCATTGGTGAACCATGAGAAATAAATAACCCCGGTAATGTTTGCAGATTCATAATCAAGCACCTGAATAGAAATACATGCTTATGGTGACAAAGATAAGCACAATTTAAAAGTTGATTGGGTTCAACAGATTGTTCTAAAACCAGAACACTGTTTTAGATTACGCTCGATGATAGGGATGATTGTGATTGATAGTCATTGCTCGATACAATTGTTCAATCAGTAAAATACGTACCATTGGGTGGGGCATAGTGAGTTTTGATAGCGACCAATGCCAAGCTGCTGCTTTGCGTACAGCATCAGAATGTCCATCGGGGCCACCTATGGCTAGCACGACATCATTTCCTTCAAGCATCCATTGTTTCATGGTATCTGCAAGTTTTTCAGTGCTTAATTCACGTCCACCCACTTCTAGCGCGATCAAGATTTCATTGGGTTTCATCGCATTTAAAATACTGTCTCCTTCAATTTGACAGTATTTTAAAATATCCGCTTCAGAATCATTTTTACCTCGCTTCGCCATTGGTAATTCAACGACTTGCGTTTGTACAAAAGGTTGAATTCGTTTGAAATAATCTTCAAAACCAGTAATAACCCATGCAGGCATTTTTTGACCAATCGTCAGAATACGAATTTTCATAGCTTCGTTTCATTTATAGAATTAAATGTATTATAAAGCTTGAAGCTATGTCATGGTGGATATAGCCATTTATCTTGTCATAAAAAAGACAAATTATTGGGTTATCTTGTTCATAAAAAACGCAGCTCAAAACGCGTATGAGCTGCGATCAAAGTATCATCCGTCTGGAGTTCAGATGATACTAAAAAATGAGTTGCACACGAGCCAAGCTTAGCCTTTGTTTTTATGGACTCTATTTTATTATGCAATAAGCAGGTTATTTTTCAACCAAATTATGTAACAAAAAAAGAGAGCCGAAGCTCTCTTTTTGGTCGATAAATGATTAGTGACGTGCGGCTTTTGCATCTTCCACTGGTTTTACAATCGGTGTTTTCGGCAAAGGCTTTGGTGTGTCCGTCAATGCAAGAGGTAAGATTTCATCGATGCTTTTCACCGCTTTGATTTCTAAGCCTTCTTTGACATTGTCTGGAATCTCGTCCAAGTCACGAACATTATCTTGTGGAATAAATACTAACTTAATGCCACCACGATGCGCGGCAAGAAGTTTTTCTTTTAACCCACCAATTCGCATTGCACGTCCACCTAGACTGGTTTCACCTGTCATGGCAATGTCAGGACGAATTGCAATACCTGTAAATGCTGATACAAGGGCAGTGGTCAGAGCTAAACCAGCAGATGGACCATCTTTCGGTGTTGCGCCTTCAGGTAAGTGAACATGCACATCGGTTTCTTCAAAACGAGAAGATTCGATACCTAATTCATCTGCCCGAGTACGTACTAAAGTCATCGCAGTTGTAATAGATTCTTTCATTACATCACCGAGTGAACCCGTCGTAATGAATTTACCTTTACCTTTTACTGCCGCAACTTCAATCGTCAATAACTCACCACCAACCGAAGTCCAAGCCAAGCCATTCACGCGACCGACTTGGGCTTCTTCTTCTGCCATACCAAAGTCAAACTTATGTGGACCTAAGTATTCAGGAAGATTGGCCGATGTTACGTCAAGCTGTAAGTTCTTAGATTTTTTGCTGACCGCTTCTTTAACCACTTTACGTGCAATTTTAGAGACTTCACGTTCTAAACTACGTACACCTGCTTCACGTGTGTAACGTTGCACGATGTCACGAATCGCTTCTTCGTGTATAGTTAACTCTTTGGCACGTAAACCATTGTTCTTGATTGCTTTTGGAACAAGGTAGCGCTCAGCAATATTTACTTTCTCATCTTCGGTATAACCCGGTAGACGAATTACTTCCATACGATCCAGTAGGGCTTCAGGAATATTCATACTGTTAGCTGTACAGATAAACATTACTTCTGAAAGATCAAGATCAAGATCTAAATAGTGATCGTTGAATTTACTGTTTTGTGATGGATCAAGAACTTCAAGCAATGCAGAAGCTGGATCACCACGATAATCTTGTGCCATCTTGTCGATTTCGTCGAGTAAGAACAATGGGTTCTTCACACCAACTTTTGTTAAAGACTGTACAATTTTACCTGGCATCGCACCGATGTAAGTACGACGGTGACCACGAATTTCTGCTTCGTCACGAACACCACCGAGTGCCATGCGCACAAACTCACGACCTGTCGCCTTAGCCACGGACTCACCCAGCGAGGTTTTACCTACACCTGGAGGACCCACTAGACATAGAATCGGACCTTTGAGTTTTTTCACGCGAGACTGAACGGCAAGATACTCTACGATACGATCTTTGACGTCATCTAAACCGTAATGATCAGCATCGAGAATTTCTTGTGCTTTTGCCAGATTAATACTGACTTTGCTCGCCTTATTCCACGGTGTATCTAAAATCACTTCGAGATAATTACGTACTACAGCCGCTTCGCTTGAAGCTGGTTGCATCGCTTTCAGTTTGCGAAACTCAGCTTCCGCTTTTTTGCGGACATGCTCAGGTAAATCTGCTTCAGCGAGACGTTTCTCAATTTCAGCAACGTCATCTTCAGCGCCGCCATTCATATCCGAGAGTTCACGCTGAATGACTTTCATCTTCTCGTTGAGAAAGTATTCACGCTGATTCTTTTCCATTTGACGTTTTACGCTGTCATGCAGCGTTTGCTCAATTTGCTGTTCAGCAGATTGATTCATCAAATAGCTCATTAACTCTTGCAAATGCGCTTCAAACTCATCGTGCTCTAAAAACTTTTGTTTCACTTCAATATTTAAAGGTACACGAGTTGCAACGAAGAACATGAGTTGTAATAAGTCTTCGATTTTATTTGCTGCAGCAACCAATTCACGCGCATTACGTAATTTTGCTTCAGCATATTGAGCAAACAGAGTACGTAATTCATTCAAGCGAGTTTCTTGAGCTTCTTGATCCAATGCTACCGTCATTGGACTGAGGTGATGCTCAGCAGTTAAATATTCTTCCCCGTCAATAATGCGTTCTAATTTTGAACGATGTAAGCCTTCAATCAGCACTTTAATACAGTTTTCATCATTCTCATGATTCACAACTTGTACGATCTTAGCCACGGTTCCATATTGATAGAGATTATCGTGATCAATTTCTTCTGTAAGCGAATCTTTTTGCGCAACTACAAATACTAAATTGTCACTGTTACGAGCCACATCCACTGCATTGATCGATTTTTCACGACCCACGAAGAGCGCAATTTGCATGTGTGGATAGACCACAACATCACGTAACGCCAATAGTGGTAATACACTTGGAACCTGCGGCTCTAAGTTAGTTTCATTATTCATAATATATTCAGACATGGGCACTCCTAATGAGTGACAACGGTGTTGCCATGTTTTTATAGTGATGTGCATTTCAAAAATTACAAGGGTTTTTAGTTAGAAAATATAAAAAAAAGACTAAATTGGTTGGGATTTGGGCGAAATTTTATAAAGAAGATGTATTTAGCGTTTGAAAAAATATTTTTGTGTTGGGGTAAATAAAGCATCCAGTGGTTGATCCCATTTTTGACGGACTAAAGGAAAGTCTAAATATTGGAATGTATGCGCTAACCCTAGACGAAAAGGTCGCCGTGGGGCTGTAGCTAAAGTTCGATCATAATAGCCACCTCCCATGCCGATTCTTGTACCGAGATGATCACAAGCAAGTAATGGCATGATGAGTAAATCTAAATTTGAAACCGATTGACCTCGTCCAGCCATGGGTTCTTTCATCCCAAGAGGATGATGGGAAAAACGTTTGTTTTTATATTGGTTGGCGCTGATTTTTACCCAAACCAACTTTTGATTCATATTACAAATCATCGGGAGATAAACTTGTTTTTTGTTCCTGAAACAGAATTCTAAGATTTTATGTGTGTGAATTTCACCAAATGCATGTAAGTACAAACCAATTTTTGCTGCGGATTGAAATGTACTGAATTGCCGAAGCTGGTTTAAAATCTGTTGCTCGGCTTGTTTTTGTTGAAACTGAGAGAGTTGTCTTCTTTTTAAGCGAAGCTGTTTTCTTAGTGTATTTAGTTGATGACTCATGCTGTATAGAAAGTCGTTTTGATGGATAAATCATAACTGATTTGGAATCTCAATTGTTTATCAATATTTTCCTCTTTGGGTATTGAAATGCACTGGAGGCTACCATTATTTGTTTTCTATCTTTTTTGAGTGGTTCTAACTACAACGCAAGCAACGGCTGAGATATTAGTCGTCCTTATAAATACATTGATTGAAAATTACAACTAGTCCGCTTTAAAACTTCATAATTACATACTGGATTCATATCAGAAATGGTTAATCTTTGTAGCCTAAAAAAGTTGGATGGCAATTTTCCGATACTGCTAAATGCTGAGAATTTCATGCAACTCGATTAAATTGTGTAAATTAATGCATAAAATAAAATTAATGAGAACTGTCCTACAAAAAATGTATAATTGATCGAGAAATGATCTAAAATGCCCAGCAGATTTAACATCTTTAGATGTCAATTTTATGAATGTTATCTAGTTGTGATTGACTTGAAAGACATACACAAAATTTGCACAACTGTTTTGAAGGGGAAAGCTATGTTGGAATCAAGAAATCTTATTGTGCTAGATCAAACGCTTATCTTAACGAAAGAGGGCAAAAATGATTTAGTATATGAAAATGACACATTACTAAAAGTCAAAATGATCTCAAATCAACATATTGTTGTGGAAGATGATCAACAGATTAGCTTTGTATTAAAACAGCAAGATGAAAATGTGATTTGGTCTTTTGTGTAAAAAGTTAAGCTTACCGGTTCAAATTATAAGATAAGCATCTTATCCTTGTGATGTTTGGATGCTTATCCTATTTAAGACATCAAATAGATTTTTTCAGTTCTAATAAGATAGGGCAACACTCATTTTCTGTAGTTTTACACTCATCCAGCCATGTTGAAAGACGTTGTTTAAGCCCTTGTAATTCTTTTATACGCTCATCGATCTTATTCAAACGTTGTTCTATAACGTGGCGTACTTTTACACGATCCTCTAAATTTAAGGTAAGTAACTCTTTAATTTCGTTGAGTTGTAAGCCAGCATCTTTAGCTTTTTGAATAAAACTCAAGGTTTCTATATCTTGTTGATGATAGTAGCGATAGCTTTGCGTACTTTCAGGTATACGCATTAAGCCAATCCGTTGATAGTATCGGATCGTTTCAACATTTATTTGGCATGCTTTTGCCAGTTTACCAATAGTGAGGTTCATTCACTGTTCCTCAGGAAAGTGATAAAATTGCTTGACTCTGTACCTAGGTACAGACTTTATCCTAAACCTATCAGAAAATAAAAGATAGGTGTAGCAATGGCGCATCAACAATCTCCATCATGTTGTTCAGGTAACAACTCAAAAATTATTTATGAATATATTGACCCTGTATGTGGGATGCAGGTTGCCGAAACATCCGAGCATTATTTTGACTATCAAGATATTCGATATTTATTTTGTTCGGTTGGCTGCCAGCAGAAATTTAGAGTGCACCCAGAAAACTACTTAAACGTGGATAAAGCTGAGCAAAATGCATCATCTTGCTGCTCTGAAGAAAAGCAGCAAAAGCAGTCAAGTTGCTGCGATACTCAGAAAGAAGAACTCACAGTTACAGAAACTTCTTCTTGTTGTGCTCCAAAACCTGATGCATCTAAGGCAAGTACATGTTGTGATCATGAAACTCAACCACAGCCAACTAAACCAGAAGTGAATAAATCTGCGTGTTGCGGTGGTGGACACGCACATCAAGTTACCGATGGAGAAACAGAGATTGATCCTGTTTGCGGTATGTCAGTGAAGACAACAACCGATTTAAAAACAGATTACCAAGGCAAAACATATTACTTCTGTAATCCTTCTTGCTTAGAAAAATTTAAAAATGATCCAGAATTTTATTTGATCCCTGTCGATCAGCGTCCTCTGCCTGAAGGGGCTATGGATATGGATTATACTTGTCCGATGGATCCCGAAATTGTACAAAAAGGACCGGGAACCTGTCCGATTTGTGGTATGGCATTAGAACCAATGCAACCGACTTTGGATGAAGGTCCAAATCCTGAGTTAGTTGATTTTAGCAAGCGTTTTTGGGCAACTTTACCTTTGAGTTTATTGGTTGTTGTTTTGGCAATGGGTTCTCATATTCATGCTTTTATTTCTCCCCATATTCAGCCTTGGATTGAATTAATTTTAAGCTTACCTGTTGTACTCTGGGCAGGTTATCCGATTTTACAACGCTGTTGGGTGTCATATAAAACAAGACATCTGAATATGTGGAGTTTGATCGGTGTTGGTGTACTTGCTGCATTTATTTACAGTGTCGTGGCAACGATTTTCCCATCATTGATTCCAGTGGAAGCAAAAACAGGGCATGGTGTTGCCGTATATTATGAAGCTGCCTGTATGATTGTTTCACTGAGTTTATTGGGGCAAGTTTTAGAACTGAAAGCGCGTTCGCAAACAGCGAATTCACTAAAAGCTTTATTACGTTTACAACCGAGTAAAGCGAAATTAGTTCAAGCTGATCAGGTGGTTGATGTTGATATTGCCATGATCAAACAAGGCGATGTATTACAAATAGCTTCGGGTGAGCAAATTCCTTTGGATGGTGTGGTGATTGAGGGGAAAACCTACATTGATGAATCCATGATGACAGGTGAGCCCGTACCTGTGAAAAAGGAAAAGGATGATCAAGTGATCGGTGGAACCATTAATCAACAAGGTTCAATTCGTATCCAAACGACGGCTGTAGGTACCAATACAACTCTGGCAAAAATGATCCAAACCGTCGCTGATGCACAGCGTTCCAAAGCACCATTACAACGGATTGCTGATGTAGTCGCAAAATATTTTGTGATGGTGGTTCTCGCAATCAGTGTTTTGACATTTATTGCATGGATGGTGTTTGGTAAAGCGCAATTTGATTTGGCGTTAATGTGTGCGGTAGCAGTTTTAATTATCGCATGTCCTTGTGCTTTAGGTTTGGCAACACCGATGTCTGTGATGGCAACAACAGGTCGAGCCGCACAGAAAGGTGTTTTATTTAAAGATGCTGAAGCGATTGAAGCTTTGAGTAAGGTAAATACCCTAATTATTGATAAAACAGGGACATTAACTGAAGGAAAGCCAAGCTTAAAGAAAATTCAGCCATTGTCTAAGACATATACTCAAGCACAAATTGAATTGTGGATCGCATCCATTGAACAATATTCAACACATCCGATTGCGCAGACCTTAACCAAATTGGTTGAACCTACGCAATTATTAAATGTTATTGATTTTGAGGATGTTACGGGGTTTGGAGTAAGAGGGCAGATCGATGGTAAGACCTTGTATATTGGTAGCCAAAAACTTGTGGATCAACTGGGTTTAACCTTTAGTGAGAGTCTAACTAAGCAACTTGATCAGATGAGATCACAAGGTGATGTGATTAGTTTTCTGATGTCTGAACAAGAAGTGATTGCTTATGTATCGATCCATGATGCAATTAAACAAAATGCGAAAGCAGTGATTGACCAACTCCATGCAGATGGTATTGATGTCATTATGGCAACAGGCGATCATGAGAAAAATGCGCAGATGGTAGCAGAACAACTTGGGATTAATCAGGTCTATGGAAATTGTGATCCAAAGCAAAAACTTGAGATTGTGAAACAGGTGCAAGCCCAAGGGAAAGTTGTCGTGATGGCAGGTGATGGTATCAATGATGCACCAGCACTTGCACAAGCTAACGTGGGTATTGCGATGGGAACAGGAACCGATATTGCCAAGCAAACTGCTCAAGTGACATTGGTAAAAGGGGATATTCAAGGCGTTGGACATGCGGTTCATATGGCAAAACTAGGCGTGAAAAATATGAAGCAAAACCTTGCTTTCTCATTTGTATATAATGGGTTGGGAGTACCTGTTGCAGCAGGATTATTCTACCCATTAACAGGCTTATTGCTCACACCGATGTTTGCTGCTGTTGCGATGTCGTTAAGTTCCTTATCGGTTGTTGTGAATGCTTTGAGATTAAATCGCTCATAATGCAAAGCTAAAATGTAAATAAACTCTAATTTTTAGAGATAGGAAAAGCTGTCGTGATGGTGATCGACAGCTTTTCTATACGTTGTTTTGACTATTTTGACGGAATCAAAGCAACTCAGGTCAATTTTATTTGCGAGGGATTTACTTAGTGTAAGAATAATTCACAGGAGTGATAATAATGTTTAAACAACAAAAACAATTTAAATTGGGACATTTATTCAAATCTATATCCCTTACAGCTTCTTTGCTAACGCCGCTATTATTGACTACGACTGTTCAGGCAGCACCAGCCGAGAAGTTAGATCTCACACTATCCCAACACTCTCAAAATAAAATTAAAACGTTGTTAAATGATCCAAAAATTTGGCAGCAAATTCCAAAACAAGTGACCTTATGTGTTTACTCACCCAATGGTGAGCATGGTGAGGCATTCCAACAAGCCACCAGTTATATGAGTGAATTACCACGTATTGTGCGAATTGCAAAACAGTATGGGGTCAATATGAACATCACTCGACCTTCTAATTTACAACTTAAAATTGATATTGATTATCCTAAATTAAAGCAAACTGCTTCGACGGTGGTGACGCTCAAAGTGTATACCAACGAAGGCGTATTAACTGAGGATTTTCGTAGCAAGCGTTGTGATGGAGCAGGGATTAGTAATTTAAGGGCGCGCCAGTTCAACTCTTTTGTTGGAAGTATTGATGCGATTGGAGCACTGCAAAACTATAAGCAATTAACTTCAGTAATTCAGTTGTTAGCAGATCCAAAATTTGATGAAAAAATGGTAAATAAAGATTATGAGGTGGTCGGAATTGTACCGCTTGGCGCAGCGTATATTATGGTCAGTGACCGAAATATCAATACGTTGGCAAAGGCTGCTGGGCGAAAAGTTGCGGTGTTTTCCTTTGATCCTACACAGAAAAAATTAGCACAAAATGTCGGTGCACAGCCTGTATCAGTAGATTTGGCGACAGTTGGCCCTAAATTTAATAACAAAGAAGTTGAGATTATTGCTGGTCCAGCAATTTTATTTGATCCTTTGGAATTGCATAAGGGCATGACCGATAAATCAGGTAAAGTGGCTGGAGGAATCATTCGTTTTCCTGTGGTTCAGGTAACAGGAACCTTAATCATGCATCGAAATAAGTTTCCTGCGGGAATGGGACCGATTGCACGCGAGATTATCTCTAAACAATTACAACCTGCCTTTGATTTTGTAGACAAAATTGAAAAAGATATTCCTGAAAAATACTGGATGGATATCCACGAAAGCGATAAGCCTGGTTATATGCGATTAATGCGTGAAGCGCGTATTCAAATGACCAAAGAGGGGTATTACAATAAAGAAATGATGAGACTACTTAAACAAGTTCGTTGTTCACAGCAACCGACTCATTTTGAATGTTCTTTGAATGATGAGTGATTTGAAATGATGCAAAAATAAAATGCTCCAGAGATGCCGCTGCATGGTCGTTACCCTGAACCCGATGAGTTCAAGGTGGAGGTGACGCATATTTAATGGGTTTCCTACTCGGAGGTAGGCATACACTCAAAATATACAGAACACATCCATAAATTTAAGTATCGGCAGGGGACTAGACGTACTGGCGAACACCCTAGAGACAGTATTAAGTATAACTGATCTTTATACGATGACAATCCTTGTGGATCACATATCTGTAACGATACTTACTAATTGATGGGACTTTGTGCAATTTTACTCAACAGTTTGTTCAACATCTTCTAAAATAGTTTGCAGCAAACGTTCGCAGTGCGCATATTGCTGTAAAGACTTGTTTAAACTAAAAACTTCCTGTGCCATTTGTAGAGCCACCATAATCACCAATTTATTATGTTCGACTCTCGGAGCACTACGACGCATATCATGAAATTTCTGATTCAATAGTTCCGCTGCACGCTCTAACTCTTCACGTTTATCCTCAGTCGTATTGAGGCGAAAAGTCTGCTCAATTAAACGGAGTTCAACGACAATAGTTTCACTCATGATTGTGACTCCTCTTGAGGTTCAGCAATAGGGTGGGCGAGCTGTTGGATTTCTTGTGCATTTTGATCTTGGGCTGTACCAAGAATCGCTAGACGCTGAATAATGGCTTCAACTTTCGATTTAGCCAGTTCATTCTTCTGCAATAGTCGATCACGATCTTGTTGTAGATCCTGAATCTCTTGCATGTTGTTACGCTGTTGGGCTTGTAACTTTTCTTTGATTACGCGTAAATCATTTCGCTCAGCCAAGATTTCTTGGAAACGATTTTTCAGATCAGTGGTACTTTTTTCCAAACGACTATAGCGCTCGGCTAAAGTTGTTGCATCATTATTCAGTTGTTTGAATTGATCTTGTAACTGAGTGAGTTGTTCAGTTAAGTTATCAACTTCATCCTGTTTTTGCGTGATGATGCTATTTTTTTGCACAATTTGTGCATGGTGATCAGTTGCAGCTAATTGTTTAGCTTCAG
This sequence comes from Acinetobacter haemolyticus CIP 64.3 = MTCC 9819, assembly GCF_000369065.1. GTDB lineage: Bacteria > Pseudomonadota > Gammaproteobacteria > Pseudomonadales > Moraxellaceae > Acinetobacter > Acinetobacter haemolyticus. Next base: position 448,277 of record NZ_KB849800.1, read on the forward strand.
AAAGCGAGTTATTTTCTCGCTCTAAATGACTTAAGCGTGTTTTTAAAACACCAATATGCGCTTGTAGACGCTGTAATTGTTCTAACATAACGAAGGTCGCACAGAGTTGCAATCAAAGGTAATATATACAGCAGTATAGAGATTGGATAAACGAATGCAAGACGATATTTCAGGTTGGAACGAATGGAATGCTCATTTTGAGGGGATTGAAGAAATTTCAAGTCCAAGTGAGTTACATGGTTTGCTAACAGGTATAGTTTGTGTGACACAAGCACCAACTTCAGATGAATGGTCACAAATCTTAAACACCCTCAATGTACCTCCACTTTCACCCGAAGCCCTCAGAAGTTTGACTGATGAGGCCGAAGATGTAGCACATGCTTTATCCGATGATGAATTAGATTATTTACCAATGTTGCCAGATGACAGTCATGTATTGGCTGATCGAGTTCAAGCATTGGCAGATTGGTGTGCAGGAGTTGTACTTGGTTTTGGTTTAGCTTCGGGGCATATTCGAGGCGAAGAGCAAGAACTGATTGAACATTTACAAGATGTTGCAGCTGTTGAATTTGAAGATTCAGACAATGATGAAGAAGGCGAAGAAAGTTATCAGGAGTTGTATGAGTTCGTACGCTTAATTCCTGTTAGTCTTTCGATTGGACGAACAAAAGTTCCTGTTGCTGAAAGTTCATTATTGAGAAACTTCCATGCAAAAAGCCGTAATCAAGATGAGACGGTTTCAGATCCACAAACGATCGTTGAAATGTTTACGCCACATCGCCCAAGTTAATTGCATTAATTTTATAGATCCCTCTTCGGAGGGACTTTTTAGTCGTAGGATAATATGAAACTAACTCAAGCAGATTTTAAACAACGTCGAGATCGCCTTGCGGAACAAATGGGCAGTAATAGTATTGCGGTAATTGCGACACGAGCGGAAATGTACCGTAATCGTGATGCAGATTATAAATATCGTGCAGACAGTAGTTTTTATTATCTTACTGGATTTGCTGAACCTGAAGCTGTTGCAGTGATCGAGACTTTTGCTCAGGGTGAGGCATATCGTTATACGCTATTTTGTCGTGAACGTAACCGTGAAATGGAAATTTGGAATGGTTACCGAGCAGGACTAGAAGGTGCAGTCGAACAATATCAAGCAGATCAATCATTTACCATCCATGAGTTGGATCAGAAAATTGTTCCTTTACTTTTAAATAAATCGAAACTCTTTGTTCGACTAGGACAAACGAAAAAATTTGATGCTGAAGTGGGTGGGTGGTTACACAAAGCAAAAGCAATGCAACGTCAGGGTGGCGATGCACCTCAGCAAATTATTCAAATTGATTCGATTATTGATGAAATGCGTTTGAAAAAATCGGCGCAAGAAATTGAACTGATGCAGATCGCATCCAATATCAGTGCAGAAGCACATACGCGTGCGATGCAAACTGTAAAACCAGATATGATGGAGTATGCACTTGAAGCAGAACTCAATTATATCTTCGGTAAAAATGGTTGTGTGCCTGCTTACAATAGTATTGTAGGCGGTGGTGAAAATGCCTGTATTTTGCATTACGTTGAAAATAATAAGCCGCTAAAAGATGGTGATTTGGTTTTAATTGATGCGGCTTGTGAGTATGAATGCTATGCCTCAGACATCACCCGTACATTCCCTGTAAATGGTAAATTTAGTCCAGAACAAAAAGCACTTTACAGTATTGTTTTAGATGCTCAGCTTGCTGCGATCGACGCCACGCGTATTGGCAATAATTATAAATATCCGCATGAAGTTGCTGTAAAGATTTTAACTCAGGGTTTGGTTGATCTTGGTTTGCTGCGAGGTGATGTAGATGAGCTGATAGAGAGTGAAGCATTCCGTCAATTCTTTATGCATGGTACAGGTCATTGGTTAGGTATGGATGTGCATGATGTCGGTTCTTATAAGCATGGCGAAGACTGGCGTGCTTATGAAGCTGGCATGGTGGTTACCGTTGAGCCAGGTTTATATGTTGCACCAGACGATGAAACGGTAGATGCAAAATGGCGCGGTATCGGGATTCGTATCGAAGATGATATTGTCGTGACTGAAAATGGACCGTTGGTGTTAACCAAGAATGTGGTGAAAACCGTTGAAGAGATTGAAAGCTTGATGGCAAGTCATTAAGTAGAGATTGAGAAAAAGGCTTATCGATTGATAGGCCTTTTTATTTACCCTCGGTTTTACTTAAATTTTTTCTAACTGATTGAAAAAATATCTTTGTGGAATCTTCTTGAGAAATTATCCAATTTTAGGATAAGCCGTCAGCTGGACCTACTTTTGTTTCGGCAAAAGTAGGCAAAACCATTGTCATCCGCAAAACTCGTTGATTGCCGTCAGCTAATTTAATGAGTCGCAGAAACAATACCTTATTAATGGAGTCCTGTCTCAAACAGTTGCGGATGACATTTCCGAGTATCATATTATTGTCGAGCTCAAATTATTTAGTTTGATGCTCAAAATAACTTTTGAAGATATTTTAAAAACACAGACCAAACAAAGTACAAATTCCCTTCCTGATTTGAGTTAGAGTAAGATAGTCCCGAAACTTAAGTCATGAAAAACTGATAAGGAATAATATTATGCAGCAACAAGTCATCATTGTCGGTGGGGGTATGGTTGGACTCAGCCTTGCTTTAATGTTGGCAAAATCTAATATTGCCGTAAAGCTATTAGAAGCTGTGAAATATCCAAATTATGATGATGAAAACCTTGCGCCTTATCATTCTAGTTTTGATGCAAGAAATACCGCATTGTCACGCCGTAGTGTGCAAATTTATCAAAAGTTAGGATTGTGGGATGCATTACAACAGCATGCGACCCCAATTTTACAAGTGCATATCACAGAGCAAGGTAGCTTTGGTAAAGCACGACTAGTCGCAGAACAAGAGAAAGTAGAAAGCTTTGGACAAGTAATTGAGAATGCATGGCTAGGACGTGTATTACTGACCCAAGTACGTCAACAGCCGTTGATTGAGCTGATTGATGGTGTACAAGTGACCTCACTGACACAAGATGCAGATGAGGTTCACATCGAAGCGATGCGCAATGGAGAATATATTCATTCGCTCAAGTCCAAGTTGGTGATCGCAGCAGATGGTCGTGATTCGTTCTGTCGTCAGGCGATTGGCGTGGGTGTAGATGAACATGATTATGACCAAGTGGCGATAGTCACCACTGTGCAAACTTCTAAACCGCATCAACAAGTTGGCTTTGAACGTTTTAGCGCTTTAGGACCGTTGGCACTTTTACCGTTACCGGGTGAATACCGCCGTTCAGTGGTTTGGCCTGTGAAGAAGGGTACGGAAACTGAATGGTTAGGTGAAGAAAACGATCAGCACTTCCTTGAAGCCCTACAGGAAACCTATGGCGATCGTGCGGGTAAATTTGAAAAAACAGGCAAACGTTTTAGTTATCCATTGTCTCAAGTCTTGGCACATAAACAAGCCGTTGGGCGCGTAGTGTTGATGGGCAATGCAGCACACACCATTCACCCTGTTGCAGGACAAGGTTTTAATCTGTGCTTACGTGATGCTGATGTGCTGGTTCGTTTCTTGATGGAACAATTAGTGAAGTCAGATGATATTGGTCACCCAGACAATTTGTTGGCTTATGAGCAAGCACGTTTGAAGGACCAACAACGCGTGATCAAGTTCTGTGATTCAGTCGTTCGTGGCTTTAGTAATCAAAATCCAATTTTAAAATTAATACGTAATACAGGATTGGTTGCCTTTGACGTGATTCCGGGAATTAAGCCGTTGGTTGCCAATTACGCAATGGGGCTGAAAGCATGAGTGAAATGTTAGATGTGGTCATTGTAGGAGGTGGCTTGGTTGGTGGCTTAACCGCCTTGCTATTGGCACAAGGTAATGTGCAAGCAACAGTATTGGACGCTGCCCCTGTACTAGATCAAGAAAAAACACTTGCGGTGATGAATCCACGCGTGTTGGCCCTCAGTCAGGCAACCATTCATATATTAAAGACTGTGGATGTTTGGGATGATTTAGCCCGTCAGATGCCATATTCAGGCATGCAGGTCTGGAATAAAAATGGCTATGGAGAAATCAATTTTGGACATGCATCGGAGCGACCACCACATGCAGATCAAGCATTGGGTTCAATGGTGGAGCCAAGTGTCCTGAATGTTGCGATTCAACAAAAAATGTTGCAGCAGCTTAAAGATTACCGCACTCAGGTGAAAGTGATTCGTATCGAGCAAATTCCACAAGGTTGGTCGATTCAGCTAGCAGATGGTACAACGTTGAAAACCAAACTGTTGATCGGTGCTGATGGGGCAAACTCGTTTGTACGTGAACAAGCTTATATTGATTTGGATGTCTTAGATTACAAACAAGCTGCAATCAGTTGTGCGATTAAAACCACTCAACCGAATCAATATGTGGCACGCCAAATTTTCCTACCAACAGGACCATTGGCTTATTTACCAATGGCGAGTTTGGACGCGCAAGACAATGGTTATTGGCAATCGATTGTGTGGACATTACCAGATGATTATGCTGATGAATATTCAGCACTCAGTGATCAGGAATTTATGCAATTGCTGACCCAAGAAAGTTTGAAAATGCTTGGTGAAGTGGTTGAAGTACGTTCAAGAGCACAGTTCCCATTGAAAGCTCGCGCTGCGCAACGGTATATCAAATCAGGTCTAGCATTGATTGGGGATGCAGCACATGTGATTCATCCTTTAGCTGGACAAGGTGTCAATATTGGTTGCTTAGATGCAGCGGTGCTTTGTGATGTTTTGCTGCACGATCTAAAACGTGGTGTATGGGCAAATGAGCAGACTTTGTTACGTTACGAACACCAACGTAAAGGGCAGAACGATGCCATGATGCACAGCATGTCAGCGATAGGTTGGTTAGAAAGTTCAGAGTTATTTCCTTTTGTTTGGGCGAGAAATTTCGGTCTGAAACAGGTCGAACAACTGGATTGGCTCAAAGATGGTTTCATGCAACAAGCCAATGGTTTGGGGGCGTTGAAAGAGACACGTTATGCATGCTAAAAAACAGTAGATATTTTTTAGACAATCATTTATAAATCAGAGTGAATTTGGTTAAAAAAAGCACAAATTGATAAATATTTTGCTTTGATAAATGAGAAGAGCTTGTTAAATTTCATCAAGTTCTGATGACCAAATAACGATGATGAAGATTTAGTCATTGTGGGGAGAGTAATATGACGGAAATGAATGATTACGACGAAAACACCGAAGATGCTGCTGTAGATGATGAGGAGGCGAAAGCTGCCGAAAGTGGTGCAGACAGTAGCGAAGAATCCATTGCAAATGATGCTGATCTCGCAGAAGCTGAAAGCCTAACTGTGACTGCTAAACAGAAACAACGCCAAGCTTTAGAAGATGAAGTTGCTGCGTTTCTAGCGCGTGGCGGACGTATTACTGAAGTTCCACCAGGCGAAACCCACGAATAAATAAAAGATTAAAAAAACACCACGATTGTGGTGTTTTTTGTTAAGTCTTGAAAAATAACTAGAGGAGCAATGAAATTGCGATGCTCCACATCATACAACCAATCATAAAATCTAAGACCTTCCATGCCTTTGGGTTAGTAAAGAATGGTTTTAACAGTCTAGAGCCATATCCCAGACTAAAAAAGAAAATCCATGATGCAACAATACTACCGAGGGCAAAACTGATCTTGTCCTCAAACTGTGTTGCTACAGATCCAATTAAAACAATTGTGTCTACATAGACATGTGGATTCAACCAAGTGAAAGCAAGACCTGTTAAAAGCACTTGAGTTAAAGTCTGCTTTTGATGGCTCACAAGTTCTATGCTTTGAGTTTTTTTTAAAGCTGCATGAAATGCTTTAGCGCCATAGACCAGTAAAAATGTTGCACCTAAATATTTAGCAATCGTTATTAGCAGTGGTGATGTGGCCATGATTTCAGCAAAACCTAACACACCTAGTGCAATTAAGATGGAGTCGGAAAGTGCGCACAATAAGCATAGCCAAAATACATATTGTTGCTTTAAACCTTGTTTGAGAACGAAAGCATTTTGAGCACCAATAGCGACAATAAGACCGCTACCAATACCAAAACCTTTCATAAAGACGCTAAGAGAGAACATAACAAATAAAACGGAAAATCTAGATGTGAGAATTATCTGACTTTTAAAGGTAAAATAAGTAATATTAAGAATAATTAGGTTTAGCTAAAAATAATTTAGGTGGGTGAGTGTTAGATAGTAAACAATGTGAAGCATTTCTTGCTGTAGCTGAAGCAGGAAGTTTTGATGCGGCAGGAGAACATTTATACATTACACCTTCTGCAGTATCGTTACGTGTACAAGCTTTAGAAAAGTATTTAGGACAAGTTTTAATTATTCGCGGACGACCATGTGTGCTTACTCAGGCTGGGCAAACCTTGTTGCAGCATTTGCGTCATACTCGGTTAATGGAACAAAATCTTTTACAAGGTTTGATGGGAAAATCTTCTGAATCGGAATTTTATAAGATTGCTTTGGCATCCAATGCGGATTCATTGGCAACATGGTTGTTGCCGAGTATTCAGCCAACATTGTTTAGAGAAAAAATTGTGTTAGAGCTTAAAATTGATGATCAATCACATACCCATACATTATTAGAAACAGGACAAGTGAATGCCTGTATCACTGCCGAAGAGCAGGTTATGTCAGGTTGTTTAGCACAACCCCTAGGCAAAATGCGTTATAAAATGCTGGCTTCTGCCGACTTCGCAGCTCATTGGTTTAGGAAGGGTGTAAATAGAGAAAGTTTAAGAAAAACACCAGCAGTTATTTTTAATCATAAAGACTTAATGCATTCAGAGATTTTATTAAAGGGGTATGGCTTACCGATGCAAAGTTATCCCTATAGTTTTATTCCAGCAACAGATGCTTTCGTCAAAGCAATTCAATTAGGTTTGGGCTATGGCATGGTGCCCGAGTTGCAGGTTCAACCACTACTCGAAAATGGAACACTTGTTGATATTATGCCTGATGCCCAACTTGCTATTCCATTATATTGGCATCATTGGAAACGGCAGTCTGAACAACTGAATGTATTGACAGAATGTATTGTTCAAGCGGCTAAGCAAGCGTTGACATGATGGAAATTTTTTTGATAATGGAGCAAGGCAATATCTTCTGATAATTACCTTGCATCCATGTTTAGAACTAAGCTTGAGTCAACTCTAAAGCTCGTTGATATGCTACTTTCTTTTTAATTCCAGTTAGGTCTGCTGCAAGTTGAGATGCCGCTTTTACGGATAAATCTTGCAGTAAACGTTTTAATAGCTCATCCAATTTATCTTGTGCCATATCTTTTTCAGTGGTTGCACCACCAACAACGAGGACAATTTCGCCTTTCTCTTGGTTGTGATCATTTTGAATGAAATTAAGTAACTCTTTTAAAGTCATTTTCTTGATGGTTTCAAAGGTTTTGGTGATTTCACGGGCAAAACCTACTGGACGATCTTCACCAAAAACTTGGACCATATCTTGAATACACGCCAAAATACGATGTGGAGCTTCATAAAAAATGAGTGTTTGTGTTTCATCTTTGAGTTTCTCAAGTTGGCTAATTCGTTGAGACGCCTTTGATGGTAAAAAACCTTCAAAACTAAAGCGATCACTCGGTAAACCAACTGCACTTAATGCGGCAATTGCTGCACATGCACCCGGCACTGGAATCACACGAATCCCATGTTCTTGGGCTGCACGAACAAGTTTAAACCCTGGATCACTAATTAATGGTGTTCCAGCATCGCTGATTAAGGCAACTGTTTCTCCATTTAACATTCTTTGGAGAAGTTGATCAATTTTGTTACTTTCGTTGTGATCATGGCACGCAGTGAGCGGAGTTGAGATATTATAGTGTTTGAATAATTGAGCAGATTGTCTAGTATCTTCTGCTGCAACCACCGAGACTGATTTTAAAATATCGATTGCACGAAACGTCATGTCATCCAAGTGCCCAATCGGGGTTGCTACAACAAATAATTGAGCACTCATAAAAGGTAACTCCATAATGTATTCAAAAAAATATTGGCTGCTACTGAGTTTGGCAGCATTGATTAGTCCAGCTTATGCGGACGTGTTGGTCATTCTACCTGAATCAGGCCCTATGGCGCGAGCTGGTGAAAGTATTAAACGCGGTTTCATGAGTGCTTATACAGCATCGGGAAGTAAAGAAAAAATTATTTTCGTGGATTCTGCAAAAAGTAACGTAAATCAAATTTTTAAAACTAGGGTTAATAAAAATACGAAATTGGTTGTTGGGCCATTAGGCCGATCTGATATTGAGGCGGTGATTAAACTAAAACCGAAAGTTCCTGTGTTAGCACTAAACGATGTGAATACACAAACTGAAAATGTATGGCAATTTAGTTTGGCTAAACAGCATGACGCTGAAGCTTTAAATAAATTACTCATCAAGGATCAAATCCAAACTTTATTGGTATTGCGTGAAGCTGGGACTGAGTCTGCGACAGAACTATTTATGATGTCACTCATGTCTCAGTCACATGCTGCGATTGAAGTGATTCATGAATTACCTAAAAAACTACCTAAAAAAACAGGATTGTTACTATTAGGGGATCATGAGTGGATGATGGAGCTTGGTTCATTACCAAAACAGAATATTTATGCAACTCCGATGAGTATCGAAGAAGGGAAATCTATTCCCATCGGATTACGTTTCTGTGATACACCCGCTTTATATAATGGACAATGGGCAGACCTAATTGAGGCTTACAAAGAACAACCAGAGAATATGGCATTTCAACGCTTGTTGGCATTTGGTGGTGATGCATGGACGCTTAGCCAACAGTTCCTAGTCGGTGCTGATAACAAACAATTTTCTTTTGTTGGACGAACGGGGGCTATTGAGGTGAATGCGGGCAAAATCAATCGACAGCCTTATTGCTTTGAACAGCAGAAAAAACACATCCAAATTTTAAAATAAGATATCTCACGCATGGAACAGCAAACAAATTCTATGGGGCAATGGGCTGAGGAAGCAGCAAAGACATTGCTCCATTCTCATGGGTATCAATGTATCAGTCAAAATTATCATTCACGTTTTGGTGAAATTGATTTAATCGTTAGGCGTGGTCAAGAACTTGTTTTTGTTGAAGTAAAAGCCAGATCCTCTGGGAGTTATGCTCATGCTTATGAGGTGATTACCCAAGCGCAAAAGCGTAAAATTATTAAAACAGCCAAATTCTTTTTACAACGTTATCCTAGTTATTATGACTTTGATTGTCGTTTTGATGTGATTTGTTTTGATTTTCCACAGAAAATTGCAAAAACAGTACAACCAGATTTTTCAAAATTGAAGTATGATCAGCAATGGATTGAACATGCATTTACTTTAGACTAATTCTGGCAATATGATCTAAAAGTAGGTGTGGAAGATTGAGCAAATGTGTGAATAGGGAGTCTTGCCAAGTGTTAAAACGTTTATCGATCACGTTACTTTGCGCTGCAAGTTTATCGGGTTGTGCGAGCTTTATTTCTGGCGGAACAGGGACTGCACCTGTTGGCACAAATAGTGGTGATCGTAGTCTAGGACAAGTTTTTATTGATTCTTCAATCAAACGTACTGCAAATGTTAATTTATACAAATTAGATCATCGTTTTAGACAGTCCCGCATCAATATTGAAAGTTTTCACAGCAACGTGCTTTTGACAGGTCAAGTGCCTGATCCATATTTAAAGCAACTTGCTGAGGATAATGTACGTGCAATGAGTGATGTCAAAGCGGTACATAACTATATTACAGTAGGCGATAAAGTTGGTTATAGCACGATCATGCAAGATGGTACGGTCACTGCAAATACACGTGGCTTGTTGATGAGAGCACCTGTCGTATCGGACAGTAAGGTTTTAGTTCATACTGAAAATGGCGTGTTGTATGTGATGGGGCGTTTAAATACGGCTGAGATTAGAGATTTAGATGATGTCTTACAAAAAGTCGGCAATGTGAGTAGAATTGTGACTTTGGTTGATAATATCGACCAAACAGCAGGGACTTCAACGGCTCGAGTAGGGACAGCAACAACACAGTCTCTGGTTGAAACACCTGTAGCGATTGATCCTGATCAAGCTGAGCCTGTGACTATTACCCCAACTAATCCCTAATTTATGAAACAACTTATTCAACAAGTTCAAGAAAATGTTATACGGGCGAAAGACTTTTATAAAGAATTTCGTCTGTATGATTTTGCAAGTTATTCGATTAACTATTTAACGCCTAAAGATACTTTCGAAAAGGAAGAACACCTTGCTTATGGATTAAAAGCACGCCAACGTTTAGATCTATATCGAAGTAAAAATGCCAAGCCGCAAAAACCGCTGATTGTCTTTGTGCATGGGGGATCATGGCAGCATGGCAATAAGCGAGATTATTTGTTTATCGGTGAAACATTTGCCCGTGAAGGCTATGATGTCGCTGTGATCAATTATCATCTTGCACCTGAGCATATTTTTCCTGCTTTTATTGATGATATTGCACAAGCTATCCATTATCTGAATCAGAATCAAACGAAGTTAAAGATATCAACAGAAAATCTGATTTTGATGGGGCATTCCGCTGGTGCATTTAATGTGATGTCTGTTGTTTATTCTGCTCAAGCGAAGAACTTTAAATATAAAGATCAAATCAAAGCGATTGTTGGATTGGCTGGTCCTTATCATTTTGATTATAAAGGTGATCCACTTGCAGAACATGCCTTTGATCTGAATATTTCTTATCAACAAGTTATGCCATATTATTTTATTGAGCCTAATCAAATTAAGCATTACTTGTTAATAGCCGAACAAGATCAATTGGTAGAAAGAAGAAATACGCTTGATTTGGATATTGCACTCAGGGAAAAGGGTAATCATAGCCATATTTCGATTATTCCCAAGACTGGGCATATTACCATTGTTGCCACATTGGCAAGTTTGATGAGCCATTATTTCAAGACGAAACGGACTATTTTACATTTTTTGGACGAAGCATTGAATCCATGAAGTCATAATAAAAGCATCGATTAGGATGCTTTTCTTTTTTCGGTCATCTGCATAATCATGCTATGAGCAATACTTCCTTTAAATGGGATCTGTGGTAACTGATCGAATTTAAAAAACTGAGCATCACTGATCTCTTCAAGTTGTAATTGGATCTCTCCAGACTCATATTCAGCATGAAAAGCGATCATTAAATTGCTCGGGAATGGCCACGGTTGGCTAGACATATAACTTATATTTTTAAGCTTTAGGCCAACTTCTTCCATTGTTTCACGTTGTACTGCTTCTTCTAAAGTTTCACCAACCTCTACAAAACCAGCGATCAAACCATACATATTGCCTTTGTTATGGGCGGATTTAGCAAGTAATACTTCATTGCTACCGCGTGTGATAATCGTGATTATACAAGGCTGAACACGTGGATATTGATGATAACCACAAGCTGGACAAATCATGGCATATTCTTTGGCATGAATTTCAGTACGATGACCACAGTGACTACAGAACTTATGATTACGACGCCATTCAAGCAGTTGTACCGCACGGCTGGCCTGTAGGAAATCTGATGTTGACCAAGTCTGAATCAAATCACGGATAGGAACAAGTTGAAAGCCTTCAGGGATGATTTCGCCTTCTAACAGGTCACGTGCAATGACATGATCATTTGGATGTATGGGAAGATCACTTGCTAACTTTTCAACTTTAGGCAGTTGAAAATTTTCATCGACTAACAGTTTTTGGTGTTGGAAAATATAAGCAAGTGATCGTTGAGACATTAGGCTGCTATCGTTTGTAATTGCTGACTATTTGATAATGCCACATCAAACATAGATTGCAATACAGGTTGTTTATTCCTTAAGTTATCCACCAACAAATCTAAACCTGCTACGACATTGAGTAGACAATTGATTTGTTCAGCATCTAATGCTTGGTTCTGCGCAAGACGGTGTTGAGCAAAATCTGCTGCACCTAATAATGCAGTTTGTTGTGCGGTACTACCTAAGAATTGGGCTGCACCTGACAGTTCTTTGAGATAGTCAGGCAAAGCTTCAATGCTATGTGAGGTCGGATCTTGGGCATATAAGCTGAGAGTCTGCGTAAGCGTCTCGATTAATGTTTTCGTTTCAGTCAATAAAGCTTTATGTGCTTCATCTAAACGATCAAGTGAGATTTGTAGATTATTCACACGAAGCTGTAGACGGCTAGAGGTATAATTGCGCTCTAAAATACCAATTGAATTCATTGAAGCTAAAATACCATTCATTAATTGTTGAACTGAATTAGCATCGGTTAGGAAGTCAGAATGGCTTAGTTTTTCAGCTTGTTGTGTGATCTCTTTTGCAGCTTCATTTAAATTGAGAACTTTGAAAACATTGACAAGTTGATTGAGCTTTTGCTGAATCTCTTGAGTTTTCTCGGTGGACATGTTTTGGTAGTTGTACTCAATTTCATTACGAATTTGGGCCATTTCATCCGTCATCAATCGGCTAACGGTATGAATGGTTTCATAGTCTGGACCATAAAGATGACGACTCAATACTTGAAGCTGGGTGTCACTCAGTAACTCGTCACCAATATTGAGTTGATCACGAATGTGATGCGAAATATTGTTTTCTTGGCTGATACAAATCGATAATACATCCGCAAGATCACTGAGTTCAGCTGCATATGTAGATGGCTGGTTTAAAAACTTAGCAATATTGGTTTCGATTTGAATAAGCGTTCGTAACCTAGCTTCGGTAATAGAAAGCTCATCAATTAAACCTAAAGCAACGTTGACTAATTGCCAATATTGTTGGCTTGGTAGATCGGTAGATAATCCAGCTAGATAAACACCAACAAGTTTGATGCCTTGTAAATCAAGAGGAGTTTCTGTCTGTTTAATCAGTTTATGCAAACATAACTTATAAAGCTGGTGAATGTATTGAGATTTCTCTAGTGTTGGAGCAAGTGGCAGATTAAAACGAGGACTAATCAGACTTAGTAGAGGCTGAATTGTTTGACCTTCTTTCGTTAATGGTTTGCCTAAAGCTAGCTCTAAACGATTCAAGGTATCGAGTAAGAACTGAGGAACTTTAACTTCGCGTAAACAAATAAACTCAATATAGCGTTTCAGCATCGTCGTACCTTCACTCAACGCAACCACATCACTGGTTTTAATTTGTTGAGGTTGGGCCATGATCTTACGCATAAGTTCACTTGAGTATTGGGTAATTTGCGATAAATGTGGCATATCAATCAGTGCAAGTACCTGAGTGCATTGCTCAAACTGATTGAGTGCATCATCTATTCCGAAGGGTAAAGCTTGTTCTTCGGCAAGGGTATTGACCGCTGTTTCTACCAATTTAATCGAATTGTCGATTTCATTTTTTATTATTAATAATGCCGTTGGGTCGAAATGAATCGAGGTTTGGTAAGACATATGACCTACACCTTTCCTGAGTTGTTATATCCATGGACCTCCTTTTGAGGAGGTCTAAATCACTTACAGTTAATATAACTTAACTTTGAAGGCTTGAAATATAAAAAGCGACATTGATTCAAAAATTTATTTTGCGAAAAGGCAAGGTTCTCCGTGTTTTTCTTTAAATTGTTTGACCCACGTCTCATGTTCATTTAACTCATGTTCAGATGGACGAATCACAGCTAAGTCAATTTGGACACGTTGACGTGTGGTTTTATTTTGATTTTGTTCATGTTGAGATAATGCATCAATGTCAAATGAAACCTGTCCACCTGTCATCGCAAGGTAAACATCGGCTAAAATTTCAGCATCGAGTAATGCGCCATGGAAGGTACGATCTCGTGCTGGGATCTCATAGCGTCTAACCAATGCATCCAAAGAATTTTTTTGTCCAGGATGCTTATTCTTTGCGAGTGCTAAGGTATCTGTAACTTCACAGACCTCTGAAAGTAAAGGTAAACCAACACGTTTAAACTCCATATCGAGGAAGTTCATATCGAATGTTGCGTTATGCGCAATGATTTCAGCACCTTTTAAATAAGCAAACAGGGCATCTGCAATTTCAGCATACTTTGGTTTGTCTTGTAGAAATTCATCAGTGATACCGTGCACATCAACCGAGTCGCCTACAGGTTTTTCTGGATTAATATAAATATGAATCGAACTACCCGTGAGTTTACGATTGATCATCTCAATCGCTCCGACCTCAATGATACGATCACCATCTTGATAATAGAAACCCGTGGTTTCAGTATCGAGGATTAGTTGGCGTGGGCCTTGCAACTTTAATTTAGCTTCGGTCACAACAATGTGTGGATGTTGATTCGTTACCACTGATTCCATAGTTTGAACTGGATTTTGTGCTTCAGCTTCATCTAGCAGAGTCACTGACTCATTTTCAGTATCTAACTCATCATTCATTTCATCTGTATCGAGGTCTAAACCCAAAGGATCATTCAAAAGCCAATCGGCTTCAGACTTTTTTATATCAGCGTTAGCCTGTGTTGATGCTTTGAGTTGTTGAGCAGTTTGTTCAGCCCCTAAGTTTGCGAGTTGATCCGCCATTTCATTGCCGGCATGACCAGCATGACCTTTGATCCAATTCCATTCGATATCACGATTGGCGCAAACAGCATCTAATTTTTTCCAAAGATCTGGGTTTTTTACATCCTTCCAGTTTTTCTTCTTCCATCCATGAATCCATTCGGTAATCCCTTGTTTTACATAATTAGAATCTGTCCAAATGATAAGGTGTGCATCGATTGGGCAAAAAGAAATACCTTCAATTGCAGCTTGTAGCTCCATACGGTTGTTGGTTGTTTCTGCTTCACCACCGAACAGTTTATGTTCTTCTTGTTCTGTAATGATATATGCACCCCAACCACCTAAGCCTGGATTGCCTTTACATGCGCCATCAACATAAAGAGTGATTGTTTGTGACATATTTGAACCTGAACAATATATGAGTAAAAAACTTGATCTATTTTGCAATAAAGTCAGCAAAAATAGCCGAAGAGAATATTAGCACTCCCTCGAATATCATGCATTGTAAAGCTAAAATCAGATGTTGTGAGTTACAAAACTCATGTTTTTTAATTTCTTGTAACATTTCCATGCAAATCACGTTAAATTATTGCCTTGTCTATGTAGCAGGCTTTACTACAATGGCTATCAAAGTAATAAACTAGCGTAAGTTGACTGGAAGATTTTATGTCTAAATCGAGCACATTGGTGTCGCGTACATCTGCAACATCATTATTCAAAATCACTGTACTCACTTCTGCTTTAGCTGCGCTGGGAATTACAACGGGCTGTTCTTCGACACCTTATTCTGCAAAAACCTCATCTTCTAAGCAACTTGGATCGGGTTATTTAGATGCGAGTAGCTTAGACTCGCTTGAAGATCTGTTATCTGCCACAGATATGCGTGCAGTAGAAGGTGATCGTCTACTCGTGTTGAAACATGGTGATGTGTGGAAGCGCATGACTGTGGGTTTCAAAATGGATTTGAATCGTTGGGACTCGCGTATTGAAGCTCAGCGTGGTTGGTTTATTTCGCGACAACCGTATTTGGATCGATTGAGTGCACGTGCTAGTCGCTATTTGTACCATACTGTTAAAGAAGCTGAACGTCGTGGCATGCCAACTGAATTAGCTTTGTTACCTGTCATTGAAAGCTCTTATGATCCAGCGGCAACAAGTAGTGCGGCTGCGGCAGGTCTATGGCAGTTTATCCCGAGTACGGGACGTATTTATGGTTTACAGCAAACGAGTCTTTATGATGGCCGCCGTGATGTGGTGGAGTCTACACGCGCTGCCTACGAGTTCCTTGGGAGTTTATACAACCAGTTTGGTTCTTGGGAGTTAGCTTTAGCTGCTTATAACGCTGGTCCTGGTCGTGTACAACAAGCGATTAATCGAAATCGTGCTGCAGGTCTGCCGACTGATTATTGGTCATTAAAATTACCACAAGAAACCATGAACTATGTGCCACGTTTCTTGGCAGTTGCACAAATTATTAAAAATCCAAGTGCGTACGGGGTGTCATTGCCTCCAATTGCAAATCGTCCACACTTTCGTGAGGTGTCATTATCTGGACCTATGGCATTGAGTGAAATTTCTACAATCACGGGTCTAAGTCGTGCTGAGTTATATGCATTGAACCCTGCACATCGTGGTGAAGTGATGGACCCAACGAGCCCGATGCGTATTTTGATCCCAGCAGATTTAAGCCCATCTATCGATGCTCGACTTCGTTCAAACAAATCATCTGGTGGTTTCTGGGCGAGTAAAACGCCACCACCAGCGATGAATACTTCATCAAATACAAGTACAACAGTTCGTACAACGACAAGTACGACTGCACCATCAAGTAACACCACAGTAAAAACAACACCAACGATGACGGCGAGTAGTACCACTACTCGTCCAAGTTCAACGACGACGAATACTAGAATCTCTACACCAAGAGGGTCTGATGCATTGGCTTCTTTTGCAGCAGCGGCAGATGTTCCAAGCGCACCACGTATTCCAGTAGCGGTTACACCAGCAGCCAATGTAAAACCAGTAAGCACCGAGCCACCGATTTCGGGCAAAGAACGTGAGCAAATTCTTGCAGCCATGAAAGCCGAAGGCCAGCAGAAATCAGTTACTCAAGTTTTAGAGCCGCAAGCCACACAAGCTGAAAAAGATCAGGTCGTTGCTGAAATCAAGGCAATTGCACCAAAGGGTACCGAGATCGTCGATCCGTTTGATGGAAAAATTAAGTTAACAGCGATTCAGACTAGCCAATCTGTAGCAGATGAAAAAGGACAAGAAGTAAGCAAAGGCTTTGCTTATCCAAGAAATCTAGTTGAAGATAAAGTTACTGCCAATAGCGAAGATGCAAAACGTAACCAAGGCAAACCTTATATTAGTACAGATACAGAAGTAGTTGTCGTCGCACCAAAAGGTAAGCGCAGTACTTATGTGGTACAACCAGGTGACACGTTGGCTGTTATTGCCCAAAAAAATAGTGTGAACTGGCGTGATATCGCAAAGTGGAATCAAATTGATCCTGCTGGTACTTTATTTGTGGGTACGAGCTTATATTTATATGATGCAAAGCCACAAGCTGAGACTACAAAAGCGACAGAAACTAAACCAGAAAGTTATGTGGTACAGTCTGGTGATAGTCTCACTAGTTTAGCCAGTCGTTTTGATTTAACGATCAAACAGTTGGCGGACTATAATAATTTATCTATTACGGATGGATTGTTGGTCGGTCAACGATTAACCTTAAAAGAACCAAAGAATAATCCCCGTACATCACAGCAAACTGCTCGTGCAACTGAAGCAAAAGCTGCGACCTCACAAAAAGTTGCGACTAAATCATATACGGTTAAACGTGGTGAGTATTTGAAACTCATTGCAGATCGTTATGCGTTGTCAAATCAAGAACTGGCAGATTTGACTGAAGGATTGTCGGCAACAAGTAGCTTGATGGTTGGACAGCGAATCAATGTCCCATTACAAGAAGTGGGGCAGACCGAAGAAACAACCAATACCAAGAATACTGTAAAACATGAAAATGTTACGGCATCAACCAGTTACAAGACAGAAAATTATACGGTGCAGCGTGGTGATACCTTGTCGAGTATTGCTACTCGATCAAAGATCACACTGAATGAGTTGGCGGAGTTAAACAATTTAAAAGCCAATAGTGGTATTCGCCTTGGACAAAGTTTGAAGATTCCTGCTGGCTCAACGGTGCCAGATCAGTATGTGGTTCAGTCAGGAGATAGCTTGAATGCGATTGCCAGCCGATATAATTTACAAGTAAGTTACTTGGCTGACTTGAATGGTTTAAAACCGACTTCAGGTGTGCGTATTGGACAGCGTCTGAAATTAACAGGTGAAGTCGCAAGTGTTGAAGCGCCAGCACCTGCGGAGCCAACGAGAAATAATTCTGCTGCTACAAGCAGTCGCAATACAAATACTGAGCAATATACCGTGAAAGCAGGTGAGTCTTTAAATAGTATTGCGAACCGTTTGGGAATGACAGGCCGTGAACTTGCTGACTTAAACCAGCTGCGTGCCAATACAGGTTTACAGCGCGGTCAAACCATCTTGATCCCGAAAACAGTAACTGAATATCGTGTTAAACGTGGTGATACTTTAATTGGGTTGGCAAGTCGCTATGGGATGCAAACCACAGCATTGGCTGAAATGAATGACTTGGCTCCGAATACACAGTTACGTATTGGTGACGTGATTAAAGTTCCAAATCTATAAGGATATATATGCACTTGTCTCATGGAAGAGCACAAACTCTCATCCTTTTATTTGGTCTAGGGTTGGGTAGTCAATTTAGTTTGGCTGCTCAACAAACGACGCCTTTTTTGGCAGTACATGCAACGCCTCAGTACACCCATTTAAAAGTGATGCCTTATGCAAATGTTGATGCACCTAAAGGCGGAATCTTAAGCCAATCAAGTAATGGAACCTTTGATAACCTGAATAGTATGAATGGCAAAGGCAGTTCAACGGATGGAGTCAATTATCTATTTGATACCTTGATGGATTCTTCGTTAGACGAGCCGAATGTCATGTATCCATTGCTGGCAGAAAAGGCAACCTACGATCCACATAAGCCTAAATTTGTTATTTTCTATCTGAATCCTAAGGCTCGGTTTAGTAACGGTGATGTGCTGACTGCTGAAGATGTTAAATTTACTTTTGATACCTATCAGCAAAAAGCCAATCCTGGACTAAAGATGTATTTGTCTGATTTGGAAAAAACAGAAGTTTTATCTAAGTATCAAGTCAAATTTACTTTTCGATCTGATGATAATGCAGAAATGCCACTCATCGTGGCAAGTTTACCGATTTACTCCAAAAAAGACTGGCAGAATAAAGATTTTACCCGTGTAACGATGCAACCAATTTTAGGGTCAGGTCCTTATTTGATTGATCGGATTGATGCTGGGCGGAGTATCACCTATAAACGAAATCCAAATTATTGGGGTAAAGACCTTCCTGTCAATCGTGGACGTTATAATTTTGATCGCCTTAGATATGTGTACTATCGTAATTTAGATGTAACCTTTGAGGGGTTTAAATCTGGACAGTTCACACTGCATGAAGAGAATACGTCTCGTCGCTGGGTAACCGAATATAAATTTCCTGCTGTCCAGGCGGGACTTATCAAAAAATATAATGCAAATTTAGCCAAGCCCCTAGATTTTCAGAGCTTTGTATTTAATACAAGGCGAAAACCCTTAGATGATATCTATTTGCGTAAAGCTTTGAGTTATGCCTACGATTTTGAGTGGCAAAATAAGGCTTTGTTTTATGGTCAATACCAACGTTTACAGAGTTATTTTGCAAATAGTGAATTAGCCGCAGTTGGACGACCATCATCCGCTGAACTTTCTGTCATTGATCCTTATTTATCAAAATTAAACCCATTGATGCAAAAGGGTTTTTTGGCTGATTGGAAATTTCCTGCATCAGATGCTAGTGGTTTCAACCGGAAGAATCTATTATCAGCTCGCCAAATCCTACACGATGCGGGGTATTCGGTTCGCAATGGTCGTTTACTTGATCGTCAGGGTAAACCCATTGAAATAGAACTGCTAATTCATCAAGATGGTTTACAACGTACTTTGATGCCTTTTGTTCGCAATTTGAAGCGTTTAGGTATAACGGTAAATATTCGGCATGTTGATGTGCCTCAGTATATAGAAAGAATGCGCCGTGGTGATTTTGATATGACCACGATGCGTTTGCCGCAAACCATTACACCAGGCAAAGAACAAGCTCAGTTTTGGGGGAGTAAGGCTGCGGACGAAGAAGGGAATTATAATTTTGCAGGCATTAAAAATCCTGCCATTGATCAAGTGATTCAAAAAATTATTGCCGCTGAAAGTCGAGAGCAGGTCGTTTTACATACACGGGTATTGGATCGCTTATTACGGGCTGGTTATTATCATATTCCAACTTATGGTAAGCCTGAAATATGGTTGGCATATTGGGATATGTACCAACAACCGAAGCAAAAACCAAAATTATCTGTTGGTTTAGATTATTGGTGGGTAGACGCTGAAAAAGCGAAGAAAGTAGATCAATATTTACGTAGGAAATAATCAGTCTGGACAATAAGGATAAGATTGATGAGAACATATATATTAAAACGGCTATTACTGATTATTCCAACTTTGTTTTTTATTTTGTTGATTAATTTTGCAGTGATCCAAATTGCACCCGGTGGGCCTGTTGAACAAGCAATTCAACAGGCACAAAGTTTTCAAGGCGTTGGTTTATCTGGAGGGGAAACTGCACAACAAAGTTCTCAGACACAATATCAAGGTGCGCGTGGCTTAAGTGCAGAAATGGTTGAGCAGATTAAAGCTCAGTATGGTTTTGATAAGTCTGCACCAGAACGCTTTTGGTTGATGCTTAAGGGCTATCTTTCTTTTGATTTTGGGACAAGTTTCTTTAAAGATAAACCTGTTACTCAATTGCTCTATGAAAAAATGCCCGTGACGATTTCGTTGGGTTTATGGAGTACGCTGTTAATTTATCTAGTGTCTATACCTCTTGGCATACGCAAGGCCAAGCAGCATGGCTTAATCTTTGATAAATCGACCTCGTTGTTATTGGCAGTGGGTTATGCTGTTCCATCTTTTGTCTTTGCGGTATTGCTGATTGTATTCTTTGCGGGAGGGAGTTATTTTCAATGGTTCCCGCTACAAGGGCTGGTATCTGAAAACTTCGCTCAACTGAGCATGCTCGATAAAATTAAAGATTACTTCTGGCACATGAGCTTGCCGCTATTGAGTATCGTATTAGGTGGATTCGCAGGTTTAACCTACCTTACAAAATATTCCTTTATGGAAGAATTAAATAAGCAATACGTACTGGCAGCACGTTCAAAAGGGTTAACTGAAAATCGTGTGTTATATGGGCATGTGTTCCGTAATGCCATGCTGATTGTAATTGCAGGATTGCCTGAAGCATTGGTTGGAATATTCTTCGTGGGTAATTTATTCATCGAGATTATTTTTAACTTGGATGGGCTTGGTCTATTGGGGTTTGAGGCTATTGTCCAGCGTGATTATCCTGTGATTTTTGGTACTTTATTTCTGTTTACCTTGCTTGGTTTAATTTTACGTTTGATTAGTGATGTGTTGTATCAAGTGATTGATCCTCGAATTAACTTTGATTCGCGAGGAGTAAAATAATGTCACCAGTGATGAAAAGCCGTTTAGCGCGTTTTAAAAAAAATAAATTGGGTTTCCAATGTTTTATTCTTTTTACCATTGTTTTTATATTATCTCTGGCTGCAGAGTTTATTGCCAATGACAAGCCGTTATTGGTGAAATATCAAGATAGCTTTTATTTCCCTGTTTTCAAAGACTATCCAGAAACGACTTATGGTGGTGTGTTTGAGACTGCAACGGATTATCAAGACCCTGCTGTACGTGAGTTAATCTCTGCACATGGCTGGATGATTTCACCGATTGTTCCATTTTCATATCAGACCCCAAATTTGGAATTAACCGTTCCTGTGCCTTCTAAACCCACAGCACAAAACTGGTTGGGTACGGATGATCAAGGGCGCGATGTGTTGGCGCGAGTGCTGTATGGTTTGAGGGTGTCGTTGTTATTTGGTTTTGCTTTGACAATTTGTGCCGCAGTTTTAGGCATCATTGTGGGAGCGGTTCAGGGCTATTATGGTGGTTGGGTCGACTTGCTTGGACAGCGTATTCTTGAGGTGTGGGGTGGATTGCCAATGTTATTTATGGTGATGATCCTCGTGAGTATGTTTACACCCAATGTATATTGGCTGTTTCTGATTATGCTGTTATTCGGCTGGACAGCTTTGGTTGGGTTGGTTCGTGCAGAGTTTTTACGCGCGCGAAATTTTGATTATGTGCGTGCTGCTCGAGCGTTGGGCGTTAGGGATCGTACAATTATTTTTCGACATATTTTACCGAATGCCATGAGTTCAAGCCTGTCGCAATTACCATTTATGTTGACAGCAAATATTACGGCATTAACTGCACTGGATTTTTTAGGTTATGGTTTACCACCAGATGCAGCTTCACTTGGTGAATTATTACTACAAGGGAAAAATAATTTAAATGCACCTTGGTTGGCATTGTCGGGCTTTTTTACCCTCGCAATTGTGTTGTCATTATTGATTTATATTGGGGAGGCAACACGTGATGCATTCGATCCAAGACAATGATTTAAAAAAAGATCATGTACTCAATGTTAAACAATTAACTGTTACGACAGAGACAGGCCAAGTTTTAGTTGATCAATTGAGTTTCGATTTAGCTGCGGGTGAAACAGTCGCAATCGTTGGTGAGAGTGGTTCAGGGAAATCAGTTAGCAGTTTGGCCTTGCTCGGATTGTTACCGAGCCATTTAAATATTCAGGGTCAAGCATGTCTGAACGATCAGGACTTATTGGCTTTAGATGCAATCGCATTACGTCAAATTCGTGGGCAAAAAATTGCCATGATTTTCCAAGAACCAATGACTGCTTTAAATCCTTTACATCGTGTTGAGAAAATCATTGGTGAAACATTATTGTTACAGGGTTGGCCAAAAACAAAAGTAAGAGAAAAGGTCATTGCCTTATTAAATGATGTGGGCATACCCGAACCTGAACAAAAATTACGTCGTTATCCCCATGAGTTGTCTGGTGGGCAAAGACAGCGCGTTATGATTGCTATGGCATTGGCACTTGAGCCAGACATTCTGATCGCAGATGAGCCAACAACAGCACTGGATGTAACTTTACAAACACAGATCTTAAACTTGCTTAAACAGTTACAGCAACAACGTAATATGGCGATGATTCTGATCAGTCACGACTTGAATCTTGTTAAGCGCTATGCAGATCATGTCATTGTCATGAATAAGGGAAAAGTAGAAGAGCAGGGTGCGATCACGGAAATTTTTACCCGACCTCAAGCGAGTTATACACAACATTTATTGGATCATGATTTTGGCCAAGCCATCCCATATGTAGAGGGACAGGTTATTCTTCAATTAGAACAATTAGCCGTAAGATTTCCAATTAAACAAGGGCTGCTGAATCGCGTAAAAGATTATTTTACCGCAGTTGAGCCATTGAGTTTGAGGTTAGAGCAAGGAGAGTCTCTAGGCGTTGTAGGAGAAAGTGGATCAGGGAAATCGACTTTGGCCTTAGCAATTACCCGTTTGATTGAAAGTGATGGGCAAATTGTTTTCTTGGGGCAGGATTTGAATCAACTGAATGAAAAAAGATTGCGCCCTTTGCGAGCAGATTTTCAGATTGTGTTTCAAGATCCATTTAGCAGTTTGAACCCACGTATGACGATCGGGCAGATTATTGGTGAAGGATTGGCACTGAAAGTATTGGATCAAGCACTGGTAGATCAACAGATTGAAAAGACGTTGGAAAAAGTGGAATTGCCGATAGACTTTAAAAGTCGATATCCACATGAGCTTTCTGGAGGGCAACGGCAACGCGTTGCTTTGGCACGCGCTCTAGTTTTACAGCCGAAATTGATGATCTTGGATGAGCCGACTTCAGCATTGGATCGCACGACACAGCGGGCGATTGTAAAGTTGTTGAGACGACTGCAACAACAAGAGCAAATTAGTTATATTTTTATCAGTCATGACTTACAAGTCATTAAAGCGATTTGCCAAAAGGTGATGGTGCTAAGACACGCAAAACTTTTGGAATATCAAACGACTGAGCTACTTTTTTCACAACCTCAAACTGAATATACCCGTCAGTTGATTGCCGCAAGTCAGTACTAGTCTTGTAATTAAATTGACATATGGTATTGTCAAATTATAGGAAGGTTATTTGACCACATGAATAATTAGATGAAGTTAGGGTATAAGCCCTAATTGGGATAGCAGAGGATGACCATGAGTCAGATCGCAGACAGTATTAAGATTCGTAATACGACATTTAAAAATCGCATCATCAAAGGGGCGATGAGTGAAGCATTAGCCAACCATGATGGACAGCCGAATGAGTTGCATATTGGTTTGTACGAGGCATGGGCGAAAGGTGGTTTGGGTTGTGCGATTACGGGCAATGTCATGGTCAACATTGCTGCAAAGAATGAACCTGGTGTTGTTGCTATTGAAACCGAACGCGATTTGGCTAAATTACAGCAATGGGCTGCGGTAGGTAAAAAATACGGTATGGTGCAATTGATCCAATTGTCACATCCAGGTCGTCAATGTCCTAAGGGATTAAATAAAGAAACTGTCGCACCTTCAGCTGTTCCTTTTAGTCCAATGTTAGCCACAATGTTTGGTACGCCTCGTGAACTCAGACATGACGAAATCTTAGATATTATTCAACGCTTTGCAACAGCTGCTGCAATCTGTGAGAAAGCTGGTTTTGAAGGCGTGCAGTTACATGGTGCTCATGGCTATTTGATCAGTCAATTTTTATCACCACTGACCAACAAGCGTACTGACGAGTGGGGTGGTTCTATCGAGAATCGTATGCGTTTCTTGTTAGAGATTTATAAAGCTGTTCGTGCAGCGACATCTGATGATTTTATTATTTCTGTAAAACTCAACTCTGCCGATTTCCAGCGTGGAGGAATCACCGAAGAAGATGTGATCAATGTATTTAAAACGATTGATGCCGCTGGCATTGATATCATTGAAATTTCAGGTGGTACTTATGAAGCACCAGCGATGGCAGGTGCGAAAGCAGAGAAACGTAAAGCAAGCACGATTGCTCGTGAAGCTTATTTCTTGGAGTTTGCTGAGAAAATACGTCAGCACGTGTCTTGTAAGTTGATGGTTACAGGTGGCTTCCGCACGGTAGAAGGGATGAATGCTGCGCTTGAAAGCGGTGCATGTGACTTTATTGGTATTGCTCGTCCATTGGCTGTTGAAACAGATTTAACAGATCGTTTGATCGCAGGGCATGACGTGCGCTACGCCGTAAATCAAATTAAAACAGGTATTCCTTTTGTCGATAAAATGGCAATTATGGAAATCATTTGGTATGCAGCACAGTTCAAAGCGATTGGACAGGGCAAAAAACCAAATCCTAAATTATCACCATTACTGGTATTCTTAAATTATGCGAAAGGGAATATCAAAGCGGTGGTCAAAGGACGCGTAAACTCTCGAAAATCAGCATAGTATTTGGGACTCTTCGGAGTCCTTTTTAATTTTTTATAAATAAAAAAGCCACTGTCGGTATGATGCAGTGGCTTTTTTGAATTTGGCGTCCCTACGGGGATTCGAACCCCGGTTACCGCCGTGAAAGGGCGATGTCCTAGGCCTCTAGACGATAGGGACTTCTTGAGGTGGGTGTATATTAGGGTTCTGTCACCAAACTGTCAAGAAGGTGAGGAGACAGTTTGTTCAAAATATAGCAAAACAGTTCAGCCGTCTTTTGAGTATCGTACAAAGCAGAGTGTGCTTCTTTACCATCAAACTCAATACCCGCTTGGATACATGCTCTTGCTAAAACTGTTTGACCAAACATGACCGCACTCAGTGTCACCGTATCAAAGACTGAAAAGCTATGAAATGGATTCTGATTTTTAGTGCCAGAACGCGCAATCGCGGCTTGTAGGAAACCAAGATCAAAGTGAGCATTATGACCAACCAATACCGCATGTGTGCAATGTTGCGCTTTTCGTATTTCATTGAGTGATTTGAAAATACGGCGTAATGCTGAACGCTCATCTTCAGCCATTGCAACGCGCATAGGGTTAAATGGGTCAATACCAATAAAGTCGAGTGAGCGACGGTCTAGATTAGCCCCTTCAAAAGGGTTGATATGCGCCTGAAATGAGGGACCCGGTACAAATTGTCCATGTTCATCATAGACAATTGGAATACAGGCGATTTCAAGTAGGGCATCAGTTTGGCAGTTGAAACCTGCTGTTTCTACATCAACAACAACAGGTAAAAAACCACGAAAACGCTGACCAATTACGG
The DNA here is from genome assembly GCF_000369065.1 of Acinetobacter haemolyticus CIP 64.3 = MTCC 9819. Taxonomy (GTDB): domain Bacteria; phylum Pseudomonadota; class Gammaproteobacteria; order Pseudomonadales; family Moraxellaceae; genus Acinetobacter; species Acinetobacter haemolyticus. Next base: position 474,262 of record NZ_KB849800.1, read on the forward strand.
GAGCTTTGTTTTCTTCTGTCACACTTTTCTCCATTGCAGTGTTTTGCCTGCATGAAGTGGAATAATTTTTTGGTCTTCTAGGTAATCAAAAGACTCAGCGACGGTATGTTCTTCTTTGACCAAGGTAATAGTTGACGTATTACGTGGTAAACCGTAGAAGTCAGCACCGAATATGCTGGCGAAACCTTCTAAACGTTCTAACTTGCCTACTTGATCAAAAGCTTGAGCATATAGTTCAATCGCATTTGGCGCGCTATAGCAACCTGCACAGCCACATGCATTCTCTTTAGCATTTTGTGCATGTGGAGCACTATCTGTACCTAAGAAGAATTTCGGACTGCCGCTCGTTGCCACTTCCAATAAAGTTGTTTGGTGTGTTTGACGTTTTAAAATTGGTAAGCAATAAAAATGCGGTTTCACGCCTCCTACCAACATATCATTACGGTTAAACAATAGATGTTGGGGAGTAATCGTTGCGGCAACATTACGATCTTGTTCAAGAACAAAATTTGCTGCATCGCTGGTTGTGATATGTTCAAGTACGATTTTAAGTTTTGGAAATTGTTTGAGTAGTGGTGAGAGAATTTCGTCTAAAAATCTTTTTTCACGATCAAAGATATCAACATGGTTGTGAGTTACTTCACCATGTAATAACAATGGAACTTGATGCTCTTCAAGCTGTTCAATCACCGCATAAACTTTGCGAATGTCACTTACACCACTATCGGAGTTTGTTGTTGCCCCAGCAGGATAAAGTTTGATGGCATTGACATGATCAGATGCTTTGATTTTTCGAACTTCATCAGGAGAGGTGTGATCAGTAAAATACAGCACCATACGTGGATCAAAATGAAGGCCTTCTGGAACATGGGCAAGAATACGCTCACGATATGCTAAAGCTTCATCCACAGTTTTGACAGGTGGAACCAAATTTGGCATACAAATTACGCGGGCAAATTGTTTTGCTAAATCAGGAACTGTACGTTTTAAAGCTAAACCATCACGCAGGTGTGCGTGCCAATCATCGGGTTGTAAAAGAGTAAGTGTATTCAAGGTGCACTTCAAACTTAAAAATAATACAAATAATAATGCATAAAGTGTGAAAATGGTAACTACAATTACGGATAAGTGGTTAAGTAAAGTTCATGACAAAATGAGAATTTGTGTTATTTTTATGCGGCATAAGGATGCCGAATTATAAGAAGAGTAAAAAGGATGGAAAATCAATATGATCTTGAGCAGTTAAGGAGGTCCAAAGAAGCACTTGAACAGCTTGTTGCTCAGCATTTTAAATCAGGACGGACACATCATGCTTTACCTCCAAAATTAGAACATGATTTTTGGAAGTTTAATCTTGAGCGGACACGTATCAACGCCATTCAGTTTTTTGGTCAGGGCGTAATTACTTATACGATTTTTGTTCTGCTGATTTTACCGTCTAACTATATCGTCATCCAAGGCACTGAAGATTTTCTTTCAGACTTTGTATATAGCATACTCAGTTTGATTGTCGTTGGTTTGGCTTTATTTCTATTTTGGGCATTCGCTCGATTCAGAAAGTTTAGCCGTCTATTTTATCCAGCAGTCTGCACACTGGTTTTTTGTACAATTGTTTTTACATCTATTTTGATGATGAGTGTATCCAATGTCGTACTTCAAAATCAGGCAATGGTGTTGATTGCTTTTCTGTATATGCTTGGTTTTATTCTTAGCGGTATTAAACCATTACATATGCTGATCATAGGAACTTGTGCGGCAATAGTTATTCTATTTTTCCTCTATTTATTTGATGTTTCTTATGATTTATTGATGATTGGTCGAACCTTTATTGGCAGTATTTTGTTGGGGTTTTCGATTAGCGTGATGTTGACTTCGAAAGAGCGTCGGATTTTTATAAAATCAAAAATTTCTGAGATTGATGAGAAAATATTACGCTTGCAGGCTTCAGAACTTTTACATTTAAGCCAACACGACGATCTAACCAATGTTTCCAATCGCCGTACTTTTGAAGAGATGTGTACATATTATTATGACTTAGCATGCCAAGAACAAAAACCACTGGCTGTGTTATTTATTGATATTGATTATTTTAAAAACTATAACGATTTTTATGGACATCAAATGGGCGATCATGCGATCTCTGAGATCGCCAAGACAATCAAAGGTTCCATTCGACATATGGATTTTATTGCACGTTATGGTGGAGAGGAGTTTGTGGTACTTTTACCTGAAACACCTGCACAAGGTGCATATGCTGTAGCTACAAATATTTATCGTGCAATTGATCGGTTGATGATTCCACATGCAAAGTCCTTGGTATCTAATCATGTGACGATCAGTTTAGGTATCACCGTATTCAACGGTAATCGAGCGATTAGCCAAGAGCTGCTCATTGATACGGCAGATAAAGCACTCTATAGAGCAAAGCAATTGGGACGTAATCAGATTTATTATCAGCCTTTACCTAATCTTCAAGAGCATCTACAAAAATAAAAAACCGAATATCAGTGTTGATATTCGGTTTTTTAATATTTTGGGATGATACAAATTATTCTAAGAAGCGAACTGTTACACCAGCACGTACTTTATTACCAAGATCATTTGCGTCCCAGTTGGTTAGACGAATACAACCATGTGAAGCATTTTTAGAGATCATTGATGGATTTGGAGTACCGTGGATGCCGAATGATTTTTTGCTCAGACCAATCCAAATGTTACCTACAGGGCCATTTGGACCCGGTGGCAGTGACAATGGTTTAAGGTTTTTACCTTGGACAAAGTTAGATGGTGAGTAGCTATACCATGGGTTTTTAGCAACACCAGTTACTTTGTAAGTACCTGTTGGAGAAGGCGTGCTTGTACTGCCAATTGTTGCAGGAAACGAAGCGATCATTTGATTGCGACTGTTAAATAAATACAGTTGTTTTGCACCTTTGTGTGCAACGATTAAATGAATATCTTCAGGTAAATCATTACGGACATTGGCTACAACAATTTTTTCACCCACCTTGTTAAAGTTTGCTCTAGGATTAAGCTGTCTTAGAAAACGCTCATCCATATGGAACTTTTCACCTAACATTTCAGTTACGCGGGTGTAATACAATCCTTTCATTTTTGCTTGTAAAGCATAGTCTGTTGGAATTGATTCAGCATAGGGACCTTTGAGGTCCGCTTCTGTAATTGTATATTCAACATAAGCAGGTTTAGTTTGTTTCGCTACTAAGGCATCCCATGTTTCTTTGGTGAGTTGTCCTGTAGGCGTTAAACCATTCATCTGTTGAAATGATGCAATTGCTTTTAACGTGTTTTGACCATTAGAACCATCGATTGCACCAGGTGAAGCATGTGCGTTATTCAACATAACATGAGCACGCGCATACACAGGTAACTGGCGTCTAGGCATGTCTTCATACCATTCAGCCGAATTAATTGCATCCATAGTCCAAGATGCAGGAACTTCAGGTGCTTGAGATGGTGTTTTAGTCGCTGTTGTCGCTGTGTCTAGCGTAGCTTCGCGTGCTGGTGCAGCTGTTACAGGTACTTCAGGCGTGTTTTCTATTGTTTGAGCAACATTGGCTGCTGGATTTGGGCTAAGCTGTGGCTCAGATGCAGCAGAAGAAACAGCACTACTGCTTGATGCGGTATAATCAATTGCCAAAGGATCAATCGGATCTTGGACTGCGGAAATTTTTTGCGGTTTTAATGGTTGCTCAGTTGTTGGCGCAGCAAAAGCAACATTAGCAAGAATACAACTTAAACTCATAGCGAGTAATGAGCGAACAAACATGTAATTCAACCTTAAGAATTATTCATATTGAGATATAAGACTTTGCAAGTATTACAGAAAATACTCAAGCTTGCAGTAGCAATTTTGTGACCAGACAATTTTTTCGTCATCAAAATGGATCAACGGTATACGTGGTTATATATCTTAGGTGATTTTTGTTATGATGCTTTCCACATGAAAGATTATAGAGATTGGTAATGACAACGTTGAAAAATGATCGTTTCTTACGAGCTTTGCTACGTGAACCTGTAGACACCACGCCAGTATGGATGATGCGTCAAGCAGGGCGTTATTTGCCAGAATATCGAGAAACTCGTGCAGAGGCAGGGGATTTTCTTTCTTTATGTAAAAATACGGATTTTGCTTGTGAAGTGACATTGCAGCCTTTACGTCGTTATGCACTTGATGCCGCAATTTTATTTTCAGATATTTTAACTGTGCCAGACGCGCTCGGTCTAGGATTGTACTTTGAAACCGGAGAAGGACCAAAGTTCCATAAAACAGTCCGTACCGAACAAGATGTCGCAAATCTACCTAAGTTAAATGCAAAATCTGATCTTGCTTATGTAATGAATGCTGTTTCAACAATTCGATCTGCTTTAAATGGACAAGTACCATTGATTGGTTTTTCTGGTAGTCCATGGACTTTGGCAACCTACATGATTGAAGGCGGATCGAGTAAAGAATTTCGTTTTACCAAGCAAATGATGTACGCACAACCTGAAGTGCTACATGCATTGCTTGATCACCTTGCGGATTCAGTCATTGATTATTTAAATGCACAAATTGATGCGGGTGCTCAGGCAATCCAAATTTTTGATAGTTGGGGTGGCGCACTTGCGCATCGTGAGTATGTTGAATTTTCATTGAATTATATGACCAAGATCATTGCTGGGCTTCAACGTGAAAAAGACGGAAAGCGTATCCCGATTATTGTTTTCACCAAAGGTGGTGGGCAGTGGTTAGAAACCATGTTGACGACGGGTGCGGATGCTTTTGGTCTTGATTGGACAACACCGTTATATACGGCACGTGATGTTGTTGCTGGTCGTGCTGCGCTACAAGGGAACTTAGATCCAGCTGTACTTTATGGTTCTGCTGCTTCTATTGAGAAATCTGTTAAAGCGATGCTTGATGATGCATATCAAAATGGTGAAAAGACAGGCTATATTGCAAATCTAGGTCATGGAATCACACAGTGGGTTGATCCTGCTCAACCCAAGATTTTTGTTGATACAGTGCATGAATACAGTGCGAAATATTTGGGTTAAATGATTAGAGGCTGAAATGCCATCAAATCCTAATCATTTTTGAAAGGTTTATTTTGTGCCGTTATTTTTAATCTCACTCGATTTCATGACTAAGGCAGCTTCTGCTGCCTTATTTGGTATATTGCTTTTAATTGCTTTCGCAGTCACAGCACCGATGGGAAGCCATGAATATTATGGCTTTTTTCGTTATGACTATTTGTTATTTTATGCATTGATTATCCAAGTTTGTTTGATCTATTTAAAGTTGGAATCATGGGCAGAAGCAAAAGTGATTGCTTTATTCCACATCCTTGCAATGGGGATGGAAATATTTCTTACGCACCCTGCAATTGCTTCTTGGCAGTATCCACAGCCTGCGGTATTTAAATTACTGACAGTTCCTTTATTTGCTGGCTTTATGTATTCAGCCGTGGGAAGTTTCTTTGCACGTTCTTTACGACTTTATCAAGTTTCTTTTGAAAACCTGCCCACTTTTAGCAATATGTTGTTATTGGCAGTATTGTCTTATCTCAACTTTATGACAAAATTTTTCATTCCAGATATTCGTATAGGATTGTTTATTTGGAGTGTGATGATTTTTTGGAAAACGAAAATATATTTCCAACTAAAGCAACACCGTTTCAATGTCCCGATGTTGCCAATTTTATTATTGCTCGCATTTATCATTTGGGTTGCTGAAAATATCAGTACCTTTTACAAAATTTGGCTATATCCAAGTCAAGTCGATGCTTGGCATATGGTTGGATGGGGTAAATTAGGCTCTTGGTATCTATTATTGTTATTGAGTTTAGTACTTGTACTTAAAATATTAGGTGTTCGTGATCGAAAAGGAGTTTGGAAATTACATTAATACATTTTTTCAGTTTGTATAATGGATAATATAGATATTCAAACGGTGATTTATTAATATTTCAGTAATATTAAAAATTTTATTTGCTAAAAAACCTGAACCTCGCTATTTTAATCTGTGTCTGTGAGATGTCACAGCACATTAGTAATAACAAATACTAAAGAATAATTGATACTGGAGACTTTTCCGATGTTAAAAAAAATTGCATTAGCTGCATTACTCGCTGCTGGTTCAACTGTCGCAATGGCTGATAATGATGTAGGTTGTGGTGTTGGTACACAAGTATGGGCAGGTAAAAAAGGTGTGGGTCCTAAAATCCTTGCTGCAACGACCAACGGTATTTTTACTAACCAATTACTCGGTATTACTTTTGGTACATTGGGCTGCCGTCAAGGTGGAACAGTGACTGCACAAGTGGTTCAGTTCACCAATGAAAACTCTGAATCTTTGGCGCGTGATATGGCAGTTGGTCAAGGCGAAAGCTTAAATGTCCTTGCTGAACTTATGCAAATTAAATCTGAAGACAAAGCACGTTTCTTTGCAGTTTCTAAAGCAAACTTTGCTGAGATTTATTCAAGCAAAAACCAAAACACAATCCAAGTTTTGGATTCTTTACAAAACGTAATGTCAAATGATGATGTATTAAAAGCTTACGTTTAATCTATCGCATTTAAAAACCCTGTCCCTGTGACAGGGTTTTCTTATACCTAATCTGAATTATATTTAAAATATTTGTTGCTGAATGAAATTTTTAACTTTTGCGATTACTGTTTTTTTATCTCATATTGCACATGCCGCGATTGAGCCAAATATCAATAATTACCAGCAACTTGCTGAACAGAAAAAATTAGACCAACATATTACGTGGCAGCGTTTAATGTATGCTGAGCAGGCCAAAAAAAGCGAAGTCACATATACAGGATATTTTTATGCCAATGATGGGCAAATAAACTTACTCAATGAGTTAAAAGCAGATATTCAGGCCTTATTTATAGCATCTGATGATAATCAATCCATTCGTTGTAAATTTCCTGCACGAAGTCGTTGGTTGATACAACAGTTAAACATCGACTCAAAACAGCTTCCAGCGGTGAATTGTCCTGAATTCGATGAATGGATCAATCAAATTAATCCTCATAAAGCAACCTTGATCTATGCAACTGATTTTATGGGGAATCCGAGCTCTATGTTTGGACACACCTTATTGCGTTTAGATCCCAAAGATCAACAACAATTAAACTTAGTCTCTTATGCAATTAATTATGCGGCAACGGTAAATAATCAAGACAATTGGTCTTATGCATGGAAGGGTTTAACTGGCCAATATCCTGGCGAATATTCTTTGATGCCATATTACCGTAAAGTAAAAGAATATGGTGATTTTGAAAGTCGTGATTTATGGGAATATGAGCTCAATTTGACATCAGAAGAAACACGATTCTTAGTTGAGCATATTTGGGAAATGCAACATGTAAGTTTCCCTTACTATTTTGTGAGCGATAACTGTGCATATCGTTTACTCGGGTTAATTGATTTAGTTCGTCCAAATCTCAATCTAAAGGCTCAATTTAATTATGCAGCGATTCCAATTGAGACACTCAAAGCGGTCGATCAGCAGAAATTAGTAAAAGAAGTTGTTTATCGTCCAGCATTAGAAACACAGTTACTATCTCAAGCAAAACAACATGGAAGCAGTTTGGCAAAAGTTGCTCACAAAGTTGCATTCACACCGATAGAGCAAGTGTCTGAAATTTTGCAACCTTATGAAATGCGCGATCAAGCCAAAATTCTTGAAATGGCTTATGATGATTTATATCTAAAATATATTAGTCATAAAGCCGATGCTGATTTTGCACCTATACATTTGCGCCAGTTACTCGCAAAGCGTAGTCAGATTCAGATAGATAAACAACGTCAAGAACCACAAAGACCTTCGATCCAGCCTGTTGAAGGACATCATGCTCGAAATATTTCTGTGAACGTTGGAGAGGTGCAGGGCAAAACCTTTATTGAGCTCGGTCATCGTCAAGCTTATCATGACTTAATTGATCCATCGGGTGGTTATCGTTTAGGGACTCAATTACTTTTTCTAAATGGTGCGCTGCAATATCGAGAGGATAAACTTAAACTTGAGCATTTAGATTTGCTCGCTGTTAATTCATATAACCCAATTCAACCCTTTAAAGCGCCTTTAACTTGGGGTTTTAATTTAGGTTGGAAACAAGAGGCGATTGAGCAAGGTGATTTTACAGATCAATCCCAACATGGCGTCATGAATTTAAATATGCAAGTGGGCTACAGTTTAGCGGATGATGATCGTAAACACTTGTGTTATGCACAAGTACAAGGGCATTTACAGGGTGGTAAAGCACTTGAAAAAGGTTGGCGGATAGGGGTAGGGCCAACACTTGGGTGTATGAATCAGTGGACCAATCAAGTCAATAGCCTATTGCAAGTCGAGCTACCGTACTGGGAAGATCAAAATCAATGGGGACTGAGGGTAGGAACACAAGTTCAGTATAGTTTAAATGCCAATAACGCCATCCGCTTAAATTGGAAATATGAACAACAAGATCATAAAGACTGGAATAAATTGGGTTTGGCTTTTATTCGTTTCTTTTAAAAAGATAATTGTTGAAGTGTGATCCTTAGGGATGCTTACACTTCAACAATTACATAGTATTTTTTAACTGTTTCAACCACTTCAAATGTACCTACAAATGCAGGAGGAATAATGCCTGCATTTCCAGCTGTCACTTCAACAAATGAAGCTGTTTTGGCATCGTGGATTCGCACGACACCTTCAATGACTTGAAAGAACTCTTGTTTATTGTCCGCAAATTGGATATTCCAAGCTCCCACCTCACACTGCCAAATTCCACAGTCCATATGAGGATGCTCATATAGACTATAAGTCAGGCGTTTTGGATTTCCCGTGACCAGACGATCGGGACGTGGGTAATCAATACTCGCTTCAGGTTGAGATAATTCACCAAAACCTGCTAAGTGAAGAGATGACATGGTTAATGCTCAGTTTAATAACTTTCTGGAACGGCACTTAAAAACTCACGACGTGCATCTTTGTCTGTTTTAAAATCACCCACAAAAGAAACGGTACGTGTAGTTGACTCTTGTTTGCCAACACCACGCATCATCATGCACATATGCGCTGAGTCGATCACTACAGCTACACCACGCGCTTGAGTGACTTCTGCAACCGCTTCTGCGATTTGCTGAGTCAAATTCTCCTGAATCTGTAAACGACGTGCAAACATTTCAGTAATACGTGCAAATTTTGATAATCCGAGAACCTGACCTTCAGGCAAGTAGGCAATATGCACACGCCCATAAAATGGAAGCAGGTGATGCTCACAAAGTGAATAAAATTCGATATTTTTAACCAATACCATTTCATGGTTATCGGATGGAAAGACAGCACTATTTGTTACTTCAGCAAGCGTTTTGCTATAGCCAGAAGTTAAAAATGAGAAAGCTTTAGCCGCACGCATAGGTGTATCTTGTAGACCTGGGCGAGTAAGATCTTCACCAACGGCAGTTAAGATATTTGCGTACGATTGCTGCATAGACATAACAATGTTCACTTAGGTGGGTTGAACAAAACGGGAATTGTATCAGAAAACCGCTAGAAAAATTAACTTTGATCTAAGTACCGATTATTGTTTGTACTTTGGGTTCTTTTCTGCACGTTTTAATAGTACTAAAACTGCGCCAGTACCACCTTGGTTTTCAGGGGCGCTGACAAATGCCAGTACATCACGGTGTTGTCTGAGCCAACCGTTTACATAGGTTTTTAAAATCGCTTCTGGGCCTTTTCCATGTACGATTTTGATGACATTTTGATTTTCGTCTTTGGCCATCTGAATGATTTGCAAAACTGCTGCGCGTGCTTGTTCAACGGTACAACCGTGTAAATCCACCGCTTCAAACCAGCGAATTTTACCTGCTTTTAAATCTTCAAATACTTTGTGCTGTAGTGTCGCAATGCGATAACTAAGAGCAGCTTGGCTTGCCACAGGATTTAAAATCGCTTGAGTATCCGAAATCTCAGTAAGTTCTTGCTCAGCACAACCTTCTGCTGCTGCGCGCTTTGCCAAAATTTGGGCATCTACTTTCTTTGAAGGTTTAGTCCGAAGCTGTGCGATATTGCCATTATCAATCGGTTTTACACCCGACAGTGCTTTTTTAAAAAGCTCGGTATCTTCCAATTCTTCTTCAACCGCCTGAGCTTTTTTTGACTCAGCTTGTTGACTAAGTTTGCTGGATTGAGGATTTGCGATCTGCTTTTTAAAGGCTTTCAGTAAATTAAACTGATCTTTAGAAAGCGATGAATCATGTTTACTCATAATTTTATGGAAATATGCAAGATACGAGAGAGGTGTAAAATTATAGTCCGAATCTACTGGAATTTGAACTAAATACATTCATGGAGGTTAATATTACATTTGAGAGAAAATCAAAAATCTAAGTTAAAATATTGACTTAATTGTATATAGTCTACTTTATTCAGTTGGGTTTATATAATCTATATCGGATAAAAAGTTGATTATCTATTGTGACTTCACCATCAAATTTGAACCCTAATAAATAAATCGCTTTTAGTTTATTTCTTGAAGGTGGGAGCAAAATCGTGATGGAATTAAATTTATATTCATTAAAGGCTATATTAACAATTTGCTTGAAAATTTTCTTACCAAGCCCCCAATATCGTGGATGCAGAACTAAAGCTAAATCTGGATCACCATTTTCAAACTGTAGTCCTCCCCAACCAACAAAATTATCGCCAAGCAAGAATGCCCAAATACCATAACCGTATTCATCCCAATGCTTTTCTTTAGCCTTCACCCAAGCAATGCATTGTTGGTGGTCGAAAACAATATCTTGTGCTAAAGGCATTTGTTCAAGCACACGTTCATTCGTATTTATTTCAATAATATCTTTAATGTCAATATGGCTTAAACGTTCAAAATGGATACTCAAAATTTTCTCCTATAGATATTAAATTTAAAAGATATTATGAGGTGTTAGAAATAAAAGATAGCTTCTTATTATTTATTTGGATCATCACTTAATGTTAAATATTATTTATTATGAGTGTTGATCTTTACTGCTATTCATTGTGTTGTGTAGTGTTTAAGGATCAGGGCAAAATCTTTACCTTGATCCTCAATATGTTTAGATTTGCTCAGGCTTACCAAACAATTCACCAAATGCCACATCAGGACGAGGCTGTTTCATAAAGCTTTCACCAACTAAGAAAGTGTGAATATCGTGAGCTTGCATCATTTCAACATCAGTAGGCGTGGCAATTCCACTTTCAGTGACCAAAACACGAGAAGTAGGTAGTAATTTCTTCAAACGTAATGATGTATTTAAATCCACATCAAAAGTTTTTAAATTACGGTTATTCACACCCAAAATACATTGATCAGAAAGCTTTAACGCACGTTCGAGTTCAGCTTCATCATGCACTTCAACCAATACATCTAGTTGATGTTCAAATGCAGTTTTTGACATTTCCTCAAGCTGTTGATCCGATAAACATGCCACGATTAATAAAATACAATCGGCATGTAAAGCTCTTGCTTCAACGACATTATAGGGATCAATCAAGAAATCTTTACGTAATGCAGGCAGGGCACAGTGGTTGCGTGCAATCGCAATATTTTCATCTGCACCTTGGAAGAAATCTACATCGGTCAGAACAGAGAGACATGCTGCACCTGCTTGTTCATATTGTTGAGCAATTTCAGCAGGATTAAAGTCTGCACGAATGATGCCTTTAGATGGAGAGGCTTTTTTAATTTCAGCAATCACAGCAGGACGTTTATGCTGCAAAGCCTTGGCAAAACCACGAACAGGTGTTGCTTCTTTTGCCCATTGTTCAACATCATGCAAGCTACGTTGTTTTAAACGTGCAGCAAGTTCCTCATGTTTGCGGTCAACAATTTTACCGAGAATGGTATTTTGAATATCGATCATGAGAAATCCTTAGTCTGCCTGATATTGTTTCAATGTTTTGGTAAATTCAGCCAAAATACTCATTTTTTCTAGGGCTTGACCGCCGTAAAGAATATCTTGAGCCAGTTCAACTGCTTGTTTGTAGGTGTTGGTAAGACCAGCAACATATATGCCTGCGGCTGCATTCAGCGCGATCATATTTGCAGCTTTTTCACCGATTTCAGATTTATCACGACCCAAAGCATCTTTAATCAATTTTAAGCTTTCTTCAGAACTGCTGACGACTAAACCTGTCAGTGTTTGTGATGGAATGCCAACATCATCAGGGGTGAGTGTCCACTCTGTGATTTCGCCATCTTTTAATTCAGCTACGGCTGTAGGCGCAGCGAGACTGATTTCATCTAGGCCATCTCTTGAATGTACAACCAATACATGGACAGCACCGAGTTGTTTCAGAACTTCCGCAATAGGGCGACAAAGCTCATCTGAAAATACGCCAATCACGAATCGATTCACGCCTGCAGGGTTGGTTAACGGACCGAGTAAATTGAAAATGCTTCGAATCCCAAGCTCACGACGTGGTGCAACAGCATACTTCATGGCTTTATGGTGATTCGGTGCAAACAGAAAACCCACACCCATTTCACGAATGCAGCGTTCAGTTTGTTGCATGTCTAAATCAAGTTGAATGCCCATTTTTTCAAGTACATCCGATGATCCAGATTTACTTGAAACACCACGATTACCATGCTTTGCAATCGTTGCGCCAGCGGCGGCAATCACAAAGCTTGAGGCTGTAGAAACATTAAATAAATTTTGTCCGTCTCCACCTGTTCCCACAATATCCACAAGATGGGGGATATCACTCACATCAATCTTGATTGCAAACTCTCGCATGATCCGTGCTGCTGCGGTGATCTCATCAATGCTTTCACCTTTCATACGTAGGCCCATCATCAATGCGCCAATCTGAGCATCGGTTGCTTCGCCTTGCATGATACTTCGCATGACATCTTCCATTTGTGTTTGAGTCAAATGGATATTTTTTGTAATGTGATTAAGTGCCTGTTGAATATTCATAATTTGGATATAGCATTCATGCTCTAATGTTTTGAAGGAATGAGGTGGACGACGGTATTCATGACTACTGACTTACATACGTCAGGCGTTATGTTATCAGAAAATAGTTTAGATTTTATAGGGTAGGTTGATATTTCACTTACTTGTTCAGACATAAAACGGCATGGCTGCTAAACTTTAGTTTAGTTGTTATAATTTTGAATCATTATAAAAAGATATTTGTCATAACCCTGCTTCATTGTTTTTTTAATTATTCCAACTGTTCTTAAAGGTATTTCATCGTGCATGTCAGTCAACTTTTTCATTATCCAGTCAAGTCATTACGTGGTAACGCACTAACTGAGATGGAAATCGATTCTTTCGGACCAAAATGGGATCGTAGGTGGATGCTAGTGGATCATGAAGGACGTTTTATCACTCAGCGTCAGTGCGCGATTATGGGACAGATCAGTGTCAAGGTATTTGCTGAGACAGTACGTTTTGAATTCCAAGGCGATGAGGTAACTTTAAGTCTTGAGGAAGCACAAGGACAGGTTGATGATCGTCTGATCACAGTATGGCAAGATCAATTGCAAGGCAACCGTATAGATCATCCTGTAAATCAATGGTTCAGTCAGATATTAGGGCGGGAAGCGTGTTTGGTCTTTATGCCGCAGAGAACCTTGCGACAAGTCGATTTGGAATATGCACAGCAAGGTGATCGCGTTGGTTTTGCTGATGGTTTTCCTTTTCTAATTATTGGTGAGGCGTCGGTAGAATTTCTTGCTGAAAAAGTTGGATTTCCATTAGATGTGCAACGGTTTAGACCTAATATTGTGATTTCAGGTTGTGAAGCATTTGCTGAGGATCATTGGAAACAGATTCAGATTGGTGAGATTAAATTTGATTTGGTTAAGCCATGTTCTCGTTGTGTTATTCCTACGATTGATTTAAAAACCAGCCAAAAACAACCTGAAGTTATGCAAGCCATGCTGGCGTATCGGAAGCAAGGTAATAAAGTCATGATGGGACAAAATGCATTGCATCGAGGGATCGGATTGATTTCACTTGGACAAGAAATTCAAATTTTAAAATAATAATATCTTAAACCTATCTTTTATTGATCTTCAAAATGAAAAATGCCAATCGATGTCGATTGGCATTTTTACTAGAATTAGAGTTCATGACGTTATTGCTGATCGTCTACTGGTTCTCTCACGCCAAGCAGTTGACTGGTAGCGGTACCAGCAGTCATTGAACCGTTTACATTTAATGCAGTACGCCCCATATCAATCAGTGGTTCAATCGAAATGAGCAGGGCAACCAGTGTAACTGGAAGTCCCATAATCGGTAGAACAATCAGTGCTGCAAATGTTGCACCGCCACCCACACCAGCTACGCCAATAGAACTGAGTGTCACAATAATCACCAATTGTGCAATCCATAAGGGGTCGAGTGGGTTAATACCGACAGTGGGAGCAACCATTACCGCCAACATCGCTGGATATAAGCCTGCACAACCATTTTGCCCAATGGTCGCACCAAACGAAGCTGAAAAACTGGCAATACCTTCAGGTACACCAAGTTGCTTTGTTTGTGTTTCTATATTTAAGGGAATACTCGCTGCACTAGAACGGCTGATAAATGCAAAGCTTAAAACAGGGAATGCTTTTTTGAAAAAGTCGATTGGGTTAACGCGTACAAACAATAGAATCAGTGCATGTACCAGAAGCATGATGATCAGCCCCAAATAAGAGGCGATTACAAATTCACCGAGTTTGATGATGTCGGCGAGGTTTGCCGTTACCACCATTTTGGTCATCAATGCAAGTACACCATAAGGCGTGAATTGCATAACTAAGCGAACTAGACTGATAATTAATGCTTGTAATGCCTCGATCCCGTGTCGAATTCGCTCCCCATTAATTTTGTCTTTCTCCATGAGCTTTAAGGCTGCAACACCTAAGAACGCAGAAAAAATAACCACACTAATGATTGCGGTAGGGCGAACACCTGTTAAATCCGCAAATGGATTCTGCGGAAATAATGAAAGCAGCAGCTTCGGAATATCGAGATTGGCAACTTGTCCAATATACTGGCTTTCAATCGCCGCTAAACGTTCTGTTTCACGAACGCCTTGGACCAAACCTTCTGCTGTTAAACCAAAGAGATTGGTAACGCTGATTCCTACAAAGGCAGCGATCGCTGTGGTGAAGAGTAAAATACCAATCACTAAAATGCTGATTTTTCCCAATGAGGTGGTCTGATGTAGTTTAACAACAGCACTTAAAATCGAGATGAAAATAAGTGGCATAACCACCATTTGTAACAGTTGTACATAACCATTACCAACGATGTTGAACCATGCCACCGATTGATCGAGTACAGTGCCTTCACCGTAAATGGTTTTGAGACCTAAACCGAAAATGATACCAATCAGCATTCCGATCAATACTTTTTTGGCTAGACTCCAGTCATGGCGATTGGTAAAAAATAATCCAGCCAAAAGCAAGATAAAAACAAGAATATTCAATAAAATGAGTGTGTTCACAAGAGGTGTCCTGATAGATGATTCAGGGAGCCAGAAGCTATAAATAATGATTTTAATTTTAGCATCGTGTTACCCTGAAAGCTTAATCATTCCTATGACTATAGTTAATCGAAAAAATTAAAAAGCACTTTTTAGACGCTTGGTGATGGCTTTAATTAATTTTCTTTTTTAATGTGAAAAATACATTAATTATTGAAATAGAATGATTTGTTCTAAGTTAATATAGGCAGTATGTTAATTTTAAAATATAAAAAATTCTTGATAGAGAGTAGTTATTTATTGTTTTTAGATGTTTAAAATTAAAACAGCCTATTCAAGATGAATAGGCTGTCAGACTTATGCACGAAATTCTTTTACAGTTTTAAGCATAGATATCTAAGAAATTTTTGAAAATTTGATGCCCGTGTTGGCTCAAGATAGATTCAGGATGGAACTGAACACCTTCAACAGGGAGGGTTTTGTGCTTAACACCCATAATCTCTTCAATCGTGCCATCGGCTTGGTTGGTCCAACACGTCACTTCTAGGCATTCTGGTAAGCTTTCTTGTTCGATCACAAGAGAGTGATAACGCGTTGCTGCAAATGGAGAAGGAAGGTGGCTAAAAATTCCTTTATCACTATGGTGCATATCAGACAAACGACCATGCATCACTGTTTTGGCTCGTATGATGTTGCCGCCAAATGCTTGACCAATCGCTTGATGACCTAAACATACACCGAGTAAAGGTATTTTTCCTGCAAAGTGGTTGATTGCAGGAATTGAAATTCCTGCTTCACTTGGTGAGCATGGACCAGGACCAATAACGAGGTATTTCGGCTGCCATCGCTCAATATCCTCTAATGTGACTTGATCATTACGAACAACTTTTACTTCTTGATTCAATTCACCAAAGTATTGAACGATGTTGTAAGTAAAGCTGTCATAGTTGTCAATCATTAGAAGCATGATTATAACCTTTTTGAAAATAAGCACTTTTGTGCGATTGAATTCTAAAAAATAATCTCGGTATCAATGTTCAGCCACCAACAATGTCTAAATATGGAGGGTGATCAAGATAGTGGGAAATCATCATACCAAAAACCGATGGTCAATGCTGAATATTTCAGGCAGATAGGAAAATCAAAAAATTAATTAATTAAAAAAAACTCTTAAAAAAAACACAAGAATTATTTCAAATTGAATACTTTGTCAAAATAAGCAACAAGTGAATCAAAAGTCTAAATGAATTGATTGGATTGATGTTGAAAAGAATGATATAAAAAGTCAATTTTATGCAAACGATACGTGGCATAAATAGCACTACAATAGTTCTTTGTTACATGTATTGCACTATTTTGGCTCAATAAGCCTTTTTTAGGGACGGCTTAAAATATAAATGTGTGAATATGGTGCATTTGCGATTGCAGACATGCGAATAGACATAGGATATGGAGCTTAAAATATTTTTTCTACAAAGAATTTCAATGTTTTAAGTATGCTTTAAAATTGTTGGTATGGTAATTGCTTATTATAAACCAACAGCTAACACGCACTTAACAAGTGCATATAAATTTCATTGGAGCAAATGAGCATGGCGAACAAGGTCCTTCAACTCATCAAAGAAAGTGGCGCAAAATGGGTCGATTTTCGCTTTACTGATACTAAGGGTAAAGAGCAACATGTAACTTACCCAGCAGATACAATTGATGAAGATACATTTGAAGACGGTAAAATGTTTGATGGTTCTTCAATCTCTGGTTGGAAAGGCATTGAAGCTTCGGACATGATCTTACGTCCAGATGCTGAAACAGGTTTCCTTGACCCGTTCTTTGCTGAGCCTACAGTTGTTGTGACTTGTGACGTAATTGAGCCATCTACTGGCCAAGGTTACGAGCGTGACCCACGTTCGATTGCTCGTCGTGCAGAAGAATACTTAAAATCTACTGGTATCGGTGATACTGCATTCTTTGGTCCAGAACCAGAATTCTTTGTTTTTGACGAAGTGAAGTGGGACATCGACATGTCTGGCGCTCGTCATACGCTGATCGCTGAAGAAGCAGCTTGGTCTACTGGCAAAGATTTCGAAGCTGGTAACTCAGGTCACCGTCCTCGTGTTAAGGGTGGTTACTTCCCAGTTCCTCCAGTTGATTCTCATCAAGACATGCGTGCTGAAATGTGTGCACGTATCGAAGACATCATGGGACCTGGTCGTGTAGAAGTACATCACCACGAAGTTGCATCTTGCCAATTAGAAATTGGTGTGAGCTTCAATACAATGGTTCGTAAAGCAGACGAAGTTCAACAGTTCAAATATGCTGTTTGGAACGTTGCTCACCAATATGGCAAAACAGCAACTTTCATGCCTAAGCCAATGGTAGGTGATAACGGTTCTGGTATGCACGTTCACATGTCTATCTCTAAAGATGGCAAGAACTTGTTTGCTGGTGATGAATATGCTGGTTTATCTGAAATGGCATTGTTCTTCATTGGTGGTGTAATCAAGCACGCGCGTGCATTGAATGCGATTACTAACCCATCTACAAACTCTTATAAGCGTTTGGTTCCTCACTACGAAGCACCAATCATGCTTGCTTACTCAGCACGTAACCGTTCTGCATCTATCCGTATTCCATACGTTTCAAGCCCTAAAGGTAAGCGTATCGAAGCTCGTTTCCCAGATCCAATGATGAACCCATACTTAGGTTTTGCGGCATTGTTGATGGCTGGTCTTGATGGTATCCAAAACAAGATCCACCCAGGTGAAGCTGCTGATAAGAATTTATATGATCTTCCTCCTGAAGAAGAAGCAAAAATCCCAACAGTTGCTCATAGCTTAGATATGGCTCTTGAAGCGCTTAAAGCTGATCACGAGTTCTTGTTGAAAGGCGGTGTGTTCACTAAAGAAATGCTTGATGCATATATCGAACTTAAAACTGAAGATGTACGTCGTCTTAACACGACTACTCACCCAGTTGAATTTGATATGTACTACAGCTTGTAATACATCCCAAATAAAAAAACTCGCTTCGGCGAGTTTTTTTATGCTGTTGATAGAAGTTGAATTTCATACATTATTACGAAAAAATTCATGTAAACTAGTCGCGATGTTTTTAGTGAGTTAAGCATGCGAAATTTACAACCTAGTAGAATAAAAGGAAAAGATATTCCTACTGCATTAAAAAAATGGTTGTACGCATCAGGCTCCCTTACTCAGCAACTTACAGATCTCGGTGGTGGTGAGTTTCATGTTGAGCGTATTAGAGAGCATTATCAGCGTTTAGCATTTGCTGATAGTAAATGGATGAATATGCCTGCACATCATATTGCATGGGTGAGAGAAACATATCTTTATGGCTCTGAGTCACAAGCTTGGGTGAAAGCAAAGAGTATTTTTCCGATTCTCAGCCTACAAAAAAAAGCCAGAATATTTAAATACATCCGAAATAAGCCAATTGGTTGGTTTCTATTTCAACGTACGAATCCTGCCTGTGAAAGACGAATTATTTATACTGAAGAGGGTTGGGCGCGGCAAAGTTGTTATACTTGGCATGGATGTAAATTTATTGTACAGGAAACTTTCCTGCCTAGATTTGAACAGTTTATTGAACAGCATTGACTCTAAGGATTCGCATGGATACGGTGCAACAAACTACATGGCGACAGCGTTTAGAAGCCTATTATTATTTATGTCGTTTTGATAAACCCATTGGTACAGAATTAGTGTTTTGGCCAACGATGTGGGCCTTGTGGGTTGCATCCAAAGGAATTCCTGATTTAAAAATACTGCTCGTGATGTCGCTAGGGGTTTTGTTTATGCGGGCTGCAGGTTGTGCGATTAATGACTTTGCAGACCGTAAAGTGGATGCTCATGTTGAGCGTACAAAAACTCGACCGCTAGCGACAGGTGTGATTCGAGCGAGAGAGGCTGTATTTGTTTTTTTAGCTTTAGTTGCCGCTAGCGCCTGTTTGTTATTTTTCTTACCAATTGAAACGTTTTATTGGTCATTTGGAGCGTTATTTCTCGCTTTCATCTATCCTTTTATGAAACGCTATACTCACTTGCCTCAAGTGTTTTTAGGTGCTGCTTTCTCGTGGTCTATTCCCATGGCTTATACGGCTGTCGGACAAACACCGGATTTAATATGTTGGTTATTATATTTTGGTAATTTGGCATGGACGGTTGCATATGACACGCAATATGCCATAACTGATCGTGAATATGATTTGAAAATTGGTGTGAAATCTACCGCAATTTTATTCGGTCGTTATGATATCCAAATCATTGGTTTACTTCAGGCCCTAAGCTTGGTTTTGATAGGCGCAGCGCTATATTTAGAAAACCTACTTATACCTTTTGGTCTGCTTGCATTGTTTGTTGTCGCAATAGATTTTGTGTATCAAGCATTAAAAACTAAAGATCGTGACCCTCAGATTTGTTTTTGGGCATTCCGTCACAATCGTTGGGTTGGAATGATAATTTTTATTGGAATTTTTTTAAGCTTCATATTTTAAAATGACTTATTAGTTGAAAAGTGTCCTATGCAGGGCACTTTTTTTATGCCTTAATAGAACCGCATGTAGTTTCATGCACAAAAAAATGACAAAGACTAAAAGGATATTTTATGAAACGGTCTAATATTGCTTTGGCGGTAACATTCTCTATTTCAGCATTATTTTTATCAGCATGTAATGATGATAAAGATTCAAACTCAAAAGTTGATCAGAATAGTAAATCATTTGTTTCTGAAGCATCTTACACCTATGAGTCGGAAGGCTTGGTTGATTTAAGTGCGGCTAGTTCAATCAAAGTAATGAACTATAAGATGCCAAATGTATTGGGGAAGACGGTTGAAACTTCTGCTTTGGTATTGTTTCCAAAAATCGCAAAACCTAAAGATGGTTATCGAGTTGTAGTGTGGGCTCATGGAACTTTGGGGGTTGCAGATAAATGTGCACCAACCAATACACCATTAAATGCTAATTTTAAAAACTATACAGCAAAGAATTTGTTAGAGCAGGGATATGTAATTGTTGCGCCAGATTATGAAGGTTTAGGCGGAGAGGGTGAGCATCCTTATCTGAACATTCCAAGCCAAGCACGTTCAGCATTATATGCGGTTAAAGCAGCTAAAGAGCACTATGGTAATCAATTACAAGGCTCATGGATGTCTGTAGGGCAATCACAAGGCGGGCAAGCATCCTTGGGAATAGCTGAATATGCAAATAATGATGTGACTTATAAAGGGGCAATTGCAGGAGCACCAGCATCAAGTTTGGGTAAAATAATTTTGGAAGTGGCTCCAACAGCAATTAACTTATTGCCGCAGTCTGCTGCGATTGAGACGTATGCAACTTTGTTGTCTTATGCTGCTTTGGCTGGCGTGGGGATTACGGCTTACGAGCCTTCATTCAATTATCAAACAATGTTTGGTAGTGATAAGGCTAAAGAAATCGCTGGTTTAGCAAAGCAAGAATGTTTATCTGAACTGGTGGGGGTTTATAAAGAAGATATTCAAGCTTATATTGAAGAAAATCCAACAGCTAAGGTAACGGAGTATCCGGGTATAAATGCTGAAGCATTTCAGAAAGATGCTACGATTCAAAAATTTTTAACTGACTATAGTCAGCCAACAACCAAGAAATTGGATAAGCCTATTTATATTATCCAAGGTGTATACGATACCAACGTTCCATATGTAATTACAGAAGCACTATACAAAGCAATGTATAATTCTGGAACAGATGTGGCTTTAAAGGCTGTTGATATTGTACCAAGTCCTGCTAATCCTGTTGTGAATGGATCACATACTGGAGCAATTCTTGCAGCAAACGAGAGTGGGGAGCTAGTACAGTTTATTAAGCAAAATATGCCAGCCCAATAGCTCATTGATTAGTAAAAGGGCCTCTTTATTGAGGCTCTTTTTTGTTATAGTGTCGCCTCGTTTGAAATATTACTTTTTGGAATCGGCTATGAGTCAAAATGCTGTTGAAAAAAGATCTGTACCATGGGTTTTGATGGGGTTGGGGTTGTTGATTCCAATTTTTATCGTTGGCATGGCTTTTCTAGCGGCGAAAAGTGATGCTAAAACTAAAAGAGAATATGAGCAGCAACGTGCTGAAATAGCAAAAAGATTTGAGCAACAAAAAAATGCAGAGCAAGAAGCTGCGATTTTGGAAAAATAATTCTCAATCAGTTTAGTTTAGCGAATATCCATCTGTAACTGCTTTATAGATGGAATTTGCGTATAACGTTGTACTAAATAACCTGCTTGTTGCAACATGTGATCACGCTTTTTGTCTTCTAATTCTTTACCTATATGGCTAGGATCATCTAACTCTATAATTGCAATCACTTGCATATCTTTGTCTAAAATTACAAAGTCTGTGACTTTACGATTAAAGCGGCTTCGAATCTTGTAATGATCACTAGTAATTAATGCACTAAATGCAACCTGCGCCAAAATATGATGTTGTGGAAAAGCCTGCTGCAACCTTAAAAACATTTGTGATTCAAAGTTGGTGATGACAGGGCGAGCAAAAAACTGTTGTTTAAAAAAGTATGGGCGTAAGCAACTGACCAATAATAGTAGGGCACTAATACTTCCAATAATTAAAAATATGAGCTGACTGGATTCAAACATTTTAGATTAGGTGTCAATAAAAAACCCACTCGAAAGGAGTGGGTTTTTAGAATCTTGGCTCTCCCACCTGGGCTCGAACCAGGGACCTGCGGATTAACAGTCCGTCGCTCTACCGACTGAGCTATGGGAGAATCTGGATATGCATTTTATGCATGTCACTTTTAACGGTCAAGCTATTCATTTAAGAATTTGGCTCTCCCACCTGGGCTCGAACCAGGGACCTGCGGATTAACAGTCCGTCGCTCTACCGACTGAGCTATGGGAGATTAGCTTGGCTCTCCAACCTGGGCTCGAACCAGGGACCTGCGGATTAACAGTCCGTCGCTCTACCGACTGAGCTATTGGAGAATCTGATGCGCATTTTAGGCATGAAATATTCATGCGTCAACAAGAATAGTAAATAAAATGAATCGTTTGCTTGATAAATATTCTTTTAGGATTTTATTTATAAAAAAACTGCCCGAGGTGGGCAGTTTTTATGCAAGAAATAAAAGATTATTTCTCAACGCCTGCTGGTTGACCTGCAAGTTTTGCATTTGCATAGTCCCAGTTCACTAAGCTTTCTAAGAAAGTTGCGATGTATTTAGGACGTAAGTTACGGAAATCGATGTAGTAAGCATGTTCCCAAACATCAATCGTCAATACTGCAATTTGACCATGAGCAAGTGGTGTGTCTGCATTGGCAGTTTTAGTAATTGATAATTTACCATTTACTTCATCAGCTACTAACCAAGCCCAACCTGAACCAAATTGAGTTGTTGCAGCAGCAGTAAATTCTTCTGCAAATTTTTCGTAGCTACCAAAAGCTTCATCGATTTTAGCTGCAATCGCGCCAGTTGGTTTACCACCACCATTTGGCTTCATGCTGTTCCAGTAGAACGTGTGGTTCCATACTTGAGCCGCGTTATTGAAGATACCAGCTTTAGAAGCATCACCAGCAGACGCTTTGATGATTTCCTCTAAAGTTTTACCTTCAAGGTCAGTACCTTTGATTAAGTTGTTCAAGTTAACAACATATGTATTATGATGCTTATCGTGATGATATTCTAAAGTTTCGCGAGTGATGTGTGGCGCTAAATCATCATAGCCATATGGAAGTGCAGGTAAAGTAATGGTTGTCATGTTTCATTCCTTGCAAATTTGCTGGGTTTTACATCAAGTGCCTTTATTGTAAATGATTCTATGGACAATAGGGCAGTCTTTTAATACACAAAATATGCAAAAAATTTCTTTATGAGACATATACGATACAACAATGATTAGAGTCTTTAGTTCGTTTAGTGAACGTTCTAAAAGGCTCTAACCCGTTTTTTAGAGGTGTAGATTTCAGTTAATTGACCAAGAAAATTACTGAGCTTTAGTTTGTAATGCATCATGATAACGACGATTCACTTCATCCCAATCTACAACATTGTAAAACGCAGCAATATATTCAGGACGGCGGTTTTGGTATTTTAAATAATATGCATGTTCCCATACATCTAAGCCCAGAATAGGCGTATTGCCATACATCAATGGTGAGTCTTGATTCGCGCTACTTTCTACAATCAGTTTATGCTCAGGGGTAACGCTGAGCCATGCCCAACCACTACCAAAACGACTAATTGCAGCCTTGGTAAAAGCATCTTTAAAAGCATCAAAACCTCTAAGTTGTTGATCAATTGCGTCTGCAACAGGCCCAGTGGGTTTGCCGCCACCTTCTGGACTCATGACAGTCCAAAATAGTGAGTGATTGGCATGGCCTCCTGCATTGTTGATTACCATGTTTTTAAGATTGGCAGGGACATCATTCACTTTTGCAACCAATTCTTCTACTGGGAGTTGTTCCCATTCTGTACCTTCAATTGCACCATTAATATTATTGATGTAGGTCTGATGATGTTTACTGTGGTGAATTTCCATTGTTTTGGTATCAATATTGGGTTCAAGTGCATCGTAAGCATAAGGTAGTGCTGGTAGAGAATAAGCCATATGTTTGATTCCTTTTAATCAAAATGATTTTATTGGTATAAAGTGAAGCGCTTTCATTATTCATTTAAAAGCAAATGAGAATCAATATCTTTTAATTTGCTTTTATCTATAGATGAAGAGATAAAAAATAAATTTTATTTATGATTGGTTATATTGAGGATTAAGTTGGTGTAGCAAAGTGAAGACGTATTCGATTCTTAGCGTATATGAAAGAGCTAGAAGGGTTGCCAATAGAAGTCCTTATGACTTCAATAACTCAACATGAATAGATACGGTTATAAGAAGACGAGGGAAAGGAGTGAAACGCGTTTCACTCCACTCAGAAGATGGATTGGGTTAAATCGGGTTGTTGAGTTCAAAATACTCAGTTTTAATCGAAAATTGATTTGCAATCGCTTCAGCTAAACGCTGCACACCATAACGCTCGGTTGCATGGTGTCCGCATGCAAAATAATGCACACCTAACTCTTTAGCTTGATAAAAAGTACGCTCACTTACTTCGCCTGAGATATAAGCATCACAATTTTCCAAAGCAGCTTTTTCGATAAAGTCTTGAGCCCCGCCTGTACAGAAACCTACTTTTTGGATAGCAGATTTACTACAAGGCAGATGAAGAATAGAAAAGTCAAAAATTGTTTGTAGCTTTTCTTTGAACTGTTCAGGACTTATCGCATGTTCTAAATAACCAATATTTCCGATTGGATGTCTTTCTGTTGGATCTAAAGCTTCTATGTTTTGTAAACCAATTAAATCGGCAATTGCTGCATTATTCCCTAAGGTCGGGTGAGCGTCTAAAGGTAGATGATAGGCAATCAGTGAAATATTGTTTTGAATGAGTTTTTTGATACGATTACCACGCATTCCTGTGATTGGATAGGGCTCACCTTTCCAAAAATAGCCATGATGAACCAATAAAGCATCGGCTTGTAGTGCAATTGCAGCATCAATAGCATCTTCGGATGCAGTCACAGCACATACAATTTTATTGACTTCGGGCTTGCCTTCGATTTGTAAGCCATTTGGTGCGTAGTCTTTAAATTCATTCGACTTTAAAGTTTGATTACACCATTGCACTATGTCATGCAAATTTGCCATAGAATTCCTCAAATGATTTACATTTTATAGCTGTCAATAAAAACATACTTTTTAATGTAACTAAAGCTAGACAAAACTTTTTTAACTTTTGCATTGTTTTTAAGTAATTTACATTACAATGATGGAAATTTCCTGTTCTTAAAACAGATTTAATAATTTGTTCATAACATAATTTCGCCTAGAGGATAATAAACGTGCGCCGTGCATTTACATGGTTACCTTGGGTATTACTCATTGTCGTTATATTCAGCTTTCTCGCTTGGCAAAAATCACATCAGCCGAAACCAACAATAGCGTCTGATGGTGTGAAAATGCCAGCAGAAAAGGTCGAGCCCTTAGTCGATACAAATCGCATGGGTGGGGTAGTTTCTTACAATGCCGCGGTTAAAGTGGCAGCACCTGCCGTGGTCAATATTTTTACCACTCAAAAAATCAAACAACCAAATCATCCGCTTTTAAATGATCCCGTATTCCGTGAATTTTTTGGTAATCAGATTCCGCAGCAACCCAAAAATGAAAACAGTTTAGGTTCAGGTGTAATCGTGCGTGCAGATGGTTATATTTTGACAAATAACCATGTGATTGCACAAGCAGAGCAAATTGTTGTCGCGTTATATGATGGCCGTCGCGCAGAAGCGAAAGTCATTGGTACAGATCCAGATACAGATTTAGCTGTGATCAAAATTGAGTTGGATAAACTTCCTGTATTACCGTTTAAACTTAGTGGTAATGAGGTTGGTGATGTTGTATTAGCGATTGGTAATCCATTTGGTGTAGGGCAAACTGTTACGCAAGGGATTATTTCTGCAACAGGACGATCAGATTTAGGTATTAACACCTATGAAGATTTTATTCAAACGGATGCTGCCATAAATCCAGGTAATTCGGGTGGGGCGTTGATTGATGTTGCAGGTAATTTAATTGGCGTAAATACTGCGATTTTCTCACAGTCTGGCGGTTCACTTGGAATTGGTTTTGCTATCCCTGCGAAGGTTTGTCAGCAAGTTTTAAACTCTATCCTAAAAGATGGGCGTGTTGTCCGTGGTTGGTTGGGAATTAGTCTAATTCCAAACAATTTAGATGAAAATGTACTCACTGCAAAACCGATTGGTGTTTTGGTTGCAGATGTCTTACGTGGTGGTCCAGCTGATCAAGCCGGTGTCAAACGTGGTGATACCATTGTTCAAGTCAATGATGAGCAGATTTCGTCAGCTTCTCATTTAATTAATTATGTTGCATTGCAAGCACCTGAGAGCATGATTGATGTTGTTGTTGAGCGCGACGGCAAGCAACAGAAGTTAGAAGTGAAGGTTGGGGAACGAAAAGTTCAACAAAATACTCAATCTCAATATATTCCGCTACCGAAAGGGCAGTAGCGCTTTAAATTAGGACTGGTTGATTAATTCATCCTTAAGAAAAAAGCCTGTTGATCTTATCGATCAACAGGCTTTTTGCGCTTTTATAGGCTTTTTATTTTTTATTAAATCATCCAAATTTGATAATTTGATGACAACTGTCAAAGTTTTGATGTAATCCAATTCAATCCATTGAATCAGGAATAAAAATTTTTTTAAAATTTATAATCCAACTGTAACCAAAGCTTTTCGGTATCGACACCAAAATCTTCAGCCTGATAACTTGAAAATTTTGCTAATCCAGACAAGCCCTTGATTGGTAATGCTTGACCATAGGAAAGAGAAAATTCTTGGCCATAGTTTAATCCTTTTATATCACTTTGGTAATGATGTAGCTCTGTTGTTAATTTACCTTTACTGAATATATTAAAACTTGAGCTTATATAAAGATCACGTAGACCATTGGCTGGTGTATTTAAAAACAGATCACTCCAACCATTGAAGCGATGTTTAGTTGCAAGTGGAGTTTGAAAAGCAATTTTACCGTTATCACTACCTAGAACTTCGTAACCAATTGCAACTTCACCAAGAGGTGCTTGTCCAGAAACTTGGTAGCCAAGTTCTAATGCATAATAATCCGTATCGTAAGTTAATGGTTGATCTGCATAGTCCTGTTGTTTTGCATATTCAGCACTATAACGAAAGTTTTTGTGCTTCCCTGTTAAACGAAGACCATAGCTTTGATTTGACCAAGCATTGAGGTCTTCAAAGTCAAGAAAATAGCCATAAACTACAGCATTAAGCTGAGGGCTATAACTGTATTTAATTTGTGCTAAATGGATTTGACTATCCTGTTTGCCGTCTTGGGCTTTTAATGCAATGGGTTTAGCTGTTTCACTACCAAAAATTGTGTTTACCTGTTCAATATAAGCATAGTAGAGCTGGAGTTTTGGATCAGCTTTAAAATTGAAGCTAATTGCATCGTAACTTTGTTCATTTTGACGCCAACCAACGGAGCCAATAAAACGTTGATTATCTAGATTGATAACTTGCCGACCTAATCGAGCATCAAACTTGGAACTGTTATAATTTAAATATAACTGATTAAGATCTAAGTTTTTGGGATCAGGAACGGTGCTATAGGTGGTTTCATTGTTTCGAGTGCTATTAAAGCGATCATTGAGTTCGATGTTTGCCTCGCCCTGTGCATATATACTCAAGCCTTGCCATGTACCCGTTTGCAGTGCAGGGCGTATCCGCAAAGTAGCAGCTTCAGCTTTCTTTAATGGGTTGTCTTGATCAACCATTTCGAAACGTAAGCGGCTATCGAGTGAAAGCTTGGTGTTTGTCAAAAAATCGCTATTAGCAAGTAGATGTGTTGTAGAAATACAGCCGAGTGCGATCAAAGAAATTGAAATGATTTTCATCATATTTCCCCTAGAGTTAAAATTAGATATAAGTGGCTAGGAGGGATGTGTGAATAAGCACATCCCTTAGAGCAGCGTTAAATTAAGCAGTTGAGTTACGTTCAAGCAAAGCTTGCTCAAACAGTTGTTGTTCTTTTTCTTTATGTTCGACTGAGAAGCGAATCAGAATGACACTGAATGCGGCAACAGTGACGAGACAGCCTAAGATCATGAGACAAGTTTGGATGTCAAGTAAACCTTTGAGAAGGAATCCTGCGGCGACAGCACCAACATTACCGCCTGCACCAATAATGCCAGCCACACCTCCAAGCGCGTCACGATCAATAAATGGTACGAGTGCATAAGTCGCACCACATGCCATATGAGTAAATAGTGCAAAAACGGTCATGGCAAGTACAGCAAGTATGACAGTATTCATTTGGGAGAAAATGATGAGGAATAACCCTTCACCCAAGATCAGTAAGAATAATATCCGCGTACGTCCATCCAACCCTTTATTGGCAGCTACTTTATCAGAAACGATACCACCCAATGCGCGAGCAAATAGTGCGAGTAGGCCGAAAATTCCAGCAGTAAGTCCAGCTTCTTTCAAGCCCATATTAAAATGGTCAACATAGTACATTGCGGCAATATTATGAATGAAGATCTCGATGCCAAAACATGCTGCATAAGCGGTAAATAAAACCCAAACACGGTAATTACGAGCGGCCTGCATTAAAATAGCTGTACCACCTTTTTTAATATTGCCAGCTTCTATACCTTGTTCTCTTAATTCTTTGAAGTTGCCTTGAGGACTATCTTGTGTCAGTTTCCAGTAAAGTATACCCACGACTACCATCATGATTCCTGGAACAAGTAGTGCGATACGCCAGCCCATTGCTTGCTCAACACCAAACATGATGATGGCACCTAGAATGAGTGGCATGATCGCTTGCGTTGCACCGCCACCAGCATTTCCCCAACCTGCCGCAGCGGCATTGGCAGTACCAACAACATTTGGTGCGAACATGACGCTGGTATGGTATTGGGTAATTACGAAACTTGCCCCAATCGCCCCAATTAAAAGACGGAAAAATAAAAAGGATTCATAGGTATTGGCAGCAGCAACACCAAACACAGGAATACTGCCGAGAATCAATAGGGCGGTA
Organism: Acinetobacter haemolyticus CIP 64.3 = MTCC 9819; assembly: GCF_000369065.1. GTDB lineage: Bacteria > Pseudomonadota > Gammaproteobacteria > Pseudomonadales > Moraxellaceae > Acinetobacter > Acinetobacter haemolyticus. The sequence continues at coordinate 503,376 of NZ_KB849800.1, forward strand.
TAGGTCTTGCGTGGTCCATATTTGTCACAGAGCGGACCGACAATGAGGCGGATAACGATGGTGATTGCAACAGCTGCAATATTGATGTTTGCAATTTGGGCTTTGGTTAAATTAAATTCACCCGCAATTACAGGCATTAGCGGAGCGCAGGCAAACCATGCGAAAAAACAAACAAAGAATGCCAACCATGTCATATGGAATGCACGCATTGCAGGTGTTGCGAAGCTAAATAATTTTATTTCAGTTGCTTTCTTTGCATCTAGACTCGTTTTTGAAGACATAGCCTTCCCCTGAACTGAACGAAATATTACTCTGTAAGCCAAACGTTTATGCTTACAAACCGAACAGAACGGACATCATTGGCCGCCAACAAATTTTTTTGAATCGACATTGATTCTGTATGTTATGAAGTATGCAAGGGTTGTGCCAATAAAAATATTTAACCAAAAGAACAATTTAAAATTCTAATTTAAATCGCGAAAATTAATTATTCTATTGTTATAGATTCCGAGTGGGTAGTTTCTTAAATTTAAAAACAGGAAATGTGATAGCAACTGTAAGGCAATATTGAATGAGTTGTTTTTAAATGGTGCATCATTTTTATACGGTTTAATTAAAAACATAGCGATCACAAAAAAAGCAGCCGAAGCTGCTTTGATAAAAAGCAAAGACTAGAAGCGGTAGCCGATACCAACATAAGTGATGAGTGGATCAATGTCGATTTTAGTATTTGCACGAATCAACTCTTTACCTGTATTTCGGTCAGTAACATAAATTTTTGCCTCATTATTCATTTTTGAATAAGAAACGGAGCCAACAGCAAACCAATTCGGTTTGAAATCATAAGTTGCACCTACAGTTACAATCGGGGCAAAGGTATCCGTCGCTTTCAGTTTAACAACGGGATCTGCTGATGAAGTTTTACCATCTAAGGCAGCGCCAGCTTTATCATCATGGATATTCTGGATCATATGACCTGCTGCAATAAGATCTGATTCAATCGCAGGATTGATTTTTAATGAGTTAAAGTATGCATACATAACACCAGCCCCGACATAGGGGCGAAATTTATTGACACCTGACTTGCCAAATTGGTAATGAAGTTCTACAGCTGGTAGCCAGGCACGCGCAGATGCAGCTTTATCGCCTTGGGAGAGGTCGGTAATATGAATGTCTTGCTTTAGACCAATTGTTCCTAAAATTGTCTCAGCTTTACCTGTTAAAGGTGCATAAATATCACCCTTGCCTTTGATATCTACTTTGGGAGGAATACCTGCTTTCACTTCTAATGAAAAGTTATCGGTGAAATTATAATTTATCATCAAGCCAACAGTATCTACATTATCTGCTTCTAAACCTGTTCCTTGGCTTTGCCAATTAGATAAACCTTGTATGGTAGCAGTGCCAGTTAATGCACCTGGCACAGGATCAAGTGGTTGTATTTTGATTGTATCATACAGTGTTTTATTCGAATCACGATCTGCAGCAGCGAGTACAGCTTCTTTAGACACTGATCCAACTTTGGATTTAGTCCCTTCAGTAACACTGGTATTGATATTAATTGGATTTGCCGACCCTTGCGGCATAGCATGTAACCAACCTGCTGAAACAGAGAAGCGCTTAAATCCATCTCCATCTTTGAGGCTAAAATATGGTGAATCTGCAAAAGAAAGTGTAGGAAGGGCACATAAACCTGTCGCAATCATGCATGCAAATGATTTCTTCATCATCTTGGGACTCCATGTCCTAAAGTTTGTAAGGATTTTTCTAGCGCTCACCATAACGCTTTTTTATGCAGACTTTGTTTAGATAGAATTTATAATTGTTATAACTATGAAAAAAAATGTAGTAATTGAATTAAAATTGGGTGATTTTCAATCTAAAAAAGGGCGAGTACATAAGTACTCACCCTCAAAAACGAATTATTGAAAACGTGAAAGATCTTCTTCTGGACGGGCGGTTAATACCTCAATTCCTGTTTTTGTCACTAAGATCGTGTGTTCATATTGAGCTGACAACTTATGGTCTTTGGTGACAACTGTCCATTTGTCACCCAAAAGTTTAGTTTGCCATACACCTGCATTGACCATTGGTTCAATAGTAAAGGTCATTCCTGCTTCAAGACGCATTCCTGTGCCTTTTTGCCCATAGTGTAAAACTTGAGGCTCATCATGGAAAACATTACCAATTCCATGACCGCAGTATTCACGTACTACACTGAAGCGTTCAGACTCAACATATTGTTGAATGGCGTGCCCAACATCACCAAGATATGAACCATCTTTCACGGTCGCCATTCCACGATACATTGCTTCTTGTGCGACTGAGCACAGGCGATTTGCTAAAATAGAAGTCTCGCCACCAACGATGTACATCATATTGGTATCGCCGTGATAACCATCTTTAATGACAGTGACATCAATATTTAGAATGTCGCCGGGTTTTAAAATTTTATTCTCAGATGGAATACCATGACAAACAACATGGTTAACAGAAGTACAAATCGAGTGTTGGAAAGCAGGTCGACCTGGTGCTGCACCGTACCCAACACAAGCGGGAATAGCATCTTGTACATTTTCAATATGATTGCGACAGATTGTATCGAGTTCTAGTGTACTCACACCCGCTTTAATATGCGGTTTAATCATGTCTAAAACTTCAGCAGCCAATTTCCCTGCAACACGCATCTTTTCAATTTCTTCAGGTGTTTTAATTAATCGACGAGGAGCTGTATAAGTTGTATTCATGATCTCTAAAAACTTTTGGTAATTTGCAAGTGTCTATGGTATAAATAGCCGCCTATTTTATCAAATGCTTTTCGTGACAAATCTTCTTTATTTTTATTGGAGGCTTTTGCGGAATTGTTTGATAATAAATAGTCGTAAAAAATCCGCACATATATCGTCACATTACTCTGGGTGCTTCTAGGGATTGTTGTCACTTTATATGTGAGTTGCGTTGTAGGCTAAAATTTCTGCATGCGAGGCATGAAACGCTGGTAATGGTATTCCCTTATCAAGTTTCATAACGAAGTATGAGGGGATTTTAGCCACAACCCTATGGGACAGGGTCGTTTTTTGACACTACGGCGTTATGAATAGTTCATTTAGAGTGCTAAATTTCACTATTCATGCCTTGTATTGTCTAAAAAGCGTCCTCTGTCGCAACCACTGATAAAGTAACAGCAATCCCTTGGGTGGAGAATGCGGATATATGGAGGCCTAACCCAAACTTTAAGGTAAAGAAAATGGCAGATTACAACGTAAGCATGCGCGACCTTCTTCAAGCAGGCGCACACTTTGGTCACCAAACTCGTTTCTGGAACCCAAAAATGCGTCAATACATTTTTGGCGCGCGTAACAAAATTCACATCATCAACCTTGAGCACACTGTTCCTGCGTTAAATGATGCTTTGAACTTTGTTAACAACTTGGCGAGCAAAAAGAACAAAGTATTATTCGTTGGTACAAAACGAGCTGCTTCTAACATCATCCGTGAACAAGCTCAACGTGCTGGTCAACCATATGTAGATCACCGTTGGTTAGGTGGTATGTTGACGAACTGGAAAACACTTCGCCAATCTATCAACCGTTTAAAAGATCTTCAAACTCAATCTCAAGACGGTACTTTTGCTAAGCTTACTAAACGTGAAGCTTTAGAGCGTACTCGTGAGATGGAAAAACTTGAACGTGCTTTAGGCGGCGTTAAAAACATGGGTGGTTTACCTGACGCATTATTTGTAATCGACGTTGATCACGAAGCGATTGCAATTAAAGAAGCTAAAAACTTAGGTATTCCTGTAATCGGTATCGTTGATACAAACTCTAACCCAGATAACGTAGATTACGTTATTCCTGGTAACGACGATGCGATCCGTGCAGTTACTTTGTATGCTTCAGCTATGGCTGATGCGATTCTTGCTGGTAAAGAATACGCTCAATCACAAGCGAATGCACAAGCGAAAGGCGAAGAAGCTGCTAAAGAAGCTCCTGAGGCTTAATGCGTTTTGACGCAAGCTTGTCATTTTTGTGATTTAAAATGATGACAAATTGAGCGTCGAGAAAGCAAAACGGCCCAGAGAAACCTTTGGGCCGTTTTTGTTGAACAGATTTATATTCTACCGATTTTAGGAGATCAACATGACTGCAATTACTGCAAGCATGGTAAAAGAATTACGTGACCGTACTGGTCTTGCAATGATGGAATGCAAAAAAGCATTAACAGAAGCAGGCGGTGACATCGAACTTGCGATTGATAACCTTCGTAAATCAGGTCAAGCAAAAGCTGCTAAAAAAGCAGGCAACATTGCTGCTGATGGTGCGATCACGATCGTTCAAAACGGTAATAAAGCGATTCTTGTTGAAGTTAACTGTCAAACTGACTTCGTTGCTAAAGACGAAAACTTCAAAAACTTCTCTGATAAAGTAGCGACAGCTGCACTTGCTGCAAATGAAACTGATGCTGCGAAAATTGCTGAACTTAAACTTGAAGATGGTTCTACTGTTGAAGAAGCGCGTGTTGCACTTGTTCAAAAAATCGGTGAAAACATCCAAGTACGTCGTGCTCAAATCGTTGAAGGCGAAAACTTGGCTATTTACAAGCACGGTTTAAAAATCGGTGTTGTTGTTTCTTACACTGGTGATGCTGATACTGGTAAAGGTATTGCAATGCACGTTGCTGCGTTCAACCCAGTTGCAGTAAATGCTGAAGCTGTTCCAGCTGACTTGATCGCTAAAGAGAAAGAAATTGCTGAAGCAAAAGCTTTAGAATCTGGTAAGCCTGCAAACATCGTTGAGAAAATGGTTACTGGTTCAGTTGAGAAATACTTGAACGAAGTTGCGCTTGATCGTCAAATGTATGTTATCGACAACGATAAGAAAGTTGCTGATGTATTAAAAGCGACTGGTACAGTTGTTGCTCAATTCACTCGCTTTGAAGTAGGTGAAGGTATTGAGAAGAAAGCTGAAATGAGCTTTGCTGAAGAAGTTGCTGCTGCACAAGCTGCTGCGAAGTAATTCGTATCTTCTAAAAAACCCAGTCATTATGACTGGGTTTTTTTATAGCTTAAGTTTATTGTTTCTCAAGTTGTGCTTTGAAATCTGCTAAAGCTTCAATTCTATATTGAATTAACATTTCACCGATTTCAGGACCTTTAACGTGTTCTGGTAGGTCTTGAGCACGGATATTTCTCACTATATCCATGGCATTGAGTATAAATTGTGCTTGAGGATATGGTCGGTCTTCCATACCTAAACGCCCTCGTGCATCACATTCACACGCTTGCACAAATGCTCTAACTTTTTCAGGGCGACGTAATACATCTAAACGTTGTAGAAAACGCCAAAGCGTGCCTGGCTTTAAGATTTGTACTTGATGGCACTTTAAATGTTCTTTACATACTGTCAAAGCTAGATTTTTGAGGTGTGTGGGAACTTTTAAGCGATCGCATAATACTGTGACAGGTTGTATACCGCGTTCTTCATGCATCACATGTCTTGGGAGTTCCTCGATAGGTGTGAGTGCTTTACCTAAGTCATGTACTAAGACCGCAAATCTTACATCTAAGGCATAGTCTGCTTTACAGGCTTGCTGAAGCGCCATTAATGTATGGATACCACAATCGATTTCTGGGTGGTATTCAGGTCGTTGCGGAACGCCAAAAAGTGCATCAACTTCTGGAAATAAAATTTTTAGAGCATGACATTCTCTAAGAATTTTGAAATATACATCAGCATGATCTTCCATCAATGCTCGTGCTGTTTCTTTCCACACACGCTCAGGTGTTAATTCATTTAACTCACCAGACTCAGCAATTTCCCGCATCAAGTGTAATGTTTCATCTGCAATTTTGAATCCGTAAGATTCATACCGTGCAGCAAATCGGGCAACACGTAGTACACGCAATGGATCTTCGGTAAATGCATGAGAGACATGGCGAAGGATTTTTTGCTCTAAGTCTTTTTGACCACCATATGGGTCATAGACTTGACCGTTGGCATCCATTGCCATGGCATTAATGGTTAGATCTCTTCGGATGAGATCCTCTTCTAAGCTCACATCTGCATCTGTGAAAAATTGAAAGCCATGATAACCAACGCCTGATTTTCTTTCTGTACGGGCAAGCGCATATTCTTCTTTTGTTTTAGGATGTAGAAATACAGGGAAGTCTTTGCCAACGGGCTGATAACCCTCAGCGAGCAATTGATCGGGTGTTGCACCGACCACAACATAATCTTTTTCGTGATAGGGATGCCCAAGTAACTGATCTCGAACAGCACCGCCTACTAAATAAACTTGCATGAAAAAACCTCTATTCTTCACACAATCATGCTACAGAACAGAGGTTTTCTCAAGTCTCATGAGGAGCTTTTCTAGGCAAGCTCGTTCTAAACTTTAGTTTTGACTTTGTTGGATCTCTGCAACAGTTAACGCTGTCATATTGATCAAACGACGTGTTGTTGCCGTTGGTGTCAAAATATGAACTGGTTTAGCAGCACCTAACAAAATTGGCCCAATAGTTACATTATTGCCAGAAGTTGCTTTTAACAAATTAAATGAAATGTTTGCTGCATCTAGATTCGGCATAATTAACAAGTTTGCTGAGCCTTTGTAGCGCGAATTTGGAAATGCAAAATGACGGATATTTTCGTCAAGTGCTGCATCACCGTGCATCTCACCTTCAACCTCTAAATCAGGCGCTTGTTCTGTAAGTAAACGATAGACTTCACGCATTTTCTGGGCGCTTGCGTCTTGTTGATCACTACCAAAACTTGAGTGAGAGAGTAGAGCTACACGTGGTGTAATACCAAAGCGGCGCACTTCTTCTGCAGCCAAAATGGTCATCTCTGCCAATTGAGCGGCTGTTGGATTGGTATTGACGTAAGTATCTGCGATGAAAAGATTGCGATCTTCAAGCATCAATGCATTCAGGGTAAAGAATGTACTGCGACCTTCTTTTAGACCAATCACATTACGGACAAAATCTAAATGGATATCATAGCTACTATAAGTACCACAAAGCATACCGTCTGCTTTACCAAATTTCACAAGTAACGCTGCAATCAATGTTGAGCGACGACGAGTTTCACGTTGCGCATATTCAACCGTTACACCTTTACGTTGCATCGTTTGGTAGTAATCTTTCCAAAACTCTTCGTACAACGGATTTTGTTCTTGATCAACGATTTCAATATTTAAGCCATGCTGTAAGCGTAAGCCTAATTTTTTGATATTTGCCTCGATTACAGTTGTACGACCAACTAAAATTGGTTTTGCCAAGCCTTCATCTACTGCGATTTGAACTGCACGTAATACACGTTCATCTTCGCCTTCAGCATATGCAATACGTTTAGGATCAGTTTTTGCTTGAGCAAAAATTGGTTTCATCAAGAATGCTGAGTTATAAACAAACTCAGAAAGTCGTTGACGGTATGCGGAGAAATCTTCGATCGGGCGAGTAGCAACACCAGAATCCATTGCCGCTTTTGCAACTGCTGGTGCAATTTCTAAAATTAAACGTTGATCAAGCGGGCGTGGGATTAAGTAATCACGACCAAATGAGGCTGACTTTTCACCATAGGTAGCCGCATCTGCTTCTACATGTGCCATACGCGCGATAGCATGTACACAGGCAATTTTCATTTCTTCGTTAATGGTGGTTGCACCCACATCTAACGCGCCACGGAAAATATATGGGAAGCAAAGTGCATTATTTACTTGGTTTGGATAATCTGAACGACCTGTTGCCATAATGACATCTGGACGTACTTCATGTGCATGTTCAGGTAGAATCTCAGGATCAGGGTTCGCAAGCGCAAAAATGATCGGATTCTCAGCCATTTCTTTAACCATTTCTTTGGTTAAAATGCCTGCCGCAGAAAGACCTAAGAACATGTCTGCGCCAGCAATTACTTCATTTAATTGCGTTGCTTTAATGTCTTGAACATAGCGCTTTTTCGAATCATCCAATCCATCACGTGAAGTGGTAAGGAGGCCGCGAGAGTCAGCAACAATGATATTTTCTTTGTTTACACCTAGAGCACACAACAAATCTAGGCATGACAGTGCAGCAGCACCTGCACCTGAAGCGACGATTTTGATTTCATCGATTTTCTTATTTACGATTTGGAGCGCGTTGAGTAATGCTGAACCTACGATAATACTTGTGCCATGTTGATCATCATGGAACACAGGAATTTTCATGCGTTCGCGTAGTTTTTTCTCGATATAGAAACATTCTGGTGCCTTAATATCTTCAAGGTTAATACCACCAAAAGTTGGTTCTAATGCAGCAACGATATCAACGATTTTATCTGGATCATTTTCCGCGATTTCAATATCAAAGACATCAACGCCTGCAAATTTTTTGAAAAGTACGCCTTTACCTTCCATAACAGGCTTGGATGCTAAAGGACCAATGTTCCCTAAACCAAGAACTGCTGTACCATTACTCACGACGGCAACCAAGTTACCACGCGCTGTATATTTCGCAGCGGCAGAAGGGTCACGTTCGATTTCTAAACATGGAGCTGCAACACCAGGGGAATATGCAAGCGCTAAATCTCGTTGGTTAACGAGCTGCTTGCTAGGTGTCACACTGATTTTTCCAGGAGTAGGAAATTCATGGTAATACAAAGCGGCTTGTTTTAAAGATTGATCGTCCATCTGAGTCTCGATTGTTCCGATAATAATCATGCATATATATGACTGATTATTATATTAAGATAAGTGCACAAGAATATAGCACTAGTTCATGCTTTCGCCCAGTCAAAATAGCTTATTTTCACTGAATGATACGACTTATTGACAAATTATTTTCAACTAAAAATGAAGGGTTAAAGTCGTAAATTATCGCTGTAAATGTAAGATCTTGCGGTTGACAGTTAGCTATGCTGCTGTAGAAATTTGGTTGCGTCTAAAGCGGTCAATGGCTTGGCAAATAGATAACCCTGCAAGATGTCACAATTTTGTTTTTGCAAGTAGTCTCTTTGCGCTTCAGTTTCCACACCTTCCGCTACAACTTTTAAGCCAATGGTTTTGCCCATGGCGATCATGGCATTTACGATCGCATCTTGTTTAGAGTTACCAATCTTAGAAATAAAAGCTCGGTCAATTTTTAATGTATCAATAGGATATTCAGTTAAATAGGCGAGGGATGAATATCCAGTTCCAAAATCATCTAATGCGATTGAGATATGGCGATCTTTTAATGCTTCTAATACCGTTTTCACCGTTTCAGTATTCTCTAAGAATGCAGACTCTGTGATTTCTAATTCTAGATTATGACCAGAGATTTTATATTGCGATAAAATCGTATCCACATCATGTAATAATTGCCCACGGAGAACTTGTTGTACAACGATGTTGACTGCAATATGGACTTGGGGATAACCCAGCTCAATCCATCTCTGTAATTGTTTTGCTGCCTGATGTAATACAAATTGTCCGATATCAGAAATTAAGCTGGTGCTTTCTGCCAATGGAATAAAGATATCAGGCATGATCAGCCCTTTACTTGGGTGCTCCCAGCGTATAAGTGCTTCGAAACCATTCACCAGATTATCGTGTGTAGTCATTTTGGGTTGATAGTAAACGACAAGCTCATTGTTTTGGATTGCTTTTCTTAGATCAAGTTCTAAATCAGAATACTGTGCCGCTAAGTTAGCTCTTTCATTTGAATAGTAACGAATAGTGTTGCCGCCTAAACGCTTAGCCTCATTCAATGCCTGTTCTGCATGAGTATTTAAATTATCGACTTGACGACCATGCTCAGGAAACATCGCTACACCGATGGAAACACTCACAAAGTACTCTTGGTCAGCAATATAAAATGGTTGGCTGAAGTTCTCGACAATATTGTTACACAATTGATGAATAGGTGGGTGTAAAGGGGACATTTCATAAATAATCGCAAAATCATCAGCACTTAAATGCGCAACCAATAATGCATCGATATTGCTAATACGTAATCGCTGCGCGACTTGTTTAAGCAATTCATTGCCAGCTTGATTACTGACCAGTTCATTGAGTGTCCGAAAGCGATCTATGTTCAAACGAATGACAGCGAGATGTTGTATGGCTGCTTCATTCACTAGATATTGATGCAGTTGCTGCTGATAATAGAACCGATTTGGCAAGTCCGTTAGTGTGTCGTAGTTGGTAAGATAAGATAATCTTTGTTCCTGATGCTTTCGTTCAGTTTGATCAGAAACGATACCGATATAATTGATTACTCGATCTTGTTCATCTTTAACTGCATTAATATGCATCCACAAGAAACATGATTTTTCTGAATGATAGGTTTCTTGGAACTCTCCCTCATATTCGTGTTCATGAGCTAAAGTGTCTAAAATCGAAAGTTGGAAGTTTTGGTGGTGCAGCTTATTTTGCTTTGTAATTTCAAAAAGTTGCTTGCCTAAAATGACTTGTTTATCAAGTTCGGTAATTTGTTCATATTTAGGGTTCACCTCAATGTAATTAAAATTTTCATCGAGTATGAAAATTCCTTCAGAAGCTTGTTCAAATACGCTTGCAGAAAGTTTAAGTCGTTCTTGGTCTTTACGCTCTTGGTTAATATCTCGATGAATGCCAACCATTCGTAAAGGTGTTTGATCTTCAGGATGACGTTGGATCACTTGTCCTACATCGTGAATCCAAGACCATTCACCATTTGGACGTTTAATACGGTAAGTTTCTTCATAGCGTAAGGTTTCACCACATATATGATGGTATAAGGCATTTTTTACGCGTTCGATATCATCAGGATGAACAATCTTATGCAGTAGCGTGTAGTGATTTTCAGAATCTCTTTTGACTGCTTGGCTATGGGTATTGGTGACACCAACAGTTTGGTTTTCTAAGTTCCATTCCCAAGGGCGGATACCGGCTGTCTCATGTGCAAAAGCTAAGTTTTGACGATGTTCTTCTAAACTTTCATTCATTTGAGTGAGATCATAAGTACGATCACGTACTTTTTGTTCTAACAAATGGTTATTGAATTGTAGTTGAGCTTCGATGTCCTTGGATTTATTTACTTCATGTTGTAACTGTTGACACAGCTCCTCAGTCCATTGATTGTGCTGCTCTGCAACATCGACTAATTGCTTATTTTTCTCAAGCACTTGAGATAGATGCTTATGAATCTTGAAAGTGGCATGTGCGCATAATAAAGTTGCAAAAAAGGTGAAGTAATATGCGAGGTAAAACAAGGTGTGTTGATGATCCCGAGATAACAAATGTGAAATAATCAAGGGCAGAACGCTTGGAAGAAAAAACAGAAAGAAATAACGAATATGCTGAGTAAGAAATGTTAGCGCGATGATATGTGAGGTTGTTAATAATAGCGCAGTTAATGTCAGAATATGTGATCCAGTTAGTTGTGGAACCTCATGTATCAGGTAATACGTAATAATGATGGAGTTGATACCGAGCAACAAACCAGTGCTAAAACAAACAATTTGGAATAAAACATGACTTCTTTTAATAAAGGCTGGAGATGAATAACACTTCAAGGAAAAACGGCACAAAAAAAAGAAAATTAGAAGAAAAACGGCAGTGATGCTAATCCAAGCGGTAAAGATATTTGGAGTAAAAGAATAGAAAAGACCAAATAATGCATAGTCTAAAACACATATACCCAATACGCTAAGAACAAAGGATCTGATATGGCTAGAGTAATTAATTTGATCCGTATAGATAAATGGCGCTAAACCTTGTTTCTGAACCCCAGACATACAAGAATAATCCTTTTCTTTTATCAGTACCTACAGTCTTTATTCTTTGTAAACTATAGCGTTGAGTTTATTTAAATTAACGTTAAACCCATTGAAAAGCAATGTAAATGCATCATTTGCTTGAAAAGTGATAGTTTAAAATAGATAGAGCAACAACGGGGGCTGTTTCCGTTCTCAAAACGCGATCACCGATACACCAGTTTTTAAATTGGTATTGGTTTGCTGTTTCGATTTCTGTTTCACTAAGTCCACCTTCTGGACCAATTAATAATGCAATATCAGGCGTACTATTCAGTAGTATATTTGTTTGATCTTTATTGGGGGCAAGTACAAAACGAGATGTCGGTAATTCAGATTTAACCCAGTCATTAAGAGAAATAGGCGCTAGAATTTCAGGCACACGGTTCATTCCGCATTGTTCACAGGCAGCGATTGCAACAGATCGCCAATGATCCAGTTTTTTTTGGTCACGATCGTACTTTAATCGCATTTCACAGCGATCGCTGGTTAATAATTGAATTGTGGTCACGCCCAGTTCGGTGGCTTTTTGAATCGCATAATCCATACGATCACCTTTACTCATCACTTGACCCAAAACAACATTAAAAGGCGCAGTACGATCTAATTTATTAAATTGATCAATCGACACCAAAGCATTTTTTTTGTTGATTACTGTCAGAGTGACAAGATACTCGCCACCTTTCCCGTTGAAGAAGATGGCTTGTTCTTGTTCTTTTGCGCGAAGCACACGTACCCAATGATGAAACACTGATTCTGTTAGTTCGATGGTGTTGCCAGTATTTAATTCAGTTTCGATATAAAAACGATTCATGCTTGGGTAGAGCTCTTACAAATTAGTTGAGACCAAGATCGACAACGAGTTGTCGGGTTGGTTCGGTTTGGTTCATTGAATAGAAGTGAAGAGTTGGTGCGCCGCCAGCAATTAAACGTTCACAAAGTTTCAAAATCACTTCATGACCAAAAGCTTTAATGCTTGCACTGTCATCGCCGTAAGCAGAAAGCTGTTTACGAATCCAGCGCGGGATTTCAGCGCCTGTACCATCAGCAAAACGAATTAAGTTACTTGCATTGGTAATGGGCATGATCCCTGGTGCAATTGGGATATTTACCCCAGCTTTCTCAAGACGTTCAATGAAATAGAAATAAGCATCTGGATTAAAGAAGAATTGAGTGATTCCTGCATTTGCACCAGCTTGAACTTTCTCTATAAAACGCTTGATATCAGCGTCGAAGCTGTCCGCTTGTGGATGCATTTCGGGATAAGCTGCAACTTCAATATGGAAGTGATCACCTGAATGTTCACGAATAAAGCGAACCAAGTCCTGTGCATAAGGCAACTCGCCTAAACCCACCTGACCTGAAGGTAAGTCACCACGTAGTGCTACGATGCGATCAATACCTTGAGATTTGTATAAATCTAATAGTTCAGCAATACGCACTTTGTCATCACCGATACACGAAAGGTGAGGTGCAACAGGCGTACCTTTGCCATTAAAATCATCAATCGCAGCTAAAGTACGTTCACGGGTAGAACCACCAGCACCATAAGTAATGGAAAAGAACTCTGGATTTAGCAGTTGAAGTTCTTGATGAACAACTTTTAATTTTTCTGCACCAGCATCAGTTTTTGGTGGGAAAAACTCAAAAGAAATAGGAACACGTTTCGTCATTTCAAATCCTTTTTAAAATCGCTTGGAAATTTTTAGAAAAAAGGGCAGTCCGTATAACGTCTGCCCTAAGATTCTTAGTATTTGTAAGCGTCAGATTTGAATGGACCTTCAACAGGCACACCGAGGTAATCAGCTTGTACTTGAGTTAATTGTGTCAACACACCACCAAAGCCAACAACCATTGCCGCAGCAACTTCTTCGTCTAGTTTCTTAGGAAGTACTTCTACACGGATTGCAGCTTGCTTTTGATCAGCAGGAAGATCAGCAAATTTTTCAGCAAATAAATGCATTTGACCCAATACTTGGTTAGCGAAAGAACCATCCATCACACGTGAAGGGTGACCAGTTGCATTACCAAGATTGACTAAACGACCTTCTGAAAGAAGAATTAAGTAATTGCTTTCATCTTCTGAACGATAAACTTGGTGTACTTGTGGCTTCACTTCAACCCATTTGTAACCACGTAAATAAGCTGTGTCGATTTCAGTATCAAAGTGACCGATGTTACAAACTACTGCACCAGCTTTTAAGCTATCTAACATTGCAGCATCACATACATGGTAGTTACCAGTTGTTGTCACAACAAGATCAGTATTACCTAGTAGATCATGGTTGATGTCTTCTTTCTTACCAGTTTGTACGCCATTTTTGTATGGAGAAACAACTTCGTAACCATCCATACAAGCTTGCATTGCACAAATTGGATCAACTTCAGTTACACGAACGATCATGCCTTCTTGACGTAAAGATTGTGCAGAACCTTTACCGACATCACCGTAACCAATCACAAGTGCACGACGACCAGAAAGTAGCATGTCAGTTGCACGTTTGATTGCATCATTTAATGAGTGACGGCAACCGTATTTGTTATCATTCTTCGATTTGGTAATTGAATCGTTCACGTTAATTGCAGGAACTTTAAGTGAACCGTCTTTCCACATTTCTAATAGGCGTTGTACGCCTGTTGTGGTCTCTTCAGTAATGCCGTGAATACGTTCTAAAAGAGCAGGGTATTTGTCATGAACAAGTGCTGTTAAGTCACCACCATCGTCCAAAATCATGTTGGCATCCCAAGGCTTGCCATTTACATTGATTTGTTGTTCTAAGCACCATACGTATTCTTCTTCAGTTTCGCCTTTCCAAGCGAATACTGGAATACCACGAGCAGCAATTGCCGCTGCAGCATGATCTTGTGTAGAGAAAATATTGCATGAAGTCCAACGAACTTCAGCACCGAGTTCAATCAACGTCTCAATAAGAACAGCTGTTTGGATTGTCATGTGAATACAACCCAAAATTTTTGCGCCAGCAAGAGGTTTAGCTGCTGCATAACGCTTACGTAAACCCATCAAAGCTGGCATTTCTGCTTCAGCGAGTTTGATTTCTTTACGACCGTAGTCAGCAAGGGAAATATCAGCAACTTTATAATCTGTAAATGAAGCATTCACCGCGTTCATCAGGATCTCCTAGAAAAAAATAGTATGGATCGTTCTGTTCGCGGATGCCGTTGTTGGTTAAAACGAATGTTCAACCGATCGTCGAGCCTGGCAAGTTGATTTATAATACAAATCAAATGTCGCAGCATCCCTCGACTAGGACATTATAATACTTGGAAAATAGTTTTGTTCCAATGATATTTTTTAGGAGATGGCTAGAAAATGAAGCTTTGATCTTGGGTCTTATTGAAGTTGTAAATTATTTTTATATACATCAATCAAGGATTCCAAATCCCTTTGAAATCCTAAGATCGTTATAAAGCTGTAAATAAGTCATTATGCTTTTAGGTGGTCTTCAAATTCTTCACCGAGTTGCATTGCTAAAGCATTGCCAGATAGATCGCCAGTGACTAAGCCATATTCTTTTTTAAAGCTAAAGGTAAAACCACGATTATCTGTCAGATTTTTAACTGAATATCCTAATTTTTCTAACCAAATACGAAACGCCAATAAATTTTTTGCTTTAACAACTCTGTTTTTCATACGAGAACTCCTTGTGAACCTGTAATTATTAATAAGGGTAGGTTAAAAATTTTTAAAGGGGCATTAGATAGATTTATTTTTCCGCGTGTAAGTAATGTAAAAATAGAGTAATTTCCACCTGCAGGAATTCATCTATAATTTTTATAAGTTACTGTAAATTTAGAGAAAAATAAATATTTTTTTTAGATTTTTTGAATATTAAATTAATAAAAATTTTATCTTTAAATGTAAAAAAAGATTTCACTTTCCACTTTGGTTATATCGTAAAAAGTGAAATCTATGTGATTTGGTGAGATCTTTAGAACTGGTCTTTTAGATGACGGATTCGTGCAAACTCTTCAGCGCTTTCTGTCCTCAAGAAGGGATTCGTTGCGAGTTCTAATTCTATGGTACTCGGGAGCGTAATTTGATTGGTTTCTCGTAATGCCCTAACTTGTTTCATCCTTTCTTGTAATGCGACGTTATGCGGTTCTATAGTGATCGCAAATTCAGCATTGGCAAGCGTGTATTCATGTGTACAGTATACTTTAGTTTGGATAGGCAGGGCTGCTAACCTATTTAATGAATGGTACATTTGTTCAGCCGTACCTTCAAACAGACGTCCACATCCCATTGCAAACAATGTATCACCACAAAAAAGTGCATCAATGGCTTCAATGAAGTAAACGATATGCCCCAATGTATGGCCAGGCGTTGCAATGATTTCAACTTTTAAATCATTAAAGTGAAAATGATCATCTTGTTGCAGTGGGTTGGAGATAAAAGAAATTTTGCTCAGCTCATCTCTAGGGCCATACACTGCAATATTTTCATTAGCGGATAAATCCTCTACTCCACCCGTATGATCGGGGTGCCAATGCGTGAGCCAAATTTGTTGTAGCTGCAAATGATGTTGTTCACAAAAATCTTTGACTAAACTTGCTTCTGTTGGATCAATCGCCACAACTTGTTTTGTCGTTGTATCTTCCAATAACCATATATAGTTTTTTAAGGCATTTTGTACGTCAATCGCATGGATTTTATAATGCATAGCCAATTCCTAAATCATTGTTTCATGTGGTTATTGCCAGTAAGATGATAGAGCGTCATCAACTTTTGCTAGTGTAAGTGTAAATTTCTTATCATGCAAAGTGAGCATCGAAGAGGGTATGGATGATGACTGTTTTGGACAGATAGTGACGACAAGAATAAGTGAAAATCTTTATGATTGACAAGGGGGCGGTTTTCGATAAATATGAAATAAAAGTTTTATAAGTTAATGATTTATATTCATCTTTAGATTTATATTTTATTTAAAAATGCTAAATGATTTTCGTGATTAGATTTAACAATATAAATACATAGGATTGATTAAAGGACGATGAGTTTATAAATCATAAAGAACAAGCGAGGGGGTGCTATGTCGGATTTAAAAGACCATGAAGTGGTCAGTATTTTTAAGCAATATTTATATCCGCTATCTGCCAAACTCACCGAAATGTTGAATGAACATTTTAGCCATCAAACTGAACGTCGAGGTTGTGGATATACGCAGGCAACACGGGTAATCGCTGAGTTTGTATCACAGCCGCGTGATGCGTTGGGGTTTCAGGATTTACGTATTTTTGATGATTACGATACGAAAGGATTAAGAAATATTTTAAGTCAAGCAGCCTCATACGGGCTTGAGTTAACAACATGGCGGAATCTTGATATTCATGTTGATGTTCAGCAAAGCCTAAAACGTTTAAATCCAGATGATGGCTATACGCAGAACTTACAGCAGGAAGTTGATTTTCAAGCCAAACTTAGAACACTTTATCAATATGCTGAGCGAGAAGAAAGTAGACTCATTTGTCAGTTACTTGCAGATATTATCCTTCCTCAAGATGTTCAACATATTGAAATAATTGAATGCCAAGCTTTAGAGGAAAAACCTAAGGTTGGCTCGTGTCCGATGGCAGAAAAATTCTTCTTGAGAATTGCACATCATCGTCTATTGAGACAAGGTGAAATTAATATTTTCGTCGATGAGCATGATCAGCCAGTCATGATGGAAAAGATGAATATGGGGGATAATCACTCTTGTATTAGTCTGGTTCCTTTACTTATGAATGGTGTGCGCTTACCAGCGGGGAGCCTTTTCTCTACAAACTATGAGATTGAGCCGCTAGAAAAGAATAAAAACAAACAATATAAAGGTTATGTGATCCCCATTTCTTCAATGAAAGGTTTTTGGTTTCTACGACTGACGACACTGGCGGTTTCTCCTGAAAATCGAGCGCGTGCATTCGGATATCATTTTAAACAACAAGTTGATAATGGATTATTTCGACCCGATACGACTGAATTGAGTCAATTGATGGAAATTGCTCAAGATCAAATCTATGTAGGAAATCCATGCTAAAAGCTTGCTACTCGCCACGCTATTATGCGCAAACGCATACCAATAGTATGGAGAAACTGACTGCAGTTGCTGAAGTGCTACAGCAGCAACAGTGGGTTGAATTGATAGATCCTGGACTTATAGACATTGATATCTTGAAAAAACTACATAACCCGCAATATGTAGATGCCTTTTTTGCAGGTGATTCAAGTTTCGCGACTGTACAAGGATTTAAACCTTGGAATCCACAACTACGTGATGCCATTTTGTCGGTACAGGCTGGGCAATTGGTCGGTGCTGAGATCGCATTGAAAGAAGGAATTGCTGCCAATATTGCACAAGGTTTTCACCATGCGAGTTATGATTCTGGGGCCGCTTACTGTACCTTTAATGGTTTGGCATTAATTGCAAAACAATTTCCGGACAAACGAATTTTTATTTTAGATTGTGATCAGCATGGTGGGGATGGTACTGCGATTTTCACCAATCGTATGCCGAATTTGATTAATTTTGGCATTTTTGGTATCCGCTTTGGTTGTAAGGCGGGAGAGCGTAGTTTGACTCGTTATTCATCCAAAGCAAGGTAATTTTGATTTGTATCGAGAAGCGATTTTAGAAGCTTTTCAATATGCATCACGTTGGGACGCTGATCTTATCGTTTATCAAGCGGGCATGGATTGTCATCAACATGATAAATATGGATCAAAATGGTTTACTACAGCACTCTTGTTTGAGCGTGATCGGATTGTGTTTGAGATGGCGAAGAAAATGAAAATTCCTTTGCTTTTCGTTTTGGCTGGTGGCTATCAACCTTTGGAGGATTTGGTTCCTTTGCATGTCAATACATTCAAAGCAGCGCATCAAATTTATTTTGCTGAGGTTTAGCCTAGCTATAGAAAAAATGCTCTCGCGAGGAGAGCATTGAATTGGGCGTTTAGCGTAATTTTGCTAACCATTCTCCAAATGACTGTACAAACTGAACCAATAATAAAAGTACGATAACGGTCAGGATGACCACACTACTATCGAAACGCTGATAGCCATAGGAAATAGCAAGATCACCGATTCCACCTGCACCCACAGCACCTGCCATCGCTGTTGCACCAATCAATGAAATGGTACCTGTGGTGAGATTGAGAATGAGAGAGCTACGTGCTTCGGGCACGATAAATTTGAATACAATTTGCCAAGGACTAGCACCCATCGCTTGTGCAGACTCAATAATGCCTTCATTTACTTCAAGTAAAGAAGTTTCGATGAGTCGACCAAGATAAGGACCGACATAAATGGTTAATGGTACGATAGCAGCCCATGTTCCGATTGATGTACCAACCAAAAACTTTGTAAATGGAATGACGGCGATTAATAAAATGATAAATGGGATTGAACGTAGGGCATTCACGATTGGATTGAGTGCATAGTAAATCGCACGGTTTTGTAAAATCCCGCCATTACGTGTGACTACCAAAGTAATACCTTGAATAAATCCCCAAATGCATCCAAATAGCAATGCAAAGAATACCATCTGTAAGGTTTCTTCCAGTGCCGTTACAAATTGATCAATGGATAATGAACTTTGCCAAAATGGAGCTGTGATTTCAGTCAGCCATTGTACAATTAAATCTCTCATTGGCTTACTCCTGACTGTTCAACTTTGACACCCTGACTTTCTAAGAATTGAATCGCTTCCTGAATAATCGTTGGGTCGCCTAAAAGTTGGATAAACATTTGACCGATCACAGTGCCATTAATCTCAGTCATGTTGGCAAATAAAATATTTAAACTAATATCAAATTGCTTAATCACGGATTGAATAACGGTTTCTTGGGCTGATGTTCCTAAGAATTGCAGATTATAGATACTGTTATGATGTTTGTGTTCAAGATTATTCAAGATATTGATCGGCAATTGTTGCTGCAATACTGTTTGGATAAATGTCTTGGTTGTTGGGTGTTGTGGTTGACTGAATATATCTAAGGTGCGACCTGTCTCAATGACTTTGCCAGCTTCCATGACTGCGACATAGTCACAGATAGATTCAATCACATCCATTTCATGAGTAACCATCACAATGGTGATGTTCTGTTCTTGATTAATTTTCTTTAATAATGCTAAAACGGATTGTGTGGTTTGAGGGTCCAGTGCAGACGTTGCCTCATCACATAGCAAAATCTTAGGATGATTCGCAAGCGCACGCGCAATACCTACACGTTGCTTTTGACCGCCTGAAAGCTCATCTGGATAAGCATCTTTTTTATGTTTAAGGTCAATAAAATCTAGCAACTCTGCAAGACGTTTTTCACGTTCGACTTTGCTATGACCTAACAGTTTAAGTGGCATTTCAATATTTTCAGCCACTGTTTTGGTTTGCAATAAGTTAAAGTGCTGAAAAATCATGCCAATATTTGCACGTTCTCGACGAAGTGTACGCGCATCCATTGCAGTAAAGTCTTTTTGATTAATCATCACTTGTCCGTGGGTCGGACGCTCCAGTAAATTAATCAAACGGATTAAGGTACTTTTACCTGCACCACTATAACCGATAATGCCAAAAATGCTGCCATCAGGGATCTCTAAGTTGATTTGATCCAGCGCAGTGATCGTTTGACCTTTGAGCTGATAGTGTTTGGAAATATTTTTAAATTGGATCATATCGTCAATACTAAGCAGAAAAGAAAAACAGGCAAAATCACTTTGCCTGTTTTGTTGAGAAAAGTATATTACGGATTCTCTTCAGTGAGATAGCTGATTGGCTTATTTACATCAACTTTTGTACCAGCAAAATGATCTTGTACATATTGTTTTACTGCATCAGTGTGATAAAGCGCACCGACTTTTTGTAAAACAGGATCATCTTTGCGAGATTCAGCCGTTGCTAGAACATTGACGTTTAACTTGGTGCTTTGATCAATTGGTTCATAGAAGATTGCATCTTTAAGAACGTTTAGACCACCTTCCATTGCAAGGGTATTACCCAATAAAATCGCATCAACCTCATCTTTAACACGTACAGCTGTTGCCATTTGAATTGGTTTGATCACAATGTTCTTCGGATTTTCAATCACATCAGCTGGTGTTCCTTTTACAGGATCAAAGTCAGCTTTTAATTTAATTAAACCCGCGCTTTGTAAAAGTAATAAAGCACGAGATTCATTTGCCCCATCGTTAGGGATTGCAATCGTTGCACCATTGGCAAACTCTTCAACTTTTTTTACCTTGCTTGAGTAGATTCCCATTGGTTCTAAATAAGTTGTAGAGACTGGCGCAATTTTGTCTTTATTTGCTGCATTGAATGCAACGAGATATGCATAGGATTGAAATGCATTCAAATCGACTTCTTTATTTGCAACAGCAGTATTCATTGCAACATAGTCAGTAAAATTTTTAATTTGAAGTTTTAGTCCAGCAGCTTGGGTTTCAGGCAAGCTTGCAATGTGACGCCAAATATCAGCATCAGAACCTGTAGAAGCAATAACGACAGTTTGTAATGCACCTGCATCTTTGTTCTGTTCAGCAGTGTTATCTGGCTGTTTGCTGCATGCCGCAAGCAACAACACTGATACACTTAAAAAAAGGCTAATCAGCTTTTTCATGTGGAAATCCTAACCAAAATAATGCTGAGAAAGTAATGTTATTCTCGCATTGATGTAATCGCTTTGAGGATGCAAATTGGCTTTATACAAAAAATAATCACATGAATTATTTCTTGGGTATTTGCCATTATGATTCCATGATTTTAAGAAAAATAAGTGAACATTCATGTGCTTATTTGGAACCAATAAATAATGCAGACATCCATTCACATCTTTTCAAACCAAATATTGGTCTAGCTGTTGGTTTTCTGTTGATTGGATAAAATAGCTTAATCATTTGATAATCATGAAAAAGCATATTCCTTTAACATAAAAACAACATCTAAAATTGTGCCAATCATAGCAATATTTTGGTAAGGGTTATAGTGGTCTGCATGATACTCAAGAGTATAAGCATCTGATTATCTAAAGGAATTATGTGCATAGTAAATGTAAATTAATGATAGTTTTATAGATTTTTGCAAATGTTTGATTGGTGATTTTGGTGAAATAAATAATATATATTTTTCTGAACTCTATATATGCAAATTGAATAAAGAATGTAAATTGATAGCGTTTCAGGAATAAAAAAGCCTTCCGAAGAAGGCCTTATTCACAATAAAATTATTCAGCTTTTTCGCGAGCAATTGCACGATAACCAATATCACTACGATATTGCATACCTGTAAATGTCACTTGGCCACATACTTCTAATGCATTGATCTGAGCTTCCAGTACAGTGTCACCTAAGGCTGTTACGCAAAGGACGCGGCCACCAGCAGTAACAATATGACCATCATCAGTCATAGCTGTGCCAGCATGAAAGATTTTGGTGTCTTCAGGCGATTGACCGATACCCGAAATGACATCACCTTTACGAACAGTTTCAGGATAGCCTTCGGCAGCAAGAACGATACCAATAGATTTGCGGTCATCCCATTCAGCTTCGCTTGGTAAGTTACCTTCAATACCAGCCTCAACCAGATCAACTAGAGATGATTTCAAACGCATCATAATAGGCTGTGTTTCTGGATCACCAAAACGACAGTTGAATTCGATCACACGTGGTTGACCTTGATCATCAATCATCAAACCAGCATATAAGAAGCCCGTGTAGACATGACCATCTGCTGCCATACCATCAACTGTCGGGCGCATCACTTCATTCATGACACGTTCAAAAACTTCTGCTGTAACGACGGGAGCAGGAGAGTAAGCACCCATACCGCCAGTATTCGGTCCTTGGTCGCCCTCAAAGATGCGTTTGTGGTCTTGAGAAGTTGCCATTGGTAAAATATTTTTACCATCAATCATGCAAATAAAGCTTGCTTCTTCGCCAGCTAAGAATTGCTCAATCACAACACGAGACCCAGCGTCACCGAACTTGTTGCCCGCCAACATGTCATCAATCGCATCAAAAGCTTCTTGGTTGGTCATCGCAACGATAACGCCTTTACCCGCTGCTAAGCCGTCAGCTTTAATTACAATCGGAGCGCCATTTTTCTCAACATAAGCTTTTGCAGCATCAACTTCAGTAAATACGTCATAGAAAGCTGTAGGAATGTTATGGCGTTTTAAGAAATGCTTAGCGAATGCTTTTGAGCCTTCAAGTTGAGCCGCATATTGAGTTGGTCCCCAGATTTTTAGACCTGCTTCACGTGCAGCATCAACGACACCATTGACCAATGGTGCTTCTGGCCCAACGATAACAAGCGCAACATCATTTGCTTTTGCAAATGCAATAATTGCAGGGTTGTCTAAAATATCGAGGTCAATATTTTCACATTTGTCTTCAGTTGCTGTACCCGCATTGCCTGGTGCGACAAAGACTTTAGCAACTTTTTCATCTTGTGCGATTTTCCATGCAAGTGCATGTTCACGGCCACCGCTACCTAATACTAAAATATTCATTATTAAGTTATTTCCTTTTTAAGTATCTCTAGTACATCCACTAAAAATAGAAAATTCCCCCTTGAGATGCAACTAAAACATCGCAAGAGGGATTTTTAAAATCTATTAGTGACGGAAATGACGCATACCCGTGAAGACCATTGCAATACCAGCTTCATCCGCTGCTGCAATTGTTTCTTCGTCGCGCATAGAACCACCCGGTTGAATGATACATTTGATACCAGCTTTAGCAGCGTTATCAATACCATCACGGAATGGGAAGAACGCATCAGATGCCATCACTGCACCTTCAACGACTAAACCAGCATGTTCAGCTTTGATCGCCGCAATACGAGCAGAGTTTACACGACTCATCTGACCTGCGCCTACACCAATGGTTTGACGGTTTTTTGCATACACAATCGCATTTGATTTTACGTATTTTGCAACTTTCCAAGCAAAGATCATGTCATCAATTTCTTGTTCAGTTGGTGCACGCTTGGTCACAACCTTTAGGTCATCTTTAGTGATCATGCCCAAATCTTGATCTTGAACAAGTAGGCCGCCGTTAACGCGTTTATAGTCAAGTTGTGGAGCACGTGCATCAATTGCAGGTAATTCACCGCACACCATGACGCGTACATTTTTCTTTGCGCCTGTAACTTCAAGTACACCATTAGCAATGCTTGGTGCAATGATTACTTCAACGAATTGACGATCGACAATTGCTTGAGCAGTTTCTACATCTAACTCACGGTTAAATGCAATGATGCCACCAAATGCAGACTCTGGATCAGTTGCATAAGCAAGATCATAAGCCACTTTGATACCATCTAAAGAAACGGCAACACCACAAGGGTTCGCATGTTTAACGATAACGCATGCAGGTTTTGCAAATGATTTAACACACTCAAGTGCAGCATCAGTATCGGCGATATTGTTATAAGAAAGCTCTTTACCTTGTAATTGTTTCGCAGTAGAAACTGACGCTTCTTTAGCATTTGCTTCTACATAAAATGCAGCATTTTGGTGTGGGTTTTCACCGTAACGTAAATCTTGTGCTTTATTTAACTGCGTATTGAATGTACGAGGGAATAAATCTGCTTCGCCCTCAGTTTTACCTACACGTGCACCTAAATAAGAAGCGATCATGCCATCATACTGAGCAGTGTGTTCAAATGCTTTTACTGCTAAATCGAAACGAGTCTCGTAAGAGAGTGAACCATTTTGCTTTAATTCAGCAACAACAGTGTCATAGTCAGATGCATTGACAATAATACCCACAGAAGCATGGTTTTTTGCTGCTGCACGAACCATGGTTGGGCCACCGATATCGATATTTTCAATCGCATCAGCAAGAGAGCAATTTGGCTTCGCTACAGTTTCAGCAAATGGATAAAGGTTCACAATCACCAGATCAATTGGATCAATATTGTGTTCTTGCATAACAGCTTCGTCCAGACCACGACGAGCTAAGATGCCACCATGAATTTTTGGATGAAGTGTTTTTACACGACCATCCATCATTTCAGGAAAACCTGTATGTTCAGAAACTTCTACGACAGCGATATTGTTGTCTTTAAGCAACTTATAAGTACCGCCTGTAGATAAAATTTCTACCCCGAGAGCTGCAAGATTTTGAGCAAATTCAACGATTCCAGTTTTGTCTGAAACAGAGATTAACGCACGTTTGATAGTCATGATTTAAGTCAACAGTTTGAAGTCTACAGATTAAAACAAATAGGCATAAAAAATGCCCACGAGAACGTGAGCATTTTATCAATTATTCACTCATTAAACCGTGAGCTTTTAACTTTTTACGTAAAGTTCCACGGTTAAGACCTAGAATCTCAGCAGCACGCGTTTGGTTGCCACGAGTATATTCTAAGACCACAGACAAAAGAGGTTTCTCCATTTCTGCTAGAACCATGTCATACACTTGAGATGGTTGCTCACCTTGCAATTGTGCAAAATAATGACGAACTGCGCGATCAACGTGGATGCGAAGAGCGACATCAGATTGAGCCGTAAAAATAGGAGATTTGCTATTCATGCGTGTTAATCCGAAAAATCAAATATCACTTGGGTAAAGTGATATATAAATGTGGTCTAAAATTATTGAGCCCTGTTTTAGATCCTAAAACAGTGACTCTAAAACAAAGGAACTATTAGCTTGCCACAAATCCTCGAATTGTGTAAAAAATAAGCGTAACAATAGTTAAATATTTGTTACGACCTACTTTCAAAAACAAAAAAACCAACTATGCGCTTATAAGGTAGAAGCACAGTTCGTTTAACGATTTTTTGTCTGTGAAATACGAGGAGTAAGTGGGTTAAAGCTTTCGTGGCGCGTATCATACCACTGTCTGCGAAAAAGTGAGCAAATTAACTGCACTTTTTTTATATTTTTTTGTCATTTTTTTTAATTTTTAGGGTTGTACAATTTCTAAACTATAATTTGTAAAACTATTTCTGCTTTTTGGGACCGTAAAATCGAATTTAAATGGGCTATTTGAGGGAATGCGTTGAATGGTTTTTAAGCTATCCACGAGGTAGTCTTCTGGTTTTAGTGTGATGCTTGAAATCACAACATCATTATCCTTTAGCACAACCTGTATAGAGGGGAGCAAGATACTATGCTTATTATGATTAGTAATAATACCTGAAAAACGCGTACTATCCTGTTCGGCACGTCTCAGATTGACTTTTTCAAAGTTTAAATATTTATACTGACCATCTCTTGCTTTACAAGTAATCACAGAACAGGCTGTATTAAAAGTTCTGTTTAATGCGGGGCTGTCATGCATCAGCTTCGGATTGAACCACAAAATTTGGAAGGCAAATACCAAAATTAAGGTGATATTGCCGATACCCCAAAGGGTGTAATAGAGCCAACCATGCTGTTTATCTGCAGTCTCTTCATCTATTAATAGTGTATCTTGGCTTTGTTGCACAAACCTATCTGTAAAAGCTTTTTCAGCGATATAATTTTCAAATGAAGAAGCCTACACACAAAATCTACCGCACAACCAATTGGCCCGCATATAACCGAGCACTCATGAGTCGCGGAAATATTGCCATTTGGTTTGATCCTGCTACGCAATGGTATGCTCCATCAAAAGGCAAACAAGGGCGAAATCAAACCTACTCCGACGCAGCTATCCAATGCTGCTTAATGATTAAATCCTTATTCCGTCTATCTTTACGTATGGTCACTGGCTTTGTGCAAAGTCTGATTAAACTTTGTGGATTAAATTGGACCGCACCAGATTACAGTACGCTTTGTAGAAGACAAAAGCATATTGATATTGCAATCAGCTACCAAAAAAGTAGCGATGGGCTGCATCTACTCATAGACTCTACAGGCATGAAGTTTCTAGGTGAGGGCGAATGGAAACGCAAGAAACATGGACCTGAATATCGTCGCCAATGGCGTAAACTACATATTGGTATAGATGCTGAAACCCTTCAAATACGCGCTATTCAACTCACTACAAATAATGTCAGTGATTCACAAGTGCTTGGTGATTTACTCGATCAGATTCCACAAGATGAGCAGATTGACTCTGTTTATACCGATGGAGCTTATGACACCAAGCAATGCCGTCAGGTCATTGCAGATCGGCAAGCGCATGCGGTGATTCCACCTAGAAAAAATGCGAAACCATGGAAAGATACAAAGATCAGCTCGCTAGAACGAAATGAATTACTTCGAACAGTTAAACGTTTAGGCAGGAGACTATGGAAAAAATGGTCAGGCTATCATCGACGAAGTTTGGTGGAAACCAAGATGCATTGCATTAAATTATTAGGCGATAAATTAATGGCAAGAAGCTTTCCTAGTCAGGTGAATGAAATTCATGCACGTGTAGCAGTCCTCAACAGGTTTACGGAATTAGGTCGACCACTTACCCAAGTTACGCCTTAAATTTGGCTCAATTAGGGGCGCTTTGCATTTCAAATCTTTGTGCAACAAAACCGTGTATCTTCTGAAAGATTTAGATTGGGCAATGCCGTAACAGGTTCAGTATTAAAATAATTTAAGTTATTGAGATAGGTGAGTAGATCAATATTTGAATTTTCAATTTTTTGATCAAAAATGCTTAATATTTGCATTTGCTTTTCAGCAAACGTGCTATCGGGTTGGATTGAAGAAAATAAAGAGCGATTTGTGGACGTCGGAATGGTTTCGCTTGTCTGAGACTCCAATAAATTGGTCAATGCATTAAAGTTAATGACACATTTTGGACAACAAACCATGCCCTGTGCAACACTGAGTTGTGAAAGGGTCACTTTATACACGGTTGAGCATTTGGGGCAGCGGGTTTGTTTTTCACTCATAAGTTATAGCGATCTCAAATTGTTTTTCGTTTTCCTGAAATGCGGCACCAGTTTTCTTCACGCTTTTCGATCTCTAATATATCAAAAAACTCAGCGTAAACACTAGAAACATCAGCAACTTGCTCTTCAATTACACCTGCAAGTGCGAACTCGCCCTCATTTTTGATTAAAGTTGAGAATTCGGGCGCGAGTGCCATTAACGGGCCAGCTAAAATATTTGCAACCAACACGTCAGCTTGTTGTGAATTGAATTCTTGATCGAACTCTTCAGGTAAGCCAACAAACAGACGATCAAGTACGCCATTTAATTCAGCGTTTTGCTTGGTTGCTAATACAGCTTGTGGGTCAATATCAGTGGCATAGACTTTTTTTGCACCCAATAACAATGCAGCAACACCTAAAATGCCTGAACCACAACCATAATCAATCACAATTTTATCTTTTACGTCGGTTTTACCTAACCATTGTAAGCACAAAAAAGTACTAGCATGATTACCTGTGCCAAAAGCAAGACCAGGATCTAGTTTAATATTGGTTGCATCTGCTTCAGGCGGTTCCAACCATTCTGGAACGATCCAATATTTTTCACCAATTTGAATGGGTTCATAATAATCCATCCATGCACGTTCCCAAACTTGGTTTTCTAAAGTTTCATGGCGCATAGGTACATCAGGGAGTTGAGCCTTTAAAAAAGCTTCTAAGCGATCAACATCAATTGGATCATCTTCTTCTTGTTGGTAAATACCTGTAACGATAACTTTATTCCAAAGTGGTGTTTCACCAGGAAGTGGTTCGAGTAAGGCCTGATCTTCAGCATCATCTAAAGTTACGCTGACTGCACCCAGAGATAAAAGTAGGGTTTCACACAGTTCAACTTGATTTTGATCAACAGTAATATGAATTTGTAGCCAGTTCACAGGACAACCTAAGTAAATAAATTTGTGGTTATTGTAAAGGATTCGTGTTGTATAAAGGGAGTCTATAATGAGTAGTTTACAATTTTAAGATGAATTATTTCGCGGTTTACTTTCAATATGCTGAAATAAATAAAGGATATAGTTCATAACTATATCCTTTATAGGTTATTTATAAGGAATTAAAAATACTTGGACAACTTAAGGTGCTGCTTGTTCATTTTGCATCATTGGTTGTTCAGTATTTTCAATTGGCGCCGCTAATTCATTAGGTGATTGAATTTGGGGTGGTGCAGATTCAACTGGAGCACCACTAACTGGACGAGGTTCTGATTGAGTTTCAGAAATTCTGCTTTGAGTCTCTGGCGGTGTGTCAGATGTAGGCATTGGCGGTTGGAAAATGAGTTTATCATTTTCATCATTTTGACAAGCGCCATTATAAACAACACCTTTATAGGCAAATGAAACTGCATCGCCTTGTTTTTTACCTTTACAGACCTGTTGATATTTCTGAGTGAGTTGATCTGCGGCAGTTTTTGCATTTGCTTGAGCTGTCACAGTAAAACATAATCCACAGATCAGTGATGATAATAAAAGCTTCGAGTTCATATCATTTTCCTAAGTATTTGTTATGCATGTATTAGGATAGGAAATTTTTTCAGAAAAACAGTGTTGTTCAAGTTAACGATTCTAGGGCACTTTGTTAAAAATACATGAAAAGTGCAACATAAAGTTTCTTTTTGTGTCATTTCTAATTGAATCAGTCTTTTGCTCAGTGTGAGATTTTGATTGGTTTTTTTCATACTATGGCAAAATTCCTGTATAATGCTCTGTCATTTTTTGAATACACATTTACCACTATGCACTATCCTAAAGTTTACGACGTTATCGTAATTGGTGGCGGTCACGCTGGTACGGAAGCGGCACTTGCAGCTGCACGTATGGGAAGACAAACATTATTGTTGACGCATAATATTGAGACTTTGGGCCAGATGAGCTGTAACCCAGCGATTGGTGGTATTGGTAAATCACATTTAGTTCGTGAGATTGATGCGCTCGGCGGTGCAATGGCACTTGCTGCGGATAAAGGCGGTATTCAATTCCGTATCCTCAATTCCCGTAAAGGCGCTGCTGTACGTGCAACGCGCGCGCAAGCTGATCGTGTGCGTTTTAAAGCCGCGATTCGTCATACCCTAGAAAACCAAGCAAACTTGGATATTTTCCAACAAGCTGCTGATGATTTAATTGTTGAAGGGGATACTGTAAAGGGTGTTGTTACCCAAATGGGTATTCGTTTTGATACTAAAACAGTGGTATTGACGACAGGTACCTTTTTAGGTGGAGTTATCCATATTGGTTTACAAAATTCAAGCGGTGGTCGTGCCGGTGATCCTCCTTCAATTGCTTTGGCGCATCGTTTACGTGAGTTAAAACTCCCTGTCGGACGTTTAAAAACAGGTACGCCACCGCGTATTGATGCGCGTACCGTTGATTTCTCTGTGATGACACCTCAGCCGGGTGATTTCCCATCTCCAGTGATGTCATTTATGGGCGATGCATCGATGCACCCTGAACAGGTGAATTGCTACATTACTCATACCAGTGAAAAAACCCATGAGATTATTCGTGGTGGTTTAGATCGTTCACCAATGTATACCGGTGTGATTGAAGGGGTGGGACCTCGTTACTGTCCTTCGATTGAAGACAAAATTCATCGTTTTGCGGATAAAGATTCGCACCAAGTATTCCTTGAGCCTGAAGGCTTAGATACACATGAACTTTATCCGAATGGTATCTCAACCTCTTTGCCATTTGATGTCCAGTTCAATCTAGTTCGTTCGATTCGCGGTATGGAAAATGCTCATATTCTGCGTCCAGGTTACGCAATCGAATATGACTATTTCAATCCGCAAGCATTGAAATTTACCCTTGAAACCAAAGCGATTCAGAACTTGTATTTTGCTGGCCAGATTAATGGTACCACTGGTTATGAAGAAGCAGGTGCTCAAGGTTTACTTGCTGGTTTGAATGCTGCACGCCGTGCATGGGAACAAGAAGAATGGACACCAAAACGTGATCAAGCCTATATGGGTGTACTTGTAGACGACTTGATTACATTGGGAACTAAAGAACCATATCGAATGTTTACCTCTCGTGCGGAATATCGTTTGATGTTGCGTGAAGATAATGCGGATCAACGTTTGACAGAGATTGGTCGTGAACTTGGTTTGGTTGATGATGAACGTTGGGCGGCTTATAGTGAGAAAATGGAAGCAGTTGAGCGTGAAACTTCTCGTTTGCAACATTTATGGGCTGCGCCGAATAACCCAATGGGCAAAAAGTTCGTTGAAATGACAGGTGCAGATCTAAGCAAAGAGTGTAGCGCAATTGATTTGTTGAAACGTCCAAATATTAATTTTGCTCAAATTGCTGAATTAACAGGTTCAGAAGTTTCGCAACAAGTCGGTGAGCAAATCGAAATTGCAGTGAAATACGAAGGTTATATTAACCGTCAGCATGAAGACGTTGCTCAGTTAAAGCGTCTTGAAGAAACTAAGATTCCTGCCGATTTTGAGTTTGATGGTATTTCTGGTTTATCTCGTGAAATTACATTGAAGTTGAAAACAGTTCGACCAGAAACATTGGCTCAAGCTAGTCGTATTCCGGGAGTAACTCCAGCGGCAGTACAATTGCTTATGATTACGATTCGTAAAAGTCATATGGCAAAAAAATCAGCATAAGTCTGATTAACAGAAAATGATAAAAACACTCTTTTAAAGGGTGTTTTTTTCTGTTTGTTTTGTATGTACTTTTAAATGCATTCGATAAGGTATAAAACTTAATGAAAAATTGGATGTTTTTATTCATAGCTATAGTTGCTGAAGTGATTGCTACCTCTGCTTTAAAAAGTAGTGAGGGTTTTACTAAGCCAATCGCTTCATTTGTGGTGGTTGTGGGTTATGTCATTGCATTTTATTTTTTATCTTTAACTTTAAAAGCAATTCCTGTAGGGATTGCTTATGCGATATGGTCTGGCGTTGGTATTGTTTTAATTACCACTGTTGCTTGGTTCATGTTTGGTCAAAAACTAGATTTGTGGGGAATTGTGGGAATTGCACTGATTATGAGTGGTGTATTGATTTTAAACTTATTGTCCAAAACGAGTGGGCATTAATTCATTTTAAAAAGTTCTCTATGTTTTAGATAAAATGTTGTTTTCATGATTGCTGCAAATGTTCGTTGAACAATTATTTAAAGTGTATATGTGCAGTACAAAAGCTCCTTTTACTTCTTAGTTAGATTATACTAGATCAGTAACTAGTTGTGACTTTATAAAAAAGTTAATAATTATGGAAAATAATCAGCAATCGAAATATCTAGAACTACTGAAATTACGCAGAAGACTCATAGGGATTATTTTTGTATTTCCATCTGTTGTAATTTTAATTAGTATGTTGCTTAGGGTTGAAGAACATTACATTTTGATTTCACTACCAATAGCTTTAATTCCAATTGGATATATTTCTATATTTTATTTTCTAGCAAAAGATATATGCCCATGGTGTGGTCAAAGTTTTTTTATTGGAAAGAATTTTAATGGTCTTGATTTTTTAATTAGGAAGACTTGTGTCTGTTGCGGGGAGCCGAAAAGTCAAAATAACGTGTAAAAATTTTAAAATATAGTTTGTGCCAATTATTCGCTCGTCAGTAATTGGTTTTTACTTCCTCCAAACACACCACGTCGTTTAATTGATAGTAGTCCTTATCGAGACGAATAGGTATGTGGGAGCAAGGGTAAGTAAAACGGCTATAATTTTTTCATTTCACAATAGTATTAGTTTTTTACAGTATTGAAAAAGGGAATAGTATATCTATTCCCTTTTAGCACTAACGAAAATTACCTAATTATTTTAGACTTAAAACAAAAAATCTCTATAAAACCACCTCAATTCCCTGACGTAAATTTAATTGGTCAAGTTTAGAATTTTCATCAATTTTTGCAAAAGCTTTAGGCAGTAAACGACGAGCTGCTTTATTCACCCTTTTCTCTAACCAAATAGGCATTTTCATGGCGAGAGGGTTGGTTTCAGTGGTCGAAGCATCGGTCATCACGCGAGTTCCCATGATGTAATCAAACCAAGGTCGCGTGACACACCAGTTGGCATTTTGATTACTGGTCATGTGGTGATCATAGTGCCAAGGAATACGTTTTTTTGCATATTCGGGATCTAGATGAGATTTGGCATGAACTTTCCAGTAGTTCCAAATCCCATAATATAAACCTGCTGTAAAAAATGGTGCAACGGGTAGAAAAACTGTAGAGACAGCGGCTAAACCAATTAATGCTGTTTTTTCATTGTACATTTCAGAGTTTTTAAACATTGACTCTGCATAACCTTCATCATGAAAATCATTTAAACGAGCACGTTTATGATGGGCGATATGAGTAAAGAAGGGGCTATTTCTATTTTTACTTGGAAATTCATGTAACCATATCTTATGAAAATACCATTCCATCCCATTTGCGACAAAGATACCTACTGGAAAACCGATCATATTCGTTAACCTCATAAAATATGATCAGATTGTAGAAACTTAATGGTGAAAGTTTTTGACTGAACTGGCAGGTTTGATTTGCCGATCAAATCAAATTATTGTTGTTTTCGTTGTCGATAGGCTGTTGGTGTTTCACCTGTCCAACGTTTAAAAGCCCTTGAGAATGCAGATGGTTCAGAGAAACCAGTAAGATAGACGATTTGATCAATTGATTCTTGGGTTTGAGAGAGTAAGCGCCGAGCAAGCCGTTCACGATATTGTGCAATTACTTTTTCATAGCTGGTATTCAGAAGTTGCAAATCCGCTCTTAAACTGCGGGCACTACGATCTAATCGACTAGCAACAATATTCTGATCAAACTCACTCGATTCCAATAATCCGCTCGCCAAGATCTTTTCTATCTCATGAATAAGTTGATGTTTATGTAAAAGCTCAAGTTGTGAGGCGGCATGGTGTTCATGGACTTTTAATAACTCAGGTTCATAAGCAGGCGAAGGATGGTCTAATAATTTCGCATCAAAGAAAAGACGACCTTCAGTTTGTCCAAGTCTGACATGACACCCCCATATCTTTTTATATTCATCCTGCTTGGTGCCTTTATCGTAAGGAAGCCAAATTTCAGAGGGTGTAAAAGCATCTTCACTTATATATTTGAAGAAATTAAGCAAAATTCCTATCGCACATTCTAAGTAATGTCTTACGGGATGATTGAGACCAGAAATGATCGCAACCTTATTATCATGATGTTCGAGTTTAAAAGACATGGCATCTGTGAGTAATGCTTGATAACGAATAGTGCGTTGTAATCCTTCACCAAAGGTTGGACTACTGAGAAAAAGATATTCAATCACTTGTCCACGAAATGGAGGTACATTTCCTCCAACATGAAGTCCGACATCTGAATCTACACTAATTTTCTCAGCCGCATCCCAGAAACGTCTTTGTGTAGAATTATTTCTTCGCACAGACTTGTCAGGAGGTTGATCCGGTAAATGAACACTTGCAAAGATAGCGGCCGCATCAAGGTTCATCTTGTGCATGGTTTGATACACCATCCATAAAAAAATGCCAGCATCGCTTGCTTTATTTGTGACCATGTTTGAAGGTTAAATAAACTTTTAAAACAATATACTATGTTTTTTTATCATAGAAATGAAATGTTTGTTAGAAGCTTATTACAGACTTCATTAAATAATATTTATACCTCATTTAGAAAATTTCTCTGTCATACAATCAAAGAAATAGCCATCAACAGGAATAAAAAGCCAGTTGTCATAACTGGCTTTTTTGAAGATTAAAACTTCTTTTCGAGTGTAAATTGAAAGTTAGGAATACTTTCATTGCTTCGTGCTTGATACAAACGACCATCAGATTGATAAGTCAGGCGCTCTTTATAATCGGTGCTGAGGATATTGTTTAAGTTCAAGCTTGCAGCCCAACCATCTGCAAAACGTTTGGTTGTACTTAAATTTAAGCTAAAACGTTCATTGGTTGTACGGTCATAAGGTTGACCATCCAACGCACGTTTAAATTCTGGGGTATAGCTCATGTTTATGCTGTTGGAAAGCTGCCACGGCTTATAACTATAAGATAGACCTGTACTGATATTGTATGGTGCAACATCGCTGACAAGACGTTCATGTTGTTGCTGATTTTTAATGGTTGCACGCACAGTAGATATTTGTCCATTAAGCATAAAGGCATGACCTGCTTCAGTTTGTTTTAAAGCATAACGACCAGAAATTTCGACTCCATAAGTGGTTGCCTCATCTTGGTTTTGTGGACGTTCAACATAACGATTTCCTTCCAAACTGACGACTTTTTCGATGTAATCTTTAATTTCTCGATGATAGGCAGTCAAGTTGATACCTCCACTCGCTGAGTCATAAGCAAGCGTTGACTCAATTGCATGAATTTTTTCAGCTTTCAGATTTGGATTGCCACCACGATCTGGATTGTTTAATGAGCCAGCATCATTATCTGTTGAAACGGTGACGGTAGGAATTAAACGATCTGATTTAGGGCTACGAAAGGCTTGGCTTAAATTAGTTTGCAATGACCATTGATCAGTGATGTTAAAACGGTAAGCAAGTACTGGACTGAGATGTTGATCTTGGTAGTCAACCAAGCCAGAACGATTGATCCACTCTTGACGTGCACCTAATGTCATTGTTTGGCGATCGGTAAAACGCCAACTTCCTTCTCCGTACATTGCATAGCGTTGTTCATTTAGGCTTTTGCTAACATTACTATCGAGCTTATTAAAACGACTGTCTAGACCAAATTTAAGTTGACGATTTGAATCCAACTTTCTCGTTCCATCATAAGCCAAACCATATTCATTGATGGTTTCATCTGTGTAGATCCGTTGCTCTGGTGAGCGAGTTAGTTGGCTTTCAGTCTGTCGTTCAATTAAAAAACGAATTTTATCACTGAGATTTTTGTCTTTTCGTTCATAGCGTGTGTTTAATCGGATACTGTCATTTTTATCATCTTGTATTTGATTGGCTGAGTGACCCTCCATTTTTATGTTGCGGTAAAACAACTCTGCAATGAGTTTTTGCTGATCATCCAGATCGTATTGTAGACGTGGAGAAAACATTTGCATGTTTCGATTTACAGTACGAACATTTTCACGTGTACCTGTCTCAGATTCAGTTTTTGAAACTGAGGTAGTATCGATCCACATTTGATTGGCGGATAGACTATAAGACCATTGATTTTCACGACCATCTGCTTGGACATTGATCTGCTTTCTTTCCATTTCTTGTTGCCCGCTTTCACGTAAGCCATAACCTAACTTAACTGTGCCATTTATGCGGGTGTTGATTGGTTCTTTTAAAATAATATTAATGACCGCTGATGAAGCAACTGAAGATTGTGCCACACTCGGTTGTTTAATGACTTCTATACGTTCAATCATCTCTGGAGTGATGGTGTCAATAATTGACATACCACCACGCGGACCACCTTGTATTGGTTCACCATTAATCAAAAAAGTCGGCGCACCACCACCGCGAAAACGCATACCTGAAGCACCTCCGCGTGGTCCTTGACCAAAGCTAGGTAATTGAAAACCTGCTGCGCGGCGTAAAGCATCCATTACAGATTGATCGCCATATTCAAGCATTTCTTCACGGCTAATAATCGTCTTGGGTACCGCGCTGATATCATCATCTTGTTGCTTTTGGGGTTCAGCGGACGCATTAAATGTCAATGTAGGAAGCACTTGAGTGGCAGTGTCTACTTGCGGGGAGTAAGAATTATAATCTTCAGCAAAAACGAAGCTACTCATTGTGAATAGGGCAGAGCTGAGCAGACTCAACTTCCCATGATAGAGTGATGGTTTCATTATAGTTACCCCAAAAAATATCAAATTATTTTGTGTGTAGCCTAATGTAAAATTGTGTAGAAAAATGGAATATTGGATGGATAAACATTTGAATTCATCATTTTACATGCATAAAAAAGTTGGAGTACATCTAAATGTGCCCCAACTAAGCTTAATTAGAAATAAATAGTTAAGTTTTAATCATCATCTGTAAGATCACGTCCTCCAGATAAAATCTCTTTTCCTAAGTGTCCAAGTTGTTCGAGTGGAGTTTGTGGTGGAGGTGTGGGTGTATGTTCTTCTAATAAATGCTTTTCTTTAATATTTTTCAATTCTTCTTCACTAAGTTTTGGAGGGGGATTAAACTCACCCCATCTACCGAAATGGATGTTGCCTTCAAAGGCTTCAGCCTGATCTGAGGCTTGTAGATCTTCATTTGATTCGGATTGATCATTTTGATTATTTGATGTGTGCTGAATTAGCAGGAGACTTTCACTTGGGAGATTCTAGGCAGCTAACCGATAAAAGTCTTCTGCCATTTGATTTGGTGTCTTAAAATCCAAGCCTTTTTGAATTCTTCGCTGATTATAAAATAACTCTATATATTTTGTAATATCCGCTTTGGCTTCTTCCCTTGTTTTGTAGTTGCGATGATGGACTAGTTCATTTTTGAGTATGCCCCAGAAACTCTCTATCGGTGCATTATCGAAGCAGTCGCCTTTTTTGCTCATTGAACCCTGAAAATCAAATTTCTCAAGTAAGTTTCGATATTCATTACTGCAATATTGGCTGCCTCTGTCTGAATGTACAATGAGATCTTTAGCAGGTTTCTGATTGCGAATAGCCATATTCAATGCATCACAAACAAGCTTGGCTGTCATGCGCTCATTTAAGCTATAGCCAACAACCTGTTTCGTGTAAAGATCTTTGACAGCTGCCAAGTACAACCAGCCCTCAGCCGTCCAAATGTAGGTAATGTCACTCGACCACGCAAGATTAGGCTTCGTCATTGAAAACTGTTGCTTGAGTAAATTGTCATAAATAGAACGGTTGTGATCACTGTCCGTGGTTCTTTTGAAACGCTTATGGCGCTTACAATACAACTGATTTGATTTTTTTATTTGGCGCACAGCATACATACTTATTTTGATACTTTGCGCTTGTAAATGCTTGGTTAATCGAACATAGCCATAGCTTTGTTTGGTTTCTTCATGGGCTATTTTGACCAAAATTGTCTGCTGATTTCGCTGAATTGATCTTTTACTCATGCCTCGCTTTAGCCAATCATAAAAGCGAGAAACGGATACACGAAGTAATCGAGCCATTAAAATAATCGGAAATAAGTGGCTTTGCGATTTCA
Source organism: Acinetobacter haemolyticus CIP 64.3 = MTCC 9819 (assembly GCF_000369065.1). Classification (GTDB taxonomy): domain Bacteria; phylum Pseudomonadota; class Gammaproteobacteria; order Pseudomonadales; family Moraxellaceae; genus Acinetobacter; species Acinetobacter haemolyticus. Next base: position 541,108 of record NZ_KB849800.1, read on the forward strand.
TATAGGCGTACCTCACTGACTTTCTTTGGCAAAGTACGCTGCTGCCTTTTTTAAAAATTCACGTTCCATTTCAGCTGTTTTGAGCTGTTGTTTAAGCTTCTTATTTTCTTCGAGTAAGGCGTTTAGATCGGGCGAATACTGTTTTGTGCCTGCTAAAGTTCCAGCCTTTGCTTTGTTATTCCAGTTCGAAAGGGTTTGCATTGAAATGCCAAGTTGTCTAGCGGATTCCGATACATTACCTTGGTTCTCTTCAATGGCTTTTATGGCTTCAGCTTTAAATTCTGCGGTGTAAGTCTTCTGTTTCTTGCTCATGGTAAACTCCTAATGAGTATGTATAGTTTACCAAGTTAAACCCTCCTGTTTTTTAAGCACACATCAATTGGTCATTTTATAATTCCTTAAAAATAGATGTTTTATGTTATTAAAGTCTTATCACATGTCTTTTATTAAAATAAGTAATGGAGTGAATATACCAAAATACTTTAGCAAATTTTTTGAACTAGAAAACATCAATAAACATAAAAATACAAAGTTTAGCCTTATTAGTGTTCATGAGATTTTTAATCTTTAATGGATGAAAAACAACCCGAAGATTGAAAATTAATACGAAAGTTGGTGAAAATGAGAATTATTTTTATTAAAATTGTAACGCATTTTATTATTTTATTTTTTGAAATTTAGTCTGAGTTTTTTTGGAATTTTTATGAAGTCTGCTGCGTTAGGGTTGTTCGAACAGCCTATTTTTAAATTTAGTGTATTGAGTTTGATGTTGTTGCAAGCTCAGTATGCAATCGCAAATGAACAAACCGCTGTCATGCCTACAATTAAAATTGAGGCGATGAGTGAGCTTGATCCGATCAAAAGTTATATTGATTATGATCAGGCGAGTGTGACGCGTAATGGTTTAAAGAAAAAAGACATTCCCCAAACCATTGATACGATTGATGTGCAGAAATATAAAATTTATGGCTCAAATGATTTAAGTGTGATGTTGCAAGGTACGCCAGGCGTATCAACGAGTTATGATATGCGTGGTGATGGTATCAGCATACGGGGTTTTAATGCTGATACTGGTGATATTTATCGAGATGGTATTCGTGAAAGTGGTCAAATACGTCGGAGTACAGCAAATGTTGAACGTATCGAAATTTTAAAAGGTCCAGCATCTGTACTTTATGGTCGTAGTTCAGGTGGCGGTGTGATCAATATGGTGAGTAAATTTGCCAATTTTGACTCTAAAAGTTCGGTAGGGATTTATGGTGGATCATATGATAACTATGGAACAACGGTGGACTTCAACCAAGTTCTAAATGATAACTTTGCTGTCCGTTTGACAGGAGAATATGGCGAGTCGAACAGTTTCCGTTCAGGTATCGAAAACAAAATCGAGATGCTTTCCCCAAGTTTTACATATAAAAATGATGATGGCTTAACTTGGACAATGCAGTATACCTACGATAAATTACATCGTGTTCCAGATCGTGGCCCTTCATTTACTGCTCTACCTAAAGGTACATCAATCAAAACAGGTTTTGCACAAGAGGGTGACTATGTAAATGATATTTTACAAGTTGCACGATCTGACCTGAATTATGAGTTTGCACCAAATTGGAACTTTCATTGGGCTGTTAGCTATCGAGAAACTGAGCAGAATTTTGATCATTTTTACTTGGGTAGTCTTTGTTTAACAGATGTAGGAGCTTGTAATGGACATGTCGGTGATATTTCACAGCTCTACTATTGGCAGCAAACAAGTAACAAAACTACAAGTAATACCTTTGATATTCAGGGTGAGTTCAATACTGGAAGCATAAAACATAATTTATTGCTGGGTGCTGATTGGACCTATGAACAACGCGAACCTTTGCTTGCAAATCAAAATGAAAATGGTACGGCTATTTATGGTTATGTAAATCCGTTAACTGGGGAACGTAGTCATTCAAGAGGTACAGGTGCTCTAAAAATACGAACACATAACTATAACCAAGGGGAAGGCTATGGTGTATTCATTCAAGACCTGATTAGTTTTAATGACTATTTCAAAATGATGTTGGGTGGGCGCTATGATTACTTCCACTCGCAAACAACTAATCGTTTGAAGACAAGTGAAGAGAAGGATTACCAACGTAGTATTGATGGAGAAAGCTTTAGTCCAAACATCGGTTTTATTTGGCAGCCTGTAGAAAGTCAAAGTTTCTATGCTTCTTATAGTAAAAGTTTTGCTCCATTTGGTGGTCGAGTGGGAGTGAGTGTCGTATCTGCGGATACAAATGTTAATGCGTTTGATGCCGATCCTCAATACAACGAGCAATACGAAGTTGGTGTAAAAAGTGATTGGTTAAATGATCGTTTGAATACTCAATTTTCTGTTTTCGATATTCGTAAGAATAATATCCGCTATAAACCAGATCCTGAGAATAAACCAGAAGAATGGGCAGTTGGCGGACAGCATCGTTCTCGAGGAATGGAGTTTAGCTTTATTGGTCGTGCACTCGATAATGTTTTTGTACGAGGTGGATACAGCTATATAGATGCAGAAGTTACTAAAGATAAAGAAAAACCAAAAAATGTTGGAAAAGAACTGAATAATGTACCAAAACATATCGGTAATTTATTTGTTCGTTATCTACCTACAGATAAAATCTATGGAGAAATTGGTGCAACTTATGTAGGAGATGCGAAGGTATATCTAAATGGTAATTTAGATAGAGAACCGACCGATTTTAAGGGGTTTACACGTCTCGATGCTGCGATTGGTTATAGCGCTGCCCCTTGGAACCTGACGATTGCTGTCAATAACTTGACCAATAAAGAATATTGGCGTTCAGACTCGATGCCAGGCACACCACGTAATTTCTTGGTACGTTTAAACTATCAATTCTAATGGCTTGAACAAGTCACATATAAAAAAGCACTTTTGATCAACAAAAGTGCTTTTTTCTTTCTTATAAACGTAGGACGCCATACGCAAACTATAAAATGCTGTCAGAAAGGAATTAATTTAGAAAAATAACTACAAAGTCACAAAATTTGTTAGAATCAGAGAAAACACTAACAAAGAGATAATAATAATGAAGATCGCACTTGTACTCCTATTCTTATTTTCTATTCTCGTTTTGGGTTATACCAGTTATGAAGATGCACAGACGAAAAAACGTCAAGAACTTATGAAAGTTGTTCATGACGCTGAGCATAGTTTGAATGAAATTCAACATAACCCACATACACATTTGAGCAGTCTAAAACAAACTAAATAGGTAACAACATCTGCTATAAGATTTTGAGCTAATTTGATGCATTTGTCGCGATCAGTAAGTCATCTTTTTTTGATTGAAGGTACGCAAGTTCCTATTAGAATCTGCTAAAATATTTACCATTAAATAAAAAGCTGCATATTGTTATGCGGCTTTTTATATTTTGATAGCGGAATTAGATTTATACATGTTTTGATGTGACGCGTATCGAGCTGGCATATAGATTGCTTTCAGCTTTGTATACCTTTTGGTGAAAAATTCAAAAAAGTTTGAAACACAAAGGTATAGATTTTATCTCCTACGATCTTAGATTTTGACAGGTGCTATTATGGCAACGCCTAATGCTTCGGCAGGTTTGTTAGAACGCTTATTTAAATTAAGCGATAACAAAACGAGTTTTAGAACAGAAGTTCTTGCAGGTGTAACTACATTTTTGACCATGTGTTACATCATTATTGTAAATCCATTGATTCTTTCAGAAACAGGAATGGATCATGGTGCTGTATTTGTAGCAACCTGCTTAGCTGCGGCGATTGGCTGTTTGGTGATGGGGTTAATTGCGAATTATCCAATTGCTTTAGCCCCAGGTATGGGCTTGAATGCTTACTTTACATACTCAGTATGCTTGGGTATGGGAGTGCCTTGGGAAACCGCTTTAGCAGCAGTATTTATTTCTGGTTTGGTTTTCCTTGCGATTAGCTTTATGAAGATTCGTGAAGCGATTGTCAATGCTATTCCGATGTCGTTGAAACTGGCGATTGGTGGTGGTATTGGATTATTTCTTGCTTTGATTGCATTAAAAAATGCTGGGATTATTGTTGATAATCCAGCAACTTTAGTCGGTTTAGGGGATATCAAACAACCAACAGTGTTACTCGCTTTATTTGGCTTTTTAATGATCGTGGTTTTGCATCAGTTCAAAATACGTGGTGCAATCATTATTAGTATTTTAGTGATTACCGCAATTGCAACAGCTTTAGGTTTAAATGAGTTTAAGGGTGTAGTTGGTCATATTCCATCAATTGCTCCAACATTTATGAAAATGGACTTTGAGGGTCTATTCACTGCCAGCATGATCGGCGTTATCTTCGTATTCTTCATTGTTGATTTATTTGACAGTACAGGAACCTTGGTTGGTGTTTCACACCGTGCGGGTTTGTTGAAAGATGGTAAATTACCGCGCCTGAAAAAGGCATTGTTTGCTGATTCATCAGCAATCGTTGCAGGTGCTGCATTAGGTACATCATCAACAACTCCGTACATTGAATCGGCTTCTGGGGTTGCTGCAGGTGGACGTACAGGTTTAACGGCGGTAGTAGTTGCTGTGTTATTTGTTGGCTGTTTATTTTTAGCACCACTTGCTCAATCTGTACCAGGTTTTGCTACAGCACCTGCATTGTTGTTTATTGGAGTATTGATGATTCAAGGAATCACCCATATTGATTGGGATGATATCACTGAAGCAGTACCTGCCTTTTTAACGATCGTATTCATGCCATTTACCTATTCGATTGCGGATGGTATCGCAATGGGCTTTATTAGCTATGCATTGGTTAAACTACTTACGGGCAAAGCAAAGACAGTACCTTATATGGTCTGGATCATTGCAGCACTGTGGGTATTTAAGTTTGTTGCATTTGGCGGTTAAGTCGCTTAAAAATTAGAAACCTTTTAAAGGGTGTACCTGATTAGGCAACACCCTTTTTTATTTAGACGCGGAGTTAATATGAATCAAGTCGAGCTGATTCGTGCTTTACCCAAAGCCGAGTTGCATGTGCATATTGAGGGTACTTTTGAACCAGAACTGATGTTTGCAATTGCACAGCGTAATCAGATTCAGATTCCTTACCAATCTGTCGAAGAAGTGAAGCAAGCGTATAACTTCCATAATCTTCAATCTTTTTTAGATATTTACTATGCAGGCGCAAATGTGCTGGTGCATGAACAAGATTTTTATGATCTTGCTTGGGCATATTTTGAAAAATGTGCAGAAGATCGTGTCGTGCATACAGAAATGTTTTTTGACCCGCAAACGCATACTGAGCGTGGGGTTGAATTTGTTACGGTCTTAAACGGTTTAAAACGTGCGTGTGCAGATGCAAAAGAAAAGTTGGGCATCAGTTCTCAGCTGATTATGTGTTTCTTACGTCATTTGAGTGAAGAGAAAGCATTTGAAACACTTGAGCAAGCTTTACCATTTAAAGATGATATTATTGCTGTTGGTTTAGATTCAAGTGAGGTGGGGCATCCACCATCGAAATTTGAACGTGTTTTTGCCAAAGCGCGTGAAGCAGGTTTCTTAATCGTTGCACATGCAGGTGAAGAAGGCCCTCCAGCATATATTTGGGAAGCTCTGGACTTACTCAAAGTCAATCGTATTGATCATGGTGTTCGTTCAGAAGAAGATGAACAACTTATGGCGCGCTTGATTGCAGAAAAGATGCCATTAACTGTGTGTCCTTTAAGTAATCTAAAGTTATGTGTAGTAAATGATATGGCTGAGCATAATATCCGTCGTTTACTGCAAAAAGGTGTCCATGTCACAGTAAACTCTGATGATCCTTCATATTTCGGTGGTTATATGAATGATAATTTTGCTGCGATTCAGCAGGCCTTAGATTTATCCAATGATGAGCTAAAACAACTTGCGATTAATTCATTTGAAGCGTCATTTATATCAGATGAAGAAAAACAAAAGTGGATTGATGAAGTAAAGAAAATTTAAACGAAAAAAAACCGCATGATGCGGTTTTTTTATATTCAAGGGTTTATTTAGGTTGTTTTAACATGCTTCGTAAGACATTATCTTTATCGATAAAATGATGTTTAACTGCCGCTAAAGCATGTCCAACGATCAGTAACCCTGCAAACCATGACAAATAAATATGAAGTGGTTTTACAATTGCTAGAAGCTCTGGATTATCTTGAACTAATCTTGGAATTTCGAAAAGATATAACACAGGCGCAGGATGACCAGCACTCCAACTAAATAAACAACCAGTGATTGGTAATGCCAAGAGCATTAAATAAAGTAGGAAATGTCCAACATGCGCCAAGGTTTTCATCATTGGTGACATTGTGTCGGGAAGTTTGGGAGCGGGATGGGTATAACGCCAAAATATTCGAATAAGGACCAAGAAAATAATCGTCGTTGCAATATTCTTATGTAAGGTAATGACACTGCCTTTGAAGCTACCATCAACTTCGTAGCTTAGAAAATTTCCACTATAAAAACCAATAAGCCATGCAACAATAAAAATCGCTGCCATGAGCCAATGCAATACTTGTGCTGTACGGGTGTAGTATTGTGCTGAGGTTGACATCGCAACATCCTAGCTGTGATATGAGTCATTTGATTCTAAATATGGAAATAAACGTCTCATACTATGTATATGTAACAGAGCGTTTTATCCTTAGGACGTTTAATTAGAATGTAATAATTCAAATTGTTATATTCTGTAAAATTGAATTTAGGTCATATCATAAATGCTCGCGTTTAGGCACAATACGCCTGCCAAAATTTAGGTAGGTAAAAAAATATGAAAAAATTAGTATTGACTGTTGCTCCATTGGTTTTAGCGGTTGCAGGATGTGCTGCGACAGATACAAATAACCCTACAGCAACCTCACAGCAATTGGGTATGGCTGCTTTAAAAGTTGCCGTAAATGCAAAGTGCTTAAATGAAATCAATAATATTCCAGCATGGAAAACTGCTACACGTCTTATGAGCACAGAGCAAAGAAACGAGATTCAAACCAATGTGTGTGGTTGTGTCAGTGATAAAGCACCTGAAAGTGTGACTGCCTTTGATCTTGCAACGGCAGCAGTTGATCCAGCTGCACGCGCTATGATTGTAAACAAGGTAGTTACGGAAACTGTAAATACCTGTGTGAATGAAGCGTTAAACAAAGCGAAGTAGTAAATGAGGCTGTATCAGCCTCTTGTTGAGAGATGTAATATGACGATTGCTGGTGTCGATGAGGCAGGGAGAGGGCCTTTAGTAGGTTCTGTGGTTGCTGCGGCAGTAATTTTGGACCCAAATAATCCAATTGAAGGCCTAAATGACTCAAAAAAGTTGACCGAAAAGAAACGTGAAAAATTATTTGCAGAGATTCAAGAAAAAGCACTCGCTTGGTCTATTGCTGAAGCAAGCCACGTGGAAATCGATGAATTTAATATATTACAAGCTACTTTCCTTGCGATGCGTCGAGCAGTTGAAGCATTAGCAACTCAACCAGCAAAAGTGATTGTGGATGGTAACCAAATTCCGAAAGGAATCACGATTCCATGTGAGGCCATCGTGGGTGGAGATGCGAGTCATGCTGAAATCAGTGCCGCGAGTATTTTAGCGAAAGTCACCCGTGATCGCCAAATGAAAGCTTTAGATTTGGAATATCCGAATTATGGTTTTGCTAAGCACAAAGGTTATCCTACTAAGGCTCATTTTGAGGCGATAGCAATACATGGGGTAATTGATGAGCATCGACGTAGTTATGGACCAGTCAAGAAAGCACTAGGCTTATAAGCAATTAAAGCGACTATTGTAGTCGCTTTAATTATTGAAGAATTTGGTATATTAACGATTAAAGTTATTATGTTGAGAGAAATCATTACTCTCTTCTTCATACGTATGTTGATAATCTTGATCAAGATGTTGTAAATGCTCATGCATGGCACGTTCATGTTGGATACGTTGGTAAATTTCCTCACGATGCACAGAAACTTCTTTTGGAGCATTTACACCAATACGCACCTGATTGCCTTTTACGCCAAGCACAGTAACACTGACTTGATCCCCAATCATTAATGTTTCTCCGACACGACGGGTCAGAATCAGCATGTTTATCTCCTTGCTAAACGCTCAAACTTGCGACAGGGAATTCATTGTTCGAAAGCACAGCCTAATATACAGAAAATTCTAACAAAATTATGTAAAAAATTTTTTTTCGTAAATTTTGTGAGAACTTTCTTAAAACCTCTGCGCTAATATAACAGAGCCACTATTAAAAAAACTATAGTGGCTCTGTTTTTTTTATTATTTACTTGAAAGTAAATATTTAACTAGCTACAAATTAAGCACGCGCGCTGCTTTCACCATGCTCGCGGTCTAGACCAAAAGCTGTGTGTAAACAACGAACTGCTAATTCTAAATAGTTTTCTTCGATTAACACAGAAATTTTAATTTCTGATGTAGAAATCATGAGAATATTAATGCTTTCTTCAGCTAAAGCTGTGAACATTTTACTAGCAACGCCAGCGTGTGAGCGCATGCCTACACCAACGATAGAGACTTTTACAATATCATCACGCGTAACAACTTCACATCCTTCAATGCTACTCGCTGTTTGCTCTAAAATTGCTTTTGCTTTAGCAAGATCAGTACGATTTACTGTAAAAGTAAAATCAGTTGTACCATCTTCTTCTACATTTTGGATAATCATATCCACTTCGATGTTGGCATTACTAATCGGCGACAAGATTTTTGATGCAATACCAGGCTCATCAGGCACGCCTAGAATCGTTAATTTTGCTTCGTCACGGTTAAATGCAATACCTGCGATGATTGGTTGTTCCATATCGTCTTCCGCCTCAGTGGTAATTAGTGTGCCTACATTTTGTTTAAATTCTTCGTCAAATGCGCCGTCATTGTCATTATCGAAACTAGATAATACGCGTAATGGGACTTGGTATTTACCAGCGAACTCAACAGAGCGAATTTGTAAAACTTTTGAACCCAAAGATGCCATTTCTAGCATCTCTTCGAAAGAAATACGATCAACTTTCTTTGCTTTGGGAGCAACACGAGGGTCAGTGGTGTAAACGCCATCAACATCAGTGTAAATCTGACATTCATCTGCTTTCAATGCAGCTGCGATGGCTACACCAGATGTATCAGAACCACCACGACCTAAAGTTGTTGTATTGCCATCAGCATCAAAGCCTTGGAAACCAGCAACCACGAGAACACGACCTGCATCTAAATCTTTGGTCATCACATCGGTATCAATAGACTCTATACGTGCTTTGGTAAAAGCACTGTCAGTTTTGATACCAACTTGACGACCAGTATATGATTTAGCTTCTACACCAATAGAATTAAGTGCCATAGCTAACATGGAAATCGTTACTTGTTCACCCGTTGACACCATTTGATCAAGTTCCCGTGGGTCAGGGGTGCTGGTAATGGCTTTAGCAAGCGCAAGTAAGCGGTTGGTTTCACCACTCATAGCAGACACGACCACGACCACCTTGTGACCATGATCATGCCAACGCTTGACACGACGAGCAACATTTAAAATGCGCTCAGGAGTACCCATAGAGGTACCGCCATATTTTTGAACGATTAATGCCATAGTTGTTCCATATAAGCCATGACCCTGAGAGGCATCAGGGTCAGTTACACAAAAGTGAAGTTCTTATTGCTCAAGCCAAGCAGGGAGTGCTGCAAAGACTTGATCGAACTTCTCGTTTAGTGGCGCGCCACCTTGTGCTAAGTCAGGTTTACCACCACCTTTACCACCGAGTTCTTGAGCTAAGTGTTTGATGATGTCACCTGCCTTTAGATTTGCAGTATATTGTTTAGCGACAGATGCGATTAAACTCACTTTATCGCCTTCAACGCCAGCTAAAATAATGACTGCATCTTCCAATTTTGATTTTACGCTGTCATGTAAATTGCGTAATGATTTGGCATCTAAACCTTTGACTGTGGTAATGAGTGTTTGACGTCCCGCAATTTCTTTCACTTGATCCAGTAATTCAGCCGCTTGGAAACTTGCCAATTTCTGATTCAGTTGTTCGATTTGCTTTTGCAAACTAGAAGCTGTTTCAACAACCGCTTCAACTTTTTCAACCGTTTGATCTTTTTGAGCTTTCAACAAACCGTTGATCGTTTGAATGTCAGTATCTGCTTTTTGAACGACTTCAAGTGCTTGAGTACCAGTAACTGCTTCAATACGGCGTACGCCAGCAGCAACACCACCTTCAGAAGTGATTTTGAATAAACCAATATCACCAGTACGCTTCACGTGAATACCACCACATAGCTCAATAGAGAAGTTCTTGTCTTCAATCACTGAACCCATAGATAACACACGTACTTCGTCACCGTACTTTTCACCGAACAACATCATTGCACCTTTGGCTTTGGCTGTTTCGATATCAAGTAGTTCAGTGGTAACTGGTGTATTTGCAAGAACTTCAGCGTTAACCAAACGTTCGATTTGTTGCAGCTGATCAAATGTCACAGGTTGGTCATTTGCAAAGTCAAAACGTAAAATGTCGCTAGCAACGAGAGAACCTTTTTGCTGAACATGATCACCTAAAATTTGACGTAAAGCTGCATGTAATAGGTGTGTTGCAGAGTGATTACGTGCAGTTGCTGCACGAATGTCTGCTTTGACGGTTGCTTCAACACTTTGAGTCGCTTTTAGGCTACCCACGGTTACGATACCTTGGTGAACAAAAGCGCCACCAGATTTCTTGGTATCTTGTACTTCGAAGATACCTGTATCGTTTTTGAAGATACCTGTGTCACCGATTTGACCACCGCTTTCTGCGTAGAAAGGTGTTTGATTCAACACAATTAGGGCTTCATCACCTTCATTGATCTCGTCAACCTGAATACCATCTTTATAGATCGCAACAATTTGTCCTTGACCGTGAGTTGCGTCATAACCATCAAATTGAGTTTCACCTTCAACTTTAACAATGCTGTTGTAGTCTACTGCGAATTTTCCTGCATCACGTGCACGTTGACGTTGAGCAGCCATTTCAACTTCAAAACCAGCTTCATCAATTGTTAGATCACGTTCACGTGCAATATCTGCGGTTAAATCTGTTGGGAAACCATAAGTATCATAAAGTTTAAATACCGTTTCACCTGCAATCACATTACCTTTGAGTTGTGCGAGTTCACCCTCAAGTAATTTCAAACCTTGTTCAAGTGTTTTAGCAAACTGTTCTTCTTCACGGATTAACGTTGCTTCGATGACATCTTTGCGAGCAGCAAGTTCAGGATATGCTTCGCCCATAACCTCAATTAAAGGTTGCAACATTTTGTAGAAGAATGTACCAGTAGCCCCAAGCTTGTTACCATGGCGTACTGCACGACGAATAATACGACGTAATACATAACCACGACCTTCATTTGAAGGGTTTACGCCATCGGCAATTAAGAAGCAGCAAGAACGTGCATGATCAGCAACTACACGGAGTGATGGTTGACCTTCATCCTCGATACCGATGATGTTGGCTGCCGCTTTTAATAAGTGTTGGAATAGGTCAATTTCATAGTTTGAGTTGACATGTTGAAGTACAGCAGAAATACGTTCTAAGCCCATCCCTGTATCAACAGAAGGTGCTGGAAGAGGGTGCATCACGCCATCCGCAGTACGGTTGAACTGCATGAAAACGTTATTCCAGATTTCAATGAAACGATCGCCATCTTCTTCTGGCGTACCCGGTAAACCACCCCAAATGTGGTCGCCATGATCGTAGAAAATTTCTGAGCAAGGACCACAAGGACCTGTATCACCCATTGCCCAGAAGTTATCCGAAGCATATTGACCACCTTTATTGTCGCCAATACGGATGATACGTTCAGCATCTACACCGATTTCTTTATTCCAGATATCAAATGCTTCGTCATCAGTATGATAAACCGTGACATATAAACGATCTTTCGGTAAGCCTAACCACTGTTCGCTAGTTAAAAATTCCCAAGCAAATTTCAAGGCATTTTGTTTGAAATAATCACCAAAAGAGAAGTTGCCCAACATTTCAAAGAAAGTGTGATGGCGTGCTGTATAACCTACGTTGTCGAGGTCGTTGTGCTTACCGCCAGCACGGACACATTTTTGTGATGAAACAGCACGGACATAGTCGCGCTTTTCTAAACCTAAGAAACAATCTTTAAACTGGTTCATACCAGCATTGGTAAACAGCAAAGTTGGGTCGTTGGCGGGAACGAGTGAGCTCGAAGCGACACGTGTATGCCCTTGCGATTCAAAGTAACGCAAAAATGCTTCACGAATTTCAGCTGATGTCATAAAACGAGTACTCACAACCAAGACACTCCATAATTTTGAATTTGGCTATATGCAATTAAGGTGATTGTTAAAGGTTCTACAATCGAGCCTATCGCATGGCATGGATTTTAAAAGTGCTAAATTATAACGGAAAATACCTATCCGACCAACGATTTTACAAGCAATATCATATAAAACTGTGTTTAAGCTAAAAATCTATATTCAACAGCGCGCTTCATGTTTTACCATATAGCATATAAATGATGATGTTTTGATGAACAAGGGCTCTGCATGCAACGTATCGCTATCAATGGATTTGGTCGAATTGGCCGGAATGTATTACGTGCATGGTTTGAAAATCCTAAACAGTTCCAATTTGAGATTGTTGCAATTAATGACGTAGCTGACGTACAAACATTGGTACATCTATTTAAATACGACACAACACATGGGCGCTTTGCTGGACAAGTTGAAATTCAGATTGAAAACCAACATATTTTTTTAAATATTCAGTCCCATCAGCGTCAGCTTAAACTGCAGGTATTTAAACAAGAGCAGCCTGAGTTGCTTCCTTGGAAAGATTTAGAGATCGATGTGGTGCTGGAGTGTACGGGGTTATTCCGTTCGCGAGCGGATGCAACTCGTCATATTGAGGCAGGGGCGAAACGCGTTATTATTGGTGCGGCACCATTTGATAGTGTGGATGCTGCAATTGTTTATGGTGTAAACCATGCCGATGTAAAAGCAACTGATCAAATCATCTCTGGCGTTTCATGTACCACGCAAGCTTTAGTCCCTTTAGTAAAGATTATTGATGATGCTTTTGGTATTGATACTGCTTTAATGACAGAAATTCATGCAGTGACTGCTGATCAATCTGTTTTGGATCATGCGCATCGTGATTTACGCCGAGCACGGGCTTCAGGTCAGAATATTATTCCAACGACGTCAAGTGCTTTAGGCGCATTGAAACGTGTTATGCCGAAAATGGAAAATCGAATAGATGGTTATTCCATCCGAGTGCCAACGATTAATGTTGCAGCAATTGATTTAACCTTTGTATCGCATTCACCAATTACGGTGCATAAAGTAAATGAAATATTAGTCAAGGCTGCACAGTCTGATTATGCACAGATTATGCAAGTGACCGATGAAGATCTGGTCTCTAGCGATTTTAATCATTCGCCATATTCCTTAATTGTGGATTTGACTCAGACCATGGTTGTCGGTCATCAAGCCAAAGTTTTTGCGTGGTATGATAATGAATGGGGATACGCAAATCGTTTACTCGATTTGTGTGAGTCGTTTGACTCATAAATTTTATAACTAAAAAATAATTTGGAGATTTAAATGACATTCATGTTGATGTGGGGATTTATTGCTATTTTATTATTGGCGGTTGTATTTTTATTTTGGTTTCAATTTAAAACGAAGTCAGAAGCAACGTATGATGCTCAGGTATTACAAGTTGAAGAAAAAGTTTTGCATTTGGAATTACATTTAAAAAAAGGCTTAGAAATTATGCAAGATATGGCCAAAAAAATGCATGTGCAACAAGAAGTTTTAGATAAAACCATTGCGAATGTTGCTGCTTTGGAAAAACAGAATGCTGAGTTAGTTAGTGTTTTAGAAATGATGATTAAAACAGGGAATAAGAATTCTTGATATTAATTTACTTATTAATCGAATAATTTGAATATAAAAGAGATTAAGTTATCACCAAAATGTTAGAAAAGAGCATAGTGATGAATTGGACATCTATCGAAGAAGCCGAAATGCTAGAGACTATTAATGAATCTTATTGTCGAATGACTCTAGAGCAGCGAAGGCTTTGGGAAGCAATAAAACTATATCCCCAAAAGTGGAGTCAAGAACCGTATGGTGATATTGGTCATGGTTTTTGGGTGGTCGCTATTATTGGTAATACAGTTATCTGGTTTAATGATGTTGAAGATGGTTTTAATCGTTCATCTTTTACTGAGTTTGGGAAAATAAATGAGTATTACTGCAATCAAGATGACCTTGAGTGTCAAATACAAAATGTATTAAACCAAATTCGAGATGGGTATGATGCTGCGGGCTATCTTGGTGGACCTAAATCTTTGATTAGCTAAGTTTATGAGCTGTTTTTTCCAAAATAATCATTGAACGTATTTAAATATAAGTCTTATTTATTTTCTTTGGCTCGTCTTTTTGTGAATTGGTCGCACAGCTATTGGGCAGTTCTTTGGACAGCGAACTTGGGTTTTTGAACCTAATCAATAATGGTAATTTATTGAAAGTAATGATTAATTAAATAAAAACTGTTTGTTTTTTATTGGGTGGAATAAGCAGTTTTTATGCAAATTCTCAGGTGCATCATGTAAATCTTCATGCTACACTACGCTGAATCGGGCATTCACCCGATTTTTTTATGTGGTTGCTTTTTATGTGGATGCCTCCACGTTGAACAGATTTTAGGTTTGGAACATGACCATTTCACAGACATGGTTGCTCCCTGACGGGGTAGCAGATGTATTGCCCGAACAAGCGCAAGTCGTTGAAACATTGCGCCGAGAAGCTTTAGATTTCCTCGCCGTTCGAGGTTATCAGTTGGTTTATACGCCATTTATTGAATACATCGAATCGTTGTCTTCACTTTCAGAATCCAATCAAGATTTAGATTTAGTTACTTTCAAAGTGATTGATCAACTATCTGGTCGTTTGCTTGGTGTTCGTGCGGATATGACACCACAAGTTGCACGTATTGATGCTCATGTTCGACCAATTGAAGGTGTAGCTCGTTATTGTTATGCGGGCACAGTATTACATACTAAACCTCAGAACTTTAATTCAACTCGTGCGCCCTTACAGTTGGGTGCTGAGTTATATGGTCATGACAGCATTGAAGCTGATGTTGAAATGATTGATGTGATGTTGGCCCTACTTAAACATACGGGTCGTTTAGAGGGTGTTCATCTAGATTTGGGACACGTTGGTTTATTCCGTAGTTTAGTAAAACGTGCTGGATTAAATAAAAATACTGAAAGTGAACTCTCTGATTTATATCAGCGTAAAGCATTACCTGAGCTTGAAGAATTTACTAAAGATTTAGCTATGGGCGCTGATTTTTATGCATTAGGTCGTTATGCAAGTGATCTAGATGCGTTAGAAAGTCACTTAAGCCAAGATATTCTAAAGGATGAAGATTTTAAAAATGCTTTTGATGCATTGAAATCAACATTCGCACAAATTCAATCACGCTGGCCGAATTTAAACATTGGCATTGATGTCATCGAATTACGTAGCTACCACTATCATACTGGTCTGATGTATGCCATTTATGCACCAAACCGTGCGGCACCACTTGCACAAGGTGGTCGATATGATGGTATCGGTGAACATTTTGGACGCGCGCGTCCAGCGACAGGATTTAGTTGTGATTTATATGCTTTAGGTGCAACACAGTTTGTAGATATTGAGACTGTTGTTGCTCCAAAAGGTAATGATCAAGATTTATTGAATGCAATTGTAGCTGCTCGTAGTCAAGGTTTACGTGTGGTGCAATTGTTAGGTAATGATGATTTAAGCTCTGTCCCATATGCGACCCATCAAATGGTGTCTCAAAATGGACAGTGGGTTATTGAAAAAATTTAATCGCTAAGTTGTTTGAAAACTTAGTTTCCAATTTTAACAGCATGATGTAATGAGGCTATTATGGGCAAAAATGTTGTGGTACTTGGTACCCAATGGGGCGACGAAGGAAAAGGTAAAATCGTCGACCTGCTCACAGATCAAGCGGCTGCGGTAGTTCGCTATCAAGGTGGACACAACGCAGGTCATACTCTTGTGGTCGGTGGTAAGAAGACTGTCTTACACCTCATTCCATCAGGTATTTTACGTGAAAACGTATTGTGCTTAATTGGCAATGGTGTAGTGCTTTCTCCTGAAGCATTAATCAAAGAAATGGCGATTTTGGAAGAGGAAGGCGTACCTGTTAAAGAACGTTTGCGTATTTCTCCAAACTGTCCATTGATTTTGCCAAACCATATTGCGCTTGACCAAGCACGTGAAAAAAAACGTGGTAATGCCAAAATTGGTACAACAGGTCGTGGTATTGGTCCAGCTTATGAAGATAAAGTTGCTCGTCGTGCGGTCCGCGTAGCTGATTTGATTCGTGGTGGTGCATTGCTTGAAGAAAAACTTCAGGAAATGCTTGAGCTTCATAACTTCCAACTTTCTCAATTCTATGGCGTTGAAGAAGTGAAGTTTGAAGACGTTCTTGCGCTTTGTAATGAATGGCGTGAAGTGCTTGCACCACTCGTGATTGATGTAACTAAAGTGTTACATGATTACCGTAAAGAAGGTAAGGCAATCATGTTCGAAGGCGCACAAGGTTCATTACTTGACATCGATCACGGTACTTATCCTTACGTAACAAGTTCAAATACAACTGCTGGTGGCGTAAGCTCTGGTTCTGGTATGGGACCATTACATTTAGACTATGTACTCGGTATTACCAAAGCATATACGACACGCGTAGGCGCAGGCCCATTCCCAACAGAATTGCATTATGATGCTTCGACGGATACAGGTGATGCGATTGGTCGTCATTTAGGCACAGTAGGTCATGAATTTGGTGCTTCTACTGGTCGTCAACGTCGTTGTGGTTGGTTTGATGCTGAAATCTTACGTCGTTCAGTTGAAGTGAACTCTTTATCGGGTATTTGCTTAACTAAGCTCGATGTATTAGATGGTTTAGAAGAAATCAAAATCTGTGTAGGTTATGAAGATGTAGATTCAGGCTGTGCAGGTTCTTCTGACGCGATTTCATTTGAAAGCTTAAAGCCGATCTATGAAACAATGCCTGGTTGGAGCGAGTCAACAGTAGGTTTAACTCAAGTTGATCAACTTCCTGCGAATGCTTTGGCATATGTTAAACGTCTTGAGCAGTTGATTGAATGTCCAATTGATATTATTTCAACTGGTCCTGATCGTGCAGAAACAATTGTATTACGTCATCCATTTTCAGCATAAGCTGATGTGATGATTGAAAAGCTCCCATATGGGGGCTTTTTATTTTTATAGATTTATATATTTAAAATCTCTAGCTGATAATTAGATTTTTATTGCGATCTTTGTTATTTCACAGACTGAAAAATTCTCGTTATATTTGTTTTACGTTCAAACAAAGAGGGTTTAATCATGACGAAAAAAACGATTCGCTACAATGGATATGAGCTAGCATGCCGATGTTAATTCATGTTTCAGTAATGGAAATGGCACAAACCAATTCTGATCACGTGGGGGAAAGAATTGGTTTGATTATTTTAAATAAAATAAAAACAACCTATTAAAATTTGATCGAAAATTTATAATAAATCTAAGAGAGCCAGATGGTTCTCTTTTTTATTTATAAACCAGTTGATCCGTTAAGGTAACCTATACCAAGTAGAGTGTGAACTATTTTAGTATTCCTAAAAGTGACTTGATAGTTCACAGGGTTATAAGTAGTGCCTTCGCAAGATAAAGTTGCTATACCGCAAGCAGCATAATAGTAAATAGGGGTGTTAGGAAAGTTAATATAAACACTATTTACTTTATTATTGAGAATGTAAATTGATGTTGATCCTATCACAAGGTTTTCCAGAGGGCCTTTATTATAACTTGTATAAATAGAAACATTATTGTGATTAGTGAAAATAAGCTGTTCATATTGAGTTGGTAAAGAAGAGGAGGTTGACTCTGATACACTTGATGGCGTAAGTGTCCAATGGAGCTCATGAGGTTGACTCGTTGGTAATTGAACTTTACTAGGTGCTTCAGCTAGAAACCCTTCAACAGAGCCTGCAAGCGTAATGGTATTGATCTGACCATCTGCCCAAGATGATTTAGTTAACAATTGATTATTAAAATCAAGCTTAGCTTGGCCTGTTTTCATATTGATTGAATTTATAATGTTAGCGCACGGATTGTTATTTTGTGAGCATTGAAATTCTTTTTTTAAAGATATGCTCTGACCACTTTTTTCAAATTCCTTTAATTTGACTGAGTTTGGCGTGGCATTAATTAACGTATCATAATCCGCTTCTAAGCGATAAAACGTATTTGCATCCATGTCAAAATCAAACTCTAATCGATAGCTTGTTTTGAATTGATCATTTTCTTTGTTAAAGATTTGAGTATAGCGATAGACAGGAGTATCTACATTTGTTGATTGAGCAGAAGGTAGAGATGTATTTAAGAACTTTAAATCAGTTTTAACTTCACTCATTACTTTAGATGAGGTGTAACTACTATCCGAACTTGTAGAGCTGCCACCACAGGCAGATAACAATGAAATCGTAGTGAGGAGACCCAGAAAAGTTATACATTTATTGGGGTTATGCATTTGAATTCTTCCAATTGAAATATTTTAATAAATTATCTGTGTTTGATTATTGATAATTTTCCCAACAGTATTATATAGAATGTTATGTCTAGATGAGCAACTATTTATGATTCTTCATTAATTTCCTTCACCGCATTATATACAGCAGCAGGTTCGATATTGAGCAGTTTCTTGCCAAAACTTCTGAGCCACCATACCAATTGTGAGGTGAAGGGAACTGTCGCAGATACCTCAACAATATTCTCTTCGATAGAGATAATCGTCTGGTCTTTACTTAATTGACTTTCATAGAAGCTTTGGGCCGTATTTTCAGTCATGGTAAGCTTCAACAAAATTTGTTCTGTTGGCTTACTATAATCAACTCTAAAACCAAGTGCACCAGAGTCAATATAACCATCGATATCGAAATTAACGGGGTGTAAAGCACGATTATCAAGTACCGTGGCTGCTTTAAAACGGTGCAAGGCAAAGGTTTGTACTTCAGTTTTGTCATTTCGAGTACAAATTAAATAAATTACAGCACCTTTTTGAACCAAAGCAAGCGGATTGAGGATATAGGTTTTATCTTCACCTTGATTGGTTCTAGCACGATAAACACATTCAATTTGTTTGTCTTGTAATAAGCCTTCATAAATGGCTTGTTGAGCTTGTTTATCGACAACAGGAGGGATGAGAGGTTGGTTAGCAGGTACAATCCGAACACGGTTAATCCACTGTCTTACATTATTCTGAGTTGAAAGACTTCGTTTAGCGAGGTCAAACCAAGGTGTCATTTCTTCTAGCAAGCTTGGTGGAAGTAAATGTCTTAGGTGTTCTTCAACCATCATAAAAGTGACTGCTTGGGAGCTAGTCATATGAGGCAAACTTTGAATCGGTGCATCTGAGCGCCAACGCCAGCCTTGGGGTACGGTTTTATTACTTTCAATCGGAAAGCGTTGCGCGATTTGATTTAAATCACGTTGAATGGTACGTAGACTGATCTCAATACCTTCACGTTCTAATATTTCTTGTAATTCACGTGTACCCATCCATTTTCCAGTTGATAGGCGTGATAGGATTTGCCATTGGCGATATAAGCTGTTCGATGTTTCTTTTTCTTGTGTGGAAGACATAAGCGTAATACGTAATTAAGTGGTCTAAAGCAGACACAATAAAAAATCTATCTCTATTTATCAAGTCCATCACATTTAGATTACGCTTTTACGACTGAAAAGCATTGGGATTTGCTCGAATATCTTAAGTCTGATTAAAAAATAAACGAGTTATTAGTGGCACTGAAATTGCTTATTTGATTTATGTATAAATGATGAGACGAGGTTTCTATGTCAGAACAAGAACACAACCTAAATATCACTTCAGAATATTACACCGCAGATCAAACAGCGGCGGTTTCATTGCAGTCGTCTACATTTATCCAGCAGCTTCAAGCAAAGGTAAATCTATTTGAACAACTAAAATCCCAATTCTTTAATGAAATGTTAGATGATCATAGCTTTAATGGTGAGGCATCTAAGAAGATTGAACAATGGTTGAGTCTGCGTAGTTTGGATGAATTGAATCATTTAGAGTCACAAGCAAAACAGCATTTCTTGTATCAGGGCATTACATTTAATGTGTATGGCGAAGAAGAGGGATTAGAGCGAACGATCCCTTTTGATCTGATCCCTCGAGTGATAGAAAAAAAGCAATGGGAAAAAATAGCTGCCGGTTGTACACAACGAGTAAAAGCACTCAATTATTTTTTAGATGATATTTATCATGGGCAACACATTCTCAAAGAGGGCTTAATTCCAGAGCATCAAGTCATGACACATGAAGCATTTCAGCCTCATATGCTAAAGCATCATTTAAAAGGGAAAATTTATTCGCAGATTAGTGGTATTGATATTATTCGAGATGGCAATGGTGAATTTTATGTACTGGAGGATAATTTAAGAACACCTTCTGGTGTTTCTTATATGCTTGAGAGTCGAAAGATTAGTCAAAAGTTAATGCCTGATTTATGTACGAGTAATAATTTACAAAGCATTGAACAGTATCCAACTTTACTTCGAGCGATTCTTGAGGAGAATGCGTATGTCGATAATCCATTGATTGTAGTGCTGACACCAGGTCGGTTTAATAGTGCTTACTATGAACATGCATTTTTAGCTAGAGAAATGGATGTTCCCCTTGTTACGAGTCGTGATCTTTTTGTAGATGATGATAAAGTTTTTGTCAAAACGATTCGTGGTCGTCAGCAAGTGGATGTGATTTACCGTCGTTTAGATGATGATTTCTTAGATCCTTTAATCTTTAGACCTGATAGTACATTGGGTGTTGCAGGACTAATGTCTGCTTATCTTCAAAACAATGTTGTAATTGCAAATGCGCCAGGAACTGGTGTGGCTGATGACAAGTCAATTTATCCTTATGTGGATCAGATGATTCAATTCTATTTGGGTGAAGCACCGATTTTAAATAATGTGCCAACCTATCAATGTAGAGATGTTGATCAATTAGATTATGTATTAAGTAATTTAGAAAAGTTAGTTGTTAAAGAGGCTCAAGGCTCTGGTGGCTATGGGATGTTAATAGGCCCGCAATCAGATCAACATCAAATCGAATGCTTTAGACAAAAGCTCATGGCAAACCCACATTTGTATATAGCACAACCCACTTTGGCATTATCAGTTGCACCAACACTTACAGATCAAGGTGTGGCTGAAAGACATATCGATTTGCGTCCATTTATATTAAGTTCACCATATCGTACAGAGATTGTTCCTGGTGGTTTGACTCGTGTTGCGATGCAAGCTGGATCTTTAGTTGTCAATTCATCTCAAGGCGGAGGGATCAAAGATACTTGGGTTGTAGAAACATTACGTTCTTAAAATCATTCTTAAATCGTGAGGGATTTTTATAAAACTATTGTGATTTTAGAAATGAATTTAAGGAGAAATTGGATGATTTTACTTCGCTCTAGTGCACAACATGTATATTGGTTAGGTCGTTATTTATATAGAATACAATATGTTACTAATCAGTTACCCTTTACGGATGACCGGCAGGCTGCGGATTTTGCATACGCTCTTTGTTTGCAGATAGATAGTGCCGATAACTTAAATCAATTTATGTTAGACAAACAACAGCCATTTTCGCTGTTAAATCAGTTAGAGATTGCTCGTGACAATATTCATGAACTAAGAGGATTATTGAGCGCACAGGCTTACGCTGAGCTGAATTTCTTGATCAAAAATGTGGAAGCAAATGCTTTAGATATTCAACGCATAGTGAATAGATGTTGTGAGCTTTTAACAGCAGAGCAAGAGGATATTTCTTTATTTTTTAGAATAGGTCAATGTATAGAGCAGATAGATACTTATTTTAGGTTTTATCAAAATATTCATAAGGTTATGGATGTAACAGAATTAACGATTCATCAGTTGTTTGATTTAGGCTGGGATGAATTACAACCTAGTTGGGAGATTTTTAAATCTGAACCTTATATTAACCAGTTTTATGCATTTACTTATCGGTTGGAGAATCAATTTGAGGTGTATGCATGAAACTTATGGTGAATCATCAAACACATTATCGTTATACGCAGACTGCACGTAATAGCGTGCAGTCGATAAAAATGATGCCTCAAAGTTCTCAACATCAAACCGTTGAAACTTGGCATATTAGTGTGCCAGGAGAGTCAAACTGTAAAAGAGATGCATTTAATAATCTTTGGATGACAGCAACACAAAGGCATGATTATCGCTATTTAACGATTATGGCGCAGGGAGTTATTGATTTACATGAGACTGAGTTAGGCCATTTTGAAAGTCATAATTCTCCGATGTTGTTTTTACAGCGCACGACGATGTCTTGTTATGATTCAATGATGCTAGACTTTGCGAAATCTATTGTTCTACGTTTAAATCGTCAGCATTTGATTGATTTGTCAGAAGCAATCCTAGAACGTATGCCTTATCAACCGCAAAGTACGTCAGTGACAACGTCCGCCATAGATGCATTTTATGCGGGACAAGGAGTATGTCAAGATCATGCACATGTCTTTGTCGCTATGTGCCGTGCTTTGCAGATACCTGCACGATATGTTTCTGGTTATTTGTATGATCAAAACCAACCGCACCTTGCCAGTCACGCATGGGCGGAAGCATTTGTAGAGAATCAGTGGTATTGTTTCGATATTAGTAATCAGATATTTGCTCCACAAAATCATATTTATGTTGCAATCGGACGTGATTATCTCGATGTCGCACCTGTTCGTGGTGTGCGTGAGCAAGGAGGAGTTGAAAGCATGATGTCTAGTGTTCAGGTTTTGGCGTGTTAAGTGTAAAGAGAAAAAGATGACCTATTGTTGTGCATTGAGATTAGAACAGGGTTTGGTGTTGATTAGTGATACGCGCACCAATGCAGGGGTCGATCATATTTCTGTATTTCGTAAATTGCATACTTTTGGTGTGGTTGGTGAACGTTTTATCGCAATTCAAACAGCAGGGAATTTGGCAACAACGCAAGCTGTGATTAGTCATTTGCAAAACGCGCTGAATTTTAATCACGAGCCAAACTTGTACAGTGCAAATAATATGTTTGAAGTGGCGGAACTGGTTGGCAAAACATTAAAAACTGTATTGGAAGATATTACTTCGAATACTCAAGAACAGATGAATTATTCTGGAAGTATTTTGGTGGCTGGTCAAATTAAAGGGGAGGAAATGCAATTATATAATGTTTATCCTCAAGGAAACTTTATTTCGGCCACTACAGATACTCCTTATTTTCAAATTGGTGAAAGTAAGTACGGTAAGCCCATTCTTGATCGTGCTTTACATTATGATATGCCTTTGGATGATGCTTTACGTTGTACATTAATTTCTTTTGATTCAACTTTACGCTCCAATGTTTCTGTTGGCTTACCTTTAGACGCTTTGGTTTATTATAAAGATAGTTTTATTATTCCTAAAGGAAAGAGAATCGGGGAAGAAGATCCTTATTTTACCCAAATAAGTAAACAATGGTCTGAAACGTTAAGGCGCGGGTTACAAGAATTACCGAAACCGACTGAAGATTATTGGGTTTAATCAAAAACTTGGGCATAATCAAGTTGAACCTATAAGAGTTATAAGAATGCTTTTTCAATTTTGTTATGCCAGTAAAGCTTTATCAGATCCACAGAGCCTATTGTCTGATTTGAGAGATATTTTAAATGAAGCACATCATTTTAATTATTTAAATCATATTTACGGTGTGCTTTATTTCGCGGATGGTTATTTTTTCCAATGCTTGGAAGGGGATCAAACCACCATTATGCAATTATTTGAAAAAATTAAAAAAGATAGGCGGCATGAACAAGTTTATGCATTTCCTGCACGAAATGTGGAGCAGGGGCTATTCCAAGATTGGTCTATGAAGTTTGTACGGAAAAATAGCGCTATTTCGATTTTCTTTCAACAACTTGGACAGGAAAGTTTTAATCCTTATCTTTTAAATAAGGATTCAATTTGTGCATTTATTCCCTTGTTGGCTGAAATTGAAATGGATCAAGTAAGTTAACTAAGTTCAAAACAGTTTTGAACTTAGCATTATCTTTTTAGTTAAGTCTGCGTTGAGGTCGTTGGCTCAGCCTACAGAGTAGTTCATAGCCAATGGTTCCATTTGCCTCTGCAACGTCATCGACCAGTCGAGTATTACCCCAAAGCTCGACTTTAGTTCCGATTTCTGCATTTAAATTACTGATATCAATCGCAATCATATCCATGCTTACACGTCCTATGACGGGTATAAGTTGATCATAAATTGCCACAAAGTTAGGTTTTATATATGCACGAGGATAGCCATCTCCATAGCCGATCGAAACGATAGCGATCGTCATATCTTGTGTAGCGACATAGGTTGAACCATAACCAACATATTCACCTTGCTGAATTTGATTTAGGGCAATGATTTCTGCGCTGAAGGTCATAACTGGCTTTAGATCAAGGGCTTCAACATTCTTGTCTGCAAACGGTGATGCGCCGTAGAGCATGATTCCTGGCCGTACAAAATCGAAATGCAATTCTGGATATCTATAAATGGCAGCAGAATTACAACATGAAGCAAGAATAGGTTCACATGCTTGTTTCACTTGTAAAAACTGCATTTTTTGTTGTTCATTTAGTGGATGATCCGTATCAGCATTGGCAAAATGCATTGTTAAAACGCAGTTAAAACCTTCTGCTTTTAAACGTTGGATCACAGTAATGATTTCAGAAACTTTGAAACCTAAACGATTCATCCCACTATTAAGTTTTACCCAAACTTTTAAATCCAAAGCTTGATATTGATCTTTATGAGCAAGCAGCCATTCAAGTTGTTGAGCATGATGAACGACACATTCTAGTTTCTGTTCAATAACATGAATCATCTCATCTGCTGAAAATACACCTTCAATTAGGGTGATTGGCTGTAAATATCCAAGCCGCCTGATTTCTAGGGCTTCTTCTAAACAGGCGACACCAAAAGCATCCGTGGCCGCTAAGGCTGTTAAACAGTCTTTAATTCCATGTCCGTAGGCATTGGCTTTGACCATACTGACAATTTTTGAATTTGGTGCAAGTTGTTTAACACGGTTTAAATTATATTGCAGTGCTGTACTATCAATATAAACTGTTGCTTGGCGCACCCTGATTTCTCCTTTGGGACGACTCGGATAATATAAAAAGCAATTTTAATCAATAATATAGGAATTATTCTTCATCATCATATTGAGCGTAGAACTCAGGTGAGAGATTACTAAAACGAGTGTATTGACCTTCAAAGGCAAGGCGAACACTACCGATCGGACCATTACGCTGTTTACCAATAATGATTTCGGCTGTACCTGCTTCTTTTGATTCTTTGTTATAGACTTCATCACGATAAATGAACATGATTAAGTCAGCATCCTGTTCGATAGCACCGGATTCACGTAAGTCAGACATTACAGGACGTTTGTTTGGTCGGTTCTCCAAACTACGGTTAAGCTGTGAAAGTGCAATCACTGGACAGTTCATTTCTTTGGCTAAGGCTTTTAAGCTACGAGAGATTTCTGAAATCTCGCCAACACGGTTATCACCCATACCAGGGACTTTCATCAATTGTAAGTAATCGACCATAATACAACCGATTTTGCCATCATGCATTTTGGCAATTCGTCGTGCACGGGCACGAAGTTCTGTTGGAGGTAGAGCAGAAGAATCATCAATATATAGGTGCATCTCTTGCAGCTGCAAAATCGTACCTGTAACCTTGGTCCACTCATCGGCATCAAGATTACCTGAGCGCAAATGTCCCTGATGAACTTTACCCATTGCAGAAATCAAACGCATGGCGATAGAGTCTGCTGGCATTTCCATAGAAAACACTAACGCTGGTAATCTGTTGTATTGCAATACACTTTCAACCAAATTCATGGCAAAAGTGGTTTTTCCCATAGATGGACGAGCCGCAACAATAATCAAGTCACCGGCTTGCATCCCTGAGGTTTTATTATCAAGTTCCACAAACCCTGTAGTTAAACCTGTAATGTTTCCATCAAGTTTTGATAATTCATCTAATTTAGTGATGACATCCGCGGTAACTGAACTAATCGATTTGGGGCCCGAATCTTTCTTATTATTATTGTGTTGTTCTGCTAAAGAGAAAATTTGAGTTTCTGCTAAATCTAGAATTTCACTGACAGGTCGACCTTTGGTGTCATACGCATTTTGTAAAATATCACTGCTGACTTTGATCATGGTACGTAGTGTTGAGAACTCTTTGATTTTATTGGCATAAGTTTCAAGATTATAGAAGCTTGAAGGTGAGTCAGCCATCAATTGCATCAAGTATTCTTCACCACCAATTGCATCTAACAGGTTTTGTTTGAGTAACCAGTCATTGACCAAAACGGCATCATACGGTGAGTTTTCCTGTGCCAGTTTTTCGATGGCGCGATAAATATATTTATGACGTGTCGCATAAAAATCATTTTCTTTGAGTAGATCACTTACTTGTTCAAAAGACTCAGCAACTGTCATCAGCGCAGCAAGAACTGCTTGTTCAATCGCAAGATTGTGGGGAGGGGTACGAAACTCCTTTAGCTGACCTGAGTCACTCACTTTACTCTCTGTGTTTGGAGAATTTTTTGTAAAATTGGCATTCGCCTGTGACATAACAAGACCTAATAAAAAAGATGAAACATAACCGAGTGACTATCTTAATCCAAATGGAGGTCAACGCGACAATTTAATTCATTGAAAATTGTGTAAGTGGTGAAAAAGTGTGGGTGAGTTCAGAGCCGATTGGCTGCCCCCCATTGGCACATCATATCTAATAGAGGAATCAAGGATAGTCCTCGTTCTGATAAGCAATATTCAACTTTAGGGGGGATTTGTGGATATTCCTTACGAATAATCAGTTGATCTTTTTCCATTTCTTTCAAGGTTAGACTTAAGGTTTTGAATGAAATATTACGAATTGAGCGTTTTAACTCATTGAATCGCATAATAGATTTATGTTGATAAAGCCAATATATAATAATCATTTTGTACTTACCATTGATTAAGGAAAGCGTATATCCAAAATCAGTTTGTCCTAAGTCAATATGTGGTGGTGCGCAGGTTTCCATTGTTATCTTCTGACACTAACTTTTGGTTTAGTATATAACCATAATGACCGTACTTATATAATTTGTAGCATGCTTTTATAATTAATTTCATACTTGTTAGTGAAAGACTTAAATGTCTGTTGTGATGGTTTGAAATGAAGAAAACACTCGTGATTGTTGCTCATCCAGATATTGAAAACTCTGTCATAAATAAACGATGGATTGAGGAGTTAAGTCAATATTCAGATGAATTTACTGTGCATCAACTTTATCAACAGTATCCTGATGGGCATATTGATGTGGCAAAAGAACAAGCATTGGTTGAATCACACCAAAATTTGGTTCTTCAGTTTCCGATTTATTGGTTTAACTGTCCGCCATTATTGAAACAGTGGCTTGATGATGTACTGACTTATGGTTGGGCCTATGGTTCAGCAGGAAATCAGTTAAAAGATAAGAAAATAACGCTAGCAGTTTCTGCTGGCATTAAAGAAAAAGATTATGCAGCAGATGGTCGCTATCAATTTTCTCTAAAAGAGTTGTGTTTACCTTTTGAATTAACTGCGCGATATGTAAAAGCCGATTATCAACCAATGTATGTTTTTTATGGAATGGATACAAATCCTGAAGAAGGAGAGACTCAACCTACGAGGAATGAAATCAATCAGAGTGCGGTGGATTATGTGAAATATTTATTGCAGATAGGTTAGCTGTATGTTCAATAAATAGGATAATTTACAAATCAGCAGACATAAAAAAAGAGCATGTAAAACATGCTCTTTTTCTTTGCAGAAATTACTCAGATACGATAGTAACGAGAACTTCAGCAACAACATCATGATGCAATTGGATTGCGATGTTGAATTCACCAGTGTGACGAAGCGCACCATTTGGTAAACGAACTTCTGCACGGTCAACAACAAGACCAGCGTTCGTTAAAGCGTCAGCAATATCACGAGTACCGATAGAACCGAACAATTTACCTTCATCACCAGCTTTAGCTGTGATTACGATATTTACTTCGTTCAATTGTTCAGCACGTGCATTTGCAGCAGCTAAAATATCAGCTTCTTGTTTTTCAAGTTCAGCACGACGAGCTTCAAAAGCAGCAGTGTTTGCTTCAGTTGCAGCTACAGCTTTACCTTGAGGGATCAAGAAGTTACGACCGTAACCAGCTTTAACTGATACTTTGTCGCCTAATTTACCAAGGTTCTTAATGCGTTGTAATAAGATAACGTCCACAGCTCACCTCACTTACTTATGGTTGTCAGTGTACGGAATCAAAGACAAATAGCGAGCTTGTTTAATAGCTAACGCTAATTGACGTTGATAACGAGCTTTAGTACCTGTAATACGGCTAGGAACAATCTTGCCGTTTTCAGTGATGTACTGTTTTAAAGTGTCGATATCTTTGTAGTCGATGTACGCAACATTCTCAGCTGTAAAGCGGCAGAACTTGCGACGACGGTAAAAACGTGCCATTGATGTTCTCCTTATTCAGCTTCTTGTACTGCTTGTTGTGCTTCTTCACGTTGAGCTTTACGCGCACGTTTTTCTTCAGCACTCTTAGCAAGTAAAGATTCTTCAGTAATTGCGTGTTCACGACGGATGATGATGTTACGAATAATTGCGTCGTTATAACGGAACAATTCTTCTAATTCATCAAGAGTCGTTTGACCACATTCAACATTCATAAGAATGTAGTGTGCTTTGTGAATCTTGTTAATCGGGTAAGCCAATTGGCGGCGGCCCCAATCTTCTAAACGGTGAATTTGACCTTCAGCTTCTTTGATCTGAGAGATATAGCGTTCAACCATACCTACAACTTGATCGCTTTGGTCTGGATGTACCAAAAGTACGATTTCGTAGTGACGCATTGTCAGCTCCTTACGGTTTAAACAGCCCCTAATGTATAAATTAGAAGCAAGGAGTCATAACTAAAAAGTTATGTCGCAAATTGCGAAGCGTGAATTTTAGGTGGTTTTCAATCAAATAACAAGGAAAACTTCGAAGAAATGCAAGATGTTTGCGATGAGAAAAAGATAGAGAGGTTCTCTATCTTTTTTAAAAAATTGGAAAGAGTGGTGCAGGGGTTTTAAAGGTAAAGCTAAAACTTAAACTAATTACTGTAATTAAAATCACAGAGAATAAGAAAAAGCGCTTTGCCCAAAGCTGATCATTTTCTGCTTTAAATCCTAAGATACCAATATAAAGCCAGTAAACACAAAGTACATTACAGATCACCAAAAACAAAATATTGGTGTATCCATAAATAAACAATGCGTTCATCGCCAATGTAAATAAAACCACATAGATCAGTGATTCAATTTTGGTTCGTATGATTGAACGAGCGACTGGTAAAATTGGAACTCCTGCATTTTTGTAATCATCAAAACGATAGATGGCAATTGCCCATGAATGTGGCATTTGCCATAAAGCGTATGCAACAAAGAGCAATAAAGCCGCCATATCAAATTGATGACTCACAGCCGTATAACCTATGACAGGTGGACTCGCTCCAGAAATACTACCAATAACGGTTTGATGGATTGTGGTGCGTTTTGTCCACAAACTATAAAAACCGACATAAACCACAAAACCAATTACAGCAAATAAAAAAGCATACGCGTTGATAAAGAACCAAAGGATGCTGAACCCCATTACACCTAACACAAGGGCATAACACATTGCGACAGTAGGGGAAATGGTTTTCTTGACAAGCGCACGATTCATAGTACGTTGCATTTTTTGATCGATGTCTTGGTCAATTACATTATTTACAACACATCCTGATGCAACGACGAGCGTTGTTCCGATAAGTGTAAGTAATAATAAGAGGTAGTCAATAGAGCCTTGGGCGGCTAAAAAGAAGCCGCCCAAGGTGGTAATAAAATTACCGAAGAGAATTCCTGGCTTAGTCAGGAATAAGTACTTTTTCCACATGACAATCAGTTTAGATCATCATGTTGTAGTGTAGGTAATTCATAATCCACACAGAGCCAACTAAAAGTACGGCAATACATAAAATCGTGTAGATAAATGCAATAAGATTCCAACGCTGATCAGATGATGTATTCATGTGTAGGAAGTACACAAGCTGTACAAGTACCTGAGCAACTGCAGTAATTGCAATGACAGTAACTAAAATGCCACGACTAAAACCACCTGCCATCACCATCCCAAAAGGGATGATGGTAAGAATGACAGAAAGAATAAAGCCTACTGTGTATTGTTTTACATTACCGTGCGATGCACCTGCAGCATTATGGTCATGACTACTCATTAGAGAACTCCCAGTAAGTAAACGACGCTGAATACACAGATCCAAACGATGTCAAGGAAGTGCCAGAACAAGCTTAAGCAAGCAAGACGACGTGTATTCGGTAGTGTCAAACCGTTCTGTTTGATTTGATACATCAAAACAGCCATCCACACTAGACCAGAAGTTACGTGGATACCGTGCGTACCAACCAAAGTAAAGAACGCAGATAAGAACGCACTCTTCGTTGGTCCATAACCTTCATGAACAAGGTGATGGAACTCATAGATTTCCATCCCAATGAACGTTGCACCAAAAATAAAAGTAACGATTAACCATAAAAGAACTTGGTTAACATTCTTTTTGTATGATGCAAGTACTGCAAAACCAAATGTCACAGAGGAAATTAGGAGTGCAAAGGTTTCAGCTAAAACGAATCCCAAAGAATCATGGAATAAGTCGTAAGCACTAGGTGTACCCGGTGGAATATGACTGCTTAATACAGCAAATGCGATGAAGAGTGATCCGAAAAGGATCAAGTCACTCATCAAATATGTCCAGAAACCAAAGACCGTTAAGTCTGTATCATCATGTTCGTGATGACCGTCGTGTCCGTGGTTATCGTGATGAAGTACTTCAGCCATATCCTTAGTCCTTCTTCAAGTGTTTTTCAAGTAACGCATAGCGTTCATTTTCAATACGTTCAACTTCAGCAGCTGGAACATAGTAGTCAACATTCTTAGTGAATGAGCTTACGATGAAGCTGATGATCGCAGCAACGAAAGAAACCGCTACAAGCCACCAAATATGCCAGATGAGCGCGAAACCAAGAATGGTAATGAACATCGCAATGACGAAACCAGCAGCACGATTTGTCGGCATGTGGATATCTTCATACTTTGTATTGCGAGCGTAGGCAACACCATTTTCTTTGTCAGTCCAGAAGCGATCAATACCATCAGCAGCAGGAACATGCGCAAAGTTATAGAACGGAGCAGGAGAAGATGTTGCCCATTCAAGCGTACGGCCATCCCATGGGTCACCTGTGTAGTCCATATTGTCCTTACGTTGTAAGAAGCCAACGATGATTTGCATTAAGAAACATGCAATACCGATTGCAATAAGAACAGCACCAAATAACGCGATCGCTAAGTACGGATCCCATTCAGGGTTGTCATATGTATTCAAACGACGAGTCATACCCATGAAACCAAGGATATAAAGCGGCATGAATGCAAAATAGAAACCAATGAACCAGAACCAGAACGCAGCTTTACCCCATGCTTCATTGAGCTTCCAACCAAACATTTTCGGCCAGTAGAAAATGATGCCGGCAAACATACCAAACACCACACCACCGATAATTACGTTATGGAAGTGAGCAATCAAGAAGAGTGAGTTATGTACTAGGAAGTCCGCAGGTGGAACAGCCATAAGTACACCAGTCAAACCACCGATACCGAATGTTACAAGGAAGCCAAGCGTCCATAACATTGGAGTCGTATAGGTAATGCGACCTTTGTACATGGTGAACAACCAAGAGAAGATTTTTACACCAGTCGGAATCGCAATAACCATGGTCATGATACCGAAGAACGCATTTACGTTCGCACCAGCACCCATGGTAAAGAAGTGGTGAAGCCATACAACGAATGCAAGTACAGTAATTGCGATTGTTGCATACACCATTGATTTGTAACCGAACAACGTCTTGCGAGAGAAGGTTGAAACGATTTCTGAGTATAGACCAAATGCTGGTAATACCAAGATATATACTTCAGGGTGGCCCCATGTCCAAATCAAGTTCACATAAAGCATTGGACTACCGCCAAGCTCATTTGTGAAGAAATGGAAACCGAAATAACGGTCTAACGTTAACATCGCAAGTGTACCTGTTAAAACAGGGAACGATGCAATGATCAAGACAGCCGTACAAAGTGAAGTCCAAGTGAAGATTGGCATGTCCATAAGTTTCATGCCAGGCGCACGCATTTTGATGATGGTAACGAAGAAGTTAACACCTGTTAAAAGCGTACCTAGACCAGAAACCTGTAGTGCCCAAATATAGTAATCTACACCAACACCAGGAGAATATTCGATTCCTGACAGAGGAGGATATGCCATCCAACCTGTTGCAGCGAACTCACCTAGTGCGAGAGAAACCATCATGAGACCCGCAGCACCGGCAAATAACCAGAAGCTAAGTGAGTTCAATAATGGGAATGCAACGTCACGCGCACCAATTTGCAATGGCACCGAGATGTTCATCATACCTACGACTAGACCCATTGCTACGAAGAAGATCATGATTACACCGTGTGCGGTGAAAATCTGGTCGTAGTGTTCAGGGTGTAAATAGCCTTCGCCGCCACCTTTCGCAAGGAAAAGTTGCAAACGCATCATGATCGCATCTGCGAAACCACGCAAAAGCATGATGACAGAAACGATGATATACATGATACCAATTTTTTTATGGTCTACTGATGTGAACCATTCGTTCCACAGGTAGCCCCATTTTTTGAAATAAGTAATACCACCAACAAGAGCGATACCACCTAGAATCATCATTGCAACAGTAACCAACACGATTGGATCGTGCGGAATTGCATCAAGTCCTAACTTTCCAAACATGTCTTATTCCTCTGCAGAAGCTGTGGCATGTTCATCATTAGTATGAGTCGCTTCAGTTGCATGCTCAGTTGACGCTGAGTGGTCTGCACCATGATAGTTGCTCATATAATGATTGATAACAGATTCGAACAATTTAGGCTCAACTGAAGAATAATAAGTCACAGCATGTGGCTCAGTTGGATAAGGCTTCATTTCTTCAGCCGCTTTCTTTTCTTCTGGAGTCTTTGCTCTTGCTACAAGTGCGTCGATCTGATGTTTAGAACGATTGCCATCTTTAAGCGTTGCTAATTCAGCTTGATCAAGCGTACCTTTTTGAATAGCTGTAGTGCCATTTTCGTCAACTACAACGGTATTACCTTGACCCGATTTAACAGCTTCTACCCATTGTGCAAATTCAGCATCAGTTACACTATGTGCTTTAAAGCGCATTTGAGAGAAACCGTAGCCTGAATAGTTTGCTGAGATACCACGGAATACACCAGGTTCATCTGCCAATAGATGGAGGTGAGTTTGCATACCTGCCATGGCATAGATTTGACCACCTAACTGTGGAATGAAGAATGAATTCATTGTGAAGTTAGATGTAATCTTAAAGCTTACAGGCGTTTGTTCTGGGAAGCGTACTTCATTTACCGTTGCAATGTTTTGCTCAGGATAGATAAAGATCCATTTAAACTGTTCAGCAATAACTTGAATCGTTAATGGAGCTTTATCAGACTCTAACGGACGGTAAGGGTCGTACTTGTGGGAACCCCACCAAGTTAACCAAGCTAAAATACCAATAATAATGACAGGAATACCCCAAACAACAATTTCAATTGCTGTAGAGTGTGCCCATGTAGGTTTATAGTCTGCATCTTTATTCGACGCGCGATATTTCCAACCAAACCACAATGCCATAACAATTGATGGAATAACCACCAATAGCATGAGATAGATCGCAGTCATCATTAGGCTACTTTGACCTTGACCAACTGGACCTTTATTGTTTAGAAGTACCATATCACCACCGCACCCGGTTAAGAGCACAGCAAGCGTTGATAAAGACAATACAGCTAAAATCGTTTGTCTCATTTTACAACCTCGGTGAAGAGTCCCATTCCCTAATTAAATTATGGGATAGCGATTAAAGTGTCGCATGAATGATAAGAATTTTTTGTGAAATGCTTAGCAATCATGCGACACCGCTACGTTGTTGGGCATTATGCCTCATATTGAAAAACTAAGCTACTGATAAAGTGGTCTGAAATGCTTGTTTTAAAACCCGATTTATTTTGTAAGGATTGTTATTTGGCTATATGCTTTTTCTATAAATATCAGCTTAATATAAAGAAAAGAGGAATAAATCCTCTTTTCTTTATCGATTTGTAATTATTGCTTAATCACTTTGGTTTTTGCGAACTTATCGTGCAAAGTTTGTCGGTTTGAGCTGATTGCAAATGCATAATCAATGATGGTAATGATTGGAACTAGCAGCAAATTTAGGATAATAAAAACAACACTACGAAGCCAAAAAGCACGAATGAGGCTAACTTGATTATTATTTTCTACATCCACAATTTTGATACGAGTTAATTTTTTGCCGATACTCTGACCAGATTTAGCAATGAAATATGCTTGAACCATGAGCATAACGACTATGTAAATCATCATGCTTTGCCATGCTTCAGGAGGGATAAGCTGAAAGATTTGTTGTTGTAATTCAGCCGCTTTGGCAGAAGCAAATTCAGCCGCCTGCATTTGTTTTTGAATATCAGCAAGCTGTCCGTGCTGTTCTTCAGTAAAATAAAATGATGGAATTATTGCAATTGGAAGCCACAACATAAAGTCAATTGCTTTAGCAAAAGCTCGTGAGCCAATTGATGCAAGCTCGACAGTTTTTGTTTCCTCTGCTGAGGTTTTTGCTTGGTATTGTTGTGTAGCAGATACAGTCTCGGTAGGCTGTGGTGATGGAAATGGAGTTGATGTATGACCGATTGGTTCATACACAAGTTTTCCTTGGGTTAACTCACCGAGCGTTTTCCATTCACTCATACCTTCATGCCAAGCAAGATCAGTAAGTAGAACTTGTTGGCTTGCAAGCATTTGATTGACTTGTTCTAGTGTGTATGGACCAGCTTGTTGATTATTACGTGCCAAGTAAATTTGCATATGTTCTAAATCTCTATCACAAATGATGAAAAAAGACCCCACCTAGGGGGTCTTTTAAAATAATAGTTAAGCTTGCTTGATTTTTTCTTCAGCCAAGAAGAACCAAGTATCTAGAACTGAGTCAGGGTTAAGTGACACAGACTCAATACCTTGTTCCATGAGCCATTTTGCAAGATCAGGGTGATCAGAAGGGCCTTGACCACAGATACCTACATATTTTCCTGCTTTACGACAAGCATGAATTGCCATCGATAACAAAGCTTTCACAGCAGGATCACGTTCGTCAAATAAGTGAGAAACGATACCAGAATCGCGGTCTAAACCAAGTGTAAGCTGTGTTAAATCGTTTGAACCAATTGAGAAGCCATCGAAGTGTTCAAGGAATTGTTCTGCCAATAACGCATTGGTTGGCAACTCACACATCATGATCACTTTTAAGCCGTTCTCACCACGTTTTAAACCGTTTTGAGCAAGGAGTTCGATAACACGTTTTGCTTCAGAAACGGTACGAACAAAAGGGATCATAATTTGAACGTTGGTTAAGCCCATTTCATCACGAACTTTTTTCAACGCACGGCATTCAAGTTCAAAACAGTCACGGAAATTGTCAGATACGTAACGGCTTGCACCACGGAAACCCAACATTGGGTTTTCTTCTTCTGGTTCGTATAATTTACCACCAATTAAATTGGCATATTCATTCGATTTGAAGTCAGACATACGAACAATCACAGGCTTTTCTGCAAATGCCGCAGCGAGAGTTGAAATACCTTCAACTAACTTTTCTACATAAAATTCGATAGGAGATGAATAGCCAGCAGTGCGTGTCATAACCGCTGCACGTGTTTCACGAGGAAGGCTCTCGATGTTTAACAATGCTTTCGGGTGTACACCAATCATACGGTTAATAATGAACTCAAGACGTGCAAGTCCGATCCCTTCATTTGGAATTTGAGCAAAGTCAAATGCACGGTCAGGGTTACCCACGTTCATCATAATTTTGAACGGTAATGATGGCATAGAGTGAATTGAATTGCGTTGCACTTCAAAGTCTAACGAACCTTCATAAATAAAACCTGTATCTCCTTCAGCACAAGATACAGTCACCTCTTGTCCGTCAGTGAGTACTTCTGTTGCGTTGCCACAACCGACAATCGCAGGCACACCAAGCTCACGTGCAATAATTGCTGCGTGGCATGTACGACCACCACGGTTAGTCACAATGGCTGCTGCACGTTTCATTACTGGTTCCCAATCTGGGTCAGTCATGTCCGACACAAGTACGTCACCGTCTTGTACCTTATCCATTTCTTTGATTGAGGTTACAACACGTACTTTACCCGAACCAATACGTTGTCCAATTGAACGACCTTCACAAACTACTGTACCACGTTGTTTTAATAGGTAACGTTCCATTGTGCCCACATTCTGACGGCTTTTTACAGTCTCAGGACGTGCTTGAACGATATAGATTTGACCATCATCACCATCTTTTGCCCATTCGATGTCCATTGGAGCACCGTAATGTTGTTCGATGATTAAGGCTTGTTTTGCAAGCTCGTGTAATTCATGATCATTTAATGCAAATTGTTGGCGCTCAGGTTTTTCAACATCGACAACAACAACTGATTTACCAGCAGAACCTTCTTCACCGTAAATCATTTTCTGGTGTTTTGAACCAAGATTACGGCGTAGAACAGAGTGCTTACCAGCATTTAAAAGCGGTTTTGATAAATAGAATTCGTCAGGGTTTACTGCACCTTGTACAACCATTTCACCCAAACCGTAAGATGCGGTAATGAATACCACATCACGGAAACCTGATTCTGTATCAAGTGTGAACATAACACCCGCAGCGCCAGTTTCAGAACGAACCATACGTTGGACGCCAGCAGAAAGGGCTACAACACTATGTTCAAAACCTTGGTGTACACGATAAGCGATTGCACGGTCATTGTATAAAGAAGCAAAAACCTCTTTAATTGCAATCAGAATATTATCAATACCGCGAATGTTTAAGAAAGTTTCTTGTTGGCCTGCAAAAGACGCGTCAGGTAAATCTTCTGCGGTTGCAGAAGAACGTACAGCAACAGCGATGTCTGGATTACCGTTTGAAAGTGCTGTAAATGCTTCACGAATTTCTTGTTCTAATGTTTCTGTAAGTGGTGTATCAACAATCCATTTGCGGATTTTTGCACCTGTTTCAGCAAGCGCGATAACATCATCAACATTAAGTTGTGCAAGTTCAGCCTGAATTCGAGCATTTAAGCCGCTTTGATCCAAGAACTCACGATAGGCAGCTGCAGTTGTAGCAAAACCACCAGGTACCGATACACCAGCATTGGATAAATGGCTGATCATTTCACCCAAAGATGAGTTTTTCCCACCTACGAGTTCGACATCGTGTTTTCCTAATTTTTCCAGACCGATTACGCGCGCTTCCAAAGTATTTACTCCACTTTTTTTGCAGTATGAATGACCATCATTGGTATGAAATTATACGAATGTGCTTAGATTTAGCGTTTTACTAAGCGACAGTCATGTTAGATGAGTTTACTATAAAGATTATAGAGCACTAAGACAAATGTTTAAGGAGAATTTTGATGCCCGAAAGTAAACAAATTAAACGGAGCGTATTTTTTATTTCAGATGGCACCGCGATTACTGCAGAAACCCTTGGACATTCACTACTTGCACAATTTCCAAATGTCGATTTTGATATTCATATTATGCCGTATATCACGACTGAAGAAGCTGCAATGAATGTTGCTGTGGAGATCAACGCTTGTCAAAGTCGTGATGGTTCATTACCTCTGGTTTTTGATACTTTGGTTGATCCTCATGTTCGTGAAATTATTAATACTGCCAAAGCCGTAAATTTGGATGTTTTTGAAGGGCTAATTAGCAAGCTTGAACAGGAGTTAGGTACACCACCAACAACATTGGTTGGACAAACGCATGCGGTAACAGATTCAGAGTATTATAAAGCACGCATTGATGCAGTACATTTCGCATTAGACAATGATGATGGGGCGCGTACACGCCATTATGACAAAGCAGATATTATTTTAATTGGTGTTTCTCGTTCAGGAAAAACGCCAACATCAATTTATCTATCATTACAATTTGGGATACGAGTAGCAAACTATCCACTCACTGAAGAGGATTTGGATGACAACCGCTTGCCGAAAATTCTAAGAGAACACAAGAATAAGTTGTTTGGACTGATGATTGATGCGGAGCGTTTAGTGGCCATCCGCAATGAACGGAAAGCGAATAGTCGCTATGCAAGTTTTAGCCAGTGTCAAATGGAGTTACGTGCGATAGAAGGGATTTATATTTCTGAAGGGATCAAATATTTAAATGTTACTGAGATGTCAATTGAAGAGATCTCTACACGAGTTTTACAGATGACAGGTCTGAAACGTCGTATTGGTTAGTTGATTATGGCTACTGACTGATCTAAAGGAAGTAGCCTTTTATATTTTTTTTGTTGTGATTTATGCAGTTAAATTTGAAATAGATAGCGAATTAAAATTAAATAATTGATGTTGAATAACAAAACCCAGTTAACATAAAATACGCTTTGCTATGTAAGTTTATGCACATTTGTGTTAAAATATTGTGATACAAATCTCACTTTTGCTATTGGTGGTATATGGTTTTTGTTGCAACTGAGCATCTTTAAGTAAAGAATCCTGTTTAGATGCAAAACCAGTAAAGTTACTTAAGAAGCATGTGAATTCGGCTTTAACTTTTCAATCAAACCATCAAATGAACGAAGTCCAGCAAAACGTTTTTAATCATATACCGAGTCTAGTTTGGTTGCTCTCAGACCAAGGTGATGCTTATTTTTTTAATAAGGTCAGTCAAGAGTATATCGGGATAAATGAATTTCAAAAATTCCAAAATAATTGGATGGACTTGCTTCATTTTGAAGATATTGCTGTCTTTCAAAAAGAATGGCGACAGGCATTTGCTACTAAAGCGCCTTTTCAGGTTGAGTGTCGCTTGCGACATCAGTCTGGTGCTTATCGCTGGTTTTTATTATCAGCAAAATTTGTAGAGGCTGATCAGAGTGGGCAAGCGCATTGGTTCATCAATAGTGTCGATATTCATGAAACAAAACAATACCAACATAATTTAGTGCAGTGTATAAATGCACAGACCAATATGCTTGATAATAGTGTGGACTGTATCAAGTTATTAGATTTAGATGGCTATCTATTACATGTCAATAGAACGGGATGTATCGCGCTTAATATTCCTGAGAACAATCATCGCTTTGGTATGAAATGGACTGAGCTATTAGCACCTGAAATCCGCTCTAAAGCTAATTATGCTTTGAAAATGGTACTTAAAGGTAAAACAGCACGTTTTCGAGGCATGAGTGGTGAAGGGGAAAATAAGCAATACTGGGATAATTTACTTACGCCGATATTAAATGATAAAGGTCAAATCGTGCAGATCTTGTGTATGTCACGTGATGTGACAGCGCAAAGACAAACTGAAATTCAATTGCGTATCTCCAGTGAGCTTGATGAGTTAACAGGACTTTATAATCGTCGTTTCTTTAAGCTACAACTTAAACGCGCATTGCAAAGACATAAAAAGAGTGAAAAATTTCTGGGCTTGATCTTATTAGACTTAGATTATTTTAAGCATGTCAACGATACACTTGGACATGCAGCTGGGGATCATTTACTGCGTATTTTATCAAAGAGAATAGAAAACACTTTGCCAGAAAATACCTTTGTAGCGCGTTTAGGTGGTGATGAGTTTGCAATTCTAGTGAATGGAATAGAGCATGAACAAGAGCTTGAAAAAATAGCAATAGATGTCAGTCGGCAACTCGATGCGCCGATTACTTATGCTGGAAACTTAATCAATGGCAGTATGAGCATTGGTTGCGCGATATATCCGAGAGATGCAAAAGACTCCTCAAACTTAATGAAATGTGCGGATACTGCCTTGAATGATTTAAAAGCGACAGGAAGAGGCGGTTTCCGTATGTTTAATCAACAGATGGAGATTGCAGCGCAAAACATTGCAGTACAACTCAACCAAGCGCGTCATATCATTCGTGATGATTTGATGGTTCCATTCTATCAACCTAA
This sequence comes from Acinetobacter haemolyticus CIP 64.3 = MTCC 9819, assembly GCF_000369065.1. Taxonomy (GTDB): domain Bacteria; phylum Pseudomonadota; class Gammaproteobacteria; order Pseudomonadales; family Moraxellaceae; genus Acinetobacter; species Acinetobacter haemolyticus. The sequence continues at coordinate 581,519 of NZ_KB849800.1, forward strand.
GGTACGTTTATCAGACGGAAAAGTTGTCGGATTTGAAGCCCTATTGCGTTGGCAAACAGATGACAAGCACATCCATTCGCCTTGTCATATTGAACAAGCTTTTCAAGATTATGTATTAGCGACAAGAATTAGCGATGCAATCCAAAATAAAGTTTTTAAAAATATTGCTATGTGGCTTGAGCAAGGATTGGCGGTAGTTCCAATTTCGATTAATGCCGCACCTGTTGAATTTCTCAAGGATAATTATGCTGAACGTCTATTGCAACGTTTGAACCTCTACAAGATCCCGCATCATTTGGTTGAAATAGAAATCACAGAACATATTCTGGATGACCGTGGTTCAGACTATGTAATCAGGGCTTTAAACTTGCTCAAACAACAAGGTGTTAAGATTGCACTGGATGACTTTGGAACAGGGCATTCTTCACTAACGCGATTGAGAGACTATCCAGTTGATTGTTTAAAAATTGATTGTGAATTTATTCGTCAAATGAATGGGGATGAGGCGATTTTAGCTATTGTTCAAGCCATTATTGCGTTGGGACCAAAGTTAGCGTTGGATATCGTTGCAGAAGGTATTGAGAACTCAGACCAATTAGAACTACTAAAGCAGTTTGGATGTTCAATAGGACAAGGTTATTTATTTAGTCGTGCTGTGAATGCTCAACAGGCAACCCATATGATGAAACGTGGGGTGCGTCTTTATTAAGGATTGCGATTAACTACATTTCCTTAAGCCATTTCTGTCTATATGCAAGCCATGATTGAAATATTCATAGACCTTTGGTGCTCTTGGGCTTATGGATCATTAAGACTTATATAAAATAAGCCTTAATGGTTTTATCTTGAGTATTACTGATTTTTTAGATCCATCAATAAACTAAAATTATCTAAGCGTTTTTGTGTGTCGTAAATGTCACATGTAAAAATAAATTCATCTACGTCATATTGAGTGGCAATTTCATTGAGCCCAGCTTTGACAGTGTCTTGAGAACCAATTTGGGCCATTGCATAAAAGTTCTGAATTGCTAATTGCTCAGCACTACTCGCAAGGCCATCCGTAGATTCAACTGGAGCTTTAAGTTTAAGGCTGTGACCTCGAATTAGATTTAATATTCTTTGATATGAGCTGGTGGCTAAAAATTTTGCCTCATCATCTGTTCTCGCCACAACAGTTGGTATTCCCATAGACACATAAGGTCGATCCAAATATTCTGAGGCTTGGAAATTCTCACGATAGATGTCGATTGCTTGAGCGAGCATTCTAGGTGCGAAATGTGAGGCAAAAGAATAGGGAAGACCGAGTTTTGCAGCAAGTTGTGCACTAAATAAGCTTGAACCCAATAACCATACTGGGACGTGTGTATTTTGTCCTGGGGTCGCAACAATTTTCTGATTGGGTGTGGGTTGTTTAAAATATTGTAGAATTTCAAGGACGTCTTGAGGGAACTGATCTTCAGTTTCTTGACGGCCGCGGCGCAATGCACGCATCGTAACAGGGTCGGTACCAGGAGCACGACCTAAGCCAAGTTCAAAGCGATTTGGGTAGAGTGTTGCTAAAGTGCCAAATTGTTCTGCGACGACTAGTGGGGCATGATTTGGGAGCATGATGCCACCTGATCCTAGTCGGATTTTCTGAGTGTGTGCTGCAATGAAACCCAATAAGACAGCAGTTGCGGAACTGGCAATCCCATCCATATTATGATGCTCAGCAAGCCAAAAACGTTCATAGCCCAGCTTTTCAGCATGCTGTGCCAATTCCATTGCATGACGTAAGGAAAATTCAATACTTTGATTATCTCGTACGGGAGCTAATTCTAAAATAGAGAATTTGATCTCTTTTAATGATTTCATTTTAGATACTCAATCTTATATATCGAGATAATACGATATATAGATGGGGTTTGTATATCGGATTTTATCGATTTATTTGTATCTATTGTTAAAATCAAAAAAAGCACCCGAAGGTGCTAAGGAGGTATTAAAAATAGATTTATCGATTTTTATACCAACCACGATGTAATCCATTATCGTGACGATATTTTTTGTTCGATTTATAATGGCGACGATTATCATATGAACGGCGATTGTCGTAGCGGCGGTCATAGCGACGATCGGCATCTCGATCTTGAGCAACTTTATTACCTAACGCAGCACCACCTGCCGCACCAACAGCTGCACCAATATATCCACCGTTAGTACCACCCATGTTATTACCCACAGTGTAGCCGCCAACTCCACCTAAGCCCCCACCGATGGCTGCCTCAGTCCGATTACGTTTATTGCTAGAAGCAGCAGCACCACCAGCACCACCAATCGCTGAACCAATCATTGCGCCTGTATGACCACCGAGCTCTTTGCCGACTGCTGTACCAACAACGCTTCCTAGAGCAGATGTGGCCGCGACACGCGTTGTATTATCTGCATGCGCAACAGTCACCATCGATGTTGCTGCAAAAAAAATACTACATAACCAAATATTTGATTTCATTCTGAAGCTCCTTGTCCTCATTGCATGGACAATATTCTTTTAACTTGAGATAAATTTAACAAGACTCTTGTCAGAAAGTATGGAGCAGTTTCATTAGATTGATGGCGTTTGTTGAGGGTTTTGTATGCGTTGTTTTACAAATGGATCAATTATGAATAAATGTTGATGAACAGAAACTAAGCAACGGAAGGAAAAAGAATCAAGTACAATAACTACAAGTTTGATTTGGATTCTATTATGTTGCTGGAAAAAATTCTGCAATCACAAGGCTTTGGTTCGCGTAAGTATTGTCAGCAGCTGATAAAAAATGGGGCTGTTAGCATAGATAATCAGACTTGTGATCATCCTAAACAGAACTTTAGTACAGAGGATTTGAGTTTCCAAGTTTTTGGTGAACGATATCAATATCGAGAACATATTTATATCGTTCTTCATAAACCCCAAGGTTATGAATGTTCGCATCAAGCAACCCATCATAGAAGCGTATTTAGTTTACTCCCTGAGATTTTCATTCATCGTGGTGTGCAGTGTGTAGGGCGATTGGATCAGGATACGACAGGACTTCTACTTTTGACTGATGATGGTCAATATTTACAGGCATTGACTCATCCAAAGAAACACGTTCCGAAGGTCTATTGTGTTTCCACGGCTGACCCAGTGACAACTGAACAAAAGCAACAATTAGAGCTGGGGGTAGAATTACGCAATGAAAAGGGTATTTACGCAGCTACAGATATTAAGCTGATTTCAGAGCGCCAACTTGCAATGACGATTCATCAAGGTGTTTATCATCAAGTCAAGAGGATGATTGCAGCAGTAGGAAATAAAGTTGAACGTTTACATCGGCAACAGATTGGCTTGCTTGAGTTACCAAATTTAGAGGAAGGGCATTGGGATTATTTAACGCCACAACAAAAGCAACTAAGTCAAAATATTCCGCTTGAGACAGAATGAATTTTGTATTAACAGTAACGTTTCGTTTAGAGCATTTTTATTTCAAAAAACAATGGAAAGTCTTAAACTCATCGTCATGAATAAAACCCATTTTTTCATAAAGTTGATGCGACTGGTAGTTATTACGTTGGGTTTCCAAACTAATACGTTGAGCATTTTCATGCCGTGCAAATAAAATTGCAGTGTCAATCAGTTGTTTGGCAGAGCCTTGCTTTCTAAAGCTTGGCGTGACATAGACATCATCTAATATATAGTAGGTTTCGCAAGATACTGATGAGAAAGCTTGGTAAAGAAGAACAAATCCTGTAAAAATTTCATCTTTTACATGAATGAAAATAACGCTGTCTTTGTTTTCAAAGCGATGATTTAAAAATTGATAAGATTGCGCAACATTTGATGAGGCACCGTAGAATTGGCGATATTCATCAAATAAAACTGCAAGTTGATGAAGATCTTCTTTCGCCGCTCTCTTTACGATCATTCCTATCCATCCTTGAGTTTATAGTTTTATTCGGAATGACAGAATAGCGAAAAAGAATCAGCTTAAAAAATAAAAACTTGTGTATAAATGCAACATTGTTAAGTTTTGTCACTTTCCCCTAAAAGCGCATTCAACTCTTCAAATAAATCCTCGTGATCATCTTCAACATCTATGCTTGGTTGATTCTCATTTGAGGCTGCAGCCTTCGATTTACGCAATTTAAGTAGTTGTTCCATGTTTATATTTTGGTTTTCGATTGCAAAGGGAATCGATTTTGTAAGAACAACCTGTTTGAAAAAAAGACGCACTGCTTGGGCAGGGGATATGCCAAGTTGTTTAAAGACAGCAAAAGCTTGCTTCTTTTCCTGTGAATCAAGTCGAACCTGATAAACTTCTGTTTTTCGCATGAAGAATAAGACCAAATATTTTTAGTTATCGTCATGTATTTTAAACGATCACAATGTAATTTCAATATTTTTGAAGTGAAAATATAGAATTTTTGTCATTACGATGTATCTACAATGTCAATTCAAGCTTGGAGTTGAAGTGCATTTCTTGTTTTGAGACTGGATCATTGAAAAAGATTTCCTTTGCAAGTAGCTGTAAAGGGTTAGAGAAATCATCACTCGATTTGTGCGCGATAACTGGATAAAACTCATCATTTAGAATGGGGATACCTAAATAGTTCAGGTGGACTCGTAATTGATGTTGCTTACCTGTTTGGGGCTTAAGTAAGTATTTTGCGTGGGATTTATTGTGCTCTAACAGCTCAATCAAAGTTTCAGTATTACTTGGTTTTTCTAAATTGACTTGCATGGTGTAAAAAGGCAAGCCTTTTTCTAAATGTAGCTTTACCGTTTGTGGGAAATGTAATTCAGGGCGATACACTGCAATTGCATGGTAGATTTTTTGCACTTTTCTTTCAGCAAAAAGCTGCTGATAAATTCCTCTTGCACTTGCTTTTTTACAGAATAAAACTACACCTGCTGTTTCACGATCAAGTCGGTGGATTGGGGTCAGCTCTTTATAACCTGTCTGTTTTTTTAAGCGCACGAGTAGTGTTTCTTGTACGTATTGTCCTGTAGGACTCATGGTGAGAAAGTGTGGTTTATCGACAACGAGTAAATCTTCATTTTCAAATAAGATTTCATATTGAAATGGCACATGTACTTCGTGAGCAAGAAAGCGGTAGTAAAAAATATGTGTATTGGCGGTATAGGGGCTATCTGATTTTAATTTTTTACCATCGGCTGAATATATTAATCCATCATCAAAGCGTTGTTGCCATTCTTCGATTTTAATGTGCTCAAAATGTTGGCATAGATATTCGAAAATTGTGCTTATGGTGATACCGTGCGGTAAAAAGACTTTACTCGCACTGACACCGTCAATTAAAGGAGGAGTAAATTCAAACATGGACTTCATACAACAAAATTAACCTAATCTAAGCGGAGTAAAATAAGCCAGTTTCAATATAGTTGATTAGGCTTTAATTCATGGCAATGTTATCATAGCCGTCATTCCAATTTTGTTTTGATTGCCATGTTGTATTCAGTGAAATTTACTTTAAATCATGAACAAGACACTCAACGTTTTGCACAGATACTTTCTCAGCTGGTGCATTCAGGCATTATTTATTTAATTGGTGATTTGGGAGCAGGTAAAACCACGTTCACCCGTTATTTCTTACAAAGTCTTGGACACCAAGGCTCGGTAAAGAGTCCAACGTATACTTTGGTAGAGCCTTATACCATACAAGGCAAAGAAATTTTTCACTTTGATCTATATCGCTTAGATAATCCTTATGAACTCGAGTTAATGGGAATTCGTGACTATTTGGAAACACTAGATGCGTTATTTTTATTTGAATGGCCATCAAAAGGTGGCAATGAAATTCCTAAGCCGGATGTTGTGATTGATATCCAAAAATCAGATGATGAACTGACTCGATTTGTGACGATTACTGTGAACTCTGAATCTTTATACCAAACGCTGCAGGAACAATTGCATGGCGCATGATGCAACTCGTCGTATTCATACCCTTGATGCTGCTTTAGCTAACCAAATTGCCGCAGGTGAGGTGATCGAACGCCCTTCATCTGTGGTGAAAGAGTTATTGGAAAACTCAATTGATGCTGGTGCAACAGAGCTGATTATTCGTGTTGCGCAAGGTGGTGCCACATTGATTGAGATTATCGACAATGGGAATGGTATTCATCCTGAAGATTTACCTTTGGCGGTAATGCGTCATGCAACGAGTAAAATTCAAACCGCAGATGATTTGCATGCAATTGTCAGTTTGGGATTCCGTGGGGAAGCTCTCGCTTCTATTGCTGCCGTTTCTCGTCTGACTTTAACCAGTAGCCAAGATGAACAAGGTGTTGGTTATCAAGTCGAGGTGAATGGTACAGCATTTGATCATCAACAAATTCAAGCTGTGGCCGCACAAAAAGGCACTCACATCCGCGTACAGGATTTATTTTTTAATGTACCTGCTCGACGTAAATTCTTAAAAAAGCCGAGTACTGAGTTTGGTCATATAGAAGAAATTGTACGCCGTTTGGCTTTGACTCATTTTGAGATTCGTTTCGTACTCGAGCATAACGACAACATTCGGTTAAATCTGCCAGTTGCTGATAGTGGTGAGTTACGTTATCAACGTGTTCAGCAGTTATTAGGCCAACAGTTTATTCAAAATGCGTATTGGATTGATGCTGAAAGTATCAATATGCGCTTGTCTGGATGGTTGGGTCATCCATCTGATGCACGTGCTCAAGCAGATTTGCAATATGTTTATGTCAATGGTCGTATTGTCAAAGATAAAACCATTTCACATGCCTTGCGTATGGCCTATGAGGGTATCTTGCATGGACATCAGCATTCTTCTTATTTGTTGTTTTTAGAAGTTGATCCTGAAAATATTGATGTGAATGTACATCCAACGAAGCACGAGATTCGCTTTTTGAATCAACGTGAAGTACATGAGTTCGTACGTCATTACGCCAAAGCGACGTTATCACAATTTCAAACGGCTAGTGCTGATTTAGCTCAAGCGATGAAAGTTGATGAAACTGATCATCAAGCGGCACAATACCAACCGCAGCCGAAATACCAAGAACAATTTAATTTACACAAAGCTGTTGTAACCGAGCCGTTATCAGATCAACAAACAGATATATCAACTGAGCTGTTCACTGAATTTAATCAAAGTCGCCCTCAAGCGGTTCATTACAATTCAGGTCAATCACAGCAGCCTCGATATAATGGTTCAGGTCAACTCAATAACGCACTTAAAACTTATTTAGCGCCTTTAAGAGAGTCGGACGTTCCGATAGCTTTTGATAGTGGCAATGATACAGTTGATCGTGATGTAGCACAGTCACGAGTAGATGAGTTTCCGCTCGGTATTGCAATTGCACAATTACATGGCATTTATATCTTGGCGCAAAATACAGAAGGTTTGATTATTGTTGATATGCATGCCGCGCATGAAAGGATCTTATTGCAACAAATGAAAGCCGCATGGGATAAACCCGAATTTTGGGTGTCTCAGCAATTGCTGATTCCTAAAGTGGTATCAATTACTCGTATGCAAGCAACACGCATAGAAGAGTTACAGCCACAGTTACAACGTTTGGGGCTTGAAATAGATCAGTATGGCGATGAGCAAGTGATTGTACGAGGTGTTCCTGCGATTTTGCATAAAGCTGATTTTTCAAATTTGATTCCAGAATTGCTTAATGATTTGGATCCAAATGATGAAGCACGTGGCTTATTACAAAAACGGGATGAGCTCTTGGCAGGTATGGCATGTCATGGGGCGGTACGTGCTCATCGTCAATTAAGTTTGTCTGAAATGAATGCTCTATTACGTCAAATGGAGCAAACTGAATTTGCAAGTCAATGTAATCATGGCCGTCCGACTTGGCGCGCATTTCCACTTCACCAATTAGATAAATTATTTGCTCGAGGAGAGTAGTTTTACATGTCGAATCAATTGCCCGTCATCAATTTAATGGGGCCTACCGCAAGTGGTAAAACTGCATTGGCATGTGAACTCTATGAGCGTGGTCATTATGAACTTATTTCTGTTGACTCAGCTTTAGTTTATAAAGATATGGATATTGGTACTGCAAAGCCGACTCAAGAAGAACAAGCGCAATATCCTCATCATCTGATTGATATTATTACACCATTGGAGGTGTATTCAGCTGCTCAATTTGTTGAAGATGTTTGCCCCCTCATTGACGATATGCATGCCCGTGGTAAAACACCGATTTTAGTCGGTGGAACGATGCTGTATTTTAAAGCTTTGCTTGAGGGACTTGCTGATAATTTACCGAATGCGGATCAAGTGATTCGTGATGCAATTGTGGCAAAAGCAGAAGCAGAAGGTTGGCAATCTGTTTATGACGAATTGGTTGAAGTGGATCCAGTTGCTGGTGAGAAATTTAAAGTTTCAGATAAACAGCGGATTATTCGTGCGCTTGAGGTTTATCGAATCACAGGTGAGCCAATAACAAAACTACAAGCTGAACAGCCTAAAAATCAACCGTATCGTTACACATTTCATAACTACGCACTGATGCCTGATCGGGTAGAATTACATCAACGCATTGAGCAAAGATTGAGCAAAATGTGGAGCATTGGTTTTTTAAATGAAGTTGAGGAATTGATTAAAAAATACGATTTAAATGATAGTTTACCCTCCATGCGTTCTGTGGGTTATCGCCAAGCTTTAGATTTTTTATTAAAAAGTGACTTAAGTCTCAAAAATAAAGTAGAAATGGAGAACAAAGCGTTATTTGCGACACGGCAACTTGCCAAACGTCAATACACTTGGTTACGTTCTTTGCAAGAAATACACGATTTTAAAACTTACGTGACGATAAAGCAGGCGAAAGAAGACTTGCGAAACTTCTTGGGATAAAGCAAAATTCGCAGGCTGTCTTTTTATAATTTTTAGTTGAAAAATAAAGATAGTTTTTTTGCGCTGATTTAAAAATTTTTGGAGTTAAAAATGTCTAAAGGTCAAACTTTACAAGATCCGTTCTTAAATTCTCTCCGTAAAGAACGTATTCCAGTTTCTATTTTCCTTGTGAACGGTATCAAGCTACAAGGTCATATTGAGTCTTTTGACCAATATGTTGTATTGCTTAAAAACACTGTAAGCCAAATGGTTTACAAACATGCTATTTCTACTGTCGTTCCTGCACGTAATCCACGTCCAGCTGGTGCTCAAGGTGCTGGTGGATTCCCAGCACAAGGCGCTACAGGTGGCTTCGGTGGTCAAGGTGCTGCTGGTGGCTTCGGTGGTCAAGGCGGCGGCTTCGGTGGTCAAGGTGGCTTCGGTGGTCAAGGCGGCGGCTTCGGTGGTCAAGGTGGCTTCGGTGGTCAAGGTGGCTTCGGTGGTCAAGGTGGCTTCGGTGGTCAAGGTGGCTTCGGTGGTCAACAAGGCGGTTTTGGTGGTCAAGGCGGTTTTGGCAGTCAAGGTGGTTTTGACAGCGAAACTAAATTTGAAGATGGTCAAGACGACGAAAACAATCGTTAATAGATTGATGATCTTTAAGATGCCAGTCTCTACGTAGACTGGCATTTTTTTGTTTATTGAAAAGCTAGAATAGATATTATGGAACTTATTGCTGCCGCAGCCTGTTGTAGTGTCATTGTTTCGATTTTATTGAAATATTTCAAAACTAAAGGATTTGATGTTTTTCAAATGATTGCATGGAACTATTTAAGTGCAAGCATTTTATGTTTCTATTGGTTTAAAACTGATATTACCCATGTATCACTCAGCCAGACACCTTGGTGGTTAATTTTTATTTTAGCTGTTCTATTGCCGAGTATCTTTTTGTGTTTGGCTAAATCATTGCAATATGCGGGAATTCTAAAAACAGAAATCGCACAACGGTTGGCTGTAATCCTATCTTTGTTAGCAGCTTATTTTATTTTTGGCGAACAATTTAGCCATTTGAAATTAATTGGTGTGGTTCTAGGTATTGTTGCAATTTTAGCAATCATTTTTGGACAAGCAACGGAACATTCTAATAAATCAATCAACTTAAAATCTGCTTTGTTCTTATTTAGTGTTTGGGCAGGTTATGCGATTATTGATGTATTACTTAAATACAGCAGTAGCTTAGGCTTACAGTTTGCAGTCACACTCAATTTAACTTTTATAGCTGCTTTTGTTTTATCAATTATCTATCTTGCAGTAACCCAACCACATTGGCAGCCTAAAAATATCTTTATGGGTCTGATTTTAGGTGGGCTTAACTTTGCCAACATTGCTTTGTATGTGAAAGCGCACATGGTATTTAAAGAAACACCTGCCATTGTCTTTGCTGGCATGAATATTCTAGTGGTTATTCTAGGTGTATTGAGTGGCGTGGTTTTATTCAAAGAACGTTTAAAAGGATATACATGGCTTGGATTGGTCTCTGGTATCGTGGCGGTTCTTTGTTTAGCCAGAGCAATGATGTAACTTCAGTATGAATTGTTCTTTAATGAGATGAAATATGGTTGAAAAAAGGCTGACCAAAGAACAGCGTAGGCAGCAGTTGTTACAAGTCGCACGTTTGATTATCCGTACAGAAGGCGTGGAAGCGCTTACACTCGGATATTTGGCGCAACAAGCGGGGATAACCAAACCAATCGCTTATCGGCATTTTATTGATAAAGAAGGTTTATTAATTGCGATTTATAAGGAGTTTAGTGACAAGCAGAAACAGGATTTATCTGATGCATTAGCGCAACATGCAAAGAGCCTAGATCAGACAATTCATTTTTTTTGTAGCGCGTGTTTGAAATTTCATATTGCAACAGGTCCTGAAGTTGGTTTGGTGGTTGCTGCTCTCTCTGGTACGGATATATTGCAAAACTATTTGGTGCAATGTCAGCAGGAGTTTATCGGAATTTTTAAGCAGGGTATTCTTCCTTTTGTTTTTCTTGAAGGTCAAGAAGGTGAAGCCATCATCATTGCGATAACAGGATTGATGGAAACAATTTGTGTTGCTGCAAGTAATGGCGTGATTGATGCAGAAATAGCCCAGCGTGTTATGGGGAAATCAACTTTACTAATATTAAATGATTATTTAAATACCAGACAAAAATGACCAAGTGTATTGCTTACATAAGTTACTAATGGTAACTTATGGGTTGTAATAACGCTTGGAAAAAATCTCATGCCAATTTCTAAACAATATAAAAATGCTTTGATTGTCATTACACATCCTGACTCTACATCTTTATCACATCAAATTGCGAACCATATTGCCAAACATTTAACCCATCAAGGAATGAGTGTTGAAGTTGCTGATTTACATAAAGAAGACTTTAAATCAGCGATTACCATTGCTGATCTTGGGGCCTATCGTGGTCAGCAAGTCGTAGGTCCTGATATCGTGTCTGAACAGGCACGCTTTGATCGGGCAGATATCGTTTATTTTGTTTTTCCGATTTATTGGTGGTCAGTACCTGCGATGTTAAAAGGTTGGTTTGATCGTGTATTTACACTTGGTTGGGCATATAAAATAGATGATCAAGGCCGCTTAACAGGTGAATTGAAAAATATCCCAGTCAAACTGATAGCAACGGGAACAGGGGATAAGGCTGGCTACGATAAACATGGTTATACTCAAGCGATACAAACACAAATCGTGGAAGGTATATTTGGTTTTTGCGGGCTTCACGATGTGCAAACATCTATACTTTATGGAGCCGATTTTATACAAGCAGATGGTTTACAGGATTTTTTCAATCAATTAGATCAAGATATTTTAGCTATAAAACAGCCCAGTTCGTGTTGATGGAATATGGCTATGATCTTCTAATATTTTGCTTAGATCACAGCCATTGGTCTAAAATTTATAAACGTGTAAAGATAACCTCATCTGCTAAGCGTGATTTAGGAAGTTTTGCATTAAAGTCCGCTTCACTGCGATAACCTAGCGATACAATCACGGATGCTTTGAGTCCTTTTTCGGCTAACCCAAATTCTTGATTAATTGTATTACGGTCAAAGCCTTCCATTGGGGTTGCATCAATCCCCTCAAGCCCAGCTGCAAAAAGTAGCTGTCCTAATGCGAGATAGGTTTGATTTTCCATCCAAGCTGGAAGGTTTTTCAATTCATTGCGATAAAACTCAACATAGCCTTGGCGTGTGTCACGCTGACCTTGTTTTGCTGTTTCATCTTTAAAGCGACCACTCAACTCATCTTGTTGAAGGAGTTGTTCCAAATATTCAGTTGAAATATCAGTACGAGTGCAAAAAATGATGGTGTGAGAAGAGTTCAATACTTTTGCCGCGTTATAGATATAGTTGCCTGTTAAACCTGCTGCGATTCTTTGTTTTGCAGCATCTGTTTCAGCGACAATAAAATGCCATGGTTGGATATTTACAGAAGAAGGACTAAAGCGTAATACTTCTAAAAGTTTTTCAAATTGTTGTTTTGGTATTTTCTTTTCAGCATCATAAGCTTTTGTTGCATATCGTGTTTTTGCTGTAACGAGTGTATCCATTCGCCATATCTACTCTATTAAAAATTTAATTTATTCTACTTGATATCTATTTTTCTGAAAGTAGCTAAATGTGAATTTTCATATAGATTAAAATCGTATGTCAGTGATTTGAAATAGCCAAGCTTATAACTTTTTATAAGAGTTTTTTTTAATCAAATGCCCTCACATTTTAATTTTGCAAGGTTGATATCACACATTGTAAAGGGTCAATATGACCATTTCTTAAAATCAATTTTATAATTTTTTTGTTCATTCAATTCAAGAATCCAAGCGGAATCAGTGCGCCAATCGCCCAATACAATTCTTTGTTTATTTTGTATTTGATGAATTTCAGGACGATGGGTATGACCATGAATTAAATAATCAACTTGTTCGATCGCAGATTGTACTGCTTGAGCATTCACATCCATGATGTCATAGCTTTTCAGTTGTTTGGTTTCACTACTTTTTTTACGGAAACCATTGGCCAGTTTTTGTCTAAAACTGAGTGGCGTTCTTTTTATTAAACCCAATAGCACAGGATTACGAATCACTTTGCGGAAACGTTGGTATGCAATATCGTCAGTACACAGGGCATCGCCATGTTCGAGACGAATTTTCATGTGGTTGATTTCGAGGTTATAGACATCAGGTAGCAAAATTCCGTCGAATTGATCTAAGAATTTTTGACCTAAAGCGAAATCACGATTGCCCACTTGGAAGTAAACTTGATTGCCAGCAGATGAAAATTTCTGTAATGCATTGATAATTTCATCTAACCATGGGGCGGTGTAATCATCACCAATCCAAGCATTAAACCAATCACCGAGGATATAGAGCTGGGTGTTTTTAGTTTGATATTCTTTGAGTAAAGCTAAAAACCCTCGAACAAGTCGAGGGTGATCAGGTGACAAATGTAAATCTGAAATAAACAGATAAGTCACAAAGAATCCTGTTGGATAAAATTATTCAGAGATAATTTTAGCAGATTCGATAACTACATTCTCTAAAGGAACATCAGCATGATAACCACGGTTACCAGTACGCACACCTTTAATTGCAGCTACAACGTCCATACCTTCAACCACTTTACCAAATACAGCATAACCCCAACCTTGTGCTGTTTTACCTGTGTGGTTTAAGAAAGAGTTGTTTTTTACATTGATGAAGAATTGAGCAGATGCAGAGTGCGGAGCTTGAGTACGCGCCATTGCAATTGTGCCTTCATCGTTGCTTAAGCCATTATCAGCTTCGTTTTCGATCGAGTCACGTGTTGCTTTTTCTTTGAAGTTTTCGTCCATGCCACCGCCTTGGATCATAAAACCATCAATCACACGGTGGAAAATTACGCCGTCATAGAAACCGTCACGTACATATTCTAAGAAATTTGCAACCGTTTTTGGTGCTTTTTCAGCGTTAAGCTCAAGAACAATACGACCTTTGTTGGTATTTAATTCGACTTGAGGAAAACTCATTACATTAATCTCCTAAACATGGGCAAATTGACCATGGGTTTTTGGTTGAGAGAAGCATAAGCAAACTGTAAACTACAAGGCAAGTAAAAAACGTTAAAATCTTTCAGAAAAAGTAAAGATTGCGTTTTTATTCCCTATTTTTAACTGTAAGAAGTGATTTACACCCTATGAAGCCAAATGATGTTGTTTCAGAACTGCCAAAGAACCCGACACCGAATACGCATGCCTCTGTCGATAACGCGCAGCAAGAACAACAGGCAGGCTTAGATTTTGTACGTCAGGTAATCACCGATGACCTAAAAGAAGGACGTACTCAAAAAGTTGTGACGCGTTTCCCCCCTGAGCCAAATGGTTATTTGCATATTGGTCATGTGAAAGCAATTTGTCTTAACTTTGGCGTCGCTGAAGAATTTGACGGTTTATGTAATCTACGTTTTGATGATACAAATCCTGATGCCGAAGAACAAGAATACGTTGATGGTATTGCCAATGATGTGAAATGGTTAGGTTTTAACTGGAATGGTGAACCTCGCTACGCTTCAGGATATTTTGATCAACTTTATGCATGGGCTGTTCAACTAATTGAACAAGGTGATGCTTATGTGGATTTGCAATCTCCTGAAGAAATTAAGCTGAATCGTGGTAATTTCGTTGAGCCTGGAAAAAATTCGCCGTATCGTGATGCAACCGTTGAGGAGAACTTAGCGCGTTTTGAACAAATGCGTAATGGTGAAATCCAAGAGGGCGGTGCTGTATTGCGTGCCAAAATCGATATGGCAAGTCCAAATGTCCATATGCGTGATCCAATTTTGTATCGTGTATTGCATTCCGAACATCACCAAACAGGTGATAAGTGGAAAATATACCCAATGTATGACTATGCTCATCCATTGTCTGATGCAATTGAAGGAATTACCCATTCACTCTGTACTTTGGAGTTCCAAGATCATCGCCCATTTTATGACTGGATTGTTGAGAAAGTTCACTCAAAAGCTGTTCCACGTCAGTATGAATCTTCGCGTTTAAATATTGATTATACTATTACCTCAAAACGTAAATTACGTAAATTGGTCGAAGGTGGTTATGTAAATGGCTGGGATGACCCACGTATGCCTACTGTTGTGGGTATGCGTCGCCGTGGTTTTACAGCAGAAGGTTTACGTGATTTCTGTAAGCGTGTTGGTGTTTCTAAAACTGATGGGATTGTCGATGTGGCAATGCTTGAATTCTGCATACGTCAGTCTCTAGAAAATACTGCTGCGCGTGGTATGGCGGTACTTGATCCATTGAAAGTGACGTTAACCAATTTACCTGAAGAATTAGATTTAACACATAAACGTCATCCGAATGTCGATATGGGTGAGCGTGTGATTCCTTTAACTCGTGAGCTTTATATTGATCGTAAAGATTTTGAAGAAGTTCCACCAAAAGGATTTAAACGTTTGATTCCTGAGGGTGAGGTTCGTTTACGTCATGCTTATGTGATCAAATGCGATGAAGTCATCAAAGATGCAAATGGTGAAGTCATTGAACTGAAATGTTCAATTGATCCTGATACATTGGGTAAAAATCCTGAAGGTCGTAAAGTAAAAGGTGTGATCCATTGGGTATCTGCGACAAAAGGCGTTCCTGCTGAGGTTCGTATTTATGATCGTTTATTTACTGAAGCTGCGCCAGATGCAGACGATGATTTCCTGGCAAATCTAAATCCTGAATCATTGAAAGTGGTACAAGCGGTGATTGAACCAGCTTTGGCACAAGCAAAACCTGAAGATCGTTTCCAGTTTGAACGTGAGGGTTACTTTGTTGCAGATCAATATGATCATCAGGCTGAGAAGCCAGTCTTTAACCGTATTCTTGATTTAAAAGATAGTTTTAAAGTTGAGAAAAAATAAGCTTAAATTTATTTTGGAGCGAGACTTCGTTATCTAATAAAAAGCCCAATTTGTAATTGGGCTTTTTGCATTTTAGGGATTTAGATAAAAGTAGATCACAAGAAAAATAAGTAGCACTGTTGATGCGATTAAATATGTATTAATCGTATGAAAACTCTTGAGAAACTTCAGCATAACTATCACCCACCTACGCAAATAAACAAAATGCAAAAACATATAATGTTTATATTCTATTGTTTATTATAAAATTTTTTCAAATTATCTTGTGGGTGCTTGATGTGTTTCATGTGTATGTTATGTAATCTAAGCTTAACAAATGTAATATTTTAAGGTTTTTTCCAACAGTATTAATTTTTATGATTGGTTTTATAGATTTTATTTAAAATTGAGCAAGTTCATCAAAGTTAACTTGCTCAAGCCGAGAATATTACATCACAGTGATCTGACTAAGAAATTTTTGAATGACGTGTTGTGCCTTATGTTCTAATTGCAAAGCGTAATTGAGATTTTCTGCTCTAAGTTTAGGAATTGATAAACCTGCTTGGCGAATTTCACAGGTATGGCCAATCAACCACTTTTCAAAACTTTCTTCTGTAATTTCTATATGAAACTGAAGTGCTAAAATATTATTTCCAATTGAAAAGGCTTGATTTGGATAGATAGCAGAACTGGCAAGCAGGGTGCTATTGTCAGGTAAATCAAAAGTATCGCCGTGCCAGTGTAAAACTTCAATCTTTTCAAGTGTAGCTAAGGGATTGTCTGCACTTGGTTTGATTTCTAACGGACTCCAACCAATTTCTTTTTGATGGCCTGCATAAACTTTTGCACCCAGCGCATGTGCAATCAGTTGTGCGCCTAAGCAGATACCGAGCGTTGGTTTGTTGGCTTTTAAGCGTTGTTTTAAACCTGCTATTTCATCAATAAGAAAAGGGTAGTCTTCAGTTTCATAAACCCCAATTGGTCCACCTAAAACAATGGTTAAACCTTCATAATTAAGTGCGGGTGTAAGGTCATCAACACCCGCTTCAAAATAACGGACACGAAAACCGAGTCGGTAAAACAGATCTTCTAGTGAACCTAAATCTTCAAAAGCGAGATGTTGAATGGCATAAATTGTTTTAGGCAGTGTTGTCTCAAAGCTCATGGATATTATTTCTTCGGATAGATAGGTTTTGGGGCTATTTTTCAAGGCAATCAGTCTGAGTTATCTTTCCAGTCAGACTGAAGTAAGCCATAGTGTAGCAAATCATGAAATTGATTTGACCAAAAAACTACCTTTCAATAATAAATAGCGCGTTTGATTAAATGTTATTAAAAAAGAAGTCTCGTTGGACTCATTGTTTGAACTTCTGGTACTTGATGTTCATCTTTTAAGTCAACGCCTGATAAACCAAGTCGTTTTGATTCTTTCATTAAGTTCATCAGACGTTGTGTGGCAACTGGAATACTCAAACCTGCTGGGCGAACATTCGAAATACAATTACGTTGTGAATCGAGGCATCCTGTATGAGCATGCCATGTGTAGTAAATCCCCATGCTATCAGGTGAACTAAGACCTGGACGTTCTCCAATTAGCATGACCAACATCGAAGCTTTAAAGATTTGAGCAACATCATCGCCCAAGGCAACTCGGCTACCTGTTGCTAGAATAATTGGCGCAAGTCGCCAATCTTGTTGCTGAATATATTTGTTTAGAGACAAAATAAAAGGGACCGCATTTGCTTCAATTGCACGTGCAGAAAGTCCATCACCTACAACGATGCATACATCATAAGGTTGTGCATCTTTGAATTGTGCCATGAGCTGTTGTTTGGAACGCTCACACAGTTGTCGACCGAGATCCGGTCGTTTTAGATAAATTTCTTTATTTTGAGCATTGCTACTTACATGAATGCTTTGAAGTGAGTTGTTTTGTAATTGTTCAGATAAATAGGTTGTATCTAAGCTCTGATAGACTGCATCTTGTGCTTGAGCATGTGATAGCTGAAATTCCAGTAATGCTTGTGTCGGTATGCTACAACCTGCACGACCAAGTGCGATTCGCGCATCCGTAAATTGTTTAAGTTTTTCCCACTGATCTTGGTGTAAATGCGTAGGATAATGTACGTCACGATTAAGTTTCATCGATATTCTCCTAATGCATGAGTAAACGTGAAAATTTCTCTGGCATATGATCAGACCAGTGAATTTTTGCATGTTGTTGTTTAAAAATACCTTGTTGTTCTAACCATGCAGCAAACTCAGGGGCAGGTTTTAAACCTAATAATTGCCTTAAATACAAAGCATCGTGAAATGAAGTAGTTTGATAATTCAGCATGACATCATCAGAGCCGGGGATCCCCATTATGAAATTAAGTCCTGCTGCTCCAAACAAAGTGAGTAATACATCCATATCATTTTGATCTGCATCAGCATGGTTGGTGTAGCAAATATCACAACCCATCGGTAAGCCGAGTAATTTTCCACAAAAATGATCTTCTAAGCCTGCTCGGATAATTTGTTTGCCGTTGTAGAGATATTCAGGACCAATAAAACCAACGACGGTATTTACAAGAAGGGGGTTATATTTTCGTGCAACGGCATAAGCACGTGTTTCGAGTGTTTGTTGATCGACACCATGATGAGCATTACTAGATAAAGCACTGCCTTGTCCTGTTTCAAAGTACATGACATTTTGTCCTAAAGTACCTCGATTTAGTGCTAATGTTGCTTCATAACCTTCTTGTAATAGTTCCAGTGAAATACCAAACCCTTCGTTGGCACGTTGTGTTCCTGCAATTGATTGAAACATCAAATCAATCGGCACATTTTTCTCAGCCAGTTGAATACCTGAGCTGATATGTGTAAGTACGCAGGATTGGGTTGGAATTTGATATTCTTGAATAACATGATCGATGAGTTTTAATAACTCTGCTAGATTATGCAAATTGTCTGTAGCAGGATTAATTCCAATTACTGCATCACCATTACCGTACATTAAACCATCTAGAATACTGGCTGAAATGCCCAGTACATCATCAGTGGGATGGTTGGGTTGTAAGCGGGTAGAGAGGTGTCCTTTGAGTCCAATGGTATTGCGGAACTGGGTGATGACTTCACATTTGCTGGCTACATAAATCAAATCTTGATTGCGCATGATTTTGCTTACAGCAGCCACCATTTCTGGTGTAAGTCCAGAAGAAAGATTGGATAATGTTTCAGTGGTCGCGTGTTCGCCAAGTAACCAATTTCTAAAGTCACCGACTGTGAAATGTGAAATTGGAGCAAAAGCATTCTGATTGTGTTCATCAATGATTAATCGTGTAATCTCGTCTATGTCGTAATCGACCACAGTTTCATTGAGAAATGTTTTAAGTGGTACATCAGCCAAAGCCATTTGTGCAGCAACGCGTTCAGTTGCATCCAGTGCAGCAATTCCTGCTAACTCATCGCCAGAGCGTAAAGGTGTTGCTTTTGCCATGAGCGTCTTCAAATCAGCAAAGTGGTATTGCTGATTGGCAACCATAATTCGATAGCTCATTGTGATTCCTTATTTTATTAGGTTTGTTCTTCTGCTGCTTTGATATTGGCAAACTCTTCTTCTGGCGTACCTTTAATTAAATGATAACGGCTGTAGAATAAAAAGTAAGCAACAAAGCAGGCATAGATTGCCGCAGCGATAAACCAAATTTTAGGATTAACAAGGAAACCAGCAACTACTGCCCCAATTGCTAGAAGTAAGGCGATGCTTGAAGTAAAAATACCACCAGGTGTTTTGTAGGGGCGCGGCATATGAGGTTTTGATAAACGTAATTTGATATGTGCCAAAAGCATCAGTACATAGGAAATGGTCGCACCAAACACCGCAATTAAAATGAGTGAGTCACCTTCACGGCTAAGTGAAAGAAAAAAGCCAATAATGCCCGGAATAATAATAGCCAAATAAGGTGCTTTATTTTTATTCGTAAGGGATAGTGAGGTTGGCAAATATCCAGCACGGGAGAGCGCAAAAATTTGACGCGAATAAGCATAGATAATCGAGAAAAAGCTTGCTATTAATCCCGCCAAGCCAACGAAGTTTACAAAAGTCGCAAGCCATGTTCCTGTTCCATATACTTTCGTTAGTGCATCAACTAAAGGTGCATCTGAGTTTTGTAATGTGCTTGCACCAGCAGCTCCAGCACCTAAGACTAAGATCAAGATTGCGAAGGTTGTTAAAATTAACATCGCGCCAATGAGTCCTCGAGGTAATGATTTTGCTGGATCTTTTGCTTCTTCTGCTGCGAGTGGAACCCCCTCAACAGCAAGAAAAAACCAAATTGCAAAAGGAACAGCTGCCCAAATACCTAAATAGCCGTGTGGGAGAAAAGCACTTGCACCTGTCGCCACGCCAGCTGGAATATCAAATAAATTTTGTGCTTTAAAGTGTGGCGCCATTGCAGCAACAAAAACCAAAAGGGCGATGACTGCTACTGAGGTAATAACAAACATGATTTTTAGCGCTTCACCTGCGCCTTTTAAATGAATGCCCATAAAGATCAAATAACAGCTCAAATACACCATCCAACCATTCAGACCAAACAGTGACTCACAGTAACCACCAATAAAAACAGCAATCGCAGCTGGAGCAATCGAATATTCAATTAAAATAGCTGTACCTGTCAGATAACCACCGAATGGACCGAAAGCTGCTCGTGCAAAACTGTAACCTCCACCTGCAGTCGGCATCATGGTCGACATTTCCGACATAGATAGACATAAACACAGATACATGATTGCGACTAGAATTGTCGCAACAAATAGGCCACCCCAGCCACCTTGGGCTATGCCAAAATTCCAGCCCGCAAAATCACCCGAAATAACATAGGCAACACCTAAACCAATGAGGAGAAGCCAACCAACTGTACCTTGTTTGAGTTGACGCTGAGAAAAATACTCAGTCGATGAAATATCTGCACTTGTTGATGTGGTTGATACAGTGTTTGCATGGTCCATACAATCTTACTCCTCAGAGTGAACATGTATCTAACAGTGCAAAAGTAATGCCTAAATTTAGAAATGCAGATTTTTTTAAAATATTTTTATTCCAAATGGTAAAAACAGATGTTTTTGACTTTTTATAGCTGAGTTTATAATCGTTATGAATCGTGGAATTTGCTTAAAAATAGATGCACTAAATAAATTATATTTTATGTTGTTCTAAAATGGTGCGGAACAGCTGGAAAAAAGGAACTTCAAGACACATATGAAGTTCCTTGATGATTGATGGTATCAGTTGATCTTTTGATCCAACCATTGGAAGAGTTGTTGATAAACCTCTGTTCGGACTGTTGGTGCAGACAGTACCAAATCATGCAAACCATTTTGAATAGCGAGAGTTTGTACGTCACCTTTCATTTTTTTTGCATTATGTGTCATATCTTTTATATCCAGAATGACATCACTTTGTTGCGCATCTACACCCCATTTTTTTGGGTATTTAGATTGGTGCGAGTGCATAATCAGGGTTGGAACGTTGAGGTGGATACCATGGTGAATTTCTTTTTGCGCTTCATGAATCGCATGAACGAAGCATAATCGGACAAACGGAACAGATTTTGGTTTCCAGTTTAAATTAAAGTCCCATTCACCATAAAATGCTTTGTGGAGGCTCGGTGTATACCACTGATTTAGACCACTTGGGAACTTGGCATTGGGTAAGCGTTTTCCAACTTTACTGAGTAAAGGTATACCAACCTTTTTTTCAATAGTACTTTTATAAAAATCATAAAATGGACTGTTTGCCCAGACTGCTTTGATTAGACGATGATCAGGGTAATGCGCTGCGTAGAGCGTTGTAATTAGTCCACCTGTCGAGTGACCTGCAAGTAGTACCTGATTGTGATTTTCTTGACCAATGATTTCGAGTGCTTTGCTGATTTCTGCATCATATTCACGCAGATCTAAAACGTAATACAGTTTTTGATGTGGAAGTTTTGAACGTCCGTATTTTCTTAGATCAAGCGCATAGAAGTCATAACCTTGTTGGTTAAACTGTTCAGCCATTTCAGTTTGAAAAAAATAATCGGCGAAACCATGAATATATAACACTGCTTTTTTTGTAGCTTGATTGGCTTTTTTACGTACCAATGTTGCAACTACTTTTCCATCATAATCATCAGCAAAATTTAAAGTCAGTTGTTGGTAATCATCACCGAGTATATCTGGTTGATAAGTATGTAGATTTAAGCTATTCATTTTTATATTCAGCCCGAATTTATTTATAACCACCATAAATGAAAAGACCAATATGTCAATGAAAATATAAGATCCAAAGGGTTCATAGCCATCAGTTGACACTTAGATGACAGAAAGTATTAGTCGATCAAAAATTTTAAAATACCCAAGCCAAGTTTTCTTGTTTGAGTTTTTATTTTTGGAAAAAAATCGTTAAGCTATGTGCTGTTGTTTTTGACTGATGAAATTATGAAACAAGAGACTGCACTGAAACTTTTAAAAGCTGGGGAAAATGTTTTTTTGACAGGTTCAGCAGGTGCAGGAAAAACCTATACGCTTAATCAATATATTCATTATCTAAAAGTGCGAAAAGTTCCCGTTGCAATTACGGCATCTACAGGGATTGCAGCAACTCATATGAATGGAATGACGATTCATACATGGGCGGGGATTGGAATTAAAGATAGTTTGAGTGATGATGATCTCAAGCGAATGAAAGAACGTAAATATTTAAAAGAGCATTTAGAAAATGCCCAAGTTCTGATTATTGATGAAATTTCCATGCTGCATGCCAAGCAGCTTAATCTGGTCAATCAAGTATTGAAATATTTCAAAGAAAGCGATGAGGCTTTTGGTGGAATTCAGGTTATTGTGGCTGGCGATTTCTTTCAGTTGCCGCCTGTAGGGCGTAATGGTGAAGCCAACCGCGATAAGTTTTGTTTTATGTCTGATGCTTGGGTTGAGGCGAAATTTAGAGTTTGTTATCTCACTGAACAGCATCGTCAAGACGATGAAATACTGAATCAGATCTTAAATGCGATTCGCGCTCAAAATATTCAGGCGGATCATATTCAGGCTTTACAACAATCTCGTGATCAAGATATCGGGGATACCTTTACTCGGTTATATACCCATAATATGGATGTAGATAATATCAATTATCAACATTTAAATGAGATAGACACTGAAAGCCATCAATTCAATGCTGTGCTAGATGGCAATGAGAAGCTCATCGAAACCTTAAAATCCTCTGTGCGTGCACCTGAAGAGCTGAGCTTGAAAAAAAACGCCAAAGTTATGTTTGTTAAAAACAATTTTGATATGGGATATATCAATGGCAGTTTAGGTGAGGTCATTGGTTTTGAGGAAGATGATCAACAAGGGTTGCTCCCTAAAGTCAAGTTAACGGATGGGACAACTTTGTTGGTGGAACCTGAAACGTGGTCTATTGAAAACGAAGCAGGTAAAGCAATCGCAAGCTTTCAACAAATTCCTTTGCGTTTGGCTTGGGCGATTACCATTCATAAAAGTCAAGGTATGACGCTTGAAGCTGCTGAAATCAATTTAACGCATACTTTTGAGAAAGGTCAGGGCTATGTGGCACTGTCTCGATTAAAATCGCTAAGTGGACTTAGATTACTTGGATTTAATCAGCAGGCGTTAGAGTTGGATAGTTTGGCGATAAAAGCAGACCGCCGTTTTCAGGAGTTATCCACGGAAGCCGAAGCAAATTTTGAAAATGTCGATTTAACAACGCAGCATAATGCATTTATTCGTCATTGTGGCGGTACCTTAAATACAACCGAAATTGCACGCAATGAAAAGAAATTGTCCAAAAGTGGTACGAAGCAAAATTATGCAACCGCGACTTTAGATGAAACGAGAGCTTTGTTTGAGGGTGGCTATGAGATCGAAGACATTGCACATGAGCGTGGATTAACCCCTGCGACGATTATTAATCATTTGGCGCGTTTGCATAAAGAACAAGCTTTGGATATTTCTGTTGCACATCCCGGCGATGAAGTGGTGGAAGAAGTGCGCAAGATTTATAAACGTTTGCATAAACGTAAGAATCCCGAGCATTTTACCGATGATGGTGCGATCAAGTTACGCCCAATTGTAGAGGCAACGAGTCCTAGAATGTCTTATGACCAAGTTCGATTAGCTTTGTTATTTGTTGAGTAAGGGGAATACATTGCCACATATCACGGTGAATTACTCAGCACAACTGATTGATTTAGATCAACAGAAGTTGCTTCAAGAAATTAACACATCATTAATTGCAACAGCGCTATTTGATGCAAATGATATTAAATCTCGTATTTTCAAAGATGAAATGTTTTTGATTGGTCTGGGTGATGTACAAGATGCTTATATTCATCTGAAACTTTATCTGCTCAGTGGACGGTCTGCAGCACAAAAGCAAATTTTAGGACAGAGTTTGCTAAGGACGCTTGAGCATAAAATATATTTGAAATCCGAGTTTGAGTTTCCGATACAGCTTTGCATTGAAGTGATTGATGTGCCAAAAGAAAACTACTTTAAGGCAATTGCTTAGCTGAGCAAAACAGGTTATAAAAAAATCTGGCTTAGATGCCAGATTTTTTGTTTTTCCTGTCATATTAATTTTTTAATTTAAAGCGGTAGTTACATTTTAAGCAGCGATAGTCCTGAAAAATATTTTTGTCGATTATGACACCTGCTTTTTTTCCAAAAATATTACCCACCACACCGCCAGTGATTCCCACACTGATTGCACCAACAAATGTTCCTACTGTACCACCGACAATGATTCCTAATGGACCCGCTACGGTACCAATCGCTGCACCTACGGATGCTCCCGTCGCTGCTCCGCCTACAGTACCTGCTGTTGTGCCAGCAGCAGTCATTAAAACACTGCCAGTGGTTTTCAGTAATTTGTCATGATCACGTGTTTCAATTTCTGTAGAGCCACATTTTGGACATTGCAGTGTTTTTTCCATAAAAGTTATCCTATCTTTCATCATTAATTGACGTGGTTGTACGTATTTACGAGGGTGATAGGTAAAACATCCTATTCCATGTTTTTGCCTAATTGATCCGTGAGCCATACAACTTGTCAACTTTGATTTTAGCTGAACATTGACATAGATATTTATAGATCGTGTAAACACTTGTATTTAAATGAGTCTCTTATCAGCAAAAATGGTCACTCTTTATCTATCCATCGAGAGGCTAATGTAAAAAAGAATAAGTATAGAAACTATACTGAGAGTAAATATTTCAAATTAGATATAAAAATAGCATTAAATATTTGATATTTAATGCTATAAATTTGTAATAGGGCAGAAATAGCTTAGATTTTTAGTTTATTTTCTTAAAAATAAAATCATTGATTTTGTGACCAGATTCGATACCACGACGCTCGAATTTTGTCACAGGACGCCAGTCTGGGCGAGGGTAGCTATTGCCTTTACCTGCCAAGTTCTCCAAATTTGGGCGATTGTCTAAAACATCAAGCATCCACTCTGCATATGGTTCCCAATCGGTCGCAGCGTGGAATGTTCCACCTAACGCGAGTTTCTGTTCAACCAATTGCATGCGTTCATGGATCACAAAACGACGTTTAAAATGACGCTTCTTTTGCCATGGATCAGGGAAATATAGTTGTACACAGTCGATACTATTATCAGGCATCTCACGAAGTACTTGAATCGCATCAGCATCCAGTACACGTAAGTTTTTTAGCTCGGCCATGCCCGCTTCATAAACACATTGTGCGATACCAGGGACATGGACTTCGATCCCGACAAAGTTACGCTCAGGATTCGCTTTTGCCATCAAAACCAAAGAACGTCCCATACCAAAACCAATTTCGACGGTTAGAGGGCGTTCAGGATGTTCAAAATGCTGACGTAGATCGCCAACAGGATATTCCAAAATTAAATCACGATAATTTTCTAAAGCAGTGCGTTGTGAAGTGTTGAGCGGTGCTGAACGACGCATAAATGTCACAATTTCACGGTGCTCTGGCAAATTGTCGAGTTCGGTAATTTGCGTTTCTAACTGATCGGTTGACATGATTCTGGAGATATAAAGATAGAAAAGGCGTATTTTAAGTGTTCACGGGGTCAAGTCAAATCTTTAAATGATTTTATTTGCTCAATCATTTTTAAAATTACTGAAGACATGCAAGCAATTCTTCATCCAGATGTCATAAAGATTGAATAGGCTAATGGCGATTTGAACATAAAGTAAAATATGATGAAAACATTTAAATTGCGTACAGTCACTGTTTGCCTTGGTCTTCTTGGCGCTTGTTCAGCTTTTTCACAAGCATATGCTCAACTGATGTTTAGCCAATATGTGGATGGTAGTAGTAATAAAAAAGGCTTGGAAATTTATAACCCAGATGCGACAGTTGCAAATTTGGCTGAATATGAAATTCAGCAGTTTAATAATGGTGAATTGACAAAAACTGGGGCTTTTCAGCTACAAGGTACGTTGGCGAGTAAAGCCAAATTTCTAGTTGGTCGTGCTGAATTACAAGCAGTACTAGGCTCTCAGGTCAATCAGGTTGCAGCATTATCATTCAATGGGGATGATGCAATTGTACTGGTACATAAGGGCAAAGTTGTTGATCGTTTTGGGCGAGTCGGTGAGCAGCCTGTGAATGGTTGGGGAAATACCGTGTTTAGCAAAGGCAATAGTTTTATCCGCCTGCAAAACACAAACCCTGTGACTGAGATTGATCCAACAACAAGTTTTGATTTGGACAGCGCATGGAAAGCTTGGACAGATCGAAATGATTTTTCCAATCTCACAGGATCTACAACGCCGCCGCCTACCGATGAGACGATTAGTTGTTCACGTTCTTCAGACACTGCGATTGCTGATCTAAATCAGCAAGCAACACAGGGGCAGAATTATACGGTACGTGGTGTGATTACCGCAGATTATCGTTATAACAATGGCTTCTCGGGTTTTTATGTACAAACACCCGATAGCAAAGCCAAGGCGAATGTCAGTAACGCCATTTTCGTCTATATACCAGCTAGTAGTACGATTAAAGGTGGGAAAGTTGGTGATGAAGTGATCTTACGAGGACGCTTAACCGCCTATCAAAATCAATTGCAAATCGATCAAATTCAGCAAGACATTGAAACTTGTAATTCAAATATGTTAGGCCAAATTCAACCAATCAGTTTGAATTTACCATTTAAAAGTTTGACAGAATTGACTGAAAACTCTCCACAACGTTATCAGGGCATGTTGGTTAAACTTCCACAAAGCTTAACCATCAGTGAAAACTATAATTATGGTCGTTTTGGCGAATTATCTTTAAGCTTAGGGCGCTTGTATATTCCAACTAACTTACATGCACCATTATCTAACGAAGCAAAAGAGTTAGCACAGAAAAATTTATTATCAAAAATTATTCTAGATGACGGTTATAACAATCAAAACAGAACGCCGTGGTTACCTCAGAATTTTAGTGCCACCAATACGCTCAGGGTTGGGCATCAACTACAAAATGTTGAAGGTATCTTAGAATACCGATTCAATGGTTGGCGTATTCAACCAATTCAAGGTGGTAATCTTCCGACGATTATTAAACCTACACCAGAACGGCCAACTGTAATTGCCAAAGAAGATAAATTAATTCGTGCGGCAGCATTCAATGTCCTGAATTACGATAACGGTAAAAATGGTTTTCCAACTGAGCGTGGCGCAAATTCACAAGCTGAGTTTGATAAACAACATCGTAAGATTGTCAGTGCGATGCGAGCAATTGATGCTGATATTTATGGTCTGATGGAGATTGCCAACAATGGTTTTGGCGAAGACAGTGCGATTGCTTATCTCACACGTGCTTTAGGTACGGATTGGCGTTATGTGGTACCAGAAAACATGGATCGTTTGGGTACAGATGCGATTGCAGTCGCAATTATTTATAACAGTAAGCGTGTCAAACCTGTAAATAAACCTGTGGTTTTGGATTTGGGAGATAAAAACAGAACCACAATTGCGCAAACCTTCCAGCCTATTTCAGGAAAGCAAATGTTGACGGTGATACCGAATCATCTTAAATCTAAAAGCTGTTCTGGAGTAAATGCAGCATCACTAGATGCAGATCAGAAAGATGGGCAGGGATGTTGGAATCCAACACGTGTTAAGGCGGTGGAGCAATTAATTCAATGGGCAGCAAAAAATCCAACTCAAGTTGAAACGCCAAATATTTTGTTATTAGGTGATATGAATAGTTATGCCAAAGAAGACCCAATCTTGGCTCTAGAAAAAGCAAATTATAAAGTGCTATTGAATGACAAAACGATTGGGCAAGGTGAACAGGCCTATAGCTATGTGTTTGGTGTATCCAGTAATGCTGAAGGTTATGGTGGTGCTGGTAATTTAGACCATGCTATTGCGGATTCTAATCTTTACAGTAAAGTCAAAAAAGCTTTTGCTTGGCATATCAATGCGGACGAGCCAACAGTTTTGGATTATAACGAAGAATATAAAACCGATGAGCAAAAGGCCTTATTCTTCGCAGAAGACCCTTATCGCTCTTCCGATCATGACCCTGTGATTGTGGATATTGATTTACAAGATCCTGAGAATAAGCCATCTACCCAAAAAAGTTCTTCAGGAAGTTTTGGATGGTTGTCGATATTAGGATTATTGGGGCTTACGGGTTATTCGTTACGTTCTCGAAAAGTGAAAGTTTAATTGGTTCAATACTAAGAAGAGTAGAAAATGATCTGCTCTTCTAAGCAATTAAGTTTATTTGAACAGGATGTATACGATCACTATAAAAAGTTGACATAAGACTACTTGCAAAATCGCATAAATTCGCCAATAGTCAGATGAACAGGCATTTTACGTTTATTGACAAATTTGTGAAAACATACTTTGCAAATTTCGATCAAGCGTTTTAGAACATAAGAGTTAGATAACAAGGATCAAACATGAAGTTGTATTATTCACCTGGTGCTTGCTCATTGGCAGCACATATTATTTTAAATGAAATAAATGTAGATTTTGATTTAGAACGCGTTGATTTAAAAACACATAAAACCGAAAAAGGTGTGGATTATTATGAAATCAACCCGAAAGGTTATGTACCTGCTTTAGAAATTAATCCGGGTTTAATGTTAACTGAAAATGTGGCAATTTTACCGTTTTTGGCTCAGCATGATCCTAAGCAAGATTTAATTCCTCCATCAGGTATGGGACGTGCGAAAGTCCTTGAGTGGCTAGGATATTTAAATTCAGAATTGCATGACGCTTATGCTGTTTTCTTTGGTGGTCAATTAACCAATGATGAAAAAACTAAAGCGTATGCAGAGGTTGATCGTCTACTCAAATATATTGATAATTATTTAGCTGAATCTGAGTATGATTATTTAGTTGATGATAATTTTGGCCCAGCAGATGCATATTTATTTGTATTAACAAATTGGTCAAATCATATTGAGCATGATCTAACACCTTATATCAATATCATCGCGCTACGTAATAAAGTTGCAGAGCGACAATCCGTTCAGATTGCAATGCGAGATGAAGGTTTATTGGGTTAATTATCCATATGGCATTAAAAAGCCTCTGATCAGTAAATGACAGAGGCTTTTTAGTCTCAACAGATTATTGCTGAGCTTTTTCTTTTACATCAGCAGCAGTAGATTCAACCGCACCTGCAACATTTGCAGCAGCATCACGTGCAGCAGCTTCAGTTTCTGCAGCAGCTTCAGCCGTTGCAGTTGCAGTGTGATCAGCAGCAGCATCGATTTGATCAGCAGCAGAATCGACAGCAGTTGCAACATCATGACCTGCTTGTTCAGCAGCATGCTCTAAGTGTTCACCAGTTGTTGCACCTGTTTCAGGTGCTTTTTCTTTACTACATCCAACAAGGGCAACAGTCGCAGCAAGACCTAAAGCAACAAGTAATTTATTCATTTTCATATTTCCTTTTCTTTGTGGCATCCAAAAAGTGGATAACAAAAATATAAACACAAAGTTTAGGAATAAGAAAGTTTAAAATTTGTTGATAACTTGTAAAAACACGCACTTACACTGGAAAATGTAAATGCGTGCACATGTTCTTTAAAGCAGTTTAAACGCCAGAACGAATCATATAATCAAAAGCAGAGAGCGAAGCTTTCGCGCCTTCACCTGTGGCAATGATAATTTGCTTATAAGGCACTGTAGTACAGTCACCTGCAGCAAAGACACCTTTCACATTGGTTTCGTTGCGATCATTCACCATGATCTCACCACGATTACTTAATTCAACAGCGCTGTCTTTCAAGAAATCTGTATTCGGTAATAAACCAATTTGAACAAAGATCCCTGCAAGCTCAACCACATGTTCTTGATCTGTAGCACGATCTTTATACTTCAA
>NZ_KB849801.1:0-52096 GCF_000369065.1 Acinetobacter haemolyticus CIP 64.3 = MTCC 9819
TTTACGGAATTAGGTCGACCACTTACCCAAGTTACGCCTTAAATTTGGCTCAATTAGGGGCGCTTTGCATTTCAAATCTTTGTGCAACAAAGCCCATATGAAGCTAAATTGGCATTTGTAATACCATATTTGAATTTTCTGTATTTGAATTATATTGAATATTGTTATCAAGGTTCGCCAATTGAAAAATTTAGGCTATTTGCATTATAAGGTGGGATTTATATAAATCTCACCTTAATTTTTAAACTCAACAATTTTAAATATTGCAATCTAGGGTTGATTCTACTAAAACATGTTTAACTCTATAATTTGCATTACAGGGTTGGGATTAATCATTTACTATCTAGACTATACTCATTCACATTTAATTTAACAGAGGTACTAGTGTCTGTGAGTTAGATTTAATCTGTGCTGAAACTGCAATTCCAAGTTGAGTTTGTATCCATTGCTTTTCTTGATAGTCCAAGTTATGCAAATACGCATGATTAGCAACGATGCTACCTAATAAGGACATAACTAGTATGTTATTCGAATGTTCACGTTTAATTTTTTTGATTAGATTTTTTGGTAGTTTTGAATTAATCAATAGTTGTGAATGCAAATTAATAAGCTTATAAGCAGCGGTAGCTTGTTCTACTTCACTTATTTGATTACTGATACTGATCAATTTAGTATGTGCTGTTGATTGGGATACTAACTGAATCATATAAAAACAAATTGCGTAAATAAAGTTGTGTATTAAATTCTTTGCTATCTCTTTAGCTTCTGACTCTGAACAATCTTTATTGCTATCTAAAATAACATTAAGTAATAGCTCTTCTAAATCTTTTTCATTATCGTTGAATACACTCAAATAAAAATTTAATACTTTTAATCCAATATTATAAGTTGAACTAAGAATTTCTTGTAACTCTCCAATAGGAATTGATGAATGTCTATTTTTAGCAATTTGTCCCAAAACATCAATACTTCTCAATGCTGATGTAGCTTGTTGTAATAAATTAAATTCGTTTGAGTTATCTAAAACCTTTCCATTTATATCATTAACATCTAAGGCGTAATTAACAGGAGTAAATTCACCAAATTCGTCTTCAAGCTGATCTTGCTTTTCTAATAACTCTATGCGTTGTTCTTCAGCAGTTTTTGTATCATCTAATGAAATTTTCATTAACCGATCACCAAGTATCTGTTTATAATCCTGAATTGCATCTAAGGACATATCAAATGTTTTTATATGATCCAGTAGGCAAATTGCGTGAGTTAAAATTTCATCTAATAAATCTGTTCCACGTAAATGATGGACTAAAAAAATAAGGATGTTAGCATTATGCTCATTATGTATATTTTCACAAAGATATGTGATGTCACTCTTTAAGAGTTTTGAATTATCAGATAGATGCTTAGCACATGAAAAATAATATAAATACTTTTGAGAAAACTTTAATGAATCATTATCAGGAGAAGATAAAATTCCTGAATTTAGTAGAATATCTTTTACATTGTTTGGAGGAACAAATTGCTGGCTATAATCAAAAACAACTATATCAAATTCTTCCTCAGAAATATTTTCAATCTTTAATTTATAAAAATAATATGCTAGATATGATAAAAAGTTTAATATGCCATCTAAGTCATTTATAGCTACCTTTGCTTTACTCAGCATTCCTGTGATTAATACGTGATAGCATTGTCCATATGAAGTAAGAGAGTAATTCCCATTCGTATAAGATAAATTCTCTAGTGTTTGCATAATACTAATGATATAAATTGGGCGAGAATCCATAATATTTTTCTTCATTATGGAATCAAAGTTACGTGAAAATAAATCAATACGATTATATACTTCATCAGATATTATATTTTGGTCATTATTAGATTCTAATAGCACCCATTTTTTAATCAATTCATGGCGTTTTTTATACCCAAAAGGTAGAATTTCAGCCTCCCTAAACCCATGCTTTATATATTTATTTTGACTTTGAATAAACTGTTTTTTATCAATAAATATAATCACTTGAGAAAATTCATCTGCTAATTTTTTTAGTAAATTATCAAGGTGCTGTGGTTTTAACTTTTGTTTTTCAAAATCATCAATAAAAACGGTAATTTCTTTATATGACGGTAGCTCGCTAACTTCGAATTTATCTTTATATGATTGAATTATACTTCCAATATCAGTTGACTTTATATCCAAACCATTGAAAATTATTACCTTTTTTCCATTATTTAGGTAATCTTGAGCTAGTTTTTTTAGTAGAGATGTTTTACCAATTTCTTCCGTACCTAAAAAGTATATAAACTTATGTGATTCTAGAACCTCTTGAGGTGTCCATGTTTGTTTTTGTATTGTTGAAACATCATTTATTACTCGGATATCAGGATAAATAAAGATTTCATTAAGGCTAAGGAAATCTTTATTAGCATGTTTTATTTGGATACCTAAGTTGTTTAAGTAATCACTTAATTTAGTAGATTCTATGAATTGCCCATCGATTACATTTTGTATCTTAGGCGTTAGTTTTTTTTTTCACTTATTTGTTGTTTTTTCAAATACTGAATCACATCCATCAATGCATCAGTTACATCTGATAAAGCATCATCTTTATCAGTCCACTCTTTTAATGGCTTTCCATCTTTAGGTTGGCAAAGAACTTGTCCAAAAAAAGTATGTTTCCATACGCATTTTCGTAAAATAATAGGGAAAATATTTGCTTTCCCTATTTGTCGTTTAGCAAGAGCGTCTTTTAGTTCTTTTTCAATACAATAATTAGAGTTTAAATATTCTGGACTAACCAAACAGATCATTAAATTCATATCATTAAGAGCATTTTCTACTTCAGAATCAATATGTTGTCCTGTTAGCAATTGCTTGTCTGACCACAATTTAACATTATCCATACTTTTTATTGCAGGATTGATGAACATAAGAATATCGTTAAAGAATTTTTGATCTTCATCATTGGTATGACAATGGCTTATAAATATATTGATATCAGTAGTCAATTGCGTAGCCTATTTGGTAAATAATTTGAATTAAGAAAAACTTATTTTTAATTAATATACACATTGTAATTTTGCATTTCAAGGTTGAAAATACTGCACAAATTGAATAACATTTGACTATTGCAAAATAAGGTTGAAAAAATGGCTTCTGCACCAAACAATACTGAATCAACACTGGCAAGTTTTATTTGGAGTAATGCCAATGACCTACGTGGAGGTGGTTTTCAGCATGTAGATTTCGCCAAGGTAATTTTACCTTTTACCATTTTAAGACGTTTGGAATGTGTACTTGAGCCAACGAAAGAAGCTGTGCTCAACACTTATGCGCAATTTAAAGATCAAGGTTTAGCTATTGATGACATTCTAACCAATGTCAGTGCGAATCCGTTCTATAACAAATCAACCTATAACCTTTCCAATTTAGGTGGTACAAAAACCAAAGCCAATCTTGAAGATTACATCGCCAATTTTTCTGAAAATGTACGTGTCATCTTTGAGCAATTTGACTTTAATACCACCATTAACAAGCTGTCTAAAGCCAATTTACTTCTACGTATTTGCAATAATTTCGCTGCCATCGACTTGCATCCGAATGTTGTACCTGACCGTACTATGAGTAATGTTTATGAACATTTAATTGCGAAATTCGGTGCAGAAGTCGGTACGGGGTCTGAGGACTTCATGACTCCGCGTGATATTGTGCATTTGGCTGCCACACTATTACTTGAAGCTGACAATGAATTGTTTGAACAAAAGAATGGCTTAATCCGTACCATCTATGATCAAACTTGCGGTACTTCAGGTTTTTTAACCGATATGATGAACTATGTAGAAGGTTATAAAGACCGATATAGTGTCGCTCCCGTACTTGTGCCTTATGGTCAAGAACTGATAGAAGAAACTCATGCTGTCGCATTGGGTTCAATGTTACTCAAAAAATTAGAATCTGACCCAAGTCGTGATCTTTCCAAAAATATAAAATTAGGCAGTACATTAAGCAAAGATCATTTTTTAGATCAGCGTTTTCATTACCAATGTTCCAATCCGCCTTTTGGACTATCTTGGGCAAACGATGCCAAAGCCGTACAGTTAGAGCATAAAGAAAAGGGTTTAAGCGGTCGTTTTGGTGCGGGCTTGCCTAAAGCCAGTGATGGTTCAATGTTATTTTTACAAAACCTGATTTCTAAGCTAGAACTGCCTGAAAATGGTGGTGGGCGTGGTGCGATTGTGCTATCGGGTTCACCTCTTTTTAACGGTGGTGCAGGCTCAGGCGAGTCGGAAATTAGACGCTTTATTTTAGAAAATGATTATCTCGAAGCAATTGTGGCATTACCGACAGATATTTTCTTCCGTACAGGTATTGGTACATATATTTGGTTGATTTCAAACCGTAAACCCGATCAACGCAAAGGCAAAGTGCAACTGATTGATGCAACTGGCATGGGTTCTTCCATGCGTAAAAATGAGGGCAATAAACGCAAGTTTATTGACCAAGATTCAATTGATACGATTAGCCGTATTTACGCTGATTTTGAAGAAAGTTCAGTCAGCAAGATTTTTGACTATACCGATTTTGGCTACCGCCGAGTGAAAGTATTACGTCCTCTACGCATCAATCTTCAATTTGATGGTAAAAAACTGGAGTTATTTAAAGCATCAAAAGAGTTTGGCAAGTTACTGGACAGCGACCGACAAACAATAGCCACTTATATTGAGCAGCAGTTTGGTGACAGCAAAGACTATGCTTGGTTTGACAATACATTCCTGAAAAATCTACCACTCAGCAAAGTCAGTAAGGGCTTAAAGAATGCTTTGATCGCTGCGTTTGGTGTGCAAAATCCCGATGCCGTAGCCGTAGAAATTAATGGTGAAGTGCAAATGGACAGTGAACTTACCGATTACGAGAACATCCCACTCAATCAAGATATTGCTGCTTATATGGCAAAAGAGGTACTTCCTCATGCGCCTGATGCGGTAATTGACACCACTTATACCGATAGAAAAGACGGTCAAGTGGGTGTGGTAGGTTATGAAATTAACTTTAACCGTTATTTCTATGTGTTTGAACAGCCACGTCACCCGAATGACATTATGGCAGAGATTAAAGAGCTGTCTGCCGAAGTCGCACAATTGCTTGGGGAGGTTTAAAGATGCAATTTAAACAATACCCAAGTTATAAAAATAGCGGTGTGGAATGGTTAGGTGATGTACCTGAGCATTGGCAAGTCAAACCCAATAAATATGTATTTAAAATCCAAAAGCGTATTGCAGGAACATTAGGTTTTAATGTGCTTTCAATTACGCAAAAAGGTTTAAAAATTAAAGATATTGAAAGTAATGCGGGGCAAATGGCTCAAGATTATTCCAAATACCAAATTGTAAATGTCGGTGATTTTGCAATGAATCACATGGACTTACTAACGGGATGGATTGATATTGCCAAAGTTACAGGTGTTACTAGCCCTGATTATCGGGTGTTTGAAGTTAGAAATGAAAAAGTTAGTAAAGAATATTTTTTGCATTTATTCCAATTAGGTTATAGAGATAAAATTCTTTTTGCTTTTGGTCAAGGTGCTGCTCAGATGGGCAGATGGCGTTTGCAAAGTGAAGCTTTTAATACTTTAAAAATGCCATCCCCTAGCATTGAGGAGCAACAAAAAATCGTTTCATTCCTCGATACTGAAACAGCCCGAATTGACAACCTGATTGCCAAGCAAGAAAAGTTAATTGAGCTTTTGGAAGAACAGCGTAAGTCGATTATTTCTCATGCTGTGACTAAAGGTTTAAATCCCGATGCACCGATGAAAGACAGTGGTGTGGAATGGTTGGGGGATGTGCCTGAGCATTGGACGGTGTTAAAGAACAGACACATATTCAACTTTAGTAAAGGCCTAAGTATCACGAAAGAAAACTTACAGGAATCAGGAATTCCGTGTGTTAGTTATGGTGAGGTGCATTCAAAATTTGGATTTGAATTTTACCCTGAAATTAATGACATGAAATTTGTGTCAGAAGAATATTTAGAAACCTCAAAAAACTGCCTTTTGAATAGTGGTGATTTTATCTTTGCTGATACATCAGAAGATTTTGAAGGTTCAGGTAATTTCTCATATTTAAATAGTAATTCCCAAGTTTTCGCAGGGTATCATACTGTTATTGCTCGTTTAAAATCGAAACAAAAACCGAGATTCTTTGCATACATATTTGATTCAAATGCACATCGCAAACAAATTCAAACACAAGTTAAAGGTATTAAAGTTTTTAGTATTACCCAAGGTATATTAAAAGACATATATTCTTGGCTGCCGCCAGTTCATGAACAAGATTTAATTGTTGAGTATTTAGATAATGAATGTAAAAAAATATCATTATTAAAAGCCAAGCAAATAGAACTAATCGAAAAACTGAAAGAATATCGTGCTTCGATTATCTCCCATGCGGTTACAGGAAAAATTGACGTAAGGGAGTTTGACGCATGATTTCTTTAGCAAACACTATCTAAAGCCAATATGGGAATGCCTGAGTTATGGCATCAAGCCCCGTTTTGGCAACACGCATTACAACAGAATTAAAAATTAGGGGAATCGCATGAATATCTTGGCAGACAAAGCCCATTATGAAAGTCACTTAGAAGCCTATATTGTGCAAAAACTGCAAGCGCAAGGTTGGGTGGTTGGGCAAAGTAAAAATTATCATACCGAATATGCACTCTATCCCGAAGATTTAATCACATGGATTCAAGCTACACAGCCTGAAAAATGGGAAAAACTGCAAGCACTAAATGGTAGTAATACCGAAAAACGCATCATCGACCGCTTGGATGATGAACTGAATAAGAAAGGCACAATCCATATCTTTCGTAATGGCTTTAGCATGGCGGGCGCAGGCACAATCGACCTCAGTGAAAGCGCACCCGAAGATGGACGCAATCAAGCCGTCATTGACCGCTATAACGCCAATATTCTACGTGTTGTCCCACAACTCAAATATCATCCATCCAAAGATGCAGGGATTTTGGACCTTGTGTTCTTTATTAACGGCTTGCCAATGGCAACGGTAGAAATTAAGACCGAGTTTAACCAGTCTTTAGAAGATGCCATTGAGCAATATAAAAATGACCGTAAGCCGATAGACCCTAAAACAAGACGTAAAGAGCCATTGCTGACACCTAAGCGTGGTGCAATTGTGCATTTTGCTTTGTCTGAATCTGAAATTGCCATGACCACCGCTTTAGATGGTGAAAGCACCTATTTCTTGCCGTTTAACAAAGGTAATCAGGGACATGCAGGCAACCCTCCTGCGGATGCAGCCAAAGGTGAGGATTATCCAGTGGCGTATTTTTGGGATTATGTCTGCCAACGTGATAATTGGCTGAAAATATTCCATAACTTTGTCTATGTGGAAAAGAAAAATAAAGTCGATCTATATGGCAACTGGACTGTACAGGAACGCTTGATTTTTCCACGTTATCACCAGTTTGATGCGGTGAATAAAATCATTGCCGATGTGCAAGAAAAAGGCGTAGGACTGAATTATCTGTGTGAACATAGTGCAGGCTCAGGCAAAACCTCTACGATTTCTTGGGTGTGTCATTCACTGGTGCGTTTGCGTCATAATGACGGTACACCGTTTTATAACTCCGTCATTGTGGTGACAGACAGAACGGTACTGGATGACCAGTTACAGGAAGCCATTCAACAATTAGACCATCAGAAAGGCTTAATTGCTGCAATTAACCGTGATGACAAAGAACATGCAGGCAAATCGAAAAGCAAACAGCTTGAAGATGCACTGTTGTCCAATAAACAGATCATTATTGTGACCATTCAGACTTTCCCGCATGTGATGGAAGCGATTCTAACCAATACCAGTTTAAGCGACCGTAACTACGGTATTGTCATTGATGAAGCACATACCTCGCAAACAGGCTCAACAGCATCTAAACTGCAAGCGACATTGGCATTGCAGTCGGGTGAAGCAATGGCTAACCTGACTGTTGAGGAATTACTTGAGCAGATTCAAAAAGCCCGTGTACAGTCTAAAAACATCAGTCACTTTGCCTTTACTGCAACCCCAAAACACTCGACTAAAATGCTGTTTGGACGCACTAAAAATGGTGAGCCTGCCAGTGATGACAACTTGCCTGAATCCTTTCATTTGTATCCGCAACGTCAAGCCATCGAAGAAGGCTTTATTTTAGATGTACTGCAAGGCTACGTGCCTTATAAAACAGCTTTTAAACTCGGCGGTGAAGCTGTTGATGATGATAAACGGGTCAATTCTAAAGCAGCCAAAAAAGCCTTAGCCCGTTGGATGGCTTTACACGCGACCAATGTCACCCAAAAGGTGCAGTTTATTATTCAACACTTTCACCACAATGTTGCCAATTTGCTTAATGGTCAAGCCAAAGCCATGATCGTGACCAGTTCACGCCCTGCGGCAGCACGATATAAAATTGCCTTGGAAAAATATATTGAAGATAACCCTGAATACAGTGCCTACCGTGTCTTAGTGGCATTTTCGGGTAAGCTCACGGGCAAACAGATTAGCCATGAAGCAGATGGTGATACCGAAAACGGGGCGCTATTTCAAGTTGGTGAAGATGCTGAATTTACCGAAGCCAATATGAATGCCGATGCACCTAATTCTGATTTACGCATCGCATTTGACCGCCCTGAATATCGTTTAATGGTAGTGGCGAATAAATTCCAAACAGGTTTTGACCAACCCAAACTCTGCGCCATGTATCTTGATAAAGTCATTGCCAATGAGGTTGAAGTGGTACAAACCTTGTCACGCTTGAATCGTACTACCACTGGCAAAGATCAAACCTTTGTAATTGACTTTGTAAATGACCCTGAATGGATTTTAAAGTGCTTCAAAAAGTACGATAACGGGGCAACAATGGTGGATGTACAAGACCCGAATGTGGTTTATACCATCAAAGATAATATTGAAGAACTTGATCTGATTACCGAAGATGATTTGGAGGAGTTTAAAGCAGCTCGTTTTAAAACTATCCGCGATATTAGTAATCATGATTTCAAAGAAACCACACATCCCGACCTGTTTAAAGCAACCGATCGTGTCGCCCGCCTGTTTAACCAAAAACTGAAAATGCTCAAACAGGCGATTGTGCTACAGGAAACCGCATTTGATCAAGCCAAAGCAGACGGCAATGATGAAGGCGCAGAAAAAGCGGAATTTGAGCGCAAGCAGTTAGACGTAGAATTACAAACTTTAATGCGCTTTAAAGGCAATTTGGATAAGTTTAGCCGTATTTATTCCTATGTAGCACAGCTTATTGACTTTGGCGATCCTGAACTTGAAAACTTCTCGGCATTTACCAAGCTCTTATCCAAACGATTAAATGGTATGTCTGCTAAAGAAATTGATATTTCAGGCTTGGTACTGACTGGCTTTGGCATCTTTAAAAAGAAACTTAAAACCGATGATACAGATCATCCCGAAGCGGATGAACCTCAACCATTAGCCCCCATCCAAGGCACAGCGAACGGTGACTTACAGCCAAACAAAATGACTTATCTCAAAGAAGTGAT
This sequence comes from Acinetobacter haemolyticus CIP 64.3 = MTCC 9819, assembly GCF_000369065.1. GTDB lineage: Bacteria > Pseudomonadota > Gammaproteobacteria > Pseudomonadales > Moraxellaceae > Acinetobacter > Acinetobacter haemolyticus. The sequence goes on from NZ_KB849801.1 coordinate 9,564, forward strand.
CGAGCTGATTGCACAGACCTTTGGGGATATTTCTACCCGTGAAGAACAGGTGGTGTACATCAATCATTTAGTAACCATTCTACGAAATAACGATGTAGTTATGGCTCAGATTGAAAATAATCCTGAAGCCACAGCCTTGCAAGGTAATTTGCCATCGGCAACGAAAGGCGCAATTATTCAAGCACTGACCTCACATCAAGACTTATCAGCATTGTTGCTCAAGACCGATGCACAAGCGATGCAGAATGTGATCAAGGTGCTGTATAAATTGCTTAAAGATGGTGAAACCATTGATGTGCATCGTCTAACATAACGGAGTATTGGAATGATTGATATTCTGCAACTGGAAGGGGTACAGCCGATAGATTACCGTAATGAAGATGGCTGTATTATGATTACTGTACAGCCAAGCGGTGAGCATTTGGAAACATGCCCTGAATGCGGTGGACGCTTATATAAGCACGGTCAGCGTATCAATCATTTTGCTGATACCCCCTTGCAGATGCAACCAGTAAAAATTGAGGTGATACGAACACGCTATCGCTGTTCTGAATGCAAAAGCATGATAACACCTCAACTCAGCTTCTTAGATGAAAAACGCAGAGCGACCCATCGGCTGATTCAGCAAGTACGCAAGCGTTGCTTAGATCGAACTTTTACACAGCTTGCCGAAGATACGGGTGTAGTCGTGAACACCATTAAAAACATTACGCTCGATTTCGTGGAGGAATTAGAACGAGATATTAAGTTTGAAACTCCAACGATTATGGGTATTGATGAACTTAAATTGATGGGAACATATCGCTGTGTCATCACCAACCTTGCTATGAACAGCTTATATGATATGTTGCCTGAAAGAACTCAAGATACATTGATACCATACTTCGCCAAACTGCCTGATGCAGAAAAAGTAGAATGGATTTGTAGTGATATGTGGCGACCCTTCAAAAAGTCATTCCGTCTGCACCTACCAAATGCCAAGTTGGTTATTGATAAGTTTCATGTAGTGAGAATGGCAAGTGAAGCTTTAGACACTGAACGTAAAGCTTTACAAAGTAGTTTGGACCGTGATGCCCGACTGAATATGAAAAAACATTTACGGTGGATACTGCTTAGACGACCAAATTCATTGACCGAAGATCAACAAAGAATTTTAGGAAATTTAGAAAAATGGCATCCTGAATTTAAGGAAGCTTATGACCTCAAAGAGCAGTTTTATAATATTTATGAAGCAACAACCAAAGACGATGCCATACAAAGGTTTCATGAATGGGAAAGCAGTATTCCCAAATATTTAAAGTCTTTCCGTGACGTTGCTAAAACTGTGAATAATCACTTTGAGGATATATTCACCTATTGGGATGCGCCAATAAGAATTACCAATGCTTATACTGAGGGGCATAATGGTATTACAAGGGTCGCAAATCGAATGGGACGAGGATATACCTTTGAGGTGCTTCGAGCAAAAATGTTATATAACAAAGTGGCTCGATCTATTACAACTTTAAAGACTCCATCATCTTCATTAAAATCAACCGAAGGTTATGAGGGTTTAACTGCATTTCCAACCAAGCAAGAGAAAACTAAGTTGGAATATGGCGCTTATATTCCAACCTTGGTTGAATTGTATGGCGGTGATAAAGATTTGGATGAAGAACTAATTTCAACCATATAATGCAAATAGCCAAAATTTAAAGCTTATGTTGATCTTTTGGAAGAAAAAATTGATTTATTGAGTGCTACAGAAATTGAGATAGCCAAATATTGCTTTTTTAATACAACTAATTTACAAAAGGGTAAGATTAAAAAATTCTGTCAAAAAATCAGAGAAAACTCGGTTCAAATTAAGGGAAAGCGTGCAAAACAACCAATTGAAATCAGTAAAATATCTTTTAATGCAGCTAGTGATATCCACCTATTACATGTAGCAAATATGATGGATGGAGAATATTTGGATGAAAAAAAGCAAGATTGTTGGGTAGTAACAACAGATAAAAAATTAGCTGCTTTTTGTGAACTTTTTCATCAAGTAAGTATTGATGGGGTACTACAGCCCTATGCTATTGCAACAGTGCCTGATGAAATGATAGATAGTGAATATTGGCAATCGGCAAATGAATATTTTGCATTAAAAAGTATAAATCGTAGGGCACATCATTTATCAACAAAAATTGATCTAGATAAACTACTTTTAGTTGTAAACGATGCTGTTGATAAGATTGAAAGAGATTTTAAATATTTATGAGTATTAATAAATGCAAACAACCTGTCATAAGACAGGCTGTTTTTATTTATGCTGCTTTAAGCTCTTTTTGCTCAAGCCAGTTATTAATCTGGCTTTCGCACCAAGTGGGCATACTTGCAGTCAAATACGTAGGTTCTGGGAAATCACCTCGACGGATCATCTTCCAGAAGGTCGACTCTGCGATATTCAGCAGACCTTTACTTGCAGGCTTATGAGAGAGCCGTCTTCTACGACCCTTACGATCAACATAGTCTTTTGCAGGACGTTCAGGGTAGTTTACGAGGTCTTTTACTCGATAGCGTTTTTCAATCATATCTTTGTTCCTATTCAATCAGCATTGGTTGCTGATGCCGATACCGTTGAGATTTAATGCGTTCTCGACGGTATCAAGTTATTCGGGTGATGCCTTATTTCTGTTAGTTATAGCTTTAAGTAGATGGATCATCGGCTTGATAGAACACTTCAAAAGAGGATTTATTATCAAAAATCCGAAGATAGTGGTCTGTACCTACCAAATAGGCCTTTAGAATTTGAAGCCGTTTACCAAAATTGATTTGATTGACGTTATAGAAAATTGGCGTCAATAATTTGGGTAGGGGTGTCCATACCGAGTGAATCAATCCAGTCTGGTCGATGAATTGATTCAGACTCTGATAAATTTTAGTTTCTTCAAAGGGAATGAAGTCACTTGTTTTTCTTGCAACGAAGAAAAACAAGTTCAGATTTACCTGCTGAAATCGATTGGCTTCCCATTTTCCAACGATACCGAGAATATCTGCCTTTTTAGTGTCCTGAGCAACTGAGACGATCTCCTGAATATGGTGATCAAAGAGTAGGTAATTTCGGCTTAAATTCTCATGACTGGTTTTACTGACATCATTGATCAATGTCATACAATAGACATCAAATGAACGTGTCAGTTCCAGTAGATTGGTTATGAAACTTTCGTAAAACCAGTGTCCCTTTCCAAGCGCTCTTGTCCAAGCCTTTTCTCGGTTTTTATGCTTTTGGGTTAAAATAAGCATTTTGTAATGTGCCATATACATATCAACCGCAACTTCAAAGTTGGGATGTAAATGATCCATCATAGGTAACTGATGTTGTTCTATAAGTTCCTTTTGCAACTGGATTCTTGGTGAAAGTTGGATACATGGAATTGTACCAAGTAGATATGGGTTAACTTTCATTCCATTCAGGACAGCACAGAATCTGAGCCCAAAAGGCAGCAATTGCAAATTAGGGGCATCACCAAAACTTCGCATCACCTTAAAAATCTTGCTAGACTTTTTGTTTACCATTTCTGAACCTAAAGCGTCTATCTCATTCAGTGTGGCTTGTTGAGGCGTTGCTAGAGATAAAGAACCAGGCATAGGGATTTGTTGAGGATTCAGATTCTCAAGGAAATGTTCAGCATAAGATAATTCAAACTTATTCATCAGTATTACCCCTTATAGAACTTTTTGACAGAATCAGGATTTAAAGGCGTACACTTTTTCTCACGTGGTCTGCCCATGCCTGATCGCTCTTTGGGAGCTACACTTTTTTGAATCGTGCGAAAGCAGGCGAGTGGTCTAAAAAGAAAATATTGATCAGCTTTTGTTAAATAGGCGAGACAACGACACAAATTATAGATTTTTTCCTGATCGTCATAGGAAATCGTTCCTGTGCAAGGATATTTATAATCTGAGCTGTTCCGATTGCAATTATGATAAGCACCTCTGCCATTGGTAAGCTTGCCCCAATGTTGACCAATATCTTCTGCCCACTTCACGTCTTTTTGATGATCGTGCCCATCCAGTAGAAGAATACAATGCACGTGCTGTCCTTTGTACGGACCATGTTCAAACCGAACCAAATAGCCAATAATTTCTTTAAGCACAGGATTAGAGCGAAAATCACCAAGCAACCGTTCTACATCTGCTTTAATGGTCATTAGACAATGCACATTGTGTCTAGGACTATTAAAGTCTGGAGAGGTATTAGTCAATTCAGAAATATCATATCTGTAGTAGAGGTCTAGACGAAGTACCAGTAGTTTGCTGTACGTGTTTAAATATTTACCCAACCATTTAACACTGCTACGGTAATTCTTCCGGCAGTGCTTTCTGCGCTTTCTGAGTTCACGCTTAGTTTCAGGTCCTAACATGTTTTCTCGAATACGATTTATAAATTGGTTTATTCGCTGAACTATTTCGATATGACAAGGCTCTAACGGAACGCCAGCAGGAGGCAGCATCTGCAATAAAGGTGTATCTGGATAAGCTGATCTGGCATCAACATAGCTGAGAATTTCACTCCCAACTTTAAAATGCCCTGACTCAAATAACATACATTGATCAAATGTACTGCGAGATGGTTCAAACCATGGTGATACTTGATAGGTAATAATTTCACCTTTAGCAGTCTTGTTTGTCTGAAGCACAATTGCGGGAGTTTTGTTTTCCGCACAATGGATTGATAGACGAGAGATAGCTATCATCGTCGTGTATTGATGTTCATCTGGTACCCGCAGATGGTACGGTACGTTATCAAAAGACATGAGTTGGAATAAATCCACCTCACGGTCATCAAGTATTTCTCGATCCGATAACTCAAAACAACCAGCCGTAGAAAGAGCATTAGCAAGCGGGTTAAAGGGAAGGTTCATATAATTTCCTCTAAGCAGAAATTTAGGCAATAAAGTGCCTGCATTGATGATTTACAGGTCATCAATGGCGGTTAATCAAAGAGGATATTCATCGATTCGATTTATTTAGGCACGAGAGAATACCAGACGCAATTCATAGTAAATGCGCGATTGATTTCCTGATGAGAATGGGCTAGTTTGTATTTGTATACGCTTCAATGTCTGAGTTCATTTGTGAATCACTCATTCATATGATCGTGATAACAATCAATGAGTTTGATCGACTGGAATCTCTCCAACTCATTTCAATATCTAATAAATATATTCATATAGATAAATATAATTAAATTAATAACCCGAACTCTCAAGTGCCAATAAATCGAAAATCCATATGGATATCCATTAATTTTTCATTCATTTGTTGCGTTGATCACTTCAATAGTTAGTCCCCTTTTCAGAAATGATTCATATGCAAAAGTATCTATTTGATGATCGGGGATTAGCAGGTCCAAATATTCATTTTCCACAGCAGATCATCAGCAAAAGCGAGTAGCTCATGAGCATTAGTGTACTAGGATTAAGTTTTGAGGTTTTTTTAAGCAAAATCTAAAAAGATTTAGCTAGCGTCTTTTTTTTGTTATTGATTTTTAAAGATTAATTTAATTTGTTTTTTCATGGGTTAAATTTATGTTTACAACTGAGATAATCAGTGATTTGATGTAGCTAGAAGTGTGATTGGGATGATTAGACAGATAAACTCAAGCCAATAACCGAGCTGTTGTAGGTATTAGTATTAAAATTCAACAGTATTCCCAATAGGGTATAGAGCTTTATGGTAAAGTGTTGAAATACAATTGAAAGATGTTAACTTAAATGATACGGGTACTAACTTTAGATTAGGTGACTAAGTGAATGTAGATATTCCAGGCAAAGAAGAACTGAATCAATTAGAACAGCATCTCTATGCTCAGGCATTTTATTGCTTTGGTGTCGGAGCAGATCAGGAAATTTATACTGAGATTGAAAAGCGAGAGACTTTAGAAAAGTTAAGCAAAGGGGTGCAGGCTGTCAAATATGCAATATGTACCAATAGTATTCTATTAGCTGAAATGATGAATACAGTTCATCAGTTGCAAGAAGATATAGATAACACTATTCACTCTGATCAAAATGTTGAAAGATTGAAACTATTATTTAATCAATATAGTGATGCTTTCAGTGAGTTATATGGATTACCCAGTGTTTTTATAGAACGAGTGAAGGGGACAAAGGGAATCAATAAGCGTAAGTCTAATTATCTAAATCGGAAATATAAAATTTTTTACGATATCTTAAGACAGGAAGTTGAAGTACAGGGTAAGTTTAAAAATGCTAAACAGGCAGTTGAGCATGTGATAGATGAGGTCGAGCTTGCCTTTAAAGAATTTGATTATCACTATGCTTCAGAAAGAATAAATGAAATTAAGAAAAAAATTGAAGGTGAAGAGCAAGCACTTGAAAGGTTAAAAGTATCAAAGTCTCCAGCTTTTGCGATAAGGCCAAAATCAACTAAGAAACGAATTGAAAAGCTTAAGATAGATTTAGCAAAGTGGTCTGAAGCCTTACGAAAGGACGAATTGTATTCGGAATTTTCAGGTATCTTTTTGCTTAAGCCTATTAATTTTCTTGATAAAATATTAGCCAGAAACCTTAGAAAGCAGGAAATGCTTTATGCGCAAGTTGTAGAAAAAACATCCAAAACTTAAATTTGGTCTTTTGGATTTGAGTATTATTCAAAATGACAAACATAATCTACGATTTCATTGGTTTGAATCTTGAACTGACTATTTGCAGGAATTTGAAAAGATTCACCAGATCTATAGATTTGCATATTTGGATTATCAGCAATTTGAACTGAGCATTGACCTGAAATGATTTCAATACGTTCAGCCCAATGCGTCTTAAAGGTGAGAGGTTCCTCGGATGGAAGAATGACACCTAAGGTCTTTTTGCTTCCATCTTTTAAAACAAGAATATGGCTGATGGATGCGCCATTAAAATGAACATTGGCTTTCTTTTTAATCGAAACAAAATCGAATTGTTCAGGCACAGTGCTATTCCTAATTTTTATAATGGACTGGAATCAATATTAATGAATTGTCGTAACACAATTCAATATTTTTAACGTTGGGTAAATCTTGTTCCATCAATGCCAATGATCATTGTCTATCTGGCATGTAATCGTTCATCTATTCCTAAACGTATTGACACCATCTATCTCGTTGATTATGCTTTGCTTGCTGGCCACATTGCCAGCCGGTTTTGACGGACCGTTTCTCAGAGCATTAAAAGATTTTTCTTTTAGTGTTTAGCCCCTCGTGCCCCCCTCTAAGGTGGAACGGGAGGGGGGACACCCTTTGGGTGTGCTGGCCTCTGAGACCAGTCCGTCAACCCCTCTTTCGTTCTGCCACCATAAATTCTCAAATGCTTTGGCAGAATTCCGATAGATCAAGGAGTTTGCTATGCGCACTATTGTCTTTTTATTACTCCCTCACTTCATTTAAGTGTTGCTGGTGTTTTGTGCTCTGCACGATATAGCGACGAAAAAAATTAAATAAAAACTTAAATTGACGTGAGGTGATCATGATTCATGGCCGTATTTTAACGACATGTTTACTGCTGCCTTTGTGTATCAGTGCATGCTCAAAACAAGATTCCACGCTTTATATACCTGATAAAGAAGATCAATTATCACAGCGTATAGATCCAATGGCTAATCCAAGGCCAGTTGTTATTGCTGGGCAAAAGATCACAACTTTATATTTAGATAAAACGAGTGATGAAAGTTTTTTACGAGATTTTCAAAACTATATTGTTGATACCAAGGGTGCAAAAAAGACATTTCTTGCTTTAAGACAGCAATTAAAACTCCGCCCTGACCAACTCCTTCTATTTGGGGTACGCAAAAAAGATCACACTGAAATTCCTATAGTCGATCTGACCAGTCCTGATTTGTTTAGTCGAGCGAATAGCTTGGCTATTCAGCATTTGGCTTTACTTAAAGCTAGTTCTATTCCAGATAAAGATCCCTATGAAACAACAGATACTTACCAACAGCGTATCAAAGCTAAACAGCAGCAAACTGAAAAGCTGACAGCAAAAGCCAATATCGATTTGGGGCGTATTGAAGATGCTTTGAACTTTAGCAATCGCTGGATTGAGATTCCTGATTATTTCGACCAATTGAATCGAATTGATTACGATGCTGATCAAGCGTTACTAACCATCCAGACGACAGCACCTGTGGTTCATGAAGATGATTTGAGAATGGTGTCAGAGGATGCACTTATCAGGTTGGTACGCTTTCAAGTTAAAGCATCAGCAGAACAAGCTAAAAGCTTAATTAGCGTATGGGATAGTCGAGCACAAGCATCAGTTTATATGGCTTTTGTATTGGATTACCAACCTCAGGGATTAGCGATCAGCCGCGTTGTACTGATGGAATATCTGGGGATGGATCAACAGTTCCGAGTGATTGAACAACTAAAACCTCAACAGATTTATGTTCAGAAAGTAAGACCAGATTTAACATTGGTCCAACAACAGGTGATTCCACTCCAACAGATCATACCATTCCAATTTGGAATATCCTCACATGCTGAGACTCAAGGATAGCGCCATGAAAATGAATTTTTCCTTAATCAGTTTGATGTTGACTGCAATGATTTGTTCAGGGTGTGGTTTATCTGGAGAGCAGATTGTCCAGCCCAAAGCTAATGATGTTTTGCAGGCATTAAGACAGCAAGATGAATCTGTTGTGCAAATTCAATTAAAGCAATGTCAGCGTTCCAATGTTTATGAGGGGCAAGAGAGGGCACATCCTTATTTTGATTTATATCGCTGTACACTCAGGGTTGAACGCTATGACCTGCTTCTCAACCAAAGTTTTATAAAAGATGAAATATATATATTGAATTTAACGACATCAAATGGCTGGACTATAGGCTCAGGCTGAGGTCTTTTTGATTGATTTCCTGAAAGCAAAATTGAATATAAAGAAAATTCAAATACACATTACCTCAATGAAGCCATATCCAAAGATGGACTGGCGAGCATACGTATTGATAAGAGGATGAGATGGGATTAACACGATTATTTTTATTATTTGGCTGTGCCTTACTGACAGCCTGTAGCAGTTCATTTGAATCCGAGTTTAAGGATGGTTGCCGAAATTGGGGAGCCAATCGCAGTTTCTGTTCCTGTAGCTATGACAAGGTAGAGCAGTACTACGGCGCAGATCGTTTGGAACAGATTAAAGAGCCGTGGCAATTCCCTGAAGACTGGGAGAATAAAGTCCAACAAGCCGGCATGGCCTGTATGTCCAAATTGAAATAGGGAGGACTGACCATGAAGAATTTTCTCATTACTTACCTCCTGATCATGTTGGGCTACTGGGTGAAGCTGATCTGGAGTTTTCCTGCGGGCTATTCCAAAGCCTATCTGCTCGGTCGCGCCTTTGTGTGGCCCTTTGCCTTTCTAGAGTGGCTGTTCTCTTAACAACTTTAAGTGGCATGCCTTTGAGATGCAATAACAGAAAAAAATTAAACAGGTCAGATATATGAAAAAAAGATTGATTTACTTCAGCGCTTTAGCGCTGGGATACAGTTCATGGAGCCATGCAGCGCCTTCTTATGGATTGGGTTCAGCTGAAACCATGGCGCACTTAGTCAATGTACAGAAAGGCAGTGGTTATTCAAGTATTTGTACCTACCGCTCTGCAACACGCCATTATGGTGTACATCAGATTCAAGCCTCAATGTCCAATGGTTGTGAACAACAGCTTGCTTATACCGCAACGTGGGAAGGGGGCGGCGTGTTAAGAGTATTCGGCACAAGTAACAGTTTAATTGTTCGACGAGTCGGCTACCGTGCACCTGCCAAAGCATCACAGGCAGCACCAGCCCCAGTAAGTAAATACAAACGCTTATGTGATAACCCGAATGTCTCCGAAAGCTTTAACCAACAAACAGGTGAAACCACCAACTGCCGAACAGGTGAGGTCACGATTGACCCATACATCAAAGCAATCAAAGAACAAGGCCTATGGCCATATTAAATAGGGGGAAAACATATGCAAAAGCTCAAACCCGCCAGCCTTGTGGCACTGATCATTGGTATTGTCATCGTTGTTGTAGGGGCTTATCTATTGAATCAGCACCAACAACGACAAACAGACCTACAGTTAGCCCAACTGGCATTAGAACAATCCAAAGTCCAAAACCAAACAACGGACATCGCTCAAGCCGCATCTGAACCAATTGAGCACGGGCTCTCAGGTATTGAAGGCTTAACTGAAGATCGTGCCAACCAAACAGCGCATTTAGAGGTCAGTCCTGATGATGTTGCGGGTGCATTAGAGGCAGTCGCACAAGCCAAAGCGACCACACAGAGCAAAAAGAAAGTCACTTCAGGATTGATCGCCTACGGTGATTTGCCCAATGCCTTACAGGAACAACTCCATTGGTTGAATCTAAAAATGATGGAACAGTTTGCAGCCCAGTTTAATACCCGTATTGGTGTCGTGGGTACAGATGAAGGACAGGCTTTTATTATCAATGAACAAACTCCCGACATCATCTATGAAAACAACTTCTATTTAGAGAATGGCACCTGCCGTAAAGCAGAAGCAGGCTTTAACCGTCAAACAGGACAAGCCACAGCCATTGAATTCTACCCATGTTCCTAGTCTCAGGCATACAGATATAGACATGGCGTAACCCTTTTGAAGGTTCACCTATTTAAAAATACAGGAATATTGATATGAATAAATTAAGCCTTATCCTAACAGCATGCGTAATCTCAGCTGTCTCAAATGTTGCAATGGCAAAGACCGAACAGATCACCTTAAAAAAGGATATTGGATTTGGTGAAGAGGCAGTCATTTTTAGCACAACGCAGGGTGAAGTGATTTTTAACTATTTTGCCTTTCCAGATCATGTTGCCAAACAGATTAAACCGTATAAGAAAGGGCAATGTTTGGAAATCCAGTCCAAGTATGGTTTCTTTAAAGATACAGGTGATGGAAGCTATATCCAAAGCATCCGCCCATGTAACAAGAAAACCCAAGTCAGCACCACAACCAAAGTCAATCGTTAACCAAGCCCAAATTCAAACTACAAAAACCTTAAAAAACCACGAGCTCATGCTCGTGGTTTTTTTATGCCTGTTTCCCAATTTCTGAATACCCCAACAAGGAGCACGCCATGCAGCAATGCCCCTATTGCCATTCACCGCATGTGCAATTACTACGGCGCAGCCAACACACCCAGTCCCGAAGCAAAATTTCATTTTCCTCCTGTTCACCGATGTCACTGGCAGCGGTGGGCATGCAAATCTCAAAACGCTTAGGAATCAATCCACTGGTGGGCGGCTTTATTGGATTGGCAGCAGGTGGAATGTTTCTGCTCTATATCCAGCAACAGGACAATCTGGTCACCTTGCATTACCAGTGCGAGCAATGCCTGGAACACTTTGAAATTCAACAGCCTGAATAGGTTAATCTACTTAAAAGGAAAACATTATGGCACATCAACTAGAACAAATGGCTTATGTTGGTCAAACCCCTTGGCATGGTTTAGGCAATCAACTGACTCCAAGCCAACCGATTGAAGTTTGGGCACAACAGGCAGGTATGGACTGGCAGATTGAATCCTCGGATGTGCGCTATATGGCACAAAACCCACGAGGACAAAACATCATTCTACCGTTTGAGGAACAACGGGTACTTTATCGATCTGATACCCATGCACCGTTATCGGTGGTGAGTCAACGCTTTCAGGAAGTGCAACCCAAACAGATTTTAGAATTCTACCGAGACTTAAGCGAACAATCGGGTTTTGAGCTAGAAACTGCTGGGGTGTTGAAAGGGGGCAAGAAGTTCTGGGCCTTGGCTAGAACAGGACAAAGCGCTGCTTTAAAAGGTAGGGATGTCAGTAATGGCTATATTTTATTGGCAACCGCTTGTGATGGAACATTGGCAACAACAGCACAATTCACATCAATCCGTGTGGTATGTAATAACACCTTAGCGATTGCCCTAAAAGGACAACAAGGCAGTGCAGGTGTGGTCAAAGTTCCACACAGTACCAAGTTCGATGCCGAGAAAGTCAAACAACAACTGGGCATTTCTGTTCGGGCATGGGATGAACACATGTATGAAATGAAACAACTGAGTCAGCGCAAAGTCACGCAACAAGAAGCCGCAGCTTATTTCGATGCGGTATTTAACAACACGAATCTCAGCAGTGCTGAACAGGATGATCGCTTGATTCAGTATTACCGTAATGCTGCTATGCCTAATTCATTCCGATCAGACAATAAAACCGAACCGAATGGACGTGCCATGTCTAAAGTGATGACCATGTTTAACGGACATGGACGAGGGGCAGAACTCAGCTCAGCCAAAGATACGGCTTATGGATTACTGTGCTCAATTACAGAATTTGTGGATCACGAGCGTCGTGCTATGAGTACCGACCATCGACTGGATTCCGCATGGTTCGGGGCAGGGGCTTCGATTAAACAACGAGGACTAGAACAGGCACTCAGAATGGTGGTGTAACACTTAACCCTAAAGATTGAATTTCAGCTTCATTTAAGCTTAGTCAATTAGCCTAAGTAGCATCAAGATCACTGATCTAACTGAACACCCTTCGCCACATTCCTCAGATGTGGCTTTTTTTATGCCTGAAATTCAATTTTTACACCTCAACACTTCAATAAAAATAGGATAACCATGCAATGAACAGTAATAGCCAAATACAGTACAGTTTAAACAATCCGCCTTTACAAGCGTATTCCCCCAATCTCAACTCACCAACCACAACCCAAACCGTAGAGGTGGGAACTCGGAGTAAACGTACCCCAAAAAAGACCAAAGGTCTCGCTTCAGCCAAACGCTTTGCCAATACCAAGCAGATGAGCTATCAACAATGGCAAGAACTCAGAAAACAGGGCATTGGTAGTAGTGATGCAGCGACCGCCTGTGGACTGAATCCCTATATGTCGATGCTAGAGTTGTGGATGATTAAAACAGGACGTATGCAACAAAGCATCGAAGATGAAAGTACAGGTTACGCACCTTTATACTGGGGCAAACAACTTGAACCGTTGATTGCTGAATACTACAGCATGCATACCAACCATAAAGTCCGTCGGGTCAATGCCATCTTGCAGCATCCAGACGAAGACAAACAGTTTATGTTGGCAAATCTCGATTATGCCGTGGTCGGCAATGACGAAGTGCAAATCTTGGAGTGTAAAAGCGTTGGAGAATATGGCTCTAAGCTATGGCGGGAGGGTGTCCCACTGTATGTACTGTGCCAAGTCCAGCATCAACTGGCAGTGACAGGCAAACAAGCCGCACATATCTGTGCCTTGATCTGTGGACATGAAACCCGAATCTATAAAGTCAGTCGAAATGAAACCGTGATTCAACACATCATCAATGCCGAACGTCACTTCTGGCAATGTGTTGAAACGGGTATTCCACCGAGTGTCGATGCTTCAGAATCCGCTGCCAAAGCTTTAAAACAACTCTACCCTGAACATATTCCACTGTCGGTTGAAGACCTGACCCAAAATGAACAAGCCAACTACTTATTTAGACAATTACTGCAAGAGCGACACAAAGTAGAGCAACACCAGCAATACTTTGATGAACTAAAACATCAACTGCAAATGATGATGAAAGATGCAGAACGTGCAGTGTTTATTGATGGATCGGTGACGTGGAAGAAGTCACAAGACTCCACCACATTAAATAGTAAAGCCTTACTCAAACAACACCCTGAATATCTACAGCAGTTCCCACAAATTAAAGTGGGGGCACGAAGATTTCAGATTTATCTGAATGGTGGGTAAAGCAGACATCCTGAACATCCATCCATATCAACTCAATCAACAAAGAAATCTATCGATCCCATACCCAAATAGGTGTGGGATTTTTTTATGCATCAAATTTTATTTATACATCTATATTGAGGACATCACCATGATTAAAGGTTTAGCAATTGCACCACCCGTTTTAGGACGTATCAGTATCGGCAAGATCGTCGAAAAGAATGGCAAACGACTCCCTGAAAAGGATGACCAATTTACCATTACTAGCCAAATCCAAAATAAGGATGGCTGGGTCAAACATCCACTCGATGAACAACTAAGGGCTAAGGCACCGAATCAAAAACTCAGAAGCATTCCAGTGCGGATGCTCTTCAATGATCCCGAACTAAACCTACGTGCAGAGTACACTTTATTTGACCGACAAACCGGGCGAGTGATCTGTACGGGTAATGGGGAAACTTGTCAGCGATTGGGACAAAATGGCATTGAACAACATCCATGCCCATCTCCTGATCTATGTCCACTGGCACAAGGTGGACTATGTAAACCCTATGGCAGACTTTACGTCAATTTAGATGAATCAGATGAGTTTGGCACCTTCATCTTTAGGACCACAGGTTTTAATAGCATTCGAACCTTAGCAGCACGACTCCGTTATTACCATGCAGCATCGGGCGACTTGCTGTCATGTCTACCTTTGCAACTCACACTGAGAGGTAAAAGCACCACGCAAAGCTATCGTACTCCGATCTACTACGTGGATTTAACTTTACGGGATGGAACTAACCTGAAAGATGCAATTACTTCAGCCAAACAGATGGATGAACAAAGTAAGGCAGCAGGATTTTATCAGGAGGCATTGGATCATGTGGCACGGCAGGGCTATGGCAATGCGAGCTTTGAAGTGGGCGGTGAAGAAGGGATGGATATTGTTGAGGAGTTTTATACGGATGAATCTAAACCAGATCAGCAACATCAGACTCATGAGCTCACAAATGTAAAGGATATTCAGAAAGGCTTGCAGCAGTCGGTTCAGGCTTTGAATTAAATGGAAATACAGAATTGTATTTATTTTGTGATGTGTTGTTTATTATTTATTTGGTTTTGTGATAAAAAGCACACTTAACGATACATTCTCCAATGGAATAGCAATGTCGTAATCCCACGCTCTTCCCCAAGGGTGCGGGATTTTTTTTATTTAGGGAATCTTTTTTACATTAATGTTAAGCAGGTGATTGCGTGAAAAATTTTTTATTTTTTAGTCTGCTCGCTTTAGGAGTTCAAGGATGTACTACTCCATATCAAAATATGGGAGCTTCAGGGGGAGTTGAAAGTACGATTATTGATGATAATGTTTTTGAAGTGAAAGCTTCTGTAAATGGGTATACTCAAAAGTCTGTAGCAACACAATATGCAATTAGAAAAGCTGCCGAAGTATCAAAATCTTTAGGGTGCAGCTATTATTCGGCAATAAACAATAATAGTCAGACTTATGATCAAAATACATCAAAAACGAATATTGGTCTTATGACGGACAAAGGTGGTGTTTACTATACTTCAAGTGTGGGAACTCGATATCGCTTAGTAAAACCTTCAAGTCGAAATACTTATGTCTGCTTTAATGAGAAGCCGAATACAGTCTTACCCGGATTAGTTTTTAATGTTAAATATGTATTGAGTTCAGATTTACCTAGTGGTAGTGGGAGGTTTAAAGTACCAAATAGTTGGCGTTAACTTGTTAACAGTCTAAGTATGTCGATTAGTGAACCGTACCGGGTTTGTCGGAGGGTCAATATTCTGAGAGACTATTCCGATGAAAAAACCAAACTATACCCCCGAAATTAGAGAAAGAGCGGTTCAATTACTAATTGAATCTGAAAAAGATTATCCTTCTACTTGGGCAGCAATCACAGCTATTGCACCTAAGATTGGTTGTACTCCTGAAACATTGCGTGTTTGGTATTTAAAGCATATGGATCAACTAAATCCTGCCAAAGTACAACAGATATCTGACCAAGAAAAAATGAAGCAAATGGAACGTGAAATTAAAGAATTAAAACGTGCCAATGAAATTCTACGTAAAGCAGCCGCTTTTTTCGCCCAGGCGGAGCTCGACCGCCCACACAAATAATGGTGGATTTTATCCATAACAATAAAGATCGATATGGTGTTGAAGCGATTTGTAGAATTTTACCGATTGCAGCTTCGACCTATTATCGGGCTTTAGATCTCGTTGATAACCCAGAACATCGAGCGAAACGTGCTCAGCATGATTTACATCATGCAGAACAAATCAAACGTATTTGGAAAGAAAGTTCAGGTCGATATGGTGTACGTAAAGTCTGGCAAAAATTGAAACGTGAAGGCTATGTTATTGCACGTTGTACAGTTGCTCGATTGATGCAGAAGCTAGATATACAAGGTGTTTGGCGTGGTAAGAACAAACAAACTACCCGCAGCCGAGATGATCAAAAACGAGCAGATGATTTAGTGAAACGGAATTTTAGTGCTGATCGACCTGACCAATTATGGGTCAGTGACTTTACGTATATTCAAACTCATTCAGGCTGGGTATATACCGCATTTGTTATTGATGTGTTCTCACGAGCAATTGTTGGATGGAAAGTATCTACACGGATGAATACAGATATGGTGCTCGATGCACTTGAGCAAGCATTGCACGATCGAGGCATGCCAAAGAATGTGATTCATCATTCCGATAGAGGTGTTCAATATCTTTCTATTCGCTATACCAATCGTTTAGAAGCTGCAAATTTACGAGCATCAGTCGGTACAACTGGTGATTCATACGATAATGCTCTGGCTGAAACGGTGAATGGCTTATACAAAACAGAGGTGATTGAATATTTAAAAGCAGATTGGCAAGGTTTAGCAGATGTACAACTTGCGACACTAAACTGGGTATATTGGTTCAATAAAAAGCGTGTACACAGTGCACTGGGTTATGTATCGCCTTTTGAGTTTGAAGCAATGTACTATGATAAGATTAACCCGTTAGGTCAGGTGGCCTAACTTAAATAAAAAAGTCTCCGACAAACCCGGTACGGTTCAGAATTTCCAGCAAAATACAGCCAGTTTCGCTACTGAAAGGCCCATGCTCTGTTCCAGCTGGTCTTAAAAAATATTCACCAGCTGTATAGTTCTTTTTCATCTCCAAAGTATTTTTGTCTAAGAGGATTTGATCGCCTGAGACTAGATAAACTTCTTCGTGATAATCATGTACAAATACTGTTTTAGTGGCTGCACCTGAGTTGAAACGTACAAAGCGGGTTCTTATACCTGTCTTTTTTTCGATATCTAATGAATCTTCGATAACGATTTGTTCAATTCCTTTATCGAAAATGGGGGGGGCTTCCCAGTTTTGAGTTGGTATATGTAAAATTCTTTCCATTACATGATTTGCTCTTATTGGTTCTCTTTTATTTTTATTCACTTGAAGATATGTTACTTATTCTTGAGGGACATTCTTGTTTCCCAAATGGTCAAAATTCGTATTTAATAGTTTCTCCACTCTATTGAAAAAGCTAGACCAATTACTGTGCATGTATAGAAGAAAAAAGATGAGTTTGAATGTATTAGAAGTTTGTATTAGACATAAGGAGTGGTTGTAATAATTAGATAAAAGATAGATCAGTAATTTTCACAAATAGTTTGTTTAGGAGACTTATAGAGTAAGCCCGTTGGGACATTGTAAATAGTATTCACTAATTTTATTGTGAACAGTGAATATCTAATGATTTCGTAAATACCTTCAAGAAAAGATATTTATTCTTTGAAAGTCTCATTCAAAGCCTGTTGCACGGCATCCACGCGTGATTTGCAGGCTTTGTACGCTGACATGGATTCCTCAACGATTTTCATTAAATTATCGATGTCAGGTTCTTCTTGTGCTTCTAACAGGGCAGCATTCTTCTTTAGTAATTCATAGCCATCTTTAAAGCTTAATTCTTTCTTACTCATTACTGATTACCTCACTGACGTTGGCATGTATATGCCCATCCTGCATCTCAATCGAAATGGATGAATTGGCTTGATGGATAGAATGGATTGCTTTGCCTTCATAACGAACAATAGCATAGCCTTTAGCAAGAACATTTTTAGGATTCTGCAATAAGGTCTCACGCATTAAAGACTCAATCTGTGTGGATGCTAGTTTAATCTGCTGCTGAGCAAAATATTGCGTGGTTGATTTAACTAAATCAAGATTCTTATTTGCAACATTGAGCTGATTCTGGGCATAGGTTTTGATGGTACTCATCAACTGATCATTTTGACTTTGATAGGCGATAATCTGATGTTGAGAGCGTAATTTAATCGTTTGCAGAGAATCCAATACATCCTGAGCGCGTTCTGAGATTAGATTACGAATACCTGCGATTACTTTACTTGGAGTATCAAAAGAACGATGAGCGATTTCATCTAAAATGGTTTGATCTTTTTCATGCCCGACACCCACCCAAATTGGGACTTTTCGTTTACAGAGTAGGGCAGCAAGTTCATAGTCATTTAAATAAGCTAAATCATTGACTGCGCCACCACCACGAATGATGACGATAAGATCAGGAGGTATTGAGTAGTTCTTTGCCCATTGACGTAGACCTGAGCCTAAAGATTCCATAATGCTGTTTGCCGCAGTATTACCTTGGAATGTCGCTGTATGATAGACAAAGTGACAAACCCCAGCTTTCTTCAGAGCGTCAGCATCTTTCTTAAAATCACCCAAGCCAGCAGCATTCTCTGGTGCAATCACAAATACATTTTCAATATCAAAAGGAGCAGGGAGTGACTTATTGAGATTTACTAAGCCTTCACTAGTTAATTGAGCAAGAATCTGTTGATAGCGTTTGGCAATATCACCCAATGTAAAGCTGGAGTCGATCTCTTCAATGTTGACTGAAAACCCATACTGAGGATCAAAACGAGCTTTGACTTTAATCAGAACATTTAAGCCCTTTGACAGGTCAATGCCACTTTCACGCTCAAACTTCGTCACTATTTTTACGGCGGTGAATTTCCAGATTGTTGCCTTACAGCTTGCAATAACCTTGTCTGTATCCTCTTCCTTTTCAGCCAGCTCAAGATAGTAGTGTCCACCCTTGATACTCAGGTTGCGTATCTCAGCCTTTACCCATACAGGCTCATCAAAGGACAGGCGAATGACTTCCTGTATAGTAGATAGATAGTTGCTGAGGGAAAATTGAGGTAGGGACATTTGATTAAATTTTGATTAGTTATGTATTTAAAGGTAGCAAATAAAACTATCTATAACAAATCAGCTTGTATAAAAAAATCTGTTCATTAATTATCCTGATAGTATCTTGTTAACTTTCATACTAAATATTATATTGAACTTAATTTAAAAAACTAATAACTAAGGAAAAATAATGCCAGTCGCAACAAAAATATGTGAATTTGTAAATAATAAAGCAAAACCTGATTGGTGGCGATATACATTAAATAAAGCGATTGAACTTGGTAAGTTGTCTACGACTGAACTAGAAGTTGCTTATTTAGTGGCGAAAATGGAATATGGTCTTGAAGATAAATGTCCAGATTATTCAGTATTAGTAAAACCCGCAAAAGCTACAGGGTATCATACAGAAATAGAAGAAAATAAATTAATCTCTATAGGAAATATTGAGAATATCTCAGCATTAGCATCACAGCAGAAAATTGAGTTTTCGGCTACGGGATTAACTGTAATTTATGGCAATAATGGTGTAGGCAAGTCAAGTTATGCCAAAATTCTTAAAAATGCGTGCTTAACAAGAGGAGAAATACCAGAACTAAAACACAATGTTTTTAAAGGGACGGCTGGATTTCCTTCAGCAGAAATTCAAGTTCAGTCTAATCAGAAGCTAGAGTTAGTTCAATGGAATACGCAAATAGAACCGCACCCTCGTCTTAAAGCAATTAGAGTTTTTGACTCTGATTCATCAATACACTATTTAACAAAGACAGGAATTTTGGATTTCAAACCAACAGCATTGAAGCTACTTGATGAATTGTTAATAGCTAGCGCTTTTATCTTAGATAAAGCGAAAGCTGAAGAAGTTATATATTCACCTTTACCTATTTTACCTTCAATGAATGTCGGTACGACTCCGAGTAAGTTAGTTATAAGCCACTTGTTAACTGAAGAAGAGGTAGATTTACTTTGTGCAACTCAGAATGAGCTCAATGAATTAAGTGAGTTAAGAAAAGAAGTTATTGAATTAAATAATAATTCTCCACAGACTTTGAGATTAAACTATCAAAAAAGAAGATTGAGATTATTACCTCTACAGATTTTTTTAACTAATTTAGTTCAAATACTAAATTTGGAATCAATAACTAGACTAAAATCAATTTATGATGTCAAAAACAGAGCTAATCTTGCAGCAACCGAATTTAGTATTTCTACATTTTCTAATTTAAAAATATCTAATCTAGGCTCTGATCAATGGTTGGTCATGATGAATGCAGTTAAAAGTTTTATAGAAAATAGCGATAGTTATAAAAATGACACATTGCAAATAGGAGATGCTTGTCCTACTTGTCTTCAAGAATTAGATATAAACGCTGTTTCACGATTAGAGTTATTTGACAGCTATCTTCAAAGTGAATTACAGAAGGATTCTTCTATAGCAAGTAAAAATTGGGAAATTGAACTTGGGAAAATTAGAGTGCTTAACTTCTCAATTGAGCCTTATAAAGCTATTCTTGCAGAAATTAATGAAAAAGATAACTCTTTAGGTCTACTATTTTATAATTTAATTGATGCTTTAAAAGAGAGGGGTGATAATCTATTACAAGATCAACCTGTCTTCGGATTATCAGAAATAGAGGTGGAAGCGTTAACAAGATTAAATATGCACATTAAAAAACTTGAAGAGGCTGAAAAATTAGTCTTAGATGATGAGGGAAAGTTGATATTAATTCAAAATAAAAACCTAAGAATCAAAGAGATTGAGGATAGGGAGAAAATTTTGACTCTCAAAGATCAAATTAAAGCTGAAATAAAAAAAGCAAAAAAGATAGATTGTTATACTCGTATTAAACGCTCCACTTCAACATCAACGATTACATCATTAAATAATGAGATATGTAATACTAGCCCTCTTGGAAGGATACAAGAGTTTTTTAATGACGAGTTAAAAAAATTAGGGTTTGAACATTTTAAAATTAATGCTTTAACAAAAGGGGTTAAAGGTAATCAAAATTTTAGTGTCCAAATTGCTGAAAATAATTTGAACGTACTTGAAATAGCTAGTGAAGGTGAGCAAAAGTGTATTGCATTAGCAAGTTTTTTTGCTGAGCTAACAACAGATGATAGAAAATCTGCAATTATTTTTGATGACCCAGTAAATTCTTTAGATCATATCTGGAGATTAAAATTTGCGACAAGAATTACAGAAGAATCAAAATTTAGACAGGTAATTGTATTTACTCATGATTTACCATTTTTAAAAATGCTTCAAGAAACAGCTGAGGAAATAGTAATTCAAGCTATTACTAGAAATAAAACTGAAACAGGGATTTGTATTGGTACACCGCCTTGGGATGCATTGAAAACTGATAAAAGAATCGGAAAACTTAAAGAAAAACTAGTTAGAGCGAGAAAAATAGCTAAGGAGTCAGATGAACAATACCAACAAGATGCTGGAATTATATATGGGCTGATGCGTGAAACGTGGGAAAGGCTTATTGAGGAATGGTTAATTCGTGGAGTAGTTGAGCGTTTCAATAGAGAAGTGAAAACACAAAATGTAAGATATTTAAAAGATATTACTGATTCTGACATCGCAACTATAAATTCTGCAATGAGTAAATGTAGCACTTATATGAATGGTCATGATATGTCAGAAGGGATTTCAGGAGCTTTTCCTGATGCAAATGAATTAGAAAGTGATATAGCAAACTTGGAAGCTTACTTCTCAACTTTGAAGAAGAGGAGATCATAATAAAAATATTAAGATAAATTTTTTTGTAGTAAAAATAGCAGTAAAAAACTAAATTAAAATATTTTTATTTATATTAATCAATTAATTGAATTTTTAATGTGACTGTCACCGCTTCCGCCAAATATCTAAATAAGCCCTTGTTTTTACAAGGGCTTATTTTTTATCTGTGATTTTACCCCTCAACCTATCCTTCATCAAATTTTGGATTGAATCGAATAATTTAGAACCTCATTGGACTGAAAATCGATGTTCTGAATTTCTATCATATTGTTAATCACGTTCAGCAAGCAGTAATTTCGCCCATCTCTTAGCTGATCTTGTGTTTGCATAACACGTCTGAAGACGATTTTCTGTTCGTTTTGACCAGAATCAGAGTTAGGCTGAGAAGAGTTTAAAGCAAATCCGTCTTAACCACTGATTACTTGGTGTCTGATGGACGCGTGAATGCCAGTGCAGCTTGACGCTGAATTGAGGGAATTTATAAGGAGGGTCGAAGCTTTTTAACCCACCTTGTGACATTAACACTTGTGCCAGATAATTGGGAATAGTGGCAATTGCATGAGTGTCTCGGACAATCAGACCGACTCCCAAATAGCTGGGTAAACGCACTAGAATATTTCGGTTGACGCCATGTTTTTGCAGTTCATGTTCTACGACATAATGTCCCCCAGTTGCCAAAACATCGACATGTAATTCTTGAGCAAACTCCAACGCAGATAGGCTGGTTCCTAGTCTTGGATGTTGTTGGCTGGAGATGCAGGTGTAATGCTGCTGAAAAAGAGTTTGTTGGTAAAAACCAGCTTCTAATTGAGGTAGGAACCCAATCGCGAGATCAATATCTCCATTCGACATCATCGGTGCAGTTTGACTATCAATCGGTAAAATTTCCAGTCGAATTGAGGGTGCGTGCTGATGCATATAATTCATCAGACGCGGTAAAAACACTAAATGACTGATGTCAGTCATACTTATACGGAATCTATAAGCCGAAGTTTGGGGATCAAAGTCAATATTGTAATTTTGAACTAACTTCAATCGGTTTAAGATTTCCACCACCATAGGGTAGATTTGTTGGGCAAGCTCAGTTGGCTGCATTTTATTTTCAATACGTACAAACATCGGATCACGAAAATGAGCCCTGAGTTTATTTAGCGCGATACTCAAAGTGGGTTGACCAATGCCAAGTTGTTCTGCTGCTTTAGAAATACTTTTATGCTGATAAATTTCAAAAAAAATTTTTAGTAGCCTTGTATCTAGATCAAACATGTCAATGAACTACCGTATTGATTTTATCAATACAGCCTATTGTTTTTTTTGCATAGATTCAACACATCCTTATTGCTACATTGAGCCAATACCGAAAATTGATGAAATTATCGCCATTAGTATTGTGCTTCGTGGGCAGAAAAAGGAATGACATATGGAACAGTTAGGCAAGCTCGAAGAGCTACCAGAACGTTATCGTGAAGAACTAAATGCATCAAACTTGGTGCCATTGTGGCCCAACCTAAGAAGTTTTATTCCACCTCATAAACCACGACCGCAAACGGTTGCAACGGCTTGGTATTTTCAACAGATTAAACCACTGTTGCTTGAAGCAGGAGAATTAACGCCGATTGAAAAGGCCGAGCGTCGAGTGTTGGCACTCGCAAATCCTGGCCATGGCTTGGAGAATATGAAAGCCAGTCCTGCGATGTATCTTGGTATGCAATTACTGCTTCCCCAAGAATGGGCGCCCGCACATCGACATGCTCCGAATGCGGTACGTCTTATTGTCGAAGGTGAAGGTGCTTATACTACGGTTGAAGGGCAAAAGTGCATGATGGAACATGGGGACTTAATCCTGACCCCATCAGGGTTATGGCATGAACATGGACATGATGGTGATCAACCAGTGATATGGATGGATATCCTTGATTTACCACTGGTTTACTACATGGAAGCCTCTTTTGTAGAAGAAGGTCGTCGTCAGGAGATCGATCGAATTAATCAAGGTTCTACCCCTCAGTATGCGGCGGGTGTTGTGCCAACACCACATTTTAGTCGTGAAGATGCCTCTTATCCGATGATGCGTTATGCCTGGGAAGATACCAAAAAAGTATTGGATGCCTTAGCTGAAAAAGATGGTTATCAGGAGCCGCTACATGTGGCATATGTAAATCCTGAAACAGGTAAAGATTGCCAGAACATTCTGGGTTACTCAGCTTTGCTACTCCGACCAAATGAAGTGCTGTCTTTGCCTTTACGTTCTACTGCACAAGTCTTCCATGTGATTGAAGGTGGCTTGACTATCGAGATTGATCAACAAGACTTCCATCTGACTAAGGCCGATACTGCATGTGCACCGTGTTTTGCTACTATTGATTTAATCAATACATATGGACAGCCATGCTATGTATTTATTGCTGATGAGGCGCCGTTGCAACGTAAATTAGGGCTTTATTCGGTACGTGAACGTCATGTTGCAGGAGTAAGCCTATGAAACTGTATGGCTTTTTTCGTAGCAGCACATCGCACCGTACTCGCATTGTTCTGAATCTTAAAGGTCTGGATTATGAGTCAAGTTATGTTTCATTGGCTAAAAATGAGCATCAAAAGACTACTTTTAAAACTCTAAACCCTCAGGGTTTTGTTCCAGTCTTGGAAACTGAGGTGGGGCGATTATTACAAAGTCCCGCCATTATTGAATGGTTAGAACAGCAATACCCTGAACCGGCTCTGTTGCCAGCAGATGTGCTAGGTAAAGAGAAGGTACGTGCCATTGCGGCCTTGATTGGCTGTGACATTCATCCTCTAAACAATAAGCGTGTACTCGAATATTTACGCCAGCTTGGGCTGGATCAGAACCAGATCAAAGCTTGGTGTACTAAGTGGATTCAGGATGGCTTTTCAGCCTTAGAGCAAATATTGGCTGAAGATTCTACTCGGGAAAAGTTCTGCTATGGCAAGCAAGTCAGCATAGCGGATGCTTATCTGATTCCACAAGTGGTATCAGCACAACGGTTTCAAGTCGATCTTTCCGCTTATCCTAAAATTAATGAAATTTATCAGCATTGTATGACTCTCGACGCGTTCCAAAAAGCTGCACCTGAACAGCAGGCAGATGCGTTTTAAGGCTTTTATTTAACTTATATCAACAAGGAATATGCCATGACTTTTATTTTCCAGCCAATGACACCAGCGGGTCTGTTTATTCACGGCTCAGATCAGCAATTTCCAGTACGCCGTGTGTATTGTGTCGGACGTAACTATGCTGCCCACGCACGTGAAATGGGCTTTGATCCAGATCGTGAGCCACCTTTTTTCTTTTGTAAGCCCAACGATTTAGAGTCAATTGTACCTGTCAATCAAGATGCGGTAGCAATACCTTATCCAAGTCAAACCTCAAACTATCACTATGAAATTGAATTGGTAGTGGCAATAGGGCGCGATGCTAAAAATGTCTCGGTCGAAGATGCCACGAACTACATTTTTGGCTATGCCGTTGGTTTGGATATGACTCGCCGTGACTTACAAATGAGTATGCGTGAAAAGGGTCGTCCATGGGAAATTGGTAAAGCATTTGATTTCTCTGCTCCGATTGGCCCCATTCATCCGATGGACGTCAGGGGTGAAATTAATCAGGCCGAGATTCATTTGACTGTGAATGGTGAAACTGTACAACACAGTGATATTTCCCACTTGATTTGGTCGGTTGCCGAGACTATTGCCAATCTTTCTACTCTATTCGAACTTAAAGCAGGTGACTTGATTTTTACAGGCACGCCTGAAGGGGTTGGTGCTGTAGTTCAGGGAGATGTGATGCGTGCTGAGATTGCGGGTTTAACAGGTATTACCGTTAATGTGAAATAACTCATTTGATCTCAGTGGTTTAAATGGTTGCTCATACTAAACAATAAATACAGTTGAGCACCTTCAGTAAGGATTGCACTGGCCAATATATTGGTAACAGGAGTTGTTATGTCTCAAAAAACCATAGACGTACAAAGTTTCATCGATGAAATACCACTTTCAGCTTTGCAAAAATTAATCATTTGGTTGTGTTTTTTAATTGTTGCAATTGATGGTTTTGATACCGCAGCAGTGGGTTTTATTGCTCCCGCATTGAAAGCCGAGTGGGGATTACAAGCCACAGATCTGGCACCGTTATTTGGTGCAGGTTTATTTGGCTTGATGGCAGGTGCACTGATTTTTGGCCCTTTGTCAGATAAGCTCGGTCGTAAACCGATTTTGATTGGCTCTGTGGTTATGTTCGGCTGTGCTAGCCTATTTGCCGCTTTCTCACCAGATTTGCAAACGCTAATTATTTGGCGATTCCTCACTGGGCTCGGTTTAGGTGGGGCTTTACCTAATGCCATTACCTTAACTTCAGAATATGCACCAGCTTCCCGCCGTTCCAATTTAGTCACTATGATGTTTTGTGGTTTTACCATTGGCTCTGCGCTGGGGGGGATTTTGTCGGCACAGCTGCTCCCTTATATTGGTTGGCATGGCATTTTATTGATAGGGGGAATTGCACCTTTATGTACAGTGCCTTTTTTATACTATCTATTGCCTGAATCTCTGCGTTTTCTGGTTTTGAAACAAAAAAGTGCCGAAAAAATTGAAAGCATTATTCGTCGTATGGCGCCAAATATCACACAGATTCCAAGCTTAGTGCCACCTAAAAATGAAGTGGCAAAATCAAGCCTTAAAGACTTATTTAGCAAAGGTTTAGCTTTAGGTACTTTCTTGATTTGGTTTACATTTTTTATGAGTCTGCTGATCATTTATATGATCTCTAGCTGGATGCCGACCTTACTCACCAACGCAGGTTTCAACTTATCCAACGCCTCATGGCTAACGTCGATCTTTCAGATTGGAGGAACGATCGGTGCCATCGTCTTAGGTTTACTTATGGATAAAATGGATGCGACTAAAATTTTAAGTGCAGCCTATGCCTTTGGGGGAGTGTTTCTGATTTGTTTAGGTCTGGGGATCGAACAAACCAATACTATATTGCTGATGTTTGCCATGTTTGGTGTGGGTGTTGGTATTAGCGGTTCACAGGTTGGAGCAAATGCCTTTTCATCCAGTTTTTATCCAACACATTGCCGTGCAACTGGCGTGAGTTGGGCCAATGCTGTAGGACGTGTTGGGTCTGTAGTAGGCTCAATCATGGGGGGCTGGATGATGTCATTGAATCTTTCTAGTTTTGCCATTCTCAGTATTCTTGCTATTCCTGCCTTCTGTGCAGCGATTTCATTATTGCTGATCAAACGTCTTAAAAAAGAACAGCCTGTCGTTGCGACAATGTAAAGCTGAAATCAAATATTTTCCGAATAAAAAAAAGATTGCTGTGCCAATGGATGGTACAGCAGCCAGCTATGGATGATTCTTTCTATGTACAATTTAAACACGCAAACTTTCATGTTGAGCATACTGTTATGGATGTCTGGCAGTAGCTCAATGTTGTGGGCGGCAGATCCAACCCAAGCCATTCAAGATGAATGGAAATTTAACTTGAAGAATGCCTATCTATATCGGGATTATGATAATCCCAACGTTAAAAACTTTGGTAGTTGGTCTCAAGGTATATCTCTATTTTATACCTCAAACTTACATGACACACCTTTAATGATAGCAGACAAGCCGTTTCGAATTGGTGCAGATGCTTCAGTTCAATATGCTGTACGTTTAAGTGGAGATCGGCATGTCAGTGACATGATGTTACCTTTTGATTCACGAACACAATCTCAAGCCGCTGATTATTCAAAATATGGGGCAACTTTAAAACTGGGTTATGATAAAACCTTGTTGAGTCTTGGGGAGTTATGGTTGGACTTGCCTGTCACCACTTCAGATGCAAGTCGGCAGCTTATTACTTCGTATTGGGGAACTAATTTAAAGTCACAGATTTCGGAACAACTTTATGCTGAACTGGGTCGGGTGGAAAAAGTATCTCCACGGAATGAGGAGGATTTTCGAAAATTTTCTTTTACCTCTAACGGTCGAACAGAATACTCCGATGGCTTGAATTATCTTGACCTACGTTATCAAGTGACTCCAGCACTGAAAGCAGAATACTATTTTGGTAATTTAGAAGATTTATATAACAAGCACTACTTGGGCTTGGAGCATAGTTGGAAACAGCCAACTTTTTCGCTTAACTCCAAGTTAAAGTATTTCAGTGCCAAGAATGATGGCCCTAACTTTGAGATTGATGCGCAAAATATCGGTGTATTAGAAATGCTGAAAGTGAATAATCAAAGCTTTGGTTTGGGCTATCAACAGATTGTTGGTAAATCGGCATATCCTTTACCCGATGGTTTTTTGCCAGAGTTGTATTTTATTAACTGGAATGCCACAGGCTTTTTTAAGAAGAATGAAAGGTCGTATCATGTGATGTATGGCTATGATTTTAAAGATTACTTGCCAGGTCTAAATGCCATGGTGAAATATGTTTATGGCCACAAATTTAAAACGGCTACTGGTGAGAACAATCATGAAACTGAATCCAATGTCTTGGTCAATTATACCTTTCAACAACCTTATTTAAAGGGTTTTGCAATTCAATATTTACGTGTTGATTATAAGGTTAAATATGGTAATGACTTTGGTGAAGATCGCTTTTTTTTGAACTATACGAAGCGGTTTTAATCGATACCAATCTTGTTAAAGAAGAGTGTTTGGGCACTCTTCTTTATTGTTTTTATCATGAAAATAAATTTTAGTATTTGATTTCTATCTGGTACGGCTTTGTTACACAAACCTATTTCTATAAGCTTATTCAAAAATATAGTTTTTAGATGGATAAGCCTGCTTATAAAATCTATTGTATTAGCAATTGCTTTTTTACAATCAAGCTTTAATGGCCTATTACTGATTGCATTGCTGTTTAAACATGTACTCATATTTACATACTAATTGCTAAGGAAAGTCACAGTGTGTATCTGTTGTGATTTTCCTTTTTTAAAACCATCACTTTTAAACCACTCGGTTTATTGTGTGTAAATAAAATTGTGAACATATATTTTTCAATTAATAATTTGACCAAAGACAAACCTAGACCATATCCATCATTTTTAGACGATTTTCTCCAAAATCGCTGTGTGAGTAAATCGAGTTCATCATCTGCTAGGCCTTGACCATTATCAGCAATAACTAAAGTATTATTTTCCATGTACACTTGAGTAAGGGTTGTAGACTGTGCATGTAAAAAAGCATTTTCAATGAGGTTTTTAAGAACAACCGCCAAAACTGCTTGAGGTAGATTGATTGTGGAAAAGCTTCCCCAATCAATATTGAGATGCTCTGACAAGTCAGGGTATTTCTGCTCAAGTTCAGAAATGACCTGTTGTAGTGTATGGGCGACGTCTGAGAATTCCATTGAACTATGTTGAGGTTGTATTTCAGTTTTACTCAGTAATAGTAGTTGTTCCAATAACTGCTCATAACGTTGGATACTGACTTCTGCCCGTTTGAGATTGAAGCTAATTTTGTCATGTGTGAGCTTATTCTGACTCAGCATAAGTTGGCTAAGTTGAACATGAGTTTTGATTGCTGTGAGTGGACTGCGTAACTCATGAGCAGCAAAAGCACTAAAGCTTTTTTCATTTTCAAGACTTTGGTGTAGGTTATGTATAAGCTCCAACAAACCATCGACAAAGGGCTGAATTTCTTTAGGGATATTCTGGGTTTTTAATTCTAGTAAATAAGTGGCTGCATCGGATAAATGCTGTTTCTTATGGCTTAAGTGTTGTGTAATTTGATCTAAGGGTTGAAACTCAATCCGTATAATCCATAGAATTAAGAAAATACATAAAATCAATGTCATGATTAAAGGGATTAATACTGATTGTAAGATCTGTTTGAGTAAAGAATAACGTAGTTGTAATTTCTCTGCAGCCACAACCTGTATCTGTCCTTTTTGTAAGACATAACTACGCCATTCCACCCCATTTTCTGACCATGTGCTTAGGCCCGCTTTTCGTGTACTTAGACTTTCAGGTGAACCTTGTGTTTTGGTAATTACCTGATGGTTGGCTGAAACATTAGAACTAAATAATGAAACCTGACAAGCGATCACATTTAGGGTATCGGAATCTTGTTCTATGGCATTCACTGTATTACTAATCTCATCTACAGGAAGTTGCTGAATTAAACGCGCAACCATATGTGCAGAGGCAGAAAGGCGTTCATCCATTGTGCTTTGTAGACGTTTCTCCAGTGCAAAATAAAGCCAACAGAATACCAGTGACCATAAGATAACAAAGACCACTAAAATGATAGAAACTAGTCGCCATTTTAAACTATAACTTTTCATATACTTTGTTTTGGCTCTTTGAATATATAGCCTACGCCACGAACTGTTTGAATCATACTAGGGTGAAGTTTTTGTCTAAGGTGATGGATATGCACATTGAGAGCATTGCTTTCGATACTGTCCTGATAACCATAAATTTTATCAATCAGTTGTTCTATTTTTAATACTTGATTGGGATAAAGCATAAAGGCTTCTAGCAAACTATATTCCCGCCTGGATAGGGTAAGAAGTTGTCCTTGATAGTGCACCTGTTGTGTATCTTGATGTAGCTCTAAATCACCCATATGTAGCACATTTGAGGAGTAACCACGATTACGTCTTGCCAAAGCATAGACTCTAGCAATCAGCTCACTTAAGTCAAAGGGTTTGGTTAAATAATCATCTGCTCCGATATTTAAGGCATCTACACATTGCTGGGTTTGATTACGTGCTGTGAGTACCAAAACAGGTGTATGGAGTTGATCTTTACGCCATGTATTTAATAAATCAAGTCCATCCTGATCAGGTAATCCCAAATCCAGTAAGCATAAATCTACTGCACTGTTACGAATAAAATAATCCGCTGCTTTGGCTGTATCGACATGCTCAACTGAAATATTTAAATAGTCCAGTGCCGCAACAATGCTTTGGGCAATATAGGCATCATCTTCAACAAGTACGACAAACATAGTGTTTCCTCATTTAACACAGCCATTTTATAAACAAAAACAGCTCTTAATGTCCTGTTAATTTTATGTCCCAGATAATGCCCTGATTTTTAAAGTTAGATAAGCTCGTATGTTGATGAAACCATTGATAACGATTGCATTATGTATCGTTACCACATCGTTATATGCAAATCAGGATTTTTTACCACCAGATCAGGCATTCAAATTTCAGGCAAGCTCAATTTCTGAAAAAACAGCTGAATTAAAATGGGATATTGCTCCTCATTATTACTTATATCATGATCAATTTAAGGTAAGGCTAAATCAGCAGAATCTATTTTTAAACTTGCCCAAAGGACAGGAAAAGGATGATCCAACTTTTGGTGTAACCCATGTGCATTACAATCAGGTATTGACGCAACTAGGTCTGAAGCCAAATAGCGAATATACAGTGAGTTGGCAGGGCTGTTCAGAAGATGGCTTATGTTATCCAGTACAACGTACTACGATCACAACTGATGCAGCAGGACTGCTTCCACAACAAAATTCAGAAACAAACTTCTCTAATTTTGCAGCTTTAGTCACTCAGGAAAATATATCAGAAGTAACACCAGAATCAGAGGCGCAAGCTGCACATGAAAAATCGAATCCTGAAATTTCCTCGACTTTACAAAAGATCAAATCATCCAAACCTCTTAATGATCAGGTACAAGAGCAGGTTGAAATCCAACCACAAAAAGCATCACTAAGCGATGACTGGAATAATGATCAATTCTTTTTAAACCTTTTATCCAATCAGGGTGTCTTTTTTAACATTATCCTATTTTTAGGACTAGGCATTCTGCTTGCCTTTTTACCTTGCTCATTACCTTTGATTCCTATTCTTTCAGGTATTTTGGTGCAAGGTAATAAAGGTTATAAAGCCGCTATCATCGCATTGACCTTCGTAATGAGTATGGCATTGGTCTATGGCCTTATGGGTATTGTGGTTTCACAAATTGGTTATGGTATTCAACGCTGGTTCCAAAATCCTGTATTCATTGGTTTATTTGCCCTGATGTTTATTGTATTTGCGTTGAACTTATTTGGTTTATATCAACTGTCCTTACCACAAGGTCTTTTACAGCGTTTAGATCAGATACAACAACGCCAAAAAGGGGGAACACTGTTGGGTGCTGGAATTATGGGAGTAGTTTCGGCCCTGATCGTTGGCGCGTGTATGAGTGCACCTTTGGCAGGGGCTTTGCTCTATGTCTCTCAACTTGAATACAGCCTGCTTGGTGGATTCTACCTCTTCTTACTGGGGCTTGGGATGGGTATACCTTTATTTATTGCCAGTGTTTTTGGAGCTAAATATCTACCTAAACCTGGTTTATGGATGGATCGGTTAAAGCTTAGTTTTGGTTTTATCATGCTGGCAATGGCCGTTTATTTTGCTCGTCCTTTATTGCCTCTAACTTTGTACTATGCAGGACTGGCCTTAATTCTGATCGCAATGGCGGGATATTTAATAGCTATTTTACGCCATATTGTGCATATCCCTTATAAAGTTGTGATTTTAGTTTTGATCTGTGGCTGTACTGTGAGTGGAATTTGGTATATCAATCAAGCAACTACAAATGTTAAGACTACAGAAAGTGACTCACTTCAATCGTGGATCATTGTTAAAAATCAACATGAACTAAATCAAGTGTTAGCCGCATATGCTAAAGATCCTATTGTAGTTGATGTATATGCTGACTGGTGTGTTGCCTGCCAGCCAATTGAAAGAGAGATTTTACCAAGAACTGATGTTCAGGATGCATTGAAAAATGTGACTCGTATTAAGCTAGATTTAACCCAGTATGAAGCTTCACAAGACATCATTTTAAAACAGTGGCAGATTCTTGGCCCACCGACGATATTGTTTCTTTCACCTAACCAGAAAGAGCAACGTGATCTTCGTCTTACAGGGACTTATACCGCATCACAATTAATTCAGAATATTCAAAAATTAAATGAGGAGAATCAACCTTGATTTCTTCCCAAGCACTACATCTTGGCATGTTCATGCTGCCGTGGTCAGTATTAATCTTATTATTTGGACTTATCGGCTTATGGGGTGTTGGGAAGTATTTTAAACAACGCCATCAATGGGCTAATTCAACTTGGCAATGTTACAAGGATTCTTTATGGACCGCAATTTGGGTTGGCTTACTTGCTGCAAGAGTAGTATTCGTGATGACTCATGCTGATCTCTATCTAGTTCATCCAATTGATATTGTTAAGATTCAGGATAGAGGATTTAACTTTTATGCAGGTATCATTGCGGGTAGTAGCTGGTTTATATGGAAAAATCGCTTATTAAAAATGCCTGTATTGGTTAGCAGTTTTCTATTGTTTATCACAATACAATTTGTGGGAATCAATCTACTCAACCATTGGAATGCACAGCAACACTATCCAGATTTAGCATTTAACAACCTCAAACAGCAACCACAATCCATGACTCAATTTATTGGTAAACCTACTGTGGTGAATTTATGGGCGAGTTGGTGTCCGCCATGCCATCGTGAAATGCCTGTGTTGTATCAGGCACAGCAACATTATCCAGATGTCCAGTTTGTCATGCTTAACCAAGGTGAAACACCCGAAGAGATTGTGTCCTATTTACATCGTTATCAATTAAATTTTAAAAATGTCCTGTTTGATCCTCATGGGAAAATGCCTCAACATATGAATATGTATGGCTTACCCAGTACCTTATTTTTTAACGCAAAAGGACAACTTGTAGAAAGTCATGTTGGTGAATTAAGCCAAGCCATGCTCAAGCAATACCTGCAAAAAATCACTCATTAATTGGAGGCTTCTCAGGCGGTTCCTTAAGACATAGTTGGAAGCTTAAATTAATGTGTCGAAGTATTAAAACTATTTTTGCAAGTTGAAAGAGATCTTTATCTAAATATCGATAAGCTAATTTTGATGGTCTGAGTAAAGGGTTATAAGTCAAATTTTTTTCGATAACGCCAAAGAGTTGTTCGACTAATTTTCAACTCTTTTGCAGCAAGATTAAGGTCATTTTGATATTTAATCAAAACATCTCTAACTTTATTTTTATTGATTTTTTCTGGATAAACAGGCTT
Organism: Acinetobacter haemolyticus CIP 64.3 = MTCC 9819; assembly: GCF_000369065.1. Classification (GTDB taxonomy): domain Bacteria; phylum Pseudomonadota; class Gammaproteobacteria; order Pseudomonadales; family Moraxellaceae; genus Acinetobacter; species Acinetobacter haemolyticus. Next base: position 43,353 of record NZ_KB849801.1, read on the forward strand.
CTCTGATACCTCATTATGTAATTGTGATGAATGCAAATGAATATCTATGATCTCATCTGGTAGATCAACAACTTCAATTTCTGATTTTTCATTTGCCATGGTCAATGCATATAAAAGGGTATTTTTAAGCTCACGGACATTTCCTGGCCAATCATAAGCAATTAAGGTTTTTAATGCTTCGTCGGATAGATGCGGTTGTGTGTGAAATACAGATTGCTGCTGACTCAAAATAAATTCAGCGATCAAAGGAATATCCTCTTTGCGATCACGTAAAGGCGGAATAAAAATAGGGATGACTCTAAGACGATACAAAAGGTCTTGGCGAAAACGTCCTTGCTTAGCTTCTTCTCTTAATGCACGATGCGTTGCGGTGATGATTCGCACATTGGCTTTAATAGATTTTTCACCACCCAAAGGCGTAAACTCACCTGTTTCTAAGACACGCAAAAGTTTAGCTTGTAACTCCAGTGGAATTTCAGCAATCTCATCTAAAAACAGTGTTCCACTCGCAGCACGTTCGAAAACACCTTTATGCTCACGAATCGCGCCCGTAAAAGCACCTTTGACATGTCCAAACAATTCACTTTCTAAGATATTTGCATTTAATGCAGCACAGTTAATCGCGATAAATACTTTGTTTTTTCGCTGACTGTGGTCATGAATGGCTTGAGCCACAAGTTCTTTGCCGCTTCCAGATTCACCACGAACTAATACTGGAAACTCAGTAATTGCAACGCGTTCAATAATTGAAAACATACGTTGCATTTCAGGAGATTGGCTATGAAATGTTTCAGACAAACTCTGACCACTATTTTCTATTTTTGATGTTTCAGTCTGTTGCAATGGTTGAACTAAGTACAACTTTCCAGAGAAATCCTGATCTGAAACTTGGATATTGTGTTGGTGACATAAAAGCTCAATTGAAGCTGTGGCAGATTGCAGATGAATTTTCCCAGTTTCTAATAGATTGTTTAGTATTTTTTGTTTAGTCAATTGAGCAATAGAGGGATTAAAACGTGTTGATTTGAACTCATAAATTATAGCTGAGTTTGATTGATCAACAATAAACAGGGCGCAGTCTGTAATGAGTTGTTGTAAATACCCTAAGAAGTTTTCCAAATCTACTTGTTTTATAAAATCAATGGATTGATTCATATTGTTTCAGGTGTTGTTTCTTTAAGTGTTTCATTGAAACATAAAATGAATTGATGGTGAAACATAAATTTAAGAAACTATTAAACAATACGTAATAATATATTGTTTTATTTGAATATAATAATTTGTGCATAGAGTTGGCATCTTGTTTGCAATTTAAGAATATATAAATAAGTACATCGAGATTGATCCACATGATATTTCATCAGTTTTTTGAAAATGAAAGTTCAACATATACCTATCTCATCGCATCTGAACAGACACGTGAAGCGGTACTGATTGATCCAGTTGCATCGGAAATTGAGCGTTATGCGGACATGCTTGAACAAAATAATTTGAAGCTAGTTTATAGCCTTGATACGCATGTGCATGCAGATCATGTAACGGCAGCAAATCTGTTACGTGAACGCTTTGGATGTAAAACAGTGTTACATCGCAACTCCGAAGTTGCATGTGGTGATATTTTTATATCTGACCGTAGTGCAATTCGCGTAGGGGAGATTTTAATTGAAGCTCGCTATACGCCTGGACATACCAATGCATGTACCAGTTATGTAGTGGACGGCATGGTATTTACGGGTGACGCATTGCTTATAGATGGGTGTGGGCGTACTGATTTCCAAGAAGGTGATGCGGCAACTTTATATGACAGTATTCATCAACAGATATTCACTTTAGCTGATGAAACTATTGTTTATCCAGGTCATGACTACAGGGGGCGCGTATCATCTACGGTTGGACAAGAGCGACTACATAACTCTCGATTGGGGTAGGCAAAAGTAAGCAAGACTTCATCATTTTGATGGAAAACCTCAATCTTCCTTATCCAAAGAAAATTGATATTGCTTTACCTGCGAATAAAGCCTGCGGTCATTAATAGGAGAGAGTGGCATGCAATTAAAACAAGTGAATCAAGAATTTTATGTTGCAGATCAAATCTCTCAACGAGATGTGGCTGAACTTGCAAATAAAGGTATCAAAACAATTATTTGTAATCGTCCTGATGGTGAGGGTGCTGATCAACCCAATATCATTGAAATACAAGAAGTAGCATCTACTCACGGGATTCAAGTTGAGTATTTACCTGTGGTGAGTGGCCGTGTAACTGATGAGCAGGCTGAAGAGTTTAAATCAGTTTATCAAGCAGCTCAAAAGCCAATCTTGGCGTTTTGCCGAACAGGTACACGTTCAATCACGCTTTGGGGATTATCTCAGGTTTCAGGATTAAGTCTGGATCAAATGCTATTGGTGTCTAAAACTTTGGGTTATGACTTACAAGGTTTAGTTCCAAGAATCCTCAATCAACACCCGATACAATTAAATAATGTGCCTAAATTTTCGGTGCTGATCGTAGGTGGTGGAGCCGCTGGGATTTCAGTTGCTTCAAGCTTACTTTCACGAGAGCCAAATCTAGATATTGCTGTGATTGATCCAGCAGAAATTCATTACTATCAACCTGGTTGGACGATGGTCGGTGGTGGAATTTTTGCACCTGAAAAAACAGTTCGAACCATGGCGAGTTTGATTCCTAAGCAAGTACAGTGGATAAAAGCTGCTGTAGCGGCTTTTGATCCAGACAATAAACAGGTGTTGTTAGAGGGCTGTAAGCCGATCAACTATGAAGTATTGGTGGTTTGCCCAGGTTTGAAGCTTAACTGGCACGGTATTGAAGGTTTAGTTGAAACGTTAGGCAAAAATGGTGTGACCTCGAATTATCGTTATGATCTAGCACCGTATACATGGCAGTTAGTCAGTCAAATGAAACGTGGTAAGGCGATTTTCACTCAACCACCTATGCCGATCAAATGTGCAGGTGCACCACAAAAAGCAATGTATCTATCTGCCGATTATTGGCAAAAACAAGGCGTATTGAAAGATATTCAAGTTGATTTCTTCAATACGGGTGCGGTGTTATTTGGTGTTGAAGCTTATGTGCCAGCATTGATGGAATATGTGAAACGCTATAACGCCAATCTGCACTTCAACCATCAGCTGGTAAAAGTTGATGGTGCAAACAAACGTGCATGGTTCAAGGTCAATCAAGGTGAAAGTACATCACTGTTAGAAACTGATTTTGACATGATTCATGTCGTTCCACCGCAACAAGCACCTGATTTTATTCGCGCGAGCAATTTAGTTGATGCAGCAGGTTGGGTGAGCGTTGATCAAAATACTTTGCAGCACAGTAAATATCCTTACATTTTTGCACTTGGAGATGTCATGAATGCTCCGAATGCGAAAACTGCTGCGGCAGCGCGCAAACAAGCGCCAATTGTTGCAGTGAATGTTTTGCAGTACTTAAAAGGTAGTGATCAATTTGCTCAGTACGATGGTTATGGTTCATGTCCTTTGACTGTTGAGCGAGGCAAGATCGTTCTTGCAGAATTTGGTTATGGTGGGAAACTGCTTCCGAGTTTTCCAAAGTGGTTCTTGGATGGTCAAAAACCTTCACGTATGGCATGGCTGTTAAAAGAACAAATCCTACCCCCGATGTATTGGGATGGCATGCTAAAAGGGCATGAGTGGCTGGTAAAACCTAAACTGTAATTTATTCATTAGATCCTATAAATCATTGGCTTAGCTCTAATTTTAGAGCTGGGTTAGGTTTTGTCACACTTGAAAAAGTGTATCTCATTTTTCATGAGGTCCTTTATGGATATGTGGTTATTAGTCTTGGAAGGTCTAGCAATCGGATGCTTGCTTGGATTAACAGGTGCGGGAGGAGGAATTTTAGCCGTTCCTGCACTAATGGCGAGTCAAGGATGGACTGTCTCACAAGCTGCACCTGTCGGACTGCTTGCAATTACACTTTCTGCGTTTGTGGGGAGTGTACAAGGCTTATTGAAAAAAATCGTACGCTATAAAGCTGCAATATGGATTGCTTTGATTAGTATTCCATCGGCTAGATATGGCGTGCATTTATCTAACATCATCTCTCCCACATGGTTAAGCCTAGCTTTTAGTTTAGTGATGATGGTTGTTGCCTATCGAATTTTCTTCAATAAAGTTCATGATTTTGAAGATCCACCATGTAAGGTTAATCAGTCTACTGGAAAACTTATTTGGAATGTGAAAACAGCCAGTGTATTGGGTCTTATTGGTGTGGTTGCAGGTTTGTTGACTGGATTGCTTGGTGTCGGTGGTGGATTTGTCATTGTTCCAGCGCTGCGTAAAGTAACTGATCTCGATATGCGCAGTATAGTTGCAACGTCGTTAATGATTATTTTTCTGATTGGCGGTGTGAGCATTTCTATCCACATACTCGATGGTTTCCAATATCCAGCTTCAGTAACGATCAGTTTTGTTGTTGCTTGCATCTTAGGGATGTTAGTCGGACGACGACTCATTAATTTGATTGATCTAAAAACAGTGCAAAAGATATTTGCAACTGTGGTAATCGGTGTTGCAGTTTATTTATTTTGGTCAAGTGTCGTTGTTATCATCTAAAGTCATATTTGCTAAGGATGAGCAGATTTATGTTATTTTTCTAATTCTTTGCAATGGAGGAAATAGTCACCATAAGATATTTTCATTAATATTCGTCAAAGTGATATTGTATCGTTAGCTTATATCCTTCGAGTTAGGAAAGAGACTATGTCAAAAGATGCAATTAAAATTACTGTTCGCCAAACGCAATTCAAAGCTGAGAATATTACAACGCATTATACTGAATCCACGTTGATGTCACATTTTCTTACGGCATTGTCCATGAGCTTCCCACAAGGTGAACGTTTTTTTGTAGAAACTGTGCGTAATGTACGAGATCAGATTCGTGATGAACAACTACAAAAAGATATTTCAGGTTTTATTGGCCAAGAGGCACATCATGCCCGTGCTCATGAACAGTTCAATCAACTGGTTCAAAGTAGTGAATATCATTTGAGAAAATTTGAAAAGGCTTATGAACAGGAGATGATTCGTTTAAGGGGGTTAAGTAAGCGTCGTCAATTGGCTGCAACGGTTGCACTTGAACATTTTACAGCGATGATGGCGGGTTATATGCTTGAATATCCAGACGTCATGTTCAAGGGCTTATCTGAAAATATGAGAAATCTTTGGCTTTGGCATGCTGTTGAAGAAATTGAACATAAACACGTGGCATTTGATGTATATCAGCAGATTTTTGCTAACTTACCTCAGCGTCGAAGAAGTATGCGAACAATTACAGTGGGATTTATCAGCAGTACGATAGTAATGACCAGTCATCTTGTCTGGCAAGACCGTAAAAATACTTTGTATTCACCAGGGCAGCTTTTTAAAAATTTCCAAACACTTTTAGGTCTGACACAAATGATCTAGCGTTTATTGCCTGATTATCTGGCATTTTATAAAGAAGACTTCCATCCTTCCAAGATTGATCAGCAGGATTTATTAATAAATGCTAGAGAATTATTAGGGAGGTGCTGACATTTCATAAAATACTATCCCTCGAAAAGTTTTGGATTGACATGGATTGATTTAATTAAATTAGGATGGCATTTGCTTAGCTGTGCGAGTAAGCCTATGAACCCTTATTCAGCAAAGTTAACTCTCAAGTAAATACATCTACCTCCAAAACTTAACGTACATTCAATTGGCAAATTACTGACAAATAAAATTTAAACGTTTAGTCAAAAAATGATAATAAAAACCTTTAAAAATCATAATAATTCATTTACAAATCTGTTGATGTAAATGATAATTAATATCATTAAAGCGGTGCTGCATTGTCCCATCAATGTTATGTATTTTGAACAACTCTCAAGTGATCTATGTTTTAAGAAATCGTGATTCGATAAAACATTTCAAACAAATTATTGCTTTCAATTTTCTAGCTTAAAGCTCAGTTGTGTTTAGAACAACTTACGATCATGATTAAATTTAGTGAATTTTATGTCCAAATCTTCCAACACTTATACACTTATTCAACCACATGTATTGGCTATTTCAATTGCTGTATCAATGGGGCTTATGTCTCAGACTTACGCAGAAAGCTCAAAGCTTCCGATAGATACCGCAGATAAGCGTATATCGAATACTGCGTTAGCGAATGTGAATGCTCAGAATCAAATTTATCAGATGACTCCGATTGTTATACAAGCTGAAAAAGAAGATACCATTCAGTTCGGGCAAAGTATTTTGAACCAAAAAGCGATTGATCGTTATCAAGCCAATAATGTTGCGCAATTATTGGATAATATGCCAAGTGTTGGTTCTGCAGGCTCACCAAGACCAGGTGGTCAAACGATCAATATCCTTGGGATGGGTGGCGTTGAGGATGTGCCGATTAGCTTGGATGATTCGATTAAAAGTTTTGATAAATATCGTCAAGGTTCAGTTTTTATTGAACCAGAAATTTTAAAGAAAATTACTGTAGATAAAGGTCCACATAATGTTGAGGTAGGAAATGGTGGCTTCGGTGGAAAGGTGACTTTAGAAACCAAGGATGCAACTAACCTACTTGTTGATGATAATCATATCGGAGCTTTTTTAAAGTATTCACGCTTCTCAAATAATACACAAAATACCTATACTGGGGCAGTTTACGCTCAGACTGAAAATGGTCTGGCCGATGGGATGCTTTATTATACCAATCGAGATAGTGGGGATGTGAAACGCCCAGATGGCAGCAAATTTCTATATTCTGCACAAGAGCAAAATACCTATTTGGTTAAGCTTAATTTTCATCCTACAGACAGCCAAAAAATTACGCTAAATGCAATGCAAAGTGGTCATAAAGGGTGGGAGCCATTTGCAGCTATGCGTGATCAAGACGCTGTACCAACTGAGGCAGATATTAAAAAATATGGCTATGAAGAAGCTTGGAAACGTCGTCTGGTTTATCGTGATCAGAGCGATACAAGCTATTCGATCGGTTATGAACTCAACCCAGAATCAAACCCATATCTGAATTTGAAAGCAGTTGCATCCTATTCCAAGACGAATCAACATGATCAAAGATTACCTAGTGTGAACGCTTCGGCTGCATTATTGGGCAATGAAAGCTGGGTGAAGTATACCAATACTGCATTTAAACTCAGTAATATTAGTCTTGTTGAAACCCAATACGGTACACATAAATTAAAAGTGGGTACGCAATATCAAAAAATGGAACAGAACTCGCTTCTGTATGATAAGAATAATTCAAAGAAAGCAGATTATAACTTTGGCTATTATGAGCCTAACTATATGCCATCAGGGCATCAGCAGATGTTGAGTGCATTTGTAGAAGACCAGTATCAAATTAACGATTTCACCATTACGCCTTCGATTCGCTACGATCATATTATCAATACAGGTACTCCAAATCGCGCACCACGTTTTAATGATCCAAGTGCAGGGCATGATTATTCTAGTAAAACTTATACAGGTTGGTCGCCAAGATTAGCATTGGCATGGAAGCAGGCGGATTATCTGACGTGGTTTGCCAATATCAGTAAAACATGGCGTGCGCCACGTGTAGATGAGCAATATTATGTGCAATCTGCAATGACTTCGGTGCCATCAACCAGTCGTTATTTATTGCCAGAAAAAATGCTAGCGATTCGTTTGGGTAACGAAATGAATTTTGATGATGTCTTTACGACAGATGATCATCTACAAGTCCGTCTAACTTATCACCGTAATCGTGGTAGTGATGAAATCTTCCGTAATCGATCAACCTTCTGTAAAGCACAGGCTGAAAATAATGCCAATGGTGGCAATGGCAGCATCAATGACTGTAATGGAAAGTATCATCATGGCTTCTATCGTAATGTCACAGACTATACGATCAAAGCATATGAGGCGGAGATTTTCTATAATCAGCCGACTTGGTTTACAGGTTTGACTTATTCATATATTCGGGGGCAACGTGATAATTCACCTGTTAATCCGTGGTTTGATCAGAAAACATGGATGACGGATATTCCACCGAAGAAAGCAACAGCAACCCTAGGCGTCAATGTTCCAGAGCATCATCTAACAATAGGATGGCGAGGAATATTTGTTGCTGCACAAGATCGCAGTCTTTCTGATAATGATAAGTCGATTGCAGCATCCTCTTTTTCTTTACCCAAAACCAAAGGGTATTCACTGCATGGTGTTTACATCGACTGGCAGCCGGTGGGAGAAAAAGGACCAACTTTAAATCTTTCGATAGATAATTTATTTAATCGAGATTACAAGATGTATTTAGGGGAATACATGACGGGTACGGGGCGTGATTATAAGTTGAGTATTTCCCAAAAATTCTAAGTTTAATCAGTTAGTAAATTGGGACTGTCTATTTTCTAATAAATTCTTCCTCTTCTTTATGATATTTGGAGAGGAAGCTCACTTTTTGAATCAGATAACATTGATATATGTGGTTAAAAATACAAATTGTCACAAATAGACGGGACGGTCTGAACATCTGATCGAATTTTCCTGTAAAATGCCCTCACGTTTAAAAAAACTCAATAAGAAGCGATGTTCAAGACTATTTATGCTGCATTAGAACAACTTGGCTTAACCGCACAAAAACGTGCGATACAAATACAATTTGCCAATCCGAGCTTAAATCAACAAGTCTTCCTCCAAAAAATTCAAGGTCAGCATGCCATTAATCAGGGCATGACTGCAGAACTGAT
>NZ_KB849801.1:54636-243286 GCF_000369065.1 Acinetobacter haemolyticus CIP 64.3 = MTCC 9819
CAAGGCTCAGGCTACAACCAACTACGCTTTGATGACACTACAGGACAGATCAGCGCCCAACTACAAAGCAGCCATGCAGCCAGCCAACTCAATCTCGGCAAACTGAGCCATCCCAAAGCCCAAGCAGAAAGCGAAGACCGAGGCGAAGGCTTTGAACTACGCACAGACCAATGGGGTGCGATTCGAGCAGGTGAAGGCTTACTGATCACCTCCTATGCACAAGCGCAAGCCGAAGGCGATCATCTCGAAGCACAAACAGCCAAACAACAACTGGAAGGCAACCAAAACAATGCCAAAGCCCTGAGTGAAGTGGCAAAGAACCAACAAACGGATGAGTTGGAGTCGGTAGAGCAACTTAAAAACTTTGCAGAAGAAATTCAGCAAGATATAGCCAAATTCAACAAAGCCTTATTACTACTCAGCTCACCGAATGGGATTGGACTCAGTACCGCAGAAGACATCCATCTATCCGCGGATGGACAACTGAACAAATTTGCAGGGGACAGTATTAACCTGACCACACAGAAGAACCTGATTGCCCAAGCCAGCCAAAAGATCAGTCTATTTGCCGCACAAAATGGAATCAAACAAGTCGCAGGCAAAGGCAAGATTGAGATACAGGCACAAGGAGATGGCGCTGATTTTATTGCTCGAAAAGACATCCAGATTATTTCCACAGAAGATACGATTTATATCACCAGTCCAAAAGAAATTGTATTTACCGCTGAGAGTTCGCAGCTCAAATTGAATGGTTCAGGGATTTTCCCAACCACGGGTGGAAAGTTCGAAGTGAAAGCAGGGCAGCATTTATTTGCTGCGGGAGCGAGTGCAAGTGCTAATGTTCCTCAGTTACCGAAAGCCAAACCAATGAAAGGGGCATTGGAATTATTGAGAAGCTATGGTGGTGAAAACTTCTTTAAGCAGAATAGTTATAAAGTAATTGATTCGCTCGGCAAGCAAATTACGGGCAAGCTTAATGCAAATGGTTTTGCTCAGGTGACAGGTATTGCACCTGGTCCAGCAAAAGTTGTTTTTGAGAAAGATGACACGAGTGCATGGCTACAAAGTAGTGATTTTAGCCGTGATTATACGTGGGCTGAACCTGTTTCAGGCGTTGCTGCAATGATGCAAAATGCTTTGGGTTCATTGGGGCAAAATGCAATGTCACAATTGAAAAGTAACCTTCTTTCGATGGACAAAAATAACTTTAAAGATTTAGGTGAAAATACTTTAACTAACTTAGTTGGACAAACTGTAGGACAGATTAAAGATCAGGTTACAAATAGCGCGCTCAATACTGTGTCAAAACAACTCAATCTCAATCTATCCGCAAATCAAATGAAAAGTCTTACTCAAATGGCAATAAATCCAAATCAATCTCTTGAAATGCTCAAAGAGCAAGGCAAAGATTTTTTCACTGATCAGGCAACAGCAAAATTATCTCAATTCACAAAAATAGACTCTCCGATTAAACAGGGTATGGTCGACACCTTCTCTAGATCGAAAAAGTAGATGTAATAATAGAAAGCTCGAAGTGAATTAAACATATTGATGTAATCGAATGAATTAAAGGTTTTAATTAATGGCTACTGAAAAGACACAACAGGCAGAAACTACAAAACAACCCACTGTTGAACTTGCTGTTTTTAATTTAGAAAGTGTAACAAATGTGACTGATTTGCAAATGATTGCAAATCAAATTCAACTTTATTTACAGGTGTGCGGTAACACTACGCTAGAACAAGTCAAAAGTAATGCGAATGTTCCGACGGTTGCGAATATTTTTGCATTAACAGGCAGTGTCTTAGATTTACTTTTGTATGCAACAACACCGAAGACTGGCGATGCTGATTTGCAGCGTGGTGCTTTACTAGGGGCAAACTTAATCGGATTGTTTCTTGAACCGAATAATGAAGCTCATGCTCGTATGGCGTTACGACCAATGTTTGGTGTAATGGCAGAATGTTTATACCCTGAAAATGGGAAAATTAAAGAAGCTGATATTAAGCGTTTAGGCTTACATCTCAATGCAATGGTTGCAGGGGATTTAGAAGTATTTTTAAAAGAAACCCAAGCAAAGTTAAGTGGACTACTGACCCAAGCGGCAACCTTGGGTGCAAGTATTTTACAAAGTATGGCAACCCAAACTACAGCTATTAATGCAGGTGTTGCAGCTCCAACAGGCGCTTCGGCAGAGAAACGGGATCCCAAGCTTAAATTTAGCAATTGGGCTGTGCCATTAATTGACCTAATTGGAACGCCGAGCCAAGCAAACCTGACACCGAAGATTGAGCCGAATATTCAAAGTCGTTTACAGCAAGAAGCAACTCAAGCGATTAAAAGTTTAAGTCAAACGTTGCAACAGCAAGCGAATGCTAGCCAAAAATATACTTTGGCATGGTTAATACAAGAAACCTTGAAAGCGATAAAAGCGTTAGAAAATAAAGGCAGCGCTAGTGTGCCGATGAATCAAACGGGGGAATATGAACGGCATACCAAAGGGGATACTTTAGAGTTCGTGAGTTTACAAGCCGATGCTTTAAATGCTCCACCATGTGAGGGTGCTGATTCGCAATCAGGAAAAAGCATTAGCTATTCAATTGGTGCTGAACGAGTGCAGCATGCAGATTTTTATTTGCCGAAAGTTGGTTTTTCCTTTATCCGTCAATATAACTCACAAATGAATGAGTTTGATCACAGCAAGATTGGCGCACGTTGGATGATGCCATTTTCCAACATGATTCAACCCAACGCTCAAGGGCATCTATTTATTGACAGTAAAGGGCGAAAGCATCAACTTCCAGCTTCGATTACATTTGAAACTTATGAAGTACCGTATGAAGGTATAACGGTACAACCGATTGAAAATAGTGATCTCGTTTTAAACTTTGGTGGAGAATGGTCTTTTCAATTCCATCAATTTTCGGCTGGTCAGCCTTATCAGTTGATTCAACAATTTAATGAAAATACACAAGAAAAGGTTGTTTTAAGTTACCTTGTTTTCGATGAAATTGCCTATCTGCAAAGCGTTGATTTCCAATTAGCACATGCCCAACATCAATTAAAATTTGCTTTTAATGAGCAAGTTAAAATCATTGCTGTATTTGTTGATGAACAGGTTAAGCCTTTAGCGCGTTATCAATATGATACCCAAGGCAATTTAATTGAAGCCATTGATCAAAATGGTCATGTCCGAAACTATGAATACAACCATTTCCATCAACTCACACGTTATACCGATCGTACAGGGCGTGGGCAAAATATTCGCTATGAATCAACCGACGCCCAAGCCAAAGCAATTGAAGAATGGGCTGATGATGGTAGTTACCATACTAAACTAAAATGGCATCCTCGCTTACGCCAAGTCGCTGTTTATGACGCCTACGATGTTCCGACCTATTACTATTTTGATCTGAATGGATTTACCTATCGTACACGTTTAGCAGATGGGCGTGAATCGTGGTACAGCCGTGATAGTCAAAAACGTATTACCCGTCAAATTGATTTTGAAGGGCGTGAGACACAACAAGAATACAATGATCAGGATCAACTCATCAAAATCGTACAGCCAAATGGCGGGGTAATCCGTTTTGCCTATGATGAGCAAGGCAATTTGGTCGAAACAAAAGACCCTGAAGGCAATATTTGGAAACGAGAATATGATGCGAAGGGTAATATCAGTAAAGAAATAAATCCTTTGGGACATATCACCCAATATAAATACAACAATGACAGTCAATTGATCGAAGTGATTGATGCCAAAGGCGGCAACAAAAAAATTCAATACAATGAATTAGGACAAATGACCTCCTATACTGATTGTTCAGGCAAAAGCAGTACTTGGGAATACGATGAAGAGGGTTCGTTAACTGCTGAACAAACTGCAAATAATAAGGTCGTGCAGTACCTTTACAGCACTCAAGGTCGAGACAAAGGACAACTTCAAAGTATTGTTTACCCTGATGGATTAAAAGAACACTTTGAACATGATGAAGAAGGGCGTTTACTCAAACATATTGATACTAAAGGTTTAGTGACTGAGTACCAATACAATGCCACAGGATTACTCGAACAACGCATCGATGCTAATCGACATCGCATTGGCTATCAATGGGATAAACAGGGACGTATCAAAAAACTAATCAACCAAAACCAAGCAGAATATTTATTTGATTACAATCAATATGGTTATTTGGTACGTGAACAAGCCTTTGATGGAGAAGAAAAACACTATAGCTACAATGAAATTGGCAGGCTATTCCAGATGCGTCAACCGAATATCTTGACCCAATTTGATTATTACGCAGATGGACAAATCGCATCGAAAAGCTTTACCCATTTAAATACGGGAAAGAAACAAACAGAACAATTTGATTATAACCTGAACAGTCAACTGAGCCGAGCCAGTAATGAGGTTAGCCAAATTGATTTTTATCGCAATGCACTTGGGCAATTGGTAAGAGAACATCAGCACTACAAAATCGCAGGGCTTCGTCCACTTACTGCGGTGTTACGTTATGAATATGACGAACTTGGTAATCTAATTAAAACAATCCGCCCAGATGGACAGGAACAAGCCAATTTGAGTTATGGCTCAGGACATTTGTATGCCATTGCCCTGAATAAACAGGACGTGGTTTCATTCCAACGAGATGACTTGCATCGAGAAACAACACGCCTATTGGCAAATGGACTCATCCAAACTAAACACTATAATGACGTTGGTTTACTCAGTTCACAACTGATTCAGCCTGAACAAGAAACGCAAGACTATTTACAGTACCAAGCGCATCGACATTATCATTACGACCAAAACTACCTACTTAATCAAGTTGAAGATAGCCGTTTGGGTAAGCTCAACTATCAATACGATCCAATTGGGCGCTTAATCACAACACAAAGCGCACATAAAACCGAGAGTTTTAGCTTTGATCCTGCGGGTAATTTGATCGACCCTGTATCCGCATCTGGTACGGCACAAATTAAAAACAATCTGGTCAGAAGCTATCAAGGAAAACATTACCACTACGATGTACAAGGCAATGTCATAGAGGCTAAACAAGCAGGTAAAACCCTCAAACTGACATGGGACAACCAAAATCGATTGATTCGCAGTGATCACAATGGTCAAGTCACTGACTACGGTTATGATGTATTTGGGCGCAGACTCTACAAGAAAACTGCAAATGCACTGACTTTATTTGGTTGGGATGGTGATTTGATGATTTGGGAATCCCTCAAATCAGAACACGACAGTTTTACCAAGCACTATATCTATGAGCCTGATAGCTTTGTTCCATTGTTACAAGCAGGATATAAAGGTTTTATTCAACTGATCGAAACCCCTGATTATGCTGAATATCAAAACAAACCCTATTCGGTTTATAAGGATCCTGTATGGCGTAATGATACCCGTAAAAATCGAGTTGATTTAGAGCAGATCACTTTTTACCATTGCGATCAAGTCGGTACGCCACAAACTATGACCAATGCAAGAGGTGAGTGTGTTTGGGAAATTACCCAAGATACTTGGGGTACTGCATTGGAGATTAAGTCGGTAAATCAAGATAATCCGTTCGAGCAAAGTAACCTGAGATTCCAAGGTCAATATTACGATCAAGAAACAGGATTGCACTATAACCGTTATCGTTATTACGAACCCCATAGTGCAAGATATGTGAGTAAAGATCCGATTGGGTTAAATGGTGGATTTAATACTTCTGCTTATGTAAGTGATCCAACTCAATGGGTTGATCCGTTGGGGTTGATGTCGGAGAAAAATAGTAAAAAAGATCCTTTTAGAGTGCCCGATGATGCGCCATTGTGGTTAAAGCTTGAAAATAAGGATATACAGCAACGGAGAGAGAATCGCAGGGAAGATTTTAGAAAGATAGCCTTACGAGAGGAAGCTGCTGCACAGGCAACCGCAGACAAAGCAAAACAACAGAAGTTTGCGGATGAGGCTAGGGCAAAAAATGCGGAAGAATTTTATAAAGATACAGTTTGTGAAAGCACGCCTGCTTCTAGACAACCAGGAGGGCTGAGATCAAAGGCTATATTGGGGAAGAATGCATATAAACCTTATACTTGTCCACCACTTGTTGATTATGCGGTTTGTGCTGGAGGGGCAGGACCTTTAGCGGGCGGTGCGGTAATTAATCTTCATGATGGGAGTGTTTATAAAACTAAAGGAGTAAGTCTTTCAACTGTTACAACAGGAATTACTGGTATAATCGAGAATCAAAATAAGAATCCACTTGAATTTGGAAAATCAATTCTAAAAAGCGTCACAGCAAAAGGCGGTGGTTGTAGTTTTGGCTATATTAGAAACAAACCAAAAACTCAAAGAACATCAGATTTTGTAAATGAGTGGTTGCCAGGTAGAGGTTATACTATTACAGGAGGATTAGGTTTAACAGGTGGAGTAACTGTTCCAGATGGTCAAAAACTATTTTCTACAAAGAGTCAGATTGGATTGGAAAAGGGGGTAGGTACAACGATTTTTGATTATTCAGAAACTGAAACAACAGATTTAAAATTTAAACTACAATTGCCAAAGGTTGTTAAGAAATGAGGTATTTTATTTTAAAGAGTTTTTTAATTTTATCTTTTTTATTTACATCTTCTTGTAAGAATACTGGAACTACAGAACAAGGTAATTATTTTTATACTGTGATAGATAAATATTTTGGAGAATATGGTCCTAGGGAAAAAGTTTGGATTAATAAACCTGTTAATAAGTATGCGATAGCTGAGGTTGAAAAATCAAAACTTTCATTAAATGATTTTGAAATTATTCAAAAAAGGTTGGAAAATGATGGTTGGAAATTAATTTCAAGTCATGATGGTTTTTTTGAATATTGTCTGGATAAAAAAATATATATGGGAGTTCTTTACCCTATCAAAAAAAAACATTATGGTTATGATGGTGAGGAGATTAGATATGAAAACATAAATGAATGGTCAATTGGTTTGTCATATAATGATGCAGGGGTTAAGCATTGTATAAGAGATGAAATTCCAGTAATAAATTTAGATTAGTTGTGTGGTAAATTAACGATATTCTTATAAAGTTATTTATAGTTTAACTTTTCTGATAGTATATAATTAAGAGGTTGATATCTCTTTCCTTAGTTAATGTAGTTCAATAAATGGAAAAGTTATTAAAGATAGTCTTCTTGTTGGCTTGGGTTTTATATATTTCATCTTGTAAAAAAATAGAAGAAACTCAACAAGGTAAATATTTTAAAACGATAATTAATCAATATTTTGGAGAGTATAAACCTATTGAAAAAATTTGGGTTGATAAACCAGAAAGTATGTATTCAATTACTAAAGTAAAAAAAACAAATCTTTATCTAAATGATTTTGCTAACATTCGTAAAAAATTAGAGATTGATGGCTGGAAACTCATTTCAGACCAAGATAGTTACTATGAGTATTGTTTGGGTAAGAAAATACATATAGGTATACTTTATCCAATCCGACCACATCATTATAACTCAGAGGGTCGTGAGGTTAAATATACTGATATTAATGATTGGTTGGTAGGTTTATCTTATGGCGAAAGCGGTGTGAATCAATGCCGTAAAGGTGAAATCCAAATTATAGAATTAGACTAACTCGAATCTCTTATTTGAGATTAATTTGATTATTACTGAGATGGAAAAATCGCATCGAAAAGCTTTGTGCAACAAAGCCATTGAGAAAGAATCCTACGTTAATAGTTTTAATCAATCCCTTATTCAAAGATGAGAGAAATGAGATATTCTTAATTTTAAGAACTCAACTTCAATTTGGTCTAGTTTCAACGGGGCAATATAGTACTTACACCGTTGAGCAGACCAAAACTGGACTAAAAGTTGTAGAACAAGCGAGTTCGGAATTTAATCAAATATCCTTCCTATCGATCAATTTCTAGTGCTTTTCCTCGGCAACTCAAAAACAATTGATTCTGATGCCATGCCAGTTGCCCTGAAACAATGGTCGTATCAACTTCATAACGAAAGCTTTTATCTTGGAATGGACTCCAACCACAATGCATATAATTTTTTTGGTCTTTGACCGCGATTTTATGCGCATTTTCTTTGAGTAGGACGAGATCGGCCCAATAGCCCTCACGAATATAACCACGATCTTTGATCTTAAATAAGTCTGCAACTTGATGAGATGTCTTACGTACCATCGTTTCGATACTGAGCTTTCCATCTGCAACCAGTTCCATCAATGCGGGCACAGCATGTTGTACCAGTGGCAGACCTGAAGGTGCATTCATATAGCATTGTTGTTTTTCATCCCAAGTATGTGGTGCATGGTCTGTCCCGATAATATCCAAACGATTACTGTTGGAAATTGCATGGATCAAGGCCTCTTTATCCTGTGACGTTTTGATTGCAGGATTACATTTTATTAAATGCCCAAGAGCAGCATAGTCAGAATCATCAAAACTAAGATGATGGATGCAAACCTCGGCTGAAATATGTTTTCGATTTAAAGGCAGATCCTTAAATAAACACAATTCTTTGGCTGTGGTCAGATGTAAAACATGCAATTGAGTGCCGTATTTTTCGGCTAAGGAAACAGCAAGTCGAGAACTTTCAAAGCAAGCTTGTTTATCTCGAATTTTAGGGTGCATTGCTGCTGGAATATTTTCGCCATATTTTTCCAAATACAGTTTTTCCTGATCCTTAATCCGAGGCGTATATTCACAATGCGTCAATAAGATGGTTGGTACATTGGCAAATAAACGCTCTAGAATTTTAGGATCATCGACCAACATATTACCTGTTGATGCTCCCATAAAGACTTTGACACCACTGACTAATTTAGGATTAAGTTGTTCAATAATATCTAAGTTTTCAGAACTCACGCCAAAATGAAATGCGTAATTTGCCATGCTATGTTGCGCTGCGATCTGCTTTTTTTGTGCCAGTGTCTCTAAGTTCAATGTCGCAGGATTGGTATTGGGCATATCCATGTAACTAGTAATACCACCAATGGTTGCAGCCATAGATTCAGAGGCAATATTGCCTTTTTGTGGTGAACCTGGATCTCTGAAATGCACTTGATCATCAATCATGCCTGGGATTAACCAAGCACCATTGGCATCTATGGTTTTCGCATTGAAAACGCCCGTGATATTGCTAGCGATTTTCTCGATTCGTCCATCTTGAATCAGTACATCGGCAATGTACTGTTTATCTTCATTGACTAGATTGGCATTGCGAATAATGATCTTGGGAAATTGTCTAAAATTCATTGTGCAATGCCTTATATCCTTTGACTAATTCGATATTGGTGCTCACCACACTTTCAGAAAACTCACTGATTGAAACATCAACAGGCGGATATAGGCTCAAATCTGTTTTGGGATTGATATAGCTCATGGCAGGAACATAAAAGTGACTCGGTAAATCACGCCCGTCGACCACTGCATTGTGTCGGATCGCACTATGATCACCGACTTTGCAGTTAAACAAGACACTGTTAAAACCGACAAAAACATGGCGGCCAATTTCACAAGGACCATGAATAATTGAACGATGTGCAATGGATGAGTTCTCGCCAATCTTCACCGCAGCGCCAGCTTTGGAATGAATCACCACACCATCTTGGATATTGGAATTTGCACCGATAATGATTGGTTCCATTTCGCCGTGTTCATCGGTTTCATCAGCACGAATTACGGCATAAGGACCAATAAATACATTGGCATGTACGATGACTTTGCCGCAGATAATAGCAGTTTGATCGACATAAGCAGATTGATCGATAACAGGCAGATGACCAGATGGATTTTTACGTAGCATAGAATTACCGCTTAAAATAAGTTAAATCACAGGTTGAGTTAAAATCGTCACTTGATCTGTATTTAGACCAAGATAAAAACAAGTCGGGCGTAGGGTGTGGCAGGCTGGACCATTCTGATTGACGAAAAACAATAGGCAGTCGCCATCACAATCGAGTCTAGCATCCGTCAAATATTGACGATGACCTGAACTCTCACCTTTACGCCATAAACACTTTCGTGAGCGCGACCAATAACACACTTGTTTGGTTTGCAAGGTTTCGATTAGAGCTTCTCGATTAACCCAAGCCATCATCAATACTTCTTTGCTTGTTTGATCTTGAGTGATCGCTGGAACAAGACCATCTTGGTTCCATTTGATCTGTTCAAACACAGCTTCAAAATCAAATTTCTGCCCCAAAGACCCATGTTCCATCTGCTCAAAAATAGAATGCTTTACCATTGCCATGAACCCTGTGCCACAGCATCATGCGCATGCAGGCTTTCTGCATGAATGACTTTGAAATTAAAGCCTCTAATACTTTTATGATTTAAAAATGTGCCATATAGCCGTCGTAAGGCATCTTCACAAAACATCAGGTTTTGACCATTGGCAATTGCGAAGGCCTGTTCATCGATACGTTTAACGGCAGTCTGAACAGGTGTCATGAGAGCTTGTTCAGCTTGATTAATAAATAAAATCAGTGGGATATGTTGGATATTTTGATCAAGTCTGAAATTAAGAATTGAACCGTACCGGGTTTGTCGGAGGGTCAATATTCTGAGAGACTATTCCGATGAAAAAACCAAACTATACCCCCGAAATTAGAGAAAGAGCGGTTCAATTACTAATTGAATCTGAAAAAGATTATCCTTCTACTTGGGCAGCAATCACAGCTATTGCACCTAAGATTGGTTGTACTCCTGAAACATTGCGTGTTTGGTATTTAAAGCATATGGATCAACTAAATCCTGCCAAAGTACAACAGATATCTGACCAAGAAAAAATGAAGCAAATGGAACGTGAAATTAAAGAATTAAAACGTGCCAATGAAATTCTACGTAAAGCAGCCGCTTTTTTCGCCCAGGCGGAGCTCGACCGCCCACACAAATAATGGTGGATTTTATCCATAACAATAAAGATCGATATGGTGTTGAAGCGATTTGTAGAATTTTACCGATTGCAGCTTCGACCTATTATCGGGCTTTAGATCTCGTTGATAACCCAGAACATCGAGCGAAACGTGCTCAGCATGATTTACATCATGCAGAACAAATCAAACGTATTTGGAAAGAAAGTTCAGGTCGATATGGTGTACGTAAAGTCTGGCAAAAATTGAAACGTGAAGGCTATGTTATTGCACGTTGTACAGTTGCTCGATTGATGCAGAAGCTAGATATACAAGGTGTTTGGCGTGGTAAGAACAAACAAACTACCCGCAGCCGAGATGATCAAAAACGAGCAGATGATTTAGTGAAACGGAATTTTAGTGCTGATCGACCTGACCAATTATGGGTCAGTGACTTTACGTATATTCAAACTCATTCAGGCTGGGTATATACCGCATTTGTTATTGATGTGTTCTCACGAGCAATTGTTGGATGGAAAGTATCTACACGGATGAATACAGATATGGTGCTCGATGCACTTGAGCAAGCATTGCACGATCGAGGCATGCCAAAGAATGTGATTCATCATTCCGATAGAGGTGTTCAATATCTTTCTATTCGCTATACCAATCGTTTAGAAGCTGCAAATTTACGAGCATCAGTCGGTACAACTGGTGATTCATACGATAATGCTCTGGCTGAAACGGTGAATGGCTTATACAAAACAGAGGTGATTGAATATTTAAAAGCAGATTGGCAAGGTTTAGCAGATGTACAACTTGCGACACTAAACTGGGTATATTGGTTCAATAAAAAGCGTGTACACAGTGCACTGGGTTATGTATCGCCTTTTGAGTTTGAAGCAATGTACTATGATAAGATTAACCCGTTAGGTCAGGTGGCCTAACTTAAATAAAAAAGTCTCCGACAAACCCGGTACGGTTCAAATCGCAAAGCTTCTTTGACTATGTGGTGTTGCAGCAATCGCATCTGTACTGCTTAGCCAATCTAAAATTTCCTGCTGATCTAAACGAATGTCTTGATTGTTGAGTGCTGATTCAAAACGTTGTTGAATAATGTTTCTTGCAAGAGCAGCCGAGCATGGGCAGGTTGATGAATAGGGAATCTCAACGTTTAGTTCTGCTAAAAACTGCCCATCTAAAAGTTGGCATGACAAAACAAAAGGATAACTTTTCCAACCTGAAAGCTTGCTGATCAATGCAGGTCGTTCGATATACAGTTCGCTATGAATTTCAATTTTTGCATGTTTGGATAGATCACGATGACTTTCTAAAAAGTCTTGTAATAATGACTGCAGATCGATCAAGTTCAAATTTTCAATCGAACTCAGTTCTAATAGTCGCGTATACAAGCGTGACATATGAATCCCTTTGGCTAAGGGATCGTCCAAACTGACATAAGCATTGATTTGACTTTGACATAGCGCATTTTCGATACGAACGGGTAATGCAATTTTTTCCATACCAACCCAATCTAGGCAATGGCTATAAGCTTTGGGTAAAGTCGATTCAGCTGAAATATCTGGAAGAGCGAGATTCATTTGTCTAATGGCTTACGTTGTAATGTTTGTTGTAATGTTATAACATAACAATAAGCATCGACAAGCGCGTTGCGAAGTAAATTCGATTTAAGTGATGCTGGCGAGTCAAAATGAAAAAAATCTACATGCTCGGATTCATTTGTGGTCTGTCTGCTTGTCAGTCTTCGTATCAAGAGATCCAACCGCAACCTCGACCAAAACTTGAATCGAAACATACGATTCCCAAAGTGATTCTGCAAGAAAAGCGTATCCCATCTTCGTATCTCCAGTGGGCAATGCAGGCTCAGCATCAACAGCAAATCCAAGCTTATAAAAATTTCTTGAAAGCCCAAGGGATTGATTCTTTTATTCCAGATTTTGAGTTTTTTCAAACAGCGAGAGATTGGCAAAAGTGTAATTACGCTGAATATGAAGTTCCACCCAGAGAACTCTGGAATAACAGCATTCCGACTTTAAAGATTCTGAAGCAATTGGTCGAACAAAAACGCATTGATCAGTTTACGGTGACATCTGTGTATCGAAACTATGCATTGAATCGGTGTGCAGGTGGGGCGGGTGGATCTAAACATGTGTTTAATGCTGCACTAGATTTTCGTATAGGTAGTGAGAATCCAGATTCAATTGAACAAATCCGTATCGAAAATACAAAAAAGAAGCTTTGTGAATTCTGGATAGAGCAAGGTGAAGCATTAAATATGGGTTTAGGTGTGTATGCATCAGGACAAATCCATATCGATACAGCAGGCTATCGTACATGGGGAGTCGACCATCGGTACACTTCTTCACCTTGTATGAATAATTCTTTTAATAATAACAATGAGTAAATTGCAATGAAGCTGACGATCGCTCAACAAAATATTTTAGATATTTTAAAAACAGAAAATAAAGCCATGAGTGCTTATGAGTTATTGGAAAAGGCAAAACCTTATGGCTTTCAAGCACCAATTCAGATTTATCGAATTCTGAAAAAACTGTCAGAACAGTGCCTGATCATAAAACTAAATACCTTGAATATGTATGTGCTAGACCAAGCCGAAATTTCAGCAAGTTATCGGCTTTTTACCGTGTGTACCGAATGCCAAAGCGTGCAAAGTATCTCCATTCCACAACTTAAAACCTGTGTGGAAAGTACCATCCAAGCCAAACAATTCAATCCAAGATACCCATATTTAGAAGTATTGGGTCAATGTTTCTCATGTCTTTCCAAACATGAAACTCAACATATTTAATCAGTGAGAACGCCAATGAATCATTCTTTAGCCACTCCAAGCAAACTTCCTGTGACCGTCCTATCTGGTTTTTTAGGTGCAGGAAAAACCACGTTGCTCAATCATATTTTGAACAATCGTGAAGGGCGAAAAATCGCCGTGATTGTCAATGATATGTCTGAAGTGAATATTGATGCGGCATTAGTTCGTGAGGGCGGTGCTGAATTATCACGTACAGATGAAAAACTGGTGGAAATGAGCAATGGTTGTATTTGTTGTACCTTACGAGAGGATTTGTTGATTGAGGTACGCCGTTTGGCTGAAGACAATCGCTTTGATCAATTGGTGATTGAATCAACAGGGATTTCTGAACCTTTGCCCGTTGCAGAAACATTTACATTTGAAGATGAAAATGGCGTTTCACTAAATGAATTTGCGCGTTTGGATACCATGGTGACTGTGGTCGATGCTTATAATTTTTTAAAGGATTATAGTTCGCTGGATAGCTTAACTTCACGAGGTGAATCATTGGGGGAAGATGACGAGCGTAATGTGGTTGATCTTTTGATTGATCAGATCGAGTTTTGTGATGTGATCGTATTAAATAAAGTTGATTTGATTAATCGTGAAGAAAAAGAAAAATTATTTGGCATTCTACATTCACTCAATCCAAGAGCGAAAATTGAAATTGCTGAATTTGGGCAAGTGAAGCTTGATAAAATTCTAAATACCAATTTGTTCGATTTCAATGAAGCAGCTCAAGCACCTGGTTGGCTAAAAGAACTCAGAGGTGAACATACGCCTGAAACCGAAGAATATGGGATCAGTAGTTTTGTTTACAAAGCAAGAAAGCCTTTCCATCCACAACGGTTTTTTGATTTTGTAAACTCTGAGTGGAAAGGTGTGATTCGATCAAAAGGATTTTTCTGGCTTGCTTCCAATCCTGAGTTTGCAGGTTCGTGGTCACAAGCGGGTGCGATGGCTCGACACGGTGTAGCAGGGTACTGGTGGGCAGCCGTACCAGATGAACATTGGCCAGAAGATCAACATAGTCGTGATGCAATTGAAAGAAATTGGGATGATTTAACAGGTGACGCTCGACAGGAAATAGTTCTGATCGGTATGGATATGGATCAAGATGCACTAACGGCGCAGTTTGATGCATGTTTATTAACAGATGACGAAATGGCACTTGGTGCAAAAGAATGGGAGCAATTTGACAATCCATTTACGGGTTGGACAGATATGATTTTAAAATAATTCGAGAAAATAAAGTTAAGCTCTAATTTACATTTCTATTTAAATTAGAGCTTCTTTTACGCTTTAGATGACATGTCTTAAATCTCGAGAAGTTTCCAGCAATAATGGCAAAATGTGAGTAATTAAATAATCTTTAGTCGTTCGCATGGTTGGCGATACGATATTCAACGCTGCAACAACATCAGCATTTGAATCATAAATAGGCACCGCAACAGCGTGTACACCCAGTTCATGCTCTTCACATGAATAGCACCAATCTTGCTCTTTGATTTCATGCAGTAGCGCCAAAAACTTCTCACTTTCGGTATGCGTATATTTAGTAAGTCGTTTAAGAGGATATTTTTCTAACCATTGTTTCTGTTCATCCAAATCAAGATGCGCAAGTAAAATTTTACCTGCTGATGTGGCATGAGCGGGCAACCGATTACCTAGATGTAGACCATATGGGTTAACGCGATCTGTTTGTTGATGCGCTGCACTTCGTGCGATGGTAATTGCTTCATATCCATCTAACACCATCACTGAATAAATAAGTGAGGTCTGATTGGTCAATAAATTTAATAACGGTTGACAAATTTTGGGGAGTGGGGATCCATCTAAGTAAGCACCTGAAAATTTTAGAATTTTAGGTGCAAGATAATAATAATGTCCATCAAACTCCAAATAGCCTAAGTATTCCAAAGTAAGTAGATGACGTCGAGCAGCGGCACGTGTCATGCCTGTCTTTTCAGCAGCTGTACTGATATTTAGACGATGACGTTCTGGACCGAAACACTCTAGGATGGTTAAACCTTTAGCAATACCTGCGATAAAATCTTCATGTCGAATTGACTTCTTATTCTCACTGTGATGAATCAATCGAACAGTTTTTTCTTGATCATGATCCATATGATGATAACTCCAATCTGCAATTTCAGTTGCTCATTTCCATTCTAATCAAAAGCTGACTGTTTTACTTGGAAAATGTTCGATCATCGAACATAAAATATATATATCGAACAAAATGCACTTTAAAGCATAGAAGTGCGTCCAAAATTTATCAAGAATAAATACAAGCAATCCGAACAGAACACTCAACTTCATTGGCCCGTTTTTCGGCCTGAAAGATTGAGTGACTTATCGTACAGGAAGTAGTCAGATGATTGATAAGAGTACAGCCTCATTGGTTGAGGTTTTATCCCAAATAAAAGATGGATCGACCATCATGATCGGTGGCTTTGGAACCGCAGGACAACCTGCTGAACTCATCGATGCTCTGATTAAACTCGGGGTTAAAGACCTTGTCATCGTCAATAACAATGCAGGCAATGGCGATTATGGTCTTGCCAAACTCCTAAAAACAGGTGCAGTCCGTAAAATCATCTGTTCCTTCCCTCGTCAGTCTGATTCATGGGTGTTCGATGAACTTTACCATGCGGGCAAGATCGAATTAGAACTCGTCCCACAAGGCAATCTCGCTTGCCGTATCCAAGCCGCAGGTATGGGCTTAGGTGCTGTATTTACACCGACTGGTTTTGGAACATTATTGGCAGAAGGTAAAGAAACTCGTCATATCGATGGTAAAGATTACGTTCTTGAATATCCAATCAAAGCTGATTTTGCCTTGATCAAAGCTTACAAAGGCGATCGTTGGGGCAATTTAGTTTTTAATAAGTCGGCACGTAACTTTGGACCGATCATGGCCATGGCTGCAGATGTCACCATCGCTCAAGTCTCTGAAGTAGTAGAACTCGGTCAGCTTGATCCTGAACACATTATTACCCCGGGGATTTTTGTCCAGCATGTGGTTGCTGTTAAAGCAACATCACCTGTCGCTGCGCAATAAGGAGAATAACAATGAGCTATCAAAAACTCAGCCGTGACCAGATCGCTGAACGTGTTGCACAAGATATTCCTGATGGTGCCTATGTCAATTTAGGCATTGGCTTACCGACCAAAATTTCAAAATACTTACCTGCGGATAAAGATGTTTTTCTGCATTCTGAAAATGGCTTATTGGCATTCGGCCCACCACCAGCCAAAGGTGAAGAAGACCCTGAACTGATTAATGCAGGCAAAGAATATGTGACCATGCTCACAGGGGGATGCTTTTTTCATCATGGTGATTCCTTTGCCATGATGCGTGGTGGTCATTTAGATATTGCGGTACTGGGTGCATTCCAAGTTGCAGCCAACGGTGATCTTGCCAATTGGCATACAGGTGCAGCCGATGCGATTCCTGCTGTGGGTGGTGCAATGGACTTAGCTGTAGGTGCAAAGAAAGTTTTTATCACTACCGATCATGTCACCAAGCAAGGTGAACCCAAGATTGTTGAAGCACTCTCTTATCCAGCCACGGGTCTGAAATGTGTTGATCGTATTTATACCGATTTGTGTGTGATTGATGTGACGACAGAAGGTTTAAAAGTGATTGAGAAAGTGGATGGTCTGAGTTTTGAAGAACTACAGGCTTTGACGGGTGCTCAATTGATTGATGCGACTCAAGCTTAAGGATTGAAATCCCCCTAAATCCCCCTTTGTTAAGGGGGAACTTCATCTAAATAATAGAGTGAGGTTTCCCTCCTTTTAAAAGGAGGGATTAAGGGAGGATTATAGGGAAAAACATATGAAAAACGCTTATATCATTGATGCGATTCGCACACCATTCGGCCGTTATGCAGGTGGTTTAGCGCCTGTACGTGCTGATGACCTTGGTGCAGTTCCGATTCAAGCCTTAATGCAACGTAATCCAACGGTCGATTGGCAACAAGTCGATGATGTGATCTATGGCTGTGCTAATCAGGCAGGTGAAGACAACCGTAATGTCGGCCGTATGTCTGCGCTGTTAGCAGGCTTGCCGCACCAAGTCCCTGCAACCACAGTAAACCGTCTTTGTGGTTCATCTTTAGATGCGATTGCGATGGCTGCACGTGCGATTAAAGCAGGTGAGGCAAATCTCATCATTGCGGGTGGTGTTGAGAGTATGAGCCGTGCACCCTATGTGATGGGTAAATCGGACAGTGCTTTTGGACGTAGCCAAAAGATTGAAGATACCACCATGGGTTGGCGTTTTATCAATCCAAAGCTCAAAGAAATGTATGGTGTAGATACCATGCCACAAACTGCAGAAAACGTGGCAGAGCAATTTAATATTAATCGTATCGATCAAGACCAGTTTGCCTTGGTGAGCCAACAACGTACTGCAGCAGCGCAAGCCAAAGGCTTTTTTAAACATGAAATCGTTCCTGTCACGATTCCTCAACGTAAAGGTGATGCGGTTGTTGTCGATACGGATGAACATCCACGTGCATCGACCACGATTGAAGCATTGACCAAACTCAAAGGTGTTGTGAAAGCAGATGGAACAGTGACTGCGGGTAATGCGTCAGGTATTAACGATGGTGCAGCAGCGATTTTGATCGCTTCAGATGAGGCAGTTGCTCAATATCAACTTAAACCACGTGCCAAAATCATTGCAGCCACGACAGTGGGTGTCGAACCCCGCATTATGGGTTTTGCCCCTGCACCTGCAATCAAAAAGTTACTCAAACAAGCCAATCTGACCTTAGAACAAATGGATGTGATTGAGTTAAACGAAGCCTTTGCAGCTCAGGCGTTAGCGGTAACACGTGATTTGGGTTTAGCTGATGATGATGCGCGTATCAATCCGAATGGTGGTGCGATTGCTTTAGGTCATCCACTCGGTGCCTCAGGTGCGAGATTAGTGACCACAGCTCTGAACCAACTTGAGCAGATCCAAGGACAATATGCTTTGTGTTCGATGTGTATCGGCGTGGGTCAAGGCATTGCCTTGATTACTCAGCGTGTTGAGTGAGGTGTGAAATGAGCCAGTTATATGCCAGCTTGTTTTATCAATCAGATGTGACCACTATTTTTAGTGATCGTTCTTTATTGAGTTATATGATCCAAGCTGAAGTGGCTTTGGCAAAAGCACAGGCTCAGGTCAATGTCATTCCTCGTGAAATGGCGACGATCATCGAACAAGTTGGGCAATCTGCTTTAACACAGATTGATTTTGATGCTTTGGTGGTTGCAACAGGTTTGGCTGGAAATATTGCTATTCCTTTTGTTAAGCAATTTACAGCCATTGTAAAGCAGCAAGATGAACAAGCTTCACGTTATGTGCACTGGGGCGCAACCAGTCAAGACATTATTGATACGGCAACGATTTTGCAGTGTCGTGATGCTTTAGCCATGATTGAAAAGCAACTTCAATCTGCATATCAAATTTCTTTGCAACAGGCTGAACGTTACCGTGACCAAGTGATGATTGGGCGTACATGGTTGCAGCAAGCTTTGCCGATTACATTAGGACATAAGTTTGCACGTTATGCAGCTGCATTAAAACGTGATCTCGATCGTTTACAGGCAATGAAAACTAGAGTGTTCACCGCCCAGCTTGGTGGTGCAGTAGGTTCATTTGCATCTTTGCAAAATCAAGGTTCTGCTGTAGTTGAAGCTTTTGCAGCCGAACTAGGACTTACGACGCCTGAATGCACTTGGCATGGCGAGCGTGATCGTATTGTAGAGATTGCTAGTCTGCTTGCCATGATCGTGGGCAATGTTGGCAAGATGGCAAAAGATTGGTCATTACTCATGCAGACTGAAATTGCTGAAGTTTATGAACCAACTGCAAAAGGGCGTGGTGGTTCATCGACAATGCCTCACAAGCGCAATCCAGTTGCAGCCGCTTCAATTCTTGCCGCTGCAAATCGCGTTCCAGCGCTGATGGCTAGTGTTTATCAAAGCATGGTTCAAGACCACGAACGTGCTTTAGGTGCATGGCATGCGGAATGGTTAGCGATACCTGAAATTTTTCAACTATGTGCGGGCGCATTAGAGCGTAGCAATGAAGTATTACAGGCTATTGATGTGAATGCCGAAGCAATGCAACGTAATCTTGAATCTACACAAGGTTTGATCATGGCTGAAGCAGTGATGATGGCACTTGCTAGCAAGATTGGACGCTTGAATGCCCATCATGTAGTCGAGCAAGCCTGTCAACAAGCAATTGCACAACAAACTCATTTAAAAAATATTTTATCGAATTTAGATGAAGTGAAAGAACATTTTTCAGCACAAGCCTTAGATGAGCTTTTTAAGCCCGAGTCTTATATAGGGAATATCCAAATGCAAATTGATTCTGTTCTCAAAGCAGGTCAAGGAGATTCACAATGATGATCAACATTCATAATCGTCAAGGATATCAACTTGCAGTGCAAGTGCAGGGTCAGAAAGATACCCCAGTGATTGTGTTTTCTAATTCACTTGGAACCGATCATGGGATGTGGCAACCACAAGTTGCGGCATTAACAGACCATTATCAAGTCGTGACTTACGATACGCGTGGTCATGGTATGAGCCGTGTGATTGAGCAAAGCACTTTGCAAAACCTTGCTGAAGATGTAGTAGATATTTTAGATGCGCTCAGGATTGATAAAGCACATTTCTGTGGAATATCAATGGGAGGCATAACTGGATTGTATCTCGCGATTCATCATTCAGATCGCTTTTTGAGTGTCACAATCGCAAATTCTGCTGCAAAAATAGGAACTGCTGAAGCATGGAATAATCGTGCGGACAGTGTAGAGCAACACGGTTTGGCAGAGCTTGTTAAAACCACACATACTCGTTGGTTTAGTGAGCATTTTGATTATGCTCATGATGTTTTAGCACAGAAAACCATTCAAAGTTTAGCTGTTACACCTGCGCAAGGGTATGCCAATGCATGTCGTGCTTTGGCAGGGGCAGATCTAAGAGATCAACTTCAACAGATTCATATCCCAACTTTAATTATTGCTGGTCAATTTGATCCAGTAACGACGGTTCAAGATGCTGCTTTTATGCATCAGTCTATTTCACAAAGCCAGATTGAGATTTTGGCAGCTTCTCATTTATCGAATATCGAGCAACCTCAAGTCTTTAATCAAGCATTGTCTAAGTTTATTCAGAAAATATAACCAGTTCAGGTTAGAAAGGAACTCGCCTACAAGGAGGCAACTATGGCACAGGAATTTGCTGCTCCCCAAAATAGTATGGATGCACAGAAACTGATTGATCATGCACCAATCAGTAAATATCAGTGGTTAATCGCAATTGTTTGTTTTCTCATCGTTTTTGTGGACGGAATTGATACTGCTGCGATGGGTTTTATTGCTCCGGCATTAACACAGGATTGGGGAATTGATCGCTCACAGCTTGGACCCGTAATGAGTGCAGCTTTAGGCGGGATGATTATTGGTGCATTAGTATCAGGTCCCACAGCCGATCGTTTTGGCCGCAAGATTGTATTGATCGTTTCCATGCTGATTTTTGGAGGCTTTACGCTTGCTTCTGCCTACGCAACGAATTTGGATCAGTTGGTGGTATTGCGTTTTTTAACGGGTATTGGTCTGGGTGCCGCGATGCCAAATGCAACCACATTATTCTCTGAATATTGCCCAACGCGTGTACGGTCTTTAATGGTGACCTGTATGTTCTGTGGCTACAACTTGGGGATGGCAACGGGTGGTTTCATTAGTAGCTGGCTTATTCCCAATTATGGTTGGCATAGTTTGTTTTTGTTAGGCGGATGGACACCATTGTTTTTAATGCTTCTGGTGATTTTTTTCTTACCTGAGTCTTATCGCTTCTTAATTGTAAAAAATAAGAATCCTGAGAAAGTACGTCGAATTTTAACGCACATTGCACCATCACAAGTTCAAGGTGTAACGGAATTCCACATCCCAGAAGAGCAATCAAATGTAGCTCAGAAAAAGAGTGTATTTGGCATGTTGTTTTCAAAACAATTTTCCAAAGGCACCGTTTTATTGTGGTCAACCTATTTTATGGGGTTGGTGGTGATTTATCTACTGACCAGTTGGTTACCGACCTTAATGCGTGAAACTGGGGCGACCTTGGAACGCGCTGCATTTATCGGTGGTTTGTTCCAATTTGGTGGTGTACTCAGTGCTTTATTTATCGGTTGGGCAATGGATCGCTTTAATCCTAATCGAATTATTGCAGGCTTTTATTTTGCCGCAGGTTTATTTGCGATTGCAGTCGGTCAAAGCTTAGCAAATCCAACATTGCTTGCTGTTTTAGTTCTCTGCGCAGGTATTGCGATTAATGGCGCGCAATCAGCAATGCCAGCTTTAAGTGCTCGTTTTTATCCTACCCAATGTCGTGCAACAGGCATTGCATGGATGACAGGTATTGGTCGTTTCGGTGCTGTGTTTGGTGCTTGGATTGGCGCAGTGTTACTTGGGAATAATTGGTCATTCACTATGATTTTAAGCATGTTGTTTATTCCAGCAACGGCTGCTGCTGTGGCGATCTTTGTGAAATCTCTAGTTGCGCATACGGATGCAACCTAACTTTCTTTCAATTCGGGACAACGTCAATGAATGATGAACAACGTTATCAACAAGGTCTGAAAGTCCGTACAGAAGTACTGGGTGAAAAACATGTCGGGCGTTCTTTAGAGAACCTGAATGACTTTAACCAAGATTTTCAGAATTTTATTAGTCGATTTGCTTGGGGGGAAGTGTGGTCACGTGACGGTTTACCACGCCATACCCGCAGTTTAGTCACCATTGCCATTTTATTGGCATTGGGGCGAGAAGATGAACTTAGGATGCATTTACGTGCTTGTTTTAACAACGGCGTGACTAAAGATGAACTTAAAGAACTGATTTTACATAGTTCATTGTATGCAGGCTTACCCGCTGCAAATGCTGCAATGCACTTGGCTGAAGACGTCTTTAAAGAAATTGGAATCGAAGTGCAACCCGTTTCGGCACAACCACAGGATTAAGGAGATAGGCATGTTAAATCATACATTAGGTGCGTATCCGCAACGTAATACAGATGATCACCCACCAGCATATACACCGGGTTATAAAACCAGTGTATTACGCTCACCAAAAAATGCGTTGATCTCGATCAATGAAACTTTGACAGAAGTCACTTCACCGCATTTTTCACCGAATCTTTTTGGTCCTAAAGACAATGATTTGATTTTGAATTATGCCAAAGAGGGTTTACCTGTAGGTGAGCGAATTATTGTGCATGGTTATGTGCGTGATCAGTTTGGTCGCCCTGTTAAAAATGCCTTATTAGAAGTATGGCAGGCCAATGCTTCAGGTCGTTATCGTCATCCGAACGATAAGTTTATTGGAGCGATGGATCCAAATTTTGGTGGCTGTGGTCGTACATTAACGGATGAAAATGGTTTCTATATTTTCCGTACCATTAAA
The DNA here is from genome assembly GCF_000369065.1 of Acinetobacter haemolyticus CIP 64.3 = MTCC 9819. Taxonomy (GTDB): domain Bacteria; phylum Pseudomonadota; class Gammaproteobacteria; order Pseudomonadales; family Moraxellaceae; genus Acinetobacter; species Acinetobacter haemolyticus. Next base: position 77,800 of record NZ_KB849801.1, read on the forward strand.
CCAGGTCCTTATCCGTGGCGTAACCGTATCAATGAATGGCGTCCAGCGCATATTCATTTCTCATTAATTGCGGATGGCTGGGCGCAACGTTTAATTTCGCAGTTCTATTTTGAAGGCGATACATTGATTGACTCTTGTCCAATTTTGAAAACGATCCCATCTGAAGATCAACGTCGTGCCTTAATTGCGTTGGAAGACAAAAACAATTTCATTGAATCAGATAGCCGTTGTTACCGCTTTGATATTCATCTTCGTGGTCGTCGTGCGACTTATTTTGAAAATGATTTGACTTAATGGAGTAACACAATGAACGCGTGGAATTTTCAGGAATTGAAAGAAACCCCATCACAAACAGGTGGTCCTTATGTACATATTGGTTTGTTACCACAGCAAGCCAATATCGAAGTGTTTGAACACAATTTTAACAATCAGTTGGTGAGTGAAAAAACGCAAGGTCAGCGTATTCGTCTTGAAGGACAAGTATTTGACGGACTAGGTTTGCCATTAAGAGACGTGTTGTTGGAAATTTGGCAAGCCGATGCCAATGGTGTTTACCCAAGTCAAGCCGATACGCAAGGCAAGGCCGTTGATCCAAGCTTTTTAGGTTGGGGACGCACGGGTGCAAACTTTGAAACAGGTTTCTGGAGTTTCAACACCATTAAACCGGGTGCAGTAGCAGGTCGTAAAGGCACAACACAAGCGCCGCATATTGCGGTCATTGTATTTGCGCGTGGTATCAATCTCGGTTTGCATACTCGTATTTACTTTGATGATGAAGTTGAAGCGAATGCCAATGATCCGATTCTAAACAGCATTGAGTGGGCGACTCGTCGTCAAACCTTAATTGCAAAACGCACAGAAGTGGATGGTGAAGTGGTGTATCGCTTTGACATTCGTATTCAAGGCGAAGATGAAACTGTGTTTTTTGATATTTAAAGTTTTTAAATTTTAAGTGAATAACCAATGATTGCTTGCTCTTGGGAAAGACAGGCAATCCATTAAGGACGATGATGATGAAAATGAAAACACTGGCAGCATTAACACTGCTTATAAGCCCTTTATTTACGGTTCAAATGGTACAGGCACAAGAAAATGTTCATAGCCCAGTTCAATTGGCTGAGCTTGCTAAGTCACCAGTTAAAACGATTGTACCGATTACTGCAAAAACTAAAGAACAAGCAATTGCTCAAGCTAAAGTGATTGCAGCCAATCAAGATGCAGATCTAGCAGAATTTCGTATTGATCTGCTCGATTTTGCTGCTGATACCAAACAGGTAATTGCTTTAGGACACGAATTAAAAAAGGTATTAGGTAATAAACCAGTAATCGCGACCATTCGTACCCATAACGAAGGTGGTCAACTCACTATTAGCGATGCTGATTATGGCAAGACCTATCAAGCCTATTTAAAACAGCCTTTTATGGACATGCTGGATATTGAAATGTTCCGTGATCAGCAGGTGGTCAAAAATACAGTTCAATTGGCACATGATAAAAAAGTGCTGGTCGTGATGTCGAATCATGATTTTAAGAAAACGCCAAGCAAAGATGAGATCGTTAAACGTTTATTGAAACAAGATGAACTTGGTGCGGATATTTTAAAAATTGCAGTGATGCCGCAAAACAAACAAGATGTTTTTACCTTGATGAATGCCACTTTAAAAGTTAGTCAACTTTCAAATAAACCATTGCTGACGATGTCGATGGGCAAACTCGGCACCATTTCAAGAATTGCGACAGCCAATATGGGGGGGGAGTTTTAGCTTCGGCATGATTGGTGAAGCATCAGCACCCGGTCAAATTGATGTGACCCAACTGAAACAGTTGTTAAAAACAGTTCAGCCAACAGAATAATTGAAAAGGATTTTTACAATGAACGTTATTTCTTTACGTTTAAGCACGCTTGCAATCGGTTTAGCAGTATCTGGTATGGCAGCAGCTGAAACCTACATCGTAGACCGTTATCAGGACGATACTGAAAAAGGTTCACTGCGTTGGGCGATTGAACAAGCCAATAGCAAGCCGACAGAAACCAGTGAAATTTTGATTCAAGCAGTTGGTCAAGCACCGTATGCAATCAAGGTAAATAGCCCACTTCCTGAAATTAAAGCACCTGTCAAAATCATTGGTACACAATGGGCAAAAACAGGCGAGCATATTGTCATTGATGGTTCAAACTATATTAAAGGTCGTGGCGTTGAAGCGTGTCCCGGCGCTGTAGAAGGGCAGTTTGGAACCAATGTACGTACAACCACTTTACCGGGAATTGTGCTGCGTGACATCAATGGTGTGACCATCCAAGGTTTAGAAATCCGTCACTTCTGTATTGGTATTTTGATGAATCGTGCCAGCAACAACCTGATTCAACACAACCGTATTATGCACAACTATGGTGGTGCAGGGGTGATGCTGACAGGTGATGATGGAAAAGGCAATCCGACTGCAACCACTACCAATAACAACAAAGTTCTCAATAACTATTTCCAAGATAATGGTGATGGCTTAGAGCTAACACGTGGTGCTGCATTTAATTTAGTTGCGAATAACCATTTTATTTCAACTTCAGCAAATCCAGAGCCATCTCAAGGAATTGAAATTCTTTGGGGCAATGACAATGCGGTTGTGGGGAATAAATTTGAAAATTATTCGGATGGTTTACAGATTAATTGGGGCAAACGTAACTATATCGCCTATAACGAACTGACCAATAACTCATTAGGATTTAACCTAACGGGTGATGGTAATATTTTAGATAGCAACAAAATTCATGGTAATCGTATTGGAATTGCGATTCGCTCTGAAAAAGATGCCAATGCACGTATTACATTAACAAAAAATCAAATTTGGAATAATTCAAAGGATATTAAACGCTGTGAAGCAGGCGGAAGCTGTGAATCAAACCAACGTTTAGGTGCAATCACTTTTGATATTCCGGGCTTAGAGCATGCACATTTTGTTGGTTCTCGTGGGCATGGTGTCAAGATTGATCCTGAAAACTTACAAAAAACTTGTCAGCAACCAAATCAACAAGGCTGTAATCCACAACCGAACCAAGCCATTCAAGCACCAAAACTTACACTCTCAAAAGGGCAGCTTGTTGTTGAGGTAAAAGGACAACCAAATCAGCGTTATCAAGTCGAATTTTTTGGAAACTCGATAGCAAGTGCAAATGAAGCCGAGTTCTATTTAGGTTCAGTGATTGCTGTTACCAATACTCAAGGTGTAGCAACAGTTTCATGGAAACCAACTGCTCAAGTTGCCTCCATAACCGCCAATGTGACGGATCATTTAGGCGCCACCTCTGAACTGAGTTCAGCCGTGCGAGTCAAATAACAATAAAAGTAGCACCTTTCCTGAGGTGCTACTTAGATTAGAAAGACAAGGAATTTATCGATGAAACAGCATTTGTTTTTATTTAAAACGACGTTATTGACATTTTCAATTTTATCTGTACAGCATGCTTTAGCAGATCAACCATGGTCACAAGATCGTCAATGGTTATTAGGTGATTGGAATGGACAACGCCAACAACTAGAAAAAGAGGGTTATAAATTTACCGCATCGATTATGAGTCAATCAGCAACCAATTTGGATGGTGGCTACAATGATGACAATGCCTTTAAAAATGCAGCGCAATTATCTTTAGGTGCAAATTTTGACTTAGAAAAAATTGCAGGGTGGAAAGACACGACCGCCAATATCTTGATCACTAAACGAGATGGTAATGCCTTAACTTTAGATCGTATTAAAGATCCACGTTCAAGTGCTTTGGGAAATAGCCAAGAAATATATGGACGTGGCAAAATCTGGCGTTTATCACAAGCATGGATTAAAACTGGTTTTGCGGATAATTCAGTCCAATTCAAAATCGGTCGTATGGGCATGTCTGAAGACTTTAATGGCTCTCAATGTGAATTCCAAAATTTATTACTATGCGGTAGTCAACTTGGTAAATCGATTGGCTCGATTTGGTACAACTTACCTGTAGGTCTATGGGGTGCCAATGTCAAATATCAATTTGCACCTGAGTGGACGCTCGGTGTAGGTGTTTATGAAGTTAATCCTGATAACGTTAAAACCGATAAAAACAGTGATGGGTTTAACTTGGATATGGACAATGTTAAAGGTGCAACTATTCCTGTTGAACTGGTTTGGAAACCTCAATGGACTGTGTTCAATGGTTTGCCCGGTGAATACAAAATTGGGGCACTTTATTCAACTGCTGAAGCGAATGACATCGCGATTGCAGATAAAGTCCACGATAGCAAACACAGTTTCTGGCTCAATGCACAACAACAGCTGATACAAAAAGGTGATGATCCAAAGCGTGGTTTATATGCCAGTGTTAATGTCGTGGTAAACGATAAAGAAACAACAGCAGTTCGAAGTACGCAACAATTTGCACTTTGGTACAAAGGACCATTTGAGAGTCGTCCAAATGATTCAATTGGTTTGGGTATTGCAAACTATCTAGTTAATGATCGTTATAAAGATCGTCAAATCGATATCAATCATAGTCGTGGTTACGACCAATATGATGCATTCGCAGCAGATTATGTTCCTGTTCAACGAGATGAGCTCAATGTTGAATTGAACTATAGCTATCAATGGTCACCAGCTGTCATGTTACGACCAAATCTACAATATATCCATCAGCCTGCTGGTGTGAAAGAGGTGGATGATGCTTGGGTTGCTGGATTGAGCATGCGAGTGAATTTCTAATTTAGGAGTATGACCCATGTCAGAGTCTACCAATAGCCATACCATATTAAAGATATGGTGTTTTATTTTAGGTCTCGCCTTATTGCTTACAGGGCTATTTTTCACCATTGGTGGTGGAAAGCTGATTGCTCTCGGCGGTTCATGGTATTTCATGATTGCAGGTCTATTCACCCTAGCATCTGCGATTTTTATTTTTAAGAAAAAAGCCCTCGGTGTTTGGTTATTTAGTCTTGTTTTTGTCGGCACGATTATTTGGTCATTAATTGATGCAGGTTGGGAGTTTTGGCCGTTATTTTCACGTCTAATGTTCCCAGCAGGTTTGTTTGCAGCTCTCATGCTGACTTTACCTGCGATACGTCGTTATCAGTTTCAACCGACATCAGCTACGCCAGCTTATGCAGTGGGTGGTTTGACTGTATTGGGTATGATCTTTGGTTTTTATCAAATGTTTCAGCCGCATCCAACGGTTACTGCATCTGGACAGCAATTACCGTTGGTGCCTGTTCAAACAGATATGAAGCAAACCAATTGGCAACATTATGGTCAAGATCAAGGTGGTAGCCGTTTCGCAGCTTTAGATCAAATTACCCGTGACAATGTCCATCAGTTAAAAGAAGCATGGCGCTTTCGTACAGGTGATTTTACAACGGGTTCGGGCAATGGTGCAGAAGATCAAATGACACCATTGCAAGTTGGAAATAAAGTCTTTTTATGTACACCACATAACAATATTTTTGCTTTAGAAGCAGATTCTGGTAAACAAATCTGGAAGGCAGAGGTTAACTCTAAAGCTGATGCTTGGGAGCGTTGTCGTGGAGTTGCTTATTTTGATACAACCCAGCCATTACAACAGCCAACTCTAGCAGGGGCCACACCAGTAAAAGCAGTTGCAAATAATACCGCATGTTTACGTCGAGTTTATACCAACACACCAGATGGGCGTTTAATCGCTGTCAATGCGGATACGGGAGAGCGTTGTAAAGATTTTGGTGTGAATGGAACGGTTGATTTGCACAAAGGTCTAGGTGAGGGCACCAAAGCACCGCGTTTCCAAGTCACTTCAGCTCCAACAGTGGCAGGATCAGTCTTAGTTATAGGTAGTCGTATTGCTGATAACTTTGCAGCAGACATGCCGGGTGGGGTAATCCGTGCATACGATGTCATTACAGGTGAATTGCGTTGGGTATTTGATCCACGTAATCCTGATCCAAATTATATGCTCAAAGAAGGCGAAATATATAAGCGGAGTTCTGCTAACGCATGGGCTGCATTATCTTATGATCCTGAGATGAATACCGTATTTTTGCCAATGGGTAGCTCATCTGTTGATGTCTGGGGCGGGAATCGTCAACCACTCGATCATAAATACAACTCATCTGTATTGGCTTTAGATGCAACCACGGGTAAAGAAAAATGGGTTTATCAAACCGTACATAATGATTTATGGGATTTTGATTTACCGATGCAACCGAGTCTTGTTGACTTCCCTATGAAGGACGGAACCAATCAGCCTGCGGTGGTGATTGGAACAAAATCAGGTCAGTTCTTTGTTCTTGATCGATTAACAGGAAAACCTTTAACAAAAGTGATTGAGCAACCTGTTAAACCCGCCAATATTCCTGATGAACAATATAGTGCAACGCAACCGCGCTCAGTAGAGATGCCACAAATCGGCAATCAAACTTTGACTGAGTCAGATATGTGGGGTGCAACGCCATTTGATCAATTGATGTGTCGTATTAGCTTTAAATCTATGCGTTACGAAGGTTTATATACAGCACCAGGAACAGATATTTCACTTAGCTTCCCAGGTTCTTTAGGTGGGATGAATTGGGGAAGTATCGCGTTTGATCCAAGTCATCAATACATGTTTGTGAATGATATGCGTCTGGGTTTATGGATTCAGTTGATTAAACAAACACCTGAAGATTTGGCACTTGAAGCAAGTGGTGGAGAGAAAGTCAACACTGGAATGGGCGCCGTTCCAATGAAAGGGACACCTTATAAAGTAAATAAAGATCGTTTCTGGTCTAAATTCAATATCCCATGCCAAAAACCACCGTACGGTACAATGACAGCCATTGATATGCGGACACGTCAAATTGCTTGGCAAGTACCCATGGGAACAGTCGAAGATACAGGACCTATGGGCATCAAAATGGGGCTTAAAGCACCAATTGGAATGCCAACGATTGGGGGGCCAATGGCAACCCAAGGTGGTTTAGTATTCTTTGCTGCGACTCAAGACTATTATTTACGTGCGCTTGATTCATCAACAGGGAAAGAGTTATGGAAATCTCGTTTACCAGTCGGTAGCCAAGGTACGCCGATTAGTTATGTTTCACCTAAAAATGGTAAACAGTATGTGATGATCACAGCAGGCGGTGCACGACAATCTCCTGATCATGGTGATTATGTGATTGCATATAGCCTAGATTAAGTTCAATTCAATCTTTAAAAAGCTGCAATAGGTTAACTGTTGCAGCTTTTTTTATTTTACGATTCAAACATTATATTCTTAAATTGGCACATTCATTGCTTAATATAAATAGATCTGGTCTGACCAGTCTGACATTGGTGCAAGTTGGAGCAAACATGGATTTGGAACAATTCAATTCATTAAATAATGAGCAGGTATTTGAAGCATTAAAATCATGCGTTCATATTCAATCATGGATTCAGAGCATTATTCAGCAACGGCCTTTTGGTTCAGTTGATGAGTTATATCAAACGGCTGCTTTACAGGCTCAAACATGGCAATGGTCAGAAATATCAGAAGCGCTTGCACAACATCCACGAATTGGTGAAAAAAAAGCTGCCATGACTTTATCGGAAAGAGAGCAGCAGTTTTCACAAAAAGAACAGGCTCAGCTTGGTGCAGATCAAGAGATTCAACAAGCACTGTATCAGGGCAATTTAGCTTATGAACACAAATTTGGTCATATTTTTTTAATCCGTGCTGCAGGGCGTTCAGGAGCTGAAATGCTCGCAGAACTTAATCGACGTTTAGAAAACTCAGTTGAGTTGGAGCAGTTCGAAGTCAAACAACAACTCAGTGAAATCACGTTAATTCGTTTAAAGCAGGAGATTCAATAATGGCGGGTATAAGTACACACATCCTAAATGCTTCATTGGGTAAACCTGCTGCGGGGGTTTTCGTTGAATTATTTAAGCAAACTTCCCAAGGTGATGTATCGGTGGATAAACAATTAACCGATGCGGATGGTCGTATTAAAGCATTCGCTATTGATTCATTTACACCAGGTAATTATCAGCTCATTTTCAACATTGCCGATTACTTTCAATCTATGGAGGTTGAAAGCTTTTATCCGAGAGTATGTATCGATTTTAAGGTAAGCGAAATTCAACAACATTATCACGTGCCTTTATTGATCAGCCCATTTTCTTATTCCACCTATCGCGGTAGTTAATGACTCGCGATGTAGAAAGTATAAATTTTTATTGAGGAAAGGCCACCATGCACAACGATAAAATGCACAGTGAACCTCGTGCAACCGTTTCAGCGGAACATCAATATTTAGGAATGAATAAAAACATCATTTATGGACTGCAACATGTGCTGACGATGTATGGTGGAATTATTGCACCACCCATCATTATTGGCGCTGCCGCAGGTTTAGAAGCCTCGGAAATAGGTTTGTTGGTTGCCGCTGCGCTCTTTGTCGGAGGCATTGCAACAATGTTACAAACCTTGGGCTTTAAGCATTTCGGTGCAAAACTGCCGATTGTTCAAGGAGTCTCTTTTGCAGGTGTTGCAACAATTTTGGCAATTGTCACCACAGGTGGAGGATTAGCTTCAGCATTTGGCGCAGTCATTGTTGCATCATTGATTGGTTTATTACTCGCACCATTCTTTTCAAAAATTATTCGTTTTTTCCCTCCAGTGGTGACTGGCTGTGTAATTACAATGATTGGTATTTCTTTACTGCCCGTTGCGATTCGTTGGATGATGGGTGGCAATCCAAAAGCCGAAAATTGGGGCGATCCAGCAAATATTGGTTTAGCTGCGATGACTTTAGCGATTGTCATTATTTTCAGTATGTTAAAAAGTCAGTTAATGCGTCGTCTGGCGATTTTAATGGCGATTGTATTAGGTACGATTATCGCTTCATTGGCTGGTTTTGCAGATTTTTCCAAAGTTGCTAGCGGTTCAGTGTTCGCTTTTCCTCACATCTTCCATTTCGGCATGCCAGTATTTGAATTTACTGCCATTCTTTCTATGGTGATCGTAACTTTAGTCATTATGACTGAAACTACAGCAGACATTATTGCAATTGGTGAAATTGTTGGAAGCAAAGTTGATTCTAAACGAATTGGAGACGGTCTACGCGCTGATATGTTATCTAGTGCAGTTGCCCCAATTTTTGGTTCGTTTATGCAAACCGCATTTGCACAAAATGTGGGGTTAGTTGCAATTACAGGGATTAAAAGCCGTTTTGTGGTGGCAACCGCTGGTGGGATTCTTGTGGTACTTGGACTATTACCAATCGTTGGGCGTTTAGTCGCTGCTATTCCAATGCCAGTATTAGGTGGGGCAGGTATTGTATTGTTTGGCACCGTGGCTGCAAGTGGCATCCGTACATTGGCAAAAGTAGATTATAACGATCATAAAAATCTGATTATTGTCGCAACCTCATTGGCAATCGGTATGATTCCAATTGCAAACCATGAATTTTATGCTCAATTTCCCAAATGGGTAGGTACGTTATTACATTCTGGAATTAGCTCAGCATGTATCACTGCCATTTTGCTCAATATTTTATTTAATCATTTACCTTTCACCAAGAAGTCTGTGGAAACAACCACATTACCTGTTAATTCTGGCCACTCATAATCGTATTGAGGTGGCTTGATTTTCCAAATCCACCATACGTTTTAAACATCAACCATTAAAAAATTACTTATTCATTTTCGAATAGGTCTAGGGGAGCTTTTGATTTGAAAAAATCAAAGGTTGGGGCTTTGACAACTTAAAAATGAATTGAGTTGATTTTTAAATGAATCTTTAGGGGAACATTATGAAGAATTTTACTTTGAAATCTGTAACTCTGCTCATCGCAATGGGGAGCATGAATCAGGTTTGGGCAGCAGATACGAGCTTAAATGGGCTGTTTAATTTAGGGCAGGACTGTAAAGTGCAAGATAATTCAGTTAAATCCATACAGGAAATGCTGACTTGTGGAGCGATACATGGTGCAGTTAAAACAGCTTATTATTCTTTGAATAATGGTTATTTTGTCAATAATCTTAATCAAGATACAGTTGCTATTGGAGGTTATATTAAATATGAAACAGCGCCATTTTACGGCGTACAAGCAGCCATTGGCTATGATCTGCAACGTCGTTTAGATGAAAAAAATAAAAATGATGAAGTATTTGAGTTAAAAGAAGATCGTGATGGTTTAGCAGAAGCCTATGTGACTTGGAAAAATGATTTCGCACGAGTGACAATCGGTAATCAGCGTCTTAATTTACCATTTATGGGGGATTATGCAGATCGGCGTATTTTAATGGCTTTGTATCAAGCTGCGGATCTCCAAGTGGGAAATAACACTGACTTTATACGCTTAACCAAAGTCAATAAATTTAAAAGTTATGCTGATGATGAATTTAGCAAAACCACACGTCAAAATCCTAATACTCAATCAGATGGTGTGTGGTCAGTTGGTGCTGGTAAGAGTTTTGATATCGCCGAAGATAAGAAGCTTAAAGCCCAATTTTGGTATCAAGACTATGATGATTACACGCGTTTGATTTATACCCAAGCAGATTTGTCTTTGCCAAAATTGAATTATTCGCCAGAGTTTTCTATGCAATATATTTCGGGTAAAGATCAAGGTAAAGCTTTAGCTGGAGAGGTAGATAGCCAAATTTTTGGGGTTCAGGCGGCGTTTAAAGTTTTGCCAAAAGCAACTTTGAAAGTGGCCTATAACTATATCAAACCAGATAGCGAAAGTTATCTAAATGGTGCTTTATTAACGCCATACGCTACTAAAACTTCTTCAGGTGAAATTTTCGCACAACCATTTTTTACCAGTACTCAGGATCTAGGTGCAGGGAATGCTTTTATGACGTCCTTGGAAGGAAAGCTCACAGATCAAGTGATTGCGGGTGCTCGATATTCTTTTATGGATTTGAAAGAGGCCGATCATGTTGCGAGTCGTAATCAGTCTGAGTATATGGTTTTTGGAATTTATAATTTTACAGGCGCTTTAAAAGGATTTAGTGTGAGTAACTTCTTTGGTATCCAAACTTCACCACGTTATGAAAAAGACTTTTTACAAAATCGATTTACATTGAGCTATAAGTTTTAAAGTCTGCTTATCCCAATTGCCTATTTCAGCTTTGTGAAACCTGTTTTTTAATATGCTTTCCGTACTTAAAACTGATGTGTGCTTAAAAAACAGGAGGGTTTAACTTGGTAAACTATACATACTCATTAGGAGTTTACCATGAGCAAGAAACAGAAGACTTACACCGCAGAATTTAAAGCTGAAGCCATAAAAGCCATTGAAGAGAACCAAGGTAATGTATCGGAATCCGCTAGACAACTTGGCATTTCAATGCAAACCCTTTCGAACTGGAATAACAAAGCAAAGGCTGGAACTTTAGCAGGCACAAAACAGTATTCGCCCGATCTAAACGCCTTACTCGAAGAAAATAAGAAGCTTAAACAACAGCTCAAAACAGCTGAAATGGAACGTGAATTTTTAAAAAAGGCAGCAGCGTACTTTGCCAAAGAAAGTCAGTGAGGTACGCCTATATGAAATCGCAAAGCCACTTATTTCCGATTATTTTAATGGCTCGATTACTTCGTGTATCCGTTTCTCGCTTTTATGATTGGCTAAAGCGAGGCATGAGTAAAAGATCAATTCAGCGAAATCAGCAGACAATTTTGGTCAAAATAGCCCATGAAGAAACCAAACAAAGCTATGGCTATGTTCGATTAACCAAGCATTTACAAGCGCAAAGTATCAAAATAAGTATGTATGCTGTGCGCCAAATAAAAAAATCAAATCAGTTGTATTGTAAGCGCCATAAGCGTTTCAAAAGAACCACGGACAGTGATCACAACCGTTCTATTTATGACAATTTACTCAAGCAACAGTTTTCAATGACGAAGCCTAATCTTGCGTGGTCGAGTGACATTACCTACATTTGGACGGCTGAGGGCTGGTTGTACTTGGCAGCTGTCAAAGATCTTTACACGAAACAGGTTGTTGGCTATAGCTTAAATGAGCGCATGACAGCCAAGCTTGTTTGTGATGCATTGAATATGGCTATTCGCAATCAGAAACCTGCTAAAGATCTCATTGTACATTCAGACAGAGGCAGCCAATATTGCAGTAATGAATATCGAAACTTACTTGAGAAATTTGATTTTCAGGGTTCAATGAGCAAAAAAGGCGACTGCTTCGATAATGCACCGATAGAGAGTTTCTGGGGCATACTCAAAAATGAACTAGTCCATCATCGCAACTACAAAACAAGGGAAGAAGCCAAAGCGGATATTACAAAATATATAGAGTTATTTTATAATCAGCGAAGAATTCAAAAAGGCTTGGATTTTAAGACACCAAATCAAATGGCAGAAGACTTTTATCGGTTAGCTGCCTAGAATCTCCCAAGTGAAAGTCTCCTGCTAATTCAGCACACATCAAACAGCCAAGCGGGATCACCATATGTTTGATGAAACCTTCAATCCTGCTGAATTAGAAAGTTTTGGTTTTCGATAGCTTAACTTCGTATAAGGTGTACTAGCCCAAATTTGACCTGATAGGCACATGAAAAAATGGATAACTGTCAGATCGGGTTTGGGCTAGTAACAATTTAAATCAGGCTCGGATGTGCATCTAGAATGCGAATCAGGGTTGCTGCTGGCCCTGTTGGATAGCGTCTGCCTTGTTCCCAGTTCTGAAGTGTACGAGGGCTAATATGCAAACGTGCAGCAAATTCTGTTTGGCTCAAGCCTGTTTTCTCACGAACTTCTTTAATATCAGGAAGAGTCAGCTCGGTCACTCGACTTGCTTTAACTTCATTACGTTTAATAGCTCCTGCTTCTTTGATCGAAGCAACGAGGTCATCAAATAAGTTATTATCCATGAAATTGCTCCTTCACAAGTTGACATAGGATAGCGGTCTCTTTATCAGTTAGGTTTTCTTTAACAGATTTAGGGTAAGCCAATAGCATAAATATTTGATCATCTTTAGTGATCCAGTAATAAATTACTCGAATGCCACCACTTTTTCCTTTACTGCCTTGGGTACAACGTACTTTACGAATTCCACCACCATTTTTAATGAGATCTCCCTTATCTGGCTGAACCAAAAGTTCTTGTTGGAGTTCTCTATATTCATCATCAGAGATAAGCTCTTTGATTTGTTTGGTAAAAATACTGGTTTCAATAAATAGCATGGCGTAGGTACGTCAATGGCGTATTTTTTATTGTAGTGAATATCGTGAAAAAAAGCTAGTTACTAAGTTGGTAATGATCAATAGCTAAAGATTCTCATAAGCTATTTTATAAGGATTTGCCTGATTAAATTATTTAGATAAAAAAAGCCCCCATTGAAGGGGGGAGTTAAAACTTTATGTTATTAATCTAAAGGATTTCCTACAATATTGCTAATAATTCCTTGCATGATGTGCGAACCTTGTTCTGTATAGAGTGATTGATACCACTCTTCAGTCACTTTTTGATCTTTCATATGCGTTACATCACAACGCTTACGAGCACGTAATACCATTTCTTTGGTTCGGTCATTACGTTTGTTCTGGTATCTTTCTAGTGCATCACTTAGCCCAAAAGTATTTATTTGCAAAGCACGTGCCAAGTAAATAGCATCTTCCATTGCTTGGCAACCGCCTTGCCCAATGTCTGGGGTGGTACTGTGTGCTGCATCGCCAAGTAAAACGACACGACCTTTATAAAAATTCATAAAAGGTTCAATATCATGGATTTCAACGCGATTGGTTTTTTGCTCATCTAAACGATCAATCAGTTGATGTACAGGTGAACACCAATCTTTGAAATATTTTTTCAGCTCAGTTTTATATTGATCACGTTGATTGGGTAGACCTGCTTCTATAGGCACATCAAAAAAGAAATAGAAACGATTTTGTGCTATAGGCATAAGTGAGACACGTTTTCCTTCACCGACATAGGTTGTCCATTGTTGCGCTGGTGCAATTTTTTCGTCAATTTCAACCAGCCCATTCCAATTGACATAACCAGCATAACGTCGTTCAACTTGATGGCCGAGTACAAACTTGCGTGTGATGGAGTGAGTGCCATCTGCACCAATCAATAGATCTGCTTTTATCTGGGAACCATTGGCAAAACGAATGCTGACATATTCAGACTGATTTTCAATCTCGGTCATTCTCATGCCTAGCTTAATATTTTCTAAGCCAAATGTTTGCATGAGCAGGCGTTGTAAATCTGCACGTGCAACAGGGTAGGCACGTTGTCCAACTTCTTTGTATAAAGGAGTTAAACTAAATTGAGTCATGGTTTGACAAGTGAGACCATCGATATAGGAAAGAGACTCCATTTCTCCGCCTAAAGCTTGAATTTGATCAGTCAAACCAAGGTAATTTAGACATTTTACGCCGTTCGACCATAGTGATATTGCTGCGCCTACCGGTAAAATTTCTGCTGCTTGTTCATAAATCGTGACCTGATGTCCAAATTTTTTTAAAGCGATACCAGCAGTTAAACCGCCCATACCTGCACCTACAATCGCAATATTCATTGTTCAGACCCTAGTATTCAAAATGATAAAATTTCTAATGAGTCTTAAGCGAGAATTGTGCCAATTTTATTTGGTGGTTTAACAGGTCATACCAGTTATTTTGCGCTATGAAGAAGCGGAAATAGGATGGGTGTTTCGATGTGGTTCACAGTTTGAGTTAAAGTGGTGCATGGGTATTTTATCAAGACTCATGACGAGAAAAATAAACACCAGCACGTTGAGCAGCGCCAATAATATGTGCCTGCATTGCCTTTTCAGCCGCTAAAGCATCTTGTTTAAAGAGTGCTTGTAAAATCGCATCATGTTCTTTAATGGTTTTAAATGCTAAATTTGGTTGAACAAAAGGAAGAATCTGACTTTTCTTAATCCATTCGTTATGCATTTTAAGTGTTTGAATGATCGACTGATTATGACTTAAATCAATGATATGTTGATGAAATGCATAATCAAATTCAGAAGCAGCTTGCCAATTTTGTTGCAAAATTGCATTTGAGAGCGCTTCATAGTGTTGTTTTAAAATTAATTTATCTTGTTCAGTTAGATATTCACATGCCAGCAGGGCGCAAAACCCTTCAAGTACGTAGCGTAATTGATAAAAATCTTTTAAAGAAATGCGATGTTCACCTTCCCATTGTTCTGCTGCTTTACTGTGTTGTGAGATGACATACACCCCTTTACCAGCCTTGATTTCTAATAGACCTAAAGCGGCAAGGCGGGTCAAAGCTTCACGCAGAGAAGCGCGGCTAATTCCTAATTGCGTGGCAAGATCACGTTGAGAGGGTAATGCAGAACCAATTGCATAAGTACCTTCCTGAATGCGTTGATGAATGACTTCCACTGCTTGCTCAGTCACTTGAGATGATTTTCCATTGAGCATTGCTTGTGGACTCATAAACATCGTTTCCTAAAAATAAAATGAACAATTTGATTCTACACAAAATTTATAAATTTAAATTGCTTCAAAGCTAAAATTAGATAATTATTTATAACAGGTCAGACCAGTTGGACTGGATTTTGCATAGAATGAACCATATGAAAATGTTTTGTAGGATTGATTAATGACGGTGCATATTGCCAAAGTAGTCGCTTTGCCAGATAACTTACAGGGTTTAACCAATTTAGCTGATGCGCGCATTGGCGCGAGCATTGTGTCTTGCTCTGATGAGTTTTTTGCAAGTGCGGAAAGAATGTTACAACCAGAACCTGCAAAATTCATCGAAGGCAAGTTCGATGATCATGGGAAATGGATGGATGGATGGGAAACACGTCGTAAGCGTGAAGCAGGATACGATTGGTGTATTGTGCGTTTGGGTGTAACTGGAAAAGTTTCAGGTTTTGATCTCGATACTTCTTTTTTCACAGGGAATTATCCTGCTTCTGCATCGATTGAAGGGTGTTATGCACCTGATGATCAACTGGAAAATATCACTTGGATTCCATTGTTAGAAAACTCGGTTTTGTCTCCAGATCATCATCATTTTTTTAGTTGTGAAGTACATAAAATCAGCCACATTCGACTTAATATTTTCCCTGATGGCGGTGTTGCTCGTTTACGTGTTTATGGCAATGTTGTACTGGAAAATATAGATTCAACCCAACAAATTGATCTGATTGGTTTGAAAAATGGAGGGCGTATTGTTGCATTTAGTGATGCGCACTATGGGCATCCGAATAATTTACTCAGCCCAGATCGTGGCATCAATATGGGCGATGGTTGGGAAACCAAGCGTCGTCGTGAACCTGGTTTTGACTGGTGCGTTATTGCCTTAGGTCAAGCGGGGCACGTAGAAAAAATAGAAATTGATACAGCACATTTTAAGGGTAATTTTCCTGCTTTTTGTTCGATACAAGCTGCTTATGTTGAGGATGCAACAGATGCACAGTTGATTCCTCAGAGTATGTTTTGGTCTTACTTATTAGAACAGCAGCCTTTATCAATGGACGCGATTCACACATATATTGCAGAAGTTTTGCAGCATCAAAAAGTGAACTATATCCGTGTAAATATGATTCCTGATGGTGGGATCAGTCGAATTCGCTTATGGGGCAAAATCAAAGAATAAAATTGTTTCTTCAGTAATGCGCAGAGTCATATAAGTTTTGATAACAGATCATTTTTGTATTGGTATTTGCTTACTTTTGAAAGATCAAAAGTAACAAAAATCTTTCGTTAGTCTGATGGCACATCCTGAGCAAAACCAAAGTACTGCTTGGGTTGCAGCGCAAGACAGCCTAACGGGCGGCATCTATGCCGCCTAGCTTGATAGCAAATGTTCATTATGCATTGAATTAGAGAAGAACAATCTACGAAGTTTCGTTCTGCTAAAATAAAGTGAAGTTCAATATATGAGAAAAAACATCCAAATTCAGCCTTTAACTCAAGATAGTTTTTCCGCTTTTGGTGATGTGATTGAAAAAGAAAATCATGATTTTTTTTCGATTAACCAAGGTTTAACGCAGCGCTATCATGCATTATCAGTTGCTCAAATTACTGGTGATCACGTTACTGTGGGGATGAGTATTTTTCATAACTTATGTGCAACACAGATTCCGTTTAAAATAGATATGCTTGAACGTCATCCTTACGGCTCACAATCGTTCATTCCATTACAACAACAAAAATTTATCATTATTGTGGCTTTACCTTTGGATCACTCACAACCAGATGAACAGCAAATCTATGCCTTTCTAAGTAATGGTAAGCAGGGTATTACCTATCGCCAAGGGGTTTGGCATCATCCATTAATTACCTTAGAAGCTGAAAGTGATTTTTTAGTGGTGGATCGTATTGGTGGTGGACAAAATTGTGATGTGTATCATTTGGTTGAATCGAAGTGGGTTATTGAACGGAAACAGTCAGAGATTTTAAGTCTCTGACCGCAAAATTATTTAATATTTACCTTTAAAATTTGCACTAATTCTTTGTTTTAGATATTCCTTTGCCGTGATTGCTGGATATTTCTTTTGCGGGCTTTCGATGATCACATGTTCATTGGCTTGACAGAAGAATGCCAAACTATAACGTGCGCCTTGATATTCATGGGCTTCAGGATTTTTAACGCGATGAAAATTTGATGGAAGTTGATCATCACTCCAGCGCATCAACATATCACCAATATTACAAGTGATTACATCATCACGCGGTTCAATACTTGTCCATTGTTGTTGGTCCATGTCTTTACCAGGACAAACTTGCAGACCACCTTGGCCTTTGCGCTGAAATAGTAAGGTTAAACAATCAAAATCGGTATGTGCACCAGCACGCCATAACCCCAGTTGATCTTTGATGGCTGGATCAATTGCATAATAGTGCAGCATCCGGAGTGTACTTTGATAAGTTTCTTGATCAGGATCATGTGCTAGCGTAAAGAAATTATCTGCGAATCCAAGTTTGTAAGCAAAGCAAGATAATATTTTCATACCCACTTGCCAGCATGCTTTTTCAAACTCAAGCATTGTGGTCTTAAATGTTGGTAATTCTTGTTCGCTGGGATACAACCCCATCATTCTTGGGCGCGTAATTTGATAGGATTCTTTCTGATCGGGCGTACTTGTAGATGGGCGAATTTGAGCTTTGCTTTCCCAGCCAGCATTTCGATTCAAAGGGTATTGGGATTTGATATGTGTAGGTAGCTCAAAAAACTTTTTTGTCATTTCAAAAGCATTTTGAATTTGTTCTAAATTAATCCCGTGATTTGAAACTTGAAAAAAACCAATATCAGTTGCCGCAGACCAAAGCTGTTCTGCAATTTCATATTTACGATCTTCAAAGTTGGAAAGATCAATGATACGAACTTCTCTTTCAAAAGTTTCTTGACCCAAAGCCCCCATACGTGCTTCTTTTTGCAGCTCTTCTAAACTGTAATTATTTTCAGCTAAATTGGTCATGTTCGCGCTATTCATATTTCACCTCAATTGTTGAATAAACCATGACCCAATCAAATTGAATGAAAGGCTACTGGGTCATTTTTTCAAAAAAGAGCAACACATCCTAAAAAAATAGAATGTGAGCTTATTTCTGAGCAATGACCCACATATATTGTTTTGATATATGCTGAACGCTTCTACTCCGACAAATCAATATAAGCATTTTTTATACCAATCTAAAAAGAGATTAATTTATGACCTTGATGTATATAAAATATGAGAAATAATATTGACCAATATAGAATATTTGAATGTCTAAAATTATAGTTTAATATTTGATCCTTTTTTGTGCATGTTATGGTTTAAAAATGGTGCATTTTATTTGTCTATCTAAAATTATTCAAAATTAAAAGTAATGTTAATAAAAAATAGATGGCTGATGTGAAATTAAAAGAAAAAATATTAGCTTATCTTTATGAAATATATCGATTAAATAAATGCTGGCATGGTGTTTGCCAAATCATAACTGAGTATAAGCGGTTAGTGTGTATTACACATGGGACATTGCTCTACAGCGTTAGCTGTTCCTCTTTTGGGGACAAAGTCATTTCAGGGCTTTGAGAGAATCTGTGTGCCTTTTTACATTCGATTTTTATTCCCCTAAAAGAACAGTGAAATGAGTTCAAACATATTTAGGGGTCTTACTTATGAAAATTCAGCACTATGTAGGCAAAGGGCGATTAGCTGTCATTGCGAGCGCATTACTATTCAGTTCATTTACTCAAGCTGCCGACAAATTAGTTTTACAAACCACATGATATGCACAAGCAGAGCAAGGTGGTTATTATCAAGCTTTAGCACAAGGAATCTATAAAAAATATGGGCTAGATGTCGATATTAAAATCGGTGGCCCACAAGTCAATAATATGACGTTATTACTTTCTAAACGTGCAGATATTATTATTAATTATGATCTCCAAGTATTAAAAGGTATAGAAAGTAATTTTCCGATCAAGGCAATTGCTGCACCATTTCAATTTGATCCACAAGGTATTTTGACTCACAGCGATGTGAAATCTTTGGCAGATTTGAAAGGAAAAACAATTCTTGTATCTACCAGCGGACAAGCAAGTTGGTGGCCATGGTTGAGAGAAAAATATAATTTAAATGCGGCTCAGGCTCGTCCTTATACTTTCAACATGCAACCATTTTTAGCAAGTAAAAATGTAGCTCAACAAGCCTATGCAACCTCAGAGGTGTTTCAAGCAAAAAAAGCTGAACCTTCGAGTAATTTTTTCTTATTCGCTGATGCTGGATACCCAGCCTATGGTGGAATTCTTGTAACTCGAAATGATGTCATTCAAGCAAAACCCGATGTTTTAAAACGTTTCGTACAGGCTTCTATGGAAGGTTGGAAAAACTACCTAGCCGATCCTCGTTTAGGCAATGCGATGATAAAAAAAGAAAATCCTAATATGAATGATGATTTATTGGCTTTTGCAGTTGATCAAATGAAAAAACGAAAATTGATTGATGGCGGAGATGCCAAAACTCGAGGGATTGGCGTGATGACAGACGCGCGTTGGAAAGCAACGCGTGATTTTATGGTAAATGCAGGTTTGCTCAATGCTAAAACTAATTGGAAAGCGGCTTATACCACACAGTTTAATCCTGTAAGTAAATAACAATTACATCAGTAGGTTAGAAAATCAGACATTCGTCTCAAGGGGAAACCGCATGAATTCAGTTTTATCTGTAGATATTCCGACTACATCAAATTTTGTTACGCCAATGATTATGGTGCGTGGAGCCGAAAAAACCTATCCAAACGGCACACATGCTTTACAGCGACTTGATCTAGATATTGCACGAGGTGAAATTGTTTCTCTACTTGGACCATCGGGCTGTGGCAAAAGCACATTACTGAAGATGTTTGCTGATCTTGAGCAACCCTCAGCGGGGCAAGTTCGCTGGAATGGTAAGGCGGATATTCAATCACAATGCAAAATGGCAATGGTATTCCAAGAAGCCATACTTATGCCTTGGGCAACGATTGAGGAAAATGTACGTCTGCCACTTGATTTACAACACATTGCTAAGTCGAAAAGTTCCTCCAAAGTATCTGATGCTTTGAAAGCAGTAGGATTAGAGCAATTTGCGAAAGCTTATCCGCGTGAACTTTCAGGAGGAATGCAAATGCGCGCTTCTCTTGCTCGTGCATTAGTGACAGAGCCAGATTTATTACTCATGGATGAACCCTTTGGAGCTTTAGATGAGTTTACTCGACATAAACTCGATAGTGATATCCGAAAACTTTGGTCTGAACGCGATTTAACCGTTGTTTTTGTTACTCATAGTATTTACGAAGCAGTGTATTTGTCTTCTAGAGTGATCGTGATGGGTGCAAGACCTGGTCGAGTAATCGCAGATTTAGAAGTGGATGGACCATATCATCGAGATGAATCTTTTAGAACATCTGATGCGTTTATCAAACAATGTGCACATTTTTCTGCTTTGTTGGCTCAAGCAAACGGAGGGTATGATCATGGTTAAACCTTTAATACAACATCCTGCTATGCAACGTATTGCAGCGCCATTCATGCTTGGCTGCTTCTTATTACTCACATGGCAATTGAGTTTTCAGCAATTAGAAGTTCCCGTTTATGTTGTACCAAAGCCAAGTGATATTGTGATGGCAATGATGAATCAATCTTCGCTGTTGTTTGGTAGTTTATGGGTGACGTTAAAGATCACATTACTTGCTTTTGCTTGTGCAGTGATTATTGGAACTTTAATTGCTTTTCTATTTGTACAAAGTCGTGTTGTAGAAGCATGTTTTATGCCTTATGCCATTTTATTTCAGGTAACTCCGATCGTGGCGATTGCACCTTTAGTGATTATTTGGATTCAAAATACCACTTTGGCATTGGTGGTATGCGCCATGTTAGTCGCTGTTTTCCCAATACTCACCAACACAACTTTAGGCCTACGTAGTGTCAATAAAGGGCTACTTAATCTTTTTCAGATTAATAAAGCCAGTCGTTGGCAAATTCTGATGCGTCTGCGTGTGCCGAATGCGTTGCCTTATTTCTTTGGTGGCCTACGGATTTCATGTGGTTTAGCGCTTGAACCGTACCGGGTTTGTCGGAGACCAAGCTTTCTGAGAGAATGTCCCGATGAAAAAAGTAAAATATACCCCTGAAATCAGAGAAAGAGCGGTTCAATTATTGATTGAATCCGAGAAAGATTATCCATCGAATTGGGCTGCGATCACCGCTATTGCTCCCAAGATAGGTTGTACTCCTGAAACTCTACGTGTTTGGTATCAAAAATATTTAGATAAACAAAACCCAATTAAAGTACAGCAACTTTCAGATCAAGAACGTATTAAACAACTCGAACGTGAAAATAAAGAACTGCAACGTGCTAACGAAATTCTACGTAAAGCAGCCGCTTTTTTCGCCCAGGCGGAGCTCGACCGCCCACACAAATAATGGTAGATTTCATCCATAACAATAAGGCGTTATATGGTGTTGAGGCGATTTGCAGGATTTTACCGATCGCGGCTTCTACCTATTATCGAACACTAGATTTCGTTGAAAACCCAGAACATCGAGCAAAGCGAGATCTACATGACTTGCATCATGCTGAACAAATTAAACGAATTTGGAAGGAAAGTTCAGGTCGATATGGTGTGCGTAAAGTTTGGCAAAAATTGAAACGTGAAGGCTATGTTATTGCTCGCTGTACAGTTGCTCGATTGATGCAAAAACTAGGTATACAAGGTGTTTGGCGTGGTAAGAATAAACAAACTACCCGTAGCCGAGAGGATCAAAAACGAGCAGATGACTTGGTGAAACGCAATTTTAGTGCTGATCATCCTGACCAGCTATGGGTCGCTGACTTCACGTATATTCAAACAAATTCAGGCTGGGTTTATACTGCATTTATTATTGATGTCTTCTCACGAGCAATTGTTGGATGGAAAGTATCGACACGGATGAATACAGATATGGTGCTCGATGCACTTGAGCAAGCGTTACATGCTCGAGACATGCCAAAGAATGTGATTCACCATAGTGACAGAGGGGTTCAATATCTTTCCATTCGCTATACCAATCGTTTAGAAGCAGCAAATTTACGAGCATCAGTCGGTACGACCGGTGATTCATACGATAATGCTTTGGCTGAAACAGTGAATGGCTTATACAAAACAGAGGTGATTGAATATTTAAAAGCAGATTGGCAAGGTTTAGCGGATGTACAACTTGCGACATTAAATTGGGTAGATTGGTTCAATAAAGAGCGTGTACATAGTGCACTAGGTTATGTGCCACCTTTTGATTTTGAAGCAATGTACTATGATAAAATTAATCCGTTAGGTCAGGTGGCCTAACTTAAATAAAAAGTCTCCGACAAACCCGGTACGGTTCACTTATAGGAGCGGTAGTTTCCGAGTTCGTTGCAGGTGCTGGCGGTACAAGTGCAGGTTTAGCCTATCAAATTTTACAGGCAGGATTCCAACTAGATTTACCGTTAATGTTTGCTGCACTATTTCTAATTACTTGTACGGGCTTAGGGCTGTTCGTATTGATGTCTTTATTAAGTCGTGTATTTCTCAGTAAATGGCATGAGAGTGAACAAGCATGATGAATAACAGCTATTTGATTAAAAATGCGCATGCAATTTTGACAGGTTTATCTGGTACAGCAGCGCGTTCATCTGCTACGGATATTCGGATTCAAAATGGAAAAATTTCTGAAGTTGGGCAATTAACTGAGCTTGAAAATGAACAGGTTGTAAATGCGAAAGATTGTGTTATTTATCCTGCATGGGTGAATACTCATCACCATTTATTTCAGTCTTTATTAAAAGGAGAACCTCAGGGTTTAAATCAAAACTTAAGTGCATGGCTTGCGACTACACCGTATCGATTCCGAGGCGCATTCGATGAAACGACGTTTAGAATCGCAGTGCGTATAGGTTTAATCGAGTTACTACGCTCAGGTTGCGCAACAGTTGCAGATCATCATTATTTATATTGGCCGAAAATGTCGTTTGATGGTGCTGCTATTTTATTTGATGAAGCTGAAAAGCTCGGCATGCGTTTTGTATTATGTCGTGGTGGTGCAACGCTTACACGTGGTTTAGAAAGTGATTTACCACAAGCATTACGTCCAGAAAAATTTGATGATTATATGGCTGACATAGAGCGGTTAGTTCATTTATATCATCAATCAGAAGGCAACTCTTTTAGAAAAATTGTAATGGCCCCCACATCAACTTTACATTCCATGACACCAGAACAATTTAGAGAAAGAGCAAAAATTGCTAGAAGGCTTGGTATAGGTATGCATAGTCATTTATCTGAAACGGTAGATTATTTGGACGCAGCAAAAGCTAAATTTAATATGACACCTGTGCAATATTGTGCTGAAAATGATTGGGTGGGCAATGATGTTTGGTTTGCTCATTTGGTGAAGCTATTACCTGACGAAATCCAAATTTTGGGTCAAACAAAAACAGGAGTTGCACATTGTCCTCAAAGTAATGCACGTTTAGGTAGTGGTATCGCTGATTTGGTAAGTTTAGAAAAAGCTGGCATGACAATTTCGATTGGTGTTGACGGTGCAGCGTCCAACGAGGCTGCTGATATGTTGTCAGAAACACATGCCGCATGGTTATTACAACGTGCGAGAAAAGGTATGTTGGCAAAACCACAATATGAAGGTGGGATGTTTGAGGGTGGTGCCGATGCTGCAAGTATTGAAGATATTATTCGCTGGGGAACAGTAGGTGGTGCAAAAGTTCTCGGTTTAGATCAAGTCGGTACGATTGAGATCGGTCAACAAGCGGATTTGGTATTGTATCGTTTGGATGATCCTCGTTATTTGGGCTTACAAGATATGGCGATTGGTCCTATTGCAAGTGGTGGTCGCGCGTATATTAAAGCGATGTTTGTTGCAGGTAAAATGGTGGTGGAAAATGACCAAATTCCTGATGTTGATATGATGGAGCTGGCTTCGCAAGCGAAACAATCAGTAAAGCTGTTACAGCAGCGGAGTATGCAAATGGCTAAAATAGCCTAAGAGGTTATGTAACATTGTTAGGCTATGATCTACTTTAGAACTTAAGCTTTTAGAATTTATATTGCTGATTACTATCGTGGGGCGGCATGGATGCCGCCTGTTGGACTGCGGTAGCAGGGAAGTACCGTCAGGCTAACAAAGGATTTTTGATTACTTTTGATCCTTCAAAAGTAAAAAATAGCCAATACAAAAGCAATCTGTTTGTACATCGCTGATGTAGCAGTGCTAGAAAACTGTAAAAGAAATAGATCTATCCCTGATAAGGATGATATCTATACCAATGTTCCGCAATTTGCTGACGAGTACAAATCCATACCCGATCATGATTTTGTACATAATCCAAAAAGCGCTGTAATGCTTTAAAACGGGCAGGGCGACCTAGAATTCGACAATGCATCCCGATAGATAACATTTTCGGTGAAGTCGCTCCTTCAGCATACAGCACATCAAAAGCATCTTTTAAATACTCAAAAAAATCTTCACTACGATTAAAACCAGTCGGTGAGGCGAACTTCATATCGTTGGTATCAAGGGTATAAGGAATAATGAGATGTGGACGAGTTTCACCATTCTCTTTTGATAGTGTTGTCCAAAAAGGTAGATCATCCCCATAATAATCACTGTCATACTGAATCTGATCATAGTCAGCCAAGAGTTGACGAGTATTGGGACTATCACGCCCTGTATACCAACCTGTTGGATATTCCCCAAATAAATCTTTTAAAATTTGCATGGCTTCAGCCATATGTGCTTTCTCGGTTTCAATATCTACATTTTGATAATGAATCCAACGTAAACCATGAGAAACAACATCATAATGATGCTGTTTAATTGCTTCTACAATTAAGGGATTTCGTTGTAGTGCCATGGCGACTGCAAAGATACTCATAGGTAAATTACGTTTGGCAAACTCTTGATGAATGCGCCAGAAACCAACGCGTGAACCATATTCGTATATAGAATCCATGGACAAATGTCGTGCTGGATAGCTTTCAGCACCGCTGATTTCAGAAAGAAACTGCTCTGAACCATCATCACCATGCAAAATGTGTTTTTCTCCACCTTCTTCATAATTCAATACAAACTGAACGGCAATTTTGGCTTGATTTGGCCACTGCGCATGTGGAGGATGATTGGCATAACCTAGCATATCTCGAGGATAATCATGGGTGACATGGTTAGTTTGATCTATGAGTGTCATGGGTTTGCCTAAGAAGATGGAAATGTGAAACTTCTCATTAAATTACTCGATGGATTGTTTTGGTGTCAAACAATAAAACAATATAAATCATATGTTTGTGTGTTTTATTTTGGTGCGTTAATCGAGTTTATTTGCTGAGTAATCTTTATCATGCGCAATTTTAGTGCTTCCATATGTTCAATGATTTGATTCATCATAATTTGTGATATTCGTGAGAGTTGCCGTTTTGGTGCAACACACAAGGCAAGGGTAATCGGATGTAGTCCATTTTCGTGAATCGTTCTGAACTCAAATTCACCATTTTCAATAAAAGCATAGGCATCTAGATAACTCATGATACCAATGCCTAGACTGTTTCTAAGCAATGAAAGCATCATACGAATATCGTTACATTCAATTTGATGGGGAGGATTAAAATCATGTTTCTTATATAAAGCCATCACATGATCATGAATAATCAACGGTGCAGCAGCGATGATATGGTTGAATTCCAGTGTATCGGAGAAATAGATTTTTTCTTTGTTTGCTAAGGGATGTTGTTTGGGAATGACAAAACCGAGTGGCATTTCAATAAATGAGCTGACTTGCAATTGATGCTGATGTTTTGGATTGAGGATTAAACCAAAATCGAGTTCTGCATTAATTACGAGATCAGCAACATAGTCGCTATCTAACACGCGAATATTGAAATTAATCCAAGGATAATCTTGATGAATGGATTGAATAACATCCGTGACAAAACTTTCACTGAGCGCGGAAATTACGCCAAAATCAATTGAACCACGCTGTAAGCCTTGGATTTCATTCAAGCGCTTTTGTGTCATTTGAAAGTCTTTTTGCCAACTTCGCAAATCTGCATATAGCAACTCACCGGCCAAAGTTAGTTTTAAGCCATTTGGCAGGCGTTCAAATAAAGCTACACCAAGTTCCTCTTCAGCTAAAACGATCTGACGATGTACCGCTGAAACTGAAATAAAAAGCTGATCCGCTGCTTTTCTTAAACTACCGGTTTTGGCGACTGCAATAAAATATTCAGCGAAGCGAGAAAAGGGTAATGCCATTACATGTACGTTTTATAAAAATAAGTATTTATACAAAAGCAATTTTAGTGCCGTTACTGTTCTAATTTTTAGAATGAATGATCAAATTCATTCTAATAGACGAAAAAAATGTTCTGCTCCACACTGCATTTAAGCCATATAGATCCGTGATCTTTAGCAGAAAATGAGAGCAAAGCATGAATGCAATTCCGTTAATCAATCTTCCAGATAAACCTTGTCACAGTCAGTTTGATGATCGGGATTGGCACATATTGGCTCAACATTGGTATCCCGTAGCACGAGTTGAAGACGTAACGACTAAGCCACAGCAAGTCACGGTGCTTGATCTGAATATGGCGATTTATAAAACTGAGTCAGGCAACATTCATTTAGTTCGTGATATTTGCCCACATCGAGGTGTACCGTTAAGCAAAGGTTGGGTTGAAGGCGAAACGATTATTTGTCCTTATCACGGTTTGCATTTCAATGAACAAGGTAAATGCATAAAAATTCCTGCACAGCCTGATCTAACCAAAATTTCTGATCGTTTTTCCTTAACCAAATTTCCTGTGGTCATAAAATATGGTTTGGTATGGACGAGTATTTTAGGACGAGACGAAAGCTCGGCAAATTTCCCAGTACTGGATACATGGGATACAAAAGAACACCAAGGAATTTTACCTCCATATGTTGATATTGCTGGTTCAAGTGGTCGTCAATTAGAGGGTTTTATTGATGTGGCGCATTTTGCTTGGGTGCATCACAATGCATTTGCGGACAGAGAGAATCCTGTCGTTCCGAAGTATTCGACTGAACGCACCGATTATGGGTTACATACTGAATATGTCAGTAACGTCAGTAATTATCCACATGGGATGCAACATTTAGCGCCTGATGATTTCCTTTGGGAGCGGATTTTTGATGTTTATCCACCATTTTCAGCAGTATTGACGATTCATTTTCCGAATGATGGTGTGTTAAAGATTTTAAATGCTTGTTGCCCAATCTCACATAACAAAACTCGGTTGTTTGTACCACTGACACGTAACTTTGATACCACTGGGGATTTGCAAGCTGTTTATGACTTTAATGCACAAATTTTTGCAGAAGATCAAGAAATGGTAGAGTCTCAAAAACCTGAAGAATTACCTGTAGATATTACCATGGAAGCACATTTTGAAGCTGATCGCTCTTCAACCATGTATCGTCGTATATTGGCAGATTGGGGGTTGAGTAAGCGTTATACCGTTTAGGTTACGAGTTTATCAACTCAAGAATTCAAGTGAACAAAATTCCATATTATTTAAAAGTGGGATTCTAATTGTATAAGCTTGTATATACAAATTGACACTAATCCATATACAATAGCTGAAAGTATTTTGTATGAGTTTTAGTCAATGTCAAGAACATCCAAGCAAAACGATTTGGATTTATCACTCGGGGAAGATAGTCCCGTTCCTTTATATTTACGTGTAAAGCAAATGATTTCACAAAAAATCTATGAAGGCACATGGACAGTCAATAAAAAGATTCCATCCGAGAGTGAATTAGTCAATTTGCTTGGTTGCAGTCGTATGACAGTCAACCGCGCTTTGCGTGAGTTGACTAGTGAAGGCTTGTTGGTACGTATACAAGGTGTGGGTTCTTTTGTTGCGGAAGGACAAGGGCGAACAGCTTTATTTCACGTGAATAATATTGCTGAAGAGATTATCGCTCGAAATCATAAGCATCGTGCAGAAGTGTTAGTGTTAGAGCAAATTCAATCTGATGCTGAGCAGAGTGTGTTAATGCAGATGCGTGAAGGGCAAAAGCTATTTCATTCGATTATTGTGCATTATGAAAATGATGTGCCTGTACAAATCGAAGACCGTTTGGTTGATCCAGTGCTGATACCAGATTACTTAGCACAAGATTTTACAGCGATTACACCGAATGCATATTTGATGTCAAAGGCACCTGTGACTGAGGGTGAGCATGTGGTTACGGCGATTTTAGCTTCTGCTCAAGAATGTAAATGGTTGAAGATTAATAAAACAGAACCATGTCTGTTGATCCGCCGCCGTACATGGTCAAATAAACAACTGATTTCCAGTGCGCGTTTGATTTATCCGGGTAGTCGTTATTATCTGGAAGGTAAGTTTACGCAATGATTTCATCTTTCTAATCTCATTGGAAATACTTGAAAAATATCGCTTTTAGTCAGCAGAATATACAACATGCTTGTCTAATAGCACTGAAAAAGTCTAATTTTATCTCTCTTTTTTAAAACCCATACAAATTGTAGTTGTATGGGTTTTTTGTTGTCGAATAAAAAATAAATTATTTTATTTCATATGCTTGAGATTTATTTTTAGAAATGGAATGAAATGCATCTTTTCAAGGTAAAAGTTTTGTGTAGTATATAGATGTATATACAAGTTAATACATGCTATATCGTAAATAACAGTTTAACTTGCTAACCAAATTCCATCGAAAGGAGTCTCATCGTGACAACGACAACAAAATTTCGTGACGTAGAAATTCGCGCACCACGTGGTACACAGCTCAGTGCAAAAAGTTGGTTAACTGAAGCGCCGTTACGCATGCTGATGAATAATCTTGACCCTGATGTTGCAGAAAATCCGAAAGAGCTTGTTGTTTACGGTGGGATTGGACGAGCAGCACGTAATTGGGAATGCTTTGATAAGATCGTTGAAACATTAAAAACACTAGAAGCGGATGAAACCCTATTGGTTCAATCAGGGAAGCCTGTTGGCGTGTTTAAAACTCATAAAGACGCGCCACGTGTTTTGATTGCAAACTCGAACTTAGTTCCTCATTGGGCGAATTGGGAACATTTCAATGAATTAGATGCAAAAGGCTTGGCGATGTACGGTCAAATGACAGCAGGTTCATGGATCTACATTGGTAGCCAAGGCATCGTACAAGGTACATACGAAACTTTTGTAGAAGCAGGTCGTCAACATTACAACGGTGATTTAACAGGTCGTTGGGTACTCACTGCTGGTTTAGGTGGTATGGGTGGTGCTCAACCATTAGCAGCAACATTGGCTGGTGCTTGTTCACTGAATATTGAATGCCAACAAACCAGTATCGATTTCCGTTTACGCACACGTTATGTTGATGAACAAGCGACTGATTTGGATGATGCATTAGCACGTATTGAAAAATACACCAAAGAAGGTAAAGCTGTTTCGATCGCATTGCATGGTAATGCAGCAGAAATTTT
The DNA here is from genome assembly GCF_000369065.1 of Acinetobacter haemolyticus CIP 64.3 = MTCC 9819. Lineage (GTDB taxonomy): Bacteria > Pseudomonadota > Gammaproteobacteria > Pseudomonadales > Moraxellaceae > Acinetobacter > Acinetobacter haemolyticus. The sequence goes on from NZ_KB849801.1 coordinate 107,725, forward strand.
ACCTGAATTAGTTCGTCGCGGTGTACGTCCCGATATGGTCACTGACCAAACCAGTGCACATGATCCACTTAATGGTTATTTGCCAGTGGGTTGGACGTGGGAAGAATATCGTCAACGTGCTCAAACTGAACCTGAAGTTGTGGTAAAAGCGGCTAAACAATCGATGGCAAAACACGTACAAGCGATGCTTGATTTCCAAAAAATGGGTGTGCCAACATTTGACTATGGCAACAACATTCGTCAAATGGCACAAGAAGAAGGTGTTGCGAACGCTTTTGATTTTCCAGGTTTCGTGCCTGCTTATATTCGCCCATTATTCTGTCGTGGCGTAGGTCCATTCCGTTGGGTTGCATTGTCTGGTGATCCAGAAGATATCTATAAAACAGATGCAAAAGTAAAAGAGTTAATCCCTGATGATGAGCATTTGCATCGTTGGTTGGATATGGCGCGTGAACGTATTAGCTTCCAAGGTCTACCAGCACGTATTTGTTGGGTCGGTTTAGGTTTACGTGCAAAACTCGGTTTAGCTTTTAATGAAATGGTTCGTAGTGGTGAGCTTTCAGCACCGATCGTCATTGGTCGTGATCATTTAGATTCAGGTTCAGTATCTAGTCCGAATCGTGAAACAGAAGCGATGCAAGATGGTTCAGATGCAGTATCAGATTGGCCATTATTAAATGCGCTCTTGAACACCGCAGGTGGCGCAACTTGGGTATCGCTGCATCATGGTGGTGGTGTGGGTATGGGATTCTCTCAACACTCTGGTGTCGTGATTGTATGTGATGGTACTGATGAAGCAGCAGCACGTATTGCACGTGTATTGACCAATGACCCTGCAACAGGGGTGATGCGTCATGCAGATGCAGGTTATGACATTGCGATTGATTGTGCTAAAGAGCAAGGTTTGAACTTGCCAATGATTACTCAATAAAAAATCACTCAATCACATTTACGGCGTTTTTTGCAATTGTGTAAGAGGCGCTGTAAGAGAACAATATAGTTCAAAATAGGACACCAATCATGGAACTTCTCATTCAACCCGGCAAATTAACGCTAGCAGATCTTCGCCAAGCTTATTTAAATCCGATTAAAGTTAAACTTGATGAAAGTGCATCGGCTGCGATAGAAGCCAGCGTTGCTTGCGTGGAAAAAATTGTCAATGAAGGTCGTACTGCCTACGGGATTAATACAGGCTTTGGCTTGCTTGCCTCAACGAAAATTGCGCCTGAAGATTTAGAGAAACTACAACGTTCATTGGTTCTTTCGCACGCTGCAGGTGTTGGCGAGCCATTAGATGATGCAATGGTTCGTTTAATCATGTTGCTTAAAGCCAATAGTCTGGCACGTGGTTTCTCAGGTATTCGCCGTAAAGTGATTGATGCCATTGTTGCGTTGATCAATGCGCAAGTCTATCCACATATTCCACTCAAAGGATCGGTTGGTGCTTCAGGTGATTTAGCCCCATTAGCACACATGTCATTGGTTTTATTAGGTGAGGGTAAAGCTCGTTATAAAGGTGAGTGGCTATCTGCTGTTGATGCACTAAAAGCGGCTGGTTTAGAACCAATCTCTCTTGCGGCTAAAGAAGGTTTGGCCTTATTAAATGGTACACAAGTATCAACAGCGTATGCGTTACGTGGTTTATTTGAAGCAGAAGATTTATTTGCAGCAGCTACGGTTTGTGGTGGTTTAAGTGTTGAAGCAATGTTGGGTTCACGTGCACCATTTGATGCTCGTATCCATGAAGCACGTGGTCAACGTGGGCAAATCGATGTTGCTGCGGCTTATCGTGACTTATTGACTGACTCAAGTGAAATTGCCCACTCACATGAAGATTGCAGCAAAGTTCAAGATCCATATTCACTGCGTTGCCAACCTCAAGTAATGGGTGCTTGTTTGACTCAAATTCGTCAAGCAGCGGAAGTATTAGAAATTGAATCAAATGCTGTGTCGGATAACCCACTGGTTTTCGCTGCTGAAGGTGATGTGATTTCAGGTGGTAATTTCCATGCTGAACCTGTTGCGATGGCAGCAGATAATTTGGCACTGGCAATTGCAGAAATTGGTTCACTGTCTGAACGTCGTATTTCGATGATGATGGACCGCCATATGTCACAACTTCCACCGTTCTTAGTTGCCAATGGTGGGGTCAATTCAGGATTTATGATTGCTCAAGTCACAGCCGCAGCTTTGGCAAGTGACAACAAAGCTTTAGCACATCCTGCAAGTGTAGATAGTTTGCCAACTTCAGCAAACCAAGAAGACCATGTTTCTATGGCACCAAATGCAGGGAAACGTTTATGGTATATGGCTGATAATGTTCGTGGCATCTTGGCAGTGGAGTGGTTAGGTGCCTGTCAAGGTCTTGATTTCCGTGAAGGTTTAAAAAGCTCTCCGAAACTTGAACGTGCTCGTAAAGTGTTGCGTGATCAAGTGCCGTATTACAGTGAAGACCGTTTCTTTGCTCCTGATATTGAACAAGCAAGTGAGTTACTCGCAAGTGGTTGTTTGAATGAGCTCATTCTCCCAAATTTGTTACCGAGTTTAGTTAAAGCTTAATCAGTACAACATGAAAGACAAAATAGCCTAAGTAGTTAATGCTTGGGCTATTTGAGGATAAATGCATGAAAAAGCTTTGGAAAAACTGTCATATTGCCACGATGCAAAATGGACAATATTCCAGTATAGAAAATGCAGCCATGGTGACAGATGGAAAGCATATTGATTGGATCGGTTTAGAAAAAGATGTACCTCCACTAGAGTTTGAAGAATCTATTGATCTCAATGGTGCATGGGTCACGCCTGGCATGATTGATTGTCATACCCATAGTGTTTTTGGGGGGAATCGCAGTGTTGAGTTCGAACAACGTTTACAAGGTGTGAGCTATGCGGAGATTGCTGCAAAGGGTGGTGGGATCGCCAGTACTGTGCGGGCAACCCGTGAAGCAACTGAAGCGCAGTTACTTGAATCAGCGCTAAAACGTATTCGTTGCATGTTAAAAGAAGGTGTGACGACCATTGAAATCAAGTCAGGTTATGGCTTGGATTATGAAAATGAACGGAAAATGTTGCGTGTCATTCGTCAGATTGCACAAACATTACCTATGACTGTGAAAAGCACGTGCTTAGCTGCACATGCATTGCCGCCTGAATTTAAAGATCAAGGTGATGCCTATATTGAGCATGTTTGTACAGAAATGTTGCCCAAACTGCATCAAGAAGGGCTTGTCGATGCTGTTGATGCGTTCTGTGAGTATTTAGCATTTTCACCTGAACAAGTTGAGCGTGTATTTAAAACAGCGAAAACATTAAATCTTCCAATTAAATTGCATGCAGAACAGCTTTCTTCATTGGGTGGTTCAAGTTTAGCTGCACGTTACCATGCATTATCTGCTGATCACTTAGAGTTCATGACGGAAGATGATGTTAAGGCAATGGCTGAGACTGGAACGGTTGCTGTGCTATTGCCCGGTGCATTTTATTTTTTGAGAGAAACCCAACTTCCGCCACTAGAAAGCTTGCATAAGCATGGTGTTCGGATTGCATTATCTAGCGATTTGAATCCAGGAACTTCACCAGCTTTGTCTTTACGTTTGATGTTGAATATGGGGAGTACTTTGTTTCGTTTAATGCCTGAACAAGCCTTGGCAGGTGTCACGATTCATGCCGCTCATGCATTAGGTTTACAGGTAACACACGGCAGCTTAGAACAGGGAAAATATGCGGATTTTATTGCATGGGATATTGAGCACCCTTCTGAAATTGTGTATTGGCTCGGCGGTGATTTAGGCAAAAGAATCGTACGACACGGTACTGAAATTTCGATCAGCTAAGTGCATAACATTTAAGTAGCGATATTAATTATGGATCATTCATTTAAGTGGCAAGGAAGATATGATGGAGAAGGTGAGGCGCACTTACGTATCCATCAGGTGGTCAATACCAGTCAACACGCCACATATGCATTCATTGGCTTTAGTTCAGATGAAGGCGTAAAGCGAAATAAAGGCCGTGTCGGTGCTGCGGATGCGCCAGATCTGATTCGTGCGCAATTGGCGAATTTACCTGTGCACCAACCTGTCACAATTGCTGATCTTGGAACTGTCGTTTGTGATAGTGGTAAGTTGGAGACCGCACAGGCTGAATTGGCTGATCAGGTTGAACGTTGTTTGAAGCAGGGCATGAAACCGATCGTCTTAGGCGGTGGGCATGAGGTTGCTTTTGGTAGTTTTTCAGGTTTGTTTCAATATATTCAAAATCACGAGCCAAATAAAAAGATTGGAATTATCAATTTCGATGCCCATTTTGATCTTCGTGAAGCAGACCAAGTCACTTCAGGCACGCCTTTTCTCAATGCAGCAACATTATCAGCACAACATCAACAAGAATTTCATTATCTATGCATTGGTGTGGCGAAGCACTCCAATACCAAGATTTTGTTTGAAACAGCAGACCGTTTGAACAGTACTTATATTTACGATGATGAATTACAACAGAAAAATGTCGAAAATATAATCTTAAAAATACAAAAATTTATCGGAAAAGTTGACTATTTGTATATTACGGTTGACCTTGATGTATTTAGTGCTAGCATTGCGCCGGGTGTAAGCGCACCAGCGGTAAAAGGAGTTGATTTATCGGTATTTGATCCATTATTAGAAGCCATAAAGGAAACTGGCAAAATTAAAGTTTTTGATGTGGCTGAATGTAATCCACGGTTCGATTTGGATAGCAGAACTGCCAAATTAGCCGCTTATATAATTTTTAACTATATATTTGATTGATGGTTCACGTGAACCTTTCAAAAGGATAAGGCAAAAATGTCTAATTTATCTTATGTCTCTCAAAATGACGGTCCATGGGCAACTTATCTCGAACAGATCGAGCGTGTTGCTCCATATCTAGAAGGTCTAGAAGGTTATGTGGATACATTGAAGCGCCCAAAACGTGCTTTGATCGTTGACGTGCCAATTGTTATGGACGATGGCACAATTCGTCATTTTGAGGGTTATCGTGTACAACACAACTTGTCACGTGGTCCGGGTAAAGGCGGTATTCGCTATCACCCAGATGTAGATTTAAATGAAGTAATGGCACTTTCAGCATGGATGACAATTAAGACTGCGGTGGTAAATCTACCATTTGGCGGTGCAAAAGGCGGTATCCGTGTTGACCCACGTCAACTTTCTCCACGGGAATTAGAACGCTTAACACGCCGTTATACCAGTGAAATCAGCCATATTATTGGTCCACAAAAAGATATTCCTGCACCAGACGTGGGAACTAATCCAAACGTTATGGGCTGGATCATGGATACTTATTCATCGGGTCAAGGTCATACCGTAACGGGTGTGGTAACAGGTAAACCTGTACATTTGGGCGGTTCTTTGGGGCGTATCAAAGCAACAGGTCGAGGTGTATTTATTACTGGTCAGCAAGTTGCTGAAAAAATCAAATTGCCTTTAGATGGCGCTAAAGTTGCGGTGCAAGGTTTTGGTAACGTAGGTAGTGAAGCTGCGTATTTATTTGTTGAATCAAAATCTAAAATCGTAACAATCCAGGACCATACAGGTACGATTTACAATCCTGACGGGATTGATCTTGCGGCATTAAAAACTCACATGGAAACTCATCAAGGTGTGGGTGGTTTTGCTGGTGCGCAAGCGATCAGCGATGAAGCGTTCTGGACTGTAGACATGGATATCTTGATCCCTGCTGCATTAGAAAGTCAGATCACGGTTGAACGTGCGAAAAATTTATCAGCAAAACTGGTACTTGAAGGCGCGAACGGCCCAACATATCCAGAAGCGGATGACATCCTCGTTGAACGTGGTATCACTGTTGTTCCAGACGTAATCTGTAATGCGGGTGGTGTAACCGTATCTTATTTCGAATGGGTTCAGGATATGTCGAGCTATTTCTGGTCAGAAGAAGAAATCAATGAACGTCTTGATAAACTCATGATTCAAGCGATTAATGATGTATGGCACAAATCAAGTGAGAAAGAATGTACTTTACGTACAGCTGCCTTCATTTTGGGTTGTGAGCGCATTTTAAAAGCACGTAAAGAGCGTGGTATTTTCCCTGGTTAGTTTATAACTCGGTGAATCAAAACGCTCTTAAGCTAAATGGCTTAAGGGCGTTTTTTTATGGGATTGAGCTAGATTGCATCCTGAACAGCTTGAATAAATTGATCTACTGCATATTGAATATGCATTGTCCATTCAAAAGAGCAATTCATTCGAATAAAGTGTTGATGTGAAGGTAGTACATTAAAGAGCGGACTTGGCGCGATTCCAATCTGTTGTTGGATCAGTTGTTCATAGATTTGCATACTGTTGACTTTGTCAGGCAGTTGAATCCATAGAAAATAGCCACTTGGATAGTTAAAGACTTTGCAGCCTTTGGGTAAATGTTGTTTGAGATATTGAAAAAATTGCTTTTTATTCTTTTCTAGAGCACGTCTAAGCGTTCTCAAATGTTTTTCATAATGATGATGTGATAAGAACTCAACCAATGCATTTTGAATCAGTGCATTCGCAGAAATGGTGCTCATCAATTGTAAATGTTGGATGTGTTCTGAGAACCTACCTGCATAAACCCAGCCTATACGAAAGCCAGAGCCTAGGGTCTTGGAGAAAGATGAACAGTGTAAGACAAAGTTTTGTTGATCAAAATATTTCATGGGCAGTGGTTTTTGAGCACCATAGAACAACTCTTCATAGACATCATCTTCGATTAAATGAATTTGGTGCTCGTGTAAAAGCTTGGCAATTTTATACTTAGTGTCCTTGCTGACTGTAAAGCCAATCGGGTTATGAGCATTGAGCATGAACCAACAGACTTTAATTGGATAATCTCGAATCACTTGCTCAAAAGCCTCAAGGTCAAAGCCATGTAGGGGATGTTCAGGCAGGGTGATGACCTTCAAACCTAAACGTTCAGCCGCTTGCCATGCACCATAGAAAATTGTCTGCTGCAACAAAATATAATCACCAGGTTGCGTGATGGTCTGTAGTGATAAATTTAAAGCTTCCAAGCCCCCAGATGTGATAACGATATCATCAGCATCGGTTGGTATGCCTTGCATACAATAGCGCTGAGCAATCAGTTTTCTTAAGGCAAAATTTCCCGGTGGTAGATTGGAGGTTTGATCATAACTTTGCCGATTGCGAGAAAGTTGTCCCATGATCTGAATTAACTTGGGTGGATAGAGCAATTGGCTGTCTGGAAACGCTGATCCTAAGGGGCAGATTTGATCCGACTGAATCGACTTTAAATATTTAAATACTAGCGAGTTGATTTCAATTTTGGAATTTAATGATACCACAGTGGAGGCTTGTGGAATATGTTGATGACTTTGTTCAGCAACGAAATAACCCGATTTTTCTTTTGAATAAATTAAGCCCTGTGCTTCTAGTTCTTGATAAGCATTCATTACTGTAATGAGACTAAAACCAGATCGTTGGACTTGTTCTCGTAAGGACGGCAATTTGCTATGGGGTTCCCATGATCCATTTTCGATGAGAAGTTTCAGCTGATGTGCTAACTGTTCTGATTTATACATAAAATACCCAGATCAAACTTTTCTGTTTATGAGTAATGCCTTTTATATAAATAATTTTATAACAGATAAATGAAAAAGAAATGATCTGTTATATTTTTTTAATAAAACTCTGTAGCTACTTATCAATTTGTATTCATTGCACAATAAAGCTATCAACCAAGCAGCTTGTTAGATTACTCAAAAATAAGTTGCTGGATCTTAAGCTACTGATTCGGCTGGATGGCATCAATGACGTTTGTAACCCCAGAACTCAATGCAATAACTCGGCTTTTTCCAGAGCAGCAACCTTCTGAATGGATACAGCACAAGTTATGTCTAGAATATGTCAATTTAGAAGCGACGCTACTCAGAGCGAAAGTACTAAGAAACTTTTCTAAAGCGCGTGTCGTGTATATTGCGCAAGCCCAAATTGTTAAAAATGACAATAATCTTGCGTACTTATTTGCGCCATTGATCATTGCCAACTTAAATCAATCTGTGATTTATACCACTTCATACTCACTGCCTGTATTTAAGATTCTGAATCAATATTATCAATCAGATCGAAGTATTCATTTAAAAATTGAAGAGGTTATACAAAGCCTCAACTTATATGTTGATCTGGTTGATCAGCCGAGAAATGAAGAAGATTTCTTGTATCGGAGTTTGATTAAGGCCTTGTGTAGAACCGACGTTTCAGAAGTGTTTTTAATTACATATTTGCGTATCGATGAAGTACAGCTTTGCATCTGAACCGTACCGGGTTTGTCGGAGACCAAGCTTTCTGAGAGAATGTCCCGATGAAAAAAGTAAAATATACCCCTGAAATCAGAGAAAGAGCGGTTCAATTATTGATTGAATCCGAGAAAGATTATCCATCGAATTGGGCTGCGATCACCGCTATTGCTCCCAAGATAGGTTGTACTCCTGAAACTCTACGTGTTTGGTATCAAAAATATTTAGATAAACAAAACCCAATTAAAGTACAGCAACTTTCAGATCAAGAACGTATTAAACAACTCGAACGTGAAAATAAAGAACTGCAACGTGCTAACGAAATTCTACGTAAAGCAGCCGCTTTTTTCGCCCAGGCGGAGCTCGACCGCCCACACAAATAATGGTAGATTTCATCCATAACAATAAGGCGTTATATGGTGTTGAGGCGATTTGCAGGATTTTACCGATCGCGGCTTCTACCTATTATCGAACACTAGATTTCGTTGAAAACCCAGAACATCGAGCAAAGCGAGATCTACATGACTTGCATCATGCTGAACAAATTAAACGAATTTGGAAGGAAAGTTCAGGTCGATATGGTGTGCGTAAAGTTTGGCAAAAATTGAAACGTGAAGGCTATGTTATTGCTCGCTGTACAGTTGCTCGATTGATGCAAAAACTAGGTATACAAGGTGTTTGGCGTGGTAAGAATAAACAAACTACCCGTAGCCGAGAGGATCAAAAACGAGCAGATGACTTGGTGAAACGCAATTTTAGTGCTGATCATCCTGACCAGCTATGGGTCGCTGACTTCACGTATATTCAAACAAATTCAGGCTGGGTTTATACTGCATTTATTATTGATGTCTTCTCACGAGCAATTGTTGGATGGAAAGTATCGACACGGATGAATACAGATATGGTGCTCGATGCACTTGAGCAAGCGTTACATGCTCGAGACATGCCAAAGAATGTGATTCACCATAGTGACAGAGGGGTTCAATATCTTTCCATTCGCTATACCAATCGTTTAGAAGCAGCAAATTTACGAGCATCAGTCGGTACGACCGGTGATTCATACGATAATGCTTTGGCTGAAACAGTGAATGGCTTATACAAAACAGAGGTGATTGAATATTTAAAAGCAGATTGGCAAGGTTTAGCGGATGTACAACTTGCGACATTAAATTGGGTAGATTGGTTCAATAAAGAGCGTGTACATAGTGCACTAGGTTATGTGCCACCTTTTGATTTTGAAGCAATGTACTATGATAAAATTAATCCGTTAGGTCAGGTGGCCTAACTTAAATAAAAAGTCTCCGACAAACCCGGTACGGTTCAATCTTACAAGATTATTTTGAAATTAAAATTCATGTGATCTATGCGGATAAACAGCGATCAGTTGTAAATGATGATTTGATTAATACTCGGAAATTATTGTTTAAACCCAAAGATGAGTTTCATCGAAATCTTTGTGTATTGTTTTCTCAATTAAATACGCCGCTGATTGCTCAGACTGGTCAATTTAGCCAGCAGCAAGCAATGCATCTCATTGAGGATATGTTTTATTCGGAACATATCTTTGAAAAATTATCAGTTTATGGCGAATACATGCAAACACGTATTCAAAATGGTGCCAACTTTAAAGTTTTATCTACAAATGAGTTGTCACATCGTTGAGTTTAGGATTTAAAGAGGAGAGATTATATGTCTCAAGCACAATCAAAATTTCCGTATCTTACTGTTGGAATTAGTATTTTTCTAGGTTGCTTATTCCTACTGTTCTTCTTTTTAGCAGTAAGCCATCAACCTGATTATATGCCTTCACAGCAGCAAAAAAATGTTGAAGTTCAACAGTTAAAATAATCAGACAAAACTTGAATAGTCAAGCAAGCTGCTTTCATGTTAATTCTACTTGTGTAGAAATGACAAAAGCTCACATGAGGGCAGCTAGATGGATAATTCAGAACAAACCATTCATAAGCAAGAAAATAATGGCTTTGCCAGAATTGAGCCGTATAACCAACCTGCGGGTGGTTGGGGAGCATTGCTCAGTGTTGCCCGTAACCTCAAAAGGCAAGATATTCTAAAGAAAGGTTCAATCACACTACTCAACATTAATCAACCAACGGGGTTTGATTGTCCGGGTTGTGCATGGCCTGAAAAAAAAGATGCACATGCATTTAATTTTTGCGAAAACGGTGCCAAAGCAGTTGCTTTTGAAGCAACCAGTAAAACAGTAACACCTGAGTTTTTTGCAGAGCATACGGTCAGTTGGTTGGCAGAGCAGAGTGATTTCTATCTAGAAGATCTTGGGCGTTTAACTGATCCGATGCGCTACGATCCTAGCTCAGATAAATATGTCCCAATTTCTTGGGATGAAGCTTTCCAGCTCATCGCCAAACATTTACAAGCTTTAGATCACCCAGACCAAGCCGCATTTTATACCTCTGGTCGTGCCAGTAACGAAGCCGCTTTTTTGTACCAACTTTTTGTAAGAAGTTTTGGAACCAATAATTTTCCTGATTGTTCCAATATGTGCCATGAGACGACGAGCGTTGGTTTAAAAGATTCAATTGGTTTGGGAAAAGGTACGGTTATCTTAGATGACTTTGATCAAGCAGATGCGATCTTTAGTTTTGGTCATAATCCGGGCACCAATCATCCACGAATGTTGGCAACACTGAGAGAGGTTTCAAAGCGTGGCGGCAATATTATTGCCATTAATCCCATCAAAGAACGTGGCTTGGAACGTTTTCAAGATCCTCAAGCACCGTTGGAAATGATGACCAATGGGAGTACGCCGATCAGTCGTTATTATTTCCAGCCCAAAATTGGGGGAGATTATGCACTACTATTTGGGGTGCTCAAGCATTTATCTGAATGGGACAAAAAGGCGATAGCGCAAGCAAAACCGAGTGTATTTGATCGTAGTTTTATTGCGATGAATACGATTGGTTTTGATGAAATGTTAGCTGAAGTTGATCGCACGGATTGGGAACAAATCCATAAATATACAGGGCTTTCACCTGAGCATTTAGAATCGATTGCAAAAATGTATTTAGATGCTAAAACCGCAATTTTCTGTTGGGGCATGGGCATCACTCAACATCGTCATGGGACTGCCAATATTCATATGCTTGCTAACTTAATGTTGGCTAGAGGGCATATTGGTCGCCCGGGCTCAGGTTTATGTCCTGTACGTGGTCACAGCAATGTACAAGGTGATCGCACGATGGGTATTAATGAAAATCCAAGCGATAAGTTGTTAGATAGCATTGACCGTGTGTTTGGGATCACATCTCCTCGTAAACATGGCTTTGGTGTGGTCGATACCATTAAAGCGATGTACGAAAATGAAGTAAAAGTCTTTATTGCTTTGGGTGGAAACTTTGCAGTTGCTACACCTGATACGCCTTATACCCAAGAGGCATTACGCCGTTGTAACTTAACGGTCAATATCACGACCAAGTTGAATCGTAGTCATCTGGTTTGTGGTAAAGAGGCTTTGATGCTGCCGTGTTTAGGGCGTACCGAAGTTGATATGCAAGTGCATGGTCCACAAGCAATCTCCGTCGAAGATTCTATGAGTAATGTCCATTTATCCGCAGGACGCAATCCACCAATCTCAGACAATATTTTGTCTGAACCTGACATTGTGGCGCGTATGGCAGCAGCCACTTTGCCTGACAGCCAAGTCAAATGGCGTTGGTATATCGAGAGTTATGATCGTATTCGTGATTCTATTGCTGATGTTTTTGATGAGTTCCATGACTTTAATCAGCGGGTTTACCAACCAGGTGGTTTTCACTTGGAGCATCCTGCCAATCAACATGTTTGGAATACACCAAGTGGTAAAGCCCAATTCTTGATTACGCCTTTGGCAGAAGTTTATGAAGATGCTGAGAATCAATATGCGGCGGCTTATAGCGAACAACAGGTTTATACCTTAATGACCACACGCTCGCATGATCAATACAATACGACTTTATATGGATTAGATGACCGTTATCGGGGTGTCTATGGACAACGTCGTGTGTTGTTTATGAATCAAGCAGATATAGATACGGCAGGTTTTGAAGCTGATCAATGGGTTGATATTGAAAGTGTATTCTCTGATGGGGTTAAGCGGATTGTGCATAGTTTCCGTATCGTACCCTATAACATTCCCCAAGGTAGCTTAGCGGCATACTATCCAGAAACCAATCCGTTAGTTGCATTAGGTAGCCACGATAAATACGCCAAGATTCCTGCATCAAAGAGTATTCCTGTCATTCTTCATGCTGGGCAAGCACCTGAACATTTTAATTTGGCAGTTGAAGTTGATCCAGAACACGCAAATCAACGGGTCAGTGGCGTATAACGTATTCGATTTTTAATATTCGAGTGAGAAATATCAAAGAGGTTATAGGTGGATACCAAAATACGCGGCTATGAAACGGTGCAAGTACACCGTTTCCATCAGGATTTGTCTGAAAATGAAATGGATTATATCGTTCAGGAATATCCGATTGCATTGATATATAACGGCATTTCTCATGCAGTTATGATGGCAACGCCGTCCGATATTGAGGTATTCGCCAAAGGCTTTAGCTTATCTGAAGGAATTGTGCAGAGTCTCAATGAATTATATTCGATTGAAATTAGTCAAAATGAACTGGGTGTGCAAGTCGAGATGACAATTGCATCGCGTGCATTTATGGCCCTCAAACAACATCGACGGATGATGGTTGGGCGAACAGGTTGTGGTTTATGCGGGATTGAGAGTTTAAAGCAACTCTATTCCGAGCTGCCATTGGTGAGCAGTCATGTTCCGTCCTCTTGGCTTAATCAAATTCCAAGTGCAATTGCTCAACTCAAAGCTAAACAAAAAATAAGTGAATTAACAGGTGGTGCACATGCCGCTGCTTGGGTGGTCAAAGGTCAGATCATTGCTTTGTTTGAAGATGTTGGGCGACACAATGCCTTAGATAAATTATTGGGTTATTTGGCTGAACAAAAGTTAAATGTTGCGGATGGTTTTGTGGTCATGACCAGTCGTGCCAGTTATGAGCTGATTCGCAAATGTGCGCAATTCAACATTGCTTTATTGGCAACGATTTCGGCACCGACTAGCATGGCAATCGAAATGGCAAAAAAATTGAACCTAACCTTAGCAAGTTTTTGTCGTGGAGATAGCTTCGTCGTTTATACGCAGGAATAGTAAAAATTTGTGTTTCTGTTGCTAAGTGATTCATCGATTTGTGTAGGATATACGCATTAACTTTTTTTATTCCTAAAAATTATGAATATACCGCTTAGACCACAGCCTGTGATTAATAATCTTTCAGGTGAAAATGCCTTATTTATCGTTCTAGGTATCAATGCTCAACCTGATTATTCTGGGGTGATTGATTTTCTCGCAAACTTTTCTGCTTTGGTTCGGAGTCTCAATCATCGATTTCCACAGAGTAATTTTAGTGCTTCTGTTGGGATTGGTTCAAATGCCTGGGACTTATTATTTCCACAGTTAAATAAACCGAAAGAGCTAACCCCATTTCAGGAAATAAAGGGAATAAAACATACTGCGGTAGCGACGGCAGGAGATTTATTTTTCCATATCCGAGCGGATCAGGTGGCGATCTGCTATGAACTTGCTGCGATTCTCCATGAACAACTTAAACAAGATACCTATCCCATCAGTGAAACCAAAGGTTTCAGATATTTTGATGGCCGTGCCATTTTAGGCTTTGTGGACGGTACTGAAAATCCTGAACATGAAATTACCAAAGAAATCGCCTATGTAGGTGCAGAAGATGCTGAGTTCCTTGGTGGTAGTTATGTATTCATTCAAAAATATTTACATAACATGGAAATGTGGAAAGGGCTAAGCACCGAAGAACAAGAAAAAGTGATTGGCAGAAAGAAATATGATGATGTTGAATTAGGTGATGATGTTAAGCCACAAAATGCACATAATGTGGTGAGTAAAGCACACGATGCTGATGGCAATGAATTGAAAATTCTCAGAGCTAATATGCCATTTTCAAACCCAACTGAAGGAGAGTACGGCACTTTCTTTATTGGGTATTCACGCTCATTCAATATCACCAAAACGATGTTAGAAAATATGTTTCTTGGCAAAGAAAATGGTCATGTAGATCGGTTATTAGATTTCAGTACACCTGTTTCTGGGAGCTTATTCTTTGTACCGACCTTTGACTTCCTCGAAGATTTAGGCGAGTAAGTTTAATTCGCTGAAATGAATCAGTTTATTTCAGCGAAAATGCTTATTGGCTAATCAGATATTTTTGTAACTGAGTACGGAATTGATCTGGAATACGATCTGATTTCTGCGCGCTGAAATCGAAATACACCTGAACAGCTTTACCTCGCGCAACACAGTGATCATTTTGCCAAGCTTCATGTGCGACAATGAATGAAGAATTCCCAATCTGTTTAATCCATGTTTTGATTTCGATATCAGCACCATAATAAATTTGGGCAACAAAATCGACTTCAACTCGTGCGAGAATCAAAGGTAGGTTTTTGATTTCCATACTTGGGTTGAATAAACGAAAAACAGGTTCACGTGCGGTTTCAAACCAACCTGTGATTACAGTATTGTTGATATGTCCGAAAGCATCTGTTTCATAAAATCTTGGTGTGAGCGAAAGTGTAAACATAGATTAACGGTTATTTTCTGATTTAAACTTAAACACTATAAGGGCTGAGTCTTTAAAAATCAGCCCGAATAACAGACTTAAGCGTTTACGAATGTCGAGATAATCCACCTCCTAAAGCCTTATAGAGTTCGATCTGATTATTCAATTTAGTTTGTTCAAGTATCAATAAGCCTTGTTGAGCTGCATAAGCTGAACGTTGTGCATCCAATACGGTCAGATAACT
Source organism: Acinetobacter haemolyticus CIP 64.3 = MTCC 9819 (assembly GCF_000369065.1). Classification (GTDB taxonomy): domain Bacteria; phylum Pseudomonadota; class Gammaproteobacteria; order Pseudomonadales; family Moraxellaceae; genus Acinetobacter; species Acinetobacter haemolyticus. The sequence goes on from NZ_KB849801.1 coordinate 122,876, forward strand.
ATCAATACCAGCTCTAAAACGAGCACTAGATAGCTTATAAGTCGTATCTGTTGCCGAGACTAAGCGGCGTTGAGCATCAAGACGTTCATCAATATGTGCATGGGCAGCAAGAGCATCATTCACCTCACGAAAAGCAGCTTGAATTGATTTTTCATATTCAGAGAGTGCTATCTTTTGGTCTGTTTCTGAGATTTTAACATTCGCCTTTCGAGTGCCCCAGTCAAAAATAGGGAGGTCTATACTTGGGCCGATTGACCAAGAGAAACCACCAGACTTAAATAAATCATTCAGTTCAGTTGAAGCATATCCAGCAGAACCAGTTAGGCTAATAGTCGGAAACATTCGTGCTTTTGCTGCACCAATATTTGCACCTGCAGCACGCAGTTGATATTCGGCAGCTTTTAAATCTGGACGATTATTCAATAAGTCACTACTTAAACCCGTTGCAAAGGTCTTTTCTTGAGTGATATTGGAGATCGCTTGGTGAGGCAGTAAGTCCTGTGGAATGGTTTGCCCAGCCAATAGATTCAATAAATTCTGTGCTTGCAAGACTTGGGTTTTATAATTTGCCACATCATTACGAGCAGTCTCTACAGAGATTTGTGCTTGTCGTAATGGTACTTCACTATCAATCCCAACGTGGAAGCGCTTTTTATTCAGCTCGTATGAATCAATTTGAGCTTTTAAGGTTTGTTCAGCTAGGCTGAGATTCTCTTTCGCAAATGCATAATTTAACCATGCTTGTGTGATTTGACTCACGAGGCTAATTTGTGTGGCGTCGCGTGCGCTTTGCGTGGCTAAGTATTGATTTAAAGCGGTATCTTTGAGACTTTTCACTCGTCCCCAAAAATCCAATTCATAGGCTGTTACACCTAAACCAACTTGAAAGGTCGAGTAGGGATTATTGGGATTTATCGAGGGATTTACTTGTCGTACTGCGCTGCCTGTGGCTCCTATCATTGGTCGTTGGTCATTTCGAGTGATTTGGTACTGTTGCTGAGCACGTTGAATATTGAGCGTTGCAGTGCGCAAATCTCGATTGTTCTCTAAACTGATCTCAATGACTTGCAATAAACGAGGATCAGAAAAAAAATCTTTATAACCTTGTTCTGCAATTGAGGTTCCACCATTAGCATGACTAAAGCTTTGCGGAATATCAGAGCGAATGACTGGTGAAGGGGCTTGCATACTGACACAAGCAGTCAGGGCGATAGTAAGGGTAGAGAGGACGATTCCACGTGATAAAAGTACAGTCGATCTAGACATGGTACGCTCCAAATAGAAATGAATATGGTTTAGGCCTGCTGTATCAGAGGAAAGGTGACTTTCCTCTGATTTTTCAGTTTAGGAGGTAGTTTCTTGCTTCGTGGATGTTCGCTTTGATTTAAACAGTTTCTCTACGCCGCCAAGGATAAAGACGAAGAAAACAGGAACGAAGAAAATTGCAAGAATAGTGGCTGATATCATGCCGCCAAATACACCTGTACCTAATGCGTGTTGGGTTTCTGAACTTGCACCAGAGGCAATCACTAAGGGAATGACACCATAGGTAAAGGCAAGTGAGGTCATCAAAATCGGACGTAAACGCAGTTTCGCTGCTTGTACTGTTGCCTCGATCAAACTCATCCCTTCTTCTTTAAGCATTTTTGCGAATTCAACGATCAAAATGGCGTTCTTGGCAGAGAGTCCAATGATGGTAATCAAACCAATTTTAAAGAATACGTCATTCATCATTCCTCTCGTCATAATCGCAACTATGGCACCGAAGATACCCAATGGAACAACTAACATGACAGAAAGTGGAATCGCCCAACTTTCATATAATGCAGCCAGCACAAGGAAGACCACTAACATTGATAGAACCAATAAGAATGCCATTTGCGATTCAGACTGTTTCTCTTGCAGTGAAATTCCTGTCCATTCATAGCCAATTCCTTTCGGCAATTGAGCGATCAGATTTTCCATTTCACGCATTGCATCACCAGAAGAGGTATCAAAATTAGGGATACCCGCAATGCTTAATGAAGGACGACCATTGTATCGGTTATATTGTTGGGGAGCTTTGTTCCATTCAGGTGCAACCACCTCAGACAAAGAGACTAATTGACCGCTTGCACCTGCGACTTTGAGATTCAAAATATCTTTTAAGTGCATACGTGACTTTGCTTCCACTTGGACAATCACTTGTTGCATACGACCCTGATTTGGAAAATCATTGATATACATTGAACCCATAGAAGTCGAAATAATATCGGAGACATCAGCAAATCTCACACCTAGAGCATTCAGTTTTTCACGGTCAATTTTTAAAGAAATATTGTCACCTTGTGGTAAACCTTCATTCCAAACCATGTAAAACTTTTTGTTTTTAGCTGCCATTGCCATCAATTGGTCTTGTGCGGCTAACAATGCAGGCATACCTAAGTTGGCACGGTCTTGTAAGCGGAGACTGAAACCTGAGAAAGTACCTAACTCATCAATTGCGGGTGGAAGCACAGCCATCGTTGCGCCTTCCTTGCTATTTGCCATTTCGGCATTGACAGCGTTGGTCATTTCGGATGCGCTAGAAGTACGATCTTTAAAATCCTTCAATGTAGTAAATGAAACAGCCACGTTTTGTCCAGAACCGCTAAAGCCCCAACCGAGAATCGTGGTGTTATTCTTAACATTTGGATTGTCTTTAAGGCTATCCTCAAACTGATTTACGATGTTTTTTGTACGCTCAGTGGTTGCATCGGATGGCAGTTGGAAGGAGGTTAGGAACCAACCTTGGTCTTCTTCGGGCATAAATGCAGTTGGCCAGTACTTCATTCCCGCAAAGGTTAAACCTGTAATCACAACAAAGATCACCATCATTGGAATACTATGTTTAATCACTTTAAGTAGGATGCGTTCATATTTTTTCGTTACTTTATCAAAGCTACGATCAAACCATGCAAAAAAACCTTTCTTCTGATGATGCCCGTCAATTGGTTTGAGAATCGTGGCACAGAGTGCAGGCGTTAAAATCAGTGCCAATAGTGCTGAGAATAAAATAGACACCGACATAGTCAGGGTAAATTGCTGATAAATGATGCCCACTGAACCACTGGCAAATGCCATGGGTAAAAATACCGCTGCCAGTACGAGTGTAATCCCGATAATTGGACTGGTGATTTCCTTCATGGCTTTAGAGGTTGCCTCTTTAGGGGGTAAACCTTCGGTTGCCATAATCCGCTCAACGTTTTCCACCACGACGATCGCATCATCTACGATGATCCCGATGGCGAGCACCATACCAAACATCGTCAGTACGTTAATGGAAAACCCAGCAACCAACATCACAGCAAAGGTGCCAAGTAGTGCAATCGGTGCGACAATCGCAGGTATCAGCGTATATCGAACGTTATGTAAGAATAAGTACATCACGATGAAAACCAGAACCATCGCTTCTAATAAAGTATGGATGACTTTCTCAATGGAAATTTTAACGAACGGCGCCGTGTCATAAGGAATACTAAATTGCATACCCTCGGGTAAATTGACTTTTAACTCTTCGATTTTTTCACGGACTGCATCTGCTGTTTTTACTGCATTGGCACCTGGGCTGAGTTGAATTGCAGCAGCAGTAGACGGTTTACCATCCTCCAAGATCGCAAAGTTGTAGGCTTGAGAGCCAATTTCAACATTGGCGACGTCAGAAAGTCGAATTACACTACCACTGGTTTTGCTTTTCAAACTGATATTTTTGAATTGCTCTATACTATCAAGTTGCCCTTGTGCAGATAAAGGAATGGTGATGAGCTGACCCTGTTCGGCAGGCATATCGCCAAGACGACCGGGTGCGATTTCAACATTATTTTCACGAATAGCTGCATTTACATCACTAATTGATAGACCATAAGACACGAGTTTGTTTGGATCGACCCATATTCGCATGGCTTTTTCTGCACCAAAGGATTGAACTTTTCCGACTCCTTCGACACGCTTTAATTCTTCCACCACATTGCGGACAAGATAATCACTCAAATCAATTTCAGAATATTGACCATTGGGTGATTTGATACCGACTAACATCAAGAAGCCTGATGACGAAGACTCAACTTGTAAGCCTTGTTGGCGGACAATTTGAGGCAAACGTGCTTCGATGGCTTTGATTTTGTTTTGTACATCCACTTGTGCCATATCCACATCTGTACCTGGTTTAAAGGTCGCAGAAATCTCGGCTGTACCAGACGTATCTGTGGTTGAGCTGTAATACAACAGGTTTTTTACACCAGATAATTCCCGTTCAATCAGTGTAACTACACTATCATTAATGGTTTTAGGTGTTGCACCAGGATAGACCGCACTAATATTGACTTGTGGAGGGGCTACGCTTGGAAAGCGGGCAATCGGTAATTTAGGAATACTCAGTAACCCAAATAAGATAATAAAAATCGCGATCACCCACGCAAAAATGGGGCGACGAATGAAGAATTGGGACATCATTGGGCTCCTTGGGTGGCAGGGATTTTCCACGCTGTCATTTCAAGTTTTTGATCTGGTTGAATGCGGTCAATCCCTTCAATAACCACCTTTTCACCAGTTTTAAGCCCTTTATTGACTAGGTAATATTGTTCATATTGCTGCCCTAATTCGATTGGACGAATTTCAGCAGTGCCTTTGGCATTGATGACATAAACCTGAGGCTCTCCAGAGATATTGCGTTGAATCGCTTGTGCTGGGATCAACAAGGCTTGTGGGACAGAAGCACGATCAATATTTACACGGACATACATGCCTGGAAGTAACTTTCTCTCTGGATTGTTGACCTCAATACGAATGGTGACATCACCTGTTTCTGGATCAACATTAATGTCTTCAAACAACATTCGTGCAGTCACGTTATAAGGCTGACCATGACTGTTAAAAATTCGAACAGTTTTTTGATTATTTGCAGATAATTCACCGCTTTGTAATGCTGCTTGTAAACGTTCAAAGTCTCCAATGGATTGCTTCACATCGACATAAACTTTATCGATTTGCTGGATGGTCGCCATGGTATTTGCATCACCTTGGCTAACTAAAGCACCTTCAGTTACGAACGACTGTCCAATACGCCCTGAAATCGGTGCTCGAACTGTTGCATATTGAAGATTTAAATTTTGTCGTGTAAGCAAGGCTTTCATTTGAGCAACATCCGCCAAAGCTTGGCGATATTCAGCTTGAACATTACTGACTTCTTGTTTACTAATTGCATTACTCGGAAGTAATTGCTCGTAACGTTCCAGTTGAACTTTTAGACGTGTAACCTCAGCTTCTGCTTTATTAAGTGAAGCTTTATTACTATTTACATCAGCTTGGAAAGTTTCAGAATTAATTTTATATAAAGCTTGTCCTGCCTTTACCTCACTCCCTTGAGTAAATAGCACTTTTTCGATAATGCCACCGACTTGAGGACGAATTTCAGCCGTACGAAATGCTTGTACGCGTGCGGGTAGGTTTTCGCTAAAATTTACAGATTGAGCTTGAACGTTGATCACACTCACTTTTGCAGGAGGTGCTTCAGGTTGTTCTACTTCGGAACTACAACCGTGTAGAACCAGTCCAATGGATAAAACTAATGGGAGTAAAAGATGCTTTTGCATACTGCCAAATCTCAGGAGTTTTTGATGTTGACAGTATTTTCTGATTTTGTGTAACCACCGTCCGTAAAGTGTGGAAAAAGTGTGGAGATCAATTGATAAATCGTCGTATTATGAAGATTGACTGATTTTTCTATGATTGATCTCTATGTTGGAAGCTTCATTTTCATTCGATTGTCGTGACAAATTTATTCTTGTCGTTGAGGATGAGTATGATATTGGCGATATTATCGAGCACTATTTAAAACGCGAAGGAATGCGTGTAATTCGTGCCATGAATGGGAAGCAGGCGATTGAAATGCATGCATCGCAACCGATTGATTTAATTCTTTTAGATATTAAACTTCCTGAGTTAAATGGTTGGGAGGTACTTAACAAAATCCGTCAAAAAGCTCAGACGCCTGTAATCATGTTAACTGCACTGGATCAAGATATTGATAAAGTCATGGCGTTACGTATAGGCGCTGATGACTTTGTCGTGAAGCCATTCAATCCAAATGAAGTGGTGGCTCGTGTGCAAGCTGTTCTCAGACGGACTCAGCAAAACACTCAAGCTTTAAATAAAAATATAATTTATAAAAATATCGAGATTAATACAGATATTCATAGTGTGTATGTACATCGAGATACTCAGAAAGTTTTGCTCAATTTGACTTTAACTGAGTACAAAATTTTACTCCTTATGATTGATCATCCACACAAAGTTTTTACCCGTAGCGAACTTATGAATCACTGTTTACCAGATAGTGATGCTTTAGAGCGTACCGTTGATAGTCATGTCAGTAAATTGAGGAAGAAACTAGAAGAACAGGGGCTGCAACATATGTTGATCAATGTACGTGGTGTTGGCTATCGCTTGGATCATCCACATGAAAAATAAATCAGGTATTAGCAAACAACTCTTTATCGCGCTGAGTATTGTGAACTTAAGTGTGACGCTATTTTCTGTTTTTATAGGCTATGTAATCTACAATTATGCAATTGAAACGGGGTGGATTACGCTGGGTTCATTGGAAGAGGATTGGACCGAATTTCATGTCGTTGATTGGGTTTGGCTATTCACGGTGATATTTTGTGGTACGGTGATCTCCTTAATTATTGGTTTACTGCTGGCGAAACGTTTTATTGTTCCAATTAACTCTCTAGCCAATGCCGCAAAAGAAATTAGCTTAGGTAATCTTTCTGCAAGAGCTGAAGATACGAAAATACATTCAACAGAAATATCAGAGTTGATGCATAACTTTAATAATATGGCTCAAAAACTTGAAGATTCTGTGAAAATGGCACAAGTCTGGAATGCTGCAATTGCGCATGAGTTACGTACGCCAATCACGATTTTACAGGGGCGTTTACAGGGGATTGTTGATGGTGTATTTGAGCCTAAACCTGAACTCATGAAAAGTTTATTGAACCAAGTTGAAGGACTCTCGTACTTAGTTGAAGATCTAAGAACATTGAGTTTGGTCGAAAACCAACAGCTCCGATTAAATATTGAAGCTGTGAATTTTCAGTTGTGTGTAGATAAAGTCATTTCGATGTTTGGCGAAAGGCTCAAACAAGCTCGCCTCACGATTGAAACAGAAGTTTCAAAAGATATTGTGCATTGTGATCGACAACGTATGGAGCAAGTGCTCATTGCTCTGGTCGATAATGCTGTTCGATATGCGAATGCGGGATTGCTAACAATAAGATCAAGAATAAATGCCAATGATTGGATTTTACAAATAGAAGATGAAGGGCCTGGGATTGCTTCAGAATACCAACATGATTTATTTGATCCTTTTTTTCGTTTAGAGGAGTCTCGTAATAAAGAATTTGGTGGAACGGGGCTAGGTTTAGCCGTTGTCCATGCGATAGTCGTTGCGCATCAGGGTTCGATTCAATACCAAAATAAAAAACCAAATAGTGTGTTTACTATTCGTATTCCGATGACAACTGACTTAGACCGTGTTTAGACGAACCATGATCTTTCGGAAATTTCACATCACAGAATGTTCACATAGGATTGATTAGGCTTATTGCTATTCAAAGCAAATGGATAGGTCTTATGTATCAAAAATTATTGTTTAGTAGTTGTTTAGCCCTGTTTTCAAGTTTTGCATTTGCTCAATCACAAACACCCAAAAATCAAGCTGTTGAACGTATTGATATTCAACAATATGCTGGAAAATGGTATGAAATTGCTCATCTGCCTATGTTTTTTCAACGTAATTGCGTAGGGGATACGACTGCCGAGTATCAACTCAATTCTGACAATACAGTTAAGGTGGTTAATCGTTGTCGCAATAAACAAAATCAAATCGATCAGGCTGAGGGTATCGCTTACCCCCAAAATGAAGGCAAAAGTAAATTAAAGGTAAGTTTTCTACCAAAAGGTTTACGCTGGGTACCCTTCACTAAGGGGGATTATTGGGTGTTACGAGTTGATCCAGATTACCAAGTGGCATTGGTGGGTGGACCAAGCCAGAAATATCTTTGGATTTTGTCTAGAACACCAAAGCTGAATGAGCAGATTTATAATGATTATGTCGAAACAGCACGTCAGTATGGCTACGATGTAGAACATTTGGTCAAAACATCGCACAAGACACCATAACTTTCAATTAATTAAATCATTTTATTAAGCAGAGTTATGAGGTATAAGTGCTTCATAACTTGCTAAAAATATGAAATAAAATGAATGTAGAATTGAGTCTGATGCAGCATCTAGTGAAATGGCTTCACGTAAAATTCATATCAATATTATTAACATCATAAAAAGAATATTTATGATCCGAACTAGGATGCCAAAATGCTTAAATTTTTTCTGCAATGGATCGATAGTTGGTCATCGACTGCCAGTTTAAGTACAAACGTTGATTCTACAAATACAGTTAAAGACAGTAACATCCAATGGTTTAGAATTTTACCGTTCATTCTGCTGCACGTCGCTTGCTTGGCGGTGTTTTGGGTTGGTGTGTCTTGGTTTGCTGTTGTTTTTATGTTGTTCTTTTATCTGATTCGCATGTTTGCAATCACAGCTTTCTTTCATCGTTACTTATCCCATAAGACCTTTCAAACTTCTCGTATAGTTCAGTTTATCTTTATCCTAATTGGAACAATGAGCGCTCAACGAGGACCTTTGTGGTGGGCAGCTCACCATCGCTACCACCATCGCTATACGGATACAGCACAAGATCCCCATTCTTCGACACATGGATTCTGGTACAGCCACATTGGATGGTTTCTCAATGATCAGAATTTTGCGATCCGCAAAGAAGTCGTGAGAGATTGGCTTAAATATCCAGAACTTGTTTGGCTAGATCGTTTTAGTTTACCTGTTGTTTTGCTTACAGCTGCTTCTATTTATGGTCTGGGAGAATGGTTGGCTGTTGCATATCCGCATTTGGCAACATCCGGGTTACAGCTTTTGGTATGGGGATTTGTGATTTCTACAGTGTTATTGATTCACGCGACTTTATGCATTAACTCGATGGCTCATTTATATGGTCGCCGTGATTTTGAAACCTCAGATAATAGTCGGAATAATTTTATTTTATCAATTATCACCTTAGGTGAGGGCTGGCATAACAATCATCATTTTTATGCGGGCAGCGTACGTCAAGGTTTTTACTGGTGGCAAATAGACATTACTTATTATTTATTAAAAATGATGAGTTATTTAGGGTTGGTTTGGGGGATGAAACCTGTTCCTCAGCGGGTATATGAGGCAAAAAAATACTACTCTCAGCAAATAAATATGAATAAACAGAAAGTTGGACAAGGGGAGTCTTCATGAAAATCGCAATTATTGGATCGGGAATTTCTGGACTCTATGCCGCATGGAAACTTTCATCGCGCCATCAGGTCACTATATTTGAAAAGAATGATTATTTTGGTGGCCATACGGACACGCATCGTTTTTGCATCGAAGGGCAGTCACTGGCTGTAGATAGTGGTTTTATCGTATTCAATGAATACAACTATCCTTTGTTTAGTGAGATGCTTGCTGAGTTAGGGGTCGAGTCGCAAAGTAGTGATATGAGTTTTTCGGTGAACAACCTCGTAACCGGCTTACAGTACAACCCGTCAAAAAAATGGTCATTATTTGCCAAGCCACAGAATTTTTTTAAAAAAGATTTTCTACACATGTTGGCAGATTTAATACGTTTTTATGACAACAATAAAGATGTGGTTGTTGCAGATTGTGATTCGCAATTAACACTTGATCAGTATTTAAATCGACACGCATATTCAGAGGCTTTTAGACATGAACACTTGTATCCAATGTGTGGCGCATTATGGTCTAGTCCAGTCGATCAAGTTGGAAAAATTCCTTATAAATTTGTCGTAAGTTTTTTTCAGCATCATCGTATGTTACAGCTCAAGCAACGACCGCAATGGCAAACGGTGCAAGGTGGTTCAGCTTCCTATATAGAGGCGATCCGAAAATCGTGTGCAAATATCCAATGGCGAGCTATGGCAGTGAGTGCTGTGACACGTCACTCAGATCAAGTTAGTGTGAGAACTCAGCATGGTGTAGAACAGTATGATTGGGTGATTTTTGCTAGTCATGCAGATGATACTTTAGCGCTATTAACTGATGCGACGCAGTTGGAGCAAAATGTGTTAGGGCAGTTTGGTTATCAAGATAACCATATGGTAGTTCATCACGATCAGTCCATCATGCCGAAGCGTCGATCTCAGTGGGCGAGCTGGCATGTTCATGTAACGAAAAATCAAAATACAATTTCGTCGCAACATTTGCATTACGGTTTTAGTTATTGGATGAATAAGTTGCAAAACCTATCCTGTAAAACTCAAATTTTTGCAACACTGAATCCAAATTTGAACATTGCTGCGGATAAAATTTTAGTTGAACGACATTATCGACATCCCGTATTTAATGCTGAAGCGATTGACGCACAAAAACGTTGGCGCGAAATCAATGGACAACATCGTAGCTCCTTTTGCGGTGCGTATTGGGGATGGGGTTTTCATGAGGATGGAGCAAGCAGTGCTGCACGTGTTGTGGCTCAGATTGAACAGGTATCTTCAGTCGCCGAACAGCAAGGGGTTGAGCTATGCTAGACAGTTCATTTGCCATCGCTTCTGCTCAGATACGGCATCGGCGTTTTCAACCCAAGTCACATGAGTTCTCAACTGATCTCAAATATCTTTGGTTTGATCCAGAGCAACTCTCTGATTTACTCAGTCAATCAAAATTATGCTCTGAACGCCATTGGAGTTTGTTAAATCTATATCCTGAGGATTTTCTGACAGAACAATCAGGTTCAATCCGAGAAAAGATTAAGCGAATCATTCTTCAGCAGACTGATAGCATATTACCTAGTTACACGAATATCCGAATACTGGCATTGCCAAGAAGTTTAGGATTTCGTTTTAACTCTGTTGTGTTCTATTTCATTTTCGATGCACAGCAGCAGCCTTTATTCATTTTAAGTGAGATTACCAATACCCCTTGGAATGAGCGTAAGGTGTATGTGCATGATTGTCGGTTACAGGCTCAACAGCGTGCAGATTTTCAAGGTTATCAATTTGACTTTGAAAAATCTTTCCATGTTTCACCTTTCATGCCGATGCAGCTTGATTATCGCTGGCGATTTCATTTTTCAATGCAGCAGCACGTGATCTATATGCAGCTTTATCAACAAGAACAAAAGATATTTGATGCAAATATGCGCTTTACGCTATCGGACATCACGCAGCCTTCACAACTACGTCGATATGCTATTTATCATGTCTTTGAACCTTTCAAAATGTTAGCGCAAATTTATCTACAAGCGTTTCGTTTATGGAAGAAAAAAGTTCCATTTTATCGACACCCAAATAAAGAGAAGGATAGAAAAGAACATTATGAAAACTCTCATTTTCGGTGAACAAAATTCGCTCCCTTGGGTACTCAAAAGCTTATTTAAGCTTCGCCATGGTCAAATTACATTTCGTGGTTTATGGAATGGTACCGTGGGTGAGCAGGCTGATTTACATGTTGAGGTTGACGTTCACGACAAACAATTATTCGATCTCATTTTAAAGAACGGTGTACTCGGCGCTGCTGAAGGCTATATTCGTGGCTATTGGCATTGTGAAGATTTAGTTGGTTTGATACAGCTTCTGTCTCGAAATCGTCATTTGCTTGATAAAATTAATCAAAATGTGATCTCTCAAGCCAGCCAGTTTTTACTGAAAGTTTGGTATAAAACGCGTCATAATTCAATTTCTGGAAGCCGTAAAAATATTGCAGAGCATTATGATCTTAGTAATGATTTTTTTAAATTATTCTTAGATGAATCAATGATGTACTCGAGTGCAGTATTTCAAAATGAACAGATGAGCTTGGAGCAAGCATCTGATTATAAAAAGGAATTGATCTGCCAAAAGCTGAAATTACAACCCATGGACCATTTAGTTGAGATTGGTAGTGGCTGGGGTGGCTTTGCCATATATGCGGCACAAAACTATGGTTGTAAAGTCACAACGATTACGATTTCTGAAGCTCAATATCAAGAAGCAAAGCAACGTATCGAGTCTGCAGGGCTATCTCATCGTGTGGATATCCAACTTAAAGATTATCGTTTACTTGAAGGAAAGTACGATAAGTTAGTTTCGATCGAGATGGTTGAAGCTGTTGGTGAGGCCTATTTATCTACCTACTTTCAACAATGCCGTCAATTATTAAAGCCAAATGGCTTGGCTTTGATTCAAGCCATTACTATCGAAGATGCTCGATATTTAAAAGCCTTAACTACAGTGGACTATATTAAGCGATATATTTTCCCAGGTAGTTTTATTCCTTGCATCAGTGTGTTGACCCAGACGGCTTCCGAACAAAAACTGACACTGAAGCATCTTGAGGATATTGGACAAAGTTACGCTATAACGATTCATCATTGGCGTGAACGCTTTTTAGCAGCCCGTGAGCAAGTCTTAGCTTTAGGGTTTGATGATAATTTTATACGGATGTGGGATTTCTATCTTTGTTACTGCGAAGGTGGATTCAAAGAGGGCGTGATCAGTGATGTACATATGCTCTTTCAAGCAAACCCATATTAGGTCATTTTGTTGAATGCCTGAGGTAAATCCATGTTGACACTACTTCTGATCAATGTCTCGATCATGATTTGCTGCTGGTTATGGGCAAGTTTGAACTCCCGTGCTGGAATTGTTGATGCGGCGTGGAGTTTCTGTATCGCGCTCAACATTGGATTAACTGCGTTCATTCAAGATCAAGCACCGCTTTCGGTTCGATACTTTCTTGGAATCCTGAGTTCGATTTGGTTTTTGCGTCTAGCTGGACATTTATTGCGACGTTATCTCGATGAGCAAGTTGAAGATCGTCGTTATGCCAATATGCGTCGTGCGATGGGCAAATATCAGCATTTGGGCTTTTTTGCATTTTTTATGTTTCAAGCGGGTTTGGCGATTTTATTCTCATTACCCATGATGATTTTACTCAATACCCCTGCAGCTCAATGGAATGATTTGACCAGTTTGTCTTTATGGATTGCTGGGGCTGTGATGTTAATCGCATTTTGTGGTGAAGTGATTGCAGATCAACAACTGTATCGATTCAAGCAGAATCCTAACAATCATGCCAAAACAATGGATCAGGGTTTATGGCGTTACTCACGTCATCCTAATTATTTTTTTGAATGGTTACATTGGTTTGCTTATCCAATCATTGGTTTGGCGGCAGGACAATATTTGCTGTGGATTTACCCTGTATTGATGTGGTTATTTTTATATTACATCACGGGTATACCTTTCAGTGAACAACAAGCCCTGAGAAATAGAGGGCAGAATTATCTCGACTATCAACAACGGACTTCTATATTTATTCCGTGGAAACCCAAAAAGTAGGTGCGCACATGGACTTTATTATTCAACAATCTTTAAAATTGGTAGAAACGGGGATTGTCCCTGATCAAGCTATTCGCGCGGCAATTCGTGCACTCAGTAAAAAACGCTTAATTCAGGAAGGGCGTTATGATCCTGAACAGTCAGCACAACGATATATGGATGTGTTGGCTATGCTGAAGCAAAGCGATATTGCAATTGCTACAGACATTGCCAATGAACAGCATTATGAATTGCCGACAGCTTTTTTCCAGGCTGTACTTGGCAAACGTTTAAAATACAGCGCGTGTTATTTCCCGCATGAGAAAACCAGTTTAAATGATGCGGAAGAATTTGCATTGCAGCTATATTGTGAGCGTGCACAATTACATGATGGACAAGATATTTTAGAGTTAGGCTGTGGTTGGGGTTCACTCACCTTATGGATGGCAGAGCGTTATCCAAATGCCAAAATTACTGCTGTCTCAAACTCTGCAACACAACGTGAACATATTTTATCGCAAGCATCGACTAGAAAATTGAATAATATAGAAGTGCTTACTTGTGATGTGAATGTACTTGAATTGGATTCAGATCGTTTCGACCGAGTGGTTTCAGTGGAAATGTTTGAACATGTTCGAAACTATGAAAAATTGTTTGAAAAAATCCACAGATGGTTAAAAGCAGATGGTTTATTGTGGTGTCATATTTTCTGTCATCGTTTTATGCATTATCCTTTTGAGATAAAAAGTGAATATGATTGGATGTCAAAATACTTTTTTACTGGTGGTTTAATGCCAGCGACATCAACATTTTTACATTTCCAACAACATTTAGAATTATCTCAGCAATGGCAATGGGCGGGTAGTCATTATGAAAAGACCGCAAATGCATGGCTAGAAAATATGGATCGACAACAGCAATATTTAAAACCAATCTTTGAACGTGTTTATGGACAAGATGCAGCCGCTTGGTGGCAACGTTGGCGTATATTCTTTATGGCTTGCGCTGAGCTATTCGGTTTTGAACAAGGACAGGAATGGGTGATTGGTCACTTTTTATTTAAAAATAATAAGCGATTAAAAACATCCTAATCCCTTAAATAATCGAGTTGATATGATAATAAAAACCACTGCAACCAAGAAATCGCACGCTTTAGGCGAGATATTCAGCCGTCATTATTGGTTGCAGATTGGTCTAATTGCACTATCAATTGTGATCGGGATTTCATGCAGTGCGTGGGTAATTAAAGGATCACTGCTTAAAACAGCTCTAGAGCAGGAAATGGAACATTATTGGATGCGTATAGAGCGTAATCCGAATGCAGATTTACCTGACACCAAAAATCTGTATGGTTATCGCTGGATGACTGATATTCCACCGCAACCATTTAGACAAATGTCGCTCCAATCTGGTGTGCATCGTATCTTCATTGATGGTAAAGAACGCATGACTGTTTATGGTGAACGCAATGGTCAACATGTGTTATTAGTCTTTGGCGAAAGTAATGTGAATAAACTAGTGTGGCTATTTGGTCTTGCGCCACTTATGTTTAGCTTATTTATTCTTTATAGTTTTTTATGGTGGTCGAATCGTCGCGCACGTCGCTATTTTTCACCGATTACTCGTTTGGCAAATGCACTTGAGCAAATAGATTGGGAGCATCAGAGTAAAGAGGCTTCACCATTTCAAGATATTTCAACAAATGGCAATATGGAGGCACAGTATTTAAAGCAAGCTTTGGAAAAATATCATGTGGTTTTGAGGGAGTTTATCCAGCGAGAGCGTGAGTTTACTGGAGATGTTAGTCATGAGCTGCGTACCCCGCTTACGATTTTAAAAGGTAACGTGCAACTGTGTCAGGCACGTTATGGACAAGATAAAGCGCTTACTCGTCTGCAAAATACCATTGAGGATATGCAGCTTTTAGTTGATACCCTATTAGCGATAGCAAGAAATACGACGAATACCTTGACGATAGAGCAAGCTAAACTCTCAGAAATCGTGCAAGATTTGGTATTTGATTTGGAGCCTGTTAGTCATTCCAAAGGAATGCAAATCCATGTAATCCAAGAACATGCTGAGCAGTTACGTTGGTTATATCCTTCGATGACTAAAATGGTACTCAGTAACATATTGCGTAATGCGCTTAACTATTCTGAAGGTTCAGATATTCATATCATTCAACAGAAGAATAGTATTTTGATTGCAGATAATGGCATTGGAATCAAATTGCCGGATGATTTAAAAGTACAACAACTCTCGGATCGACAATTGCAACTCAAAGCCAAAGGACACGGCATCGGATTGCAGCTTGTACAGAAGTTATGCAAACAATTGGGTTGGCGAGTAGAGTTATACGATCGTCAATTTTATCTCTTGACTCATCCACAACTGGACTTGGCTTTAACTACAGGGTTGATTGTCGTGGTGTATTTAAACTAATCAGAAGCAACAGCAACTTTAAGACCGACCCCAGATACCGTATGAATGAGTTTTTGCTCAAAGGGTTTATCAACCATTTTGCGTAAGTTATAAATATGGCTTCTTAAGGCATCACTTTCAGGTTCTTCATCTCCCCAAAGTTCCATGACAATTTCTTGTTTACTAATCACTTTAGGTGAGTTTCGCATCAGGATTTTTAATAATTTAAACTGAATTGGGGGTAAATCGATGATTTTACCAGCACGAGTAATTTGTTGAGTGGCACTATCAAGGACAAGGTCATGTATTTGAAGTTTACTATTGGATACTTCACCCATTGCACGTTTGATTAAGGCTCGTATGCGTACGACTAATTCATTAAAATCAAAAGGTTTAACTAAATAATCATCTGTTCCAGAGGCAAAACCTTTGAGTTTATCGTCCAAGGTATCACGTGCTGTTAGCATAAGTACCGGAATATCCAAACCACGTTCTGTTCTTAACCACTCGCATAGTTCATAGCCAGACCCATCAGGTAAGTTGATATCTAACAATAATAGGTGATAGGGCTGTTGTTTTAGGAATTGGCGAGCAGCATCTAGATTACGTGCGTGATCAATAACGAAACCGTGGTCTTCTAAAAATTCACAGACGGTTGAAGCCAGCTCGTAATGATCTTCAACCATCAAGATGAAATAACTTGTATTCGGCATTGTATTTGATTTATTCATTTAAAAGTTGTTGTTTTAATTTAGCACTAAATGGAGATTGCCCAAACCAAATTTTAAAATATTGGTTGGCTTGGGCATCCTGAATTGAGCCTAAAACTCTTTGGTTTAGACTTAGTGCAAGTGTTTTTGAGGAGGCGGTGTATTCAAGACGATAAAGATCACCTTTCCGTACAGGCCGATAAAGTTGGGTAATGCGATTGAGTGGAGAATCTGAACTATAACGATCAACATTCTTTTTGAGGAAGTGTTGAGCTGCTCGCTTAAAGGCCCATTCAGGAATGTCGTGAGTGTAGTTGAAATCTAGGCGAATACTTTGATCTTGCCAATTTTTACTACAATCTTCGGCGAGGTAACTCACAGTTCCCACATTTTTTTTGGTCACAATTAAAGGTGCTGAACCACATGATTGTAAAGAGGCATGACTTATTGTTGTTGTTACCAGTGTAAACACCCCAAATGACAATAGTGCCAAATGTCTTTTTAAGATCAGCATATCAACTCCTTAAGATTCTGTTAGGTAACTTTCTTAAACGGTGTTAACCAAGCGTAGATCCCACTGACGTATGGAAGTGAGCGATACAAACCATTGGCAGGATCCCAATAATCTTGTTGGAAGACAATTTGTTTTGCCGGATTTATTTTAATTTCACTGATTCCATAAGATGACATGGTTTTGTTACGACCTAAAAATTTGAAGTCGTATGTCATATGCCAGTGCACGTATGCAGAGTCTTGTTGATAAGTAGTATTTAATAACTTAACCGAGACATTACTAACGCGTTGATTCATTCCATTGAAGTGCTTTATTAAGTCTTGCTTAGATGAAAACTGAGCCAGTGTGTCATTTATAAATAATTGCTCAGCATAGAGTTGACCAGCTGTGTCAACAAACTGTGGGGTACCAAGCGTATTGAAAGCTGCAACAAATCGTTGACCTACTTCCAACGCTTGTTGATCATTCAAATTAATCCCTGCGATTTGCTGACGAGCTTGACTATAATCAGGAGTATAGCTAGGGATACTTTTGCAGGCAGACAAAGAAATGATGCTGAGTGCAGCAATCGAAAGCTTTATAACGGTAGACATCATCATTCTCCTATATTCATTGTATCCAGCTTATAGTTGGTTACGTGAAGATGTTGTGAATGATGAATACTATGGTTTTTAGGCTTCTGCTTTGGCCAATTCAGCTTCAATATAGCTAATAATCATCGTGCTTAGGCCTTTGATCATTTCATCGAAAGTGATTTGTGGATTTGGTAATATCAGATGACGAGCTACATTAAAGATACTGCTATTAATACTGATATAGGCTGTGACGCTCAAATTATTTACTTTTAAATATTTTGGATGGCGCATCATGTATTTCATCAGCACTTCCATGAGTGCCATTTCGATCTGACCAATATAACGCTCATATTTGAGCTCGGTTGCATATCGCAGACATATCAAATAACGATCATTGTCACGAGTAAGCAGATCACGAAATGTATAGAAAATCATTTCAAATAAAGGCTCTAACTCCATTTCAACAATAATAGGGGTGAGCTCTTTCACCATGTCGAGAACTTCTTTGACAAAAGTTTTGGCCATGGCATCGTAAATTTCTTCTTTATTTTTAAAATACTCATATAAAGAACCGACACTTACTCCTGCTATATCAGCAATATGACGTGTGGTTGTGCCACTTGTACCATTGGTTGCAATAGCGATAAATCCTGCCTCAATAATCGTATCTACAGTAACTTTTGAGCGAGATTGACGGGGTTTGCGAGTAACCATAATGCATTATTATTAAAATCCGAACATATTGTCAGATTAGCATGCTGCGATCTGAAGTTAAAGACTGAATAAAATAACCCGAACAGATAAAATTACAGTTTTTAAAATTTATGTTTCATATCTGTAATATAAAATAGACTATTTGAATTTATTGAAATCTTATAAAAATTAAAATGATTTTAAGGTATTGTTATTAAACAGTTTATTCTAATTTGGTGTTTTGGATTTTTGATGTTTTTAAACTTTATAAGTAAGTGATTTAAGATCAAAAACCAAACGATTTTACCCGAATTGAATCCGAACATAAGATCGGTTTACATTGGTTCTAGTAGGGAACTAGGTTCAATAAAATCTCCCGAATCTTTTTTCGTAACTTAAAAAAGAATGAGTGTGGCGAAAAGAGATGAACCTAATCCAAAGAATATTAAAGGGCAAATGACGCTCAAGTGAAGTAGGTAGGTGTAGCCATGATTAGCAGCACGTTGAACAAAGGTTTGAGTTTATTTAAATCTAACCCAATAACTGAGCAAATCGATTTTGCGAGTAAAAAAAGCATACCCATTCGACACTTGGCAATCGGATTTGAAGGTAAACAGATTGATTTATCATTCTATATGAATAACCAGTTTGCAACGATTTTCTTTGCAACGCTTTCTGTTTTCTTAACTTATGGTGAAGACTTAGTGATTGAAACAGCACGTCACCATCGTGATTTGCTCAAAGATCCTATTTTAAAACAACGTGTAACATCTTTGATTGGTCAAGAAGCAATTCATTCGAAATTACACAATGAATTTAATGATGCAATTGTTGAACTAGATTATCCAGTACGTTTATACCGCTTTCTGGGTGAAAAGTTCTTTGATTATATTTTCTTGAAATTCCCACAACCATTAAAACTTTCTCTAATGGCAGGAATCGAGCATTTCACGGCTGTTCTAGCTGAATACATGATGGCACATGAGCAGAATTTCTATTTCTCGGATGATGCCAAGACACGTGCTTTGTGGATGTGGCACATGCTTGAAGAATCTGAACATAAAGATGTCGCTTATGATGTTTATCAAACGCTGAATGGTAATTATCCATTACGTGCTACAGGATTCTTCCTTGCTTATTTCACGATTCTTGGGTTGATTCCATTCTCTGCAACATTGGTTCCAGTTCTGCGTAAACCTCAAGAAATGTTAACTGCGAAATTTTGGAAAGATGCTCGACGTGGCGTGAAACTGATCTTTAGTCCAAAAGATGGCGTATTTGGTAGCACACAAGGTCGAATCTTTGATTATCTGCGTCGTGACTTTCACCCAAATGACCATGATGCCTCACATTATTTTGAATACTACGAGAAGAAATTGTTGTCAGAAGGCGGTGCCTTACATCCGTTCTTTGTGAAGGAATTTACACCGAAGATTCAAGCTGCTTAATTTAGAGTTTGAACTGAGTTGCAGTAAGTAGTGCAGGACGGATTTTATGAGTTTAGTTGGCAGAATAGCTCATTGTTATATGAGCAGTTTGGTTCTAGTCATATTTTATTCGTCCACTATGCTGTCAAGATCTTCAAGGTGTTTTTGATTTTTTACTCTTTATATGAGGGGATCAGTTATGGTCGCTCAAGTTATCCGAAATGTATTTTCAGAAAAATTAAGCACTAAATATCAAGGCATTGTTCAAAATTTAGCGAACAAGGCTCCAATTCCTATTCGTCATTTTGATTTCAAATTTAATCCAGCTGAGTTGGATCAGAAGTTCTTCTTAAATAAAGAGCTGGCGACTTCTTATTTTCATGCTTTATCGATTTTCTTAACCTTTGGTGAGGATGTGGTCATTGAGACAGCTCGTCATCATCGTGAATTTATTAATGATCCGATTTTGAAACAAAGATTGACTTCATTAATTGGTCAAGAAGCAATTCACTCAAAAATTCATAATCAATTTAATGATGAAGTTCTCAAAGAGAATGGTTATCCAGTTGAATTGCTCCGTGCGATTGCAGATAAAGTGTTTGAGTACGGAATTTATAAACTACCGCACTCTATGCAGCTATCTTTGATGGCAGGTATTGAGCATTACACCGCTGTACTCGCTGAATTTATGATGCAGCATGAAGAATATTTGCTTGGTTCGCAAGATGAAAGACAACGTGCGATGTGGATGTGGCACATGCTCGAAGAATCAGAGCATAAAGATATTGCTTATGATGTGTTTCTAGAGTTATCAGGCGATTACTGGGTTCGTATTACTGGATTCTTACTTGCAAGTTTAACCATTTTAGGTGGTGTTTCTTTAGGTGGTTACTTGATGCCATTTATTCGTAAGCCAAGTAATTTAATCAATCCACGCTATATGAAAGATGTATTAGAAAGTACCGCATTGTTATTTGGTAGTGAACGAGGCGTATTTGGTAGTAGCTTTATGCATATCTTGGAATATTTACGTCCAAGCTTCCACCCAAACGACCATGATACGACCAAGTACATGGAATATTACAAAGAGCGTTTATTAAATCCAGAAACAGGTTTGTTATCACCTTATTTCTTAAAAGAATTTGTACCACCTGTTCGTGCAGCATCTGCATAACTTGGTCAAGCTGAAACAATAATTTGGAATACAAATATGAAATTATTTGGAAAGAAAGCCAAACCAAGCCAAAACGCATATGCAGTGGTAACTGGTGCGGGAAGTGGGATTGGTCGTAGTTTTGCACTTGAACTGGCAAAGCGTGGCGGGACTGTGGTTTGCTCCGATATTAACTTGGAAGCAGCAAAAGAAACGGTTGCCTTAATCGAGCAATTGGGTTCAAAAGCTTTTGCAGTAAAGTGCGATGTTGGAAATGCTAAACAAGTTGAAAAGCTTGCTGACCAAGCAGAACAACTTATGCAACACCCAACAACACTTGTGATCAACAATGCTGGTGTTGGATTGGGTGGTAAGTTTGATGAAACCTCTCTGGAAGATTGGAAATGGGTTTCAGATATTAACTTATGGGGCGTGATTCATGGTTGTCACTATTTTGTACCAAAGTTTAAACAACTTGGTCGCGGTGCAATTATCAATGTTGCTTCAGCAGCGTCTTATACTGCGGCACCTGAAATGACAGCGTATAACGTGACTAAAGCTGGGGTACGTGCTTTGTCTGAAACGCTTTCAGCTGAATTGAGAAAACATAACATCAAAGTTAATGTGTTATGTCCAACATTGGTGCCGACCAATATCATCAAAAACGGAAAAGTACCGCACAAGGGTATCTTGGACTATGCACTGACAAACTTGGCCTTCACGACCAGTGACAAAGTTGCCAAACTGACATTAGACCGTTTGGATAAAGATCAGCTTTATACCATCCCTCAGATTGACGCAAAACTATTCTGGTTAATGAAACGTACTGCTCCGAATTTATATGCAAAATTCTTGGGTACATCATACCGATTGATGAAATAAAACCTGTTTAGGAAAAAGATTTTAATTACTGAAATAAGCTTTCTTTAGGTTAATGAATGCTTATTTCAGTTAAATAAATGAAAGGATATTTTGAATGACAGCTCAAGCAAAAAAATTAAATTCTGCTGACAAAAAAGCACTCCCACAGCATATTTACGATACGTTTATCGTAGGCGCAGGGATTTCAGGTATTGCGACAGCAATTCGTCTTGATCAAGTTGGTTATAGCAACTATAAGATCATTGAAAAGGCGACACGCGTTGGTGGTACTTGGCGTGAAAACACTTATCCAGGTTGTGGCTGTGACGTACCGTCAGCTTTGTATTCATATTCATTTGCACCAAGTGCAAAATGGAGTCACTTATTTGCTCGTCAACCTGAAATTTTAAACTACCTTGAAGAAGTGAGTGAAAATTTTGGCGTAAGTTCAAAAATTGAATTTGGTACAGAGTTACTCAATGCAAAATGGGATAATGAGCGTAATTTATGGGTGATGGATACCAATAAAGGTCAATTCTTATCACGTTCGGCGATCTTCGCAACTGGCCCAATTACCGAAGCTCAAATTCCAAAATTAGATGGTTTAGAGACTTTTACAGGTGAAATGTTCCATTCAGCAAGATGGAATCATGATTATGATTTGACGGGTAAACGTATTGCGGTCATTGGAACGGGCGCATCAGCTATTCAGTTTGTGCCACAAATTCAACCTAAAGCTAAAGAATTGTATGTATTACAGCGTACCGCGCCGTGGGTTGTCCCAAAACCTGATACGGATTTAGGCTATGTAAGTAAAAAGTTAATCGAAAAATATCCATTGATCCAAAAAACTTGGCGTCAAGCGGTTGCTCAATCATTGAATGCGATTAACTTTGGTTTACGTAATCCAGCTGTGTTAAAGCCAGTCGGTGAGTTAGCTAAACTGATTTTACGCTTCCAAGTTGAAGATCCAGAATTGCGTAAAAACGTGACGCCAAACTTCACTATCGGATGTAAGCGTTTATTGTTCGCAAACAATTATTATCCAGCTTTACAGCAACCAAATACTAAACTCATCCCTCATGGTTTAGTCAAGGTTGAAGGTAATACTGTTGTTGCTGCAAATGGTGAGCGTCATGAAGTTGATGTGATCATTTGGGGTACAGGTTTTGAAGTCTCTCATCCACCGATTGGCAAGCGTGTTGCGAATGAAAAAGGTGAGATTTTAAATGACCTTTGGAAAAGCAGTTCTCCAGAAGCGTATTTAGGTACAAGCATTGAAAACGTACCAAATGCTTTCTTGGTTTTGGGTCCGAACGTTCTGGTTTATGACTCTTTTATTGGTCTAGCAGAAGCTCAACTTGATTATATCGTTGATGGTTTATTGAAAATTAGAGATCAAGGTATTGCCAAGTTAAACATCAAACCTGAAGTGATTAAAAAGCACAATGAGTTAGTACAAAAGCATCTTAAAACAACTGTTTTCAATGCTGGTGGATGTAAGAGCTACTATTTAGATGCAAATGGTCGAAACTTTGCTGCTTGGCCTTGGTCATTGAAGAAGTTAAAACAACGTTTAAAACAGATGGATTTAAACGATTATCAAGTGACGTATCAAACTGAAAAGACCAACTAATTTTTTAGTCGAGTGATATAAGGGCAGTAAATTTTATCTTAGGGTGGAGTTTGCTGCTTATTTTTTGCAAGGTAGAAATAAATTAGGAAATAAAGATGAAAGATGGACAATCAAGCCGAACGGCTGAAGCGGCTGCTGCATTACGTGCAAATCATTTCAAAAATGCCGAAAATCCTGTTTTTTCTGATCCATTTGCATTTGAGCTAACCAGTAAAGGTTGGCAAAAATTATTAAAAACTCCACTGACCGTTAAAGTGATGAATTCTACTGTATTTAACCGAACGTTAGGTTTACTGACAGGGCAAGTTGTTGGTCGTTCGCGTTATGCAGAAGACTTATTGCAGCAAGCGATTCAGCAAGGAACTCAGCAATATGTCTTGGTGGGTGCAGGTTTAGATTCGTTCACGTTGAGACAAGCACAGCGCTATCCTAATTTAAAAATTTTTGAAGTTGATCATCCTGATACCCAAGCGGCAAAACAGTTGAAACTCAAAGAATTTGGTGACATTCCAGCTAATGTTGAATTTGTATCAATTGATTTTGAAAAAGAGTCGATTGCAGATGCTTTGGCGAGAAGTACCTTTCAACAAGACCAAAAAGCATTTTTTTCTTGGTTAGGCACAACCCATTATCTCGAACCACAAACGACATTACATACCTTATCCAGTATTGCTCAAATCGCGAGCGAGGGCAGTGAAGTGGTTTTAGATTATTCGATTGATTATCGTGAGTTGGATGGTGTTGAGCGTTTCGGGAGTTTGTTCGTTTCACAATTTACACGGTTTTT
Organism: Acinetobacter haemolyticus CIP 64.3 = MTCC 9819; assembly: GCF_000369065.1. Classification (GTDB taxonomy): domain Bacteria; phylum Pseudomonadota; class Gammaproteobacteria; order Pseudomonadales; family Moraxellaceae; genus Acinetobacter; species Acinetobacter haemolyticus. The sequence continues at coordinate 147,098 of NZ_KB849801.1, forward strand.
GAAAGAACCATTAAAAGGTCAGTTTCGGCCGAAAGACTTACATCACGCTGTAAATAAACTTGGTTATCAGGTCATAGAGGATTTATCAGGTGATGGTCTAAGTCATCGGTATTTTCATCAGCGTCCAGACCATATTCGACATACCATAGCAACGCATATGCTGCATTTGTGTTTAAAATAGATTGAGAAGAACACAATTAAGAACATTAAAAAAACTAGATATGCTACGCTGGTGAGTTTTATTTAAGAAACTTGTCGCTATGAGCGCTGAACAACAACTTGAGGCCAGTAAATTTCAATGGTCTTTTTTACTGCCTAAGTATTGGGGAATATGGATTGCTTTACTGATCTTGATGGTATTCGCAATTTTACCTTGGGCAATCCAATGGCGTTTAGCGGATCTTTTATCTAAAGTTGCATGGAAAGCTTTGAAATCTCGCAGAAAAACCACAATTAGGAATCTAGAGGTTTGTTTCCCTAATAAAAGTGAGTTAGAAATACAAAAGGATGCACAACAAGTTTTCTTGAATATGATGCTTGGTTTGTTTGAAGCATTAAATGCTTGGTATAAGCCAAGTTGGTTTAAAAACCGAATTCATATCCATGGATTACAACATATTGAAAATGCACAACAGCAAGGGGTGCTATTGTTAGGAACACATACTACACTTTTAGATGCAGGTGGTTTTGTAAGTAGTCGTTTCTTTGATTTTGATGTGGTTTATCGTCCACAGAACAATCCTCTACTTGATATGTTGATTCGTAGATGTCGAGCCACGATTTATAAGAATCAAATAGGCAAAGATGATATGAAAGGCTTAATTCACAGCCTGAGAAATGGGCATGCTATTTGGTACAGTCCTGATCAAGATTTTGGATTGAAGCAAGGTGTTATGGCGCCATTTTTTGGTGTTCAGGCTGCGACATTAACAGCGCATCGACGATTGATGAAAATTACCAAAGCATTGGCTATTCCTTTATTTTTTTATCGTGAAGGTGATATAACAAATCCGCAATATCATATTTTATTAGAACCACCTTTAGAAAATTTTCCAAGTCTTGATGAGATCGAAGATGCGACGCGAGTGAATTTGATTATCGAAAATCAGATCAGAATGCAGCCAACGCAATATATGTGGTTTCATCGTAGATTTAAAACAAGAATCGAAGGACAAGCAAAAATTTATTAATTGAACACCCTTAAGTTTACTGGAATGGTCGAAACTATAGTGTAATAATTAAGCGGATTACTTTTTGGATTTTGATATAAGGCCATGATTCAGATTGATTTAAATAGCGACTTAGGTGAAAGCTATGGTGCATGGAAAATGGGCAATGATGATCAAATCCTTTCTGTGGTCAGTAGTGCTAACATTGCCTGTGGTTTTCATGCAGGTGATCCACAGAATATTTTAAAAACGTTAAAACAAGCAGCTCAACGCAACGTCGCTGTTGGTGCACATGTTTCTTATCCTGATTTGGTTGGCTTTGGCCGCCGAAACATGGATTTGTCTTATGATGAATTATTTGCAGATGTGCTGTATCAGATTTCAGCTTTACAAGGTTTGGCCCAAGTTGCGGGAACATGCGTTAAGTATGTAAAGCCACATGGGGCGTTATATAACACCATTGCTACAGATTTAGAACAAGCCCAAGCCGTGATTGATGCGATTCAACAATATGACGCCAATCTCGTGTTGGTTGGGTTGGCTGGATCACCGTTGATTCCCTTTGCCCGTAAGCAAGGTTTAGCAGTGGTTTCAGAAGCGTTTGCGGATCGTGCTTATCACAACAATGGTACTTTGGTCTCTCGTCGTCTAGACAATGCTGTGATTCATGATACTGGGCTGATTGCGCAGCGGGTATTAGATATGGTGTTAAAAGGTGGAGTGGAATCGATTGAGGGCGAGTTCACCAAGATTCAAGCCGATACTATATGTGTGCATGGCGATACGATGGGGGCTGTACAAATGGCACAAGAGATTCGACAAACACTGTTAGCACAGCATATTCAAATACGTAATTTTGTGGGTTAAGCCTTTTTGATCATAATAAAAAGAGTGATGAGATGCGGTTTTTATCAGTTAATTTGGATTGTGTGTTAATTGAATTTCCGAGTTTAGAAGAAACAATTGCAACGTATCATTTTTTACAACATAGCCAGCATCCTCATATTCAGGAAATGATACCCGCAGCCCGAACGATATTGGTTTATTTTGATTGTTTGTGTATTGATGTAAAGAAATTAACCCAGTGGATTTCAGCGCAAAAAATAAAACAAGACTTTTTCAATACAGGCAAAGAAGTTGTTCTACAGGTTGATTATCAAGGTGCTGATTTAACCCATGTTGCTGAGTATTTGGGAATCAGTGTTGATGAGGTTATCTATAAGCATACTCATAGTCATTGGCAGGTTGCATTTATTGGTTTTGCCCCAGGTTTTGCGTATTTGGTCTGTCCTGATCATCCATTCACCAGTATCCCGCGTTTGGCCTCGCCACGAAAGAAGATTCGGGCTGGATCTGTGGGTTTAGCGGGTGAATATAGTGGTGTTTATCCTAAAGATAGCCCTGGAGGCTGGCAACTAATTGGCCAAACCGATGAAAAAATGTGGGATATTCATCGTGCTCAACCTGCTTTATTGTTACCCAGTGATCAGGTTATTTTTAAAGATGTTCGTAATCATCCAACACAGACTTCTGTCCCAAACAAACCCGTTTCTACTCCAAAAAGGAATGAAAAGTCAGCAGTATTCGAAGTTAAAAGTGTTGGTTTACAAGTCTTAGTACAAGATGATGGGCGTAGAAATATGTCCAAACTGGGTATAGGACGAGCAGGGGCGATGGATTATCGTGCTTTTAAAAGTGCGAATCTAATTGTAGGCAACCCTTCTGATGCGGCTGTCTTTGAAATATTGAATGGTGGATTGCGATTGAAAGTATTGCAATCAACAGTGATTGCAGTGACAGGTGCAGCAGCAGCGCTTTGGATAACTTATGCGAACTCGAACAAAGTTCAAGAGTCATTATACCAACCGATTGCTTTAGACGATGGTGATGAAGTTTATATCTCGCCACCTCAAGCAGGACTTCGTAACTATTTGGCTATTCGTGGTGGGTTTGCTGTTGAGCGTGTGCTAGAAAGTGCAAGTTATGATGTTTTGGCTGAGTTGGGACCATTACCGATTAAAGTTGGTGATCAAATTTATGCTGATCAATTAAAAACACAAGCTGTAAACTTAGATCAATCGGCTATTACTCTACCAAGCAAGGGTGAGACGGTTGTGGTTGATGTCATACTCGGACCTCGAGCGGATTGGTTTAATCCACAGAGTGTGGATCTATTATTTAGTCAAGCTTGGTTAGTCACCACAGAAAGTAATCGAATTGGTCTAAGACTATTGGGTGAGCAGCCGCTACAAAGACAAATAAACCAAGAGTTACCTAGTGAAGGATGTTGTACGGGTGCAATTCAAGTTCCAGCAAATGGTCAACCAGTTTTGTTTATGAATGACCATCCATTAACAGGGGGGTATCCAGTGATTGCCGCGGTAGCACCGTATCATCTGGGGCTGATTGCTCAACTTGCAGCAGGGTGTTTCATTCAATTTAGAAAAATTTCAGATTTTATGGATATCGCATCACATGAATACACAGCATAAACTTTTAATCGCTAATCGTGGGGAAATTGCGGTTCGTATTATTCAGGCTTGTCAAGATTTAGATATTCGTTCAGTTGCAGTGTATGCAGATGATGATATTGATAGTTTATATGTCCAATATGCGGATGAAGCATGGGCGCTGTCGGGGGTGACTGCCAAAGAAACCTACTTAGACATTGATAAAATTTTATCGATTGCGCGACAGGCACAGGTAACGATGATCCATCCAGGATATGGTTTTCTGTCGGAGCGTGCGGATTTTGCTCAAGCTGTCATTGATGCTGGATTGATCTGGATTGGACCATCGCCAGAAAGCATTGAGAAACTAGGTGATAAAATACAAGCGCGTAAAATTGCTCAATCTGTTGGTGCACCTTTAGTTTATGGGACGGAACAACCGCTTAACTCTGCGGCTGAAGCAGTCACTTTTGCTCAACAATATGGATTACCGATCGCAATCAAAGCTGCTTATGGTGGTGGAGGGCGTGGTTTAAAGGTGGCTTGGTGGTTAGATGAAGTTGCTCATTTATATGCGTCTGCGGTACGTGAAGCGCAAGCTGCATTTGGGCGAGGTGAATGCTTTGTAGAGCAGTATTTAGAAAAACCTAGGCATATCGAAGCACAAATCATTGCCGATCAACATGGTCAAGTGGTGGTCGTTGGTACCCGTGATTGTTCTTTACAGCGTCGTAATCAAAAGTTAGTCGAAGAAGCGCCTGCACCTTTTATCAGTGAACAAATTTATCAGCAAATCATTCAGTCATCAGTCAATATCTGTCGAATGGCAAAATATGTGGGTGCAGGAACAGTTGAATATTTATTGAGTCAAGATAACAAACTTTCGTTTCTTGAAGTGAATACACGATTACAGGTTGAACATCCTGTGACAGAACAAACTACAGGCATCGATTTGGTTGTAGAGCAAATCAGAATCGCCTTGGGTCAACCACTTTCGATTCAGACAACTCCTGAGCCTCAGGGGCATGCAATTGAGTTTAGAATTAATGCAGAAGATCCTGCACGTGGTTTTATACCTGCGTTTGGTCAAATCACTCAGTTCGATCCACCATCCGGAATCGGTATCCGTTTAGATCGAGGTGTAGGAAATGGAAGTCTGGTGTCCAGCCATTTTGATTCTTTGATGGCAAAATTGATTGTGACTGGAGCTACACGGGAAATAGCGATTCAACGTGCTAAGAGAGCGCTTGCTCATTTTAAATTAGAAGGGATTGCTTCTGTATTGCCATTCCATCAGGCGATTTTAACTGAACCTGATTTTGTGGATGAGTTTAAAATTCATACGCGTTGGATTGAGCAGGATTGTTCACATGATTTTGCAGTACAGCCTCGCAGTCAAAGATCGGATCAAATGACATTGCAGCGCTATCATATTGAGATTGACGGTAAACTATGAGATTGGGTTGCCTTTAGCGTTCTTTCAAATGGAGAACAAGCACAGCCCAGATGTCCATAACAATGTTAAACAAGTTTCTAAAAACGAAAAAGCTGTACTTGCACCGATCAATGGTGTCATCAGTGCTTGGAAAATTAAAGAGAATGATCAAGTGCAACAAGGTGATGTGATTGCCATGATGGAGGCGATGAAAATGGAGGTTCCTGTAATTGCTCACTGCACAGGAAGGATTCAGCATTTAAGAGGTATAAATTTGACCATAAATGCAGATGAGGAAATTGCAAGAATAGAAGGATAACAAGTGAGTTATGTAAGCCATTAAATCTACTTGAGATTTAATGGCTGTAAACAGATTAACGACGGCTGTTATTATAAATCGCCATTGCAGCAGGTAAGTTCTTACGCATATCTGCAATACGTTGTGTATTTGATGGGTGAGTGGATAAGAAAGCAGAGCCGCCTTTACCATCTAAGCGGTTCATTTTTTCCCATAAAGTAATAGCCGCATTAGGATTGTAGCCCGCTTGTGCCATCAGCATTAAACCGCCGTAGTCAGCACGGCTTTCTAGGTTACGAGAGTAAGGTAAGCCGATACCAATTTGGCTACCTAGATTGATTGCTGCATTACCCGCTTCACCAATGTTTGCACCTGCATAAGAGGTACCAATACCAATTGCTAAGTTAGTCAATGCTTGAGCGCCAATTTTACTTTTTGCATGTTCTTCTAAAGCATGCGTCATCTCATGGCCCATGATTGCAGCGATTTCATCATTGGTGAGATTAAGCTTATTTACAATGCCTGTATAGAAGACGACTTTACCACCTGGAGCGACATAAGCATTGACGGTATCTGATTTCAATACAGCGAGCTGCCAGTCAAAACGTTGACCTGTTTGGTTAAGTTTATCTGCATGTGGTTTTAGACGATTAAATACCGTGTTGATTCGTTGGTAAGTTGCAGAACTTGTATCAAGTTGATTTTTTGCACGGGCTTCTTGAGTCATTTGTGCAAAGCCCTGTGCTGATTGTGCATTGAGGGTTGCAGTATCGCCACCAGCCATTTCAGCAAACGATGCGCAGCCAGAAATGGTCATCACAGTGATTGCACAAAGGCTTAAAGCGAACTTCTTCATACTTATTCTCTCCAAATCAGTATCTTATCAATATCAATATACTTAAGCCGAATTATAAAAAAAGTTGACCATTCTTTACATTCTGATTATCTCTATAATCATAGTAATTATGTAATCAAAAGCCTATTGATTTTGTTCTTTTTATTCAAAAAATAAAGCCAGTGTGAACACTGGCTTTTTATATGACGGTGATCTAAATTAATCAATCTTCATCATCATATTCATCTTCAGGAAAGGTATTTTCCTCTAAAGACGCATCAAAAATTAAAATTGCTTTACCATCAGTTTGGATCATGCCTTGGTCTTCAAGTGTTTTGAGGACACGACCAACCATTTCACGAGAGCAACCGACAATACGACCAATCTCTTGACGAGTGATACGAATCTGACGACCATTCGGTAAAATCATTGCCTCTGGTTGAGCAGATAAGTCGATTAAGCAACGTGCAATACGACCTGAAACGTCGATAAAGGCAAGGTCAGTTACTTTACGAGTTGTGTTTTTAAGACGACGCACCAGTTGAGCAAATACTGCGTAACTTAAATCAGGATACTGTTTACTTAATTCATGGAAATTGTCATAAGAAATCTCTGCAATTTCGCATACATCTCGAGTGCGTACTTCAGCAGTACGTTGAGGGTTCTTTTCAAAAAGACCCATCTCACCAAAGAAGTCCCCAGGGTTCAAATAAGCAACAACGATTTCACGTTCATCATCTTCACGTAAAATAATTGATACTGAACCTTTTAAAATTAAATACAGTGATCTTGATTCCGTTCCAGCGTCAACAATCGTGGTGCGTTTAGGGTATCTGTTAATATGAGCACGTTTTAGCAAAGCTTTTACTGATTCAGGTAGTTGGCCTGGAGACAAAGCATCAGTGCTAAGATGTGAAAAATTTGAAGTCATGCTTAAAATTTCCGAATTTGGATGAAACCGATCGCACAGGCTCGTTTGAGCTTTTTCTACACAGAAGAGATGAAATTCCTTATCAACTCATTTTATGTTAGTGTACAAGAACAGAGTAAATTTATAACGTTTTTCGGGTAGTTGCAATGCAAACAAGTGTACATTGGTTAGAGAATGTTGCTTTTGAGGCGAAATCAGAAAGTGGTCACAGTTTAGTGATGGATGGTTCTGCTGAATATGGTGGTGAAAACCGTGGCCCACGTCCTATGGAGTTGATTTTAATGGGACTTGGTGGGTGTGCTTCGTTTGATATTGTGACTATATTAAAGAAATCTCGCCAAGATGTGACAGGGGTCATATGTCAGCTAAAAGCTGAGAGGGCGGACACAATTCCAGCAGTATTCACCAAAATCCACTTACACTTTGTGGTCACAGGGAAAGCGGTGAAAACCAAGCAAGTCGAAAAAGCCGTGGAATTATCAGCAGAAAAATATTGTTCAGCAAGTAAAATGTTGTCTGATGGTGGTGTAGAAATTACACATGATTTTGAAATTGTTGAAGCAGAATAGACGGAAAACTATTAAGTTTATCTAAAAGGTGATCTATTTAACATAGATCACTTTTTTATTGGCTTTATTTTAGAAACAACTGAGGATCAACACGTGCATTGTTAAGACTCATTCCCCAATGCAAATGTGCACCTGTGACTCGCCCAGTTTTACCCACTAAGCCGAGTACCTCACCTTGGCGAATAGATTGCCCTTTTTCTACATTAATTTTACTAAGGTGACAGAACATGCTGATTAAACCTTGACCATGATCAATCAGTACGGTTTTTCCATTAAAAAAATAATCACCAGTCTGAACAACAATACCATCAGCAGGTGCTACCACTTTTTGTCCAACTGGTGCAGGAATATCTAAACCGGAGTGAGGTGCACGTTCTTCGCCATTAAAGAATCGCTTGCGACCGAAAGAGTTACTGAATTTCCCAGCTGTTGGTCGAATAAAATTTGGTATGCTTTGCCATGTACTGGTTGTAAATGATTCATAAACGCTATTCTGTTCTTTCGCTTCCTGAGCATAACGATCTAACTGTGCTTGACTAGGGTTGACATAGTCTTGATTTTTAATGGTAAGCCGTTGTTCAGCATATGTATAAGGTCGGATTTCGATTTGAATCGGTTTGCTGTTTGTGGTGAGCTGTAATTGACCAACAGGTGTAGAAAGAGGGATACCTAGCACAGCATAACGTTGTGTACCTTCTTGCGTGATTAACACAGGCTTTTGTTGATAAAAGACTTCTGTGGTTTCTGCAGTTAAAGGAATAACAGCAACTCCACCGGCGCGACGAGAATCTTGTGGAAGTTGTGCAAATGCCGAATGAATAGAGACAAGACAAGCTGCGCCAAGCAATATTGTTTTTAAATACATGAGAGCCATTTTTGATTCAAGTAAAGTGTTAAGCTAAAACGTCGGATTAAGAATCACAATAAGGATTTTGTTCAAAATGCGATAGATCGAAAAATTAAACAAAATATACTTGAAATAGATTGTTTATACACCCATATTATGACTGAGTTTTATTCATTGTTGTTTTAATAAAATATTGAAAAATATATAAATTTTATTTGAAATTTTAAAAAACGTTCCCATCTAAGTGATAAGTTAAAAATTTGTTGTGAGGAATAACAAGAATGCGTTTTGAAAAATTTACAAACCGCTTACAGCAAGCGCTCTCAGATGCACAATCTTTGGCAATGGGTAAGGATCATACTGCTATCGCAGGGATTCATATCTTGACAACTTTATTAGAAGAGCCAGCCAATTTAAGTTTACTGCAACAGGCGGGCGCTCGTTTGCCAGAATTAAAGCAAAAACTTGAGCAAGCTATACAAAATGCACCGACACTGGCAAATCCAACGGGTGATATTAATCTTAATCCCGAAGCAGTAAAGGCATTAAATCTAGCTGATCGCTATGCTCAGAAAGCAGGTGATGAGTTCTTATCAACCGATTGGGTGTTACTTGGTTTAGCTGAGACAGGAGAAACCAAGACGATTCTCAATAGTGTCGGTGTAACCTCAGAAAGCTTGCGTAAAGTTATTGAAAATATTAGAGGAAATGACAAAGTCATGAGCAATAATCACGAAGATCAACGGGACTCACTGAATAAATACACCATTGATTTAACTGAACGAGCATTAGCGGGCAAACTTGATCCTGTGATTGGTCGTGACGATGAAATTCGCCGTACGATTCAGGTGTTATCTCGCCGTACCAAAAATAATCCTGTATTGATTGGTGAACCGGGGGTAGGTAAAACTGCAATTGTTGAAGGTTTAGCCCAACGTATCGTAAATGGCGAAGTGCCAGAAGGATTGAAGAATAAACGTGTCCTTTCACTGGATTTGGGTTCTCTCCTTGCTGGTGCAAAATACCGTGGTGAATTCGAAGAGCGTTTAAAAGCAGTACTTAAAGACCTAGCTAAACATGAAGGTGAAATCATCCTGTTTATCGATGAGCTACATACACTCGTGGGTGCTGGAAAGGGTGATGGCGCAATGGATGCAGGGAATATGTTAAAACCTGCTTTGGCACGCGGTGAGTTACGCTGTGTAGGTGCAACGACTTTAGATGAATATCGTCAATATATTGAGAAGGATGCTGCACTTGAACGTCGCTTCCAAAAAGTATTGGTGGATGAACCAAGTGTTGAGGATACCATTGCGATTTTACGTGGTCTAAAAGAGAAGTATGCAACTCACCATGGCGTGCAAATTTTAGATTCTGCGATTATTGCTGCAGCGAAAATGTCGCATCGTTATATTACTGATCGTCAATTACCAGATAAGGCGATTGATTTAATTGACGAAGCAGCATCGCGTATCAAAATGGAGATTGATTCAAAGCCTGAAGCTTTAGATAAACTTGATCGTCGTTTAATCCAGTTGAAAATGCAATTGGAAGCCGTGAAAAAAGATCAAGATGATGGTAGTAAAGCTGAAGTCAACCATCTTGAACAGCAAATTGCTGAAAAGCAAAAAGAGTACAATGATCTTGAAGAGATTTGGAAAGCTGAAAAAACACTGGTTGAAGGTGATAAGAAAGCGCAAGTAGAATTGGACCAAGCTCGAGTTGCTTTAGAAAAAGCAAAACGTGAAGGTGACTTAGCTGAAGCGGCACGCTTGCAATATGGTGTGATTCCAGAGTTGCAGAAACGACTAGAGCAGGCTGAGATTGCTGAGGAAAACGAAGAACCAAAACTTATTCGTACCAAAGTGACTGAGAACGAAATTGCGGAAGTCGTAAGTGCGGCAACAGGTATTCCAGTAGCGAAAATGTTGCAAGGTGAACGTGAAAAACTTCTCCATATGGAATCATTTTTACATAACCGTGTGGTTGGTCAAGATGAGGCTGTGGTGGCTGTTTCCAATGCAGTACGTCGCTCACGTGCAGGTCTATCAGACCCGAATCGCCCTAGTGGTTCTTTCTTATTCCTTGGTCCAACAGGTGTGGGTAAAACCGAGTTAACCAAAGCGCTAGCAAATTTCTTGTTTGATAGTGATGATGCCATGATTCGAATTGATATGTCCGAATTTATGGAAAAACACTCAGTCAGTCGTTTGGTTGGTGCACCTCCAGGCTATGTCGGTTATGAAGAAGGTGGTGTTTTAACTGAAGCTGTACGCCGTAAACCTTATAGCGTCGTACTGTTTGATGAGGTGGAGAAAGCACACCCAGATGTATTCAATATCTTATTACAAGTGTTGGATGATGGTCGCTTAACAGATTCACAAGGTCGTGTGGTGGACTTCAAAAATACAGTGATTGTGATGACCTCTAATCTCGGTTCACAAGATGTACGTGAATTAGGTGAAACGGCGACAGATGATGAGGTTCGAGCTGTGGTGATGAGTGCTGTAAGCCAACATTTCCGCCCAGAGTTTATCAACCGTATTGATGAGCTGGTGATTTTCCATTCACTGAAAAAAGCTCAGATCCGCGGCATTGCCGATATTCAGTTGGATCGTTTACGTTCTCGTTTGGCCGAGCGTGACATGCGATTAACTGTGGACGATACTGCATTTGACCTATTGATAGATGCTGGTTTTGATCCTGTTTATGGTGCTCGTCCATTGAAACGAGCAATCCAACAACAGGTAGAAAATAATTTAGCTCAGAAAATTTTATCTGGCGAGTTTCAAGCAGGTGATAACATCTTGATTAAAGGTGAAAATAGTCAGCTTGTATTTGATAAGGTCAAATTGAGTTAAGCTTAAAATTTTATCAATTGAACAAAAAGATGGTGATGAAAATTGCCATCTTTTTTTGTTTATATGCTATTGATCAGTTTTTTTTAGGAATATGCTGAATAAGATTGCAGCTTGATGAAAAACTTGATAGTTTCAGAACAAATAAGAAAAAGATTCAGGATGAATTGCAATGAAAAACAAGCAACATTATTACGCAGGTATTTGTGTAATTTTGTGCATGGGTATTTTGCCTTCTTCATTTGGGTGGAGTGCTCAACCGATGCCAGAATCAACCTTAGCACTACAAACAGGATTGGCAACGAGTACCTTGCCGAATATTATTTTCAAAGCCAACCAAGATGCTTTGCAACCTGAGCAAGAGCGTTGGCGTATTCAACGTGCGTTAAGTGATCGTTTCTTACGTGAAGTGAGGATCAGTATGCTGGAAGATGGTTCACTATCACCTTACGAAGAGCAAAAGAAAAATACGGTTTCAGATAGCCGTGATAAAAAGAGGGCAACCTTGAAACCACATAAAGAGTCTCCTGATCGATTTATGGTCTATGAGTTTGAATCGACGAATATACATGGTGAAATCACGATTACTGTAAAGTAATCGTGATCTGAAATGTTAACGACTTGATCATTTATTTTATTGAGGGATGCATAATTTTCCACGCTCTGTGGATCTTATGATTTCGTTTAAAATCTAAACCAATGGTTTCATTTGTAATTTCTTCAATGTCATACATGGCTTCGATTTCTTCATCCAATTCAAAACCACGATAGTTATTGGAGAAATACAACGTTCCATCGCTGGTTAAGCGGTTCATTGCACGTTTAATCAGCGATACATGGTCACGTTGAACGTCAAAGGTTCCATAAAACTTTTTCGAGTTTGAGAACGTTGGAGGATCAATAAAGATTAAATCGTATTGCTCATGTCCTTCTTTTAACCATTCAAAACAATCGCTTGCAAAGAACATATGCTGTTCATCAGCGTGATCTACAGTTAAACCATTCAGCACAAAGTTTTCTTTAGACCAGCTCAGGTAGGTATTAGATAAATCTACACTAGTTGTACTCGCTGCACCGCCCAAAGCAGCATGTAAACTTGCTGTTGAGGTGTAGCTATAAAGATTGAGGAAATGCTTTCCACGAGCTTCTTTAGCAATTCTCAAACGCATTTGGCGATGATCTAAGAATAAACCTGTGTCTAAGTAATCGGTCAAGTTAACCAAGATACGAGCATTGCCTTCTTGAACAATAAAGCGTTTAGATGCGGTACTTTGCTTTGTATATTGGTTTGATCCAGCTTGTCGTGCACGAGTTTTAATAAAGATTGCATCGCGACCTAAGCCTGTCACAGCACGTATCGCAGCAAGGGCTAAATTAAAACGTTTTTTTGCTTTTTCTGGATCAATACTTTTAGGTGGAGCATATTCTTGTACATGCAATCGATCGCCATACAGATCAACTGCAACATTGAAGTCTGGCAAGTCTGCATCATATAAACGCAAGCAGTAGACATTTTCTTTTACAGCCCATTTTTTTAGGTTCTGCATGTTCTTTTGCAAGCGGTTGGTAAAGTCTTCTGCACCTTCAATTTTTTCAAATTGTTGTGGTTGCCATGTTGCTAAAAATGGCTGTGTGACTGTGGCTGGCTTCACCGTACCAAATCGCACATAAATCGGTAATTTACCATTCATCAAGCGGAGTGTTTGAGGCTCAAGAAAAGCCAGTACATCAGCTTGTTCAACTTGTGCGGCAATAATGGCTGCACGTTGATTTGGGAAATTCTTTTGTAATAGCGCTGATAAACCAAGATATAAAGAACGGTTAGATGCTTTATCGCCTAAACGCTCACCATACGGTGGGTTAGTTACAATAAAGGCTTTTTTTCCTTCAGCATGGAAGTTGTCCCAATCCGCTAAAGTACGTTCTTCAATTTGGATTTGATCGAGTAGTTTTTCAAAACCAGCAGCGATGATGTTTTGACGCGTTGCTTTAACAGCTTCCCAGTCAGCATCATAAGCATATAGTTTTGGTAAGGGTTGTTCTAAAGCCTGTTCATGGCGTTCCGCAGCCTCGGCTTTTAGTGATAACCAAAGTTCACGGTCATGTCCATGCCAGCCGTTGAAACCGAAACGTCTTACAAGTCCAGGCGCACGATCAGTCAAGATCATCAGGGCTTCGATGATAAATGTACCCGAACCACACATAGGATCAAGGATAATATCAGGTTGATATTCGGCTAATTCTGCTTTTTGTAAAATTGCTGCTGCAAGATTTTCTTTAATAGGAGCATCGGTCATAAAGCGACGATAGCCACGTTTATGTAGTGAATCGCCAGATAAATCTAAGCAGTAAGTGTGTTCTGTCTTACCAGCCAAAACATAGAGCGTAATTTCTGGTTGTTTAATATCAATGCTTGGCCGTTTACCCACAGCTTCCATAAATGAATCGACAACACCATCTTTAACACGTAAGGTTGCGAATTGAGTATTGACCTTAATTTCACGTTCGACATGTAGGCGTACTGCAAATGTGCTTTGTGGCGCAAAGATAAGCGACCAGTCAAAGCTGATCGCACCTTCATAAAGTTCTTCAGCCACATCACGTGCGTCATGGGTATGTTCAAGCTCATGAGTATGAATCGGTAAAAGTACGCGAGAAGCAAGACGTGACCACATGCAAATACGGTATGCATTTTCAAGTGTGCCTTTAAATACCAAACGTCCAGCGAAGCGTTGAATGTTTTGAATCCCTAAATTTTCCAATTCTTGTTGTAATAAGGTTTCAAGTCCATCCGCACAGGTCACCCAATAGTTTGTCAGACGTTGTGTAGAATTCATGCACATTTCCAAAAAAGCAGTTCAGCAATCGGCTATTTTAACTGATTTTTATCAATTCTGTCGGTGCTTATTTGTTTGATTGTCAGCTTTATCATCGATTAACGACTTTTTTGAATATCTGATAGCTGAGCGAGCTATCAGTTAGAAAAGCATTTTGGATAATAATTTTAATAGTTGGTACATATTTTGCTAACAGTAACATTGTTCATCAGAAAATTATTTTTCTTAAAGTTGATGAAATTAAAGAAATTTAGTGGGGGAATTATGAAAGATAATCTGAATAATGATGTGGTTGTCAATGCAGATGCTTTTGCGATCGCAACTCAAATGTATGTTCGTATGCGACGTGTATCAGGTCGAGTTATTGATGTGATGTATTTAGTGCATAATAAAGATTACGCTCGACATATTGCAGACCTTGCTTTGGCAACTGAAGATCAGGAATTAGAGCGATATGTTGCTCGCTTAAGTTCATTAATTGATTTGTTGCCTGAAAACAGTGTAGAAAAAGCAGCAAAAACCGAAAAAGTCGAACAGCCAGAGGTGTCAGAGCTCTATTCAACAGAGGTTACAGAAGAAGAGATTTATCAAGCTCAAGTGCATCATCACTATATTGGTGCATTACGATAGCGGAATTTTGTTGCAAAGCTCTAATTTATTGCAACATATCGATGAAAAGTTGTGCTACTAAAATAAAAGAATTGGGCTACACTATGCAAGTTTTGGTGATTCGACCCATAGGAATCCATTATGCATATTGCAGCCCTGCATCAACCGAGTCAGGTTCAATTGAATCAACAAGGAAATTTAAAACACTTTTTAACAATTGAGGGTCTTTCCAAGGAAAGCCTGACCAAAATTTTAGATACTGCGCAAAGCTTTTTAGATGAAAATAATAATTTGATTAACCGTCCCTTACTGGAGGGATTAACGGTAATGAATCTGTTTTTTGAAAACTCTACTCGTACTCGTACTACATTTGAAGCAGCAGCAAAACGTTTGTCTGCCAATGTCTTGAATATCGATATTGCACGTTCCAGCACATCCAAAGGTGAAACCTTACGAGATACACTTTGGAACTTGGAAGCGATGGCTGCTGATATTTTTGTGGTACGCCACTCGTCATCTGGTGCAGCGCATTTTATTGCCAAAGATGTTTGTCCCAATGTTGCGATTATCAATGCTGGGGATGGTCGTCACGCACATCCAACTCAAGCGATGTTGGATATGTTGACGATTCGTCGTGAAACTAAAAAACCTTTTGAAGCGTTATCGGTTGCCATTATTGGTGATATTAAACATTCACGTGTCGCACGCTCAAATGTTGCAGCACTACAAACTCTCGGCTGTAAGGATATTCGTGTGATTGCGCCGAATACATTATTGCCAGTGGGCTTTGATGAATACGGTGAACATGTTCGTTTGTTTAATAAAATGGATCAGGGCGTGAAAGACTGTGATGTGATTATCGCATTGCGTATTCAAAATGAACGCATTGACTCGCCAGCCTTATCATCACAAGCTGAATTTTATAAAATGTATGGCTTAAACAAAGAGCGTTTAGCATTGGCTAAACCTGATTGTATCGTGATGCATCCTGGCCCTATGAATCGTGGTGTGGAGATAGATTCGAGTGTCGCTGATGGAGATCAATCGGTGATTTTAAAACAAGTGACCAATGGTATTGCAGTTCGAATGGCGGTACTTGCACTTGCGATGCAAGGGCAGTTACAAGAACAAGGTTTAATTGAAGCGATTGCACTGTAAAGGATAGATCACATGAGTATTGTAAAAATTGAAAATGTCCGTGTGCTCGATCCAATTCAAAAAACTGATCAAGTCAAAACGGTTTATATCGAAAACGGCAAATTAATCGATGCTGTCGAGCATGTTGATGAAGTTATCAATGGTCAGGGTAAATGGTTAATGCCGACCATGGTTGATCTTTGTGCACGTCTACGTGAACCAGGACAACAACAACACGGTACCTTAAAATCTGAAGGTAAAGCAGCTCGTGCCAATGGTATTCTTCACGTTATTACTCCACCAGATTCTAAGCCAATTGTTCAAGACAATGGCGCCTTGATTCATGGTTTAATCGAAAAAGCATGGTTGGATGGCGGCATTTATATGCAAATCATCGGTGCGCAAACCCAAGCCTTGAATGGCAAACAACCTGCAAATATGGCTGGTCTAAAAAAAGGTGGTTGTACCGCAGTTTCCAATGCCAATGCCGCTTTTGAAAATGATGATGTCGTGATCCGTACACTCGAATATGCTGCTGGTTTGGGTCTGACAGTTGTGTTTTATGCGGAAGAGGCTCAAATTGCGAAAGATGGCTGTGTACATGAAGGCTTTATTGCATCACGCCAAGGCTTACCAATGATTCCTGCAATTGCAGAAACAGTTGCGATTGCTAAATATCTTTTGATGATTGAAGCCACTGGGGTGAAAGCTCATTTTGGTCTATTGTCATGTGGCGCGTCAGTTGAGTTGATTCGTATGGCAAAAGCCAAAGGTTTGCCTGTTACAGCGGATGTTGCTATGCATCAATTACATTTAACAGAACATTTAATTGATGGCTTTAATTCATTAGCGCATGTACGTCCACCTTTGCGTTCAGAACAGGATAAAGCATTACTGCGCCAAGGTTTAAAAGAAGGCGTAATTGATGCGATTTGTACCCATCATGAACCATTAAGCAGCTCTGCTAAAATCGCCCCATTTGAAGAAACGCAACCAGGAATTACAGCATTTGATACCTATGTTGCTCTGGGTGTTCAACTGATTCAAGAAGGTGTATTTGAGCCTTTGGAATGGGTTGAAAAAGTGACCATCATTCCTGCTGAGGTTGCTAATATGCGTGAGCGTTGGTTGCAAGAGGCGGGATGGGTGTTGCTTGATCCAGAACAACAATGGACGGTATCGAAAGAGAGCATCCTTTCTCAAGGCAAAAATACGCCATTATTGGGACAACAGCTTACCGGTAAGGTTGTTCATACATTTGCCTAAGATTTAGCCAAGTTGTTGAGTGGAATAGAGTTTTGGTTTAAAGCTCTATTCCACAGTCTGTAGCTGATATGTTTATATTGTATTGAATTTTTTAAAAACCCATGAAAACGATAAAAAATAGATTAAAGTATCAATGAAATGAGATTTACTTTGCATAAAATTATAAAAAAGAGATATAAGTCATTTGAGTTGTTGGAGTTAATACAATGTCTACAAATCCAATGGAGTTACTTAAACAAAAAGTATCAGCGGTGATCGTCAATGATCAAACCAGCTTGGTAAATGAAAAAAATGATATCTTGTCTAGATTTTACCCAATTCTTTTGTCTCAATTTTTAGTTAAACCTGATCTTGTTGATCAATTAAAGGAAAAATTAACGCCTTCGGTTTATGATTTGTTTGAAAAAAATAATCAGGTAAAAAATGCATTATTGTTACGTTTGGCTGCAGGGCGAGTTTCGGTTGCTGAAGTGGAAAAAACTTTAAATCGAGCCATTCCAAAGAGTTTAGCGGTCCTTTCAAATGAGATCGGCAATGATACCATCAGTATTATTTATTATCTTCGTGATCATAAAGAATCTATACATGCATTGCTACCAAATTGGACTCCTGAGGTTTTGAGCTTGGGGCAAACGACAGAAAAAACCTTGATGCCACCTATTTTGACCATACCAGTTACACCACAAGACTCAAAGCAACCCAAAGCTTTTCCTTTCTTTGCTTTGGTTTTTGCTAGTTTCTCACTACTTTGGTTATATCAGATAAGTAAATAATTGATTTAGATCGCGGTTCTTGGCATGCTGCCAATTAAACAACATTTAGATTGAGTTTATGCGTATTACATTTATTGGTGCTGGTCGGGTTGCTACTCATTTAGCCAAAGTTTTACATCAGCAGCATCATATTGTTCAGGTTTTTAGTCGTGATTTAGCAAATGCGGAAAATCTAGCCTCTCAAGTAAATGCTCAAGCAATTGATCAATTCGCGCAATTAGATTCACGAACCGATTTAGTGGTGATTGCTGTCAGTGATCAAGTGATTGCTGAAATTATGAATTCAATTACATCACTCGTACCTCAGAGTTTAATTGTACATACTTCGGGCAGTACGAGCTTAATCACGATAGAGCAAGCATCACAGCGAACAGGGGTGTTTTATCCACTACAAACTTTTAGTTTGGATCGCGATATCGATTGGATTGAAACACCAATTTTTGTAGAAGCATCAACACAAGCCGATTTAGAAATACTGACAGGGCTTGCTAATAGCCTAAGTAATAGAGTCTATCAATATAGTTCTAAACAACGTCAAACACTGCATTTAGCGGCAGTATTTGCATGCAATTTTAGTAATTATTGCTATGACATGGCGCAGCAAATCGTTGCTGCTGAACAGGTCGATTTTAGCTTGTTATATCCTTTGATAACTGAAACGGCCAGTAAAGCTGTTGTTAATCAACCCAAGCTTATGCAAACAGGTCCAGCAATGCGCGGTGATCAAAATATTTTAAAAATGCATCAACAATTGCTTGCGCAATCTGAGAGGACTGATTTAGAAAGAATTTATACATTAATGAGTGATGGGATTTTCAAGCGCCATCATTAGTGAATTGGTAATAACTCTATTCAATATCAATGATTTGATTTAGAAAATCACCATTTGAGTTGATAATTTCCTTATACATATAATAGATATGTGTGTCTGTAAAATTCACTTCGCGCAGGCTATTTTCATTTAATTGAAGCAATTGGATATCTGGCATCAGCATTAAAATAGGTGAGTGTGTTGCAATGATAAATTGTGCACCTTGCTTACTCAGTTGAATTACTTTTTCCACAAAGTTAATTTGATTATTGACTGAAAGTGCGGATTCTGGCTCATCAAGAATATATAGACCTTCGGCGCGAAAACGGTGATCAATAAGTGCTTTCATTGCTTCACCATGTGATAGCGTATGTAAATCTTTCCCGCCGTAGAAATTTCGAATGGGTGGTCCGAAACTTGGTGCATTATCGAGTTGACGCATTTCGGTTAGAAAGTTGTAGTAAGTTTCAGAGCGATAAAAAAAGATATCTCTTATTCGACGTGGAGATTTTTGGATACGCAAATGTGAGCTATAGTCTAAATGGGTATCTTCAGTCTTATAATTAAAATTGACCGTTCCTCCTTCAGCCGAGCAGCCGAATTTTAAAGCTAAAGCTTCTAAAATCGTTGATTTTCCACTGCCGTTCTCACCAGTAATTACAGTGATATTTTTTCTAAACTCAAGTGGATAGAGATGAAGAAATGGAAAATCATCTGGGATGGTATTTAGTAATTCAACTTTAGTAAGTAAAGGTTTCATTAATCAATCATTTAAGTCAAAGCAGCATTGATTGTTTATGTATAAAGAATCATAAACAATCAATGCTGTAATATTGATGAATTAAATTATCATCTAACATATGTAGATAGTCTAAAAACATAATATTAAAACTACCGACTGTTTGTGCTTGGTCATAAGCAAGTTTACCAGCAATTGCAAAGTGTAAGTGCGAAGCAAGTGCGGCAATTGCGGGCGAAGCAACCGCACTATAAGCTGCTGTTAAGGCACCTAGCGCGCATCCTGTAGCAGTGATTTTCGGTTGTAGATGACAGCCACCATTGACTTGAATCACCATATCAAATTGCTTTGAAATAATATAATCAGAAACACCAGAAATGGCGACACAATCTGTATGCTGCAATAAACGCCGAGCTTGCTCATAAACATCTTGGCTATTGAGTGTACTGTCTACGCCTTTAGATTGAACATGATTACCTGCTAATGCACTAATTTCTGAGGCATTTCCACGAATGATCGTTGGATGGTATTGCAATAATTGATCTACGGTTTCACTGCGCCATTTTAAGATTGGACCGTAGCCGACTGGATCGAGAACCCATGGTATTTGATGCTGTTGCGCCGTTTGAGCAGAAATCAACATCGCTTGGGTTTGTTCTGTGGTCGGTGTGCCAACATTAATACTTAAAGCAGCACTAATTTTGGTAAACTCTTCGGCTTCATATGGATTATCAATCATCGCAGGAGATGCGCCAGCTGCCAGCAGTATATTGGCGACATAGTTGTTGGCAACACTGTTGGTCATACACTGAATCAATGGTGTTTTTTGTTGCAACGCATGCCAAGCTTGAATGACTTGATCAATCAATTGTTGTTTTGATGACATGATAAGAATCCTGAAGCTTTAACGGGTGAAGTAGTGGTCTTGATGTTTGCACTGACGACAAATGAGGGAAACATAATCTGTAGCATCGTACTCAACCACGAGGTCATTAGAACCACAATACATGCAGCGTTTTACCGAATAAAAATTTAAGCGAGGCTCTATTTTTCGCCATGATTTCCAAATTGGTTGTATAAAGATCTTTTCATCGTAGCCAAGAAATTTAAACAGTAAAATTTCACTCATTTTACTTAAAGGAATATTATGTGGTCTGGGTAATGTTGATGTTTCCCATCGTTCAGTCACTGAACGTTCGCGGTATTGTTCCAATGTTTTCTTTAATAAATTTGTGTTAATAAATTTATCATTTCTTGGTTGTAGAGCTTTTTGTTTGTACAAATATTCGAGTGCTGTTTGAATTAGATAATAGATCTGACCGATGGCTAAACTATCCATAAGTCGAAAGCAAAAACTTTGAAAAGGGCGACTACCTGCAATTTGAATCCCCCATGTTCGGCAATAAAATTGCATAAACTGAACAATCTCTTGGTACAAAACCAAATACATTGCATCTTTTACTTCGTCAGTTGTTTTAAAGGGAATGCCTAAACTAAGATTTTCATAAAACCAGTTACGTAGTTGTTGAGCAACACTATATAAACTAGGATCTGAATAACCATCCAAACGAATATTTAAATAGTAATGTCCTGTTTCAATACCTGAATCTTGTGGTTTTAAAACACCGAGTTTGAGCAAGCTTTGAAGTAAATGGTTTTGGAATAAATAGTTGGGCGTAAAATGATGGAATTTAATATTTTCCCAATGAATGATTTCATCATGTTGTACATCTTCACGCGCATAATGGTCGAGTAAACTCAGTAAAAATAATTTATGTAAAAAACTGAGCTGATTAAGGCTATAAATGACTTCATCTTTGGTACTGTATTTACGTTGTTCTTGTAGGCGAGTTTGTTGTGTTTGTTTCTTTCTTGCAGCAGTACATTGAGCACAATGGCAATTCAGTTTACTTTCTTGCTGAAAAACGCGGTGTTGGCAGTGACTGCATTCGTGAAATTGTAGCTCTTGAGTATATTGTTCAGCTTCAACCCAATACATTGATGCTTGACACAATGGGCAATGGCTACTTTCATCTAACTGTTTTTGTAGAATCTGTAAATCCATTGATTAAGTCGTCTTAGAAAAAATATATTATACATTGCTGGCACATGAAGTGGTGCAAAGAATCGTTGAGAATGAGTCTAGATGTTTAAATTTTAAGGTGGCTGATTGTGAATGTAAACCTTGTTTTGGTAATGTTTAAATATGTGATTTAATTCAAATTTATAAAGAATAAAACTGTGAAATATACATGTTTTTTTATTGACCATATTGATGCATTGTAATAAAAATGTAGGCCCAAAGGATTGCTAGGGATAAAGGAGCCAATATGCAAAAAAAAATCCTCATGAATGGAGTCGTGGGAATCTCTCTAGGTTTATTAACTACACTTACGATTGCGTCAACACCAGAAGGCTATTGGAAGAGTATTGATGACCGTACAGGTGAACAGCTTTCAATTGTTGAAGTGAAAAAAAAGACTGACGGAACTTATACAGGTACGATTGTTTATCGATATCCTGTGCCTGGTGGTGGTACGTTGTTGACCAATTGTGTTAAATGTCCTGAACCATTTAAGAATAAACCAATTTTAGGTCTGCAAATCGCGTGGGGTTTGAAACAAGATCTTCAAAATCCAAATCAGTATATTGATGGTCGTGTTCTTGAACCAAAAACAGGAAATATTTACAAAGGTAAAGCACAACTCAGTGCAGATGGTAAACGTATGCGGATGCGCGGTTATATGGGAATTTCTGCCTTAGGACGTACGCAAGTCTGGATTCGTACTGATAGTCCAAATCCTTAAATTAAAATTTATGAATTACACTGTACGTATTTGATTGTTAAAAATTTTATAGAGTCAAGTACTGGGGCGTACAGTGTAACTGCGCTATAAATATGCTATTTTTTTAATATTAAATCTATAAAACATGACTAAGTAATTTTTTAACGGGGAAAATATAAAGATGTCGAATCATGTATTCATGAAAGGAATCATGGGGCTTTCTATTGCATTTTTAACGGCGACAGCTTCTGCTGCATCGATCGAAGGATACTGGAAAAGTATTGAAGAGCGCACAGGTGAACAACTCTCCATTGTCGAAATTCGAAAAGGTGATGATGGGCGGTTTAATGGGAAAATTGTTTATCGCTATCCAAATGCACATGGTATCGCTTTGACCAACTGTACCAAATGCCCAGCACCGCATACCAATAAACCTTTACTTGGATTGGAAATATTGTCTGGATTTAGACAAGATCCGAATAATTCTAATGCCTATATTGACGGTACAGTTTTAGAGGCGACCAGTGGTCGAATTTATAAAGGTAAAGGTGTCGTATCGGGCGAAGGTAAACGTTTACGAATGCGTGGGTATATGGGGGTATCTGCGCTTGGGCGTACGGTTGTTTGGATTCGCACCAATAGCGGAAATCCGTAAATTGCCAAATACTTTGAAATTCTAGTTTAAAAAAACCTCAAATCAGAGGCTGATTTGAGGTTTTTTTATTGAGTTAAATGTTAAACAGGGCATGGTAAGTTTTCGTCCTCCTGTCCGATTTTTTTTGCGGCAATAAGTGCTTGTACTTTTTTACTCGGTACTTTCTCTTTTCCTAGGGCATCGTAAGTATTCACGATATTGGTTACTTCTAATGTCGTCAGTTCAATTCCCTCTGCTGTTAGAAAAACGGAAATCACATGATGGTCAATACCAGCTTTCGCAAGATCATGGATTGCTTTAATGTTTTCGAGACGATAAAGGTGTGCTTTCAATTCCATAGTCGTAGCCCTCGCTTGTTATTTTATTTACCTACATTGGCATAATTGATTAAGCAATAACCGTGCACAAAATGTAAAACAAATAAAAAAAATGTAAATTAAGCGATGAAAAGCAGTTCGGTCTGTCACTTTTATTTAAGAATAGAAAACTATGTTGTAATTTTGTCTAAATGATCGGCTAATTGAAGCGAATATATTTGAAATTGAATTATTTCAACCCAATAAAATTCTTAAACTCGTGTCTGGCATTAAAGACAGGCTCTGATAGTTGGCGTATGATCGGTTGAGATGTACTAAATAATTTTCTAATACGAAATATTTAGACCAAACGGCATAATTTGTGCAAATTGATGACGCAACCAGAAGTCTTACCAACAAGACCGTTGACATGAAATTATGAAAGATAAGGAATACTGATGAATATCGCGGCGCAACCTCCTGTACAAACGGATCAAACCATTTATTTAAAAGACTATCAAAAACCATCATTTTTGGTTGATTCGATTCACTTGGATATTCAAGTATATGAGAATCATACAATTGTTGATTCAACGCTCGTAATGAAGCGTCAAAGCGCTGGTTCTTTGATTCTTCTAGGTCGTGATTTAGAGTTAAAATCAATTCAACTGAATGGTCAGACATTAAATTCTGATCAATATGAGTTAGATAGTGAACAATTGGTGATCACTGATGCACCAGATGAGATCATTTTACAAATTCAAGTGATTATTCATCCTGAATCAAATACCCAGCTAGAAGGTCTTTATAAGGCCGGAGATTTGTACGTTACCCAAAACGAGCCTGAAGGTTTCCGTAAAATCACCTTTTATCCAGATCGTCCAGATGTTTTATCTGTATTTACGACACGTGTTGAAGCCGATAAGAAATATCCTGTTTTATTGGCAAATGGTAACTTGCTTGAAACTGGTGAGGTCGATGAAAATCGCCATTTCGCGATTTGGCAAGATCCAACTAAGAAACCAAGCTATTTATTTGCTTGTGTGATTGGGGACTTGGCTGTACTCAAAGACCGTTATACAACTTCTGAAGGTCGTGACGTTGCGTTAGAGATTTATGCCGTAGAAAAAGATATTCCTAAGTGTCATATTGCGATGGAAGCGTTAAAGCACTCGATGCGTTGGGATGAAGAACATTATGGTCGTCCCTATGATCTCGACAACTATATGATTGTCGCTGTGAGTCAGTTCAACATGGGGGCGATGGAAAATAAAGGTTTAAATATCTTCAACACCTCATGTGTGCTTGCTGATGAGGAGTATACGACTGATGCTGCCATCATGCGTGTGCAGTCAGTCATTGCCCATGAGTATTTCCATAACTGGACAGGCAACCGTATTACTTGTCGTGATTGGTTCCAACTCTGTTTAAAAGAAGGTTTGACAGTTTTCCGTGATCAGTCTTTTTCTGAAGATTTACAGTCAGCAGCAGTACAACGTATTGATGATGTGGCAGTGTTAAAATCTCATCAATTTCCTGAAGATGCAGGTCCTTTGTCACATCCTCCACGTCCAGACCATTTTGTTGAAATTAACAACTTCTATACGGCAACGGTTTATGAAAAGGGCGCAGAAATTAACCGTATGATGGCAACGCTATTGGGTAAAGATAAATATCGTCAAGGTACGGATGAATATTTTAAGCGTCATGATGGACAAGCGGTCACAGTTGAAGATTGGGTTGCGGCGCTTAGCGCAGGTTCAGGTGTTGATTTATCAAACTTTCTGACGTGGTATAACCAACCAGGTACACCGAAGCTGGAAGTCAATGGTGCGTATGATGCTACGGCTCAAACTTATCGTTTGAGTTTCAAGCAAAGTCTAAAAGCACATCCAAAATATCCGAATTTAAAAGCTGTACCTATTCCTATTGCTTTAGCCTTATTTAATGCAAAGTCTGGTGAGCAATACACCTTGCACAGTGCCGATCTATTTGTAAATGATGTAAAAGATGGCATGTATTTGTTTGAGCAAGATGAAGCAACGATTGAATTTACAGGTATTACTGAACAACCTGTAGTTTCATTACTGCGTAATTTTTCTGCGCCAGTCAATTTGGCATTTGATTACTCAAATGATGATCTTGCATTCTTGATTCAGCATGAGACCAATGGTTTTAATCAATGGCAAGCAACGCAGACATTATTAGAGCGTATTTTATTAGAGGATCATAAGGCAGATACTTATATTGATGCCATCAAAAATACACTGCCTGATTTAGTCAATAAAGATCCATTACTTGCTTCTCGATTATTTGATGTCCCAAGTGAAAATTA
This sequence comes from Acinetobacter haemolyticus CIP 64.3 = MTCC 9819, assembly GCF_000369065.1. Classification (GTDB taxonomy): domain Bacteria; phylum Pseudomonadota; class Gammaproteobacteria; order Pseudomonadales; family Moraxellaceae; genus Acinetobacter; species Acinetobacter haemolyticus. The sequence goes on from NZ_KB849801.1 coordinate 172,734, forward strand.
TTTAGGTAGCAGAATTGATCAAGACTATGAGCCAGAACTCATTCGTGAAAAACGCGAAGCAGTTTTAGATCGTCTGGCTCGTGAACTGGGTTCATTTTGGAAAGAAACATATTTATCTCTAGACCCTGATATGCAAAAAGAATTTTCTTTGGCAATGGGTGTTCGTGCTTTAAAAAATATCATGTTGAGTATGTTGGCACGTCAAGGTGATGATTCTGTTTTTGATTTAGCTTATGCGCAATATCAGCAAACAGGAAATATGTCAGAACGTTTAGGAGCATTACGTGTTCTAGTTTGGAATGATGCACCACAGGCTCAACTAGCATTAGATGACTTCTACAATCGTTTCAAAGATGAAGCCTTGTCTTTAGACCAATGGTTTACGATCCAAGCTTCGCATCCTTGCGCGACTGCAGAAACCATTGAATATCTAACCAAACATGCCGATTACGATTTAGGCACACCGAACCGAATTCGTTCTGTGAGCGGTGGTTTAGCAAGTAATCCTGTAAATACATGGAGTTTTGGTGTGGATCATTTCATTGAGTTAGCTGCCTATCTAGATGAAAAGAATCCAATTTTAGGTTCACGTTTATTACAGGTGCTTTCTCGTTGGTATACGTTGATGGAGCCTCAGCGTAGTCAGGTACAACAAGCGTTAAAAGCATTGCAGCCAAAGGTGAAATCGAAGAATGTGTCAGAAACTTTGAATTCATTATTAAGCATTTAAGCGTTAAAATTCTCTATAACCACAATCGTCATAGTGCGGTTGTGGTTATTCTTTTTGATTTTCTTTTTTTATGGAATTTCCCATTAAATAAAAATTATAAAAACATGAAGGGATAGTAGAGGACAATAATATATGGCGCTGAGCGTATTTGATCTTTTTAAAATTGGTGTTGGACCTTCGAGTTCACATACGGTTGCACCAATGAGAGCAGCATATCGCTTTACTCAATCACTTAAAGTTCAAGATGTTTTAGACAAGGTTGCTAGAGTACAAATTTTTTTATACGGTTCATTGTCATCTACAGGTATAGGACATGGCACAGATCGAGCGACAATATTGGGTTTGATGGGTAATGATCCTGAAACAATTGATATCCCTCATAGCCAAATACAGCTAGATCAGGTGTTGCAATCTCGCATACTTATGATGGATGGTACTCATGCGGTAAAGTTTGATCCAAATCAAGATATTGTTTTTATTGATGAGGCTTTACCTTATCATCCGAATGCGATGAAGATAATAGCAGTAAATGATGCAGAAGAACTCATTTATTCCAATACTTATTACTCGATAGGTGGTGGATTTATTATCGACGAAAGTCAGGTTGATCAAGGGAGTTTTGTCGAAGATCAGACTGTTGTGCCTTATCCATTTCAAAGTGCCAAAGAGCTATTGGCACTTTGTAAAACACATCAATGTAGTGTTAGTCATTTGATGTTAGAAAATGAAAAAAGCTGGCGCAGCGAAGCAGAAATTCGTGCCAAAATTATGCAAATTTGGCAAGTGATGCAAGACTGTATCCAAAGTGGTTTGCAACATGAAGGTGTTTTGGCAGGTGGTTTGAATGTGAAACGACGTGCCAAGAATATTCATCAACGCCTATTAAAAAAAGAAAATGAAAATTTGATTGCGACAACATTCAACGCCATGGAATGGGTGAATTTATACGCGCTCGCTGTTAATGAAGAAAATGCCGCAGGTGGCCGAGTGGTCACAGCACCTACGAATGGTGCGGCTGGAATTATTCCAGCAGTGTTATCTTATTATGTTAATTTTTCTAAAGATAAATCTGAAGACACCATTGTGAGATTTTTCTTGAGTGCCGCAGCAGTAGGTATTCTATGCAAATTGAATGCATCCATTTCTGGCGCTGAGGTTGGCTGTCAGGGTGAAGTGGGTTCTGCATGTGCTATGGCATCGGCGGGATTAGCTGAAATTTTAGAAGGTACGCCTGAACAAGTTGAACATGCTGCTGAAATTGGGCTTGAACACAACTTAGGGCTGACCTGTGATCCAGTCGGTGGTTTAGTACAAGTGCCTTGTATTGAAAGAAATGCCATTGCTGCTGTAAAAGCAATCAATGCAGCTCAGATGGCATTACATGGGGATGGCGAGCATTTTATTTCATTGGATAAAGTCATTCAAACCATGAAAGAAACAGGTAAGGATATGTCTGATAAGTATAAAGAAACCTCAAAAGGTGGATTGGCAGTCAATTCGATTGAGTGTTAAAAGTAGTTGCACTTGTATAAATGGGTAACCCAAGAGGTATGATGAAAGGGGGATGGATGGAGCTGTTGACGTTTCACATCCCTTTTTATTTGACAATTATTATTGTCATAAATAATATGATTGAGAATTAATCAATATAGACATTAGAAAATGGAAATAAAAACAATCACATTACCAACTCGACAGATCGAGGTTGAGATTTATGCGCCAGCCGAAACGACTGATAAAGTACCTGCAATTTTGTTACTCCATGAATTATATGGTGTGATTGATGCTTATCGAGAGGATGCTCAAGACTTAGCCAATCGGGGATATCTAGTATACGTGCCGAACTTATATAGCGGAGGAGCAGTCAAATATTGCATTCGTGCAATGGTTGCAAAAGCAGGACGTACCAATGCAGCTGATAGTGAAGTAAACAAAGAAATCCACGTGTTATTGGATGAGTTAAAAGTGGATCTGCGATCAAATGGTCGTTTGGGGATGTTAGGTCAATGTTTAACAGGTGGCTATGTCATTCAAATGGCAAAGCGTGAAGATATGTTAGCACCAGTTGTCTATCATCATTCTTTCGGCATCGAAGGTGCAGGTGTTCCTAAAACAGAGTCTTTGGATGAAATTAGGATTTTGCAAGGACATTGGTCTGAGCAATTTGATCCATTCTGTCCTGCCAGAAAAAGGAATAAACTGATTCAACAATTAGGCGATCGTGTTGAAGCTTATACGTATCCGATGCCACATGGCTTTCGTACGGTAAGTCGTGATCGACCAGAGTCAGCATTGGTTTGGCAACGTACAGTCGATTTCTTTGACCGCGAATTAAAACAAATTTAAAGATAAATGTTATAGTTGTTGCTGAAAACAATATCTCTAAACATTGACTTTGTATAAACAAAAAGAGAGGGGAATATGTCAGATAAATACGAATATGCTGGATTCTGGATACGTGTAGGCGCGGCAATTCTTGACACAATTATTATTTTAGCAATTTTGATTCCGTTAATGATGTTGTTGTCTCCAAGTGTAACGGATAATTTGACTAGAACGAGTTGGTCATGGACTGATTGGATTGGGCAGATTTTGTCAGCAGTATTTTATATATTCTGTTGGGTCAAATTTGCAGGTACACCAGGTAAGCGTTTACTACGTTTAAAAGTTCTTGATGAACAAACTGGCAATCATGTTTCAGTAGGACAAGGTATTATTCGCTATATCGGTTATATTCCTGCAACACTGGTATTGTTTATTGGTTTAATCTGGATTGCTTTTGATCGAAAGAAACAAGGCTGGCATGACAAAATGGCGAAAACTGTCGTAGTTCGTGAACTATAAATCAAAAGATTTTATGACAGACACGTGTTTGTCATAAAAAATTCATAACATTAGGGCTTGTTTATCACATAACATGCCCTACAATGTCGGCGAGTTTATGTGTTAAGGAATATTAAATGGACAGTTGTTCGAGGTTTGGATTTAAGAAACTATTAAATCAAAGCGGAAACTGAGCAAGATCGCCATTAATATTCGCTATCTTGCAATGAGATAGCTCTGATATCATTTTTTATAAATCCATCAAAAACTTAGCTTTCAGCAAAATGATTTTGCACGAAGACATTTTTAGGTCTGTTGTCCTAAAAGTGATCATTTTTATGTGCCTAATTTTTAGCATTTTGCTGATCACGATAACGAAATTAAAAGTTGAGCAAGTCGATGATGCAGTTTAAATTTCTCCAAAATATTGATTTATCAAATATCGTAGACACTTTAATTAGTCTTAGTGTCGCTTTTATTTTAGGTGCTTTGATTGGTTTTGAAAGACAATATCGTCAACGTACGGCAGGATTAAGAACCAATGTACTAGTAGCGGTTGGGGCCGCAATTTTTGTAGATATTGCTATCAATCTTACGGGAGCTGATGGTGCAGTACGTGTAATTGCCTATGTTGTTTCAGGGATCGGATTCTTGGGTGCAGGTGTAATTATGCGCCAAGAAGGCAATATCCACGGCTTAAATACAGCAGCAACTTTGTGGTGTTCTGCCGCAGTTGGAGCGTCTGCTGGATCAGATCTGATTATTGAAGCCATTTTAGCCACTATGTTTATTTTGGCTGCCAATACGTTATTACGACCAATTGTTCATGTGATTGATCGCAGACCGTTAGATGACGATACTGAGGTGCTACATGTGATTTACATCATTTGTGATCGTAGTCAAAGTAAAGCGGTGATGGATGAGTTGAATTTGACTCTTAAGCACCATAATTATCCTGCCAAAGATATTCAGGTGACACCATTTGGTGAAAAGGAAGTCGAAATCGAAGTGACGTTGATTGCAACTTCGATTGAAACAGAAGAAGCACAACACATCATTAACCATCTGAATTCTATGCCACAAATTCGCCAAGCTTTTTGGGATAAGAATGCGATAAATTAAATCGAGTGAGGGCGTTTGTAATCAATACAATAAGAAGCATTGTCTCATAAATGATGTATAAGTCTTCTATTGTTTCAAATAAAATAGAAACACATTGATAACAATGAGAATAGTATGAGTTCAGACGCTCACTCAATTAGTTTAATTGCACCCGTTGTATTATTAGCAGCTGCTGTTATTGCAGTTCCTATTTTTAAAAGAATAGGGCTGGGTTCAGTCCTAGGATATTTAATTGCAGGGCTTATCATAGGTCCATTTGGTTTTGCTTTTTTTAATGATTCAGCTTCAATCCTACATATAGCAGAGTTGGGTATCGTGATGTACCTGTTTGTGATTGGTTTAGAAATGCAACCTTCACATTTATGGAGTCTAAGGCGAGAAATATTTGGTCTAGGCAGTTTACAAATTCTGGTAAGTTCATGTGCATTGACAGGCGTTGGAATCCTTTTTGGTTTCACATGGCAAGTAGCGTTTATCGCTGCAACAGGTTTTGTTTTGACCTCAACAGCGATTGTTATGCAGTTACTCGGTGATCGTGGAGACATTGCGCAACCACGAGGCCAAAAGATTGTCTCTATTCTATTATTTGAAGATTTATTAATTGTACCATTACTGGCACTTGTTGCTTTTATGGCACCAAACCATGTGGTGGAAAGTACTTCTGCACGATTAGAAATGATCGGTATTGGTTTGCTCGCAATAGCTGGTTTAATTGCTGCTGGCTATTGGCTGTTAAATCCATTGTTTAGACTTTTAGCCGCTGCAAAAGCGAGAGAAGTGATGACAGCCGCAGCACTTTTAGTGGTATTAGGTGCTGCATTAATCATGCAAGTGAGTGGATTGTCTATGGCAATGGGGGCTTTCCTTGCGGGTGTGTTGTTATCGGAATCCACCTTTAGACATCAAATCGAAGCAGATATTGAGCCTTTTCGAGGGATATTATTAGGGCTATTCTTCCTTGGTGTAGGGATGTCATTAGATTTGTCTGTTGTCGCTCAAAATTGGCAACTCATTTTGTGCGGTGTTTTGGCTTTAATGTTTGTAAAAGCATTGATGATTTACATCGTGGCACGTATTACCAAGAGTCCGCATACAGAAGCTCTAGATCGAGCTTTACTCATGGCACAAGGTGGTGAGTTTGCTTTTGTGTTGTTTGCTGCCGCTGTAAGTGCACAAGTTATTGACAATACGACTAGATCAAATTTGACTGCGATTGTTGTCCTTTCTATGGTCTTGACGCCGATTATTGGGATTTTATTTAAACGATTTACTGAGACTAAAGATGCAATCTCGTTAGATAATGTAAGTGTCGCTGACGGTTTAAGTGGCAGTGTTTTAATGATCGGTTTCGGGCGTTTTGGGCAAGTAACCAGTCAGTTGTTATTGGCTCGCGGTGTAGATGTAACAATCATCGATAATGATATCGATATGATTCAAAATGCAGAAAGATTTGGTTTTAAAATCTATTATGGTGATGGTGCGCGTTTAGATATTTTGCATGCATCAGGTGCTGCAACAGCACAAGCGATCGTAGTTTGTGTTGATAGTAAGGAAACAACCAATAAGATCGTCGAACTGGTAGGACATGAGTTTCCGTTAGCAAAGTTACTTGTACGCTCTTATGACAGAGAACATTCACTCTATTTAGTGAAGCACAAAGTTGATTATATGATTCGTGAAACTTTTGAATCTGCAATTAAATTTGGTGGCGTGATCTTAAAGGAGCTTGGTGTTGACCAAGAGGAAGTAAGACGTATTGCTCATGAAATTCGTGAACGAGATGAGGAACGCTTTGAGACAGAAATAGCAGCTGATGATGTTTATGCTGGGGTAGGATTCCAATATTCACATAATCAGCCACGTCCAACAGCTCCGTTGATTCAGCCACAACAAGCAGGGCGGATTTTAAATGACGATGAAGCACATAAAAATTTAGACAATAAATAATGCCCAAAGTTTATTGTATTGTGATGGATAAGCCTTAAGTTTTGACTTAAGGCTTATTTTTAAATTTGAAGATAATTAAAACAACGATTCCAAGGATTAATCCCCAAAATGCAGAACCAACCCCTAAAAATTGCACACCAGACGCGCTACATAAGAACGTAAGTAATGCTGCTTCGCGTTCTTCTACATTGGCAAAAGCAACAGCAATGTTATGGCTAATCGTTGCAAAAAGGGCGATGCCTGCAAGCGCAACGATGAAAATTTGTGGGAATGACATCAGTAAACTAACTAATGTTGCCGCAAACAGCCCCATCAAAATATAAAATAAACCACAACTAATGCCTGCGATATAACGCTTACTTGGGTCAGGATGCACTTGGTCATCCAAGCTTACTGCGGCACTGATCGCTGCCAAATTTACTGAGAAACAGCCAAATGGCGCAAAAAAAGTATGTGCGATACCTGTCCAGCCTACAAGTTGATTGACGTGAGGATGATAACCATAGCTTTTAATCATCGCGATACCGGGTAGGTTTTGCGAAGTCATATTGATCACAAATAAAGGTAAAGCCAAGCCCAAGATCGCAGACCAAGAAAATGAAGGCTGCATCCACACCGGCTGTGTCAATGACCAAGTGATCGGTGCGAGTTGAAAACTAATAAATAGTGGACAAATCGCAGCACCCAAAATGACTGTCAGCACAATACTATAGCGCGGAAATAAACGTTTTGAGAGTAAGTAAATCGCTAACATGCTGAGAATAAAACCTAGATGAGTTTCTAAGCTACTAAAGATTTGTATACCGAATTTTAAGAGGATTCCTGCAAGCATGGCACAGGTTAGGCTGGCTGGTATATGAGCCAATAATCTTTGAAAAACACCAGAAAAACCAACAACCGCAATCGCAATTCCGCAGATGACAAATGCACCAATGGCTTCATAGAGATCATAATGTCCTGTAGATGCAATAATTAAGGCAATACCGGGCGTTGACCAAGCTGTAGCAACAGGATATTTATATTTCCAAGATAATAATAAACCTGAAAGTCCGATCGCTAACCCTAATGCCCAAAACCACGAACTAATTTGTGCAGTATTTGCACCGAGGGATTGTGCCCCTTGAATCACCAATACTGCTGAAACACTAATACCAATCAGAAATGTGATAAAGCCAGCGAATACAGCAGGAATCGAAAAATCTTGGATCAGGCGTTGCATCTATATATATCTATTATTGATTAAAAAATTTATTGAAAAGTATACCGTTTATACAGCATAAAACGTAGTTCAAAGATGATTGAATAAATTGATCATTTGATTCAAAAAGATGGAGATGGAACATGACCTGAGGTCACAGTCCACCTTAAAAATAAAAAACACGTCTAGGTCTAATTAAATCGTCGAAGTTGCAAGTCTTAAACCAAATCCAAAAAATAAAATACCGACTAAAAATACGCCACTTGCAGCCAGTTTATAGTTATGTCTAAAGAAGCCAGCTAATTTCACGCCCGAAAAAATAAGTGCGGTTAGATAACTAAAACTGATGATTTGTAGAACCAATGCCAATACCAAGAAACTGATCATTGGGTAGGAATAACTTGGCTCAACAAATTGCACAAAGAATGATAAGAAAAATAAAATTGCTTTTGGATTCAATAAACTAATGCCAAGTGCTGTCCGGTAAGGGTGAACTTTATCTAATCGAGGTAAATCGGCCAACTCTGTATGATGAGGTGGCTTTTTCCATGTTTGATAGCCACTTTGGAGTAGTTTAAAACCTAAGTAAGCAAGATAGCAGGCCCCAGTTAATTTAAGAATAACAAACAAAATGGGAAAGGCTTTTAATAGCGATGCCGCGCCTAATACAGTACAAACGATTAAGATAAAATCGCCAGTAAATACACCACAAGCGGCAGCATAACCAGTACGTATACCATAGCGTGAGGCTACAGACATGACATAGATGGAGTTAGGGCCGGGTAATAAAATGATTAAGATCGTACCGATAATATAAGTAGTTAAATCTGTGATACCAAACACGATGAACTCAATAAAAAAACCGACCCTCACTAATATAGCAAAAATCGGTTTTTAATAGGTGAAAAATCAGCTAATTATGGACTGATTTCAGCATCAACACCAAAAGACTGACGAAGTAACAAACTTAATTGATTTCGAGCTTTGATAAAGCCATCAATTCCACCTTGCAACAGTTGGAATGCCATTAAGTCTTGTTCAAGCTCAGCCTTGAAGCTTTCCTTAGTTTGTTCAGAGCGCTCAATTTTTTCAGCCTGTTGCGCTGCTTCTACAGTCAGTTGAGCATTAACGTGTTGTTGATCTTGTTCTAATTGTGCCAGTAAATTTGGTGCAATTGTCAGTAAATCACAACCAGCTAAGCCCAGTACTTGTGCCGTGCTACGGAAGCTTGCTCCCATGACTTGTGTTGGGATACCTTGTTGCTTGTAATAATTATAAATTTTCTTAACAGAGAGTACGCCTGGATCTTTCTCGATTGGATAAGCATCGACGGCTTCTGCTTTTTTGTACCAATCTAAAATACGTCCAACAAATGGAGAGATAAGCGTAACGTTTGCATCTGCACAAGCTTGTGCTTGATGTAAACCAAACAATAAAGTGAGATTACATGGAATACCTTCAGCTTCTAAAACTTTAGCAGCTTGTATCCCTTCCCATGTCGAAGCAATCTTAATGAGAATACGTGATTGTTCGATGCCATAGCTTTGGTATAACTTTGAAAGCTCTCTAGCTTTAGTAATTGTCGCCTCTGTGTCATAAGAAAGTAAAGCATCAACCTCTGTAGAAACACGACCGTCAATTAATTTTAAAATTTCAACACCAAACTTGACAGTTAAAATATCAATCGTACGTTCGATCAGTTCATCAGCTTCATAACCTTCTTTTTTTGCTTGTAAATAAGCATCTTCGATGAGTTCTTTACTTTCTGGTTGTTCAGCTGCTGCTGTGATTAATGAAGGATTTGTTGTTGCATCAAGCGGACGAAATTTTTTAATTGCTTCAAGGTCACTGCTATCAGCTACAACAGTTGTAAAATTCTTTAATTGGTTTAATGCGGTTTGAGTCATTGATATAACGTTCTTACTTAAACAAATATAGTGGTATTCTCATTTATAACACACAATTCAAGAAAGCAAAGCGTCACTTGTGATGACATGTCTTATTGTTGCATGCTTTTTAAGGTTTGTTTTTCTGACGTTGATCTCGGATGTACTCAATCAGAAACCTTGCAGCTGCACCAAGTTCACTTTCTCGACTCCAGACGAGGTCTACAAAATATTCAAATTTTGGTGTGAAATCATAAAGCTTCAAAATTTTTAATTTTTTCTTTAACTCAGGGTTTTCATTAAACATTTCTAAGGGGAGAACACCCCAGCCCAAATTTCGAACAATCATCATGCACGCTGAATGGTGGTTGTCGGTACGCCAGTAATCTTTAGCAAAAAGTAATTCAGGTTTAATCCTGTTATCTCGGCTCGCTACTACGATTTGACGGGTTTGAACCATTTGCTCAAAAGATACTTGTTCAAGTTGAGCCAGTGGATGAATATTCGAGATAACAGGTACTAATGCTTCTCTTTTAAGTTCAACAAACTGCTCACGACTGTCTAATTGTTCACGTTCAAACATCAAAGCCAATTGCGCTGACTGATCTAGCAACATGTGTAAAGCATCTTCTTGCGGAGCAGATACGATATTAATCGCGAGACTCGGAAAATTTTGCTCAAGTAGGGTAATGTAGTCTGTCCAATTGGTATGCAATAGTTCGGATACAACCACAATGTTTAATGTGGACTCTAAGCCTGTACTGAGCGCATGCGCATGTTGTTTCCATTGATTCATTTCAATGAGCAATTGTTGTGTTTTTTCATACAACACCATTGCTTCAGCAGTAGGAGTTGGTTCACGTCCCACTCGCTCAAATAGGTTGAGATTTAAATCAATTTCTAGGTTAGCAATCGACATGCTTACCGCAGAAGGGACTTTGCCCAACTTGCGTGCAGCCGCAGAAAATGAGCCTGTTTCAATAACGGTTTGAAACATGATGAGTTGTTCTTGATTAATATTCATCTGTCAAAAAAACTGAAAGAACCTGATTGGATTAATCAAAATTATAAAAATAAAATGGCAAATATCCAAACAAGAGAGTGTTATAGAAATGTTGATTTCCAAAAGAAGACTCATTCATGCGATTGTCTATGAAGTGATTTTATTGGTCATCATCGCAATTGCGTTAAGTTTTATTTTTGACATGCCGATGGAAGTAACAGGAACATTAGGTGTGTTTATGGCGGTTGTTTCAGTGATTTGGAACATGATTTTTAATAATTATTTTGAGAAAATTGAGCATAAATACAATTGGGAAAGAACTGTACCAGTGCGTATTTTGCATGCAGTTGGATTTGAAGGTGGTTTGTTAGTCGCGACAGTTCCAATGATTGCTTATATGATGAATATGACGATCGTTGAAGCGTTTATTTTGGATATCGGTTTAACCTTATGTATTTTGGTCTATACCTTTATCTTCCAATGGTGTTATGACACTGTAGAAAATCGTTTCTTCCCAAATGCAAAATTTGCATCATAATAATGAGATCGTTAGGTAGCACTCTTTATCACTTGATGAAGAGTGATGTGTGCTGAATTAGCAGGAGACTTTCACTTGGGAGATTCTAGGCAGCTAACCGATAAAAGTCTTCTGCCATTTGATTTGGTGTCTTAAAATCCAAGCCTTTTTGAATTCTTCGCTGATTATAAAATAACTCTATATATTTTGTAATATCCGCTTTGGCTTCTTCCCTTGTTTTGTAGTTGCGATGATGGACTAGTTCATTTTTGAGTATGCCCCAGAAACTCTCTATCGGTGCATTATCGAAGCAGTCGCCTTTTTTGCTCATTGAACCCTGAAAATCAAATTTCTCAAGTAAGTTTCGATATTCATTACTGCAATATTGGCTGCCTCTGTCTGAATGTACAATGAGATCTTTAGCAGGTTTCTGATTGCGAATAGCCATATTCAATGCATCACAAACAAGCTTGGCTGTCATGCGCTCATTTAAGCTATAGCCAACAACCTGTTTCGTGTAAAGATCTTTGACAGCTGCCAAGTACAACCAGCCCTCAGCCGTCCAAATGTAGGTAATGTCACTCGACCACGCAAGATTAGGCTTCGTCATTGAAAACTGTTGCTTGAGTAAATTGTCATAAATAGAACGGTTGTGATCACTGTCCGTGGTTCTTTTGAAACGCTTATGGCGCTTACAATACAACTGATTTGATTTTTTTATTTGGCGCACAGCATACATACTTATTTTGATACTTTGCGCTTGTAAATGCTTGGTTAATCGAACATAGCCATAGCTTTGTTTGGTTTCTTCATGGGCTATTTTGACCAAAATTGTCTGCTGATTTCGCTGAATTGATCTTTTACTCATGCCTCGCTTTAGCCAATCATAAAAGCGAGAAACGGATACACGAAGTAATCGAGCCATTAAAATAATCGGAAATAAGTGGCTTTGCGATTTCATATAGGCGTACCTCACTGACTTTCTTTGGCAAAGTACGCTGCTGCCTTTTTTAAAAATTCACGTTCCATTTCAGCTGTTTTGAGCTGTTGTTTAAGCTTCTTATTTTCTTCGAGTAAGGCGTTTAGATCGGGCGAATACTGTTTTGTGCCTGCTAAAGTTCCAGCCTTTGCTTTGTTATTCCAGTTCGAAAGGGTTTGCATTGAAATGCCAAGTTGTCTAGCGGATTCCGATACATTACCTTGGTTCTCTTCAATGGCTTTTATGGCTTCAGCTTTAAATTCTGCGGTGTAAGTCTTCTGTTTCTTGCTCATGGTAAACTCCTAATGAGTATGTATAGTTTACCAAGTTAAACCCTCCTGTTTTTTAAGCACACATCAGAGTGCTTTTTTAATACTTAGATTAGTACAACGTGATTAAAGTTTGATAATTTTAATAAATTCGGTTTAATCAATATTAATTTGTTGCTAATAAATCTATAGAAAATATAAATATTCATTAATAGTACTTGTTTGGGAGAGTAAAATGCCGAGTGTTCTTATTGAGATAAGACAAAAATATACGTTAGATGTGGAGCTTGGAATTATTGAAGCGGTGCATTCTGCTTTGATAGAGTCATTTAAAATTATGCCAAATGATCGGCATATACGTTTAGTCACGCATGAACCACATCATTTTCAGTGTCCACAAGAAAAGGAAAAACCAGAGTTTTTTACACACATTACAATTGATTGTTTTGTAGGTCGTACATTAGAAACTAAGCGTTTATTGTATAAAACGATTGTAAATAAATTAGAGCCATTTGGTATACCCAAAGATCATACCATGATAATACTTCGAGAAATTCCAACGGATAATTTTGGAATACGGGGTGGTCAAGCTGCCTCTGATATTGATTTAGGGTTTAAAATTGATGTTTAGGAAGAGTAGGATTTAATGACAATATCAAAATTGAAGATGGATTGATGACATTAAAAGCACTTTTCGTAGAAATTTACTATACTGATTACTCTCAAGATCTTACTTTAAGTAAAATCGCAGAATATATAAAAGCACATGAGGTTGTAGAGATAGAGTACTTTGAACTTTTTGATCATGATGCTGACCACAAATCTCTTTTGTTAGGGTTGATACAAAGAGTAGATGTAAATTTTTCAGTGAATTCAATTGAGGCCGAAATTTTAGCTGCTCATTACTTCTTAAATGTTCTAAAGAAATATCAAGTGGGTGAAATACGGCCCTTTGAATTATGTAAAATTTTTAACAATATAGAAGCTGGTTTTATGGGGGCTCCACGTAATCTTGATTCGAAAATTGTATATTATCCCTCATGGCTGGGTGATTTATATGATGCTTGTGACTGGTGTGATGAAACATGGACTCATGATAATAGTCCTCATCTTCTTATTGAAGTAGCAAAGCAAATCCATAACATTAAAAATTGGTTAACGAATCCTGTTTTTAAATAATTGTGACTTTGATAGCAATTCTATTTGATCTACTGAATAGATAACTTTGCATTAAGGATAAGCCAAAAAATTCCTATTCGTAAAAAACATCATGCTAAAATAAGTCACTTGTCATTATAAATTGCACGACTTTCTCTATGTTTCAGCAAGAAATTTCTCAATTAAATCTACAACAACTCAAAGCAGGCGAAAAGCGTTGGATTGGCTCATTACTGGGATCGTCAGCAGCACTATTATTTAAAGAAATTGCGACCCAAAGTTCAAATCTATACGTCATTGTGGCAAGGAATAATCAGCATTTAGCTCAACTGGAAAGTGAGCTTGAGTTTTATGGTATTAAACCTACAATTTTCCCCGATTGGGAAATCTTGCCTTATGACCGTTTGTCTCCACATCAGGATATTGTCTCAGAGCGCTTGGCTATTTTGTCCAATATGCCGCAGAAAGGTATTTTGTTGATTTCAGCAAGTACTTTAGCCCAACGTGTTGCACCATATTCATGGGTGGTTGGTGAGCACTTTGATATTAAAGTTGGACAAAAGCTTGATTTAGAAACACAGAAAAAACAGCTCGTACAAGCAGGGTACCGTTTGGTTGATACTGTTTACGATCATGGTGAGTTTGCTGTTCGCGGTAGCATCATGGATATTTTTGCTTCGGGACAGGAACAGCCGATTCGTATAGATTTATTCGATGATGAAATTGAAAGCCTAAAATTCTTTGATCCAGAAACACAACGTACGACGGAGTCTTTGAAAAACTTTACTGTTTTACCTGCCAAAGAGTTTCCACTCAAAGAAGGCCGTTCAACTTTTAGAGATCGCTATGCTGAGAGTTTTCCAACAGCAAATCCAAAGAAAAATCCCATTTATCAAGATGTCCTCGAAGGAATTGCAACCCCAGGATTAGAAATCTATTTGCCTTTGTTTTTCGATAAGAAGGTGATGGAAGCACAAAGTATGTTCACAGCATACTTACCAAAAAATTGCATTGTCATTACAAATAATGAGATTGAAGATGAGCTGATTAATTTTTGGAAAGAAGTTGTACGTCGTTATGAAGATCGTCGTCACAACATTGATCAACCGATTCTACCTCCTGAAGATTTATTTTTAATGCCTAATCATGTACTACAAGCATTAAATCAATTACCTCGTATTATCGCTTCACCTGATGTTTTAGATTTAAAATCTGGGGTGTTAAATCTTGCTTCCGAGCAACCACCTAAACTTGCAGTTGATCCAAAAAAAGAACAACCATTTCAGGCGGCCAAAGACTACATTGATCAAAGTAAATTTCCTGTTTTGTTGGTGGCTGAAAGTGCAGGTCGTAGAGAAACTTTAAAAGATGCCTTGCGATCAGTTCTAGGTGAAATCCAAACGGTAGAAAGTTTTGCTCAGTTCCAAAAAGATAAACTCAAAGTTGCGATTACTAGTGCTCCTTTAGATCGTGGTTTGCTCCTAACAGATCAGTTATCTGTCATTTCTGAAAATCAGCTGTATGAACATCGGGTAGTACAACGTCGCCGTAAACGTCAGCAAGAAGTTTCTGAAGAGTTTTTGATTCGCAGTTTAACCGAACTGAGCATTGGTGCACCTGTGGTTCACATTGATCATGGTGTGGGGCGCTATGCAGGATTAATCACTTTAGAAATTGATGATCAAGACCATGAGTTTTTACAACTTGATTATGCTGATGCGGCTAAGGTTTATGTACCCGTCACTAACTTGCATTTAATTAGTCGTTACAGTGGTGGTGATCCTGATCTTGCACCATTGCACAAATTAGGAACGGATGCGTGGAGTAAGGCCAAGCGTAAAGCCTTGGAACAGATCCACGATGTAGCTGCTGAATTATTACATATCCAAGCGCGTCGTCAGTCCAAACCTGGATTTGCTTTTGAACTTGATCATATTGCATATATGCAATTTGCTAGTGGTTTTGCTTATGAAGAAACTTTGGATCAGGCAAATGCGATCGAAGCAACATTGCATGATATGCAACTTGCCAAACCAATGGATCGTTTAGTCTGTGGTGATGTTGGGTTTGGTAAAACAGAAGTTGCGATGCGGGCAGCATTTGTAGCAGTACAAAATGGTAAACAAGTTGCCGTATTAGTGCCAACAACCTTACTTGCACAGCAACATTATGAGTCATTTAAAGATCGCTTTGCGGATACGGCAGTACGTATTGAAGTTCTCTCACGATTTGGTAGCAATAAAACGCACTTAAAAATTATTGAAGATTTGGCGGATGGCAAAGTAGATATTGTGGTGGGCACCCATAAAATCCTGCAAGAGAATATTCAATTCAATAATCTGGGACTTATGATTGTTGATGAGGAGCACCGTTTTGGTGTTCGTGACAAAGAGCGGATTAAGGCTTTGCGTGCAGATGTAGATATGTTGACCTTAACAGCAACACCTATTCCACGTACCTTGAATATGGCTTTCTCTGGTATGCGTGATTTATCGATTATCGCAACACCACCTGCACGCCGTTTGGCGGTGAAAACCTTTGTGCAAGAACATACAGATGATTCAATCAAAGAGGCTATACTGCGTGAGCTGTTACGTGGAGGTCAAGTTTATTTCTTGCATAATGAAGTCGAGACGATTGAGCGTGCCGCAGAAAATATCCGTCATCTAGTTCCTGAAGCACGAGTGGCAGTTGCGCATGGACAAATGCGTGAACGTGAGCTTGAACAAGTGATGCAGCAGTTCTATCACAAAGACTACAATGTATTGGTGTGCTCAACGATTATTGAAACAGGGATCGATGTCCCAAATGCCAATACGATTATCATCGAACGCGCAGATAAGTTGGGACTTGCACAATTACACCAATTACGTGGTCGTGTAGGCCGTTCACATCATCAAGCTTATGCTTACCTACTTGTCCCATCTATTAAGCATCTCAAAGGTGACGCAGAGAAACGCCTAGATGCAATTCAACGTGCTTCGACTTTAGGTGCTGGTTTTATGTTGGCGACCGAAGATTTAGAAATTCGTGGAGCAGGTGAATTATTGGGTGAACAACAAAGTGGTTCAATGCAGGCAATTGGTTATAGCTTGTATATGGAAATGCTTGAGAAAGCGACCAAAGCCATTCAAAAGGGTAAAACACCTAATTTCGATGCGCCATTGTCATTAACTGCTGAAATCAATTTGCATATGCCTGCATTGATTCCTGATGAATATTTGGGAGATGTGCACCAGCGATTATTATTCTATAAGCGTATCAGTAACACCGATAGCCAAGAGAAACTTGATAATATTCGTATGGAGTTGATTGATCGTTTTGGTATTCCACCACAACCGGTGAAACAGCTGTTTAGCATACATCAGATTCGCTTAAGAGCAGAACAGTTAGGAATCACCAAAATTGATATCAATAGTAATGGTGGTTATATCGAATTTTCACCAGATACACCAGTGCAAGCGATCAGCATCATTCAGCTTATGCAGAAAAATCCGACCTATTATCGGATGGAAGGCGGACAGCGTTTGAAAGTGACTGTGCAACTTGCAGAATATGATAAACGCATCCAGTTTATTGTCGATTTGTTGAATAAGTTGCTTAATGAATTGAATGTATAGCTTAAAAAACATGCTTTATTTTAAGTAAAGGTAAAATATCAATGATTCCTCCGATAATAAGTGAGGAAAATCATTGTTATTTGTAATCAAACGACTGATGAAGAATACTCACATCAGAACTGATGTGATAGTATTGATCATCATTATTCTGCATCATTTATAAAGATATGTTTAGTTTGCATCCACAACTTGCTCAAGATACATTTTTTGTAGGCGACTTCCCGCTTTCAACATGTCGTTTAATGAATGATATGCAATTTCCTTGGTTGATCCTTGTACCACGCGTACCAGGTGTTACAGAACTTTATGAACTTAGCCAAGCAGATCAAGAACAATTTCTACGTGAATCTAGCTGGTTATCGAGCCAACTATCTCGCGTATTCCGTGCGGATAAAATGAATGTTGCCGCTTTAGGAAATGTTGTACCACAATTGCATTTTCATCATGTTGTACGTTATCAAAATGACGTGGCGTGGCCTAAACCAGTTTGGGGAACAACAGCAGTACCATACAATAGCGATGTACTTGCACATATGCGTCAGACGCTGATGTTAGCATTACGTGGACAAGGCGATATGCCGTTTGATTGGCGCATGGATTGATCCAAAAATAGAAGAATAACAGTATTCTATAATAAAAAAGGAGGATAGAGTGCCGCTAGATAGGTTGATTGATAAAGAACCTAGACAGTTCGCATATTTTCATCGTTTGATGGGATATTCGATCTTGTCACTTATTTTGGTAATTTATACATTTACCTCATCGACTGCTAACTATCAACTTTATATCCTCCCTTTATTATTGATTTATTTTTTGCTTTGTCCGCGCTTGGAAAAATGGCTGCAATACAAATACGATAAACAAACTGAGAAGAACGTATTTTTTGCCAATGAAGCAATCATCGTAGCAATTATTTTAGCCGCTTTACATCTGAGTCTAGTTCCAACGTTTGTTATTCTATTTGCCTTATTGTATGTTGGATTAAACAATAAAATCTCCTTAATGGTTTCTTGTTTAATTGGGCTGATCGGTGTTATTACCTTTTATTTCAGTACTTTCTTCATCTTTGGTGCTGAGCAATATTTTGAACCTACTAATCCAGAGTTGACTGTAGTGAGTTTGCTTGGGTTAATGGTTTTTATTGTGATTGGTAACTATTACCAGCATCGTCGTCTTAATATCCTCGGTCAACAGCGTCAGCATTATCATAATCAAATGACGCGTTATATTGCTTTTGCGAATCAATTGAGTCGGTATGCACCATTGCAATTGTGGCAATCCATTATGCGTGGTGAAGCTGAGGCGAAAATTGAATATAAACGTAAAAAACTAACGATTTTCTTTTCTGATATTCAAGGCTTTACTGAGCTTTCAGAGACGCTGATTCCAGATGATTTGGCATTTTTACTTAATGACTATTTAAGTCATATGACTGAAATCGCGAAGCAGTATGAAGCCACTGTTGATAAATTCATGGGAGATGCAATTTTAATCTTCTTTGGTGATCCAAACTCGCAAGGGACTGAGCAAGATGCAAAATCTTGTGTGGAAATGGCGATTGCAATGCGTCAGCAAATGAAATTGCTACGTGAGCGATGGAAGAAAATGGGTTATCCAGCACTGCATATTCGGATGGGGATTAGTACAGGTTATTGTCACGTTGGGAATTATGGTGCTTCACATCGTATGGCTTACACCATTGTTGGCCGTGATGTAAATTTAGCAGCACGTTTGCAGTCAGCGGCTGAAGTTGATGAAATTTTAATTGCTGATGACACACATCAACTGATTAAAAATGAATTTTTATGTGTACCTAAAGTGCCAATTTATTTAAAAGGGATTCAAGGTCCTGTTAAAACTTGGCAAGTGATGGAAAAATTCACTGGTAAGAAATCTGATACACAAAAATGGTTTGATTACGATTACAAAGGCTTCCATCTGGTATTAAATTTGGAAGAAGTACAGAATTATGAATATCCTGAACTTGTTGAAATCTTAGAAATGATGATTGATCGAATCAAGACTCAACAAAAGATCACCAATGCGCAGGGTGTTCCAAGGTTAAGTTTGGATGATGAAATAAAACCTTAACTTGTTAATACCCATAAAAAAACCTCATTGTATTAATGAGGTTTTTTTATTTTTGAAAGTCAGTTAATGATTTTCAGAGGCATGATTGATGGTGTATTTAGGAATCTCAATCTCTAGATCTTCGTCAACCACTATAACTTGACATGATAGGCGAGAGTCGGGCTCAAGTCCCCATGCACGGTCAAGTAAATCAGCCTCAACGTCATTCATTTCTTCTAAGCTATCAAAGCCTTTACGAACAACTACATGGCATGTTGTGCAAGCACACGACATATCGCATGCATGTTCAATTTTGATGCCTTGCTTAAGTAAGCTTTGGCACAAATTAGCATCTTGTTCTACTTCAAATTCTGCACCTTCAGGGCAAATTTGTGCATGAGGAAGAACTTTAATACGTGGCATATTGATCACCTATACCTTTAGTTTGAGTTTGACCAATCTTCAAGTTTTGTACCTTTTAAGGCATGGTCAATATGTCGGTTCATGCGAAGTGCAGCAAAGGCATCGCTGTGAGTTTTAAGTTGCTGAACAGCGTGTTCAATCGCTTCGAGTTCATCTGTTTTTAGACGAGCTTTCAAGGCTTCTGCAGCAAGAATTAAATCACGCGCTTGCTGCTGGGAGAGTAAATCTTTATCTACCTTTAGGGCTTGTTCTAAGGCTTCAAGTTCACGCTGAGCTTCAACTTTGGTTTCTTGCAAATGGCGAAGATTTTTGTCTTCTTCAGCATGCTGGAAACCCTCTACTAACAATCGCTCCGTGTCAGCTGCGGATAAACCATAAGAGGGTTTTATATCAATCTGCGCTTGTACACCAGAAGTCGTTTCTTTTGCAGATACGGTGAGTAAACCATCAGCATCCACTTGGAAGGTAACTTCGATACGAGCTTGACCAGCAGTCATTGGAGGAATGCCATGTAACACAAAGCGTCCAAGAGAGCGACAATGCTCAACGAGATCTCGTTCGCCTTGTACAACATGAATCAACATGGCAGTTTGCCCATCTTGATATGTGGTAAATTCTTGACGTCGTGCAACAGGAATCGCTGTATTGCGAGAAATTAAACGCTCAACTAAACCACCCATTGTCTCTAATCCAAGAGAGAGAGGGGTCACATCTAGCAATAGTGAACCATCTTGACTATTACCAATCAATTGATTGGCAGTAATAGATGCACCGATTGCAACAACCTCATCTGGATTGATCGTACATAACGGTTCGCGTTTAAATAATTCACGTACTGAATTTTGTACAGCGTAAGAGCGAGTTGAACCACCAACTAACACAACATGTTCGATATCATCTAATTCAAGTTTGGCATCACGTAATACGCGTTTGCATACACTTGCGGTTTTATCGAGTGCAACTTGAATAATTGATTCAAAAGTTTGGCGATCTAAAGTTAGACGATCATCTAATAACTTTAATTCAGTTGATTCGTGATCCGTTAAATATTCTTTGGCTTGACGCGCAGCAACCACGAAAACAGCATATTCTTCATCACTTAGTGTCGTGATGTTGAGCTGTTTTTTTGCCCATTTTACGATTAAGCGATCAAGGTCATCACCGCCTAAGGCAGTGTGTCCGCCTGTCGCGAGAACTTCAAAAACACCTTGTGAAAAACGTAATATGGATACGTCAAATGTGCCACCACCTAAATCATAAATCACATAGTTTCGATCGGTACTTAGATTGGTTTCTTGATCAAGACCATAAGCGACTGCGGCGGCAGTTGGTTCATTGAGTAGGCGTAAAACATTCAATCCTGCAAGTTGTGCAGCATCGCGTGTTGCTTGACGTTGAGCTTCATCAAAATAAGCAGGAACAGTAATCACCGCACCATTTATGGGATTATTTAGACTCGCTTCTGCACGGTCTTTCAGTTGTTTTAAAATTTCAGCCGAAACTTCAACTGGTGTTTTTCGACCAGCAATAGTTTCAAAAGCAGGCATTTCATTTTCTGCACCAACAAGTGTGTATGGGTGCTGAAACTTAATATCAGCTTGCGAGCGACCCATAAAACGCTTTACAGAGACAACTGTGTTTTTGGGGTCAGTCAACATAAATGGTTTGGCTTCATAACCAAACGTAGTTGAGTCTTTCGCATAGTGAACAATAGACGGTAAAAGAACTCTGTCTTTGTCATCTTGTAGAACTTTCGGTTTTCCCGATAGCACTGTCGCCACTAAAGAGTGGGTTGTCCCTAAGTCGATACCGATCGCAATACGATGTTGATGCGGTGCGGTTGATTGACCAGGTTCAGCAATTTGCAAAAGTGCCATGCGTGAGATATCCCTTGAAAATAATCAGTAACAGCGGATTAAAAATCATCATCTAGATCAAAGCTTTCTTCTTCATCTAGCATACGATCTTCAGCTTTATCAATATCATTCATTACACGTTGGAAAAAACGTAATTTACGAACAGTATCTCGAGCTTCAGCCCAATCTTCATCGGCATAATCTAGTTTAAACTCTCGAATTAAGCCATCAATCCATTGCTGCACTTCGATTTTTAATGTCCGAAGTTGATCGGGCGATGCGGCTTCATCGAGTTGTTCGCGCATTTCAAGTGCTGACTGTAAGAACTCAAAATCACTAATGGACTGATCGAGGTGATGATCCTGCTTTTTTAAACTAAGCAAATATGCAGCGCGGCTATCAACCTGTGAAAGCACTTTATAGGCTTGATTGATGTCGCTAGACATAATCAAACCTTGATCTTTATCACTCGCTTTGTCTGGATGATATTGCTGTTGCAAACTTAAAAATTGCTTTTTTAAAGCTGCTAAATCGATATCGAGTGCTTCTGGTAATTGGAACAACTCAAAATGATTCATGGGAGATGAATTCCGTTTTAAATCCCTCTTAACCTTCTTTACAAAAAAGGAAGGGCTTCACAAATTAAATGATGCTATATCATTTGTGGAAGTCCCCCTGTAAAAGGGGGATTCAGAGAGATTTTTGACTTTAGATAAAAATTGAATGATTAAACAGTAAATGATTCACCGCAACCACATTCACCTTTTTGGTTTGGGTTGTTAAACTCAAAACCTTCGTTTAGACCATTTTTTACATAGTCCATCTCTAAACCTTCGAGATAAACTAGGCTTTTTGGGTCTACAAAAACTTTGACACCAAATTGCTCAAATACTTCATCATGTGTGTCGACATCATCGACAAACTCAAGAACGTAAGCCAATCCAGAACAACCCGAAGTTTTCACACCAACACGAATGCCTTCACCCTTACCACGATTTTGCAGGTAATTGCTGATGTGAGTCGCAGCATTTTCAGTTAAATGGATCATGAAAACTCCAATGTATCTTCGGTAATCAATTAAGCTTTCGCTTTTTTGCCACGATAGTCTTCAATCGCAGCCTTAATTGCATCTTCAGCCAATACTGAACAGTGAACTTTTACTGGTGGAAGCGCAAGCTCAGTTGCAATATCAATATTCTTGATTGCTTGAGCTTCATCAAGCGTCTTACCTTTTAACCATTCGGTTACAAGAGAGCTTGATGCAATTGCAGAACCACAGCCGTAAGTTTTGAAGCGAGCTTCTTCAATTACACCATTATCATCAACTTGAATCTGTAAACGCATAACGTCGCCACAAGCTGGTGCACCCACCATGCCAGTACCTACATTTTCTGCATTTTTATCCAAAACGCCTACATTACGAGGGTTTTCGTAATGATCAATTACTTTTTCACTATAAGCCATGTCGCTTCTCCAAACCTCGGGGTCAGCCTAATATTAATATGAGGGTTTAAACGCTATTTTCAATGAAGAATTCAATGAATTAGTGTTCAGCCCATTCAACTGTAGAAAGGTCAATACCTTCTTTATACATATCCCAAAGCGGAGAAAGTTCGCGTAGTTTCTCTACAGCAGCTTTGGTGATTGTTAACACGTGGTCAATATCTGCTTCAGTCGTGTATTTACCAAAACTAAAACGGATCGAGCTGTGCGCTAACTCATCAGACAAACCTAAAGCACGTAAAACGTATGATGGCTCTAAAGTTGCAGATGTACATGCTGAACCACTAGATACAGCAACATCTTTGAGTGCCATCATCAATGATTCACCTTCAACAAAGTTGAAGCTGACATTAAGATAGTTTGCAACGTTGTGAGTCGGGTGACCATTCAAGAACACTTGTTCAAGGTCCTGTAAGCCATTCCAAAGTTTGTCACGTAATTTGCGAATACGTTCTTGTTCTGCTTGCATCATTTTTCCAGCAAGCTCAAACGCTTCACCCATACCAACAATTTGATGAGTCGCTAAAGTACCAGAACGCATACCACGTTCATGACCGCCACCATGCATTTGCGCTTTTAAGCGAACACGAGGGTTGCGACGAACAAATAATGCACCAATTCCTTTCGGACCATAAATCTTATGACCAGAAAAACTCATTAAATCAACCTTCATCGTAGAAAGATCAATTTCTACTTTACCAGCAGCTTGAGCAGCGTCGACATGGAAGAAGGTTTTGTTTGCGCGGGTGAGTTCACCGATTGCAGCAACATCTGTTACTGTGCCAATTTCGTTGTTCACCATCATCAGTGATACAAGGATAGTATCTGGACGTAAAGCCGCTTGAACCATTTCTGGGGTAATTAAACCAGTACGTGGTTCTGGCTCTAAATAAGTAATCTCAAAGCCTTGTTCTTCAAGTTCACGGCAAGTATCTAACACTGCTTTGTGTTCGATTTTACTTGTAATGATGTGTTTGCCTTTAGAACCGTAGAATTGGGCAATACCTTTTAATGCTAGGTTATCCGATTCAGTCGCACCCGAAGTCCAAACGATCTCACGAGGATCTGCTTTGATAAGATTTGCGACTTGTTCACGCGCATATTCGGCTTTTTCTTCAGCTTGCCAGCCATATGCATGTGAGCGCGACGCAGGGTTACCAAAAGTCCCTTCGAACGTTAAACATTCCATCATACGTTCTGCAACTTCAGGCAGTACAGGAGTGGTTGCTGCGTAATCTAGATAAATTGGACGTTTCATGTCAAATACCTGTAACCGATAGAAGGGCTGAATCTAAACTTGGTGAGTTCTGACGTAACGCAACAGTTTGAACATTGTCACGCGCAATCAGGTCAGCAAGAGTGATTTTCGCAAGATAATCGGCAATATGGTGGGAGAGGTCTTGCCATAAGTCATGCGTTAAACACATTGCACCATTTTGGCAGTTACCTTTATGGTCACAACGCGTTGCATCGACAGTTTCATTTACGGCTTCTATGATTTCTAGCACAGTAATTTCACTTGCATTGCGTGCAAGGTGATATCCACCATTTGCACCGCGAACGCTTGAAACTAACCCGTGACGCTTAAGTTTTGCGAATAACTGTTCTAAATAAGCGACTGAGATGGATTGGCGTGCTGCTATTTCCGCAAGCGTGATCGTTTGTTCAGTTGGCTGCAAAGCTAAATCAAGTAGAGCAGTCACTGCGTAACGACCGCGAGTTGTTAGGCGCATGATTCGATACACATGAATAGACTAGATGTCTAAATTTTATGAATTCCGACTAAAATAGTCAAGTTTTTTAATTGCCATTATGCGTGTGAAAAGTAAAATATTTTGGAATTATTGTATCCACATATTATATACAAAAATGGCAACTAAAATAAAGCTTAGTGTCACAAAAGCAATATTGATCATACGTTGACGTTTTTGAAGTCGATGAATGCGATTTTGGTATTGCTTTACCTCAACCAATAACGTGTTGATTTCAGAGCGTTGTTGATCGATTTTTTCCAAAAGAGGAGCGATTCGATGTTGGGATGCGATGGTGTCAGCATCATCATCAAATGCATTAAACCATTGTCTCCAGTTCACCAAGATACTAGATAAGGTAAAGTGAGGAATGAGATCTGTGAATTGTTCGGCTAAAGTCGAATCTCCTAAAATACGAAGATTAGAAATACTTTTTTGATTATTTAGAACAAAAATTTTAATCAAATCGATCAGAGTGCAATTGATTTCAAGGTCAATTTTTCGATCCAAGGCTTTCATGTCAAACAGTAAACCTTTTTCCGTGAACTGAATGTAAAAGTCAAAGAAAGGAATATAGCTGTTAATTCGAATAGTAATTTTATCATCAATTAGCTTTTTCGCTTGCAAACGTAGCCCAGCATCATGCGTCAAGATGAAGGAAAAAAAAGTTTCTAAAACAATGATGACAATGTTTAGCAACAAATGCGGATGTTTATGTATTTGTTGCGTATCAATCATAAATCTCTTTTTCCTTGCCAAAAAATAAATAACAAAACATCAAGTCTAGTAAATCTTGAGTATCCTTACCCAATTGTTAAAAATAATTTACATGACTATATTGCTTTGTAGAACAGTTTTTTAAAACGATCAAGTCCTAACTTTGATATTATAAAAACATTTTTATGGTTAAATACGACATGCTGTTTGTAACGAGCTTAGGAGTGATGGTTCATGGATAATACAAATATAGACAATGCTAGTGAAGATACTGAAGCAAAAACTAAGTCAAAATCAAAGAGTTCTAAGAAATCTGCGCTCGATTTTAAAAAGTATACACAACAGATCTGGCTAGCTGGTTTAGGCGCTTTTTCGCGTGCAGAAGAAGAGGGCAACAAATTATTCGACTCTTTAGTCAAGGTGGGTGAGGAGCTTGAGTCTAAAACTGTCGATTTTGCAGATAATACTGTCGGTAAGGTAACCGAGAAAGCAAAAGAATCGGTGACAGATACCAAAGATAAGGTCGAAAAGATTTTAGATAGTGGTGTAAATCACTCGCTGAATCGTATTGGTTTGGTGACACCAAAAGATCTTCAACATATCGAACAACTGTTAGTACAGCTTCACATTAAGGTGGACGCTTTAATTGAAGAAAATGATCAATTGAAGGCTAAATTGAATAAAAAGTAAAAAAATTGCAAGTAACTCGTCCGTTTATGTCGTATTTCGGTATTTATTTTAATTAAAAAAGCCTTTCTAGTATTGCGTTCTCCCCTAAAGCATTGCTATAAAGGCTGCATGGCCTTTTAAACTATAGCCTTGGATCTTAACAAACGATATTAAGAGGATATTTTTTATCATGAATAAATCAGAATTAATTGATGCGATTGCTGAAAAAGGGGGAGTGTCTAAGTCGGATGCTGGTAAAGCACTCGATGCGACAATTGCATCAATCACTGAAGCACTTAAAAAGGGTGATACGGTTACTTTAGTTGGTTTTGGTACTTTTAGCGTAAAAGAACGTGCTGCACGTACTGGTCGTAATCCTAAAACTGGTGAAGAGCTTCAAATCAAAGCAAGCAAAGTACCTAGCTTTAAAGCTGGTAAGGGTTTAAAAGATTCGGTTGCGTAATCTTTCTAAATCAATAAACGCACCATTTTGGGTGCGTTTTTTATTTATCCAATGAAAAAGTTAATTTGATCTTCATTCGGCATTCATTCACTTTGTTTTTTAAGTTAAAATTGCCCCGAAATTAAATATTGGAATATTTATGGAATCATTTCGTACGGTCATTAAAGGTTGGCTTGGCAAAGTCCTGTTAGTTTTGTTTTTGACCCCTTTAGCTCTTGTCGGTATTGAAGGATATTTTAGCGGTGGCAATAAAGCAGATGTTGCCAAATCGGTAAATGGTCAAGATATTTCTAATAAAGAATTAGAAAGTGCAATCAAGAATTATAAAGATCAATATTTGGCCTTGGTTCAAGGTGATGAGTCATTGTTGAATCTGTCAGCGATTCAAGAAAGAGCGATGGATGCACTTGTGGCACGTAGCTTATTGTCTCAGCAGGCTGAAAAACTGGGTATCTCTTTGAGTGATGCGCAACTTGAACAGATGTTGGCGCAGCAACCAAGCTTTCAGCAAAATGGACAATTCTCGCAACAGCTTTATGAGAACTATCTACGCTCAGTTGGTTTAACGAATCAGGCACTCATCTCGAGTTTGCGTCAAGATCATGCTCTTAAAATGATCTCATCGAGTCTGATGGACAATGCATTGGTAAGTAAGTCTGATTTACAGCAACTTGCTAATTTGCAAACAGAGCAACGTACATTGCACTTGGCAAGCATCAAGCTAGATGATTATAAAAAGGGTGTTACAGCATCAACTCAAGAAATCACTGACTACTACAACAAGCATAAAAATGAATTCAAGCAAGTTGCAAGTGTTGATGTGGATTATGTGGTTTTAAGCCCAGCATTATTAGAACAAGCTAATTTAGCTGTTACTGATGCAGACTTACAACAGGCTTATGCAGCGTTTGTAGAAAAACAGCAGCAAAGTGTGAATCGTGAAGTGAAGCATATCTTAGTAACGACGGATGAGCGTGATGATGCTGCAGCACAGAAATTGATTAATGATGTTTACGCGAAAATTCAATCGGGTATGACATTTGCTCAAGCTGCAAGCCAATATTCGGAAGATCCGAGTTCTAAAAATCAAGGTGGTTTGGTAAGTGCTTATGCGCCTGGAGCTTTCTCTGCTGATTTTGATAATGCTGTAAACACTTTAAAAAATGGTCAGGTTTCTAAGCCTGTAAAAACGCAGTATGGTTATCACATTATTGAAGTGCAGGTACCAACAGTAAATATTCCGTCATTTGAATCAGAAAAAGCACGTCTAACTGCTGAAGTTGAGAAAACTAAAGCCGCAAATCTGTTTAGTGATACGGTCAACAACTTAAACGAAATGGTTGTGGGGAGTGATTCACTAGAGGTTGTTGCACAAGAAGTCAAAGCTGCACATGTTGAATCTGCAAAAGCGATTACTTTGGCAACACAACATCCTATCTTGAGTGATTTGAATGTCAAAGTGAAACTATTCAGTGATGATGTGAAAAATGGTGATCGTAATGCATCATCAAATATTCAATTGGCGAATGGTGATTCAATCTGGATTAAAGTTCGTGATTATCACCCAGCAGGAATTAAACCATTATCTGAAGTGACTACTGAAGTTAAAGCGAAGGTAGTAGAACAGAAAGCCTATAAAGCTGCTCAGGCAAAAATGGCATCTATCCTTGCTGATTTCAAAACTCAACCTGCTGCACAAGTTGTTGCGAAGTCACAAGTCAATTTTGAGAATGCAGGTACTTTTGCTCGCTCACATGGTTTAAAGCGTGCGATTGAACGTGCTGCATTTAGCATTCCTGCGCCAAGTAAGGAAGGGATGTGGTCTGCAACAACGGCGAAATTGCCAAATGAACTCGTTATCGTTGCTGTTTCAAATGTAGACAGTAGTGTGGCGAGTAGCTTGCCAGAAAAAGAGTTGTTGGAATTAAAACAGTTGTATCAACAATTCCGTGGTCAGCAGGTTCTAGAAGACTACACGGCATATTTAAAATCTCAAGCCGACATCAAGTAAGCTTGATTTGATCGCGATAAAAAAGCCAGTTCAATGAACTGGCTTTTTTATGACTACTGTGCTCGAGTTTTTATTTTTTCTGAATAAACTTTGCTTCTTCAGATTGAGGGTATTGAGCTAGTAGCTTGGTTCTGTATTGGTTAGCTTGCGCTGTATTTTTATCGACTTCCTTTGCAATGCTGTAGAGCTGATATAAGGCACGAGATGCGCGAGCTGAGTTTGGGTATTGATTCACAACAGTCGTGTAATTTTGTTTTGCTGCTGTGTAATTTACGGGTTCTACTGCGAGGTAAAATTCTGCAAGCCAGAAGTATGCATTACCGATATAAATACCATTTGGGTGGTTTTTGATAAAGTTCTGCATCGGTTGGATAGCTTGTTTTGCACCGCCTTGTTTATAAGCATCTAACGCGACAGTGTACGCAGCTTTCTCTAGCTCGATTTGGTTGTTCACATTCATATTGGATGCAGCAGGGCTTGGCTGCGATTGTGCTGTCGTAGCTGTGCTTGTATTATTTGAAAGTGGCTGTGAAGCATCAATTGGCTCTTCAGTATTTTCTTCTGGTGGATCAATTTTCTGAGACAGCAGCTCTAAGCGTTGATCTAAATCAGTATAGCGGTTGGTAAGTTCTTTTTTTAATTGCTCAATTGCGTTGTCATGCTCTTCTAATTGACCACGTAATTTACGTACTTCTTCTTCAAGACGTTGATTTTTTTGGATGAGTTCCCAGTTTAAATTAGAGCCGACATTTGTGGTATTACTGCTGCTGGCAGTCTGCTGGCTAAGTGCACGAGATTCAATTGGAATATTGGCATATACATATGCACTGCTGAGTAACGCAACAAAGAGTACAGAATGCTTTTTTAGCATGAAAATCTATCCATTCAGTTGAAAATTAAAGCTGTGAGTGAATCAGTCTCCACTTTTTTACAGACTAGCACACAGCAAATATGCATTTTGATTTAGTCATTAAAACAGCAACTCATTTAAATGCAATAAGCATTTACAATCTTCAAGCACTTTTGAAGAGAATTGCTTGGTTGTTGTTTAATCTTTGTACATTATTAAAGCTTACTAAATGAAAGCTTTAACTTATTGTTGAGTAATTAGGCAGTTGAACGGAAAACTCACTGAAAAACAGAGACAAGTCTTGCAACTCAAGTAAAAATCTCTATACTTTGTCAGGCAATGGTAGCCCTGCTGGTAGCTTCGCAATTGTACTCTATGAACCCCGCCAGGACCGGAAGGTAGCAACGGTAGTAGAACTATGATGTGCCGAAATCTTGCTAGTAGGGTTGCCACCAATTATTTATTCTTCTTCGCTCGTTCGAGCAATTGCTTTTAAAATTACCCCCATATCAAAACCGCGATATTGTAAAAATCGAATTTGTTTTGCTTTGAGTTTTGGGTCTTTTGTAACGTCTTCACCAAATTTTTTTACTTTAAGTTGGTAGGCTTGATCTAGCCAATCCACTTCTTCAAGTTCTTCTGCTATTAATTCTGCATCTAGCTGTTTCGCCTTAAGTGCTTGTTTAATGCGTTGTAAGCCTTTTCCTTTACGAATTTGGCTTGATAGGGTTAAAGCTGCGACACGTTGATCACTCTGATAATTTTTTTCTGCTAGCTCTGTTACTAAAATTGCAACTTCATTTGGATCAATTGCATATTGATTTAGCTTTTCGGTTAATTCTGCTTGTGAGTAATCTCGACGTGTCAATAATGCAAAGGCATATGACCTGAGTCTTTGACCTGTGAGTGTTTTCGGTTTGTCATTTTTTGTCGTGCTAAACATGGCTATTAATTCAAAGGTATTTATTTACGGCTATTCGTGATTTATGCTGAGGCAGATTACCTTGGGTTTAAATGATAGACGAAAAGAAAACGCCCCGAAGGGCGTCTAGTTTAGCTTTCTAGAAGATCTAGCTCATCTTCTTCCACTGCTGCGGCTTCGTTGCTGTTCTTTGTTAGAAGCTGTTCACGAATAAGCTTTTCAATTTCTTGTGCCATTTGTGGGTTTTCTTCAAAATGGCGGATGACATTATTCTTACCTTGACCGATTTTATTGCCTTGATAAGAGTACCAAGCACCTGCTTTTTGAACGATATCTTGTTGAACTGCGAGATCAACCAGTTCACCTAGTTGATTTGTACCTCTACCATACATGATCTGGAACACTGCTTCTTTGAAAGGCGGTGCCATTTTATTTTTAACAACTTTAACGCGAGTTTCATTACCGGTGATTTCATCACCTTCTTTCACTGCACCGATACGGCGGATGTCTAAGCGTACAGATGCATAGAATTTAAGTGCATTACCACCAGTCGTTGTTTCAGGGCTACCAAACATAACGCCAATCTTCATACGGATTTGGTTAATGAAGATCACCATACAGTTTGAGCGCTTCGCATTACCGGTGATTTTACGCAATGCCTGACTCATCAAACGTGCTTGTAAGCCCATATGTGAATCGCCCATTTCGCCTTCAATTTCCGCTTTAGGGGTGAGGGCTGCAACGGAGTCGACAACGATAAGATCAATTGCGCCAGAACGAACCAGCATATCCGCAATCTCTAATGCTTGTTCACCGTTGTCAGGTTGTGAAACCAACAAGTTGTCAATATCTACGCCTAATTTACGCGCATATTCAGGGTCTAAGGCATGCTCTGCATCGATAAATGCACATGTACCACCAGTTTTTTGGCATTGAGCAATGGCTTGCAAAGTCATTGTGGTTTTACCAGAAGATTCTGGTCCATAGATTTCAATGATACGCCCTTTGGGTAAACCACCAATACCAAGCGCAATATCAAGTGTTAGAGAACCCGTTGATACAGCTTCAACTGCTTGTACGGTATTATCACCTAAGCGCATTACTGTGTTTTTACCAAATTGTTTTTCAATTTGGCTTAAAGCGGCTTGTAACGCTTTACTTTTATTATCATCCATCTCAAAACCTCAAAACTTTATATTCTTAACGACTAACCCAAGTGGATGTACTGAATCTCAACTTGTTGGGACTTGGGTATAGTGGCAGATTCTCGTTATTAATTCCACATCTGATCTATGTCAGTACGACACAAAATGACGCGCCCAAATTGAGAAAATCTCAATCCCATCTTATTCATCATGATAAGACCATGACTGAGCATTTCCATGTTTAAAACGATTGATATCACGACGATCTTTTTTACTTGGTCGGTGATCTGGTCGCGCTAGATTATGCAGCTTCCGCTGTGATGCATGCAACTCTCGGCGCTCAATACTTTCTGTTGTTTCTTCATAAAGCTGTTGTGCGATTGGGGCTCCACCACGAACGGATGAAAGTGCTTTGACTACTACGGTTTTTTTATCAAAACCTTGCTGGATGGTAAGCTGCATGCCAATACGTACATCGCGAGAAACTTTTACGCGTTCATTATTGTGATGTACCTTACCACCTTCGATAGCTGCTTTGGCGATAGAGCGTGTTTTAAAAAAACGTGCTGCCCAAAGCCATTTATCAATTCGCATGGCATCCATGCTTTCTGCTTCATGCTGTTTTGGCATCTGTTACCTGTGTGTCGGGTTCAAGATAATCAAGGAGTTCTGTGAGATGATCGAGAGCAAGATATTCTAGTTCTGTCGCGATGCGAGCGGGTTTACTGCTCGAGGGTTGTAAAATGCTATATAACTGTGTGATTCCAAATTTCTCAGCACCTCTTAATACAGCAACTGTATCATCAACAAAGACGGCATTTACTGGATCAAATGCGTGTCGCTGTTGTAGGGCTTTCCAGAAATTGACATCTTCTTTTGCAAAACCCAATTCTTCACTACTGATCATCACTTCAAAATAAGGGCTGAGTGCTACATTTTCAAGTTTCAGTTGTAAACCAGCTTGATCTGCATTGGTTAAAAGCCAACAACGATAGCCTTGAGCATTGAGCTGTTCTAATAACTCATGGCAACCAGAACGTGCTTTAATTTTTTCTTGATGTTCATACTGTAGTTGCAACGTGTCGACACCAACTTTGGTCGTCCAGTACGCCGAAGAATACCAAGATAGTGTATGCTTATGCTGTTGGTAAAATTGAAATAGTGTTTGTTGACTTTGTGCCAGACTACATTGATGGACTTGCGCATGTCGTTCAGGCAAACAATCGTTCCAGATAAAATCATCAAAAGCTAAATCAAGTAATGTGCCATCCATGTCAAACATGATGATTGGCTGCTGTAAATCTGAATATGACATAAGGTTAATCTATGTTTGTTAAAACGCTTGCCCCACAAGACAACTTTATTTTGCAACTTGTCCCTGTTATGGCGCAGGCTAGTCAAATATTACTGGAAGAATATCAAAATTATTGTGCGGGTGGTGAGTTTAATATTCAGGAAAAAATAGATGATTCACCAGTGACACAAGCTGATTTAAAGGTAAATCGTTTTATAATCAAGAAACTTGCCGAACTAACGCCTGATTTGCCAGTATTATCAGAAGAAAGCGATTACTCAGCACGTAAAGACTGGGAACGCTGTTGGATGCTTGATCCACTGGATGGGACAAAAGAGTTTATTCATGAACGTGATGAGTTTACGATCAATTTAAGTTTGATTGAAAACCATGAAACGACATTTGCTATTATTGCAGTGCCATGTGAACAAGTCATGTATATCGGCTATCGATCACAATTACCCTATAAGTATAGTTTTAGTAGACAAGAATGGTTTCAGTATCAGGTGGAATCACATTCATTAACGACACCCGTACAAATCGGTTTGAGTCACAATAGCAAAAACCCTAAATATAAAAATTTTATTGAACCGATTTTACTGCACCGAGAAGTTACGCGACGTGAAGCTGGCAGTGCCTATAAATTTTGTATGATGCTTGAAGGCGAGATTGATATATATCCACGATTTCATCCAACCTCAGAATGGGATACCAGTTCAGGACAAGCATTTTTGGAAAGTATTGGAGGTGGTTTGATGACATTAGAAGGAAAACCATTTCAATACAATCAGCGTGAAACAGTATTAAACAATGGCTTCATTGCATTTAGAGATCAAGACTATAAAACAATTGCTTATGATGCATTGCGCCTGTCAGGTATTTTAGATTGAGTGTTATGCTGCTCATGGTATAGTGAGTTAAGTTCTCATTTAAACGATTGAATATGGCCTTGCACTTATTACCCAAAAGCATGTTTGAAGCGATTGATTTACTTCCAGAAGCTTCGACGCCTGTAACGCTATTTACGCGTCATTCTTTGCGTGAATTGGTGAATGGGAAGGGTTTGGCTGGCTACGATTTGCAATTGACTGAACAAGGGCGTGAACTTGCCTATGCTTGGGGGCAATATTTAATTAAGAATACGGATCGAGCGATTCAACATTGCATCTCAAGTCCTATTCAACGATGCGTGGATACAGCTGCTTTGATGATCGAAGGGGCAGATGTAGTTCATAAGTTAGTAAATACGCATACGATAGAGATAGTTGAGCAGCGTTTATTAGTCGAACCAGGTAGTTTTGTGCTTGATATACAGCAAGCAGCTCCTTATTTTCGTAAACAAGGGGCATTAGGTTTTATCAATAGCTTTGTGAATAACGCCTTGCCTGGCATGAAGCACCCAATCACAGGTGTTTTTGACGTGTTGGAGTTGCTATATCACACTCATCCTACACATCAGCATGGTTTAAGTTTAGCCGTCAGTCATGACACCATACTTGCAGCGATTATTGCAGTAATCTCAGGCAAGAATCAAATTGAGCAAGCGGATTGGCCAGATATGATGGAAGGTTTATTCGTGTGGTTTGAGGGGGAGGATTTCGCAAATAGCAAACTTAAATGGATTTGGCGTGGTCAGAGAGAAGAGTTGCTGATTAAGCATTTTCATGATCCTTCATAATCAATAAAACTATCATTTTAGAAATTAGTTTTCCTTAGTTTTTATTAAATTTCCCCTGTGGTTTGTTTTAGGTTATATTGTTATAACTATATGATTTTTATAAATTAACTAAATCACATAATTTGTTTTTAACGATAAGTTATCGTGTTTATATTTGGGGAAATGTGATGCAATTACGCCTAAAGTATTTAGCTGTTTGTCTGCTGCCTGCTACTTTATTTGCCTGTGGTGGGGGTGGAGGGGACGCAGGTGACAAAAATAAAAGTGAAAATACCACCATACCTCCTGTTATAAATAAATACCCTGAACCAACGAAAGATGTGGTCGATGATTCTATTATTGGGTTCTACGATTATGATAAATCTGAACAAACACGCGTATTAAGAAATGATTTAAATGGAGATTTCATGGCGATGGTGCAATTTGCACAAAGTCATGTGGTGAATCCAAAAAATAATGAAAAAGATTGGATGCCGAGACTTACAGCTGAAAAAGAAGCTCTTTTATTGGTTACACCTCTGGCTGATATGGGTGACATTCAAGCTTTACAAGCAGAGATTTATGATGGTCAGAAACGTTTAAGAACGATAGATTTAATTGAGCCGACACGAATTCCAGCATCAGATCAATCTAACGCCGATGGCCGCCCAAAGGTAAGCTATTCAAAACGAGCATGGAGTGCAGCATTAAACTGGGATGAAATTCGAGCAGGTTTAAACATCCGAATTATAGATCCTACGAATAATCGTGTTGGTGATTTGCCGGCAGAAAATATTGATTTTGCTGTACCTGGCGAATTGGTGCTTCATAACATTCGACTGGGATTGCTCACTGAGCCACCTAAATCAACAGGTCACTATATGTTATTAGAACCTGCAAAAGCGGGGACGGACTATTTTCAAACGATTCCAGCTGCACGTATGGTGGTCGCGAAGTATGATGATTTAAAGCTAGATAAAGTAATGGTTGCTAGTGGCATTATTTACGATGCAGCTAGCGACACTACGGGTGACGTATATAGTGGTGATATGCGTGAAAATACAGCAAAATCTACTTTTGGTGTTGGTATTAATCTCGCTAACTGGGGGATTACCAGTGCATCTATGGCAAGCCAAGAACAACCACAACTTACGCAAAGCGTTGTTGCTCACCATGCTCGTGGTAAATATAGCAATGGTGATGTCACACACGGTTTGAGTGGTGGAAACGGTATGCTGACTTTGATTGATTCGATTGGTAACGAATTTAGTCATGAAATTGGACATCACTATGGCTTGGGGCATTATCCGGGTTCTGTAGGAGACAATATGTTTTGGGCAGCGCATCATGCGGATAGTGGTTGGGGGTATATTGCTTTTCGAAATAAGATGCGTGGTAACTTAAATTGGACGTCGACTAAATTATCTGATGGTAAAAATAGTGTACCTAACTTCTTGAATCAATATGCTTATGGTTGGGATGCAATGTCAGGTGGTGGTAGTGCAAGTAGTATCTCAAAATATACGCACTATACTGGTTATAGTACCTATTCAAAGATTCAACCTGCTTTTGATCGTCATGTTTGGGATGAGTCCTCTCCAACAGGTTATAAAAAATGGAATACGATAACTCGACAAATGGAAGTATCACAGCCCAAAGTGCCTTCTTCGAAAAATGTTTGGTATAACAGCACGGATGGGAACTATTTGAAACCACGGTTGTTTGGTGTTCCTGTTTATACGATCTTAGGGGGGTATGATCCGGTCAATCAGGTAGGATTGATTTATCCTGCGGCTAAAGGTAATTGGGGAAATGTATTTAACTTATCTCAAGTTGATACAAATGCTAAGTCGGCAAATTGTTGGCTTAATATTCAATTTCCTAAAAGTTCTCAGAATATAGCTTTAGCGCCACAGCGCGTAAATGCTGGAAGTAATGCAAATAAATTCCACATTAATCTTGCACAAGCTGATGCACCTCAAACTGTGAATTTGTATTGTAGAAAAGCAAATGAAGATGCAACACTACTATCAAGTATTACAATACCCGCATATGAGGTAGTATCAGATCCGTATGTGGAAATTGGCAAACAAGCTGGTTATTCGGCGCTTAGGGCAATTGAGTTACCACGGCTTGAACAGGCTTTGCTTGCCAATAAAGGTCGAGTGGTGATGACGCTTTCGGCTGAGTCAAAGTTATTGCTAGAAACCTATCAATCATTTATAGGGCAATTGTCTGCTGACGCTCAGAAGGAAATGCTTCGTTATAATCAGCAGCAAGAAAAAATGTATCGCTTGAATCGCTGGATGAATGTTTATTCTTCAGATTTGCATAAGACTGAACCTGAGGCTGTACAGGCCTTCAATGCATTTGTTGAGAAACTTGGCTTAACCAATGATTTAGAACTCGGTTCTGCGACTCCATTGATGAATAGAACCCATTGCCTTAAAGCTGAGCAATTAGAAAGTGGCGTCTTAAATACTTATATAAGTGGTGCAGTTGGCTGTTCAGGGGATGATTCTGAAAAATGGATCTATGATGCCAATGGCAAAATTCATAATAAGAAATATATAGGCCAATGTTTAACTACTGGTGCGGGTAATGTTGTTAATTTATTGCCATGCGGTAATTTAGCAAATCAGATTTGGACAGTTGATCCTGCTGCACAGGCCATCAAACAATCCAACCAATGTTTCGATTTGGAAGGTGGTTATTTGACCAATAATCGAGCACGTCTGATTCGCTATGCTTGTACGGGAGGTAGCAATCAAAAGTGGACGATTCCATTGGTCAACAATAGCTTAATACTTGCAGAGTTAACTGCAAAAAATTTAGTGTTAGCGGAACCGTTGTTAAGAAAAGATGGATTAAAAAAATAGAAGTTTTTTATCCATCTTTGGATGAATCATAGTTGCAAGCAGGGTCTATTTAAGTGTGAATAGACTCTGCTTATAAAATTAAAAAATTACTTTTAAAAAAACAAAAAATTCGTCATTATGTATCAATAAAAAAGATAAATTAGACACATAACTGGATAAAAACATGTCATCAAACACGATTTATTTGTGGGAACCTGAAATATTTACGGGTAAAGTTCCTGCAGAAGATGATTCTTATCAAGTGGCATTTGAATTGCATCAACAATATTGCCATACGCCGAGTCATGGCAGAACATTGCTCAGATGGTTGGATTATGTTGCTGATAAGATTAGTGATCCCCAATATCAATGTTTTTTTTCAGTACAAGTTCAACAATGGTTGGATCATGTTCAGCAACAATTTTCCGAGAACTTATGTGCGATTATGCCGATCGATGGGTTTATGTTGGATACTACTCAAAACGATGCGATATATCGTGTTTTTTATGAGGCAGTACATGAAACTGGTGTAGGGTTTTATGAGCCTAATTTTAATATTTGGGCAATTGGTGAATTGCAGTCACCTGAAAATGCTGTAGAGCATATGCTACAACCTTATTTGTTAGAACCATTAGATGTGCAAAGTCTAAAACTTGAACAAACAGAGTCAGTTGCAGCTTGGCAAATGCCTGATTTTCAAATCCCCCATAATATGGCTGCTGCTGAACAATTCATGTGTCAGTGGTTTGAGCAGCAGACATACACTAAAGATCTAAAACTCGATGTTTTTAATATCGCGCATGATTACATTTCTAATTGGGGTAATATTGGGCGACCTGAATTAGCATTGGATACAGGGTATCGTTGTTTTTTATTAACACAAAAACAGATTGGTGTTTTTTATCAATTAAAAATGGTGCTTAGAAAGCTAACGGTCAGTCCAATGCTATCGTTTGCTATGGATTTTACAGATCGTTTTATTTCGCAGTATTTGCAGGAACAGTTATCTGAACGCTTGATCTTTCGTTTACGCTCTATGGATATTTATCATTATTCAGAAGATAAAGGGCGCTCAGATTTATGTTTTTCTTTGATTGGACGTTGGGATACTGTTTCGGATATTCAGGATTTTCTTAAAAATTTAGATGCGTATATTAATTTTATTTTTTTCCATTTGGGCCAAGGTAAGTTAGATGCATTACAGGCTTGGGCATATGGTGATATGCCTGCTGGTTTGATGATTGATATGGATTTTCGTTTTGAGCTAATGATGTTTGCATTGAGCTTGGATGAGGAATATCTAATTGAACGTTATGAAGAATACAGGGAACAATTTACACGAAGTAATGCGCGCGCGCATGATCTAGGTCTATTGGAAGAGAGTTATAGTTTTTGTCAAAAGTTAATGAAAATTGTAGAAAGTGAGGGGACTGCTTTAAAACCTTATGTTCGAGGATAATAAATTTAAGCTTAGGCACTTAATCAGCTATTTTTACTAAAATTAAAGCAATAAAAAAGTCCGATAATTCGGACTTTTTTATATGCAGCAAATTAGTTAGCTAATGCTTTAATTTGAGCATTTAAGCGGCTCTTGTGACGAGCAGCTTTGTTTTTGTGGATGATGCCTTTATCAGCCATACGGTCGATTACAGGAACAGCTGTTTTATAAGCTTCTGAAGCAACAGCATAATCACCAGCAGCGATCGCGTTTACTGTACGCTTGATGTAAGTACGAACCATAGAACGCAAGCTTGCGTTGTGTTTACGTGCTTTAACGTTTTGACGAGCACGTTTTTTAGCTTGAGCAGAGTTTGCCACTCGTGCACTCCTTGAAAATAAGTTGGTCTGGGCGGGCTGAAGTTAAAACCAATACAATATTAGCAACAT
Organism: Acinetobacter haemolyticus CIP 64.3 = MTCC 9819; assembly: GCF_000369065.1. Lineage (GTDB taxonomy): Bacteria > Pseudomonadota > Gammaproteobacteria > Pseudomonadales > Moraxellaceae > Acinetobacter > Acinetobacter haemolyticus. The sequence continues at coordinate 212,062 of NZ_KB849801.1, forward strand.
TCACCAGCCCGTAAACAAGTGCCATATTTTGAGGAAACTATGCCGTGAAGTCAAGTCTTGTCATGTTTTTAAGTGCATTTAACAGGTGATAATCTTAAAAGAAAACGTTACATTAATCTCAATGATCAATCGGAAGAACTATAAATGAGCAAAGCAGATAAAAAAGCAATTGTTATTGGCGCAACTGGCTTGGTTGGTCAGGCATTGGTCAGTGAGTTGCAGCAGTCAGATAGTTTTGAAACTATAACGGTTGTTGTAAGGAAAAAATTAGATACATTAGATAGTTATAATAAAGTTAATCAACTAGTGATTGAAGATTTTCTGTTGTTGAATGATGAAGATGTGAATACATATACGCACGCATTTGGTTGTTTGGGGAGCACGATCAAAAAGGCAGGATCTAAAGAGGCTTTTTATGCAATTGACTATGAGATCAATGCGCATTTTGCAGATTTAATTCAAGATAAAAATATTCATTTTTTGATTGTAAGTGCCTTAGGTGCGAACGCAAATTCACCTGTTTTTTATAATAAAGTCAAAGGTGAATTGGAGGATTATTTAAAAAGTCTGTCAATTTTTAAGCTTTCGATATTTCAACCTTCACTTTTGATTGGAAAACGTAGTGATGTACGATTGTTAGAAGATATGGCGCAGACAGCCTTTAAATTGATCGAAAAAAAATGGACGAAGCCGTTTAAATTTAAGCCTGTCACAGCCGAACAATTGGCGCATACTATGGTGGTTGCAGCACAAACACAGTCCGCTGCATTTAAACTGTATGATAATTTAGCGATACAACAAACCCAATAATGGAGAGCTTAAATGACAACTGTACCTTTTGTAACGTGCGATTTGTTAGATGATAATCCTGAAAAGAACTTACAAGTGGTGATTCCTTCTTTAGATGGTAAATTCTTTAAAAGTTATGGAGCACGTAAAAGTTTTGGTGGTGAAGTTGTTACGGTTAAATGCTTTGAAGATAACTCAAGAGTGAAAGAGCTATTGGCAACAGAGGGTACTGGTAAAGTGCTCGTTGTAGATGGAGGAGCTTCAATGCGTTGTGCGTTGATGGGAGATATGATCGCTGAGTCTGCCGTAAAGAATAAGTGGAATGGTGTGGTGATTTATGGTTGCGTGCGCGATGTAGATGCACTCGCAGAACTTGATTTGGGTGTTCATGCATTGGCAGCAATCCCTCAAAAAAGTAATCGTAAAGGCATTGGTGAGGTTGACAGTTCGCTGTATTTTGGTGGTGTAACAATCAATTCTGGTGATTATATCTATGCAGATAACAATGGAATTGTGATTGCCAAAGAAAAATTAGTCGACTGCTAAAAGGATAAAAGTATGCTTAAAATGGTGAGCCATCAATTTAAAGTTTTACAATCAGTAGCTGCAACACTTATCGAAGGTGGGCGTGGTGTGTCAGGAACACCATTTCCCCAACAGCCTGAAAAACCAATCAAGCTATATGAATTTGAAGGTTCGCCATTTTGCAGACGTGTACGTGAAGTGATTACACTCTTAAATTTAGATGTTGAAATTTATCCGTGTCCAAAAGGTGGTGAAAAATACCGCCAAATCGTAAAACAAAAAGGTGGGAAAAAGCAGTTTCCATTTTTAATTGATGAAAATACGGGTGATCAGTTATACGAATCACAAGACATTATTCATCATTTATTTAAGCATTATGGAAAAACGGGGCAAACTCCAAAAAAATATAGTAGCTATCCTAAATTACCGTATGTTTCGACTTTGGCTACTGTTGCAAATGCAGCTCGTGGTGTTTGGATTAATAAGAAAATTACTCATCGTCCAGCGCCAGAACAGCTTTTAGAGCTGTGGAGCTTTGAGGCGAGTCCATATACACGTTTGGTTCGTGAAGTATTGTGTGAATTAGAATTGCCTTATGTTTTACATAATGTACCGAAAGAGCGCTGGCAAGATATGGGACCTGCGGTTTTGCGGTTAAAACCAGGAAAATATATTCCATTGCCAAATGGTAAGCGTGAAAAGACTGTTGAAATCATGGGGCGTGATATTCAGGTTCCATATTTGGTTGATCCGAACACGGGTGTGAAAATGTTTGAATCAGCTAAAATTGTTGAATATCTAAAGAAACAGTACGGACAATAAGCTTTGAAAAAGCACCTTTAAGAAGGTGCTTTTTTGTATCATTTGGTTGTTGCATTCATGATTGTTTTGCAGCTTAAATACTTTAGTAAATATTGTGATGTGAACAACTCATGTTAAGTCAGTTATCTAGTTTATTCAAAAGCTCAAAAGAAACACCAGAACAATTGTTTTTGAAAGAGCATGCTTTAGCCTTTGATACGGAACATGGCACTATATTAAATGGTGTAAAACTGAATGAATTGGGTTTTCGCCTTGAGTATTTTTCAAATCGAAAATTAGATCACTTTGATGATTTGGCAAAGTTGTTTGAAATCAGTCCACAGATAAATGAAAAAATTGATTTAGAAATTCATTCGCAATGTTTTGTTGAACGCTTGGGGAATACAGAAGAAAATCTCAAAGAGTTGAAACAAATGATCAAAATTTTGAATGATTATTACGTGAAGTTTAAAAGAGCTAAATAACCTAAGAATGAATTTTATTAGCTAGATGTAAAGCAGAAACAAAGAAACTTACTCCCCAAAGACAAATAGCCAAAAATATAATAATAGATAAATGTTGTTCTTCACCAGCTAAGAAATGGAGTAGAACAGTAAGCATCCGGCTAACACAGCCTTACCAAGCGATCCTATAAGCCTTAATTTAGTTCCCACCTAAAAACAAGTGGGGACTTAATCCATGAACATGGATATATATTCAGCAACACCTCCTGTTGCTAAAAAACGCCGAAAATACAGCAAAGAATTCAAACTCAGTATTGTCAATGCCTGCAAAAATCCTAATACCTCGATCGCTTCGGTCGCACTGCAACATAGTATTAATGCCAACCTTGTCAGTCGTTGGATCAGGATCTTCAGCCATCATGAGGGTGCCGTGCAGGATCCTACTCATGTGAATCCAGCATTTATTGCTTTGCCTTACACTGCTGCAATCAGCCAACCTATTGATGAGAGGATCACGTTGTGTATCACCGTGCCTCATACGAATAATGATATTCAGCTAAAATGGCAGACATCAGAAATACCTGCCTTGGCAGAATTACTCAAGGCACTTGCAACATGATCCGCATTGATGAAATCTGGTTGTCTACTCAGCCCATGGACATGCGTGCAGGTATGGATACGACCATGGCTCAGGTGGTGAGAGCCTTTGGCTACATCAAACCGCATTGTGCTTACCTGTTCTGTAATAAACGTGGCCATCGCATGAAAGTGCTGGTACATGATGGATTGGGCATCTGGCTGTGTGCCCGGCGGCTGGAACAGGGCAAATTTCACTGGGCTCAAGTTCACCAAGGTGAAACCGTGGCCCTCAGCCCGGAACAGTTACAGGCACTGATCCAAGGTTTGCCCTGGCAGCGCATTGGACGACAGCAGGTGGTGACGATGCTTTAAACCAGGCTCGACCATTCTGCTATTCTCCAAACGTTCTATTTCATTCTTCTCATGACCTCAGGCATACTGCGGTCATGAATACGCTGCCTGACTTAAGCCAACTGACCCATGAACAACTGCTGGAATTCACCAGGCAGTTGGCGCTGCAGCATCAGTCTCTAGCACAATCAAACCAACAATTGGATGCCAAAGTTCAACATCTTTCTATTCTCAATCAAAAATACGAGCATGAACTGGCGCTGTTTAAAAAGCACAAATTCGCCCAAAAGAATGAACACTTAACGGCAAAACAAATCCATCTGTGGGATGAAGCGGTTGAAGAAGATATTGCCGCGGTTGATCTAGAACTGGAACGGCTAAATGCAGATAAAACCAATGCAGCGACACAGAAAGCCAAAACCAATAAACCTAAACGTCGACCACTGCCAGATCATCTACACACCATCCGTATTGAGCATGAACCTGCATCAACCCAATGTGCTTGTGGCTGCCAACTCCGTCGTATCGGCGAAGATGTCAGTGAAAAACTGCATTTCAGACCGGCACAGTTCTATAAGGAACAGCATGTGCGTGGTAAATGGGTCTGTGATCAGTGTGACACTCTAACTCAGCAAGCGATGCCCGCCTATGTGATTGATAAAGGCATTGCTTCACCTGAATTGCTCAGCCATGTGCTGGTATCGAAGTATGCCGATCATTTGCCGCTGTACCGTCAGCGCCTGATCTATCAGCGGGCTGGCATCGAACTGTCTAGATCAACTTTATCTGACTGGATAGGTCGCTGCGGTGTAGAACTGGAACCTCTGGCCAATGCCTTAAAAGAGGTGGTGCTGCAACAGCGGGTGCTGCATGCAGATGAAACACCGGTCACCATCATGCGGATGGGTGAGAATAATAAAAAACCGAAGAAAGGTTATGTCTGGGCCTATGCCACCACACAGTATAATCCAGTTCAGGCGGTGATCTATGACTTTCAGGATAGTCGTTCAGGCCAGCATGCTGAAGAGTTCTTGAAAGGCTGGCAGGGCTATCTAGTCTGTGATGATTACAGTGGTTATAAAGCACGTTTTAAATCAGGCCAGGTGATTGAGGTGGGGTGCATGGCCCATGCACGTCGTAAATTCCATGAACTGCATGTAACTGGGAAAAGTCAGGTTGCTGAACAGGCCTTAGTGCTGATTCAGAAACTGTATGCGATAGAAGCAGAACTCAGGAAAAAGACCGATGGTACAGCGGAAGACCGCCGCGAATACCGACAACAGCATAGTCAACCAGTGATGCAACAACTATATGAATGGCTCAACCAACATCATCTGACAGTGCCATCGAGTTCTCCCACCGCCAAGGCTATCAATTACACTCTGAAGCGTTGGCCAGCCTTAAGCCGCTATCTGGATGATGGCAATCTACCGATATGCAACAATTGGGTAGAGAATCAGATGCGTCCCTGGGCGTTGGGACGCAAGAACTGGCTGTTTGCAGGTTCGCTGCGCAGTGGTCAGCGAGCGGCAAACATCATGACTTTAATCCAGTCAGCAAAGCTGAATGGCTTGGATCCGTATGCCTATTTAAGTGATGTGCTGAAAAGGTTACCGACACACAAAGTGACCCAAATTGAAGAATTGCTGCCGCACTGCTGGAAACCTAAATCGAATTAAAAAATAGGTATGGGATTCAGCGGACGCTTACGTAGAACAAAACATAGCCCCAAAAATAGGAAGATATTTATGATGAATAACCACATGTTTTAATATCCATTTTGTGCTTGATGATACGTTTTACTTACTAAGATATAAGGAACAAAAATACAAAACGTTAGGTAGAAAATAAAATTGAAATTAAGAGCATAAGTTATTAAAAAAGATAGCGAAGCACCAAAAGAACTATTGAATAATCTTTTTCCAGTTTTAAAGTGATGAATAGGGCGTATAACTAGAGCCTTTTTAAATGATAGCTCTGCTAGATAGAATCCAAAAGCAAATAGCATGATCAAGAATATTGGATGCCAAGTACCAATGTAAAAGAGTTGATCAAATAGAAATGACTGCATGTGCTATATTTTTATAGATATTGGTTTATTTAATCATAATTATAATAAAAAAGGGATTAAATCCAAAGATTTAATCCCTTTTTGTGTCAGGCTAGCAGTTATTTTTCAATAATAGCCGTTACACCTTGACCACCAGCAGCACAGATCGAAACTAAGATACGACCTGAACCTTTTTGGTTTAAGATCTTCGCAGCAGTTGCGATGATACGACCACCAGTAGCAGCGAATGGATGACCAGCAGCTAAAGAAGAACCTTTAACGTTTAACTTGCTACGATCAATCGAACCTAAAGGTGCATCTAAACCTAAACGCTCTTTACAGAATTTTTCATCTTCCCATGCTTTCAAAGTAGAAAGAACTTGTGATGCAAATGCTTCGTGGATTTCATAGTAGTCGAAATCTTGAAGTTTAAGACCAGCACGCTCAAGCATACGCGGAACTGCATAAGCAGGCGCCATCAATAAGCCTTCTTTCTTACCAACGAAATCAACTGCAGCTGTTTCAGAGAAAGTTAGGTAAGCAAGAACTTCGTGACCATTTGCTTTAGCCCATTCTTCAGAGGCTAAAAGTACACATGATGCACCATCAGTAAGTGGAGTAGAGTTACCCGCTGTCATCGTTGCAGCTTCGCCTTTACCAAATACAGGTTTTAATTTAGCTAATTTCTCAGCTGTAGAGTCAGCACGTAAGTTGTTGTCACGGCTTAAACCTAGGAATGGTGTAATTAGGTCATCGAAGAAACCTTCTTCGTATGCTTTCGCCATTTTTTGGTGAGAAGAAGCAGCTAAAGCGTCTTGATCTTCACGTGCAATACCCCACTCAAGAGCAGTAATTGCTTGGTGATCACCCATAGACAAACCAGTACGTGGCTCACCATTTTTAGGCGCATCCATAAGATCTTTAATGTTGATTTTAGATAAAGCTTTTAAACGATCTTTACCAGTTTTAGCGATGTTAAGTTCAAGCAAAGCTTTACGTAAACCATCACCGAAAGCGATTGGAGCATCAGATGTTGTATCAACACCACCAGCGATACCCACTTCGATTTGACCTAAAGCAATTTTGTTTGCGACTTGGAATGCTGCTTGCAAACCAGTACCACAAGCTTGTTGAAGATCACAAGCTGGAGTTTCAGGAGCAAGTTGAGTGTTTAAAACACACTCACGAGTCATGTTGAAGTCACGGCTGTGTTTTAATACTGCACCAGCAACAACTTCACCTAAGCGCTGACCTTGTAGGTTGAAACGCTCAACCAAACCGTTTAACGCAGCAGTAAACATGTCGATGTTCGAAGCTGTGAAATATGCGCCGTTAGAGCGAGCGAAAGGAATACGGTTACCGCCGATAATGGCTACACGACGAACGGTGTTTTTGCTCATGGTTTTATCCTGTTGAACAGAAGGTTTGGTTGTTTTAGCTGTAGCTGCTTTTGTGGTTGCAGAAGAAGCAGTGCTTTTGGTGCTACGGCTACTAGTTGAACGAGTGCGAGTCGTTTTAGTTGCCGTACTTGCTGCTTTAGGAGTTGTGCTCGTACTTTTACTTCTAGTCGAAGTTGCTTTTGATGTATTTGACACATTCTCTTCAGCAGAATTCTCGACTGCTGGATTTTCTTGAGTTGTTTTGCTCATAAGGCTTTTCCAAGCATAATAGGGATATTCTTAATATAACCATAGCATATTTCAAATATTGCTGTATTGACTAGAATGACGCTTTAGACCACATTCAGGTCAAGACATCTAGACATGAACTCAAGTATGATTTGCTATGAGTCAATCAAACATTAATTTTATGTTATATACCAAACAAAAATCACTTGTTTGTAAAAAATTCATTTGTATGAGAGATAATAACCATGACCGATCAATACCAAGCATTTACACAATCACCTTTGGGTAAATTTGTTGTAAAAAATCTAGGCTTACCATCACCTGTAGTTCTAGATCGTTTTGAAAATGCTCAACCTGTTGTGAATGGTGCAGTATTGCTTGGCGCAGCACCTTCAAGTACAAATTCTGCTGCGATTGCTCAGGTTCTTAGTAATATTCATGCGGATAGCTACGTAGGAAACAATGTTGAATTACAACAAACAGCTGCAAAAGTAGGTTTGAATCTTCGTCCATTAAATGCAGATGACAAAGAGTCAAAATTTAAAGCAGTTGTATTCGATGCTTCTGGTATTCAGGATTCTGAACAGCTTAAAGCGTTGTATGATTTCTTTAATCCAATCGCTCGTCAAATTTCAAGTTCGGGTCGAGTTATCGTTGTTGGTACTACACCTGAAACGGCTAAAACAGTAAAACAAGCAATTGCACAACGCGCACTTGAAGGTTTTGTCAAATCTGTTGGTAAAGAATTTAAAAAAGGTATTACTGCTCAAGTTGTATATGTTGATCAAGGTGCTGAAGCGAATCTAGAATCTACGTTACGTTTCCTAATTTCCCCACGTTCAGCTTACGTATCGGGTCAAGTGATTCGTGTTTCAAAAGCAGATGTTGTAGATATTGACTGGGCAAAACCATTGGCAGGTAAAACTGCGCTAGTTACAGGTGCAAGCCGTGGTATCGGTGAGGCAATTGCACAAGTGCTTGCTCGTGATGGCGCGCATGTAATTTGCTTAGATGTTCCACAACAACAAGCTGATTTAGAGCGTGTTGCTGGTTCAATTGGTGGTTCAGTATTGGCAATTGACATCACTGCTGCGGATGCGGGTGAAAAAATTAAAACTGCTGCTGCCAAGCAGGGTGGTTTGGACGTGATTGTTCACAACGCTGGTATTACTCGTGACAAAACTTTGGCAAATATGAAGCCTGAGCTTTGGGATCTTGTAATCAACATTAACTTATCAGCAATTGAGCGCGTTAACGATTACTTACTTTCTAATGATGGTTTAAATGCAAATGGTCGTATCGTTTGTGTATCATCTATCAGTGGTATCGCTGGTAACTTAGGTCAAACCAACTATGCTGTTTCCAAAGCGGGTGTAATTGGTTTGGTGAAGTTCACTGCGCCTACATTAAAGAATGGCATTACCATCAATGCTGTTGCACCAGGTTTTATTGAAACTCAAATGACTGCTGCGATTCCTTTTGCGATTCGTGAAGCAGGTCGTCGTATGAACTCAATGAATCAAGGCGGTTTGCCTGTAGATGTCGCTGAAGCGATCGCTTGGTATGCATCAACCGGTTCAACAGGTGTGACTGGTAACGTTGTACGCGTTTGTGGTCAAAGCTTGTTAGGTGCTTAAGCATTAAGGTTTTGAAGAGGGGTGCTAGCGCATCCCTTTTTTATAAAAATATAGAAAGGTTTATTATGAATACACGTCATTTTAGTCAATTACCAAAACCTTATTTAGCTTATCCAAAAGTTATCCAAGGTTTAATTTTCAAAAAGCCGAAAGGTGAAAAAGTTTTGCCACAAGTTGAATATGTGGTTGATACACTCAAGATTGATACAAAACATTTAGAAACCTACAACGAAATTTGTGGTTTTAAAAATGATGGATTCGTACCTGCAATTTACTTGGCAGTATTATCTCAAAGCTTGCAAATGCACATGATGACGAGTGAAGCGTTCCCATTTGCGATTTTAGGTTTGGTGCATATTCGTAACCAGATCAAACAAACACGCAAAATTGGTGTAGATGAACAAATTACATTGTCATGTAAATTTGGTGAGTTGCAACCACATGATAAAGGCTTGCAGTTTGATTTCATCACAACTGCAAAAGTAGGTGGTGAAGTGGTGATGGAAAGTCTAACCACTTACTTATCTCGCCAAAAAACTGAGAAAAAAGCTGCTGAGAAAGTGAAAGAAACCAAAGAGCCAGCTTATCAGCCACAAGCTGAATGGAATATTTCTGAAAATACAGGTCGCCGTTATGCCGTAATTTCAGGTGATTTTAACCTGATTCATATTCATGCTGTGACTGCGAAAGCATTCGGTTTTAAACAAGCAATTGCGCATGGTATGTGGAGTAAGGCAAAAGCATTAGCTAGTATTGAATTGCCATCAGCTTATGAAGCGGATGTGTGGTTTAAATTACCAATGTATTTACCATCAACAGTTGAGTTTTTAACAGCGAATGAAGCGAAGCAAACTGAATTTTTGATACGTAATTTGAAATCTAAAAAGCCACATGTCGCTGGAACAGTAAAAGCAATTTAAGCTTTAATTAATTCCTTAGATTTACATCTCTTGTGTTCGCAGGAGAGATTGTCTTACAATAAAATGATTATAAGGATGCGTACTTTGATTAAAGAATTCCTTTTGGCCAATACTCAAAACTATCATGGCACTGTTGATGAACGATTCCTAGATTTAGCAACTCAATTTAGCCGATTTCAATATGCAAGAAGCCATCAGGGTGGAGCAGCTTTAGTTGTCTATTTTCAAGGTCAAAAAGTTGTCGATATATTTACAGGTAAAAAATCACAAGAAGAAGATTGGCAGTCTGATACTTTGGCTATGTGTTATTCAACTGGCAAAGGAATTTTAGCTACACTTGCTCATATTTTAGTGAGTGAAGGTTTGCTTGATTATGATGAGCCGATTGCAAAATATTGGCCGGAATTTGCTCAAAATGGAAAGCAATATATTACTTTAAGACATGTCCTATCTCACCAGACAGGTTTATTTGATATTCGAAATCTCATCGAGACAGCAACAGAAATGCTCGATTGGTCGCATATGCTGGATGTAATAGCCAAAGCTACACCGCGCTTTGCCGCTGGGAAAGGCTTTGCTTATCAACCATTGACCTATGGTTGGATTCTTGGTGGTGTGATTGAAAAGGCAGCCAAGCAACCATTGAGCTGGCTAATGCAACGTTATTTGGTGCAACCACTTGGATTAAATGGAGCGTATTTTGGTGTTCCAAGTTCTGAATTGGATCGTGTAGCTCGTTTAATATCCAAACCTAAAACTTCTGTTGCTTCGAAATCTGAAAATAGAAAAAGTACTCAAACACGAAAACCGTCATTATCAGAAAAACTGTTAGAGTTATCAGGACAAAGTCCACAAGATTTCAAAGATGCAATGATTCCAAAAGGAATGGGTAATTTCAGCTTTTTTAGTGATGCTGGTTTGCAGGCCGTTATTCCTGCTGCAAATGGTGTATTCACTGCCGATAGCTTAGCTAGAGTTTACGCTATGCTTGCTAATAAAGGTCTGTGGAATGGTGAACAGTTGATCAAGCCTGAAATTTTCAAGCAGTTAGGGACTGTACAATCGAAAGGACGAGATCGTGTTATGCCAATCCCAATGCATTGGCGTTTGGGTTATCACCGAATTCTTACTATGGGAAAACGTGCACCACACGGTTTTGGTCATGTTGGCTTTAATGGTTCTGGTGCATGGTGCGATTCCGATCGAGAGCTCAGTTTTGCTTACACACATAATTTTAATATTACCTCCGCAACAGGTGATTACCGCTTATGGGGTTTGAGCCAAGAAGCTTTAAGATGTGCAGATCAAGTCTTAAAGGGAAGAAAAGGATGGTTCTAAACCATCTTTTTTTATGTAATATCTAAGAACATTTTTTTCCAGAATAGAGTTGGGTATTTAGTTATATTATTTAGAACTGTTAATGAGTTTTAATGATCTTTGAGTCTTGGTTCTCGATCATATTTTAAACTTTGATGTGATATGGTTTAAACTCAAATTTATAAAGCCACTCCTACTTATTACGTATTTTTTTGATTTGTTTAATAGCTTTTTGTTAAATTGTGATAAAAATAAATATATGATATTTAATCGGAAAAATTTTAAAACAATTGATAAGTCTGATTTGGTTTGGTAGTGTTTGTTGTGCAAAAAATATACTTAAAAGGAAAGGTGAAAATGAAATTTGGAATTAAAGCGATTTGTTTTGCAAGTCTAATTGCAGCTTCAGCAGTGTATGCTTCAACCACATTATCTCCAAATCAACTTAACAATAGTGGAAGTATTCCAAGTGGTTACGCAGATTTAAAGTTTGTTTTGGCAAACGGTAATTGGGTCAAAAATATTTATTTGCCAAATACAGCCAATCACCAAGATAAAATTACGATTCAATCGAGTGCAGGTTGGAAGAGCTATCTAGATACTTCCAATACAAATCTACCGATTGAAGTACTCGAAATTCAAAGTGGTGATGTGTTTCAGTTTACTTATGATGGCAATCAAAAAAAATGGGTGGCGCAATTGAGTGCTGTGAGCCCAACCAATGGTATGCCATTTGAAGAAATCACACTTACTAGTGCTAAGTTACAACATATTTCATTAGCTGATGGTAAATGGGCACAAACAATCGCGTTACCAACTAATGTTAATGATGGAACATTAGTTCAAGTTACTTCAACGGCCACATATCCATCAATGATTGCGACGAATAATTTACTGTTTCCAAGTAGTTTTAATTTGCAGAATGGTAGTGAGTATTGGTTTAAGTACAATTCAGCATTACAAAAGTGGGTACCAGAATTCATTAAACCGATTAAACTCAATGTAAAAGATATTGGAACAAATTTGAATGCAGTCTCGGCACCGGTAACGGAAGTAAATTTTGCCAATGCAAACTGGGTCGCTAATTTTACTTTACCATCCACTGCGAATGACCGAGATCGAATCATAGTAAAGTCCACCGCAACTTGGACAGCCAAAATCAATAACACCAACATTAATAGCAGTGCTTCTTTGATGCTCAAAACAGGAGATCAATATGAGTTCATGTATGTAAGTGATAAAGGGCATTGGGTGCTAATGTCTGCGCCGATAAAGAATATTGAAAGTACCTCAAACATTGCATCTGTCCTACCGAACATGACTGAACCAACTTTAAAGGTGAAAGTGTCGAATAGTAATTGGAGACAATCAATCAATCTACCTGCGAGTGCTCAGATTGGAGATAAAGTAATTTTGGCCTCAACTGCAGATTCAAACAGCTTCATTTTGGCATCTAACGGGCTTTCAACTGTTCTGCAAAATGGTGAAACACGCCGATTTGTTTATACGCAGCAAGGATGGGCTGCTGATAGCCATACAATTGATATGTTGTTTGTAAATAGTCCAGAGGTTTCAACGATCTTGGGAGAAAGTGCTGCAAAACTTCGTATGATTGAAGGATTAAGCTTAACAAATGTTACGGCTGAAAACTCATCTGCAAAGTTCTATTTGCGCAAAACTGGCTATATTACCTATAAAATTCCAGGGGATACATTAACTGCTGTTCTGAGCATTGGTCGTTCTGATACAACCGTACAAACTGAACGTAAACGTGTATTGGCAGATGGCGTTTATTATCAAGGGAATGAGCCAGGGAATGGTGGTTGTGGTTGGGCTTATGTAAATGCAAGTGCCTACAATATGATTGGTACAAACGACATTTCAGGTTGTTCAGTAGCTGCAATGCGTCATGAAATTGGCCATAATTTAGGTCTATATCATGGTGATTCAAGTCAGATTGGTTCGGGCTTTACACATCCGCTTGGTAGCACAGCTTTAGGTGGAAATAATTTAAACTTTTATTCAAGCCCTTATCTCTATAATCCTAAGTACGGAGTACGTTTAGGCGAGGAAGGTAAAAAAGATGCAGTAAGTGTCATTAATGCCAACGCTGTTCGTATTTCTCAATATAATTAAGTGATTTCAATCATATGAAGCACTCTAAAATTTTACTTTTGCTAGCAGTCACGTTCATCGTGATTGCTACTTTATTAATTTTCCTGAAACCCAATAATGTTAAAGCATTAGTTCAAGACAATGCTGTAACGAAAGAGCAGGAATCCTTTAACCGAACCGATTCAATTTATCCGCGTCACAATTTAACACTATCAAAGACAGAGTTAGAGAAAGCTGCGAAAGAAACGGTTTTATTTCATGAAATTCAGGCTGGTGACTTAGAGGCGAATACTCTTTTACCGTTGGCAAAAAGTGGCAAAGGTATGGCGATTCGCTATGATCAAAATATCATTGAAACCAAAAAAATCGGTGATGAAGTCCGATTTCAAATGCTTGAATATGGTTTGAATCGTAGTGGGGAAATAGTTGAAATTGAAAAGATTGATGATGATATTTTGCGGTGGCATGGTCGATTTCAGCAAGGAAATCCTGAGCTAAATTTCTTTACCATAACCCAAAGCCAAAAAGATCAGTACACGATCATGCAGATTTATACAGATAAGGGAAATTATACTGCTGAAATCAAAAATGGTCGTGGAATTGTTCAAGGTATGGATGAGGGTGTTGAGGATCACGAGCTACATGCCCACGATCATTAATTTAAGTATATAGCTCCGCCTGAATAATCGCTTCTACATGGCGTTTAAAATCGGCTTCATTTAAACCATTGAGGCCGAGTTTATAAATCCCTTCTAGACCACATACAAATGCGATCAATCGCCAAGCAATGTCTCGACTCTTTGAATCGAATTTAAACTCTCCCTTATCTTTTCCTTCATCAATCATAGCAACTATGGATTGATGCCAATCTTGCATCGCGATGTTGTATGCATTCTTGATTTCTTGGTCTTGCTCAATGAGAACTTCAGCTTCATTCCATAGGCGCAGATAGGGTTGAATTTGCTCAATATTTTCACAACCTAAAAACAAGGATAGACGCTGTAAATAGCTGTTGGTCGTTACTTGATTTTCGATTTCATCTAATTGTTGCATCAGTTTAATAAATGCTTCGGCTTTTAAATGAGAACTAGAAGCAAAGTGATGATGCACTTGTCCTGTTGACGTTTGAGCTTCGGTTGCAATACGACGCACAGTCATTGCCGAGAATCCTTCGTTCAAGGCAACTTGCATTGCAGCTTGAAGAATCATTTCACGACGTTGTTCTCGATTTAAATAGGCCATTTCTAAAAATCCGATGAAATTGTAGCGGAAGCTGCAACAAACTAACTTAAATTTTAAAATTGGACAAGTGTTCAATTTTGATTATAATAGCTGAAATTGAACATCTGTCCAAATTTAGAGGCATTTTATGTCACGCAAGTGGTTAATTCTTGCAATCATCGCATTGATCTATCTTCCCGTTGTTATAGATGCAACAGTCCTACACGTTGCTGCGCCAACACTCATTGATGCGTTGTCACTATCGAATAATGAGCTGTTGTGGATTATTGATATTTATTCTTTAGTCATGGCTGGGCTCATTTTACCGATGGGCGCGTTAGGAGATCGCATTGGGTTTAAACGCTTAATGATGATCGGTGCAGCTCTTTTTGGTTTAGCATCATTGATGGCTGCATTTTCATCAACAGCTTGGATGTTGATCACATCTAGAGCACTTTTAGCTGTGGGCGCGGCCATGATTTTACCAGCGATGCTCTCAGCTGTACGTAATACCTTTTTGGATGAAAAACAGCGCAATATTGCACTAGGTATTTGGACGACGGTTGGGGGCGGTGGTGCAGCCTTCGGTCCCTTATTTGGTGGGTTTTTACTAGAGCATTTTCATTGGGGGGCCGTATTTCTAATCAATATTCCAATCGTTATATTGGTATTGATCATGGCCTACTGGGTGATTCCAAAACAGCAAGGACAACCTAAACAAAGCTTAAACTTAATACAAGCCTTGGTGCTGGTGGTTGCTATTTTGTGCATCATTTATGCAGTAAAAACAGCAATGCATGCTTTCAGTATGAGTGTGGTTGTGATGTTTATTGTGGGCTTTGGCTTATTAATAGGTTTTATCCGTACACAATTAACGGCTACATCACCAATGATTGATATTCAATTATTTAAGCATCCTGTGATTGCCACAGGTATGGTGATGGCAGTCGTCTCAATGATGGCTTTGGTTGGTTTTGAATTACTGATTTCTCAGGAGTTGCAGTTTGTTTATGAGCTATCGCCATTGGCAGCAGGGATGTTTATTTTACCCTTCATGTTGGCATTTAGTTTAGGCGGACCTATTGCTAGTATTTTGGTCAATCGCTTTGGTCTACGCTTAATAGCAAGTCTTGGAATGTTGATGAGTGCTATCAGTTTGTGGGGATTAGCCAATACAGACTTTATGCAAGCAAAATTGCAAGCTTGGGCATGGATGGGAGCATTGGGATTGAGCGTTGAGATTGCTTTGCTTGCGTCTACCTCTGCAATCATGTCATCAGTGCCACCAACCAAGGCGAGTGCTGCTGGTGCGATTGAAGGAATGGCCTATGAACTTGGTGCTGGTTTCGGTATTGCTTTCTTTGGGTTATTGCTCTCTTGGTTCTATGCGCAAGCAATCATAATACCAAGCGAACTTCCTCAATCATTGATGGCTCAAGTTAGTGCTTCGATTGGTGAGGCTGTGCAAGCAGCTAAACAGGTATCGCCAATCGTTGCTGATCAAGTGATTTCTGCGGCGCAACATGCTTTTAGTCAATCGCATCGTGCTGTATTAGAAGTGGCAGCGACCTTCTTTTTGGTGTTGACTGTATTCATTTGGTTTGCTTTGCCGAAGAAAGTGATTACGGTGGAAGAATAAGTTGGTTCCCCTCATTCAAGAAGATATTTGAGTGAGGGGGCATCACTGTTCATACAATTGGCTGAAATGTTAATCAGCTTTAAGCAGTTAGTTTTGCTTTGGATTGATTCTGAGATAACTCTACAACGAGTTGTCTAACTTGATGTTTTGCAGCACTAAGGGAGTCAAGATGTCTCTGATCACCGAACTCCTGATATTCAGATCGAATCTCAAAGAATTGGTTTACACCTAAGTAATGACTAAGCACTTTGATGTGTGTACCCAGATGATTCATGTGTTCTCTAAGTTCACCTTCACCAAAACCAAACTCTCCACATGAATTGAGTAAAATTAAGGTTTTATTTGAAAACATGGGTGCCAAAGGAAAGTCACCTCTAGCTAAGTCAAAAGTAAAGGTTTTATTGATTCTTATAATTTGATCAAACCATGCTTTTAGGGCAGCAGGCATCCCATAATTATACATGGGCGTCGTAATTAAGATGATATCTGCGATTGCGACTTCATTGATATATTGATCAGATTCACTTAGTATCATTTTATGAACTTGAGTTCTTTTTTCTTCAGGGGTAAATACTGCTCCCAGCCAGTCTTGGGAAATAAAATTTGGTGTATCTTCCGCTAGATCTCGATATGTGATTGGATCATGAGGGTGTTGCTTTTTCCAATCAGTGATAAAGAGATGTCCTAACATTTTAGAAATTGAACTATGTTTCTCACCTTCGCCAAGGAATGAGCGGACACTGGCATCAATATGTAATAAGTTAGTCATTTTAATTGTACTCGATTTGATTACTAGATCTTCAAGGTAGAGGATTTTGCAATCTGCTGACAAATGACATTATTTGTGTGTAAGATGAGTTTTTCTCATCTTTAAAGAAGTACAGGATGTTGAAGCGATTACCATCACTAAATAGTATAAAAGTGTTTGAGGCAACTGCACGGTTAGGTAGTTTTAAAGCTGCAGCGCATGAATTAAATGTTTCACCCACTGCGATTTCACATCAGATTAGTGAATTAGAAAAAGAGTTAGGAATTAAGCTATTTATTCGAGGATTCAGGATCGTAACTTTGACGGATGAGGGTAAAAAGCTCGCTGAAGTGAGTATTCGATTAATCTCAGAATTGAAACAAACACTATTAGAACTCACAACATATTCCAAGCATATTACCATCAGCACCACAAATGCTTTTGCGGCAATGTGGTTAGTTCCTCAATTACATGTTTTTAAAACACAATATCCAGATATTGAAGTGCAGGTCAAAGCAGATGATCGCTTAATGGATATTGATCATGATCTAAAATTTGATATGGCGATTCGTTATGGCTTTGTTGATAAAAAACATATTCAGGTGAGCAAGATTATAAATGACCAATTTGGTTTATTTGCGACACAACAATATTGGCGTGATAAAGACGCAGCAACCTCGACTATGAAGTTGCTCATCACTAAATGGAAAAATAAGGATCTGTTAAGATATCACCAGCCTGAAGCTTTATTACAGCAATTTGGTCAGGGTTGTTCTACATTTGAGTATTTTGAAGATGAGAATCAAGTGATTCAAGCCGCACTTGCAGGGCAAGGAGTTGCCTATGTGAGTAAGATTTTAGTCCAGCAAACTGTTACTCAAGGTTGGTTGCTAGAGAGTCAATCTTTTCAAATTGAGAGCATGGATAATCTTTGTTATTACAGTGTTATTCCTAAGCGAAATCTCAATCATCCGAGTGTAATTGCTTTTCAAAACTGGCTAATGCAACGACTCGCGACTGTTTAGGGAGCATTTATCCCAAATTCACGTAAGATCTTACAAAGCTGAATCATGGGTAGACCCATTAACGTGGTTTGATCATCACCAAGCATTTTTTCAAATAAGCTAATGCCCAAGCTTTCACACTTAAAACTGCCTGCACAATGCAAGGGTTGATCAATTTCAATATAGCGTTCAATTTCACCGAGTGTCAGATGACGAAATTTGACTTGGTAATGTTGAACTAGCGTCGTTTCAAAACCAGATTGGATATGTTGAACACTGAGTCCAGTGCTGAAAAAAACGGTGTTACCCGAGTTGGCTTGTAACTGTTGAATTGCATTTTCAACAGTGAGTGGCTTCCCGATAAAATCATAAGGCGCATGTTCTCGCCATGCGATTTGATCTGAACCAATCACAATTGCGTTTGGATGTTGTTCTGCAATCACACGGGCTTTTTCATAAGCTAAACGTTTTGCCAGATCATCGGCATGTAATTCACCGTTTGCTGACTCATCAATATCGGGTGAAATACAATGATAGTTCAATCGCAAACGGTCCATAAGTTCTTTGCGGGTTTGGCTACTCGATGCCAAGATGAGTTCCAAGCTATTCATTAGACAGCATATTCCGCAAGCACATTGAGAGGCACGTAGTGCAAGACAGCATTGTGACAAGCATTTAATTTCACAGGCGGAGCGTGACCAGCTTGATAAGCTTCTACCCAACGCGTCACACAAATGCACCAAAAGTCACCTGGTTTTAAACCTGGGAATTCGATTTCAGGCAAAGGTGTAATCAAATCATTGCCCATTTTTTGAGAAAAATTTAAGAAATCTGAGGTCATTTGCACACACATGGTGTGTTGGCCTAGATCACTGACCGCTGTATGGCAAAAACCATTGCGAAAATAACCAGTAATCGGGTCAAAGCAACAACTTGCTAATGGCTCGCCGAGAACGTTCAAACGATTGATTTTTGGATCTGGATGAATAGACATAATTCTATAAAAATTCAGTGGTACTCATTATCATAATCAAAAGTGACGCTTTCGGCAGCTTTTCTGTAAAAAAACTCACCTTTATTTTTGATAATCATTTAAAATTGTGCCGTTTTTTAAATCAACTAGAGAGCCATCCATGAATTTTCAGCGCATGACTGACCTTGATTTAGCAGGTAAACGTGTTCTTATTCGTGAAGACTTAAACGTTCCTGTAAAAAATGGGGAAATTACGAGTGATGCACGTTTACGTGCTGCATTGCCTACTATCAAAGCGGCTTTAGAGAAAGGCGCGGCTGTGATGGTGTTTTCTCATCTTGGTCGTCCTGTAGAAGGTGAGCCAAAACCAGAACAATCGCTTGCGCCTGTAGCAGCTTATTTAACCAAAGCATTGGGGCAAGAAGTAAAACTATTTACAGATTACCTAGAGGGTGTAGAGGTTGAAGCGGGGCAAGTGGTTTTACTTGAAAACGTTCGTTTCAATCATGGTGAAAAGAAAAATAACGAAGAGCTTGCTAAAAAATATGCTGCACTTTGTGATGTATTTGTGATGGATGCATTTGGAACTGCACACCGTGCCGAAGCATCAACTGAAGGTGCAGCACGATTTGCTTCAATCGCTGCAGCGGGTCCATTATTGGCTGCTGAGTTAGATGCACTTGGTCGAGCGATGCAAACACCTGAAAAACCAATGGTTGCAATTGTTGCTGGTTCTAAAGTTTCAACTAAGCTAGATGTACTTAATTCACTCTCTACAATCTGTGATCAGTTGATTGTGGGTGGTGGTATTGCAAACACCTTCTTGGCTGCTGCTGGTTTCAATGTCGGTAAATCATTGTACGAAGCGGATTTGGTTGAGACTGCAAAACAAATCGCTGCCAAAGTAAGCGTACCTTTACCAACTGATGTTGTGGTTGCAGATGCAAGCCAAATCAATTTCGAAGATTTCTTAGGTTCTTTGGCAAATGCACAAGCAGTTGTGAAAAAAGTTGAAGATGTCGCTGATACAGATATGATTCTAGATGTTGGCCCTGAGACTGCAAAATCATTTGCTGAAATCTTGAAGTCATCTAAAACGATTCTATGGAATGGTCCTGTCGGTGTGTTTGAGGTTGATCAGTTTGGTGAAGGGACAAAGACACTTTCTTTAGCAATTGCTGAGTCAGCTGGTTTTTCTATCGCTGGCGGTGGTGACACATTAGCGGCGATTGATAAGTATCAAGTTGCTGATCAAATTGGCTATATCTCAACGGGTGGTGGTGCATTCTTGGAGTTTGTTGAAGGCAAAACTCTACCAGCCGTTGCTGTTTTGCTTGAGCGTGCATAAGCTAACTAGTTAAATCAATATTAATAATTGATTTAGTTATATATTCTAAAATTGAGTCGATGAAAGTCGGCTCTTTTTTTGATTAAATTTCGTCTTAGTCATAAAAATGTCATATTGTTGCAATATGATTGTCATCAAACTAACCAGTTATGATGGGAAGCTGTAATGAATTTGAAGTTAACACTTATTGCTTTAATGGTAGCACCAACTGTTATGTTAACAGCGTGTGCAAAAAAAGAAGAAGCAAAAAATGCTGAACAAGCAGCAGAGGTTGAATCAGTTCAAACATCGCCAGAACAACAGGCAGCTATTGATGCAATTGATAAACCGATTTTAGATGAAAAGAATACTGATGTTGAGGATGCTGAAGTAGCAGCAAGTGAAGCTCAATAGGATTCAGATAATAAAAAAGCCGATGTTTCAAACATCGGCTTTTTTTCGTTTACGAATTGGCTTTACAGTAAAATGTCAGCGTGGTTTGATAGTCATCATCTTTAGCTAAAGATGCGTTTCGTCCTGTAATGGTGCCAATCACACCAGCTGCAGCTTCAACCAGTTTTCCAGTCTCTTCATCCACAACACCTTTAAGTACACCTTGATAGGCAACTTTCTCGTCAACTAAGACTGGTGATGTGTTTCGTGTACAGGTTTTTTGAGCAGCACTGACAGCATTGTTTTTAGCAATTAAGCTGGTTTTGCCTATACCCGTTACTTCATAATGATTATTTTCTTTCTGAATGGCTAAGGTGTGGGTAGGGGAAGATGCACATGCCGTAAGTCCAAGTGCAACACTACCTAGTAAGCTAAAAATTAAAGTTTTTTTCATTGCTTTTCTCTAGTCAAAAAGTTATTTGATTATTTGAGCATAGAATTTTCAATTTCTTTGGCAGCTTATGTACAGTTTGTTGTGAAACTTAGTAAGAAAAGTAATTGATAGGGTATTGTAAACCATGAATATACATCAAGCCAAAATTACCCATAGTGAAAAAGAATAAGATTATGCTAATCTAGCGAAATCCTTGTGCTAGTTAGATTTATATTAATGGCAGACTCCAAAATAGAGACAATTCATCAAAATATTCATCAACGTCAATCTATTGGGCAATTAATTGAACCCGCACCAGATACTCAACAAATCGAAAAAGCAGTTCAGGCTGCTTTAACTGCGCCTGATCATCATCGTTTGAAACCAACACGTTTTGTCATTGTGGGTACTGATCAACGTGCTGCTTTTGGTGAGTTTTTAGCAAATGCTTTAGCAGACTTAGGCGAAACTGAGCCTGCACATTTGGAGCGTGTTAAACATCATCCCTTTCGTGCGCCTATGTTGGTTTTAGCACTCACAACACTGCAAGACCATCCTAAAGTTCCTCACTTCGAACAAATTTTAAGTACGGGTGCTGCGGTACAGAATTTTTTATTATCTCTTCAAGCTCAAGGTTTTGCCACGATGTGGCGTTCTGGAGCGGTTGTAGAGTCAAATTGGCTTAAGCAGCAATTGGGTTTAAAAGAACAGGATCTGATCTCTGGTATTATTTATGTTGGAACAGCGGCCAAAGCAATTCCACCTCGTGCAGAAATAGATAGCCAAGCTTTTGTGACATTATGGCAAACCCCTTAGTTATATCTTAAATGATTAAAGAATAATGAGTTTCAGGATAGAAAATGGCAGAGTTAAAATTTACTGATTTGGTTGAACCTGTTGCAGTAGATCAAAAAACAGCGTTGAGAATTACAGTTCTCGGTGGCGGTAGTTTTGGTACTGCTATGGCGAACTTGGCAGCACGAAATGGCTGCGATACCATGATTTGGATACGTGATGCGGCAGTAGCCGAAGAAATTAATCAAACACATATTAATAAGCGTTATTTGCCAGACTATACTTTGGAGCCTGCTTTACACGCAGTTGCTGACTTAGAGTTAGCTGTACGTGATCGCGATATTATTTTGGTTGCGATACCAAGTCATTCTTATCGAGATGTACTCAAGCAAATTGCACCATTTATCAGTGCACAAGCCGTTGTGTCTTTAACGAAAGGGATTGAAGCAAAAACTTTTAGCTTTATGAGCGAGATTATTCGTGAAGAGTTACCCGAAGTTCCTTATGGTGTTCTATCTGGTCCAAACTTAGCCAAAGAAATCATGGCAGGTATGCCATCGGGTACCGTGATTGCAAGTGAGTCAGAGTTGGTCCGCTATGCTGTGCAACATGCTTTACATAGTGCATTATTCCGTGTTTTTGGTAGTGATGATGTGCATGGTGTTGAGCTAGGTGGTGCGTTAAAGAATATTTATGCCGTTGCGATGGGAATGGGTGCTGCCTACAACATCGGTGAAAATACTAAAAGTATGATCTTAACTCGTGCTTTGGCAGAAATGAGCCGTTTTGCAGTAAAACAAGGTGCAAATCCACTTACATTCTTGGGGTTATCAGGTGTAGGCGATTTATTTGCGACTTGTAACAGTCCGTTGAGCCGTAATTACCAAATTGGTTATGCATTAGGATCAGGCAAAACATTAGATCAAGCAACCAAAGAATTAGGTCAAACAGCCGAAGGTATTAATACGATTGTTCAAGTGCGTACCAAAGCTGAAGAGCTAGATGTTTATATGCCAATTACCAATGCACTCTATGAAGTGATTTTTGAAAACGCACCGCCAATGACAATCGCACTTTCTTTAATGAAAAATGGTCATCGGAGTGATGTCGAGTTTGTCTTACCTCATCATGAAGTTTAAAGATTTTTTGCATGATGATGACATGGTTTAGCCATTACAAAGACGAGTATTTAATATATAGCCAGATCGATTTATTAAATTGTCATCTTGCATAGTTAAGATATCAATATAAAGAATAAGGTAGTTTTATGCAGTTAACTTTAGTCCGTCACGGTGAAGCGTCTCCAGCAGTGAATGGAAACGATATGCAACGCCCTTTAACACAACGTGGGCATCAACAAGCTGAACAAACAGGGCTTTTTTTGAAAGAGGTTATACGCCCTGAAATTTTTGTAGTTAGTCCATTATTACGAGCTCAAGAGACTTTGGCACATATACAAACACATTTTCAGGGTATTCCTGTTTTAATGTGCGATAAAATTAAGCCAGATGATGATGCCAAAGATGCAATTGAATGGCTATCAAAACTGCCATATGAGTCGATTGCGGTGGTTTGTCATATGAACGTTGTGGCGCATATTGCTGAACAATTGACGCATGAAAATTTCCAACCATTTGCATTGGCTGAAGCTCGTATATATGATCAGGCAGTGATAGCTAACGGTTTATCGACACAGAAGAACCGTTTTATTCCAACGATCTAGATCTTTATGTCCGCAATAAAATAAGAGTATAAAACAACGATGTTGTATATATGGATGCCCGAAACCAATGGAACATGGTATTGGTCGACTGGGGAAAATTGGGTGCAGGCGAGTAGTCTTGAACAATTAATTCAAGACTTACAGGTGTACCATGGGAAAGAGGCGGTTGTCTATTTCCCTAGCCGTAATGCACAAATATTGCAACAAACGATGACCAAGATGCACTATAAGCAATTGGGTTATGATGGTGTCAAATATTTATTAGAAGAATACGTGACCTTACCTATTGATCAGATGAAGGTTGTTCATCACTTTCATAATGATCAATTGAGTATTCTTGGGGTAGCACAATCGGCTGTAGAAACATGGCAACATGCGTTGAGTTTGCTACCTATTGAAATTGTTGCATTCTTACCAGATTTCTTGATTTTACCAGAACCTGAAATAGATCAAGTGGTGATGGTTAACTTGTATGAGCACTTGTTGGTTCGAGAAGGCGCATATATAGGCAACTCTGTGGATGATCTCGCGCTATTTTTAGAGTTTCAGCCATTAGAAACGCATTATCAATTTGCTAATTTAAATGCAGATCAACTCGATCATTTGGCAAATGTTTCGGATCGTGACCATCGTACCGAATTTAGCTATCAGTTCGTTCAACCGATTCGTGCTAAGCAACATCCTTTTAATGTATTCCCTAAGGCAAAAAACTCAAATGTAAAGTGGTCAGGTTACTGGAAAGCCGCTGCAATTGTCTTTATGGCAGTGATCGTTGTACAGTTAAGTTATGATGTATTGCGTTGGTCGAAATTAAAGCGTGTTGCTGATCAAACTGCATTACAAGCGGTGGATCAGTATAAATCTTGGTTTGGTGAAAATAGTCGTGTGACTGAGCAAAATATTAAAAGCCAATTTGAAAGTCAGTTGCGAATGAGCAAACAAGGGGATGCGCAAGCACTATCATTATTAAGTCGGGTTGGACCAATTTTGATGCAAAACAGAATTGTTGCTCAACAAGTGAGTTTTGATGCTGCGGTTTTATCAATGGCGTTAAAGGCAAATGCTGCCAATGACTTACAAACATTGGTGCAGCAATTAAATCAACAAGGTTTCCAAGCAGAATTGGGGAATGTACAAGCAGATAGTGTGGGTGCTATCGGGACGGTAAAAGTAAAATAATGAAAGCACTTACACAATTACAAAACTTTGTTGATCAGAAAGTAGAACTGATTGATCAATATTTACAAAGATTATCACCACGTGAAAGAGTGATGGTGATATTCACTACTATTTTTGTGGTTGTCGTGATGATTGGAACTGCGCTTTGGCAAATGCATAGCAAGGCAAACGAGCAGCAAAAGCGTCTAAATGAGTTAAAAGATTTAACCGTATGGATGCAAAGCAATGCTGCAACGATGAAGCCTGCGAATGATCTTGAGCTTTCTGCGGCAGACAAAATCCAGCGCGCGGCACAACAACAGGGAGTTGCTGTTTCATCACAGCAAAATGGTGAACAACTGCAACTGGTTGCAGAACATCGGAACTATGCTGTATTGGCCAATTTCCTTATGCAATTATCTCAAATGGGGTTAAGCATTGTAAAAATGGACATGGTTTCTAACAATAATCAGATCAAATTAACGGCAACAGTTCAATAAATCATAATCTATGGTTGAAATGTCAGCAGACTTTAAAATAACTCCATGCCAAGCATGGTGTTTTCACGAGCCTATGCCTATAATATGGTTACTTGAAAATCAGTAGACTGTGATTGGTATGTTATATTCATTGGCTCGCCCTTTGTTGTTTACTTTAGCACCTGAACGTGCGCACGAAGTCACACTTTCTATGCTGGATAAAGCGCATAAATTGGGTCTAATGCATCAAAAAGTCGAAACAAAACCTGTGACATGTATGGGGATTCAATTTCCTAATCCTGTCGGTCTTGCAGCAGGTTTGGATAAAAATGGTGCGCACATTGATGCCTTAGCAGCATTAGGTTTTGGGTTTATTGAAATTGGTACTATCACACCACGTCCACAAGCTGGTAATCCACAACCTCGCTTATTCCGTATTCCTGAAGCGAAAGCAATTATTAATCGTATGGGATTCAATAATGAGGGTGTTGATCAACTGGTTGAAAATGTCAAAGCTTCAAAATTTAAGGGAATTCTTGGTATTAATATTGGTAAAAATGCCGATACACCTGTAGAAGATGCCGTTTCAGATTATTTGATTTGCTTAGAAAAAGTTTATAACTACGCTTCATACATTACAGTCAATATTTCCTCACCAAATACTAAAAATCTCCGTAGCTTACAAAGTGGTGATGCATTAACTGAGTTGTTACAGACTTTAAAAGATCGTCAGTTAGAACTTTCGCAACAATACAATCATTATGTGCCATTAGTATTAAAAGTTGCACCAGATTTAACGACAGAAGATATTCAGTTTATCGCGAATCAATTATTGAGTTTTAAAATTGACGGTTTGATTGTGACTAACACAACTTTGGGACGTGAGGGTGTTGAAAACTTAGCACATGGCGATGAGGCAGGTGGTTTATCTGGCGCGCCAGTCTTTGCGAAAAGCACTGAATGTTTACGACAGTTTTCAAAAATTCTAAAAGGCAAAATCCCACTGATTGGTGTTGGTGGTATCTTGTCTGGCGAAGAGGCTGTTGCCAAACAACTTGCTGGTGCTAGTTTAGTACAAGTATATAGTGGCTTAATTTATACAGGCCCAAAACTTGTAAAAGATTGTGTTAGTGCGATGACTGTGTGAAATGAACACGCTTGATATCATTATTCTGATCATCTTGCTCATTGGAGGGCTGAACGGTTTGCGTCAAGGATTTATAAAAGCCTTTGCGAACTTGATCGGATGGATATTCGCATTGATCGTTGGGGCAAAATACGCTGTGGTGTTCGCACCTGCAATGGCTGGTTTGAGTCAAGATCCAGTCGTGCAAAAAATTGCAGCTTTTGCTTTTATTGTTTTGATCATTGTTGTGTGTACATGGATTGTTTCTGCATTTTTGAATGGGCTCTTGAAAAGTCTGAAATTGGGCCCATTAAATCGTTTAGCAGGCGGTGCTTTTGGTTCTTTAAAAGGATTATTAATTGTCCTCATTACCATGCAGGGTTTAGGTCCTTGGGTTGAGAGTTCACCGCACTGGAAACAATCTAAATTTGTACAAGTTTTACTGCCTTATGCGCCTTTGGCAACTGAGTTATCGAAAGATGCTGCCAATGAAGCATTACATCAAATGACATCTGAAGGTGCGTTATTACACCGTCCTTCAAGCAAAATCAATGAATCGGAGCGGGTATTAGTCAATGAACGTTCTGATCATTCAACCAAAAATCCGTTTTATTAATCGGGGTTAAACCCTGTTCCTAGCTTGTCGCGAGGTTGCTATGTGTGGAGTTGTTGGGATTGCCGGTAAATCGCCAGTAAACCAAATGTTATTTGATGCTTTAACGATGTTGCAACATCGAGGACAAGATGCAGCGGGGATCGTGACTTGCCATCAAGGGCGATTATTTCTCCGAAAAGATAATGGAATGGTGCGTGATGTATTTCATACCCGTCACATGCGCGCATTGCTGGGAAATTATGGAATCGGTCATGTACGTTATCCTACTGCGGGTTCATCAAGTAGTGCCGAAGCACAGCCTTTCTATGTGAACTCTCCATACGGTATTACCTTGGCGCATAATGGTAACTTGACCAATGCGATAGAAATTCATGATGACCTGTTCAAAACAGACTTACGTCACATGAATACCGATTCTGATTCTGAAGTTTTACTCAATGTATTTGCGCATGAGTTGCAGAAAATTGGTACATTAAATCCAACGCCAGAAGATATTTTTCATACCGTTTCGCGTGTACATGAACGTTGCAAAGGTGCTTATGGTGTAGTCGCTATGATCACTGGGCATGGCTTGGTTGGCTTCCGTGATCCAAATGGTATTCGTCCATTGATCTATGGTTCACGTGAGACTGAGCAAGGTACAGAATATATTATTGCGTCTGAATCGGTTGCGATTACTGCACTTGGTTTTAAAATTGAACGTGATATTGCACCAGGTGAAGCAATCTTTATTGATAGCGAAGGTCAGTTATTCTCGAAGCAATGCGCAGTAAATCCAGAATACCGTCCATGTATTTTTGAATACGTTTATTTTGCTCGTCCAGATGCAACAATTGACGGGATTTCAGTTTATAAAGCTCGTTTGAAAATGGGTGAAAAGCTTGCTTATAAAATCCTCAAAGAATGGGGTGAAGAGCATGACATTGATGTTGTGATTCCTATTCCTGATACGAGTCGTACGTCTGCTTTAGAGTTGGCCAATATTCTTGGGGTAAAATTCCGTGAAGGTTTTATGAAAAACCGCTATATCGGTCGTACCTTTATTATGCCAGGTCAACAACAGCGTAAAAAATCTGTACGTCAAAAGTTGAACCCAGTTGAACTTGAATTTAAAGATAAAAACGTTCTATTGGTGGATGACTCAATTGTACGTGGTACAACGTGTAATGAGATCATTCAAATGGCACGTGATTCTGGTGCGAAGAAAGTATTCTTTGCCTCTGCTGCACCTATGGTGAAATATCCAAACGTGTATGGTATTGATATGCCAGCTAAATCAGAATTAATTGCTTCTGAGCGTAGTGTAGAAGAAATTCGTGAAATTATTGGTGCTGACCGCTTAATCTTCCAAGATTTAGAAGATTTGAAAAATGCAGTGAGTACCAGCAAAGTACCAGACTTAAGAGAGTTTGATTGCTCTGTTTTTGATGGTGTGTATGTTGCAGGTGGTATTAATCAACAATATCTGACAGATCTTGAGCAAAAGCGTAATGATACAGCCAAGAAAAATGCAGATGGCTATATCGATGTGAATATTGATGCAGCTTCCGTTGATTTAACAGGTATTCGAGAAGCATAATTTGTTATGTTTAGAAAAGCGGGAAATTCCCGCTTTTTTATTTTATGATAGACGTTGAATTTACCTATAAACAATGTAATCAGGAAAATTTACATTGAAAGAAATGAGCCATTATTTAATTGAAAATAAAAGCATCGCATGGTCAATGAGTTTTTGTTGGCTTGCGATGCTGTTGACAGTTTTTATTCTCAATTTAATCTTAGGTTTAGTGGTTCATTTTTTTGATTATACACAGCAAATTTGGTGGCATGTCCTTAGTCCATATTTTATTGCGCTATTGTTTCTTGTGCTGGTTTGGTCCGTTGGGGCTGAATTCTATGTGTTACGTGAAGGCGGTCATTCTCTTGCTAAGCAATTAAAAGCCCGCCGTTTGGTTTATGAGGAAAGTACACCTGAAGAAAGTACAGCCTTAAAAGTTGCTGAACAAGTCGCTAAAAGTTTTGCAATAGAAACGCCTGCAGTTTATGTTCTGCCTGATGAAGTGGGCGTAAATGCTTTAACAGCAGGCTTCAAGTCTCAAGATATTGTGATTATTTTGACTTGGGGAGCTTTGCAGAATCTTGATGAGTTAGAACTGTATGGTCTGTTAAGTTACGAGTTCAATCAAATCTTATCAGGTGAAGCGGTTGAAAATACCAAACTTAAAATCATATATAGTGGTCTAACTACTTTTAGCCAATGGGGAAGTAAATTAGCTCAAGCTGGCTATAATCCCTATGCAACGAATCGTCGCAATAAATTCGAGACAATCTTTGTGGCAATTGGAGGCGTGATTTGGCTAATCGGCAGTTTAGGGATACTAATTACACGTTTTATTAAATATCTAACCTTAAGTGGTCGTACTTTTCGTAATGATTTGAAGACAATAATGCATTTAATGAATAACAATGCCAATATTCAGACGTTATTACGTATCTATGTGCATCACTCGGGTTCTCAGATCCATAGTGCATATTCTGAATCTATTTCACATATGTGTTTTGCGAACTCTCTTAGCCCTCAAAGCTGGATGAATATTCATCCTAGTATTAAAGACCGTATTTATGAGTTAAATCCAACTTTGCTACAGGACTTACAACTAGAAAATTTACGAAAGTTACGTAGTCGTCCTTTGTTTAGTTTATTTCGCTCTCTAGAGGAAGAAATAGCAGATGCAACTACACCTTGGAGCTCTCCTCAGCCATTACCATTGTTGCGTTTGTCTCCGATCAGCTTTGCTTTAAATGATGCGATTAAACCGTTAAATCCTGAGCTGCGAAAAAATAAGAAGCGTCCTGAACTGATTCAAAGAGCGATGCAAACAGCGACAGGCTCTCGTGAAGTTATGGTTGCGATTTTAATGATTCTTCAATATCGTGAATTTATTCCACAAGATGCACCTGTAAGCCATGCCATTGTCGATGCTTTACTTCATCTTGATGGCCGTATTCATGTGCAGATTTTCCATGATGCTTGTAAGAATATTGGGCATATGCCAGCGAGTATTGCACGTCAGTTTTTAACCAAACTAGCCAATATTATTCAGGCCGATGGTGAGGTTGGTCTATTGGATGCTTTGTTGTTGGAAAAAGTGAAGCATGAATTGAATTTGATGCCTGCTCATTTACCTACATCATTTGAGGAAGTAAAGTCTCAGATAGTTCATTTGATTGATGCTTTATTGCATGTGCAACAAATTAATAGCCCTAATCAGTTAGAAGTCCGCGAGCGTATTTTAAGATTTATCTTAACTGACGATGAAATGCAGATTTATGCTGATATTTCAGATGAGCCTTTAGATTTAGCAGAGATATTGAATGACGTGTCTGGGCTTCTGCTACGTGATCGTCTGAATATTCTTTCAATCGCAGAGCGCTGCTTATGGAGTGATCGAATTATTACTCAAGATGAACTTGATGTTTTGGAGTTGTTATATTGGCGTTTAGGTTTTGACACACAAGAAGTCGTTGAGCAAATGCTTAAGAAGAATAGTTTAATGATTATTTAGTTGATTGTATGGAAAAAATGATATTAATAAAAATGAATGCCCGTGACTTGATTGTCGATTTACTTTTAGGTTCACAAGGACGAGCAATTTCAATCAAACAGATTATTATCGCCGCAAAATTGTTTGAGATTAGCGAAAATAGTATTCGAGTGGCGGTAACTCGTTTGTCTAGCGAGGGTGTGATTGAAGCTATCGAGCGTGGTGTGTATCAATTTACACATCGATCTCATGAGTGGGCTGATGTCATGTTGAATCGAAAACGTGGTATTAAGCACACTAAAGTTTGGAATCATCAATATCTTGCGGTTTTTACCGGTGGGCTTGGGCGTGTTGATCGAACGGCACTACATCGCCGCGAACGTGTTCTGAAACATTTCGGCTTTAAGGAACTGGAACAAGGGATTTTTATCCGTCCTGATAACTTGGCGATTGAATTTGATGATTTGATCATCGAACTCAGAAACTCTGGTCTGGAGGAAAATGCAAGAGTCTGCCAAATCAATCACTTTGATGCGCATACAGCATCGAGTATCCCAAGCTTGTGGCCCACTGAAATCTTAAATCAGAATTATAAAAAATATCTCTGTACACGACAAATTTCATAGGATCCTTGTCCTATCAGGCTTTTTCTTTCTTAAAATTGCTAGCACTTTCTTAAATTCTTCTTTTTTTCCAAAACCAATCAAACGTAGAATAGCCATTTGAACATAGTCCAAACCGTAGCGAAATAAACTTACTGAAAGTCGTCCATGCTTCTTTATTTTTATCGCTTTTTTCCGATCATGTTGCCATTCACCTGTTAAATAGCACCAACAGAAACCGATAGCTAGCACTGCTATCAATTTCTT
>NZ_KB849802.1:0-1269 GCF_000369065.1 Acinetobacter haemolyticus CIP 64.3 = MTCC 9819
TACTTCATCGCCATCTTCTAGGCCTGGGTTTGGAACGCTCCAGTTGCCATCTTCGTCAACAACCGCTTCTGCTGTGCTGCCGTCTGGGAAGGTCACTGTCACTGTCGTACCTGGTTCTGCTGTACCGGTGATCGGATCAGTGCCATTCACTGGGTCAATCACTGGTGCATCTGGCGCTACCGTGTCAACAGTTATACTAATATTAGCCGAATCAGTATCACCCCAAACATCTGATGCTTCTGCTGTAATATTTACTAAACTATCAACACCTGCAATTGTGGCAACGATATAACCATTATCGAGGTCAGCTTGTGTAACAACATAGTCACTACCATTTACGCTAACCACCAACCCTTCATAAGCACCGTCACCTAAGCCTACATGAACAGTAAAGTTACCATCTATATCTAACTCATCAGCAGTAATGAAACCATTACCATCAACATCACCTACAACTTCAATCTCAGTAATCAAGTCTTGAGGGGCAATCGTAATAACAAGAGAGCTCGTATCCGTAACACCATCGTTATTAGTCGCTGTTGCTTCAATATTAATTACACCACTACCAGTTGTAGTAATCGTAGTAGCAATATAGCCATTTGCAATATCATCAGCAGTGACAATATGAGTAGAAAGTTCGCCATCTACATTAAGCTCAACTTCCATTCCCTCATAAGCATCAGCACCAAGTCCAATATGAACTTCAAGGTCAGCACTACCATTTAACTCACTACCCGTAATGATGTTGTCACCATCAACGTCTGCAACAATCGTGATCTCAGCTAACAAATCCGCATCGGCATCGGCATCGGCATCCGCATCAGCATCGGCGTCGGCATCGGCATCGGCATCGGCATCGGCATCGGCGTCAGCATCCGCATCCGCATCCGCATCAGCATCTGCGTCGGCATCCGCATCCGCATCAGCATCAGCATCAGCATCAGCATCGGCGTCAGCGTCAGCGTCGGCATCTGCATCTGCATCCGCATCTGCATCGGCATCCGCATCAGCATCAGCATCGGCATCAGCGTCGGCATCAGCGTCAGCATCGGCATCCGCATCAGCGTCGGCATCCGCATCCGCGTCAGCATCCGCATCAGCATCGGCATCCGCATCAGCATCGGCATCCGCATCAGCATCAGCATCAGCATCAGCATCAGCATCGGCGTCGGCATCAGCATCCGCATCCGCGTCGGCATCTGCATCAGCATCCGCGTCGGCATCAGCATCCGCATCCGCATCAGCGTCGGCATCCGCATCGGCATCCGC
>NZ_KB849802.1:3641-133055 GCF_000369065.1 Acinetobacter haemolyticus CIP 64.3 = MTCC 9819
GCATCAGCATCAGCATCAGCATCCGCATCTGCATCAGCATCGGCATCCGCATCCGCATCCGCATCCGCATCCGCATCGGCATCGGCATCGGCATCCGCATCAGCATCAGCATCAGCATCGGCATCCGCGTCGGCATCCGCATCCGCATCGGCATCCGCATCGGCATCCGCGTCGGCATCGGCATCCGCATCCGCATCGGCATCAGCATCGGCATCCGCGTCGGCGTCGGCGTCAGCATCCGCGTCGGCATCCGCATCTGCATCGGCGTCAGCATCCGAGTCACTCTCATCATTACGGTTTTTACTACCACCGCCACTCGCAGCAGCAATAATTCCACCCGCTACGAGTGGAACACCCCATAACCAAGGGCTTATGCCACCATCGTGATATAATAATGGTGTTATAGAATCAATAGGTTGGAAAATGGCATCCGAAACAGGTGCCTGAACTACAGGAGGGATTGCAACAGGAGTTTCTTCTAAATAAACAGCTGCTTCCATATCAGGTTCAATGTCTGCATCGGCATCAGCATCTGAATCAGCGTCCGCATCTGAATCACTTTCAGAATCTTTAAATCTTGCCCAGATCAGCTTTCCGTCCTGTCCTTGGAAAACTAAACTATTATCGAGGTTTTGGTTATTATCATTCGCAAAGAAGTTCTGAATGACAATTTGCTCTCCATTTTTTAGAAAAACAACCGCATTAGTTCCATCTCTTTTAACTTGTGCGACATCCTCAATAGGCACTTTTATGAGCACAACGGCTGGTTGAGAAGCGGATAATGCTGTAGTGCTATCCGTGGTATTTAAAAGCGTTTTATGGCTTTCCTTGGAAATTATTTGTATTTCAGACATGACCTTGTTCCTCTATTATAATTCGTTAGTTTTCAACTACTTATTGATTCAAGTGATAATCTTTCGCGTATTATTTCTGTTTTTGATTAGGTACAGTTATCAACTCTACTCTAAACCAATTGAGATAAATGTTAAATAGCCCACAGAAAATTCAATTAATGCATGACAAAACAAAATAATTATGTATTTCCAAGCATTTATTTTTTAATATTTTTTTATTTAAGGGTTTATTTTTAGTTACATTTATGCATCAATCCATATTAAAAGTGTTTTAAATTTTATTTAATAATTTAACATTCAAGTGATTTTTTCATCCTTATTTTTAACAAGCGGTCAATAATATTTTTTTGACCACTTGTTAAATAAAAAACAAAATCCATTAAAAATTATCTGGGTTTTCTAAACGCCTTACCTCTTCTCTCTTGTTTGGATGATGCATTGTTGCTACGCCATCATCCATTTTCTGATCTAATAAAACCTCAGGATTATAAATCGTTATTGTTTCACGCCCTAAACTATCTTCACCAACAATATATTTAAAACCTCTTCGATTCATTTTTTTGCATATACGCTGATACAAACCTTTTAGTCCATTTGTTGCTTCATTCGGATTATAATAAAAAGCATTCATCACAGCTGGTAATCCTAAACGGCTTTGTTGCACAAAGCTATTCTTGAAGGCTTCTTCAGCAATATAATTTCCAAATGAAGAAACCTGCCCCTAAAATCTACCGTACAACTAATTGGTCCTCGTATAACCAAGCTTTAATCAAGCGAGGAAATATTTCAATCTGGTTTGATCCCAAGACCCAATGGTATGCACAGCCACAAGGCAAGCATGGACGAAATCAAACTTATTCCGATACAGCGATTCAATGCTGTTTAATGATCAAATCTCTATTCCGTCTTTCTTTACGTATGGTCACTGGCTTTGCTCAAAGCCTGATTAAACTCTGTGGTTTGAATTGGACAGCACCAGATTACTCTACCCTCTGTAGACGACAAAAGCATATTGATATTGTGATAAGCTATCAGAAAAGTCGTGAAGGACTACATCTATTGGTAGACTCAACTGGCTTAAAATTTTTAGGTGAAGGCGAATGGAAGCGTAAGAAACATCAGCCTGAATATCATCGGCAATGGCGTAAACTGCATATTGGTATAGATGCTAAAACCTTGCAAATACGAGCTGTGCAGCTCACAACAAATAATATCAGTGATTCACAAGTTCTTGGAGATTTACTTAATCAAATCCCATTGGATGAGCAGATTGATTCAGTCTATACAGACGGGGCTTATGACACAAAACAATGCCGTCAAGTTATTGCAGATCGGCAAGCACACGCAGTGATTCCACCTAGAAAAAATGCCAAGCCTTGGAAAGATAAAAAAGCTCATTCGCTAGAGCGAAATGAATTACTTCGCACTGTTAAACGTTTAGGCAGGACACTATGGAAAAAATGGTCGGGCTACCATCAGCGAAGTCTGGTTGAAACCAAGATGCATTGCATCAAATTATTAGGCGATAAACTCAGTGCCAGGAACTTTCAAAGCCAAGTCAACGAGGTACATGCCCGTATAGCCATTTTAAATAAATTTACAGAATTAGGCCGACCTCATACCCAAGTTGTCACTTGAATTTAGCTCAATTAGAGTAGCATTGTCTTTCAAACCTTTGTGCAACAAAGCCTCTGCTGGGCAATAAAATGGTCCCATTGCAGCTTGAGCAGTTCCACAGCCAGATCTCACCCCACCACTAAATAGCACCAGTCGTGGTGGCTGATACGTCATTCCAAGTTGCTGAAAAATAGGTGCCCACGTATCTTCTGTATCTGCGAGTATAGTTCCAACAAAATCACTCGCCTCTTTCTGATCCGCAGTTAAATTTTGTGGTGCTGAAGTCTGTTGAGAAGATTGTGAATTCGTTACAGCTTGAGTTGCTTGATAAGCTTGTTGAGGATCAACCCAAAAAAACTTCCATGCAACGAAAGCCACAATTAATCCCAATATACTAATGCCACCTGCCTTTGCTCCGCCACCACGACGATCCTCAAGATTGGTACTAACACGACGACCTTTCCAACGCATAACGACCTCACAATTTATAATGATGACGGCTTAGACTTCAGGCTTATGCTTTTGAACGTAATTTTTGAATAAGGTTTATAATGATCAATACAATAGCTCCGGCAAGCAAACCCACACCTAGATTAATTAAGGTTGGTGTTAAAGCCCCTATAATCGAACCAAAACTCGGTATAAGCTCCAAATGATCAACTGTTTCTTCAGTAAAATGATGTAATAGTGGTATTGTATGCGTGATAATACCGCCACCAACCAAAAACATCGCAACCGTCCCAACTATTGAAAGTGTTTTCATCAGAATGGGAGCAAAACCAAGCAAACCACGACCAATTTTATTTTTTAATTCGGAAGTTTGTTGAGTCAAATATAAACCAAGATCATCAATTTTAACGATCATTGCAACTAAGCCATACACGCCAACCGTCATAACAAGAGCAATCAGGCTTAATACTGTAACTTTAGTCATAAATGCCGCTGTTGCAACAGTACCTAACGAAATCACCACAATTTCAGCGGATAAAATAAAGTCTGTACGTATTGCCCCTTTTATTTTTTCTTTTTCAAACTTAACTAAATCCACCTCTATTTCTTTCAGATTTTCAGCTGCTGCTTCAGGTGTTTGAGCTTTTTTATGATGCAGCAAATGCACAACTTTTTCGACACCTTCATAACAAAGGAATAAACCACCCACCATGAGTAAAGGGTTAATTAACCAAGGTGCAATAACACTGATCAAAAGTGCTAATGGAACGAGAATTAATTTATTAACAAATGATCCTTTGGCAACACTCCAAACTACGGGCAACTCTCGCTCCGAACGTACACCACTGACTTGCTGCGCATTCAAAGCTAAATCATCGCCTAACACACCTGCCGTTTTTTTCGCTGCCATTTTACTCATTACTGCCACATCATCTAATACAGTAGCAATGTCATCGAGCAACATTAACAAACCACTTGCCATATTCTTGTCCTAATTTGTATTTATCTATCGTATTGTAGAATTGCTTTAATGATTCACAAGAATATTTTTGAGAAAAAAAGTTAAAGCAATCGCTGACGAAAATTTTTTATTTCCCGTACAAT
Organism: Acinetobacter haemolyticus CIP 64.3 = MTCC 9819; assembly: GCF_000369065.1. Classification (GTDB taxonomy): domain Bacteria; phylum Pseudomonadota; class Gammaproteobacteria; order Pseudomonadales; family Moraxellaceae; genus Acinetobacter; species Acinetobacter haemolyticus. The sequence continues at coordinate 7,667 of NZ_KB849802.1, forward strand.
AATGCCAATCTTATATTGATGAAATCACTAAATCTTGGAACATAACATGAGTAATGCTGATCATCGCCCAATTATTTTGACAGGCGACCGCCCTACTGGCCAACTTCACCTCGGACATTTTGTCGGTTCATTGCGCTCTCGTGTAGGTTTACAAGACAGTCATCACCAACACCTTCTATTGGCTGATGCTCAAGCGCTTACAGATAATGCCGACAATCCAGACAAGGTTCGCAATAATATTTTGCAAGTCGCCCTAGACTATTTAGCAGTTGGGATCGACCCAACCAAAACCACTATTTGTGTACAATCATGCTTGCCAGCGCTCAATGAGCTGACCATGATCTATCTTAACTATGTCACAGTGGCACGTTTAGAGCGCAATCCAACTGTAAAAGCTGAAATCCAATTACGTAATTTCGAACGAGATATCCCAGCAGGTTTCTTGTGTTACCCAATCGCACAGGCTGCAGACATTACTGCATTTAAGGCAACTGTTGTTCCAGTTGGTGAAGATCAACTGCCAATGATTGAACAAACCAATGAGGTCGTACGCCGTATTAATCGTCAAATTGGTCATGACTTATTACCTGAGTGTAAAGCGCTCCTGTCAAACATGGCTCGTTTACCAGGTTTTGATGGCAAAGCGAAAATGTCAAAATCATTGGGTAATACCATTGTATTAAATGCTTCTGATAAAGACATTAAGAAAGCTGTAAATGCAATGTATACGGATCCGAATCATTTACGTATTGAAGATCCAGGTCAAGTAGAAGGTAATATTGTATTTACCTACCTTGATGCTTTTGATCCAAATAAAGAAGAAGTTGAAGAATTAAAAGCACACTATCGTCGTGGTGGTTTAGGCGATGGAGCAGTGAAAAAACGCTTAGAAGGTATTTTACAAGAATTGATCGCGCCAATTCGTGAACGTCGTGCTGAACTTGAAAAAGATCCAGATTACATCATGGATATTCTTAAGCAAGGTACGGAAAAATGTCGTGATATCACTCAGCAAACTTTAGATGAAGTTAAATCTGGACTAGGATTATTCAAGTTTTGATTTAGTCTAAAATATATCGAGAAAGCCCATTTTTTGGGCTTTTTTATTGCAAATAATTGATTTAAGTCTAATTTAAGAACTTCAATAAAAAATTAAAAACTAACAATTTTTGTCACTTATTAACATCTATTAACATCTATTAACACGAATATGCATGAACTAGATCAAAGTTTTAAATATTATAGCGATGTAGATTAGCAAACACTAATCTCATGACATTTCTCCTTTTCAACCGAAACTGTTTTATGCAGATTCGTTGTTCAACGCAATGATCACCCCAATCATTGCGTTTTTTTTTGCTTATAATATTGTGATTAATATCAGTTGAAATTAGGCTGACTTAGATTTATCTTATAACTGTTTTATTTATATAAAAATCTATTAAATATTTCAAAAAGAAATAAGAGTAATTTCGATGATTTTAGATCTCCTAACACACCCTTCAAATTTTATTTTTACTATTGCACTACTGCTATGTTTATTTATTGGTGTTCTTGAAATTTTCCTACTCTTGCTCGGCGGTAGCTCTAGTTTTTTCGAGCAATTTTTACCAGACAGTTTATCCGATGTAAATCAAGCAGATGTTTCGCTTGAACACTCAAACAATGTGTTTATTCAATTTCTTGAATGGCTCTATTTAGGCAAAGTTCCATTACTCATTTGGCTGATTATTTTCTTAGCGGCTTATGGATTAACAGGCTTAATCATTCAAGATATTTTCTACCACCTGACTGAACATTATTTTTCAGCATGGTTAATTGCACCAGCCAGCTTATTTTTGTGTATGCCAATCGTTCGATTTAGTGCAAAATTCATCGCAAGAATTATTCCTAAAGATGAAACTACAGCCATTCATAGTGATGATTTAATTGGCCTCACAGCACATATTGTTTTAGGTGATGCAAAGCCTAATTCCCCTGCTCAAGCCAAAGTCAAAGATCAATTTGGTCAGACACATTATGTCTTAGTCGAACCAGAACTTGATACTATCTTTTATCAAGGCCAAGACGTTATTTTAACGCAAAAAACCAAAATCGGCTTTCAAGCCATTGCTACATAATCTTTATTAAAGTGTTTACATAGAGGGTTTTTAAATGCTTACTTCAGCATTGACTGAAATTTTAATTATTACCGGTATTATTTTCGCTGTACTGATCTTTATTGGGGTGGTGATTGCTCGATTATATACACGCTCTAGCAAAGAAGTCTCTTTTGTTCGTACAGGTTGGGGCGGAGAAAAAGTGATTTTAAATGGCGGTGCAATTGTACTTCCTGTTTTACACGAAATTATTCCAGTAAATATGAATACCTTACGCCTAGAAGTGAAACGTGCTGCAGATCAAGCACTTATTACCCGTGATCGTATGCGTGTTGATGTGATGGCTGAGTTCTATGTTCGTGTTAAGCCTATTGCTGAATCGATTGCGACTGCAGCGCAAACATTAGGTCGAAAAACTATGTCTCCTCCTGAGCTAAAAGATTTGGTTGAGGGGAAATTTGTCGATTCACTTCGTGCTGTTGCGGCTGAAATGGCAATGGAAGAGTTACACGAAAAACGTGTCGATTTTGTGCAAAAAGTCCAACAAGTGGTTTCTGAAGACCTATCTAAAAACGGTTTAGAGCTTGAAACCGTATCATTAACAGGTCTAGATCAAACAAGTTTTAAATTTTTCAACCCACAAAATGCTTTCGATGCTGAGGGTTTAACCAAACTTACAGAAACCATCGAAGATCGTCGTAAGAAGCGTAATGACATCGAACAAGATACTGATCTTGCCATTCGTGCGAAAGACTTAGAAGCTGAACGTAGAAGATTAGAAATTTCTCGCGAAGAAGAATACGCAAAACTGCAACAAGAACGTGAGATTTCGATTCGTAGAGCTGAACAACTGGCTGAGATCGCGTCACAAGAAGCTGGTAAAAAACGTGAAGCTGAAGAAGCTCGTATTGCTGCAGAACGTGAAGTTGATTTGAAAAGAATTGCTGCTGCCCGTGATGTCGAGAATGAAAATATTCAAAAATCACAATTGATTGAAAAGGCACAGGTTGAGCAAAAGAAAACCATTGAGCTTGCGGAACAAGATCGAGCAATCGCGATTGCAGAAAAGTCACGTGCTGAATCTGAAGCAAAAGCGCAAGCAGACAAAGCACGTGCTGAAGCAGTAAAAGCTGAAGAAGAAGTAGTGACTGTACGTGAAACCCAGCGCGCGGAACGTCAAAAAGCCGTCGAGTTGGTTGCAGCAAAACAAACCGCAGAAAAAGATGCAATTGCGATTACGGTAGCAGCCGATGCGGGTAAAAAGGCTGCGGCAGATGAAGCTGAAGCTGTACGTATTGCTGCTGAAGCAGATGCTGAAAAGATCCGCTTAAAAGCGAAAGGTGAAGCAGATGCTAAAATATTGCTTGCTCAAGCTTTAGAGAAACAGTATCAAGTTGATGCCGAAGGTGCTCGTGCGGTGAATGAAGCAGCCAATACCCTTTCTGCTGAGCAAGTGGAAATGCAAGTGCGCTTAGCATTACTCAAACATTTACCAGATATTATTCGTGAAAGTGTTAAACCAATGGAAAATATTGATGATATCAAGATTTTACAGGTTAATGGTTTAAATGGTTTTGCTGGTGGTTCTGCTGTGTCAGGTGATAATGCAGAACACGGCACAACAGCTTCATTATCTGATCAGGTGGTGAATAGTGCCCTACGCTATCGTTCACAAGCTCCACTTATTGATAGCTTAATGAATGAATTAGGTCTTCAAGGTGGCGATATCAATGGTTTAACTCAAGGGTTGAAACCAAAATCTGAATAAGCATTTTGATCTAAAAAGAGCCTTCATTATGAGGCTCTTTTTTATATAAAAATAATGAAATGGCGCACAGGCGCCGCGGTAATACCCCCCTTATTAATTGATCTAAATCCCTAAGCACACGTTGTGCTGGTAGTGAAAAATCCACGACCATTGCCAAAGACTCACGATTATAATCATCGATAAAGTCCATCGCCCATGATTCATTCTTAGATGTCGGTGTAGCAAGCTTTTCAGGCACTTCACGGTTAATTCGTTTGTTTGGTTTGATTCTTAAGTTGAGTTCAAGCTCCTTGTAAATGCGATCAACTCGTTTATGGTTCCATTTGTATTTTTTTACGTTGCGCAAATACAGAAAACACAGCTTAAAGCCCCATGTTTTATGGGTATTGGTCAGTTGAATCACCCATTCGGCAATCTGCTGATTTTCAGTTGCTTGTTGAGCAAGTGATTTACGTTGTCTTGGCCTTAAAACTTTTTTGATAAGGCATCTTGCAAGACATCAGATTTAAGTCGCTCATCAGCATACATTCGTTTTAAACGTGCATTTTCCGCTTCAAGCTCTTTAAGGCGAGTCATCAGTGATAAGTCCATACCACTGTATTTTGACTTCCATTTGTAAAATGTTGCTGTACTCATACCGTGTTCACGGCAAAGATTGGGTACAGGTGTGCCAGCTTCTGCTTGTTTTAAAATACTCATGATTACACTGTCTGAATATTTTGATGTTTTCATAGAAAATCTCCTTGGATAAAGGTTAATCGATTTTCTACTTTTAAACTCGGTTAATTTGTGGGAGCATTACCCGACCGCTGCAACGGGTTGTTAGACGACCGCCTAGGCGACATGCCAACCTCCCGCCAGCAGTGGCACTGTCGCGCAGGCTGCGCCGCCCTTTGAATCAGTGCCTGCAAATTGCACCTCTAGAACCCCAGCGCGCTTCGCCTTCGCGGCGGCTATCAGCTTGCGATGATGCCTTCGAGCCCAATCTTGGCGCGCCGAGCTACATCGGTGCCGACCTGACCGACATAGGTGCCAATGCACAAGTAGACGAACCGCTCTCCAGGGCAACCCTGAACTGCCGACCCTCTCAGGCGAATGCCGGCGGCAGAGTCTTCTACCACCTCAATTGCGAAGTCGAAGGTGATGCGATCCTTAGTTGTGGAAGTTGGCTTCACGAGTTCATCGCGACCGAGTTGAAGTGCCCACAGGATATTTGGCGGAGGCTCCACTACGACTATGCGCAGCGAAAGCACTTCCGTAGAGCTTTTCTTCTTGGATGCAGGCATGAGGTATCCGCGGTCGTCTAACGCTGGAGTTAAGCCGCCGTGCATAGCTCGGTCGGCTTGAACGACTTGTTAAATTTCTATAGCCATAAGAATTCATGACTATCAGTAAATCCAAATTTTCAATCTAAGAAAGACTTGTAATTCTCGCGTAGTTGATATTTAGATACTCCCAACCATCCTCAATCAACTCGCGGATTGTATGTAGATATACGTCAGCCAAATCATGCCCGCCAAAATGTTGATGAGGCGTTTCTAGGTCTAACGCAGCATTCGCTGGAACTAAATGGAAAAATTCACGCCTAGGATTTACCCGGTGCCCTCTCATGACTTCATGAGCTGCTTCCTCTGCCAACTTCATATTTGGCACATACCAAACATATTGAAAGTACATAGGCATTGCCGTGCCAGATGAGTGTAATTGCTGTACTCTTCTAACAGGATCTACCGAGAGTCCTATCTTAATTTCATTCGGATTTGTGCTATTGACAAGAATGTATATATAGCCAGGGCCTTTTGGTGATTTTCCAGCCATAAAATCAAATCTCTATATAAGAACTTTTAAAAGTATAGTTTACAGTCAATCCCCTGAATATTCATGACAAGCTATCGATGCTGATTGAAATTTAACGCCTTGCTAACCGGCAGACAAAGTGGTGATGCTTTTGTGCAATAATGAGCATAGCGAATGCACAAAAGGAGCGCCGCTTTGGCTGTCCAGCGGAGCCGAAGGCGTAGCGGTGGTTGAGCAACTTGTTATGTGTGCTTTCTGCATATTTCAGCAAGCTCCTCAATGACCATGGCCTTAACCCCTGAATTTAATTGGCTATTTTTTTCTAACGCGTCACTAAGCACATTATTGATTTCAATCAGTTCTTCTTTCTCGCAACGCAGTCGCCAGATATCAGCCTTCACAGGTGCAGTTCTCGTTTGAGACTTTAGCAGCGGAGAAATTTTAACATTCTCTTCCAGAATAGAAGCTGCCATTTGAGATATGTAAAATTCAATCAACTTTCCAGCGCCCCTAATTTATGCCCTTATGACTCTGACTCTGATGACACATAACGTTTGAGCTCAGGCCGCGGCCCGTCAGGGCCGTCGCGCCTGCAGCGAATTGTTAGGCATAGGCAACCTGTGGCTCGCCAAATGCCTGCTTAAACTTAAATATGTCCTTTCCAACGACAAAGACCCGATATCTGGTGTCGTTGCGAGTATGGTACGCAGGTATGTCGTTCCTGATCGCTTTGATGCCAACGGACGCCAGCCGAGACTCCATAGCTTCTGCGGCAGCCTTCTCTTTGTAGAATCCAACTATATGCCAGTGCTCCATTCTCATGATGAAGTCATAGAAGAACTGACATGCTTCTTCTTCAGAGCGTGAACTAAAGATTGGTGGTTCATCTACCCCACGCTCTGTATAGAAAACGGACCAGGTGCCGCCACTCTCTCGGAGGCTGTAAACGTCGCTCCCATGGCCATTCACCACGAAGTTTTCCGGGCTGCATCCCTCTGCTGTGAGTTTCTCTGAAATCTGGGAGGAGTTCATTCCTATGCCTAACGTAGAGCTAACCGGACTGCGCGGCTTTCTGCGCAGGTCCGGTTGAGCGCCGGGTTATGCCGGAATGGCAATGTGATAGACAAAGAATTGTTCATCACGCCTCCAGCCCGCAGATTGATAAAGGGACTGGGCTGTCTCATTGTTCGTTGCTGTTGATAACGAGACACGAACAGCCCCCAATGATTTTGCAAAATCAGTAGCAGCGGACATCAATTTTGAGGCAACGCCTTTCCTGCGAGCTTGCTCATGCACGAAAAGATCGTTGAGCACGAACACACGAGCAAGCGATACCGACGAAAAACTGGGATAGAGCTGGGTGAAACCAACAGGTGTATTGCCTTCATGTGCAATGAATAAGACCGACTCGCCGTGATTGAAGCGGGCGAGCAAAAACTCGCGCGCGGCGGAAATGTCGCTAGGGCGACCATAGAACTGACGATAGCCATCAAGGAGTGGTACAAGAGCCTCAAGGTCAGAAAGAACGGCTTGGCGAACGATGATATTGCTCATATTTCTCCGTAGGAGGCATAACGCCTGAATTAAGCCGCGCCGCGAAGCGGCGTCGGCTTGAATGAATTGTTAGAGCCCACTACGCGAGCTCCGTATCTCTCTAGATGAGTGTGGCCAGCTACGGCCAGTTCTTGCGCAACTGTACTCTTTTCCGGTGGCTGAAACTAAGCGAACGATGCACACGAATGGGTGGCCGGACGAGCTAAATTGCGGTTCCGGGTAGCCTCCAAACGAGCCAAACTCCACTGTGATGAGTGCGGAGGCTAGTGGGCGGCCAGCTAGGCGATTTGCCAAATAGGTGGAGTAGCGAGATGCGGCAGCATCTGAGGCAACTCCATTTGGCACGCCTTGTTCTGAAAGAAGGTTTAGCTCTACGTGCGTTTCTCCGCGATTCTTCAACTCCAGGTGGAGCATGCCGATTCCCCAGTAGCCTTGGATATCGTTGTTGCGGCTTATGAAGGTATCCGCCAAGCCACAGGCCAATCCCTTCAGGTCGCGAGTATTCAGCATGTGGGCTCTAACTATAGTTATACGGCAAATTGCCATATAACTTTCTAAAAAATTGATGCATAATTTTCTGTATACTCTATTAAGGTTTAGTTTTTCAAAATATAATACGGACACAAAATAATCACGTCAAGTGTCTTATTATGGATATTCATTCACAAATTAAATCATTGAAGCTACTTGATAAAGTAGCTTATATTGCACGTTATAGACACTTGAGTCTTTCGACTGAAAGAACTTATGCACAATGAATTAAGCGTTATGTTTTATTTCATAACAAGCAACATCCCATACAATTAAATGAACAACATATAAAAAGTTATCTGGCATATTTAGTCAATAAAAACGGCGTTAGTAAATCTACACATAAACAAGCTTTAAGTGCTTTAATTTTTTTGTATAAAGACGTACTCAATATTGAATTGCCACATATAGATGACTTGGAAAGACCAAAAATCACGCCAAGACTTCCCGTAGTACTTTCCAAAGAAGAATTAAATGCCATTTTTAGCCACTTAAACCCTGAAGATTTATTTAAATGCCAGTTACTTTATGGCACAGGAATGCGTTTACTCGAGATGTATCAATTACGGATTAAAGATATTGATTTTGGTTTAAATCAAATTACAGTCCGAGCTGCCAAAGGAGACAAAGACAGAATCACCATACTTCCACAAAAAATCAGCACGCTATTACAAAATCAAATCCAGCACGCAAAACTTTTTTTTGATCAAGACCGAAATCTTGGAAAAAATGGAATTTATCTTCCTGATGCACTTGCCAAGAAATATCCTTATGCTGCAACACAATTTGCTTGGTTTTGGCTTTTTCCAGCTTCACATGAATCCACCGATCCTAGAAGTAAAATCGTGCGAAGACACCATCAACATGAACAAACCTTGCAACGAAATTTCAAAACAGCAGTTCTTAAAGCAAATATCTCCAAACCAGCAACTTTACACACCTTACGCCATAGTTTTGCTACACATCTATTACAAGCAGGGCAAGACATTCGGACAGTGCAACAACTTTTAGGACATAGTAGCGTAAAAACAACAATGATTTATACCCATGTCCTTGCAGTAAATAAACTGGGAACAATCAGTCCACTAGATTTTATTTGATAGCTACGTAAGCATCCGGCTAACACAGCCTTACCAAGCGATCCTATAAGCCTTAATTTAGTTCCCACCTAAAAACAAGTGGGGACTTAATCCATGAACATGGATATATATTCAGCAACACCTCCTGTTGCTAAAAAACGCCGAAAATACAGCAAAGAATTCAAACTCAGTATTGTCAATGCCTGCAAAAATCCTAATACCTCGATCGCTTCGGTCGCACTGCAACATAGTATTAATGCCAACCTTGTCAGTCGTTGGATCAGGATCTTCAGCCATCATGAGGGTGCCGTGCAGGATCCTACTCATGTGAATCCAGCATTTATTGCTTTGCCTTACACTGCTGCAATCAGCCAACCTATTGATGAGAGGATCACGTTGTGTATCACCGTGCCTCATACGAATAATGATATTCAGCTAAAATGGCAGACATCAGAAATACCTGCCTTGGCAGAATTACTCAAGGCACTTGCAACATGATCCGCATTGATGAAATCTGGTTGTCTACTCAGCCCATGGACATGCGTGCAGGTATGGATACGACCATGGCTCAGGTGGTGAGAGCCTTTGGCTACATCAAACCGCATTGTGCTTACCTGTTCTGTAATAAACGTGGCCATCGCATGAAAGTGCTGGTACATGATGGATTGGGCATCTGGCTGTGTGCCCGGCGGCTGGAACAGGGCAAATTTCACTGGGCTCAAGTTCACCAAGGTGAAACCGTGGCCCTCAGCCCGGAACAGTTACAGGCACTGATCCAAGGTTTGCCCTGGCAGCGCATTGGACGACAGCAGGTGGTGACGATGCTTTAAACCAGGCTCGACCATTCTGCTATTCTCCAAACGTTCTATTTCATTCTTCTCATGACCTCAGGCATACTGCGGTCATGAATACGCTGCCTGACTTAAGCCAACTGACCCATGAACAACTGCTGGAATTCACCAGGCAGTTGGCGCTGCAGCATCAGTCTCTAGCACAATCAAACCAACAATTGGATGCCAAAGTTCAACATCTTTCTATTCTCAATCAAAAATACGAGCATGAACTGGCGCTGTTTAAAAAGCACAAATTCGCCCAAAAGAATGAACACTTAACGGCAAAACAAATCCATCTGTGGGATGAAGCGGTTGAAGAAGATATTGCCGCGGTTGATCTAGAACTGGAACGGCTAAATGCAGATAAAACCAATGCAGCGACACAGAAAGCCAAAACCAATAAACCTAAACGTCGACCACTGCCAGATCATCTACACACCATCCGTATTGAGCATGAACCTGCATCAACCCAATGTGCTTGTGGCTGCCAACTCCGTCGTATCGGCGAAGATGTCAGTGAAAAACTGCATTTCAGACCGGCACAGTTCTATAAGGAACAGCATGTGCGTGGTAAATGGGTCTGTGATCAGTGTGACACTCTAACTCAGCAAGCGATGCCCGCCTATGTGATTGATAAAGGCATTGCTTCACCTGAATTGCTCAGCCATGTGCTGGTATCGAAGTATGCCGATCATTTGCCGCTGTACCGTCAGCGCCTGATCTATCAGCGGGCTGGCATTGATCTGTCCAGATCCACTTTATCTGACTGGATAGGTCGCTGCGGTGTAGAACTGGAACCTCTGGCCAATGCCTTAAAAGAGGTGGTGCTGCAACAGCGGGTGCTGCATGCAGATGAAACACCGGTCACCATCATGCGGATGGGTGAGAATAATAAAAAACCGAAGAAAGGTTATGTCTGGGCCTATGCCACCACACAGTATAATCCAGTTCAGGCGGTGATCTATGACTTTCAGGATAGTCGTTCAGGCCAGCATGCTGAAGAGTTCTTGAAAGGCTGGCAGGGCTATCTAGTCTGTGATGATTACAGTGGTTATAAAGCACGTTTTAAATCAGGCCAGGTGATTGAGGTGGGGTGCATGGCCCATGCACGTCGTAAATTCCATGAACTGCATGTAACTGGGAAAAGTCAGGTTGCTGAACAGGCCTTAGTGCTGATTCAGAAACTGTATGCGATAGAAGCAGAACTCAGGAAAAAGACCGATGGTACAGCGGAAGACCGCCGCGAATACCGACAACAGCATAGTCAACCAGTGATGCAACAACTATATGAATGGCTCAACCAACATCATCTGACAGTGCCATCGAGTTCTCCCACCGCCAAGGCTATCAATTACACTCTGAAGCGTTGGCCAGCCTTAAGCCGCTATCTGGATGATGGCAATCTACCGATATGCAACAATTGGGTAGAGAATCAGATGCGTCCCTGGGCGTTGGGACGCAAGAACTGGCTGTTTGCAGGTTCGCTGCGCAGTGGTCAGCGAGCGGCAAACATCATGACTTTAATCCAGTCAGCAAAGCTGAATGGCTTGGATCCGTATGCCTATTTAAGTGATGTGCTGAAAAGGTTACCGACACACAAAGTGACCCAAATTGAAGAATTGCTGCCGCACTGCTGGAAACCTAAATCGAATTAAAAAATAGGTATGGGATTCAGCGGACGCTTACATAGCTACAGCTTATAAGCACACCAATAATATTTTCCAATTTAAAAAACCCCAATGTCACCATTGGGGTTTTCTCAGATTAAAGTCTAACGAATTACGCTAAACCTTTCTCTTTCAATACTTGCATCATTGTTGAACCAAGCTCAGCTGGGCTACGAGTGTAAGCCATTCCCGCACGTTCAAATGCAGCGAATTTCTCTTCAGCAGTACCTTGACCACCAGAAATGATCGCACCAGCGTGACCCATACGCTTACCTTTAGGCGCAGTTACACCTGCGATGTAACCCACTACAGGCTTAGTCACGTTAGATTTGATGAATTCAGCAGCTTCTTCTTCTGCTGTACCACCGATCTCACCGATCATGATGATTGCATCAGTATCTGGATCGTCTTGGAACAATTGAAGTGCTTCGATCTGGTTCATACCTGGGATTGGGTCACCACCAATACCGATACAAGTAGACTGACCTAAACCAAGCTTAGTTGTTTGAGCAACAGCTTCGTAAGTCAATGTACCTGAACGTGAGATGATACCAATACGACCTGGTTGGTGGATGTGACCAGGCATAATACCGATCTTACATTCACCTGGAGTGATCACGCCTGGGCAGTTAGGACCAACTAAACGAGTACCGTTACCGTTAGTTTCCAAGTAGCGTTTAGCTTTAAGCATGTCGATTGTTGGCACACCTTCAGTGATCACAACGATTAGGCCAACACCTGAATCAACTGCTTCAACGATTGAGTCTAAAACGAATGGAGCTGGTACATAGATAACAGAAGCATCAGCTTGAGTTTCACGAACCGCTTCTTTCATTGTGTTGAATACTGGTAGGTCAAGGTGAGTTGTACCACCTTTACCTGGAGTAACACCACCAACAACTTTTGTACCGTAGTCTAAAGCTTGTGCAGAGTGGAAAGTACCGTTTTTACCAGTAAAACCTTGTACCAATACTTTAGTGTCTTTATTAATTAATACGCTCATGATTGATACTCCTTACGCTTTAACTGCAGCTACAACTTTTTCTGCGGCATCAGATAAACCGTTCGCAGAAATTAATTTCAAACCAGATTCATCAAGTAATTTCGCACCTAACTCAGCGTTGTTACCTTCTAAACGAACAACAACTGGTACAGTTACGTTTACTTCTTGAACCGCTGCAATAATTGCTTCAGCAATCATGTCACAACGTACGATACCACCGAAGATGTTGATTAAAACACCTTGTACAGAAGTATCAGCAAGGATGATTTTGAACGCTTCGATTACGCGCTCTTTAGTTGCGCCGCCACCAACGTCAAGGAAGTTTGCAGGCTGACCACCATAAAGTTTAATGATGTCCATAGTTGCCATTGCAAGACCAGCACCGTTCACCATACAACCGATGTTACCTTCTAAAGCAACATAGTTAAGATCAAATTCAGATGCTTTTAATTCACGCTCATTCTCTTGAGATTTGTCACGTAAAGCAGCAACTTTAGGTAAACGGTAAAGCGCGTTAGAGTCGATACCTACTTTCGCGTCTACACATAAAATATCGCCATTTTCACGAACTGAAAGTGGGTTAATTTCAAATAATGCAAAGTCATTTTCTACAAATGCTTGGTAAGCTGCGCCCATAATTTTTACAAATTGGCTCACTTGCTTGTCTTTCAAACCTAAAGCAAACGCAACTTCACGCGCTTGGAATGGTTGTAAGCCAACGAGTGGATCAACTTCAACTTTGATGATTTTTTCAGGAGTTTCTTCTGCAACTTTCTCGATTTCTACACCACCTTCGGTAGAAGCCATGAAAGTAATACGACGGCTAGAACGGTCTACAACCGCGCCTAAGTAAAGTTCACGCTCAACTGGGTAGACGTCTTCAGCAACGATAATGCTGTTAACAGGTTGACCATTTGCATCTGTTTGATACGTTACAAGACGAGTACCAATGATGTTGTTCGCGAATTCGATAACATCTTCTTTAGATTTTGCAACTTTAACACCGCCAGCCTTACCACGACCGCCCGCATGAACTTGCGCTTTCATTACAGCGAATTTACCACCAAGCTGTTCAAATGCAGCAACTGCTTCGTCTGCATTGGTTGCCAAGATACCTTCTTGTACTGGCATTCCGTATTCTTTCAATAACGCTTTAGCTTGATACTCATGTAAGTTCATTTAGTTACCTACTATGTTGTTTGGTGTGATACAGCCCAGTTGTTTTTAGAGCTGGGCTGCTACATATTGAGTAAATGAAAGTCTAAATAAGACCATCATCATCATTTAAAAAAGTGTGGCAAGCCACACTTTTTGTTTATTTACGCTTACGTTGAATTGCGTGGATTGCACGACCATCAACAGAAAGCGCCGCTTCATGTACAACTTCAGAGAATGTTGGGTGACCAAAAGTCATCAATTGCAAATCTTCAACTGAAGATACAAATTCGAGTGCGATCATACCTTGGTGTACGATGTCAGACGCATTTGGACCAACAACGTGCATACCTAATAGACGATCAGTTTTTGCATCAGCAACAAACTTAACAAAACCGGCAGTATCACCTGCAGCCAATGCACGTCCGTTCACCGCAAATGGGAATTGACCTGCTTTAACTTCGTGACCTTTTTCTTTCGCTTGCTCTTCGGTTAAACCAACCCAAGCTGCTTCTGGATGCGTATAAATAACGCTGATGATTGTGTCATAGTTCACTTGAGCAGCATGACCGTGAATACGCTCAACAGCCATTACGCCCTCTTCCATTGCTTTATGTGCAAGCATTGGACCACGAACTAAATCACCAATTGCATAAACACCTTCAACAGATGTTTGGCACTGATCATTCACATCAACTAAACCGCGTTCAGTGAGTTTAATGCCAGAATCTTCTGCCAATAAACCTTCTGCATATGCTTTACGACCTACACATACGATTAACTTGTCAAAAACTTGTTCTTTGTCTTCGCCAGCTTGGTTATATTTAACCGTTACTTCGCGACCATTGGTTTCAGCACCAGAAACTTTTGCACCGATACGAATATCTAAACCTTGTTTTTTCAAGATTTTTTGATATTCCTTCGCCAATGCTTTATCAGCCATTGGTAAGAATGCATCTAATGCTTCAAACACAACAACTTCAGAACCAAGACGACGCCATACAGAACCAAGCTCAAGACCGATAACACCTGCACCGATGACACCAAGACGCTTAGGAACTTCTGGGAATTTCAATGCACCAGTAGAATCAACAATTAAATCTTCATCTACAGGAGCAACAGGAATGTTTACAGGTACAGAACCCGTCGCAAGAATGACGTATTTCGGTTCTAAAACTTGTACATCACCTTCAAATGGTGTGAATTCTACTTTTTTACCTGCAAGTAATTTACCTGTACCTTGTAACCACTCGATACCATTACCTTTAAGTAACTGAGCAACACCACCAGTTAATTGTTCAACAACTTTGTCTTTACGCGCTAACAAAGTATCTAAATCAAATTTAACTTCACCAGTCGTAATACCGTGTTCAGCAAGTTCGTGAACAGTAGCTTCATAACGATGAGAAGAGTCAAGTAATGCTTTAGAAGGGATACAACCCACGTTTAAGCAGGTACCACCTAAAGATGGCTTACCGTTATGAATACGTTTTTCAATACAAGCGACTTTGAAGCCAAGTTGAGCTGCACGAATCGCCGCTTCATAACCACCAGGTCCACCGCCAATAACAACAAGATCAAACTGTTGAGACATTTTTATCTCCAAAATCCCATATAAAGGATCACTTTATATGGGAGGCAATATTTGTAGTATTAAAGATCAAGAATGAGTTTAGCTGGCTCTTCTAACAATTCTTTGATTGTTACCAAGAAACCAACAGCTTCTTTACCATCGATTAAACGGTGGTCATAAGAAAGCGCTAAGTACATCATTGGCAAGATTTCAACTTGACCATTCACTGCCATTGGACGTTCTTGGATTTTATGCATACCCAAAATCGCAGTTTGTGGCTGGTTTAAAATCGGTGTTGAAAGCAATGAACCGAACGTACCACCATTAGTAATTGTGAACGTACCACCCGTCATTTCTTCAATCGATAATTTACCTTCACGTGCTTTGCCAGCATAAGCAGCGATACCGCTTTCAACTTCAGCATAGTTCATGCGATCAGTATCACGAAGGATAGGCACAACTAGACCACGGTCACTTGATACTGCAACACCGATGTCATAGAAACCGTGATAAACGATATCATCACCATCAATAGATGCATTTACAGCTGGGTAACGCTTTAACGCTTCAGTTGCTGCTTTAACAAAGAAAGACATAAAGCCTAAACGAGCACCATGACGTTTTTCGAAAGCATCTTTGTATTGCTTACGCATTTCCATGATTGGCTTCATGTTAACTTCGTTGAACGTGGTTAACATTGCAGTTTGTTGTGTAGCAGCCAATAAACGTTCAGCAACACGCTTACGTAAACGAGTCATTGGAACACGTTTCTCGATGCGCTCGCCTACAGCAACGCTTAATGGTTGAACTGATGCAGCTGGTTTGTGGTTTGCAACATCTTCTTTAGTGATGCGACCACCACGGCCAGTACCTTGTACATCAGCAGCATTGATACCTGTTTCAGATAACGCTTTACGAACTGCAGGCGCTTGGTTTTGATCAACTGGTTGAGTTGACGCAGCAGTAGGTGCAGATGCAGCAGGTGCCGCTTCTGCTGGTGCAGCAGCTTCAGGAGCAGCTGCAGAAACAGCACCAGCTTCGAATTGAGCGATAACTTCGTCAGAAAGAACGGTATCACCTTCATCTTTAACGATTGCAACTAAGCTACCATCAGCTGGAGCAACCACTTCTAAAACAACTTTATCGGTTTCAATGTCACAGATCACTTCATCACGTGATACAGGTTCACCTACTTTCTTGTGCCAAGTTGCGATCGTACCGTCAGCAACTGACTCTGGAAATACCGGTGCTTTAATTTCGGTTGCCATTATTTAGAATCTCCTGATTGTTCAACTTCAATCGCAAGTGCGTCGTTGATAAGCTGAGCTTGTTGTTTTGCATGCAGGTAAGGCGAGCCACAAGCAGGTGCGGCAGATGCTTCACGACCAGCATAGCTAATACGAATTTGTTTACCAGATTTAAGAACGTCTTCATACAAACGAGGAACGATGAATAACCAAGCGCCCTGGTTCTTCGGTTCTTCTTGTGCCCAAACAAGTTCTTCGATGTTTGGATACTGAGCCATCACTTCAGCTAAGCGCTGTTCTGGATAAGGATACAATTGCTCGATACGAACAAGCGCAATATGGTTTAAACCAAGCTCACGACGCTTTTCGAGTAAATCGTAATAAACCTTACCACCACAAAGCACTAAACGAGTGACATCAGCTTTGTTGATTTGATCCACTTCATCGATCACAGTTTGGAATGAACCGTTTGCCAATTCATCTAAAGATGAAACAGCAAGTTTGTGACGTAATAAAGATTTCGGTGACATCACGATCATCGGCTTACGGATTGGACGAACAGCCTGACGACGTAACGCATGGAAAATTTGTGCTGGTGTTGTTGGTGTAATCACTTGCATATTGTCTTCTGCACAAAGCTGCAAGAAACGCTCTAAACGCGCAGATGAATGCTCTGGACCTTGACCTTCATAACCATGTGGTAACAACATCGTTAAACCACATACACGCTCCCACTTGGTTTCACCAGAAGCGATGAATTGGTCAATTACAACTTGTGCACAGTTTGCGAAGTCACCAAATTGCGCTTCCCAAACAATTAAACTTTTTGGCAAAGTTGTGGCATAGCCATATTCAAAAGCAAGTACAGCTTCTTCTGACAATAAAGAGTCATAAACCGCAACACGTGGTTGATTTTCTTTAATGTGACACAGTGGAATGTAAACAGATCCATCCACTTGGTTATGTAACTTAGCGTGACGGTGAGAGAATGTACCACGACCAACGTCTTCACCTGTAATACGAACTAAGAAACCATCATCAAGTAAAGTTGCATAAGCTAAAGTTTCAGCCGCACCCCAGTTGAGTGGCATTTCACCAGTTTGCATTTTAACGCGATCATCAATCACTTTCTGAACTTGACGCTGTAACACAAAGCCTTCAGGCAATGTATTCATCGTTTTACCAAGCTCTTTCAAACGATCAATGTTGAATGTTGTATCCCAAACATCGGTATATTCGTGACCCAAATAAGGTGTCCAATCAACAAACATATGTTTGTTTGGTTGGCGAACCAATGCATTTGCAACATGATTACCTGCTTCTAGATCAGAGCGATAATCTTCAATCATTTGATCCGCACTTGCGCGATCAAGAATTTTTTCTTGTACCAATTGGTCTGCATATAAAGTACGTGTAGTCGCTTTTTTATTGATGACTTGATACATCAATGGCTGAGTCGCAGATGGCTCATCAGCTTCATTGTGACCACGACGACGATAACAGAACAAATCTAAAATCACATCTTTGCGGAACTCATGACGGAAATCATGTGCAAGTTGAGTCGCGAAAATGACAGCTTCAGGATCATCACCATTCACGTGGAAAATCGGAGCCTGAATCATTTTAGCAACGTCAGTACAATACTCCGTCGAACGTGTATCACGTGGATCAGATGTCGTAAAACCAACTTGGTTGTTGATCACGATATGAACCGTACCACCGACTGTATAACCACGTGTCTGTGACATTTGGAAGGTTTCTTGGTTAACACCTTGACCTGCGAATGCCGCATCACCGTGAACAATCACAGGAAGCACATCATCACCACCAATGTCTTTACGACGTACTTGACGCGCACGTACAGAACCTTCAACCACAGGACCAACGATTTCCAAGTGTGATGGGTTAAATGCAAGTGCTAAGTGAACTTCACCGCCCGGTGTCATAACATTCGAAGAGAAACCTTGGTGATACTTCACATCACCAGAACCTTTTTTATGCAGGCTCTTCCCTTCAAACTCACCAAATAAGTCAGCCGGGTTTTTACCCATGATGTTGACAAGAAGGTTGAGACGACCACGGTGTGGCATACCAATCACAACTTCTTTACAACCAACACTACCCGCGCGTTGAATGATTTCGTTCATCATTGGAATAAAAGACTCACCGCCCTCTACGCCAAAACGCTTCGCACCAACGAATTTGTTACCAAGATACTTTTCTAGACCTTCCGCAGCAGTTAAACGCTCTAAGAAGCCTTTTTTCTGATCATTGGTGAAATTAAATTTACCGCGCACGCTTTCTAAACGTTGTTGAATCCAACGCTTTTCTTTCGTGTCAACGATATGCATATATTCTGCACCAATTGAACTGCAGTAAATCGCTTCCATTGCCTCAATCATTTCAGACAATGTTGCTTCTGCTTTGCCAATTGCGAGATTACCAGTATTGAATACTGTATCTAGGTCTGACTTGGTTAAACCGTGAGCTGATAAATCGAGGTCAGGAACATTTTCACGTTTCGCAAGACCTAATGGATCGAGTTTAGCTTTTTGATGACCACGGTTACGATACGCAGCGATGAGTTGTAAAACACCAATTTGACGACGCTCATGCTCAGTACTCACGGTACTTTGTACCATTGGTTGTACCCGATTCGCATTGCGTCCTAACAAAAGGAACTGTTCGCGTACATTACCGTGTGGTTGATCACCTTTAGGGTATTTGTCGAAGTATTCACGCCAATCCTCAGAAACTAAGGTTGGCGATGATAGGTACAGCTCGTAAAGATCTTCAATATAAGCTGCACTATCAGCAGAAAGTTCAGTGTCAAGACGCAGCGCGTCAGCAACTTCTTGCATTTTTGGACCCATTTCCTATTGCAAAAAATAATTCGGGCTGCCTTTTAAGCATACCCATGATTCATAATGTCAAATTGGTAACAAGACACTACCGCCCAAGGTCTTTCGACCTCAGGTCATCATTACTACACATCAGGAGTAATCCTTTGATGTAATAAATGAGCTATGCACCTCTGAACGCAAGGCACATAACTCATTCTTATACTCGATAGAATCGAGCAATTTTTTGCAAATCATTTTAGAAAAATTAAATAATTTTTTAACTTTTCTAAAATAACTTTTCAGCTGCAAAATTTTAATATTTAAATGATGCAATTTCTCCTATAACAAGGATACGCTCATTTTGGGTTTTTAGCTGTGGCAGAAATGCTAACATGTTATCAAGCTCGGATTGATTTTTTTGACACATACCATCTATAAAGCAGCGAAATACATACAACAAATTATGCTCTAATATACCGCCCTTTTTATGAAAGTTGCGCTTTTATCGACCAAAGTTTAACAATCGCTACAATTCTTGCACAAACTTCACGCACAGCGATCAAAAAGACAGCAGTAATAAACTTATTCATTTAATCAATTTGATTTAACAGCAAAACCAATAATTGATATTTTCACTCTCAAACAACAATAGCTCTTACCAAAAGTGTCTTTAAATAGAAAAAGGAGGCCAATACAAAGCCTCCTTTTTTTTGTTGGAAAACGAATTATCCCGCTTGATCCAACAACATATTACGAATGTGACCAATTGCCTTTGTCGGGTTCAGACCTTTAGGACATACAGATACACAGTTCATGATTCCCTTACAACGGAACAAAGAGAATGGATCATCTAAACGAGCCAAACGTTCTTGAGTTGCTGTATCGCGAGAATCAATAATAAAGCGATATGCATTTAACAACGCTGATGGTCCAAGGAACTTATCAGGGTTCCACCAGAATGATGGACAAGACGTTGAACAACATGCACAAAGAATACATTCATACAAACCATCTAAGTGCTCACGCTCTTCTTGAGACTGTAGACGCTCTTTTGGTGGAGCTGGCTGGTTGTTAATCAAGAATGGCTGAATTTTGTTATATTGATCGTAGAACTGGTTCATATCTACAACCAAGTCTTTTACCACTGGTAAACCAGGCAAAGGACGAATCACAATTTTCTCAGGTAGGTCGTTTAAATTCCATAAACAAGCCAAACCATTTTTACCATTAATGTTTACACCATCCGAACCACAAATACCTTCACGGCATGAACGACGGAACGTTAATGTTTCATCTTGAACTTTCAACGCAAGTAACGCATCAAGCAACATACGATGCTTATCCGTTAACTCAAGTTTAAAAGTTTGCATGTACGGCGCTTTGTCCTTATCAGGATCATAGCGGTAGATTTCGAATGTACGAGTGCCTCTACTCATCTTTGTTCTCCCGATTAGAATGTACGTGGTTTTGGTTCAATTGCTTCAACCGTTAATGGACTGAAACGTACTGGCTTATATTCAAGACGGTTGTCTGATGAGTACCATAATGTATGCTTCATCCACTCATCATCACGACGACCGTAAGAATAAGTTGGGTGATCAGGTGCTAACTCATAGTCAACAACCGTATGCGCACCACGACACTCTTTACGAGCAGCAGCAGAAATCAAGGTTGCTTTCGCAACTTCATACAAGTTTTCAACTTCTAATGCTTCTACACGCGCAGTGTTAAATACCTTAGATTTGTCTTTCAAGTGAATATTGCGAACACGTGGTTCAATCGCAAGGATCTCTTTCACACCCTTATCAAGTAATGCCTGTGTACGGAATACACCAGCATGATCTTGTACGATATCACGAATCGCATCAGCAACTTCTTGTGCATTTTCACCAGATGTAGACTCATCTAATTTACGCACACGCGCCAAGGTATTTTCTAGCACATCATTTGGTAATGGTGCATAGTCATCACCGTGATGCTTAGTTACATAATCAATGATATGTTCACCAGCAGCTTTACCAAATACCACAAGGTCAAGCAACGAGTTGGTACCTAAACGGTTTGCACCATGTACAGATACACAAGAACATTCACCAATTGCATAGAAACCTTTTACAGGCTTCACATAATCACGTGTACCTTTATAGGTATATTCTTTCGTGTCTTTATCATAGTGCGCAGAGAATTCACCCTCTTCAACACCATGTGGCACAACCACTTGACCATGAATATTGGTTGGAATACCACCCATTTGATAATGGATTGTTGGTACAACTGGGATTGGTTCTTTAGTACAGTCAACGTTTGCGAATTTTTTACCAATCTCAAATACAGATGGAAGACGCTTCATAATCGTTTCAGCACCCAAATGCGTCATATCTAATAAGATATAATCTGCTTTTGGACCACAACCACGACCTTCTTTAATCTCTTGGTCCATTGAACGTGATACGAAATCACGAGGAGCCAAGTCTTTTAAAGTTGGTGCATAACGTTCCATGAACGGTTCGCCGTCTTTGTTACGAAGGATACCACCTTCACCACGACAACCTTCTGTCAACAATACACCCGCGCCCGCAACACCTGTTGGGTGGAACTGCCAGAATTCCATATCTTGCAATGGAATACCTGCACGCGCAGCCATACCAAGACCGTCACCAGTATTGATATAAGCATTGGTTGATGCACGATACACACGACCCGCACCACCTGTAGCAAATAATGTAGCTTTCGCTTGGAATACTGCAATATTACCTGTTTCTTGATCGTATGCAGTTACACCAAGTACATCACCTTCTTCATTACGGATTAAATCTAATGCAATCCATTCAACGAAGAACTGAGTACCCATTTTCACGTTGCTTTGATAAAGCGTATGAAGCAATGCATGCCCAGTACGGTCAGCAGCAGCACAAGCACGTGGAACCGCTTTTTCACCATAGTTTGCAGAGTGACCGCCAAATGGACGTTGATAAATCGTACCATCTTCGTTACGGTCAAACGGCATACCCAAGTGTTCAAGCTCATATACAACTTTTGGCGCTTCACGCGTCATGAACTCGATAGCGTCCTGATCACCTAACCAGTCAGAACCTTTTACCGTGTCATAAAAGTGATAGTGCCAGTTATCTTCTTGCATGTTACCTAACGACGCACCGATACCACCTTGAGCAGCAACGGTATGCGAACGTGTTGGGAATACTTTGGTTAATACTGCAACCTTCAAGCCCGCTTGAGCAAGTTGGTAAGCTGCACGCATACCAGAACCACCACCACCAACGATGACTGCATCGAATGATAAGGTCTGGATGTTTGAATAATTTTCATTAGGGGTAGTTGCCATGATCTCTTCCTATCAATTTGCCCAGAAAATCTGGATACCCCAGATTGCGTACACGAACACTGAAATAATGACAGCAGAAGTCAACACAAGGCGTAAGCCTGAAGCCGAAGGCCCCATTTGACGAGTCGTTACATAGTCAGTAAAGACTTGCCACATTCCAATCCATGCGTGAGCAACAAGTGATAGAACAGCTAATAAAGAAAAAATCTTCATTGGCAAAGTCAGCATAAAGCCAGCCCATTGTTCATAACCGAAGCCACTGTTACAAAGGATCCAACCCAAAATAACAACGGTATATGCTGCTAAAACCACAGCACTGACACGTTGGATATACCAATCGCGAGAACCCGAACCTGTTAAACCTGTAGCACTTTTCATTAGAACATAATCCATACAAAAGCTGCGACAATACTGATCACAGATAAGATCAACGAAACTGTAGCCGCAATACGACCACTTTGTAGCTCCTCGGCAAAACCTAGGTCTGCAAGAAGATGTTTAATCCCTGCAATAAAGTGGAAAAGTAAACCTGCTACAAATACCCATACGATGAAACGTACAAAGATATTTCCGAATACGACATTTTTAACGTAGTCAAATCCTTCTGGTGAAGATAAAGATTTATCCAAAATCCATAAAAGAACAGCGACTAATAAGAAAACGATTACACCTGATAGACGGTGTAGAATTGATGCAATAGCCACGGGTGAGCGTAAATTTACCGCTAACACCTGACCCATGGACAAATTGACAGGTCTGTTGCTTTTCACAGCGGGCATCCTGTAGGTAGAAACTCCAACTGGAGTTTGTTTGAATTAATTCAAAGGAAAGCTGGCATTGTCAGGCAAGCACAGCACATGCCTAACCTATATAACGACACCGAATTATAAGACGTGAAATATCAAAATACAAACAATCAACTTTCGCTTTAGTCTAAAAAAGCTATAAATAAGAATCATTCACGCAAATAATTATATCACTAACATACAAACACCAGCAAAAAACAAACCATCCAATTGTTTTATAAATAATTTTTAAAAAACGTGTAATTTTATCAATTACCACCTATTTGCTAACGTTTTTCTATTTTATTTCATCAAATATTCATAGTTTTCAGCTTAAGATTGAACTGAATCTATCAATTTCAAATATTGTTAAAAATAATACCCCTCATTTTGATATTAAATATAAATAAGCAATAATCTATTTTTTCAAATTGATTAAAAAAAAGAATAAGTCATTTTTTATACAAACAAATGCACCATAATGAATCGATTATGCAATCCAAAATATGTTTTAAAGATAATTTTTGAACCATTATTTAATGCTAATGCTTGAGTTATATAAGCATTATGATTCACATAAGTATTTATTTTATAAGCACCAAAACATTGCCTCAATAAAAATTTACTTACAATTGTACTGATGCTTCATTTTTTTTATGCACCTAAAACTTGATTTGACATATTATACTCGACCGGTGCTGTGATTTTACTCAGTTTTTTCTTCGATAAAGAATGACTCATTGGCTGTAGCAACGTCATTTTTATCCCTAAGTATAATTGACAAAATTTTAGTAGCCACTACTCTTATAGCAAATTTTGACACCGTCTGATTCGCACATGACAAGATTAGGATTTCGAGTCAGATAATCATTCACCAGGACAGGAGATCTATTGAATGTCTGCAGCAACTGGCAAAAAAGCCGTATTAAAGCTTGATGGCAAAGAAATTGAATTACCAATTTACAGCGGCACATTGGGCCCAGATGTAATTGACGTTAAAGATGTATTAGCATCAGGTCACTTTACTTTCGATCCTGGTTTTATGGCGACAGCTGCTTGCGAATCTAAGATCACATTCATTGATGGTGACAAAGGTGTTTTATTACACCGTGGCTATCCAATTGATCAATTAGCAACTCAAGCGGACTACTTAGAAACTTGTTATTTACTTTTAAATGGCGAGCTTCCGACTGCTGAACAAAAAGCAGAATTTGACGCAAAAGTACGTAACCACACCATGGTTCACGATCAAGTCAGCCGTTTCTTCAATGGTTTCCGTCGTGATGCTCATCCTATGGCGATCATGGTTGGTGTTGTTGGTGCTTTATCTGCGTTCTATCACAATGCACTTGACATTGAAGATGTTAACCATCGTGAAATTACTGCGATTCGTTTAATCGCTAAAATCCCAACACTTGCTGCGTGGAGCTACAAATATACTGTAGGTCAACCATTCATTTACCCACGTAATGATTTAGGTTATGCAGAAAACTTCTTACACATGATGTTTGCAACACCTGCTGACCGTGATTACAAAGTAAATCCTGTTCTTGCTAAAGCAATGGATCGCATCTTCACACTTCATGCAGACCATGAGCAAAATGCATCTACATCGACAGTACGTCTAGCTGGCTCTACTGGTGCTAACCCTTACGCATGTATCTCTTCAGGGATTTCTGCACTTTGGGGACCTGCTCACGGCGGCGCAAACGAAGCTGTACTTCGTATGTTAGATGAAATCGGTAGCGTAGAAAATGTTGCTGAATTCATGGAAAAAGTAAAACGCAAAGAAGTTAAACTCATGGGCTTCGGTCACCGTGTGTATAAAAACTTCGACCCACGTGCGAAAGTTATGAAACAAACATGTGACGAAGTACTTGAAGCGTTAGGTATCAACGATCCACAACTTGCACTTGCAATGGAACTTGAGCGTATTGCACTTAGCGACCCATACTTCGTTGAACGCAAGCTTTATCCAAACGTAGACTTCTACTCAGGTATCATCTTAAAAGCGATCGGTATCCCAACAGAAATGTTTACAGTAATCTTCGCTCTTGCACGTACTGTTGGTTGGATCAGCCACTGGTTAGAAATGCACAGCGCACCTTACAAAATCGGTCGCCCTCGTCAGCTTTATACTGGCGAAACTCAACGCGACATCAAACGTTAATTTTCCAAAATTAATGTTAGAAAAGCTGCCTACTGGCAGCTTTTCTGTTTTGGTTTCATTTTAAATCATTCATCATCTTCGAGCATACGCATTAAATTGTGACTAATGCCATCAGCACGCAACCACGCCAACTCATAACTAGCCTTTGCCAATGCCAATACACGACGCTCAAATTCATCCCAAATCGGTTTGACTTGTGTATCTACAATACCCAACCCACTTTCTTGAGCCAAATGCTTATTCTTCTCACAAATTTTCAAAGCGTGATAAAGCTTTCGTCCTCGAGTCGCCGATTCTAAAACTCGAACTCTTTTATGCTGAATAAACCCTTCAACATGTTGAAGATTAGCGTTTGGCAATAACGGAACTAAAATTTGATCCAGCTGCGTATCCAAACGACTCCATACCGCTAAACGCTGCTCTGGTGTATATGTATTCCACTGAATGACCTCGTGGTTAAAACGTCGACATCCTCGACAGACCAGATCACCAAATACCGTTGAGCAACGCCCTGCACATGGCGTCAATGATGGAATTCGACGATCATTACTCAAAATCAACTCCTATAAAACCATATTTATTTTATGGTTTTCTCGCTTATTTTAAAATTTCGCGCTAAAATATGCGCCTTTATTTTCCTATCTTAATACATTTGGAGTTATCCATGAACGCTACTGTAGAACAGCTTGCACCTGTAGAACAGCAAGCGACCAATAATTGGGTTGTTGCGGCACTATATCAATTTAAAGAAGTTGCGGATGCAGCCGATCTGCAAAAACGTCTTTTAGACTTAGTGAATAGCATCAATTTATGTGGAACTCTGATTGTTGCCCCTGAAGGAATTAACGGTACGGTTGCAGGAGATCGCGCCGCGATCGATGCAGTCCACCAATTTTTACTCAACGAAGGTTTTACCGAAATGGAATATAAGGAGTCATTCAGCTCTGATAAACCATTCCGTAAAATGAAGATTAAACTAAAAAAAGAGATCGTAACCTTAGGCGTTGAAGTAAAGCCACGCGATCTGGTTGGACATTATCTTGATCCCAAAGAATGGAATGAGCTGATCAGCCGTGATGATGTCATCCTGATTGATACACGTAATGATTATGAATATAAAGCAGGCACATTTAAGGGTGCAATTGACCCTAAAACTGAGTCTTTCCGAGAGTTTCCTGAATACGTAAAACAAAACCTTGAACAACATAAAGATAAAAAAATTGCGATGTTCTGTACAGGTGGTATTCGTTGTGAGAAATCAACCTCCCTCCTCTTACAAGAAGGGTTCAATGAGGTTTATCACCTTAAAGGCGGTATTCTTAAATATCTCGAAGAAACGCCTGCTGAAGAAAGTATGTGGGAAGGCGAATGTTTCGTCTTTGATGGTCGAACAGCAGTGACTCACGGTGTTGAAGAAGGCGAGAATATCAAATGTCACGCGTGCGGTTGGCCTTTAACCCAAGAAGAGGCAGCACTGCCAAGTTATGAACATGGTGTCTCTTGTGTTTTCTGTATTGATAAAACAACAGAGAAGCAAAAAGAAGGATTCCGTATGCGCCAGTCGCAAATTGCTGCGGCAAAACGTAAACGTTTATAATTTCTGACATTTCAAAAGCCTTAGTTGATACTAAGGCTTTTTTTATTTGGTTAAAATTATTAACTAATCATTTATTGAGCACTCATTAAATAGCAACTATTCTTGATTACCACGCAATAGATAGATTTAAAGAGCTATGGGATTAGAAGATTGGGTCTTATCCATCATGGAGAAACTTGGTTATCTTGGCATCGCATTTTTAATGTTTCTCGACAATATTTTCCCACCTATTCCATCAGAAGTAATCATGCCCTCAGCAGGTTACACTGCTTCCAAGGGAGATTTAACTTTAATCGGTGTGATCATTGCAGGGAGTGCAGGCTCTCTATTCGCAGCCATGCTGCTATATTGGATTGGTCGAAAAATTCCACAACATTATTTATTTCGCTTTGTAGAGCGCTATGGAAAATATTTAAGAATAAGTACAACTGACCTAGAAAAGTCTTTAAGTTGGTTTGAAAAGCACGGACATCGTGTGGTTTTTTTTGGTCGAATGATTCCAGCTGTACGTTCACTGATTAGCATTCCAGCAGGAATGAGCAGGATGCCCTTTCACAAATTCATGAGTTATAGTGCTGCAGGAACAGTAATCTGGACCAGTTTTCTTGCCTATATGGGTTATTACTTTAGTGAAAATCAAGCTTTGATGACTGCTGTTACACAACGCATCGGCTATATTGTTTTAAGTGCAGCTATCCTCTATCTCTTGTGGCGAGGTGTGAAGAAGTTTAATGCATCAAAAGATAAATTTAATTAAAAGAGAGGTCTAAGAATGCAACACGATTTTTGGCATAACAAGTGGCAAACCAACAATATCGGTTTTCATCTCGATCAGCCTCACAGCTTATTGACACAATATCTAAGCTCACTCAATCTGGCTAAAAATGCTCGAATCTTTGTTCCTCTTTGCGGTAAAAGCTTGGATTTAGCTTGGTTGCTTAATCAAGGTTATCATGTGATTGGTATTGATTTGAGCCCTGTTGCAATACAAGATTTAATGAGCAACTTAGGACTCAATTTTAAAGAAACTCAAATAGGTGGATTGACTTACTATCAGCATGCGCAGATCGAACTATTTACGGGTAACTTTTTTGAGTTAACAGCCGACCATCTTGGCAAAATAGATGCAATCTATGATCGAGCAGCACTCATCGCACTACCAGAGCAAATGCGATCAGCATATACACAGCATTTACTTCAAATTAGCAACCAAGCACCTCAACTTCTGATTAGCCTAGAATACGATCAATCCCTATTAGCTGGACCACCCTTTTCAGTTCCCGAATATGAATTAACGGCCCATTATGCAAATCATTACAAGATTAAATTACTCGCTTCCAATACAGAAAATTTGAAAGGTAAACTGATTGCCTATGAACATGCTTGGCATTTAAGCAAACTTTCAACTGGCGACAACGCTTAATTTAAAAATAAGACATATGCCTGTTGCGGAATGGATCAATATATTTGGTTGATTCAGAACAAGTCTATTGTTTAGCTCAAACCAAACTCTAACTGACTGGCTTGCATCTGTTCTCTTAGCCAATCACAAAATAATACTTTACGTACATCTTCCTCAAAAGGCTCCGCAGACAATAGAAAGTAG
The DNA here is from genome assembly GCF_000369065.1 of Acinetobacter haemolyticus CIP 64.3 = MTCC 9819. Lineage (GTDB taxonomy): Bacteria > Pseudomonadota > Gammaproteobacteria > Pseudomonadales > Moraxellaceae > Acinetobacter > Acinetobacter haemolyticus. The sequence continues at coordinate 36,317 of NZ_KB849802.1, forward strand.
GCAGATTCATCCTGATATATAGAACTGATTGGTTGTAATAACTGATGTTTGATCTCGCGTTCAACCATGTAGGTCGAAACCAAAGTCGCACCTAAACCAGCCAAACAAGCCTCGATACACAAATAAAAGTGCTCTAGTTCTGTTTTAGAATAGCCTTTGAATTGCTCTGAATGTTTATACTGAAATTGCTGCCACAATTTACTCCGTGATGTTGAAATAAATATCTGATTGGTTTGCCGAGTTATCTTACTCGCTGTAACACATAGCATTTGCTCATCCGCAATTTTCTCACTATAGATTGATTTACCCCAATCAAAATCATTTCGTCTCAAAGCCAAATCAATATTTTGTTGTTTAAAATCAACCCTCCCTCCTCCTGTTAAAAGAGTAACCTCGAAGTCAGGATAGATCTGCTTAAAATGAATTAGACGTGGTATCAGCCACTTCATCGCTAAAGTAGGCTCACATGAAAGGACCAGATTTTTTTGTACTACTGATTGTTTATTTAATTGCGTTAAACATTGATCAATTTGCTGAAAAGCTTGCTGGCAGCAATCAAACAAAGCTTCTCCTTCAGCAGTTAAACTGAGCTTTCGAGATGCTCGAATAAATAAAGTAAAACCTAAAGCATCTTCTAAATTTCTAATTTGTTTACTCACTGCACCTTGCGTCACAAATAAACGATCAGCCGCAACCGTCACACTTTCATAGTGTGCTGCAAAATAAAAAAACTTTAATGAATTCAGTGATAGACGCTCAATCATTCCAAAAACTCATAGATTCATGCGAATTATTTTCGATTTTAAATATAACAAGATTATGAAAAATATAAAAATTATGTAAAAGTCTTATTAGGAATAGATGAGTGAATGAAATATTAACAGTAGGTTTGATTACCCTACTCGCTGTGATCAGCCCTGGTGCAGACTTCGCACTTGTTACTCGAAATAGTTACTTATATGGGCGAAATTTAGGAATTTGTACCGCCTATGGAATTGCATGTGGTGTTTGGATTCATATTAGCTATAGTTTAATCGGATTAAACTTTTTGAAGAGCCTTCTTCCTGATTTTATTCAACTTATCCAATATATTGGTGCAGCATATCTCATATATATTGGCTATAAGACGTACACCCAAACTCCCGTTAAGTTAAATAACAAGCAGACAAACATCACCAGTTGGAAAGCATTCAAACATGGATTTTTAACCAATAGCTTAAATCCAAAAACAACCTTATTTGTGATGAGCATTTATTCTCAGATCATGACGATAGAGAACCAACTATTTACGCTCCTCGCTTATGGTATCTTTATTTCTAGTAGCCATCTGATCTGGTTCTGCTTAATTACGATTTTCTGCTCAACACCAGCGATTCGGCACAAAATTTTAGCTAAACAGCTCCTACTCAACCGATTAATTGGCATGATACTCATTGGATTAGGTCTGAGTTTGTTATTCGCAAACCTGTAAATCAAAAAAGTTAACTATAAAAACAACACAGCAAAAATCATAAAAAAACGTCCATTACGGACGTTTTTAATTAATCTTTTTTTGTGATACGCGAGCTTCACCCTTGCGCAGCACAAGAGCTACAGCTTTAGCTAGGCGTATGGTACATGAGATAAATTTCGTTTAAATTATCTGGAATCTCTTCTGCCAATTCATCCATGAGTTGACCATTGCGACGGAAAGACTCCATTTGTGGGTCTTCTTCATCAATACCGCTAAACACCATAATCGGTAGCGTCAAATCAACTAATTGTTCTTCATATTCAGGTGCAAACCAAGCATCTTCATTTAAGAACATGGCATCAACAAAGCCGACACTCCAATCACCTAAACTTGAATCAACATCAGCTTCTTCGATTTCAAATGGAAACTCAATGCCATCCTCATTCGCCAAATCCTGACGAATTGATTCCAACCAAAGTTTGATTTGCTCAATCACATCACTTGGAACTTTCTTTTGATTATTATCAAAAAGCTCATCTAACCAGCGATCAAAAGTAGGACCGACAGCAATTGCGCATAAAAAGCCATGAGTTGCAGCGAAATCTAGACCGTATTCGTTTTGATCACCGTCAAGATAATTACTCAATAAGTCTAAATCTAACGTGCTCATTCTCTATCCAACTCTAAAAATACATCGTCAACAGCATAACATTTTAGAACCTAAAATCTTAAGCAATTTTGCTTAATCTTCGTCATCAAAATCGTCGTCGTCGAAATCATAATCAAAATCTTTTAATTCTCGCTCTAAACGGCGTTGCGCTAACAAATCATCGATTAAACGGCGCTTTTCTAATGATTCTTTAGCACTGAGCTTGCTTGATGACTCATCAAAACCAGCGTCGTCTTCACCGTAGTTGTCATCATCTAGTTCAAAATCTGTAGAAGACACTAAGTACCTCAAATGAAAAAATGTTAATGGGCCTAGCCGCTATTTATCTGTCTTAGATTTTCTTGTCAAGTTTTATTTGCTTTTTTTACTATAAATCGCGGTTTTGTACTTTTTTTCAGCAGTTTTTTTGTGTATTTATAATCTAAGAACTTTAGGTATAAAAACACGTTTAGGAATTTTAGGCTTGAAAAAATACAACACACCCCCATATTCAAAAAATCATTGGAAAATGAAACCTATTTTTTATTTAGTGCAAACGGATCAAATCCAAAACATTCCTCGTGAATTGTGCTATCATGCACGGTTTTTCACCGCCACAGATTCAACAAAAGAGTAAGCAAAGATGAGCGATATGCATTCCCCTACTTCGCAAGTAGCGGCTCTGATTAGCCGAGGCAAAGAACAAGGTTACTTAACTTACGCTGAGGTTAACGATCATCTACCAGACTCGATTACAGAAAGTGAGCAGATTGAAGATATTATTCAAATGCTCCAAGACGTCGGTATTCCAGTGCACGAACGCGCACCAGAAACTGATGACACTATGTTTGGTGAATCGACTGAAGCAGCGGATGAAGTTGCTGAAGAAGAAGCTGCTGCCGTATTAGCCTCGGTTGAAAGTGAGCCAGGTCGTACTACAGATCCAGTACGTATGTACATGCGTGAAATGGGTACGGTTGAACTTCTAACCCGTGAAGGCGAGATTAGCATTGCGAAACGTATCGAAGAAGGTATTCGTGATGTTTTACATTCGATTGCTTACTGGCCAAATGCCGTCGAAGTGGTTTTACAAGAATATAATGACTTTCTAACTGGTGAGCGTCGTCTTGCCGATATTCTCTCTGGTTATTTAGACCCAGAAACAGACGAAGAGATTCCTGAAGTTCTTGAAGATGAAGCTGAAATCGAGGAAGAAGAAAGCCCAACTTCAACAACCAAAGAAGTTAAACTCGATGATGACGATGAAGAAGAATCTGAAAGTGATGATGACTCTGAAGGTGATTCGGGTCCAGATCCAGAAGTTGCAAAAATACGTTTCACCGAATTAGAAACAGCTTGGAACGATACTAAAGCCATTATCGAAAAGCATGGTCGTAATAGCAAAGAAGCAGAAGCTGCTCTTGAAGCATTAGCTGCTGTATTTATGATGTTCAAATTTACACCACGTTTATTTGATATCATTTCTGAAATGATTCGTGGTACACACGATCAAATTCGTGCCAATGAGCGTGAAATCATGCGCTATGCAGTTCGTCGTGGTCGTATGGATCGTACAACTTTCCGCACGACCTTCCCTGAGCAAGAATCAAATCCAGCTTGGTTAGATGAGCAAATTGCAAAAGCCCCTGCGGAAATCAAAACACATTTAGAAAAAGTTCGTCCTGATGTATTGGCATTCCAACAAAAGATTGCTGATATCGAAAAAGAACTTGGCTTAAACGTGAAAGATATCAAAGATATTTCTAAACGTATGGCTGTAGGTGAAGCAAAAGCACGCCGCGCCAAGAAAGAAATGGTTGAAGCAAACTTACGTTTAGTAATTTCGATTGCGAAGAAATATACCAACCGTGGTTTACAGTTCCTTGACTTGATTCAAGAAGGTAACATCGGTCTGATGAAAGCCGTAGACAAGTTTGAATATCGTCGTGGTTATAAATTCTCGACTTATGCAACTTGGTGGATCCGTCAGGCAATTACCCGTTCGATTGCGGATCAGGCACGTACTATTCGTATTCCTGTTCACATGATTGAAACGATTAACAAGATCAATCGAGTGTCTCGCCAACTACTTCAAGAAATGGGTCGCGAACCGACTCCTGAAGAATTAGGTGAACGTCTGGAAATGGACGAAGTTAAAGTTCGTAAAGTACTTAAAATCGCAAAAGAACCGATTTCGATGGAAACACCGATCGGTGATGATGAAGATTCGCATCTTGGTGACTTCATTGAGGACTCAAACATCACTTCCCCAGTAGATGCTGCAACCTCAGAAGGCTTAAAAGAAGCGACGCGTGAAGTCCTTGAGAACTTAACTGAACGTGAAGCTAAAGTATTGAAAATGCGTTTTGGTATTGATATGCCAACCGACCATACTCTAGAAGAAGTAGGTAAACAGTTTGACGTAACTCGTGAACGTATTCGTCAGATTGAAGCGAAAGCTTTACGTAAGCTGCGTCATCCGTCTCGTTCAGAACACTTACGTTCATTCTTGGAAAACGACTAATATTGGGAAAATCCTGTGTAAAAGCAAAGCAATGCTTTGCCCTTACGCAGGGCTTGAAGTTTAATACTTTATCCCCATTTATGTATTAGATCATAAGCGCCTGCACTGATGCAGGCGTTTCAAATTAAGAGGTTGCTCATGTTAGACCGCACTCCTTCTCGTGAATTGCAAGAACATCTTTGGGTTTTCCCGATGGACTATCCAATCAAATTGATTGGTAATGCAGGGGATGAACTTCGAGTAGCTGTTGTTGATATTTTGCAGAAGCACTTCCCTGACTTTGATGGCGAATCAATTAAAATTCAGCCTTCACGTACAGGTAAATACCATTCTTTAACCGCACAATTGCGTTTTGAAGAGCTGGAGCAAGTTCATGCACTGTATGCAGATCTTGCAGCATGTCCTTTAATTAAGACAGCGCTTTAATAGAAAAATCCAAAATACGAAAGTGTTTTGGATTTTTTCTTTTCACTCAGAACAATCATAACGATAGAATGTTTTTCAGCTAATTTTATAAAAGATCTCTATTTATCTTAGCCAAATCATTAGATAATCGATACCAAGATAAAACTGCACCAATCAAAGGAAAAATGCTGTAATGAACTTTGAGAAGCCCTCATTAATCATTCGCTGTTTCAAAGACCTACAAGATTATACCGATCGATTTGAAGCGATGAAAAATTTCACTGAAAATCGAGATGCAGATAGCCCTGATGAAATTTGGTTATTACAACATCACGACGTACTCACTCAAGGACAAGCAGGCAAAGCAGAACATATTTTAACACCCAGCCATCTTCCAATTGTGCAAACAGATCGTGGTGGCCAAGTGACATGGCATGGTCAAGGACAATTAGTGGCTTACTTTTTGTTTGATTTAAATCGTTTAAAATGGAATGTTCGCACCCTAGTGAGTTTTGCTGAGCAAGCAATGATTGACCTACTCAAAAAATACGGTATCACGGCCTACGCCAAAGCGGATGCACCAGGCGTCTATGTAGATGAGCGTAAGATCGGCTCTCTGGGTTTCAAAATTCGCCGAGGTCGTAGCTATCATGGTTTAGCACTGAATATTGACTGTAGTTTAACAGGCTTTCAAACCATTAATCCTTGTGGATACGCAGGTTTAGAGATGGTACGCTTACAAGATCTACTGCAAGACTATCCGAAATTTGAACAGCTTTGTGAGGATTTCACTCACTATCTACAAAATACAAATTTCTTTCATGACCTTGTAGTCAAATCTGAATAATTTACTTTTCAATTCAAACAAAATAAATTAGAGTAAATACTCTAAATTAGCTTTTTGCATAATTTTAACAAGGGATACGCAAGTGATTTCAAGCAAAGCAGTGAAACCCACCTTGCAATTTGCCTACGTCAAACTCATGATGGATGTTGTCGGTCGTGGTTTAGTCATGGCAAGTCAAGTGGATGATGAAGTACATGAGGAAGTATCAAAATTTCCTGTCGGTTTTGTACTTTCGATGAATGTTTTCCCCAATGGACCTGCATTTATTGCAAAAGTAACCGAAGATAAAACGCTGGAACTTGTACCAAACTACAAAGGGAAACCAGATTTAACTATTACCTTTAAGCATCTTACCCATGCATTTTTAGTATTCTCATTTCAAGAGAGTACTGCCCAAGCTTTTGCCAATGATCGCATGATTGCTGACGGTGACGTATCTAGTGCAATCCGTCTTGTTCGCTGCCTAAATAAGATGGAAGCATTAATCCTGCCAAAATTAATTGCTTCACTCGCAGTAAAACGCTACCCAGCCGAATTGACATTAAAAGAAAAATTCACGGGTGCAAAAAATATCTATCTGAAAGTCGCTAAATCATATCTCAAACGGAGCGCATAACCATGGCTAAGCCTTATTACGAGTTTTTCTGTCCTGTAAAAGTCATTGCTGGTAATGCTGCGTTAGAGCATATTCCTTTCGAACTTGCAACTTTAGGTGCAAAACGCCCTATGATCATTACTGATAAAGGCGTTCGAGCAAATGGCTTACTCAGCCCAATTGAAGCAGCATTTAGCACCACAGATGCGGTAATTGGTGCAATTTTTGATGATGTTCCACCTGACTCAAGTTTAGAGGTAGTTCGCTCAGCAGCTGAAACTTATCGCAAACAAAACTGTGATGCCATTATCGCCATTGGTGGTGGTTCAGTGATTGACACCTCTAAAGCAACCAATATCTTGGTATCTGAAGGCGGTGATGACCTGTTACAGTACTCAGGTGCACACAACCTACCAAAGCCACTCAAACCTTTCTTTGTAATTCCAACAACATCAGGTACGGGTTCTGAAGTCACGATGGTTGCTGTAGTTTCTGATACGCAACGCAATGTAAAATTGGCTTTTGCTTCCTATTATTTGATGCCTCATGCCGCGATCCTTGATCCACGTATGACCATGACTTTACCACCGCATTTAACCGCAATGACAGGTATGGATGCACTTACTCACTGTGTAGAAGCGTATACGTGTTTGGCAGCCAATCCACTCAGTGATGCATATGCAAGTGCGGGTATAAAGAAAATCAGTGAAAATCTATTCAAAGTCCTCGACAATCCAAGTGATGCACAAGGTCGTTTAGAGCTTGCTCAAGCATCGACAATGGCTGGTATCGCATTTTCAAATTCAATGGTCGGTCTTGTTCACTCGCTTGGTCATGCTTTAGGTGCGGTTGCCCACCTCCCGCATGGACTATGCATGAATTTATTCTTACCGTATGTACTTGAATACAACAAAGAAGTGAATGGCCAAAAGATTGGCGAGTTGTTGCTTCCTTTAGCAGGTGCAGACATCTATTCTCAAACCCCTGCAAACCAACGTGCTGACAAAGCAATTGCTACGATTTTGACGATGCGTGATCGTTTACATAGCTTGACCAAATTACCGCGTACGTTGCGGGAAACAGGTAAGATTACTGAAGCCCAACTGGATGAGGTTGCTGAAAAAGCATTGAATGATGGATCTATCATCTACAATCCGAAAGAAGCAAATCTCAAAGATCTTCGCGCTATTTTACAAAAAGCGTGGTAAGACCTCACTTAGCTAAATAAATATTTAGTAAATAAGCCTCGACTCACTTAGATTTACATCATGATCCATGTAAATTTAGGGTTCGAGGCTTTTTTATGGCAAATGAACCCATAATTCATCGAATTCTCAACCAAATTGGCAAAAAAATTGCTAAAAAATACAGAAAAGTGCTGACAATTTACGCCAAATTAGGATAGATTGGCGCACTTCGCTTTTTTTTCTGTAGGGGGGATCATTTTTGTCTCAAATGATCCTTAAACCATAGCTGATCCTTGATCAACGATAATGAGGATAACGCCGTTGACAAACATCTCTGGGACTCAATCAGCAGCTAAACTGCAAAAAACATTAGGTCTATGGCACGTCATAATTATTGGTTTGGCTTATGTTCAGCCAATGACGTTATTTGATACTTTCGGTCTCGTATCCGAAGCAAGTAATCACCATGTTCCAACCTCTTATATCTTCGCCCTCGTTGCCATTTTGCTAACCTCAATTAGCTATGGGCATATGATCCGACGTTATCCTTCGTCAGGCTCCGCCTATACCTACGCACAAAAATCGATTCATCCGAATGTCGGTTTTATGGTCGGTTGGTCATCTTGGCTAGATTACCTACTCTCTCCTATGGTGAATATCATTCTTGCTGTCATTTATTTGACTGCATTATTTCCAGATATTAATCACTGGGTTTGGGTTGTAGTTCTCACCGCATTTATGACGGGTGTTAATTTACGTGGTGCAAGATTCGTTGCGAACTTTAACAGTTGGATTGTATTGGTACAGTTAATTGTTATCGGTACATTTACCTACTTGGTTTACAGTAAATTGCAGATGGGTGTAAACGCGGATGGTCCGATTACCGCAGAAACTCGTTATCAATTATGGACACTTGAGCCATTTTGGAATGAGCTCACATCTGTTGGTGCGCTGATTACAGGTGCAACTTTACTGTGCTTCTCATTTACGGGCTTTGACTCGTTGAGTTCACTTGCTGAAGAAACTAAAGATACCGAGAAAACGCTACCTAAAGCAATTTTCTTAACTGCTTTATTTGCAGGCGTAATCTTCATTATCAGCACATATTTCATTCAGCTTTATTTCCCTGGTAACCCAAGCAGTTACTTTAAAGATATTGCTGAAACACAACCAGAAATCCTATTGCTCGTGGGTGGTTCACTATTCCAATCATACGTACTTGCATTTGCAATTATTACGGTAATGGCTTCAGGTATTTCAGCCCATGCTGGTGTTTCACGTCTCATGTATGTCATGGGTCGCGATGGCATTATTAACAAAAAGATTTTCGGTCATATTAGTCCAAAAACATTTACACCATCTTATAACATCTTGATCGTTGGTCTTGTTGCTTTATCAGCAGGCTTTATGGATCTAGATATTGTGATTTCGATGATTAGTTTTGGTGCTTTAACCGCATTTACCTTTGTAAATTTATCGGTTATTTCTCGTTATGCACTTCGAGAAGGCCGTACCAAGACATTTAAAGAAATCATCAATTATGTCGTTATTCCGTTGTGTGGTTTTATCAGTATCTTTGCCTTATGGCTAGAAATTGAGGAAACTGCATTGAAATACGGTTTATGGTGGGCAATGTTTGGGGTGCTATATCTAGGCTATAAAACTAAGGGCTTTAAATATACCGCTCCACAATACAATGAGTTTGATGACAAGCATTAACTTGCTTCCCAATTAACTCATTAAAAAAGGTGCAGTTTTCAACTGCACCTTTTTTTGTATTATGCAGAAGCCAAACGCTCCACAACATTTTTGACACGTTGTGCATAATGTTTAGCGGTTTCCAAATCTCCAGATGGAATTTCATCAGTACTCGCATCCGAAGGTGATTGCACCAATAAGCCAACCGATCCGCCTAGGTTGTTGACATCTTCCCGTTTGGCGGCTTTGGTATTGGCAGGAAGTAAGCCTAAGCTCACCCATATTCCACCATGCTGTGAAGCCAAAGTTTGTAATTGAATGAGTGTCACTTGCTTATCACCATTTAAACTTGCGCTATTGGTAAAACCTGCAAAAACTTTGTCTTGCCAACCACGTGTAAACCAAATTTTTGATGATGCATCAGCAAATTTCTTAAATTGCCAAGGTGCAGCAGCCATATAAGTTGGTGTCCCAAAAACGATTCCTTGCGCATCACTTAAAGTTTGCCAGTCTTGTTCAGTAATTTCACCATTTTGATCAATCTCGATTAATGTTGCATCAATTGCTTGTGCAAAAGTTTCAGCCACAACTTTGGTATGGCCATAGCCTGAGTAATAAACCACTGCAATTTTTGTCATGAGTTCACCTAGTGTTTTTTAAAAGTTCGATTTAATGATATATTTTAGAAACTAGGTGTCAATTAGTTACCAATAGGTAACTAGTGAACTGTGAATGAAAAGTTGAGGGTACCAAAGATGATTAAAGGCTTGAAATATAATATTTATCAACAGCATTGCCCTGCTCGATTATTTTTTGAAAAAATTGCAGATAAATGGGTTTTATTAATCATCAATGTTTTGGCTAAAGAGAGTCAGCACTTCAATTTACTTAAAAAGAACATCGAAGGGATTTCGCCAAAGGTTCTCTCACAGAAATTAAAAATGCTTGAGCGAGATGGTTTTATTGAAAGGCAAGTACAAGACACCTCACCAATTCGTGTGGAATATTCTTTGACAGCTTTAGGTTTAGAAGTTGCTGAAATGGCATTTCAGTTGAAAGATTGGGCTGAGAGTAATATCGAACAAATCATTTCTGCTCAACAACGTTTTGATGCTATACAAGAAAAAATAGAATAATCCGATGAGGTCCGTATGCAACCACAACCTTTAATTGCTGTTACAGATGTCGAGAAAACCAGTCAGTGGTATCAAACTGTGCTTGGCCTGCAAAGCGGACATGGCGGCAAAGAATATGAACAGTTGCTATTTGAGCAAACCATGGTGTTGCAATTACATCAATGGCAAGCGCATGACCACTCATATATTGGAGAGCCTAAATATGTGATTGGCAATGGTGTTCTGTTGTGGTTTGAAAGCAAGCAATTTGATGAAATTGTCAAAAGCCTGCAAGCCCACCACGTTGAAATATTGGAAGGTCCAAAATACAACCCGAATGCACACCATCGCGAAATTTGGTTTAAAGACCTAAATGGTTATACACTCGTTGTTGCTAGTCCATATGGTGATATATAAAAGTCCAATACAATCAGAGCTGTTTGAACCCTTGTTGTCTCCACGCCTCGTATACAATAACTGCAGTTGCGTTAGATAGATTTAAGCTTCTAGAGTTTTCAGCCATGGGCAGGCGAATCCACTGATCTTGAGGGAACATCAAACGGACTTGTTCAGGTAAACCTCGAGTTTCTGGTCCCATTAACAATGCAACAGGACGATTTAGATCAACTGTATGCGGTGTTGCAGTTCCTTTTGTTGTCAGTGGAAAAACATGTTCCACACCTTTAGCTTTTAGATCAGCAAGGCATAATTCAATATTATCCCAAATTTGCATTCTCGCCCATTCGTGATAGTCCAAACCTGCACGTTTCAACTTTTTATCATCTAGCTCAAAACCCAAAGGTTTGACCAAGTGTAGTTGCGCACCTGTATTGGCACATAGACGAATGATATTACCTGTATTCGCAGGAATCTCAGGCTCGTATAGGACGACATGAATCACTTAATTACTCACTTATACATATATTAGCTTGCTTGGCACAGAACCCTAATTTAGTCGGGAATATAGTCATGAGCGTCTCTCAGGCAGATATCCTTCTTGCGGAGTTTTCACTCATCAGGGCCGCAATAGTCAATCGCTGCATCCCCCTCACTCATGCCATTTTAACTGTTCGCGTAGACTCACCACTTCACCAATAATGGTTAAAGTCGGTGCTACGATTTGATGCTCTGATACTTTAGTTGCAATATCCGCCAAAGTACCGACCACCACTTTTTGTTCAGGAGTCGTTCCTTTAGAAATGAGCGCTACAGGCATAGTGGGGCGCTGACCATGTGCAATCAGTTGCTCACAAATTCGCTCTAATCCAACTAAACCCATATACAGTACCAAAGTTTGGTTTTCATAGACCAGTTCGTTCCAAGGTAACTCTGGTGAACCTTCTTTTAAATGCCCTGTCAAGAAACGTACACTTTGTGCATAATCACGATGTGTCAGCGGAATACCCGCATATGCAGAACAACCCGAAGCAGCGGTAATCCCCGGCACCACTTGAAAAGTCACATTGGCTTCTACCAATTCTTGAATTTCTTCACCACCACGCCCAAAGATAAAAGGATCTCCCCCTTTTAAACGGCAAACACGTCTACCTTTTTGCGCATACTCCACCAATAAAGCATTGATACCATCTTGTGGCACAGAATGATTGGAACGTGCTTTTCCCACATAAATTTTTTCCGCATCACGGCGGCATAATTCCAAAATGGGTGCAGATACCAAACGATCATAGATCACGACATCTGCCTGCTGCATGAGACGCAATGCTTTTAACGTTAAAAGTTCTGGATCACCCGGCCCTGCACCCACTAAATAAACCTCACCTTTGGGTGCAATCCATTCACTAAGCGCCTGCTGAATCAAATCGTTAGCAACATCAATATTGTCATTGAAAACCTGCTCTTTAAGCGGGCTGGCATACAAATTTTCCCAAAAGATACGACGCTCATCTGGATTGGTGATTTTTTCTTTGACTTGCTTACGCCATTTTCCTGAAAACTCAGCAAGTCTTCCCATGCCATGCGGCACAATCGTTTCAATTTGAGTACGAAGCTGTCTAGATAAAACAGGTGATGCACCATTAGATGCAACCGAAATCACCAAAGGCGAACGATCAATAATTGCGGGGACCATAAAACGACAATGTGGAATATCATCAACACTGTTGACCAGCAAATTACGCTGTTCACATTGCTCAAATACCGTTTTATTGACCACAGGTTGGTCGGTCGCTGCAATAATCAGTCGATAAGGAGTTGCAAGAATATCTTCTGAGAAAGGTTTGTAAATACACTGCCCTGCTGACTTTTCAACCAGAGCAGTTAATTCAGGCTCGATCTCAGGCGCAATCACATCAACAATTGCACCCGCTTTGACCAACAAGTTTGCTTTGCGATAAGCAATATGCCCACCACCAACAATCAGACATCGTTGCTGCTGCAACTTTAAAGAGATTGGGAAAATTTCCACATCATGCCTCTATATTTTCAATCTGATTGAGATAAAGCAAAAACTGTGCACAAATTCGATGCACAGCTTAATCGATATAAGTTACACCGCCAATATATGGACGTAAAACTTCAGGAATCTCGATTGAACCATCTGCACGTTGGTAGTTTTCCATCACTGCAAGTAAGGTACGCCCCACTGCGAGTCCAGAACCATTTAAAGTATGCACCAATTCGATCTTCTTCTGATCCACTCGGTAACGTGCTTTCATACGGCGAGCTTGGAAATCCCCCATATTTGAGCAACTTGAAATCTCACGATACGTATTTTGGCTAGGTACCCAAACTTCGAGGTCATATGTTTTAACTGCACCAAAGCCCATGTCACCACCACAGAGCAGAATCTTACGATACGGCAAACCAAGTGCCTGTAAAATGCCCTCAGCATGTGCAGTTAACTCTTCAAGTGCCTGCATAGAGTGCTCTGGCTTGACGATTTGCACCATTTCAACCTTGTCGAATTGGTGTTGACGGATTAAGCCACGCGTATCACGCCCATAAGAACCTGCTTCACTGCGGAAACAGGGTGTATGTGCTGAATATTTAAGTGGCAAACGATCCGCATCGATAATCTCATCACGTACAAAGTTCGTGATTGGCACTTCTGCTGTTGGAATCAAATAATATTCTTTTTCGCCTTGAAGCTTGAATAGATCTTCTTCAAATTTTGGTAATTGACCTGTACCACGTAAGGTATCCGCATTCACCAAATACGGAACATAAGCTTCGGTATAACCATTTTTAAGCGTATGTGTATCCAACATGAATTGGGTTAATGCCCGTTGTAAACGTGCTAAAGGACCTTTCAATACACTGAAACGTGAACCTGTAAGTTTAGTCGCAGTTTCAAACTCAAGACCACCCATCCATTCGCCAAGATCAGTATGATCTTTGATTTCAAAATCGAACTGACGTGGTGTGCCCCATTTTAAGATTTCAAGATTATCGCTTTCATCTTTACCAAATGGAACAGACTCATCTGGTAGGTTTGGAATCGCAAGAGACTTCTGCTCAAGTTCAGTTTGCAATTCAGCCAATGCGACTTCAGCCGCTTTGATTTCATCACCAATCGCAGCCATACGCGCCATAATTTCTGACGCATCTCCACCCGACTTTTTGATTTGACCAACTTGCTTTGCACCTGCGTTACGTTCAGCTTGTAAATTTTCTGCTTTAGATTGCAAATCTTTACGGCGAGCTTCTAAATCAGCCCATTCTTGTACATTGAGCTGAATACCACGTTTTGCCAAAGCAGCATTTACCACTTCGATATTATTTCTAAGTAATTTTGGGTCGATCATAATCAATCATGAATAGAGAAAAAACTGGCTATAGTGTAAGGCTTTAACCTGAAAAAATACAGCATCTACCTCGTAATTGCAGATGCTGTATCTAGATTAAGATTAATTAGGGATTTTCGGTAGGCTTGGCAAGTATTCTGCCTTGATAAACTCTTTTGCTGCATAATAAGGCAAGGTCAACTCACTCATACCTTCAGCATAAGACGCGAGCTCATAAAGTGGATAAACGAATACGATTCCATTGACCCCATAATAATAATTATCGCTGACTTGTAGTTGATCTTTCTTAATATTGTGCTCATCTAACCAATTTTGATTTGCAGCGTACAACTCGTCCCGCAGTTTTTGATCCATACCGTCTTTAACCAAATCCTGTACACGAATATGTTTTTTATCGCTTAAATCAAAATTAACAAATTCTTGATGATACATCCCATGTGCAGCACCCGAGGGATAGGTATAGCTCTGAATCGCAAAAGTCGCCAAATTGTAATTTTGCCCAACAAAGCGAACATAAGTACTGCTTTCACTGAGTGCAGGCTCTCCCTCAGGAACTTTTACTTGTTGATCATTCAAATTTGCAAACGCATTTGGTTCTGCTTTTTTCATACGCGCTACAAAATAATCATCAATCCATTTCAGATTGGTTTTTACCGTTTGCAGATCATAGTTGGTACAACCATCCTCTAAACAGACTTTCTGTTTAGGTAACTCAACTGCCACAACTTGAGCCTGAACCAATGGGATATTGGTTTTCTCAACTTTAGGTGTCGTATCTGATTTTGGTTGGCAACCTGCTAATGCGAAAATGGTCAGTATAGGAATCAATGGAATTAATATTGATGATTTTGAGCTGTTCATTGTCATGCAAGTCTCTAATGTTTTTCTTCACTATACAAAGCCTTGCTCACAGATGAAATTAAAAAATGTATCTGACAAAAAGCCGCAATATCTGCGGCTTTTTGAGATAACATCTATAGAAATATTATTGATCAATAATATCAGTGCCTTTTGGCGGCTCAAAATTAAATACAGAAGCAGGAATTGCTTGATTGACCTTCACATTACTGAAACGCACATAAGTGGTTTGACCCAATGAGTCTTGTAAAATCATCAAATTCGGTGCTCTATTCGCGCCAAAGCTGATTGTTAAACTTTGGAACGTGCTGTCATCCTGTTTTGGATACAAGGTATAATACAATTTCGTGCGATCGGGTTGTGTCACACGATAAGACTGCATGATTTGATTGGTATTTCCCGACAACAATAATGCAGGGGTATTTGCCACCTGATCATCTAGGTTTTGACGAATTGCCTGTTGTAGATCAGGATCATAAATCCACACTGTTTTCCCAGATGTGACAATCGTTTGTTTTGCTGGGCTAGTAATTTCCCAATAGAATTTACCTGGGCGTTCAACCTTCATCACACCTTTAAAAGTTTGATTCATGTGCTGAGCAGTAAGCCCGCGTTTTGGTGCAGCCTTATTGTTGCTTACTTTCGTTGTTTGTTCAAAGTCTGCAGTGAAGCGTTGCAAGCTTGATAATTGTTGAACCAAACTCGTCGTTGCCTGTTGAGCTGATGCCGCCACCGGTGCAGCAGACACCTGAATACTAACAACAGGCGCAAGTGTAATTGCACTTAAAGTTGTCGCGTAAGCTATTTTTTTCATAAAATTCATAAAATGAACCTTCTATCAGAGTTCTACTGTTATGACGACATCTTACTGTTTTTAATCACTAAAAAAATGAAGAAAAGCAGCGGTTTTGTGTAGTTCGTGTCGCAAAGTTCAGCATTATGTATGAAGTTACAGCCTTTATGTAGAAATTGTAATAAATAAAAATTCTATTCCTCGACCACAATTTATGAGTTTGATGCTATGACATTTTGGATAGAAATTATTGATAAAGAATGTACTAGACCATAGCTTACAGTTTGATAATCTAAGTCCAATGACACAAAAAGCCCGAACCATGAAAAGTCTTGCGTTTATTCATCGTAACGATACTCGTTTTGCTATTGGTGATTTTTATCCTGCCTTATCAGTATTTTCATATCATGAACTTGGAAATACTACTTCACCCTTTTTATTACTCGACCACCTTGGTCCTGGGCAATTAGAACCACAAAGCAATAAAAAAGGTGTCAATGAACATCCACATCGAGGTTTTGAAACCGTCACCTTTGTTTTTGCAGGAGAATTAGCGCATAAGGACTCTACAGGTCAAGGTGGCATTATTCAACCAGGCGATGTGCAATGGATGACCGCCGCTGCAGGTATTCAACATATCGAACAATTTAGCCCTGAGTTTCGTCAACAAGGCGGAAAGTTTGAAATGGTACAACTGTGGGTGAATCTGCCCGCTAAAGACAAAATGTCAGCGCCACGGTATCAAAGCCTATCCAATAGTGAAATTCCTAAATGCATACTTGATCATCAAGCAGGTTATATTCGTGTAGTCGCTGGTCAATATCGAACTACGCAAGGCATCGCCAAAACCTTTACCCCAATGAATATTTTTGACATTCATTTAAAAAAGAACCAGCAAATTACCCTCCCCGCAGAAGAAGGAACCACAACATTAATCTACTTGCGTAAAGGCAAAGCCATGTTTGCAGCGGATGAAGATCATCTTGAAGAACAAGCTCTAGCCGTGATGTCGAGTTTAGGTAGCGATGTTGAAATAACAGCGATTGAGGATTGTGATTTGTTATTTTTATCCGCCCAACCTTTAAATGAACCGATCAATGGACATGGCCCCTTTGTAATGAATACTTATGATGAAATTCTTGAAGCCTATGATGATATTAAAACTGGAAAATTCGGCCACTATTCAAACTAAAAATCTTTTAAAATATATCCATAAAAAAACCCGCTTAACGCGGGCTTTTTTTGAACCATAAAAGCTTAAGCTTCAACAGTTACGTAGCGACGGCCAAATTGACCTTTCACTTCAAATTTTACTACGCCGTCAGCAGTAGCAAATAAAGTATGGTCACGGCCCATACCAACATTTGCACCAGCGTGGAACTCAGTACCACGTTGACGAACGATGATGTTACCAGCAGTTACAGTTTGACCACCGTAAACTTTAACACCTAACATCTTAGGATTCGAATCACGACCGTTTTTCGTCGATCCACCGGCTTTTTTAGTTGCCATGTCTATTTACTCCTCGTGTTAGCCTGCGATACCAGTAATTTTCAACTCGGTAAACCATTGACGGTGACCTTGTTGTTTACGGTAATGTTTACGACGACGCATTTTGATGATGCGGATTTTGTCGTGACGACCATGGCCAACTACTTCTGCAGTTACTTTTGCGCCAGCTACAACTGGAGCACCGATTTGAATGCTATCACCGTTTACAAGCATTAATACGTCATCAAACGTAATAGTTGCACCAGTTTCAGCTTTCAACAATTCAACTTTAAGGGTTTCACCCTCAACAACACGGTGCTGTTTACCACCGCTTTGGATTACTGCGTACATAATGTACTCCAACATGCCCGTGTCGTCGTGTCGATAAAGGGATATACCGAACTTAAAACGAACGCCACTGGGGTTATACAAGGGGACAAATTTTAAGTGAAAATTGATCAAACAACAAGTGATTTTGCATAAATGCATAGATCCGTATGCATTATTTTATTTTCCCAATAAAATCAAATAGATTAACCATACATTGTTTTGATTGATTCTTTTTGTGATTTGCAATACATTTTTAACCAACCCATTTGGCAATAACAAACTGTGTTTTAACAAAATCTAGAAACCGTCTTTGTCTCGGTCAGGAAGTCAATTTTTCTGCCTAAAATAAGACCAAAAAACACCTTACCCTGTTCTAAACGGCAAATAACCATATGTGTATCAATGTTTAGCAACAGATTAGTTGATACACTTAACGCACTCACTCATCTATACGAGGTTCTTCTTCATATGGTCATCGATTTCAAGCAAGACATTCTCTCCCCTGTTGCGACAGATTTTGCTGCGATGGATCACCTCATCAATGAAGGAATCAGTTCTAAAGTCGGCTTAGTAATGTCCGTGAGCAAGCATGTGGTTGAAGCTGGCGGCAAACGTATGCGCCCGATTATGTGTCTACTTGCTGCACGTGCATGTGGGTTAACCAACATGCAGCAAGCTCAACACTTAGCTGCTGTCATTGAAATGTTGCATACCGCGACACTGGTGCATGATGATGTCGTCGATGAATCCAATTTACGACGAGGCCGCCCGACAGCCAATGCGACGTGGAATAATCAAACTGCGGTTTTGGTCGGTGATTTTTTGATTGCACGTGCATTTGACCTACTGGTCGATTTAAACAACATGACACTATTAAAAGATTTCTCAACGGGGACATGTGAGATTGCTGAAGGTGAGGTTTTACAACTCCAATCTCAACATCAACCAGACACCACAGAAGAAATCTATTTAAATATTATCCATGGTAAAACTTCACGTTTGTTTGAGCTTGCGACCGAAGGTGCAGCAATATTGGCAGGTACTGAAGAATATCGTGAACCGTTACGTCGCTTCGCTGGGCATTTTGGCAATGCATTCCAAATCATTGATGATATTTTGGATTACACCTCGGATGCAGAAACATTAGGTAAAAATATTGGTGATGATTTGATGGAAGGTAAACCAACTTTACCTTTAATTTCTGCACTAGCGCACTCTACAGGTGAAGATCATGCGATTATCCGTCGCAGTATCGCAACTGGTGGTATCGAACATCTGGATAAAGTGATTGAAATCGTTCATCACTCAGGTGGTTTAGATTATTGCCAAAAGCGTGCTCAACAAGAAACTGACGCGGCTTTAGAGGCACTGAAAGCACTGCCTGACAATGAATATCGTCAAGCACTGATGAATTTAACCTTGATGGCTTTACATCGACTACAATAATGTCTGACTGCTTATGCATTTAAATTTATCTGATTTATTTTTAAAAATGCAGGAACAGCTTGAGCACCCTCAAACTGTTCTTGATGAAAATCTCCTCATTGAATTGGTTAATCGCTTACGACCAAAAAACCCAAATGATGCAGATGAAGTAAAACAAAGAATTCATCATCTCATCAAAACATTGTTACTGACACCTACATCTGCAAATTTACTTCAGCATTTTTTGTTGAAGCTGATGAGCCAATATAAGCAGATTAGCTTATATGCAGATAGTGGAATCCTCTCTCTTGATGGTTTTTGGAATCAGCTTGGACAACGTTTAGGTGCGCACTTTCTTCCATTAGTTGAAGATGGGCAACAACTCACAACGCTTGTAGGCAAAGTCTTTCACCAAGAAACAGACAGTGAATGGCTAGATCTCATCGACAAACAAGATTGGTCTACATTGTTTAATTTGATTTGTGAAAGCTCAAATAGTAGTGCTGAAAAACAAGTTTCAAGCAATGAGTTGATCAAAGCCATTACGGTTTTATCCTATCGGATTAGTGGTATTGGGTTATATCCTGAGTTTATTAATGCTCAACCCGATATTACCGAATACGAATCACCATTCTTGGTACAAAACCGAGAAATAGTTGATTTTATAGAAAAATATAAAAAACAAGTTGATCAGCAAGATGCTGTTGCAGTTCTCCCACCGCTGGATGCATCGCAAGCTTTCGTGATGCTTGATCAGTGTCGTGATGTGGTGATGAAAATTCGTCGTGCAACGAAGCGGATCGGTGTCAGTATTAGTTTGACTTATTTATTGTCATTATTAGAACAAGCCTTAGATCGTATTGAATTATTACTCAGCCTATTAGCAAGTAAAGATGAAGTAAAATATCTTGCTCTGGGTGAATTAATAACAGATCTAACTAAAGCGCATTACGATAGTCGAAGCGTTCGTCATCTCCTATCCTCTACCAGTGAATTAATCGCCTTACAGGTAACAGAAAACGCGAGTAAAACCGGCGAACATTACGTAAGTACCGATAAAGCTGGCTTCTTTGGCATGTACAAAGCAGCAGCTGGTGCAGGTGCAATTATTGCCACCATGGCAACCTTAAAAATTCTGACTGCACGTTTGGTGTTAGCACCGTTTACCCATGCTTTTTTATATAGCATGAACTATTCACTCGGTTTCATGTTGATCCATGTGTTGCATTTTACTGTTGCAACCAAACAACCCGCCATGACTGCGGCTGCGCTAGCGTCTACCGTACAACAGCAAAAAGGTAGCCGAACCGCTCAAATTGCAGAGTTAGCTGCGCTAATTATTAATATCATTCGAACACAGTTTATTGCCATTTTAGGTAATATTTCGATTGCGATTCCTGTCGCTGCGCTGATCACATTTTCATGGCAGTTTTATTTGGATGAGCCACTATTAAATCATGCTAAATCAGCAGCGCTATTACATAGTCTCAATCCATTCACCTCGCTTGCTGTACCGCATGCTGCAATCGCAGGTGTATGTTTGTTCCTTTCAGGTTTAATTGCTGGTTACTTTGATAATTTAGCTGTCTATCGAAAAGTTGGTCCTCGACTCAAACAACATCGTCGCTTGAAACGCTGGATGGGACAAGAACGTTTAGACAAATTTGCCAACTATATTGAAACCAATTTAGGTGCTTTAGGTGGTAACTTTCTCTTCGGTATTATGCTTGGGAGCATGGGAACCATTGGTTTTATCCTAGGATTACCTTTAGATATTCGTCATATTGCCTTCGCATCAGCAAACTTTATTCAAGGTTTGATGACCATTGGTTCTCCTGACATTGCATTGATTATTGTGTCATTCCTAGGCGTGTTATTGATCGGTTTAACCAACTTATTCGTCAGTTTTACTTTAACGATTATTGTGGCTTTACGTGCACGTCGAGTCCGTTTTTCACAATGGAAACCACTGGCACATTTGGTGATGACTCATTTCCTTACAAGACCAAGTGACTTCTTTTGGCCACCTAAACAACCCGTTGAAGTACAGGAAAAAACGACCACCGAGAAAAAATGAGATATCAATCAAATTTTGTTATGTTTTTTTACTAAACCTTAAAAAAACTTGAAAATGAAATTATCATAAAATTTCAATGCTTGACCAAAAGTGTACTCTTGAGTACACTTCAAAACACTCTACAACCCTTAAAATGGTTAAGCAAAAAAACTGAGGTTCGCATGCCGTACCTACTACTTTGTATTGGTTGCATTTTTTTAGTTTTAGGTGTGATTGGGCTAATTCACCCCTCCACATCAAACTTAGATCTTTTGAGTGTTCAAATGCTATTTGAACACCGTTTTTCCGTGCTTGATCATGTGGCGATCCTACTTTCTCAATTGGGCGGAATGCCCTTTTTAATCGTTTTAATTACATTTTTGTGCATATATCAAACTTGGATGAAAAATTATAAAAGTTTAGTTTTTATCGCATTGAGTGTAATCGGAAGTATTGCTATTGGTTGGCTCCTAAAATGGGGGATTGATCGACCTAGACCTTTAGAGTTTTATCATTTGGTCCAAAGCTATGGCGCCTCATTCCCAAGCGGTCATAGCCTTTACGCGGCAACCCTAGCGAGCTTAGCGTTGTTATTGTGTCAACAACATCGATATCGCCTATTTGTCATTTTAATCGCAACGTTATGGATTATGGTGATGGGTATATCAAGAGTCTACTTAGGAGTACATTACCCAACAGATGTGCTCTCAGGCTGGGGAATTGGATTAATTTGGACTTCGTTGCTTTGGTTATGGCTGTACCAAAGCAACTTCAACAACAATTTGTTTTTTAGATCAAAATCTAAATTGAGGTGGAACAATGATGTCGGCTAAGCTTTGGGCTCCTGCCCTAACTGCTTGCGCATTAGCAACAAGCATCGCGCTTGTTGGTTGTAGCAAAGATACAAATGATGCACAGCAAGCTGCTGCTGCACAACAAATGCCACCTGCTGAGGTTGGTGTAATTGTAGCTCAACCGCAAAGTATTGAACAAAACGTTGAACTTTCAGGTCGAACATCTGCTTA
Organism: Acinetobacter haemolyticus CIP 64.3 = MTCC 9819; assembly: GCF_000369065.1. GTDB lineage: Bacteria > Pseudomonadota > Gammaproteobacteria > Pseudomonadales > Moraxellaceae > Acinetobacter > Acinetobacter haemolyticus. The sequence goes on from NZ_KB849802.1 coordinate 58,532, forward strand.
TCAAATTTCAGAAGTTCGCCCACAAACCAGTGGTGTGATCTTAAAACGCTTGTTTACCGAAGGCAGTTATGTCTCTGAAGGTCAAGCGCTTTATGAGCTTGATTCACGTGCAAATCGCGCAGCTTTAGACAATGCCAAAGCTGCACTTTTGCAACAACAAGCAAACCTAAGCTCATTACGTACCAAATTAAATCGTTATCAACAACTTGTTTCTAGCAACGCAGTCTCTAAACAAGAATATGATGACTTACTTGGTCAAGTACGTGTTTCCGAAGCGCAAGTTGCTGCTGCTCAAGCACAAGTGAAAAATGCAGAAGTTGATTTTGGTTATTCAACCATCCGCTCACCGATTTCTGGACAATCTGGTCGTTCATCCGTAACGGCTGGTGCGTTGGTGACTGCTAATCAAACTGCACCATTGGTCACGATTCAACAACTTGATCCAATCTACGTTGATATTAATCAATCCAGTGCGGAACTTTTGCGCTTACGTCAACAATTGAGTAAAGGCAGTTTAAGCAACAGCAATAACACCAAGGTAAAGTTAAAACTTGAAGATGGTTCAACCTATCCGATTGAAGGTCAATTAACCTTCTCAGATGCGTCTGTAAACCAAGATACAGGTACAGTTACTTTACGTGCAGTGTTCTCAAACCCAAATCATTTGCTGCTTCCGGGTATGTATACAACAGCACAAATCGTGCAAGGTCTTGTACCTAACGCTTATCTAATTCCTCAAGCGGCTGTAGCGCGCTTACCAACAGGACAAGCAACAGTCATGATCGTCAATGACAAAGGTGCTGTTGAAACTCGCCCTATTGATACAGCAGGTGTTCAAGGTCAAAACTGGATTGTTACCAATGGTCTTAAGGCTGGTGACAAGGTGATTGTTGAAGGCGTTGCTAAAGTCAAAGATGGCCAAGAAGTTTCAGCAAAACCTTATCAGGCCCAACCAGCAAATGAAAAGAATGCTGCGCAACCTGCTCAAGCAGAGCAAAAAGCAACTGTAAAAGCATAAGGGGCACATTGAATGGCTCAATTTTTTATCCATCGCCCCATATTTGCGTGGGTGATCGCATTAGTCATCATGTTGGCAGGGATATTAACCTTGTCAAAGATGCCTATTGCCCAGTATCCAACGATTGCTCCGCCAACCGTTACGATTTCTGCAACTTATCCGGGTGCATCAGCTGAAACTGTTGAAAACACCGTAACCCAGATCATTGAACAACAGATGAATGGTCTAGATGGTTTACGTTATATTTCATCAAACAGTTCTGGTAATGGTCAAGCATCGATCGAGCTTAACTTTGAGCAAGGTATCGATCCTGATATTGCACAAGTTCAAGTACAAAACAAATTGCAATCCGCAACAGCACTTTTGCCAGAAGATGTACAACGTCAAGGTGTAACTGTTACTAAATCTGGTGCAAGTTTCTTACAAGTTCTTGCATTTTATTCACCAGATAACAGCATGTCTGACTCTGACATTAAAGACTATGTAAACTCATCAATCAAAGAACCGATTAGTCGTGTTGCTGGTGTTGGTGAAGTCCAAGTCTTTGGTGGTTCTTATGCGATGCGTATTTGGCTTGATCCAGCAAAACTGACCAACTATCAACTTACACCAAGTGATGTTGCTCGTGCATTACAAGCTCAAAACTCTCAAGTTGCTGTTGGTCAGCTCGGTGGTGCACCTGCCGTAAAAGATCAAGTGATCAATGCTACGGTGAATGCGCAAAGCTTATTGCAAACGCCTGAACAGTTTAAAAATATCTTCTTAAAAAACACAGCTTCTGGTGCTGAAGTTCGCTTAAAGGACGTTGCTCGAGTAGAGCTGGGTTCAGATACTTATGCATTTAACTCTATGTTTAATGGTAAACCTGCTGGTGGTCTTGCGATCAAGATGGCAACAGGTTCCAATGCACTTGATACCGCTGCTGCTGTTGAAGAGCGTTTAACTGAATTACGTAAGAATTACCCAGCAGGTCTTGAAGACAAACTGGCATATGACACCACACCATTTATCAAGCTCTCAATCGAAAGTGTTGTACACACACTGATTGAAGCGGTGATTTTGGTATTCATCGTGATGTTCCTGTTCTTACAGAACTGGCGTGCGACAATTATTCCAACGTTGGCGATCCCTGTGGTTGTACTCGGTACATTTGCAGTGATTAACATTTTTGGATTCTCGATCAATACTTTAACCATGTTTGCAATGGTGCTGGCGATTGGTCTACTAGTCGATGACGCGATTGTTGTGGTTGAGAACGTCGAACGTGTAATGACTGAAGAGCATACTGATCCTGTCACATCAACTGAAAAATCCATGAAACAAATCTCTGGTGCACTAATTGGTATCACCAGTGTATTAAGTGCGGTATTCGTACCGATGGCATTTTTCAGTGGTACGACTGGGGTAATTTATCGTCAGTTCTCGATCACGCTCGTTACAGCAATGGTTCTATCATTGATCGTTGCACTCACCTTTACCCCTGCTCTTTGTGCAACATTGTTAAAACAGCATGATCCAAATAAAGCACCGAGTAACAGTATTTTTGCTCGCTTCTTTAGATGGTTTAACCATAGCTTTGACCGCGTATCGCATGGCTATCAGAACGGCGTAAGTCGTATGTTGAAAGCCAAAATCTTTTCAGGTGTGCTCTATGCAGTTGTGATTGGTTTATTGGTGTTCATGTTCCAAAAGCTCCCTTCTTCATTCCTACCAGAAGAAGATCAGGGTGTTGTCATGACATTAGTACAACTACCACCAAATGCAACGCTTGATCGTACCGATAAAGTTATTGATACCATGACCAACTTCTTTATGAAGGAAGAAGATACAGTTGAATCAATCTTTACTGTATCGGGCTTCTCATTTACAGGGATTGGTCAAAATGCAGGTATCGGCTTTATTAAGCTAAAAGACTGGAAGGATCGTACCACTGCGGAAACGCAAATTGGCGCATTGATTCAACGTGGTATGGCACTCAATATGATCGTCAAAGACGCATCATACATCATGCCATTACAGCTTCCAGCAATGCCTGAATTGGGTGTCACTGCTGGTTTCAACCTACAGTTGAAAGACTCAGCGGGTCAAGGTCACGAAAAACTGATTGCTGCACGTAATACAATTTTAGGTTTAGCATCTCAAGACAAACGACTGGTTGGCGTGCGTCCAAATGGTCAAGAAGATACACCGCAATATCAAATTATGATCGACCAAGCACAAGCGGGTGCAATGGGTGTTAGCATTGCTGACATCAACAGCACTATGAGCATGGCGTGGGGTGGTTCATATATTAATGACTTCATCGATCGTGGTCGTGTGAAGAAAGTTTATGTTCAAGGTGAAGCGGATAGCCGTATGATGCCTGAAGACTTAAACAAGTGGTATGTGCGTAACAATGTAGGTGAAATGGTTCCGTTCTCTGCGTTTGCAACAGGTAAATGGACCTATGGTTCTCCTCGTCTTGAACGTTATAACGGCGTGTCATCGGTGAACATTCAAGGTACACCAGCACCAGGAACAAGCTCTGGTGACTCGATGAAAGCCATGGAAGAAATTATTGCGAAACTTCCATCAATGGGCTTACAAGGTTTCGATTATGAATGGACAGGCTTATCTCTCGAAGAACGTGAGTCTGGTGCTCAAGCACCATTCCTTTATGCGCTTTCTTTGTTGATCGTATTCTTATGCTTAGCAGCATTATATGAAAGCTGGTCTATCCCGTTCTCTGTCTTACTTGTGGTTCCACTTGGTATTATCGGTGCGATTCTCTTAACTTACTTTGGTATGGTACTGAAGGATGATCCAAATCTTTCAAATAACATCTACTTCCAAGTGGCAATCATTGCTGTGATTGGTCTATCGGCTAAGAATGCGATCTTGATTGTAGAGTTTGCAAAAGACTTGCAAGAACAAGGTGAAGAGTTACTAGAAGCAACATTGCACGCAGCAAAAATGCGTCTACGTCCAATTATCATGACCACACTTGCCTTCGGCTTTGGTGTACTGCCACTTGCATTATCTTCTGGTGCAGGTGCTGGTAGTCAGCATTCAGTAGGTTACGGTGTATTGGGTGGTGTACTCTCTTCAACACTTCTAGGTATTTTCTTCATCCCTGTATTCTTCGTGTGGATTCGTAGTATCTTTAAGTACAAACCAAAAACTATAAACATTCAGGAGCATAAATCGTGATACAAACAGTATGGTCTATTTCAGGTCGTAGCATTGCGGTATCTGCACTTGCGCTTGCTTTGACTGCATGTCAAAGCATGCGCGGCCCAGAACCGGTCGTGAAAACCGATATTCCAGAAAGCTATGCATATAACAGCGCTTCTGGTCCTTCTATCGCAGAACAAGGTTATAAACAGTTCTTTTCCGATCCTCGTTTAATCGAAGTGATTGATTTAGCACTGACCAATAACCGTGATCTGCGTACTGCAGCGCTCAATATTGAACGTGCTCAACAACAGTATCGAATTACTGAAAACAATCAGCTTCCAACGATTGGTGCGAGTGGCAGTGCGATTCGTCAGGTTACGCCTACACGTGATCCAAACAATCCATATTCAACTTATCAAGTAGGTTTGGGTGTCACTGCTTACGAGCTTGATTTTTGGGGTCGCGTGCGCAGCCTAAAAGATGCAGCTTTAGATAATTATCTAGCCACTCAAAGTGCACGTGATTCGACGCAAATCAGTTTGATTAGTCAAGTCACTCAAGCTTGGTTAAATTATTCATTTGCAACAGCGAACTTAAAACTTGCTGAGCAAACCTTTAAAGCGCAACAAGAGTCTTATAATCTGAACAAACGACGCTTTGATGTTGGTATCGACAGTGAAGTTCCGTTACGCCAGGCTCAGATCTCAGTTGAAACAGCACGCAATGACGTTGCAAATTACAAGACGCAAATTGCACAAGCAGCAAACTTACTGAATCTTCTAGTAGGTCAACCTGTACCGCAAAACTTGTTGCCTGTGCAACCTGTTAAACGTGTTACTCAGCAGAATGTATTTGCTACTGGTTTGCCAAGTGACTTACTGAACAACCGTCCAGATGTCAAAGCAGCCGAATATCAATTAAGTGCTGCCGGCGCCAATATTGGTGCGGCAAAAGCACAGTTGTTCCCAAGCATTAGCTTGACAGGTACTGCTGGCTACGCCTCAACTGATTTAAGTGATTTATTTAAGTCAGCAAATAGTATGTGGTCAATCGGGCCAAGCCTTGATATGCCAATTTTTGACTGGGGTACACGTCGTGCCAATGTCAAAATCTCTGAAACTGATCAGAAAATTGCATTGTCTAACTATGAAAAGTCTGTGCAATCTGCTTTCCGTGAAGTGAACGATGCCCTTGCAACACGCGCTAACATTGGTGAACGTCTTGCAGCACAACAACGTTTGGTTGAAGCCACCAATACAACTTATAAACTTTCAAATGCACGATTCCGTGCTGGGATTGATAGTTATTTGACTGTACTGGATGCGCAACGATCAGCATACGCAGCAGAACAAGGTTTATTGTTATTGCAACAAGCTGAACAGAACAATCAAATTGAACTGTACAAAACACTGGGCGGTGGTTTAAAAGCCTCAACCAATGAAACAGTCACACTTCAACCTTCAAGTTCTGAAAAGCACTACAACAAGTAGCCTTTCAGTTATTTTATAAAAAAGCTCACTGCAAATCAGTGAGCTTTTTTTATTGCAAGTTGAGTCAATATTTCTTATCTTCAAAAAGAATTTTTAATGGTCAAAAAATAATGTTATTGAGCAATTTAGAATCTGTACCCGGTCATACGATCTTACGCCAACTCGACGTCGTTTATGGCAGTACGGTACGCAGTAAACATGTCGGACGCGATTTTCTCGCGGGCTTAAAAAACATTGTTGGTGGCGAATTAACTGCGTATACCGAACTGTTAGAAGAATCTCGCCAAGAAGCCATGCAACGCATGATCGATAAAGCACAAAGTCTAGGTGCAAATGCAGTCGTTGGTATTCGTTTCTCAACATCGAGTATTACACAAGGCGCATCTGAGTTATTTGTCTACGGCACCGCCGTCGTGGTGCAACCAATCGCACCTAAACTCCCAGATCCATTTAGTTCATAGGAATAACAAATGGATGGCTTAATTTTTCAGATTGTCATTTTTCTCATTTTATTCTCTGTAGGCTGGGGATTTGGTCGTTATAACGAACAAAAACACTTAAGAGAACTGGACGAAAATGAACGTCTATTGGCAGATATCCACATCGATAGTCGCCGCTTTGCAAGTAGTGAACATCCAGGACACTTAATTAGCAGTAATGTCGTGATCTCACATGATTATTTTAAATTCATCCTTGCATCAATTAAAAATATTTTAGGTGGTCGCTTAACCAGTTATGAAAGTATCGTTGAACGTGCACGCCGAGAAGCGATTGTACGTTTGAAGCAACAAGCGAAAGCCATAGGTGGCCATCAAATTTTAGGTGTACGTTTAAGTACTACTGAAATGGGCATGCAAGGTGGCATGGTTGAAGTATTTGCTTATGGAACGGTGATTGTAGAACCAAAATAATACGCATTGCCGTCAAAAACCGCCTTGCACTTTATGCTTGGGATTTTATTCTAGACTTGTCTGAGTTATTACATGAGGGTTAAAGAAAAAATCAAACATAGAGACAAGGCGGCAAATATCCAATTCATTACGGACAATGCTTTTGGATACTTCTTGATCAAGATCGGCAATGTAATTAAGCACAGTATATAAATCAAAGGTGCGATGACCATGAGCCATCCAATCCACGCATATCCCCTCGCCCCTTCAAAATTAGAGACATTGTTTATCGTCACCAATAACAGCGCAACCAACCCAGCAATAAAAATACTCACCGGAACAGCAAATAACAGATAAAGAATAATTGAGAGAAGTGATACACGCTTTTTTATGAGTGAATGTGTCTGATTGGCATCACCTTTCATTTTCAACCTATTCTTTCCACTACTTCACTTTACTCTTACGGATCATTTTATATAACAAACTTGGAGATAAACGAGAGACGAGCACACCGAGTTGCTCTTTTTTACCACCAACAACAATGTATTCCTCTCCCGCCATCAATGATGCAACCACGCGCTCTGCAAAAATATCAGCGTCTAATCCATTCTCAATCGCTTCATCTTGATGCCCTTGTGGCTTTCCTTCTCCATTTAGTGCATTAAAGGAAACATTGGTTTTCACAAAACCAGGGAACACCACAGAAACCTGTACCCCCTGTTTTGCAACTTCGGCACGCAGACTATTCGCCCACATATGAATCGCAGCTTTTGCCGCAGAATAACTGGCGCGATATTGTGTCCCCAATAGACCTGCAACACTCGAAACAAATACCACTCGACCTGATTTCTGTTTCAGGAAAGTCGGGAGCACTGTTTTGGTCAGAAACACTTGTGAAAAGTAATCCACCTCCATGATGGCACGTTCTGTTTGCATCGTTGTATCTTGGATCAAAGCACGCTGACTTAAGCCTGCATTGTTGATCAACCAGTCGATGCGTCCCTTACATGCCAATACTTGCTCATACGCATGTCGAACTTGTGATTCGTCGGTAATATCGGCAGCAATCGAAATATGTTGTTCTGGCTTAAATAAACCGACGCGCACTGACTCCAATTCATCATAACGGCGTGAAGTTAAGACCACCTGAGCACCTTGTAATGCGCATTCACGAGCCAAAGCTTTGCCCAAACCAGAAGATGCACCTGTGATCCAAACTATTTTATTTTCAAGACTTTTTAGCTTTGCCATATTTTTCCCTACCTATGCTTGCTGGCGCATAAACTTTAGAAAATAATCAACATAAGTCGATGCCATCTGTTGATCAAGTTGAGTGCCTAATTTTTCTAAGCGCTTGTAACCAAGATGCGTTGTCATATTGATCACGCCATTTAAGGTTTTATCAACGACAAAGTTAAATTTTAAACATTTTTTCGGCTCTCGAATCAGATGGGTTACCCCAACATCAATTACCTCTGTTAAAAGTTTGAGTGCGTGCTGAATTTCTTGTTGATTACCCGCAGCTAACTTTTGTGCAGATGCCGTAACCTGCTGAGCGAGTTGCGACTCTACTGGATAAGTCATGTAAATATGATCATCTTCGATTTGCAACGTTTTGGATAAGTATTCAACCAGTGGAATGAGACGGTCATTTCCAAAAAAGGATACTGACCAAGGCATATATTTGCGAATCGCCTCTAGAATCTGCTGAATCACTTTTTCAGACTCGCCTGTTTTTGAATGCTGTTGGTTTTCTTGTAGTAACACCATAAAAACTTGCTCAATCACCTCACAAGCCATTTCAGACAATACATTACCCAACGCATTGGCCTGACTTTCTTTATTACCCTGCAATAATTGCGTTCGAATATGCGCAAATCTTGCATAAGTATCTGCATGAATACTTAAATAAACAGCGGTCTCCATCCTCACAACCTTAATTCTTTGAGTTCCGTAAATAAAAAAGACTTGTCAAAACAAGCCTTTTTCAAATTTAAAAGTAAAAATCTATTCTATCATTTTGGCTTTTACTTCATGAATGTAGCACAACCTAATTCGGTTCTGTATGCATAAATGCCAAAAAATGGTTAACGCACGCTGTAGCCGCTCCTGTATCCACTTGCTCGCCCATTTTTTCAAGTCGCTTATAACTTAAATTTGCAGTGAGATTGATGACACCATTGAGTGTTTTATCGACTACACGATTAAAATTAAGACATTTTTTCGGTTCACGAATCAGATTGGTGACCCCCAAATCCACGATTTGAATCAGTGTTTGAAATACATCCATCATGTCTTGAGTTTCATTATTTTTTAATTGCTCTACCAAAGCATGTGCTTGTTGGACCAAATGATGATCAATGGGATACGATACATATACTTGTTCATCATGATATTTAATCATATTGGAAAAATAATTGACGAATGGACATAAACGTTCATTGCCAAATAATGCAATCGACCACGGCATGTATTTTCGAACTGCAGCAATAATTTGTTGAATGATTTTTTCTGATTCTACGGTGTATTTCTGAGTTAAATGGGTTGGTTTTCGATTTTGGATCAACAGTACTGAAAAAACTTGTTCCACAATATCGCAAGCGATTTCAGATAACACCTCACCCAACACACGCGATTGATTTTCATCACTCCCTGTATTTAATCGTTGGCGTATCACCTCAAACTGGCTATAGGTCGTTGTATTAATTTTTAATAGGATTGAATAGCTCATTGAAATCATCCTTTTCTTAGTTTTAGCATTGTTATTTTGTTGTTTTATGCATCAGCATTATTTAATTATGTGATCCAATACACATAAATTTAACTTTTTATTATCAAAAAACCAACGCATTTCGTCGGCTTATTTAAACTTTGTAAAGTTATTTAAGCAGATACGCTTTGCCAGCGGTGAAATGCCAACAGATTCGATAGATTTTTGCTACAATAGATGCAATTTTTTATTCATTTTTGATCTTCTGTACTATGACTGACGCTCAATCTGCTCAAAATATCGCAACGACTTACGATCCAACTGAGATCGAGAAAAAATGGTATCAAATCTGGGAACAACAGGGTTATTTCAAACCATCAGGTCAAGGTGAATCATTCTGTATCATGATTCCACCACCAAACGTCACGGGTAGCTTGCACATGGGTCATGGCTTTAACAATGCCATTATGGATGCCCTCACCCGTTACAACCGTATGATGGGTAAAAATACCTTATGGCAACCAGGAACTGACCATGCGGGGATTGCAACGCAGATGGTCGTCGAGCGTCAACTGGGCCTACAAGGGATTAACCGCCATGACTTAGGTCGTGAAAAGTTCATCGACAAAGTTTGGGAATGGAAAGAACAATCAGGCGGAACAATTACCCGTCAAATCCGTCGTTTAGGCTCATCAGTCGACTGGTCACGTGAACGCTTCACGATGGACGAAGGTTTATCCAATGCGGTGAAAGAAGTGTTTGTTAAACTTCACGAAGATGGTTTGATCTATCGTGGTAAGCGTTTGGTGAATTGGGATCCAAAACTACAAACTGCCCTTTCTGATCTTGAAGTTGAAAGCAAAGAAGAAAAAGGCTCATTGTGGCACTTTAAATATTTCTTTGAAGACAAGTCGCTTAAAACCAAAGATGGCAATGACTACCTTGTGGTTGCAACGACACGTCCTGAAACATTATTGGGCGATACAGCCGTAGCGGTACATCCTGAAGATGAACGCTATGCACACCTTATCGGTAAAAACATTGTTCTACCGATCACAGGTCGTTTAGTTCCAGTTGTTGCCGATGAATATGTTGAAAAAGACTTCGGTACAGGCTGTGTAAAAATCACGCCTGCGCATGACTTCAATGACTATGAAGTAGGTAAACGTTGTGGTCTAGCGATTATCAATATCTTCAACAAAAATGCAGAAGTTTTGGCCGAGTTTGAATACATCGCTAAAGCGGGTGAGCAAATTTCACAACTGCTTCCTGCCCCTGCAGACTATATCGGTTTAGAGCGTTTTGCGGCGCGTAAAAAATTGGTTGAACAAGCCGAAGCCGAAGGGTGGTTAGATCAAATCCAACCGTATGACTTAAAAGCACCGCGCGGTGACCGTTCAGGTGTGATCGTTGAACCATTATTGACAGACCAATGGTATGTGAAAATTGCGCCACTTGCTGAGCCTGCAATTGAAGCGGTTCAAGATGGTCGTATCAAGTTTGTTCCTGAGCAATACACCAACATGTATATGTCTTGGATGCGTGATATTCAAGATTGGTGTATCTCTCGTCAACTCTGGTGGGGTCACCGTATCCCTGCTTGGTATGATCTCGATGGCAACATCTACGTGGGTCGCAACGAAGAAGAAGTTCGTAGCAAGAATAACATCGCTGCTGATGTAGAACTTAAACAAGACGAAGACGTTTTGGACACATGGTTCTCATCTGCACTTTGGACATTCTCAACTTTAGGTTGGACTGGCGACGCACAAAAAGATGCTGCGAATGATTTCCTTAAAACCTTCCACCCAACAGATGTGTTGGTGACTGGTTTTGACATTATCTTCTTCTGGGTTGCGCGCATGATCATGATGACCATGCACTTCATGAAGAATGAAGATGGTTCACCACAAGTTCCGTTCAAGACGGTTTACGTTCACGGCTTAGTACGTGATGGTGAAGGTCAGAAAATGTCGAAATCTAAGGGTAACGTCCTTGACCCATTAGATTTGATCGACGGTATTGATTTAGAAAGCCTCGTTGCGAAACGTACAACAGGCTTAATGAATCCGAAAGATGCTGCCAAGATTGAGAAATCAACGCGCAAAGAATTCCCAGACGGCATCAATGCTTATGGTACGGATGCAGTACGTTTCACCTTCTGCGCACTTGCAAACACTGGTCGTGACATCAAGTTCGACTTAAAACGTGTTGAAGGCTACCGTAACTTCTGTAACAAGATTTGGAACGCAACTCGTTTCGTTCTGATGAATGTTGAAGATCAAACGGTTGGTCAAGAAGCACGCCCTGATCTTTGGGAACTTCCAGAACAATGGATTATCAGCCGCCTGCAAAAAGCAGAAGCTGCGGTACATCAAGCATTCGCAACATATCGTTTAGACCTTGCTGCACAAGCGATCTATGACTTTATTTGGAATGAATACTGCGACTGGTACGTTGAGTTAACTAAGCCTGTTCTCAATGATGCGAATGTATCTGAAGAGCGTAAAGCTGAAGTTCGTCGTGTATTGCTTGCCGTGATGGAATCTTCACTACGTTTGGCACATCCACTCATGCCGTATTTGACAGAAGAAATCTGGCAAACCCTTGCGCCGATGTTAGGCAAAGGTGGTGCAACGATTATGACTGCACAATACCCTGTTCCTGATCAAGCGAAGATCAATGATCAAGCTGAAGCAGATATGCAGTGGTTACAAGGTTTGATCGGTGCAGTACGTAACATCCGTGGTGAAATGGGCTTAGGTAATGCACGTTTATTACCTGTATTGCTCAAGAACATTTCTGATGCAGAGCGTGAGCAAATCATCCGTATCGAAGCATTGTTCAAAGCACTCGCGAAAGTTGAAAGCATTGAGTTCTTGACCAATGAGCAAGAGCCACCTCTTTCATGCTCTAGCGTTGTGAGCCATGCTTCTGTATTTGTACCGATGAAAGGTTTGATTGATCCTAAAGCTGAATTGGGGCGTTTGCAGAAGGACTTGGATAAGGTTCAAAAGCAGCATGATCAAATTGCCAATAAACTTGCGAATGAAGGTTTTGTCGCTAAAGCACCAGCAGCCGTAGTTGAAGGTGAAAAAGTGAAATTGGCTGAGTTTGCTGATCAGTTAAGTAAAATTAAAGCAAGTATGGAGCAAATTGCTGCGCTTTAAGGTGTTGCATATTTAATCAAATCTATTGTATAAAGGGCTGATTATTCAGCCCTTTATACTTATTATGCAATTAAAGATTGAAAATTTAAAACATATTAAATCACTTGAATTCACAATCCCCACTCAAGGAATTTGGCTTTTGACGGGGTTAAATGGTTCAGGAAAGACTTCTCTTCTTGCTGCAATCTATCGTATGAAAGAACCTTCAGCCTTTCAAAAATATTATAAAACAAGCTCATTGGATTATTATGATTCATTTCAAGACTCTAAAATTACTTATCATATAAATAATAATACCGTGACTTACAAATATGGTAGTGAGCGATGGCGACCCACTCCAAATAATCAAAGTAAATTATTTAATGACGTAAGTTTTCCCGAAATAAGATTTATTGAAGTAAATGCAAAAAGAGTTGAACCATCATTACATGATCTACAAAATCGCCCTAGACCCATTGCTGTTCAAAATGAAACTATTCAATTTATGAAAGAAGTTTTAGATAACAATAAATGGGATAATTTAAAATATATTAATTACCAGAGAGGAATTGGAAATAAAGCATATATCATCCCCTATCAAAAAAATTCAAGAATTCATTATTTTTCAGAAAAAAATTTTAGTTTGGGTGAGTTATGTGTCTTAAGATTAGCCTGTGCATTAGAAGAAATACAAAATGATAGCTTAATATTAATCGATGAAATAGAAATTGCACTGCATCCGAAAGCTCAAAGAAAACTTTTATCAAAACTTCAAGATATTGCACTTAATAAAAATTTAACTATTATTTTTTCAACCCATTCATCAACATTGATTAAAAGTATTGATAGAAAAAAATTACTTTTTCTTCAGCAAGAAGGTAATACAAAAAAATTTAAAACCATTAATAATGTTTATCCCGCTCAAGTATTAGGAGAAATTGCCTATGATGAAGAGTTAGATATGGACTTTTTATTCTTTGTTGAAGATGATGAAGGTAAATTATTATTATCTCAAATCATTGAAAAATATAAAAATATAAGAAATTTAGGTACAGCTACATTTAGACCATCCTATAAAATTATTCCTATTGGTGGATTTCAACAAGTCATGGATGTCCTAGCTTCAAGTTCACAAATTTTTAGACAGAATATTGTACGCAAAGCATTTCTTGATCAAGATGTTTGCACTGAAACTCTTGCTGATCCAAATCAAGGTCATATTATTTCAACATATAATGCCAATCAAGCAAATATTAAATTTCTACCTTGTACCCCAGAAAAGGGAATAATTGATTTGATTGAATCTGATCCTAACTTCTGCGCTCAAATTAATTCTGCGTTCAGTGGTTCAAATTTGCACATTGAAATACTTATAGGCACACAAACTTATTTAAATGAACAATCACCTAAACCAAGGAAACAAGCTAAGAAACGTTATGATATGCTGATTAATCATATTCATCAAAATACTGGTGAAGATATAATCTCAATTAAAAAAGCACTTTATAAACTTTATACCGAAAAAAATTATCCAAATAATGGACCTTTAGTAGGATACCTAAATCCAATTTTTAATACATAATTCAAAAACTTTTAACCTCTCATTCTCACTTACTCCTATCCTTTACAGAAAAGATAAGTGAGAAATGGTTTTCAATTCAGAATATTTATGCCACAAATCCTCCAACATCACATTCGTCCGCCCCAACACATCATGATTCCAATACCGCACCACTTTTAAATCCAAAGCTTCTAAAAACTTAGTTCGTTCAGTATCATATTCAATCGCATCACCTGTGCCATGCTGACTACCATCTAATTCAATGACCAAACCTAATTCATGACAGTAAAAATCTACAATATATGGTGCAATCACATGCTGTCTGCGAAATTTCAGATTCATAAATCGTTTAGCACGAAGTAACTGCCACATCAGATTTTCGGCATCTGTCGCATTACTCCGCATGGTTTTGGCGAATTCTAATAATTGTGGGTCTAGTTTCATTTATTATTTTTACCTCTCCCTAGCCCTCTCCTAAAAGGAGAGGGAACGTTCATTATAAATTTTATGCAGGTACATAATCACTTGTAACTCCCTCTCCCTCAGGGAGAGGGTTGGGGTGAGGGAAAATCAAAGCACCCCATGCTCCAACAACATCTCCACCCCACTCACTTTTTTCGTATGCTTTAAACGTTCCTTTTCCCATTTCATTTGCTGCTTTAACTCAGCACAATCAACATCTATAGCTTTATAAATATCACTAATATGCACATGCTCGGCTTTTACCTTTTTCGCCAACTGAAAAGAATCTAAAATTTCTTCGATTTGACTTTCAAGCTGCTGACTTTGCGCATCCAAAGCCAATTTATAAAACTTCACTTGCTCGGTAGATAGTTCTTTAGCTCCTACTCCTTTATTCTGCTCAAGCTGTAACTGGAGTTTCAACAAATAAAACAAATCCTGCTGTTCATACGCCTGACTAGCTTGCTGAAACAATTCGGTTTTTTCTATTTTTTTAGTTTCATCTTGCTCACGATCAGGATGAATCATGGCAGCTATTTTTAAATACACCGTTTTAAGTGACTGTGCTGCTAGTTGCTCAGCTTGTTCACGTTTCTGTTGCTGTCGTAGCTGTTTGGCTTTTTCTCGTACCTGTTGTTGTTCAGCCGCATATTGCTCAAAGTCGTTTTCTAGTTCGCTTGCTTGTTCTGCATGTTGTTCGATGCTCTGCTCAGATAATGCTTGATACTCAAACTTTTTTGACTGTGATTTTTTAGGCTTTTTAACAGATTGTTGTGAATGTTGCTGATAAAAGGTATCGATCTGCTTCACAAGCGTGAGTTGTTCTTCATTCAGCATTTGTGAGCGTTTCAACATACGAGCAAGTTGTGCGATTTTTTCATCGAGTTGTTGTAGGTCAGTTTTAGAAAATGTATGTGATTGCAACATTTGCCAAAGTTGCTCTAATTGTAGAAACCATACCTCGTGT
Source organism: Acinetobacter haemolyticus CIP 64.3 = MTCC 9819 (assembly GCF_000369065.1). Taxonomy (GTDB): domain Bacteria; phylum Pseudomonadota; class Gammaproteobacteria; order Pseudomonadales; family Moraxellaceae; genus Acinetobacter; species Acinetobacter haemolyticus. The sequence goes on from NZ_KB849802.1 coordinate 73,935, forward strand.
AGTTCACGGTACACAGGCATTAACTTTTCTCGGGTATGTTGTTGAATATCATCTTGCGCATTTTTCCATGTGGCGAGAATGATTTTTTGCTGTTCAATTTGAGCAATCAAACGATTGAGCTTTTTCTGCTGTGCAGATGGTTCAGACCTTTGCTTAAAACTGACTTTGAGATCAAAGGACATATTCATCTACCTGAAAATGAAGAATTGAATAATAAAACAAATAAGGAATTAACTCTTTATAAGTATAGAATAATATCCTTATGTTTAAGCATGAAATGTAACTTGTCGCTCGATGTATAGCTCAAGATACCCACCAAATCACGATTGGCAGGGTCACAGCCGCACATAAAGTTTGAAAGCTAATCACCGCAGCCATCAGTTGACTATCCCCGCCCAAGACCTTCGTTAAAATATAAGCAGCGGATGCCGTTGGCAAAGCAAAAAACACCACTAAAATTTGAGTTTGTAAGCTTGGCAAACCTAACCATGTACAGACCGCAAATGCCAAAGCTGGTACCGCTAAAAGTCGAGCAAATGTATCCGCAACTAACACCACAATATCTTTTTTCATCTGCATAAACTGTAAAGCCGCGCCAACACATAACAAACCCAGTGGCAAACTTGATGCTGAAAACAGCTTGATCAAACCAGAAAGACCATCCCAAATCGGAATATTTAAAACGTTAACCACACCACCCACAATACAAGAAACAATCAACGGATTCTTGAGTAATGCAATCAAAACAGGTTTAACCGCCATCTGCTCTTTAGAGGTTAAAGCCAGCACTGAAATCACATTGACCAATGGAATACACAGCGCCAGTAAAATCACCAAAATCGCCATTCCTTCTTTTTGGAATAAAGAAGCAACCAACGCTAAACCAATGTAAGTATTGAAACGAACCAAACTTTGGACATGTACACCAAAACGAGCAGGCTGAATATTCCAAAACATTCGCAATACATACATAAAAGCCGTCACGAGCAGCACGACAAAGAACATAGCGAATATCGCTGTACTCAGACTTTGAAAGTCCACCTTTGTGGTCGATAAGGTATTGAATAATAAAGCAGGAAATAAAATATAGTAATTTAGCTTTTCTGCTCCAGCCCAAAAATCTTGACTCAGGAAATGATATTTTTTAAATAGATATCCTGATGCAATCAATGCCACCAAAGGAAATAGGGCCAGAATAATACTATTCATTACTTTACTCAGCTTTTAATGTTGCAGTGCTTGGATATTTCAAAAATCAACTTATTGGTATTGATTAAAGATGATTTACAGTTTGTTTTAAACCCGTTATTACACTTAAGTACGATATGAACTTTATAAATTAGAAGCATCTAGCTCTGTCACACCATCATGCATGCTCATTTTCCAGTTAATATCAAATAATCGCTTAGGCTTCTACCCTAAAGCCAAAATGCACTACTTTTCATCAAAAATAAAATATTACCTCTAAATTGGTGCGTTTTTTGCATATCTCAGTGCATCAAAATGAGCTTTTTATAGATCGCTCTAGTTTTTAGATGAATTAAATCCATTTTGGTGCAAAAAATGATCGTTTTATTTGCACCAAAATTGGGTTTAGCACTTATATCGAGCATGTTATGCAAAACGTAGATATCTTTTTTCTATTAGTTGGTGCTGTACTCGTCCTCTCTATGCACGCTGGATTTGCTTTCCTCGAACTAGGAACAGTACGCCATAAGAACCAAGTCAATGCACTTAGTAAAATCCTCACCGACTTCTGTATCTCTGCAATTGCCTACTTCTTTGTCGGCTACTGGATTGCTTATGGTCAAAATTTCCTCGTGACTGGCGAATTACTATCTGCCAATCATGGCTATGACCTCATGCGTTGCTTCTTCTTACTCACCTTTGCCGCAGCGATTCCTGCGATTGTTTCAGGTGGTATCGCAGAACGCGCGAAGATGCGCTCTCAGGCATTAGCCACTTTATTATTAGTCGCACTGATCTACCCATTTTTTGAAGGTATGATTTGGAATGGTAATTATGGTGTACAAACATGGTTGGAAAATCAGTTTGGTGCTCCGTTCCATGACTTTGCTGGCTCAGTCGTCGTCCATGCGATGGGGGGCTGGATCGCACTTGCAGCAGTCTTGTTGTTGGGTGCACGAAATGGTCGCTATAAAGATGGACGCGTAAGTGCTCATCCACCATCATCTATTCCCTTTCTGGCTTTGGGTTCATGGATTTTGATCGTGGGTTGGTTTGGCTTTAATGTAATGAGCGCGCAACGTGTTGAGGCCATCTCAGGACTCGTCGCCATTAACTCACTCATGGCTATGGCGGGTGGTACATTAGCAGCCAACTTCATGGGTAAAAATGACCCAGGTTTCTTACATAATGGCCCGTTGGCAGGACTTGTGGCAATCTGTGCAGGCTCCGATATTGTGCATCCAATTGGTGCATTAGTGATTGGTGCAAGTGCAGGTGCGATTTTTGTGTACTTCTTCACTTATACTCAAAATAAACTCAAAGTCGATGATGTACTTGGTGTTTGGCCTTTACATGGTATTTGCGGTGCATTCGGCGCCATCGTTGCAGGTATTTTTGGCCAACAAGCACTTGGCGGTTTGGGTGGTGTATCTTTTATTTCACAATTAATCGGCACAGGATTGGGCATTAGTGTGGCTTTAATCGGTGGTTTCATCGTCTATGGTCTATTGAAGCTCACTATAGGTATTCGCTTATCTCAAGAAGAAGAATTCCGTGGTGCCGACCTATCTGTTCATAAAATTTCAGCGAACTCAGAGCAATCAATGTTCTAATTTTTCAATTATTTAAAGCGGCGATCTAGCCGCTTTTTTTTCGACGATGATACGGATTTAAAGAATTACAGATCAATCACGGCGTTTATTTTAAACTTTGACGACATATAACATCTAGAACGAAACCTAGTTCTAATGTCATCTATGGTTTTACATCCTAAAATTTACGCTGAAATTTATCCTCGCCAAAAATACAAGTTGTGGCATGTATTATGCTTTCTTTTTCCTGCAATTTTTACTGTAATTCGTTCGTTATTAAATTGCGTGATTGATCCATAGTTACGTTTAACAAAACCGTAAAAAATATCGCTTGAGCAACCGTATTGAAGTCTATTAATATGAAAACTAATGTATTTTTATACATGAAAAAAGATATTATTTTTCATAAAAACTGACCGCTCAATAGTAACAATTACGAATGCGTCCATAACGATACAAAAGGAGTTTTGTACATGACACCTAAACGCACCATGACCTCTTTGCTTTGCGCAAGCGCTTTAATGTTCGGCCTAAGTGCCTGTAGTGATAATAAAGCTCCAGCCGCAGGTGATAAAGCAACTGAAGGTGATGTCTCTACCTCAGGTACCTTAAATAAAATCAAAAGCTCTGGCACGATCGTGCTAGGTTATCGCGATTCTTCTATTCCATTTTCTTACATTGCTGGCAATCCAAATCAGCCTGAAGGATATGCCCATGATCTACAACTGAAAGTGGTTGAGGCTGTTAAGCAAAAACTAAATATGCCTGACCTGAAAATCCGTTATAACCTCGTCACCAGCCAAAACCGTATTCCCCTCGTATCAAACGGTACCGTAGATCTGGAATGTGGTTCCACCACCAATAATAAAGAACGCCAACAACAAGTTGATTTCTCAGTGGGTTTCTTTGAAGTTGGTTCACGACTGTTAACAGCCAAAGATTCTGGAATTAAAGATTTTGCCGACCTCAAAGGCAAAAAACTAGTAACCACCGCAGGTACGACTTCAGAACGTTACATCCGTCAGCATCAACAAGAATTAGGTATTGGTGAAATCATTTCTGCCAAAGACCACGCTGAATCATTCCTGATGTTACAAAATGGTCGTGCGGTTGCGTTCATGATGGATGACATTTTACTTGCGGGTGAAAAATCAAAAGCCAAAGATCCGAATAAATGGGACATTGTGGGCACTGCACCTATCCAAGAAATTTATGGCTGTATGTTGCGCAAAGGTGATACCGGATTTAAACAAGTGGTTGATGATGCTATTAAAGCCACCTACGCTTCAGGTGAAATTAACCAAATGTACGAGAAATGGTTCCAACAACCAATTCCACCTAAAAATATTAACCTGAACTTTGCTATGTCTGATCAACTTAAAGCGTTAATCAGCAATCCGCATGATCGGGATCAATAACCCAATCACTTATATCGAAAATATTATTGCGGAACCGGGGAACAATGGATGTTCTCCCGCTTCTTCTCAGGAGTTATTATGACTTATAGCTGGAACTGGGGAGTTTTGTGGCAATCAACGGGTGTGGGTGATACCACTTACCTAAACTGGGTTGTAACGGGTCTAGGATGGCTGGTGGTTATTGCTGTGGTAGCGTGGACGATTGCCATGCTTCTCGGCAGTATCCTTGGCATTATGCGTACACTTCCAAATAAAACAGCCAGAGCCATAGGCACCGCCTACGTCACGCTGTTTAGGAATGTACCTTTACTTATTCAGTTATTTATCTGGTTTTATGTGGTTCCAAACTTTCTCCCTGCACCAATTAAAAACTGGTGGATGAGTGATCTCGGTGCCAATACCACCGCATTGATTTCTGCCAGTATCGGACTCGGACTATTTACCGCTGCACGTGTTTGTGAACAAGTAAGAACGGGCATTGAAGCCTTACCCCAAGGTCAAATCAATGCAGGCTATGCAATGGGCTTTTCTACGGCACAACTGTATCGCTATGTGATTCTGCCACAGTCTTTCCGTACAATTTTACCCCCATTGAGTTCAGAGTTAACGAACTGTGTAAAAAACACCTCTGTAGCTTCCCTTGTCGGGGTTGCGGAAATTATTTCACAGATGAAAACCATCAGTGAATACACGCAAAATACCATCGAAATTTACACCATTGTCACCATCATTTTTATCGTCATCAACATCTGCTTGATTTCTGCAATGAACCTACTGGAAAAACGTCTGCGTATTCCTGGTCTAATTTCAGGAGGTAAGTAGTATGGAATGGCTAACTTCTTTTCTGAATGATTTACAACAATCTGGCCCTGCCCTTTGGCACGGTTTCAGCATCACCATAAAAGTGGTCGTGATTGCCACAATTGGCGGTATTTTTATTGGTACGCTGCTTGCGCTAATGCGTTTATCTTCAATTAAAGTCTTGAACCTAATCGCACAAGCTTATGTGAACCTCTTTCGCTCCATTCCACTACTGCTGGTACTGATGTGGTTTTATTTTGCGGTACCGTTTATTTACACCTCGATCACAGGTAAATATCTGACCATTGATACTGCTTTAGTCTCTAGTATCGTGGCATTCATGTTATTTGAAGCTGCTTATTTTTCTGAAATTGTGCGTGCTGGTATCCAATCGATTCCAAAAGGTCAGGTTGCCGCAGCGGCCGCTCTCGGCATGAGTTATGGTCAGTCCATGCGTCTGATAATCTTGCCTCAGGCATTTCGAAAAATGACCCCGCTATTACTTCAACAAACTATTATTCTATTTCAGGATTCCACCATGGTATATGCCATTGGTTTGCTGGATTTTTTCAGAACAAACTATGTCCGTGGGGATCTAATGGGCTTACTTACCCAATATATTTTATTTGCAGGGTTGGTGTACTTTACCGTTAGTGCCATCGCAACATTTGCAGTGAAACGTTTACAAAGGAGGTTACGTGTATGAGTGACAATAAAGTAATGATAGACCTCCAAAATGTCAGTAAGTGGTATGAAAAGTTTCAGGTACTGACCGACTGTTCTACTCAAATCCGTCAAGGTGAAGTGGTTGTCGTTTGCGGTCCATCAGGTTCAGGAAAATCGACATTGATTAAAACTGTAAATGGTCTTGAGCCATTTCAACAGGGTAAAATTTTTGTAGATGGTGTACCGATTCATGATTCCAAAACCGATATGACCAAATTACGCAGTCGAGTCGGAATGGTGTTTCAACACTTTGAATTATTTCCTCACCTCAGTATTACCGAAAATCTAACCATTGCTCAGATTAAAGTGTTAGGTCGTTCAGAAGCAGAAGCGAACAAGAAAGGTTTGGCTTATCTCGACCGCGTTGGACTAAGTGCACAAGCCAATAAATACCCTGCACAGCTTTCAGGTGGGCAACAACAACGTGTCGCGATTGCCCGTGCGTTGAGTATGGATCCGATTGCGATGTTGTTTGATGAACCTACATCTGCACTTGATCCTGAAATGATCAATGAAGTGCTTGATGTGATGGTTGGACTTGCCAAGGAAGGGATGACGATGATGTGTGTTACCCATGAAATGGGTTTTGCTCGTCAGGTCGCGAATCGTATTATTTTCATGGATCAAGGAAAAATTGTTGAGGATTGTTCCAAAGATGAGTTCTTTGGTACACCACGCGGCGAGCGTGCTCAGCAGTTTCTGGATAAAATTTTACATTAAGTTCATCGCAAGTATAAAGCAGCCGACTTGGTTGCTTTATGCTGAAATATAAGCCATTAATTTTCTTTTCGCCATCACACATCGCTATATTTCAATTCCGTAATTAAGCCACAATATGATAAAGTGAGTCCTCATTGAAATGAGTATGATGACTTAGGAATAAATAGCTGCACATGGATGACTTTCAAAAATTCTTAGATGCCACAGTTACAACTCAACAAGATTCAATCCAAGCATATGAATTAAACACGGGTAAAGTATGGTTAAAGAAAGCATCTGAACGTCATGGCTTATGGTTATACACGCCCCTGAAATGGCTCGCCAAAATTTTCAATTTGGGCGCAATCATGCCTGTTCCAAATCAAGGTGGTAGCAAAGCAATCCAGTGTGAATTTAACCGCATTAATCAACTCAAACAACTTGGTATTTCTACACCGAATGTACTTGCTATCTCAGAAAAAGGAATTCTACTAGAAGATCTCAGCATACAACGTCAAAGTAAAGTAAAACAACTTGATCAAGCTCTCGCAGGCCGTAAAAAAAAGCCTAGTGTACAACTTTCGTTATTTGAACAAGCAATACAAGAAATCCAGAACATCCATTTTAAAGGAGGTTATTTAAGTGAAGCTTTTGCGCGTAATATTTTAATTGATGAGCAGAACCACTTTAGTTTTATTGATTTTGAGACAGATCCTGGAGATGTGCTTAGTCTACATGACTGTTTTGTTCGCGACTGGCTATTATTTATATTTTCAACTGCCTATCATTTTGAATTTGAACAATTAAATGATGCCAGCCACACACTTTATCAAGTATTATTGGCTGAACCACAAGTCTATAAAGACATTTGTAAAGTTGGAAAACGCCTAAACTGGATATCTCATTTAAACATCAAAAAAGTCGGTAATGATGGAAAACGTATCCAAAAATGTGTTTTATTTTTACGCTATTTAAAAGAACAATCAGAAGTAAATAGCAGCACTTAATTTATGTTTTATAGAACTGATACTAAGTATGTCGTTCAAGGGTTTTGGGAAGTCGAACAGTCACGGATAATCCTCCCAAATCTTTACTTTGAGCCAAGGTTAAACGTCCCCCCAAACGTTGCGTAGCTTTATCAACAATGGACAATCCCAAGCCACTACCCACTTCCAAATGATGATGGACACGATAAAAACGTTTCAGAACCTCATCATACTTTTCAGGATCGATCCCTGTACCACTGTCTTCAATTTGAATACAGGCAAAATCTTTATCGTCGCTATATACAGAAATATTGATAATACCTTGATTGGGGGTGTATTTAATCGCGTTATCAATCAGATTAAATATAATCGAATGTACTGTGGATTCAAGGCTTTGCATCTCAACAATGTCATTGCGTTCAAACCCTAGATCAATTTCTTTTTGCATCGACAAACTAACCAGTTGTTCGATACAGTCCAATACAACATCATTTAAACGAAATTGGCTATGTGGTTCGACCAACATTAAGCCAACATCCTGCTTTGCTAAGGCCAGTAATTGGGTGACCAAATGCTGAATACGCGCTAAACCTTTACTTAAATTTTGTAAGGACTGTTGTTCTGGTAATTGGCTCATCAGAATTTTCGTCTGCAAATTTAACGCAGTCACAGGAGTCCTGAGTTCATGTGCTGCATCTGCAATAAATTGTTTTTGTTCAGTTTGGGCGTGCTGAATACGCGCAAATAGATGATTCATTTCTTCAATGGTCGGTATCAACTCTTGTGGATACTCACCGCTATCAATCGGAGCTAGGCCATCTGAATCACGCTGTGTTAACTCTTCTTTGAAATCATCCAAAGGTTTTAAACTTAAACTAATAATAAATGCGAGAATGATGATGGCAAATGGCAAAAGCAACACATAGGGAATAAACATACTCCCAGCCAATTCCCATGCAAAATTCTTACGCACACTTTCTTGCTGACTGACTTGGATTTGATAGTCTTTCAAAGGGATCGCATATACTCGCCATTTACCTTGAGGGGTTTCTTGGCTATAAAAACCTGCTTGTTGTACCGGCGGAATAAGCAAATGGGTATGATGTGATAAATGGCTATGATCTTTATATGCCCAAATATCAACTAGCAAATCTTCCTCATGATAACTACGATGCAACTCAACTTTACTGGCGATCGTAGTCATCGGCTGCGTGACTGATCGTTCCGCCATATACTGCATTTGCGTGTCCAGAATCTCATCAACTTCATACAATGCAATTTTATAAGCAGTAAATACCAGCAGACATCCAAGCAAAAGACTGAAAAGTGAAGTCCCCCAAATCAGTCTTTTTTTCAGTGAAAATTGCTTAGATATCTTTAGCATTATTAAGGTTGCCCTAGTCGATAGCCTAATCCACGAATTGTCCGAATAAAGTCTTTACCCAACTTTGCACGTAAATGATGAACATACACTTCGATTGTATTACTGGTGACTTCACTATCAAAATCATACAACTTATCTTCTAGATTTGCCTTTGAAAAAATCTTATTAGGATGTGTCACCATCGGAATCAGAATCGCCCATTCTCTGTTCGAGAGTTCGATTTGCTCCCCTTTAAACGTCGCTAAATGCTGTTCCACATCGAGAATAAGATCACCACTTTTAAGAAGTTGGGTATTACCTTTATTCTGATTCATGACAGTATTGCCACGGCGCAATAATGCATGGATACGAGCCAGCAACTCATCAAACTCATAGGGCTTAATCAGATAATCGTCTGCACCTTGATTAAGACCATCGACGCGATTCTGTAGTTGATCACGCGCTGAAATAATCAACACGGGCATTGCCGTGCGTTGACGAATTTGTTTAAGGATTTGCATACCATCCATCAAAGGTAAACCCAAATCCAGCAACACCAAATCAAAAGCTTGCTTTCCGAGCAAAGCCAAACCATCTACACCATTATTGACCCATTCAACATCAAACTGATGGAATTGCAATAAGGTTATAGTTGACTCTGCAATCATAAAGTCATCTTCGATCATCAAGATCTTGGTCATAAGCTCATCTCACCTTATGGATGGGTACATGCAGTTAGCATATTGTTGTTTGAGTCAATCACTTTGGTTTTCACATCCAATAAACTCAGCATGGTTGGAAATAAGTTATCTTGACTCAGTTTTTTATCCTGTTGTTGTAACAAACAGTGCACTTGTTTTTCTGCCTGTTGCTGCCATGATTTAGAAAACCACATCAACATCGGAATATGGGTTTGTTGTGTTGGTGCGATTGCATAGGGCGCGCCATGTAAATACATACCATGTTCACCAGTGGACTCACCATGATCTGATAAATACCACATTGCACTTCGATATTGCGTTGTATTTTTTAATGTTTCTATTAATGTATCCAATATGTGATCTGTATAGAGCACCGTATTGTCGTAACTATTGATCAATTGATCATGATCACAACCTTGAATCGCATTGGTATCACACGTTGGTTTAAACTGACTGAATACTCTCGGTACACGTTCATAATACGCAGGGCCATGACTGCCAATTTGATGTAACACAACCAAGCGTGGACGCGTATCTTGTGCTGGAATTTTTTCTAGATAAACCTTTAAACTATCGACTAAAATTCCATCAAGACATTCATCATTCTTACACCATTTTTGTTGAAGCGTATCTGGTATTTTAAACTGTTCAACACGGTCACAGATTCCTTTACAACCTGAATTATTATCAATCCACGTCACTTGATAACCCGCTCGCTTAGCGATATCCAATAACCCCTCACGATGACTGGCGAGTTGCTCATCATAATCCACTCTAGGCATGCCTGAAAACATACATGGCAAAGATACAGCCGTTGCTGTACCACAAGAGCTCACTTGGGAAAAATTGATGATCTCTTGCTGAGCAAGTTTGGGATTGGTATTTCTTGCATAACCATCTAAAGCGAAACTTTCAGCACGCGCAGTTTCACCGACCACTAACACCATTAATTTAGGTAAATTTTCTGTATTTTGATCGTCAATCGTTGCATCCAAACCATAACCAAGCAAAGGTAAATTTTGATGAGGTACTTTCTTTTTATAATATGAAACCGAAGCCGCAAGCATATTTTGTGGTGATATCATACGTTTTAAATCACGATGCTCACGAAAAATCGCAGCAAAATCAACATAAAAAATAAATAATGTCCCAGCTACAATCAACAAAGCCAGTCCTGAAGCCACAACTTTCTTTAAAATTTGACCCGTGATCGGTTCAGATTTAATTTGCAGAAAAAGCATTGTAGTGATAGGAAAAATAATCATTCCTAGGACCCACAACAACAAACTCCATGACCATGTATCTCGAGCTTCTGCAAAATTAGTTTGCATGATATTTTGAATTTGGTCGGCAGTGATCAACACCCCTAAACTTGTTACCGTATAAGAAGCTAACCCACCGATTACGATTAAAATCATCGCAATCAGTTTTGCATTCCACTTCCAACTCACCCACTGCAAGATAAAGTTATATACGGCGATCACGACCATAACAGAGGCGGCAACAAATAAATTCGCCTTTATCCCTGTATAGGGTGTGAGTGATCGAAGTCTTTCATAAAAGCTAATATTAAGGAATAATCCCAACCAAACTGCCAACAAAAGGTTAAAAGTCAGTAGAGAAATGGCTTTGATCTTGAGGTTTTGCAGCAGCATGAAAGTCACACTCTACCAATCAATTTTGGAGTGTTGAAACCTTACTGAAACAAACTTAAAAATGACTTAAAGATAAAGGGCTCTAATTTGCTATAGAACCTCTCAAGGGTTTTATCAATAAAAAATCGAGGCTTAACCTCGATTCTTTATCCTTGCGTATAGGGATGTGTTAGAAGCTGTATTTCGCCATCAAACCAACACGATTATCTTTAAAAGACTTACCTTCAAATGTTTCACGCTTACCATTGATATATTCAACCCCTAAATCAATTGGTTTCGCAGGCGTATAAATAAAGTTGATCCAAGCTTGTTGTACTTTCTCATTGGCTGTGACATTGGCTTTGGCATAGTCAGTACCATCATCAGCAAAATGAGCACCGTATGCTAATGTTGAACGCAAGTTAGGTAAGATTTTATAAGTTCCACCGACTTGTACAGCGATGACTTCATTTTGCTCTATATCATCATTTACTACGGTATAAGCTGTGTTGCTGCCATAAAGATAACTGCTATCACCCACTACATAAGAGGCATCAGCAAAAAGCTTCAATGGGTCAGCAACTTTAAAGTCAGTTCCTAGAGCAATACCCCAACCAGTTTTATCGTCGCCAGCCTTTTCTGATTTATAATTTTCAACTAAAGCACGTGCTGAAGCAGAACCTTTACCTTCTGCATAAGCTTGTGTCACTTTAGCTGTCAACACAGGTAATCTATATTTAATTTTATCATCAGTTGCTGAGCTATCACCTTCTTCTGCTGAAACGAACAACTGTGTGGTTGGACCCAATTTGTAGTTATAACGGACTTGCGGAAGACGCTTTGTACCACCACCAATGTTGGTAGAGAAGTCTATCATTTCAGGCGCATGGCTCGATAGAAAGTTTGATGTGGTTTGGCCAAAGAGCCAGTTATCATAAGTTAAGTATGCATGACGAATACGTAATGCCTCATTGGTGCCCGCGAAGTCCACCTCAACTCTCCCTCCTACCTTGGCATCACCGACTGGCGTGGTAAAATCTAAACCAAGACGTGTTGTTTTAGCTGTGGCCCGTAATTTATCTTTCGCCTCACCTGTTGACTTACTTACAGCATTAAAATCATCATCTGCACCTTCGATAATGTAGTTGGCATCTCCTCGAACAAAACCATACAGATTTACGTCAGCTCCCGCTTTCGACTTTAAAGATGCTAATGGAGAAACAGGCGTGGTTACTTGAGGCTGGGTCTTAACTTCCGCTAATTGTACCTGCTGCTGCTGTTGTACCTGTCGTTGTTCTTGGACTAAAGCTTTTAATGCTTCAACTTCCTGACGAAGCTTTTGAATTTCTTCCTTATCGGAAGCTGCCGCATGTGCACCGCTCATCATCAAAGCCGTGACCGTTAGCGCTAAACCTTTAATTACAAATGATTTACTATTTAGTGATAATTGCATCGAAAACTCCTAATCTATATTTTATGTTGCCTATCCATGCGAAATTGATCCATATTTTTGCTAAGAACTAAAAGGATCAAACATTTTCCAATGTATTGAGGTGCATGAATTTGGTTACTACATCTAAAAAAATGATTTATATATAAAATAAAGTTGAAACTTGGATCGAAATAAGGTGAAACCATCTTTCCAATTTACCAAGATATTCTCTTTACTATATTTGGTAACAAATCCTACACAGCACCTTTATATTACAGAACGATTAAAAAAATATTTCATTATTCTTATTTAGACTTTAGGCTAATACCCACCTTCTTTCTCACTGTTTTTAGCTTCATTATTCACGTAATTCTAATAATGAAAAATATAAAACCCTCTTCATGCTTTATTCCATATTCACATAAATTTAGTATGATTGAATACATATTTAAATGGCGAAAGAATACACTTTCCAACTATGAAAAAGCATATGCAAAAAGATTAAAATAATATTTAATTAATTTATTTCAACAACTTAATACAATTTAAGAGAATTTTTTATATTTCCACGAATAAATTGGTATTAATGTAAACATCCCAACAATCACAATAATCATCAAATAAAAGTAGTAACCTAATACATCCCCCAATATGCCGCTGAGCATGTAGAGTGAACCACTTACTGTCGCCATAATCGAAACCTGAAAGGTAAAATCAGTCCCTGCAAATTGTTTACGACTGTAATGCATAATCAAAGTCAGCATCACCACCAGCAATAGAGCAGAACACGCATCTTCAAATGCATTGACTAGATATAGCCACAACGGACTAATCTGATAACCATGTTCATAGACAAAAGCCAAACAAACATACCCCAGCAGGCTCAGGATTTTTAACCATGAAAATGCAATCAATGCAGTTGGTCTAGCTATATATTTCAGCAAGATACCTGCTATTCCTGCCCCAGCCAAAGCTGCGACTGCACCCAACATAGTGATATAAATTCCAATCTGTGAGAAGCTCAAGCCCATATCAACCATTAAAGGTTTGAGTAAGGGCCCCGACAACCCATCTGCAATTTTGAAACTGACCAATACCAATAGCCATGCTTTTAATTCTGAAGAAGATTTAAAATAATCCAGATATGCAGTAATCGTTTTAAATATAGAGCGAGCTGGCTGATCATGCGCGGTTTGCACTTTGGCATGAATCGGTTCTTGAAACAAAAGTACAGGTAAGGTGTTCAAAAAAACCAATAGCGCCAAAATCAAAAATGTTGCTTGCCAATGTAACCAATCCAAACACCACAACACGGCTCCACCGCCTACGATAAATCCAAGTCGTGAGCCAATCACTTGGATCGTATTCCCCCAGTGTTGTTGATCACTTTTTAGCAAATTTACTGCCAAGGCATCCGTGGCAATATCCTGCGTCGCGCCAGTCAGATTCATAAACAACAATAACCCAAAGAAAATCAACAAATAACTAGGTTGATCAAGCGCATGAATTGGGAAAAAAGATAGAATTACTAAAATGGTCACGCTGCATAATTGCGTTGGAATAATCCAACTGCGGTATTGCCCCAACCGTGACAATGCAACTCGATCCACAAATGGGGCCCAAAAGATTTTAATCGCCCAAGGCAACATCAATAATCCAAAACCACCGATATGCGCCAAAGACACACCTTGTGCTCTTAAAATTACAGGTAAAGCATGTGTCATAAAGCCAACAGGTAGACCTTGCGCCCAATATAACGAAAATAGCAGGAGATAAACCTGTCGAATATTAGGCATACGAACGATTCCTATAATCTGCAATCCACATGTCGAAGTATCTATTCATTCCATTTTCAAGATCATAAAATCTTATTTTTTGCCAATGCAGTGTATCGTATGACCGCTTAACATAATAAGAGGTTGTTATTTTAAATCTTTATTTATGCCACAACATTTTCCTGATTTACCGCCATTAGTGCCACAACGTGGAAACTTTTATAGCCGAGAATTGTGTAAAAAACTCTTTTTAAGCCAAGGTTGGACGGTCGTCGGCGAAATTCCCAATCTTCCTAAAGCGGTAGCCATTATTTCACCACACACTTCAAATATTGATGGTTGGTATGGTTTTCTGGCGATTGGTGGCTTGGGACTAAAAATAACAGTGCTTGGGAAAGATACGTTGTTTAAACCACCCTTCAAAGCCTTTCTCAACTGGGCTGGCTTGATCCCTGTACGTCGCGATAGCTCATACGGGCTGACAGAACAAGTTGTTGCAACCATACACCAACACGAACGGATTTGGGTCGGTATGGCACCTGAAGGAACGCGAAAAAAAGCCGAGAAAATGAAAAGCGGTTTTTACCATATTGCGCATGCAGCAGGTATTCCAATCGTCATGTTTGCCTTTGATTATGATCATAAGACGATCTACAGCTTAGGTGCTTTCACACCAACAGGACATTATCAGCAAGATCTAGAGCAGATCATGCAACACTATGTTGGCCATTTCTCACCTAAAAACCCCGAATGGCTTGCAGAGCCATTACAAAAACTAGTGAAAAAAGACTAGAAAAATAAGGGTAAATCTGATCTGATGTGCCCTTCCAATTGGTTAATTAATCTACATTCGATATGAATATTGCTCGACTTTCTTGTTTGGCGCTGGTCAGCTTCACTTTATTTGGCTGTGATCCCACTGCAAAGAAAACTGTTCCCACTCCGACGATGCAAGCACGTGAACCTGTGATTGCAATTGCTTTAGGCGGGGGCGGCGCAAAAGGCTTTGCTCATATTGGTGTGATCAAAGTATTAGAATCACATGGGATTAAACCTAAAATTGTCACGGGTACAAGTGCAGGCAGCTTTGTCGGCAGTATTTATGCCAGCGGACAAACGCCTTATCAAATGCAAAATCTTGCTGTGAAACTCCAAGAATCAGATATCCGTGATTTGACCATAAATAGTCAAGGATTTATTCTGGGTCAAAAGCTACAAAACTACGTCAACACTCAAATTGGAAACAAGCCAATTGAAAAATTTCCAATTCGTTTCGCAGCTGTAGCGACACGTTTAGATAATGGTAAAAAGGCTGAGTTCATTAAAGGAAATGCAGGACAAGCAGTTCGAGCGTCGTGTAGTATTCCAAACGTATTTGTACCTACCGTTATTGGAAATACCAAATATGTCGATGGTGGACTGGTCAGCCCGATTCCAGTGAAAACAGCAAAAGATATGGGTGCTGATATCGTGATTGCAGTAGATATCTCTGCCCGACCAACAGCCGATCGACCTGTCAGCATGTGGGGATTACTTGATCAAACGCTAAATATTATGGGACAGCAAAGTATCAATGAAGAACTCAATCAAGCCTCGATTGTAATCCAGCCTAAAGTCGGACATCTGGGTGTACTTGATTTAAAATCCAGTCATCAAGCCATTCTTGAAGGTGAAAAAGCAGCTCAAGCGAAGATTGTTGCGATTCAAAATGCGATTACTACATTTAAGAAATCACCAGCTGCATTAAAACCTGCCCCGACACCTAAATTCTAAAAAAAGGACATAGCAGCTATCGATATTTCAAATATCGACAGCTCCTGTATATTCATAGAGTTAATGATCTGCTAGAGTACAGGAGATGAATAAATTTTCATCTCCTGTATTTTTATAATGCGAGCAAATCTATGGAATTTGTAGTTGAGCCTTGGCACTGGTTTGTATTAGGGATTTTACTCATTCTTTCAGAGTTAATTATACCTGCGTTTGCCGCGCTATGGTTCGGCATAGCTGCCATCATGGTCTGCATTTTATTATGGCTCTTCCCAATGATGGGATTTCCAACTCAAGTCATTACTTGGGGAATTTTATCTATTTTATGCACACTTCTTTGGTTCAAATTTATCAAACCGTTATCTATCGACAAAACCAAGGCTGGTCTTTCTCGTGAAGCCACCATTGGTCAAGTGGGTATGGTGATTCAAACAGGTCTTGAGCATGAACAAATTCTGGTTCGTTTCTCATTGCCTGTATTGGGTTCTGATGAATGGCATTGTCGCTGTACAACGCCAGTCAAAGTGGGTGATCGCGTTCGAGTAATTGATATTTTGGGCAATGATTTAGTCGTCCAACCACATTGCAATTCATAAACAAAAAGAGGGTTTCAAATGTCTGTCGGTACTATAGTTGTCATTGCGTTTTTAGCATTTGTTGCGACAACCATTTTCAAAGGGGTACGTCTCGTTCCTCAAGGCTACAAATGGATTGTTCAACGATTAGGTAAATACCATACCACTCTACAGCCAGGTTTGAATTTCGTGATTCCGTATATTGACGAAGTCGCTTATAAAATCACCACCAAAGATATTGTTTTGGATATTCCTTCGCAAGAAGTGATTACCAGTGATAATGCTGTATTAGTGATGAATGCTGTGGCATATATCAATATTACAACACCTGAAAAAGCAGTCTATGGTATTGAGAACTATAACTGGGCGATTCAGAACATGGTTCAAACTTCACTGCGTTCAATTGCTGGTGAAATGGCTTTAGATGATGCTTTGTCTTCTCGAGATCAGATCAAAGCGAAGCTTAAAGCTGCGATTTCTGACGATATTGCAGATTGGGGAATTACCCTTAAAACGGTTGAGATCCAAGACATTCAACCATCACACACTATGCAATCAGCAATGGAAGCCCAAGCTGCTGCTGAACGTCAACGTCGTGCAACCGTAACTAAAGCAGATGGTGAGAAACAAGCTGCGATCTTAGAGGCTGATGGTCGTTTAGAAGCTTCTCGTCGTGATGCAGAAGCACAAGTTGTCCTTGCTGAAGCATCTAAACGTGCAATTGAAATGGTAACAAGTGCAGTTGGCGATAAAGAAACGCCTGTTGCTTACTTGCTTGGTGAGCAATATGTTAAAGCCATGCAAGAGTTATCAAAATCAAATAATGCGAAAACAGTGGTGTTACCAGCCGATGTACTCAATACAATTCGTGGATTAATGGGCAAACACTAAACCATGATTCTCGAAAAAAAGCGGCAAATTTGCCGCTTTTTTATCCTTTATTTTTAGCTTTTTCGAGCAAGCAAAAAGTGTGAAATAGCAGTTAACTCCTGCGCTTGGTCACCAAAATACGCCAATGCATCAAAAGCCTGATCATGTAAAGTCTGAGCATAGGTTTTAGCCTGTTCCAAACCCATCAGTGCAGGATAAGTTGATTTCTGCACTTGTTCATCCTTGCCCGCAGTCTTTCCTAAAGTTTCAGTACTGGCTGTAATATCTAAAATATCATCTTGCACTTGGAAAGCTAAACCAATGGTTTGCCCGAATTGACGTAATTTCGGAATTGCTGGATCCGTCCCTGCAAAAACAGTAACTGCCCCCATCATGATCGCAGCCTGAATCAATGCCCCTGTTTTATTACGATGAATATTTTCTAATTCAGTTTGATCAACTTGTTTTCCTTCGGCTTGTAGGTCTAATATCTGCCCAGCAACCATTTTTGAACTCGCAGTTGCCAAAATCTGCATTTGCTTGAGTACGATCTGACTATCTATACCCTGTCCTTGTTCATCAAATAAACGACTGCCAAGGATCTCAAATGCCATCGATTGCAAAATATCTCCTGCCAGCAATGCCGTGTCTTCACCAAATACCACATGACAAGTTGGTTGACCACGACGTAATAAATCATTATCCATACATGGCAAATCATCATGTGCCAAGGAATAACAATGAATTAACTCAACGGCAACGGCAGCACGGCGAACTGCGGCAAAATTATGATTTGGTTTTAACGAAGCTGTGGCATAGCACAATGCTGGACGAACACGCTTGCCCCCAAGCATGACTGCATGATGGACGGCTGCTTTTAACGGTTCTGGAATAGAAAATGCAGCTAATGCAGTCAATAAATCTTGTTGAATACGTTGTTGAGCTTGTTTTAAAACATCCGCATTAACTGGAGAAATAGATGACACAATTGCCTCGAAATATTGAATAAAAAATGATATGACAAGATTTGTCGGAATGTCGACATCATATCATCAATTTCGAGGAAGTCCCCCTTATAACAGGGGGATTTATACAGACCTTAGAAACTATCTCCTGGAACGCGCACCCAGCCTTCCATTAATACGCGTGCACTTCGACTCATAATGGCTTTTTTTACTGACCATTTACCATCAATCAATTCTGCCTGCGCACCAACACGCAATGTTCCTGATGGGTGACCAAAACGTACCGCTTCTCGTTCACCACCACCTGCGGCTAAATTAACTAAGGTACCAGGAACTGCAGCAGCAGTACCGATCGCAACAGCAGCTGTACCCATCATTGCATGGTGCAGTTTCCCCATAGAAAGGGCACGTACCAGCAAATCAACCTCAGTTGCCTCAACAGATTTTCCGCTTGAAGAGATATATGTTTTTGGCTTAGACACAAAAGCGATCTTTGGCGTGTGCTGACGAGATGCTGCTTCAGAAATATCTTTAAATAACCCCATTTGCACAGCACCATAAGCACGAATCTTTTCAAAACGAGCCAGCGCTGTCGCATCACTATTGAGATGATCTTGCAACTCAGTCCCTTGGTAGCCAATATCTTCTGCATTTAAGAAAATAGTTGGAATACCCGCATTAATAAAGGTCGCTTGGAATGATCCAATATCAGGTACATTGAGTTGATCCACCACATTTCCTGTAGGGAACATATCACCGCCATCTTCACCATCATCAGCAGGATCTAAAAACTCAATCTGAACTTCTGCTGCAGGGAAAGTCACACCATCTAACTCAAAATCACCTGTTTCTTGAACTTCTCCATTAGTGATCGGCACATGAGCAATGATGGTCTTCTGAATATTTTTCTGCCAGATACGTACCGTACATATACCATTTTCAGGAATACGCTCAGCATCGACCAAACCATTTGAAATTGCAAAGGATCCAACTGCCGCAGTTAAATTACCGCAGTTACCACTCCAGTCTACAAAAGGTTGATCTATCGAGACTTGGCCAAATAAATAATCCACATCATGTTCTGGCTCAGAACTTTTTGCCAAAATTACAGTTTTACTGGTGCTTGACGTTGCCCCACCCATCCCATCAATTTGCTTAGCATATGGGTCAGGACTGCCGATCACACGGAGAAGGAGTTGATCACGCGCTTGGCCAGCCACTTGTGCTGATGCCGGCAAATCATCTAATTTGAAAAAAATGCCCTTACTTGTCCCCCCACGCATATAGGTAGCAGGAACTTTAATTTGTGGGACTGAACTCATTTCATTTCATCCTTTTATCGTGTTTTCGTACAACAGCGATTTCATTTTAAATTACTGTACAACAAGCCAAAATACTTTTTAACCTATTTTTCTAAGCCGAATATCATGCTTAAATTATGCTCTGTATATTCAGTGGATTAATTGTGTTTGACAATGGCAACAAAATAAAAAATTGTGAATTAAACAGCTAAAGCTATTTCTAGTTGTTTAAACATTCATCTTTGTTTATTTTACCATCGATTCAAATATAGGATTTTCAAGGATTTTTTAACACTACTTTCCAGTCATAGCCTAACTGTTGTTTTACTAGGCGAAAATCTTTCAATCTATTAGAATAATCCACTTATTCCTCGTCGAGCTCAGTCCTTTGAACAACGATACTTCTCAACTTCAGCGTGGACTAAAAAACCGTCATATTCAGCTCATCGCCATGGGTGGGGCAATTGGTACGGGCTTATTTTTAGGTTCTGCACAAGTGATCCAGTCTGCTGGACCATCTATCATTTTGGGTTATGCAATTGGCGGTTTGATCGCATTTCTAATCATGCGTCAACTCGGCGAAATGATCGTCGAAGAACCCGTTGCAGGTTCATTTAGCCATTTTGCGTATAAATATTGGGGTAAATTTCCAGGTTTCCTATCGGGTTGGAACTATTGGGTTCTCTATATCTTAGTGGCTATGGCAGAACTTACTGCTGTCGCAAAATACATCAATTACTGGTGGCCTCATATTCCTGCGTGGTCATCTGTATTGTTTTTCTTTCTTGTGATCACCGCGATTAACCTTACCAATGTAAAATTCTATGGTGAATCCGAGTTTTGGTTAGCGATCATCAAAGTAACAGCCGTGATAGCCATGATTCTATTTGGTTTGTTCTTGATCGCTACCGCTGATGCAAACTCAACTGCGTCATTTAGCAATCTTTGGACACATGGTGGCTTTTTTCCAAATGGTTTTGAAGGCTTATTCTTCATGCTGGCTTTCTTGATGTTCGCTTTTGGTGGTATTGAACTCATCGGGATGGCTGCGGCAGAAGCAAAAGATCCAAAGAAAACCATTCCGAAAGCTATTAACCAAGTGGTATTTCGTATCCTGATTTTCTATATCGGTTCATTGACGATCCTTCTGTCATTGGTTCCTTGGAATCAACTTGATTTAGGTGGTCTCGATAAAAGCCCATTTGTGATGATTTTCAGTCAAATGGGAATTGGTTGGGCAGCACACTTACTAAACTTCATCATTCTAACCGCCGCATTATCTGTTTATAACAGTGGTATGTATGCAAATAGCCGTATGCTCTATGGTCTAGCTCAGCAAGGCAATGCGCCAAAAGTGTTCACAAAAACCAATAAACAAGGCGTGCCAATTCCTGCTGTTTTGCTTTCTGCTTTGTTGATTTTTGGCTGCGTACTTTTAAACTATTTTGTACCAGAAGAAGCACTTGGTCATTTGATGTATGTGGTTGTTGGGGCGTTGGTTTTAAACTGGGCGATGATCAGCTTAACGCATCTTCAGTTTATGAAAATGATCAAGAAAACTGGTCTGAAAACAAGTTTCCCTGCACTTTGGGCACCATTTAGCAATTATTTAGTATTAGCATTTATTGCTGTGGTTCTCTTTATCATGTGGCAACAAGGCTTTAAAGAGTCTGTGCTTATGATCCCTATTTGGATTGTGCTCATGCTTGCGCTATATAAAGTTCTCAACCCAAAATCCAAAGATTAAACAGTTGGTCGCTTTAATCAAAAAGTGATTGCTTCGGCAATCACTTTTTTGTTTATAATCATTGCACTATGCGCTCATAGCTTAACTGGATAGAGCAGTTGCCTCCTAAGCGACCGACGTGGGTTCGAGTCCCGCTGAGCGCACCAATTAAAACCTAAAACTATAATCAATGTTAAAACGCATTTCATTCGCTGAATGGAAAACCATATTCGTTGGCATATCATTACGATAATGGGAAAAACGGGCTCTCATCCCTAAACCTTGTAATTTACCTTCAGGGATTTTATACCCCAGATCGAACTCAATTGATTCCTCTTTAAAACGTAGACCTCCATATTGGAGTAAATCAATATCTTCCCCTTTTGCATATCGTGTCATAAAACGAAGACCATTTAGTGGAATATCACCTAATTGTGCATTTTTGAAATCATATTCATAACGAACTGAATAGACTTTTTCATCCTTATTCGAATAATCCGAACTCATAAAATCAAGCACAACAGGACTTTCTGTTCCCGATAAAAATGGTAATCCCGTCGAACCAAACGACTGCATATATCCCAAAGAAATCGTATGATTTTGATAATTCAAACCAAATAAACCACTCAAATGACGGTTATCCACCTCTCCGATTTGTTTGCTTCCCATTTCAGCACTATTAAAAAAACGCACATCACTTAAAAAATTAAGTTGTTCGTTTAAGGCTTGTTTCCCGTTAAAACCTAAAAATTGTTGCTGGTAAATATCTTTAAGTTCTGCATGATAAGCGCGTAAACGGTAATCTTTTAATTGATAATTTCCCCCGAAGCTATAAAAATGGTCGGTCTTTGCTGATTTATCAAAACGTTGGTTAATATTATCTATACCCACCTCTGTATAGCGAATCGAGTCGCGTTGTCGCACTTCATCTACATAAAACCCCTCTACTTGAAGATTTGGAATTTCATTTGAAACAAAGCGCACCCCGCGATAAGTCTGGGGAAATAAACGTGCTGGCGATGAAAATATAGTCGGCAATTGTGGAACGAGATCCCCCACAAACAGCTCATTTTTTCTGAATTTTGCCTTTCCCGTAATTCCAATTTTCCCATAATAATCATCACGAGAATTATCCGCATTGACCTGCAATAAACCACTACGAGCATAGTCATCTGCACGATTGCCCATCAAGTTAAAGCCTGCCATTGCCAACACATCAAGACCGAATCCTACGTTACCCTCGGTATAACCAGACTGTCCTTTAAAGATTAAACCCTGTGCCCAATCTCTGGCGGCTGTATAGGGATATGGATCTTGCTTATAGTCTCGGTCGAAGTAAAAATTTCGAAGTGTCAGCTCGGCTTTACTGTCTTCAATAAACTCGGCATGTGCGATCTGACTAAATAACGGGCACAAGCATATCCCCATCCATACAGATGTCTTTTTCATTTTTTATCTCAACTATTTAATTTTTTAGGATTTAAGGTGCTGTTTTAAGGGCGTAATTTTGCTCTTTTTTGTTCCTGTAAAAAGCATTACCCAAGCTTAAAATCAAGAAAATAGCTAAAATAAAGACCACACCGTAATAAGCATAAAGCGTGGCTGGAGCGATACCTTTATCCAGAAAAATGCCTGCAACTGTTGGTGATAAAATTGCACCAATACGACCAAATCCAATGGCATAACCTACACCACGACTACGGATTTCAGCATCATAAATTGTCGGTGAGATTGAATATAAGCCTGCGACACAACCATTGATAAGCGTTCCTAATAGCAAACCAACCACCAGCGCTATACTGACATGCGTTGATACTGCAACAAATAAGAATACACAAACTGCCGTTAAC
Source organism: Acinetobacter haemolyticus CIP 64.3 = MTCC 9819 (assembly GCF_000369065.1). Classification (GTDB taxonomy): domain Bacteria; phylum Pseudomonadota; class Gammaproteobacteria; order Pseudomonadales; family Moraxellaceae; genus Acinetobacter; species Acinetobacter haemolyticus. Next base: position 97,307 of record NZ_KB849802.1, read on the forward strand.
CCTAAGAACAGGCTTAATGCGTAGAAAATTTTGATACGTGAAGCAAGTAATCCGATGATTGCCGCACCAAAAATCCCGCCAATACTAATTAAAATTCCGGTCGTCACACCCTGATCAGCTGACATTCCCATTGAAAGTAAAATTTTAGGTGTCCAGCTCATCACAAAATAAAAACCGAACATTACTAAGAAAAAAGCAAACCAAAGGCAAAGTGTTTGGAAGCGAAGATGACCGTCAAATAGCTTTACTAATTCCCCTTTATTTCCCGCGGTACTGGTTTTTACTTGGTGTGGTAAAGCAGACAGAGTACTTCCCCCTATTCTCTGCATCGTTATATTAATTTGCTTCAACGCTTGTTTCGGTCTTTTTGCCAACAAATAATCCAGTGATTCTGGCAGCAACCAGATGCTCACAAATAGCATCATGATCGTCGCAATCCCCCCTGCCAAGAAAATTGAACGCCAACCCAATTGCTCAATCAATGCCAGTGATAATACGCCTCCCAATGTCGCACCGATTCCATAACCAGTAGACATTAAACTCACTGCAAGACTTCTCCATTGCCCATTTGCATACTCACTTGCTAAAACATTACTACTTGCCAAAATTCCACCGACACCAATACCCGTGATAAAACGAAGTATTGCTAAGGTATGGTGATTGTCTACAAATGCACAGGCCAACATGCTTAAACCAGAAATAACCAAGCAAGTTAAGATCAACAAACGACGACCCACTTTATCTGCAAAAGGCGCTAAAAATATTGAACCAGCGGCCATTCCGAATAAACCTGCACTCAAGAGCAATCCGATTTGTGCGCCTGATAGAGACCATTCCATAGACACTGAAGGGGCTGTAAATGCCATGACCATGACATCAAAACCATCGATAATGTTTAGACAAATACAAATTGAAATCACGAACCACTGATAACGGCTCATCTTATTTTGGTTTATTTCACTTAGAACATCTCGGTTCATGTGTATATCTCCAACACTGGATAAAATACACATACATCAACGCAAAAGCGTGTGCGCGATGGCTGATCATGCATATCCCTATCCAAAAATTTATTAACATTGTTTGATTTCACAAACCGTATGCTGTCGATACGTTTTGCTAAGCATCCTGCTTTTTTTATACTGAATAAATGGATCCAAAAAATCAATGGTTTTATTAAAAAATAAATCTCATTCGAATTAATATTTTTTAAAATTTAAAATTAGATTTATTTTCAATGATATATACATTTAATAGAAAGAGAAAAATGGCTCTTTCAGAAAACAAACATGCCAAATGCTTGACATGAATTTATCAAAACCATAAATTGGATCCAATAAGTGATAAGGAGACGTCACACATGTTTATTAAAAATGCTTGGTATGTCGCATGCCGTCCAGAAGAAATTCTAGATAAGCCTCTTGGTCGCACAATTTGTGGTGAAAAGATTGTTTTTTATCGTGGCAAAGAAAATCAGGTCGCTGCCGTGGAAGATTTCTGCCCACATCGTGGTGCTCCACTGTCATTAGGTTATGTTGAAGATGGAAACCTCGTATGTGGTTACCATGGCTTAGTGATGGGATGTGACGGAAAAACGGTATCTATGCCAGCACAACGTACCCATGGTTTTCCATGCAACAAAGCCTACGCAGTCATCGAAAAATATGGATTCATTTGGATTTGGCCAGGTGAAAAAGCATTAGCAGACGAATCAAAACTTCCAACACTAGAATGGGCCGAACATCCCGAGTGGAGTTATGGTGGCGGCTTATTTCATATTCAGTGTGATTACCGCCTAATGATCGACAACCTCATGGATTTAACCCATGAAACCTATGTTCACTCAAGCAGTATTGGTCAAAAAGAAATTGATGAGGCACTCCCTGTAACGAAAGTGGATGGTGATCACGTCATTACTGAACGTTATATGGAAAATGTTATTGCACCGCCTTTCTGGCAAATGGCACTTCGTGGCAACAATTTGGCCGATGACATACCTGTAGATCGTTGGCAGCGCTGTCATTTCTATGCTCCAAGCAACGTACACATTGAAGTCGGTGTCGCTCATGCGGGATACGGTGGCTATGACGCACCAAAAGATAAAAAAGTCTCCTCTATCGTTGTAGATTTCATTACACCAGAAACTGAAACCTCACATTGGTATTTCTGGGGAATGGCACGTAATTTCCAGCCAGAAAATGTTGAACTCACCGATCAAATTCGCGAAGGCCAAGGCAAAATTTTCACTGAAGATTTAGAAATGCTGGAACAGCAACAACAAAATATTTTAAGCAATCCTCACCGAAAGTTATTGATGCTTAACATCGATGCAGGTGGTGTTCAGTCACGTCGAGTCATTGATCGTCTGCTTACTGAAGAAAGCACAACGCCTCCTGAAATATCTAAACATAAGTTTCCAAATATTCATGTGATTTAAAGGAAGATGAACATGGACGTAATCATTCAGAAAATTCATCAACTCACCCCATCAATTCGTGCATTTGAACTGGTGTCAGCAAACGGTACGCCTCTCCCGACTTTTGAAGCAGGTGCACATATTGATGTGCATCTTAAAAATGGCTTAACTCGTCAATATTCACTTTCAAATAGTTGTAGTGAACGACATCGTTATGTCATTGGTGTGCTACATGACGCCAATTCACGGGGAGGATCACGTTGTATCCATACGGAATACCATGAAGGTGATCTTCTACAAATTGGAGAACCTCGTAATTTATTTAAAATTCACCCTGAAACGAAACAAGCCATTTTATTTGCAGGCGGCATTGGGATTACGCCTATTTTATCCATGGCATATCGGCTTAAATCCGCACGAATTCCATTCGAGTTACATTACTTCGTCCGTAGCCATGACATGATTGCCTTCTACGGTAATTTAACTGAACATTTTGGGTCAAATATTCATTTCCATATTCAAGACCAACCAGGTACCGGTTGCGATATGTCACAGGCACTCCATCAGAATACACCCGACAAACACCTATATGTCTGTGGTCCAACAGGTTTTATGGAGTTTGTGACTAACTCTGCAATACAAGCTGGATGGCAAACTGAACAGCTACACCAAGAGCATTTTGTTGCACAACTCGCAGATACTTCAAATAATGAAGCCTTTACTATTGAAGTTAAAGGTACAGACCGTCAAATCAAGGTGTTAGCCCACCAGACTGCCACCCAAGCTTTGATTGAACATGGTTTTGATGTGCCAATTTCCTGTGAACAAGGCATTTGTGGGACTTGTATTACTCGTGTAATCGAAGGCACTCCAGAACATCGCGATGTATTTATGACCGATGAAGAGCATGCGCTTAATAACCAGTTTACGCCGTGTTGTTCTCGTGCAAAGTCGAAAAAACTCGTCATTGAACTGTAGCATTTTCGAGTTCCTTTTCACCTCAGCGTCAAAAGGGACTCATTAAGTTTCATCACTAAGAATACCAGTTAAGGTTTCACCTAATATCACCACACTACTATGTTCGCGCATAAGGGTTTCAGCACGTCCTGCTTGGCGATGTAATAAGGCATCATAAATTGAACAATGTTGGAGATGCGCATAATGCAATCGACGATATTCCGATAACGCCTTTGTTTGATCGAAAGTAATCGCTTGCGCTGATGCCATTGGCAGTTGATTATTTTTTGCCAAAGCCTGTAATAGCGCTATATTCTGCGCTCCTTGAATAATCGTATCGTGAAAAATTACATTATAGTGGTGATAGCGCTCTAATTCAGCATCACCAAATTCAGTATGCTCATTAAAAAGCTGTTCTATTTCCTGAATGCATTCTTGCAAGGTAAGTTTTTGCTGATCAGTTAATCCTTGCTCTGCTATTGTTTTTGCTGCCAACCCTTCAAGCACTCCACGAACCTCAAGTGCATCATGAATCAGTTTTCCGGAAATCTCTCGTACCGTATACCCGCGAGTTGGATTTTTTATTAACAGACCTTCCTGCTCAAGCAAACGAAATGCCATTCGAATCGGCTGCCTAGATACACCTAGCAACTCCGCAGTTGGAATCTCAGCAATTCGACTTCCCCCTTCAATTTCCCCTGCGATGATCATTTTTCTGAGTTTAATTAAAACTTGTTGCCCTGAAGACATGCTTAATCACACACTATCTAAATCTAAACCGATCTTTGATGCTAACAACTTCATCTATAAAATGATATAGAGGAAATACCCTATCCAAATAGAGCATAGGGTATCCAAGAAGTTTTTATGACAATTAATTAATCTTTCCTTCAATAAGCTGTTGATTAAGTAATTTTTTTGCTTTCGACTGTAATTGTTCAGCCTGAATAGTCTTCCCAGCAACTGATGCAGCCTCATCATTAAAATAACTAAAATGCGACTTCTCATCTTTCTTGGCAAATTTTAAAGCAACCACTTTATTTTGATTAAATGCTTGATCCCATGCAGCTCTTACTGCACTCCAATAAGCTGCATTTTCTTTCCAATAATCATAAGCAGGTTTGAAATCAAAATTACCGACTTTATTGTACTGATTCACCCCCAACTCACGTGCAAGTGCTGTCTTAGTCTTGGTATCAAATTTAATATTATCTTGTTCATGCACCCAACCCGTTGCAGTTAAAGCATGACGATTCACACCAATAATCACATCATAATCACTACGAATGGTATGTTCACGGCGAGGTAATGGTCGGTAAGTCTCATTGGACACCCATTCAACAACCCCATTATTTTGCGTCCACTGCCCTAGACCTGCATATCGAGGAGAATCGTCTACTTGCCAGACCGTTTGTAACCATTTTCCTTTAGTTTCTTGTTTTTTCAGTGGAATACTTTGCCATTTGTAATCTCCAATGTAACTCCACATTTGCTTAGGTTGATATTCCCAATCTTGACGCCAATGCTTAACTACATGCCCACTTGCAACCAAGATATGCTGCAAAGAAACTTTGTTGGCTGTATTTTCAAGCACAATTACGGTTTCATAGCCACTCGATAAATCATCATCTTTGATCGAATAACCATTTTTCAATGCATACAGCTCTTCGAAACGAAAATCAACTCGATATTCCCCTGCCATTTTAAGGATTGCTTGACGAGCTTGTTCTTGGGTCAGGTTCTGATGTAAAGCTGAGTACTGTAATGCCTCAGCTAATTTTGCTGGTTGCTGTTGAGCATTTGCATTTACCCCCCCTAAAGCCAAAACTGCGACTAAAACATAAGACAAATTAAGTTGCATAAAAACTTCCAATCCAATTTAAGATACTGATTTAAATCAACAAAAATAAAACACCCGTGTAAGTGTTTGTGTCTTTTTGAAATAAATATTTAGGGTATTGTAAATTATTATGAGAATCATTACTATTTACAACATGAAATAATTTTCATTAGTGATCATATTGTGACTATACAATCTCTCCCATTCTGTTTCCAGCCAAACACGTTATTTGTCTCATTGCTTGTAACAGGACTTTTTTCTACCCACGCATATGCAGATCAAAACTTAGCTTTCCCATCGAAACAATCCACACATGTGTTAGATACCATTGTAGTTACAGGTACACGTTCAGAAAAACGCTTACTGGATAGTCCTATTCGGACAGAGATCATCAATCAAGATGAATTAAAACGTACCAACGCCACGACCCTAAAAGATGCTTTGAAAAATATTCCTGGAATTTTATTACGAGAAATTCATGGTAAATCAGGTTATGAAATTTCATTGCAAGGTCTGAGTAGCGATCAAGTACTGGTACTCATTGATGGGCTACCTTTAGCGGCAAGCACAGGTTCAACCGTTGATTTAAGTCAATATCTAATTGGAAGTATTGATCATATTGAAGTGATTAAAGGAGCCGCATCAGCACAATACGGCTCATCAGCAATGGGTGGTGTGATTAATATCATCACTAAAAATGTTCAAGACGGTATATCAGTTTCAGGACAAATCGATATTGGTTCTTATGGCAAACAAAATGCCAATGGAAAATCAGCCTCAATCAACAACCATCATCAAAAAATCAGTATTGAAGCAGCCAATGCAACATTGAAAGGTCGTTTACTGGCAGACCAACTCAGCAGCGATGGCTTTGCAGTAGAACCCAGTGATTATCCATTGCAAGGCGATGAACAAAAACGTCAACAGTACACACTGTATGGTGCTTGGCAGCCAAGTGATCAGTTCATGTTATGGAGCGATTTCAATCAATATAAAGAAAAAGATCATCAAAAAGATTTACTCTTTGTCTCGCCTTTCAACTTAAAACAATACAAAGTTGAAGACATCGAACGCCAACGCATCAGTGCAGGTTCACAACTGCAACTCTTAGATTTAGGGAAACTTGATTTAAAGACCGTCCACGAAACCTATGATACAACTTCAGTTCAAACTGTAGATGGTTTTCTATCAGCACTACGTAACTCAAAGCAAGAAAATAACCATTTTAATTCACAGCTTTCATTGCCGACTTGGTATAAGCAAAATTGGCAATTGGGATATGATTGGCACCAAGAAAAACTAGAACAAAGCAATAACGGTAAGTTTGAAATGCAAGGCGGCAAAGTAAAACGAGATCGCCATGAGTTTTATCTACAAAATGATCTCAATCTACTTAAAAATCTAGATGCAGTACTAGGCTGGCGCTTTCAAAATGATGATGATTTTGGCAACCATAACGCATTTAAACTCAGCACAAAATATCGCGCTTATGAGCACAACAATCTTTTGGCTGATCTACGTTTTAGCTACGGTCAGGGCTATCGTGTACCGAATTTAAAAGAACGTTTTTATTCTTTTGACCACAGTCACTTAGGTTATGTAGTGATCGGCAATCCCAACTTAAAACCAGAGTCATCAGATAGTTACCAACTCGGACTCAGCCTTGTTCAAAATGAAGTATGGAATGCTGACATCAACCTGTTTTGGAATGATGTTAAAGACCTCATCCAAACAGACTATGACAATGCAACGAGCAACAACGGAATTACTCAGTACAGTTATAGCAATGTCGCAAAGGCTCAAACCAAAGGTATTGAAAGCTCAGCGCAATGGAAAATAACCCCATCTTGGTCACTAAACGGCGCCTATACCTACACCGAAGCAAAAGATAAAACCCTCGGTACTTTCTTAACGCGCCGACCAAAGCATATCGCACGTCTAGGTAGTGATTTTGTGCTAAATGATCAACTTGATTTGACCATACGCGCCCGTTATCAAAGTGAAGAATACACCGATAACAACAACAAACTTCGTTCTCCAGATTGGTTCAGCATTGACACCCAAGTTGATTATCAAATCAATCCAATGATCAGCACTTTTGTCGGCATCGACAACATTTTTAATGAACAACGTGATTTCTCTGCCCCTGTCGATTATCGACCACTTGCTGGTCGCTATAGCTACATGGGTGTGCGCTTTCACTGGAATAATTTTTAAAGGATCAATAAAGTATGTCTAATCTAAGTACTCATTTCTGCAAACTTTTTACACTAAGTACCTTAAGCGCTTTACTGATCGCATGCGGTGGTGGTGGAAATGGTAGCAATAACAATACATCAAATAACGGCTCAAACAATACCGACCAATTTGCGATCAAATCAGCGCAATGGACGATTACACCAAGTGCAAATTCGTCGTATTGCTATGACATTGACACACAAGCGGAGGTCTCATGTACAACATCCGATTGGGATCTACAATTTGCAATGGGTACACGTACGCCAATGTTATTCACCAACAGTGGAGTAAGTGGATCGGGTAATGGTGGTGCGCTCTATTCGCCCTTCTCTGCAACATGGGAACAACTCTCAAAAGAACTGGATGCAACCCAAGGCGGCAGTTTACCAAGTCAAGCATGGAATATAGATGCTTACAGCAATGCATTTATGGCGACGACAAATGGTTATAATAGTTTCTTAGAATATAACTTGTTTGGTGATCATCGCATGTCACCCAATTTTAAAACCTTTTTGGTAACAACCAATACTGCTTCTACCAAGGTCGTCGGTACCGCAGATCAACCCGTATTTGCGGTACAAATCTATAACTACTACCAAGGAACCACGTCAGGATATGTTTCAATCCGTTATATCGACACCCAGTATCCGAATGACGTCAAAACCTTAACTGTTGATGCCACTCAAGGTTGGAACTATGTTGACCTTATTAGCGGCACAACAACCAAAGATACTCAAGCAAAATGGCAACTCGCATTTAATCGTTACTATGTGCAAGTGAATCAAAATATTGGTAGTGCAGTGGCATCCCAACCTGAAGGATTCTACTCTGCTGAAGGTAAAGTCATTTTAGATAAATTCAAAGATACCAATGCCTATGCGAGCACTGAAACAGACCTCAAAGCATCGATTTCAGCAAAAATAACGCGTTGGGGTTCTAATACCATTAGCTCTATCCTGAACCCAGCGTATCAAGGGATTTATCCACAAAAACTATCGTATGGATGGTATAATTACTATCCAACGCTGGCGGCTGCTCAAGCAGATGGATTACAAGCAATGCATACGCTTAAAGCAGACCCTACTGGAGCAAGTATGATCCGTAGTAACAAAGGCAACAGCTATGCACGTATGCATCTCACCGATATCCGCTATGCAGATCCAACAGACTATAACAGCTCAACGACATGGACCTTTGAGTTTGATATTCAACCTGCAAAATAAACCATAAAAAACGGAGCATTTGCTCCGTCTTTTTTAGCTTCAATTTAGTAAAGGTATCGCCTTGCGTAATCTCAACGTTAATATTCTTAGGCTGTAATTCACAAATAATACCAACATTAAACCGATTAGAAAGGCTCCAATGATATCGAAAGGAAAATGAACACCCACAAAAATTCGTGATAATCCCACGATCAGACTAAACACTAACCCAATACCACCAATCAATTTAAAACCTGCCAATAAGTACGAGCACCCAATAATCACAATCGTTAATGTATGTTGGCTAGGAAAAGAAGAAGTTGAACCATGACCAATCAGTTTATGTCCTAAACCGAGTTGAAATGGCCGCGGTGAATGATAAAAATAATCAACTAAATCACATAATAATAATGATATAAGTACGATAAACAGAGTCTTTGCAAATATTAAATGGTGCGCCTTCCATTGCAGTAATAACAAAAACACAAGAAAACTAATAAAGACTGTGTTTAAATCATTTGCCAAAAAGAGGCAGAGTAAAACTTGAAGTGCGACATAAACCACCTAATTAATTTAAAGGGTTTATGGAGTATATAAAATTGTCATACCATCATCTTAACTTTGAAGATCGTACTGCATTAATGCTTGAGTCAAGAAAAGAAGGCTTTTCAGCCAGAAAATTTGCTGAACTCATTAAAAGACATCCTAGTACGATCTATCGTGAGCTTAAAAGAAATAGCATCAATGACGTTTATCAAGCTCAATATGCTTCTGATAACACCTTCGCTAGACGTAGACGTGGTCACAGAAAACTCAAAATCGATTCAATCCTCTGGAAATTTATTGTTGAAGCGATCCGTTGTTTATGGTCTCCTCAGCAAATAGCAAAGCGTTTAAAGACATTTCCTGATTTGGATCAAACAATGAATGTAAGCCATACAACGATTTATTCAACGATACGAGCATTACCAAAGGGTGAGTTGAAAAAAGACTTATTATCCTGTCTGCGTCATGAAAATAAAAAGCGAAAAGCTAACGGTGAACCTAAAAAAGATTCTATATTACAGGATATTAAAACTATTCATGAGCGCCCAGCCGAAGTTCAAGAAAGAAAAATACCGGGTCATTGGGAAGCTGATTTAATTAAAGGTAAAGACAATAAAAGTTCGATAGCAACACTTATTGAACGAAATACACGGCTCTGTATCTTGGCAACATTACCTGATGCAAAGGCAGAATCAGTGCGCAAGGCTTTAACTGAAGCTCTGAAATATTTACCTGCAGAACTGCGTAAAACGTTGACCTATGACCGTGGACGCGAGATGGCAGAACATAAAATACTTGAAGAAGATTTAGGCATAGATGTATATTTCTGTGACCCACATTCACCCTGGCAAAAAGGCACATGCGAAAATATGAATGGTTTAATTAGGCAATATTTACCTAAAGGGATTGATTTAAATCAGGCAGATCAGCATTATTTAAATCAAGTTGCCATGTCACTGAATACTCGTCCTAGAAAAGCGTTAGATTGGCTTACACCATTAGAGAAATTTGCTCAGCTTGTTGATTATCATAAGACTTTTCAAACTGTCGCACCTCATGTTTGAATTCGCCAGATCACAATTTGATCTAAGACTGGATATTTTAAAGCAAAAGCATTGATACTATGAAATAAATGAATATTTATATCGTTCAAAATCATCTCTCATCAATCTTTGATCGCTTATTTGATCGCAATGTATATAAAATTGATGAAAGAATTATGAATCCAGCAATGACCGACATACTTTGATAGATATAGATTACTAAGACTCTTTGAAATCAAAGATAAAAACATAGAAGGTAAAATATGAATCAAGCGCATTCACAACAATCTGAGTCACCTGCTCACGAGCAAATGCAAGCTATTTTCGCTCAACAATCTGCTGCTTTTGCTGCTCAACCTTACCCAGATTTAGACACACGGCGCAGTAAGTTATTCAACCTCAAAAAGCAAATTATTCGCTATCAAGATGTAATTGCTGCTGCAATCAATACTGACTTTAGCTCTCGCTCTATCGATGAATCAAAACTATTAGATTTACTCGGCTCAGTACTCGAAGCGGAACATGCAATTCGGCATTTACGTAAATGGATGCGCCCAAGCAAACGCAGTACAGAATTACTTTTCTTATCCAATCGTTTACGTGTGCAATACCAACCCAAAGGAGTTGTTGGCGTTGTTGTGCCTTGGAATTTCCCCGTTTATTTGGCGTTAGGGCCATTAATCGCAGCGATTGCAGCAGGCAATCGAGTCATGGTTAAACTGCCAGAAATTACTCCTGCAACAAATGCGGTCATGAAACGCATGCTTGCTGAGGTTTTCACTGAAGACGAAGTTGCTATTTTTGGTGAAGAAATCACAGACCCTTCACTATTTACAACTCTTCCGTTCAATCATATTGTTTTCACTGGATCACCAGCGATTGGCCGTGTGGTGATGCGTGCCGCAGCAGAAAACTTAACTCCAGTTACCTTAGAACTTGGTGGTAAATCACCGGCTTTGGTGAGTCGTCACTATCCTCTGGCTGATGCAGCAATGCGAATCTTGCATGGTAAAGCAACCAATTGTGGTCAAATTTGTGTTGCTCCTGATTATGCATTAGTACCGAAGGAAAAAGTAAATGCCTTTGTGGAAGAATGTAAATCATATTTTTCCTCGATGTATGGCAATAATATTTTAGAAAACACCAATTACACGTCTATCGTCAATGATCGGCATTTAAAACGATTACTTGAAATTCTTGAAGATGCTAAAGCAAAAGGTGCTGAGATCATCACATGCGGCAACTATGTTCCAGACCAAGATGGACGTCGTATGCCTGTACATATTGTTCTAAATTGCACACCAGATATGCGGATTTTAAAAGAAGAGTTATTTGGCCCAGTTCTCCCAGTAGTTGCATATGATGCAATAGATGATGCGATTGCATATATCAAAACAGGTGAACGCCCATTAGCACTTTATTGCTTTACCCATGATGCCAATGAACGCGATCATATCTTAAAACAAACGCATTCAGGTGGCGTCACAATCAATGATTGGGGATGGCATGTCGTCAACCATGATGCACCGTTTGGCGGTATTGGAAACTCAGGTATGGGAACATATCATGGTATAGAGGGTTTCCGAGAACTTTCACATGCAAAAACGATTTTTACACGACAGCGTTTTTTCCCAACCCAATTATTTTATCCACCTTATGGTACATGGATACAAAAACTCGCTTTGCATTTCTTTTTGAAAAAAGGCGACCCAAATCTCAAATAAAATCGAAAAAAAAGAGAGTTTAAAACTCTCTTTTTTTAACTGATTGAACAAGCTATTTCCTTAGTCTGGATCTAAAAAACGTAATCCAACACCTGCAATTGTAAAAATATAAGATGGCGCGAGTGCTGAATCTCCAATTTTGGTTCGAAGTTTTTTGACTAAGATGCGGAGATAGTGAGTATCCTCTTCGTGACTAACACCCCATAGCTCAGTCATGATTTGTTTTTGGGTAACAATCTTTCCTTGGTGGCGAATCAGTAATGCCAAAAGCTGTAATTCTTTTTTAGTTAGAATGATTTCTTCATTTTCAACTCGAACAATATGTTCAGCAATATCAACAAATAGTTTCCCATCGTTAAACACTGTCTTCTGCTCTAATGTTGGCGCTTTATTACGAAACAAGACACGCATACGCGCGCAGAGTTCCTGAATACTGAAAGGCTTGGTAACGTAATCATTTGCCCCCGCATCCAGTAATTTAATTTTTTGGTTTTCATCAGGTCGAGCAGAAAGCACAATGACTGGAACATCAGACCACTGACGCAGTTCTTTAAGTACGTCATGACCATCCATATCAGGCAACCCCAAATCCAGAATTAAAAGATCTGCGCCTCGTGTAGCTAAAATCTCTAAACCCTTCATACCATTTTCAGCCACCTGCACTCGATAACCTTGTGCACGCAAAGCAATATCCAAGAATTTTCGAATTTGTGGTTCATCATCAATAATAAGAATTGAAGCTTGAGTATTTAATGTATGAGGCATGAAATCATTTTAATCCTGATGTAATGGTAATCGTATTCTAATTAAAGTGCCTTGACCATGCTTGCCGCTCAATGCTTCTATCGATCCCATATGTGCACCGATAATCGCTTTTACGATCGAAAGCCCAAGGCCTTTTCCTGTTTTACCCCGATCACCTCTTTGCATGGTATAGAACATATCAAAAATCTGTTCTCGTTCATTTTCAGGAATGCCAACACCTTGATCTTCAATCTCGATTTGTAAAAAGGCATCTTGTTGTTGGATGATCACCTCGATAGGAATATCTTCAGGTGAAAACTTTGCTGCATTTTCCAATACATTAAATATGGCTTGCTCAATTAAAGCAGGATGGACATACAGTTGAGGCAGATCTTCAGCTAACTGAACCTGAATTTTGACTTGAGGCTGATAACGTTTCAGACGTTCAGTGGCGGAGCCAATTAATTCATCTACACCAATCCAAGCTCGACTCAGTGTTAAGCCTTGATGTCCCAAACGAGTCATATCCAAAAGATTTTGAATATAGCGATCTAAACGCTCACCTTCTATATGAATGGTATCTAATAATTCATGCCGGTCTGACTCAGGTATTTGCTCGCCATAATATTTAAGCGTGTCTGCTGAGCCAATCATTGCCGCCAACGGCGAACGTAGATCGTGGGAGACTGAAGACAATAAAGCTGAACGAAGCTTTTCCGTTTCAGCCACCACTCTTGAATTTTCCAATTGTAAGGAAAGCTGAATACGAGACAAAGTTTGCGCAATATCATCAATCATTAACTCAGCCAAACGTTGCTGTTCGAAGTGAATACTTTGTAAATTGCGGTTAAATCGAATGGCAACCACACCAAAATCTGCCACTAAATTTACTGGGTTAAACCACCATTCTGAATTGGTCAACGTATTGGTAAAACGTCCACATGGTTTAGCATTCTTTTGGGTCCAATCTGCCGCAATTTGATCTTTTTCATTCAAAATCGATGCATCGCCTACCGATTGTCCACCCACTCTCAACCAAACAGTGGCATTGAGGGAACCTTCCAAATGCTGTTTTGCTATATTTAAAACTTGTTCAATATCAACACAAGTGGATAACTTTCGTTCTAACTCTTGCAATTGAAGTGATACTGAGTTCGCAGCTCGTAAGCTCAACACTTGAGCACGTAATTGATTTGCTAAGCGTCCCACCAAAAGTGCTGAAATGATAAAGGTGATGATCGTAATCACCCCTCGCTCTGCACTGATCAAAAATGTGTAACGAGGTTCGATAAAAAAATAGTTATATAGGAGGAAACAAATCAATACGCTGGCAATGGTAATCAGCATCTTTGCTCGAATGGCGACCAAAAGTACAGTGATAATAAAGATTAAAGCGAGATCACTATAACCGATGAAACGATCACTGATCGCTGCCACGATGAATCCAGCAAGTATGATTAAACTACTTTCAATCACTTCACGTTGATGAAGATCAAGTCCTCGCTCTGACAAATCATCTAAAGACTTTTTCCTATCCTGCTGTTTGGTTTTTAGCGGTTGAACAAAAGTAATCTCAAAGGGATGCTGTTTTTCTAAAAGTTGATCCGCAATATGATCTGAAAACAAACGTTGCCAAAATGATTTTTGTGGGCTTTTACCCAATAAAATATTGGATGCGCCACAATCATATGCTGCCTGTAAAATTGTAGCTGCAATATGATTGCTATAGAGTAAATGGGTATCAGCACCGAGCTTACGCGCTAGGTTGAATGCTTTGCTCACTGCAAAAGTCTGAGTATTTTCAATTTTGCTTTTTTGAATTGAAATCACACTCCACGTCGCATTGCGTCTTTCTGCAATTCGATGTGCGCGACGAACTAAGTCTTCCGAAAACTCGGTACCGTCAATCGCCAACATAATATGATTTTGAATCGGAATAATTTGACCTTGAGCTACAAATTTCTCTCGATAATCAATATCGACTTGCCCTGCAACCGTTTGAATCGCAAGATCTCGTAAAGCAGTAAGATTGGCTGGCTTAAAAAAACCTTGCAAGGCATGTGGAGCGACATCAGCTAAATAAATTTTGCCATGATTCATACGCTCCAATAGTTCAGGTACAGGAAGATCGACCAGCCGAATATCTTTTAATCTTTTCAATAAAACATCAGGCACTGTTTCTGTTACCCGAATGCCCGTAATTTGATAGACCACATCATTCAAACTTTCGAGATGCTGAATATTTAAAGTGCTGTATACATTAATCCCTGCATCAAGCAGTTCATTCACATCTTGCCAACGATACTCATGCCGACTCGTTGGTACATTGCGATGCGCCAACTCATCCACCAACACGATTTCCGGCTTCAGTTTGAGAATTTGGTCTAGATCCATTTCATCCAAAAAACGTCCTTGATACTCAACACTTTTTCTCGGAATCACATTTAACCCATGTATCAAAGCCTGCGTATCAGCTCGACCATGTGTTTCAACCACGCCCACCACCACATGATGCCCTTGCTGCATTAACTCATGTGCTCGAGTGAGCATGGCATAGGTTTTACCTACGCCTGGCGCTGCACCCAAGAAAATGGTCAGACGCCCAGATTGCTCACGTTGGCTATGCGCCAACCATGCATCTGCTTTGTTATTTCGATCGATCTGCATAGGCTCAGCTCTATCAACGTGAAGTTGATGATATTTGATCTAAAGCTAAGTTCAGTTGAAGCACATTGACCCGTGCCTTTCCATATATTCCCAATTGAGCCGGTTGAACATGCTGTTGGACCAACGCTCGAACCTGTTGCTCTGACAAGTGGCGTTGTTGCGCTACCCGTTTCACTTGTAATAAGGCACTTTGAGGTGAAATGTCTGGATCAATTCCACTTCCTGATGCAGTTACCATATCATGTGGAACTTGCTGCACTGAAATTCCATTTTTGTCTGCAAATTGAATCACCCGCTCCTGAATCTGTTGTTGTAATTCAGGATTGGAGAGTGCCAAATTACTTCCCCCAACCGCATCCGCATCATACGCGATGGCACTTGGGCGAGCGTGAAAGTAGTGATCACTCACAAAGTTCTGTCCCACCAAGCTTGACCCGACAATTTTTCCATTTAACTCGATAACACTACCATTGGCCTGTTTTGGAAATAACAATTGAGCCAAAGATACACTCACACTGCAATACAATACGCCTGCAATCAGGAATCCAACCACAATTAAACCAAAACTAGAACGAAAGAGTGGTTGTGGCTCAGAAGATAGCGGAAAATTTTCTAATCTATTCATGGTGTACTCCTAAATCCACAACGACACAACAAGGTCAATCAATTTGATGGCAATAAACGGAAAAACCACGCCCCCTACACCATAGATCAGCATATTACGACGCAACAATTGCAAAGCACTGGCAGGTTTAAATTGCACCCCTTTAAGCGCTAAAGGAATCAACATCGGAATAATCAGTGCATTGAAAATCAATGCAGAAATCACCGCACTGCTTGGACTACTCAACTGCAAAATATTCAAGACATCAAGCTGAGGAATCGCAACGGCGAACAGTGCAGGTAAAATCACAAAGTATTTAGACACATCATTTGCTAAAGAGAATGTGGTTAATGCACCGCGAGTAATTAACTGCTGTTTCCCAATCTCCACAACATCAAGCAGTTTGGTTGGATCAGAGTCCAGATCAACCATATTCCCCGCTTCTTTCGCAGCTTGCGTACCAGAGTTCATGGCTAAACCAATATCTGCTTGTGCCAAAGCGGGTGCATCATTGGTTCCATCGCCAACCATCGCGACCAATTTTCCTGCAGCTTGCTCTTTACGAATGCAGGCTAATTTATCTTCTGGGCGAGCTTCAGCAATATAATCATCCACGCCTGCTTCAGCGGCAATTGCGGCTGCGGTCAAAGGATTATCACCCGTAACCATGATGGTTTTAATCCCCATCTCTCTCAACAATGCAAAACGCTCTTTAATGCCTTGCTTAATCACATCGGAGAGTTCAATTACACCTAAAATTCTATCATTCAGTGCGACAACCAATGGCGTTGCACCTTTTGAGGCAACATGCTCAACACAAACATTCAATTCAATATTATTTTTAATAGTTTGATTGGTGAATTTAAGAATCGCATCTACTGCACCTTTACGAATCTGATCTCCAGAAGCTAAATTTACCCCTGATAAGCGTGTTGAAGCACTAAACTGAATAAATTCAGCATCTTTAGATTCATGGATATTTTCTCCCATTTCTTTAGCTAAACTCACCACTGACTTACCCTCAGGGGTTGGATCAGCAAAAGATGTAAGCATCGCTGCTTGGCGTAATTCACTTGGACTCACACCCGTTAAAGGATAAAAGGCGGTTGCTTGACGATCACCATAGGTAATCGTGCCTGTTTTATCCAACAGCAATACATCAATATCACCTGCAACCTCAACCGCTTTACCTGATTTCGCCAATACATTGGCTTTTAAGGCTCTGTTCATCCCTGCAATCCCAATTGCAGGCAACAAACCACCAATTGTTGTTGGAATGAGACAGACCAATAACGCAATCAACATCACCAGACTGATTTTAATCCCAACCATAGAACCAATAAACGGTAATGTTGCAACCACAACAATAAAAGTAATGGTCATGATGTTCAGCAAAATACTGAGTGCAATTTCATTCGGTGTTTTTTGACGATTTGCACCCTCAACCAAGGCAATCATGCGATCTAAAAAACTATTTCCAGCCTCATTACTGACACGGACAATAATTTGATCAGATAAAACTTTGGTACCGCCAATCACACCTGACCGATCCGTATTGGCCTCACGCAATACAGGCGCTGACTCACCTGTCACCGCCGACTCATTAATGGTGGCAAAACCTTGAATGATTTCACCATCTGCAGGCACGATTTCACCTGCTTTGATGATCACCAAATCATCTTTTTTTAATAAATTTGCAGAAATCACAGTTGCTGTAGCATTCAGATCAGCAATTTTATTTGCCATTAAGTTTTCACGGGCTTGGCGTAAAGAAGATGCCTGTCCACGTCCTTTGGCTTCTGCTACTGCTTCTGCATAATTGGCAAACAAAACGGTTACTAATAAGATCAAGCTCAGTAAAATGCCAAATCCCAAATTGGTGCTACCCATCAACGTTGCCACGATGGTTAACACTGTTCCAATCCATACACATGCCATTACGGGATTTTTAAAGGCATGCTGTGGTAATAATTTATAAAAGGTTTGCAGAATAATTTCTTTATTCAAGATATCCATTTGTGTCGCATTAGGGTAATTCATGGTACGTGCTCCACTAGATCTTTACAGATAAATAATCAGCAATTGGTCCAATCACCAACACTGGCATAAATTGCAAAAGCGTTAAAATCAGTACAATTCCGATTAAAGTCAGTGCAAATGTAGGCGATTCAATCTGTAATGAACCCTTGGTCTCATCTGCTTTAGGTTTGGTTGCTAGACTGACTGCAATTAAAACTGGAATGATCAGTACGCTATAACGACCTGCTAATAACGCAACACTGGCGCTGAGATTCCACCATACAGTGTTGTCGGCTAAGCCTTCAAAACCAGAACCATTATTGGCAAACGCAGACACATATTCATAAAAGACTTGGCTAATAGCATGCGATGCAGGATTCGAATTACCTGTTAAAGATGGGAAAGCGATAGCGATCGCAGTCAAACCAAGAATCACCACAGGTTGTAAAAGAATGACCAGTGCCAATAACTTAATTTCAGTAACTTCAATTTTTCGCCCAAATAATTCAGGCGTACGACCTGTCATCAAACCCGCGATAAATACAGCTAAGAACAGATAAATAAAGAACTGTAATAAACCACAACCAATCCCACCCCAAATAGCATTGATCAGCATATTGGATAGCTCAACCAAACCCGTTAATGGTGAAGCTGAGTCATGCATCATATTGACCGAACCATTATTTACCTGTGTGGTTAGACTTCCCCACAATGCAGAGGCTTCAGCTCCAAAACGGACTTCTTTCCCTTCCATTAGCGCAATATTTGGAACCAATGACGATTTTTCAGCCCATAAAGTGAATACAGTGGAAGCCAATGACATCAACAACATCGTGCCCAAAATCATCCACATCAATTTTTTGCGTTGGATAAAGCGGCCAATCATGAATACCACAGAAATTGGGATCAGTAAGATCGCTAGCATCTCCAACACATTAGATAATGGCGTTGGATTTTCTAAAGGCACACTACTGTTTGGACCATACCAACCACCACCATTACTGCCTAATTGCTTGATCGCCACCATCGGTGCTACAGGTCCAAGTGGAATATGTTGTGTTTGTACTTCTACTGCTTGATCCAAAACTTGGACGGTTGGACCAGCAGAAAGTGTTGATGGCACACCTTGAAATGTCAGCAATAGAGAAAAAAACAAACCTAAAGGAATAAAGAATCGGAATAATGGTCGGATCATATCCATCCAAAAATTACCCAGATTAATATTCTTCCATGTCTTTTTCTCAGAGTTTTCTGTTTGACTCGGCTGTAAGAATAATGCTCTTAACATGGCTGTTAACAAAGCTAAACCCATAATTGGAGATAAATATTGCAAACCAACGATCACCGTCATTTGCGACAGATAAGACAATTGAGCCTGTCCTGAATAATGCTGCTGATTGGTATTGGTCAAAAATGAAATGCTGGTGTGTAATGCCAGATCCCAATTCATGTTAGGGATATGATCTGGATTTAATGGCAACCAAGCCTGTGTCATCAAGATTGCAACACTTGTGGCTAAAAGCAAAACATTACTGATGATAAAAGCGCCAAGATATTGCCGCCAATTCATACCGACTTGCTTTACACCTAAAACTACATAAATTGGTCGTTCTATCCATTTAAAAATACAATCGCTTTTCATGGGCTGAGCTTGCATTACATCTGCAAGATAGCGTCCAAGTGGATAAGCGAAAACCATTGCAAGAATAAATACAGAAATGAATTCCCACATAGCACATGCCATTTAAAAATAAGTCAGCAGTAGTATGGAAATTGAAGGCGTAAACTCTCTATGTCAGAACAACTAAAATGCGTAAATTTTCTGTAAAATTTATATGAATATTTATTTGATCGTAAAAATATGCATTTTTAGTCAATACTGCAAATAAGATCGTATTTTTTACAAAAAATCTTTGACCTAAAAAAAATTTTTTTTATAGAATTTGCAAGAGTCATTTTTCATAAATATTTTATATATTTCATTATTTTATCAATAAAAACACATATGTATATAAATATTTATAGCATTTTTTTTGTTCAATTTCATCCAATCAATCGTACTAACTAGTTCATTTAGAACATTTACTCTTATTTTAATTATGGTATTTTTGTTACATGAAGTTATAGCCAATCAAATATGAATGACTTTTTCATGTCATTTCATAGCTTCTAAACTTAAGAATCTTAAAAGTTCAAGGAAAGATTTAAAATGAAATTAAAACACCTTAGCACTGCAATGATCTTAGCGACGTTACCTGCAACTGGAGTCTTTGCAGCAGCGTTAGACCGTTCGGGTCAGTCTATGTCTGCATTCTTACAACCAGGTAACTATTTTGAAGCGGGGATTTCAGTTCTAGATCCAACAGTTAAAGGACAAGAAGCTGGGGAATCAACCACTAAACGTAAAATTGCCGATATGGGAGATGATTATTTCTTCCCTGGCGCTGCTTTAAAACTTCAACTTACAGACAATATTTCTTTTGGTCTTATTTATGATCAACCATTTGGGGCCGATGCGGCATACACTGGTAATAATGTATTTGTATCTAGCCCAACAGATACAATCCTAGCTCAAGATAGATTAGATGTTATTCGTCAATCAACTATTGACACCCAATTCAACAATCTTTCTGCTCAACAACGCGTTGGGGCTGCGTTAACAGCTCAAGGTGTTGACCTAACTACTCCTGCTGGTCAGCAGCAATTAGCTAACACGTTAACTCAATATAATTCTAATGATGCTGTTAAAAATCAAATTGATACAGCCGTTAAACAAGGTATAACAAACTTAGTTGATCAAGGTTTACAACAAGTTAACGGTTTACTTGGAAAAGGAAATACCAAAGTCAAAGTAGACTCACAAAATCTATCTATGATTTTCGGTTTTCAACCTAATAAAAACCTTAACTTTTATGCAGGTGGTGTCTACCAAACAGTAAAAGGTTCAGTAAATCTTCGTGGTCAAGCATATAGTATTTATAACGGCTACGATGCCGATATTAAAGAAACTGGCGGTGTTGGTTGGTTGGCTGGTGCTGCTTATCAAATCCCTGAAATTGCGTTAAAAGCATCGGTTACTTATCGTTCTGAAATTGATCATAAAGTTAATATTAATGAAACAATTCCTACTTTACCTGCTTTAAATTTACTAGGTAGAGGTGACGCTATCGATGTAATCAACAATAGTTCTGAAAAAACAAAGATTACAACGCCACAATCTGTAAACCTTGATTTTCAAACCGGTATCATGGCTAATACCGTTGCATTTGCCAACGTGCGTTGGGTGAATTGGAAGGATTTTTCAATTCAACCTTACAAGTTTGGTTTACTATCTAAACAAATTGGTGAAGCTGTAAATCGTCCTAATGGTTTCAATTTAGTAGAATATTCTGAAGATCAATGGTCAGTTAACGCTGGTGTTGGACGTAAACTGAGCGAACAGTGGGCTGGTAACGTTTCTGTAGGTTGGGATTCTGGAGCGGGTAATCCTGTAACTACACTTGGCCCAACAGAAGGCTATTGGAACGTTGGTGTTGGTGTTCAATTTAGCCCTACTCCAGCGACATTTATCGCTGGTGGTGTGAAGTACTTCTGGTTAGGCGATGCAAAAGCCCAAACTGGTGCTCAAGCGGGTGGCAATGAGTATGTTGCTGAGTTTGAAGATAACAAAGCAATCGCTTATGGTTTGAAAATCGGTTACCGCTTCTAATCCATCTCAATGAAAAAGACCGTCGCAAGACGGTCTTTTTTTATCGACTGAATTTACCGGTTAATCAACTTTTAGAGTGATTAATCTATAAAGCCTTATGACTCAACAACTTTCCATGACTTTATCAGTTCATTTATGGACATTTGTAAAAATATTTGATTACTCAAAAATTGTGTTACTTTTCGCGGCATTCTAGTTACACCTGATATGAGAAAAAATATCAATGAAGCTGCATGCGACTCAAACAGCACTTTTACTCAGTTTATTACCAACAACCTCTGCTTTTGCAGCAGCCTTGGATCGTTCTGGCCAGTCAATTTCAGCCTTCTTGCAGCCAAGCAATTATTTT
Source organism: Acinetobacter haemolyticus CIP 64.3 = MTCC 9819 (assembly GCF_000369065.1). Classification (GTDB taxonomy): domain Bacteria; phylum Pseudomonadota; class Gammaproteobacteria; order Pseudomonadales; family Moraxellaceae; genus Acinetobacter; species Acinetobacter haemolyticus. The sequence continues at coordinate 119,365 of NZ_KB849802.1, forward strand.
GAAGCGGGTATTACTTTTCTAAGTGCGGACGTATCAGGGAAAGATACATCTCAAAATAATACAGGAGACATGGCAAATCATTATTACTCACCAAGTGCAGCCTTAAAAATTCAAGCAACTGAACAATTTTCAATTGGCTTACTTTATGATCATCCATATGGTGCTGATGCGGAATATCATGGTCAAAATAACTTTGTAGAAAATCGTCCTGTCCCGTTCCAAGGGAATACCTCAGTTAAGGTTCGTACTGAAAATTTAAATTTACTTTTCGGCTACCAACCCAACCAGAACTGGAATCTTTATGCAGGGGCCGTTTATCAAACTTTGGATGCTAACGTATTATTACGTGGCACAAGTTACAGTGCCTATAATGGCTATGACTTTAAAACGGGTCGAGATGAGGCTGTAGGTTGGTTAGCGGGTGTCGCTTATCAAATTCCAGAAATCGCAATGAAAGCATCTCTCACCTATCGTGCCAAGATTAAGCATGAAATGAATGCTTATGAAAAACATAATGCTGCGGGTATGACTGGCAGCCCAATATTTGATGCGATGTTAACTGAAGTTAATAATGCTCAAGGCATCACAGAAATTACTACCCCACAATCGATCAATCTCGATCTACAAACAGGGATCATGGAAAATACCGTTGCCTTTGCTAACATTCGTTGGGTGAACTGGAAAGACTTTGCCATTCGTCCATATAAGTTTGGTGCTGCATCAGTACTCGCTCCTGTTGTAAATGGTACTGGCAAAAAAGATGGCTTTGATCTTGTTGCTTATACCGATGATCAATATTCGATAACTGCTGGCATAGGACGTAAATTTAATGATTTATGGGCGGGTAACTTTTCTGTAGGGTGGGACTCAGGTGCGGGTAACCCTGTGACCACACTTGGACCAACGGAGGGTTATTGGAACATCGGCCTAGGTGTTCAATACAGCCCTGCTCCAAACTACTTCATCGCTGGTGGCGTGAAATATTTCTGGTTAGGTGATGCCAAAGCACAATCCGGTTCTCAATTTGATACACCTGCTTATATTGCAGAGTTCAAAAACAATGATGCTATCGCATACGGTTTAAAAATTGGTTATAAGTTTTAATCTTGTTTAATCAGTCAAAAGGCGCATAATGCGCCTTTTGTTGCTTTTAGCTTCACGCTTTGAGAAATCTCATAAAACAGTTTCTCTGGATAGATTTATTATTCTGGAATATTACGTTGCGATACTGAACGAATGGCTTGCTTTAAAGCCTCATAGCCATGCAAAGGTGGAAATTGAGGAAACTCAGCGATTACATTATCTGGTGCATCAAACAAGAATCCATGATCCGCTTCTCCCAACATCGTCGTATCATTATAAGAATCACCTGCCGCAATTACACGGAAGTTCAAACCATGCAAAGCTTTAACCGCCTGACGTTTTTGATCTGGTTGACGAAGTTTATACGCGGTAATCATACCATTTTCGTCTGTCTCTAATTTATGACAGAAAATTGTCGGTTGACCCAGTTGCTGCATTAAAGGATGTGCAAACTCATAAAACGTATCTGAAAGAATAATCAGTTGGAAATGAGTACGTACCCAATCAACAAATTCCTTCGCCCCTTCAAAAGGCCCCATATCCGCAATCACCGCTTGAATATCATTTAAACCCAAACCATGTTGTTTTAAGATATTTAGACGTTGTGTCATTAGTACATCATAGTCTGGAATATCACGAGTCGTTGCCTCGAGTTCTTTAATCCCTGTTTTTTTTGCAAAATTAATCCAGATTTCTGGAACTAAAACACCTTCAAGATCTAGGCATACGATTTCCATGAATGCTTCCAATGTTGGTTAAAAATTGCTGTATCATACCACTAACATTTTCAATTTTTGCGCTGTTGTTGAATAAATCAGCTTTATTCTGCAAGATTAAAGTTGAGAGCAAGTAAACTGCTTTGCTTAGAATGATTTACAATTGTGCCCAAGCCTATCGCCAGGAACACCCATGACTGTTATTCCGACTATTGACCTTGTGGATGCGCTCGCTGCTGAATATGCAGAAAAATCGCCACGAGAAATTTTAGAACTTGCTTTAAGTCAACAAGGTGAAATCGCCATTTCATTTTCAGGTGCGGAAGATGTTGTATTGATTGATATCGCTTCTCGTATTGGTAAGCCCTTTCGTGTCTTTAGCTTAGATACGGGGCGACTACACGCTGAAACCTATCAATTTATTGAAACAGTCCGTAAGCATTACAATATCAATATCGAAATCTGTTTTCCTGAGTCTGCTGCAGTTCAACAATTCGTCAATGAAAAAGGCTTATTTAGCTTTTTTGAAGATGGTCATCAAGAATGCTGTGGGATTCGTAAAGTTCAACCTCTTCGTAAAAAATTGGCGACTTTAGATGGTTGGATTACGGGTCAACGAAAAGATCAAAGCCCAACACGCAGTGATGTTCCAGTGGTTCAGGCCGATGTTGGCTTTTCAGGGGAAGGTAAACAACTGATCAAGTACAACCCACTTGCCAATTGGAGTAGTGCCGATGTATGGAGTTATATCCGTATGATGGAAATTCCATATAATCCATTGCATGAGCGTGGTTTTATCTCAATTGGTTGTGAACCTTGCACACGCCCAGTTTTACCTAATCAGCATGAACGTGAAGGTCGTTGGTGGTGGGAAGAAGCAACTCACAAAGAGTGCGGTTTGCATGCTGGAAATCTAAAAAAATAAGCTGTAACAATTTTGGTATATAAAAACCACTGATTTGTCAGTGGTTTTATTTTTCCTGACTGCTGTGTACAAAGTCATATTTTAACCAGACGAAAGCGTATATACTGATCTCTACGGTTCAATAATACTAATAAGAGCTCCAAGAGTATCTTATAAAAAATGCGATGAGAGACTATATCTGCTATGCGCCCATTACACCCGATCGACTTCATTTTTCTTTCATTAGAAAAAAGACAGCAACCCATGCATGTAGGTGGGCTGTTTTTATTTGAACTACCTGAAAATGCGTCTCCAACCTTTGTTCATGATCTGGTTGAAGAAATTCGTCAATCAAAAAGCATTCCAGTACCACCCTTCAACAATCAGTTAAATGGTTTATTTTGGGGTGAAGACAATGAATTCGATTTAGACCATCATTTCCGTCATATTGCGTTACCCAATCCTGGACGTATTCGTGAATTACTAGTGTATATTTCACAGCAACATAGTTCTCTTATTGACCGTGCTAAACCATTATGGACCTGTGACATTATCGAAGGAATTGAAGGCAACCGTTTTGCCATGTATTTCAAAATCCATCATGCGATGGTAGATGGCGTCGCAGGTATGCGCCTAATCGAAAAATCGCTTTCAAAAGATCCAAATGAAAAGCATGTAGTGCCTTTGTGGTGTGTAGAAGGTAAGCGCGCTAAACGTTTAAAAGCTCCGAAACCACCAAGTGTCAGCAAAATCAAAGGTGTGTGGGATACGATTAAATCCCAGTGCGAAGTTGCTCCTAAAGTGATGCAAGAACTCTCTCAAACTATTTTTAAAGAGATGGGGAAAAACCCAGACTACGTTTCGACCTTTCAAGCACCGCCGTCGATCTTAAACCAACGTGTTAGCTCTGCCCGTCGTTTTGCAGCACAATCATTCGAATTAGATCGTTTCCGCACCATCGCCAAAACCCTAGGCGTGACCTTAAACGACGTCGTTTTGGCTGTATGTGCTGGTGCTTTACGCGAATATTTGATCAGTCATAATAGCTTACCGAAAAAGCCTTTAATCGCTATGGTGCCAGCATCACTACGTACCGATGACTCAGATGTAAGTAACCGTATTACGATGATTTTGGCCAATCTTGCCACTCATATCGAAGATCCAATCGAACGTTTGGAAATTATTCGTCGCAGTGTGCAAAACTCCAAACAACGTTTTAGTCGTATGACCGCAAATGAGATTCTAAACTATAGTGCCGTGGTTTATGGTCCAGCAGGATTAAACATCGCTTCAGGAATGTTACCTAAGCGTCAAGCCTTTAACCTTGTAATTTCTAACGTACCTGGTCCACGTGAACCGTTGTATTGGAATGGGGCAAAACTCGATGCACTATATCCTGCATCAATCGTGATGGATGGTCAGGCACTCAATATTACCTTAACCAGTTATTTGGATAAATTAGAAGTTGGTTTGATCGCATGTCGAAATGCACTACCAAAAATGCAAAACTTACTGACACATCTAGAAGAAGAAATTCAACGTTTTGAACAAAAGATTCAAGAGTTACCGCAAGAGAAGATTGTAAATTCGTAGAGAAAAATTAAGGGGCTTTCAATGGCCCCTTACTTTTTAATTGCGCGACAACGTTGTAGCAATTGATGGCAGGCTGAACGAATCATTGCCGTAGTAATCGGAACTTCTTTACCTTGGCTATCGACCATATAACAAGTGTTCACAGGATTGCTGTCTAAAACATGCTTAAAACCGTGACTCACTAATCTTTTACTTACATTCATTTTATATACCTCATTATATTTGCTAAGACATTGAAAAATGCCTATGGCTAATCTTATGGTTCTAGTATTTAAAATTCATGATCGAAAGTAAAATTTCAGTTGTAACAAGGATTAAGCGAAATCTTGTTACAACTTTAGCTTAAAATGATATCGTATTGCTCTTGCGTATATAAATTTTCCACTTGGAATTTTATGACACGGTTCACAAAATGCTCCAAATCCGCGACGGCTGGGGCTTCTGCTGTTAAAAGCCGATCAATCACTGCTGGATGCGCAACGACAGTAAAGCCACCCTTGGAATCAAATGCACGCGCATATCGCATGATCTCGCGAAATATCTCGTAACATACTGTCTCTGCTGTCTTCACATAACCGCGTCCTTGACAAGTTGGACATGATTCACAAAGTAGATGTTCCAAAGATTCACGAGTTCGCTTACGAGTCATTTCAACCAAACCCAGTTCTGAAACTTGAGTAATTTTGGTTTTGGCATGATCGCGTTCAAGCATTTTTTCAAACTGACGCATCACTTCTTCCCGATGCCCAGCTTCCTGCATATCAATAAAATCAATGATGATGATACCGCCCAAGTTTCGCAAACGGAGTTGTCTGCTAATGACTTGGGTCGCTTCCATATTGGTTTTAAAAACTGTGTCTTCTAGGCTTCGCCCACCGACATAGGAACCAGTATTAACATCAATGGTGGTCATCGCTTCTGTCTGATCAAGCATCAGATAGCCACCCGATTTAAGTGCTACACGCGTTTGTAAAGCTTTTTGAATATCTTCTTCGACATTGTATAAATCAAAAAGTGGTTTTTCACCCGGATAATGCAGCAAACGATTTTGAATGGTCGGCACAAACTCCTTGACGAAGTCATTCAACTTGCCATGAATTTCGCGCGAATCCACATAGATTTTAGCGGTTTCATCGCTGGCTAAATCCCGCACAATACGTTGAGGTAAAGGAAGCTCTTCAAAAATTAGCTCAGGTGTTGAAACTTCTTTTTGCTTCCGTTGAATGAATTCCCACAGTTTACTCAAGTAATTCATGTCTTGTGCAATCGCCGCTTCATCCACCCCTTCCGCAGCAGTGCGTACAATCACACTTCCAGGTAGGTTATGTTCAGCTTGAATATGCTCAATAATCCCACGCAAACGATCACGCTCTTCTTCCGCTTCAATGCGCTGAGATACCCCGATATGATTCCCATAAGGCATCAGCACAAGATAACGCGATGGGATCGAAAGATCTGTACTGAGTCGAGCCCCTTTGGTTCCGAGCATGTCTTTCATCACTTGCACGGTAAGCATTTGCCCAGGATGCAACAACTCAAAAACGTTAGGCGTCGGTTGTGAACGAGGCCAGACCATATCATTGATATGCAAGAATGCTGTTCGAGATAATCCAATATCAACAAAAGCAGCTTGCATGCCCGGCAGTACACGGACAACCTTGCCTTTATAAATATTACCCACTAAACCACGTTTTGCCGTACGCTCAACAAATAGTTCATTGACCGTACCATTTTCAATCAACGCAACCCGACACTCCATCGGTGTAACGTTAATCAGCAACTCTTCTGCCATAACCAACTCAAAACTTTTATAAAAATTCTTATGCCGACAGCGTTAATGCAGAATTTATGCTTTAACGCTTTCTAATAACTGTACTGTTTCATGCAAAGGCAGCCCCACCACATTACTATAACTGCCCCTTATTTGTGGAATATATTGTGCAGCAATTCCTTGAATGGCATATCCACCTGCTTTGCCAATCGGCTCACCAGTTGCCCAATACTTTTCCATTTCTGCGTGGCTAAGCGTTTGCAACTCGACTTGTGTCCGCACTACTGTACTGCATATTTGAATACGACTGGCAACACAGACGCCAGAAAATACATCATGCCACTGCCCAGAAAGCTGTGACCACATTTCAAAAGCATGTTGCTTTGATTCAGGCTTACCTAAAATCTTTCCAGCAAAACTTAAACTGGTATCTGCTGCGATTACAATTGCAGCAGGAAATTGAGCTAAAACAGCACGCGCTTTTTCTCTTGCCAACCGTTCCACATAATGCACAACCGTTTCAGCATCCCTTACTGTCTCATCAATGTCTGGACTAAAAACTTCAAAGTCCAAACCCAGTTGCGATAAAAGCTCCTGCCTACGCGGCGAGCTGGATGCGAGAATTATATGCGCCATTTATGTAAACAATAATAAAGGATCGGCCAAGCTAAAACACCCGTAATCAACGGTTGCCAATGTCGAGCTAGAGAAAAATGCATACCTGTTATGGTCTGACACATCCATAAAAAAGTGATATGCATCACTATGGCAATACTTGCAATCACCCACGAATTACCAAAAGTTAAAATTCGTCGTTCACGTATGAAATAGCGTGTCGCAAAACAAATTAGCACAAAACTTAATGCGTTTAACCCCAGTGGCGCATCTAAAAGTAAATCAGCAAAAATCCCCATACCGAAGGCAAACCAGATCCCACACCAAACAGGTTGATAAAGAATCCAGAACAGCATCACCATCAACATCACCGCAGGTCGCCATCCTGACAACTCATACGCCAACGGATAGACCATCAACACCGATGCAATCACAATCGAGATGATGATCATCAACAAAGGATCTTTATTGGATTTGCTATAACTTAACTTAGCGATTGGCATAAGGCTGCTCCTTTGCCAATGACTCTGAGAACAGAACCACGACATGATGACCACTTGCCAGTTGAGCCGCTGGCACTACATCAATTTCAGCAAATTCACCAGAATTATGACGACTGACTTTCGATACTGTCCCGACCAAGTAACCTGCAGGGAAATGCTCACCTAAACCAGAACTGAACACCTTATCCCCAACTTTGATGTTTGCACTGGTCGCCACGTAGTCCATTTTTAACTGACCTAAATCACCAGTACCCGACACAATTGCACGCATACCCGTCCGCTCTAAGCGCACTGATAAAGAATGCTCTTTGTCAGATAACAACATCACGCGCGCACTATGTGGATAGACATTGATGATCTGTCCCATGATGCCCTGATCATCCAAAACTGTTTGTCCAATTTTAAGCTGATCGGCAGAACCACGGTTGATAATAATGATATGACGTAATGGATCCGCATCCGTTCCAATCACTTCAGCAATCTGCATACGTCCATCAATGATCAATGGCGTATCTAATAAACCTCTTAGACGGTTATTTTCAGCAGAAAGTTCAGATAATTTTTGGAGTCGAACACGTGCTTGCAATAGCTCTGCTTGCATCGCAGTATTTTCACGACGCAATTGAGCTTCAGATTTGGTTTGTTGATTCAGCCATTCTCGCGACAGTACTGGATAACTCGCCAATGCATAAATTGGGTTATACGCGGCGTACAAGACATCCCTTGCTGGTTTAATCACATGTGGCATGCGCCAATCAAAAAATAGCACTACCAAACATGTGATCACTGCAATAACAAATGAGCGAAAAGATGGCGGTTGTCTTGAAAAAAGATTCGGTTGCACCGCCTAGTCCTTATGGTTTAGCCAACAAAAAGCATGTCGTGATTTGGATTGTCAAAGAACTCTAATACTTTTCCAGCGCCACGAGTGACACAAGTCAACGGATCTTCAGCAACCACAACTGGTAACCCAGTCTCTTGCGCAAGCATCTTATCTAAGTTACGCAATAATGCCCCACCACCCGTCAACACAATACCACGCTCAGCGATATCAGAAGACAATTCTGGCGGCGTTTGTTCAAGTGCAGATTTCACCGCACTGACAATGCTTTGTAATGGATCAGCAATCGCTTGCGTGATTTCATCAGAAGTTACCGTAATCGCACGAGGAACACCCTCAGCTAAATTACGACCACGAACTTCGATTTCTAATGTTTTACCATCAGCAACCGCCATTCCAACTTCTTTTTTAATCACTTCAGCCGTGGTTTCACCAATCACACAACCATGCGCTTTACGTACATAATTGATGATTTGCTCATCAAAAACATCACCACCGATACGTAATGAATCAGCGTAAACACAACCTTGTAATGAAATGATTGCGATTTCAGTGGTACCACCACCCACATCGACCACCATCGAACCACATGCTTGCTCTACAGGCATACCCGCACCGATTGCTGCCGCCATCGGCTCTTCAATCAAACGGACATCACGAGCACCTGCGTTGAATACAGCTTCACGAATCGCACGGCGTTCTACCAAAGTAGATTTACACGGTACACAAACGACAACACGTGGTGCAGGTGGAAATAAACGCTTTTCATGTACTTTGCCAATAAACTGATGCAACATGGTTTCAGTTACTTCAAAATCAGCAATCACACCGTCTTTCATCGGACGAATCGCTGAAATATTCGCTGGGGTACGACCTAACATCTGTTTAGCATCAAGTCCAACATTGGCAACAATTTTTTGTGAACCACTATGGCGAATTGCCACAACAGTTGGTTCATTTAAAATGATGCCACGGCCTGGTGCATAAATAAGCGTATTAGCAGTACCTAAATCAATGGCTAAATCCGGCGAAAACAAGCCAATTAGTCGTTTTAGAATCACGGGGGCGTTCTCAATTAAACTTTGTGTGAATACAAGGTGGCAACTTTAACTAAATGTGATGATTTGAACAAGTCAATCGCTTATTATAACGCACGATATTTTGAAATTTTTTGATACTGAATTAGGTAAAGTTATGTCTACATCATCCGATGCTCCACAGACGGCGGATCTAAATGCGCAAACTGTATCGCAAATTGCAAATTTGGCACGCTTATCGCTAAACGACACGCAATCTGCTGAATATGCTCAAAGTTTAAATAAAATTCTGGGCATGATGGAAAGCTTGAAAGGCATTAATACCGATGATGTTGAGCCTTTGAAAAGCCCATTTGACAACCCACAACCATTACGCACAGATGCAGTCACGGAAAGCAATCATCGCGATGAATATCAAGCAATCGCACCTGCTACCGAAGCTGGTTTGTACCTTGTACCTCGTGTAATTGAATAATTTTTATTCAATTAACTTTTATTTTATATTTAGAATGTAAAGAAATTTTTCATATGACAGATTTACATCGCTTATCAATTCGTGAACTTTCTGAAGGCTTAAAACAAGCCCAATTTTCATCACGTGAATTGACTGAACATTATTTAAAACGTATCGCCAAAATTGACGCAAAAGTAAAAAGTTATGTGACGGTGACCGCAGAGCAAGCCTTAGTAGAGGCGGATGCGGCTGATGCAGTAATCAAATCAGGCAATGCACATGCGTTGGCAGGTATTCCACTTGCACATAAAGATATTTTTTGTACCCAAGGCATTAAAACCACTGCGGGTTCAAAAATGCTGGACAATTTCATTTCACCTTATGACGCAACTGTGGTTGCCAAAGCTAAAGCCGCAGGTCTTGTGACTTTAGGTAAGGTGAATATGGATGAATTCGCCATGGGTTCAACCTCTGAAAGCTCTTACTTTGGTGCAACCGGCAACCCGTGGGCCTTAGATCATGTCCCGGGTGGTTCATCAGGTGGCTCTGCTGCAGCTGTAGCGGCTGATCTTGCGCCAATCGCAACAGGTACAGACACAGGTGGTTCAATTCGCCAACCAGCTTCATTTTGTGGCTTAACGGGCTTAAAACCGACTTATGGTCGTGTTTCTCGCTTCGGTATGATTGCCTATGCCTCATCATTGGATCAAGGCGGTCCAATGGCACGTTCAGCAGAAGACTGTGCCTACCTCATGAATGTGATTGCTGGTCATGATGCTAAAGACTCAACCTCTGTAGACAAAGAAGTGGATGATTACGTGGCTAACCTAAACGGCACAGCTGTGAAAGGTTTACGTATTGGTATTCCAAAACAATACTTCAATGTCGCTGGTTTAGATGCAGACGTAAAAGCGCGCGTTGAAGAATCATTGAAAAAGCTTGAAGAAATGGGCGCGACTTTGGTTGAGATTGATCTCAACATGACTGAAGCCTACGTTCCAACTTACTATTTGATCGCACCTGCGGAAGCGTCATCAAACTTGTCACGTTACGATGGTGTTCGTTATGGCTACCGTTGTGAAAATCCAAAAGACATTTTAGACCTCTACAAACGTTCACGTTCAGAAGGTTTTGGTGCTGAAGTACAACGCCGTATTTTGATTGGTACTTATGCGCTGTCTGCAGGTTACTACGATGCTTACTATGTGAAAGCACAAAAAGTACGTCGTTTAATCCAACAAGACTTCCTCAAAGCATTTGAAAATGTCGATGTGATTGCAGCGCCATCTGCACCAACGACTGCGTACAAAATCGGTGCGAACCTCAGTCCAACTGAAATGTACTTAGGCGATATCTATACCCTTGCTGTGAACTTGGCGGGTCTACCAGCCATCAATGCACCTGTCGGTTTTGATAAAGACAGCCTACCTGTTGGTTTACAGTTGATTGGTAACTACTGGTCAGAATCACAATTGCTTTCGATTGTGCATCAATATCAACAAAACACAGACTGGCATACCAAACGTGCGGCAATTGCTGAGGAGAATGCATAATGACTGAAGCTCAAAAGTTAAAGTTAATTGACGGTTGGGAAGTCGTTATCGGGATTGAAATCCACACTCAGCTTGCAACCAAATCTAAAATTTTCTCGGGTTCATCAACTGAATTTGGCCAAGACCCAAATACACAAGCTAGCCTTGTTGATTTGGCGATGCCGGGTGTATTGCCTGTATTGAATGCCGAGGTCGTTGATCTTGCAATTCGCTTTGGCTTGGGTATCGATGCGTATATCGATCAAGCATCCGTATTTGCACGTAAAAACTACTTCTACCCAGACTCTCCGAAAGGCTATCAGATCAGCCAAATGGACAACCCAATCGTAGGCTTGGGTCATATCGACATCCAACTTGAGGATGGCACTGTAAAACGCATCGGCGTGACCCGTGCTCATCTTGAAGAAGATGCTGGTAAATCGATCCATGACCAATTCGAAGGGATGTCTGGCATTGACTTAAACCGTGCAGGTACACCATTACTTGAAATCGTGTCTGAACCAGATATGCGTTCGGTTGAAGAAGCAGTTGCTTATATCAAAGCCATTCACACCCTAGTGCGTTGGTTAGGTATCTCTGACGGGAACATGGCTGAAGGCTCTTTCCGTGCCGACTGTAACGTATCATTGCGTCGTCCAGGTCAACCTTTTGGCACACGCTGTGAGTTGAAAAACCTCAACTCATTCCGTTTTATTGAGCAAGCGATCAATGTTGAAATTGAACGCCAAATGGAAATCTTGGAATACGGCGGCGAGATTGATCAAGAGACTCGTTTGTTCGATCCGAACAAGATGGAAACTCGCTCAATGCGTTCAAAAGAAGAAGCGAACGACTATCGCTACTTCCCTGACCCTGACTTGTTACCAGTGATCATTTCAAATGAGCAAATCGAAGCGGCACGCGCTGCCCTGCCAGAATTGCCTGCTGCACGTCGTGAGCGCTTTATTGCTGACTTCGGCGTGACTGAATACGATGCACATGTATTAACGCTGTCACGCGAAATGGCAGACTTCTACGAGGCTGTTGTAGCTGCTGCTGGCGGTGCGAAGCAAGGTAAAGTTTCTGCAAACTGGGTGATGGGTGAATTCTCAGGTGCTTTAAACAAAGCAGGCCTAGATTTAGCAGACTCTCCAGTTTCTGCTGAGCAATTGGGTGGCATGATCGCACGTATTGTCGATAACACCATTAACGGCAAAATCGCGAAGCAAGTGTTTGGCTTTATGTGGGAAGCAGAAGGAAAATCTGCGGATGACATTATTGCTGAAAAAGGCTTAAAGCAAGAAACCGATACAGGTGCGATTGAAGCGATTATCAAAGAAGTGCTTGCAGCCAATGAGAAAATGGTTGAAGAGTACAAGTCTGGTAAGGAAAAAGCCTTTAACGGTCTTGTTGGTCAAGTCATGAAAGCTGCTAAAGGTAAAGCTAACCCTGCACAAGTGAATGAATTAATGAAAAAATTGATTGGTTGATTTGTTGGCTAGTTAATTAATTTCATGATATAAAACCTCACTTAATGTGGGGTTTTTTAACTTTAATACGATAAAACATCCAAACAATAAATTTTAAATTCAACCAACATGATCATAAAACTTATGAAAAATAAATTATTACTTACTGCTTATTTGCTTCTAATCAGCACACCTAATTTTGCTCAAAAGCCTAAAGTACCTAAAGCAGATGCTCAAGCTATTTTTAAAGCTGCAGATTTCAAAAAAACAAAATATGGCTGGGAAGGTAATTGTGATAGTGGAAATATTGTTATTTATAAAGATTTGAATGGTGATGGTCGTAAAGATGCCATTATTCAAGATAATAGCAGCATGTGTTATGGCAGAACTGGTATCGGCTACTATATTGTTTCACAGCAAAAAAATGGTAAATGGAAGCAGTTATTTAGTAATCCAGGCATTCCCACTTTTTTAAAAACCAAAGGAAAAGATGGCTGGCCAGATATTGAAAATGGTGGTCCTGGTTTCTGTTTTGCAGTTTATCGTTGGGATGGTCAAGCCTACGAAGTTCATCGTTATGAATATGAAGGTAAGATATGTGGGCAGAGTAAAACTTGAAGTGCGACATAAACCACCTAATTAATTTAAAGGGTTTATGGAGTATATAAAATTGTCATACCATCATCTTAACTTTGAAGATCGTACTGCATTAATGCTTGAGTCAAGAAAAGAAGGCTTTTCAGCCAGAAAATTTGCTGAACTCATTAAAAGACATCCTAGTACGATCTATCGTGAGCTTAAAAGAAATAGCATCAATGACGTTTATCAAGCTCAATATGCTTCTGATAACACCTTCGCTAGACGTAGACGTGGTCACAGAAAACTCAAAATCGATTCAATCCTCTGGAAATTTATTGTTGAAGCGATCCGTTGTTTATGGTCTCCTCAGCAAATAGCAAAGCGTTTAAAGACATTTCCTGATTTGGATCAAACAATGAATGTAAGCCATACAACGATTTATTCAACGATACGAGCATTACCCAAGGGTGAGTTGAAAAAAGACTTATTATCCTGTCTACGTCATGAAAATAAAAAGCGAAAAGCTAACGGTGAACCTAAAAAAGATTCTATATTACAGGATATTAAAACTATTCATGAGCGCCCAGCCGAAGT
>NZ_KB849802.1:139845-140637 GCF_000369065.1 Acinetobacter haemolyticus CIP 64.3 = MTCC 9819
GCGTTAGATTGGCTTACACCATTAGAGAAATTTGCTCAGCTTGTTGATTATCATAAGGCTTTTGAAACTGTCGCACCTCATGTTTGAATTCGCCGTGAATTAAATTAAAGGCAATAAAACCATTAAATCTGATTATATTCTATTGTTTAATTCATTTAAAGATCACTATAATATAACCAACACCCGACATTTAACTCATTCAAAAAATGAATTTAAAACTTGACTTCGCAATTTTGATTTCTATTTTATCTTTCTTATTTTACTTTACAGGAAGGGTTTTTTTAAATGGGTACCTATCACCTTTCAATTTAAACCCAAATTCATTTTTCGATATTCAAGACTATATCTATTACAGTGTACTTTACAATTTTGAAATAATTCTATGGGGGACATTTTTTACAATATTTCTTTCCTTTATAATTGCAAATAAGAAAATATTAAAATTAAAACAAATATTTGTAGAAAAAATAAAATACTTACTTAACTATCTAAACATGAGAATATATGAAGACTTTTCATTAGATATAAGTATTTTTATTATAAGTTTATTTTTTATTTTCATTCAAACCCATACACAAAACAATCTATGCTTATACCCGTTCACTATCACTTATATAATTTATGAGATATTGAATTTTAGTCTAATTTATCATGGTCCATCCAGCAAACACATTGCTATCATAAAAGAACTAGATGAAAAACTTGGCGAATTCAAACATGAGGTGCGACAGTTTGAAAAGTCTTATGATAATCAACAAGCTGAGCAAATTTCTCTAATGGTGTAAGCCAATC
>NZ_KB849802.1:141262-323414 GCF_000369065.1 Acinetobacter haemolyticus CIP 64.3 = MTCC 9819
AAAGTTAAGATGATGGTATGACAATTTTATATACTCCATAAACCCTTTAAATTAATTAGGTGGTTTATGTCGCACTTCAAGTTTTACTCTGCCCATTTATCAGAAAACACCTTATATTTTGCTAAAAAGAACCATATAGATGAGATATTAAAATCATTTGAAAAATCAGCTATACTACACTATTTAACATTAAGTTTTTCCCTCCCAATTTTTATTATCATATTATCCACCTTGGTAGATATTGAACAAAAGGGAGTGAATAAATCTAAAAAAGATCTAATAAATTCACAACAAATTATCATAATTGATAAGACGAAGGATAAGTACTACCTACAAATATGTTCCAGAAATTTATGCATTTTTTCGAAAAAAGACTATAGCGATTACAAAGTAAAAAACATCAATGAAATTACATTAAAAAGTAATGAATAAAAATCATCTAAACAACAGTTCTCTTTTTAAAAGAAGGGCTGTTGTTTAGTATTATCTATTAAGTAGAGTTAAAACTTAAATTTAGGAGATTAAGTCTACTTTTCCTAAGAAAATTTTAGAGTATTAAGTAGATTTTTTATCTTGTAACACCCAACTTATTCCAAATATCAGGCGTTAAAAAAGTCGTGACCAATTTATTTAAATCAATATAACGCAACGTCCCTTGCAATTGCTGTCGAACCGCTGGATCTTTCACAATATCCTCACCCGCACTCTGACCTAACTGCTGAAAAGCCTCACCAACCGCTTGAATCCCCTCAGCCTGAATCACAGCCTTAGTCTGTGTCGAACACTGCTCCACAATCACACGCTGTAAAACTTGTGCCAATTTCTGATCCAGCTGATTCTTTTGCTCAGGCGTGACACTACTAAAACCCTTTAAATCGGGATGTGCAGCTAAAGCCGTAAATGTCCATTGCAATACCGTGGTTTTATCCGCTGCTGTAGTGGCTTTCACTAAACAATCACTGAGTTGATCGACGGTTGGCCCTGCCATCGCCACTTGCGTTGTACCCAAAACAGCCACAGCCATCAACACAGAACGACTTAAACGAGAAAATTTACCAAGGAGAGAAATATAAACACGAGACATAAGCACAAGTTCCAAAAAGCAATCAGCTTCTTTGTACCATAGCCATAGTATGCTCATCAGTGTGACTGTGTAACGGTAGGTATCATTTCACAACAGCTTCGATCAAATCTAACTCCCATACCCCACCAGCGGCTAATCCCTTACACATACCTGTCCACATATCTTTGGTTTGGACAAACTTTTGACCATCCCACACCCATTCCGAACTCGACCAGCAATCCCCAATCCCTCGACCTTTTTGTGCACTGCTAATTACACCTTCATTAAAATATGATGCAGCTTCAGTCACAAACGTCGCTTTACCCTTTAAGGATTCATCCAATACCCATGCACCATAACCCTCGTTATAGGCTGCACGCCAACACAGACTCATTGCCAATACTTTTTTATTACTCAATTTATAAAGTGCTATCGGCTGAGGTTTTGCACCACCACTGGTATAGTCATATACACCGTCACAAAAATGCTCATCTCTCGCCGAAAATGATGCAGTCATTAATTGTGAGTAAAGCGACTGAAATTGCTTATTTTTAGGTTGCAGAACTAGGTAAGGCTTTGCAGCGGTTTTAACATGTTTCACTAAGATTTTAGGACGAGCTGCCAACACCTTTGACTCATCTGCTTTGCCCTTTTTAACCAGTGCGCCGACTGTGCCAACACGTTTCTGAAAGTCATCCATTTTTAATAATGTAGCCGTCATTCCTGCATCAGAAATTCGCCATTGGAAAGCTGAGTTTTTAAATACAATCTCATTTTTCTGTTTAGACTGTTGTAATAAGGCATTCACTTGTTGGGTAGATAATTTCCCCATCAAAGGTGCTTCCTTAGCATTAACACCGACTGGCCCTAAGTCTTTTCCATTGACATAAAAATGAATATTTCGGAGTCGATTGGCTGCAATAGGACTTTCATCATAAAGCGACAATGCATATTCGGCATTTACAACTTGCTTCGCCCCTGCATGGCGCGTTAATAAAATCGATGCAGGGTTTTCACTTCCATCTAAAGCTTGATAACCTGCAGCACGACATGTCCCAGTATTACTACAATAGATTTCCCAATCTTGATGTGAAAATGAAACCCCTTTCATCTCCTGCGCGACTGCAAAAGAGCTGATCGTGAACAGACAACATACGGAAAATATATTTTTCATTATGGTATTTCTCTAAGGTATAAGGTTATTTTTAAAAATTAACTATAGTTTAAATCTCTTGGTATATTGCGTCATATTTTTTTCATTGACCAACTACCTCATTTTAAGTAGATCAACAAAATGCTCTATGCGTACACTCTTTTGCTTAGCTCGGTATATCGCATATATAGGGGCAATACTGGGTTGATCCGCTGCAAGCGGACGATACACAATCTGCTTATTCCAAAAACCTTGAATCGATGCTGGAACAATCGAAAGCCCAATCCCTGCTGCAATCAAATTCAGACTTGACGTTAAACGTGGTGCTTCCTGCACGATATTGGGACTAAAACCAGCTTGATAACAATTTGCCAAAATATTATCAAACAAGTCTTGTCCACCTAAACGGCGATATAACACAAACTCATAAGCCTCTAAATCAGACAACCGAATTGTCCCCTGTTCCTCTGCCAAAGGATGATTACTCGGCAAAGCCACGATGAGTGGTTCATCGAGCACATAAAAACTATGCAAATCAGCATGAATAGGGGCAGGTTTACGTAAAAAGGC
Organism: Acinetobacter haemolyticus CIP 64.3 = MTCC 9819; assembly: GCF_000369065.1. Lineage (GTDB taxonomy): Bacteria > Pseudomonadota > Gammaproteobacteria > Pseudomonadales > Moraxellaceae > Acinetobacter > Acinetobacter haemolyticus. The sequence goes on from NZ_KB849802.1 coordinate 144,049, forward strand.
GATATCTAATTTTTCGTTGATCACAGCATCTACCAAAGAGCTACTGCTGTCTTCTTCTAAATGAATCGCCACAGCAGAAAATCGCTCCCGATACTGGCGTAATAGCGCAGGTAAAAAAGGATGTAGTCCTACAGAATGAGTAAATCCAATATTAATCTGCCCCTCCTTTCCTTGTGCAATATTGCGTACTCTTTGGGGGATAGAATCAGCATGATCCAAAATCGTGATTGCTTCTTGATATAAGGCTTTACCCGCTTCAGTTACCTCCACACCGCGAGGTAGACGTTTAAGCAATACCGTATCTAAATCTTTCTCTAAACTTTTGATAAGTCGCGTCAATGGCGGTTGCTGAATATGCAAACGAACAGCGGCCTTGGAAATATTACTTTCCTCCACCACAGCAATAAATGCCTTGAGTTTATGAATATCAATCATACATACCTTGAAAGTATAGATAAGGAAAAATAAAGCATTTGTAAATATACCACTATTCCACCATCCTATCATGAGTCAGATTGATGAGGATAATCCCCAATGAAAGCTCAAGTCATATCCGTAGCGAATCTAACACAATCAAGTACCCCAGATTGTAAAGCGCTATTTATGGGATTTATGAGACTGGGCTTAATGGGATTTGGCGGAGTCTTACCACTGGCGCAAAGGGTGATCGTTGAAGAGCAAAAATGGATTGACCTTAACAAATTTACCGACCTACTTGGGATCTGTCAGATCTTACCCGGCGGCAATATCATTAACATGGCCGTTGCGATTGGAATGGAGTTTCAAGGTGTTAAAGGGGCGATCAGTGCATTATTAGGTCTGATTTCTGCTCCAACAGTGATTGTCTTGCTGATTTATCAAACTTACGTGCATTTCCAGCATTTATCGAGCGTCAAGCATTTAATCCAAGGTTTAGCCGCTGCCGCTGCAGGTTTACTTTTTGCAACAGGTTTACGCATGCTGCAGCCTATTTTAAAAAGTTATCTCACCCTGATCACGATTGTGCTGACCGCAGTTTTTATGCTTTGGATCAAACTGCCATTAATCCTCACCCTGATCCTTTTAGTGGTAATGAATATGTTGATCTTAGGAGTGAAAAAATCATGATATTGCTTACGCTTGCAATGGTATTTACTCAGCTTTCTATCGTCGCTTTTGGTGGAGGAAATGCGATCTTGCCAGAAATGCAGCATCAAGTTGTCACTGTACATCAATGGATGACAGCAGAGCAATTCAGCTCCTTATTTGCGATGGCGCAGGCAGCCCCCGGTCCCAATATGATGATTGTCCCTTTGGTGGGTTGGCATGTTGCAGGACCAGCAGGACTACTTGCGACCTCGATTGCCAAGTTTGGTCCATCTTCTGTCTTAACCATCTATGCACTGAAGTTTTGGCAACGTTTTAAAGATCATCCTCTGAGAGCACGCTTTGAACAAGCACTAAGACCAATTACAGTCGGTTTGGTGTTGGTCAGCGCATGGCTGATTGCCGATGCATCTGTACAAAATTTCTTGCTCGTTTTGATTGTAATTTTAACCGCAATACTGGGCTTATTTAAGAAGATACATCCTTTATGGGTCATGGTATTGGGTGCAGGATTAGGTGTTTGCTTCCTATAAATTCTCATAAAAAAGACCTGTATTTCATCAATACAGGTCTTCACTATCAGATTTACTCTTTATTTCTCTAATGTAGACTCAAAAGCCTTGAGACGTTTATGAATCGACATTAACTCAATAATCGTTGGCCATGAACTAATCAAATATTGGAATGAACTACGTACCTGATTAAAGACATTTAAGATCTGCATCATCAATCCTAAGGTAATTGCACCCGCAGCAATCGATGGAAACAAAATAAAGAGTCCATAAATATTATCTAACTGCAAATACCAAATACGCACTAAATTAAAGTAGGCATAATGAAAATATAAACGAAAATAATTTTGACGTACTTTGGAAAAAAGCTGTTTAAGTGTTTGTGGTTGTGCCCGATCATGCTGATCTTCCCCATAAACTAATTCTTTACGGAAGGCCGCCTCTACTTTTTGATTATTAAACTCTAAACCCGGCAACTTATAACCAACAACCATCAATACAACTGTACCCAACACGGCCCAACCAATTGCAGCAATCATAAGTGCATGTGGAATTTCCCCAACAATAGGTAACTCTTTTACATGTACAGATAATTGTACCAAGATCGGTAAAAAAGCAATCAAGGTTAAAAGTGCTTCGACGAGATTAACCCCAAGTGTTTCCGTCGTCTTCGCAAAACGCATCGTATCCTCTTGAATACGCTGTGAAGCCCCCTCAATATGTCTTAATCGCTCCCAATGTGAGGTATAAAAATCATTCATCGCTGTACGCCAACGAAAAACATAATGGCTCACAAAGAACAAGTTAAACACAGCAAAAGTCACATAGACCATCGCTATATATAGGAAGGTCATGACACCTGAATAGAGTTCTTGTACATTGCCACCACCACTAGATAACATGGTTTGGATGAGATTATAAAATGGGTTATACCACGCATTAATCACGACACTGACTTGTACCCCAAACCAGATATTAAACAAAATAAATGCCGACCCCCAGACTGACCAACGCTGCCATTTATTGTCGGAGAAAAATCGCCAAAAAATCGCAAATAATGCTGTTGCCGCAAAAAACCAAAGGTAGAACCATAGAAATGTTGGAGACCAAAAACGGCTCACATCAATGGGTAAAGCTGCCTCATGATATCCCGCTGAAAAGCCAAGATATGTCCCCCATTCTTTTCCACCTGAATACCATAACAACATGTTAATGATGACCCACAGTAACAATGAAGCAAAAAAATAAAGTGGATTTGGGAAAAAAGATTTAAACATCGTACTGAACTATCCTTGTGGTGCTGCAATAGACGGATGGTTGTATGCTATAACCTCAAACTTAAATCAGTCTGATGGATTGCTAATGTAGTTATTTACCTGTTTTTTCATTATTTTCATAGCGTTTTATCAGGCATTTTTTTTATTGTTTTAATCATTTTCGGAAAATCTTTCGATCTTGTTTTAACCCCCATCATCCTTGATTAAGGCAATAGCGCATTCACGCGTTCTTTTGAATAACGCTTGGTTTGAATTGCCAGCTGAATATCTGCAAGTTTACTTTGCGCAGCATCAACGCCAGCTTGCATGGTGATTTCACGTCCTTTCACATCAAAAATATGAACTTTCTCACGTAGGTCTGGTTGAATCACAATATCCGCGTATTTAAGTTCTTCTTCTGCTAATCGTCCCTGCATGATATTGATATTTTGGTTAAACAGCCCCCAAACATTGGTCGTTTCTGTATGGACGGGTTGCGCCAGAATATCCACCGCAATGACAATATCTGCCCCCAAATCTCGTGCAACTTGAACCGGTACAGGACTTACCAAACCGCCATCAACATATTCGTTGTGACCAATTTTGATCGGAACAAACATACTTGGAATCGAAGCCGAAGCACGTACCGCCTGCCCAGTGTTGCCATAATTAAAGACAGTTTTAGTTCCTTCTTTGAGTTCAGTTGCGACCACATACATCGGGATCTTAAGGCGCTGTAATGGTGTATTTTGGACTTGCTCATTGACATAATCCTCAACCTTTTTCCCATCGAAGAAACCTTTTAAACTCACACTCACATCACGTACATCATTGGCTTTTAACTTGAGTGCAATCTCACGTAACTCAGCTGCACTTTTTCCACTGGCATAGATTGAACCTACAATACTTCCGGCACTGGTTCCTACGATTAAATCAGGACGAATGCCATGTTGCTCTAACACCTCAATCACACCAATATGTGCATAACCTCGTGCACCACCACTGCCTAAAACCAATGCGACGACAGGGCGTTTTTGTTGTTTAATTTTAGCGAAGGGTTGTTCTACAACACGTGTTCGAGCGTCTTCCACAACTGGGGATATATGTGCAGTTGTTTGACAACCAACCAAAGTCATCATCGGTATAACTAACATCCATAATCCAAGCTGTTTCATACGCAATCTGGGCCATTTCCACGCAATTTTCGAGCAAATTTTAACGACTCAATTGTGAAAATACTGTAGCAATTTTTTGTATTTTGACAGCAAAACGGCATAAAAAAGCTCCTCGAAAGGAGCTTTACGACTTAGAACATTACCAAATATCCGAATCGACTTTTTTCTTCAATTCTGGATATTGATCCAACTTAAACTCAGGCTCCTTAACACCCTTTTTAAGCTGAGAGAGGTAATCTTTTAATAAAATCAATAAGATTGGCGTGAGTAATAAAATTGCAATCAAGTTAATGGTTGCCATTAATCCCATAGATAAATCGGCCATTGACCAAACTAATGGAACGCTGGTGATTGCACCAAAGTACACCATGACCAACACCAATACTCGGAAAATGAACATGATTGTTGGATTGTTATTGATAAATTGCACGTTACTTTCTGCGTAAGCATAGTTACCAATAATCGAACTAAACGCAAATAAGAACAACAGCACCGCTAGGAAACCACCGCCCCAACTTCCGATCTGACTCTCTAAGGCTTTTTGAGTTAAGGTCACACCTTCAAACCCTGCCTCATGATACAAACCTGAAACCATGATAATAATAGCTGTACACGAACAAACCACGAACGTATCAACAAATACCCCCAGCATTTGTACCAAGCCTTGATTTACAGGATGTTTAACATCTGATGCTGCTGCGGCATTCGGCGCAGAACCCATACCTGCTTCATTTGAGAATAAACCACGTTTGATTCCCATCATCATTGCCATAGAAATCATTGCACCAAAGAAACCGCCTGCTGCCGCTTCAAATTCAAATGCTTTGGTGAAAATCAATTTGAAAATTTCAGGCAACATTGGGAAATTAATCATCGCAATGTATAACGCAACTAAAATATAAAGTAGCGCCATAAAAGGAACAATTTTTTCAGCAACTTTAGCAATACGTTTGATACCACCAAAGATGACCAATGCTGTCATAATAACCAGCACGATTCCAAGCCATGAAACTTCTAAATCGAGTCCACCTAATCCCATAATGAGATTTGCTTTATCCCAACCCCAAGCGTGTGAAGTTGCGCCGATAATTGCATTTGCTTGCACCGCATTGAAAACAAAACCATAAGCAAGAATGAGTGAAAGCGCGAATACCACGCCAAGCCATTTTTGTTTTAAACCTTGGGTAATATAGTAAGCAGGTCCACCGCGGAATTGTTTATTTTGATGATCACGGACTTTAAATAACTGGGCTAATGATGATTCAACAAATGCCGAACTCATCCCTAGAAATGCAGTCAGCCACATCCAAAATACAGCTCCAGGCCCACCAATCGCAATCGCGATCGCAACCCCTGCAACATTCCCTACCCCAACACGACTAGCCAAACCTGTCACAAAGGCTTGGAAAGGAGTAATACCATGATCATCCTTGCCTTCTTTGCGACTTCCTTTCATCACACGAATACTGTGTAAAAAGAGGCGTAACTGTACTGCACCTGTGATCAAGGTATAAAACAAACCAACTGCAACGAGTAAAATAACCAAGAAATTCCACAGCGGATCATTCAAGTATTGTACCCACGACATGAGTGTGGCATTTAATTGTTCATTCATCACTTATTCGCTTTTGCATGTGCTATGTAAATATCAACATAGACGATTAACAATGGATGAATCAAAAAAGCCCCATTTGGGGCTTTTGATCCGACTTAGGCAAAGAATTTCAAGATCACTTGAATTACAGTTGCATTAATTAAATCGACAAAGAAAGCACCACATAATGGAACAATTAAGAATGCTTTATGTGATGGTCCATACATATTGGTAATGGCTTGCATGTTTGCAACCGCAGTTGGTGTTGCCCCCATACCAAAACCACAATGACCCGCAGCCAATACCGCAGCATCATAGTTTTTACCCATGATCCGGAAGGTAATAAATGCTGCATACAATGCCATCACTAAAGTTTGCGCCGTTAGAATGATCACCAATGGACCAGCCAAGTCAGCCAATTGCCACAACTTGAGAGATAACAATGCCATTGCTAAGTATAAAGAAAGTGATGCATTACCAAATACATCAATTGCGCGATCAAAAATATCGACCTTCAACACACTTTCTAAAATATTACGTAGGATAACACCGCCGCCTAAGGCCCAAACGAAGGTTGGTAATTCAAACCATGTGCCTTTGCTGTATCCCGTCATAAACTCTGCAAATGCAAGACAAGCAGCAAACATACCTAATGTGGTAATCGCATTGTCAGCAGTAATCAAACGGACTTGATGTGGATTTTCAAAAGGTGCTAAATCTTCTGGATGTGGATCTGGATGAGTATCACGATCTTCGATCTGTGCAGGCGTTTTTGCGCGCGCTAAACTATGACGGTTGATTAGCAACTTCGCCAAAGGACCACCGATAATACCACCGATAATCAAACCAAAAGTTGCACTCGCCATACCCAATGCCAATGCACCTTGGATACCGTATTGGGTTTCAAAAATCTCACCCCACGCACCCGCCGTACCATGACCACCCGTTAAGGTTACAGAGCCTGCGATTAGTCCAATCAGAGGATCAACCCCCAATAAGGTTGCCAAACTCATGCCTACCGCATTTTGTACAACAATATAAGCTGCGACACAGCCAAGGAAGAGTACTAAGCCTATACCACCTTCCTTTAGCTTCATAAAATTGGCACTCAAACCAATCGAAGCAAAGAAGATCAACATAAAGCTTGTCTGTAACTGACTACTAAAGGTAATACTGTATCCCAAGAATGAATGGACCAGTAATGACAGTATTGCTGCAACCAAACCACCAGCGACTGGCTCAGGAATATTATAACGCTTTAAGAAATCAATTTTGTTGACGAGCAAACGTCCTAATAACAAAACGATAACCGCTGAGATTAAGGTATAAAAACCATTAAAAGTAAATTCCATATCTTCTTCCGTTTATTTCATTTGTTCTTAGACGTTTTTTCCATCTTATAAACAATGAAATAGTAACTCTCAAAATGAGTGAAAACTCAATCCACTTAATAAAACAATACAGTTCTTTGTAAGAATGTTGCTTCGATCAAGTTGATTCATTTTCACGGATGATTACACCTACAGGGTAGGCTAGAAGTTATAGCGTGCCATTGCTCCTACACGGCTATCCTTACCTTTTTGTCCATCAAAGGTTTTACGTTCACCATAGATATACTCCAGACCAAACGTAATAGGTGTGACAGGTGAATACATGACGTTCCACCAACCTTGTTGCAAAGTCTTATTTTGGGTTTCATCTGTTACAGCCTGTTTAGCAAAGTCATTGCTATCATCTGCAAACATTGCGCCATAAGCTAAGGTACTACGCAATTTAGGCGTAATTTGATAGCTTGTACCGACAGTCAATGCATCAAACTCATTCAGATTTAAACCCATATTATTTGGATTCACATTAAAAGCATTGTTGGTATACAGTAAAAATTTACTGTCACCTTTGACATGCGAATAGTCAACCATCGCTTGCAATGCATCTGTGAGTTTATATTTTGCACCGACTGCAACACCCCAACCTAAATCTGAATCATTGCGACTGATTTGCATGTTGTCTTTGTTAAAAGCAACTTTACTACGTGCTTCTGTCAATAAAGCACGTACAGAAGTCGTGCCTTTCCCTTCTGCAAAATCATATTTCAGTTTAGAGCTTAGCGCTGGTAGTCGATTATCATCATTGCCTTTTTCCAAAGCAATGGCATAACTTATATCTGGATTTAATTTATTACTGTAACGCACCATTGGCGTACGATAAGTACCAATTCCTAATGGCGAGTTAAAATCAAGCATTTCTGGCTGTAAATCAGTTGCCAAAAATGTCGATGTGGTTTGACCAAATAGCCATTCATTCATGGTTAAGTAAGCATGACGAATACGGATCGTGTCATTATTGCTACCACCACGGAAATCAACTTCTAACTTTCCACCCACTTCTGTGCCTTCAACTGGCGATTTAAAATCGAGGCCCAGTCGCGTTACAGTCGCTGTGCTATAGAAACGATCACTATTTTTTTCAGCGCCTTCCAAATCTACTTTATTGATGCGGTTAAAAATCCCATCACCACCCTTTGCTTGATAAGATGCGTCACCACGCAAAAAACCATAGAGTTTAACTTGCGCACCGGAAGCAGTATGTATCGCGAGTGGAGATTTTTTTGCAGGCTCTGTATTTACAACTTTAATATTTTGATTATGTGTTGTAACAGATGCAGGTTGTGCAACAACTTGAGAGGCAACATTTTCTTGTTTTGGTTGTGAAACATATTGTTCTAGTAAAGCCCTCAATTCACTCACTTCTGCACGAAGTTGTTGAATTTGCTCTTGCTCACTCGTCGCGTGAGCAGTGTTCATCATAAGAGTAGCAACAATAATTGCTAAACTTTGCATTACGAACGGCTTGCGGATGAGAGTTAAACTCATAAGAAGCTCCTTTATCCAGTGTATATTTCCACGTTTTCCCAAAGCATAAAACTCGAAAATTAAAATGCTTTGTACAGAAAATCTCCCCCCACCCTAATCAGTAAGGACAGTCTAATCGGTTTTTTAAAAAGGGCGTATTATGCATAAATTTAGGATATTGTGTGTACTTTTTTATTCGAAGAGCCACGGCACTTTTTAGAATACCTATAAAATATTTTATTTTTTTCATCGTGTTATAAATAAAATTCTTTTTCATGCAAATATAACATAGTTCAAAAAACGCACTAGAATAATCAAGTCTTTTGCAGTAATGACTATTTTTCACTCAACATATAAACCATGTTCAAAAAATCATCCGCAAATCTCATGTATTGCTTTATAGTCACCTCACATGAGAAAGATTCGAAAATAAAGAGGCATTTTTTATGAACATGGAACAAGTCCGTTACGTGGATGAGGCAATCCGATCTCGTCATTCTGTACGTGCATTTTTAGACCGCCCTGTTGAGCAACAAATCATCAAAGATATTCTAGATGTTGCCTGTCGTGCCCCTTCAGGTACAAATACTCAACCTTGGAAGGTTTATGTCATCACAGGAAAAAAACGTACGGAAATGATTGACCGTGTTTGTACCGCCCAAGTTGAATCATTCCAAAATCCTGCGCTTGCATCACAATACAAAGAAACCTTCGCTTATTATCCTGAAACATGGATTTCACCTTTTATTGATCGCCGCCGAGAAAATGGTTGGGGACTCTATGGTTTATTAGGTATCCAAAAAGGTGAGAAAGAAAAGATGGCGGCACAGCAGTTGCGTAACTTTCAATTGTTCGATGCGCCTGTTGGTCTTTATTTTACTGTGAATAAAATAATGGGCATTGGTGCCAAAATGGATATCTCCATGATGATTCAAAATGTCATGGTCGCAGCTAAAGCTCGTGGCTTGGATACTTGCCCACAAGCCGCATGGAACCATTTTCATCCAATCGTTTTAGATATTTTGGGTGCCCCAGACGATGAAGAGCTGGTTTGTGCTATCGCACTCGGTTATGCCGACCCCGAACATATTGTGAATACCTTCATTACGCCTCGTGAGCCAGTTGAAAATTTCACTGTGTTTCTTGATGAATGATTAAAGTTTAGGACAATTCCAGAGGCTATAGAAATCTATGGCCTTCTAAACTGAAGCTCGCTGTTGTCGCCCAACTTTAAAGATCATCAATAATCCAAGACTGGTAAACATCAGCATCATCAGCCCCATATTGAGTGATGCCTTCCAAACTAAAAAGTTCAGTATCACCCCACCCAACAACCCACATGCAAACTGCATGCTCCCCATGATCGCACTCGCCGTACCTGCACGAGCACCTTGTTCAGACATTGCCAATGCCATTGCATTTGGACCAGTCAAACCTATACCAGAAACAACCAAAAATAAGCCTGACATTAAAAACCACAATGGCGCATTGACCATCAATCCAGCACTCACCACGCAAACTGCTCCAAAGCACTGGATTGAACCGCCAAGGACTAAACGAGGAAATACCCCCATTCGCGTATTCAAATGCTTATTTAATGAAGACATCAACATAATACCCGCAGCATTAAAGGCAAAAGCATAAGAAAAATGTTGCTGTGACAAACCATACTGTCCCATGAAAACTGCGGAAGCAGAACTGATATAACAAAATAGTGCTGCGCCAGTCAGACACCCAGCCAGCATCGGAAGTCTAAAGCTTTGATCCTTAAAAATGGCAGCGTATAGAGTGGTTACTTGATAAGTCGATAATTTTAAACGGCGTTCTACAGGCAGTGATTCTTTAAAGAAAAAGTGTACACATAAGCCACAAATCACCCCAATCATTGCTAAACAAACAAAAATAGACTGCCAAGGAAAGAAAATTAAAATCCATGCCCCAAAAATCGGTGCCAAAATCGGTGCCAATCCCATCACAATCATCATGCTCGAAAAAGCTTGTGCTGAACCTTGTACATCTAATCGATCTCGAATCGCAGCCCTAGCAATCACGACGCCAACACAGCCCCCCAACGCCTGAAAGATACGAGCAATGATCAGCGCCCATTCATTCGTAACTAAAACACAGGCTAAACTGGCAATCACATAGAGCGTCAACCCAAAATATAAGGGTGTTTTTCGACCTATACGATCACTGACCGGTCCATAAAAAAGCTGCCCGATGGCAAGCCCTAAAAAGTAAGCTGGTAGAGTATTGGCCACCATTTGGGTACTTACCCCAAATTCATCTGCCATCTGGGGTAAGGCAGGCAGATACATATCAATAGATAAAGGTCCCAAGGCCGTTAACAAAGCAAGCAACATAATCCATGTTGTTGAATATTGACGTTGATTGGTTTGCTCTACCTGCATAATGCTCTACTATTCAAGTTTATTCATGTGCAAGCTTAACACTCTCACGTGAATTTGTGCATAATAATACTGTCTGTTAATCATTGATAAACATTCAGCGCACGCAGAATAATTTGATTGCAAAATACAAGAAGGATAAACCTTGAATTCTGGGTCAAAACGCTTAAAACAAGCGACCTATAACACCACGTTTATGTATAACGTACGGATGTTAATTGCTTTTACAGGAACGGCTTTCGTTCCTTATTTGCTCGACTACCAACTCGCAACCATTCCACTTACGCTGGGTGTCGTAGCAGCAGCAATCAGTGACATTGACGATCGCTTTTCAGTTCGTCTAATGAACCTGATTTATACATATATTGGTTTCTTTATTACCGCAGCTTCAGTTCAGCTACTCTTCCCTTATCCAATTGCGTTTGCAGTTGGCTTAATTGCTTCGTGCATCGGATGGATTCTATTAGGTTCACTTGGGCGTCGCTATGCAACGATTGCCTATGGCTGTCTGGTGATCTCTGTCTATACCATGTTGGGTGTACATCTATTTGAAGAATGGTATCTGCAACCTGCACTTTTAGTCGTTGGTGCTGCTTGGTATGGTTTGCTCTCCACCATTAGCTTTTTATTGTTCCCTGTTCGCCAACTACAAGATCAACTTGCTGCGTCCTATAATGCTTTAGGCGGTTTCCTTTATGCTAAGTCAAACTTATTTGATGTAGATATGACGCCATCCAGTTATCAACAAAGTATGATTGATTTGTCCATGGAGAACAGCAAACTCATTGGACTTTTCAACAACTTACGCGTTGCGTTATTAACCCGACTCAAAGGTGATCGAGGACAAAAAGATACACGTAGAAGTCTCCAATACTATTTTGTTGCACAAGACATTCATGAACGCGCAGATTCAGCACATATTGATTATCAAAAGCTGACCAAAGTCTTCCAACACAGTGACATCCTATTTCGTTTTCAACGAATTCTATCTATTCAAGGTAAGGCTTGTCAGGATTTAGCTCAATCCATCTTAAGTCGTACTCGCTACACGCATAACAAACGCTTTAAACATAGCTTTGAAAATCTAAGATTGTCTTTGGAAAAACTTCGTGAAGATGGGCTATATGATCAAGTACGGGTCAATGCACTGTTCGCACTGTATCAAAATCTTAAATCGATTGATGCACAATTACAAAACCTAGAAACCGAACGAAATCTCGTTTTAGATAATGCACAACAGCCTGAGCATCAACTCAAAGATGATGATCTCAAAGGAATGAAGGATATCGTTGTTCGAATCAAACAGAATCTTACGCCTGAGTCTGTTTTATTTCGCCATGCTGTCCGCTTATCAATTGTGCTTTTTATTGGCTATCTCTTTATCCAAATGACCAATATTGCTTATGGCTATTGGATTTTATTGACAGCACTGTTTGTTTGCCAACCCAACTTTAACGCGACTAAACGTCGGTTATATTTACGGATTATTGGTACTTTGGTTGGGATCATCGTCGGTCTTGCCATTATCTATTTTATTCCTTCACTCGAAGGTCAACTGGTGATGCTAGTGTTAAGCGGCATTTTGTTCTTTGAATTACGAAGTAAACAATATGCTCAAGCTACTGCATTTATTACCATCCTTGCTTTAATTAATTTCAACTTGGATGGTTCAGCATTTGCCGCAGGATTTCCTCGTTTTATTGACACAATTATCGGCTGTGCATTGGCATGGTTTGGTGTCAGCTTTATTTGGCCAGATTGGAAATTCCGTAGACTTCCACGTTCAATTCGACGTGCTTTACAAGCTCAATGCCAATATTTAGCTGAAGTCGTCACCCAATACCATCAAGGTCGCAACAATGCCCTCAATTATCGAGTGGTTCGACGCGCAGCACATAATACCGATGCTGAGGTTGCTTCTTTAATTTCTACGTTGGCTACGGAGCCTAATATTGACAGCACTCAAAAAGCCCAAGCTTTTGAATTCTTATGTCTAAGCCATACTTTTTTAAGTTATATCGCAGCACTCGGTGCACATCGTGAACAAATACAGGACCAAGAAGTTCTTGACCTATTAGATCAAGCGCTGGATGATATTCAAGGTGCATTACTCAGAGATGAAGTCCCAGACCTTTCCGCACAAAATATGCTACAAACCATCAGGCAGCGCTTAACCCAAAAAGAAAGTAATGAAAACGACCAAAAGTCATTGATTATTTTACAGCAGCTGTCACTTATGCTCAGTATTTTGACTCGTTTGAGTATGCTCAAACAAAGCTTAGGACATGAACCAAGTGAGGATGGCACTGAGTTTGCGTCACTTTAACCTTGAACTATCCTTTGGATTTCATAGTACTTGATACATTGGTAGAATATCTTTGATTATGAGGGTTTATATCGTGTCAACACCCTCTATTAATGCTAAACTTAATTCAGTTCTAGACTCATTTTTTAAACTATGACCGCCAAAACTCTATACGCTTATACGCTACAACCTGTTCCTTATGAAGTTTCTGAAGTTGAACAACGTCAAGCTCAACTTATGATTTGGCGCAGCAGCAACAAATTTAGCCGCAAAGCTTGGATCATTATGATCTCTCTTGTTATGCTTTCTTTAGTCGCAGCAGGACTTATCAAATATTACTCGACTTACTCGACTGTGATTTGCTGGGTAGTCATTATTGGGGTTGCTTTTTACTACCTCACCAAAAAGTTTGGTCTTGAATGGTATGTAAAACGTAAAATGAAAGAATTCCCAGTACAAGAAATTAAAGGGATTCGCTTAGGCGTACAACCGCATGGTCTTGTAATGCGTCAAAAAGTAGGTTTACAAGATGGTACAGCAACCATTGGCTGGAAAGATATCTATGAGTGGTATGCTTCACCTGACTTTATTTTGGTTAACTTCAAAGTAAAAACACCAAAAGGTGATGAGCAACAAGGTGCTTATATTTTACCTAAACGAATGGATTCAAAGAACTTCTCTTTCAAAACCATTCGCAGACATTTAAATGAAACTGTGGGTGCGCCAAAAACCTTATAAGTTAAACGATCAATATCAAGGCTAACCAATTGGTTAGCCTTTTTTGTTTCTGATGGGCACGCAATCAAATCATCCTTTGCGCCCAATTGTAACAATACGAAAATATATGTAATAAATTTTATACAGCAACTCTGAACACTTCTAGAACAATTCTGCTCTACCTATTCAATCCTTGTCCTGATTCAGTAATAAATACACCAGCTTAACTTTAAAACGATATAAACCAAGTAAAAGACTCAACAAAATATTCTGATATAACAGTAAATTGCCAAAATAAAACATCAAGAGTATGTTATCAATCACATAAAAAAGAAATCAAATTCATTCATTTTTATTCGATATACAAAATATTTAATAATAGTAAGGTTATAAGCAATGATAGAAACCATACAAAATGAGTTAAGACACAGCCCTGAAATTCTCCTTTTTTTATCTTTAGCAATCGGATTTTGGATTGGTCAATTTCAGTTTGGCAAATTCCAGTTTGGCGGTGTTGCTGGCTCGCTTTTAGTAGCAGTTTTACTAAGTCTTTTAGGCGTTCCTATAGACAATGGAGTCAAAGCAATCCTCTTTGCATTATTTATATATGCAGTTGGTTTTGAAAGTGGACCTCAATTTTTCAAATCTTTAGGTCCTGAATCGATTAAAGAAATTTTATTGGCTGTTTTCATGGCAGTCACAGGTCTAATCACTGTTCTGATTATGGCCAAACTATTCAATTTAGATAAAGGTTTAGCCGCAGGAATGGCGGCTGGCGGGATGACGCAATCAGCAATTATTGGAACCGCTGGCGATGCCCTATCACGATTGGATTTACCCTTACAAGAAATTCAACGATTACAGGCTAACGTTGCGATTGGATATGCAGTCACGTATATCTTTGGATCATTGGGTGCCATCATCGTATGTGTCAATATTTTACCTAGATTTATGGGAAGAGAAATCCGTGATGACGCCCTCAAGGCTCAATCTGAAAAATTAAAAGGCGCTTTTGAACTGGCACCGGGGCAGGAGCTAGCAATGCCTGAAATTGTCGGGCGTATCTACAAGGTTGAACACATTGATGGTCAAAAGGTTTCAGAGTTAGAAAGTAAAGTATCTGGGATTACCTTGGAACGCTTAAAACGTAAAAACCAACTCGTTGACATTCGCCCAGATACCATACTACAAACGGATGACATCGTCCTTGTGGTTGGAAGACGAGCAGCAGTCATCCAAGTCGCTGATCTAATTGGCACAGAACTGCAATCCTCTCAAGGTATGGAAATGATCATGGATACAACTGACATTATCCTAACCAATACCAAATACACCAATCGCTCGCTTGGAGATATTAAAACCAATACACCTTCTGATTTAAAACATGGCATTTATGTATTGGGGATTCAGTGTAACGGGGAACAACAGCCCCTTAATGATGAGACCATTCTAAAACAAGGCGATCGAATCACTGTTTACGGTACGGAGAGTGACCTTAAACGTTTAATCAAAGAAGGTGGTCAAGCCCTTCCCGAAAGCCTAAAAACCGACTGGATCTTTCATGGTGCAGGTCTAGTCGTTGGTCTGTTAATTGGTTTAATCGTCGTTCGTGTTGGAGGTGTTCCACTTACGCTTGGTGCTGGCGGTGGTGCTTTATTATCAGGTTTAATCTTTGGATGGCTAAGAAGCCGACATCAAGTACATGGCAATATGCCAGCAGCAGCCTCACAGTTGCTTAAAGATCTGGGACTGGCTAGTTTTGTGGCAGCGGTTGGTCTGCAATCTGGTCTGCAAGCCATCCAAACAATTAAAGAAAGCGGCCTTTCCCTATTCATGATCGGTGTTGTAGTTACGCTGGTACCACTCATTCTTTCGATGTTTTTTGCGCGTTATGTTCTCAAATATACCAATGTTGCTGTCATGGCAGGTGCTATCTCAGGCGCCCGAAGTGCAAATCCAGCATTTGGTGGTGTTCTCGATAAAGCTGGAAACTCGATTCCAACAGTTCCATTTGCAATTACTTATGCATTGGCAAACGTCTTCCTGACATTGCTTGGGCCATTAATTGTCGGTCTAGCCTAAATAAGTTTATGTATTCATCACTGATCTAACTTACGATAACAAAGGAGAAATTCCCATGGGGAATACTGATTACTCAAAATATGCAAAACTAAGCCCTTTCGAGCTTAAAGATAATTTAATTGAATTAGCACAAAATCATACTGATCGAATGATGTTAAATGCTGGACGCGGTAATCCTAATTTTCTAGCGACTATCCCACGCCGAGCTTTTTTCCAACTTGGTCTTTTTGCAACGACTGAATCAGAGTTTTCATTTTCGTATATGCCCGAAGGTCTTGGCGGCTTTCCTCGACCTGTAGGCTTACAGTCTAGATTCGATCATTTTGTGATGGAAAATAAAGATAAAGCAGGTGTGCTGTTTTTAGGAAAAGCGATTTCTTATGTTCGCGACCAACTTGGTTTAGACCCTGATGCTTTTTTACTGGAAATGGTTGAAGGAATTTTAGGATGTAATTATCCAGTTCCAGATCGAATGTTGAGATTAAGTGAAACCATTATCAAAGAATACATCCTTCGTGAAATGGGTGTACAAGGTATGCCGAAAGAAGGTCTAGACCTTTTTGCTGTTGAAGGTGGCACAGCAGCAATGGCTTATATCTTCAACTCTTTAAAAGAAAATAAAATTATTGATAAAGGCGACCGTATCGCGATTGGAGCACCAATTTTCACGCCATATCTAGAGATTCCAAAACTCAACGACTACCAATTAGAACAAGTTTTGATTGAAGCTGATCCTCAACAAGGTTGGCAATACCCAGAAGCTGAGCTACGTAAACTAGAAGATCCAACGATCAAAGCTTTCTTTTTGGTCAATCCAAGCAACCCGCCATCCGTCAAAATGAGTGACGAAGGTCTAGCAATATTAGCGGATATTGTTCGAAAACGACCTGATCTCATTATTCTAACCGATGATGTTTATGGAACCTTTGCCGATCAATTTAAATCAATATTTGCGATCTGCCCAAACAATACGATTTTAGTTTATTCATTCTCTAAATATTTTGGTGCTACAGGATGGCGACTTGGAGTAATTGCATTATCCAATCAAAACATTATTGACCAAAAAATTGCTACGCTGTCTAAGAAGGATAAGAAAGAGTTAGAAGAAAGATACTCCTCACTAACCACTGACCCAAGTGGCATTAAATTTATTGACCGTATGGTTGCGGACAGCCGTAACGTAGCATTAAACCATACGGCTGGACTGTCGACACCTCAACAAGTACAAGTGGTCTTATTTGCACTATTCAATATGATGGATTCACGCCAAGATTATAAGAATGCTGTTAAATCTGTAGTTCGCGAACGCGATGCAGCATTACACCGCCAACTGGGAGTTGAGTCTACTCATGACCTGAATGCAGTCAACTATTACACACTCGTTAATCTTGAAAGTACATCACGTGAATTGTATGGCGATGAATTTGCAGACTGGGTAATGAAAACTAAGAACCCGACCGAACTTCTGTTCCGTATCGCAGATGAAACTGGTGTCGTATTGTTACCCGGCTCTGGTTTTGGTGTACTACATCCCTCTGCACGTGCTTCGCTAGCCAATTTAAATGAATATCAATATGCAGCTATCGGAAACTCATTACGACGTTTTGCTGAAGAAGCCTATGAGGAATATTTAAATAACAGACCTAAACGGAAAAAATAATCCTTACTCATCTCACCAAACAGACTCAGAGAAGGCCTAGTTATTCACATTATTAGGTCTTCTCTTACTTAATGCTGAATCATTCATAACTTCCTTCGATACAATGCACCAAAATAAATGATAATCAAAATCAATATTACCTACAAAATCCACATTATGTACGTATTCTTGCGTTATAATTTTTTACATGAATTCCATTATCTTTTCATTTTTCAACCATGTTTAAAAAAGTTTTCTTCCAAATCCATTGGTTTTTAGGCATTACTGCGGGCTTAATTCTTTCGTTAATGGGAATCACAGGTGCAATTTACTCCTACGATCAACAAATCCTGAAGTGGATCAACCAAGAAAGCTATGTCGTTGAAGTCGTCAATACACCTAAGCTTACCCCAGCCCAACTTTATCAGCACTTTAACCAGCAACAACCTGAAATCGAAATCAATAGTATTACCATCGCTGCCGACCCTACTGCATCCTCTACTGTTAATATCAAAAAAGAAGGTGCACGTCGCGGCTATAACATGATGGTCAATCCATATACCGCAGAAATATTACCCGAAGTAAAAGGGCGAGAATTTTTCCAATTCATTCAACGCTTGCATCGAAATCTCACTGCGGGTGAATATGGAGCTCAGATCACTGGTGCATCAACATTGATGCTTATTTTCTTTGTACTCAGTGGACTTTACTTACGCTTTCCCAAAAAACATAGCTTGAAACAATGGCTTTTCATTAAACCCAAATTAAAAGGTCGTAACTTTATTTGGGACTTGCATGCAGTCGTTGGTACGTGGGTAGTTGCTTTCTATCTTCTATTTGCCTGTACAGGTCTATATTGGTCATATGACTGGTGGCGTGCAGGTATGTTCAAAGTCATGGGAGTAGAACAACCCCAACGTCATCAACAAAATCATGATCATGAGCAACCAGATTTATCAGATCAACAAGTGAATACAATTTTGACCCAAGCCTGGGCGGGAGTGAATACCAATATTGGTCGTGAATACTCAAGTTTGACCCTTCATATCCCTAAAATTGCTGATCAAAAAGTTGAAGTAACCTTTATTGATCCAACTCCACAGCACGAACGTGCACGCAATCAAGCAATCTATAATTATCAAAGTCATCAATTTGAAAAACTAGATCTTTATGAAGATAAAAAGCTTAATGAAAAAATCATGAGCAGTATGCTTCCTGTCCACCGAGGAAGCTTCTTTGGATCAACCTATCAATTTATTGCGATGCTTGCCTCACTGACAATGCCGTTATTTTTTGTGACAGGTTGGATGCTTTATCTTAAGAGACGAAAGCAGAAAAAACTCACTCAATCAGCACGCCAAACGTTAATCAACCAACAAATAGATCCAAATGCAACCCCATGGTTAATTAGCTATGCATCGCAAACTGGCGTGGCAGAACAACTGGCTTGGCGTACTGCTACCAGTTTACAAGAGGCACAACAACCAACAACGGTTAAACCAATCCAACAACTCACTGAACAGGATCTGCAACAAGCACAGCAGGTTTTATTCGTTGTGAGCACATATGGCACAGGTGAAGCCCCTGATCTTGCCACCAGTTTTAGTAAAAAACTCATGCAGCAATCGCTTGATCTTGCTCATCTAAAATATGCTGTATTAGCGCTTGGTTCAAAAGAATACCCTGACAGTTACTGTCGTTTTGGTTATGTTGTTGATGCATGGTTAAAACAGTGCAAAGCCCAAGCTTTGTTTGATCTTGTCGAAGTTGATAATGCCAATAATGAGGATATTCAACGGTGGAATCAGGCTTTGTCGGTTGTGACTCAGCATGAATTACATGCAATGAATATTGAAAAAGTCTTTGATCAATGGACTTTAACTGAACGTAAATTATTAAACCCGAACAGTTTGGGAAATGCAGCTTACAATATTGAGCTCAGAGCTCCTTATGACATAACATGGCATGCAGGTGATATCGCAGAAATCCAACCTGCAAATAGTTTGATTGAGATTCAAAACTTCTTGATTAAATATCAAATTCCAGCGCAGGCAGAGATTAAATCACTCAATCTTACGATTGAACAAGCACTATGGAATAAGAATTTACGTATTGAGATTGATCAAATCGACGATCTCGAAACTTTAGTTGCACAGTTACCGACTTTACCGACCCGTGAATATTCAATCGCCAGTATTCCTTCACAGCAATTACTACGACTTGTGGTACGTCAAAAGTACGATGCAAATGGCGAACTCGGATTAGGTTCGGGCTGGCTTACAGAGTTTGCTCAACTAAAACAAACCATTGCATTGCGTATTCGCACTAATGAATCATTTCATTTGATTGATGATAACCGCCCAATTATTTGTATTGGCAACGGTACAGGCATTGCAGGTTTGATGAGTCTATTACAGCAACGCAATCGACAAAACTATACCGCCAACTGGTTGATTTTTGGAGAGCGTCAGCATCAATGTGATTTCTTCTATGAAGAAACCATTCAAGCATGGCTAAACATGGGAAGTTTACAGCGTCTCGATCTGGCTTTTTCTAGAGATCAGGAGCAACGTCGATATGTTCAAGACGTATTACGCGAACATGCAGATGAGTTGAAAAACTGGATTGAGCAAGGTGCTGTCATTTATGTCTGTGGTAGCATTGAAGGCATGGCCACTGGTGTAGATCAGGCCCTAAACGATATTTTAGGTGAAGACGCTGTTGATGAATTAAGACAAACCAAACGTTATCGACGGGATGTATATTAGTCCTATTTAAAAAGTAAAAAACGAGTGGTTCACCACTCGTTTTTTATTTGATGAATGAAAAGATTTGCCTTTCGACTTTTTTTCCATACACTTAGCAAGTTTAAATCGACATCGATTCAGAGTATGCAAATAAGTTCTTGGCTTCGTATTTTTTTTGCGGTTATCGGTTTTATATTATTAATCGATGGCGCAGTGCTCATTGCGCTTAAGAAAATTCATATCGGAACCGTATTACCTTTATTACTTGGGCTTTTTTTCTGTCTCTATTCATTTTTTTACTATCACCTAGAACGCTTTTTCTTCTACCATTTTCGTCTGCATTCAATTTGGAGGTTTGGCTGGCTATGCTTTTGGGTATGGTTGATTAGCTTAGGCTATTTCTTTAACTATTTAAATAAGAATAATAGCCAAGTAGAAGTACCGACTTCAGTCGCTGCCATCATTGTACTAGGCAGTGGTATCGAAAATGGTCAACCATCTGCTACGCTTGCAAAACGCTTAGATCGTGCCGCCCCAATTGCCCTCACCCAACCAAATGCTAAACTATTGCTCACAGGTGGTGTTGATTTTGGTGAAACAGAAAGTGAAGCAATTGTGATGTCACTCTATTTACAGCAACAACATCATATT
The DNA here is from genome assembly GCF_000369065.1 of Acinetobacter haemolyticus CIP 64.3 = MTCC 9819. GTDB lineage: Bacteria > Pseudomonadota > Gammaproteobacteria > Pseudomonadales > Moraxellaceae > Acinetobacter > Acinetobacter haemolyticus. Next base: position 165,073 of record NZ_KB849802.1, read on the forward strand.
CCAGCAACACAAATAATATTGGAAGATAAAAGTACCAGTACTGAATTAAATCTCAAAAATAGCCAACCCCTATTACAAGCTCACAAGATTTCACTTCAACAACCCATCGCGATTGTCACCAGTGATTTTCATACACTACGAGCTGCTGCAATTGCGAAAAAACAAGGTTATAGCAACATCACAACGATTGGTTCAACAACACCGCTACAAACACGATATAACGCATGGTTAAGGGAATATTTTGCCTACGTAAGTGGTTGGTTACTTAATGAATATTGATTGGGAAAGACCCAATCAATATTTCTAGCTGCGATCGCTAAGTCTTAAAACTATTGATGTATACGAATATCACGAGGTAATGGTAACTTTAATTCAGCAAAAATATCAGGACGCTGTAAATAGATTTGATACAAGAAATTTTTAATATCTAATAACAAGGTGTCAGGTGTTACCAGTAAATTATTTCCTTCAGGGGTTAAATCTAAAGAAAGAATTGTATTATTTTCTCTTAGAAAAGGGATCATTTTTCCAACAAAGTCCAGCAAAGGAACTTCTTGCAAATCGTATTTCACCCAATTGTCTTTGATGAGTAATTTAGCCAAACTTTTATTTTGCCAAACAGCTAAGGCATGTTGTCCAGAAGGCGTTGAGCATAATGCCCAACCATCGTGATATAAGGCAATCACTTGACGTTGTAAAATAATATTTTCAATAAACTGGCGATAAGCGTCTTTAGAAGATGTGTTTGATGTCGTTGTTTGAGATTTCGACGCAGCCTTACGTTGATAAGGGTTTCTCATATATTACTTCAATATTAGAATCATTATTGAGGCTAATAATAAAAGAATTTAGTATTGATTACAACGATCTGAGGAGGAGTATCTAAGGAGATATGGTGGGCGCTGACGGGATCGAACCGCCGACATTCTGCTTGTAAGGCAGACGCTCTACCAACTGAGCTAAGCGCCCTGAGCGAGGATAAACAAAGCGAAGCTTTGTCTGAGCGCAAGAGAAAAATCTTTGATTTTTCTAATGGCATCTCGAATCAGAGATCAAGTATAAAGATACTTGTTAAAACTAACACCCTCTTGAACAGAGAATCAAGAGAATGGCGCAGCGGACGGGGCTCGAACCCGCGACCCTCGGCGTGACAGGCCGATATTCTAACCAACTGAACTACCGCTGCACTACGATACTTCTATAAAGAAGTAAATGTCACAAATTATGGTGGGCGCTGACGGGATCGAACCGCCGACATTCTGCTTGTAAGGCAGACGCTCTACCAACTGAGCTAAGCGCCCTGAGGAATAAAAATTGATTGACTATCAATTTTTATGACGCAAGACAAACAAAGTGAGTAGTCTTGTATCCTAAGGTATATCCATTCTTGCAATCTTAAAGTGGCGCAGCGGACGGGGCTCGAACCCGCGACCCTCGGCGTGACAGGCCGATATTCTAACCAACTGAACTACCGCTGCACGATAATTTTGCAATTATGGCAAACGACTATTAAAACTTAAGTGGCGCAGCGGACGGGGCTCGAACCCGCGACCCTCGGCGTGACAGGCCGATATTCTAACCAACTGAACTACCGCTGCACTTGAGTTTTAACATAAAGGCTTGGTGGGCGCTGACGGGATCGAACCGCCGACATTCTGCTTGTAAGGCAGACGCTCTACCAACTGAGCTAAGCGCCCTTAACGTCTTCATCGTTTGTGAGGTGCATTATAGAGAATCTTTACAGACTGTCAAACGCTTTTCATATACTTTTCCGAAAAAACCACCTGAGTGATTAAAAAATAAGTAATTCTTTGATAATTCCAATGTTTTCGTATTTTATTTAAACACTTCTTTCTGATTTTATCATCGACTCATCCAGCGCATGTTCCGAAATATAAACCAATGCCTGCTCTGAAATCAGCTCAAAAAGCTCAATGACCTCATCATTCTTCATTCGAATACAGCCATGCGACATTGGGATGCCCATAGGTTCTGTCTCTGGTGTTCCATGAATATAGATATATCGCTTGAATGTATCACATCCATCACCTTGATTGAATCCAGCTTGTAACCCATCCAACCACAAAATCCGAGAAAGAATCCAGTCTCGTTCAGGAAATTGTTGCGCAAGATCTTGATCGTATATTTCACCAGTCGCTTGTCGGGCAATAAAAACCGAATTTTTAGGCGCATCATCACCAATTTTCTGAGCAATACGATGCCACCCTCTTGGTGTCTTCCCTGTATTTTCTTGCTCACCAATACCATTTTTTCCTGAGGAAATAACATAAAATTTATTATGTTTTGGCAAGTACAAAGTTTGTTGTGCTAAGTCAATTAAGATATCGGCCTGTTCGAGCGCATAGGGCATGTTCAGTCTCTATATTTTTAATCAGATGGTGTTATTTCAACATAAATAGAACTGCTTTTCTGTAGTTTTGATATAAGACAGGATGATTATTGATTTTCAGATGCTCGTCTTATTACAAAGCTTTAATTCCATCTCAGGACAAAGCGTTGCTTTTCTTAACTCGCCACTCACAGCATAGCTGCTCGTCTTGCACTCGGACAAAGCGTTGCTTTTCTTAACTCGCCACTCGCTGCATAGCCGCTCGTCTTGCGCAGCTAAAAAGCGTTGCTTTTCTTAACGCTGCTCAGGCTCTGGGCGGAACCACAGCCAAACAGCAACAATAAACATGGTTGTATTGGTAAACACCTTTACCCAAAAAGGTGCATTGGTAAATAACATCAAAATGCCGCTAATTAACATCATAATGCTGGCAAGCCACTTTGCTCTACGTGGCACAGTTCCATTTTCTCGCCAGTTACGCAAGGTAGGACCATATTTGGGATGATTGAGTAACCACGCATCCATTTGTGGCCAACCTTTAGATGCCGCCCAAGCAGCGATAATGAGAAAAACAGTGGTTGGCATGCCTGGCAAAATAGCCCCTATGATCCCTAATGTCACAAAAAGGATAACTAAACTGCGCCAGAATAGGATCTTCATTTACCAATTCACCAACATGTCAAAACAACCGTGCTAGTATAAAGTGTTTTTGTTCTTGTTTCTTAAACTTAGCCTATTATTTCCATGATCGAGTTCCTTCATGTTTAGCGTCGCTGACCGTCCTTGCTTTTTTGAACCATGGTTAAAATTTAAGAACCCAATTGTACGTCAACTGGCCTTCGCTATCGCTAGTCCAAATATTTTATCAGCCGTCCCTAGCGAGCTAATGATAAAAAACAAGTTTGACTTACACGATAACGCGACTTGGCAAATACTGTATCAAAACTACGAAAAACGTTTATATCAACTCGATCAACAACCTCAACCTTTACACGACTTTTTAGCTCGACTTAAAAGTACTCGCTTAGGTTTACGTTTTGAGAACTTACTTTGGTTTTGGTTACTCGATGACGAATACCACCCTTATAAACTGTTCGGGCATAGTATCCAAAAAATTGCTGGTGCAATCACTTTAGGCGAAATTGATTTTCTTGTGCTTAATCAACTGACACAAGAAGTTGAGCATTGGGAGGTTGCTTTAAAATATTATCTTGGCGAGGGTCATTTAAATCTAGCGCACTGGTATGGACTCAATCGAGAAGATACATTACATCGTAAACTAAAGCATTTTACTGATCGCCAATTTCAATTTTCAGAAGCAAATGGCTATAACATCCAACGAAAATTTGCGGTCATGAAAGGCCAACTTTATCTTCCCCATCAACAGAAAAACAATCAATGCTTACCGATGTGGATAAATACATCTCGTCAATTAGGAACATGGGGAACGAGTATCCCTCAGCAAAGATACTATCGACTTCAACGCCATGAATGGCTTTGCCCGAATCAAATAGCCACTTCATCCAATGCAATATGGTGGACCGACGGTTTATATCATACAACTGAATCTAATCCGGCATTTTATATGTTCCGCCAACCTGCATTATTATTTAATCAAACTTAACTTACCCAAGTAACATTTCATAACACATCTATAATCAAACCATTATGTTCATTTTCTTCTAATTTTCTTAGCCTCTTAAATACATCAAAATTAAATTGAAACGGAGAATATGATGAAAAAAGTTTTAGTTGCATCAATCATGACTGCTTTTGTTTTAACAGGCTGTAATACATTTAAAGGTTTTGGCCAAGATGTGTCAAAAGCTGGTGATAAGGTTACTCAAACGGCTGAAAAGACACAAAATAAAATGTAATTTTACCGAACAATCCCCCACAAGACCTTATCTACACGTAGATAAGGTTTATTTTGACATACCTTTCTTGGCAATATTCCCCTATTATATCGGTTCAGATTTCACCAGATTTAGCACCATCTCGCATGAACCACTCCGATACGCTTGAACTTAGTTTACAACTCCTCCGCCAACCTTCTGTAACGCCAGTAGACCATGATTGTCAAAACATCATGGCTGATCGTTTAGCAAAAATTGGTTTTAATATCGAAAAGCTCCGATTTGAGGATGTCGATAACTTATGGGCTCGTCGTGGTACAGAAAATCCAGTTTTCTGTTTTGCTGGTCATACTGATGTGGTTCCAACTGGACACCTAGATGCATGGAACTCAGATCCGTTCCAACCCACCATTCGTGATGGAAAATTATATGGTCGTGGCTCGGCGGATATGAAGACCGCTTTAGCTGCAATGGTTGTTGCTTCAGAGCGTTTCGTCGCAAAACATCCAGATCACAAAGGCTCAATTGCTTTTTTAATTACATCAGATGAAGAAGGCCCATCGATTAATGGTACGGTCAAAGTAGTTGAAACTTTAGAAGCACGTAATGAAAAAATGACTTGGTGCTTAGTTGGAGAGCCATCAAGCACTAATCAACTCGGCGATATCGTAAAAAATGGTCGTCGAGGCTCTTTAAATGCAGTATTGACTGTAAATGGAAAACAAGGTCACGTTGCTTACCCTCATCTTGCAGAAAATCCGATTCATCTTGCTTCTAAAGCTTTGAATGAGTTATGTGAAACTGTATGGGACAATGGTAATGAATATTTTCCAGCCACCTCATTCCAGATCTCGAATATTCAAGCAGGTACGGGTGCGACCAATGTCATTCCTGGTCACCTAAAAGTGACATTTAATTTTCGCTATTCGACTGAAGTTACCGCAGAAATCCTTCAACAGCGTGTTTTGGAAATACTAGATAAACATAAGTTAAATTACGATATTAGCTGGACATTTTCAGGCTTGCCATTCCTAACACCCGTCGGTGAATTAGTAAATGCTGCAAAAACTGCAATTAAGGGTGTGACTGGTGTAGAAACAGTACTTTCAACCAGTGGCGGCACGTCCGATGGTCGCTTTATCGCTCCAACAGGCGCACAAGTTTTAGAACTTGGGGTTTTAAATGCAACAATTCATCAAATTAATGAACATGTTAATGTCGATGACCTAGAACCATTAGCTGAGATTTATGAACAAATTTTAGTGCAACTGCTTACCTAAAATCATGATTTAAAAATAAAAGGAACTCAAAATAGAGTTCCTTTTATTTTATAAGCCCAATTGGGTTTCTATATTTTGTAAGTTAGGGACAAAATATCTTTTCTCCCCCATTTTCACGTACTTAAAAACCTTCGGATCCTCAACGTCTCCATCTTCATCCACGATCTCAGAAATACGTAAACGAATTGATTCAGGCATTTCATTACAAATGAGTGCAAAACGCTGTGAAACGTCCTCACCTTCCACAACCAACGCAACCCCCTGTTTTTGCATTGGGTCATGCAAAGCCAGTACGGGTAACTTTAAATCATGCCACTCAATATGTTCCACATTGGTAGGCGTATCCATTGCGGATAAAACAATATTTTGCGGTAGAAGCATCGGAACTTTCTGATGACACTCAATAATATAAGCATCAATAAATCCAGTCGAAACTGTAATAAGATGCTGCAACTCTTGTTGATCAATCTGTCCTAATGCGGTGTTAGTGCTTTTCTTTACCATTCTTTTTTCACCTTAATCAACGCACAGCAAGTAAGCTTTCAATATTTTCTAAGAGCGTTTCCTCTTGGAATGGTTTACCCATATATTGACTCACGCCTAAGGATAACGCACGTTCACGATGCTTCTCACCCGTACGAGATGTAATCATAATGATTGGTAAATCACGGTGGATTTCATGATGTCGTACTAGATTCGTTACTTCAAAACCATCCATTCGCGGCATTTCAATATCCAGCAACATTAAATCAGGCTTCACTGTTTCAAGCTGCTCCATTGCATCGACACCATCCTTTGCAGTCACCACATCATAACCTTGGCGCTCTAACAAGCGCGACGTTACTTTACGAACTGTCACCGAGTCATCGACAATCATGATGAGACGGCGCTCATCGTAACGCTGCTTCGTATAGGTTTCATCTGCGTGCTTACTTCGTGCAGTTGACTGGGCTTGGCGCGCTAAATTTTGACCATCTAAAATCAAACAAACCTGACCATCACCCAAGATCGTTGCACCAGCAATAACACCAATGCTTGAGAATTGTTGACCAACTGGTTTAACAACAATTTGACCACGAGAGCCGATTAACTGGTCAACCAATAATGCAGTCATCTGACCTTGAGCACCTTTAATCAACAACACAGGTAAAGAATGAACAATACCAGTTAAACGAGGAATAGGCTGTCCAGCAACAAACTCTGATAAATAGCGTAAACGATAATCTTCTTGATCAATTTTGAAGTAATCATCTTGGCTTTCAAAGTATTGTTCTAAAGCCATTGGTGAGATACGAACAATACGATCAATCTGTGCCAATGGGAATGCAAACTGTTGATCGCCTGCTTTTACCATCAAAGCATCACTTACTGCTACAGTAGTCGGTACACGAATCGTAAATGTGGTTCCCTTACCTAAAATAGAACCCACACTGACATGTCCACCTAAAGCTTTAATATCACTTTGCACCACATCTAGCCCGACACCACGTCCAGAAATTTGTGTGACTTGTGCTGCGGTACTAAAACCAGGATGGAAGATAAACTGAAGAATCTCATCTTGATCAAGTTTCTGATCTTTGGTCATCAATCCAGTTTGAATCGCTTTTTCTTTAATACGATTGACATCGATCCCTTTACCATCATCACTGAAAGTGACAACAACATCTGTACCTTGACGACCGATGTTTAAAACAATATGTCCAGTTTCTGGTTTCTTTGCTTGTAAACGTTGTTCACGGTCTTCAATACCATGGTCAATCGCATTACGGAGCATATGCTCAAATGGTGCAACTAAGCGCTCCAAGATACTACGATCTAACTCACCTTCTGTATTATTCACGACCAACTCAGTTGGACGATTAAGGGTCGAGGCTGTTTGACGAACAATACGTTGTAACCGAGGTAATAAACGCGAGAATGGTACCAATCGTGTACGCATTAGACTTTCTTGGATTTCTGCCTGAATACGAGATTGTTGTAATAATAATCCCTCTGTATCACGGATCTTCTCTGAAAGCGTTGTCTTAAAGTCAACCAAATCTGATGCAGACTCTGCGAGAGATTTTGATAACTGATTTAAAGAAGAATATTGATCCATTTCGAGCGGATCAAAGTCTGCATAGCGTGCATCTTCACCACCATGACGGGCAATAATCTGACTTTCTAATTCCCCTTCCATTCGTCGTAGCTGGTCTGCTAAACGCTTGATCGCCAACTCCATTTCCGTCAACGTACCACCGAGTTGACCTAAATCCATTTCAATACGTGAACGGTTAATCGCATTCTCACCTGATAAATCAATCATCTTCTCAATGACTTCAGCTGAAACACGAATCATTTCATTGTTCTGTTCAATACGTTCAGTGCTTTCCCACTCACCCAGCATCGATGGTGGTTCGGTGCCATCCCCTTGCACAAACTCCATTGTGTATTCTGGAGTAAATATATCGCGTGCAGAAAGTTTTTGCGGCAGTTGCGCAGCTACATCGACAAACTCCATATTTTCAAGACTTTGTTTTAAGCCATCGAAATTGGCATATTGACGTTTAAAGATTGCATCATTGAGCCATGCTAATGCAGTATTCAATAAATTATCGTAAACGTTTGAACTAAAATGATGTAAACCAAACTGCTCAAATGCATTTTCGAGATGGTAGGCAATAATTGCGATTGCATCCATTTCAGCCATACGTGCACCGCCTTTAAGACTGTGTGCATTACGTTGAAGCTGTAATAACAAACTGCGATTACCGCGTTGTTCAAACCACTGTTTTAATAGATGTTGAGCTTGGCCGAGTAACTCTTCTGCTTCTTCGAGGAATGTTTGTTCTACTAAAGAGCGAACATCATCTTCTTCGGTGTCATCCTGCACAACATCCTGCATCAGACTCGATGTAACATCATCTTTATCCGAATCTGCTTCAGCTATTTGAAGCAATGATTCTGTCTCTACAAAATCGAGTTGCGTTTCAGCCGATGTACTCTCTGATTCAACATTATCAATAGATGCGGCAACGACCTCTAAATCGGCATTTACAAGTTCAGCTGAGGTTTGCTCAATCTCAGTTTCAGTCGCATAGCGCTCAACATCGATATCTTGATCAGCATGTTGTAACAACTGAATCACATGTGTTGAAGGATAATCTGTTTGTTGATCACGGATCGTTTGAATGCGATCTGCAATATCATCTTGAACGAGACGAATAATTGCAACTAACTGAGGCGATGCTTGAATTTGTTGATTGATCAATTTCTCATAAATCGTTTCTAATTCATGCGCAATCAGACCAATGTGACGCGCTTGAATCATATTTGAACCACCTTTTAAGGTGTGCAAATATCGCATCAAATTCTTTAAAGCATTTACATTATGACGATCTGTCGTCCATGTATTAAGATCAGCATCAATACCCACCATCAGCTCATCAGCTTCCTCAAGGAAGATATCTAAGAGGTCAGGATCAAAGTCTCGATTAGATTGCTCTGATTGTAATTGTTGTTTATCCAAAGCCAATTGAGCAGCGAAACTAGTAACATCAACCGATGGCTCTGCAACATCTGAATGAGTCGATATTTCTATTTCAGTTGTGCCATCTAAATCTACTGCTTTTTCAATATCTTCATCTTCTGACACAACAAATTTATCAATCTGAATAGCTGTCGTTGCAGTTGATTTCATCAAATTAGTCAACACGTCTAAGACATGCGTAGATGGATAATCCACTTGCTGGTCACGAATCGTTTGAATTCGATCCGCAATATCGTCCTGTACTGAGCGAATCACAGAAATAAGTGATGGCGTCGCTTGAATCTGTTGGTTAATCAGCTTTTCATAAATTGTTTCTAACTCATGCGCAATCAAACCTATATGACGCGCATGAATCATATTTGAGCCACCTTTTAAGGTGTGTAAATATCGCATCAAGTTTTTAAGTGCATTCACATTTTGTAGATCAGCAACCCAAGTATTGAGATCCTCATCGATACCAACTAAAAGTTCATCAGCCTCTTCAAGGAAAATGTCCAATAAGTCTGGATCAAAATCACGATTTGATTCACTCGTAGACAGTTGTTGTTTGTCTAATGCAAACCGAGCGGCTAAATCACTTGTATCAACAATTGAATCCTGCACAACTTCTGCTTCACTCAATGGAGCAGCTTGATCAAGATTTGTTTCAATCAATTCCGCTTCTAATAACTCGATATTCTGTTGAGTGAATGTACTTAACTCATTGAGCATCTGCTCATGTTCTTTCGTCAGCGTAACTCGTTGTCCAGCAGCCAATGTATCAAATAACTGAATAAACTGTTGATGAACTTGATCATACAACTCAAATCCATATTCAAGATTAAGTAAACTTGGCTTATAAATTAAGTCCTGATAACTCGATCTTAAGAGGCTTGTGTATTGATACATGCCAATCGTTGCATGATGATGTGTATGCTGTAGCAAAATTTCAGCTTGCTGGCTGAGTTGCTGAATATATTGTGGGAACTCAGTCCTTGCACGCTGATCAAAATCAGATTCCACATCTAACAGATCTTGAATATTGAGCTCCAAGAGCTGTGAAACTAAGCCTTGCGGTCTTAGATTTTCTCCATGAGAATCTTCAAGTTGGAAATCATAGCTATCCCAAGCAGTATTGAAAGTTGCATGAATTTCGTCTGTTCTTTGCGCTGTCTCTAACTGTCTCAAACTATATAAATAATCACGCACAAATTGAGCATAATGCGTTAGCAAGGCTGTTTCATTTGAGTTCGAATCCAATTCATCATGCAATAGCGTTTTAAATAAATTTTCTACTTTTGAACTAGCATCAAAAATTTGATCAATGTGCGCCATTGCCGAACTACCACGAAGCGTATGTAAGGCTCTGATTAAATGGTTGTAATGCTCATTCGTCGGATGATCATTTTGTAAGAATTGATCAATTGTCGCCAAGTGCTCCTCAGCTTCCTCCAAGAAAATAGCCAAAGTTTCTTTAGCAAGTAGCTCATCTTCAGCTAGCACTTTATCTGCATTATCTAATGCCGATTGCTCAGTTTGAGTTAAGTGATCAACAAATAGTGTTTCTTCAACTAATTCTAATCCCGTACTTATGTCCTCACTTACCAAATGATCAGCAAGCATTAATAAGTCAGAAAGCGCTGGTTCAACACTCTGTTGTTGTAATTGTTGTCCTAATAGCACCAATGGTCGTAAGTCGATCAGATGTGCTCGAACCGCTTTGAAATCGTGAATTAACTTAAAGCGATAAATATTAAAAATCGCTTGTACATAACGTTGAATTTCTGTCGTAAGCGGAATCGTTCCAGCTAAGACACGATTTAACGTATCTTCCACCGTCCAGCCTAGTTCTCCTGAAGATTTCGCACCGACCATGCGACCAGAACCTTTGAGCGTATGGAAATGACGACGAATATCAGTCAACACATTCTGTAGATTCGGCTGTTCAATCCATTGAACCAATAATGGGTCTAACTCGACAAAGATTTCATCTAATTCTTCAATAAAAATTTCAAGAATTTCTGCATCTTGTTCAAGATAACTATCTTCAGGAAGCGTCATCGTTTCAACTAACGTTTTTAATATTTCTTTCATAGCGGCTTCTTTCGTTTTTATCCACCAATTGTGGGTAAAAAATACGAGTATCAATCACACAAGATGTCGTTCCATTTCGCCATCACCTTGTAGAGATATCCTACATCTCTAAAAATGGAAAGACAGACACCCCCATCTGTCTTTCCAATCCTGCTGCTTATTCTGGTAACTTAAAGTCAGTCACCGATTCACGTAATGATTCAGCCATATTCGCCAACTCTGAAACCGAACGTGCTGTATCAAACGTTGCTGTTGTTGTTTGCGACGTAATTTCCTGTACAACATTCATCGTCGTCGCAATATGACTTGCTGAAGCAGATTGAAGTTTTGCTGCGTCCGAAATGCTTGCAATCAGTTTTGCCAAATCGCCCGATACCGTTTGAATTTCATCAAGTGCAATACCAGCATCTTTTGCTAAGTTAGCACCACGTACAACCTCAGATGTTGTTTGCTCCATCGAAATAACAGCTTCATTGGTATCTGTTTGAATGGTTTTTACTAAGCTTTCAATCTGTTTGGTTGCTGATGCAGAACGTTCTGCAAGACGTTGAACCTCATCCGCTACGACAGCGAAACCACGTCCTGCCTCACCTGCCATCGATGCTTGAATCGCAGCGTTCAATGCCAAGATGTTGGTTTGGTCGGCAATATCGTTAATCAATGAGACAATGTTACCAATCTCTTGAGATGATTCACCTAAACGCTTAATACGTTTAGATGTTTCTTGAATTTGTTCACGGATGTGATCCATCCCCTCAATCGAACGGTTTACCACTTGCGCACCATTGGTTGCAATTTGTACCGAACGTTTTGCTACTTCTGCTGATTCAGATGCATTCGCAGATACTTGGTCAATTGACAATGCCATCTCATTCATTGCAGCTGAAGCACCAGCAATCTCTTGAGCCTGATGCTCAGAAGCTTCCGCCAATTGATTGGTAATGCTTTGCGTATCTTGAGTATAACGTGCAACTTCTTGAGATGTATCGGTGATTCGAGAAACAAGATCGCGTAATTGATCAATCGCAAAGTTAATCGAGTCAGCGATTGCACCAGTGAAGTCTTCCGATACGGTCGCGTATGAACGTAAATCACCATCAGCTAAGTCAGCAATCTCATCAAGTAAACGTAAAATCGCGTTTTGGTTACGATCATATTCATCTTGTAAACGTGTCACACGCTCTTTATCTGTATTGCTACGTAACATTAAGAGCTTTAATACAAAGAATACCAACGCCGCTAAAGATAGAATCAGCACAATACCCGCAAAAATGTTATCCCAACCGCCTTCTGCTTTATCTGACAAAGCATTCAACGAAGTCAACAAGGCATCAGATTGAGTAAAAATTTCAGAAGATGCTTGACGTACATGGACAATATGGTTGGCATTTTTTAGAACCGTTTCAGCCGCCAATTTCAAAACTGCATCATAATCAGATTTAATACTATCAACAGACTCGCGCAGATCAGGTGAACTAATACGATCTACACCAAGTTCTGAACTACCATTCAATTGAGCATTTAAGTAAATACCAAAGGTGTCAATATCCGCACCGAAGTCATTCGCTGATGCATTAGAGTTGTCCGTACCGACCAATACCGAGTTGATCGAACGCAAGATACGCTCTGCAATAAACACTTGGTTCTTGGTAATGATTACCTGACTACTTGGCATGTTCTCACGAACCATTTGGTCAACCATCAAGTTATATTCAGCTTGAATCTCAGGAATCGTTTCACTAATCGAAATGTTAGTGTCATAAAGCTGATTAATGATCGCTTGTTGAGATGCAATTAAGTCGATGTTTTTAGATACGTTGGTCCACAACTCATTGACCTTTTTATATTCATCTGAGCTTTTACCATATACATCTTCAACAACTTCCAGATTTTCTGCAAATCGCTTTTCAGAAGCAACCAAGTTATTCATCGTCTCAGATGTACCTGAAGCAGTGGCTTCAGTTGCTTGGCGTGAAATCATCTGCGAAAGCAAACGCAACTCACCTAAGCTACGCGTTAATTGGTTAGAACGTGGCAAACTCACGAACAAATAAATTAAGAGGATAACTGCAAGGACCAAAGCAATTAAGGCACGATAGATAATCGGCTTAGACTTTTCAGTTTCACCGAATAAACGAGAAAATTGATCAAGTTGCGTTCGAATTTTTCCTAGAAAAGCCCCGCCCTTTTTCGATCCTGCACCGTCACTACCATTCTTCTTTTTAAGTTTAAAGCCCATTCCAGCTTCTCCCCTGAATACGCGCTTATCTTCCGTCGCGTATTAAATTAGTTTATAAACTTTATTGATGCGTTCATGTACTGAGGATTTTTTAGCAATCGACTCAGTAAGAACACATGCCATTGTTGATTATGTTGGTGGAAATACCCCTGACAATAGTCTTTTAATTTACTGTCTAGCTCATTACTTTGAGAAAAAAAACTCTTTTTATTGAATTGTTGAATTCCCAAGACCTGATCAACGACCAACCCCACATAATGATCTTGATGGCTAATACAAATTACTTTTTGTGTCGGAGAAAATTGACTTCGTTGATCTGAGATAAAATGTGATAAATCAGTCACTGAAAGCAATCTTCCGCGGATATTTGCCAAACCGCGCACCCATGCCTGAGTATTCGGTACAGGTGTGTATTTCGGAGGATAAATCACCTCTGAAATTTCCCCCAATGGTGCAACAAAATATTGCCCTAACATCTCAAATGCAATACCAGACCAACGGCTGACTTCATTTTGAGTTGCAGTATATTGTTTGTTGCCTCGCTTGGATAAACGAAGCAACTCGATAAATCCGTTTGCTGCCATACTCTATCCCGTTATTACGTCATGAGAGGCTCATAGTGAGCGAACCAATTAACTTAATAGCTGTTTAATCACATCAATAAGCTGTTGCTCATCTACTGGCTTGGTCAAATAATCACTTGCCCCTTGACGCTTACCCCATACACGATCCGTCGCTTGGTCTTTAGTGCTGACAATCACAACAGGAATATGTTGTGTATCTTTCGCTTTACTGATCTGACGTGTTGCTTGGAAGCCATTCATGCCAGGCATGACAACATCCATAAGCACTAAATCAGGCAATTCAGCTTGTGCCATCGTTACCCCATCGGCACCATTAGTTGCTTCTAAAACTTCATAACCGTGTTTAGTTAAAATTTCTCTAAAGCGAAATGTTTCAGTAGGTGAATCATCTACAATAAGAATACGAGCCATTTTTTCCTCAATTTTTAAATTTTATGCGCTGACATGGTTACGGATCGCACTCAACAGCTCATCCTTACTAAACGGCTTAGTTAAATATTCATCAGACCCCACAACACGCCCTTTTGCTTGATCAAATAAACCGTCTTTGCTTGAAAGCATGATGACTGGAATATTTTGATAATTTAATGAATTCTTGATCAATGCACAGGTTTGATAACCGTCTAAACGCGGCATCATAATATCCACAAAAACAATATCTGGATTTGCTTCAGCAATTTTTGATAATGCTTCAAAACCGTCAACTGCAGTAATTACCTCACAACCTTCACGTTGTAATAAGGTCTCAGCTGTACGACGAATCGTTTTAGAATCGTCAATCACCATCACCTTTAAATTTTGAAATTTATCTTCCATTTAATTGTTCCGCCCCATTCACTCAATACAAATTGTGGTTGGTTTAATTTGTTTTATACAGTTTGATATTTTTAACATATCTTTACTTGCATTATCAATGAAGTTTTTTGAACCAACCTATCAGTTTCTTAGAACAACCGTAAGTAGTTCACACTTTTAATTAAATTCCTATTTTTTTTGCATTCCAACTATTTTTAATTGTATAAATAACCACTAATATACAATTGATTATTATTTAAAAATAAGTGATTTAGTTAACTTTTTTACGGGAGATGTAATGACTGGTTCGTTAAAGTGCGCTTTCCGCGTTAGCCAGCTTAAAACGATGACTTGCATTTACATTTGCTCATTTTCCCTATTGATATTCATTTGCACATCTACCCTTGCTGCCACAGACCAAGCTAAAGCCGTTTGGTACCGCTATTATGATAATAATGGTGTTGCCAATGTCAGCACATCTGTTTCACCAGATCATATTCGTCACGGATACGAAGCACTTGATCGAAATATGCAAGTGATCAGGCGTAACCGACCATACAATGCAGCTGTAGACGCACAACAATCAGCACAAAGAGAAGCTTTAGCTCGCCAAAGAGAACAGGATTTACGGTTAAAACGAGCTTATGGTAGTGCTCAAATTGCAACGGCAAAAAGGAATCAGATCCTAGAAAACTTAAAAAAACAGTTAAATTATCAGCAAGAACAACTCCAGCAATTACAAAGCGATAAAATTCGATTTAAACGCCAAGAAATGGAATATCATCGCAAAGGGCAAGCAGTTCCAGCACAACTCAAGAGCAACCTAGCAAATAATACGCAGAATATTGAAAGTGTGAAAAAAACGGTTGAAAGTCTTCGAAATGCATATCAAAAAACAGATCACGAATATACAGACATCATTAATCGACTCAAAAAACTCGAGTCAAATCAATAATCACACAATAAATCCAATCTTATATTGTCCTTTAAATAACAAGGATTTTGTTAGATCGCACCTTCATTTAGAAATCAGATATGACTTTTTACTGCGCCAAATCCCTTGATTCATGTCATAATGCCCGTCAGTTCAAATGTAGGTGAGCTGTATTGACCTACACTCACCATTTTTAATTACACTTAACTTTAGGACAGTTTCCATGCGCGCAAGCCGCTTTTTATTTGCAACGTTAAGAGAAACCCCAAATGATGCTGAGGTTATTTCTCATCAGCTCATGTTACGTGCGGGGATGATCCGTAAACTCGCTTCTGGCTTATACTCTTGGTTGCCCATGGGAACACGCGTTTTAAAGAAAGTTGATGCTATTGTCCGCGAGGAAATGAACCGTTCGGGTGCATTAGAAGTTTTTATGCCTGTGACACAACCTGCAGCGTTATGGGAAGAATCTGGTCGTTTTGAACAATATGGTCCTGAATTACTTCGTTTCAAAGATCGTCACAATAACGATTTTGTGCTTGGCCCTACCCATGAAGAAGTCATCACAGATTTGGCGCGTAATGAATTAAAGAGTTATAAACAACTTCCTTTGAATTTTTATCAAATTCAGACCAAATTCCGTGATGAAATTCGTCCACGATTTGGTGTAATGCGTTCTCGCGAATTCATTATGAAAGACGCTTACTCTTTCCACGCAAATCAAGAATCATTGCAAGAAACATATGATGTGATGTATGACACTTACAGTCGTATCTTTAGTCGTCTCGGATTGGACTTCCGTCCTGTACAAGCAGACACAGGTTCTATCGGCGGCTCAGCATCCCATGAATTTCATGTGCTTGCAGCAAGTGGTGAAGATGATATCGCATTTTCGACTGAGTCAGACTATGCTGCAAATGTTGAAATGGCTGAAGCAGTTTTAGTCGGTGAACGCGCTGCTGCGACCCAAAATCTTGCTTTAGTCGACACGCCAAATCAAAAAACCATTGCTGATGTCTGCCAATTTCTGAATGCTGATGCTAAACAATCTGTAAAAGCACTCCTTGTACAAGGAATTACTGATGAAGCTGGCAATACACCAATCGTGGCATTGTTCATACGTGGTGATCATGAGCTGAATGAAATCAAAGCAGAGAAACATCCTTTGATTGCAGCACCTTTAACTTTTGCAACTGAAGAACAATTACAACAACACGGTTTAACAGCTGGTTTCTGTGGTCCACAAGGTTTAGTCGAAAAGGGCTTAACTGTCATCGTAGACCGTGCTGCGTCTGTATTATCTGACTTCATTGCTGGCGCAAATGAAGTTGATAAACACGCGACTGGTGTCAACTGGGATCGTGATGCAATCTTTACAGAGGTTTACGACCTTCGTAATGTGGTTGAAGGAGATCCCTCTCCTGATGGTAAAGGCACTCTGCAAATTAAGCGCGGTATCGAAGTCGGTCATATCTTCCAACTCGGTACAAAATATTCAGAAGCTTTAGGCTGTAAGGTACTTGGCGAAGATGGCAAACCATTTACAGTGACCATGGGCTGTTATGGTATTGGTGTGACCCGTGTTGTCGCAGCAGCAATTGAACAAAACTTCGACGATAAAGGGATTATTTGGCCTCAAGCAATCGCGCCATTCGATGTAGCTATTGTTCCAATGAATGCGCACAAATCACCACGTACCGTAGAAGCGGCTGAAGCACTGTATGCTGATCTACAAGCACAAGGCTACGATGTGTTACTTGATGATCGTAATGAGCGTCCTGGCGTTAAATTTTCTGATCTTGAGTTGATGGGTATCCCGCATCGTATCGTCATCGGTGAAAAAGGCTTAGATGCTGGTACTTTTGAGTACAAAGGTCGTCGTGATGCAGAAGCAAGTAATCTCAATAAAGAAGAGTTATTCGCAAAACTTGTTCGCTAATCTGACTTTAATTCAAGATGTAAAAAAAGCCGTTTCATTGAAACGGCTTTTTATTTAAACGTTAAACAGTGGAATCCTTGATGGTTTCTGATGAACCATTCTGTTTGACCGATTCAATTCCTTTATCGCGTGACTGTTCGCTCGCATACATCTGACTCGTACCAATAATCTGGTGATTTGCTGCCTTAAGATTAAAATAAGGCTTATCATTTTTAGCGGTTAAACGTTCATAACGCGCATCATCTGGGCTATTCTTTTGTACCGAGGCAATGCCATTCATTGCTGAAGCTTTTGCTTTATACAACTCACTCGTTAAAATCACTTCACCATTACCAGCTTTTAAAACAAAACGATATTGGCCATCGCTCGCTTGACTCACTTCAAACCACCCTGCCATAAACACCTCTTTTTCTAATATTTAGATTCATCTTATTGTTCAAACAATATAGAACAGCACAAAAGCGCATTAGATCGTTTTTTGTTCTTTTTTGGTAATTGATATAATTGTAAAAAGGGAGCTCTAACTGCTCCCTCATATAACCTGATCGCAAATAAATCAAACTTTTTTCACAAATTCAGATTTCAGTTTCATTGCACCAACCCCATCAATTTTACAGTCAATGTTATGACCATCACTTGCGTCAGGTACTAAACGAATACTTTTAACTTTTGTTCCTACTTTAACAACTGAAGATGAACCCTTGATTTTCAAATCTTTAATTACGGTAACACTATCACCATCAGCTAGAAGGTTGCCATTTGCATCCTTAATCATTTCTTCTAATTCTGCAGCCTGACTCTCTCCTTCTTTCCACTCATGTGAGCACTCAGGGCAAATCAATAAGTCGCCATCTTGATAAGTATATTCTGATTGGCATTGTGGGCAATTTGGAAAAGACATAAAAAATCTCAAAAACTCTATTATGAGCTATAGACTTTATTTTTCAAAATTTTGCACTTAACTCTTTTTTCTATGTAAACCGTTCTGGAATCAATTTGATATCTGAGCTCCGTATTTTAGATTGCAAATACAATTAAATCTTCCTTTTCAATTTTACAGTGATCAAATGATAAATGTTAGTGTCTGTTATTGGTCAGGGATATCTGCTTGGACCAATAAACTTAATAGATACAATGATTCTTGCCAACCTAGATAACACGCCTCAACAGGAATCACATCAGGTAAGCCCTCTTGGGTAATATAAACCTCAGTGCCAACCATGACGGGCTTTAATTCAATCGTGACCTGAATGTCTCCAACTAAATTTGGATCATCAAATTTATCGATATAACGGAGTCGTTCATTTGGAACCAGTTCAAGATAAGTACCACCAAATGAGTGTACCTGACCCGTTGAAAAATTTGTAAATGATATCTTATATGTCCCGCCTTTCTGCGGATCTAAATGGTGAACTTTAGCAGTAAACCCATGGGGTGCCATCCATTTAACCAATGCATCCGGATCTAGAAAGGCTTTAAAGACTCGTTCTGCTGGTGCACTAAACACACGATGTAGCTTCACTGTGCCTGTCATTTTTATTCTCCAATCTCACTATTATTCTCTAAATGTAGCCTGCAATCACAATCGTTCTACCAAAATGATGTGATCAATTATTTATTTCAACACGAATATCAACATTCAAAAGCTGCTTTTTTGTGAAAAATGGCGCAAAATAATATCCCTTATTTTAACGATCAGAATGCTGCTTTAGGATTGATCTATGAACCAACTTGCTTTTACTGCTTTTAGCTTAAATGGTGTAGATGCACAAAAATTCTTACAAGGTCAAGTCACTGTTCATGTTGAACGATTGGTTGAGAATGAAAGCCGTTATACTGCAATTTGTGATTTAAAGGGCCGTATCCACTTTGGTCTATGGATCAAAAAAATAAATTCAGAAAGCTTTGAGCTGGTGACTACACAGGATCAAGCAGAAGAGTTTGCCAAACATATTCGTAAGTTTGGTGCATTTTCTAAAATGAAATTAGAAGAGATCAGTTCAGTTTTCCCAACGATAAATGGTATTCAAACTGATTTTTCTACTACAGAAACCGACATCAATACATGGCAAGTTCAAGCAATTCAATCTGGACAAGCATGGATTACTCAAACAACTGAACATCTATTTCAACCTCAAGAACTGCGTCTACATCAACGGGAAGGCGTGCACTTTGATAAAGGCTGTTATCTCGGGCAAGAAATTGTGGCTCGTCTTTGGTTTAAAGCTAAACCGAAACACTGGTTACATTTAATTCAAGGTAAAGAGACAACACCTGCCCCTGCAACACAGCTCAACAAAGATGTTGAGGTAGTCAATAGTATTGCTTTTGACAATGGTTATCTCGCTCTGGTGATTGCCAAACCTACAGCTTTACAAGAACTTGATGTTAAGGTTTTAGATTTACCTGAAGCTTTGAATGGTGATGTCGCTCGACCTAGCTAAGTTCTTCTCCAAAAAATTAATCGTACCAACTCATGTGTGATCACGGCGAATGAATCCGATGAACACATGAGTTAATTTTATTTATTACACTTAAATTTTCTTATTAAAACAACAAATTCATCTATAAAACAGGCTTCCTCACAATACATACAAAATCATTATTTACATTCTCTGCGAAACTTTTATGATGTGGGGATTAAGTTATTTTCTGCTGATTACAAAGGATTTGAGCAGAAATGAAGGAAAGGAAAAAAAGATGAAAAAGTTGCTCATTGCCAGTCTAATGATCGTTGCAAGCCACTCAACATTGGCAGCAGACAACAAAGCAACCAATAAGCCCGATGTATTTGCAAAAGCAACTCAACTCTACGAGGCAAAAAATTACCCAGCAGCATTTGCAGAAATGCAACGTCTTGCAGAATCTGGAAATGCTCAAGCAATCTATAATCTTGGCTCCATGACCCAACATGGTCAAGGAACCAATAAAGATGAAAAGAAAGCACTGCAATATTATCAAGACGCTTCAAATAAAGGTTTCGGGAAAGCAAGCTTCGTGATTGCCCAAGCCTATCGTCAAGGTAACTTAGGTTTAAGCAAAGACACTCAAAAATTTAAAGAGTACCTCGACAAAGCATCCAAACAAGGGTCCGAAGAAGCTATTGTTGAAATCGCAACTTTATTATTTGCTCAGGGTAAACCTGAGACAGATCAAATTGCAATTCGCCAACTCAGACCATTAATTCAGAAGAATTATTACCCTGCAATGCATATCAGAGCGATATATGATCTTGGACAAGGGGTTAAAAATAAGAATCCTGTTACGCGTCAACAAGCGATTAGATCTATCCAATCACTTGCTGAAAAAGGTTACGCACCGTCTTTAATGGCTTTGGGTAATATGCTCGCAAATGGTGATATTCTTCAGCAAAATCTACCTGAGGCGAAAAAGATTTTTACCGAGCTGGCGAGACAAGGTATCCCTCAAGCTAAAGAATCCTTGGCCAAAGTAGAACAGATTGAAGCTCAACAAAAGCAAGCTAAAGCATCTGGCGCAAAGCCATAAATATCGTAAAAATTCACCAAATACCTATTCTTTCAAGATAAGGTATTTGGTGATTCATATGGTTAGAATTGCTTAGTTACGGAAAAACCCGCACTCCAGTTACGCCCATCTGCTGGTTCAAAGAAACGCCCATTACCATCATTTACGATCACTGAACCAATATAATTTTTATCCAACATATTATCGATACGTGCATAAGTATTTACACGCCAGTCATTCATATTCCAAACATAGCCAGTGTAAGCAGAAATGGTGGTGTAACTTGGTGCTACCTCAGTATTAATATCATTGACATATATTTTGTCACTATATTGAGCATCTACACCGCCATATAATCCAGCTTTAGGTTTCCATGCCAATGAAGCATAGGCTCGTTGTTTTGCGATCCCTGGAATCAGATTACCAGATTCGATTTTGGAAACTGAACCAATCTCAGGCACATCCGATTCAAAAGTCGCATCTAAATATGCATAACTAGCATTTGCAATCAAATCATGCCATAGCGCTTTGTTCCATGTTAACTCTACACCTTCACGTAAAGTTTTATCAGCGTTGCGGAAAGTATTGCGTCCATCTTTTGCACCAGCCGAAACAATGTCATCTTTAGTCTTGGTCTGAAATACCGCCAACGTAAAATTACCCAACATATTTTGTGACTTTAAGCCAAACTCATAGGTATCACTACTTGATGCTTCTAAATCAAAATTAAATCCACCTAACCCATCAGGGCGATATGCCATTTCAGTAAATGTTGGCGTTTCAAAACCCTTAGCGTAACTCACATAGGTCAATAACTCTGGTAAGACTTGCCAGCTTAACGCAATCGACGGAAGTAACTTAGAATAATCTGTTTTGCCACTATCATCCCCATTGACTCCAACAATGAAATGATCCTTGGATTTGTAGTGTACATTGCTATAACGCACACCTGTATCTAACTTCCATGTAGGTAAGAACTGCCAAGAAGCTTGTAAATATGGGTCAATATTCCACAAGGTGTTATCTTCATCACGGCGCAATTTGCCTTTAACACCATAAGAAGGTTGACCATTTACTAAGTTAAAATTCTCATATCCTTTACGGTCTTCGTCCATTGCATCAAGCGCAACACCTAAACTCACTATAGTATTTGGCAATAGCTCCTTGCCTGTCCAACGAAAGTCAGCACCATAATAGTTACGCTCAAAGTCAATTACACCACCTGCATGTCTCAGATTTTCTTGAGTAGATTTTGGAATGGATTGATACTGCGTGACTTGGCGATTTCCCCAATATCCCATCATATAAAGTTCATTTTGCTCATCAATTGGTTTTGACCACGTTACTCCAGTTTGAATCTGCTCTATATCCTTACGCACATCAAACTGCTTGAGAAAAGGAACCTGTTGTCGTGGATTTTCACGCCATTGTTCGCGAGTTAAACCTTGTGGATCATTTGCATTGATTTTGACGTAATTGGTAATCCAGTTCACCTTGGAACCATCTTCCAAATTCCACGTTAGCTTGGCATTATTTTGAACTTTATCAGCATCACTATGTTGTCGGTAGCCATTTGTATCAAAGTAAGATGAACTAATGATATAGCTGGGTTCATTTTGATTTTTGGCGCCACCTTGCAAAATGATACCCGCACGATTTTTATCGTGACTACCACCAGTATAATTTAATTCAATTGAATCCTTGCCTTGACCTTCTTTGGTTGTGGTTAACAACGTCCCACCAGAAGAATTTCCATAGAGAGAAGAAAATGGTCCTGTTAGAACTTCAAGATGACTCAGACTACTCAAATCAATATTTGAAGTTTGACCTTGACCATCCGGCATCGTCGCAGGAATACCATCAACATAAAGACGAATCCCTCGCACCCCAAAAGTAGAACGCGCACCAAAACCTCGCATGGATAGCTGTAAATCCTGTGCATAGTTTTCACGATTATTCAATTGTAGACTCGGTACACCTTTTACCAATTCAGTCAAATTAACTTGAGCAGATTGTTGTTGCTCAGATGTATCCACCCGAAAAACAGATGCTGGTGTATGTAAATAGTCAGTATTCATACGAGTTGCTTCAACAGTAATCGTTGGGAGCTGAACTGTAGGCTCTGAATTAGATTCAGTAGCCCAGATTGAGCTACTACCTAAACCCATACATAACACGACACAACCGTATAAAAAGTTAATTTTCATTGAAGGCATGAAGATTCCTTATTTCTCAAAAATTCAAACAGGATTTTTAAAGTAAGCATTTGATTATTTTATATTTGTCTTACATCATTAACTTTAGCCACAATCATCAATCTTGTTACTGATCGACATTGGCAAATAAAGTTAAATACCCTCATAATTGTAAGTGAAACATTTACCCTCATTGTATTGTTGTTGAAACAACTTGAGCTTTTTATGCCTGAACTTCCTGAAGTTGAAACTACGAAAACCAGTCTATTGCCGCTACTCACACAACGTGTTCAATCGGTTAAGGTATTGAATGCCAGTCTCCGATGGCCCATTCCTGATAATCTTGAAAAGTTAGTGGGACAACGCTTAACAGCTCTTAAACGTCGGTCTAAATATATATTGGCTGAATTTGAACAAGATCAAATGCTATGGCATCTCGGCATGTCAGGAAGTTTTCGTTTATGTGAACCGAATGATGCTTTGAGAAAACATGATCACCTCATCATTGACTTTGAAGATCAGCAACTTCGCTATCACGATCCTCGACGTTTTGGATGTATTCTTTGGCTAGATCAGGCAAACCAAAGCAAACTGATTGACACTCTTGGACCTGAGCCACTCTCTGAGGATTTCAACGCTAGGTATCTTTTAGAAAAATTACAAAAAAAGAATGTCGGCATTAAAATTGCTTTAATGGATAATCATGTGGTGGTTGGCGTTGGCAATATTTATGCAACCGAAAGCTTGTTTAACATTGGCGTTCATCCAGCACAACCTGCTAGCACCTTAACGAAGGCACACGTAGAAAAGCTAGTGATTGAAGTGAAACGGATCTTGAAACATGCAATCGACTTAGGTGGTTCAACTTTGCGTGATTATAGCAATGCAATGGGTGAAAATGGTTATTTCCAACAAACCCTATTGGCTTATGGTCGCGCTGGTGAAATGTGTGTCAACTGTGAGACCACATTAGAGAATCTGAAACTTGGTCAACGAGCAAGTGTGTTTTGTCCACAATGCCAACCATTGAAATTGAAAAAAGCATAGTTTTAAAAAAGGAGAACAACGCATGAAAACTGCTATTGTTCGACATATCTTAGTCAAAGATAAAGACATGGCTGAACAGTTGAAAAAACGTATCCATTCTGGTGCTGATTTTTCAAAAATTGCGAAGCAATATTCAACCTGTAATTCAGCCAAACGCGGTGGTGAACTCGGCGAAGTCAAAAAAGGGCAACTCGTTCCTGTGATAGATAAATTGGTTTTTAGTGCAGCAGAACGCGTTTTACATGGCCCAATCAAAAGCCAATTCGGTTTCCATTTGTTAGAAATTAAGTTTCGGATGGATTAAGATAATCCAAGATGAGCTTAAACCTTATTTTAAGCTCATTAAAATAATAAATATTAAATAGATAAGAAACACTAGTTTTGTTTCGGTTTCATCACATACGTCCATGCACCTATGCATTCACCTGAAGTGAGAATCACCTCCGTCTGTACGCGTTGATATTGAAATCCTTCAAAATCATCTAACATTTTCCAATTTTCATCTAATTTTTCGGAACTGAATAAGTATCCCTCAACAAATGGGTCTTGTGAATTAAGAACGATCGCTGGCAACCCTTTATCAGGCCCCCAATCTAAAACGTAAACAGTTCCATGCACACGTGCTTGCTGCCAATCCCCTTCGATCGCCCCCAAAATATGGGCATTTTCTCGATTTGGACACAAGGTTCCATAAACAAAGAGACGATTCATTTCTCCACTCCCCCTTTAATATTCGGATGTATCTTAGAATGAAATTCAGGATTTTTCTATGTAAGCATAGGCATTAAAAAAAATGGATGTGCTACTGCGACCAATTGATTGGCAATAAAAAACGGCATCCCCTGATGCCGTTTTTTTATTACGGATATTATCCTTGTTTTTTCAACTCATCACGAATTTCACGAAGCAATTGAACATCTTCTGGCGTTGGTGCAGGTTCTGCTGGCGCTGCTTCTTCTTGTTTACGCAGACGATTCATCACTTTCACTAACAAGAACACCACCCATGCCAATAATAAGAAATTAATCAACACGGTAATGAAATTACCATACGCAAACACATTTAACCCAGCTTCTTGGGCTGCTGCAAGATTGCTAATACTATTCGGATTATCTCCCAACACCACAAACCAATTGGTGTAATCTACATCACCACCCAAAATCCATGAAATAATTGGCATCAGAAGATCTTTGACCATAGAATCAATAATCTTGCCAAAAGCACCACCAATGATCACACCAATCGCGAGATCCATGACATTGCCTTTGACAGCAAACTCTTTAAATTCTTGAATAATACTCATCTATAACGCTCCAGAATTAAAATGAATACAGCCTGTTTTGGGATTGTTTAATACACAGGTGTAAATCGTTAGCATAATGTTGATAATTTAATATTTTTATCAAAAAAAGAAAGTTATTTCACACTTTAACAACATATTTTATTTTAGTAAAAATATGAACTTAAGCATGTAATCACTCTTTTCATGATGCAATAAAAAAACCGCCAAATCAATTTGGCGGCTTTTCACTTTTCACTTAAGAAAAATTATTTATCACGGTTACGTTTACGTTCATTTTCAGTCAAGTAACGCTTACGAATACGAATTGATTTTGGTGTTACTTCAACCAACTCATCATCTTCAATGAATTCAAGCGCTTGTTCTAGCGTGTATTCCAATGCAGGTGTTAAAGTCAGTGCTTCATCAGTACCTGAAGCACGAACGTTGGTTAACTGCTTCGCTTTGGTTGGGTTAACAACCATGTCATCTGAACGCGAGTTAATACCGATGATCATGCCTTCATATACTTCAAGCTGTGGCTTAGCGAATAAACGACCACGGTCTTGAAGTGTGAATAATGCATAGCCCAAGCAAGTACCTTGAACCATAGAAATCAACACACCATTTTGACGTTTCGCAACAGTACCTGCTTTTGCTGGACCGTAATGCGAGAAGCTTGATGTCATGATCCCTGTACCAGAAGTCATAGTTAAGAATTCAGAACGGAAACCAATCAAACCACGTGAAGGTACAGTTGCTTCAATACGGATACGACCTTTACCGTCAACTTCCATATTGGTCATTTCGCCTTTACGGAAGCCCATTTGCTCCATTACAGAACCTTGATGCTGTTCTTCAACGTCAAAAGTTACGTTTTCGTATGGCTCTTGTTTTTCGCCATCGATTTCTTTCATGATCACTTGTGGACGTGATACGCCCATTTCAAAGCCTTCACGACGCATGTTTTCAATCAATACTGAAAGGTGAAGTTCACCACGACCAGAAACTTTAAAACGGTCTGGACTATCAGTATCTTCAACACGTAATGCAACGTTGTGGATCAATTCACGATCAAGACGTTCACGAATGTTACGTGAAGTAACGAATTTACCTTCTTTACCAGCGAACGGTGAATTGTTCACTTGGAATGTCATCGAAACTGTAGGTTCATCTACAGACAATGCAGGTAATGCTTCAACATTTTTCGGATCACAAATCGTGTCAGAAATATTTAATGCATCAATACCTGTGATACAAACGATATCACCAGCAGAAGCAGATTCAACATCAACGCGCTCTAAACCGTGATAACCCATGATTTTTAAGATACGACCATTACGTGTCTTACCTTCTTTATCAATTACGGTTACTTGAGTGTTCAATTTTACAGAACCACGTTGAATACGACCAACACCGATAACACCAACGAAGCTGTTATAGTCAAGTGAAGAAATCTGCATTTGGAACGGACCATCAACATCAACTGCTGGTGGTTCTACGATATCAACAATCGTTTCAAACAACGGTGTCATATCATCCGCTAATTCTTCTGGTGATGGACCGGCCACACCACGAAGACCAGAAGCATAAACAACTGGGAAGTCCAATTGCTCATCAGATGCACCTAAGTTATCAAATAAGTCGAATACTTGATCAATAACCCAGTCACAACGAGCGCTTGGCTTGTCAACTTTGTTAATAATCACGATTGGCTTCAAACCACGAGCAAATGCTTTTTGTGTTACGAAGCGAGTTTGTGGCATTGGACCTTCTTGAGAGTCAACAAGAAGCAATACACAGTCAACCATCGACATTACACGTTCAACTTCGCCACCGAAGTCTGCGTGTCCCGGGGTATCCACGATGTTGATACGGTATTCCGTATCAGTACGCTTATCTAACCATTTGATCGCAGTGTTTTTAGCAAGAATGGTAATACCACGTTCACTTTCAAGCGCATTCGAGTCCATGACACGCTCAATCTCACCCGCGCGTTCGCCGAGTGCACCAGATTGTTGAAGTAATTTATCGACAAGCGTGGTTTTACCGTGGTCGACGTGCGCAATAATTGCGATATTGCGGAGATTCTTAATATCAGACATAGAATTCGAAACGCTTAAAATTTGAGGGCAAATTATACAGAAAAATACTACGCTTTAGTAGTGACAGTTTATTGACATGCGACTTTTTTTCTGACGAAACGTTACAGAATCGTTGGTAAAGTAGGCTAAGTCTATTAGAATATTCCACTAATGCTTACCTGTTTTATATACTCCCATGTCGAATCCCCAACCCCAGCAACAGTTAGATCTGGTCTATGGACTCAATGATCGTCCGAAACCTTTTGTTGCATTTTTAGCCGCTTTACAACACCTTTTAGCAATTCTGGTACCGATCGTCACCCCTGGCTTATTGATTTGTTTAGCCTTAGGCGTATCTCGTGAAGATACCAATATGATCCTTTCAATGTCCTTGATTATCTCAGGGATTGCCACCTTCTTACAATGCAAAAAAGTGGGACCATTTGGTGCAGGACTTTTGATCGTTCAGGGCACAAGCTTTAATTTTATTGGTCCAATCATTGGTATTGGTAGCGCGATGGTCGCGGCAGGTACACCGGTTGAGCAAGTAATGGCTGCAATTTTTGGTGTGGTCATCGCAGGTTCATTTATCGAAATGGGCGTTTCTCGAATCTTACCTTGGGTAAAGAAGCTAATCACGCCCTTGGTTACGGGTATTGTGGTTCTGTTAATTGGTCTGACCTTGATTAAAGAAGGTCTGATTAGCATGGGCGGTGGATATACTGCCATGCAAGACAATACTTTTGCCAATGCGGACAATCTAATCATGTCTTGCACCGTACTCGGCATCATTATTTTATTGAATCGTATTCGCATTATTTGGGTGAAAAGTTCAGCAATTTTAATCGCCTTAATTATTGGTTATATTCTTGCTGGATTTATGGGGCATTTAAACTTTTCAGCCCTCGGTGAAACACCTCTGATTCAAATTCCGACCCCAATGCATTTTGGTTTGAGCTTCTCATGGAGCTTATTTATTCCAATGGCATTTATTTATTTGGTCACATCGCTTGAAGCGATTGGCGATGTAACAGCGACCAGTAAAATTTCCAATCAACCCGTTGATGGTCCTGTTTGGATGCAACGAATTAAAGGGGGCGTATTGGTGAACGGTGCTAACTCATTCTTGGCTGGTATTTTTAATACCTTCCCTAGTTCTGTTTTTGCCCAAAACAATGGCGTTATTCAACTCACTGGCGTAGCAAGTCGTTATGTCGGCATCTGGATTGCAATCTTACTGATCCTATTAGGCTTATTCCCTGCCGTTGCGGCCGTAATACAAGCCGTTCCTCAAGCTGTCTTAGGCGGTGCAGTGATGGTGATGTTTGGCGCTGTAGCGGCCTCTGGAATTAATATCTTGTCAGGAATTCACTTAGATCGCCGCGCTTTGTTGATCATTGCGATCTCACTGGCACTTGGCTTAGGCGTTGCTCAAGTCCCGCAGATTCTAGAACACCTTCCTGAATTATTTAAAAATATTTTTAGTTCAGGCGTTGCAACTGGCGGTATTGCTGCTTTGGTTTTAAATCTTGTTTTACCTGAAACTCACAAATAATCATCCAACCATAGCAAACACCCAGTTTGACCACTGGGTTTTGTTTTGATGAGAGATCAATATGGATCCACGTAGCGAAGTTGTCTTACGTCAACAAGATTATTTAAATGGGCATGTCTTGTTGATTAATGCCCCGAATGATCAACTGAGTAAAAATATGCCGAGTCAAGTCCAAACTTCGATATGGACTTGGAATTATGCAGATCATCAAAGTTTTGTTGGTCATCAAATTAACTCGTATTTCTCAACTGAATTTCCTCAGATTACGGTTGATCAAGTCATCATTTTCGTTCCGAAATCCAAGGAACTCCTCAACTATCTATTGCATGTTGTTGTGAGCCACTTAAATCAAGGGCAACGTATTTTTCTAGTGGGTGAAAAAAAAGGGGGCATCGAACGTGCAGCCAAACAATTACAAAGTTATGGAAAAACACTCAAACTCGATAGTGCTAGACATTGCCAATTATGGCAAATGCAAATTGAAAAAACTGAACAATTAAAACCACTTGACCATTGGTTAAAAACCTACACTGTGGATATGGGAGAAGATCGTTTAGAGGTCTGTGCCCTACCTGGGGTTTTCAGTCAAGATCATTTAGATACTGGAACGGCTGTATTAGTCCCTTACCTTCCACAGGTAAAATCGGGTAAGATTGCCGACTTTGGTTGTGGTGCAGGCATTATTAGTGCGTATTTAGCTAAGCTTCATCCAAACCAACATATTTTTGCGCTTGATGTTGATGCATTTGCATTACGGTCGACTGAGATGACATTTCAACGTAATGGGCTGAACTTGGCTCATTTACATCTTCAGCCAGTAACAGGCTTTGCCGATGCGCCAAAAGACTTAGATGCAATCGTAAGTAATCCACCTTTTCATCAAGGGATTCATACGGATTACGATGCCAGTGAAACATTATGTCGACGAGCAAAATTGCACTTGAAACGTTCAGGTGAATTATGGATCGTGGCGAATCGTTTCTTAAATTACCCTCCATTGATTGAACAAAGCTTTGGAGAATGTATGGTGAAAGCAGATCAACAAGGCTTCAAAGTATTATTCGCCTGTGCAAGTAGGGTCGGCTGATATTTCAGCCTACAACGTAATTCATTTATAAAGTGTCAACCGACCCTTATAGTGTTTAAGGATTTTTTATGAGCGATACATCTGCTCCCCAACAGCTTCTGCGTAAGCTTGGCGCCCGCCATCTCAATATGATCGCCATTGGTGGTTCTATAGGCACAGGCTTATTTCTCGCTTCAGGTTCAACCATTGCCAGTGCAGGTCCAGGCGGCGCATTATTAGCATATGCCTTAATTGGTTTAATGATTTATTTTTTAATGACCAGTTTGGGTGAACTTGCCACACACACACCAACTTCTGGAGCATTTTTCACTTACGGTAGCCGTTATGTGGAAAGTGGATTTGGCTTTGCGTTAGGTTGGAACTATTGGTACAACTGGGCAATTACAGTTGCATTTGAGCTGGTTGCAGTACAGTTCATCATGAAATTTTGGTTTCCCGATCTTCCAGGATTTTACTGGAGTGCCATTTTCCTCGCGGTGATATTTGGAATTAATGCACTCACGGTAAAAGGCTTTGGTGAAAGTGAGTTTTGGTTCTCAATGACTAAAGTTGTTGCGATTGTGATCTTTATCATTATTGGTATTTTCATGATTGTTAAGGTCATGCTCACTCCAGATGTTTCCGCTTTTAGCAATTGGACTAAAGGAGATGCACCTTTTGTTGGCGGTTTACAAGCCATGATTGGCGTGGCAATGATTGCAGGATTTTCATTCCAAGGCACAGAAATGGTTGGGGTTGCAGCAGGCGAATCTAAAGACCCGAAGAAAACCATTCCGATTGCAATTAAACAAATTTTCTGGCGTATCCTGTTGTTCTATATCTTATGTATTTTCATTATTGGTACATTGATTAGTTATGACAACCCACTGCTATTACACGCAGCGGAAAGTAAAGACATTGCGCTGTCACCATTCACTTTATTGTATGAAAAAGCAGGTTTTGCTTTTGCGGCGAGTGTCATGAATGCGGTTATTTTAACTGCGATATTATCTGCGGGTAACTCAGGCATGTACTCATCGACACGCATGCTGTTTGATATGGCTAAACAAGGGCGTGCACCGAAATGGTTTGCTAAACTTGACCCGCGTGGCGTACCTATGAATGCCCTTTATGCAACTACGGCAGTCGCTGCATTGTGCTTTTTAACCACGTTTATTGGTGAACAAGAGGTTTTCAACTGGTTACTCAATATGTCGGGGATGTGTGGCTTTATCGTTTGGTTAGGCATTGCGATCTCACACTATCGTTTCCGTAAAGGCTATTTAGCACAAGGTTACCGTCTTGAAGATCTCGCGTATCGTGCCAAATTCTTCCCATTTGCACCGTGGTTTGCATTCATTCTATGTTCAATTATTATTCTTGGTCAAAACTATCAAGCTTTAATGGGCGGAAAAATCGATTGGATTGGGCTTATCTCAACCTATATTAGCATTCCTTTATTCTTGGTCATCTGGTTAGGTTATAAATGGAAACACAAATCTAAGCTCATTGCTTATCAAGATATGAATGTTAAACCAGGTGAATAAACCACATAAGACTTGACCAAAATTTAAATATGAGTAGAATCTTTGCTCATATTTTAACGGCAACATTTATTTTAGGAGGACGACACGCATGCCAACATTACAAGGAACAACTTACTAAGATTTGGCACGCGGTCGACTCACGGACAAGTGGCAAATCAACTTCACTTGTCCGAATGTCTACTTAAACCTAGCATTCGCTAGGTTTTTTTATGCCTATTCGGACACCAAATAAAATAAGAGAGAATCTTATGGGCATACAAAAAATACTTAATGCAGATGCTCAATATGGTATGGCGTTCCAGTGAAAATATTCACTCGCGATATTGATCAGGAAAGCATTGAACAACTTAAGAAAATGGCACAACTTCAATTTGTTTATTCACATATTGCAGTGATGCCTGATGTACATGTCGGTAAAGGTGCGACCGTGGGCAGCGTTATCCCGACAAAACATGCCATTATCCCTGCCGCAGTTGGCGTAGATATTGGTTGTGGCATGAATGCGATACGCCTAAATCTAAAAGCTGATCAATTACCTGACAATCTTGCACCGATACGCCATGCGATAGAACGCAAAGTTCCTGTAGGTTTTGAGCTACACAAACAGGTTAAAGCGAAAGCCTCAAGTATTATTCCATTGGAAAAACGCTTGCAGCCTATCATTAAAAAACACCCGGGTCTTGTCCGAATGCTCAGAAAATTTGACGCAACTTGGCAAAAACAATTGGGAACACTGGGTGGTGGTAATCACTTTATTGAACTTTGCCTTGATGAAAATCAAGATGTCTGGGTCATGCTTCATTCTGGCAGTCGTGGTTTGGGCAATGTGATTGGTACCTATTTTATTGAGCTTGCCAAGAAAGAAGCGCAACATCGTTTTGGGCATGTTCCTGACAAGGACTTGAGCTATTTTGCTCAAGGCTCAAATAGCTTTGATGATTATGTTGAAGCTGTGGAATGGGCACAAAGTTATGCTTTCGAAAATCGTCGTGAAATGATGCGTCTGATATTAGAAGCGATCCGCCCTCTTCTACCAGCCTTTCAGATGACGAAAGAAGCGATCAATTGTCATCACAATTATATCAATCAGGAAAATCATTTTGGTGAAGACCTATTCATTACACGTAAAGGTGCAATTCGAGCAGGCCAAGATGAACTCGGCATTATTCCAGGCTCAATGGGCTCTCGCTCTTATATTGTAAGAGGGAAAGCCAATCCTGAATCTTTCTGTTCGTGCTCACATGGCGCGGGAAGAAAAATGAGTCGTAATAAAGCAAAGTTAATGTTTAACCAAGATGATCTTATTCAACAAACTCAAGGTGTTGAGTGTCGAAAAGATGTAGGTATCATCGATGAGATTCCTAGTGCCTACAAGGATATAGATGCGGTCATAGCCAATCAATCTGATTTGATTGATGTCGTACATACACTGAAGCAAATTCTATGTATTAAAGGATAATCATATGAAACTTAAAAAAATGCCACAAATCAAAGTTCGCAATCCAGTTGCTATGTCACCCTTGCTCAAAAAAGGTGGAATTCATGAAACTGAAAAGCCGCGTGCACAGCATCGCCGCGATCGCCAACATGCCAAACAGCAGCTCAACAAAGGTGTTTGGTAGGATAACTTAAGCCAGACTTCGATTTAAATTTTAGAATAAGGAGAGATAAAATGAATATTTACAGCATAATAACCATCAAAAAAGCGACTCATATTGAGTCGCTTTTTTCAGTTCAAAAACTCAATTATTGAGCTTGTTGATCTGGTTGTACTAAAACAGTACGGCTACCAGAAATCGCAGCGAATACGCGACGGTTCATAGCACGACCTTCTTTAGTTTTGTTGTCAGCAATCGGTTGATCCCAAGCGAAACCTTGAGTAGACAAACGAGATGCATCAACATTGTATTCGTTTACAAGCGCTGATTTAACAGAGTTTGCACGAGCTAAAGATAAACGTTCGTTCAATGCACGTGGACCAGTGTTATCAGTGTGACCTTCGATACGAGCAGTCGCATTCGGGTACTCAGCTAATTTCTCTGCTACTTTTGCAATTTCAGACTTAAATTGTGGCTTGATGTCTGATTTGTTTGTATCAAAGAATACACGAAGTTCCATGTTAAGATCTTCAATTAACTCTTGTGGTTGTGGCGCAACTGGTGTTGGTTCAACTGGAGCAACTTCTACTACTGGAGTAGCTGGCTTCAAGTGACCACCAAGAACAACGTTTAAACCAGCAAGTGCTGTGTAGTTCCAGAACTTTTCATCAAAATGATATGTACCACGAGCTTCGGTACGAAGAGATAAAGCATCATTTAAGCGCCAGAATACACCACCACCTGCATTTGCTAATGTACCTTCCTGCTTACCGCCGTATATATCATCACCTTCATATTTGTAATGACCAGCACCCGCCAATACATATGGCTTGATTTTGCTGTCATAATTTTTAGTGATCAAATCAGAAGTAGCGTAGAAGTTACCAGCAATATTACGCCCCTTATAGTCGTTACTTGTACTTGTGTCACCTTTGATTTGGCTATATTCAACTTCAGCACCTAACCAAGGTGTTACTTCAACACCAATAGCTGCACCAACGAATAAATCATCTTTAAGCTCTGGACTTGGGGTCAATTGACCTTTATCACCACGGTTATTATGTTCAGTATCAAACATTGTATAACCAAGCATTAATGGAGTGATTGTTACGCCTGCATTAGCAGCAGCGAAAGGAGCAGCAACAAGCATAGCAAGTGCAATACGACTCAATTTCATGAATATCTTCCTAAAAACAAAATGTTTGCCCTGTAAACTTTAATAGTTTTGAATACAAGAAATAGCTTTATTAAATCTTTTTCAGCCACTCAATTTATGTTGAATCTTACAAAATACCTGATTCATTTTACAAGTATTCAATCAACAATTTTCTGAAAGGTCTATTTCTCGTTGCAAAAGCTACCAAACTCTAATTCGACAATCGTTATTAAAGCTGCGAGAGTTTATCACTTTTTAATCAAAAACTTAACAAAATCCCGAAATACCATCAATAGAACTAAATAATTCACACGATTTATTCAATATAAACACATAATTATTCTAATCATTCACTTTTATTGTAATCAGATCAATTTGAGACAAATGTAATTGAGATAAAAAAAGCGACTCATATTGAGTCGCTTTTTTCAGATCATTTCAATAACTTGAAATTATTGACCTGGTTGTACTAAAACAGTACGGCTACCAGAAATCGCAGCGAATACGCGACGGTTCATAGCACGACCTTCTTTAGTTTTGTTGTCAGCAATCGGTTGATCCCAAGCGAAACCTTGAGTAGACAAACGAGATGCATCAACATTGTATTCGTTTACAAGCGCTGATTTAACAGAGTTTGCACGAGCTAAAGATAAACGTTCGTTCAATGCACGTGGACCAGTGTTATCAGTGTGACCTTCGATACGAGCAGTCGCATTCGGGTACTCAGCTAATTTCTCTGCTACTTTTGCAATTTCAGACTTGTACTGTGGCTTGATGTCTGATTTGTTTGTATCAAAGAATACACGAAGTTCCATGTTAAGGTCTTCAGTTAACTCTTGTGGCTGTGGCGCAACTGGTGTTGGTTCAACTGGAGCAACTTCTACTACTGGAGCAGCTGGCTTCAAGTGACCACCAAGAACAACGTTTAAACCAGCAAGTGCTGTGTAGTTCCAGAAGTCTTCGTCGATATTATAAGTACCACGAGCTTCAGTACGAAGAGATAAAGCATCGTTTAAGCGCCAGAAAGCACCGATACCAGCATTACCTAGAGTACCTTCTTCTTTCAAACCACGACCAGTACGACCTAACTGAACATCAGTAGCGTCAGTGAACGAGTATTTGTAATGACCAGCACCTAACAATACATAAGGCTTGATTTTGCTGTCATAGTTTTTAGTGATCAAATCAGAAGTAACATAGAAGTTACCGTTGATTTGTTGTTGCTTATATTCAGAGTTAGCAGCAAGGCTGTCAACATCACCTTTAACTTGGTTATATTCAACTTCGAAACCTAACCAAGGTGTTAATTCAACACCAATAGCAGCACCAACGAATAAATCGTCTTGTAGTTCGCCACCGTTAGTTAAGTGCTTATCACCATTGTTGTGTTTAGTGTCTTGGAATGTGTAACCAAGCAATAATGGAGTGATTGTTACGCCCGCGTTAGCAGCAGCTAAAGGAGCAGCAACAAGCATAGCAAGTGCAATACGACTCAATTTCATGGATATCCTCCAGAGATAACAATTGTTTGTTGTTCAAGCTTAGCCTATGATTTTTGGCCACTGCGAACAGGGTCTGCCCTACAGTATTTTTTTTAAGCTATTCACTTCACTTTGAATCATACAAACACTTGATGAAATTTCCAAGTGCTTGATAACTTTAACCTCGCAAATTATTGACAAATTTTCTTACAATTTCCGTTGTAGTTCAGTAAATTTTAATTCGGCGTAAAAGAATGAATAGCTTATTGTACACTTTCTTCGATTTTAGCAGCATTTGATGAAGGAAGTAATCATTAGTTTGTCTAGATATTAAACTTAATTTAATAAATATGATCTTTACTTAACACTTTGTTAATAAAAAAATTACAGAAACATTATATAGGTAAAAAAATGTTTAAGAATTTAGGATTCACAATCAGTGAATTGATCACTTGTGTCGCGATTTTGGCAATTTTAGTTACTTTTGGTATCCCTCATTTAAGGGAGCTTATAATCTCAAATGAAGCAAAACAACTCAAAAGAACACTCACAATTCACATACAAAAATCCAAATCTGACGCACAAATCTATCAAAAAAATGTGACTCTGTGCGCAAGTCATGATTTACAAACTTGTGGGAATAACTGGAATCAAGGCATCATCAGTTTCATCGATACAAATAACAATCGACAACGCGATCCTTCGGAAACGTTATTGTATGCCCTGCCATTAAATTACAAACATGGCACATTAGAGTGGAGAGGTACCCTACGAATTAATTCAGTCACATTTCAGGGCAATACTGGTTTACCTCGGGGTTCTAATGGCAGTTTTTTCTATTGCTCAAACTCTCCGCAGTACCATACACGGATAAAATTAAGCCAAATGGGACATCTTACCCCCGAACGCTTAACAAGTTGCTAAGAACTGTTCAGTCTAGCTTAAGCGATGTAAAACACTTTCTTCACTGTTTTTTTTTACTATACTGCATAGGTTTTGAACATTTCTCTGCAAATTATAAGTCTGGAGACACATAATGACTGACATCGTAATTGTCAACGGCGCTCGTACAGCAATGGGCGGCTTCCAAGGCGCATTATCTAGCGCTACAGCACCTGAATTAGGTGCAATCACGATTAAAGAAGCAATTGCTCGCTCAGGTTTACAACCAACTGACGTAGAAGAAGTTATCATGGGTTGCGTATTACCTGCTGGCCTAAAACAAGGCCCTGCGCGTCAAGCAATGCGCAAAGCAGGTTTACCAGACTCAACAGGTGCGGTCACCATCAATAAACTATGCGGTTCAGGCATGAAAGCCGTCATGCAGGCGACTGACATGATCAAAGCAGGCAGCGCAGAAATTGTGGTTGCAGGTGGCATGGAGTCGATGACTAACGCTCCTTATATATTACCAAAAGCACGTGCTGGTTATCGGATGGGCCATGGTGAAATCAAAGATCACATGTTCTTTGACGGTTTAGAAGATGCAGAAACTGGTCGTTTAATGGGTTCATTTGCACAAGATATGGCAAATACGCGTGGCTATACCCGTGAACAAATGGATGATTTTGCGATCCGCTCATTACAACGTGCCCAAAAAGCCATTACTGAAGGTTATTTTAAAGATGAAATTGTTCCTGTAACTGTTTCAACTCGCAAAGGTGATGTTGTTGTCGATCAAGATGAACAACCTTTGAATGCTAAAATTGATAAAATTCCAAGCCTAAAACCAGCATTTGCAAAAGATGGGACAATTACCGCTGCCAATGCCAGTTCGATTTCAGATGGCGCTTCTGCACTTGTACTCACTTCAAGTGATGTTGCAGCTCAACGAGGCTTACAACCTTTAGCAAAAATCGTTGCAACAGCATCTAACTCACAACACCCTTCAGAATTTACCATTGCACCAGTTGGCGCAATTGAAAAAGTGTTGAAAAAATCGGGCTGGGATGCACAAGACGTAGATTTATGGGAAATCAACGAAGCTTTTGCAATGGTAACCATGTGTCCAATTGACGACTTCAAACTTGATGCTGAAAAAGTAAATATTAATGGTGGTGCATGTGCCCTCGGTCACCCAGTGGGCTCTACAGGTTCACGTATCATTCTTACATTAATCCATGCACTTAAACGTACAGGTGGTAAAAAAGGCGTTGCAGCGCTGTGTATTGGTGGTGGTGAAGCAACCGCAGTTGCTGTTGAATTGATTTAAACCTCAAATCTACAGCTAAGAATCCTGCTTTTTGCAGGATTCTTTTTTAGAATTACAAAAAATAATGCACCATTCGTTAAAAATATCGATAATTTATATTGTGTAAAAAAAGAACAAGGACCTTCTCATGCAATTAAATCATTATTTAAATTTTCAAGGACAAGCTGAACAAGCATTCAACTTTTACAAATCTGTATTTGGTGGTGAGTTTTCAATGTTAAGTCGTTATGGAGACTTACCTCCAGAAGAAGGCGTAACATTTACAGAAGCGGAGAACAATTATGTGCTTCACGTTTCTTTGCCAATTAATGAATCTACAATACTCATGGCATCGGATGTGAATGATCAATTTTGCGCTCCAAATAGTGTGTTTACCCAAGGCAACAATCATTATATTTCGATTAATTTAGATGCAAGTGAAATAGATGAAGCCAAACGTTTATTTGATGCGCTTTCACACAATGGGCAAATAGAGATGCCATTAGAACAAACATTTTGGGGTGCGCTGTACGGGGCATTTACCGATCAGTTTGGTATTAAATGGATGATCAACTGCCAACTTGCACCAGAAGCATAAAAAAGCTGAACATTTAAATGTTCAGCTTTTTTTCAGACAGGACTTAAGCCCCTGTCTGATAACTTGCTTGTGGTACAGCAGTAGAAGCCTGATAAGGATTGGTAAAATCTTGAAGCCCTGCCGCAGCTTCATGGATATCTTTCCCTTCTTTCACCACAAAAGTATCAAAGCCAGAACGTTTTAAATAATTTAAAACATCTTTGAAGATATCACCCACGGCACGTAATTCACCTTGATAACCTTGGCGACGTAACAGCGCAGCAAATGAATACCCACGACCATCATTAAATCCAGCAAACTCAATGAAAATCGCATCCAAGTCATTTAATGGAAACGCATGCGTTTCAGGTGAATCATTCACAGTGATATACAGCGCTTTTTTACCTTGTATATTTGCTAATTGATCTAATTGAGCAGTTGTAACAACAACATCACCGTGTGGAATCACACCATCTTCAGCAATGACTTGATAGGTATTATCAGCAATTGTACCGTCTTTAAAAAGCACTTGTAGCGAAGTATTAAGCATAAGCTCGCTCCTTAAATGGTTGAATACCAACACGGCGATATGTGTCAATGAAACGCTCACCTTCTGTACGTAGATCGAGGTAAGTATTCAAAATTTCTTCAATAACATCGGGCACTGCGTCCGCCGCAAAAGATGGTCCTAAAATGTCACCAATTGAAGCGTCATGATCTGCATTACCGCCCAATGTGATTTGATAGAACTCAGCACCTTTTTTATCTACACCGAGAATACCAATATTTCCGACATGGTGATGACCACATGCATTCATACAACCCGAGATATTTAAATCTAGCTCACCTAAGTTATAGATGGTATCCAAGTCCTCAAAACGACGTGTGATCGCCTCTGAAATTGGAATAGATTTGGCATTTGCCAATGAGCAGAAATCTCCGCCAGGACAGCAAATAATATCCGTGATAAAACCGATATGTGCACGAGCCATATCGTTTTGTTCAAGTGTTTGCCACAACTCAAACAAATCTTTTTGAGGCACATCCACTAACGAAATATTCTGTTCGTGTGTGGTGCGGAATTCGCCAAAGGTATATTTATCAGCTAAGTCTGCAATTAAGTTCATTTCCTCTGACGTCATATCGCCCGGTGCAATACCCGCACGCTTCAAGGAAATCGTCACGATACGATAGCCCTTGACTTTATGTGCATTGGTATTGACATTGAACCATTGCTTAAATTTAGGATATTCAGCAAATAATGCCGTAAAATCTTGATCTTCTAAATCTTGATAATCAAATGGGGTAAATTCTTCATCTAACTTTTTCAAGATTTCAGGCTGAATCTTCAAAGCTTCACGTGTGTGTTCAAATTCAGCTTCAACCTTTTGTGCGAATACTTCAGGCGTTAATGCTTTTACGAGAATTTTAATACGTGCTTTATATTTGTTATCACGGCGACCATGCAAATTATAAACACGCAAAGTCGCTTCAAGATAAGCAATTAAATCTTCACGCGGTAAGAAATCACGAATGACACTACCAATGATTGGGGTACGACCCAAGCCCCCACCAGCCATGATTTTATAGCCTATTTCACCCGCCTCGTTACGCACGATATACACGCCAATATCATGGAATGCTGTAGCGGCACGGTCTGTTTCAGCCAGTGCAGAAACTGCAATTTTGAATTTACGTGGTAAGAATGCAAATTCTGGATGGAATGTACTCCATTGACGAATCAATTCGCATGTTGGACGTGGATCAGCAATCTCACCCGCAACAACGCCAGCAAACTGATCTGTTGTCGTATTACGAATACAGTTACCAGATGTTTGAACTGCGTGCATTTGAACTGTTGCCAATTCCTCAAGAATATCTGGCACATCTTCCAACGCAGGCCAATTCAACTGGATGTTTTGACGAGTCGATACGTGTGCATATCCACGATCATACTCAGTCGCAATCTCAGCAATTTTTCGAAGTTGTTTTGTATTCATCAAGCCATACGGCACGGCAATACGCAACATAGGTGCGTAACGTTGCACATATAAACCATTTTGCAAACGTAAAGGACGGTACTCGTCTTCAGTCAATTTTCCCGCTAAATAGCGTTCTGTTTGATCACGGAACTGAGCAACACGTTGATTAATCAGTTGTTGATCGAAATCAGTATATAAATACATGGCGTACGGCTAGTAAATTCATGATAAAGGCAGTTAGCATAGCGAGCTTTTTATCATCAATAAAATGCTTTTTTTGCATATTTAATAACGGTTTTATTGATAAGCTTGATGGGGCTCAGTAACAGATGACATCAATAAAAAAGAGAACTTTAAAATTGTATCGTTCTCCTCTCTACCTAACCAAAAATATCAATACTTATTGATAATACGCTTATCTAACAACTTTATACGAAGTCACTAGATAATAGTTTAAAAGACGATCTGTTAGTTCTTCTTCTCTCCAAAAAAGATTTAGGTGGAAACTTTCACTTAAGAAGTTTTTCATTCATCTGCTTTTTGCAACTTACTTCAACAAAATTCATTGTCTCCGAATCCAGTTCATATTGTTTTTCTTCAAAATAATTTCCATCAAGATCAATTTTATTTGTACAAATCTTCCGAGTGCTTAATGAAAAATCATCTTGGATTACAAAATCTTGTTTACACTCTCCATGATATGGAACATCTAAAATATTTCTAAAGTCAATCTCCTCCATTTCGGAATCATAGCCAATTGATTCTGAAAAATTAAATCGATGAGTACCTACATAGTACCCCCTATCGATACTCTTATGCATTCCATCTTCTATATACACCTTAAGTAAGGTCATCGTTTGTGCCAAGCCATCCCCTTCCATATCCATATTTTGTAACAACAACATATATACATAATGTTGGCTAACAGGAAAATAACCTATAACCCTTGCAAAAGAATGTGACTTTGGAGCTAAATGTTCGTTATTATCAATAAAAAATTTTAAATTATCTAAATCATACCAACCGTTCTTAAGCTTAGATAAGCTTGAGAAGTCCTGACTTGAAATTGGTAATTTTAAACAAGGTATATTTTCGAGATCTTTTTTATCTTCAGAAAAATTTATTTTACATACATCTTTCGTTTGATTAAATACTTCACTTCCACTACAACCATGTATAAAAACAAAGCTAACCATCACCAAAATAAATTTTAACATTTCATATATCCTCTATTTTTGGAGAAAAGCCCTGTAAATGAACATGATGATGATGATTTATAACAGAACTCGAATATGGAAGCATTTGACCATTTTTAATAGAAACAGGTCTTGATAAAAATTGTTTATATCCAAACCTATGTAGCGTTTCAATGAATCTAACATTAGTATCCCAATCAAAATTATTATACGTGGTATGCACTGTTGCAACCATATGGCTATTATTTGTCCCCAAATATCTAAAATCACCGTTAATACCATTAATATGAGTTTTACTCTCTACACCTGAGCTACCATCTTTTGTACTAAATCCTGAACCATGATATTCACCATATCCTATACTACACATTGCACCTAGTATACTTGCTAGAGATAACCCACTTAAATAATATCTACCCTCATTACTAACTATAACCCAAGAGTAACCAATATTATTTTTACGATATGAACTATGTAATCTCTGATCAATCAGATATGTCTTACCTGCTATTACCCTATTACCTGTCAATTTACCATTTTTATAAACCAACTCATATTTCTTACCGACAATAAATCTGGACTTACCCAAATTATGAGCATTGCCTTGCTGATCATAATAAATAAACTCTGCATATCCTGTAGCAGCTTTATTCTCTCTTTTAATTTTTCCATTATGATAAATATGATAACGAGTTGTATCACTGGTTACAGGTGCTTGACGACTCACTATGGTGATTGGTCGACCGCCATTCTGAGTATAGCCATTATTTTGTCGTGCTTGATTATTTTTATCAGCTTCAGTTTTAGCTTTTTTTCTTTCCTCCTCAGCTTCTTTTTCTTTCTTCTCAGCAGCTTCTTTTTGCTGTTGTTG
This sequence comes from Acinetobacter haemolyticus CIP 64.3 = MTCC 9819, assembly GCF_000369065.1. Classification (GTDB taxonomy): domain Bacteria; phylum Pseudomonadota; class Gammaproteobacteria; order Pseudomonadales; family Moraxellaceae; genus Acinetobacter; species Acinetobacter haemolyticus. The sequence continues at coordinate 207,963 of NZ_KB849802.1, forward strand.
TAATTTCGCTGTTTCTGCTTCTTGTTGTCGTTTCCGTTGCTCGTCCGCTGTTTCATTTAGTTTTGATGCTTTTACTGCACTTGCATTCACAATAAAGCCTTTGATTGCAGCAGATTTTTCAACACGACTTAATACCAAACTTTTACCTTTGACTCCAAAGCCAAAAACAAAGCCTGTGAGCATTTTTACAGTAATAATTCCTGATGCATTTGTTCTTTTCGGAATCTCCCGTCCTCTATAAAAAATACTAAACAATGTATTTGCTACACGTTGACCGTTTTGAGTGACTCTTATGCTAAAGCTATGTACAGGTAACCTTACTTTTAAGGTTTGATTATTGAGTGCTGCATCCACTTTGAAATGATGAATCACTTGTTTATGACCATCTCCTTCCACTGATAGTTCAATATCTTGCCCTTCTTCAGCAATTACTCCTTTTCTAGTCCCCGTACCATCCGCAGTATGTTTTTTTATATTCCCCTTATATGTCAGAAAAAAGGTCATATTAGGAATAGGACGACCAGAATCTCCTTCCACAATCTGAATATTAAATGGGATATCTCTTAATATTCTAGAATGCTCAACTGGTGTGGATGGCATTGTTTGAGATTGTTCACTTCTCAATTCTTGAGGAGTTTTGTTCGTTTGTGGTTTTGGTTGAGGTGTACTTTCTGTTTCTAAAGTTGCAGCGTAACTAGAAATTGGAAAGTCGCTTAAAGTTGCTCTCTGCTTTTCATTGGCTTTCTGTACAATACTATTCGACTCTTTTCCATCTGCTAAAATTTTTATTTCAGTATTTGGATGGCGCACAATCACTGGGAGATTTCCCTGCTCATCACTCTTTAACTTAACTCTTGTTTCACCAGATACATATTTTCCATCATATCGAGAAACAACAATAACCTCTTTATTTGCTAAAGCATTTTTTTCAGCATCCGTCAAACCAATATAAATTTTTCTTTGGCAGCAATTTTCCAAATCAAAATGGTTAAACATCTCGATATATTTACTGATATGTGTGCCATTTCCATCTATTTGCTTTGATCCTTGAAACTTAGGAATTCCTAAAAAAGCTCCGAGCCCTCCGATACCAACTAAATGCATACCAGCTATAGCACCAGATTCTGTTACCTCAACGCCTTGTATTGTTTTCCCAAAATACTCATTGAGATTATTATTCCGAATTTGCCGACATAAGTGGCTAATCCACTCTTTAATTATTTCATATTGAATAGCTGGATTATTCAAAAAGTCTGACTTTGAATTTATTCCTCTTTTACCAGACCACCTACCAACCCAGTTGTGAGAGTCAAATTGACTCTGCCATCTTTTACTTAATTCTGAATTTTTATCAACACCTGCAAGATCTTTATACGATATTCCATAATCCCCTAGATAGTATCCTAAGTCATACAGCGCTTCTTCTCCCCACTGGAATAACCCCATATACCCTGAACCATTTATATTTTTTGCAGCAATTATATTATCAGTATGATTTAAAGGAAGAGATAAATTGGAAGAAGATTCTTTAAAACTTACTGCTTCAATAAACCCTGCCAAATCAGTTTCAAATGTTTTTGTTGCATATTTGAATTTTATTGTTTTTTTCATTTGTAATTCTCATGATTCCAATCATTAATACGATAAATCTCCATACTTACCGATGTATTTTTCTTTAAATAACTATTGAGAGCATGCCTGGATTTCTCATTTTTTCCTATACTTGCACAACTTAAAACAACACCTGGACTAGTTCCTTCCTCCAATGGAGCAACTATTTTTCTAAAGTAAGAAAAAGCATTTTTATTATCATATGCAATCCATATCTCATCTCTATCTTCCTTATAATATGCTCGATAAATATTATACTTTTTACTACCATACAAGACTTGTTTACAGTTACCGGTAGACATCCATTGACCATTTTTCCGTTTTAAATTTAATTGATCCAGTAATTTTAGGCGATTCTGAGTAGCACTATTCTGGCCAAACTCCCAAACATGTTCACACTCAACGTCTCCTAAAACCTGAATTTCCTCAACAGGCTCATTCCAATATTTCAAACATTGTTTAGCACTCTCGGCATATAAGCTCACACTTTGGAATAAAACCAGTGAACCTATCAATACTTGCGCTATTCTCATTTCTTATTCCCCACATCCAAAATGCTTAAAATCATGTTCTAAATCTGACTCATCCGTTATCTCTACTTGAGAGTATTCAGAATCGTCATGGTGGTGCTCATCACCGCCACAACATGCTTCTTCCGAAGACCCACCATCAGTTCTAGTTTCCTCCACTAACAAAAGCTTATCGGCACTTTCTTTATTTTTTCCTAACAGAACAACTTCAATTTGATCTGGGTTATCACTAAAAACTCGCTCAGTCCTTGCGTCTTCATCCAAAACACCAACATATTCAGTTTTTTTGGCTCGATTAATTACTTTGTACAGAAAACCCTCTTGTAATAATTCAGGTGACACCAAACCACTAAAATCAAAACGTCGACTGTAAACACCATTCTTCGGTAAGCTCGGTAACTCTGCATTGACGGTTGCACCACTTTCAAATACATGCTGCCCTGCTTTCACTTTAAAGTATCCACCCGTATTTATAAAAACCCCTTCTTTATTTATCTTGAGTTGTGAACCACCAGCTTTTAGGTCAATCTCAACAGGACTAGTGATCTCTATTTTTTCTTCGGTCGATATAATCTTTATGACACGACGGGCAATTGCTTCGATCATGTCATCTTGTGCTTGTAATTCAACTTTTCCTTTTGCAGCAAAGGCTTTAAGTCCTTTCGTGGCAGCAAATAAACTCACTTTATCTTGCGCATGACCAATAATATTTTTCTGAGCACTCAAATTAATCGAACCGCTAGCACTTTCCGCGATGTCTTGTGAGGCTTGAAGAATAATATTTTCAGGTGTGGTCAATGCAATCCCATTCGGTGATGCTAGGAGCATTAAAGCTTGTCGAAATATTTTTCCTTGTTCTTGTTGTTTGGCATCACTGCTACTTTCTAAGTTTTGTGTATATCCTTCCATGAAACCTTGTAAGGAATTCAGCGCTTGTAAGGGACTGACATTGAGTTGATTACCTTTTTTGAAAGTGCCACAGGTACTCATCAAATCAAAATCTTTGATATCTACGTTTGCCAGCACTTGTCCAACTTCTTGAAGGCTCTCAAATGGATTCTGTTTAATTTTATCTTTTAAACTTGCCAGTTGCCCTTTAACAATATCTGCCCCGTGTGCTTCAACATTTTCGATGAAATCTTTTAAGTTATTGATTGCATCTTTGCTATCGGCAAAGAATTGATTAAATTCATCAATAATTGTTTTTGTGTCTCCACCAAAGCCACTGATATCCTTAATAAAACCTCCACAGTCTTTCAAGGCATGTAATGGATCGTCTTTCAATTCATTCTTAAACAGATTTACGGTCTTATTCAGTGCTTGAGTTTTGCTATTAAGCTCTAACGACTGAATAAATTTAGGCAGTCGCTGGATGACATTTAATGCATCCGCTTGCTGTTTTTCAGCAATATGACTGAGCATTTTCATGCTTTCATAGCCTTGATTGAGTAAAGACTGCGCTTGTGCTGCTTCTAAGTGATCTGCAATCGCTTGCTCTTGCGCATAGGTACTGATCAGCATGCCTTTGCCTGCTCGGACAGCGCCCCAAGCATCCGTTCTCAACTCAAAACCTTCTCCACGTCCAGCACTATGTTCTTGGACTTTGGGATGACTTAAATGACCTAAATTTAATTGTGTTGCTGCATGACTACTTTGTAATTGCGTGCTGATTTGTCCCGACGTATCGTCAAATCGTAGTTGGTTAAATCCTTGCCCACCAATCTCCTGACTACGAATACCACTCAGTCGTCTGGTATCAGGTAATTGTCCTTTAATATCAAAGCGGGTCGGTGAACGCTGTGCTTCATGGATACGCCCCATCACAAACGGACGATCAATATTACCGTCAAAGAAGTCAATCACCACGATTTCACCGATTCGTGGTAGGAACCGTGCACCATAGCCCTCGCCCGCCCAAGGTGTCAGGACATCAATCCATGCAGAGTCGCTATCATTATTATTAGAGCCAGCACCTCCATCATGCTGATGATCTTCACTCCTTGTGAACAGAAATCGGACTTTAATCCGCCCCCATTCATCGACATAAATGCTCTCACCTTCAGGTCCGACCACTCTTGCTCGTTGAGGATATGCAATCGGACGATGCCTGATCGGGTCATATTCAGGGACAATTGGAACATGGTAACGCTGTAAGGTAAGTTGGTTGGCTTGGCGTTCATTGTTGTTATTAAAATCTCTAACCTGCCATTGGCTATTTTGTAAGAGTTGTCTAACTTGTAAATTTAGCTCTTTGGGTAGATTGTTATGATGATAAAAATGCTTTGCTGTAATTAAAAAATTTCGGTCTTGGGCAGTATGTAAATCAATCTCAGGATGTTCTCTCAGTTCAAACCAATAACCGACATAGGCATCACGAACCGTTGTATGCGCAATAAAGTGTTTAGCGGCAGCATTATAGTATTGATTACGGTGCTCATTTAGACGTTCAATTTGTTGACTACCTGATGCTGTGACACCATCATCACCTTTTAAATCCTGAATCCATGCAGGTGTAAAATGCCAAGCATCCTCCAATCCTAGACTGAGATTGTCATGATGTTCACTATGAGAATGTGTACTTTGAACGCTGCCCGCGCCATCTTCTTGATCCAATGCATCAGCTTGCCATCTTTGAATATGTACCGTTGTGGGTTGTAATCTCCGTTGAGCAACCAAACTGGTCATACTGTCATATTGTTCTGCTGCACTGCTCCGATGATACCGAATGTTTCGACGTTCGAGTGCCTGATATTGTTGATTATCATCAATCAGACGTAATTTTTGTGCTTGGATTGGCGCAGTATTGTGAGGAACAATATGCTGTGCTTCATCGATCAAACTATTTATAGATTCTGAAGCCAGTAATCTCTGAATAAAATCAGCGTCTAGCTCATTGTGTTGCATCGTAAAAGGACGTATATCATAGTCTTTACTTAGCCCACTCAGATCTAATGTCAAACTTGCAGCAAATAATGGGCTACGTGTTTGCCATTCCTTGAATAAGGTTTGAATAATTTCAACCACGGATTGATTCATAAATACGCGGCTATTACGACGCTTTGTCCAAAGCGCTGTGGCATCTTGTAGCGTCAGTCGATAAAGACTTAAAGCACCATCACTTTGTCCCTGTGCTGCGGCAGTGATGATTCCTGTTGTGCGGGTCAAGTGCCCTGTATCTGTGATCTGATCTACAGCAACTTGGCACCCTATAAACGCTTTTAATGGAATAGCGGCATTCGTTGACAGACAGATCAGCTCAGCCGTTAACCCCTGATTCAGTTGATGATTTCCATCAATCGATTGCAAAAATACTTGCGCATTGAGCATCGGATGTGAAAATTGAACTTGTATTGCACGTTTTTGCGCATTTAACCCCAGTTTTTCAAGTACATGGAATATATTTAAAAGCATTTTCTTATCGTATTCCTTTTTTATTAGGTCGAAATTTTATACAAGCCAGATCGATCTGTCTATTTTTGTTTAAAAGTGACGTATTTCATCACTAAATCAATCAAAAAAAATGCCCACCGAAGTGAGCATTTTGAATCTAAAAGGAATTAATCTGGTAAAGCATATGCAACTAAATAATCACCCATTTTGGTGCCAAAAGAACCATGTCCTCCAGCCATAATGACCACATATTGTTTGCCATTGATTTCATAGGTCATTGGTGTTGCCTGTCCACCTGCTGGCAGACGCGCTTCCCACAATTTATCACCATTCGACACATTAAATGCTCGAATATAATTGTCTTGTGTTGCAGCAACAAACATTACATTACCAGCCGTTGATATCGGTCCACCTAAGCCTGGCACACCAATTTTCACAGGTGGTAATTGGAACAGATTTGGTAAACTGTCACGAATCGTACCAATACGTTTTTTCCATACAACATCGTGAGTTTTCAAATCCACACCAGCAACAAAGCCCCACGCAGGTTGTTTACATGGCAAACCAAATGGTGACAAGAATGGACTGATATCAACCCCATAAGGCGTACCATACATTGGTTGCATGCCGTGCTCAGTACCCGCACCACGCGCAACAGCTTGACGATTTGGATCTGCTGGAATCAAACGACTTACAAAAGGTAATCCAATTGGATTCATCACAGCGACTTGACGATCAGCATTCACTGACATCCCGCCCCATTCGAACACACCCAAGTTACCAGGGAAAACTAAAGTTCCATTCTCAGAAGGCGGTGTGTAAATGCCATCGTAATTGAGACGTTTGAATTGCACACGGCACATTAACTGATCCAACATGGTGGCACCCCACATGTCTTTATCGGTTAATTTATCTTTTGGTGCTAAATTGAAATCAGAAAATGGTTGTGTTGGTGAATAAAACTCACCCTTGGTCTGTGGTCCCCATTTTACTGTTTGTGGAACTGGCTTTTCTGTAATCGGTACAACAGTCTCACCTGTTCTCCGATCCAACACAAATACGTTACCTGTTTTTGTTAGTACATAAATCGCAGGAACCGTCTGACCAGATTTATCTTGAATATCAGCTAAAGATGGTTGTGATGGTACATCCATATCCCACAAATCATGGTGTGTGGTTTGGAAATGCCAAACAAGCTTACCTGTGGTTGCATTGATGGCAAGCATTGAGTTTGCGTAACGCTCTTTCAACTCGGTACGATCACCGCCCCAGATATCAGGTGTACCCACACCAGTTGGGACATAAACAATATCAAGTTTCGCATCATAAGCAAGTGGTGCCCATGCATTTGGAGAGTTATGAACGAATGTTCCACCTTCACCCGGTAAAGCATTTGGATCTTCAGCACCTGTATCAAATGCCCATAGCAATTTACCAGTATTCACATCATAGCCACGAATCACACCTGATGGCTCTTGGCTCGAATGGTTATCTGTTACTGAACCTGCAATGACTACAGTCGTCCCAGTCACAATACCAGGAGAAGTCGGATTGTAGCCGCCCGGATAAGCATATGGCATGAATTCTTGTAAATTCACCTCGCCATTTTCACCAAAATCTGAACATGCTTTGCCCGTATCTGCATTTACAGCAACTAAACGACCATCATTGACAGGAACAAAGACTTTTCTTGGACACTCGGTTGAACTCGACTTTTTAGCCTGTAAACTGGTTGCAAACTTAGTCGTATTATCCGCATCGTAGTACATCACACCACGGCAGGTTAAGTGTTGGAAAGTTTTATCCGATTTCAGCTTTGGATCAAAACGCCACTTTTCTTCACCTGTTGCAGGATCAATTGCTATTAAATGCTGATGTGGAGTACACATAAACAGATTATTGCCAATTTTAATTGGAGTCACCTGATTCGTTGTTTCACCTGAATCGTGCTCAGTTCTAAAGTCACCGGTACGGAAAGTCCAAGCCACTTTCAGACCTTTAACGTTTTTATCATTGATCTGTGTGAGTGGTGAATAACGCTCACCGCCCTGACTGCGACCATATGCAGGCCAATCTTCAGGTGCGATCCCCTCTAATGCTTTCGCTTGCTCAGGCTGTGGCGTTTCAATAACGCCATTAATTTCTTGTGGATCATTAAATATCGAATACACCATCACCACAATCGCAATAGCCAAAGTCGATGACAAAGCCACTTTACTTGAGGTTAAGTTATCTATACCACGTGTAACCGCTGGTACTAACAACCACAAGCCTAAAACACCTAACACATCAAGGCGTGGTGCAAGTGCCCAGAAGTCTGTACCCACTTCCCAAACACCCCAAATTACACTCCCTAGCATTAGAGCCGCATAGACCCATAATGGACCAGAAGCACGTTTATAAAGTTGAACTGCGACAATAAGTAACAGCACACCTGCAATTATATAATAAAAAGACCCGCCTATTGCTGCGAGCCAGATACCGCCAACGAGCAAGAACAATGCAATGAGGGCAATGATAATTACCGTCAATGTTCTAAGCCCAGATTTTGAAGCAGATTGATTCATACGATCACCCTTGCATCTTTAGTATTTTAGATACGATGAAGCAAATCACTTCACCTCATCGTCAAATTCAAATCACAATGAAAACTTGCAGATGTAATCCATTGAAATGAACTAAATCTGCAAAATTATTCAAATCAAAAATTAGAAGACTGTTTGGAACTTAATTCCACCAACCCAAGTTTTGTCACCATTTTTAAGTGCACCGACGTGATGTACGTATTGGATATTTGGACGAATCGTCAACCAATTCGTAGCGTGAATGCTGTAATACAACTCAGTGTTATATTCTTCATCCAATAAACTATTATTTTTATCATTGGCATGAATACGCGCTACACCAAGCGCCAACTCATCTTGTGGGCGCTGATCCAATAGACCTTTATAAATCAAACCAATATTTTGCATATCTTTGACTGCATTGGTTTTTGAGTCATGAACCGTCACATTCACAAAGCCAGTCAAACCACGATCAGACTGACCGTCGTGACTAGTCAATTGTTGCTTTGCAGTAAACCAACCACCTTGTTTATGTGAGGTTTTCGCTGGGTTGGCAATTTCCACAGCATCGGCGGTACTGTAGTAATAGCCAAAACGATATTCGCCAGAAAGTGACTGTGCACCGAGTTTCGGTGTCCAAACCAATTCTGTTGGAATAATGGCACCATGTGATCCATCAGTACTTAGATTGAAGCCTTTGCCACGTTGCAAATTTTCAGGGTTATATTCATACGCTCCAATCTGCGCATACAAGTCAGGTTGCAAATTGTATTTGACGCGCAATGCCCACTGACTGACTGGCCAGTTGTACCATTGATCACCGACCCAGTTGCCCACTTGTGAACCGCATAATGCTAAATTTTGAAAATCACAGTCAAAACTATTAAAGTCAGCACCTTCGCCAAATCGACCAACTTTAATATCTAGTGCTTGATCCAAAAATTTCTTTTTGACCCAAAGCTCTGTTAAACGCCATGTTTGCCCCCGCCCCCAAACTTCTTGTACCGAACTTAAATGTCCTTGTAGACCATCTGCCGTTTGAGAAAGAGATTGGCCATCACGATAAGTTAAAGTGATTTGAGCCTCTGTATCTTGCCAACCTAAAATTTTATTTAGATCAAAGTGAGTACCTAATGCCAGTTGACCTGTGTATTCATTTCCACGACTAGAATACTGTTTAGAATCTAAAACCCCTGCAAATTCGCCTGTGTAATTCGCAGAAAAGTTATAACCCTGTTCTTGTAACGCTGTGCGTTGACCGTTCCAATCACCAAACAACCATTGACCATTTGGATCAAATGCGGGAGATGCTGCTTGAGTATGGTGTGTGAAAAGACTCAATGATAGAACGGATAAACAAGAAACAATCATAGATTTAGAGATTGTCATGTTTACGTAACCTTTTATGTTATTGTGTATAAAAGGTTACTCTTATTTTTAAATTACAATTTATTCAAAATGTTAACGATCTGTACAATATTTTAACATTCAGTGATCATATGCGCATATTTTCTACCATTTCCCTTCTCCCAAAGCTTGCCCTATAAAGGTATATACCATTTGTGATCGAGAAAACTTAATCGGACAAGCTAACTGAGGTTCTGTTTGAGATGCATTTTCCGATAATGGTACATCAACGACCCACCCCCGTTGCTGTGCCATTGGTGAAACTAATGCTTCGTCTAAACTGATCACTGGCTCCACACAAATATCTAAACTCTGGAATACATGTTGCCATTCGGCAAAGTCTTGGGTTTTAAATTTATCTTGTAAAGCCTGTTTGACTGCTTGGCGATCGTCTGGATTAAAAGAAGCACCTTTTGCCAAAAGTATCGGTAAATCTAGAGCAGTAGCTAATCCAGTCATAAATTGTGGCTCTAAGCTCCCCACTGAAAAATAACGACCATCTTTTGTTTCATAATAGTCATAAAAACTCGCACCATTGAGCATGCCTTGTTCAGGACCTTGTGGCGTTTGTCCTGCCAAGCTCGCTGAAGCAGCCATACTATTTAAACTCGCCACACAATCGGTCATCGAAATATCAATATATTGCCCGATACCACTACGTTGACGTTCAATCACTGCTGCGAGAATACCAATCACTGCATGTAATGAACCACCAGCAACATCTGCGATCTGAATTCCAAGTGGTGGAGGTCCACCATCTTGACGCCCACAATGACCCGAAACACCAGCAAGCGCTAAATAATTAATATCATGCCCCGCACGATCTTTATAGCTTCCTGTTTGACCATACCCCGTAATAGAACAGTAAATTAAACGGGGATTGATTTCTGCTAAGGTTTCATAATCCAAACCCAGACGGCGCATCACATCAGGACGAAATTGTTCCAACACAATATCAAAATCCGAGATTTTATTTTTAATGAGCTCAATACTCGCTGGATTTTTAAGATCCAATGCAATCGACTGCTTATTTCGATTCAGATAACTATGTGCAGTGGCCTGACCGTTCGCATAAGGTGGCATAATCCTTACTAAGTCTGGACGAGTCGGTGATTCAATATGGATAACTTCTGCACCCATGTCTGCAAGATACATACTTGCGAATGGACCAGGTAACAAAGTAGAAAAATCTAGAACTTTCAATCCTTTTAATGCAGATGGCATGATAATTTTTACTCATTTTGTTTAAATTTTCTTTTATACTAGGTAGGGATAAACATAAAAACAATGTCATGTTCAGCCATTTACCTTGATAGTTTCGGCAATTTAACATGTACGCATTGAGCAATTATTTTTTCTTGTCAATTGCCCAATTTGATATTTTAGACGGTTATTTAGGTCAATTATCGTGAATAGTAAAGAAACTGAAGGATTCAATATGAGCCGTGATACGATCAGCATCCACTTCGTGAATGCGGCTTTAACAGGTGTGAAACGCCTAGGCATGGACGTTGAAACATTACTTTCACATGTCGGTATAGAAGCAGAATTATTGCGGCAACCTAAAGCTCGAATCTCCCCAGAGCAATATACTCGCTTTGTTAAAATGTTATGGATGGTGACCCAAGACGAACATGTCGGTTTTGATATCCAACCTCGTCGCTTAGGTACATTCGCAATCATGTGCCAATTGATTATTCATTCAAAAACACTCGGTCAGGCACTTGAGCTTTCATCACAATTCTACAAACTGTTTGGTGACGAATGGTCTGTAAGTTTAGAGCGTGACAAACATGAAGCGCGCTTAGTTCCTCACATCCCAAAATCACTCGATCCAGATCATTTTATTACTGAAAGTATGCTGATGATTTGGCATGGTCTTGCATCTTGGTTGATTGAACGTCGTTTGCCCTTAGAACGCGTACATTTTGGTTATGAGCGCCCAAGCCATGCCGATGAATATGATGCATTGTTCTTTGCACCTGTCATGCAGTTCGATGCACCGCGTACAGAGATTACGTTTGCGGCAGATTATCTTGATTTACCAATTCGCCAAGATGAAAATACTTTAGAAGAGTTCTTAAAAGCAGCGCCAGCGCAGCTTCTAGTGAAATTCAAAAATACCAACTCGCTCACTTCTCGTATCCGCGATGTATTGAAGAGTCAAATTGGTGAAGAAATGCCGACACTCAATGATGTAGCGTCGATGTTGTATTTATCCCCTCAAACCTTACGTCGTCGTTTAGCTGCCGAAGGTAAGAGCTATCAAGGTGTCAAAGATGCTCTGCGTCGTGATGCTGCAATTCACTTATTGTTAACACCGAATCTCACACTTGAAGATGTGGCTCAACAAGTGGGCTTCAGTGAAACCAGCACCTTCCACCGCGCCTTTAAAAAATGGACAGGTGTTACCCCTGGTTTATATCGTCAGTTGCATGGGCATCATTCATAAAAATCAGTACATGGATCGTTTAAGAATATTTAGGCGATCCATTCATTGAATTAAGAAATTCTGCTGCTTCTCTTGGAGAAGTCAGATGAATAAATCGAATATGCTGGTATTTTGGATCCTGCATCATCGTCAAATATCTTTGTTTATTTTGTGGATATTTCTGAAACATCCAAAGAAAAATTGATTTTTTTGAGAACATCATCCTCCAACTTTCTCTATTATTCGAGTTTTTCCATAGTGGCTTCCTACTGAGAGCACGCCATACAGTTCGTTTGGTTAAACGATATAAATTTACAGAAAATGCATAATCGAGCCAAATAACAGTATCAACCTCAGACCAAATCATTTCGATACTGCGCGTATACAGGTTATCAATCACCCTAACCAGTTGAAGCATCATCCATTGCTATTTTAAGTTTCATAAATAAGGCCTCGTTTGAAGATTCCTGCCAATCATCTAACCAAAGCAAATCATCCAATTCTATATATTGTAGTTGTCGTTTGTATGCCAACTTGCGAGCAAGTGTAGACTTACCCGAGCCTGTTGTACAAATGATATTAATAAATTTCATTAAGATAATTTTGTTGAATTATGACCGTATATTTTACTAAATATTTCATCTTTTCAACAGTCAACTGAATTGGCGAAAAACATCAAACTTGCCAATGTTTATCATCATTGCACTGACACTTAAATTGAGTACACTCGAAGCACAATGATTTTAATTTAAGGCAATACAAGGAACAGCTATGAGCGAGGCCTATATTATTGATGCCATTCGCACACCACGCGGAAAAGGAAAAAAAGACGGCTCATTACATGAAGTAAAACCAATTACTTTACTCACAACATTATTGAATGAATTACAACAACGCCATCAACTCGACACATCTAAAGTCGATGATATCGTTCTCGGTTGTGTGACACCAATTGGTGATCAAGGTGGGGATATTGCCAAAACTGCTGCGATTGCTGCAGGTTGGAATGATGATGTCGCAGGCGTACAAATCAACCGTTTCTGTGCTTCTGGTTTAGAAGCGGTGAACTTGGCAGCACAAAAAGTTCGTTCAGGTTGGGAAGATGTTGTGGTTGCTGGCGGTGTGGAGTCAATGTCACGCATTCCAATGGGTTCAGATGGTGGTCCATGGGCGCTTGATCCTGAAACCAATTTGAAATCGTCTTTTGTTCCACAAGGTGTAGGCGCAGACTTGATTGCAACTTTAGATGGTTATAGCCGTGCAGATGTAGATGCATTTGCGGTCGGTTCGCAACAAAAGGCTGCTGCCGCTCAGGCAAATGGTTATTTCGATAAATCAGTTGTGCCTGTGAAAGATCATGCAGGTGTAACAATCTTAGAAAAAGACGAATTTATCAAAGGAAATACCACAGTTGAAGGTTTAGCAAAACTGAATGCTAGCTTTGAAATGATGGGTCAAATGGGCTTCGATGCTGTTGCTTTACAGAAGTATCCTGAAGCTCAAAAAATTAATCACGTTCATCATGCAGGTAACTCATCAGGTATCGTAGATGGTGCTGCGGTGGTGTTATTGGCTTCTGAAAAAGCAGTCAAAGTGCAAGGTTTAAAACCTCGTGCCAAGGTGCTTGCAACTGCATTAGTCGGTACAGATCCAACCATTATGCTGACTGGTCCTGCCCCTGCCGCACGTAAAGCATTAGAAAAAGCAGGCTTGAGCATCGACGATATTGATTTATTTGAAGTGAATGAAGCTTTTGCAGCGGTGGTGATGCGTTTTATTACAGAACTGAAAGTTCCTGCTGAGAAAGTCAACGTCAATGGTGGTGCGATTGCGATGGGACATCCATTGGGTGCAACGGGTGCCATGATTCTAGGAACTTTGCTAGATGAATTAGAGCGTCAAGGTAAAAAACGTGGTCTAGCAACATTATGTGTCGGTGGTGGTATGGGTATCGCTACCATTATCGAGTTGGTGTAAGGAGAGCAACATGAGCGCTATTAAATACGAAAAAAACGCTGACAATATTGTAATTCTTACGCTTGACTCATCTGGTCAATCTGCAAACACCATGAATGCAGAGTTCCGTGATGCTTTAGATGAGGTCAGTCAAAAACTCAAAGCTGAAACTGATCTGAAAGGTATTATTTTCCGTTCTGCTAAGAAAACTTTCTTTGCTGGTGGTGACTTAGATGAGCTGATTCAGGTACAACCTGAACACGCCACTGAATTTTTCAAGATGATTGAAAAACTCAAAGGTGACTTACGCACGATCGAAACTTTAGGTGTGCCTGTTGTTGCTGCGTTAAACGGTACTGCCCTTGGCGGTGGCTGGGAAATCGCTTTAGGTTGTCACTACCGTATTGCCATCAATGATCCAAAAACCAAATTTGGTTTACCTGAAGTAACTTTAGGTTTACTTCCAGGTGGTGGTGGTATCGTCCGTATGGTGCGCCTACTTGGTTTACAAAATGCGTTCCCGTTCTTGATGGAAGGTAAGCAATTTGGTGTCGATAAAGCAAAATCATTAGGTCTCGTACATGACACGGCTGAGAATGAACAAGAGCTGTTAGAAAAAGCGATTGCTTGGGTGAAAGCCAATCCGCCTTCTACAAAAGCTGCACAGCAACCATTTGATGTGAAAGGCTACAAAATCCCTGGTGGCGATCCTAAAACGCCTGCGGTTGCGCAAGTGCTTGCAATTGCCCCTGCTATGTTACGAGACAAAACCAAAGGCTGTTATCCAGCTCCAGAAGCGATCATGGCGGCTGCAGTTGAAGGTGCACAAGTCGATGTCGATACCGCACTTCGTATTGAATCACGTTACTTTACACAACTGACTATCGGTCAAGTGTCGAAGAACATGATCGGTACGTTTTGGCATGGTCTAAATGCAATTAAATCAGGTGCGAGTCGTCCTGCTGAAGTTGCTAAATGGCAAGCGAAGAAAGTCGGTGTTTTAGGTGCAGGTATGATGGGTGCAGGGATTGCTTACTCAACCGCAATCAAAGGCATTCCTGTCGTACTCAAAGATGTGTCTGTAGAAAATGCAGAGAAAGGCAAAGCTTACTCGCAAAAGTTACTTGATAAACGTGTTTCACAAGGTCGTATGACAGCAGAAAAACGTGATCAAGTGTTAGCGCTTATTACTGCTACCGCTGATGCAGCTGATCTACAAGGCTGTGATTTAATCATTGAAGCAGTATTTGAGAATCAAGAACTCAAAGCCAAGGTGACTCAAGAAGCTGAACAGTATTTAGCTGAAGGTGGAATCTTTGCATCGAACACGTCTACCTTACCAATCACAGGTTTAGCAACCGCAAGCAAAGATGCCAAAAACTTTATTGGCTTACATTTCTTTAGCCCTGTAGACAAAATGCAATTGGTCGAAATCATCAAAGGTAAAGAAACTTCAGCTGAAACATTAGCGAAAGCCTATGACTTTGTTCAACAAATTGCTAAAACACCAATCGTAGTGAATGATAGTCGTGGTTTCTTTACCAGCCGTGTCTTTGGTACCTTTATTCAAGAAGGTATGCGTCTACTTGCTGAGGGCGTACATCCAGCGAAAATCGAAATGGCAGCACTCAAAGCTGGTATGCCTGTTGGTCCTCTTGCGATTCAGGATGAAGTTTCTTTAACTCTGACTGAGCATGTAGCAAGCGAAACGCGTAAAGCATTGCAAGCTGAAGGGAAAGACTTACCGAAAACGCCTGTAGATGAAGTGGTTCACACCATGATTCACGAGCTGAATCGTAAAGGTAAAGCTGCTGGTGCAGGCTTCTATGAATATCCAGAAAATGGCAAAAAACATTTGTGGGATGGACTCAGCCGCTGGACAAAAGAAAATGATATTTCTGAACAAGATATGATTGATCGTTTCTTGTTTGTTCAAGCACTGGATACCTTACGCTGCTATGAGGAAGGTGTTCTAGAGTCAGTGATTGATGCCAATGTCGGTTCAATTTTCGGAATCGGTTTTGCACCTTGGACTGGCGGTGCGATTCAATTCTTAAATCAAAACGGGATTGAAAAATCATTACAACGTTCAGAAGAATTGGCTACTCAATATGGTGAACGTTTCACTCCACCGCAACTGCTGAAAGACAAAGCGCAAAAGAAGGAAATTATTCAATAATTCATTTCTTTTTATAAGCTTAAAGCTCATGTCAGTATTGATTACCGATATGAGCTTTTTACTATTCGACAAAATCACTGCAAAACTTCTGCCTAATTCATCACAAATTGTGCTATAAATCTCCCTAATTCTGCTTTCTTTTTTGTCCTTTGGAAATTTGTCTTATGTCTGAGAAATTATGCCCAGAAACTTCACCTTGGGGGTGGAAAGCGCTGATCATCACGATCATTCTAAGCTTTATTTTTATGGTGATTTTTTACTTAGCCATCACCAATGAACCTGATTATATGCCAAGCCAAAAGCAAACTAGCAGCCAACAACATGCTTTTAAAACAGCACCTGCAATGTCGCCAGAAGCATTAGAGGCAGCTAAAAGCAATACAGCAACAGCAACTACAGCTGCCCAAGCAGAATCTCATCAACACTAAAGTGCTATTGTCGAACATGATAAATCCGTGTTAAACAGGGGTTTATCATGGTATTCGAGATTTTCAATGCTTCAACAAAATCGTCAGGCACTGGTCGTTGAAGGTGGTGGAATGCGCGGCGCATTTACCAGCGGTGTCTTAGATGCATTTTTACAGCAACAATTTAATCCTTTTGATCTCTGTGTTGGTGTCTCCTCAGGCTCAACTAATGTTGCAAATTACTTAGCTGCTCAACAGGGTCGAACACTACAAATTTATTTAGATCATTCTCTTCGTTCAGAATTCATTCATTATGGACGCTTTTTTAAAGGCGGTGATTTACTTGATCTAAAATGGATGTGGGATGTGGTTGAGAAAGAAAATCCACTCAATCAAACCCAACTATTTGCCAATCATCCTGAATTTTATATGGTGCTTACTCACGCTATTTCTGGTGAGGCGACTTATATCAAAGCATCTAGAGATAATATTTTGGATGGCTTAAGGGCATCGAGTTCGATTCCTGTATTGACACGTCAAGCGGTTGAAGTGTTTGGTGAACCTTATTTCGATGGTGGCGTTGCTGATGCCCTTCCAGTCCATTGGGCAGCACAACAAAATCATGTTTCTAAACTCATGGTATTACGTACTCGCCCTAAAAAATACTATAAAGCGAGTAATAGAGGCGATCAGTTCCTCGCGAAATATTTGTTTAAACAACAACACGGTTTTGCACGTAGTCTTTTAACACGAACCCAACGCTATAATGATTCAGTTCAGTTTGTTCGAACACCATCAGGACAAAAAATCTTGGAAGTATGCCCCCCAGATTTAAAAAATATGGCAGGTCGACTCACCAAGAACAAATCTAAAATCCGCTATAGCTATGATGTTGGTATCGAAACTGGCCTAAAGGCGATAGAAGATTGGCACAAGCTATAACTTCGAAATCAATGTAATACCTTTTAATGTAATGGCGAGATGACGCTGCTTTCAGCCGCTCGCCAAATTGAACAACTCAATAACATATCTCTCCCTATTGAAGCACATAGAAGAACTCCATATAGATACTTGGCAAGCGAGCTAAAAAAGGCGCAAAATTACGTTTTCTTTATTTTTTGGATTTTTTCATGAGCAATCAACCATCTCCACAAAAAGACTCAAATGAAACAGTATTGGGATGGAAATTTGTCATTATTGTTGGGGTACTCAGCACCATTTTTTTAAGTTTTTTCTATTTAGCGATGACCCAAGAACCTGATTATATGCCTGGCGCGCAACGTAAAGCACAGCAACAGCAAGAGCTTTCTCAAGAAGTTGCTCCTGCAAGCTCCGAAGTGGCTGCACAACCTAAACAATAGTCAGATCGATAAATGCCAATCTTATAGGTTATACCTTTCCTGTGATCGGCATGATCATTTCAATATGTGGAATGCCACACTCATCATATTCATCGCCTTGTGCCACGAAACCTAATTTTTCATAAAATGAAGTAGCGTGCGTTTGTGCAGAAAGCTGTAAAAATGGACGGTTTTGGGATTTAGCATAAGCAATCATTTCCAACATGATCAATTGTCCAATGCCCTGACCTCGATATTCCTGCAATACGGCAACACGCCCTAAATGATGATCAGGTAACAATCGAGCGGTGGCAATCGCTTGATCTTGTGCATAGACGACAAAATGTTCCGACACTTGGTCTTGATCGTCCCATTCATCTTGCTCAGGAATGTTTTGCTCATTGATAAACACAAACTCACGAATGCGCTTGGCATCCTGCTGTAGTTGCAATTGATCCCATTGACCATGTTTCACAACAAAACGATTCATCTCTTGTCCCATTAACACTTACAACCTACATTTTCGATAGGCATTTGATCCTGCAATAACAACTCTAAACTTTGCTTTTGAATGCCATACATCGTTTTTAATGCTTGTATTTGCTGCAAAATTTTAGCATCAGGCTGCTGAATATCTTTGCGCTTGGTCGCCAAAATCATTTTGTTCTTACTGGTATGTTCTAATGAGACAAACTCGAAGACTTTAGTTTCATAGCCATAGGCCTTTAGCAATAAAGCCCGCAAAGTATCTGTGAGCATTTCAGCCTGCTGCCCAGCATGAATACCGAATTGCAGCATCGGTTGTAACACTTCTGGACTCTTGAGTTGCGGTCTTAATTCTTTATGACAGCATGGGGCGCACATGATCATCGAGGCATTGAGACGAATCCCAGTATGAATCGCAAAATCAGTTGCAATATCACAGGCATGCAGGGCAATCATGACATCCAACTTTTCAGGTTGATAGCTCCGCACATCCCCTTCGAAAAAATCAAGATGATTAAACCCGACGTCATCTGCAACTTTCTGGCAAAACTCAACTAAATTCGAGCGTAATTCCACACCTGTAATCAGGGGCGTTTTTTGTTGGGCTTGTAAATAGTCATATAAAGCAAAGGTTAAATAGCCTTTACCAGAACCAAAGTCAACGATATTCAGTTCTTGTTGAGAAGCATCAATTTGAGCATAAGCATTGGAAAATATCTCAATGAATTTATTGATCTGTTTCCACTTTCGCGCCATGCTTGGAATGACTTGCCCTTTTTCATCTGTGATACCTAGATGTTTTAGGAATGGGCTTTGCTGCTCTACATAACGATGCTTTTCTCGATTATGCTGACGTTGCTCTATTTCCATCGACAAGGGTTGTCTTTTTTGCACATTGAGCATTGCTTTCTTTTTATTTTTCTTGAGTTGGGCTTCTTGATCAAGCGCGAATAAATTAGCCTGTTTAGATTGTGCCAATAGTTCAGCAATTTTCTCAATCCCTTCATTCATCGAATAGTTTTTAGTAATGTCTTGGGTTTTATGATGATATAAACAAGATAAAGTGGCTTGCCCCTGCAACTCAATAATCCGAAATGTCATTTTTTCTAAATCTGTCATTTCGCCTTTGTACTGACTCAAAATCAGACGATCAAAGCTTTTATTTTCAATCGATTGCTGGATATCCAAGAAAAATTGTTGTTCTTGTTCAAAAGAAAATTTCGGCGCAAACATAATGAAAACCTGACAAATAGAAACTAAATTCTAAAGCGTCTTACTTTAAAAGGGAAATTGCATTACGATACAGTTGTATTTTTATGCAAAGCTTATTGCGATGAACATGAACTCAATATTGAATTATGATCCAAAAGAAGAACGACTCAATGCATATAGTCATGGTATCGGTGCAATATTAGCTTTAATTGCCTCGGTATTTTTAATTATTAAAGGGAGCTATCTTCCCTTGGGCCAATGGATCAGTCTATGGGTCTATGGCTTTAGTTTAGTATTGCTACTCAGCAGTTCAATGCTTTATCACTTCGCACAAGATGAAACCAGACGATATTGGTATAAGAAACTAGATCATACCGCGATTTACTATCTGATCGCGGGCACCTATACCCCCTTTCTCAGTATTGCCATTCCAACAGCCAAGGCGCACTATCTTCTAATTGCGCTTTGGGTGATTGCATTTATTGGCACCCTATTTAAATTGGTGTTTATTCATCGCTTTCAAAAACTGTCATTAGTAGCTTATCTGGTGATGGGTTGGTTAGCTGTATTATTGATGGATGACATGCAACGTTATTTATCCAAAGATGCTCTACAACTGCTGATTGCAGGTGGATTGGCTTATACCATCGGTACATTGTTTTATGCCTTAAAAAAGGTAAGATATACCCACGCAATATGGCATATCTTTGTGCTACTAGGAGCAGGTTTACATTTTCTAGCGATCTATTGGTATGTGCTGTAAGCAAGCATTTTGCTGGCATTCATTACATTCAATTCCGAAGTAAGCCCCGCATTTTATAAGGAACATCTAAGGCGAACACTTCGTATTTTGTCTTAGATCATTAGAATTAAGGTCATCTATGTCGTCAAACTCTATGGCTGCCACTGGTGAGGTGGCAAGCAATTCAAAAACACGTGTACTGTTTGCAAGTCTCGTTGGTACCACAATTGAGTTTTTTGACTTTTATATTTATGCCACTGCCGCAGTCATTATTTTTCCACATCTGTTCTTTCCAGCAAGTAGTGGAAGCGCAGCCTTACTCCAGTCATTAGCCACCTTTGCAATCGCATTTATTGCCCGCCCCGTCGGCGCTGCACTTTTTGGTCATTTAGGCGATCGGATCGGACGTAAAGCCACCTTGGTTGCAGCACTATTGACCATGGGTGTTTCAACTGTCTGTATTGGCTTGTTGCCTACTTATGCTCAAATCGGCATTGCTGCTCCCCTATTATTAGCCTTATGTCGTTTGGGACAAGGACTGGGCTTAGGCGGTGAATGGAGTGGTGCGGTGTTACTCGCGACTGAGAATGCGCCAGAAGGTAAACGCGCATGGTATGGCATGTTCCCTCAATTAGGGGCACCTATTGGATTTATCCTTGCAACAGGTTCATTCCTCTTGCTTGGTGCATTCATGACGGAACAAGCATTTATGACTTGGGGATGGCGTATTCCTTTTATCGCGAGTGCTGTTTTAGTTTTAGTCGGTCTATACATTCGCTTGAAATTACATGAAACACCAGCTTTTCAAAAAGTTCTGGATAAACAAAAAGAAGTAAATGTTCCATTTAAAGAAGTCATGACCAAGCACTTGTCTAAATTGATTCTTGGAACGATTGCTGCAATTTGTACATTTGTGGTGTTCTATCTCACCACTGTTTTTGCACTGACTTGGGGAACTACACAGCTTGGCTATACCCGTACTGAATTTTTGCAATTACAGCTTATAGCGACTTTATGTTTTGCTGGCTTTATTCCTTTATCAGCGATTTTAGCGGAGAAAATCGGTCGTCGAACCACGTCGATTGCTGTCTGTATTTTAGCTGCATTGTTTGGTTTAGTCTTCGCAAGCTTGCTTGATTCTGGTAGTCCTGTATTGGTGTTTTTATTCTTGTGTATCGGGTTATCGATTATGGGACTGACTTATGGTCCGATTGGCACAATCTTGTCTGAACTGTTCCCAACGTCTGTACGTTACACGGGTTCGGCACTGACCTTTAATCTAGCAGGCATCTTTGGTGCCTCTTTTGCACCCTACATTGCCACTAAACTTGCTGAAAACTTTGGTTTACAAGCAGTCGGTTATTATCTCAGTGCCGCGGCATTATTATCTCTGATAGCTTTTTTATTGATCCGAGAAACTAAAAATATCGATGTAAATAACCAAATCTAATCACACATAAAACATCAGGTGAGCATCAAGCGATGCTCGCCTGAGTGACCTTTTATCGTACAATTAAAGACCTTTCCAACTTGTATCTATAACCATACTCGTCCAAATATATTTTGTGCTAAACTAACCGCCTCCCATTTTTAGACTATTGTGCTTATGTACGCAGTGATTATCATTGCCGTATTTTTGGTTAGTTTCTTATATACTTATTTTCGTGGTAAAGAACGATTAAAAATATCTCGGCAACTATTTGACCATTCTACATTTTTAGCGCCTG
This sequence comes from Acinetobacter haemolyticus CIP 64.3 = MTCC 9819, assembly GCF_000369065.1. Taxonomy (GTDB): domain Bacteria; phylum Pseudomonadota; class Gammaproteobacteria; order Pseudomonadales; family Moraxellaceae; genus Acinetobacter; species Acinetobacter haemolyticus. The sequence goes on from NZ_KB849802.1 coordinate 229,945, forward strand.
TAAACATGTTTATGACTGGTTTTTCTAAACTCCCAAACCAGCCATTTTTTGATGTGGCGCAATTCCCTGAACTCAAACCATTACAAGATAATTGGGAGGTGATTCGGGAAGAAGCCATTCAACTACAAAATCAAATCAAAGCATCCGAAAAAAATAATGATGCAGGCTTTAATACTTTTTTTAAGCGTGGCTGGAAACGTTTTTATTTGAAATGGTATCAAGATAGCCATCCATCAGCACAACAACTTTGCCCAAAGACTGTAGCATTACTTGAAAGTATTCCATCGGTTAAAGCAGCAATGTTTACTGAGTTGCCATCTGGAAGTTACTTGGGTAAACACCGTGATCCTTATGCAGGTTCGGTACGTTATCACTTGGGTTTAGTCACCCCCAATAGTGATGACTGTTTTATCGAAGTTGATCAAGAGCGTTATAGCTGGAGAGATGGTGAAGCAACCGTTTTTGATGAAACCTATGTACATTGGGCACATAATCAAACGGATCAAACTCGTATCATCTTATTCTGTGATATTGAGCGCCCAATGAAATGGGGCTGGGCGCAAAAATTCAATCATTGGTTTGGTCGTAATGTGATGTCAGCAGCCAGTTCACCCAACGATGATCAGGATAAAACAGGATTTATTAACCGTATCTTCAAATATGGTTATGCTATTCACCACTATGGTCGTGGCTTGAAAGCGCGTAATCGCCCACTCTACTATGCTTTGAAATGGTTAATGTTTGCGATCATTATTGGTTTGGTCTTACTGCCAAGTTTTTTATAAGATAAGCACGCAATAAAAAAGAGATGCGAATGCATCTCTTTTTTTGCATAACAATCAATTAATTGCTTGTTGCTGCTTGAGCACTAGCTGTTTGCGGTGCTTGGGCATTGGCTGTTTGTGCAGCAGCTGCATTTGCAGCTTGTACAGCTGCTTCACCAATTAAAGCAATCTTGGCTTTTTCTTGGCTTTTTTCAGACAAGGCAGGATTTGATGCCACAATACGATTAATATTTGCTGAGTTTGCTGGTGCAATCGCAGCAGTTTGCAAGACGATTGGACGGTTGCCCGTATCACCTAAGGTATAGCGAATCCCAGTACGAGGACTAATCACTGTCGTCACATCGTGCTTTACTTGTGCCTGAGCAGAAGTCTCACCTTTTGCAGCCTGTACTTTTTCCACTGTTGTGGTTTGAGGCGCATCTTTTGCAAATGCAAAACTTGATACTGCTGCACTTGCCAAAATTAAAAGTTGTAATGGTTTTTTCATTGTCTTCCCGCTTTTAATATCAATTCAATCAAGAACTGTAAGTTCGATAATCAAACTACAAAGCTTGACTCGACTCAAGTAGTTTATCGTAAAAAAAGCAGAGCCTATGCTCTGCTTTTTAATGAAGGCAACTCCAAATTAGAGTTTACCGTGACATTGTTTGTATTTTAAACCAGAGCCACATGGACAAGGTGCATTACGACTTTCAGGTACTGGGAATGCTGTATTGTTTGCCAGTTCTGTTTCTTCAGAAGCAGTCACTTCACCCGTTAAACCATCGACCTCATCATGCTCAAAAGAAAGACGCATCGATTCAGCTTGGCGTTGCTGCTGTGCTTCCATTTCTGCTAGCTCTTCAGCTGTTGGAACATGTACACGAGATAAATCAGTTACCACATCCGACTTAATCACACCCAACATATTCACAAACAAATTAAAGGCTTCTTTCTTATATTCTTGTTCAGGATTTTTCTGTGCATAACCACGTAAATGAATCCCTTGACGCAAATAATCCATCGCTGCCAAATGATCTTTCCAATGGCGATCCAGTGAATTTAGCATAAAGTGGCGTTCTAACATCACTGCAGATTCAGCGCCCATTTGTTCACGGCGTTGACGATAGCGGTTTACAACCTCATCTGAAATACGAGAAATCAAACCTTCTTCGTCTAAACGGCGATCTTGGTTTAACCATTGCTGTACAGGTAATTCAATGCCGAGATCCACTTTTAAAGCATTCTCTAAACCTTCGATATCCCACTGATCATGAACTGACTCTGGTGGAATAAAGTTAGCAATCACCCCTTTAATAACTTCACGATGCATTTCTTCGATGTAATCTTGCAAAGTACTTTCAGCGAGAACTTCATCGCGTTGTGAGTAAATAATCTTACGCTGTTCGTTGTTAACATCGTCGTACTTCAATAAGTTTTTACGAATATCAAAGTTACGCGCTTCAACTTTACGTTGTGCATTTTCAATCGAGCGACTCACCATCTTATGTTCAATGGCTTCATTTTCTTGCAAGCCCATTGCGCGCATCATGGCAACAACACGATCACCTGCGAAAATACGCATCAAATCATCTTCAAGCGACAAATAGAAGCGAGAAACACCAGGGTCACCCTGACGACCTGCACGACCACGCAACTGGTTATCAATACGACGTGATTCGTGGCGTTCAGAACCAATGATATGTAGACCACCAGATGCTAATACATCTTCATGGTCTTTTTCCCATTGTGCTTGCAAGCGTGCTTCATCTTCAGATGTTGGATTTTCAATTTTAGCCAGCTTAGCCTTCCAGTTACCACCAAGCAAAATATCTGTACCACGACCTGCCATATTGGTTGCAATGGTTACCGCATTTGGGCTACCCGCTTGCGCAATAATATCTGCCTCACGCTCATGCTGCTTCGCATTAAGCACTTCGTGATGAATACCTGCTTGTAGTAATTTTGAAGACAGGATCTCGCTTGCTTCAATCGTTGCAGTACCAATCAGAATAGGTGCTACACCCTTTTGACGAATATTGGTAATTTCTTCAATAATGGCATTGTATTTACCATTGCGATTTAAATAGATTAAATCATTATGGTCGATACGCACCATTGGTCTATGCGTTGGAATGATCACCACATCCAAACCATAAATTTCTTTCATTTCCGCTGCTTCAGTATCAGCAGTACCTGTCATGCCTGAAAGCTTTTTATACAGACGGAAATAGTTCTGGAATGTCGTCGTTGCAAGCGTTTGGTTTTCTGGTTGAATTTCCATGTTTTCTTTGGCTTCAACCGCTTGGTGCAAACCTTCTGACCAACGGCGACCTGGCATGGTACGACCAGTACTTTCATCCACAATAATCACTTCTTCTTTTTGTGTTTGTGGATTGATGCCAATGATGTAGTGCACGTTCTTTTGATAAAGATAATGTGCACGAATCGCTGCCGTTACATGATGAACTAAATTCAGATTTGTTGCAGAGTAGAGACTTTCACCTTCCGCTAACAAACCCATCTGAATCAATTCTTGTTCAACAGTTTCATAGCCAATTTCAGTCATTTCAACTGAACGTTGCTTTTCATCAACCCAGAAGTGTCCTCCATCCGCAACTTTCTCTTCCTTCTGAGGTTTTAATTTTGGAGGAATACTATTGATTAGCTGATATAAATGAGAGGAATCTTCACTCTGTCCTGAAATAATCAATGGTGTACGTGCTTCATCGATCAAGATTGAGTCAACTTCATCAATGATCGCATAGCTCAGACCACGCTGCTTTTTCTCTTGTAAAGAAAAAACCATGTTGTCACGGAGATAGTCAAAACCAAATTCGTTATTGGTACCGTAAGTAATGTCTGCAATATAAGCTTGCGCTTTCTCATCAGGCATTTGCATAGAGTAAATTACACCAATACTCAAACCTAAAAATTCGAATAATGGACGGTTTAACTCCGCATCACGTTGTGCCAAGTAGTCATTCACGGTAATGACGTGAACGCCTTGACCACTCAACGCATTGAGATAACAGGCCAAGGTACCCATCAAGGTTTTACCTTCACCTGTACGCATTTCAGCAATTTTACCTTCATGCAAGGTAATCCCACCGATTAACTGCACATCATAATGACGCATACCCATGACACGTTTAGCAGCCTCTCGACAGACCGCAAAAGCTTCAGGCAGTAATTTATCTAGACTTTCACCGTTTTGGAAACGTTGTTTGAATTCTGGAGTTTTTGCAGAGAGGTCTGCATCGTTAAGAGTAGATATCGTCGGTTCAAGCGCATTGATTTGTTCAACAATTTTACGCATGCGTTTGAGCTCACGCTCATTTTTAGTACCGAAGATACCTCCGATCAGACTTGCCAACATGAATAAACTCTCTAATCCTGTTTGTTATAAGGTTTGGAAATATCAACAAACCTTAGGTCGGTTAATTTTTTCTTAGCTGTTATTATGGAGTCAGAAATAAGAACTACAAGTGCTTTACGTTCAAACAGCAAAAAAAACTGCAAAATGATTCTGACATCATGCAACCAAAGATCGTTAATGTAGCAAATTTACCTTTCCGTTACATCGATTTAAATGTGAATTTCTGATGATTTTTATACCATAGCGCCTACATTCATATATTAAAAAATGATAATAAAATGAAAAAACAATAATTTTGTTTATAAGCAAAATACTGCATATTGGGTTATCGCATTATTAAATAACATAGAGTTAAGGAGTAGTCATGACATTACGTTTAGGTGATATCGCGCCAAATTTTCAACAAGCATCAAGTGAAGGCACGATTGATTTTTACGAATTTTTAGAGGATGGCTGGGCAGTTTTATTTTCACATCCAGCTGATTTTACTCCTGTCTGCACCACCGAACTGGGTTTTACAGCAAAACTCAAAGATGAATTTAATAAGCGTGGTGTTAAAGCAATTGCTCTTTCAGTCGATGACGTAGACTCACACCAGCGTTGGATTGAAGATATTAATGAGACACAAAATACGACAGTGAATTTTCCAATCATTGCAGATAAAGACCGTAAAGTATCCGAGCTCTATGGCTTTATCCATCCCAATGCCAGCGAAACCTTAACCGTTCGCTCGTTGGTAATTATTGATCCAAATAGAAAAGTTCGTCTAATCATTACCTACCCAGCCTCTACAGGACGAAACTTTCACGAAGTATTACGTGTCATAGACTCGCTGCAATTGACAGATCATCATAAGGTCGCAACGCCAGCCAATTGGCAACAAGGTGAAGATGTGGTGATTATCCCTTCGCTTAAAGATGAAGAAGAAATCAAACAACGGTTCCCTAAAGGTTATAAGGCGGTGAAACCTTATTTAAGATTGACTGCTCAACCAGAATAATAAAAAACAGCAAAGATTTATGATGCAACCAGCCCTTTAACTCACTTGTTAAAAGGGCTTTTTTTGTCTATCCATGATTGATAATAAGCATGGACTACAACAACCTATTTTTCTAGATATTCTTCTCTACCGCTTTTTATCGTTACAATTTCTCGCTCAACTTCTATTTATTATTCAGTTACTTTGTGCACACAACTTTTCCATATCCAATCATGACCTTTACAATGAAAAAATTATTGATCAGCACCATTCTCATTAGTACGCTCAGCATGAATGGTTGTATGAAATATCCCGGCCTAAGTGATGAACAACGCCCAAACAATTGGGGTACGTTGATTTCTAACACACATAATTTCTATCAAATTAGTCAAGATGTCTATCGAAGTGAGCAACCTGACGCTGAGCTGATTGCCAGTTTAAAACAACATCAAATCCACACTGTGATCAATCTCAGAGCACGTAATAAAGATGCGAATGTGTTTAAAGATCAAGATTTTAATCTGGTACATATCCCCATCTATACGTGGGCAATCAATCGTGATGATCTCTTAACCGCAATGCGAGCAATCCAAACTGCAAAACAACAAAATCAGAAGGTTTTAGTTCATTGTTATCATGGCTCTGATCGTACGGGAGCAACCATAGCGATGTATCGAATTATTTTTGAGAATTGGTCAATTGAAGATGCCGTCAAAGAAATGAAGCAAGGGGGCTATGGCTACCATGTCATCTGGAAAAACATTGAACATTTATTCACTACAGACAATGTAAAATGGATTCAACAACAATTGTCGAATCCATCATAACTTAGAAAAAACAGGGGCGAAAAGCCCCAGTTTTATTTTAGCGCTGATCAAGTGGAACCCAATCAATCACCCATGCTGATTTCATATTTAAACTTTCATCCGCTGCGATCTTTTTACGGGCTGCATCAGCAGTTTCTCTATCTTTAGATGGACCAACCATGATGCGTATTCCTTTCGAGGTCGGACTGGTCGTGACTTTATAACCTTTAGCTCTCAGTTTGGATACCACGGCATCTGCATTGGCCTGATTTGCAGCCAAGGCCACTTGAACCATCCAATTTTTATCGCCATTTTCCATGAGTTCACGTGCTTTTTCTGCTTCAGCTTTTTTCTTTGCTTCTTCTTCAGCCTTTCGCTTGTCTTCCGCAGCCTTCTTCTCAGCATCAGCTTTACGTTTCTCTTCAGCAGCTTTCTTTTCTGCCTCAGCCTTACGTTTATCTTCTGCTGCTTTCTTCTCTGCTTCAGCCTTACGTTTATCTTCAGCAGCCTTTTTCTCTGCTTCGGCTTTACGCTTATCTTCCGCTGCCTTCTTCTCAGCTTCAGCCTTACGTTTCTCTTCGGCAGCTTTTTGGTCTGTCTCTGCTTTACGCTTATCTTCAGCAGCTTTTTTCTCTGCCTCAGCCTTGCGCTTCTCTTCTAATTTACGTTTTTCTTCAGCCAATCGCTGAGCTTTCGCAGCATCATCCTCAATTAATTCAGGCGGTATATTGTCTGAGCTTTGTTGTGCTGCCATACGTCTTGCATTAATTGCCGCGTACTCTTCTGCGGCTTTACGCGCAGCTGCTGCCTCGGCTTCTTGTTGCATTTTCAAAAATTCGGCAGCGCGAGCTTCCTGTTCCGCAACCGCTTTTTCACGAGCATGTCGCTGTTCTTCGAGTAGACGTTTTTCTGTTTCAACATCGATTGCCAAAGGTTGCAACGATACCATTTCGCTATCTTGTGCTGGTTGTGCCAACTTAGGCTTAGATTCTGTTTGAGCAGTTTGTTGTGCAGTTCTTGCTTGAGCTTTATCTTGCTCTATTTCATCATTACCTTTAAGAAGTAATGCTGCCAATAAAACACCACCTCCAAGTAGAACAACGCCACCCATCCAGCGTTGTTTGTTATTCATTGACATTGTTCTAAATACTCCCAGACCGCTTCCAAGGTATGAAACGAACCACAGACTAAAATCAGCTGATTGTTATTACATTTCTTCAGCGTAGTTTCAAATGCTTGTTGGATACTGCCAAACTCACATACCTGTTGACCTTGCAATGCATCTTGTAACTGTTGCATTGGCGCGGCTCTAGGCACATCTAAAGTAGCAATAAACCAATTTTTTACTGTTGTTTTTAGTAAATTCGTGACCGATAAGATGTCTTTATCTGCCAACATTGAAAATACTGCAACAACTTCTGTGTACTGTTTATTGTATTTTAGAAAATTTCGCAACTGCTTCAATAAAAATTCAACGCCATGTGCATTATGCCCAGCATCAAAAACAACCGTTTGACCTTGAATCTGACGGATCTCAAATCGTCCTTGCAACGCTGCTCGCTGAATACCCGTAGCAATTGAATCTTGAGAAATGGTAATCCCGCTCGCCAATATCGCTGCCACGGCGGTAGAGATATTTTCAAGTGCCAACTGACCGTTTGGAAGTTTTAACGTTGTTCCTGAAGAGGCAAATGACCATGTCTCACCATCTTCATTTGGCTGATAAAAATAATCTCGATTTAATACATACAGCTGAGCTTGTGTTTCAGAAGCTTTATCTTGAATCGCTTGTGGAAGCTGTTGATGCCCCGCAAAAATAACGGGAATATTAGGACGAATAATGCCCGCTTTCTCGAAAGCAATTTTTTCAATGGTATCGCCTAACCAATCGGTATGATCCAGCCCAATATTGGTAATCACTGCAATATCTGGATCAATGACATTCACCACATCTAGACGGCCACCAAGACCAACCTCAAGTACCCAGACATCACACTGTTGATGCTTAAAGATCACAAAAGCAGCTAAAGTCGTTGCTTCAAAGAAAGATAGACTTAAACCACAATCACGACGTGCTTGATCCACAGCAACAAAAGCATCAACCAAGCTTTGATCATCAACCTCAATACCCGCTAATTTTACTCGCTCATTAAAACGATAAATATGGGGTGATTGATACAAACCAACTTTATAACCTTGTGCATTTAAAATTGCAGCCAAAGTGGTCGTCGTTGAACCTTTGCCATTGGTACCAGCAACTGTAAATACCTTTGCGTTAGGTCGCATTACTCCTAATTTTTCAGCAACAGGAATAACGCGCTCTAAACCTAAATCAATGCCTGTAACATGAACATGGCTCCAATAATCGAGCCATGTTGTTAACGTATCCGTAGAGCGTGGAGCGTGTGGTTTCAAGGTAGATTCATCAGCTTTGCAACAAGTCGATATACAGTATCACGTAATGCGTGACGATGAACAATTTGATCGACTACACCATGATCAAGCAAATACTCAGCGCGCTGGAACGGCTCTTCTAACTTTTCACGCACGGTCTGTTCGATCACACGCTTACCAGCAAAACCAATCATGGCTTTTGGTTCAGCAATATGAACATCGCCTAGCATTGCCAATGATGCAGTGACACCACCATAAACAGGGTGAGTCAATACCACTAGATAAGGAACACGTGCCTCTTTCATTTTTTGAATCGCAGCTGCGGTACGCGCCATTTGCATTAAAGACAACATACCTTCTTGCATACGCGCACCACCAGATGCAGCAAAACAAATCATTGGTTGATGTAATTCAATTGCTCGTTCAGCCGCTTGTACAAAACGATCACCCACGACCGTACCCATTGAACCGCCCATAAAGTCGAAATCAAAGGCGCATGCGATTAAATCTAGTCCTTTGAGTGAACCTTGCATCACTACAAGCGCTTCCGTCTCACCTGTTTTATCTTGCGCTTCACGCATACGATCAGGATAAGCTTTACTATCCACAAATTTTAACGGGTCTTTAGCACTGAATTCTTGACCGAGTTCTGCGTCCACTTGGTCAAAAAACCAATTCAAGCGATCACGTGCACGCATACGTAAATGCTCATCGCATTGCGGACAGACATAGGCATTAAATGACATAGCTGTACGTGTCACCAAAGCATGACATTCTGGACATTCAATCGTAGGCTCAGTAAAAGTCGCCTTGAAGATCTGCTGCTCATTTGCAACCTGAATACCTGGAACTTGACGCTCAGTCCAAGGCGTTGACGGGTTTAGAACCGTCCCTGCTGTTAATTCTTGACTCATACTAACTCATCGAGCGCAGCCCGAAGCTCCTTCACTTTATTCACCGTCTGTTGCACAGCCTCATCAGCTGGCAATGTCGCAAAAGATTTAACGAAAGCACTTCCTACAATCACCGCATCAGCGACTTGACCCATTGCTTTTGCAGACGCTGCATCACTAATACCAAAACCAACTCCCACAGGAACATTGGTTTTGGTTTTAATTTTCGCAATACGTGCTGCAGCTTCAGAAGTATCTAATGTCGCTGCACCAGTCACACCTTTGAGGGAGACGTAATACACAAAGCCACTTGCTTGATCAACCACATGTTGAATACGGTGATCTGTTGAAGTTGGTGCAAGCAAGAAAATTTGATCCATCTCATTTTGTTTTAAGACTTCACCAAATTGCTTTGATTCTTCTGGGGGTAAATCCACCAAAAGAACACCATCTACACCGCAGGCTTTCGCATAGGCAACAAACTTTTCATAACCAATCACTTCAACAGGATTTAAATAACCCATCAAAACGACTGGTGTTGTCTGATCTTGCTCACGAAAGGCTTTCACCATATCCAATGCATCAAGTGTATTGGTTCCACCAGCCAAAGCGCGCTCAGCAGCCAAAGCAATCACAGGACCATCAGCCATAGGATCGGAGAATGGTAGACCAAGCTCAATCACATCAATACCGGCTTCAACCATTTGATGAAGCAATGGAACAGTTACCTGTGGATGCGGATCACCTGCCATAACATAAGAAACAAGCGCTTTACGTTGCTGAGATTTAAGCTGTTCAAAACGAGTGGCAAGACGTGACATAGGATTATGCTTTCCTTGATTTATATTGGGGCCTGCTTGACATTTTACAGATGCACTTTGCAGCCCCCTAAGTTGAGGAGTTGTTTGTAGTTAGACAAAAACACTGCATTGTAACGCTATTTTTTGCTCATTGAACAGAGTTTGACGTGATTGCAGTGCTGATTGTCATCACTAACAACAGCCCCTACACATTTATCTATATTTTCGTTATTTTCTCAATGATCAAAGCTTCCTAATTTCAAGCCAATCTTTCTACATTTTAGAAATGAGCCAAGCTCCTTTATACTATGTCCACTTTTTAAATTTTCTTTTGATTTTATGTCTGCCCACACTCAGGAAAAAGTACAAAGCAATGCACTTGCTTTGCTACCGCTATTGGTATTTTTGATCATCTTTCTCGGGAGTGGTATCTATCATTCAATCATCGGGACTGAATTTGCCTTTTATCAAATTAAAGCACCGATTGCAGCCATACCCGCAATCATCTTAGCTTTACTGCTCTACAAGCAAAAACTTAATACAGCTATTGAGGAGTTTCTCCAAGGCGCAAGTCATCCCAATCTGATTCTGATGTTCATGGTATTTATGTTGGCAGGCGCATTTGCCAGTGTCTCAGGGGCTATCGGGAGTGTCGATGCAACGGTTCAACTTGGACTTTCATTGATTTCAGCACAATTTGTGTTGCCTATGCTGTTCATCATCGCTGCCTTTATCGCAACCGCCATGGGAACCTCAATGGGGACCATTGCTGCATGTGCACCTATTGCCTTTGGCTTTTCCCAAGCAACGGACATTACGCCCCTCTATGCAATTGGTGCAGTGGTTGGTGGTGCCATGTTTGGAGACAACTTATCGATGATCTCCGACACGACCATTGCCGCTACACGCAGTCAAAACGTTGAATTAAGAGATAAGTTTAAGGTCAATGTTTGGATTGCATTACCTGCCGCAATTATAACTTTAATTGTTTATTTTTCTCTCAGTCACCAGTCTGAGGCTATACAGACCAAACCTTATGATATTTGGTTAATATTACCTTATTTGACAGTTTTCTTTCTGGCCTTTACCCGATTGCATGTACTGGCTGTGCTGATGATTGGCGTGGTGTTGTCAGGCATAATGGGCTTACTCAATAAACCTGATTTCCATTTACTGCAACTCAATGACTCGATCTACAACGGCTTCGTCGGAATGTTTGAAGTTGCATTGTTGTCCATGCTATTGGGAGGCTTATCGGCATTAATGCAAAAAGCTGGCGGATTACAATGGTTGATCCAGCGCATTTATGCCATTACACGTTTATTTAAATTTGGAACCCAACGTGCAGGCGAATTTGGAATCAGCTTTTTGGTAATATTTTCAAATTTATTTGTTGCCAATAATACCGTGGCGATTATTTTATCAGGTGATATGGCGCGTGAAGTTGCGAAAGAATATGGGATTGATCCTAAACGTAGTGCTGCCCTGCTCGATATTTTTTCCTGTGTAACTCAAGGGATCATTCCTTATGGCGCACAATTATTATTGGCTTGTTCAATTGCCAAGATCTCGCCAATTGAACTGATTGGGCATATTTACTACTGTTGGGTATTAGCGATTTTTGCAATTCTCGCAATTGTCTTTCATTACCCGCGCTTAAAAACATCGTAAAATTCATATGAGACTCTTTAGGGCTTAAGACTAAAGAGTCTTTAAAAACTGTTTCGGAGTAACACCGGTCCAACGCTTAAATGCTCGTCCAAATGCACTTTGGTCTGCGTAATTTAAACGCTCTGCAATCTCAGAAAATGACTTGCCTTGCTGCAAATAAAGCTTACTTTGCTCCAACCGATATTGATCTAAAATATCTTGAAAATTCAAATGATATGCTTTGAGCTGGCGTTGTAAGGTCCGTTCAGAACAATGCAAATGTTTTGCCACATAACTCGATAAAACTTCTTCTTGTTGTAATAATCCTTGCTCAATAAAGCTTTGTATTTTTTGTCTCAACTGCTGCTGTTGAATCTCGAAAGAAGTGACATGATTTAACGATTGCTGCGCCTGCGTTGATAGCACTTGATTCAATTGCTGATCAGCAGCGATACTTTTCGCTTTCAAAATCTGATTTGAAAAACGTATTGCATATTGCCCTGATTGAACTTGGATTGGACAGCCGTAAAATTTCTCAAAATGAAACAAAGCAGTATGTGGTGTATAGCCAAATTGAATCATTTGTGGTGGATGTAAAGTATCTTGAACAATGGATTGCGCTATCTTAAAAAGCAATGCCAAATTCAGCTCATACATTTCACGATAATCTGGATATGAAGCACTCCAAACAATTTGAATGTAGTCAGAAAACTGCTGGACATTGAGTTGCTCTAAATTGGTCTGCTTAAAAATCAGAGAATAATAGCGCTGTAAAAGTTGTAATGCTTGTTGTAAGTCCAAACTGGTTGATGCTAGATATCCCATTAAGCCCAGATCTTGCAAATTGGCACGCTCTGCTAGAACTAAGGTAATTGGGCGTGAGAAATAGGGTTGAGCCGCCTGTAATAATTGAGCATAACGTTCGACATCAAAATCTTGTTGGTCAGGATTTTCAAGGCACGAATAGAAGTCTTGCCAAAGTTCAGGCACAGCAACTTTGGACAAATCAATATGTTCCTGTTGTAAAACACGATTTAACAATCGCAAATACCCAATGATAATTTTAACTGACATATGTCAATCTCACCCTGATCTGTCGTTATTTGTATAAAACTTGGCTGAAACTGTCAAAACTTTTCGTCGGACTTTTCCCATACTGAATCTATGAAAAAGGCAAGGAATCGTACAAATGAATGCACATGTTTCCTATCAGGTTGATCCAGTCGTTAGAACAAAATTAGATTTCCATCTAGACCAAGCTCCTCGCTTTTGGTTTGGTGGCGATCCATTTCGTACCCGTATGTTTGATGCATTGAGCCTCACTTTTCCAGATGGTGAGCGCTATTTTATTGAATGTGTTCGTCTATTCCGTGACAAGATTACAGATCCAAACTTACAAGAACGTGTCGCTGATTTTATCCGTCAAGAAGCTCAACACGGTATCGCTCATGACAAAATGAATCAGATCATGAAACAACAAGGTATGCCTGTTGAGCAGTTCACTGATCGTTTAAAGAAAATTTTTAAGTTTGAATTAAAGTATCGCTCCCCTCAATACAACATCGCCATGACTGCCGCTGCAGAGCATTTAACTGCACTGATGGCAGAAACGTTCTATAGCAAAAAAGAAACTTTGGCAGAGGCGGATCCTTTCGTAAGAGCACTTTTTGCTTGGCATGCGATTGAAGAAATGGAACATCGAGATGTTGCTTTTGATGTGATGCGTGAAGTTGGTGAAGTGCCTGAAGCAACTCGTCGTTTTGCTTTAGTATTTACCACTGTACTCATGTTTGGTTTTACACTCTATCGTACTGATGTAATGTTGAAAAAAGATGGTTTTAATCTAAGGCAACGTATTGATTTAGCGCGTAAAGGTTTGCCATGGTTCTTTGGTCGTAACGGCATTTTAACGGCAAAAAGAGCACAATATAGCGATTGGTTTAAAAAAGACTTCCATCCAAATCAACACCCTGTGATTCGTCAATACGATGTCTGGATTGATACTTTGGCTAAGACCAATGATCCAATTGCTGCGGGTGAAGCTTTTTGGCAAGCAGGCCTTTAATTTATCCTTTATCGAAAAATCCCCTTTAAGTTAGGGGATTTTTATTTCTTTTTACCACTTCGCATAATGCTGTTCTAACAAGCCATATTGCTGATCCAACTGCACCAATTCAATTTGTTCACGTTCTATCGTACCACTGACTTTGGCTTGCCATTGATTAAACTGACTGCCGATTAAACGTAGATTAATATTTTCAAAACGACACCAACCTGTTTCGATGACTAAGTTTAAACAGCCACCCAAAGAACGAATCGACCACGTTTTTTCATTCTGCTGTTCAAATAAAACATCTGTGAGTGGATATAAACGTCCATCCACCCATAACGCATTTTCATTGCCAAAACTTTCATTGACACCTGATGCAAGATTAAGCCCAATCCGACGCCCTTGAGCATCACGAAATTGACAGGACAACCAAAACCAAGCCGTTTCTGGTCGTAAAAAACCGCAAGTATCATCTAAAGCAGCCAGACTTTGGGCATCGAACTCTATCCGTTGCTGATCAGGACTAATAAAAAATCCCTCGACCGCCAGCGTTGTTTGCTTTTGGGTGTACGTCCAACCATTAATGCCTGTCGGACTACATAAACTCAGTGCATCTGTTCCAGCACAAAAAATACGCGCTTTCAGTTGTATCTCGCCATATTTCGTGACTTGAATATAGCGCACACCATTGGCATGTTGCATGTCAAACTGATAAGACGATTTTTTAAAATGACTTTGGCTAAATAGTGGTTGTTCATCAAGTTGTGTATTGATCGCCAAAGGTTGAATTGCATTCCACTCGATGACTTTGCCCGATAGATGGTCGTAAACATAGAAAAAACCATGGCCAGCCCACGATAAATCAACGATCGCAATTCCAATACTAAAATGCGCATGTTGCAAACCACAGAATTTGAATTTTTTATACTTAAGGTGCTTACGCCACCCTTTCAGCACCTGACCATAAGGTGTTTTATAAATATAGTCGTCGATATTAATTCGTGATGGTACTTGATCGAAACGCCCATAACGCGGCTGACCATTGGCTTGTATCAAATCCATTTTTCGTTCCTTGATTTTGCAGCTTCGTGTTGCTTAATCACATCCAAGCCAATAATAGACGGTAAATTGTACAATTGACTATCATTTTTGCATCAATATTAATTCCTTGGATGTAACCCCCAAATCGATGTACTACCTACGCACAGCCATCATCGCTCACTATTTCATCAAAGGTTCATACTGATCTTTTATCTTTAAAAACAATCTTATACCACTTGATCAAAAAATCATGAAAACACGTACTATTTTTAAGGTAAATGCATTGTGCGTCATGTTATTGGCACTCACTGCTTGTAATGACAATGATGATAAACAGTCACCCAAAGTTGAACGTAAAAATCAAACGATTAACGTGCTTGCTTTCAACGACTTCCATGGAAATTTAGAGCCACCGAAGCGGTTTATTGAAGCTGAAGATCCACATGATCATAGTCAAACAGTACGCATTCCCGTTGGTGGTGTCAGTTATTTTGCCGATGCAATTAAGAAACTTCGTGCCCAATATCCAAATAATGCGGTCGTTTCTGCTGGCGATTTGATTAGTGCCTCACCATTAATTTCATCACTATTTTTAGATGAACCTACCATTGAAGCAATGAATGATATTCAAATTGATTTCAATGCCGTTGGAAACCATGAGTTTGATCGTGGGACAGATGAACTTCGCCGCTTACAAAATGGTGGTTGCCAACAGTACACCACCACAAAACCTTGTCAAATTAATCCAAACTTCTCAGGAGCAAAGTTTGAATTTTTGGCAGCCAATGTTTCGATGAAAGCTGATCCCCAAAAGACGTTGTTCCCAGCTTATAAAGTCAAAACGTATGGCGGTATTCCAGTCGCCTTCATTGGTTTAACACTCGAAGCGACGCCAAGTATTGTTTCTGCGGCAGGTATTACCGATGTAAATTTCCATGACGAAGCAGATACCGTCAATGCGTTGATTCCAGAATTAAAAAAACAAGGTATTGAAGCAATTGTGATGGTGGTACACGAAGGAGTGGCTCCAAGTACCAAGTTTAATCAAAAAACATGTGAAGGTCTGAGTGGGCCACTGATCGACGTGCTTGAACGTCTCGATCCAGCCGTAGATGTCGTTGTTTCTGGTCACACCCATCAATCCTATATATGTGATTATGCAACCAAAAATCCAGCCAAACCTTTTCTACTCACCTCAGCAGGTCAATACGGCACGATCATTACCAATATCCAACTTGAACTCGATGGAAAAACTGGTGATGTCATCAAAAAAGATGCTTCTCAAGTTCCTGTACAAAGTGAAAGCTATACCTCTGGTACAACGACAGTCAACCTCACAGATCTTTATCAAAAATTTAGCAAAACACCGAGCATTGAAGCAATTTTAGATAAATATCGCCCTGCGGTAGCGACCATTTCTGCACGTGTGGTCGGCTCAGCAACCAGTGTAATTGATCGCAATCGTACTGAGAGCGGCGAAACTGCGTTGGGTAATTTGATTGCAGATGCGCAACAAGCAGCAGCGCTTGCAGCCAGCAACCAAGGATCAGATTTTACCTTGATGAATCCGGGCGGCGTCCGCGCAGATCTATTGATAAATAGCAATAATCAAATCACCTTTGGGGATGTGTTCAGTGTCCAACCCTTTGGAAATTCGTTGGTCACACTCAGCTTAACAGGCAAACAAATCCGTGAACTATTAGAACAACAATGGTCTGGGGCAAATGCAGGCACTCCTCGAATACTACAACCATCGAAAGAATTGAGTTATTCCTATAAACAAGATGCTTCAGTATCACCTCGTGCTAGCAATATTATGATTGCTGGACAAGCATTGGTCGATACCCAGACTTATCGCGTTACTGTGAACAGCTTTATTGCCGATGGTGGTGATAACTTCACGGTTTTAAAACAGGGTAAAAATCCTATTGGGGGAGGTCAAGATATTGACGTGTTAGAGCGTTATATCAGCCAGAACTCTCCACTGACCGCACCAAAGACAGATCGAATCAAACTAATCCCATAGCTCTACAAAAAATAGGGAGGCAAATGCCTCCCTATTTTTTCAGTGAGATTTACATCTCAACCATTTCAACACCATCAATACGTGCAACCGTCATCAAGTCTTTATCACCACGGCCTGAAACCGTTGCAATAATGATCTGATCCTTTGACATGGTTGGCGCAAGTTTGGTGACATAAGCCATCGCATGTGAGCTTTCTAGCGCAGGAATAATCCCTTCAATCTTAGTCAAATCACGGAAACCTTGTAAGGCCTCATCATCATTAATTGGCACATATTCCACACGGTTCATATCTTTGAGGAAACTATGCTCAGGACCTACGCCTGGATAATCCAGACCCGCAGAAATACTGTGTGTTTCAATGATCTGACCTTGCGCATCTGACATCAAATAAGTACGGTTACCATGTAAAACACCCACATGACCAGCATTCAATGGCGCAGAGTGTTTACCCGTTTCAATGCCATAACCTGCGGCTTCAACACCATACATTTTCACATCTTGATCATTCAAGAATGGATAGAACAAGCCCATCGCATTTGAACCACCACCCACACAAGCGACCAAAGCATCAGGTAAACGCCCTGCTTGCTCTTGGATTTGACGGCGCGCTTCACGACCAATAATCGACTGGAAATCACGTACAAGTTGCGGATATGGATGTGGCCCTGCAACCGTTCCAATCACATAATAGGTGCTATCAACATTGGTTACCCAGTCACGCATCGCTTCATTCATGGCATCTTTCAATGTTTTTGAACCACTTTGCACTGGAACTACGGTCGCACCCAACAAACGCATACGGTATACATTCATGGCTTGACGTTTTACGTCTTCAGCGCCCATATACACCACACATTCCATGCCCAACCGTGCGGCGATTGTAGCTGTCGCCACACCGTGTTGACCTGCACCTGTTTCCGCGATGATACGCTTCTTGCCTGACAACTTTGCCAATAACGCTTGACCAATGGTGTTGTTCACTTTGTGCGAACCTGTATGATTCAGGTCTTCACGTTTCAGGTAAATTTGCGCACCACCGAGGTGCTGGGACCATCGCTCAGCATAATAAAGAGGACTAGGACGACCAACATAAAACGCAAGATCACGATCAAACTCTGCTAGAAACTGAGCATCATTTTTCATACGACCATAAAGACTTTCTAAGTCTTCAAGTGCAGCCATAAGCGTTTCTGACACAAAACGCCCACCATGAATACCAAAATGCCCTTGAGCATCTGGAAACTGGGTGTAGTCAATCGCCTGATTTTGTTGACTAAGGTTTTGCTGATCCACGTTGGACTCCTTGCATAAATTTTTCAATGAGTTGTTGGTCTTTTATACCTTTTGCGGACTCGACGCCTCCGCTGACATCTACAGCAAAAGCCGCTGTAGTATCAATAGCTTCACTCACATTTTCAGGGGTTAAGCCCCCTGCCAAGATTAGTGGAATTTCAATTTGAGGGAATTTATTCCAATCAAAGCAATGACCAGTGCCACCTTTTAATTCAGGATGCCATGCATCCAAGAGAACAGCACTAGCTCCGACAGCTTGATAACGTTGAATTTCGGTCAAAATATCTAAATCAGGTTTAACCTGAATCGCTTTGTACCAACGACGTTTACATTGCTGAGCAATCTGTTGGCACTGTTCAGGAGTTTCATCTCCATGCAGTTGTAATACATCCAAAGGAACTGAATCAAGCACTGTTTGTATTTCTTCTACGCTTGCATTTACAAATAAACCAACCAACTGAACATAAGCGGGTACTGCATTTGCCAATACCTTTGCTTGTTCAATACTGACATGACGAGGGCTTGGCGGAAAAAATACAAAACCGATTGCATCCGCCCCTGCTTGTACTACAGCTTGAACATCTTGTAGTCGAGTAATACCACAAATTTTGGCGCGAGTTCGCAGTTGATGTTGGCGCATGCTCTGTCCAATTTTAATTTGAATATTTTAAAACTTTCGCATTGTAAAGCAATTTGACCCAGTTGGGGGAAAGTTGATTTCGAAATGCAATTGTTTAAAAAACGTTAACACTTTATACTTTGCGTAATCTTGCAACAAGTCTAAAGCAAATTCTTTTGCTTATAGGGAAGTTGGTGGAATTCCAACACTGCCCTCGCAACGGTAACACCGTATTATTAATCTTAGCTAAACGCCAAATCACTGCATCTGAATGATGTGGGAAGATGATTAATAGCATCATTCTTGTGATGATATAGTGAAGTCCGGAGACCTGCTTGTTGTTTATTTCCACATTATCATTCACGACGGGTGAATGTCTGGAGTACGCATGTCTACTGTCTTTCAACCAACTCGCCTCGTTGGTGCTATCGCTATTGCGATGGGGTTTTCTTCACCTGCTTTTGCTCAAGAGCAATCAACAAATAAAACTGCAACGTTAGATACAATTGTTGTAACTGCTTCTCGTAGTGAACAAAAAATTAGCGAAGTTCCAGCGCGCATCAATATTATTGAACCGAAGATTCTTGAGCAATCTCCTATTGCTTCTTTACCGCAATTATTACAAACAGATGCTTCGATCAATATGGTACAAAGCGGTGGCTATGGGCAATATACGGAAATTTTCTTACGCGGCACTAAAACAAATCAAACCCTATTATTAAGAGATGGGGTCCGTCTTAACTCAAATACATCTGGCGCAGCATCATTACCATTTATCGATACGACTGATATTAAACAAATTGAAGTGTTAAAAGGTCCAGCATCTGTTCTATATGGTGCAGATGCGATAGGTGGTGTAATTCAGTTGATCTCAAAAACTCCAGAAAAAAACTCAGCATTTGTTACTGGTGAAATTGGCGAGAACAAAACGTATAAATCAGTCATTGGTGCAGATCTTGCTGAAAATGGTTTTTATGCTCAAATTCGTGGGCAACGCTTAGAAACTGATGGCACTCCAGTGACTGATGCAAAAGACAATAAAAAAGCGAGCTTTGATCAAAAAGGCTATAGTGCAAAATTTGGTGTTGAAAAAGAGCAATTTGCAGCGTCTGTCGACTATAGTGAAAACGAAGGCTATAGTGACTATGACAACTATGGCAACTTAGTTTCTCAAGACTTCAAAAATGAAGTGATTAACATAAAAGGTCGTGTAAATATTCTTGATAATGTAGCTATTCACGCTCGCTTATCTCAGTTCAAAGATGATTTGAACCAAAATAACTCACCAGACTACGTTTACAGCACTACACAAGAAGCTGAACTTTATACGAAATTGCAAATGACCCCTACTCAAAATATTTTAGTGGGTTCAACATACAAAGATATTAAAGGTGATGTGTACTCAAAAAATCTTTGGGGTGGAGAAGACGTTAAATACAAAGAATCTGTAGATACCGTCGGTTATTTTCTCCAGCATCAATATCAACAAAATGGTATAGAAACTCAAGTTGGTGTTCGTGTTGAAGATAACGAAAAGTTTGGCTCACATACCGTAGGTCAAGGTGCGATCAGATACCAAATATTACCACTTACAAGTGTTTATGCGAATATTGGTTCTGCATTCCGTGCTCCAACCACAAATGATTTATATGCAATGTCTTGGGGTGCTAATCCTGACCTAAAACCAGAAGAAAGTTTTTCTTATGAAATTGGTGTGGATCAAAAACTAAACTACGGTATTGATTTAGGTTTATCTGTTTACCGTAATAAAGTTGATAATTTAATTAGCCTCCAAGCAGGTAAGCTAATCAATGTTAACAAGGCAACGTTCACAGGTGGCGAAGCGTCATTTAAATGGCAACAGGATGAATTGTTTTTAAATACAACATATGCCTACGTTCAAGCCAAAGATGACGAAACAAATAAAGAGTTAAATCGCCGCCCGAAACAAAGTTTGACTTTAACCACTGGTTGGGATGATGGAATCTACGGTATTTCAGCATCTATCGTTGCTAAATCTAAATCTAAAGATTTTGCAGACTGGCCTTCCACAACCCCAACCACAACACCAGGTTATGTTACGACTAACGTAAATGCATATTGGCAGCCGACACAAATGATAAAAATCTTTACTAATATCGAAAATATCGGTGATGTAAACTACAAAACTGCTTATAACGGCAATGGTGTGTATTACATCAATGGCGGCCGTCAAGCTTCAGCAGGAGTCACCTTCCGTTATTAATCGTGCGCTAAAATAATAAAAACATTTTCTTCACTCCAGTTTCGGGGTAATGTTCTGACCGACATTATCCCCTTTTTATTTTCAGGATCAGAGAAACAAAACTATGGGACATCGTTTAAGTAAAATCTATACACGTACAGGTGACTCAGGTACCACAGGTCTGGGAGATGGTTCCCGCGTTGCAAAAGATGATTTACGCATTGCTGCGCTCGGTGATGTCGATGAACTCAATGCAACTATTGGTGTACTTCGCGCACAAATCAGTGCCAGCCAAATTGAAAATAAAGCGCATTGGGATAAAAGTTTAAGCTTGATTCAACATTGGTTATTTGATTTAGGCGGTGAAGTCTGCATTCCAAACTATCATTTACTTCAACCCGTATGTATCGATTTTCTGGAACAAGAAATTGATCACATGAATGAGTCTTTACCGATGTTAAAAGACTTCATTTTACCATCAGGAAGTTTGGCATGTAGCTATGCACATCAAGCCCGTGCAGTATGTCGTCGTGCTGAACGTGCTTTATTGTCGGTACACAATCGTGACCAAAATATCCAAGCCACAGCCTTACAATTACTGAATCGTTTATCCGACTGGTTGTTTGTTGCCTCACGTGCCTTGCAACGTGCCGAAGGTGGTAACGAAGTGCTGTGGCAAAAAAACATTAATGACAGTATCGATCCAGCATAACTATTTCCAAGGTGAATAAAGATGCGAATTATTGGTCATCGTGGTGCGCGTGGTGAAGCGCCTGAAAATACCTTAGGTGGATTCCGCTATCTGCATGGGCTTGGCATTCGTGCAGTCGAGTTTGACGTTCGTCAGCTTAAAGATGACCAACTCATCGTAATTCATGATGATGATTTTGTTCGTACTGCCGGTCGCTTACAACATGTAGAAAGTTGTAATCTGCTAGAAGCCCAACAATTTGATCATCGCCATCAGTGGCAAGACTGGAAAACTGAGGAATTTACGCCGAGTTTAAAGCAGGTTATGGATTGTTTAATCGACTTTGAGCATATCGAAGTTGAAGTAAAATCAGTCGTTGATGAGGCTGCGGCTGAACGGCTGATTATAAAACTACAGCAAGAACTACAAGGTTTTGAAAAAACAGCAACCATTACCAGCTTTGATATAAAAATTTTAGATGCATTACAACAACATCAAAGTCTTTTTAAACGAGGACTCTTGGTCGAAGTTCCAATCGGTGAATATGCAATCGAACTTGCACATCAATATCAATGTCATCAAATCGGTTGGAAAGATCAGCTCGCAACAGATGAAATCATTCAACTCACCCAACAAGCACGATTAGATATTAGTGTTTGGACAGTAAATGATGTTGAACGTGCAATTCATTTACAACAACTTGATATTCAAGGTTTGATTACGGATACTCCCCAAACAATGTTGCAGCATTTTTCACAATAAAATGGTGGAGACCACTCCACCATTTTTTATCATTTCTTACGTTGTGCTTGTATTAAGCGTTGCCCTCTAGCATCCAATAGATAGAGGTTGGTTCCATCATATTGAAAACGCTCGACTCGCTGAATCGCATCCATCAACTCTGCTTCTTGTGCCAAAGACTTATTACAACTGTAATGCCCTGCTCTCACATCGAAATCAAGTTTACGTTGAGCAAAATCATAGCTATAACGCCCATAAATATTATTACATCCAGTATGCCCAGATACACTTTTGCTCACAGAGTTTAAAGTAAAACTTGGATATTGGTTAAAGAATAACGCCCGCTTGTTTTGGATGGTGGTAATTTGCCAGTCTACATCTTGAACTCCATCACTACTCTTACGAACCTGCATCGGTGGAAGTGTATGTGACGGTTTAGGTTGTAAAGTATTTTTTTGCACTTTTGAAGGTTGGCTCTGGCAAGCAGCCACCATCAAAACACTAGAAAATATTAAAGTTTTGTGAACAAATGCCTTTATAGAGAAAATAGGATTTTTCACGATAATTTGCTCAGACATTGATTTATTTCACCTTTTAATAAATTAGCCTGTTCGGCAAACGAATTCTGTTACTGTTCTTTCGATACAACTGTAGAATAATACTAGTGCTTATTGATTTGAGCATGCTAATATCAGGACTAAAATAGCAATATATCGTAAAGATTGGTCTTGCTATCTCGTTTAGTTTTATTATCTTGTGCAAACAAGGTTGTTAGGAGCGCTGCCGGATATGAATTCCGCCCCACTCAAAAAAGCACCCATTAACTGGACTGCTAGCATTACCTTAATTGGAACCCCAATTCTTGCTGCTATTTTAATTCCTTTATACGCTTATTATTATGATTTTAGTGTAAGCGCATGGGTAAGTTTATTCTTCCTCTTAGCATTGAGTAGTTTAGGCATCACAGCGGGTTACCATCGCTTATGGGCACATCGTGCTTATGAAGCATCTTTACCCTTAAAAATTCTATTGATGATTGGTGGAACTTTTGCCGTTCAAAACAGTATTCTGTTCTGGGCTTCTGGACACCGTACCCATCACCGTCATGTCGATGATGTAGATCAAGACCCATACTCGATCAAACGTGGTTTTTGGTATGCACATTTAGGTTGGATGATCCGCGATCATTCACCGTCTCAACCTGATTTCAAAAACTCACCAGATTTGCTCAATGACAAACTTGTGATGTTCCAACACAAGTACTATGTCCCGATGGTCATTGCGGTTCATGTTGGTTTATTGGGTGGTATTGGCTGGGCTGTTGGTGATATTTGGGGCGTAGTTCTACTAGGTGGTCTGCTGCGCTTGATTATCAGTCATCATGTTACCTTCTTTATTAACTCCCTCTGTCATATGTGGGGCAAACGTCCTTATACTGATGAAAATACGGCACGAGACAACTTCGTCTTAGCGATTTTCACTTGGGGTGAGGGTTATCACAATTACCATCATATTTTCCAATACGACTATCGCAATGGTGTGAAATGGTGGCAATATGACCCAACAAAATGGTTAATTTGGACCAGCTCTAAATTAGGTCTAGCTAAAAATTTACGTCGTATTCCGAGCTTTAATATTCAAAAAGCTGAGTTAGCGATGAAATTTAAATATGCTGAACAAGACTTGGCCATTTATGGACATGATGTAAACACAGATATCGTGCAAATGAAGCAACGTATTGCTCAAGAATACGAAGCATTTACCCATACATTAAATGATTGGGCAAAGCTTAAAGAGCAAGAGCTACAAGCTAAGAAAGCAGCGATGGCAGAAAAGATTCATCAAATCGACCATAAATTAAAAGTTGATTTCCAATTACTTGAGCATCGTCTTGCTCATCATCGTGAGTGCTTAGAAACTTTAATGCGTAATATCAAAAAAGCACCTGTTTCTGAGTAAACATAAATGATAAAAAATGGTCTCTTTAAAGAGGCCATTTTTTATATCTATCAGGTGCAAATCCGCCCCTGCTTCTCATCGCTGCTGAGCTGAAAATTTGCTATAGTCATTCTTCGCTCATACTTTTGATGCTTCTCTTATGCAGTTTAATCCACGCTACTCTTCTCTCGATACAAAGCTTTTTCATCAACAGCAACCAAGCCCATTACGCGGTGCTAAAGCAGGTCATTTCAATGAAGCCTTAGCCGATGAATTACAATGGAGTGCAGAGGATAAAGCCAACTGGGTTGAGATTTGTAGTGGACAAAAAACCTTTGCTGAGTTTCCTCCTTTAGCTATGGTTTATGCAGGGCATCAATTCGGACAGTGGGCAGGTCAATTGGGTGATGGGCGAGGATTGCTGATCGGACAAATCCTAGATCAGCATGGACAAACCATAGACCTTCATCTAAAAGGAGCAGGCTCTACGCCCTACTCTCGTATGGGTGATGGAAGAGCTGTATTACGTTCCGTGATTCGTGAATATCTTGCTGGACATGCGTTAAATGCACTTGGTGTCGCATCGAGTCATGCTGTAGGCTTCACCACCTCATCCCAAGGCGTACAACGTGAAACCTTAGAACTCGGTGCAATGCTATTGCGTACATCTGACTGCCATATTCGTTTCGGTCATTTCGAGTGGATTAACCAATACGCACCAGCACTTTTAGCTAATTTCACGCAGAAGTGTATCGAATGGCACTATCCAGAATGCTTAGATGCAGATAATCCAATTCTTGCTTTTGCCCAGAAAGTGATTGAGCATACCGCTATCATGATCGCAAAATGGCAACTGGTTGGTTTTGCGCATGGGGTGATGAATACCGATAATTTAAATATTACAGGTTCAACTTTGGATTTTGGTCCTTATGGATTTATGGAACGCTTCCGTCCAAACTGGATCAATAACCATTCAGACTATCAAGGTCGATACACCTATCAAAATCAGCCAAGCATTGGCCATTGGAATCTTTGGACTTGGTTAAATAATCTAATTCCTCTCGCAACATCTGAAAATAAAGAACAGTTCAAACTGGATTTAGCAAAATGTCTGGAACAATTTGAGCCTATTTTCTTGGAGCATTACGGCCAAGGTTTATGTCAAAAGATGGGATTGCCTCATTTCCACAAAGATAGTCTGGATTGTAGTTTTGCATTCTTGAGAATTCTTCAAACAGAACAACTCGACTACACTCAAAGTTTTATTCGCTTACAAAATCAGGAATATAAAATACTACGCGATGATTGTTTGGATTTACGTCAATTTGATGCCTTCCTCCAACAATATCAAGAGATACGTAAACATCAGGATATCGACGCATTAGATCACGCTATGCAACAAGCAAATCCACACTATGTATTACGCAATCATATGGCGCAAAAAGCCATCGAGCTTGCAGAGCGTGGAGATTTTAGCGAAGTTGATCGTTTGTTTAAGCTACTGAATCTACCTTATAGCAAACAACCTGATCTAGAAACGGCTGAAGATATTGCTCCTTTGCCGAGTGACGTCCCTGAGATTTCTGTGAGTTGTTCGTCCTAAAGGATCAATATACAAAAGGAATAAAAACAATGAAACCTTGGATAGCGATATGTGCCAGTATCATTATTTTGCTGATTGGGATAGGGCTATATGTTTACAGAGCCTATATTCCAAGCACAATGATGCCGACAGGCTCTGTCATGCCACAATCATTATCCGACGAGGAAATCATATACATTAGAGACAACACCCCGATTACCAAGATTGAAGTGTTTAAGCATCAACGGATCTTACAACTCAAGCATCACAACGAGATTATTCGTGAGTATCCAATGCGCTTAGGGTTTAATCCTTTGGGTCATAAACAATTCGAGGGGGATGGAAAAACACCTGAAGGGACATATAGCATCGACTGGCGCAATCCCAATAGTGCCTATTATAAATCGTTGCATATTTCCTATCCAAATGAACATGATACAGCTTATGCAAAACAACAAGGACGATCTGCAGGTGGAGATATTATGATTCATGGTAGTGTGCCAAAGGAATATCTTAATTTACCAACCAGTATGACTTATTTTCCTCAGGGAGATTGGACACTTGGTTGTATTGCGGTTAGAAATATTGATATGGATGAAATCTGGCAATTGGTGGATAACAATACTCAAATCGTAATCCACCCATAATGCTCTAAATGCCCCCAAATAACTGTAGATATAAGCAGCACAAAGCTCAGAAAAATATCCACATTTTCTGTGGATAAACTTGTGGTTATCCACAGGATAAGACCATTAGAATAAATGAGCACTATTTAGATACTCAAAACAAATTAAGATAGTTATCCATCCTCTCTTTTAGGAAATGAGTAGCTATGACAAAATAAGCAAAATATAAATGAGATCTTAAAAATGTATCGGACAATATTAATAAAAACAATTTTTGCGTGTGTCTTTTTAAGTTTTAGTTGTTCTTCATTCGCCGCCCCATTGTCAATCTCAAATGAAGATACCCAAGTAATTTCGAGATCCGCTCTAGGCGCTTGGGTACTAAAACAAGACTTAAAACAACCTCGCATGAACTGTGCGATTCGATTTATACCCTTACAGGATTCAGAGACTAGTTTTTCCATTTTCGGGCCAACCAAACAATCGTCGAGTGCGACCATTTTGTTTCAAGGAAAAAATATCCCAACAGCCCGCTCCCCTCAAGATGCACGTGTTGAACTGGTACAAAAAAAATTAGCCTCAACGCCACTTAAAGCTCAAATTTTACCGAGTCAAAATACAGGAATACTTGCAGTCAGTACCGGAGACATTCATCAAACCCTAAAATCCATGCGTGATGCTGAACACGATCTACAATTGCGCCTCAATCATGCAACCATTTTCAGCTTAGATTATGACGGTCTTGCTCTAGCGCGTAATGCCATGCTGGATTGTATTGCAGGTAAAACAGTCAAAACCAAAACATTGAAACAGGCTACAGCTGAAATTCGACCATTGGGTAACTCAACTATTACTGGACAAGCTTTTTACAAAGGTGCAATTCTTGCGAAAAAGCAATACCCGCCAAAAGGAAGTCAAGCAGTTGGATTAATCTGGATGACAGATGAGTTTAAAGCATGGTACGAACAAATTAAGCGCAACCAAAAGATTCCTGAGCAAATTCCTGAGAACATTCTTAAACATTTTATGTCTACACGTATTTTAGATGATCAAGGACATTTTAAATTCACTAATCTACCCGCAGGTGAATACATCCTCGTTGCAAATTTTTCTTATGAAAAAAGTGTTAGCCGTACTGAAGTTGTAGGAAGAACCGATGTCTATGTAGGCAATCAACATATTGGTTCAAATGATCAGATTGCTCACTGGAGCTATGTGATTAAAGAAGGTACTTCCTTTGAAAAACCCGTAACCATTCCAAAAGATGGTGATAGTGTAAATATAATTTTAGACAAATCCCAAATCATGTGTTTCTTGGTTTGTTTCTAAGTTTATATGTTGATTAAGCTTGCCTTATTAAGACTCTAAGGCAAGCTTTTAGATTATTCAGGATATTCAAAACGATAACCTACACCATACACCGCTTGAATCCATTCATGGCGATTGCCTGTGTCCGCCGCTTCTGAGATCTTACGACGCAGGTTTTTTATATGACTATCAATCACGCGATCTGCCACATCAAAACTGTCAGGATTAATATGATCTAATAATTGTGCACGCGAATAGACCTGCCCTAAGTGCTCTAAGAATAACTCAAGTAAACGAAACTCTGTTGGTGTCAAAGTCAGTGCTTTTTGTTGGTACCAAATACGTTGCTGAGCCTTATCGATACGGAATAAATCATTTTGCTCTGGTTCGGCCTTACGCTCTAAACGACGGAGTACCGCTTGTACTCTCGCAACTAATTCTTTTGGGCTAAATGGCTTACAGATATAGTCGTCAGCACCCATGTTCAAACCCAAAACACGATCAATTTCTTCAGTTCGTGCGGTTACCATAATAATCGGTAAATCTGACTGCTCGCGCACTTTACGGCAAATAGTCAAACCATCCATACGTGGCACCATGAGATCCAAGATCATCAAACTTGGTTTGCGTTGCTGAAATTGGGTATAAGCATCTTGACCATCATGAAACATGCTCACTTCAAAACCAGCAGCTTCTAAATAGTCACGAACGAGCTGAGCCAGTTCAACCTCATCTTCCACCAACATTATATGTTTCATGATTTTCATCCTATTTTACGATCCTCAAACCGAGGACTACGACGTTATTTAATTTGTTTTGGGAACGTGAGTACACAGCGTAATCCACCTAATGGGGAATGCTCGAACGTCAGTGCACCACCTAATGCTTGTGCGAGTTTAGTCGAGAGTGCCAAGCCTAAACCTGTACCGCCTGTACTGCGTGTACGTGAATCATCAACCCGATAGAATCGCTCACCAAGACGTGCCAATTGCTCATCACTCACCCCCAAAGGACTATCATCCACATACAATATCCATTGTTGTTGATCTTGTTGAGTGTGAATCTGTATTTTTCCGCCTTTTTCGGTATAACGCACACAGTTTCCTAATAAATTCACGATAATCTGTTTAAAACGATCACGATCTAAGGACAACAATGCCCCCTCACCTAATAATTCAACTTCGAGCTGATGTTGCTCAAAAGTCGATTTAAAATTTTCCACTTCTTGTAGTACGACATCCCAAGGATTGACTTCAGCAAAATAACATTTCAGTTGTTGTGCTTCCGCCTGCGCTAAATCTGCTAGGTCCTGAGTTAGTTTCTTTAAACTGGATACTTGACGCATCATTGCCTCAAGATGTTCTGGTGTCGCTTTTCGAATTCCATCCTGCATCGCTTCAATCTGTGCTTGCAATACGGCCAATGGTGTTTTTAACTCATGTGAAGTATCAGCCACCCACTGACGGCGAGATTGTTCATGTTGATGCAGAATATCAGCCAAATGGTTCAACTGATTTGATAAATCCCCTAACTCATCATTTCGTTTAATCATCACCTGATGCTGATAATTACCTCTGGTCAACTCTAAAGTTGCCTTAAGCAAGCGCTGAATTGGCTTTTTAAAATAGGTTGCCATTAACAATGCAGCCACCAGACTCGATAATACAGTCAGCACATAAACCAAAAATAAATAACGCTTTTGGTTACTAAAGAAATTGATACTAGAAGCATCATCCTGATCTAAAACAGGTTTCAGACCGAGATAACCCACTACCTTTTCATCTACAATGATAGGACGATACGACAACTGATCCGATGATGGTTCACCCACAATGAATTGTTGATTTTCATTGTATAACGATAGACGAGAGCTTAATCCTAAACGATCAGGTATTGATACAAAACGCTTTTTCGTTTGCGTATTTACATTAGCACTGTTGGTTTTGTTTTCTTGTTCGTCCTCCGAGCCTTCTTTTTTCAAACGAAATTGGCTTGGACTGAGTGGAAAACGCAACCCCTCAAAAGGTTGATATTCTGATGGTAAATTCTGTTTTAAAACCTGTAATTCTTCTTCATTAAAGATCTGACGACTTCTGATCTCGGCATTATTTTGCGTCAACGTTGGTGAAAGGTTTAACAATGTGTGTTCATTAAAATAACGTTGTTGTAAAGCAATATCATATTGTCTACGCAACCACCACTGTGAAAGACGATCATAATCATCAGGTGCGGCGGTTCCTTCAATTTGTAAAATTTGTGCCTGAATCGCATTGCCCCAGTCATGATATATTCTATAAACGTTACCAAGATTGGCAATCAAACGATCCAACTTCTGCATTTCCACGTCAGCAACATAACGTGCAAAGTTTTTTTGCATCGTCCAATGCAACACGCCTAAGCTAATCGTTGCGATCAGCAAGGTCGTGAGTAACACTGTGAGAAATAAGCGCAAAGCGATCGGAACACGACGAACATTCAAAATTTAAGTCTCAATATTGTTCTACTTATGAATTGTACCCAACATGCTTCAAAAAAACTCTCCATTGTTTCTTCATCTTTATTATCTAATCTTTATCCATCAAATCACAATCAATGATATAGGATATAGCGATGAACAAAACTAGACTCGTTATGATGACGGCACTACTTGGTTCTGCGATGGGTTTAGCAGCTTGCCAATCAACAACAGCACAAAAACCGTCAATAGAAGCAGAGCAGCGTCATGCTCACCAAAAACGTGAACTTACACCAGAACAACGTGCTGAGTGGCAAGCCAAACGTGAACAACGCTTAGAACATCGTGAACAAATGCGAGCGAAACACAAAGCGGAACGAGCAAAAGTAGAACAAGCTTGCCAAGGGAAAAAAATTGGTGAGCGTGTCAATGTTCAGTTGAATAATCGTCTAATCGAAGGAACATGTGAAGTACGCTTTACGCCTGATAAATCACAATTTAAACGACAAAGTAATGCAACAACTTAATTCAAATCACCGTTGATACAGGCGCATTGAAGCGCCTTTTTTAGTGGTGGAATTTAGTATAAAAATCACATTTTTACTGCTTTACACAGCTGCTTACGATTTTAGCGATCGAATTTGAGTAAAAACCTCAAAAAACACATACAATCTCAGTGCTTAAACAGGCTACATAACAATCTTTGACTTAGCAGTCACTAAGAAATGACCTGTAATAGCTTGTACCGAACTATAACTTGCTGCACGATTAGCGGTACAAAATGGTGCCATTAATTGGGCACATTTATCATTGACTAAGATTATAACTCTGGTTTAACCAGTATTGAGGAAAATGCTATGCCACAATACAAAGCACCCTTACGTGATATGCAGTTCGTATTGCACGAATTATTAAATGCTGAAGCACATTACGCAAAACTGCCTGCATTTCAGGGCACCGTAAGCCGTGAATTGGTTGATCAATATTTAGAAGCAGCGGCAGATTTCTGTGAGAATGAACTTTCTCCTATCAACCAATCAGGCGACCGTGAAGGTTGTACTTGGAATGACGGTGTTGTCACTACGCCTACTGGTTTTAAAGAAGCGTATCAAAAATATATCGAACTTGGCTTCCCATCTTTATCTGCTGATGAAGAATTCGGTGGTCAAGCGTTACCAAACTCTTTAGGGATTGCCATCTCTGAAATGGTCGGTACAGCGAACTGGTCTTGGGGTATGTACCCAGGTCTTTCTCATGGTGCTGTTCGTACAATTGAACACCATGGTTCTGATGAACAAAAAGCGACGTATATGCCAAACCTTGTATCAGGTGTTTGGACAGGTACAATGTGCTTAACTGAATCTCATGCAGGTTCAGACTTAGGTATTATTCGTACCAAAGCAGAACCAAATGATGATGGTAGCTATGCAATTTCTGGCGAGAAAATCTTTATCTCTGCTGGTGAACATGACATGGCTGACAACATCGTTCACATCGTTCTTGCACGTTTACCTGGAGCACCTAAAGGCACTAAAGGTATTTCGCTGTTCATCGTACCGAAATTCCTTGTAAATGCTGATGGTTCAGTTGGCGAGCGTAACGCTGTACGTTGTGCTTCAATCGAACACAAAATGGGTATCCATGGTAACGCAACTTGTGTGATCAACTTTG
The DNA here is from genome assembly GCF_000369065.1 of Acinetobacter haemolyticus CIP 64.3 = MTCC 9819. Taxonomy (GTDB): domain Bacteria; phylum Pseudomonadota; class Gammaproteobacteria; order Pseudomonadales; family Moraxellaceae; genus Acinetobacter; species Acinetobacter haemolyticus. The sequence goes on from NZ_KB849802.1 coordinate 261,876, forward strand.
ATAAAGCAAAAGGTTACTTGATCGGACCAGAAAACCGCGGCCTAAACTGCATGTTCACATTCATGAACACTGCACGTATTGGTACAGCCGTTCAAGGTCTTGCTGCATCTGAAGGTTCTTTCCAAGGTGCTTTAGCATATGCGAAAGATCGTTTAGCAATGCGTGCACTTTCAGGTCCTAAAGCGCCTGAAAAAGAAGCAGATCCAATTATTGTTCACCCTGCTGTTCGTAATATGCTTTTAACTCAAAAAGCATTTGCTGAAGGTGGTCGTGCACTTGTTTACTTATTGGCTCAGTATGCAGATATCGTTGAAAAAGGCGAAACTGAAGAAGAGCGTAAATTTGCTGACAACATCTTGTCTCTGTTAACACCAATCGCTAAAGCATTCTTAACTGAAACTGGTTCTGAATCTGCAAAACATGGTGTTCAGGTATTTGGTGGTCACGGATTTATTTCTGAATACGGTATGGAGCAAATTGTACGTGATACACGTATTGCTTGCATATACGAAGGAACAACTGAAATTCAAGCACTTGATCTTTTAGGTCGTAAAGTATTGCAAACTCAAGGTGCAATGTTGAAAGACTTCACCAAGATCATCCATAAATTTGTTGAAGCAAACAAAGACAATGCTGCAATGCAAGAATTCCTTGCACCATTGGCTGCTGCAAACAAAGAATGGGGCGATATCACCATGCAAATCGGTATGCGTGCAATGCAAAACCCTGATGAAGTTGGTGCAGCTGCGGTTGACTACATGTACTTCTCTGGTTATGTCACACTTGCTTACCTATGGGCACGTATGGCACTTGTTGCTCAGGAGAAACTGGCTGAAGGCTCAACTGATGTTGACTTCTACAATGCGAAAGTAGCGACTGCTCGCTTCTACTTCAAGAAGATCCTGCCACGTGTTCGCTCGCATGTAGATGTACTTTCAACTGGTGTTGCGCCATTGTTTGAACTTGATGCGGAACACTTCGCGTTCTAATCATAGATTAGAGTGAGATGCAACGTTCATCACAAAAAAAGGACTGGTCAGTTTTGACCGTCCTTTTTTTGTTTAATCAATGCTAAATTTAGATTATTCATTTATTTGTTCGTTTTATTTGATCACTTTGCACATGACCTGTGCGTAGAAGGGAACGATTATGCCAATTTACAATGCTCCTTTAGCAGACATGAAATTCATCTTAAATGATGTATTTAACGCAGAACAATTTTGGCAAGCTAATGAGAATCTTGCTCATGTAGATGCGGCAACCGCTGAAGCAATTTTAGAAGAAATGGCTAAATTTGCGCAGAATGTAACTCATCCTCTTAACCGTACAGGTGATGAAGAAGGCGCGCGTTGGGAAAATGGTGATGTATTTACACCTGCTGGTTTTAAAGAAGCTTTCCGTCAATACGCTGAAGGCGGTTGGATCGGCTTAGGTGCGGATGAAGAATGGGGCGGTCAGGCAATGCCTAAAATGCTGACTGTACTTTCTGATGAAATGTTATTTGCAACCAACCCATCATTCATGCTCTACCCGCTTCTTTCTGTGGGTGCTGGTATGGCATTAAATAGCTATGCATCACAAGAGCAAAAAGAAACTTATTTACCTAAAATCTACTCTGGTGAATGGTCAGGTACCATGTGCTTAACTGAGCCACATGCAGGCACAGATTTAGGGATTATCAAAACTAAAGCTGAGCGCAACGAAGACGGTACTTATAATATTACTGGTACAAAAATCTTCATCACTGGCGGTGACAACGACCTAGCTGAAAACATCATTCACTTGGTACTTGCAAAAACCCCTGATGCGCCAGCTGGCTCTCGCGGTATTTCTTTATTCATCGTACCGAAGTACCTTGTAAATGAAGATGGTTCTTTAGGTGAACGCAATCCAGTAGGTCCTGGTTCAATCGAACACAAAATGGGCATCAAAGCCTCTGCAACTTGTGTCATGAACTTTGATGGTGCAAAAGGCTACCTCGTTGGTAAAGAAAACGAAGGTCTTGCAGCGATGTTCGTGATGATGAACTATGAACGTTTATCGATGGGTATCCAAGGTCTTGGTGCTTCTGAATTTGCTTACCAAAATGCAGCACAGTATGCAACTGATCGTCTACAAGGTCGCAGCGCTGCTGGGGTTCAATCACCAAACAAACCGGCTGACAGCATCTTAGTTCACGGTGATGTACGTCGTATGTTGCTCAATGTTCGTGCCAACAATGAAGCATCTCGTGCATTTGCAGTTTACGTAGGTCAACAACTCGACATCACTAAATTCTCAACTGATCCAGAAGCAGTGAAAAAAGCTAATGACCGCGTTGCGTTGTTAACCCCAATTGCAAAAGCGTACCTCACAGATACTGCATTCCAAGCAACCTTAGATGCACAAATGGTATTTGGTGGTCACGGTTATATCCGTGAATGGGGCATGGAACAATGTATTCGTGATCTTCGTATTGCTCAAATCTACGAAGGCACCAACGGTGTTCAGTCTCAGGATTTAATTGGTCGTAAAGTGATTAAAAATGGCGGTGCATTTATCGCTGAATACATCACTGAAATCCGTGACTTTGCCAATACATTAGACGCAGATTTGAACTTCATCAAAGATGCAACTTTAGATGCGGCGACAGAAATTGAAGCAGTCACTCAGTTTATCATTGAACAAGCTGCGGAAAATGTAGAGTTCCCGAACTCAGCTGCGGTTGATTATTTACATGCGGTTGGCTTACTCAGCTTTGCCTATATGTTCGCAAAAATCGCTGCTGCTGCGAAAGACAAGTCTGGTGATTTCTACCAAAGCAAGCTTGCTTTAGCTCAATATTTCGTAACACGTATTTTACCTGAACTAGAATCACGTATTAAGAAAGTTGAAGCTGGTTCTGACTTAATCATGAGCTTTAGTGAAGATTACTTCACGAATCAAGCCTAATTAAAGCAAACTAAAAACGCCTGAAAATTCAGGCGTTTTTTTTATCAAATTTTATAAAACAGCATAGAAATTGCATAACAGACTTATCATCGCGCTGAGAGTCACTATTGCAATGCCTACTCAAAAAGATAAAAAACTGGAAAATTTACAACGCTTGTCTGATCGTTTTGGTCATTATGCGGTTGAGGCTTTTCATTATATTGCCTTGTTCATCATTGGCTGCATGATCGCATGGTCAGCCGTGCATACTGTGATTGAGATGCTCACCGTCAAACAATATGCAAGCATCGATGACATTCTTCTACTATTTATTTATCTTGAACTGGGGGCAATGGTTGGCATTTACTTCAAAACCAATCATATGCCTGTCCGCTTTTTAATTTATATTGCCATTACCGCTCTGACTCGCTTATTGATTGCCGACATTCAGCACCATCATAAGGCATCCATGGATCTTGTGATTATTACTGGTTCGATTCTAATCCTAGCTTTTGCAATTCTCGTAGTTCGTTTTGCATCATGGCACTACCCATCAGTACTTCGCGGTAAAGATCAAGAACATACTGTGTCCGCCAATAAAATCCCGAAACCCCAAGATGACGAATTAGCATAAAAAAAGCAGGCCACAGCCTGCTTGAATTTTGTCTCTAGTTTATGCGACACGATACACGCGGTATTTAGAATCAACTAAGATATAACGACCTTGTATCTTCATCCATTGATAACCACGTGGTGGCTGATACAAACGATGTTGACGATAATTAGAGATCACATAACGGCTATTCCGGAACTGAGAAGGTACACGTTCACCACGTTTAAATGTAATACGTTGTCCATAATGATTCCCACGATCCGCATTTGACCAATGTGGTGGCTTACGTTGGTCTTTACGATGGTCATAACGGTCGTAACGATGGTCATAACGATCTCTATGATCATGTTTCCATTGGTTTGACGGCTCTGCCACAGCACATGCAGACATACCTAGCATTATTGTTGAAACTAGTAGTGCTAATGTCTTTTTCATTCTTTGATCTGAAGTCAGATTAAAAGAAACTCTGGGAGAAACCATGAACAAAAGCTTGGACATTGCAAAACTTTGTAATCATTTCCAAGAAATTATGGAGACTGATTGAAGCTGTCCATTATTGGTACACTGAGCATATCAACGGATAATTTCAATGGTGTAATTATCATCCGTCACCAAAAAGTAACGACCATCGACCACAACCCAATGGCGGCCTCGTGGTGGTTCACGTAATGAATAATATCCCCAATCCCGCACCACATAACGTTCATTTCTAAACTCAGCAGGTAATGCATTTCCAACAACAAAGGATTCACGGCGATAGCGATATTCTGTTTGTGTATCAGGATAATATTCTATTCGTACTCGAGGTTGTGGATAGCGCGGATATGGATGGCTATTTTGATAAGGTTGATAGTAATAGCCTTTAGGTGGAGCAGTTGGCGTATAGCGCTGATTAGAAAATGCAAAAGGATCTTGCGCAGGTTGCTGATAAGAAGGTGTAGTTTGATGATAAGACCGACGTTCTACACCACTATAACCACCCCATGCATTATCAGCATAAGTCATCGCTGAAAAGCAGCTCAGCAAACCGATCATACCATGTCGATAATATTTTGATTGCAGCATTGCCCGATCCTCATAAGGACTATCATTACAATATTTTAGAACAAAAAATCTACAGAGACTGTTACATTGTTTGCCATTTCAATTTGATTTAGGATGAAATAAGGAGACACTTTTTAGCTGACTTTTAGAATGTGCTAGAATCTACTTTTGAGTTTTGAGTCAATAGCTGTGTCGGAAATGAACTTTGATCGTCTCTATCAATTTTTTTGTAAAGTTCCTAGCGTTCAAGAATCACGTATTGTTGCGCATGGCTCAGATGGTCAACATGCATGGTGGTTTAAATTCAATATCGATGTAGAACATCCACTCGCATGGCAAACCGTTCAGGAACTCGGACATGTATTGAACTATTTATCGACCAATGAACGTTTACCTACACAGTTTTTCCCAGTTTCTCCCCCACCGTATATGAATGGCGAGCCAAAAGACTTTTTGGCTTGGGTAATTCAATGCAATCATCCTGAGTTTAATCCAGACGTGATTTGTGATTGGTTAGAAGCACGTTTACCCAATCCAGTTGATGATGAAAGTCAGTGGAAAATTCAAACAGACCTAAGCGAATTAGAGCAACTTGCAGATAAAGATTTGGATCAGTTGATCCCGCCGAGTGCCTAAAGAAATATCACCCCCTCTTATCAAAAGAGGGGTTATAAGCATTAAAAAGTCGATAAACCTGACCACTCCATAAAGCGATACAACCAGTATTTTCCTTTCGATTCATCCGCATACTTTACATAATCAACCGTGATTTGACGTGCATTCTGATTCTCCCACGAAGAATCAAAATACTGCTGAGCATCTTTAAACACTGGCGCTTGTGTAGAACCAAGCACTCGCATATTGGTTTCTAGATTATAATTTTTTAGATTACGTGCGGTTAAGTTAGCAGAACCCAAAATCAACTCGGCATGTTGTTTATCGTATTTTAATAACATTTTACTATGACACTGCTCGCCACGGGTATCACACCAACGTATTGGAATGCCTGCAGCATTCAATTCAGAAGCGACTTGTCGATTAGGTATGCCATTCTTCTGACGTCCGAAAGCATCTTTATTGGGATCAAGAATAATCCTAATCTTTGCGCCCCGTTGTTGTGCCTGTTTCAACGCATTGATAATTTTTCTTTCAGACAGATAAAACATTGCAACATCTAAATATTCATCTTTCTCAGTACCTTCAATCATTTTCAGAACAGCTGTGTAAATTGCTTTTTCAGTCAGTACTTGAACTTGAGGGAGACTTTGATCTTCAATTAGGCCGCCCATAATCACGATCGGGCTTCCCCCTTGTGACATCTGTGCAACCGTTTGCTCTGTTTGCAGCATATCTATTGCTGTTGCGCCTTCTACGACCAATGCAACATTACTATGTCGAGAACTACCATCATGTGGATTTGCCGAAGTGACCAAGCTTTTCCAACCTGAATCTGTATCCACAACCAAGGTTTTACGATGATTGGCCTTAAAATTAAACAGCGATAAATAACTACGCAAAGTTATTTTTTGCTCACCGAATGGATTGTTTAACCATCCTCGATTTGGGTTATTCCCTAAGTCCTGACAACAGATATACCAAAATCCAGACCACAATGGATTTGAAGCACGTAAAGGCTTCAAGTCTGTTTCAATGACTTGAATACCTGCTTGGCGTAATTGAGCATAATGTGTTGGAGCAATCCCACCATAAACCGAGTTAATTGGATCCGTGATCAGCACCACCTGTATTTGTGGGTTTTCTTGACGTTTGGCCACCAACGCATCTGTTAATTGTTGCATTAATGGGCGCTGCTGGACTTTTGACTTTCCGACTTCCTGATTAAAAAGAAACATATCCAGCACAATGGTGGTTTTAGCCTCGTTAATCAGTTGCAACATTTCATCAAAAATGTGTTGATCAACCTGTTGCTGTCCCTGCGTATCTAGATAGGTTTGATCCGCTAAAAATTTCACATTGGCATGGCGAAGTGGTCCAGTAAAATCCAATCCTTTCGGAAGTGGTTTTACTGTGTGGTAAATTGCAGAAGCAAGATACCCAATCACCAAAATACTTAATATGACTGCCATGTAACGTCGACCTGACCAGTTTAATTTTTGATGGATTCGTTGGAAGATACGCATATAAACAGAAAAAGCCCTAGCCTAATGGATTAAGGCTAGAGCTTATACTTTGATTTTTCAATAAGATTTAAGTGAAAAATTAGAAGTTAAAATTTACACCGACTGTAAAATTACGACCAACTTGTGGAATCGTTGATAAGAATGACGCATGTTGATAAACCTTTTCATCTAACACGTTGTTCGCATTCAAGAATACGCGATAGTCAGCCGCTTTACTGTATTGACCAGAGTAAGCTACACCGAGATTAACCATATTGTAGCTTTGCGTATCGGTTTCATATGCAGCAATCTTATCCTGTTGGAATACATGATAATACTCTGCAGAACCACTAAATCCGTCGCCAAAGTTAGCCTTGACTTTAGTACCTAAACGACCGGCTGGTACACGAGGCGCGTTCTCATTGTCAATCTTGCCACGAACGTAATCACCAAATACGCTCACTTTATAGATTGGTGAAACTTGATAGCCAGCCTCAGCTTCAGCACCATAGAAACGAGCTTTATCTTGGGTGTACTCAACTAATCGGAAGTCTTCATAACGATCTAATGTCTGTGCAAAGATATAATCATCGAACCAGTTATGATAAACGTGAACATGGTAATCAAATGTATTGTCGTCATAATGGAAACCTAGTTCTACATTATTTGACTTCTCTTTCTTCAACTGATCATTGCCCAATTCATAGGTATTGGTCGCAAAATGCTTACCATTTGCATATAACTCTTGTGCAAGCGGTAAACGCTGTTGATGTGATGTCACAAATGAAAGTTTATAGTTTGGAGCAAACTCCCAATTCGCTGCGCCTGATACTGAAAACGCTGAACCATCAAAATCTTTCTTGCTTGAATCTTCAATATCAATTTTTTGTTGTTCTGCACGCGCTGCCAGCTCAACATGAACATCATTGAATTGCGCATGCTCTAAAGCAAATACACTCCATTTCTTGGTGGTATTCGGTGCCAAGAAAGCTTCTTGACCAGTTAAAGTCAACTTCTGTTGGCTGTACTGAGTTCCAATTACTCCTTCCCATGCCCCAAGTGGATTATGAACCAGCTCAAAACGTCCGTCATAACCCTTATTTTTGAATCGAGTCGTGATGGTATCCTCTTCGATTTCATCATGGCGATAATCAGTGTAGCTCGCTTGAGCACGCATCTTTTTAAAGCCTGCGAATGGATCATCTAATTCTGTACGGAAATCATAACGTTCAGATTTTAGATCAATCCAAGGCCCACCATGTGCATGATCATGATCGTGGTCGTGGTCGTGGTCGTGGTCGTGGTCGTGGTCGTGGTCATCATGCCCATGACCATGTTCACCACAATGCAAATGCGGGCGACTTGTTAAGTGTGCGCTACAGCTTTCGTATTCATGGCTATGTCCAGGTAAACCATATTTATCTTGACGGTTGCTATATGAAATCCCTGTAAAACCACGATCATAAATCCAAGATAATCCTACATTTACCGTTTGTCCTTCAGCAAAAGTATTATCTACACGACGCTCTTTTTCACCCTCATGGAAATAGTTCGGTGCAATATAATCATTAGCTTCTCGCTTTAAACCTTCAACACGTAATGCAAATTGATCTCCCAATCCTACAGTTACGCCAGCACTTGCTAATTTTTCGTCACTGCCTGTGTTGTAACGTAGCCCTACATTACCTTCATAGCCTTTTTCTGGCATTTTTGTTGGGAGTTTACTGTCATTTACATTGACCAAACCACCCACAGTACCCGCACCAAATAATAAGGTAGATGGTCCACGAATTACTTCTACTTGCGTTGCAAGCGCAGGATCAACCGTTACGACGTGGTCAGGCGACAATGTAGAAACATCGATATTTTCTGAAGAGTTTTGAAGCACCTTAACACGTGCACCATCTTGCCCACGGATTACAGGTCGGCTAGAACCCGCACCAAATTGATTGGAATAAATGCCAACTTCACTGGCAAGTGCATCCCCAATCGTAACAGCACCTTCAGTCAAAGTTTTTTGGTCAACCACTGTATCTGCAACCGCAAAGTCTTGTGAAGTTTGCTCAAGTGGATGTGCTTTGATTCTTATCGTTTCTAGCGTTTGGACTTTTTGATTTTCTGCTGCGAGTGCCGATACAGATGCAGCAGCAAGTATAGATAAGGTTAAAATATTTTTTGAAAATGACATACCGTGTCTCGGATCAGCTCAAATATTAGTTGTTATACTATAACATTTCATTTATTTTGCAATAAAAAACATAGCTGAAAAAAACATTTGCTACACTGTGGCTCCATGATTTTATAAAACTTGTTTTATAACAATATGCCTTTTACCTTGTCTCACGCTGTTCTTGCACCTCCCTTATCCAAACTCAGCAAAGGTCATTTACCAATCGCAGCCTTGGCGATCGGCTGTATGGCACCAGATTTATATCGGTTGTTTACATCCGAAAGCATTGTTCTTACCCATCAATGGGCCGGGGTTTTATTTCCAAATCTACCCATTGGACTATTCTTTAGTTTACTTTGGTATTTACTTTATCGTCCCGTCCTCTATCGACTATTTGCAATTCGAGATGATTTAAATATTCATTCATTTGACAGTTTTATTGCTTTTAGCTTGATGAGTTGCTTTGCGATTATCATTGGAACAGCAACGCATTTGATTTGGGATGGACTAACGCATCTCGACTTTCGCACCTTTGCATTTAAAACTGTACTTGCTCAGCAAATCTCGTTGTTCGGCTTTACTTATCCATTGCATTTTATCTTACAAATTGGTTCATCTATTGTCGCCCTCCCTTTTATTTTTTGGATGTGTTGGCATTACTATCAAAGTCACAAGCAAAACAGCTTGGTTCCACAAAAAATTAAAACTTTCGTGGTTGTCAGTTTAATTATTTCAGTCCTTGGCGGACTATTATCCATTTGGGATTATAGCCGTCATATTGCGTCTGAAATCTGGTTAAGTGAACCTTATTTTTTTATTGGAAAATCGATCAATGAATTTACACAGACTGGTCTCATCTTGTTTACGGTTGCATGTCTCCTGTTATTATTTTTAGATCGTAAAGCTTATAAGGCTTAGTTTTCTCTCAAAGCATCTGTTTACATATATTAAGACTTGAGACAAGACGCTCAACAAGGCATAATCTCCCCTTCATTGGTGCTGCGCTGTTTACGCATTCACCTTCTAGCCAATATAGTTTGGATATATAATTCAATATGATGCGCACTCATTACTGTGGCTCTCTTACTGAAGCCCAAATCGATCAAACAGTTACTCTATGTGGATGGGTCCACCGTCGCCGTGACCATGGTGGTGTAATTTTCCTTGATATGCGTGACCGTGATGGCCTCGTACAAGTGGTTATCGACCCAGATACCCCAGAAGCATTTGAAACTGCTGATAAAGCGCGTTCTGAATTCGTTTTAAAAATTACAGGTCGTGTTCGCCGTCGTTATGCTGGTACTGAAAATGCCAACATGGTCAGTGGTCAAATCGAGGTTTTAGGTAAAGAAATCGAAGTACTCGCTGCTTCTGAAACGCCTCCATTCCCATTGAATGATGAAAACACCAATATTTCTGAAGAAATTCGTTTGAAGTATCGTTTCTTGGACATTCGTCGTCCAGAAATGCTAGAACGTTTACGCTTCCGTTCTAAAGTTACAAACTTAATTCGTAACTATTTCGAAGATCATGGTTTCTTAGACGTTGAAACACCAATTTTGACGCGTGCAACCCCTGAAGGTGCACGTGACTATTTGGTTCCAAGCCGTGTTTCAAATGGTAGCTTTTACGCACTTCCACAATCACCACAGTTGTTCAAACAATTGTTGATGGTTGGCGGTATTGACCGTTATTACCAAATTGCTAAATGTTTCCGTGACGAAGATTTACGTGCGGATCGCCAGCCTGAATTTACCCAAATTGACGTTGAAACATCGTTCATGAGTGACGATGACATCATGGATTTAATGGAAGGCTTAACGGTTAAAATGTTCGATGAATTATTGAATGTAAAATTCGATAAATTTGAACGTATGACCTATGCGGACGCAATGCGTGACTATGCATCTGACAAACCGGATATGCGTATTCCATTGAAATTGGTTGACGTTGCAGACTTAATGCAAGACGTTGAGTTCAAAGTATTCGCTGGCCCTGCGAAAGATCCTAAAGGTCGTATTGTTGCGTTACGCGTTCCAGGTGCTGGTTCGCTACCACGTAGTGCGATTGACGAATACACCAAATTCGTCGGTATCTACGGTGCAAAAGGCTTGGCTTATATTAAAGTTAACGAGCTTGAAAAAGGCATCGAAGGTCTACAATCACCAATCGTTAAGTTCATCGAGCCAATCGTACTTGATCTATTAAAACGTGTTGGTGCTGAGAACGGCGACATCGTATTCTTTGGTGCAGATAAAGCCAAAGTCGTAAACGATGCAATGGGTGCACTTCGTGTCAAAATCGGTCATGACCTCAATCTTGCAACAAAAGAATGGGCACCGCTTTGGGTTGTTGACTTCCCAATGTTTGAAGAAACTGATGATGGCAAATGGACATCTGTGCATCACCCATTCACACTGCCTAAATCAAGTGTTGAAGAAGTGAAGAACAATCCAGGTGAAGCACTTTCTGTTGCATATGACATGGTATTGAACGGTACTGAAATCGGTGGTGGTTCACTTCGTATCTATACCTTAGAAATGCAAAAAGCGATTTTTGAAGCTTTAGGTATTGGCGAAGAAGAAGCAGAAGAGAAATTCAGCTTCCTACTCAATGCATTGCGTTACGGCGCACCTCCGCACGGTGGTTTAGCATTTGGTCTTGATCGCTTGATCATGTTGATGACAGGTGCATCTTCTATTCGTGATGTAATTGCATTCCCAAAAACCAAGACAGCAGAATGTCCATTGACGCAAGCACCAGCACCAGTTGAAGCAAACCAATTGCGTGACCTAGGTATTCGTTTACGCGAACAAGCAAAAAAAGAAGCTTAATCATTTAAGTGAGATAAAGGCGCTGTTTACAGCGCCTTTGTTGTAAATTGAGATTGATTCTCTTTAATGGCATAATAAGCCAGTTTTCTATTGAAGGTATCTGCCCATGGCTATGCGTCCAGATGTTCGTCGACATACCATTGTTATTATTGTGTTTTCACTCGCGCAATGGTTCCTTATGCGTTACATCTTGTCGAATGAACTCTTCAATATGACCACTTATCAACGCATCTTATATTTTTGTGTCAGTAGCTTAGCCGGCGCCTTACTGATCTTTGCAGCACTGATTTATATGGTGCTCAAAGGAAATGCTGATAAGCAAGATTAATTCACATGTCCTTTTATCGTACCTTGCTTCGAGTTTTACCTTTACCATTTTTACGTAGTATTGCAAAAGTGGCGGCATACTTTATCAATCAAAATCCAAACAAAAGTATGTTATGGAAAACTCGAATCAATTTAGCTCTCGCCTATCCAGAGCTAACGATCGATCAAAAAGAAAAAATGGCTCGGGAAAGCGTCACCAAGCAATGTCTCAGCTATATCGAATCTGGAAAATGCTGGGCAATGCCGCCAGAGTGGAGTATCCAGCAAATTCATACTGTGCATAATTTAGAAGTCTTAACCGATGCACTCAACGATCCTAAAGGTGCTTTAATCATTACACCACATCTTGGAACTTGGGAAATGATGAATGCTTGGGTACACCAATACGGTATCCCCACCATCATGTACAAACCAATGAAAGATAGTGGCTTTAATAGCTTTGCTCTCCATGCTCGTCAGCGACTCAATGCAACATTGGTTCCAACTGATGCCAATGGTGTAAAGGCTTTATTTAAAAACCTTAAACAAGGCGGGTTTAGCGTGATCCTGCCCGATCATGTACCTCAACCTTCAGGTGGTGTTGTGGTTCCTTTCTTCGGCATTCCCTGCCTTACGAGCACATTAGCAAGTAAAATGGCACAAAAAACCCAATGTCGTTTAGTAGGTTTAAGCTGTTTTCGTCGCGAAGATGATGAAGGTTTTGATGTCTACTGTGACGATCTTAACGATCCTCAACTCTATGATCGAAATATTGAAGTCGCAACGACAGCATTGAATAAAGCAGTTGAACAGATGATCAACCGCTTTCCTACAGAGTACATGTGGGGATATAAAAGGTTTAGGGGCGAGAATGCTTCAGATGAATTATATAAAAAATAATCTTATCTTTTCAAAGTGATTATTTAAACTTAACTTTTGTGAGCCTTTTTCCTTTCAACACTAAAACAAACTCTTTCAACAATTTAATTATTTGCGCCGAGAGTCTCAGTCTCTCTCGTTGTATTTTTTGAACAAAGTTAAGCTTAGGCTTAATTTGATATTCGTACTCTCCTTTGCGAATGTTCCTATCTTTTTCTAAAAAACTTGGGAAGTTAACATGCTGCCCCAAAAGATGATCTTGAATACAAAGTGCTGGTAGCATTTGGAAAATCTGATTAGGGAACTTTGTCATATAGTCTTTAAAAACAATATGATCAACTGGAATCAACTGTTCATAAGTTGCTAATAAATTGAGTAAATCACGAGCTGCTTGCTGCGATAGAATATAGCCACCACACCCCATATGTACGGTCTTTAATAAAGATAATTTACGCTTTGAAGGCAAACTTCTAAAAGAAGACTCCACCCCCACTTTAGGATAAAAAGCTTCCAACTTAATAATTGAGCAGCCCTCAGGAATCCAATCACTTTTAGTTAAGAAAATAGTAGCTTCTTCTCCTAAATGAATATCGTCTTCAAAAATTGCGATATGACTCAAATTTTCATCGATTGCCTTTTGCCATAATGCAGCATGACTTAATAGACAAGCCACTTCACTTTTAGCAAGATCTGTTTTTGTTATATCAAGTCCTAAAGCATTTGCAATCTGCTCCATCGTGGCAGGCGTGACAGCATCAAAGAAACAAAAATCTATCGCCTGTTTCTGAAAAATCGATAAAATATGATCGCGACGCTGATCCGCATAAGTAAGGCTGATCACATAATTCTTCATAGTATAATCTTCACTAGCAACAACGTGCCACAATGCATTAAGATATTAAAATCTAAGTATTATTCATATTCTATCTTGTAAATACAACAACAAAGTAAAACACATTTGTACCAATATCGAAATCCTGCGTTGATTTGTTCATCAATACACATCAATGCTAGTCATGTTGAAAAGATAGACTTACAATGTTAGTTTTTAATTTATCATGCAGTTCTTTTAGATGTTATCTTCTACTTACTGCATTGATTTTATAAATAATGAAGTGATTGCAGATATGAACAATGAAGTAATTAAAGTATTTGTGGGTTGTGATCCCAACAACTGTGATTTAGAACAAATGATGGTTTTAGATTACAGCATTCGAAAACACACCCAACACCCTGTTGAAATTGTTTGGATGCAATTAAGCCATGACCCTAAAAGTCCATGGTACAGTAATCAAGAAACTCGAGAAGGTTGGCATACAGAAAAATGGGCAACTCCATTCTCAGGTTTCCGTTGGGCAATCCCTGAGTCATGCAACTTTCAAGGTCGTGCCATCTATATGGATGCGGATGTCGTTGTTTTATGTGACATTGCTGAGCTATGGTCACATCCACTGAGTAATGATGCGATCGTGATCGCAAAGGGTGGAAAGAGTACTGCTCGTTTATGCACCTGTGTATGGGACTGTGAAAAAGCTAAACAACATTTGCCTACATTAAAAGAACTACAAGCAGATCCTGAGGGACATAAAAAACTGATGCAGCTCATCAAAGAAAAGCCTGAACTTGTTCAACCTTATCAAGATTCATACAACAATATTGATGGTGAAGGTCTTCCAATTGAGCAAATTAAAATTTTGCATTACTCTGATATGGGTACACAGTTTAGTCATAAATATGCCTTACCGCGCCTTGAAGCATCTGGGCAAAAGCATTGGTTTGATGGGAAAATCATGCCGCACCCACGTGAAGACCTTGTCGCATTATTTGATCAATACTACCAAGAGGCTCTTGAAAATGGGTATCGCCCTGAAAACTATACGATCACTTCTTTCGGTAATTTTTCAAAAGCAACACAGATCAACTATCATGGCAACAAAGTAACCCGTCCAGATACAGAGGCGAACTGGTTTAATCGCTCAGTTCAATCGCTTAAGTCTGTATTTAAAGGAAAAAAGAAATTTTCTTTAGATGATTAATGCTTTCGCAGCTACAATAACACTACTTCTTTTAAACAATATACGATGGGGGAGGTAGTGTTAAAATATTCAATACAGATTCACTCTCCCACAATCGCGCTAATAATAAAAAATATCATATAATTAAGAGATTAATTTTAGTCTATCCTCCATCCTATGGTGGTAAACTTATACCTGAGTAAACTCGATGCAACAGATTTTCAATCGTATTACACAAAATATTTTCAAGTTCCTTTATAAGTCTTTCCATTCCAAAGCATATAAACATAATCGCCGCTATTGGCCATACTACAAGACTGTTCGCAATAGCGAAGGCGACTTAGAGCAATTATTTTTTAATAAAAAATTAATTGCCGATCATACAAAACCATTTAAAAGTCAAAAAAATACCTGTGTATTGGTTGCAACTGGGCCTTCTGTCAAAGATATAGATCAACGTTTTCTGACCAATCCTGACTATGACTATATTGGTGTGAATGGTGCTATTTCACTAGATCACATTCACTTTAAATATTACGTAATTATTGATTTTAATTTTACGACTAAGCGTTTCGATCTAATATTAAAAGTTCTTAACAGTGATTGTATATTTTTCACAACGCCTCGTTGTTTAGACATCATTTTAAAAAGAATTGACCCAAGTCAAATTAAGTGCGAAATCAAAATCATCGAGACTATTTTCCAAGATAAAACTGTTGAACCATTCATGGGTAAAAAGCACAAACTAGATTTAGAAAAACCTTATTTTCACTTATATGGCGAATTTGGCTTTTCAACGAATATATTCAATGCAGTATTTGATTATTTAACTGTACCATATGTGGCATTACAAGTCGCATATGCAATTGGTTTTAAAGAAATTTATATCGCTGGATTAGATATGAATAATTTTTCTCAGCCACGTTTTTATGAGAGTATAGAAAACAAACAGCCAACAATGTTAGATCAATACCTACATTTAATTTTTCCCGCTTTTGATGCTGCGGCTGAATTCTTTATAGAGCACCAAGTTCAGGTTTATAATCTTTCCCCCACAAGTGCCATAGAATCTTTTAAAAAAATCAATACAATCTAATTATCCAGTCATTATGAAATAAATCATACAATTACTCTTTTTTTAGAAAACTTATTGCATGAGCATCAATACTTTTAGGAATGATATTAATGGATTAAGAGCTTATGCTGTAATTTTAGTTGTACTTTTCCATTTCCAAATATTTGGGTTTTCGGCTGGTTATCTTGGCGTTGATATTTTTTTCGTCATTTCAGGTTATCTGATGACAAAAATTATCATTGAAAAACTGTATAAGCAGCAGCTTTCTTTTACAGATTTTTATCTCGCTCGAATTGTACGAATATTTCCAGCACTTTTATTCCTTATTGTATTTCTTACCATACTGGGTTGGTTTATTTTTATTCCAGAAGACTTTAAGAATTTTGCTAAAGATGCACGATACAGTCTGACTTTTCTATCAAACGATCTTTATTATCGCCAAGCTGGTGATTATTTTGCTGCCGATACACATGATAAATCCCTACTTCACACTTGGTCTCTTTCGGTTGAATGGCAGTTTTATCTTTTATTTCCACTCTTGCTCTTTATTTATGCAAAATTTGATAAAAAATTAAAATATATTGGTATTTTTTTAAGTCTTATACTTATTGCTTCCCTATCATTTTCAACATTAATGACAGCTAAAGATACCATGTATGGGTTCTTTAAGCTGACAACGCGTACGTGGGAACTAGTTGCTGGAGGTTTGGTATATTACTACTTTAATAATAAACAACTCACTGCCCCACTACAAAAACTCAGTGAAGGTTTGGGTTTTACCTTTATTCTTCTTAGTCTAGTTTTATACGATCAGAATACACCTTGGCCAAGCTTTTTAGCCTTATTACCAGTGATGGGTACAATGCTCATCTTAATTGCTAATCGTCAAAATTCAATTTTCACTCAAGCAAAATTCATCCAAAACATTGGTAGTGCATCGTATTCTATTTATTTATGGCACTGGCCTGTATTTTTCTTATTGAATTATTTTTTTATTAAATTAAATTTTATTAGCTTAAGTCTCTCCCTCGGACTCTCTTTACTCTTGGGGTGGTTAAGTTATAAATACATCGAAGGTAGTCGAAAATCCCTACAAAAGCTCAAAAAAGGGCATATATATTTATTGTTTATTTCCACCCTACTCTTACTTTATCCAATCTATAAACATATAGAAGAAAATGGTCTTGCAAGTCGAGAAAAATCTAACACTCCCTCTAATCTAGACAAAATGCAAATGCCAAGTGTTGAAAATGGGTGGTGTTTTTATAATATTAAAGATAACCATAATCTCAAAGTAGGCTCACAAGGATTTGAATGCTCAATTGCTTCAGAACAGAAAAATGCAAAATCGGCACTGTTATTTGGAGATTCATTTGCAGGTCACAATAGCCCGTTTTGGGATCAGATTGGAAAGAAGTTGAACTTAAATATACAAGCCATTACGACAAACTGTGATGTGTGCTTAAAAAACAGGAGGGTTTAACTTGGTAAACTATACATACTCATTAGGAGTTTACCATGAGCAAGAAACAGAAGACTTACACCGCAGAATTTAAAGCTGAAGCCATAAAAGCCATTGAAGAGAACCAAGGTAATGTATCGGAATCCGCTAGACAACTTGGCATTTCAATGCAAACCCTTTCGAACTGGAATAACAAAGCAAAGGCTGGAACTTTAGCAGGCACAAAACAGTATTCGCCCGATCTAAACGCCTTACTCGAAGAAAATAAGAAGCTTAAACAACAGCTCAAAACAGCTGAAATGGAACGTGAATTTTTAAAAAAGGCAGCAGCGTACTTTGCCAAAGAAAGTCAGTGAGGTACGCCTATATGAAATCGCAAAGCCACTTATTTCCGATTATTTTAATGGCTCGATTACTTCGTGTATCCGTTTCTCGCTTTTATGATTGGCTAAAGCGAGGCATGAGTAAAAGATCAATTCAGCGAAATCAGCAGACAATTTTGGTCAAAATAGCCCATGAAGAAACCAAACAAAGCTATGGCTATGTTCGATTAACCAAGCATTTACAAGCGCAAAGTATCAAAATAAGTATGTATGCTGTGCGCCAAATAAAAAAATCAAATCAGTTGTATTGTAAGCGCCATAAGCGTTTCAAAAGAACCACGGACAGTGATCACAACCGTTCTATTTATGACAATTTACTCAAGCAACAGTTTTCAATGACGAAGCCTAATCTTGCGTGGTCGAGTGACATTACCTACATTTGGACGGCTGAGGGCTGGTTGTACTTGGCAGCTGTCAAAGATCTTTACACGAAACAGGTTGTTGGCTATAGCTTAAATGAGCGCATGACAGCCAAGCTTGTTTGTGATGCATTGAATATGGCTATTCGCAATCAGAAACCTGCTAAAGATCTCATTGTACATTCAGACAGAGGCAGCCAATATTGCAGTAATGAATATCGAAACTTACTTGAGAAATTTGATTTTCAGGGTTCAATGAGCAAAAAAGGCGACTGCTTCGATAATGCACCGATAGAGAGTTTCTGGGGCATACTCAAAAATGAACTAGTCCATCATCGCAACTACAAAACAAGGGAAGAAGCCAAAGCGGATATTACAAAATATATAGAGTTATTTTATAATCAGCGAAGAATTCAAAAAGGCTTGGATTTTAAGACACCAAATCAAATGGCAGAAGACTTTTATCGGTTAGCTGCCTAGAATCTCCCAAGTGAAAGTCTCCTGCTAATTCAGCACACATCACTGGTGTTATCCAAGTCTTAATAAAGAGTTTACAGGGAACAAACAATCTACAGCGTATCAACAGTGCTTATTAAATCGTGAGTATTTATCTAAACATATAGATCAATACGATGTGTTGATATTCGCAGGCCGTTGGTCTGACATCGTACAGCAAAACCAGCAAAATGGTTTTTCTGAATTACTTAAGGTCGCTGAAAAACATCATAAAAAGGTCATCGTAATGTCTGAACCTTATGCTTTTAATAAAAACATCAGCCTACTTTTTAAAAGAGCCATGTGGTTGCATCGAGATCTGAACTTACAAAGTTATATGAATAACCCGAAAGCCACTGAACAAAAACGAGCAACAAAAATCATTAACGAGATCGTAAGCAAGCACCCAAATACAATATTTCTCACCCAACAAGAACTATTTAGATCAGATCAAATGGCTACAGATACAATCCCATATTCTCTGGATGGTAGACATATCTCGATCATAGGCTCACTTGCTTCTGCCGAATACTTCGAGCAACAAGCAAAATACGAGACCTTAAAACAATTTATTTGGGAGTAGCCCTTATAAAACTAAATTAAATATCTATTAAAGACCCTTCAAAATACATCCCTTTATTATAGAACTGGCATAAATAGTTACGCTCTTTCCCTGCCAGTTTTATCAATTTAGGATGTTCATCGGCTGGATAATTAATCGCCATGTTAATTAATATTTTTTCTTTAACCCATCTGTTTTTGACTTGGTAATAGAATGCATTTTCATCACAATCAATCAAGCTAATACTCGGAAAATTTTTTCTCATAATCTTTTGGCAAGCAACATATGCCACCAAATATTCTAAATTACTGATCTGTTGAAAAATGTCCTTTGTATTTGATTCAGTTGCCTTAATATTCTGAATATACTTTTTAGGTGTTTGTTGAATTGCTAAATATAATTCTTCATACCATTGTTTAAAGAAAATATTATGACCCACGCTTGCTAATAACCAATTTTCTAACACAGGGAAATTCAAATTAGTAGTATTTTTACGACGGTAATAAGCAAAATTCGCGGTCTTTTTTTCAACCATAAGCTCCGAAATCCAGTCGAGACGGTCATATAGGATGATACTTGCATCCAGCCAAATCCCTCCATGATGGTACATTAGATCAAATCTAAGTAAATCAGCTTTTTGCTGGGCCGTTGCATCTTTAAGTTGGCTAAAATCAATATGACTATATTGATTAACATTCTCTGGATTAAGTACAAAAACCTCATATTCAGGATTCTTCTCACGCATCCGATCAATGCATTTCTCAACAAACTCAGGAATATCGTTTTCCCAATACATCCATAACTTTTTTGGTAAAACTATAGTTTCCTCTGTTTGATTAAATGTGAGTAACCCAGCATAGTTATCAATTTTTTTGTTTTTATGCCTAATTTTATACGAATACATCAAATGAAATTTCACTAGATAAAACAATTTATTAAAGATTTTCATTTAAATACTCAGCTATAAAATGAATACATTAAAGGACTTTTTACTCGCATAATTACAGCGTTTAAGAGAGTAAATTCCTAATCGCATAAAAACGGTCACGCCACATTCTTTTCTGCTTCTTAAAACCATGTGAAGCACTTCTATTTTCCAGTGCTTTACGTTGAATACCCTGTGTTGCCACAGTGCCTAAAATATCACTATCAATCCCAGCAGGCTGAACAAAAGGCTGCCACACCCCCAATCCTTTGCCATTTTTACTTAACCAGCTTTGAAAAAAGATATCGACTGGCACTTGCATGGTTTTACCAAGCTCAACAAATGCCTCAGCACCTGCTCTTGACCATACTAATCCTACACCACGGATCGGAAAGTAATAAGCATGCCAGATTGTATAACCATCAATCTGAACGATGTCTTTTGCCAATTTCTTCTTTTTTGCAGCAAGATTCACCACATACCATTCGAGTTCTTTATGCTGATCAAGATAGCTGATTAATGAATTAAGCTTTTGTTTAAAGTTTGGTAATACTTGAATATCATCTTCAAGGACAACAAGATAATCCGCATCCGTTTCTAAAAATTTTTTAGCACAACCATAATGGCTGAGATAGCACCCCAACTCAGAACTAATTAAACTACGACCTAATATTTTTTGGGCTGCTGCATCATCATAATTTTCAAATTCGGATAATGCTTTACCACGCCCATCATAAGCAGGGAAACGAGAAAATGCCCAACCCGCTTGTTGCAACTGAGCTGTCGCATTTGCTAAACGCTGATCACTACCCTCTAGATTTATGAGATAAGTAACAACTTTCATCCGATCTTCCTTTGCTTATCCTGCTATCGTCGCTTGGATCTGACTAGGCAAAACATCTTTAAATTTATGAATAAGTGCATGGCGTATATGCTGTTCATCATTCTGTTGCAGTTGGTCCAAACTTTGGATACAACCAAATTTAATATCAGGATTTGATAGAGCCTGAGTAAACGACTCTAAATCACGATGATCTTTTAAATAAGCGATTTCAACATCATCGTTGAGAATTGCTTGGTCATTTTTAATCGCTAGGTGATTAGATAAACCTACAGGTAATATCTGATCGATATTCCTAAATTTAAAGCTAATTTGCTTCTGTAATTGTTGCATATTTTTTTCAAAATAATTGCATAGAAGTATCCGACTCAAGATATGCGGACGATGGTGAATCTCAAAATATTGAGACATGCCAACACAATCTGCACTTAACATTTGCGCCATTGTATATGAGGGTTGTGCCAGTTTTCCAAATTTATTTTGCACAAACTTTCTAACAATATATTTGATTTTTTTTACTAGATTACTTTCCCAATGCCCATACATCACCATTTGACTATCAATTAAAAAGTCTTGTAGATCAGAGGGTTGATTAAAGAAGAAATCATCATTTAAATAAATAAAATAATCTGAAATACTCGGTATATTCCAAAGCATCGTTTCAATACTTAAAGAATTAAACGTCGGCAATGCAAATTCGTATCCTCTAAACAACTCCGTGTGGTCGACCACTCTAATCTTGCCTTTCTCACAGAGATTCTGCTGCTCAAACTGATCCAGCCATTGTGGTGTTTGTTGATCAGTGACTACATAAATTTTCCCGCAATACGGTACAAATTTGAGTATGGAGGCAATACAGAAATAAATTTCATCATTACTCGCAAAACGCGTTGCATCTAAAGCATTTGACGGTGCAGTTTGATTTATAAATTGTTGACGCTTGTTTTTTAACTTAGGATCATTTCCATCCACCCAAGCAATTACGATATCAATAGGTTGTATTGTATCTTTCATAAATCAAACTCTTGTAATGATACCGTCTTGCTTACTGCCAAGACTCTTTGATCCAATCAGAAGGCAATACATAGCGATACCACTTACCACCACCACCAGAAACTGCATCAGGTGGGTTAATCTCACCATGGAAAATAATAATTTTTGCACCTTTCGGCTTGATTGGCGGTTGGAAATACGCAAATGGTACTTTTCTTAAACAGTGGTATTTGTAACTCTTACACCAATCTTTATCCCAATAACTCAACTTGCCCTCTTTGTGTACAAACCAAGAGAGATATTCTTGTTCATTGCGGAATTTTTGACGAATTTCATCAAAGTTTTCACGGAAATACGGCAAAAT
Source organism: Acinetobacter haemolyticus CIP 64.3 = MTCC 9819 (assembly GCF_000369065.1). Classification (GTDB taxonomy): domain Bacteria; phylum Pseudomonadota; class Gammaproteobacteria; order Pseudomonadales; family Moraxellaceae; genus Acinetobacter; species Acinetobacter haemolyticus. Next base: position 284,226 of record NZ_KB849802.1, read on the forward strand.
TCCAGAAAATTCGCCGAGTTTAAAGCGATACACGGAACTATTTCCCGTCACACGCCATGGACGTTTCCAATCGTGGATAATTAAAAACTCACCTGGTGCCTGAAAAAAACCATCGATGTTGTCGACAATCACCACGTCTAAATCAAGAAAAAGCGCATTGCCTTTTAAACCATACAGATCAGGTTCAAAAGTAGATAATTTATTCCAGCCACGCTCTGGTGCACCTTCAGGTAAATCTAAAGATGGAATCGGAAAACATTGGACATTAGGGTCAATACCTTCAGTACGATCCGTCAAACATACCATTTTAAATGGCAATGTAAGATGGCGCTTCACCATGTTATACAAACGATTGACGTATTCAGCACCGTATTTGGTTCCCCACTTCATACACAAAATAATATTTTCTTCGTGTGTTTCTGAATTTTGTTGAATATCGACCATTTGATAACCTTGAATGCCTGAAATCGTATTATTGCTTGGCACATCCAAATCGCAAGCTTTAAATAATATGCACCGAATATCAACTATCTTAGCATAGGCATGATTAAATTGATTATTATAAATTCGTCAAACAACAAGTATCACCCTAGGTTTGTTTTTAAACTAATTCACCCCAAACAAATCACGTGTATAGATTTTTTCCATCACATCCCCAAACATTGGCACCATTCTGTTCACAATGATCAAATCCGATTGGTTTTTAAACTTTTGCAAACTAAACTCAATCGGATGACCTAAATATTCCTTCACATCCAGCGTCGGTTCATAAATCACGATTTTGATCCCATGATCAGCTAGACCTTGAAGTACATCATGCACCGCAGACTCTCTAAAATTATCTGAATCAGCTTTCATGGTTAATCGATAAATCCCAACACATGCAACATTTCGGCTTAAAATATCTTCAATAATCGCTTGTTTGCGTGTTTGGTTAGATCGAATAATTGCTGAGATCAGTTCTTGTGGTGTTTCGTGATAATTGGCGAGCAACTGTTTGGTGTCTTTCGGTAAACAATAACCACCATACCCAAAAGACGGATTGTTGTAATGATCGCCAATTCGCTGATCCAACCCGACACCTTTAATAATATCTAGCGCGCTTAATTTATTTTTTATGCAATAGGTGTCCAACTCATTAAAGAAAGCAACGCGCATTGCCAAATAGGTGTTAGAAAATAATTTAATTGCTTCAGCTTCTGTGGACTCTACGCACAGCAATACTGCATCTTTTTTAATCGTTGCTTTTAGATACAGCTTGGCAATTTTCTCCGCACGCTTCGATTTCTCACCAACAATAATACGAGCAGGGTATAGATTATCTTGCAAAGCTTGCCCTTCCCGTAAAAACTCAGGAGAGAAAATCAGATTTTTTAATTTGAGTCTTTTCGAGATTTCTTGGGTATAACCGACAGGAACTGTTGATTTGATTAACATCAACGCTTTGGGATTGACAGCCTGCACATCATTAATCACGGCTTCGATACTTGAGGTATCGAAATAATTCGTTTCAGGATTATAGTTGGTGGGTGTTGCGATGATAATCAACTTAGCATCTTGATAAGCCAAAGTCTTATCGCAAGTCGCCTCAACATGAGATTCGGATAAATAATTTTGAATACAGGTATCACTGATCGGAGATACTTTCTGATTGATTTGCTTCACTCGAGCCTTATCAATATCTAAGATCATCACATCGTGTTGTTTGGAAAATAATAAGGCATTCGATAAGCCCACATACCCAGCACCAACCACTGTAATTTTCATTGTTACTCTATTTTTTAATTTTGCTTATAGATCAAGCTAATTGAGTTAAATGAAAGATTGATGATCGTTTGGTTGCAATTTATTGACAGTTTTAGCATAAAAAAAGCGAAGCCTAAGCTTCGCTTTAATCATGGATTAAGCTTATTTGATATAAGTTAACCAATGTGCATACTTGTCGTTACGACCTTGTACGGCATCAAAGAAAGTCTTTTGAATTTCAGTGGTGATCGGACCACGTGAACCACAACCGATTTGACGGTCATCATATTCACGAATTGGTGTGACTTCAGCAGCAGTACCCGTAAAGAAAGCTTCATCTGCGATATAGAATTCATCACGCGTGATACGGCGTTCAACGATTTCATAACCCAAGTCTTTCGCAATGGTCATCACGGTTTGACGAGTAATCCCTTCTAATGCGCCACCAGCCAAATCTGGTGTATGTAACACACCATCTTTGATCAAGAATACATTCTCACCCGCGCCTTGGCATACAAAGCCCTGAGGATCAAGCAACATTGCTTCGTCATAACCTGCACGTGCCACTTCTTGATGTGCCAAGATGGAAACAGTGTAGTTACCACATGCTTTTGCTTTACACATGGTCACGTTTGGATGATGGTGCGTAAATGAAGAGGTTTTTACACGAATACCTTGCGCCATTGCTTCTTCACCAAGATATGCACCCCAACCCCATGCCGCAACCGCAGCATGAATTGTATTTTCAGTTGCAGCAATACCCAACTTCTCAGAACCAATCCAAATAAGCGGACGTAAATAGCAAGATGCCAATTTATTTTCGCGCACAACATCAATTTGTGCTTGTTCTAATGTCGCTTGATCAAATGGCACATTCATTTGATAAATTTTTGCTGAATTTAATAAACGCTTAGTGTGATCTTGCAAACGGAAGATGGCTGTTCCATTTGGTGTTTCATAAGCACGAACACCTTCAAAGACACCCATACTATAATGCAGTGTATGTGTTAAGACGTGAATTTTTGCATCACGCCAATCAACTAATTTTCCATCTTGCCAAATAAAACCATCACGATCAGCCAAACTCATCGCACATACTCCATTTTTTTCTACACAATTATTCACTTTCCAATGCTATTGCAGTTGGATCAACTAATCTTTGCCATAACTTGCAAACGATCTCACGGGTATCGTGCCAATCCGCAGCATTGACTTGCATAGATTGATTTGCAAGCGCTAGACGGTGACTCTCAGCTCGTTCACGGAGATAAGCGTGGATTAATGCTGTGGCATCTTCACTGGATAAGCAGCCTGCTTTAGCAGCATCTTCTAGAATTCTTACATTATCGGAATAATGGGCGAGATCTGGATTCGTCCCACTCCATGCAAGTACCGCATACTGTGCCATAAATTCAATGTCAACGATACCACCTGAGTCCTGTTTTAAATGAAAAATCCCATGTTTTTTTTGCTCAGAAGATGAACCCAAATGATCTTTCATTTTTTGACGCATTTTGATCACTTCTTCACGTACCATATTTTCATCACGGACTTGGGTTAGGATCTGACAACGTACCTTTTCGAACCGCTGACACAAAGCCTTCTCACCAGCGATAGAGCGCGCACGAACTAATGCTTGATGCTCCCACAACCATGCGCTTTTCTGCTGATATTGCTCAAAAGCCTTGAGGCTTGTCACCAACATTCCTGCTTCACCTGAAGGTCGCAAACGCGTATCAATTTCGTAAACACGACCATCCAAAGTTTGTGTGGTCATCAAAGACATGAACTTCTGTGCAACACGAATTGCAAACTCAGCGCCACTAATTGACTTACGCCCATCCGTTTCACTTTGCTCTTCAAAGGTATGAATAAACACTAAATCAAGATCAGAACCATAACCAAGTTCAATGCCACCTAATTTCCCATAACCGATCACAGCAAAGCCTTTGGCATCTAAACTACAACGTTTACCTGTATTGCTGAGTGGATAACCATGACGCTGTGCGACTGCTTCATAAGCTAAATTCAATGTGGCCTGTACACTAACTTCTGCAATATCAGTTAAGGCATCAGATACTTTCATTAGCGGACTTTCTGCCAATACATCACTGGCAGCAACCGTTAAGACATTACTCTTTTTAAAGAGTCGTAACACTCGCATCTGATCTTCAACTTGATCAATTTCAATGCGCAATAACTGTTGGCGTAACGAATCTTCTAAATCTTGGCGTTGTGGCAAGCCAAAATCCATCGATAAGAACTCATCTAATAACACCGGATATTGCGCCAGTTCCTCGCAAATCCACGGACTCACGGTTGCCATTTTTACGAGTCGCTGCAAAGCTCCACGACTTTCCATCAACATCACTAAATACACAGTGCGGCGTAACACCGACTCCACCAATGGCATTAAACGCAATAATGCCACTTGTGGCCGATCTGACTGTAAAATTGCTTCTATCAAATGTGGCCAGAACTTCTTTAATCGTTCTAGCGCACTGGCTGGAATCTTGCGTAATGCTTGTCCATGCCAAAAATTCTGAATCAAATTTTGCGCATCAGTATCTAGCACTGCATTCAATTGCTGTTCCAATTGGATAAAATCATCAATCGGCGCAGAGAATTCTTTTTCCTGAATCAATTGTTTAAACTGAACTTTAACTTTGTCTCGTTTCTGATTGAGCTCAGCTAAAAAAGCAGACCAATCAGCAAAGCCCAACGTATCCAGCATCCGCTGTCTCAGATCTGGCTCTGTTGGTAAGGACTGTGTTTGTTGATCGTTCAGGGCCTGAATGGCATGCTCAACCCGTCTTAAAAATAAATAAGCATCTTCTAAATCAATAACCGCTTGCGCATCCAGCAACTCAGCTTGTCCAAGATGCTGTAAGTTCACCAAACATTGACGATCTTGTAACTCACGTCTCGAACCGCCATAAATCAACTGAAAAACTTGAACAATAAACTCGATTTCGCGAATCCCACCTGCACCCAACTTGATATCATCTTCAATATTGCGGCGCATGACTTCACGTTCGATCATGGCTTTCATTTCACGCATTGCAGCAAATGCGGAATAATCCACATAGCGGCGAAATACAAATGGACGTGACATTTCCATCAGATCATCGCCAGCTTGTCCCCCTGTGATGACCCGTGCCTTAATCCATGCATAACGTTCCCACTCTCGTCCGTGCTGGCTTAAATATTTCTCTAAACCACTGTGACTAATGGCTAATGCCGAGCCATCCCCCCATGGACGCAAGCGCATATCGACACGAAAAACAAAGCCATCAGCAGTAATATGATCCAGCAAATAAATCAGTTTCTGTCCCCACAGAATACAGAATTGCTGCACATCGATACATTTTCGGCCATTGCTTTCACCTTGTTCGTCAAAAGCAAAAATCAAATCAATGTCACTGGATAAATTCAGCTCTTGTGCGCCTAATTTCCCCATACCAATCACAATCAAATCTTGAAACTGACCTGAATATCCAATCTGCTTACCATGTTTGGCAATCAAAGGAGGCAATGCAAATGCCTTTGCCGCACAAATACTAGCATCTGCAAAGTCTGATAACTCTCGAGTTAATGTCACAACATCTGTAAGTTGATTGGCATCCTGCCAAATCCAGCGGAACATCAATCTAGCACGTAAGGTACGTAAGGCTTTCATCCAAGCCTGTTCATCACTTATATCTGCAACAGCATGTTGAACCTTGTCAAAAATATTTTCCGTCGAAAGTGAACGAAGAAATTGATCTTCTGCATAATCTTGTTCTAATTGTAATGTGTATAAATTTAAAACTTGTTCTGCATATTGACTTGCGACTAAGGTTTTTTTTAGCTGTTCCACATTCATATAAAAAAAGCTCAACTGATGCCATCGTAATAAGATCTATAACACCATTGTAGTTATATCAGTTACTGACCAAGGATTAAAATCTGTTTAGACTAATTTTTCCTGACTTTTATTTTGCTCAACGCACAAATCTACATGTTCACGCGCAACAGGCAATACCACCTTAAACAAAGTCCCTTCTCCTTCTTTTGAACTGGCACTGATCTTCCCGTGATTCATTTCAACAAAACGCTTACACAACGCCAACCCCAGCCCCGCACCTTTCTCACCTGCAGTGCCTTTTAAACTGATGGTTATACGTGGTTGAAACAAATCTTTGAGCTGATCAGGGGTCATACCTAAACCCGTATCTTTAATATAGATCTCAACAACGTCACCACGTGCCTTTGCTTTAATATAAACTTTGCCTGAACCATCCACATCGGTGAACTTCAGCGCATTTGAAACAAGATTTTGGATGACAGAAGTAATCATATTCATATCAGCATAAACTTTGAGGTTTTCATCGACCTCATTCACCAATTCAATATGCTTTTTCAAAGCCAAAGTTTTTAAAATATCAGTCACAATATTGGTTATTTGACGTAACTTAAAATTAATTGGGTGATAAACAAAACGCCCACCTTCAGCCATCGCCCAATTGAGTAGACTTTCTAATAAGTTATATGTTGATTGCGAGGTATCATGCAGATAATCAGCAATATTTTGAATACTCGACTCATCTAAGGTTTCACGTTCTTTCGCCAGAATCTCTGAGAACCCCAACAATCCATGAAATGGTGCTCTTAAATCATGCGAGATAATCGAGAAAAACTTAGTTTTACTAACATTGAGCGCAGCTTCTTGCTCATAAAGTTCCTTTAATTCATCATGATTAAATTTCAACTCAAGCTGCTGCATAAAGTTACGACAATGTGCTTGCAATAATTCTGTTTGTAGTTTTGAGAAGGCCTGCGCCTCTTCATCAAATAGGATCACATATCCCAAGGATGTCTGATCTGGATGTCTTAAATGCAACGCAACAGCACGTTGGACTTTCTTCTTGAAAACATTGAGAAAAGCCATCAAACTTGGGTAGCGTGGATGATCACAATCAATCAGATCATTATTGACAAATAAGGTATTTAAACTTTTTGCAATTTTTGTAGAATCAATTGCTTGAAGCTTTTCTGGGCAACGATGCCACAAATAGGGTTCTTGGTGGAATGCGAGCAATGCGGTACTTGCCTGCATCAATTTACGATTAAATTGCAGGAATTGTTCAATCAAGTTTTGCTCTGAGTTAAGACCCAAAGAAAGTGAAATTTTACAAGCGCTTAGCTTATCGGCTTGCTGTAATTCTAATAATTGAATAGCCATGCCCGCCTCTCGAATATTATCATTATTTGGTTATTTACGTTTTATTAAAAAAAAATGTGAAAACCATCACTTAGTATTAACAAACTTTAACATAAAAGGCAATTGCTGCTTCCGACAATTTCGCAACAAAACGTGAAATTTCAACAATAATTTATTTCATTATTATAAAAATAGTAATTTTTGAACAATTTTTATAAAAAAACCTAAAAAAACGATAAATTGCTCTAAAATTCAGCAACTGTTAAATCTGCATGATTGACAAGTGATTTAAACAAGGTATTATACGCAACACAAAGCATCGCACTCTTCCCGAGGTGGTGAAATTGGTAGACGCGGCGGACTCAAAATCCGCTGTCAGAGATGACGTGTCGGTTCGAGTCCGACCCTCGGGACCAAAATTTCAAAACCCCAAACTAGCACTAAAAGTTTGGGGTTTTTTCATATGTGGTAAAGAAAAATATGCAACTCTCCGACTTCTCTTTTGATCTCCCAGATGAACTTATCGCTCGCTACCCATTAGAAAGCCGCAGCGCGTCACGCCTACTCCATATCGATGCTCAAGGTCAGTATCACGACCATGCTTTCACCGATATTCTCGATCTACTTGAAGAAGGTGATTTACTGGTACTCAATGACACGAAGGTCATGAAAGCCCGCTTAAAAGGCAAACGTGCTACAGGTGGAGCAATCGAGATTTTGGTTGAACGAATGCTCGACACGCATACAGCACATTGCCATATCAAATCAAGTAACTCACCGAAAGCAGGTGCTGAACTCTATGTGGGTAAAGATGCAGTACCAGTAACTGTACAAGGTCGTCATGAAAACCTGTTTGTGGTTGAGTTTTCACAACCGATTTTATCTGTACTGGATCAATATGGTCAGTTACCAATTCCACCATATTTCAATCGTGAAGCCGAAGAGATTGATACCGAACGTTATCAAACCGTTTTTCACAATCCTGAAAAAATTGCCAGCGTTGCTGCCCCTACAGCAAGTCTACACTTTGACCAAGATTTATTAGAAAAATTGGCAACAAAAGGCATTCAAAAAACTTTTGTCACTTTACATGTCGGTGCAGGGACATTTATGCCTGTTCGCACAACGGATATTACCAATCACATTATGCATAGTGAATGGTGTGATGTACCGCAAGCGACGATTGACCTGATTTTGGAAACCAAAGCACGTGGTAATAAAGTTATTGCAGTAGGCACTACGGCGACCCGTGCGCTGGAAAGTGCAGCACAAGCAAATGATGGCAAAATCGCAGCATGGACAGGCGACACTCAGATTTTCATTTATCCAGGTTATCAGTTCTGTATCGTGGATCGTTTGATTACCAACTTCCATTTACCTGAATCGACCTTATTGATGCTGGTTTCAGCGTTGTCGAATCGAGATAACATATTGGCTGCGTATAAACATGCCGTGGAGCAACGCTATCGCTTCTTTAGTTATGGCGATGCTATGTTGATTGATAAACTTGCTTAAATATATCTCCATAGGCTAAATCATGGTTTAGCCTATTTTTATCCAATAAAACCAACTCAAATAAAAAAGCCAATAGATTTTACATCTGCACTTCTTAGTTTCTGAAATTTAAAGCATAATCCACTCATCATCGACCTATTATAATGAACTGATCCTTTCCATGCCGATCGATACTGTACAACAAGCGCTTCATATAAGACGTAAAAAAAATGCTCAGGTTTTCCGTAATATCGCTCGGCTTTGGGATATTGGGAACAAATCAACCAATGATCAAGAGTTACTCGACAAGCTACATCCGTGGGGTGAAGCACATGATCTACATTTTTTTAATGTACTCCCCTTGCTTCTCACCGTCTTTAGTGTCTGTTGCTTAGTGTTTGGCTACTTTATTCATCCGCATATTCAGTTCATTTGGAGCTTTTTAGCTGCATTTTTGACAGGATTTTTAGCCTATCTACTCTATGAGCCGAAACAACCTTTAATTCAGGTGACCGAGTTTCTCGAACAACGCATGATGACGCTACGTTATCAGTTAAATTTCCAGCAACTCCCAACCTATCTCCCAATCCAAGCACAACCCAGCTTGGTCATCAGTCGACTACGACAACTCTTTCCATTGTTTTATCGTGGTACTGAATCTAACCAAATTACCCAATATGCATCTACGACGTGGCATGATGGAACAACTGAGCATCAAGTTCTCATCTTTCAATATCACTATGTCAGTGAAATGCCGATCCTCCAAGATAAATCGAGTGATAAAAAAATCGTCAAGGAAATTCACAAAGATTTGTGGGGGGCTTTTATATTTCAAATGCCCAACCTAGGTATCGCTGTCAGCAATCAACGCTCTCGTTTTTTTGAACCTTATGGTAGTGTTTGGGAAAGTAGTGATATTTCGGTGAATCGCAATCTAAAAATTTTTGGCCGTAGTCAACATGAATTGGCTAAAAGCATTAGTCCAAGTATGACCCTAAAATTACATGATTTTTTTCAACACTTTAAAGGTGATTTAATTTATCATCATCAAGAGCAAATACTTTGCTATGTTGGGGAACAAAACCTATTACAAACAACCAGTAAGCGCGATCAAATCAATGATATTCCTGCACTACGTGGACATCTACGCACCATGACCATGCCTCAATATCAAAGGTTTCAAGAATTGATGCTTAACTTAATTCGATAAAATTTCCCTCAACGGCTCATACATAGCATAAGTCGAAAGGGACAAGATAAAGGGGTATGGCGATGACAGGCTTAATTATTTTCTTAGGCATTTTCGTTGTCTTAATTGTGTGGGGAATTCATATCCGCAATACGATTGTGCGATATTTCAATGCCACCAAACGTGCGTGGGCAGAAGTTGCCAATTTCGAACGCCAGAAAGTCAAAACCTTAGAGGCTTTAGAAGATACGCTCAGTAAATACACTGTGTTTGAAAAATCAACTCTAGAGCAAGTGACGGCTTTACGTCAGCAAATCATGAATTTGAATGTGAATGACACCGATATTGCTAAATTGCAGCAGATTGAAAAATTAAATACCGATTTGATGCGTAGTCTAAATGTCGTTGTAGAAAACTATCCAGAACTAAAAGCTGACACGCTGTACAGCAAAATGATGGATGATATTCAAGAACAAAATGAAAATGTCGGTGCAGCAATCACCATATTTAACCGTAATGTCGAGTTATTTAATAATCACATTCAGATTTTTCCAAACAACTTAGTCAATACCATGACCTTAGCAAAGAAAGCGATTCGTCCTTTCCGCGATCAAGTAATTGACCGTAATTTTGACTACAAACCAAATTTTTAACGCTAGCTACATTTAGTAGTAGAACTACACGCCATAATCAAGGAAAATACCCGCTTTTGATCAGCGAACTGTTTTTTCGCCTTGATGGATAGTGTCATGAAATTTGAGAAATTAGGTCAGTCGGGACGCGCCCGTCGTGGTCGACTTACCTTAGAACATGGTGTTGTTGAAACACCTGTATTTATGCCTGTCGGTACCTATGGTACGGTAAAAGGCATGTTGCCTCGTGATATTGAAGAAATTCAGGCACAGATTATTTTAGGTAACACCTTCCATTTATATTTACGTCCAGGCTTAGAAGTCATCAAAGAGCACGGTGGCCTGCATGAGTTTATCCAATGGGATAAGCCGATATTGACTGACTCTGGTGGCTTCCAAGTGTTCAGCTTGGGTGCAATGCGTAAGATCAAAGAAGAAGGTGTGACTTTCCGCTCACCGATCGACGGTTCAAAAGTATTTTTATCTCCAGAAATTTCGATGGAGATTCAACATGTGCTTAATTCAGACATCGTGATGATCTTTGATGAGTGCACACCTTACCCTGCTACTCATGAAGAAGCACAAAAATCATTGCAACTTTCATTGCGCTGGGCAAAACGTTGTAAAACGCACCATCACGATGAGCTCAAGAATAAAAATGCATTATTCGGCATTATTCAAGGTGGGATGTACGAAGACCTGCGTGATGAATCACTCAAAGGTTTACTAGAAGTCGGTTTCGATGGTTATGCCATTGGTGGTTTATCGGTAGGTGAACCTAAAGAAGAAATGATCAAAGTATTGGATTATCTTCCAAATAAAATGCCCGAAGACAAACCACGTTATCTAATGGGTGTAGGAAAACCAGAAGATATCGTTGAAGCTGTACGTCGTGGTGTCGACATGTTTGACTGTGTCATGCCAACACGAAACGCACGTAATGGTCACTATTTTGTCACCGATGGGCTGGTAAGAATTCGTAACAGTAAATATCGTCATGATAAAGGGCCTTTAGACCCACATTGTGATTGTTACACTTGTAAAAACTTTACTCGTGCCTATTTATATCATTTAGAGAAGTGCGGTGAAATGCTGGCATCTATGTTGGGCACAATCCATAACTTACGCTACTACCAGCGCTTAACCCAAGGCATGCGTGATGCCTTGGATAATGGCACTTTTGATGCCTATGTTGAAGATTTTTATGCACGTCGTGGTTTAGATGTGCCACCTTGTCCAAATTAATCTATCAAGATTTGCACGTAACGCCAAGACAAGGTACATTGCAAAACGAATTGGAACTTAATGTCAATTTTTTGACCTTTTAAACTTTAGGAAATTAAAATGAGCTTTTTCATTTCTACAGCCCATGCTGCTGATGCAGCAGCCCAAGGCCCAAGCTTGATGGCAAACTTATTGATGATCGCTGTATTTGTTGCGATCTTCTATTTCTTGATCTGGCGTCCACAAGCAAAACGTGCCAAAGAGCATCGTAGCTTGGTTGAAAGCTTAGGTGTTGGTAGTGAAATCGTATTTGCGGGTGGCTTAATGGGCAAAATTATTCGCTTAGATGGCGACTTTGCAACAGTTGAACTCAGCCGCGGTGTAGAAGTAAAAATCCAACGTGCAAGTGTTATTTCAGTCTTACCTGAAGGCACACTCAATAACCTTTAATCATTAAGATAGTCGTGCCTAAGCACGACTTTTTCATTTAAGAAGAAAGCGAATGCGTTACCCTGCATGGAAATATTTACTGATCCTCGTTGTCTTTGTGATCAGTACGTTATATGCACTTCCAAGCCTGTATCCTGATGAACCTGCTGTCCAGATTTCGGGCGCCAAAGCAGGTACTCAAATTGATCAGAGCGTAGTGCAAAGAGCTGAGCAGATTTTAAAAACGGCCAATATTAGCAGTCATGATGGTAGTTTCTCCAATAATGCAGCTTTACTCCGTTTAAGCTCATCTGAAGAACAGCTCAAAGCAAAAGCCATCCTCAGTCGTGATCTAGGCGATGACTATGTGATTGCACTCAACCTTGCACCAACCACTCCTATTTGGTTGCAAAAGATTGGGGCGAAACCGATGAAACTCGGTTTGGACTTACGTGGCGGTGTACACTTCTTGCTCGAAGTTGATATGGATAAGGCAATTAGTCAGCGCATGGAAACATCCGCAACTGATTTACGCCGTCAGTTTCGTGACAACAAAATTAAGTTCAATAACCTCGCTTTAAACAATAATACAATTACCATCCAATTTGCCAGCAATGCAGATCGTGATGCAGCGGCTGATTTCTTACGTCGTAATGGTAATGAGTTTAATCAGCAATCCATTGCCACAGCGACTGGTGCAACATTAAGATTGAATTATACTGATGCTCGTCGTCAGGAAATCCAATCCTACGCTGTCAACCAAAACTTAACGACTCTTCGCAACCGTATCAATGAATTAGGGGTGGCTGAAGCCTTGGTTCAAACTCAAGGTAGCAACCGTATTGTGGTTGAGTTACCGGGTATCCAAGATACAGCTGAAGCAAAACGTGTCCTCGGTCGTACAGCCAACCTAGAGTTCCGTTTGGTTGCAGATAGTAACGATCAATATATCGATCCTTATACACGTAAATACAATGGACAACCTGTGCCACCAGGAACAGAAGTTTTTGCTTTTGAATCTCTAGACAGTGGCCGTGACTTATTGCTTAACCGCAATCGTATTTTAACGGGTGAACGTGTACAAAATGCGAGCTCTGGTTTTAGCCAAGATACAGGTGGTGCTGAGGTAAATATTACCTTGGACAGTGCGGGTGGCAAGCTCATGGCAGATGGCACACGTAACGCAGTTGGAAAACGTATGGCGGTCTTGTTTATCGAAAATAAACAACGTATTAGCTACGTCACTGATCCTGAAACAGGGGCACAAACCGAAGTTCGTACACCTTATACTGAATCAGTTGTCATCAATGCAGCAACGATTCAAGCGGTGTTGGGTTCACAGTTCCGTATTACAGGTCTAGATTCACCTCAAGAAGCTGCTGAACTTGCACTGATGTTGCGTGCGGGAGCGCTTGCTGCGCCAATGTATTTCGTTGAAGAGCGTGTCGTCGGACCGAGTCTAGGTAAGGAAAATATTGAGAAAGGGGTAAATTCAACCATTATTGGCTTTATCTTAGTGGCGATTTGGATGGTGGTGTTCTTCCGCCTGTTCGGTTTAATTGCAAACTTTGCCCTGATTTTCAACCTTGCGATGATTTTAACGGTCATGTCATGGTTAGGTGCTTCCCTTACCTTGCCGGGTATTGCGGGGATCGTCATTACCATTGGTATGGCAGTCGATGCGAACGTATTGATCTGCGAACGTATTCGAGAGGAAATGCGATGGGGTGCATCACCGAAACAAGCCATTGTTGCAGGTTATGATCGCGCTTATAACACCATTTTTGACTCGAACTTAACCACATTCTTGGTTGCCTTTATCCTATTTGCAATTGGTACAGGCCCAATCAAAGGCTTTGCGGTTACATTGATGATCGGTATTGTCTGCTCAATGTTTACTGCAATTACAGTCACACGTGCAATCGTACAGCTCATTTATGGCAAACGCCGTAATTTGACCAAGTTGAGTATTTAAGGAGATTGATATGACAGATCTGACTCAACGAGACTCAAAACAATACGGTCGTCCAGATGATTTAAAAATTATCCCATTTATGAAGATCGCCAAACCAGCTGCGATCATTTCGATTTTACTCACCATTGCCAGTATTTTCTTTATTGCGACCAAGGGACTCAATCTTGGCTTAGATTTTACAGGTGGTGTTTCTGCTGAGTTGAACTATCAAAATCCAGTTCAACCCTCTCAAGTTACACAAGCACTGAGCCAAGCAGGATTTAAAGATCCAGTAGTTCAGACTTTGGGGAGTACAACAGATCTGATTGTACGTATGCCTGTACAGGATGATCTTGAAGTTGAAGACCTCAGCAATAGTATTACCAAAGCAGTACAGTTACCAAATAACACTGTCAATGTACATAAAGTAGATGCTGTTGGTGGTGCGGTTGGAAATGAACTCTATGTTCGTTCTGCGGGAGCAGTTGCACTGGCACTGATCTTGATGCTGATTTATGTCACGATTCGCTTTGAGTTTAAGCTTGCAATGGGTGCGGTGATGTCATTGTTCCATGATATCGTGATTGTTCTCGGGATGTTTGCTCTCTTTCAGTGGCCATTTGACTTAACTGTTTTAGCTGCACTACTTGCGATTATCGGCTTCTCATTAAACGATAATATCGTGGTATCGGATCGTATTCGTGAAAATTTCCGTAAGATCCGAGGCGCAAGTTCTAGAGAGATCATTGATATTGCATTGACGGAAACTTTACGTCGTACCATTCACACCTCTGCAACACTCTTACTGGTTGTAGTTGCGATGTTTATTTTGGGTGGTGATGGATTACATTGGTTCTCAGCAGCAATGATTGTTGGTGTCTTTGTTGGTACCTATTCATCGATTTACATTGGTACAGCCTATGCCTTATGGCGTGGTCTTAGCCGTCAAGACTTTATCGTGCAAGTCAAACCTGAATTTGAAGATGATCAGATTCCTTAAATCTCGGCTTCTCTAGATTTAAACCAAATGCCAGTGTAACCACTGGCATTTTTTTATTCACATCAGTGCTGAATGATTTGAAGCTGTGGAAACTGGAACGTAAGCGTCCGCTGAACCCCATGCCTATTTTTTAATTTGAGTTGGATTTCCAGCGATGTGGCAGTAATTCTTCTATTTGGGTCGCTTTATGCGTCGGCAGCCTTTTCAGCACATCACTTAAATAGGCATACGGATCCAAGCCATTCAGCTTTGCTGACTGGATTAAAGTCATGATATTCGCCGCTCGCTGGCCGCTGCGCAGCGAGCCAGCAAACAGCCAGTTCTTGCGCCCTAAGGCCCAAGGTCGCATTTGATTGTCGGGTAGTCAGACGCAGTTACCTACGTCCAACCCCCTAAGAACCGTGCATGCGAGTTTCCCAGCACACGGCTCAAGCCTCTGCTAAGGCGCCATTCGGCACCCGGTTATACATCGTTGACATTGGCAAACTGAACACTCCTCGGACAATACAGATGGTAAATCTCAAGATTAGCAACTGCATCCGTTCCACCATGACTTAGCTTCACAATATGACGGCTGTGCCATGGTGTATCTTTGGTGACTGGTTTAAGACAGGCGCAGCAGCGACCACCTTGTTTTAGCCACACCCGATACAGCTTGGCTCGCCCCTTTGCGGAGACCAGCATTCTTTTACCCCATCGGGATTCGAAGTACTCATCCCATGCGGGGTCATGAGGGTTAGCAGCAGCCTTGATCTTGATATGTCGCACAATTGGCGTGTCCGAGGCAGACACTAATGTGTATTGTCGCTTCCGACCATCGGCGGACTGTTCATCACATGAGAACACCCATCGACGCGCTCCTTGTACTTTGAAATACCGATCTTTGACCCATCGGAGTGTCTTGCGAGGGTGGCGACGTACAGCCCATCGCCAGAGCATTTCCCACACTGCGTTGTCTACCTGGTTGAAAACCTTCTTGGCAACGACATGACTGTGATAGTTGGCCCAACCCCTTAGAATCGGGTTGAGCAAACCGATCAAAGTGGCCTGTCGTGTCGCTTTGTTTGCATTGATTAATGCTCGCAGCTTGTCAAGATGAGCGCTGATGTTTGCCTTTGACGGCTTGATCAGTAGCTTGCCGTTGTACTTACGTACGTTCCAGCCAAGAAAATCGAACCCGTTCCCTATGTGCGTGATTTTGGTCTTTTCCTGAGAGAGCACGAGACCGCGCTGCGCCAGAAATTCAACCACGGCAGGACGAACTTCATTTTCGAGCCACTCTTTAGAATACCCCGTGATGATGAAATCATCCGCATACCGTACCAGTTGCAGCTTTTTGCCTGTCCATTTGGCGTTAGAGAACCTCTTCGCCAGCATCGTTTCCAGTCCGTCCAAGGTCATGTTGGCCAGCACCGGGGAGATAATACCTCCTTGCGGTGTTCCGGAAAGACTGGGAAACAGCTTGGTTTGGTAGACGTAACCGGCTTTGAGCCATTTCCGTAGAATCACCTTGTCCATTGGGAGGTTGGCGATCATCCAGTCATGGCTGATATTGTCGAAACAGCCTTGAATGTCACCCTCTAGCACCCACTCCGCACTTACTTTTCTTGACAGCACACCAAAGCACTGTGCTGCAGCATCCGCGGTTGAGCGTTGCGGTCTGAACCCATAAGAGTTCCGATCAGCGATGGTCTCCGCGATGGGTTCCAAAGCCAGCAGATGGAGCGCCTGCATGGCCCGGCATTTCATCGTGGGTATCCCAAGAGGTCTCATCTTGCCATTTTTCTTCGGAATAAGGACTCTCCGAAGCGGAAGGGGCGTGTAACCTCGCCTCTTCAACGACATCATCGCACCGGTCTTGGCCTTGGGTGTATTCCAAGTCACCTTGTCGACCCCAGCCGTGTTTTTGCCTTTGTTTTCAGACACTCGTTTGACGGCCAATGCTTTGCCACTAAACGAGTGAGTCAGCAGCCATTGCAAAGCTTTCGCCTTGTTATGCCTGCCGTCTTGTACCGCCTTCACAATACGCGCTTGCAGCCCTCTGACATGACGCTGTACAGCAATCCAATCGATGCTGTCCCACGATGTGCTGGAAGGTGCACACGCTGATACTGCTGCATTCATTTGCTCTCCCTCCATTAAAAGGGTTCTACACACTCTCTTGTGATGAGAGACCATAAGGACGTCAGCCCGCTTTCGCGTGGGGTAATGTTTCAACCTCTATCCAACCCATTACAGACTGGCATTCGCTTTTTCCTCGTTCCTTCGCCCGCATCACCATGGGCAGTTTTTGCAAACTGCTTTCCCAATGGGAGTAATACGGGATTTCCACGTTCCGCTTACTGAAGTACATCGGCTTAGGTGCCTGCTATCGACCGGGAGGCGTATGGGTCACGAATGCGTAGTCGAAAGACGCAATTCCCACCTCCATTACCGTTTTGGTTCGAGCGTATCAGCCATTTCCGCTCGTTCAACTTAACGATCGTTACGCAGATTCACATGTGTTCACCATACCGATTATCTAGCCCTTGTCCGGCTATGGCTGCCAGAAGGGTACGCCTCTCACGATTGATACCCCGCACCTTGCGGTGCCTCGTTACATTGTCGAAGGCGCTCTTTATTCAGCCTTCTAGATTCACCCGGTGACACGGGTGGTTCCCGCAGGGGGGAACAACTTCATTAAGCGACTTCGTGTCGCACCTCTACCCAATTGTTGCATATCGGTAGATTGCCATCATCCAGATAGCGGCTTAAGGCTGGCCAACGCTTCAGAGTGTAATTGATAGCCTTGGCGGTAGGAGAACTCGATGGCACTGTCAGATGATGTTGGTTGAGCCATTCATATAGTTGTTGCATCACTGGTTGACTATGCTGTTGTCGGTATTCGCGGCGGTCTTCCGCTGTACCATCGGTCTTTTTCCTGAGTTCTGCTTCTATCGCATACAGTTTCTGAATCAGCACTAAGGCCTGTTCAGCAACCTGACTTTTCCCAGTTACATGCAGTTCATGGAATTTACGACGTGCATGGGCCATGCACCCCACCTCAATCACCTGGCCTGATTTAAAACGTGCTTTATAACCACTGTAATCATCACAGACTAGATAGCCCTGCCAGCCTTTCAAGAACTCTTCAGCATGCTGGCCTGAACGACTATCCTGAAAGTCATAGATCACCGCCTGAACTGGATTATACTGTGTGGTGGCATAGGCCCAGACATAACCTTTCTTCGGTTTTTTATTATTCTCACCCATCCGCATGATGGTGACCGGTGTTTCATCTGCATGCAGCACCCGCTGTTGCAGCACCACCTCTTTTAAGGCATTGGCCAGAGGTTCCAGTTCTACACCGCAGCGACCTATCCAGTCAGATAAAGTTGATCTAGACAGTTCGATTCCCGCCCGCTGATAGATCAGACGTTGACGGTACAGCGGCAAATGATCGGCATACTTCGATACCAGCACATGGCTGAGCAATTCAGGTGAAGCAATGCCTTTATCAATCACATAGGCGGGCATCGCTTGCTGAGTTAGAGTGTCACACTGATCACAGACCCATTTACCACGCACATGCTGTTCCTTATAGAACTGTGCCGGTCTGAAATGCAGTTTTTCACTGACATCTTCGCCGATACGACGGAGTTGGCAGCCACAAGCACATTGGGTTGATGCAGGTTCATGCTCAATACGGATGGTGTGTAGATGATCTGGCAGTGGTCGACGTTTAGGTTTATTGGTTTTGGCTTTCTGTGTCGCTGCATTGGTTTTATCTGCATTTAGCCGTTCCAGTTCTAGATCAACCGCGGCAATATCTTCTTCAACCGCTTCATCCCACAGATGGATTTGTTTTGCCGTTAAGTGTTCATTCTTTTGGGCGAATTTGTGCTTTTTAAACAGCGCCAGTTCATGCTCGTATTTTTGATTGAGAATAGAAAGATGTTGAACTTTAGAATCTAATTGCTGATTGGTGACTTCAAGATGTTGAACTCTGGCATCTAATTGCTGGTTTGATTGTGCTAGAGACTGATGCTGCATCGCCAACTGTCTGGTGAATTCCAGCAGTTGTTCATGGGTCAGTTGGCTTAAGTCAGGCAGCGTATTCATGACCACAGTATGCCTGAGGTCATGAAGAGAATGAAATAGAACGTTTGGAGGATGGCAGAATGGTCGAGCTTGGTTTAGAGCATATTCACCACTTGCTGCAATCCAATTCTCTGCCAGGGCAAACCTTGGATTAATGCCTGTAACTGTTCCGGGCTGAGGGCCACGGTTTCACCTTGGTGAACTTGGTGAACTTGAGCCCAGTGAAATTTACCCTGTTCCAAACGCCGGGCACACAGCCAGATGCCCAGTCCATCATGTACCAACACTTTCATACGATGACCACGTTTATTACAGAACAGGTAGGCGCAATGCGGTTTGATGTAGCCAAAGGCTCTCACCACCTGAGCCATGACAGTATCCATTCCTGCTCGCATATCCATGGGCTGGGTAGAGAGCCAAATTTCATTGATACGGATCATGTTGCCAGTGCCTTGAGTAATTCTGCCAAGGCAGGTATTTCTGATGTCTGCCATTTCAAGCCAATTTCTGCTTTTGAGTGGGGTAAAGTAATTTGAACTTTTAACATGTCAGTAGGAGTAGGATCTAATGGTGCAGAGCAAGATAAGGCAATAAATGCAGGTTTATTCGGTAGTGGTGAGCGATCACTCCCTGGCTTAGCATCAATTAAGCGAATCCATTTGGATACAAGATTTGTATTCAATCCATGTTGCAAAGCGACTGAAGCAATTGAAACGTCCGGTGCTTTACAAGCCTGAACGATCTGCTGTTTAAATTCAGCACTGTATGTTCTTCGTTTTTTCGCAAGAGATGCGATGGATGTCTGATTATTTGTAGTCATAAATTTAAGTCCCCACTTGTTTCTAAGTGGGGACTAAATTAAGGCTTATAGGATGAATTCAGAAGGTGTGTTCAGCGGACGCTTACACTGGAACCCACGGCATGACTGCTCACTTCGCCATGCCACAGTTATCACAATACGATTTAAGATAAAATTTTGATAGGCAAATGTTCCGATCAAAGGGTGGGTACACACTCCCCCAGTCTGTTCAGGATGAACCTGTGTATTTAAACTATTTAAATTTAAACGAATCCCCAAGCCCGAAGCTTTTAATATTGCTTCCTTCGTCGTCCACACCTTAAACCAATATTCTTTGTTCTGCTCTTGTTGCCAGATTTGATATTCATCAGGATGAAAAGCATGTTGTGCGAAAGCATCAAATCGAACTTTTCGATCTAACTCTTCTACATCAACGCCTATATCTTGCACACGTTTACTCACTGCTAAAGCATAATAATGTCGACTATGTGAGTGGTTGAAATGTAAAGCGTGAGAGCTTAAAAAAGGCTTACCATGTTCATGTTTAGCAAAGCTGAGCGCTTCAATACCAATCTGCAAGTGCTCAGCCAAAAGCTGGTCACGGTAAGCTCTTATTTGCTGTTGTTTATAAAAATTAAAGCTGCTTAAATCAGCAAAATCTGTTTTATTTTTTTTCAGCAGTTGCGCCAATGCCTGTAGATGTATTTCGATTTTACGTATGGTCATTGGTCCCTCCTTATAAAAAAGCCCAAAGCGAACTTTGGGCTAATCTAGATCTATTTATATTAACGCTTAAATTTCTTTTCAGCCTTTTTGAATTTCTGAACATAACGGCGTTTACGTGCCGCAACGCGCTCATCCACCTGAGATTTACGACCTTCAAATGGATTTTCAGACGTTTTAAAATCAATCTTAACGGGTGTTCCTTCAAGCTTATAGACTTTACGGAATACATTTTCGAGATAACGGCGATAGTCTGCTGGTGTCTTATCGACCTTATTACCATGAATAACGATCGTCGGCGGGTTTTGCCCCCCCATATGCGCATAACGCATTTTAATACGTCGACCACTAATCATTGGCGGCTGATGTGCTTCTGTTGCATCATTTAGAATTTGAGTGAGTTTTGCTGGTGAAACTTTCAAATTCGATGATTCATAAGCGCGGTGGATGGATGGATATAACTCACCCACCCCAGTGCCATGTAATGCCGAAATTAAATGAATTTTCGCCCATGGAATAAAATCAAAGCGACGCTCAACATCTAGTTTACATTGCTTACGATCATACTCGGTCATGTTGTCCCACTTGTTGATCGCAATCACCATCGCACGACCTGCTTCAAGTGCATAACCGATCAAATGTAGATCTTGCTCAACAATACCTTCACGAGCATCCACAACGATTACGACCACATTGGCATCTTTCATCGCTTGTAGTGTTTTAACAATTGAGAATTTCTCAATCATTTCATCCACTTTACCTTTACGACGTACACCTGCCGTATCAATCAAAGTATATTGGCGGCCATCACGTTCAAATGGGATATAAATCGAGTCTCGGGTTGTCCCTGGTTGGTCGAAAGCCACCACACGTTCTTCACCCAATAAACGGTTAACGAGTGTTGACTTACCCACGTTTGGACGACCAATAATCGCTAAACGCAAACCCGTGTTTTTATTATGCTCTTCAGGATTTTCATCTTCAGGTACTTCTGCAAGTACATCTTCTAACATTTGCTGTACGCCACGACCATGACTTGCAGCTACTTGCAATGGCTCACCCATACCGAGCTTATAAAACTCGACTAAAGCAGCTTCAGCATGGACGCCATCCACTTTGTTAGCAACTAAATAAACTTTCTTACCTAATGTGCGTAGTTCTCGTGCAATTTGTTCATCTGATGCCAATAGGCCAGCACGCGCATCTACCACGAAAACGATGATATCCGCTTCATGTATCGCGGTTTTTGACTGCTCCGCCATGTAAGAGTCAATACCACCTTCATTTTCACCGATACCACCGGTATCGACGACGATAAATGATTTATTTTGATATACCGCATCTCCGTATTTGCGGTCACGAGTTAAACCAGCGAAGTCAGCAACCAAAGCATCACGACTTTTAGTGATTTGGTTAAATAGCGTTGATTTTCCGACGTTTGGACGACCAATGAGCGCAATAACGGGTTTCATAAATTACCTTAATCTGAGTTAGATTTTTAAAATCATCATAATGGTGTCTTGCTGATTTATCACCCAATACTTGGATAAGCTTTCAGTTAGACTGACTTTCTTTTTACCCAAACAAGCACTTAAAGCTTCGTAAAGGCAAAGACAGTTATCCATACTACAAGACTCAATTCGCATACAATATTCGCAGCAGAGCTACTCGTCTTACACCCAGACAAAGCAGTGCTTTGTGTATCTTCGCTCAGGTTGCGGATGCCCCTAACGAGTATCATATTCGGATTGAAAAATTTATGTTGAAATTTAAATTCTATAAAAAATGCAGGGCATGGTATTTTGCCATGCCCTATTTTCTAATTTTACCACAAGCTTGGATAAAATTAACGATTCTGCCAAATGCTTAATGCACCTTTTTGAGTGGAAACGTAAAGCTGATCATTAATCACACGTAATTTACGAACATCTCCACGTGTTTTAGCACGACCAACCAAACGTCCTGTGGCAGGTTCTATCAAATGTAAAACACCATCCAAATCACCAACTACAAGGTTTTGTCCAAGCATAACTGGATTACTAAGCTTACGATTTAACAAGCTTTCGTTCTGCCAAACAAGCTCACCTGTCGCGAGATCATAAGCATTTAACTTGCCATCTACAGTTGAAACAAAGACCTTATCTTCAGCAACTTCAGGGCGGTTAGTACTGCTTGCATCTTCACTCCAAACCACGCGTTGGGTTGCTATATCAGTAACAGTAACTTGTCCTTGGAAACTTGTAGTCACCAAGTACTGCCCTGCGACAACAGGATCACCATTAATATCATTCAAACGTTGAATATCAGAGCGTCCCTCACTGATTGCAACTCGACGTTGAAATCTTGGGATACCACTGATCACATCAATTGCATAAATATATGCATTTGCTGAAGCGATCAGGACAGTACGATCATCTAAACGAACTGGTGCGGCTTGACCACGTAAACTGAATTGTACATTTGGCAACTTATACGCCCAAACTTGCTGCCCTGTAGCAACATCATGAGCAAATACAGTTCCATCATTTGCCAAACTAATCACACGACCAGACTGAATCGAAGAAGGTGTTAAAATTGCACCCGACAATTGTGCAGTCCATTTCTGCTCACCTGTTGCTTGGTCAAGTGCAAATAACTGACCTTTACGGTTACCAATAACCACAACACCTTCACCAGCTTCAACACCAGCGGTCAGCTCTTGTTTGGTAATTTTACTTTTCCAAAGTCTTTCTTTGCCTTGGTAAGCAGACACCTGACCATCTGGATCAGGAGCAAAAATCACACCATTATCCGTGTCCAACTGCAATCGAATAGCATCTGCAGCACTGGTCGATGAAACACTTTGCGAGAACACAAGGTTTAAACTTTGCTCTTGGGTAATTTTCGGTAATGGGTTCGGCTTTACAGGCTTTACCTTATTACTCGAACAACCTACAAATAAAGCTGAAGCAATGGCGATTGCCAATGGTAGTTTTAGTTTATTCTGCATTAAGACTCATCCACATTGGTATCTAAGATCGGGCGCTCAACTTCAGGATCATCCACTAAAACGCCAACACTTTCGAGTTTAATTTGTAAAAGCTGACGCTCTAACTTACGCTCGACCACATTATCCCATGCACTTTGATAGGCCTTACGTGCAGCTTCTGTCTCTTGCTTTGCAACATAAATGTCGCCACGTAGCTCATCAGCAGTCGCTTTGAACGTTGGTTCAGTCACTTTATCTAAGGTTTTCAAAGCTTCATCATATTTTTTCTGCGCCAGTTGCGCATCTGCTAAACGTAATTTAACAATTTGCACCAACCCGGTATCTTTGATCGTCGAGTTTTCAACTTTCTTCAGCGCCTTTTCAGCTGCTGCATAGTCATCTTTGTCATAAGCTAGTTTTGCCAATAACAATTGAACCTGAATCGCATGCACAGAATTGGCATCTTCTTTGACAATCTTATCCGCCGCCTCAGAAATCGTCTCAAAAGCATTAGGTTGACCAGCAAGTGCTTGAGCCTCATCGATCAACTTTTGCACTTTAGCCGTCTGATTCTGAGCTTCAGCTTGAGTTTTCTTCTGCCAATATTCCCATCCGAAAAAGGCAATCAAGGCAATGAGAATCCCGCTAATAATTGCAGAACCATATTTTTTAGCAAACGACTTCAAACTGTCGAGTTGTTCATCATCACTTAAACTCATGTGATTGTCCTTTTCCTAAATGTTTTATTGTTTAAATTTTTCGATAAAAAATGGCGCCAACTCAGCCAAAGAAACCTGAGACTGTTCAGCCGTTGCAAGTTCTTTCACCAGAAGCTGCTGTGAATCCCACTCTCGCTCACCCAAAATCACAGCATAAACAGCACCCGATTGATCCGCCTTCTTCATTTGGCTTTTCATGCTACCTTGAGAACCAGTTTTGAGGCGAATCGTGCTATTCGCAGCTTCTAACTGGTCACGGATTTGCTCAGCCAATACCAATGCTTTAGCTTGATATGCTGGCTCTGCCAATAGAAACACTTCACAATCACGCGTATCTTTGTTCTGCGCTACTTGCTCAAGTAATAGCAGCAAACGCTCCATCCCCATCGCGAAACCAACCGCAGGTACGGATTGATCTGGCTTACCTTTTAACTGACCAACCAAACCATCATAACGACCGCCTGCACATACTGTTCCTTGAGAGCCCAACATGGTGGTCGTCCACTCAAATACCGTTTTGTTGTAGTAATCTAAACCACGTACTAACTTTTGGTTAATCACAAACTCAACGCCAGCATCAGTTAAATATTGCTGTAGTTGTTGGAAATGATTGAGCGAATCTTCTTTTAAGAAATCATGCAATTTAGGTGCATTTTCTAAAATCTTTTGTGTTGATTCGATTTTAGAATCCAAAATGCGCAAAGGATTAGTGGTTAATCGACGTTGTGAGTCTTCATCTAACTGATCTTTATGTTGATTCAGAAACTCAACCAATGCAGCACGATACTCAGCGCGCTCATCCGTTTCACCTAAAGTGTTTAATTCTAAACGCACATTTTCCGCCATTCCCATACGTTTCCACAAACGTGCTGTCATGAGAATAATTTCAGCATCAATATCAGGCGTTGCAACACCAAAAGTTTCTACACCGAATTGATGAAATTGACGATAACGCCCTTTTTGCGGTTTTTCATAACGGAACATGGGGCCCACATACCATACACGCGGTGCAGCACCACGAAGTAAGTTGTGTTCTAACATTGCACGTACACAACCCGCTGTCCCTTCTGGACGTAAGGTCAATGACTCTGGTGGTGTTCCCTTATCGAAAAAGGTATACATTTCCTTTTCGACAATATCAGTCGCATCGCCAATAGCACGTTTGAATAAACCTGTTTGCTCAACGATAGGCAAACGGATTTGCTGATAACCATAAGCATCCATTAAAGATGCCAATTGTTGTTCTAGACTTCTCCAAGCCGCAGTTTGCGTTGGAAGGATGTCATTAAAACCTTTGATAGCGACGATTGAACTCATGATGAACTACGAATAATTTCTTTAGATTTGGCTTCTTCAAGCTCTTGAACACGTTGACGAACCATTGTTTCAATTTCATCAACCAACTGATTGGTGTCAATTAAATGACTTTTTTCACCATTTCGATAGACCAGCGAACGCGGTGATGCGCCTACAATTCCGATATCAGCTTCTTTAGCTTCACCAGGACCGTTCACTTTACATCCGATAACCGATACATCCATCGGAGTACGAATATCCTCTAAACGCTCTTCCAAAGCTTGCATCACTTGGATCACATTAAACTCTTGGCGTGAACAGCTTGGGCAAGCAATAAAGTTAATGCCATTCGAACGTAAGCCCAATGATTTTAAAATATCGAAACCGATTTTAATCTCATCTTCAGGCTCAGCAGCCAAGGAAATACGCATGGTATCACCAATGCCTTCCATCAACAGCCCACCAAGCGCAATCGCTGATTTCACAGTACCGGTACGGTAGATCCCTGCTTCAGTTACACCGAGATGCAATGGGTTATCAATCTGTTGTGACAACAAACGATAAGCATCCATGGTTAAAAACACATTTGATGCTTTTACGCTCACTTTAAACTCGTGGAAATTTAAGCGATCTAGAATATCAATATGGCGCATCGCAGACTCAAGCAACGCCTGCCCAGTTGGTTCGCCATATTTGATTTGCAGGTCTTTTTCCAAAGAGCCGCCATTTACACCAATACGAATCGAAATCCCATGATGCTTTGCCGCTGCAACCACCTCACGTACTTTTTGATCCGAACCAATGTTTCCTGGATTGATACGTAAGCAATCAGCGCCATAATCAGCGACCGCTAACGCAATACGATGATCAAAATGAATATCAGCAACTAAAGGCACAGAAACACGTTTACGAATAGCACCAAATGCTTCTGCTGCCTCCATCGATGGCACAGAAACACGCATGATATCCGCACCTGCATCTGCACAGCGCTGGATTTGTGCAACCGTTGCATCGACATCACAGGTTTCAGTATTGGTCATGCTCTGCACACTAATGGGAGCATCACCACCGACATACACCGACCCCACACGGATTTTTCGTGTTGGACGACGCTTAATTGGGTTCACGATCATCGTATAGCTACCTATTTAGCATTAGCGAGATAAACGGAATTCAGCTTTACCATTCACTGTATAAGGACGCAATGAAATCTGTTCTTGATTCAAACTTAATGTTACGGCAGTCGCATCATCTAAGCGAATTTGAAATGGTGATTCGCCACTCAAATTTAATGTTGACGCTTGGCGACCTGTCGCAAGGACTTTACCTGTTGCATCAACAATATTAATGGATGTCGGACGGCTAAAGTTCAATACTAACTGATCTCCCGATGCCACAGATGTGTTTGCCATCGGTAAAATTTCAATATCTGAATTGGTAATCTTAGGAATATCGACATCATCTTTACTGCTACTCGATGACCAGTTTTGTACAGCCATAACAGCCAACCAACCCAGCAATAAAACAACAGCCAAAATCACCAGACGTTTTAACCATTTACGATTACGTACGCTTTTTGAACCCGCCAATTTACCCATGGTTTTAATTGGTGAGTTATTCAAGGCATGGCTTGCTTTAAGCCCCGTATCATTGGCATATATTTCATCAAAACGTTGAATAATCGCGCTCGCATCAGCATTTAAGCATTTCGCATATGCTCGATAATAGCCCTTGATAAACGTCGCCTCTGGCAAAGCGGTATATTCATCCTGCTCTAATGCTGTCAACGTTTTGACCGGCATATTCAATACGCTTGCAATTTCTTCAAGTTCTTTCTTTTGTGCAATACGAATTTGACGCAAATACTCACCAGGTCGTTGAATATTTCCCAATGTTGACGATGGCGAGGTTGAGCCAGTTGGCTGATGTGAATTTGGATTTATTTCCATACGGCCTCAGTACTGTACTGTAATTGCAAATAACGTTGATATTCTGGACTATCAGGAAATAAAGCGCGTAATTGGTTGACTAACACTTGCATTCCTAACTGATCCGCATTCGCTCGAGCAATGCGTATCCCGATCCAAAGTGCTCTAGCACCTTGGTTGCGCTGTCCCACGCTACGAACATATTGTTCATATAACTGGGATGCATCTCTATTGTTTTGTTGCAAATAGAAAATTTCCGACAACTCTAACATTGAAATGGTTGCATTTCGATTTGCTTGCAGCGCCTGTTTGAATGATTTTTCAGCATTCGTCACATCGCCCAATAATAAATAGATTCGCCCTAGGTTTTCCAGTGATTGAAATCGTTGATCATAACCTAAGGTTGCACCAGCACGCGTGAACTGCTCAATTGCTTCATTATAACGCTGCATCTGATATAAGTATGTACCGTAATTATTACGCGCTTGAGCATTGTCTGGCTCAGATGAAATCGCTCGCTTAAAATAAGCATCTGCTTTTTCCATATTGAGCTTACTTCCCTCTTGTTGCAGCAAAATACCCATCATCATATTGGCATTTGCATCACGGGAATTAAGTTTCAATGCTTGGTCAAGTGAACGTTTTGCAGAGTCCAAATCACGCGTACGAATATATTCCGCAGCCAATTGGGTGCGAACCTGAACAGCTTTCTCTGGATCTTTCGTAGATGGTGTCGATTGGCAAGCTGTCAAGCCACCTGCCATAAGTACAACTGTTATCGCTATGGTCGTTTTTAGTCGAGTTGTATTCAACGCATTGTCCCCAAGTTTTATCCTTGTGTGCGCAAAATTTCTTGTCGCTGCGCCACTTTCTTTTTCCATTGTTCAGCACGACGAGTCCGGTCAGCAACTTGCCCTACCAATTGACCACACGCCGCATCAATATCATCACCACGTGTCTGACGAATCGTACACACAAATCCTGCATCAGACAAAGTTTTTTGGAATGCAATAATACGATTTCTGCTTGAACGACCATATGGCGCATGCGGAAAAGGGTTAAATGGAATCAGATTGATTTTACTTGGTAAATTTTTTAACAATTTAAGTAGCTGTTGCGCATGCTCTGGCTGGTCATTGACCCCATCTAACATCACATATTCAATGGTGACATGACGGCGCGCACTTTCATTGCCATCTTTTGCTAAATAACGCTGACATGCAGCGATCAATTGTTGTAATGGATATTTTTTATTAATCGGTACCAATTCATTACGCAGCTCATCATTCGGTGCATGTAATGAAATTGCCAATGCCACATCAATATCTTGCGCCAATTGGTCAATCTTTGGCACTACACCAGAGGTGGATAAGGTTACACGACGTTTTGACATGCCATAAGCAAAGTCATCCAACATCAACTGCATTGAACTCAATACCGCATCATAATTGAGTAATGGTTCACCCATCCCCATCATCACAACATTGGTCACCGTGCGTTCGCGCTCAGCAACAGGCACCTCTTCCATATAGGAATAGTTTGCCATCCAAAGCTGACCAATAATTTCCGCTGGTGTCAAATCACGCTGAAAACCTTGTTTGCCTGTTGAACAGAACGAACAATCCAGTGCACAACCAACTTGTGACGAGATACATAAGGTTTTACGTGCGCCCGTTTTATCTTCGGCAGGAATCAAGACGGTTTCAACCAAAGAACCTTCGCCATCGCCAACACGGAACACCCACTTACGGGTACCATCTTTTGAGTAATTGCGATGTACCACTTCAGGTGCTTTGATTTCACAAATTTTTTCTAATTTTTCACGTAACTTACCTGAGATATTGGTCATCTCAGCAAAATCAGTAACAAAATATTGATGAATCCATTTCATCACCTGACCAGCGCGAAACTTTTTTTCGCCCAAGTCTTCGAAGAACTTTTCTAATTCTGCACGTGACATGCCCAGTAAATTGACTTTATTGTCAGCAGCATGAACCACAGGCATAGAAACAGACTGTTGTTTTTCATCTAAATTTTCGGATGAAACGACCACTGCAGAACTCATGAACATTTACCTAAACAATATCAGCGCTAAATATGCTGTGTATTCTTTACACAACACAATTTATAAAAAATAAAAAACCAGATAAGTAGTATACCACTTATCTGGCTTGAATACTTTGGATTAACGAGTGCGTGGGCAGATCTCGTTATCAGCAAAGAAGTAAGCGATTTCACGCTCAGCAGAAGCAACTGAGTCAGAACCGTGAGCAGCATTTTCATCGATGCTTACAGCAAAATCAGCACGGATCGTACCAGGTGCAGCTTCTTTAGGGTTTGTCGCACCTAAGATTTCACGGTGAGCAAGAACTGCATTTTCACCTTCAAGAACTGAAACAACAACTGGACCAGAAGTCATGAAAGCAACTAAATCACCAAAGAAACCACGTTCTTTGTGCTCAGCATAGAAACCCTCAGCATCTGATTGAGAAAGGTGTTTCATTTTAGTTGCAACGATTTTTAAACCCGCTTTTTCAAAACGAGCAAAGATATCGCCGATGTGGTTTTTAGAAACTGCATCTGGTTTAACAATAGATAAAGTACGTTCAATCGCCATGATTGGCTCCCATTATGGTCTAAACATTAAAAAATTTGCCGCATTATACCGATGTCATCGCCAATAATCAGCTGGAATCTGTAAAAGTTCCACGATTTCAGATGAATTTCTAACGAACTTCGTCCAACCACGCCATTTGAATCGCTTCTAATAAGCCTTCAGTTGATTTGTTTGGATCATCATTAAAGTCTGGCAATGCACATACCCACGCATGTAAATCAGTAAAACGAATCCATTGCGGATCGACATCAGGATGTGCCTCAACCAATTCAATTGCGATATCGATCGTATCTGTCCAACGTAAGCCCATATGACAACCTGAATAAAAAAATAGGATTATCCCGTACTTTAACAAATCATTCGATTTGAACGATAGCCCTATTCCCTAGATTCACTACAAAATAATATTCAAGCTCGGTGCTAGTAAAATGACCGCGCTTGCAACTGAGGCACCAATGATTGCGCCGACAATCACATCACTTGGATAGTGTAAACCCAGTACCATCCGCGACAAGGCAATCAAGATCGTAAATGGGAGCATCAAAATCAACAGTACAGGCTGGATATAACCCAATACAATCGTGACCATCACCGCATGTAAAGTATGTCCCGATGGGAAGCTAAAATGGTCCAATGGCCGCTCACCGAGTACAATGACCTGATGAACCTGATAAGGTCTTGGTCGTGTGGTTTTATGTTTTAAAAACTTATAAATCAAGGTTCCAACAGAACCAGCGAGAATTAAATACAGAATCTGTAAGCCGTATGCCAGACCTTGTGTTGCCCATACAGATAGCAACATAACGTACCAAAATGGCCCATCACCTAAACGACTGATCGTTTTAAAAAACAAGGCAACACGCTGTGAATGTGAGAGATGATTTAGGTATAAACACCCTTTTAAATCAAGATCAAGTATTTTTATTTTTGCATTTTCAAATTTCATAATCTTCTCCTATATGAGAATCGTTAGCTAGAAGTCATCGGAGACTCCTTGGCAACTTGATAAAGTGCTTGTTCTAATTGTTGTACAGGAAACTGCCAACTGGTTTCTTGCACGCTTTCACTGGCAAGCAACCCCATTTGTCTAAGCTGTGGGAGCGCAGGTAAATGACAAATCGATTGGATCAAATCAGTGGTATGTCCCAGTGGGCTCAACCATCCTGTAACATCATGTTTGATATGTTGATGAGCAGCGACATAGTCATAAGCGACCACAGGCAGTCCACTCGCAATTGCTTCAAGCACAACATTCCCGAAGGTATCGGCTTGGCTAGCAAAGGTAAAAACATCGGCACTGGCATAAGCTTCTGATAACTCACGACCACTTAGACTTCCCATAAAGATCACATCATTGGACTGAGCTAATTTCCCTAAGCGAGCGCGATCTGGACCATCACCAACAATGACAAATTTAAAATTAGTACCTTGTTGAGTCCGTAGTGCATGGAAACTCTTAATTAGAACATCCACTTCTTTTTCAGGTGAGAGACGCCCGACATATAACAAGACTCGCGTATCAGCATCTACACCCCATCGCTGGCGCAACTGTTGCGAACGATGTTTGGGTGAAAACTTTGCTGTATCCACTCCACGTCCAACAACAACTAACGGACAAGTCACACCAAAACCACGCAGCGCCTGCTCTGTATATTGGCTAGGTACACACGTCACATCGGTACTGTTATGAAACCAAGTGAGATAACGTTGAATAGGTTTGACTAAAAATGCCAAATCAAAAAATCGACTAAAATCATGAAAAGCGGAGTGAAAACCACTTGATACAGCAATTTTTTTAGATTTTGCGGCTTGTAATGCAGTTAAACCCAAAGGCCCTTCCGTCACGATATGCACCACATCTGGCGCAAATTTTTCAAATGCTTTAGACACTTTGAGATATTGTGGCCAACCCAATTGGACGCTTGGATACTTCGGCACAGGTTGTGAAAACACCAAGCATTCCTGATCTGGATGAAACTCAGTACAGACATTTTTCTGTACAGGGCGAACCAGTAAAATCTTATGACCGAGGCGCTGTAAGCCCTGACATAATTGCATCATCGACATCGCAACACCATTAATTTCTGGTGGCCATGTTTCGGTCACAATTGCAATTCTCAAACGAGGGCGAACAAGGTCTTGAAGTTCAGACAATTGATCTTGTTGATCTTTGAAATGTTTCCTTTTAAAGTAAAATTTCAAACTTTCAGGAAACTGTTCTTGCTTTAATAGAGATGTCGCGTATGTACTTTGCATATCGCCATCCATTTGTGTCGTTATTTTCATGCTTTAAGCATAAAAATATTTTTTGACACTTTAATGATCAATAGATGACAGTTTTTTGACAACCCTAAAATAAAAAATGCCTCACCCTATTCAGGCAAAGCACAATTTGATCATCCCAACCAGATCAGATTCTATCGATATTTCAATTGAACCTAAGCATCAGATGCTCACGACTCAATCCATGGATTTTCAACAGCGAATAACTGTTGATCCTCTAAACGGTAAGCCACCAACTGATGCCCCCAAACACACCCACCATCAACACTTTGAATATCATCACTGATGCGTTTTGCATGCAAAGCAGCCCAATGACCAAAGACGAGGTGATGTGTCTTAGCAGCTTGACTTTCATAGTCAAACCACGGCTTGTAACCTCCAGGCATTGGTGCATCCAAGCCCTCTTTAAACTCAAACTCTAACTGACCTTCTGCGGTCGTTAAACGCATACGAGTTAGATAGTTGGTAATGCAACGCAAACGAGCCATACCCGTCAAATCATCAGACCAAAGATCAGGTTGAGCACCAAACATTTCAGCTAAGAATGCATCTAAGACCATCAAATCTTCATGACCAACCGCATCTTGTACCTCTTGTGCAAGTTCAGCGGTTTTTTCTGCTGACCAAATACAAGGTACTCCCGCGTGCGTCAACATCGTTTCAGCATTTGGAAATAAACATAACGGTTGTTTACGCAACCAATCGATTAGTTCATCCCCATCAATCGCATCAATCACATCCTGAACTCGATCTTTGGCTTTGATTTTTTTGAAACCACGTGCAGAAGCAATTAATGATAGATCGTGATTTCCTAAAATCGTTGCAGCAGCCCCACGATCCGCCAGTTTTTTTATAAAGCGTAGAGCACCAACCGAATCTTCACCACGTGCAACCAAGTCTCCCGTAAACCAGATAAAATCTTGGTCAGGATCAAAACGAATTTCTTTGAGTAAGGCTTTGAGTGCAGCAAAACACCCCTGCACATCACCAATCACATAGTTATAGCGTTTTGACATTAAGACACCATCTGGTCAGACAGGGCAACAAAGTCAGCCAAGCTTAAAGTTTCTGGGCGCGCCATCGGATCAACACCTGCTTTTTCAAAACCATCATCAGCCAGCATGCCTTTTAAACTGTTACGCAAAGTTTTTCGACGTTGTGTAAACACATGGCTCACAAGACGAGCCAACGCTTTCTCATCTTTCGCTACAATTGGCTTAGTTTCATACGGCTCTAAACGGAAAACTGCTGACGTCACTTTTGGCGGCGGATTAAATGATCCCGGTGGCACTTCAAATAAAAATGTTGGTTTACAATAATACTGAATCATTACCGATAAACGACCATACTCTTTGGTATTAGGCACTGCCGTAATGCGATCAACCACTTCTTTTTGCAACATGAAATGCATGTCTTTGACTTTGTCACCAAACTCTAAGAGATGGAATAATAATGGCGTTGAAATGTTGTATGGTAAGTTACCCACGACTCTCAATGGGCGACCATCTTGAAACAGTTGAGTGAAATCATACTTTAAAGCATCCGCTTCAATAATCGTCAACCGTTCAGGATGCGGTACCCGCCCAGGCAAACCTGCCGCCAAATCCCGATCCAGCTCAACCACAGTCAGAGCATCGCACTCACCAATCAGCGGAGATGTCAATGCGGCCAATCCTGGACCAATTTCCACAATATTTTCGCCCGCACGCGGATTCACTGAGCGTACAATTTTGGCAATCACACGCTGATCATGTAAAAAGTTCTGACCAAAACGTTTTCGAGCCTGATGCCCTTCATCTTTAGGGTTTAGGGCATTAATTTGATACATAATAATTCCAACGTGAATAATTTACTCGTGAGTCACTAACGAGCCAAATCTAGTGCTAAATCTACTGCAACATGTAAGCTTGAAGCTTTAGCCTGTCCAGTGCCTGCAAGAGAAAGTGCTGTACCATGATCGACAGAGGTTCGAATAAATGGCAAGCCTAATGTAATGTTTACAGCTTCACCAAAGCCTTGAGATTTTAGCACAGGTAAGCCCTGATCGTGATACATCGCTAAAACTGCATCTGCATCTTTCAAGTTTTCGGGTGTAAACAAGGTGTCTGCGGGCAAACTTAGACTCATCTTCACACCCTGCGCGCGATACGCTTCCAACACAGGATTGATCACCTCAATTTCTTCTCGTCCAAGATAGCCATCCTCACCTGCATGCGGATTTAAACCACAGACTAAAATTTTGGGATACGCGATTTTGAATTTTGTATTTAAGTCCTGAATTAAGATGTCAATCACTTGATGCAAGCGCTCTTGAGTAATTGCATCTGGCACATCACGTAACGGCAAATGAGTCGTTACCAAGGCGACACGCAAACTTTTAGTCGCCAACATCATAACGACACGGTCAACACCTGCGAACTCTTGGTAATATTCAGTATGCCCACTAAAGGCGATACCTGCTTCATTAATAATGGATTTTTGCACAGGTGCTGTTGCCACACCAACACTTCGACCTGACATCGCATAATCAGCTGAACGTCGTAATTGCTCTAAGACATAACCTGAGTTTATTGGATTTAATCGTCCTTCAATTACAGTCTCTATCAGTGGGACATGTTCAACGAATAGCTGTCCTTTTCGACTAGATGTTGATTGACCTTGGTATGGAATAAGCTCAACAACAAGGTCTAATTGATCAGCACGCTGCTGTAACATCTGCAAATCAGCTAAAATGACAATAGGACGCTCATCTACTCGTTCGGCCAAGCCCAAACAGATATCAGGTCCTATTCCTGCAGGTTCACCAGAAGTGACATATAAAGGAAGCATATTTTTCGCCGATCATTTGATACTTTTCTTAGTGTAGCGAAAATCTAAAATCAGCTGTAGTTTTTCAGCCTTTATTTATATTCAAATTAAGGGCTGGTTGTCGTTTTAGTGAGATTCTGAGGCACTAAATTTGACGGGACAAAGCTTGGCGCACGTGTCCAAGGATTAATGGTAGCCTGTGGTTTTCTTTCAGCGGGTACACTTACTGCCAAATCCGCCTTCTTCTCTGCAATTCCCCCTGCATTATTTACTTTATCGAGAGTAGGATTGATCGTAATTTCTTTTTTCTCAATCACAGCTATTGTTTGTGCAACTTGAATCTCTTTTTTCTCAGTCATAGGAATTACAGCAACTGTGGTATTAGGCTGAGTATATGTTGGAGCCAACATTCCCTGCTTCACTACTGTTTGAGTCGAGGTTTGTTGCGATTGCGGAAGAGTGGCCGATGGACGCGTTGTTACTTGGTCTTGTGGTGTAATCAGGTCTACAGGTATTTCGATTGCTTTCATCTCGGCCGTGACAGCCATCATTGGATCAACATAATCACTCCCTCGACTTTCTAATACTTCTAATTTTTTAGTCGTCCCTTCCCTAGGTTGAAATTCTGAATAGTTGGTCACACTGCTTTGGTCCACCCATTTATAAAGTCGTCGTGCATTTGTCTGTGTAGAACAAACACCTATTAATAAAGTCACTACAACAATTTTTGTAGAAAACGACAATCTCATCCAGATCCCCAAAAGAACATGTAAATACTTCTATTTATTTCAAATAATTAATAAAAATAATAAGTCAAACTCTCCCCTATCACAAGCGAAACAGCACAAGCTCAAATTATGGTCTTGTTGTTGACCAAATCAGTCACTTTGCAGCAAAATAATGCTTCTCGCATGATTTTTTGTTGTGCCGTTTTATAAATTAATGTAGAATTCGGTCTCCTTTTGTTTGGACAGATTTCACCGTCCAAACCAACTATAATAGGTAGTGGTTTAATGAAAACTCTCAGCGCTAAGCCAGCTGAAGTTCAACATGACTGGTATGTTGTTGATGCTTCTGGCAAAACTTTAGGTCGCCTCGCGACTGAAATCGCTCGTCGTTTACGCGGTAAGCACAAAACTTCTTATACTCCTCACGTTGACACTGGTGACT
Organism: Acinetobacter haemolyticus CIP 64.3 = MTCC 9819; assembly: GCF_000369065.1. GTDB lineage: Bacteria > Pseudomonadota > Gammaproteobacteria > Pseudomonadales > Moraxellaceae > Acinetobacter > Acinetobacter haemolyticus. Next base: position 320,488 of record NZ_KB849802.1, read on the forward strand.
ACATCGTTGTTATCAATGCTGAGAACATTCAAGTGACTGGTAACAAAGCACTTGATAAAAAGTATTATCGCCATACTGGTTTCCCTGGTGGTATCCGTGAGACTAACTTCGAGAAGTTAATTGCTCACAAACCTGAAGCTGTTTTAGAAAAAGCTGTTAAAGGTATGTTGCCAAAAGGTCCTCTTGGTTATGCAATGATCAAAAAAATGAAAGTGTACGCTGGTAGCGAGCATCCTCATACTGCTCAACAGCCACAAGTTTTGGACATCTAAGGGATACAGCACATGGCTACTAATTATGGTACAGGTCGCCGTAAGACCGCAACTGCACGTGTTTTCTTATCAGCTGGTACAGGCAAACTCGTAATCAACAATCGTACTTTAGAGCAATATTTCGGTCGTGAAACTGCTCGTATGGTTGTACGTCAGCCTTTAGAACTTTTAGAAGTTACTGAAAAGTTTGACCTTTACATCACTGTTAAAGGTGGTGGTATCGGTGGTCAAGCTGGCGCAATTCGTCACGGTATTACTCGTGCGTTGATCGCTGCAGACGAAACTTTAAAACCTGCTCTTCGTCAAGCTGGTTTCGTTACTCGTGATGCTCGTGAAGTTGAACGTAAGAAACTTGGTTTACGTAAAGCTCGTAAGCGTCCTCAATTCTCTAAACGTTAATCGTTTTACGAATTGGACCAAAACCTCGGATTATTCCGAGGTTTTTTTATTTATCACTTGGGTCGAATCTCATGGATGCTTTTTCTACGTTTTTTTAGTATGCTAAAGCGTTTATATCTCTAGCTTTGTCATATGTCATCGGTTGAAAATACACCAGTTCAGGGCATCACCCTTTATAGTCACGCAGATGATTTCCGTTCTCACTGGATTCGTTTATTACTCGCCGAAAAGCAGATCAAATATCATCTGATTCTTACTGATCATGAAGATGAAGATTTGGCCGATCTTAACCCGTACAATCAACTCCCTATGCTAATAGAGCAGAACCTCAAACTCTTCTCTGCACCTGTGATTGCTGAATATTTAGATGATCGCTATCGTCAAAATAAGCTTTATGCTGATGCCCCGATGGCCAGAGCAGAACAGCGCCAATATATTTGGCGTTTTGAACAAGACTGGTTTAAGCTCGTTGATCATATGCTCAGACATGCGGATACCCTCGATTTAGCTCAAAAACAACAAGCACAAAAGGAATTGAGGAATACCTTAATTTCACTTACACCATTATTTCAACACTATCCCTTTTTTATGTCTGAAACATTTTCCATCTTGGACTGTATGCTTGCACCGATCTTCCTAAGACTCAAAAGTATGGGAATAGATTTACCTCAACAACACTGTCGACCAATTTTCTTGTATTGTCATCGTATCTTTAGCCGCCCATCTTTCATTAAATCAATGACAGCTCAAGAAAAAAACAGCTACAATAAATTGATTTCTACGATTTAATAAGTTTTTAATTATGTCTGAGCAAATAACGTTTACCCCTACACGCCCCTATCTTGCTCGTGCCATTTATGAATGGATTTGCGATAACCAACTCACGCCATATCTATTGGTTGATGCAACTCAACCGCATACTGATGTTCCACTACAATTTGTTAAAGATGGTCAAATTGTTTTAAATCTTGCACCTCATGCCGTCCATCAATTGCATATCAGCAATGAAGCAATTACTTTTTCTGCACGATTTGGCGGTGTTGCCAAAGAAATTTACGTGCCTATCCGAGCTGTACTTGGTATTTATGCAAAAGAAAACGGCCAAGGTTTATTTTTCGATCCTTCTGAGTATGCTGATATTGAAGACACAATCAGCACTGCAAACGAAGAATCACAACAAAAAGCTGAAACAACTAAGAAAAAACCTTCGCTTAGAATTTTAGATTAATTGAGGATATATAATGGCCTTTGACTTAGTTCAATATTTTGCTGAACAAATTAAAATTCAAAAACCGCAACTATTCAGTCAATATTCTCAACAAGAAAAACTGCTGTATATCAGTGAGATCAATGCTCTCGCACTGGGTCGCTTGATTAGTCTCTGGAAACAAAATCCTCAGAAGCATTATCAAGAGGTTCAAACCTCTGATCCACTGTATATCCAAGAAATTACACGCCACCTAACCACTTCCGCGCATAACCAATCAACGCTCAGCGCAACTGAATTAGAAATGAGCCTTGCTGAGGTTTTATCCTTACAACTTGCTGAGCTAAAACAGTTAGATGAAACAGGAAGCTTTGGCCAAACTGGTCTTACTGAGTTACTTTTAGGCCAAGTAGAGCACTTATCTGGTCAAGCAGAAGACTGGGTTTGGTCAACCAATCAATTAACGGAACTGCTTGGCTCAAAACCCATTGAACAAGAAGATGTTTCACTTGAAGCAACCATGCAAGAATTCAACAAAATGGTACACCAGGCTCAACCCAATGTAGACCACCAAGAAACCGTTGATATTGAGCCACCAGTAACGCCAACATGGTCTTCTATTACAGCACCTTTCGTTGCTTTATTTATTTTAGGCATCTTGTATTGCTCATATACACAGCTCGTTGCTTAAATAGACGCATGATAAAGAAAGATTGATTTCTTTCTTTATCACATACTTAGGAATAATAAAGTTTAGATAAATATTATATTTAAGCAAGTTAATAGAATATTTTACATTTATTTACAATCACAATCTCATTAAAAAACCAGCTAATAGCGTGACAGAAATCACAATAAAATCAAAATACCATGGCAGAGTAAAACTTGAAGTGCGACATAAACCACCTAATTAATTTAAAGGGTTTATGGAGTATATAAAATTGTCATACCATCATCTTAACTTTGAAGATCGTACTGCATTAATGCTTGAGTCAAGAAAAGAAGGCTTTTCAGCCAGAAAATTTGCTGAACTCATTAAAAGACATCCT
>NZ_KB849802.1:324134-346442 GCF_000369065.1 Acinetobacter haemolyticus CIP 64.3 = MTCC 9819
CGTTAGATTGGCTTACACCATTAGAGAAATTTGCTCAGCTTGTTGATTATCATAAGACTTTTCAAACTGTCGCACCTCATGTTTGAATTCGCCCATCTTCATTTAATATTTTAATTTCCAATCATGACAAAAATTGTCAATTATTAACATCCTTTATATTTCCATTATTCTATCGCATGATTGATTTAACAAAATACTTTCCTATAATGAAATTAACTACTTTTGAAAACCAATTAAAACAAAAGTAAGTTATATAAACTTATAAACAATAATGTATTAGTAGAGATAATATCATGGCTAAAATTTCACTAGAAAGCTTATCAAACATTGATGGTTTTGTTGCAGCAGCATTAGTAGACACGGAAAGTGGCTTAGCCCTTGCAACACAAGGTGGTGGGGCAATTGATTTAGAGCTTGCAGCAGCGGGTAATACCGAAGTTGTACGAGCAAAACGCCGTGTTGCTAACTCACTGAAATTAAACGATGATATCGAAGATATCTTAATCACGCTTGGTAAGGCATATCACTTAATTCGACCATTAGAAAGCAATGGTAACCTTTTCCTCTATGTTGTACTTGACCGTACAAAATCAAACCTAGCAATGGCTCGTCACGAACTCAAGACTTTTGAAAAAGAATTAGATTTTGCTTAATTTGCAAAACTAAAAATTTAGTATATTAGACTTCTTATATCTATTTTTATTTAAAACAATAAAAATAATATAAGAGGTCTAGTATTAGTCTTTATATATTATATAAAGACCATTTTCATGCAGTCCAATATTTTAACAATATTAAAGTGATACTATGAATGGGCATTGCATTAATATCGCAATTTCAGGTATAAGCTTAAAAGTTTCAGATGAATTAAAAATAGAGCTTAGAAAAACCATACCCAATGATTTTGGAATTAACTGGATAAATATTGCAGATCCAAATATAGACTTATTATTAATAAATGAAAATTTTTTTGATACCGAAGGTATTCAGCGTATTTTAAAAGAGAAGAAACTTCCTTGTTTAAAAGTTTCAAAGGGACAAGGTAGCTGTAACATCGAAGAAAATAATACTCTATACCTACCTTTTCAACAAACTGATGCATTGAAAAACTGGATTCAACTCCGTCTTTTAAGCTATCTATCACATCAACAATCACAGCAACCTAAAACAGAAACAGTTTCAACGCACAATGCCGTAGATGCAAAGTTTCTAACGGATATGTTAGATCCTGAAAATGCACGTCTACATCTTTTTGACGATCACGGAACATTGGCAATTATCGATACACGCAGCCAAGTTGCTTGGCTAGAACCTACACGTATACATACACATACCAATCACAGTTTTAATTATGCATTTGCGACAACATTTGATTTCACCAAAGTTTCTCGTAAAGTTGAATACAATTTACAAGACTGGCTATGGAACTTGATATGGTACTCGCATGAGTTTCAAACACTAGCACCTGTTGCAGAAGAATATTACAAAATTGATTATTGGCCTCAGCCGATGCAAAGCACTGATCGAAAAATCATTCTTTTGCTGTCTGCTTGTTTCATCCAAGGCGCTCAATTGAATCACGTTGCAAGCCACTTAAACATACCAATTCAAACAGTGCAGCAATATATTGCCGCCTGTATTGCCTCAAATAATGGCAGCATTATTTCAGCTGCTGACGGTCATTACTTAAAATCAAATACAGTAGAACAACCTACTGAACAACAAGGTTTTTTGAATAAGTTTTTTGGAAAAATTAGACGCCGCTTTGGGCTTTAAGGAATAATATGATTCTACAACAATATAAAATTGTTTTTGCAGGAAGCATGGGCGCAGGTAAAACTGAAGCAATACGATCTCTTTCTGAAGTTCCTGTGCTAGCAACGGAAGCATTTAATACGGACACTCAAGCGCACAGCAAAGCCGAAACAACTGTAGGGATTGATTACGGCGAAATCACGCTAGATGACGGTGTTAAGATAGGCTTATATGGCACGCCAGGACAGACGCGTTTTGATTTTATTTGGCCCGTCATCTGTCAAGGGGCGCTAGGAGTAATTCTGTTAGTTGATCATAACAGTAAAGTGCCTATCGAAGAGCTTGAAGGCTATCTAGACACATTCAAAGACTATACACAGAATATTTCGATTGGTATTACTCATGTTGACGAAAATAAAGGACAATCCACGACGATGTATCGAGAATGGTTGACGCAGAATAACTACCAATATCCACTTTTTTTTATTGATGCCCGCAAACAAGAACATATTCTACTGATGATTGAATCACTGATTGCAACTTTAGAAGTAAATTTAAAAGCAACCCATTAACGACTTTAATAAAGAGAAAAATTATGTTCAGTATCCCAAGTCAACAACGCACTGCACCCAAAGAGCTGATCCAGTTCGCAAAATCGCAAGCCACTGATATTCTCGTTAATATTCGTGGGATTGATTATATTATGATTTGTTCTACCGACGGTTTTGAGTTGGCATCTATTTATAAAAAAAATCCTTATAACAGTAGTAAACTGGCTGCGGTGAGTAGTTCTATTTTGGCAATGGTCAGCGCTTTTCTCAATGAAATTCAACTTACAGGATGCCAGAGTATTACCTTAGATGCTGAAAATGGCAAAGCGATTCTAACAGCCATCCCAGCACCACATCATCCAATGGTGCTAGTGACACTAAGCAATAAAGATGTCCTTCTCGGACAATTGTTATACAGCTTAAAGCAAGCCAGTGCAGCCATTAGTGCAGCAGATCAAACTTAATCCGTCCTCATCAATTCCATTTAATCTGCCAGGAAAAACCCTCCTGTCAGATTTTTTTAGCCCTGAATTTAGTTATTTACAAATTTAGATTTTCATATTCGAATCTACACTGTAAACACCTATCACTCCTCTCCGTACAATATTTCTGAATGTCTACTTGAAAATCATTTATATAAATTACTTCATTTAAATCAGATGAACGGTATAAAAATTACATGATTTAGCAATAATTTTTCATTATGATAATTTTCGAACAAATAACAACATAAATGTTCAAAAATGAAAATCAACACTATTGCCAGATGAACCTTATTAATCATCTATGCAATACACGATCAACAAGGAGAAAGATCTAATGGGGCTAAGCACTATTAAATTCAGTGTCGGTACAGCACTACTGATGGGGACATTTGCCATGCAAAATACATTGGCAGATTCTTATGTTTTTATTACGAATACCACTCCTGAAACGGTATCTGTACAAGTCAACCATACAGGCACTCAAATTCTGCAACATGGAAATCAATGGGCACAAGAGGCAACACAGATAGCGCCTTATGAAACCAAACGCGTACTTCGCATGAATCGATATTCAGGTCTTAAATCTGGTCAAACCTATAATTTTGATACCGTAGTTTCCAGTGGCAGTTCTCAAGTAACCTTTAAGCAATCCATGACGGGTACATGGTATGGCAGCACCATTAAACATGGTATGCAAACCGCATCGACAACCTCACCTTGGTATACGGATCGTAATATATATCGCATCAATACTGTATATGCTGGTTTAGCCGCACAAACTGCTGTGAAAGCAGAATATACAGGGGGTTATGATGATTTTCATTACACCATTCATCAAAATACGGTAACTGAACCTGTCTCAAACAATGCCGATGAAATTAAGGTTTTATCCTACAATATTTACGCCCTACCTATGGTTGCAAGCAAAATTAGCGAGCGTTTGGCTGAGTTGCCACAACATCTAAATGGTTACGATGTCATTCTCATGCAGGAAGCATTTTCATCTTCGCGAACCGGTATGCTCAATCAACTCGCACAACAATATCCATATCAAACACATGTTCCGATTGGATCTGGCTATAACTTATTCGATAGTGGCGTATTGGTATTAAGTCGTTACCCTATTGTTAAAACAGCTGAAATGATTTATCCAGACTGCACTGGAACGGACTGCTTCGCGGATAAAGGCGTGATTTATGCAGAAATCATCAAAAATGGTAAAGCCTACCATGTGACTTCAACCCACACGGCATCATTTGATACCAATGAAGCTCGTGCGTTACGTCAGGTTCAATTCCAACAAATTCGACAATTGATTAATCAGCAAAATATCCCAAGCTTCGATGCGGTATTGATGGGTGGCGATTTCAATGTAAATAAGCTGTTATGGCCACAAGATTACCAAGACATGCTGACTAACCTCAATGCGACTGCACCTGTTAGCACAGGCTATACGGCCTCTACTTTTGATCCACGTATCAATAAACTTGCTGGTGCAGCTGGCTCTGGGGGAACCACCGTTGAATATCTAGATTATGTTGTTTCATCAAATAATCACCGTCAACCGACCCAATCTCGCAACGATGTTCGCATTCTACGTTCGGCTGCTGATCCATTGTTTATGACATGGGATCTTTCTGATCATTTCCCTGTGATGGGACACTTTAATTACAACCCATAAAGCGGAAAGCCGAATGAATAAGAGACTACTACTGACAATATTTCTTGTTTTACTGGTCTTGGTCGGAATTGCAGTTTGGAAGAGCACCGCCTCTTCCGCTGCAATTGAACAAGCAGCAAGGACCGAATCAACAAAACCCAATTCAACCCAAGATAAATACATGCAACATAAAAATGCAGTTCAAATTTTACAAGAGTCTTTGTCCACTCAATTAAAATCCTTGCAGCATCAACCTGGAAATATCACCCAATTTATCAATGCGTTTAAAGCCAATTGCCAACTAGAAAGCTGTGATGCTGCCTTAGCCAAAGCTCTGGCAAATTATCCTGATCAAAAATTTGCTCAAACTGTGCAGAATTTATTGAAGCGTATGCCGCAATATGAACAGCAAATGCAAAGCACCGTACTTTCAACAGCGCTATCACCAAAAGAACGCTTTGATGCAATTTGGAAACTTAGAGAACAGACGCTAGGCAAAGATGAAGCGGCTTTAGGTTTTGGACAAGAACGTGAATATGCAGATTATCGTTTTGCTTATGCAGAACTTAAACAGAATACGCAATTGAATCCTGAACAACGATTGGCTGCATTAGAAACGCTTCAACAAAAATACCCTCGACTGATGGAACAAGAAAGTAGTTTTGGTCGTTATGAGCAAGCGGTTCAACTACTTGATGAGAAACAGCCCACTGCTGAAACACAACGTCTAAAACAAGAGTTACAACAACGCTATCTCTCACAACAAGAGCAATTAGACCTGCAATTTAAGCAACACCGTGAACAACAGCAGCAACAGAAAGTGGATCAATACCAACAAGCACTCAAACAACTGCAACAAGAAATGCAACCGCTTAAGTCTCAGCTTTCCGAAACTGAGTGGCAAAAGCAGTATCAACAACGTCTAGAAAGCTTACGATCGAATCTGTTTCCTTAAAAAATAATGCCATCTGATAAACAGATGGCGACTATTTCAGCATCTAATTTTTTCACCTATACTGCTGTAAAAGAACGCTTCTTTATCTTTGGAAATCAATGAAATGAATTACCCAAAACTGCAACAGGACTTAAATACTGCACTTGAATCTGAAATCTTAGGTGAAATAATTTTTCTGAATGCAGCAAAGCATACCCGCTCGACTGAACAACAATATAAATGGAATGTCTTGGCTCAATTAGAAACTCAAACTTTACATAAGTTACAAAATTTTCTAATTGAAAATGGTCATACCGCAAAGATACGAGCACATATCAAATTACAAGCCAAAGCATCAGGGATTGCGATGGCAAAGCTTCCGTGGAAAGTTGCGATGCATTTGCTTAAACAAGGTACCAAACCTTTTATGGAAACCTTCGAGCGAATGAATCAACATGCCGATGCTCAAACTCAAACATTTCTGCAATATTTATTGGCACATGAACAAGCTTTGGCAGAGTTTGCAACACAAGAATTAATGGGAAATTCGGAAAGTTCACTCAATGCTGTAGAGAAATTATTAAAAAGCTAGGTCTAGCCTAGCTTTTTAATTCATACGTTTTATGCAACTGTGACATTTAATAACAATTGTCGTTTTTTCACTTGTTGACCGACTTGACCAATCAGCTCATCAACGACACCATCCACATCAGATTTAATCTGTTGCTGGATTTTCATCGCTTCCAAAATCAATAAAGTTTGTCCTTTGCTAACAGTATCTCCAGCATTGACCAGTAGATTTACAATTGCACCATCCATTGGTGCTCGAATCTTCCCATCACCAATGACCTCCACCGCTTCAGGTTCTGCGTAAGTGCTATTCTCTATTGTGAGATTGCCATTGGCTGTGTCCAAATAAAGCTGATTTTGGTCAAGCACATAATTTAATTTACGGCGTACACCATCTACATCATAAATGATCTGTGTATTTTGAATCGCTGGAATCTTAATTTTGACTTGCTGATCACACAGCGTAGCGATCAGTTGCTCATGATCTATTTGGACATGGAGTAATAATTGTTGATGTGCACATTTCAGTTTCAACGGAAAAGGAACAGAAATACCTGTTTGCCATGAAGCTTTGGCTTGATTCAGTTGAGTGAATAACGCTGCAGCAACCGCAAGATTTTCCAAACTTGGTGCCTGTTGATGAAGGCTGACATCATCTTGAAAATGTTGTTGAATAAATGCGGTATTGGTATCACCTGCCACGACAATCGGATGGCGTAGTAAATTCACCAAAAACTGTTTATTGCTGTTCACACCCAGTAGCACACAATCATCTACTGCACGTGCTAACAGACGAATCGCATCCTGACGAGTTTTGCCATAAGCAATCACCTTCGCCACCATTGGATCATAAAACGGGCTAATTTCACCCTGTTCTAACATACCATGATCAATCCGAACATTTGGTAACATTCCATCAGAGCCTGCAGGTTTCCAACTGAGTACCTTTCCAGTTTGAGGCAAGAAATCCTGACGTGGATCTTCTGCATATAAACGCACTTCAATTGCATGTCCATTTAAAGTGAGTTCATGCTGCTGTAGAGGTAAAGTTTCACCATTTGCGACACGTAGTTGCCATTCAACTAAATCGAGGCCCGTGATCATTTCTGTTACTGGGTGCTCAACCTGTAAACGGGTATTCATTTCAAGGAAATAAAACTCACCTGAGTGATCAAGTAAAAATTCAACTGTACCTGCGCCGATATAGTCGCAAGCTTTGGCGGCAGCAACTGCAGCCTCGCCCATTTGCTGACGTAATTCAGGTGTCATCACGGGACAAGGTGCTTCTTCGACGACTTTCTGATGACGGCGCTGAATTGAACAGTCTCGTTCAAATAAATAAACGTAATTGCCATGCGTATCACCAAATACTTGAATTTCCACATGACGGGGTGCTATCACTGCTTTTTCAATAATGAGTTCACCTGAACCAAATGCATTTTCAGCTTCTGAACGCGCTGTTTTTAAAGCTTCGAGTAAATCAGCAGACTGGTGAACCAAACGCATACCACGCCCACCACCACCAGCAGATGCCTTCACCATCAAGGGGAAACCAATTTTTTCTGCTTGTTCAGCTAAATATTCGATATCTTGTCGATCACCTTCATAACCCGGTACACAAGGTACACCCGCCTCAATCATGGCAATTTTTGACAAACGCTTACTCCCCATCAAATGAATCGCAGCGGCATTTGGACCAATAAAAGTGATGCCATGATCACTACACGCTTGGGCGAAATCGGTATTTTCAGATAAAAATCCATAACCTGGATGAACAGCATCGGCACCTGTCTTTTTGCAGGCTTCGATAATATTGGTGATCGACAAATAAGACTCTGAAACTTTGGATGCCCCAATATACACCGCTTCATCAGCCACTTGAACATGGCGCGCATTGGCATCAGCATCTGAATATACAGCAACGGTCTGATAGCCCATCGCTTTCGCAGTTTGCATCACACGAACTGCGATTTCACCACGATTTGCGACTAAAACTTTTGAAAATTTCATATTATCCTCTCAAAGCATAGCTTTTCGCCTTGCACAGTGGCAAAGCAATGCTTTGCATTTCACTGTTCATCAGTCCAAGTTGGTAAACGTTTTTGAATAAATGCCATCGTACCTTCTTGACCTTCTACTCCACCGACAGCTTGCGCAAATTGCTGTGCAGCATCATCGAGTAGAGAATCTAAAGGTTCATTCAAAGTACGATGTAATAAAGCTTTAGTATTGCGAGAGGCCAATGGTGCAGCACGTTTGATTTGTTGAACTGTATCGCTCAGTAACTGCTCTAGTTCATTTTCATCATGCACTACATCATGTACTACACCTAACTTCTGTGCAGTCTCACCATTGAAACGAGAACCTAACAATGCCAAACGACGCGCTTGTGTTAATCCAATGCGTTTCACTACAAAAGGTGCAATTTGCGCTGGCAAAACACCTAAGCCTGTTTCAGGTAAACCAAACTGTGCCGTATCGCGACTAATCGCGACATCAGAAACACAAGCCAAGCCAAAACCTCCACCTAATACCGCACCTTCTAATATCACAACCACGGTTTGTGGCGCTTGATCAACTTGTTCAATCATGGCACCGAAACGACGGTTAAAATCAACATATGGCTGTAAGCTACCCACATTCGCCGCCTCTACACGGAGTGCTGCCATATCTTTAATGTCACCGCCTGCACAGAAATGTCCGCCTTTGCCACGTAAAATCACAGCACGAATCGATACATCATCTGCAATTTGATTAAAGACCTGTTGAATCGCATTGACCATATTTAGACTCATGGCATTGCGACTTTCAGGTCGATTAAGCCACATCGTTAAAATACTGCCTTGTTGTTCAAGTTGGATACTTTCATCCACTTGTAGATCAGTTAGAGAAGTTGAAAGCGTCATGATCTTCCCCTGCCTTATTTCCGTTTCTTCGGCAAAATGTCCATCAACTTACAAATAATTCCGAGCATAATTTCATCGGCGCCACCACCAATTGAACCAAGACGACCATCACGATAAAGTTGAGAAGCAGGGTTATCCCACATAAAGCCATTGCCACCCCAATATTGCAGACAGGTATCAGCGACTTCACGAGTGAGACGCCCTGATTTGAGTTTTGCCATTGAAGCTAACATCGTGACATTTTCCCCAGCAATATGCTGTTCACAGGCTTGATAAGTCAGCGCCTTTAATGCTTCAACTTCAGTCATTAACTCGGCGAAGCGGAAATGTACATATTGGTTATTAATCAAGGGCTGACCAAAAGTAGTACGTTCTTTAGCGTAATCAATCGTTTGTTGAATGACTTTTTCTAAACCGCCTACTGCATTGGCACATGCCCACATACGTTCTTCTTGGAACTGCATCATTTGCATCATGAAGCCCATGCCTTCAGCACCAACCAAATTACGCTGTGGTACACGAACATTATCAAAATAGACCTGAGCAGTTGTGGTTGAACGCATACCTAATTTATTCAGCGGCTCTGAAAAACTGATACCCGCAGTCTTCGCAGGCACAATAATCATGGATTTATTGACATGTGGTTTGTCATCTGAAGTATTGGCAAGTAAACAGAAGAAATCAGCTTGCAATGAATTGGTGATCCACATTTTGCTGCCATTAATCACATAATCATCACCATCTTTTTTCGCAGTGGTTTTGATTGCTGCTACGTCTGAACCTGCATGCACTTCTGATACTGCAATTGATGCCACATATTCACCACGAATCGCAGGATTCAAAAATTCTTCTCTTAATTCTTTGCTACCAAAACGAGCAAGTGCAGGTGTCGCCATATCGGTTTGCACACCGATCGCCAGTGGCACACCACCACATGCTGCACGCCCTAATTCTTCAGCGACCACAAGGTTATAGGAATAATCTAAACCCAGACCGCCATTTTCTTCTGGCTTACAAATACCTAGCAAACCTAAATCTGCCATTTTCTTAAACACATCATGGATCGGAAAACGTCCTGCTGCCTCCCACTCTGGAATGAATGGATTGAGTTCGTTTTCTACAAACTGACGTGCGGTACGACGTAATGCTTCATGCTCTGCGGTAAATTTCATTATTTTTTCCTTAAATTTAATCTCCCCTAACCCCTCTTTAATAAAGAGGGGAACTCCTCCCTTTTTTAAAGGGAGGTCGGGAGGGATTTTTAAAATCTCGATACACCAAACCGTGTTGGATTAAGTTGACGTTGTTGTGCTTCATAAATGGTTTGTAGCAAGAAGATCAGGACTTTACGCGTATCTCTTGGATCGATAATGCCATCGTCATGCAACATTGCTGTATTAAACAAAGCAGTCGATTGTTGTTCTAATTTCATCGCAGTGCTTTGCTCTAGGAAATCCAACATTTGCGGATTCGGTTCCATTCCAGAAGCTTTCTGTTTACCTTCTGCGACGATACGCAACACTTTCCCCGCTTGTGCTGCCCCCATTACCGCAACATGTGAATTTGGCCATGCAAAGATAAAACTCGGAGAGAGACTACGCCCACACATCGCATAGTTACCTGCACCGTAGGAGCCAGCCACAATAATCGAGATTTTCGGTACAGTCGCATTCGCAACTGCTTGGATTAATTTCGAACCATGCTTAATGATGCCGTTCTGTTCAGCATCTGTTCCCACCATAAAACCTGTGGTGTTATGCAGGAATAAAAGTGGTCGTTTGGTCTGCTCACACAAATGAATAAATTGTGCTGCTTTGACCGCACCTTGTGGTGTAATCGGTCCATTATTAGTAATAATGCCAATATGTACGCCACCCATTTTCGCCCAACCACATACAGTTAAAGCATCGTATTCCTGTTTAAACTCAAGGAAATCTGAATCATCAATAATGCGAGCTACAACCTCTTTCATATCAAAAGGTTGCTTTGGATCTTTGGGAATAATGCCAAGCAACTCTTCAGGCGCGAAACGCGGTTCTTTGTAGTTTTGATTTAGACTAGTGGTTTGTTCCTTCCAATTCAAATGCTCTAAAATCTCACGAGCAAGTCGAATCCCATCTGCATCATTTTCCGCCAAATATTCTGCTACACCTGAAACCTGGGTATGCATTTCAGCACCGCCCAACTCTTCAGCCGTTGCCACCTCACCAGTCGCAGCCAATAGCAATGGTGGACCAGCCAGTAGCATTTCGGTTTGTTTACGCACCGCGATCACATAGTCAGACAGACCAGGCTGATATGCTCCACCTGCTGTAGCATTACCATGTACCACCGAAATTTGTGGAATCCCTGCCGCAGACATCCGTGCTTGATTTGCAAAGGTCATACCGCCATAGGTAAATACTTCAGCAGCATAATTAAGATTCGCCCCACCACTTTCCGTTAAAGTAACAATCGGTAGTTTTTGTTCAAGTGCTATTTTCTGTAAGCGTAAGGTTTTCTGTACACCCATCGGTGACATAGTTCCACCTTTGATCGCACTATTGCTGGCAGAGACAAGGCAGCGTACACCACTAACAAAGCCCAAACCCGCAATAATACCGCCACCCGCTTCTGAGCCATCTTTATCATCATGCATGTTGTAGCCAACTAAGCCACATAACTCGACAAAAGGTGAATCCGCATCCAATAGTAAGCGCACACGTTCGTGCGGCAAGATTTTGCCTTTCTTATCAAACTTTGGTTTAGCCGCATAAGATTTATCAATACTCTTTTGCTGTACTGCACGTACTTCCGCAATTTGATTCAACAAAGCTTCACGGTTTTGCTCGTAAAGCTCACTACCGACAGCAATTTCAGATTGGAGAATGGTCATTGTTTTTCCTCACTCCAAGCCTAGCTTGTCGTCTTGCGGCTGGGCAGAGCGTTGCTCTGCTTTTCCAGCCTCATCTTTAAAAATTTCTGGAATAAAAGCACGGTGGAAACCATTAAAAGACTGGCTATTGGTTGCATCTGCCAATGGATACATGCGTGTTCCCTGAGATGCAGCACCATCAATACGTAAAGTCACCCCTGAAACAAAAGCCGCAGCATCAGAAAGCAAATAACAAATTGCTGAAGAAATTTCAGATTCTGTACCCATACGTTTTAACGGAACATTACCTGCCAAACTTGGAATGATCACTTTGGCAAAGTCACCACTATAGTTGTCCATACCTGATGAAATAATCCATCCTGGCGCAACTGCATTGACGCGTACACCCGATTTCCCCCATTCCACCGAAGCCGTTTTGGTGAGGTTATCCACACCTGAACGTGCTGCACCTGAATGCCCCATACCTGGCATACCACCCCACATATCTGCGGTCATATTGACGATGCTGCCCCCATGTTTAGCCATCCATTGGTTATAGGCTTCACGCATTAAATAGAATGTAGAATGCAAGTTATTGCGAACCACAGCATCAAAGCCATTGGCAGAAATATTTTCCAATGCCGAAGGAAATTGCCCACCTGCGTTATTCACTAAACCATCGAGCTTGCCATATTTTTCAATGACTTCAGCAATCATGCTTTTGACTTGTTCTTCATCACGGTTATCACAAACGATGAAATGAACTTTCCCACCATCTTCGCTAATTTCTGCTGCAGTCTTTTCTAACTTTTCAATTTTTCGACCTGTAATCACGACTTGAGCACCTAAAGATGCCAACTCGTGTGCTGTACAGCGTCCAATACCTGAGCCGCCACCTGTGACGATAATCACTTTGTCGTCAAATGCATCTGCTCTGAAAATTGATTGGTAACCCATTTGATTTACATCCCTTACTTATTTTTCTAACAATTTCGCTGGTACTTTGACTGGCATATCTAATAACTGCTGCGCAAATGCCTTACCTTGTGGATCAATACGTAAACTTGCAATCCCACCGCCACCTAAGGCATTTTCCAACATAAAATTCAGTGCATTCATCGCAGGCAATTCATAACGAATGACCTTTGATTTTTCTGGATCTAAAACATGCTGCATATAGTCTGAAACATTGGCTTCAGTGAGTGCTGCTCGAATCCACGGCAAATATTCTGCTTTACGCGCAATCACACCAATATTGCTATGGTTACCTTTATCTCCACTACGAGCATGAGCAATCTCAATCAAAGGCACTTCGATTTCATCGCCTTGATAAGTTGCGACTTCACCAGTTGGATGGGGAGCGAAATTCTGTGTAGCTGAGCCAGTAGGAATCTCAACAGGATGTCGCTGACCAGCAAAATCAACTTCAACCTTGATTTGATCTTTATCAATCAGGAAAGAGAACAATTTCACGACTGCAGAAGCTTTAGGGCGACCACCGACAATGCCCGCTAATGCAGGTGCCATACCTGTAGAAGCTTGTGCGATTTCCGAAGCGAAGAACATACACGCTTCTTTAAACATATGTTTGACTGCAATTTTGACCACGACTTCACGACTTTCTTTAATGCGTGCATGTGCCCCATAGGTGCTTTCAATACCTAAAATTTCGATCGATTTTTCTGTAAATGGAGGAACAGAACGTAAAGCCAATACACGCTCACATTTATTGATAATGGCATTGGCAATGGTTTGTGCTTTCTCAGGCGCTTCGCGACCTGCGATTAAGAAACTGACTAAAACACGATAACCATCGGCATAAGTGGCACTCACTTTATATTGTTGAGTTGGTGCTCGACCTGTTGCACCTGTGACTTTAACTCGATCATCACCCACTTGTTCTAAATGGACTTGGCTAAAATCAGCTGTCACATCAGGAAGTAAATAGGCTTGTGGATTGCCAATTTCATAAACGATTTGCTCTGCGACCGTTGCAGTCGATACTAAACCACCTGTACCTTGTGGTTTAGTCACAACAAAAGAGGAATCTGCACTGACTTCTACAATTGGAAAGCCCATGTTGTCAAAGCCTTGTACTAAACGCCAATCAGTAAAATTACCGCCTGTACATTGAGCACCACATTCAATTACATGCCCAGCCAATGAACCTTGTGCAAGTTTGTCATAGTCATCCAATGACCATTTGTATTCATGCAACAACGGTGCAAGTACCACAGCGGAATCAACAACACGACCTGTAATCACAATATCCGCGCCCAAATCTAAAGCGTCACGAATAGCAACAGCACCTAAATAGGCATTACTGCTCGCCACATGTGCAGGCAAAGGCTCAGCATTAAACATTTCTCTGATATTTTTTTGCTGCAGTTCAGTGTGCTTTGGCAATACATCGTCACCAAGTACCACAGCTACTTTTAAATCTAAGCCCTTTTCATCAATGATTTTTTGTAAAGCATCACGACAAGCTAAGGGATTTACCCCACCTGAATTACTGATCACTTTGATTTTCTTTTCAGCAATTTTATTAATCAGTGGAGACATCACACGACTAACAAAATCCAATGCATAACCATGATTAGGATCGGTCATCATTGCTTTAGCCATGATTGACATAGTAATTTCAGATAGATAATCAAAGACCAAATAATCAATATCACTCAGATGTACCAACTGAAAAGCGGCTGTATTGGTGTCGCCCCAAAACCCTGAAGCACATCCAATTTTTACTAGCTTTTGGTCATCCTGCTTGACGCTTGTCATGAGCTTTCTCATTATTATTAAAAACAATACAACATTACCAAGCAAGTGCTTGGTTTGTAAAGTGCAGAATGATATGCTGTATTAGCAAAAATAGACAAATTCAAGCAAATGCTTGTTATAAAAAGATAAGACAATTCATGAAATGAATTTTGTTACAATACACTTTGATTAAACGGGATAGACGGACAGGCATGATCGCAACTTCAATTGAGCAAATACCAAAAATCGTATGTTTTGATGATAGCCCACGTGGACGTTTGCTCTTAGGTGCCGCCTATCTGTTTTATAAGCAAGGTTATGATAAAACCACGGTTCGCCAACTTGGTGAATTTATTGGTATTCAATCAGGTAGTCTCTTCCATCACTTTAAAAGTAAAGATGACATTCTGGCTACTGTGATGGAACAAACCATTATTTATAACTTTGCACGGCTTAAAGAAGCAGCTGAACGCTCAAATGATCCTGAACAGCAATTGCGTGATTTAATCAGAGCTGAATTAATCTCAATTACTGGGGATACTGGTGCGGCCATGGCAGTGCTGGTTCATGAATGGTTTGCGCTTTCTAAAGAAAAACAAGAATACCTTTTGAAAATGCGTAATGAATATGAGCAAGTCTGGCTTGATGTGATTGAAAAATTACGCACTCTAGGCAAGGTCAAACATGATGCATTTATTTGGCGACGTTTAGTCGGTGGTTCTATTTCTTGGACAGTGACGTGGTACAGACCTGAAGGTAAAGTGAAAATTGATGAATTGACGGAAATGGTCTGGGAAATGGCTTTGAAATGAGTCGAGTCTATTTGCGTAAACCTCAACTCAGCGATTTAGCTGAAATCAAACAAGCCTACCAAAATAGTATTCATCTACATCAACCGTGGACATATCCTCCTACAGATTTTGAACAATACCTACAACAAGTACATCGTTATTTTGTCTGCTTAACTGAGAATCATGCCATTGTAGGAACCTTTAATATCTCGAATATTATTCGAGGTTACTTCCATTCAGCTTATTTAGGTTATGAAGCCTTTTATCCTTATATAGGCCAAGGTTACATGCGACATGGGCTTCAACTTGTCTTACACGAAGCTTTCCAAACACTGAACCTGCATCGACTAGAAGCGAATATCCAACCTGAAAACTCCCCCTCCATTCGCCTTGTGGCAGGAGCAGGCTTTGTTAAAGAAGGGTTTTCACGCCAATATTTACGTGTTGGTGGTAAAGAATGGAAAGATCATGAGCGTTGGGCGATTTTAAATTCGAATTGGACAGATAAAAAATATCAAGTCTTCTAGTAATTGAAATATTTGAAGCTTTAAAATAAACAAATAAAGTGATGCCAATTTCATAAGCAGAATATATGCAACGTACAATTATAATCCTACTTTCCAGCCTAATGTTCGGTTGTACAAATGATATTGTGACAACCAAATTTATAGATCTACAGCATGCTCAAACAGAACATGCTTTTGAACGTGGTTGGCTACCTCCAATTTTACCGCCAAGCACAAAAAATATTATTGAAATAAATAACCTTGATTTAAATATTGGTCATGGTTCATTTACCTTCTCTCCAACCGACTTAGACTATTTTATCGATCATGGTGCAGTTCCAATTAAAATAAACGATGCGACTCAGGGTACAAAGCAGAAATTACAGGATCAAGGGTTTCAATTTTTCATTTATACTCAGGATTCATCAGTTTGGCATATTGCAACCCATCCAAATGGAAAAGGAGCCTACTGGATTGAGACAATTCAATAAGCTCCATTAAAGTTTAATAACCCAATTGCTTACTAATCAAGTCCTTCATAATTTCTTCCGCACCACCACCAATCATATTGACCTTCACTTCACGATAAATACGCTCAGACTTAGTTCCTCGCATAAAGCCCATTCCCCCTAATGTCTGCACAGCAGCATCCGCACAAAACTGCATGGTTCGTGTTGCGACATTCTTGAGCATGGAAATTTGAGCAACCAAATCAGCCCCCTGTAATTGTGGTTGAGTCATTTTCCAAGCCGTTTCTTCAAGCAAAGCGCGTGTTGTCGTCAATTGCGTTGCCATATCAACCAACTTATGACGAACCACTTGATGGTCAACTAAACGTTTACCGAACGTTTTGCGTTGTTGTGCCCAATCTAATGCCTCTTCATAGCAGACAAGCGCATAACCATAAGCCACCACGCCCAAGAAAAAACGCTCCATATTAAAGTTATTCATAATCACTTTAAAACCAGCATTCTCTCGACCCAACAAATTCGACGCGGGCACGCGAACTTGATCAAAATGTAAATGTGCCGTATCCGATGCCCACCATCCCATTTTCTTCAATGGTGTTTTAGTAATGCCCTCACTATGTGCATCAATCAGTAGCATAGAAATACCTTCAGCACCAGTTTTAGTGGGATCAGTACGCACCGCTACTGTATAATAATCGGCACGGATACCAGAGGTGATAAATGTTTTTTCACCTGAAACAATATAATAATCTCCATCACGAATCGCTTTAGTCTGTAAAGCTGCAACATCAGATCCACCACCAGGCTCAGTAATTGCCAAAGCCGAAATCTTTTCGCCGGAAATAATATCTGGCAATACTTTCGCTTTTAGTTCTTCACTTCCAAAATGCTGAATTGGTGGAGCACCGATGGTATGTACCATCAACGAAATATGCACACCACCTGAACCCGCTTTCGCCATTTCCACACCAGCGAGTAACGAATAAAAAGGATCAGCATCCGGAATACCCCCATATTCCTCACCAAAGCCTAAGCCCAGTAATCCAATCTCTGCAGCTTTCTTATAAAGCTCTCGAGGAAACGTTTCAGCTTCATCCCATTCATTAACAAATGGAGCCATTTCTTTTTGCACGAATCGACGTACATTGTCTGCAAAAGCTTGGTGTTGTTCATTATAGTAGATCGGATTAAGTTGCATTTTCTGCTTCCTAGCTTGAATAATTCTGAGTCGATTAGAGTATTTATAAGCGCTTTACCTTATCAAAAAAGAAAAAACCAAGCAAGCGCTTGGCAGAATACACATCAATTTTATCCATAATGATTTATCAAAAACGTTGAGATATTTATCCGAAATAAGAGCCCAAATCCTATTAGTAAGTATCTAAGCCCTATTATCACGGTTATGATTGATCGTAATTTTTCGGATTCTGCATGAGTAAAATAGCAAATGGGCGAGTAGATCGAAATGCTTCCAAAACAATTACAAAAATTGAAGTAAGAGGAATTGCTAAAATCGCTCCTGCGATTCCCCACAATGAAGACCACAAAGACAAGGAAAGCAAAACAACAAACGGAGATAAATTGATTTGTTTACCAATCATACGTGGTTCTAGAAAATTTCCTACAAACATTTGCGCAACCGTCAACAAGATCGTAACCAGAATAGTTAATTTCAGCGAACCAGTTTGAGCCAATGCCATTAGAACAGGGAAAATCACACCGAATAAAGAACCAACGTATGGAATATAGTTAAACAAACCAATAATTAAAGCCCAAAATAATGCATACTCCACACCACACGCCCAAAGAATAACAAAACAAATCGTTGCTAAAATCAAATTAATAAGTGTCTTAACGACAAGGTATTCACTAATCTTTTTATTAATATCCGCGATCAATAACCGCGTTTGTTCAGTTTTACCATCTGGAAATGCAATCATTAATTTTTTAACGAACTGGTCTCGCTCATTCAATAAAAATAAGGCATATACAATAATGACAACAAACATGCCTGTCAGCGCACTAAATGAAGTAAGTGTCGAAGTAATGAGACTTTGAAGATTAATCTGGCTCATCAGCATTTCTCTAAAGATTTGCCAGTCCGGGCTATCACTCCACCCTAAATACGCGTTTACATGCAAAAAAACCTGTTCAATATTCGCTTCATAGATTGGCATCTTGGCCAAAATTTTCTGTCCAGTTGTAATCACTAAACTAATAAGCTGAACCATCACCACAATAAAACTGATTAATACCAATATTCTTCTAAACCATTCTGGCGTAGATTTCAAAACAGGAAACTTTACTAGCCAATGACTTAATGTGATAAGGATATACATCGCTATCGTCGCAACAAGGATTGGCAATAAAAAGCCTTGCCCAATTTTCAACAACCATCCAAAGAGAATTAAAAACAATAAAATATAAACCAATGTCTGTAAGCTAGATTGCCAAGAACCAAGATTATTATTTTGCATATTCACATCACGCTTTATCTTTTCCCCAATAGTTATACCGTAATTTTCCCCAATTTATTTTTCTCGTTGCAATAAAAAACACCCCAACCTCTCTCGAGATTGGGGTGTTTAAATTTAAAAGCTGGCGATGACTTACTCTCACATGGCAAGTGCCACACTACCATCAGCGCGAAGAGGTTTCACTTCTGAGTTCGGGAAGGGATCAGGTGGTTCACTCTTGCTATTGTCGCCAGCAAACTGTTTTGGCTTTGGGTGGTCTTACTTTTGAACTTATTAAGTTCATGCCACTTAGTACCGAAAGAGTTATTAACGGATTAGTTAATTGGGTCTGTATTGTAACTAGTTTTGACACTAAATCAAGTTATGTATTGAATTTATCTTGAATACAACAACTGTTTGGGTGTTGTATAGTCAAGCCTCACGAGCAATTAGTATTGGTCAGCTTCACACGTCACCGTGCTTCCACACCCAACCTATCAACGTCCTAGTCTCGAACGGCTCTTTAGAGGAATAAATTCCTAGGGAAATCTTATCTTGAGGTAGGCTTCCCGCTTAGATGCTTTCAGCGGTTATCCCTTCCGAACATAGCTACCCGGCGATGCGACTGGCGTCACAACCGGTACACCAGAGGTTCGTCCACTCTGGTCCTCTCGTACTAGGAGCAGATCCTCTCAAATTTCCAGCGCCCACGGTAGATAGGGACCGAACTGTCTCACGACGTTCTAAACCCAGCTCGCGTACCTCTTTAAATGGCGAACAGCCATACCCTTGGGACCTGCTTCAGCCCCAGGATGAGATGAGCCGACATCGAGGTGCCAAACACCGCCGTCGATATGAACTCTTGGGCGGTATCAGCCTGTTATCCCCAGAGTACC
This sequence comes from Acinetobacter haemolyticus CIP 64.3 = MTCC 9819, assembly GCF_000369065.1. Lineage (GTDB taxonomy): Bacteria > Pseudomonadota > Gammaproteobacteria > Pseudomonadales > Moraxellaceae > Acinetobacter > Acinetobacter haemolyticus. Next base: position 343,729 of record NZ_KB849802.1, read on the forward strand.
TTTTATCCGTTGAGCGATGGCCCTTCCATACAGAACCACCGGATCACTAAGACCTACTTTCGTACCTGCTCGACTTGTGGGTCTCGCAGTTAAGCGCGCTTTTGCCTTTATACTCTACGCGTGATTTCCGACCACGCTGAGCGCACCTTCGTACTCCTCCGTTACTCTTTAGGAGGAGACCGCCCCAGTCAAACTACCCACCAGACATGGTCCTCGTCCCGGATAACGGGACAGAGTTAGAACCTCAACATTACCAGGGTGGTATTTCAAGGACGGCTCCATTGGAACTAGCGTTCCAACTTCAAAGCCTCCCACCTATCCTACACAAGTAAGGTCAAAGTTCAATGTCAAGCTGCAGTAAAGGTTCACGGGGTCTTTCCGTCTAGCCGCGGGTACACTGCATCTTCACAGCGATTTCGATTTCACTGAGCCTCTGCTGGAGACAGCGCCGCCATCATTATGCCATTCGTGCAGGTCGGAACTTACCCGACAAGGAATTTCGCTACCTTAGGACCGTTATAGTTACGGCCGCCGTTTACTGGGGCTTCGATCAAGAGCTTCGCTTACGCTAACCCCATCAATTAACCTTCCAGCACCGGGCAGGCATCACACCCTATACGTCCACTTTCGTGTTTGCAGAGTGCTATGTTTTTAATAAACAGTTGCAGCGGCCTGGTTTCTGTGGCTGCCAATAGCTCAGGGAGCAAGTCCCATCACCGTCAGCAGCGTACCTTCTCCCGAAGTTACGGTACCATTTTGCCTAGTTCCTTCAGCAGAGTTCTCTCAAGCGCTTTGGTCTACTCGACCTGACCACCTGTGTCGGTTTCGGGTACGATTCCTGTGTAACTGAAGCTTAGAGACTTTTCCTGGAAGCATGGTATCAGCCACTTCACTGTACAAGTACAGCTTGCTATCGACTCTCAGCATAGAGCACCCCGGATTTGCCTAAGATGCATGCCTACTGTCTTCCACCTGGACAACCAACGCCAGGCTGACTTAACCTTCTCCGTCCTCTCATCGCATTACACAGAAGTATTGGAATATTAACCAATTTCCCATCGACTACGCCTCTCGGCCTCGCCTTAGGGGTCGACTCACCCAGCCCCGATTAACGTTGGACTGGAACCCTTGGTCTTTCAGCGAACGGGTTTTTCACCCGTTTTGTCGTTACTCACGTCAGCATTCGCACTTCTGATACCTCCAGCATACTTCTCAATACACCTTCATCGGCTTACAGAACGCTCCCCTACCACTTGACTAATGTCAAATCCGCAGCTTCGGCACATAGTTTTAGCCCCGTTACATCTTCCGCGCAGGCCGACTCGACTAGTGAGCTATTACGCTTTCTTTAAAGGGTGGCTGCTTCTAAGCCAACCTCCTAGCTGTCTATGCCTTCCCACATCGTTTCCCACTTAACTATGATTTTGGGGCCTTAGCTGGCGGTCTGGATTGTTTTCCTCTTGACTACGGACGTTAGCACCCGCAGTCTGTCTCCCGGATAGTACTCATTGGTATTCGGAGTTTGCATCGGTTTGGTAAGTCGGGATGACCCCCTAGCCGAAACAGTGCTCTACCCCCAATGGTATTCGTCCGAGGCGCTACCTAAATAGCTTTCGGGGAGAACCAGCTATCACCAGGCTTGATTAGCCTTTCACCCCTATCCACAAGTCATCCCCTGGCTTTTCAACGACAGTGGGTTCGGTCCTCCAGTTAGTGTTACCCAACCTTCAACCTGCTCATGGATAGATCGCCTGGTTTCGGGTCTATACCCAGCAACTATACGCCCTATTAAGACTCGATTTCTCTACGGCTCCCCTATTCGGTTAACCTCGCTACTGAATATAAGTCGCTGACCCATTATACAAAAGGTACGCAGTCACACCACGAAGGTGCTCCCACTGCTTGTATGCATGCGGTTTCAGGATCTATTTCACTCCCCTCACAGGGGTTCTTTTCGCCTTTCCCTCACGGTACTGGTTCACTATCGGTCAGTCAGGAGTATTTAGCCTTGGAGGATGGTCCCCCCATATTCAGACAAGGTTTCACGTGCCTCGCCCTACTCGTCATCATTGTGTGTGCCCTTTCGTGTACGGGAATATCACCCTCTACGTTCGCACTTCCCAGAGCGTTCCACTAGAACACACACAACTTAATGGGCTGATCCCCGTTCGCTCGCCGCTACTAAGGGAATCTCAATTGATTTCTTTTCCTAAGGGTACTGAGATGTTTCACTTCCCCTCGTTCGCTTCAATAACCTATGTATTCAGTTATTGATACCCGCCTTATAGCGGGTGGGTTCCCCCATTCAGATATCTCCGGATCAAAGGATATTTGCCGCCTCCCCGGAGCTTTTCGCAGGCTATCACGTCTTTCATCGCCTCTGACTGCCAAGGCATCCACCACATGCACTTAATTACTTGACTATACAACCCCAAACAGTCGCTAACCCTTACAAGTAAGGTTAGGACAGATTGCTATGTTTGTTTTTCAACTCACATCGCTCTCATCCAGTTTGTTGCCTCGTGCACTTAAGCACCGTACAGCTTCAATCTAAATTCATATACCAAAACGCTTGATTCAGTGTTTTTGCTAGTTCTCAATTTCATTCTTTCGAATGAATTGAGTGAACAATTTATTTCAGACTCAATTCTACTAATCTGTTAATGATTAACTACAGCCTCGTCAGCTTGCAGTAAACTGTGATAAATCACAGA
>NZ_KB849803.1 GCF_000369065.1 Acinetobacter haemolyticus CIP 64.3 = MTCC 9819
CATCAAGCTAGGTCGGCTATATTACTCTCAATCTCTTAAAAGTCAACAGGTAATTTAGATATTTTTAAAACTTATCAAACAACCCAAAAATCTAACCACTAAAGCCAAATCCTTGTTTATCAACAAGTTTTTATCTGCATCACCGCCGATGGATGTGCATTATAGAGGATTAGGAATGAGTTGCAAGAGGTTTTTCACATTTACCAGAACGACTGTCTACTTCTTGCACAAATAGGGCTGAAAATGTGGAATTTTATCTATTATTTGCTCGGTTTTATTTTTTTCTTGCCAATGTAAAGGTCGACAATCAATGTATTCACAATAACCTGATCCTTGATACGCCTCATTATTCCAAAAAAGCTGATAGTTAAAACTTCCGACATAACCTGCAGCTAATCCAAATTTATAATCACCACGACTTTGACCATGTAATTGAAAAACAATCTGATCACCTTGCTGGTACTGCCAAATAAATTCTCGTGCTAAGTACATATCACGTCCATTTGGCGTTCGTACTTTTGGATAAACTCGCATAACATCAAAACTCACATTTTGATTGTAAAGTATGCTTGGTTGTTGATCATATTGAACTTCTATTCGAGTAAAAATAATCTGATTCCATTGATTTCTTAACTCTGTGAGAATAATTTGCAATTCAGCATGGACTTGAATAATTTGATAGGTAAAGAAGTGAAATGCAATAAAAGGTAAATGTACAGCGCGAGCATGTTTTAAAACCCCTTGTGCTGCGATTTGATATTTTTGTTTTTTATATACCAGTTCCCCTTCGCATTGACATCGTGTATACCAATAATCAGCAACTCCCCATTGTAACGCAGAGTGATTTTCAACTTCAGCAAATGTGTTTACTTTTAATTCACAACTAAGTTCATCATCAAAGCGCTTAAAATAATAGTTGGGTGCATCAACATGGATATGATCAATATTTAAAAATTGATAACGATCAACATCAAATTGGCACTGATCTTTTGCGCTATAACTTTTAAGATGCCCGACCGTTGCTACACTACTGCTCACCAATACGGTTGCTGTATCAATTGCGGTTGTCATTACTGCACTCGCGTTATAGCAAACCGGAATGCGTGGCTGTCCAATGAGGCTGATAAAATTCAGATAATGGAAGGGCGCTGGAAGATTCGGCAGGATCAATGCCTGATAAACGATTTTAAACAAACCTTTAGGTGGATAGAAGATTAGAGCATCTGACTTATTGAGGTTCAGCTGCTTTAATTGATTATTACTGATCAATATTGGCATACTGAACCTCCATTTTTTAAGTTGTTATTTTTGAATCATTCTTTTTCGCCAACAAAGTCGTTACAAATCCAGAGAGGATATAAATAATACAAACTGTCAATATCCCTACTGGAATGTTGTACGTGATCGCTGCAAAAATCAAGACCACGGGCAACATCACAACAAAAGGTACACGCTTACGGTCCATTTGTTTAAATGAGTAATACTTAATATTTGAAATCATGAGCAAACCTATACCAACCATGACAGCGGCATTAATAATTTGAATCACAATGTCTTTTAAATCAAAAATAAATGGAAAATCACGCCCGACCCACACCATCGAAATCACAGCTACAGCAGCGAGTGGACTTGCAATACCAATAAAATAACGCTTATCGACCACACCAATCTGTACATTGAAACGAGCTAAACGGAAAGCTGCACAAGCGGTATAGATAAAACAACATGCCAACCCTATACGCCCAAGATCGTGTAAACTCCAGCTATACATCAAAATTGCAGGCGCAACACCAAAAGCAAGCAGATCAGATAATGAGTCGTATTGTTCACCAAAGGCACTCTGCGCCCCGATTGCACGTGCAACACGCCCATCTAAACCATCCAACAATGCAGCTAAAAAGATTGCATAAATCGCTTGATTAAAATTACCATTCATACTCGCAATGATGGAATAAAAACCAGATAGAAGCGCCGCTGTTGTAATTAAATTCGGCCACAAATAAATTCCACGACGTTTTACTTTTTGCCCTTCCTGCGTATGCTCTTCCTCTTCCACTTCAAATGTAATGCCATCGAAAGTTCGACCATCTTTATTTAAATCAGAATCAGGTTTCAGAGAATTTGTCATTATTTTCAATTCCTCAACAATATCTTGATGTTGATGGGTTATTCACCCACCAACCAACGCACTGCGGCATGACCGCCAATTTCTTGCATACGCAAATGTGGAAATAACCATTGTAATGCTTGATCTGCATCTTCCGAAAATTTCCAAGGTGGGTTAATCACTAAAAGCCCGCAACCATTTAGCCCCACAGGTGTATCATCAGGCCATACACAGATTTCGCAAACCAATTGGCGGCGAATGCCTGTTTTAAACATTTTCTTTTCGAAACGTTCAATCATGGCGCGATCTTTAATTGGATACCATACAGCAAACACACCAGTCGGCCATTTTTTATGAGCAGCTTGGAGCAATTCGACTAATTGTGGGAAATCTTTACGCTCTAGTTCATATGGTGGATCAATCATGACCAACCCACGTTTTTCTTTTGGTGGGATAACGCCGAGCAAACCTTCATAAGCATCTCGCTCATGTAAACCCATGCGTTTATCACGGATATTTTGGCGTAGCTGTTGAAACACATCACGCTGCATTTCAAAAACAGTTGCCTTATCAATTTCACGCATTCCTTGCAAAGCAAACCACGGGGAACCCGGGTAACTACCTTTGCCCTCTTCGGCACGTAAACTTTCAACTAGTTTCAAATATTCTTGCACACCCTCAGGTGCTTGACGCTTTTCTATCTCGCCCAACTGTACGAGACGATGGATCCCTGTTAAAAACTCACCAGACTTTTGTGCTGGTGCAAGAGATAAGTCATATTTACCTGCCCCACCATGGGTATCGATATATCGATATGGCTTATCTTTAGCATTTAAACGATTAAGCAGTTGAAGCAAAAGCACATGCTTCATAACATCGGCAAAGTTACCTGCATGGAAATGGTGACGGTAATTCATGTTGACAATTATTCCTCAATTCAAAGGATAGTTTATCATGAAAATAAAGGCTATTCTTTAGCGTTGATGTGATCAGCCAAAATTGTACTGTAATCAAATGAATGTTAACTGGAGCTGTATGCAATCCACCTCTCTTCCTACATCTTGGAATATTGATCAAATTTTAGATGATTTAAATACGTCTGGTTTTGCTTTAGTGAATGACGCGTACCCTAAAGAATATATAATCGATCTGGTTCAAGAATGTAGTCTTCATCTGGAGGAGTTTCGAGCAGCGGGAATACAGAATGGCGTTGTCAGTCATATTCGAAGCGACCACATTTTATGGATTGATCATCAACTGCCCATCGCACAACAACACATCAAGACCTTACAAAGCTTATCTCAAACCTTAAATCAAGCATTCTATCTCGGGATTAAAGAAGTAGAAGCACATTTTGCTTGCTATAACGCAGGTGAGTTTTACGCGTTACATCGCGATAATCCGCAATTAAAAAATGATCGAATGATTTCAACTGTTTTCTATCTACACGAACATTGGCAGGAAGACTGGGGTGGTCAATTGCGTTTACAGGATAAGAATGGGGAGTGGCATATCATTCAACCTACACCCAATCGCCTTGCTATTTTCCAAAGCGATATATTGCATGAAGTTCTTCTCTCCAAACAACAGCGTCTCTCTATTACTGCATGGTTAAGAAGTGGAAATTCTATTTGGAATAATTAGGATCGAATGAATATCAAGGGACACTAAACCTTTAAATTTCTCAAAACAACCTTATATAAGCTACCTAACTGACGATTTTTGTGGATCAATGCATGTCGAATGAAACCAAACAGGTAATTTCTCGGATTGGGGAAACAGACCAACTTTATTTAAGTGGCAACACCCCCGAGCTTGCTTTAGAACGTGCGGACTTACGTTTGCAGTTAGTGATGCTCAGCCATGTTCGTCAGGAACAATTACATTTTCTACAAGAAGCAATTGTATTACTTGAACAAGCGCGTATTGAACACGAAGAGATGCCTTTAAGCTTGTATTTGAGTTTGTCATTGTATTTAGCTAAAGCATATATGATTTATTTTGAGCTCAACAAAGAACAACGTTTCGCTTTGATTACACAACAGATCTTAAAACCTTTAGCACATCATGATCACTTAGACATTTATTTCTTTCTCGCCTATGCATCTGTTGTAAAGCAAGAATATGCACTTACTCGACATTGGTTGAAAAAATATGTGTCTTGCTTAGATCATGATCTTGAATTGCTTCAAGCCCACCCTGCTTTCGATCAAGTACGACAAGAAGCTTGGTTTAAAACACTTCTACGTAATAAAGCTCACTAATGATTTGTGAGCTTTATTTACTTTTTTATGATTATTCCGTGCTGTCTACATGCAATTGTTGATTTAACTCATCAATCACTATCGCCCATTCATCATCTTTTTCCCAATGACTTTTTAAAAAATCTCGCTGCCCTGCACTCCAAAAATCAGCTTCATGCAGTTTTTCCTCGGCACGTAATTGATGCGTTTGGATAAAAAGCTCCATAGCCGCTTCATCCGCTTCTAACCCAAGCTGTTCAAATAACAGTTCTAGTGTAGGTTGTTGTTCAAACATGTTTATTCTCCCTTAGCTTTTTTCTTCTTTTAATGTATCAATAAAGCACGCACTATTGCAGTGAAGCACTTTGTTTTCTTGTTGTTTTTTGTGTGGTTCCTACACAATAAAAATGCCCCCAATCGGGGGCATTTTTTAATTTATCAGTGATAAATTATTTTAGCATATCAGCAATTGCTGCACGCTCTTCTTCAAGTTCGTTCAACGTGAAGTTAATACGCTCACGGCTGAACTCATCAATTTCTAAACCTTGAACGATTTTGTATTCGCCGTTTTCAGTTGTTACAGGGAAACCGAACATAACGCCTTCTGGAATACCATATGAACCGTCAGATGGGATACCCATAGTTACCCATTTGCCGTTTGTACCCAATGCCCAGTCACGCATATGATCGATTGCAGCATTTGCAGCAGAAGCAGCAGAAGACAAACCACGCGCCTCGATGATCGCAGCACCACGCTTACCAACTGTTGGAAGGAATACATCCTTATTCCACTCAGCATCGTTGATTTTGTCTTTTAAGCTTTCACCATTTGCAGTCGCAAAACGGTAGTCAGCATACATCGTTGGAGAGTGGTTACCCCAAACCGTTAATTTTTCGATATCAGCAACAGCAACACCAGCTTTTTGAGCAACTTGAGTCAACGCACGGTTGTGGTCAAGACGTAACATCGCTGTGAAGTTTTTCGCAGGAAGATCTGGAGCAGAGTTCATTGCAATGTAAGCATTTGTATTTGCAGGGTTACCTACAACCAATACTTTTACATTACGGCTAGCAACTTCGTTTAATGCTTGACCTTGACCGATGAAGATTTCACCGTTTACTTTCAATAAGTCAGCACGTTCCATACCAGGACCACGTGGACGAGAACCAACTAATAATGCATAGTCAGCATCTTTGAATGCAACTTTAGGATCATCAGTTCCGATCATGCCTGCCAATAATGGGAAAGCACAGTCGTCTAACTCCATCATTACGCCTTTAAGCGCTTGTTGGGCTTTCTCAACAGGAACTTCAAGCAATTGTAAAATTACAGGTTGATCTTTACCAAGCATTTCACCGCTTGCGATACGGAATAATAAGCTATAACCAATTTGACCTGCAGCGCCTGTAACGGCAACACGAACGGGTTGCTTCATGTAATTGTCTCCAATGAGGGTCCTTAATTGGACTAGATAGTGATTCTATCCAGTCAAATCATCATAAACGGCAAAGATTGTACTCTAAAGCAGCAGCATATGCATATAAAAGAGAATGAATTTCAACAAAAGTCTGATAGAAAATACAAATTAAGTGCAGCTAGAAAAGTTAATAGCTACCCTTAATTGTAAATTCACTTGGGCAACCTGTCACAACATGACTTGCACATTGTTTATACTGCCCATTTTTGTGATAACACACTCGGATCTCGGTCAAAATGGAGTCTGATCGTGAAGATTGGCAACTAAAACGAATACCATTTGCAGGTAAAGAGGGATTTAATTTAGTAAATTGTTGTCTCAGATTTTCTTTTTGTACACTAATCGTGTTTTGACTGGTCAGATCAGCAGGTATCTTTAAACGTTCAGCGAAATTAATAATCGTTCTATAATATTGGCTCGCATTCATCGGGACACAACCTCCAACATTTTGCCAAAGTTGTACCCGCTCAGTTTCATTCGGCATGACACGTGCGACCACGGTCGATTGCAATGGAGATAATGCGGCTGATGATTTTGTTTCGCAGTTCCGATTGACTGGAACTTCTGGCAATAAACTTGAAATTGTTAAAGAATAACCTTCCAAACACTTACGTTGTTTTTGTTTTGATGAATCTAAAGCACATACCGCTGGCGTCATTTCTACATGTAAAATATAGCCCGCGAGATTTTGGTTACTCGCAGCATATAATGATGAGGCAAACGAAAGCACAAGCATACAGCCTAAAGCCTGTACCCACCTTGTAAACCGTCGTTTTAAAAAATCTATTGATTTCATCAAATACCAAAACTTGGCGAATTCAAACATGAGGTGCGACAGTTTGAAAAGTCTTATGATAATCAACAAGCTGAGCAAATTTCTCTAATGGTGTAAGCCAATCTAACGCTTTTCTAGGACGAGTATTCAGTGACATGGCAACTTGATTTAAATAATGCTGATCTGCCTGATTTAAATCAATCCCTTTAGGTAAATATTGCCTAATTAAACCATTCATATTTTCGCATGTGCCTTTTTGCCAGGGTGAATGTGGGTCACAGAAATATACATCTATGCCTAAATCTTCTTCAAGTATTTTATGTTCTGCCATCTCGCGTCCACGGTCATAGGTCAACGTTTTACGCAGTTCTGCAGGTAAATATTTCAGAGCTTCAGTTAAAGCCTTGCGCACTGATTCTGCCTTTGCATCAGGTAATGTTGCCAAGATACAGAGCCGTGTATTTCGTTCAATAAGTGTTGCTATCGAACTTTTATTGTCTTTACCTTTAATTAAATCAGCTTCCCAATGACCCGGTATTTTTCTTTCTTGAACTTCGGCTGGGCGCTCATGAATAGTTTTAATATCCTGTAATATAGAATCTTTTTTAGGTTCACCGTTAGCTTTTCGCTTTTTATTTTCATGACGCAGACAGGATAATAAGTCTTTTTTCAACTCACCCTTTGGTAATGCTCGTATCGTTGAATAAATCGTTGTATGGCTTACATTCATTGTTTGATCCAAATCAGGAAATGTCTTTAAACGCTTTGCTATTTGCTGAGGAGACCATAAACAACGGATCGCTTCAACAATAAATTTCCAGAGGATTGAATCGATTTTGAGTTTTCTGTGACCACGTCTACGTCTAGCGAAGGTGTTATCAGAAGCATATTGAGCTTGATAAACGTCATTGATGCTATTTCTTTTAAGCTCACGATAGATCGTACTAGGATGTCTTTTAATGAGTTCAGCAAATTTTCTGGCTGAAAAGCCTTCTTTTCTTGACTCAAGCATTAATGCAGTACGATCTTCAAAGTTAAGATGATGGTATGACAATTTTATATACTCCATAAACCCTTTAAATTAATTAGGTGGTTTATGTCGCACTTCAAGTTTTACTCTGCCCTTCATGACTTCAAATTTAATATCAGCTTATATTTCAAGGGCTATTTCGCACAGGAATCACACCCATCCTTTTCTCTAGGGACTGTGGCCCTTGCCCCAATACCACACCATAATGCGTCGCATTGGTCATGACATGTTTGACATAGTCACGTGTTTCCAACAATGGAATCGATTCTGTGTATTGATCTGCCGCCAAAGGTTGATTGTCAGGCTGCCAACGTCGTGCTCGATTAGGACCTGCGTTATAACCCGCAGTAGCCAGCACTGCATTGCCGCTGAGTTGCCCCTGAATCATTGAAAGATAGAAAGTACCATAACGAATATTGGTATTCATTTCACTCAGCGCAGCTGGATTGTAGGTTTCACCCATTTGTCGCGCAATTAACTTTGCGGTATTTGGCATGATCTGCATCAAACCACCAGCACCGACATGAGAACGTGCTGTGGTGACAAAACGACTTTCTTGGCGCATTAAACCATATGCCCAAGCAGGATCTACACCTGCATTATTGCTATGGCTCGTGACATTCGCACGATGAGGTGTAGCAAATCGATAGGTATCGTTGTGACGGGTGGTCGTACGATCAGCAGCATAAATTGCCCGATCATACCATCCCATATCATGCGCGCGTTTTGCAGCAGCGAGAATCAAACCATCATCTTGCTGTAAATAAGCTTGGCGTACTGCCCAATTCCACTCACGATTGATATATTGGGCTGGTGCATTAATTTCTCTAAGGGTAAATGCACGTCTAAAATGGATATTTTGATTAAGTCGTTGCGTATCTTGGGCAGAGGGTTGCTCATTAAATGGTTGATGGTGATAACGCTGGCCCAAACGGTCTTTGGCCAACAAATGATGATAATCATCACCAGCTTGAGCCAATTTACGATAAATCTGCTGTGCTGCTTGCTTAGACGCAGCATCGGCACGTTGCTCAGACGCTCTTGCTAACCAATACTGCCAACGATCTTCTTGTTTTTGCGTCACAGACATCGCATCTATTGCCCGAATCAGACTTTCCCAAGAACCAAATCGAATGGATTGTCTTGCATAAATTTCGGCTTCTTCAGGACTAAAGGGATAACCATAGCTTTGATCAAATGCAGTTAATACTTCACGATTAAAACCATTTTTCATCACAGTCGTACCGCCCACATAACCGACTGTACGATATAGATATTGTTGTACAGCTTGTGGCGTATCTTGAAGCGCACGAGGAAGATTCGCCAATGCATTGGTTAGATCACTATCCGCGACCCGCCCCAAAGCAAAAATCAAATATGCATAATCTGCGTCGTTGTTTTTAGCTGCACTCCACAGATAGCCCAATGGATTGGCTTGAATCTGATTGAGCTGTGCAAGCGATAAATTCAGCCCCATTGATTGTGCTGTGGTGATCGCAAAGCCAGATTGCCCCGCACGTAGTTGTGACCACAAGCGATGTTGGCGATCTTGCGCGGTCATCAACGGGCTAGCCAGCATCAATCGCCCTAAACCATTACATGATTCAGGTTGTGTCGTGGTGGTTAACCAAATGTCTTTGTACTCTGCAAAAACAAGGCTATCTCCTGTTTGTGCTCGAACTTGGGCAACAGCACAGCTTTCTGCTTGATCAGGGTTTGTGACATAACTGAGTACGGGCTTGGCTTCAGCAAAGCTGGCGTATTTCACTTTTTCTTCAACATAGTCAGCAGCCAACTTTTCAGCCATTGCTGATTGTGGGTAGCGTTGAGCAAAACTAATAATGGCAGAGGCAGGCTGTGAGGCTAAATTGGTATTGAGTTTCCAGTATTCAGGGTAATACCCCAATACATCATTCTGCATTTGTTCTTGGAATTGATCGAGTAAAGCTATATTACTGGCATTTGCCGCACGCAAAGCATCATTGAATTGAATATCTAAAGCGTATAGGGATGAACATGCGAACATACCTCCCACTGCGAAAAAATAACGGAAACTGTTCTTATACTTCACTTTTTTAGCATCCATTGTTATCAAATCACGTTGCTTTTTCATCTTCATCAATCAATATGCTCTATTCACCCTAGTGATATAGTGTAATAAGTCTAGCTTTCCACTATTGTTGTGTTATGTAACTTACTGATTCATATTCATTAAAATGCATACAATTTTATTCACAAACTGTCCATTTTTGTCAGTTTTTTATTCTCTGCGTTCTGACAAAAATACTGTTATAATCCGCCGTTTATTTAAACCCATCTTGTTTAGGAGCCTGCATGACGGTTCAAACATTCATTCCAAGTGCGACACACGCTGCCTCAGAAAACACTGTTACCCAGCCAATGCACACCGCTGATGTTTCAATGAAGAAGTTATATATTGAAACGCAAGGGTGTCAGATGAATGAGTATGACAGTCATCGTATGGCAGATTTGTTAGGTGATTCACATGGCTATGTGCTCACTGACAATCCAAATGAAGCTGACATCCTTTTAATGAATACTTGCTCTATTCGTGAAAAAGCGCAAGAAAAAGTATTTAGTGGACTCGGCCGTTGGCGCAAACTTAAAGAGAAAAATCCTGACCTCGTGATTGGTGTCGGTGGTTGTGTTGCCTCTCAAGAGGGTGACAACATTCAAAAACGTGCGCCTTATGTCGATATGGTATTTGGTCCGCAAACCTTGCACCGTTTGCCGCAAATGTTAGATCAACATCAAGCGCAAGTTGAAAAACCAAAGAAAGAAAAAATTAAACTGGTCGATATCTCCTTCCCTGATATTGAAAAATTTGACTTCTTACCAGAACCTCGCGTCGAAGGCTTTAAAGCATTTGTTTCGATTATGGAAGGCTGTTCAAAATACTGTTCTTTCTGCGTGGTACCATATACTCGTGGTGAAGAAGTTTCACGACCATTAGATGATGTTCTAGCAGAAATCGCTGGGTTGGCTGAAAAAGGTGTTCGTGAAATCAGCCTACTTGGTCAAAACGTAAATGGTTATCGTGGTGAAACTTTTGAAGGCGGAATTTGTACATTCCCAGAATTACTTCGCTTAGTGGCAGAAATTCCAGGTATTGGACGTTTACGTTATACCACTTCTCACCCACTTGAGTTTTCAGATGAGTTGATTCAATGTTATCGTGATTTACCGCAAATGGTTTCGCATTTGCACTTACCTGTACAAAGTGGCTCAAACGACGTATTGCAAGCCATGAAACGTAACCACACCATTGATGTCTATATCGATAAAATAGCCAAGTTACGCAAAGTACGTCCTGATATGCATTTATCAAGTGACTTCATTATTGGCTTTCCTGGTGAAACGGATCAACATTTCGCAGAAACCCTACAATTCATTAAAGATTTAGACTTTGATCACTCTTATAGTTTTGTTTATTCAAAACGTCCGGGGACACCTGCCTCTGATCTTCCAGATGACACACCTGAACAAGTGAAAAAGGATCGTCTTGCACAAGTTCAAGAGGTGATTAAACGCTCAAGCATCGATAAAACTGATGCCATGCTCGGTAAGATCGAACGTGTCTTAATTGAGAAAGTATCTGATAAAGATCCAAATATCTTGATTGGGACAGCTGATAATACTCGTCTGGTTACATTTATAGGCGATGCAGCTTGGGTCGGTCGTTTTGCTGAAATCGAGATTACTGAAATTAAAACTTTAAATTTAGTTTATGGTGAACTCTTGAATCTTGAACCTGACGTGGCGTAATGTAGAGGTATTCTTATAAGTCAACAAAAAGGGCTTCTCTTGACTGCAGCGATTCGACGTACAGTAATGTTCCCTGAGATTTCCATGGAACGCTTAAAAAGCATGCTCGGTGCATATAACGGGCATTTAAAACAAATCGAACAACGTTTAGATGTCAAAATTACTCACCGAGGAGATGCGTTCTATCTCGATGGTGATATAGAAACGGTCGAAAGAGCCGAAGCATTATTGCAACGGCTCTATCAAGAGTCTGAAACATCACAACAAATCAGTGCTGATCTGTTACATCTCATGATTCAATCCTCACAATCCGAGCGTGATTTCGAGTTGGTGGGTGAGGAGTTGGATGAATATGACGCGCCGATAGATGTGTATTTTCAAACACGCAAAGGACGAATTAATCCTCGCGGCGCTAACCAAAAGCGTTATGTACAACGTATTTTGCAAAGCGATATTTCTTTTGGTATTGGTCCCGCAGGTACAGGTAAAACTTACTTAGCGGTTGCCGCTGCGGTTGACATGTTAGAACGCAATGAAATTCAACGTATTTTATTGGTTCGCCCTGCTGTCGAAGCTGGGGAAAAACTAGGTTTCTTGCCCGGTGATCTTACTCAAAAAATCGATCCATATTTGCGCCCACTATACGATGCTTTGTATGAGATGCTCGGTTTTGAGAAAGTTGCCAAACTAATTGAACGCCAAGTGATTGAGGTTGCGCCTCTTGCTTACATGCGAGGGCGTACACTCAATCATTCATTCGTGATTTTAGACGAAGCGCAAAACACCACACCTGAACAAATGAAAATGTTCCTCACACGCTTAGGTTTTGGTTCTCGTGCTGTAATTACAGGTGATGTGACACAGGTTGACTTACCACGTGGACAGCAATCAGGCTTAGCACAAGCACTCCGTGTACTGGAAAATGTACACGAAATTCATATTACCCGCTTCCACTCTCGCGATGTGGTTCGTCATCAGTTAGTACAAAAAATTGTAGAAGCTTATGAAGGTTGGGACAGCGAACAACAGCGCTTGTCAGCTGAAGCTCGCGCCGAACGGAAAGCCAAGCAAGAAGCTCTAATTGCTGAGAACGATGAAAAAGCGGATGCACAGCATTAAGATGATTAAGGGTTTATTTTGAAAATTAATTTAAGTCTACAACAAGGCTTTCAAACTGCTGAGTTACCACTGAAACGTGGTCAAATCAAAAAACACATCGAAACCGCATTACGTCATGTCGGTTTCGATGCTGATTGTGAAATTGGCATTGCTTGTGTTGATCTTACAGAAAGCCATGAACTCAATCTGCAATATCGGGAAAAAGATAAACCAACAAATGTACTTTCTTTTCCAAGTGACATTCCAGAGGAAATGCTAAGTTTGCTAGATGCTGAACCTTTGGGTGATTTGGTCATTTGTATGCCTGTGGTTTTGCAAGAAGCGGAAGAGCAACAAAAAACACCGATGGATCATTTCACACATTTATTGGTACATGGCATTTTGCATTTGCTCGGTTATGACCATGAAACCAGTGAATCTGATGCTGAAGAGATGGAAGCATTAGAAATAGCAATTTTGAAGAAACTCAACATTGCCAATCCTTACCAAGCTGATGAAATCTAGTTAAAACGCTTATGTATGTTGTCATTTTTAAAGCCACAATCAATACACTCGATGCAACTTACTCTGAAATGGCACAAAAGCTGAGAAATAAAGCTTTAAGCCAATTTAACTGTATCAAATTCGAAGCATGTAGTGAAAATGGTTTTGAAATTGCATTGTCTTATTGGCACAACCATGAAGATATCAGACATTGGCAACAAGACGCTGAACATCAAGTTGCTCAGCGGCTAGGTAAAGAAATATGGTACCAACACTTTAGTGTGGAAATTTGCAAAGTTGAGCGTGCTTACTCTAGTCAAAATGGATTGTGAATAACATTTAAGTTATCCACATACTCAATAAAAAACGGCTGAATTCAGCCGTTTTTTATTTATTAAACTTTTAGAATTGATAACGGAAAGTCAATGTTGCATTTCGTGGTGCGCCATAATTCATACGATTTTCACCAATACCATCAAAATATTCTTTATCTAATAAATTATCCAAGTTCAGTTGCACACTGATATTTTGATCAACTTTATAACCTAGCATCGCACTCAATAAGAAAACCTCATCTTGCTCAATTAAAGTTGCTCCAGTCCCTGTATAGGTTTTACCACGATAATTTACCCCAACACCCGTATTCCACTGATCACGTTTGTATTTAACGAATAAATTAGATGTTGTGCGGGCGCTTGTTGTAGCGACTTTCTGATCTTTACCATCTCTTGCTTCAAAGTTCGCGATGCCAAAGTTGATTGCCCAATTGTCATTGATCTCCCCATCAACTTCGAGCTCCACCCCTTTACTTACAACGCCATCAACCCCACGATAGGCTTGCTCAGAAGTATCTATACCTTGCGCATTCTTAACGAACTTACCTGAAATTGCTTCAGCGAAATTGGTTTGTTCAATTCTAAAGATAGATAGAGCTGTATTTAAATGACCACCAAACCATTCACTTTTAATTCCTGTTTCATAATTCCGTCCAATGATTGGGTCTAAATAGTTCCCATTTTCTTCACGACGATTTTGAGGCGTGAAAATATCGGTATAACTTGCATAAAGAGAATGATCTTGAGCAAAGTCATAAATAACACCAAAATAGGGCGTGAGTTGATCATTAAATTGTCGATTACCTTTATGATCTTCAGACTTATATTCCCAGTTCGTCAATCTGGCCCCTGCCACAATCTTTAATGGATCAAGAACTTGGAATTTACCTGCAATGTAATATCCTGTTTGCCTGGTTTCATTTCCAGCCAATTTATTGGGATTAGTAATAGGCGTTAACAATTGAGTTTTCATATTAGAAAAATCTAAATGTTCCCATTGATCAATATCCAAATCATTGGTTCCTTTATCTTTTCCCTGAATCGTTCCATAACGGCTATAAACCAATTCATTTTTATTCCATGAGCCGCCCAATATAATTTCTTGCTTACGATTGGCGATGGTGAAAGGTGCTGATATATACATATCTATGTTATTTTCTTCATTCCGCTTATCAGAAGAATATACAGACACAGCCCCTAAGCTTTTGTTCGTCTCCTTATCGACTTTACCTGCGACATAGAGCAGAGCTGATTGGTTATCGTTTTGTTGGTATGAATAAGCAATATTTAAAGCAACATCATTAAAAAGGTTCTGTTTCAAGTTAGCAAAAACCGCTTTCGTATCAACGTTCCAATAAGTCCAATCCGAACTTACAGTCAAAGAACGATCAAATTTGGTTCTTGTCCCATCATTATAAAAAGCTGGTAATCCTCCCCAACGGATTCCATCGCGCTTTAATTCCTGATAGGTTGCAGCCAATGATAAATTTGTTCTATCAGTCACATCGTAATCAATTACACCATAAACAATATTTCGCTCTCTTGAATAGTAGTCCATGAAGGAATCTTCATCTGAATGTTTCACATAAATGCGACCACGTAATGAACCATCCTCATTTAATGAATTCGAAAGATCCGCAGAACTTGTATAATTATTCCATGATCCAACAGCTGCATTAACATTGCCTGTAAACTCTGTGGCATTCGCTCGTTTACGCACCATATTTACCCCCATTGAAGGGTTACCTGCGCCAGAGTTAAGACCATTTGCTCCTTTCACCACCTCAACACGATCATAAATTCCCAAATCTAAATCACCTTCTGCAAGTGATGATGTACTTGGCATCCCATCGATTAAGTGATAATCCAACTGAAAACCGCGAGCAAAATAACTTTGACGTTCATCTGTTCGAGAAACTGTTACTCCTGTGACATTACTCATTAACTCTTGAAACGACTCAATATTTCGATCATCTAAATATTCCCGAGTATATATCTTCACTGCTTGTGGTGTTTCTCGTAAAGACATATTCAGTTTAGTCGCTGTATTGGTACTTTTTACTGTATAACTCCCCGTACCTTCAGTGGTCGCATCATTATTTTCTTTAGCTTTTACTGTAATTGTTGGCATTTGTGTACTTTCAATATTTGACTGAGCAGAAGTCAATGAGGGTAAAAATATTGCTGCCATTGCCAGAACAAGCGGGTGTGCTTTAAATAAGCTCAATTCAGAATCGTGTTGCATGCAAAAATATCCTTTTCACAAAGTTTAGAGCATTTGGAGACACACACCACTTCCCCCCGAAATTTTAAAGAAGGATGTATGAATGCCCTAAAGGAGAATTAAAGAAATTACAAGACGAATGATAATCGTTTTTATTATCAATTCAAGAACTATAAACCAAAAGCAGCTATGACTATGAAGTTTGTACTTAAAAAAGATGACTCATAAAATATAAGATATTAATTTTAATGGATATTTCAACACATACAACAAAGTAAATTCTGTCTTAGTTAATGCACTTCAAATTCAGCATCCACTGGATCAAAACGCCATGTTCGGATAATCCGTAACTCAGAAATATCTTTCATACTGCTGTCAAAAGCTCCAAATGGTGCACCACGGCGAACAGAAGCACGAGCTGCTTCATCCAAAATCGGATGTCCTGAGCTCTCAATTAAACGAATGGCTCGGATACCGCCTTGCGCATTTAAAATCACCATTAAACGGACTTCACCTGCTAAGCGTTGCTGTTTTGCCGCATCGGGATAATAACGATTGCCATACAACTCAACTTTTTGTCGGAATTTATCGAGATATGCTGCCGATGCATCTTGTTTCGCTTGTATCCCATCAACCGTTTTAATACGTTGCTTACGGCTAAAATTTTGTTGGCGTTGTAAATATTGCGCTTCTAAACTTGCCACCATCGCAGCTTTGGCTTGAAATTGACTTTGTAATTCTTCTAATGCTTTCTTACGTTCATTCTGTTCAGCTTGCTTTTGCCAACTTAACACTGTCATTAACACTTTTTCCTCAAAGAGGAGTTCACGCTTCTGTTGTATGGTTTCGAGACTTTCTAGTTCATGCTCTCCTGTGGTTGCATCACTTTGCATTGGCGTAGGCATATCACTAGACATACGATGTGCTTGATGAAATTCACCTGATCCTTGTTGATCAGTTTGCGCTAAAAAATCTGCATGCTCGACCTTATCTTGACTTGGACGTACAGACACGGCGATTTCTTTGGTTGATGTATCAGTAGGTGACGGCATCGAAAATTGTGTTGTCAGTACGAGGCCATGTACCATGATTGCAATAACAACTGCTCCAACAAAAATCGGATCTTGCCACCAAAAGGAAGTCATTTGAGTACGAAAATTTATTTTATTCCACATGGTATATAAGCGACAAAAATGTCTCATCCCCAACGGCAGCTACCGCATAAAAAAACCAAACCAATATTCAAAAGTACGAAAAAATGTGATCCACTTATAGCTTGAGTGCTTCCATCGCATCATTTTATGAAAATGTAGCAATTAATTTTGCTACACTGCAAGCCACAAATTTAATTTTTACTTTTTAGTTAAGCAAAGATGGCGAATACACCATTCACTTTCTGGAACAACTTTTATGCAAACGCTACTTTCATCTGTTGTTAAACGTCTACGTAAAGTTTACCAAAAAGCCGAAGATTTCATTGAAGAAGAAAGAGAATTCCCACTTTCACAAGTATTTGTAAATGCCACAATGGAGCGGTACGTCACCAATAATGTCGAAATCATGCAAGATTTACATGCAGATCTATATGATGGTTGGTTACGTCTATACACCACTTTGGATGTAAAAGGCTTACACACGACGCTATCCGTTGATTTAAAACTGATTCAAATGGAAATGAATCAGGATGTTCAACTGATGGTGTTTGAACAAATTAGTAATACTCAAGTGATCGAAGCAAAATTCAAAAACATTTTTCAAAAATGGGGCTTCCATATTGCGATTTGGTATTACCAAAAATTTAAGGAAGAAGATCCTTTAGGCAAAATTTTAGCGCATTTTGAAATTGTAACGGTGAAAGATGATTTACTCTATCTCGATCTAAATCGCTGGTTTGGGAAAAAGCCAAGCATTATCGAAACCTTGAGTAAGGTTCATGTCAACCGAGCAAGGGTCCGACCTGCTGAGCTCATCGTGTGGGGCAATGTCAATCTCACTGCGATTCTATACCCACCGAATGATGATGATTTTGGTGAAGATGAGTTAGAAGATAGTACTGTGACGCCAATTCAACAGAAGAAAGCGAAAAGAAAATAAATAAAATGCTCAATGGGGTTACTTCTTACTTTACACCTACCCCATTGAGCCTCCACCTTTACGATTTATACGAAAATTAACAAGCGCTTAGTAAAAAGGCTGAACTTTTCTTCACAATCTACAGGCATAATAAATCTAAATTTTCCTGATAAATGAGTGCAAATACCTCGTATTCGCTCTAAGGACTCAACGTTATGACACAGAAATTATCAAAAGTGCTCGGTATTGCAACAGTAACATCTGCAGCGATTCTATGCGGCAGTTTATCTAGTCATGCTTTGGCAATGACCCCATTCCAAGCAAACTATCAATTTAGCTACAATAACAAAAACCTAGGTTCTGCAACACGTACACTCGCTCAACAAGGTAATAACTGGACATATTCTTTTAACGCACGTGCTGGTGGTATCGCCTCTGCCTCTGAAACCAGTCAATTTAGCTTTGCTGACAATAAAATCACATCGCAGAAATTTAGTCGTAGCAGTAAGATCTTGATTCATAACAATACTATGAACATCAACTTTAATCCTAGTGCGAAAGTAATTAACACCCAGAAAGATGACAAAAAGCGCTCTTTCCCTTGGAAAGATGGTGTTTTAGATGAACTGAATGCCGAATTACAAGTTCGTGAAGATCTCAAAAATGGTAACACCTTACAAACACGCTACTTCATTGCTGATAGTAAAGCCGTGGATGAGCGCCGTTTTATTCGCCAAGGTACTGAAACCATCAAAACCAGTTATGGGACTTTTAACACAATTAAAGTCGTACTTCAGCACGACAAACCAGAACGCAACACGGTATTCTGGCTCGCGCCAAAACTTGATTATCTCCCTGTCAAGGTGACACATAATGACGGAAAATCTTCGTATGGGCTTTTATTAACGGGCTATACGGGTAAAACTAATTAATCAGCGCTAAAATTGCAGCCATATACCAAACATCGTAAAGTTCTGTGAAATATCAACAAAGCTTTAATTTATGGCTTGCAATTTTTTTGATGCTTTTTAAAATATGCCTTTGCTTGAAAAAGCATCCGTTTAGAGGATTCTCCCGTGTACGCTCTAGAACAGAAAATCTTAAATGAAGGTATCGTTCTATCTGATCAAGTCTTGAAAGTTGACGCTTTCTTGAATCACCAAATCGACCCTGTGCTCATGCAGCAGATCGGCAAAGAATTTGCTGCTCGTTTCAAAGATGCTGGCATTACCAAAATTATTACCATTGAAGCGTCAGGTATTGCACCTGCGATCATGGCGGGTCTAGAGCTTGGTGTGCCTGTGATTTTTGCTCGCAAATATCAGTCATTAACATTAAAAGATGATCTTTATCGTTCTAAAGTGTTTTCATTTACTAAACAAACTGAAAGTACAATTGCTATTTCTAACAAGCACATCAGTTCAAGTGATAAAGCACTTGTGATTGATGACTTCTTGGCAAATGGCCAAGCGGCATTGGGCCTGATTGACCTTATTCATCAAGCAAATGCTGAAGTGGTTGGAGTAGGAATCGTGATTGAAAAGTCATTCCAACCTGGTCGTGATGTCTTACTCGAAAAAGGCTATCGTGTAGAGTCTTTGGCACGCGTTAAATCCCTCAGCGATGGTAAAGTAACCTTCGTGACTGAATAAGATTCAATACTTAAAAAGCGGATGAAAGTTCATCCGCTTTTTTATTTAACAACAATCCCAGTTATAGAGCACCTTAGAGAAATCTCTTTTCTTCAAATCTTCTGGGTGAATAAAGAAATTCCCCACACCTGAATCTCCCCACATAATATCATTCTTAGCGTCGTCCGTATCAAGTTGGAAAAGCAAAATATAGTCTCGAATACTTTTGTTATAACCACGTGGATCACTTTGTGTAAAAAATGGATATCCGCCTAAACGATGTCCTGTTGAAGCAAATGTGTTGCTATATGCATCATAAAAGTCGTCGTCGTCAGATCCTATGTTGAATCCTTCATCCTCAACACTAATAGGTTGTGATGCTAATTCAAACTTAATTGAATATTGCCCAGTAAACGGCAAATAATCATCTTCACCGAATTGAACTTCTGAAAAATCTTGTTTTAATTGTGCTACATCTTCGATTATTCGATCAAAAAACAATACTTTAAAACTTGATTGCTGCTGTTGGTCATCGAAATTCATCCCATATAAATCATCTGCAGCGATATAAAACTGTAAAATACCTTTATCAGGAAAATTCGGTAAATTGGGGATTTCAGCGAAATTAAACTGCGCCAATAAAGCCAATCGATTACCATTGTCATCGGTTGGATAACTTACATCCAATGGTAAATAAGGCTGCCCTCCAATTTTACTTTGCCATAACGTTAACTCGTCGCTTAGCGTGAGTTTCATGGTGACAGTAGGTAACATAGTTGCTGAAATTTTTTCTAGATATGGATGCAAAATACTCGGTAAATTTTCAGGTAAAAGCTTCATTTTGTTGATTGTCCATGTCGTTATTTATAGAACTTAATATAAAACAAGCAGCTGAATTTATACATAGAGCTAACTTTATGATACGACAATTAATGACGTGCAATTGAACCATTATTTATCACATAAATTCTGCTAAGATTAGCCCGATAAAATTTGCGATTAGGAATTACGATGCGCACATACTTAGACCTTTTACAACATATCCTAGACAATGGTGGTGACAAGGGTGACCGCACAGGTACAGGTACACGTTCAGTATTTGGTCATCAAATGCGTTTTGATCTTTCTAAAGGCTTTCCATTACTTACCACCAAGAAAGTCCATTTTCGTTCCATCGTGATTGAACTACTGTGGTTCCTCAAAGGTGATACTAATGTTCAATATCTCAAAGACAATAAAGTCACCATTTGGGATGAATGGGCAACTGCCGAACAAACCGCTCGCTTTGATCGTCCAGAAGGTGAATTAGGTCCAGTGTATGGACATCAGTGGCGTAATTTTGGTGCAACTCAAAATGAGGATGGTAGTTATCAACAAAATGGTTTTGATCAAATCAAATGGCTGATTAACGAAATTAAAACCAATCCAAATTCACGTCGCTTAATCGTGTCTGGATGGAATCCTAACGAGGCTGGAAAGGTTGCTTTACCGCCTTGTCATACGCTATTCCAATTTTTCGTACAAGATAATAAATTGTCATGCCAGCTGTATCAGCGCAGTGCTGATGTGTTCTTAGGTGTGCCATTTAATATTGCCAGCTATGCCTTGCTGACACATATGATTGCACAGGTTTGCGGTTTAGGCGTCGGTGATTTTGTGTGGACAGGTGGCGATACGCATCTCTATGCGAACCATTTTGAACAAGCGAAATTACAACTTAGCCGTGATCCTCTACCGTTGTGCCAGCTTAAACTGAATCCAGAAATTACCGATATTTTTGATTTTAAATTTGAAGATATTGAAATCGTGGGTTATGAATCACACCCAGCAATTAAAGCACCCGTTGCAGTTTAAAACGATAAGAGAGCTCACTTATGGCATGGCAAGGCACAGAAGTTGTCCACGTAGTGGCAATGGATAAAAATCACTGCATTGGAAAAGGAAATGCCCTGCCGTGGCATATTTCTGCAGATCTCAAACATTTTAAAGCCATCACTCAAGGTGGTGTGGTTATCATGGGTCGTAAGACGCTTGAGTCGATGGGACGTGTATTACCGAATCGCGTGAATTGGGTGATTACGCGAGATCCATCTTGGCAATTTGATGGTGTAAAAATTGCGCATAGTATTGAGGAAGCTTTAGATGCTGCACTTACAGACGTACAACACTCTGAAAAAGCATCCTTATTTATTATTGGTGGAGGAGAGATTTTTAATCAAACACTTGCCATTGCTGACCGCCTAGAACTGACCCATGTAGATTTAGATGTTCAAGGCGATGCACATTACCCAAAAATCTCTGAGAATTTTCAAAAAGTGAACTCAGAACTACATACTGATGAAAAATCAAATATCGCCTTCGAGTTCGCGACTTACCAAAAATAAAATGGACTGCGAATTGTTATGCATGAGATTGGATCACGTGAGTTCTTCATTGGATTAGGGATATGGTTCTTACATAGTACCTTTACTCTTTTCGTGATCCTTTCCAGTATTTGGCTATGTTTAGCCTTATGGATACAGCAACCCCTTGGTCCGATCTTTAGTCGCATTATCATTATTCTTTGGGGACTATTCGCACTCAGTTTGCTTGGTTTCTATGTCAGCGGACATATTTTTAGTCGACGCACTGATATTCTGCTCTATTGTTTCGCGTTCGCTTGTTCTTTGTTATGGTATTTTTCTTTAGATGCACGTCAAGACCGCGTCTGGGATCCTGAGGTATCTGAGCAACTCAGCTATGAGAAAAAAGGCGATATTGTAAAGTTGCACAAGGTACGAAACTTTAATTGGTACCCCGATGGAAGTTATGACATTCACTGGGAGGATCGGACAATTGATCTGAACAAAATCACAGGAATTAATGTGATTGCCTCCTACTGGATGGGTCCCCAAATCGCACATACTCTCGTGAGCTTTGACTTCTCAGATCAAAAACCACTGGTATTCTCGATCGAAATTCGAAAAGAAAAAGGCGAATCTTTCTCTGCGATCGGAGGATTCTTTCGTAAATATGAGTTAAGCCTAATTGCATCCGATGAGAAAGATATCGTCTATACACGTAGCAATATTCGTAATGAACAGGTTTATTTATTCCCGATCAAAATTCCTGCTGCGGAACGTAAAGCATTATTTATTGAATATCTTAAAAAGGCAGATGAACTGCGTGCGGAAGCAAAATGGTATAACACCCTGACCAGTAACTGTACCACCTTAATCTTTGATATGGCACAAGCAATTAGCCAGCAAGCATTACCCAAAGATTACCGCTTACTGGCTTCTGGTTATTTGCCAAATTATCTACATGATCTCAAAGCACTGAATCAGAATTACAGCATGAAAGAATGGTATCAACTGGCACATATCAATCCACGTACCGAACAATATGCCAAACAACCAAATCAAAGTAGTGAATATTATTCTGAAGTCATTCGCGCAGGACTACCCAAAACTGAATAATTCTTCTGCTCACTTAATCAAACCTATCTCAATATTTACAAAATGATACGTAATATGCGGCTCAGATCCACGTTTATTAAGTTTAATTAAAATCATTAAACTCAAAGACTCGGATCTTTCATTTATGTTAAAACCATTATTAGCTTCTTGTACTTTGGCAGTTGCGATCATCATGACGGGTTGTACAACCACAGAATCTTTAAGCACCTCACCAAACGCATCACAGAAAGAAACTATCAATTTATATAATCGTACGTGGATTGCTACACACATTAACGGTATCGAAGTCAAAAGTAATGAGTTATCAATAAAACGACCTTCGATTCAGTTTGATGCTCAAGCTAAACGCTTTTTTGGTGCAGATGGTTGTAACAATATTCAAGGAAGCTTCGAAAGCCAAGGTGCTATTTTACGTTTAGGTGCTGTCGCATCAACCAAGATTGCATGTATTGGTAAAGACAACAATGACCTATCACGTCAATACGCAAATGCCTTAGCTGCAACTACAAACTACCAGCTGAAAGGACATGAACTAAAATTCCTAGATGCTTCTGGACAAGTTCTTGTAACTTTCGTTACGGTGGTTCAACCATTACCGTAATTCACCTTGATCAAAGTCACAGCCCGTTGCAAACACGGGCTTTTACTTTTTGTCGACATCGTTTACTTTAAAGGCATTCATAAAATTAGAAATTGGGGACTTAAATGCAACAAGCACTATTTGGTGGTGGATGTTTCTGGTGTGTAGAAGCAGTTTTTTTACAGCTCAAAGGCGTTGAAAAAGTAGTCAGTGGTTATGCTGGCGGTATTGTGCAGAATCCAAGCTATGAGCAGGTTTGCCAAGGTAATACTCAACACGCTGAAGTTGTGCTTATCGATTTTGATGAGCAACAAATCAGTTACACCCAACTTTTAAATGTGTTTTTTACCACCCATGATCCAACCACATTAAACCGTCAAGGCAATGATATTGGAACACAATACCGTTCTGTTATTTATTATTTCAATGAAGAGCAGAAACAACAAGCCGAACAGGTCATCCAAAGTTTAGAGGATGAAGGGCTCAACATTGTGACTGAACTAAGTCCTGAACCGACTTTCTATCCAGCTGAAGAATATCATCAAAATTTCTATGCCCGTAATCCTTCCCAAGGTTATTGCAACTTTAGTATTCCACCCAAATTATCCAAGCTACGCTCTAAGTTTTTAGATTTACTCAAAACTGAATAGCAATAAAAAAAGCAACTCGAAAGAGTTGCTTTAATTTTTCAATGATAGGCGAGGCGCTAGTTCTAGTTTTCACTAACGAAAGCAATATCACTCAATCCAGCTTCACTGGCACGCGACATGACTTGTGCAACCATGTCATATTTTGATTCTTTATCTGCACGTAACTGCACTGTCGGTTTTGTTGTTGCTTGACCCGCTTCTGCAAAGCGTGTTTCTAACTCATCCAAACTAATGATCTGAGTATCCCAAGCAACTTCACCTTTGGCATTAATACTAATCGTAATTGCTTTTGGTGGTGGATCGATAATTTCAGCAGTTGTTTTTGGTAAACTTAATGGAATTGATGGGTTTGCAACCGTTGCTGTGACTAAAAAGATAATCATCAATACCAACATAATATCGATCAGAGGAATGAGGTTCATCTCATTCATGCCACTGTCGTGGTCTTCACCCAATTGAAAGCCCATTTTAAGCTTGACCTCCAACTAAACTTTGTTGCGTTGCTTTAGCTTCAGTTTTTACCGTTGTCTCTTGTTGCAACATCGTATCGATAAGCAACAGATGTGCTTGATCTTGAAGTTCATGTGCCAAACCACGGTTAAAACGCATACAAATGTTGTAAGCCAATACCGCAGGAATCGCAACAGCAAGACCAAGACCCGTCATGATCAATGCCTCACCGACAGGAATTGCAACCTGCGCTAAGCCTGCCTGACCACTTTTACCAACAGCGACAAGTGCATGGAAAATCCCCCACACCGTACCGAACAAACCCACAAACGGTGCAAGTGAAGCAATCGTACCCAAGACTGAAACACCTTTTTCAGCTTGCGATTTTTCAGCAGAAATCTGACGAAGCAAAGCTTGTTCAGCAACCGCTTTACGCTGTTCAAAGGTGAGTGGTTGTAACTTTGCTTTCAGTGTAGCCAAAGCCTGAGCAAGCTGAGCATAAGCTTGTTGTTTTAATTGGCGTGTTCCTAAAATACGTAGGATAAAAATCGTCCACGTTGCAATCGACATTGCGAGAAGAACAAAATACAGTGTTTTACTTACTGCATCTGCATGTTGCCAATAAACTGAAAAGTTCATATACGAACTCCTGATTTAATCTGTCACAAGGACTCAAATTTATTAAGGATTAAGATCAAACGGTTGCTCTGCTCGAATTGGGTAAGCAACACCATTCTCCATATACGGTTTAAACTTTGCACTTTTCACAGCACGTACTACTTTTTCATCCAAAGCAGGTATGCCCGAACTGCGTGTCACACGCACATTGGTTACACGGCCTTTTTCATCCGCTTCAATCATAACCATAATGGTGCGTGCTTGGTTATCTAACTCTTTAGGTGTGAAGCTAATTCTTGGAGATCGACTCCATTGTACACCTGAACCACCAATTGATACGGTTCTCGGTGACGGATCAGCTGCTGGCTGGGGTTTCGCCACCTCTTGGACTGGTTGTGGTTTTTCAACAACCTTTTCTTTTACCGTTGTACTAACAACAGTCGTTTCAGCCTTGGTTTCAACTTTTGGTTCAGTTTTTTGAATCACTTGCTTCGGTGCTTCAGCCTTAACTTGTTGCACTTTCTCAATTTTCTTTGGAGGTGGCGCAACAGGTTTTTCAACGACCTTAACCTCTTTTACCTCTTTTTTCGGTTCAGGTTTAGGGGTCTCTTTTGGCTTAGGAGGCTCAGCTTTTGGTGGTTCTTTAATCTTAACGAATTTGACTTTAAGCGGTTCTTTTTCGATTGGTTTTAACTCAATCGTTTTGATGTGGCTAACTGCCCACAAGACTCCCACATGTCCAATCATAACTGCAACTAAAGCAGTGATGATTTTCTTTTTCATCGGGTTTGGTGTGTTAAATGATGCAGGAGATGGACTCATAAGAATCTAAGTACCTATATAGATGGTGTTAGTCTAAAAAACGATTACACACATCGGATAGAACAATTAAAGTGCCGTAATAATAAATGAGAAGTGTTTTCATTTGCAACTGTTTTTTTGTGAATATACTTCAAATCACTGATAAGCCACACAAAAAAGTAACGTTATAATATAACAACACATTCACATAAAAAAAGTATGCCTAAAAAAGCATACTTTTAAAGTTTTTGATCGCTTATTGAAACACAACCGTTTTATTGCCATCAACAATCACACGGTCTTCAAGATGCCACTTTACCGCACGTGCCAACACATTACGTTCAACATCTTCACCTAACTCACGTAACTGCTCAACATTGTAGTCATGGCTCACACGCTCAACATCTTGTTCAATAATTGGACCTTGATCAAGATCAGCAGTCACATAATGCGCTGTTGCACCAATCAACTTCACCCCTTTCTCATACGCTTGCTTATATGGATTTGCGCCCACAAAAGCAGGTAAGAATGAATGATGAATATTGATAATTTTCATTTCCCATTGAGAAACAAAGTCTTCACTCAATATCTGCATGTATCGCGCTAAGATCAATAAATCATTGCCTTGCATCATGTCATTAATTTGTGCATAAGCTTCTGCTTTATTGTCTTTATTCACCGGCACAACATGGAATGGAATCCCAAAATTTTCCACTGCTTCACGTAAGTCAGGATGATTTGAGATCACCTGAGTGATTTCACAAGCTAATGAACCGCGTGCATGACGCCATAATAGCTCTAACAAAGCATGATCTACTTTAGAAACCAAAATGCCGACTTTCTTTAACTCACCAACAAAATTTAGTTTCCACTGCATGCCATAACGTTCAGCAACATTTGCCGCAAAGGTTTGCATCAATGCTTCTTTACGTGATTGTAAATGATCCAACTCAAATTCAACACGCATAAAATAACGTCCGCCTTGAGCTTCTGTTGCGTACTGATCAAGTGCGGTGATGTTTGCTCCCTGATGATACAAAAAGCTCGATACAGCTTGCACAATCCCTGGCTTGTCTTCACAAGTAATCAGTAGTCGTGCTGTATGGGCAGTAGTCGTGTTCATGTTGTTAATTCACTTATTCGAATCAAATTAAAAAAATCAAGCCGAGCATTCTAACGCTTTTTTGCCTACGACTAAATAGCTAGTCACAGATGATCATCATCATTTTTAAGATTCGATCAGCTAGCAAATAACTCTGAAGGTCCAAGCGATTGCAATAATTGCTCATAGGTTTGACGACTTTCACCCATTAAATATGGTCCTTCTAAGAACACCATTTGTCGCAATGCTTGCCAGACCCATTTTTCTTCTAAACGATTGTTGTCACTAATATGACCCGACATATATAAGAAGTTGGTCCAGTTGGTCAGTACGATCCACAAGTTAATGATCAATGCCTCAATTTCTGAGTCAGTCATTTTCATCAATCCTGCATCCACAAAGGCACGATAAATTTTTTGTCCTTGCTGCATGACCTGCCCTGCAAAGCGAGGGTAAATCTTTCTAAAGTCTTCATTATTTTCAACAAGATGGTAAACATCACGATGAATAAAACGATAAGCCCAAAGCTGGTTACTTAATACCTGAAAATAACTAATTTTATCATTGGCATTGAGAGGACGATCATCAGGTAGCGCTAACATTTCCAAAGTTTCAGCCTGATATTGCAATGCTAGTTCTTTGATGATTTCTTGCTTATTACGAAAGTGATAATACAAGTTGCCTGGGCTAATGCCGAGTTCAGCCGCGATATGATTGGTTGTGACTGAACGTTCACCACGCTCATTAAATAATTGCAAACTGATTTGCAAAATTCTGTCTTTGGTTTTGTTTGGTTTAGCATGCGACATTGAATTCAACCATCTATAACATTATCAATAGGTTATAAAACAAGCCCATAAAAGCGACTTGACACTTTAGAGTATTTACTCTAAAAATTAAAAAGTAATAAGATTTCTTTTGGTCTACTCCTATGAACAGTCAAACAAAAACAACCGCAATGACACCTCATGTTGACGTGCAACGATTACATGATTTGCTTGAGCAACAAAAAGTAGCTTACCAACGCCATCCTGTACCAAGCGCAAAAGAACGTATTGAACGCTTGGCTCGATTAAAAAACATCTTGGTAAAATATCAAGATCAATTTGCGGATGCAATTAGTCAAGATTATGGCAATCGTGCCGTTATGGAAACCAAAATTGGTGAAGTTCTAACTTGTTTAGAACATATTAAGTACTATAGCAAGAACTTAACCGAGTGGATGAAGCCCTCTAAACGCCATATCAGCATGTTACATCAACCCGCAAAAGGTTGGGTACAGTATCAACCACTCGGTGTAATCGGAATTATTGCACCGTGGAACTATCCACTATTGCTTTCGGTTGGACCACTAATCTGTGCATTGGCTGCGGGTAACCACGCCATGATCAAAATCTCAAGTGCCTCATCTAATTTTGGATATGTACTTGAAAATGCACTTTCAGAAGCATTCCCTCAAGAACTTGTCGCAGTTGTAAACGGCGGCGGTAAAATCTCTGATGCGTTTAGTCATTTACCATTCGACAAAATGATTTTCACTGGCTCAACCTCTGTCGGAAAAACAGTGATGGCTGCTGCTTCTCAAAATCTCGTACCTGTGATCTTGGAACTCGGTGGTAAATCACCTGCGCTTGTACATTCTTCCATGAATATTCGCGATGTGGCACAACGTGTTGCTGTTGGTAAATTGTGGAATGCAGGTCAAACCTGTGTCGCACCTGATTATATGTTCCTTCCTAAAGGAAAAACTCAAGAGTTCACCAAACATTATCAAGACTTTGTGAATAGCATGTATCCAACACTTGCTGATAACAAAGACTTCACCTCGATTGTGAACGATAAGCAATACAATCGCCTCCAAGGCTATCTTGAAGATGCTCATAAGCAAGGTGCAACCATTGTTGAATTAAACAATAACAATGAATCTCTCACTGAAGCACGTAAAATTGCACCGACATTAGTCACAGGTGTAACAACTGACATGGAAATCATGAAGAATGAGATCTTTGGTCCAATTCTTCCGATTTTAGAATATGAGCAAATTGAAGATGCACTGCAATTTATCAATAGCCGCCCTCGCCCGCTCGCATTCTATTATTTTGATGTCGATAGCGCTCGTGCTGAATATATTGCGGGTCGTACCCATTCTGGACATTTCGGGATCAACCAAGTCTTAACTCATGTTGCTCAGGATGACTTACCGTTTGGCGGTGTTGGCGCATCAGGTATGGGTAAATATCATGGTAAAGAAGGCTTCTTTAGCTTCTCTCATGAACGCTCAATGATGTCAAATCCAGTCAGCCCTAAACTTTATAGTCTGAAATTTATTTTACCTCCGTACAATAAAGCAGCACACAAACTGCTTTTGAAAACACTATTCCGTTAAGATGATCAAGGCATGATCTATCACACGAGATCATGCCGAGTTTTTACCAAATTCGCTTGTCTTTTAATCGTATTTTTGGTATAAAACGCCCCTTGAATGATTTCATCCGTTTACTTGAATGGCTAGTTGCACGAAACCGTGCTATATGAACTAGCAATGGAGTTCACCATGTCTAAGGTTTGCCAAGTTACCGGCAAGCGTCCTATCGTTGGTAACAACGTATCGCACGCAAACAACAAAACCAAACGCCGGTTCGAGCCGAACCTGCACCACCACCGTTTTTGGTTAGAAAGCGAAAAGCGTTTTGTACGTCTTCGTTTAACCACTAAAGGTATGCGTATTATTGATAAATTGGGTATCGAGAAAGTTGTTGCTGATCTCCGTGCTCAAGGTCAAAAGATCTAAGGAGTCTGAACAATGCGTGATAAGATTCGCCTCGTTTCTACAGCTGGTACAGGTTATTTCTATACCACTACTAAGAACAAACGTACTATGCCGGAAAAAATGGAAATCAAAAAATTTGATCCAAAAATCCGTCAACACGTAATCTTCAAAGAAGCTAAAATTAAATAATTTTAGTTCTTTAAAAAAACGACTTCTATTGAAGTCGTTTTTTTTGCTTAACATTTCTACTCTGCATCTATTGCTATGAAACTCAGAATACCGCTCAAAGTTAGAGAAAATTTACATAATTTTTTTTGATAATTAAAAAAATTGACATCAACAAATCCGATTTTACTTGTTACAATTTATTCGAAATTTTCTTGGCATGTTTTATGCTCATTTATTTATACCTTAACCGCAATGATTAAGGAGCAACAATGCCACATGACGTTGGTTTAATTATATTACTTGCTGCTGGTTTTGGTTTGGCGCTGGTTTTTGGCTTTATCGCAGCACGTTTACGCCTACCTCCTTTAATTGGTTATCTTATTGCCGGGATTATTATTAGCCCGAACACCCCAGGCTTTGTGGGTGATATGAAACTCGCAAATCAACTCGCCGAACTTGGAGTGATGTTTCTCATGTTCGGCGTGGGCATGCATTTCTCGATCAATGACTTATTACAAGTTCGCCGAATTGCTTTACCTGGTGCAATTTTACAGATCACTGTAGCCACCTTGCTTGGTATTGGTGTGTCTATGTACTGGGGCTGGGACTTTGGAGCTGCACTCATTTTTGGTCTCAGCTTATCGTGTGCGAGCACTGTCGTTCTACTTAAAGCCCTAGGAGATCGAGGTTTACTCGACTCGGTCAACGGCAAAATTGCCGTGGGTTGGCTTTTGGTCGAAGACCTGGTTATGGTTTTAGCTTTGGTACTACTACCTGCTGTTGCTGTATTACTCGGTGGGCAAGCCCTGCATGGCACAAATCCTGAACAGAGTATCTGGGTCACAATTGGCTTAACACTTTTAAAAGTAACGGGCTTTATCGCTTTCATGCTGATTGTAGGTAAGCGCGTTGTACCCATGATCATGCAGTTTGTTGCTCGTCTTGGCTCACGTGAGTTATTTACCCTAACGGTTGTGGCTGCCGCAGTTTCGATTGCTTATGGCTCTTATGCGGTATTTGGTGTCTCTATGGCACTGGGTGCTTTCTTTGCGGGTATGGTGGTCAAAGAGTCAGACTTTAGTCATCGTGCTGAAGAGGAAACACTTCCTCTTCGTGAAATCTTTGCCATTTTGTTCTTTGTTTCGGTCGGGATGCTATTCGACCCAAGCATCTTGCTCAAAGAACCACATCATATTCTCGCAGTTGTTGCGATCATTATGATTGGTAAAACGCTTGCAGCGATTGCTCTGGTTTTGTTTTTCCGTTATCCCCTCAATACAGCTTTAACAGTCGGTGCAAGTCTCGCACAAATTGGCGAATTCTCATTTATTTTAGCAACCATGGGGGTCGCACTAGGATTACTTACGCTCGAAGCACAAAATCTTATTTTAGCGGGAGCTTTGTTCTCGATCACATTAAACTCTTTTGTGTTCTCAGCAATTGAACCGACACAACGCTGGATTCGTCAACGTTCGCATTTAGCACGCTTGTTAGAGCGTAGTGGTGACCCGCTTGCCATGCTTCCAGATGAAGTAGATCAAGAGTATTTACGTGATCAGGTCGTGATTATCGGCTATGGCGGTGTTGGACGTCGTATTACGGAGAATCTCATCGCACAAGATATCAAAGTTGTGATCGCAGAGGAAAACCGAGAAATAGTAGAAAAGCTAAGAGCTGAAGGTGTTGCTGCGGTTAGTGGTGAGGCAACCGAACCAAATGTATTAATTCAAGCACACATACATCATGCTCGTTTGTTGGTGATCTCACCAATGGATATCTTAGATATTCATCGCATCGTCGATATTTCTAAAAAGCTTAATCCGAAAATTCAAGTTCTCATCTGTGCTGAAAGTAAAGAGGAAGCAGCCGTTATTCGAGAGGAAAATATTGGTGAGGTGTTCTATGCTAAAGAAGAAATGGCAAAGAATATGAGCCACCATATTCTCAATCAAATCGAACTTGCCCATCACCCTGTTGGACATTAATTCCTAAAACATAAAAAAGCGTACTTGAAGTACGCTTTTTTTTGCTTTGATCAGCTGAAATGCTGTGGTTGTTCATCCACCACTTCAGCTTGCCATTGATTCATCTGTTTTTCCAACAGACCAAAGAGCGCCGCTTGTATCATGTGTTGTGCGACAGTAGGTGTTTGATCACCGAGTATTTGTTTCACTTCTTCGCTAAATTGAATTTTTACTAAAGGTTCATTCTCAGAACCTGCATTACGCAAAGCAAGTACACCACCTTCGAGTTGAACTAATTCGAGAACGGCTTCTTGATTACCAAATAATTCTTTTAACTGCTGCATTGACATATAAGTTCTCCATGCTTCAACCATGGTGGCAAAACACAACTGTGCTTTACTCTCTCACGTCTTATTTATATAAGTACGATGTGCATAGATTTCAAGTATCTCACTGCTAAGACTTAAAACTCAACCATTTCATTACGAAAACCATCAATTAAATGGCTGAGTTCACGATGCCATTCACGCAAGATTTTTACATCGGGTAACCATGCTTGAGGGCTTTGCGTAACTTTAATAATCAGATTTGAAGAAGTCTCATTTTCAGGTTCAGGCGCAGTCGGCTCAGGGGCATATTGGCACATACGGTAAGCTCGTTTTAACTCAGCAATAAAACCATCTTTTGCTAATTGTTGTAACACCGCAACTTCAGGTGAAACTTGCCCCTTGTCAGCCATATGCTCTTCAATTGACTTGAAAGTTGGTTGCAAATCATTCAGTCGATAATAACGTACCAATTCTTGTAAGAACGCTAAAATCGCACCATGTAAGTGAAATACAGCAGCTTCACGATGCGCTTGCACTTGTTGAATATGTTCAGTTTGCTCTGCTTGTTGACATGCGAGTCGAGCAAAATACAGTTTTTGATTGGTCCGATCAGCATGATAACGAGCAACACGAGACATAGATAAATCCCTATTTCAAATAATTTAAAGCATGATCGATTGTAAAACGAAATATGTGAGAAACAAATAGCCGAGATTACATCAAAGAAAGACGAGGAAGTGATTCCTTACGAATAATTTAAGCTTTATCGTCTGCAGCTTTCACTCGGATACCCACACCTTTGACACGTAAGGTATTTAAGCCTTTAATCGCTTTAACAGCTTCTCTAGGGTTGGTCATTTCTACAAAGCCAAAACCTTTAGATTTCCCTGTTCCCTCATCCTTAACTACGACACAAGATTCGACTTTGCCATATTGCTTGAATAACTCAAGGACTTCTGCATCAGTCACGGAACGATCTAAATTACGAACTAAAATTTTCATGCTAAAACCTAAAAAATGATTCATTTTTAAAGAAATGAATCAAAATAATTGAATATGCCTAGTTTAATCGAGATCAATACCAAAACCTAAACTTATTGCTGAGTTACGCTGCCAATTACTTTTATTAAATGACGATGGAACCTGACGATGAATCTGAACATCCACTAAATGTTGAGGTAAATCATTTAGAAAGTAGCTTTCTATCTTCCGTCCTAACTCATCATATTGATCTTGTGACCATAGATTTAAATTCTGTTTGGTCAAAATCAATTCATTTTCCGCACGTGTCAATGCCACATACAATACACGCCGTTCCTCTTCAACATCATCAAAATCACCTTGTGCTCTAGCGTGTGGATATTGATTTGGCGACACATGTGGGACGTAGCAGACCTTTTGCTCAGTTCCTTTCGCCGAGTGGATCGTAATCAGAGTCACCAAATCTTGATCAGGTGTTTTATCAATTTCTGAAACAGAGATTGGATCGAGGACATATTCTTCTAAAAACTCCCCGAGAGAACGATGCTTACGTGCCAATTGTTTAACCAAATCAAAATCTTTCGTACGACGAGACCAATCTTTGTTTTTATAGTTATTCTCTAATTGTTCATTGAGCGCATCAAGCGCCAAACCAATACAGGCTTCCACATGTTGCTGTAACACATCCAACTGCATCAAGATCAAAATCGCTTGTTGTGGAACTTTACCGTGGCGTTCTAAGCGCTGACAGCGAGCCTCAATATCAGGAAGCTGAATCAACTCTTGCGCTAATTTACTTGCACCGACATCACCCACCCCATCCCATAAAGTCAAAAAGCGCATCCAAGCCAAATCATCCTGTGGATTGACACTTACCCGCAGCAAGCTCAATACATCTTTGACGTGTGCAGATTCAAGCAGTTTTACCCCGCCAATAAAGCGGTAAGGAATATTAGCTGCGATCAATGCCCCTTCCAAATAACGCCCACTAAAACCAGAACGCAGCAACACCATGTGCTCAGACCACGCAGCGCCTTGTAGATGACGCTGATTTAAATCCTGAATGATCCAGTTCGCTTCCTCAAACTCATTACTTAAAATATGAAGTTGAGGTTTTAAGCCCTGCCCACGATAGGCTTTCAAATGTTTATCATATTCAATCTGACTTTGATCGAGTAACCAATTGGATAAATCTAAAATGCCTTGTGTCGAACGATAATTCATTTGCAAGGTCAGCACTTCTGCATCAGGCACACGCTCTTTAAAGTGATGAATATTTTCAAAATCCGCACCACGAAAGCCATAAATAGATTGCGCGTCATCCCCTACGCAGAATAATTTTACTTTACCGACCAAGGGCTGCAACAATGCCCATTGTAAAGGATTGGTATCTTGCATCTCATCGACCAAAAGCGCTGAGCAAAAACCTGTTACCCACGTCACCAATTCAGGTGAATTCTGCAAATGTACCGCCACGATCGCCAAAATATCATCGTAATCAAGGAAGTTTCGCTCTCGCTTACGCTGCTCATAAGCTTTCATGAGTTCAGTAATTTGTGCTTTATATTCGCTAGCTTGTGGTAACTGCGCCACCAAAGCTTCTGATAGTTTGGTCTTAGTATTTCGTGCATACGAGTACAAATCACACAGCTCAGCCGCTTTAGGCAGCACGTTTCCTTTATCTTTACCACGTAACAAACGAAACATCAGTAATTGATCATCTCGATCAATAATACTGAATTGTGTAAGACCAAAAGCGCGTGGATTACGACGTAATAAATACATACAAAAGGTATGAAATGTCGAAGCCCGTAAGCCCTTCGCCTGTGCACCCATATGTTGTTCAACACGCGTCACGATTTCACTCGCGGCACGACGCGTAAACGTGAGAATCTGAATCTGTTGAGCTGGTAGACCCTGATCAATTAAATACGCTGCTCTCGCCACAATAGTTTTGGTCTTGCCACAACCTGCACCAGCTAAAACCAAACAGTTTTGAGCGGCTGTTGTTGCAGCTTGTTGCTGTTGCGAATTTAATTCATCAATTAGCTTGGCAAGCGTCATAGAAATCGTCAATTAAAAATGAATTACTATTTTAGCAGACTAGAATGCTTCAATCCGCCCCACGACAAAACAAAAAGAGCATGTCAATGCATGCTCTTAATTTTAAAATGATCGCTTCACTCAGACAGCGGTTGAACTATGCGGTAATTGTTTAATCGCATTTGCAAAGGTGAGGTAATTAATTCCTTGGAATAGGATATCAATCGCAAGAAACATACCCAATACCCAAAAAGGCGATCCTGGCAACGACAAAATCAAGATACCAGTCAACAATGTCAATAAACCCGAAAACAAAATCCAGCCCCACCCAGAAAGCGGTTTTAGGATAAATGCATTAATTAAGCGAATCATGCCTGCAATAATTAAAGCAATCGCCAACAAATTCGTTAACACGACAGCCGTAATCACAGGTGTGGTAAAAGCAAAATAACCTGCAATTAAATACAATATTCCAAATATTGCCCATAACCATCGGGTTCCACCTTTAAATACAATAAATGCAGCACCCAAATGCATGACACCACTTAACATCATAAGCACACCAAATAATAGAACGGCGGAAAGGGTTGCAAACGGTAAAGCAGCTAAAAGAATGAAGCCAAAGACAACCAATAAAATGCCTAATAATAAATACCATTTACGATCAGCGTGCAGCTGATTACGAATCAAATCATTACCCACTGTTTTCATATTTATTTACTCTTTTATCATCAATGTTATATCTCTATATTGAGCAAATTTTCCATCAAACTCTGTATAAGGCATGTTGATAATTAATGAAAGAATGTCAGAAAAAGCAGGCTTTTATTGCATCATTTTTCTTTAAGTAAGCGTAATCCAGCAGGTATGGATAAGTCAGAACTTATCCACAAATTACTTGATCCAGCCAATTTCTTGTGCAGTCAGTGCACTGATTATGGTTTGCTCCAAACCATTCGGCATTTTACTTTTATGCTCTGATAGCGGGATTCGTCCACCCATAATTTCAGCTTGTGTTTGTGGATATAACGGCTGCTGTTCTGGTTGTGCATATCCAATTGGGAAAAGTGGCTCTCCAGTCGCTAAATTGTATTTATCAGTTGCACCGAATCCATGAAGTAACTCATGCACAATGACCACATTATTTTGTGCAGCTTGTCTATCCGAAGCAAATAAGTTCACTGAACCAATCCGACCACGCTCTAAAGCAGTTGAATGCTTCAGTTCATTGCTTTGCTTAGGATCATGGAAGTTTAAATACAGCGTTAATGTCGGTGAACCATCAACAGATTGATGTTGTTTCCATGCATAAAAACGAAATTTTAAACTCCATAAAATATTATTCAGAAGGCTTGGTTGTGCTGGCACTTGAGGCGGTTTTTGACTCAATTGACGACCAATCTGAAGCATAAAATAACTACTTTGCCCACGATACGACTGACTATTTTTTTCCAAATAATCTTTAATCTCAGCAAAGTCACGCAATTGTAATTGCTCAATATACTGTTGTGTCGTCACCATCCCATCCGCATTAATCGGATGTAGCAGTAGCATGATTGGCTGATTCCAGTCTTGATTTTGATCACGATATGCATTGACTGCGACAATCAATAACACCATCAGTAAACAGACGACTCGAATATTTTTCCACATGTACTCCCCCTTCAACTAAATCTTATCTATTTTTTATTTTGGCTATAAAAAATGCTAGCGATTGCTAGCATTTTGATGATCTCAGTTTTTAAGCCTCAACCCATTTCCCATCTTGGAACACCAGACTCCATTTGGTCTGCTTCCCTTCCAAAGTTTCAGAACCCACATATTGTACTTGGTTCTTACGGCTAAACTTCACCACTGTCGGATTCCCTTCAGGGTCTACATCTGGTGCTTGTAATAAGAACTGATATTTAGCGTCCAGTTGATCTGCAACGCTCCGTAATTCTGCAACCTTTGGCGCACGTGTTTCACGAATTTTCGGAAATTTACTTGCTGCCAAGAATAAACCAGCAGCACCATCACGCAGTACAAAGAAGTCATCATGCTTGGTTGAGCGTAAGTGCTCCATTTTAATCGGATCTACGCGCGGTGGCGCAGGTTGACCACTCTTCAAGACCTTACGAGTGTTGTCACAGCTAGTACATGCGAAATAAGGACCAAAACGTCCAGTTTTAAGCTGCATTTCACCATCACATTTATCACAAGGAATGGTTGGGCCATCATAGCCCTTGATCTTAAATTGCCCTTCCTCAAGCTCATAACCATCACAGTCTGGATTATTACCGCAGACATGAAGCTTACGTCCACCATCAATCACATAACTATCCATTGCTGTACCACATTTTGGACAACGATGTTTAGACATGAGATCGGCTGTCTCAGCGCCATCATCATCCGATAGCGCAGCTAAAGACTCAACTGGGGTTAAATTCAATGTTCCCTTACAACGCTCTTTCGGTGGCAAGTTATAACCTGAACATCCTAAGAATACACCTGTTGTTCCTGTACGAACTTGCATCGGACGAGAACATTCAGGACAAGCAACATCCGCGACTTCAACTGGCTGATTACGGCGCATACCGTTTTCGCCTTGCGCATTGGTCAAACGCTTTTTAAAGTCACCATAGAATGTATCTAGTAGCTCCTTCCAATTTCGCTCACCCACAGCAACACGGTCTAGCTGGCCTTCCAAATCAGCGGTAAATGCATAATTCATCAGGTTATTAAAGCTTTCATCAAGGCGGTCCGTGACGATTTCTCCCATCTTCTCAGCAAAGAGACGACGATTTTCCAACTTCACATAACCACGATCTTGAATAGTTGAAATGATCGCTGCATAGGTTGATGGACGACCAATGCCTTTTTTCTCTAATTCCTTAACCAACGATGCTTCTGTAAAACGTGCAGGTGGCTTGGTAAAATGCTGACTCGGATCAAGCTTTTCTAACTTGAGCACCTCACCCACTTTTACAGCCGGCAGTAATACATCATCGTCTGATTTGTTTGCACCACGAACTTTGGTAAAACCATCAAAAACTAAGGTACGACCTTTGGCTTTAAGTTCAACATCAGCCGCTTGAACCGTTAACGTTGAAGATAAATACTCTGCTGGTGTCATCTGACAAGCCACAAACTGACGCCAAATTAAATCATATAAACGCTGTGCATCTCGTTCAACACCTGCAAGCTTATCCCCTGTCAAGCCAACATCAGATGGACGAATGGCTTCATGGGCTTCTTGCGCTCCCGCTTTATTGCCATAACGATTTGGCTTAGCAGGCACATATTTTTCACCAAAGTTTTGTTGAATATGATTACGTACCATATTCACGGCGTCATCGCTCAAGAAGGTTGAATCGGTACGCATATAGGTAATAAAACCACCCTCATACAAACGCTGCGCCAACATCATGGTTTTCTTTACTGAGAAACCTAAACGTGTACTAGCCGCTTGCTGTAAGGTTGAGGTGATATATGGTGCACTTGGATTAACCTTGGTCGGTTTATCTTCACGTAATGCGACTTTGTATTCAGCATCTTTTAATACGCTTAATAGCGCATCTGTTTCAGCTTTATTCTTGAGTTTAAGCGTTTTACCTGCTTGTCTAACGGCTTCTAAACGGATGTCGTCTTTTTTAGACAACGTATCCGCAAAGACTTGCCAATATTCTTCTGGGATAAAAGCACGAATCTCACGCTCGCGTTCGACCACTAGTTTGACCGCAACAGATTGAACTCGACCTGCCGATAAGCCACGGGCAATCTTTTCCCACAGCAATGGTGAAACCATAAAACCAACAACACGGTCAAGGAATCGACGAGCTTGTTGTGCATTGACACGATTTAAATCAAGACGTGTTGGCTGCTTAAAGGCTTCCTGAATCGCATTTTTGGTAATCTCGTTAAAGACCACACGATGATAACGACTGTCATCACCACCAATCACTTCTCTTAAATGCCAAGCGATCGCTTCTCCTTCTCTATCCAAATCCGTTGCGAGATAGATTGCGTCAGCATCTTTAGCAAGTTTTTTAAGTTCAGCGACTACATGCTCTTTACCTGGAAGCACTTCATAGTGTGCAATCCAATCATGTTCTGGATCGACACCCATACGATTAATTAAGGCGGATTGTGCTTTTTCAGCTTTTTGTGCTTCCGTTAATTTAACACGCGTTGCAGGCTTCTTTTCGGTGGATTTTGCCCCACCTCCTGTCGGTAAATCACGCACATGGCCAACGGAAGACTTCACCACATATTGTGAGCCTAAATATTTATTAATTGTTTTCGCTTTTGCAGGCGACTCCACAATCACTAAGGCACGTTTCTTTGCAGCAGATGCGGAAGCTGCTGTGCTTTCTGAAGCAGAGCGTGGAGTATTCGCCATAATAAATCGTTTTTCCTGTCATTAATCAGATAATTAGCGTTGAGCTAATTGGTATAAATAAGCTTTCATTTCATCAAGCTGTGTGGCTTTTAAATCAATTTCTTCATTCCAATACAACCCAACACAGTTTGCCTGCATATCAATAGCATAAACTCCTTTTAATGCAATGGTTAAATCATTAAATTTCTGATCACCTTGCACGACTTGAAGCTTTCCATCAACAACTCTTGCTCGCATAAGTGCTAAACGTGCATCTGGAATCAATACACTATAATAGGCCACCATACTGGCACGTTTTTCGGTTGCCATTGGAACTTTGGTCCACTCTGGAGCAACAATAATACGAGGATGCAATCCCATTTTTCGAGCTTGGTCACGCATTGATCCAAGCGCTTTTTCTCGCGGACTCACACGTAAACCAAAAATAGAGCCAAGTACAAATAGTACAATCGCTGCCGTTATCCAAATTCCAACATTACTCATTTAAGGTGCCCAAAACTTCCTTTTATTAGCGTTACATAAGTTGAATCAAAAACGCAAGTTACAACATAAAAATAATATGGAATCCAGTTTTATACTCTAAACACCAAATCCCGGCTTATTTAAAAAGCTGCGTCTACAGCGCCTTCCTTTAACACAGCGTTTAAGATGTTAAAGATAACTTACCGAATTGATCAAGGTGCGCATCTCCCCAGCTTTTTAGCGCAATCAGAATTTGTTCAAGGCTGTATCCTAAATCAGTCAAACTATATTCAACTTTCGGGGGGACTTGCGGATACACTTCACGATGAATGATGCCATCTTGTTCTAATTCTCGAAGCTGATTGGTCAACATCCTTTGCGTGATACTCGGGACACGTTTACGGATTTCATTAAAACGTAAAGTCCCCTCATTGAGTAAATGCCATAAAATCACGGTCTTCCACTTCCCATCAATTAAGCTGATTGCCGCTTCAACTGAGCAACCTGGGGAACAATCAAAACTCGAATGTCGAACTTTTGCCATTTTACAGTATCCTTTTTGACACTATGAGCGTTATTTGTCTGTAGTTACAAAATTAAAGCTTACGTTATGCTGAACAGCCTATCAAGTGG
This sequence comes from Acinetobacter haemolyticus CIP 64.3 = MTCC 9819, assembly GCF_000369065.1. Lineage (GTDB taxonomy): Bacteria > Pseudomonadota > Gammaproteobacteria > Pseudomonadales > Moraxellaceae > Acinetobacter > Acinetobacter haemolyticus. The sequence continues at coordinate 40,675 of NZ_KB849803.1, forward strand.
AATCCATCCAACCTAGAGGAAGCACAACCATGAAAGCTGTGGCATATCAACATGCAGGTGCAATTGCATCTACAGACTCATTAGTGAGTATTGAAATAGAATCGCCTGTCGCCAGAGGACATGACCTCCTTGTTCGCGTTCAAGCCATTTCGGTTAATCCAGTCGATACCAAAATTCGTAAAAATGTCAGTCCTGAATCAGGACAATGGAAAATTTTAGGCTGGGATGCAGTCGGTATTGTGGAGGCCGTTGGAGAAAAAGTGTCTCTTTTTAAGATTGGAGATGAAGTGTGGTATGCAGGTGCACTCAATCGACAAGGTAGTAATAGTGAATTGCAATTGGTTGATGAAAGAATCGTAGGACACAAACCCAAATCCTTAAATATGATTGAAGCAGCAGCTTTACCTCTAACTGCAATCACTGCTTGGGAAATGCTATTTGATCGACTACAAGTTCCCCACACAGCACCAGATAATACAACTATTTTAGTTATTGGTGCTGCAGGTGGCGTTGGGTCTATTACGATTCAACTTTTGAAACAATTAACTAACTTGACGGTTATTGGCACAGCTTCTCGTACCGAAACCCGATCATGGATTGAGCAACTTGGTGCGGATTACGTATTAGATCATCGTCAATCTTTGGCAGAACAAATCAAGCAGTTAAATCTCACTGCTCCAAAGTATGTATTCTCGACCACTCAAACTGATCAACATCTTGCCGACATCGCTGAATTGATTGCGCCACAAGGGCATTTTGGTCTAATTGATGACCCAGAACAGCTTGATATTAAACTCTTTAAATCAAAATCGGTTTCAGTTCATTGGGAGTTTATGTTTACACGTTCAATGTATCAAACTGAAGATATTATCAAACAAAGCGAACTTTTAAATCAAGTCTCTCAATTAGTCGATGATGGGCGAATTAAAACCACGGTTAGCCAAGTTTTATCACCAATAAATGCTGAAAACTTAATAACAGCACATCAACAAATTGAAAGTGGTTCAACCAAAGGTAAAATCGTTTTACATGGCTTCTAAATATAAATTCGCTTCATGGTAAGTCGATCACTTACCATGAATTAATAATGCGGTGGTTTGTTACTCATCGGATCAAAAGGTGCAATGCCTTCAGACAAGTCAGAAGCCTCTACTCGTTGATACAAAATTTGCATCTGTTTCTTTAAAACTGCGATTTCTTGTGTCTGAATTGCGAGCTGTTGATTGAGTTGTTCAACTAAATCGTCTAAAAATGCAATTCGCACTTGCAAATCTTCAATGGGTGCGGACAATGACGCGTGATCATCAAAATTTTGTTGTTTAGTCATTTCAGACCTCATCTGAGCTTTTAGGAAACATTATGGCCTATATTACTTTAAGGGATGTCCATCTCGCATTTGGCGGACCAGCCCTACTCGACGGCGCGAACTTTAACCTAGAACGAGGTGAGCGAGTGTGTCTAATCGGTCGTAATGGTGAAGGTAAGTCTACTTTACTTAAACTCATTGAGGGAAGCTTATTGCCTGATGGTGGCGAAGTTTCGATTCAAAATGGTTTAACTGTTTCAATGTTAGCCCAAGATGTACCTATGGATTCGGGTAAAGTAGCCGATATTGTTGCCGATGGTGCTGGTGAAGCCGCCAGTGTATTAAAAGAATACCATGAGGCAAGCGATGCCTGTGTACTCGGTAATATGGATGCCTGTGATCGTATGGGCATGCTGCAACACAAACTAGATCAGCTAGATGGCTGGGCGTTAGAAAACAAAGTAAATACTATTTTGGGCAAAATGGGACTCGATCCAAATGCAGATTTGGCTGACCTTTCAGGTGGTCGTAAACGTCGTGTGCTCCTCGCCCGCGCCCTGCTCACCCAACCAGATGTATTATTACTCGACGAACCAACCAACCACTTGGATGTCGAAAGTATTGAATGGCTAGAAAAATTCTTACTGGACCAAAATAATCTAACGCTTTTATTTATCTCACATGACCGCTCATTTGTAGACAGTATCGCTACACGAATTGTTGAACTTGATCGTGGCATTTTGCGCAGCTATGAAGGTAACTATTCACGCTACCTTGATCTCAAAGCACAACAAATGGAAGCCGAAGAAAAGCAAAATGCTTTATTTGACAAAAAGCTTGCTGAAGAAGAAGCATGGATTCGTCAAGGTATTAAAGCACGTCGTACCCGTAACGAAGGACGTGTTCGTGCCTTAAAAGCATTACGTGAAGAGTCCAAAGCACGCCGCTCACAACAAGGCAAAGTCAGCATGGCGACCCAAGAGGCCAACCGTTCAGGTAAGTTGGTGTTTGAGATTGAGAATTTAAGCGTCAGCTATGACAGTAAACCACTGATTAAAGATTTCTCTGCAATCGTGTTACGTGGAGATCGTATTGGTTTAGTCGGCGATAATGGCGTCGGCAAAACTACACTTATCAAAGCGATTTTAGGTCAAATCCAACACGGTGGTTCGGTTAAAACAGGGACACAACTCGAAGTTGCTTATTTCGATCAATTACGCAATGCACTGGATCTTGAGAAAACCGTCATGGCCAACGTGTCAGAAGGTTCAGACTTTGTCGATGTGAATGGTAATCGTCGTCATATCTATAGTTATTTACAGGACTTTTTATTCTCACCTGAACGCGCACGCACACCTGTAAAAGCTCTTTCTGGTGGTGAGCGTAACCGAATTCTATTGGCAAAACTTCTTCTCAAACCATCGAACTTAATTGTGATGGATGAGCCAACCAATGATTTGGATATGGTGACACTTGAGTTGCTGGAAGAAATGCTATCTGAGTATAAAGGTACTCTCCTGTTAATCTCACATGACCGTGCATTTATGGACAATGTCGTGACTTCAACTTGGGTGTTTGATGGCAAAGGCAATATTGATGAATACATTGGTGGTTATCAAGACTACTTGGAACAACGTCCAGATCAGAAGGTCGTTGATCAAAAAAGTGATGTAAAAAAAGCGCAAGCCAAAGCTGAAGCTGCTGCATTAGCCGCCGCAGCCCCAGCGCCGAAAAAAGTTAAGTTAAGCTATAAAGATCAACGTGAGCTTGAGCAACTTCCTGCTGAGATTGAGAAATTAGAAGCAGAACAAACTGAACTTTCAGACAAACTAGCGGATGGTTCATGGTTTGTGAGTGATGCCAATGCAGCGACTTTAGCCAGCCAACGTCTAGCAGAAATTGAAGAGTTACTGCTAGAAAAGTTAGAACGTTGGGATGTGTTAGAAAATCTTAGCAAAGGCTTATAATTCAATTCGATCACCCAATCTTCAAATTGCTTTAAATAACAATTTGAAGATTGGTCTATTCTAAATTGAGTTTACTCATATCATCTCGTATAAGAATAAAAAAATAAGGCTGAGATTGATCTTTTAAATCCATCCAACCAAGGACTGTATCTTGGTCAATACGTCTAAATACATCATGAATCGGCTTTTCATCATAAATCATGGTTGCAGATGATTTACCTCTAAATTCTGTCATTCTTAGTCTTGCTTTACTTTTATCTGTTTTGAGTAATCTCAAAGCACCGACCAGATACTGACTATTTCTTTTTAGAAGATTAAAATCCAAGCTTAGTGGCAACCATTTAGGATCAATCGAAAACAATGCGGTTCTTTTGGGATTAAACAAAACAAGAGGAAAAACGGTTTCATTGTCTACAAATAATTTTCCATACCAATTTGCATGATCTAGTACACCATTCATTGGATGATCAGTGAATACCTCTAAACCTTTCCATTGACCATGCATAAACTCGCAATCTATCTCGTCCAAATGATCAAAGAAGCCCACCATCTCCTGAGAATTCATTTTCTTCCCTTGCAGCAACTCTAGGATATTCATCTATTTTTCCTTAGTTTTTGTTTTTAAATTTTCGATAATATGGCCAGATTAAGATGTTTTCCTTTCATTTGCATAGGAATAGGCCAAAACTCGAACACCAGTTTATGCTTTTTATAAGCAATATAACAAACCCCTTAGAACAATTATTTCACAAGCAACTTCGTGTTACACTTCACAAAAATTCAATTAATTTACGCATCTAAGTCTATGAGCCAACAACAGTCTTATATTCCTGGCGAGTTTCGATGGGAATTTTTACTTCCAAAATATTGGAAAATTTGGATCGCCATTACTTTTCTTATGCTTTTGGCTATCCTGCCTTGGGCGATTCAATGGCGCTTGGCGCATGTTTTAGCAGCTTTGTGTTGGCACCTGCTTAAATCACGTCGTAAAACCACGCTAAGGAATTTAGAGCTGTGTTTTCCTGAATGGTCAGCTCAGGAAGTCGAGGCGAAAGCCAAACAGGTATTCATTGATATGATGATCGGTATGTTTGAAACTTTAAATGCATGGTATTGCCCAAATTGGTTTAAGGGTCGTCATAGCATAGATGGATTAGAACATATCACCAACGCAAAGGCTCAAGGTAAAGGTATTCTACTACTTGGCACACACAGCACTCTACTTGATGCTGGTGGTTTTATTTGTGCTCAATATTTCGAACCTGATGTAGTTTATCGACCACAAAACAATCCAATGCTCGATATGTTAATTTATCGTTGTCGTGCGACCATTTACCAACAACAAATTGATCATGATGATATGCGGGGCTTAGTAAGACGATTAAAAGATGGTGGTGCTATTTGGTATAGCCCAGATCAAGATTTTGGTTTGAAACAAGGTGTCATGGCACCATTTTTTGGTGTACCAGCCGCCACAGTGACAGCACATCGTCGTTTATTAAAAATCTCTAAATCGGTTGCGATTCCACTGTATTTCTACCGTTATGGTGATATCCGCAATCCACAATATAAAGTACTCATCGAACCAATCGTCGAAAATATGCCGAGTGAAAATGAAGTCGATGATGCGATTCGTGTCAATAAAATCATTGAAGCTCAACTGCGCATTGCACCAACGCAATGGATGTGGTTCCACCGCCGTTTTAAAACCCGTGCTGAAGGGTATGAAGATATTTATTAAAAAATTAAAACCCGAGTTTCGCATCCTGCAAAACTCGGGCAAATGAGGTTGTGCTTTCACATCTTTTTTATTCTCTTGCGTCCATCGCATGCATCATATCCATAATGCTTTTATCCATCTCAGCGTTGCTATCCTTAAACGGAAATCCATTCCTGCTTCCTTGTGCTGATGTATTTAGAATAAACCTTTTAATCTTGTCAGACTATTCGCTGTAGACCTAAATTCCTGTACGATAATGCTTACAATACTCCTTGTCTATTTTCACTTTCCATCTCACGTTTATGTGGCTGAGCCAACTCATCTACAACTATTTTCTCTTCTTTTTCAGCTTTTTCTATACCATCTTGGATCGCTTCCTTTGCATCCTGCTCATCTTCTGCACTTTGCTCTAACTCTTGGTGTTGCTGCTCAAAAATGCGATCTGTTTGCAAAACCACATAGATAGGAAAATGATCAGAGCCAATATGAGCAAGTCTTTTCATTTCAACCAAACCAAAATCTGTGCTATGAAAGATATGGTCGAGAGACCAGCGCAGCAAAGGATAATTAGCATGAAAAGTATTCATAAAATAGCGACCAACTCGTGGGTCGAGTAAACCACTAATTCTTTGAAATAATCGTGTAGTTCTGGACCACGCAACATCATTTAAATCGCCCATCACAATACAAGATTGATCCAGATCTTTAATCTGATCCCCAACAATAAGTAACTCAGCATCTCTCAGCGTTGAATCTTTTGCTTCAGTTGGACTTGGGGGCTTAGGATGCAAGCAATATAATTGCACATGCAAACCTGATGGCAGAGTTAAAGTCGTGTGAATCGATGGAATTTCATCACTTAAAATAAATTTAACTTCGCTATGGCTGAGTGGCAAACGACTATATAAATGCATACCATATAAATTATCCAGAGGAACAGGAACGCGGTAAGGATAATCTTTTTCAATTGAACTCAATGCTTGCTGCCACACTGCATCAGATTCAAGTGTTAGTACAACATCAGGTTTTAAACTTTCAATCTGTTTTAACAACAAATGATATTGATCATTAGGTGTTAAAACATTAGCCACCAATAATGAGATTTGTTGTTCAGACTTTAATTGACCTGCCTTCACTTTAAGCACTTGTTTTTTCCACAATGGCGTATACGGCAAAACCATTTTTAATTGATAAGCAATTGCGGCAACTAATAGAACAAACAGTACCTCACTCCAGATCGTCCAATCTGCGATTACAAATAACATCGCACAGAAAATAAAAAGACCAACGGCTAAGATTTGCAACCGAGGGAAATCCGTTCCTCGAAACCACCATTCATCTCGTGGGATCAGTGACCAAAACGTCAGCCATATAACCAGTACCGCACCAACCTGAATCCATATCATGTTCATTTTTCTCTTGGGAGGTGATAAATTTTAAATAAAGTTGTGGCTTTATCAGTTTTTCATCTAACACAAACAAATAATTCCACACAATAAATCAACTGTTTTATTCATGTAACGCTTGCAGTTGCGTTCACTTTTGATACACTCAAGCCCCTTAAAGTTTTTTAGATACCGAGGCAAAATGACATGAAAGTAGGTCTGGTCGGTTGGCGTGGGATGGTAGGTTCTGTCCTTATGCAACGTATGGTTGAAGAGAATGATTTTGCTCACATTGAGCCATTTTATTTCTCTACCAGTAATGCAGGTGGCGATGCACCTTCATTTGGTGGTAAGACTGCCCCAGCACTTATGGATGCAACGGACATTAATAGTCTGAAGCAAATGAATGTCATTTTGACCTGTCAAGGTGGAGACTATACCTCTGAAGTTTTCCCAAAACTTAAAGCCGAGGGTTGGGATGGTTACTGGATTGATGCTGCATCTACACTACGTATGGCAGATGATGCGATCATTGTTCTTGATCCAGTAAACTTAAATGTGATCAAAGATGGTTTAGTCAACGGAACAAAGACTTTCGTTGGTGGTAACTGTACCGTTTCATTGATGCTGATGGGCTTAGGTTCACTTTTCCAAAATAATTTGGTTGAGTGGGCGACCTCTATGACTTACCAAGCAGCTTCTGGTGCTGGTGCCCAAAACATGCGTGAACTCATTACAGGTATGGGTTATTTGTACAACAATACCAAAGAATTATTAGATGACCCTAAGTCTGCAATTCTTGATATTGATCGTCAAATTGCTGACTTACAACGTGGTGAAGGCTTCCCTAAAGCTAACTTTGGCGTGCCATTGGCAGGTTCATTGATCCCTTATATCGACAAACAACTCGAAAGTGGTCAGTCAAAAGAAGAATGGAAAGGTCAAGTTGAAACCAACAAGATTTTAGGTAATCAACAAATTGTTCCTATCGATGGTCATTGTGTCCGCATCGGTGCGATGCGTTGTCACTCTCAAGCAATTACTTTGAAATTGAAAAAAGATGTACCGCTTGATGAGATCGAGGATATGATCCGTAATTCGAGTCAATGGGCTAAAGTTGTTCCTAATACACGCGAAGCGTCAATGACCGATCTGACCCCTGTTGCAGTTACTGGTACATTAACTGTACCAGTTGGTCGTTTACGTAAATTGAACATGGGTAAAGAATACCTCGGTGCATTTACGGTAGGAGACCAACTACTTTGGGGCGCTGCTGAACCTTTACGTCGTATGTTACGCATTCTTGTGGAATTCAAGAACGCGTAAGCAAAAACTGATAAAAAACAAAAGCCGATCACATTTGATCGGCTTTTTTTATTACCGTAGATAAGGAATTTACAATCCATTTACATCACGGTAATGTATACTCAGCTAGTGTTGGCATTTCACCATGGCTGAAATATCAACGGGCCCTAGACCTGACTACAACACCACTATTCATGGATCGAGATGACTGTTAATAACAAATTAAAAATTGCCATTTTAGCCATTTTATCTTCGCAATCTCTTTATGCGATTACCTTTGACCCGCTGCAAATTCAATCTGCACCTGGTGAATTACTTTATGCTGAAATGAGCTTTCATCAAGCAGATTCAAATGCAAGATTAGAGGTTTCACTAGCAACACCAGATGACTTGCGTATGTTAGGTGCAACACATCAACCACCTGCACATCTCAATTTTTTTACACGTCGTAATAATCGCGGTGAGGGTGTTATCGTTGTTACCTCTACTCGCCCAATGCTCGATCCTGAGCTAAATATTATTCTAAAAATACAAGAAGGTAGTGCCTCACATTTAAAGCATATTCGACAACCCATTCGACAAAATGCCAAAGTCGCAAACAATGCTAAAAGCAGCTATGAAAAATCTTTGACACCCAAGTTCATCGTAAGTGAAAAAGACATTGCTTTAAACCTGCCTGAAAGCACTCAATTTAATACAACTACCCAACCCAGTCTGAAACAAGAAAAGCTCTTAAACGCCCCCTTTGTACTCCCTCCTGTCTTAAATATTTCAGAGACACGTCATTCTGCAACTGCAACTGCAACTGCAACTGCAACTGCAACTGCAACTATTGAGCAAGCTCAAATAAAAGAAGAGATCAACTCTACAGCTAAAAATCAAGCCAATACAAATACGTTAGCAACTCAAACTGCTACAGATGAAGCCATTACGCAAAGCAATACCACAGCAAATGAAAGCAAAATAGAAACTGCCCAAGCAGAAGTAAAAATAGAACAAGCATCTGAAAAGGCCCAAGAACAGCCGTTAAAAGAGGCAACAAAGCCTAAAGCGCCAACCAATCAACAACCAGCAGCATCAGCCAATGCTCAACAGCATGTCGTACAACGAAATGAGTCACTTTGGAGTATTGCCCAACGCATTTCAGCGCAGACGCAACAACCATTACATCAAGTGATGCATCAAATTAAGCAACAGAACGAACATGCTTTTATCGGCGGCAATGCCAATCGCTTAAGACAAGGTTCTCATTTAAACTTCAATCTCAACTCAGTTCCAGTGAGAAAAACACCACCAACATCAACTATAACTGCACAATCACGTATACCAGCTGAGAAAGCGAAATATCGCTTGCAACAGGCCGAAATGACCTTAGTTGCGGAAAGCAATCAAGATTCAAGCACTGGAAGTGCCAAAAAAGACACATTACAGCAAAAAAGCACTGCAGACTTGTCATTAAAAGTTATGACAGCACGAGAAAAAACCGTTACATTACAAAAAAACGTAACGCAGTTAGAATTGGCTTTACGCCAAAAGGAACAACGGATTCAACTGCTCAATGCTCGACTCGCTGCACTACAAGATCAGTTGAAAGCGCAACAGGAAGCGAAGAATTCAGCGCACTAAGTTACGAAAACATTTATAGATTTGTATAAAGCGGTTCTGGCTTTAAGGGGTATAGATCATGTCAACTATAATAATCGTATTGCTCGTCATCGTTTTGATTGTAGCAATCGTTCTTAAAAAGCGTGAAGGTCAGCAAAAGCAGACCGCAGCAAAAAAAACTGCTAGCAAAACTGCGAAAAAAGCTTCATCGCGTACTACATTGGTTCAAGAAGAGCATGTACCTGCCCCAGCAGTGACAACACCAATCTCGGAAAGTCTGCGTCAAAGACTGAGTCATGAAATTCAACAGGGTAATTATCTGACTGCTGAAGCACAGATTAACCAAGCGTTAAAACAAGATAATGCTCAACATGAATTATATTTATTTTTAGCAGATATTCATTTAGCACAAAAAGATGAGTTCGCAATTGATCAATTGATCAAACATTTGCATGCATTAAAGTTAGCCGATATTGCTCAGGCTGCTGAAGTTAAGAAAAAAGAAGGGTTAAAAGCGACTTCATTTGACAGTATTGAGTTCGACCATCAAGCTAGTGCCCCTACGATAGACACGACATCAGAGCAAAAATCTGAGTTTGATGGCTTAGCACAAGATACTCCCCAAAGTTTTGATGACTTGCAATCTGAATATATTGCACCTGCTGAACAAGAAAAGGTTGCAGAGCCGAAATCAGCCGTTGAACCTTTAGATTTTGACTTCTCTTTCGAGCAAAAAGAAACAGCCAAAACTGACACTACTGCTGTAGATGTTCAAGACCAGCAAGCGCTGGCATTTACCCCAAGTATTGATTCAACACCAAGTATCGAAGAAACAAAAAAACCTGAAGAAAAACCAGCCCTAGATTTTAGCTTTGGTAATTTAGAGTTAGCACCCACTCAACCTATAGATGAAGTTGAGGAGGCTCAATCTAAAACGGATCTATCCCCGAACCTCGCACCTGAACAAGTGGCATTTAAAGACAGTCCAGTTGAACTAGAAAAAGCTGAATTGGACTTTGGTACAACCGAAACAAATGTTGATTTAGCAGCAAATTCTCCTGCACAGGTCGTACCAGAAGCTGTTACGCTAACTGATCCACTTGCCCAATCTTTTCCAGATTTGCAACAGCTAGATGAAGCTCAACTTAACTTAGATCTTGCTGAGCAATACATCGAACTTGGGGCATACGAGTCTGCCCAAGTATTGCTACAAAGCAGCCAATCTCAGTTTAATGCTGAACAACAACAACGTTCACAAAAATTACTGAATCAAATAGCGTCATAAAGCAGATCGGTCTAAAATAAGCAGTCTCCATGACTGCTTTTTTTATGATGAAAAAATTTCTATTATGAAAACAATCGCTTTAATTTATATGGGTGGAACCTTTGGCTGCGTTGGTGATCCTTTGATGCCGATGCCTGAACACAGCTTTTTACCTGCACTGAAAAAAGTAATCCCTACACATTTCTCGATAGAGTGTTTTGCTGCACCAAGCATCAAAGACAGTAGCGCTTGTACTGCAACAGACTGGCTCAAACTTATACAACAAGTTCAGCAACTACAACTTGACGGTTTTCAGCATTTTGTCATCATCCATGGTACAGATACTTTAAGCTATGCAGCAGCAACACTTGCGCGTTTCATAGGGCATTCTTGCCATGTCGTGATTACAGGTAGCCAGTATCCTCTACTCAACATTGATGGAAATGACATCCGAGAGTTTACTGATGCATTGAGTAATTTAACTCTCGCATGTGAGCAAGTCCTTCGACTCCCTGCTGGTGTCTATCTTGCCTTTCATCAACAGATTTTCCATGCACAAACAGCACTAAAAGTTCATACGACTGAATTGAATGCATTTGCAGGTGTTGCAGCAACTCAAGAATGTCATACTGTCGCCGATTATTTTGTGGTCCAAAATGAACATTTTGAACAAGCCACACAGCTCAGCGTACTCAACTTGATGTTACAACCCATCGCGCAAGAGCAGCTCACCCTACAGCTAAAGAATATTCTTGCAAACCCACCTCACTTTTTAATTTTACAAGGATTTGGGACGGGCAATATTGCTGTCAATGATGAGATACTATCGTTATTTGAAGCCCTCTATCAGCGCCAATGCCTCACCATTGTTAGTACTCAAGTCACCTTTGGGCAAATAGATCAACGTTATGCGGTTAGTTCATGGATTCATTCTGCCAAAGTTTTGCTCAATGATTGTCATAGCCATGCCGATTTATATGCAAAAGCCCTGCAAATGTATTTAAAATACCCGACCCACGATCAATGGTTCACTCATTGGCAGCAACACTAATTCCGAGGTTAAGACATGCAACGTTATGCAATTGGTATTGAATTTTGCGGTACTCAATACCGTGGTTGGCAAACACAACAAGCAGGCGTTGCAAGTGTTCAAGAAACCATTGAAAAAGTCTTAAGCACAATTGCAGATCACCCTATTATGTTGCATGGTGCTGGACGTACGGATGCAGGAGTACATGCAACCAATATGGTTGCGCATTTTGATACTACCGCAATCCGCCCAGATCGTGGTTGGCTCATGGGGACAAACAGCCAACTTCCGAAGGATATCTCACTTCAGTGGATTAAACGCATGGATGAAAGCTTCCATGCTCGCTTTAAAGCTCGCGCAAGACGCTATCGCTATATCGTTTATAACGCCCCAACTCGCCCCGCGTTATTGTATAAGCAAGTAACCCATCTCTATCAAACCCTTGATGTACAGAAAATGATTGCTGCTGCTGCAAAATTTGAAGGCACGCACAATTTTGAGACCTTCCGCGCTGCAGCATGTCAATCCAATCAACCTGTACGCCACGTCAAACATTGTCGTTTGTTTGAACATGGCCGCTATCTAGTTCTTGATATCCAAGCGGATGGTTTTTTGCATCATATGGTGCGAAATATTATGGGCTGCTTACTTGAGATTGGACAAGGGATGTATGAGATCGACCATATTGATCACATGTTCGCTGCACAAGACCGCAAAGCCGCTGGTATTACGGCACCTGCCGATGGACTGTACTTCATTCAAGCAGAGTATCCTGAACAGTTTGATCTCCCGCAACCCCCATTGGGACCGCATTGGTTGAATCTTCCTGAATAAAAAAACCTTATCTGATTGATAAGGTTTTTGGAAACTTTTAACGTTGCTTTCTTTTACGATATTCAACAGGGGTTTCATTGGTCCAGCGCTTAAATGCGCGATAAAAAGTACTTGGCTCTGAAAATCCAGTTAAATACACAATACGTTCTACACTCTCATTGGTGTTTGCCAATAACTTTTTGGCTAAACGGCAACGATAATCAGAAAGAATTTGCTGAAAACTGGTATTTGCCTCACTCAATTGAGTTCTTAGACGGCGAGGTGTGATGTTCAATTGTGCGGCAACTGTCTCCAAAGTTGTCTCACCACTTTCCAAGGTTGAACCAATGGCACGACGTACCTCACCCACTAAATCATAGCGGGCTAGCTCTTGTAATTTTTCAATCGCTAATTGTTCATGGAGCTGCAATAGTTCTGGTTCAGCTTGCCATAACGGATAATCTAATACAGTTGCATCAAAATAAAGTCGAGTCTCTTTTTGACCCAAGCTCACAGGACAGCCGAAAACACGAAAATACTCATCATCGTCAGCACCTTCATTAAAATTGAAATCAATATAAATCGGCTGAAACTGACCTTCAGTAATAAACTTAAAGAACCGTAGAATACCCGACATCGCACATTCAGAAAAATGACGATTCACCAAGTTATCTGGCCAATATTGCTCGCCATTACTGAGATAACAACGACCATCTTCAATAATCAATTTCGCATCAAAAGCATCACTGATTAAACGTTGGTAAGCCAAAGCACGCTTTAGCCCCTCACCAAAAGTTTCGCTACTAATAAACAAATGTTCAATGACTTGCCCTCGATACAAAGGCAAATGCTCACCAAGATGTAGCCCAATATCAGGATCGTTACTTACTTCTTGTGCAGCGATCCAAAATGCATTCTGTGCACTTAATGGCGTTCGTGCATTGGTATCAACTTGATTGAGAGCCACTCCAGCCTTGGTTAAAATCTCTTCAGTCGGTAATCCTGCTTTACGAATTGCCTGATAACCAAAGCGCAATACAACTGATGCATCTGTTAGCTGACCCACGCAGTGCCCTTCCCTGTAAGTACGTTATTGTGACAATGAACAATAAATTTAGATTAACGTTGATTGACCAAACTGACAACAATATTCTGCTTCTTTTGTAAAAAAAATTTTAAGAATTGTCTAACAATTTCTTTCGGCTAATATCTGGCTGCCTTATCGTGACTTCATCTTGTAAATTTTAAATAAATTGACTATAATTTGCGCCTTTCCAATTTGATCATCAGGTAGGCCATGGCCAATAAAGAGGAACTCATCGAGTTCGAAGGCGTTGTCACCGAAACGCTTCCTAATACTATGTTCCGTGTACGTTTAGAAAACGGTCACGAAGTTATTGCTCACATTTCTGGTAAAATGCGTAAACACTATATCCGTATTTTGACAGGCGACAGCGTAAAAGTTGAAATGACACCTTATGATTTAACAAAGGGTCGTATTACTTATCGTGCGCGCTAAGAATTCGTGAATGCAAAAAAGCCACAACTCATGTGGCTTTTTTTATAAGCTATAAGCGAATACGCTATTTAATGATCTAACACTCACTTAGTTGTTTAGAGCAATAGTAATTATCACTGTAATATAATATCGTCTCCAGAACCGATAGATTTGTATACGCATCTCATATTCTTCGATCAAATATAAAAAATTATTTATTCCAAAAATAAGGAAATAGTCGCAATGCATTATAAATTTTTTATTATTTTCTTCGCATTACTATTGCAAGGCTGTGCAACACCCAAATGGCAGTCTATTCAATTACAAGACTATCTCCAACCTTACATCGGGCAATCTGCTCAGAACATTCAACAGAATCTCAACTTGAATGACTTAGGCTTTCAAACGCTTAAACATCCTCAAATGACAACAAATACCTTGACGTATACGGTTTTGCGACCAATTAACATTCCTATACCCATTGCCGAGTCTATAAGTGGTTCAGGGCCGAATATGGGAGGTTCAGTGCGATTAAACTCAGCCTCTACCCGACAACAGTCTTATGATGTCAATTTTTACTGCCATATTATTTTTGAGCTCGATCAGCAACAAATTGCGCGCTCAATTCGCTATGAAGGCAAAGCTTGCTAAAGCGATATCCCAAATAAAAAAACGCAGCCTTAGCTGCGTTTTTTTATTTATAAGCATTTAGTTGAGTGCAGAAACTACCGCCTCACCCATCGCATCGGTACCTACTTTGCTCATACCTTCTGACATAATGTCAGCTGTACGGAAACCTTGATCCAATACTTGACCAACAGCATCTTCAATTGCTTTAGCAGCAGCCTCTTCACGGAAAGTATAACGCAACATCATCGCTACAGAGAGAATGGTTGCAAGCGGGTTTGCGACATTTTGACCTGCGATATCTGGCGCAGAACCATGACAAGGCTCATACATTCCCTTGCCATTCTCATCCAACGATGCAGAAGGTAACATACCAATTGAACCCGTTAACATCGCCGCTTCATCCGATAAAATATCACCGAATAGATTACCAGTCACAATCACATCAAACTGTTTAGGCGCGCGTACCAATTGCATCGCAGCATTGTCAACATACATGTGTGATAACTGAATATTTGAATATTGTGCTTGCTGTAAATCAGTAACAGTTTGCTTCCACAACTCAGTCACTTCGAGCACATTGGCCTTATCCACTGAGCAAACTTTTCCGCCACGCAATCCTGCAAGTTCAAATGCTACTTTTGCGATACGCTTGATTTCACTTTCTGAATAAACGTCCGTGTTATAGCCTTGTTTCTCACCATTTTCGAGTTCACGAATACCACGTGGTTGACCGAAATAGATCCCACCCGTTAATTCACGAACAATCAAAATATCTAAACCCGCAACAATTTCTGGTTTAAGGCTCGAAGCATCAGCCAATTGTGGATATAAAATTGCTGGACGTAGATTTGCAAATAGATTGAGTTCACTACGAATTTTTAATAGTCCACGCTCAGGACGGATCGAACGCTCAATGGTATCCCACTTCGGTCCACCCACTGCACCCAATAAAATTGCATCAGCTTTTTTGGCTTGTTCGCTCGTGATGGCTGGATAAGGTTCACCGTGTTTATCAATCGCTGAGCCACCGAGTAAACCATGCTCCCATGTCAAACCTAAATTAAATTTATCATTGACCTTAGTTAGTACTTTTTCAGCAGCGCCAACAATCTCAGGACCAATGCCATCACCCGCTAAAATTAAAATATGTTTAGACATCTATTTTTCCAGTTTGATATGCGCAGTTCTCACTGCAAGCGAATTAAATCTTTTTTTCAATAAATTCACCTAAGCCTTTGCTGACATCATAAGATCTGCAAAAACGGCGAATTGTTTGTTGCTCTTGCTGTAAATCAACACATAAAGGATCAGGTGCAGAAACGGTTAGTAAGCTACCTGAACGAGAAGTGCGATCACGATACATTTTGAAGGTATAGCGTAAATACGGTTTAAACTCATGAATGACATGAAAGGTTTCCGCACGATCAAGAGAAATCGGATAGAAACGGATCACGATTTCATATTCTTTCGCGGGAACACTGAGATAAACTTGCTGTTTTCGGCTGAATACAGAACCCTGTAATCTGACAATGCCACGTTCCATCGCCTGTCGACTTATACGATGTGACGATGCATTAATGACCTCAATATCATTAATTCGAGCAAACTCACAATTCTCTACGCCTGAACAATGTAAGGTTGCATTATTCGCTTTTTGCTCTAGTGTATTTTGAGCAATACGAACTTGATCAACCACATTAGTTGTGTTTTGACATCCAGCTAAAATTGTTCCAACAGATAAACACAACAAAATATTGCGTGCCAATATCCTTCTCATTGTTCAGGCCCAGTCCTCATGTCATAGCAACATGCAAGCAAAATAATCTTTGTTTGCATGTTAGCAAGAGTTGTATCGCTATGCTATGTCTATGTTCAAAATGTATTCAAACAATTAGGCTTTGATTTCGGCAAATACCCAAGGACGCGCTTGTTTTGCTTTAGCTTCATATGCATGAATCTCATCAGCAACCTGCAAAGTTAAACCAATATCGTCCAAACCATTCAATAAACAATGTTTACGGAATGGATCAACTTCAAATTTGAATGCATCACCTTTTGGCGTACGCACTTCTTGTGCCTCCAAATCAATGGTGAGTTGATAGCCTTCGACTTCAGCACATTCTTTAAATAATTGATCAACAATCTCTTCAGACAAGATCACAGGTAACATACCGTTTTTAAAACAGTTGTTAAAGAAAATATCTGCAAAGCTTGGCGCAATCACAGTACGGAAACCATACTCGTTTAACGCCCAAGGTGCATGTTCCCGACTTGAACCACAACCGAAGTTGGTACGTGCCAATAAAATCGTTGAACCTTGATAACGTGGTTTATTTAAAACGAAATCTGGATTTTTCGGACGCTTACTAATATCCTGCCCTAAATAACCTTCATCCAAATAACGCAATTCATCAAATAAGTTGTCGCCAAAGCCAGTACGCTTAATTGATTTCAAAAACTGTTTTGGGATAATTAAGTCTGTATCGACATTGGCACGATCTAAAGGTGCAACAATACCTTGTTCTACAGTGTATTTTTCCATGGTTTAGCTCCTTTAGAATGAACGAACATCAACAAAATGACCTGCAATTGCTGCCGCTGCTGCCATTGCTGGACTAACCAAATGTGTACGTCCGCCATTACCTTGACGACCTTCAAAATTACGATTTGAAGTCGATGCACAATGCTCACCTGGTTGCAATTTATCAGCATTCATCGCTAAGCACATTGAGCAACCTGGTTCACGCCATTCAAAACCGGCTTCCAAGAAAATCTGATCTAAACCTTCTTGTTCTGCTTGTTGTTTAACTAAGCCCGACCCCGGAACAATCATCGCCTGTTTAATGCTAGCAGCAACTTTACGACCTTTGACAACTTCAGCAGCCGCACGAATATCTTCGATACGTGAGTTTGTACAAGAACCAATAAACACTCGATCTAATTGGATATCTGCCAAAGCTTGACCTGCATTTAAGCCCATATATTGGTATGCGCGTGTCCAGTCATTGCGTTGTACATCATCTTTGGCTTGTTCTAATGTCGGAACAGCCTGTGAAACAGGAATCACCATTTCTGGAGAAGTTCCCCATGATACTTGTGGTTCAATCTCGGCACCATTTAACACCACGACTGCATCAAACTCAGCATCTTCATCCGAATGTAACGTATTCCAATATTCTACTGCTTGATCCCACTGTTCACCTTTAGGTGCATAATTACGATCTTTCACATAAGCAATAGTTTTATCATCGACAGCAACCATACCAACGCGTGCGCCAGCCTCGATCGCCATATTACAAACCGTCATACGACCTTCAATCGACATATCACGGAACACTTGTCCACCAAATTCGATGGCATAGCCTGTGCCACCCGCTGTACCGATTTTACCAATGATGGCTAAAACCACATCTTTCGATGTCACACCTTTGCCTAAGACACCATCAACGCGAACAAGCATATTCTTCGATTTTTTCTGTACCAAGCATTGTGTCGCTAATACATGCTCAACTTCAGATGTCCCAATACCATGCGCTAAACAACCGAAAGCACCATGCGTTGCCGTATGCGAATCACCACATACCACCGTCATCCCAGGTAATGTTAAACCTTGTTCTGGTCCAACCACATGCGCGATCCCTTGACGGATATCATTAATACCAAATTCAACGATATTAAAGGTCTTACAGTTATCATCTAAGGTTTGAACTTGGATACGAGAAGTATCATCTTCAATCCCTGCAATGCCTTGTTCACGCTCTTTTTTAGAGGTCGGTACATTGTGGTCAGGTGTTGCGACATTGGCACTTAAACGCCATGGTTGACGTCCTGCAAGCTGTAAACCCTCAAATGCTTGTGGACTAGTCACTTCATGTAATAAATGACGATCAATGTAAATTAAACACGATCCATCATCACGCTCAGTGACTAAATGGTCATCCCATAATTTGTCATACAATGTCTTGCCTGCCATGTCATCGCTCTCCATCGTGCTTGTCATAGGACTGGGTATCTAAATCTTAAAATGATTATAGCAATGCTTTCACATAAATCTAATTTATCGTTTTTATAAATTAACAAACTTTTTGGAATGATTTCTTTTTTATAATAATATTCTCTTCAACCACGATTCATAAATTCAATCATCAGCAATTGAAATTTCTTTTTTACATTTTTAATGATAATGATTATTATTTATATAAATCTGGTTTAACAAGACGGTGGCAACATGGCTAATATCCAACAGTTTGTGATTAAAAATCAGCGAACTTTAAAAAAAACCTTAAGCTACTACTTCATGCATATCACAGTGGCCATGTTGGTCGCTTATGTAGTCACAGGAAATCTCATCATGGCGGTAACTTTGAGTTTACTTGAACCAACCGTACAAGCATTTGCCTATTTCTTCCATGAAAAAATTTGGAATAAAACAGAACAAAAAGCCTAACTTTTAATTATACATATATAGCTTAAACTATCTTCGTTCACCGCTTTTGCCTAAAATAGTTTGCTGTATATGCATAGCCATCAAAAATAAACATCTAAATTTTAATGATTTTCGAGCCTAAATTATGAATCTTGCCGCCTTTGAAGCGTTTGTTAAAGTTATGGAAACAAGTTCAATTTCAATTGCTGCTGAACAGCTTTTCATTACTCAACCAGCGGTCACTAAACGAATTCATAGTTTAGAGGATTATTTTGGCGTCAAACTATTTGAATCGGCTGGTCGAGGAATTCAGCCTACTCATGCTGCTCACTCATTATTACCCAAAGTCAAAACATGGTTAAACGAACTCGGTGAGATTCATCATACATTGAGCCATGAGCAAGCCCAAGTTCAGGGTCGCCTCAAGATCGGTACCAGCCATCATATTGGCCTGCATCATCTTGCCGAACCATTAAAAAAGTTTGTGCAACATTATCCCAAAGTCACTTTAGATGTTCATTTTGTTGATTCTGAACAGGCTCATGAACAAGTACTGGCTGGAGAGTTGGAGCTGGCATTTCTGACCTTGCCGCCTGTCGGCGATGATCGTCTTAATTATGTCACGATCTGGGAAGATCCTTTGGTTTTCGTCTCCGCACCATTTCATCCACTGGCTCAACAACATGATCTTCAACTTGAGGATTTGATTGCCTATCCGAGCTTATTACCTGCGGCACATACCTATACCAGCCAAATCACGTTGGCTGAGTTTGAGAAAAAAGGATTAAAGCCCAGAATTACCATGAGCAATAATCCTTTAGAGTCCATCAGAATGCTGGTTTCGATCGGTTTAGGTTGGTCAGTCTTGCCAAAAACTCTACTCAATCATGAGCTCACCCGCTTAGATTTAAACCTAAACATGAATCGTCAGCTAGGCATGGTTTGGCATCCAGCACGAATTCAATCTAAAGCGGCTGAGGAACTGATCCAAATGATGACTTAAATTGACCAGTCCTGAATGTCCCATTGTTGTTCTTGTGCAAGTTTTTCCAAACGATCATCTGGATTTACCGCAATGGCATGGGTCGCATATTCAAGTAAGAACCGATCGTTGATTGAATCGGAATAGGCCCAAGACTCACTCACCGTACGTCCTGCTAACCATTGATCTAAACGCGCAAGCTTTCCTTTTTGATAACATGGAATTCCAGTCACCTTGCCGGTGTATTTGCCGTCGGTTATTTCTGCATTGGTCGCAATAATTTCAGTAATACCAAATTCACGGAAAATTGGTGCCGTAATAAAGTCACTGGTCGCGGTAATTCCCACAATCGCATGTCCCAGATCTTGATGTTTTTTAATGGCATCAAAACCTTTGGGGCGCATTTTAGGGCGAATAACTTTTTGCATAAACAACTGATGAAGATCAGTTAAGTAGTTATTGTCATGCTTAGTTAAAAACTCAAAAACAAACTCGTTATAAGCAATCGGATCCAGTTGCCCTGCTTTGTAATCTTCATAAAATTTATCGTTCATTTGACGATGATGAACTGGATCAACTAAACCTTCATTGACCAAAAATTCACCCCACGAATGGTCAGAATCGGTATTTAACAGGGTGTGATCTAAATCAAACAAAGCCAATTTCATATAAATGCTCATTTAAATGCAAATTAAAGAAAAAAAACGTAAATCTATTTCCGTAAGTCACTAAAAATTCGTTAAGATCATAGCAATTTTAAACATTTTACTTTGATCTTTTACGAGTTGGACGTGCAAGCGTGACTGTCCCCGAGATCAAAGTCAACGATATAGACAAAATTTAGGTAGCCAAATGATCGACTCAGAAGGTTTCCGACCCAACGTCGGGATCATTTTGGCAAACGATGACGGACACGTCTTATGGGCAAAACGCATTGGTCACAATGCTTGGCAATTTCCACAAGGAGGAATCCAGTTTGGAGAAACCCCTGAACAGGCACTTTATCGTGAACTGAGAGAAGAAGTCGGTTTATTGCCCGAACACGTCCAAATTATAGCGCAAACAAAAGGTTGGCTGCGTTATCGTTTGCCACATCGGTACATTCGGTCAGATTCAGATCCGGTATGTATTGGACAAAAGCAAAAGTGGTTTTTACTGAAGCTGACGGCATCGCCACATCATATTCAGTTAAACCTCTCTGACCCACCCGAATTCGACGAATGGCAATGGGTGAGTTATTGGTATCCTTTGGGTCAAGTGGTCAACTTCAAACGTGATGTTTACCGCAAGGCCATGATGGAGTTGTGTTTACAATTACCTCAGCGTTAAACGTTAATAAATCATTACTTTAAGCAATGATTTTTGACAAGAGAGCTGTTATAACTAAGCAATAACGATTTATAAATTGGAGTAAACATCCATGTCAAACATGCAACTCGACACCCTTAGACGCATTGTCCAAGAAATTAATGCGTCCGTCAGTTTGCATGATTCTTTGGACATTATGGTCAACCATGTTGCAGAAGCAATGGATGTGGATGTGTGCTCGATTTATTTACTGGATGAGCGTAATAAACGTTATGTTCTAATGGCCTCTAAAGGTCTAAATCCAGAATCTGTTGGTCAAGTTGCATTAAATGTAGGTGAAGGACTTGTTGGCTTAGTCGGTCAACGCGAAGAAATCGTCAACCTAGACAATGCACCGAAACATGATCGTTTTGCTTATTTACCCGAAACAGGTGAAGAGTTATTTAACTCCTTCCTCGGCGTTCCCGTCATGTACCGTCGTAAGGTAATGGGCGTTCTCGTTGTACAAAAGAAAGAGCCCCAAGACTTTAGTGAAGCGGCTGAATCTTTTCTCGTTACGCTTTGTGCACAGCTCTCAGGTGTTATTGCCCATGCGCATGCGGTGGGAAATATTGATGTATTCCGTAAACCAAGTAATGGACCTAGCTACAAAACCTTTCAAGGCGTATCAGGTGCTGGGGGAATTGCCTTAGGACGTGCTATCGTATTGTATCCACCCGCAGATCTCACTGCGATTCCAGATCGTGAGGCTGATGATATCAGTGAAGAGCTGGAACTCTTGGATCAAGCAATCGTTGCTGTTCGCGCAGAAATCCAATCACTTGATGAAAAGATGCAAGATTCATTGATGTCGGAAGAACGAGCACTGTTTAGTGTGTTCTTACGAATGCTAGATGAAAATGCACTTCCAAGTGAGATCAAAGATCATATTCGTGATGGTAGCTGGGCACAAGGTGCCGTACGAAAAGTCATCGACAAGCACTCTGCTCTATTTGCACAAATGGAAGATGATTATTTGCGTGAACGCGTATCTGATCTAAAAGATCTAGGCCGTCGAATCCTCGCTTGTTTACAAGAAAACGATACAAGTCATCGAGAGTTGAGTCCAGATAGTATCCTGATCGGCGAAGAAATCAGTACTGCTGCATTAGTTGAACTACCTGTTGACAATATAGCGGCGATTGTAACCTCAGAAGGTGCTGCCAATTCACATATGGTGATTGTTGCACGTGCGTTGGGTATTCCAACCGTTGTCGGGGTGACTGAATTACCGATTACAACACTTGATGACATTGAGATGATTGTCGATGCTTATCAAGGACGTATCTTCGTTAATCCACCACGACGTTTACGTCAACGCTATAAAGAAGTCCAAAAAGAAGAAGAACAAATTGCGAAAGATTTAAAACAATACGAAACCAAAGATGCGATTACCCCAGATGGCGTTGCGATTCCGCTATTTGTAAATACGGGTTTAATGATTGATGTAGTTCGTGGCGTGCAACGTGGTGCAAAAGGCGTTGGTTTATACCGTAGTGAAATCCCGTTCATGCTCCGTGATCGCTTTCCTGGTGAAGAAGAGCAACGAGCAATATATCGTCAACAGCTCAGCCATTTTGCCAATAAGCCTGTCACCATGCGAACTCTCGACATTGGTGCAGATAAGGACCTACCATACTTTAGCATTGAAGAAGAAAACTCCGCTTTAGGTTGGCGTGGTCTGCGTTTTACACTCGACCACCCAGAAATTTTCTCAGCTCAAATTCGGGCAATGCTAAAGGCAAGTATTGGTCTAAACAATCTACACATCCTCTTGCCGATGGTGACCAGTGTCAGTGAGGTTGAGGAAGTTCTGTATTTATTGGAACGTGACTGGATTGCAGTTCAAGAAGAAGAACAAGTCAAAATCAATAAACCTAAAATTGGGATTATGGTTGAAGTCCCAAGTGTACTCTTTCAAATTGATGAGTTTGCAGAATTAGTCGATTTTTTCTCTGTGGGTTCAAACGATTTAACTCAATATTTACTCGCTGTTGATCGTAACAATCCTCATGTTGCCAACGTTTATTCACATTATCACCCATCAGTCCTCAGAGCATTAAAGCGTTTAGCACTCGACTGTCAGGCACACCAAAAACCAGTGAGTGTCTGTGGAGAAATGGCAGGTGACCCATTAACCGCTATTTTATTAATTGCAATGGGCTTTGACACACTGTCAATGAGTTCAAGTAATATTTTAAGAGTACGTAAAGCGATTTGCCATGTCCCAATGAGTGACGCGAAGCGTCTACTGGATGACGTTCTGCAAATGAATAACCCTTTAGTCATTAAAAGTTGGTTAGAACACTATTTCAGAACACATGGTTTAGCTGATATGGTCAAATCGAATCGTTTAGTCGGCGCCTAAACGCAACATCATCAAAGGGGATGCTGTTCAGACAGAGTCCCCTTTATCAATATAATTATTTTGCAGCACGAAGATAAACTTGCTGCTTACCTTGATTTAAGCTTACACGAGGAAATTGACGATCATAGTCAATCACAATCGTATCTTTAGCTGCAAGATTTTTACGATCAGATTCCCATGTCACATAATACGTAATTTCAGCATCCGCTCGAACCGCTGGTTGAATCAGCTTTTTATGATCTGCTGGAATTGTAAAATCCACAGTAAAAGGAATCTGAGAAACTTGAATTTTCTTTTGCTGAATCAACGTTGCTGGCACATCAGCCATACGACTATCTACTGCATACAAACTTGCCGTACCTTGCTGTGGCGAGACGCCATAAGTTCCTTGCCCCACAAACTCAACACTGAGTGATTGTAATGAGTTTGCTTTACCTCCATCTGTTTCAGGCATAGATGTACAACCTGCAAGTGCTGTTAATGATAGACCGAGTCCTATTGCGAATGCTTTCATTATTTTTTAATCTCCTCAAAAGATAAAATCAAAAATATCATAGTAAACCTGCAAATTCTTGTGACTTACATATCTCCTACCTAGCATTTCATTGAGAAACTTAAATGAGCCTCTTTATTAAAATAAGTGTAGAAAAATATGCATAAATTCACTATTTTTACATAACTGCAACAGGTCTATTTCATGCTTTTTTACCGATTTCATCTATTTTTAGTTAGGTCATTAATCATTACAACGACTTTTTATATAAAAAATTAAAAATGAATTAAGCTTTTTATTTTTCAACATTTTTTATCATTTTTAACAATTTTCACATCCACAAATATCCTATTCCTGTTTAAGCTTTAAACAGTTTCAATCGAATAAAGCACTTAAGACATCAACTTTAATCCATTGGAAAAAAAAACGTCATCAACCTAGAGTAAAAATACAAAGGATGCGAACTTAGTCATTGCACATCAATTTAGGCATCTGAGATTTCGATACCGATTTTGTCAATGCGGCGGTTACACATTCATATCTTTGAACGGTCCAATAGTCGAGATTACGTTACTCAGGCGTTATCTCGATGGAGAAGAATCATGAGCCAGAACGATAAATCACAAATCAATACGACATCAGGACAATGCCCTGTTCTCCACGGCGGCAATACAGAAATGCAAGGCGGCCCCATGGCTTGGTGGCCAAATGCCTTAAATCTCGATATTTTACATCAACATGATAAAAAAACTGATCCAATGGATCCTGATTTTGATTACGCAAAAGCTTTTTCAGAACTTGATTTAGAAGCCGTCAAGCAAGATTTACGAGAACTCATCAATACGAGCCAAGACTGGTGGCCTGCCGATTGGGGCAGTTATGTTGGTATGATGGTGCGTACAGCATGGCACCTTGCCGGTAGCTACCGTAAACAGGACGGGCGTGGTGGCGCAAATACTGGTAACCAACGTTTTGCACCTCTAAATAGCTGGCCTGATAACGTCAATACCGATAAAGGCCGTCGTCTGCTTTGGCCAATCAAAAGAAAGTATGGCAATAAAATTTCATGGGGCGATTTAATTGTGCTTGCAGGTACAGTCGCTTATGAGGTTGCAGGACTGAAAACATTTGGTTTTGCTGGCGGTCGTGTCGACATTTGGGCACCCGAAAAAGATGTGTACTGGGGTAGCGAAAAAAAATGGTTAGATGCAACCAAAAACCGTTATGACAATGATCAAGACCGTGAATCTTTAGAAAATCCGCTTGCGGCAGTTCAAATGGGCCTCATTTATGTCAACCCTGAAGGCGTTGATGGTGTACCTGATCCTTTACGCACAGCTCAAGATATGCGTACCACATTTGATCGAATGGGAATGGATGATGAAGAAACTGTCGCATTAACTGCAGGTGGTCATACTGTCGGTAAAGCACACGGAAATGGTAAAGCAGAGAATTTAGGTGCTGACGTTGAAGGTGCAGATGTTGAATTCCAAGGTTTAGGTTGGCATAACTCTGAAGGAACGGGCAATGCTGAAAACACTATGGTCAGTGGTATCGAAGGCGCTTGGACCACTCACCCAACTC
The DNA here is from genome assembly GCF_000369065.1 of Acinetobacter haemolyticus CIP 64.3 = MTCC 9819. Classification (GTDB taxonomy): domain Bacteria; phylum Pseudomonadota; class Gammaproteobacteria; order Pseudomonadales; family Moraxellaceae; genus Acinetobacter; species Acinetobacter haemolyticus. The sequence goes on from NZ_KB849803.1 coordinate 66,398, forward strand.
GATGGGATAACGAATTTTTCTATCTACTTTTCACTTATGATTGGGAGTTGCGCAAGAGCCCAGCAGGTGCTCATCAGTGGGAGCCCATTAACATTAAAGAAGAAGATAAGCCTGTCGATGCCCACAACCCAAATGTCCGTCGTAATCCGATCATGACCGATGCCGACATGGCACTCAAAATCGATCCTGAATATCGTAAAATTTCAGAACGTTTTTATCGTGATCCAGCTTATTTAGCGGAAGTATTCTCGCGCGCATGGTTTAAGTTGACCCATCGTGACATGGGGCCAAAGAGCCGTTATCTAGGTCCAGATGTTCCTCAAGAAGATTTAATTTGGCAAGATCCAATTCCAACTGTTGACTATACTTTGACAGATAGCGAAATTGCAGAGCTTAAAGCGAAGTTACTTGCAAGTGGTTTATCTAGCTCAGATTTAATTACAACTGCTTGGGACAGTGCACGTACTTATCGTGGTTCAGATTTCCGCGGTGGAGCCAACGGTGCCCGTATCCGTTTAGCACCTCAAAAAGACTGGGTTGGCAATGAACCTGAGCGTTTACAACGTGTGTTAAGTGTATTGGAGTCAATCCAAGCAAGTTTCAGCAAAAAAGTCAGTATTGCTGATTTAATCGTACTTGGAGGTACGGCTGCCGTAGAACAAGCTGCGCATAAAGCAGGTGTACAGATCACTGTACCATTTGCCCCAGGTCGTGGTGATGCAACCGCAGAACAAACTGATGTTTACTCATTTGAACCATTAGAACCGTTACATGATGGTTTCCGTAACTGGCAGAAGCAACACTATGCAACAATGCCAGAAGAGTTGCTATTAGATCGAGCACAACTCATGGGACTTACTGCACCGGAAATGACAGTATTGGTTGGTGGCCTACGTGTACTCGGTGCGAACTATGGTAACAACCCGCAAGGTGTCTTGACGGATCGTGTTGGCGTACTTAGTAACGATTTCTTTGTGAATCTCACTGACATGAAATTTAACTGGAAGCCAACAGGCCGCAATAGTTATGACATCGTCGAACGTGACAGCGGTGTAGTTAAATGGACAGCAAGCCGTGTGGATTTAGTTTTTGGTTCAAATTCAATTCTACGTGCTTATGCAGAAGTATATGCTCAAGATGATAACAAAGAGAAATTCGTCAAAGACTTTGTGAAAACTTGGGTCAAAGTGATGAATGCAGATCGTTTTGATCTTGCTTAAATCCTCTTAAAATGGAGAAATGAAGAACCTTTTATGGTTCTTCATTTTTTTATGCTGGATTTTGAACTATGATCACAACAATGAATCTGGAAAATACTCTGTACACGACAAATTTCATAGGATCCTTGTCCTATCAGGCTTTTTCTTTCTTAAAATTGCTAGCACTTTCTTAAATTCTTCTTTTTTTCCAAAACCAATCAAACGTAGAATAGCCATTTGAACATAGTCCAAACCGTAGCGAAATAAACTTACTGAAAGTCGTCCATGCTTCTTTATTTTTATCGCTTTTTTCCGATCATGTTGCCATTCACCTGTTAAATAGCACCAACAGAAACCGATAGCTAGCACTGCTATCAATTTCTTGACTCGTCTAGGGTCTGTTAAACGAGTATTTTCAAGATTGAATCCACGTCCTTTGAGACAACTAAATAACGTTTCGATTTCCCAGCGTAATGCATAATCACGAATAGCAGAAGCATTAAACATAGGAGAAACAACAAGTAAAAGCTCTCCATCTTCTAATCGTAGCGCACTAATATACAGTTTCACTCGACCAACCCAAATACGTCGTTTACGACATTCAGTTTGACCAACTTGAAGATGACGAAATAAATCACTAATTTTATGATTCTTGGCTAAGTGATTGGTCACAATAAAGTTTTTTTAACACGTATACAGAAGTTAATGTCATTTTCAATTAACCATGTAAACCATTTCTCACCGATAAATTCTCTGTCTGCAAACACATTCACAATACGATCTTTACCAAAAATGGAGATAAAGCGTTGAATCAAAGCAATACGCTCTTTTGTATCTGAATTTCCACGTTTATTGAGCAATGTCCAAACAATAGGTATCGCTATTCCACGATAGACGATGGCTAACATCAAGATATTAATATCTCGTTTTCCCCATTTCCAATTAGTTCTATCCAAAGTTAATTGGACTTTATCGAATGAAAATATATTGAAAATTAACTGAGAAATTTGACGATAATCGAAATACTGATCTGCAAAGAAGCGTTGTATACGTCGATAAAATGATTGTGGTAAGCACTTGATGGGTAAGGCTTTAGATGCAGAAGAAAGATTACATGTCTGTTTTACAATTAATGCAAGCATAATCAGTGTAAAACATTTTGCATGTGACTTGTTCCACTTTAGATATTTGTTTAAGATGAGATGTAACTCATTGAAATGTGTCATCATATTCGTCGTCAGAAAACAAGTATTATGCCATTATTTCAATGAGTTATCTTTTTTTGTCGTGTACAAAGTGGAAAATAATAACAATGACGACTTCACTCAATCATATAATCCAAGACAGTAACATCATCTTGTTTGATGCTCATTGTGTACTATGTTCTGCATGGGCGGATTTCATGGTGAAAAATGATCCTCAACTTCAATTCAAGTTAGCATCAGTTCAGTCACCAATAGGTCAACGTATTTTAACGATGTATCAACTTCCTACTGATCATTTTGAAACAATGGTATTAGTGGAGCGTGGAAAACTATATACTGAATCAACTGCATTTATCAGAATTATTAAGCACTTATCATTTCCATATTCAACACTTAAGTACACTCAATTTATTCCCAAAGTGATCCGAGATTTTGGATACCGACGTGTTGCCCTCAACCGCTATCGTCTTTTTGGTAAAACTGAACAATGCTACAGAATGACACCTGAAATCGCGGCCCATTTTTTAACTAATGATATGGTTTCATGAATACCTTAATCCAAACCCATCAACATATTTTGAAGTTAAGTCAGGTCATGATTGGCTTGCTATGGATTTATCAGGGTTTATTTCCAAAATTAATTTTTAAAGTAGAGGATGAACAATACTTTTGGCAATACATGGGCTTAGCTTCAGAGTATATCTTCTGGGTAATTTCACTTTCGGGGATCGCTGAAATTAGCTTCGGTTTTATGTTTTTATTATTTACACATCGATATTTACACAGGTTAAATATTATCAGTTTGATTGGGTTATTTATTTTCGTTTTATTGATTTACCCAAATAAAATCTATCAAGCATTTAATCCTGTCGTCATGAATCTCGGACTGATTAGCCTTTCAATTATTGCATTGTGGTGTATTGATGCTCTACAAGAGATCAAGCTCGAATAAAATGCCCTTCACGAATACAATAAAATGGACTCACTAATTTTGAGGATGCTTTCATCTCATGCATCAGCTCTTGTTCTGGTGCATCACGATCTTCATCCGTCAGCTGAAAAGTTCGATAATGTATTGCGAGAGAGCGATGGGCATGTAAGTCTAAATGTGCATGGAATGCATCTTGTGGATTCATATGAACATAACGCATCAAATGACGAGGCTCATAAGCGCCTATAGGTAACAATGCCACTCTCGCATCACCATAACGCTCATGAATCTGTTTAAAGTGCCCAGCATATCCTGTATCACCAGCAAAAAAACAATGTCCTGTTTTTGCGAGCAACGAAAATCCGCCCCACAATGCGCGATTCTGATCTCTCAATCCACGCCCAGAGGCATGCTGTGCAGGTGTATACGCAATTTTCAATTCATCATGAAATGGAATTTCTTGCCACCAATCCATTTCAATCACATGCAAATGTTCAGGCATATAATAACCATTGCCTAAACCCGTATAGATCGGCATTTCAAACTTCTGATGAAGCCATTCTAAAGTCGCCAAATCAAGATGATCATAATGATTATGGCTCAATAGCACACCATGAATATAAGGCAGATGCTCTAAAGCAATTCCAGCTGTACACGCACGCTGAGGGCCACGTCCTTGCCGCGGACTTGCATATTCACTCCAAACAGGATCTGTTAAAAAGTTATACGGACCTATTTGGATCAAAACAGTCGCATGCCCCACAAACCATATTTGCCAATCATTCAGATCTGCATGCGGACGGTTTTGGGGAAACTCCAAAATTTGATTACGCTGATTCAACTCATGAGCACGATCAACCTGCCATGTAAAGGACTTCCGTGTGGCAAGCCATTTCACCAAGCCTTTACGACCTAGTGGTGACAAAGGACGCTCTAGATTGTAGAAACGATCAAGACCACTATGCTCAGATGCCTCATGCGGAAATGGAGGCTTCATCCATGTATGGCTCAAGCAAGATTGTGTCGGCAATTGATAGGTTAATGTCGGCTTATCTTTCATGTACGTCTTCTATGGTGAAATCCAATCGCATGGGATAATAGGAATATTTCGATCTTTAGGCTTTAAGTATCAAGTCAATCCAAGCTTTTCTCATATACAAAAAGTATCAATCTCAGAAAATTTAATGATGCTCTGATCCTAACATAAGCTGTTAGTTATGCTGATTTTCTTTGACCGAGTCAATACCATTTTCACGTCGTTATCATACGGTTTGGTGGTTGATTTTATTCCAGATGATATACACGGGCATTTTCACGAATTTCCTTACCACATAAAAAAACAGCCGCATCAAGCGACTGTTTCTAACAATTCTATATCCTTAACCAGCATGACTAAAAAATTCAGCAAATTTCTCATAACTAGGGCGCTTACTCACATGATCCAAATAACGCGCTATTGCTGGATGAGGTTGTATTTCTTCCATTTTCAGTTGCCAAAATAACATAGCTGCCACCAACACATCCGCCGTTGTAAACTGCTCACCACATAAATAAGGTGCGGCTTCACCCACGCCAATCACAAAGGCATTATAAGCATCATCATAGTCGCCATAGCCAACTGAAGACTTCTGTTCAGGATTCACCCCTACACCAAGCATACGGTCGGTTGCAGCAGCTTCCCATGGTCCAGAAATGAAGAATAACCAACGATAATAAACACCACGTTGCGGATCATTTAACGCTGGCGCTAAGCCTTTCTCTGCAAACTTATCGGTCAAATAAGCGCAAATAGCCCCCAACTCATAGATCACCACATCATCATCAACTAGAACAGGTACTTTCCCAAAAGGATTAATTTTTAAATATTCAGGTGTTTTCATTTCCGTATCAAAAGCAACTTCAATGCGTTCACATTCAATACCCAGTTCGATTAACAACCAATCGACAACAACACCACGTGAAAAAGAATTTGTATATAGTTTTAGAGCCATTTTGATATTTCCTTGTTTATTTGGTCTTATTTAAATTTAATACTTGTGATTGTCAGTTTTTGTCAGTAGTCGAATGGCAAACTTCTTGTATCCACCATTGTTGGAAAAGTTGTTGTTTAAAATGAGGATATAATTCTTGGCTTAAACTCAATTGCTGTATGCGATCTATTCTGAAATGTCGAAAGCCATTACGCAGTTCACACCATGCTGCTAAAACGATACGATCATTAAAATATCCTAATGCAAATGGCCACAATACTCTTGAACTGACTCGTTGCTGCTCATCGACATAATCAACCATGATTTTGACTTGTTGACGAATCGCAATTCGAACCTGCTCGACCAACTGCTCATCTACAGGTAACCATGTTTGAATTGATCTTAGCGTGGTTTGTTCTAGTAGATGCTGACAATGCGTGGGTAGTACCGCATTCAGTTTTGCCAATACAGAAGTTGATGCTGATTTTAGGGCTTGATCAGGAATCTCACTTAACCAGTTTAATGCCAAGAAAATAGCTTCAATTTCGGTTTCATTTAATGTCATCGGTGGAAGTAAGAAATTTTCTTTAAGTTGAAAACCTAGACCCGCAGCAGCATCAATATTTACCCCTTGCTCTCGCAAACTCTCAATATCACGATAAACACTACGCTGACTGATCCGTAAACGTTCCGCCAGTACCTTTGCTGTTACTGGATATCGATATTCTCTTAATAATTGCAAAAGATTGAGCAAACGAATTGAGCGACTCATGGCTTCCCTATTGCTTTGTTATTATTTTCTGATGGGAGAGCATACTCCCCCACCTTGGTGTAATGCTTAAACCACTTAACTCTCTGAGAGTGCCGTCGATTGTATCATCCCTTGCAAATAACCATGCAATTGTTGCACATTATCCGCAATCGTAAGCGGTTGATAACGTTGTAACGTTTCAACACTATGCACACCGTAACTGACGCCGATTCTTGGCATATTCAGATTTTGTGCCATCTCAAGATCATAACTGGTATCTCCCACCATAATGGCGCGATCCACAGCCACATCCATCTCTGAAATGATTTCTTTTAACATCAATGGATCTGGTTTCGATCTTGTTTCGCTCGCCGCACGGGTAATATCAAAAATATCATGGCTATTGGTTTGTCCAAGCACCCGATCCAAGCCTTTACGGCTTTTGCCCGTCGCAACAGCAAGTTTTAAACCTTGTTGCTTTAAATCTGCGAGTAGTTCAGCCACCCCATTAAACCAGACATCACCCTTTGAGTTCGCCACATAATGATCCGCATAACATTGCAAAATATCCTGCTGTAAATGGGGCACTTGTGGAAATAAGATTTGCATGACCTCAGGCAAACCCAAACCAATAATACTTTTCGCAGCGTCATTGCTCAGCGGCTGTTCAAATTGTTGTGCAGCATGCTGCAAACTTGCCACAATTTGCCCAACAGAATCAAATAAGGTTCCATCCCAATCAAAAATCACCAACTCCACATTTTGACGCATGATGATGTTCTCAATTTGATTCATGATTGCTTTCTCAACTCATCAATTAACTGCTGCATATCTTCAGGCATGGGTGCTTCAATGGTTGGATAATTTGGAATCTCTAAACGCATGGCATGTAAACACAAACGTCGCGCTTCAGGCCCTGAATACGCTGTATTGTGCCCATATTTATCATCACCAATCAGTGGATGACCAATACTTAAACCATGTACACGAATTTGATGGGTACGACCTGACAAAGGCGAAGCATGCACCAGAGTTGCTGTTTTAAAACGCTCAGCCACCTTCCATTCTGTTTTACTGGGCTTACCTTCTTTGGTGACACGCACACGGCGTTCACCATTAGCCAGTTCATAACGCAATAAAGGTGCGTCAATCAACTGCTTATCCAAGCTGACCTGTCCTTTGACAATCGCCGCATAGGTTTTTTGAATTTTATGCTCACGCAGTAGGTCTTGTAGCAATTTTAAGGTGCTACGCTTTTTACTGATCATCACCAAGCCAGAAGTGTCTCGGTCAATCCGATGAATCAGTTCTAAATATTTTTTTCCTGTCGCCGCACGTAAAGCCTCAATCAAGCCATATGCGACACCACTACCGCCATGTACTGCAATACCGGAAGGCTTATTGACCACCAATAAACCTTCATCTTCATAGACGACACGGCTCAATAAGCTTTGAGCAACGCTATCACTCACAGGCGCAGCCGTTTCATCTTTTTGCTCATAACGAATCGGTGCAACACGAATCTGGTCACCAATCTGCAACCGTGTTTCTGCTTTTATTCTTTTTTTATTGACACGTACTTGTCCTTCACGAATCAAACGATAGATTCGACTTTTTGGAACACCTTTTAATCGGGTAAATAAAAAGTTGTCTATTCGCTGCCCGTCTTGATGCTCATCCACGTCAAACCAAGTGACACTTTGCCATTGTTGTGTAGAATTCATACGCTCGATTTATCCAAGATTTGCTAAATATGATTAAAAAATGATCATTTAGCTAAGTTATTTCACAAGAAACCTAAACTTAGCCCATAGGCAGATGCCGCAAGGTTTGATATATTCAGCGCACGGATACCACCGTAAGTGAGCATCAAATCAAAAATTTTATTTAGATAAAATTTTAAATCGATGAGATATTCACCAACAGCTCGGATAGGTCCTAAAGAATTATGCCGACGCCGAAGGCTTATTATATCGGCAAAATGACAAACTGTTGCGTTTAATTGTGCATCTGCACATACAGTTTGTTCAGAAAAAATATGTCGCCAACTCTTGTTGGTTATTAAACGTAAACTGATCCACATCAGACAATTTGCTCCCTGATGTCGCATTCAGGCTAAAGCGTTGATGCATTGGAACTGCTAAGCAGAGATACGATGATCATTCCGTATCAAGACTTCCAGATGGATCGACTTCAATGCTTAATGACAGTGAAAGTCACCATCCAATGCACCGCTCACCCGCCAGTGAAGCGTACAGGAAACTTTGATTATGTCGGATCTAGTGATATTTCACAGATGTAAGACATGAATGAAATGTCAATAGATCGAAGATTAAAGCAGTATTGCTGACATCGAAACAACCGTATCAAAGCCCAAGCTGGATTTACAGTCAGTGGTTTCAGAGCATCCGAAATATAGTTGCTTCTGAGTCTTGATCGCGCCAATTTGATGTTTGCTCAAAAATATTGGGCCAGTTGTTTGTGTGCATCACTATTAGGTGTCACACCCATGAAACGTATGTTGATTAATGCAACCCACGCAGAAGAAGTCCGCGTTGCACTTATCACTGGTAATCGTCTTTACGATTTCGATTTAGAAAATCGTACTCGTGAACAAAAAAAATCAAATATCTATAAAGGCCATGTCACTCGCGTTGAGCCATCTTTAGAGGCGGTTTTTGTTGAGTACGGCGCACAGCGTCAAGGCTTTTTGTCTATGCGAGAAATCGCAAACTCATATTTCAAAGCGGATCCTCGCCAAACTTCTAATATTCGTGAACTCATTACTGAAGGCACTGAATTATTGGTTCAAGTTGAAAAAGAAGAGCGCGGCAACAAAGGTGCTGCGCTTTCGACATTTATTTCACTTGCTGGTCGTTATTTAGTTCTTATGCCAAACAATCCGAAAGGTGGCGGTATTAGTCGTCAAATTTCGGGTTCAGTCCGTGAAGAGCTTAAAGAAATTTTAGCGACACTAAACATCCCTCGTGGCATGAGCGTCATCGTTCGAACTGCAGGTATCGGGCGTACGCAAGAAGAATTACAACTCGACCTACAACACTTACTTGACCTTTGGGCACAAATCCAAAGCTCTGCAAGCACGGGTCCATCACCAATGCTCGTTCACCAAGAAGCGGGTGTTGTTACGCGCGCGATTCGTGACTATTTACGCGATGATGTGGGTGAAATTTTAATTGATAGCGAACAAGCTTATAACGAAGCGTATAACTTTGTTAAAGCAGTAATGCCACGTCAACTCGACAAATTAAAAACCTATACTTTAAATGAACCGTTATTCGCTCATTTTGGTATCGAAAGCCAAATCCAAACCGCTTATGAACGTGAAGTAAAACTTCCGTCTGGTGGTTCTATCGTGATTGACCAAACTGAAGCATTGGTTTCAATCGATATCAACTCAGCGAAATCAACACGTGGTCATGATGTTGAAGAAACCGCTTTAAATACCAATTTAGAAGCAGCTGAAGAAATTGCACGCCAACTTCGTTTACGTGATATTGGTGGCTTGGTTGTGATCGATTTCATCGACATGACCAAAGACCGTAATCAACGCATGGTTGAAGCGAAACTTCGTGAAGCAACACAAAGCGATCGTGCACGTATCCAGTTTGGTCAACTGTCACGTTTTGGCCTCATGGAAATGAGTCGTCAACGCTTACGCCCTTCCTTAGAAGAGGCAACTGGTTATGTATGCCCTCGTTGCCATGGTACAGGTATGGTACGTGACTTACGTTCACTTTCACTTTCGATCATGCGTAAGGTCGAGGAAATTGCATTACGTGAGCGCCAAGGTGAAGTTCAAGTTGAAGTTCCTGTAGAAATCGCAGCCTTCTTATTGAATGAAAAGCGTCATAGCCTTGTTTATCTTGAACAAACTTCAAATGTACGTGTCACTGTATTGCCTCATCCGCATTTAGAAACACCACATTACCAAATCCAATACAATCCAGCAGGCTTTGCACCTTCAAGCTATGAACGTACCGAAGCAACACGTTCAAGTGAAAAAGAACTGGGCTATGAGTCATCTGAATGGCATTTAGAAGATGCAGAACACGTTCATGCTGCTCCAGTACAAGCTCAAACTGCCGCTCCACAGAAAAAAACTGCTCAGCCACAGGCTGCTCAACCGAAGCAAGCACAAGTGCCTGCACAGAAGTCAGCAAGTCCTTGTGCTTGGTTAGAAAATCTATTTGTTCAAAAACAAGCACAGACGATTGATCAATCTCGTTCTGCACAAAATGCGGCAGCAGCGATTGAGCAATTGGTCAATGGTGGTGCGGTCAGCCGCGGTCAATTTGGTCAAGTCAACACCCCTGTTGTCACTGAAACACCAGCACCTGCGTCAACAACGAACAATGCCTATATTTCACAAAACCCTGTGAAACATGAAGCGCGCGAAAGCTTTGAAAAAGACGAAAAAACACATCGTCCAAATCAAAACCAGAAGAAGCGCAAGCATAAAGAGCAACGTGAACAACATGCACATGCCCATGAACAACAAAATCAAGTGCATGAAGAAGTTGTACAACTATCGCGCCAAGAACAACGCCATGAGCAACGTGAGCTAAAACGTCAACAAAAACGTCAGCAAACACAAGAGCCTCAAAACCAGCAACAGCATCACGATGCTGCACAAGGCAATGAGTCTGCTCCTGTTCCACGTCGTGAGCGTAATCAACAGCGTCCAAATCGCCCAAATCGCCACCGCGACCAAAGCGTTTTAAATGAAGCACCAGTTGTAACTGAAACTGCGGTTAACCCTCAACAGGTCAAAGTTGATGTGATCGATGCTCCTCGCACTGAGCCGATGAATACTGCATTGGTCGTGAATATCGATCAAGGACAAAGTGAAATTATTGCACTGAATCCGCAACAAAAAACGACACCAGCAACTAAAGTTGAAGCTGTACCTGCTGTTGTGGAAAAAGCTGAGGTGACTCCAACTGCCGAAGCTGAGCCAGTAGTTATTGAACAAGAAGCTGAGGCTGAAGCAACTCAAACTCCAGCGAAACGTGCCAGCAATGATCCACGTTCACGCCGTCGCCAACGTGGTGGTCAAGCTGCTGCTAAAGAAGCTTCCGTTAAAATAGCGCCGTCACAAATCCCAACATTGGGACAATACACTCTTGGCAGCTTAATCCGTCATGTATACGGTGAAGATTGCAAAATCTTGATTGAGCAGTTTGGTTTAATCACCACGTTCAATCGTGCTTTGCAAAAGTTCACTGAACAATATGCAAGCACACTTGTTGTGGAAAATACAGTTGTTGAAGAAAAGCGTCCTGTAACACGAGATGCAGAACTTCCAACTCAAAAGGCAATGGAAGAAGCTGAACCTGCGCCAGTGTTAGACCTAACACCGCCTAAAGCATCCGCTGCTCGTGTCGCAAACGATCCTCGTGAGCGTCGCCGTTTAGCAAAACTTGCTGCAGAACAAGCAAAAGAAGCACATCTTGCTTCAAATGCCACACCTACTGTTGTAGAGAACACTGAAGTCGCTGCTGAAGAGGTGAAAGAAACCGCACCTCTTGAAGAACCTTCAGTAGAGGCAACACCAGTACCAGAGCAACAACCTTTGGAACTTGCAGCTACAGCAGTAGAAGCCGCTGAAACAGAAACAGTTACAGCCGTTGTTGAAGAAACGCAACCAGAACCTCAACAACCAGCGCCTAAGCCTGCGAAAGAGGTTGTAGAAAAAGCAACCAAAGCAGAAAAAGTGACTGAAAAAGCTGAAGCTGTAGAAAAAACGGAAGCAACTGAAGCTGAGGAAGACGAAGCTGCTAAAATTGAAAAAGAAAAATCAAGTCGCCCGCGCCGCCCGCGTGGACGTCCGCCGAAGAAAAGTACGCCTGGCAATGAATAATTTGCTAAATTGCGCACAATAAACAAAAGCCTAGTCATTTCGATGACTGGGCTTTTTTGTTATTTTGTCAAAATTAGGTTGATTGCTCTAGGAACTTACCATTAAAAACAGCATCAACAACAGTGATGTAAATGGTTGTGTTCCAATAGATAGCCATTTTGGATTGATCAAAAAATAAATAGGATTGATATGAGCCAAACTACACAAACCGATATTATTACCCTAAGTGATGTCGCGACTCGACTCCCGAACTTCATCACCAAAGTACCTCATATCCTCAATGGACTTAAGCAGGCGTATATACGCACTCCGACTTCACCAGCAGGTTTAGGCATCGCTTTTGAAAAAGCTGTAAAACGTAATCCTCAAGGCACAGCACTATTATTTGAAGAGCAAAGCTATAGCTATCAGGCACTCAATGAATGGGCCAACCAAATTGCGCACTACTACCTTTCAATCGGCGCAAAAAAAGGTGATGTGATTGCGGTAATGGTTGAGAATCGTCCTGAGCTTATTGCAACGATTGTTGCTTTGGCAAAAATTGGGGTAACCATTGCACTCGTTAATACTTCACAAATTGGTAAAGTACTCGCGCATAGTATTAATCTAGTCAATCCAATTGCAGTGATTGCTGGTGAAGAAGTTCGCGCTGTAATTGATGAAATTCGTCAAGACTTAACCATTGCACCAGACCGTTTTCATTGGTTTGCTGATCAAGAGACACGCAAGAATGCGGGGACTGCGCCTCAGGACTACGTCAATCTAGCCCAACAAATTGATCAATTTCCAAAATTCAATCCATCGACCACACGTACAGTAACAGGCAAAGATGGTTTATTTTACATTTATACCTCGGGTACAACAGGTCTACCAAAGGCTGTGATCTTTACACATAGCCGCTGGACATTGGCTTACGGTACCTATGGCCATATCCTCAATCTAGGTAAAGATGATGTCATGTATGTGACTTTACCGCTTTACCACGCCACGGGTGTAGTGGTGTGTTGGTGTGGTGTGATTGCAGGTAGCGCAACACTGGCGGTACGCCGTAAATACTCAACCAGCGCATTCTGGAAAGACGTACAAAAGTTCAATGCATCAGCAATCGGCTACGTTGGTGAATTGTGCCGCTACCTCATGGATGCACCTGTTACTGAGCTTGATCGCGCACATCGTGTCACTAAAATGATTGGTAACGGTATGCGTCCAAATATTTGGGGCAAGTTTAAAGAACGCTTTGGTGTGCAAGAAGTCCTTGAACTTTATGCATCAAGTGAAGGTAACGTTGGTTTTAGTAACATCTTTAACTTTGACAACACCGTTGGCTTTTCTCCAACACCATATGCAATCGTTGAATATGACAAAGAGAAAAATGAACTGGTACGTGATAGCAAAGGCTATTGCAAGAAAGTAAAAACAGGTGAAGTTGGCTTACTGGTAGGGAAGATTACCAGCCGCTCTCCTTTTGATGGCTACACTGATCCTGAAAAAAACAAATCTGTTATATTGAAAGATGTCTTCACAAAAGGCGACTCATACTTCAACACAGGTGATTTAGTTCGTGATATCGGTTTCCGTCATGCACAGTTTGTGGATCGCTTAGGTGATACTTTCCGTTGGAAAGGTGAGAATGTTTCAACCACCGAAGTTGAAAACATGGTCTGCGAATATGAAAAAATCGCAGAAGCAGTTGTTTATGGTGTAGAAATTCCAAATACCAATGGTCGTGCAGGTATGGCAGCAATCACCTTAGTTGACGGACAGGAACTCACTGAAACCGATCTTAGCGAAATGGTCAATGTATTTAAAAAATGCTTACCATCTTACGCAATTCCAGTGTTCTTACGTGTACAAGAGAAAGTTGAAACTACAGGTACATTTAAATACCAGAAAAATAAGCTGAAAGAAGATTCATTTGATCCAAGCAAAACTTCTGAACGTTTACTGGTTTTATTACCTGGTGCATCAAGCTATTGTGATGTAAACACTGAGATATTTGATAATATTCAAAGTTATCAATACCGTTTCTAGTTTATTTTTTAACTAAACAAGAGGAAATCGTGCTTTTTATAAACAATCATGCACATGTTTTTAAATTTCCTCTTGTGTTAGCTGAATAAGTTGCTAGAATACGCAACATCAAAACGAAGACGCACTTAGAACTGATTAGTTTTTCTTGCGTAGCATGTTTAAACACTTGCTTAGGGTCGTTAGCTCAGTTGGTAGAGCAGCGGACTTTTAATCCGTTGGTCCCGCGTTCGAGTCGCGGACGACCCACCACTTTAAGTTTTGATACTCCTGAAAAGGATTGATAACCGAAAGTTATCAAGATTTGTAAGACTACGCGCTTCGCTTGTCTTGCAACAATTTTAGAGTGTTACTCTAAAATTATTTCAGGGTCGTTAGCTCAGTTGGTAGAGCAGCGGACTTTTAATCCGTTGGTCCCGCGTTCGAGTCGCGGACGACCCACCAGATTCTAAAAAACCTCATCATTCATGATGAGGTTTTTTATTTTGTATGGAATATCTTTCCAAAAGATGACAAGAGCTATGTCATAACTTCAGGATTCCCTTCCCGAGTTTATAATTTATAAAAACGCTTCTAATACCGTATTTAAAAAGATATGACCCTGCTCGGTACAAGCAATACGATCTGTATCAGCCACCAAAAGTTTCTTCTCGCGTAATGTGTTCAAAATAGGCGCTAACTCCACCAAACTTAAACCAGTACGTTGTTCATATAAAGTCGCTTCAACACCATCATTGAGACGTAGAGCATTCATCATAAATTCAAATGCTAACTCATCTGCTTCAATACGCTTCATTTGTACATGTTCAGCAGGAACTTTAGCCAAATAATCTTTCGGCAAGCGGGTTTTTTGAAACCGATAGACGCCTTCGGGACGTGTCACCTTTCCATGTGCACCCGCTCCAATCGCGAGGTAATCGCCAAATTGCCAATAATTCAAATTATGTGCTGATGGCTTTTCCTTTCGCCATGCGGAAACTTCATAATTTACATAGCCATTGGCTTTTAAGTATGCCTCACCCTCCGCTTGGATGTGTTCTAAGACTTCATCTTGTGGCAACACAGGCTGAGTTCTAAAGAAAACCGTATTCGGCTCAATAGTCAATTGATACCAGCTAATATGCGTCGCACCATGCTCTACAGCTAATTTTAGATCAGTTAATGCCTGTTGCTCTGTTTGCTGAGGTAAACCATGCATCAAATCGACATTCACACGCTCGAAACCTGCTTGACGTGCTTGTTGAATCGCATCCAGTGCATTGCTGGCGGTATGAATACGTCCCAAACGCTGCAAGTGCTCTGTATCGAAACTTTGCACACCAAGCGATAACCGATTAATACCAACCGCAAGATAATCTGCAAATGGATCATGCTCAACCGTACCGGGATTGGCTTCGAGGGTAATTTCACAATCAGCTTCAAAACTCAACCGTGCTTTCAGTTGTTCAAATAACCACTGATAACCTTGAGCAGAAATCAGCGATGGCGTTCCCCCACCTATAAACACGCTATGAATTGATCGCCCTTGTGCCATTTCAATTTGCGTCTCAAAATCAGCCACTAAGGCTGCAAGATATTGCTGTTCCAAATCCATAGACAAATGCCCATCAGGAACAGCATGTGAATTAAAATCACAGTAAGGACATTTACGCACACACCAAGGCATGTGAATGTATAAGGATAAAGGAATATTTGCTGGATTTAACGGACTCAAAATAGCGGCTCAATAAAAGAACCCCTCTATTTTATCATGACTGCCTTTAAGTCGGTTGCATGTTGCAACAATGCTATTGCTTATCATCATGCTTGGATTCAGTTAGACTGTAAAAATAAAGAACAATTAGACCAAATCATATGATGAAAATTTCAAGCCAATTGCTTCTGATGCTTCCCCTAGCGCTCGGCGTTGGCGTGGCAATGGCATTTCAAACTGCAATTAATGCTCAACTCAGAGAGCATCTTCACTCTCCATTACAGGCAGCCTTTCTGTCTTTTTTAGTCGGTACGATTATCTTGGCGTTATTGGTTTACTTTCAAAGCACAGCAAAACCTAGTTTAGGTGAACTTTCACAAATTCCATGGTTTCTATGGATTGGCGGCTTTCTTGGGGTTTATGCCATCAGTATGAGTATCTATACTGCGCCTAAACTCGGATTTCTGACTTTTTCGGGCCTTGTGATTTTTGGCCAGCTCACCATCTCAATTTTATTAGATCATTTTGGTTGGTTAGGCACAGAAAAAATCCCCGTGAATTGGCAACGCCTACTCGGCAGTATTGTCATTTTTATTGGTGTTTTACTCACACTACAGCGTTAATTTTTGAAGAGTATATTTAGTGGCTCACGTTACCAACACACGGTTTGAACTCAAACAACTGTCTCATTTAATGCTCCCTATTTTGATCACCCAATTTGCTCAAGCTGGTTTTGGCTTGATAGATACCATTATGGCGGGGCATCTATCCGCAGGTGATCTTGCGGCAATTGCCGTTGGGGTTGGATTGTGGATGCCCATTATGCTGCTCTTTGCAGGCATTATGATTGCAACGACACCTCTCGTTGCCGAAGCACGAGGTGCCAAGACACCCGAGAAGATTCCCACCATTGCACGCCAATCATTGTGGGTTGCTGCCATTCTCGGTGTAATCGCAATGCTCATTTTGCAAGCGATGCCACTATTATTGCCATTGTTTGGCGTACCTGAAAGCTTATTGCCCAAGGCAAGCCTATTCTTGCATGCAATTGGTTTTGGGATGCCTGCAGTGATGATGTATGCCGCATTACGCAGTTATTCAGAGGCATTGGGACATCCTCGTCCAGTCACCGTCATTAGCTTGGCTGCGCTTGTGATACTGATCCCACTGAATCTAATTTTCATGTATGGTTTTGGGCCGATTCCTGCTTTAGGGAGTGCAGGCTGTGGTTTCGCAACAGCAATTCTACAATGGTTGATGTTTATTACCTTGGCCATTTATATTTCTAAAGCCAAAGCCTATCAAAAAACTCCGATCTTCACGACATGGGAAAAACTTGATCCAATGTGGGCAAAGCGCATCTTGATGCTAGGTCTGCCGATTGGTTTGGCGATTTTCTTTGAGGTGAGTATCTTCAGCACAGGTGCATTGGTATTAAGTCCATTGGGGGAAAATGCGATTGCTGCACATCAAATTGCAATCTCTGTAACCTCTGTCTTATTTATGATTCCGTTATCTCTCGCGATTGCGCTCACGATTCGTGTTGGAATGTACTATGGTGAGAAAAACTGGCATGCCATGCGTCAAGTTCAGAAAATCGGACTAATGAGTGCGACTTTCTTTGCAATCTGTACCATGCTGTTAATTGCAGTTGCACGTCCATATATCGTTGCGATCTATACAACAGACCCTCATGTTATTCCTGTAGCGATGTATTTACTCTGGTTTGCGATGGCTTATCAGCTCATGGATGCTTGGCAAGTCGGTGCGGCAGGTTGTCTACGTGGCATGCAAGACACCCAAGCACCGATGTGGATTACCCTCATGGCTTATTGGGTCATTGCGTTCCCGATTGGCTTATATTTGGCACGTTATACCATTTGGGGCGTCGCAGGCGTTTGGCTCGGTTTGATTATTGGTTTAAGCATTGCCTGTGTACTCTTAATTGGGCGCTTATACTTAAATAATAAACGTTTAGCAGAGATCACATAAATTACGTTTCATGATGATCATGAAGGCAGCAAGGCTTAATACTTACAGGACTTAACATTTTGTTATAGGCAATTTAAGCTTTGTCGCCTATGATCAAAGTATCACGATAACAGCGGATCACCCGAGGTCAAGCAAAATGGCAAAACATGCAAGCTCACCCAGTAAACGTTTTTTAAAACTGGCTGGCATGACCGCAAGCATTGCCAGTAAAAGTGTCGCCAACTCCATTCGCAACTTCACTGCTGACGAAGAGCAAAAAAATGCAGCACGTAGCCAACTGTTCCAAGACATTGGCTTGCAAATCGCTGACACACTAGGAGAAATGAAAGGCGCAGTCATGAAAGTTGGGCAAATCGCCTCACAATACAAAGACATTTTCCCGCCTGAAGTTGCAAAAGCGATTGCCAAGTTACAACGCCAAGCACCCGCTATGCCTTTCTCAGCCATTCAACAACAAGTTGAAAAAGAACTCGGCAAGCCTTTAAATCAAATTTTTAGCTCATTTGAAGCAGAACCTTTTGCAGCAGCCTCAATTGGACAGGTTCACCGTGCAGTACTTCCAAATGGTCAAGCTGTGGTAGTCAAAGTTCAGTACCCTGGAGTGGATGACGCATGTGAGAGTGATCTTAAACAAGTCCGTCTTGCCTTACGTCTCATGGGTGTCCTCAAAATTGATAAAAAACTACAAGACCAATTATTCCAAGAGATCCAAGACAGTTTATCAGCAGAATTAAACTATGAAATCGAGGCACAGAATCTCGAAGTTTTTAAAACCTTCCATGAAAAATTGGATGACCAAATCATTATCCCAACAGTATATAAAGAATATTCTTCACGGCGCGTATTGACCTTAAGTCTTGAACAAGGTGAATCGATTGAAACGGCAAGTACGTGGTCAGTTGATATCCGCAATCAGATCGGTCGTCGCTTGATTCGTGCTTTAGGGCAGGAAATGTTCTTCCTGAAACGTTTCCACTGCGATCCGCATCCTGGAAATTTTGCCTTCCGTGAAGATGGAAGTGTCATCATCTACGATTACGGTAGCGTCAAAACCCTTTCACCTGAAATTATTCAGCACTTTAAAGCACTGGTGAATGCTGCTCGCCAAGAAGACATTGATCAAGTTGAAGATTTATTGGTCGAACTCCATTCAATTGCAGAAAAACAGAAATTCCCAAGTGAGTTGTATCTGCAATGGATCGAAATTCTGCTTCGTCCTTTAAGTACGCACTATGACTTTGAAGAAAACTCCTCACATCATGATGGGATGCGTCTGGTTAAAAAATCATTGAAATATTGGGATGTCTTTAAACCATCGCCAGATACCTTAATGGTCAACCGTACCATTTCTGGTCACTACTGGAATCTTATCCATCTCAAGGTACATGACAATCTAAATGATCTATTTGAAGAGTTAGTACCCATGCCGTGAAAAGGCTTTGACAGCTCAACACACAGTGTACTCTGATTGACGGAATTTAAGTTATGTTATAACATTTCAATCATTCATAGGAGTATTCAATATGCGTAAAGATATCCACCCTGTTTATCAAAAAGTACTTTTTCATGATACCAATGCAGATGCGTATTTCTTGATTGGTAGCACCATTCAAACCAAACAGACCAAAGAATATCAAGGTCAAGTTTACCCTTATGTGACGCTTGATATTTCAAGTGCTTCACATCCGTTTTATACAGGTGAGCAACGTCAGGCGAGTAATGAAGGCCGTGTTGCAAGCTTTAACAAACGTTTTGGTCGTTTTAGTCGTAAGGCTTAATCTTATTTTAAGGTTGAGCAGTTAAAGTAAAAAAATTCGAAGTCTAAGGCTCTAATCTCCTCCTCTTAGGCTTCTTTTTTTATGTCTGAAACTTATTATTATTGTTTAATCCGAAGCAGAAGCAGTGCCAATAAAGCCAAATTCAATTGGGCTTTTGACATAGAATAATGAAATATCTTGAGTCTTGAGATAGTCAAGTAAGGCTGAGGCCTGTTGTTCAGTGACTGCAAACTGGATCTGTACGGGCTGATCCGCTAACTCAAAGAAACCCGCTGAATGAAATTGCCCTCGATGATCCAACCCTTGACTGGCATTCATCACTGTCGCACCACGTAGATCCATTTGCTTTGCAATCGCTAGCAACCAGTCAACGATTGATTGTCCATCATACTGACGACTTTGCGCAGTATAAAAGCTAATTAAAAATCCATTCATCGATCTAACCCTCCCAGACTAAGCAGCACTCAACCATTGATGTAGACTCATACCCAAAATCGTAAACAACAATGATCCCAATACATGGATCAAAATAGTCAGCGCTGCGTATTCCAATTTACCACTTTGCAACAGCGCAATAATCTCAGCGGAAAAGGTTGAGAAGGTGGTGAGTGCCCCACAAAATCCAGTAATCACAAATAGCTTATAATTTGGACTTAAAGCACTTTGCGAAAAATATGAAATCGCAAAACCAATAATAAAGCCACCAACCAAATTAACACTTACGGTCCCGAGTGGAATATGTGGAAAAATTGGATTGAGTTTTAAGCCAATAAACCAACGTAACCATGCGCCGAGCACAGAACCTAATGCAATTGAAATCAAGGAATAATACATAATTACTCCAAAACCAAATGTGGAGTACAACAAAGATAAGACATGGTGTGATCAATTTTTTTATCGATAGTATGCATCTGCGAGCCCTCTAAATTAAGAACAGAGCACGCACGATCCTACGCCCCTGTTCAGGGTAACGTAGGCATCATTAGCCACAATGGCGGTTTGTTACAGGAGGAATGCCATCTCCTTTGCCCTAAAATAACATAATTTTTAAACAACTCAACGAATCTTTTACTCTGTGTATAAAGGCGAAGTTATCCACAGATACATCATGTTATGATTGTCCGCTGACGAAATAACAATGGAAAGTCCTCATGGCACAAAGCTTACTCGCACAATTAAAAGATGGCTCAGCAAAATTTGCAGATGTGTTGGCATTTATTGAAGCACGCTATCAACACACCCCAACTGCTTTTCAAAATGGCGCACAATTTAATGCTGCAACGGAAAATCAAGGCAGTGCCAAAGTTTTTTCTTTTGCTAAAATTGAAGGCTTAAATGCTGAAGATACCTTAAGTTTATTTGCTGAGCATTATGCTTCTGTGCTTGCAACACCAGAAGGAACGGACCACCAAAACATTCGTCAATTTATGCAAAATGGTTGGGATGGTGTGAAATTTGAAGGTGAGGCGCTAGTCGCAAAATAATAAAATAGGAGGTATTTTACCTCCTATTGTTTCTATCTGATTTTATGGTCGCTTGAGGGCTTGTAATCCCGTGGTGAAGCTATAAAACTCTCCCCCCATTCTTCCCACACTATCCAATTGTTGTTGATCAATCATGCCTGTATCGGCTTGCCACAATCGATCATCGACATAAATAGATTTCACGTCTAACAAGACAACCGTTCCACCAGAAGACAAGGAACTGAGTTGAATCACCTCTCGCAAATGACATTCATACCGAATCATAGAATTTTTAACCGATAAAGGTTTTACGCCATGACTTGGACAAGATTCAATTTCAGCAAAATCAAATTCACTTTGTTCGGATGGCAGTGCCGCGCATGACAAGTTCATTTGCTCAAGTAACTGAGTATTTACGATATGCACCACACATTCTTTGGTTTCAATTAAATTCCGCAAAGTATCTTTGTCCTGCCCTGTTCTCGGATTTACTTGTGAGTACCAAAGGATCGGTGGGTTGCAGCTTGCCACATTGAAAAAGGAATAAGGTGCCAGATTCGCTACACCATCCACAGATAAGGTACTAATCCAAGCAATCGGACGAGGCGTAACCCCGCCATTTAACAAACGATAGATTTCATTTGCTTCTAAATTTGCTGTCTCAAAAATCATAATCAAACACTATATTAAGGACGTTCTGCATATTGTGGTAAATCATCAGTGATGCTATCCCATTCCGCTTTAGACGCCGTAAAAATTTGCAGACTTGGTTTCTGTTGTAACCGTGTATCTAAAGTTCCAATTCTCAAACGATAATACTCAGGCGTATCGGTTTTTATGCTCATAATTGGGGAGCCACATTCCATACAAAAACAACGTTGTGTCGTGTCAGTAGACTGAAATTTTTTTAGTAAATGTTCGCCCTTCGTAATTTTAAAATCAGCTATTTTAATCGGTGCATTCGTGGCAAAAGCGCTTCCATTTGCTTTACGGCAGCGTTGACAATGACATTGAATGATCTCGCCTATTTCGCCATGAATCTCATAATGAATTCCATCACATAAACAACTACCATGATATACAGGTGAAGTCTGAGACATTATTAATTCCTTTCATGAATTTTCACATAAAAATATAGGCTAGATCGGTACAACACGCAAATTGTGAATCGCATTTGGATCGCGCTTTTCAATTTACGAAAGCAATCCTCCAACAGAAGAATCATGACCTAAATTCGCTGATCCAATACGGCACGTGCGCGTTCATGATCAATATCTTTTTCCCAATGTGCGATTGCAACTGTTGCCACGCAGTTTCCGATTAGATTGGTACAGGCACGTACAATTCCAATAAACCAATCGACAGACAATAGTAAAACCAGCCCAATCATTGGCAGGCTTGGGATAACTGATAATGTCGCCGCCAAGATCACCAATGCAGAGCCTGGAATACCATGAGCACCTTTTGAGGTGATTAATGACACCAATAAAATTGCGAGAAGATCATGCATCGATAAATCAATATTGCAGGCCTGAGCAATAAAAATAACGCCGAGTGTTAAGTAAATAGAAAAACCATCTAAATTAAACGAGTAGCCTGTAGGAATGACTAAGCCAACGGTGGAATCTTTGATACCTAAATTTTTAAGCTTTTTCATAATTTGAGGTAACACAGAATCAGAAGATGCTGTACCCAACACAATGGACAGTTCTGCTTTAAAATAATTTAAGAATTTAAAAATGTTTAAGCCAGAGATTTGAAGAATCCCACCTAAAATAATCAACACAAATAAGATACAAGTCACATAAAACAGCAAAACTAAGTAACCCAATTGAATCAATGAGTCCAAGCCAAATTTTGCGGTGGTATAGGCAACAGACCCCAAGACGCCAATCGGTGCTAACCGTATGATTAATCCCATCATTTTAAAGAACACTTCAGAAAATGCTTCGAGTGCCTGACAAACCAAATCTCCCATATGTTTTGGGATCAGCAATAAAGCAATGCCAAATAGGATTGCAATCAGTAAAACTTGTAAAATGTCCCCACTAGCAAATGCATCTACAAAAGTTTTTGGAATAATATGTAGAAGAAAATCTGAGCCTGAACCCATTGTGTTGGCACGTTCCGTATAGACATTTAAATCCTTTCCGTCTAGTTTCGTGATATCAATATTCATGCCCACACCAGGCTTGAATACATAGGCAACAATTATTCCCAAGATCAGCGCAACACTAGTCACTATCTCAAAGTATAAAATTGTTTTTGCCCCCACCTTTCCCATTTTCTTGATGTCATTGGCACCATACAGCCCAAGTACCACCACGCAGAAAACAATCGGTGCGATCAACATCTTGATCAGTGAAATAAAACCATCACCCAATGGTTTCAATGCTAAAGAAAAATCATGAAAGCTAATCCCGATAATAATACCAAGGACTAATGCAAGAACGACCTGAAGAAATAAACTGGATTTGAGTTTTTGCCACATTGTAAATTCATCAATAAATAGATAAATCTCAACAGTGCAAAAAACTCGCCAACAAATAAAAATAAAGGATATTTAGAACATGAAAAATAAATAAAAAATAAGCAATACTTTAGAAAACATCATCTTAAATCAAACTAAGCCAATAGATGATGTATCCCTTCACCCACGGCACGTCCTGTTGCAAAACAAGCAGTCAACAAATACCCCCCAGTTGGTGCATCCCAGTCCAACATTTCACCACAACAGAACACATAAGGATTTGACTGCAATTGTAACCGTGGTGACAATGCCGCTTGCTGAATTCCGCCAGCACAACTAATGGCTTCCTCAATTGGACGAAACCCACTGAGAGGAATTATAAGCCCTTTAATGTGCTCAGCCATTTGATGCGCATCTGACCATAAATTTTTCTCAACCACTTCACGAATTAAATTAATTTTCACATGATCCAAACCTGCTTTGCGCCAAAGATTGGTAAGTGACTGCTTCTTATTGCCTTGTAACTTTTTAGTTAATTGATCAAGGCTGATATCAGGTAACAAGTCTAAATGAAGCTGCAAGTTTTGATCTTGAGCAAGCTGTGATCTTAGATCACGCCCTAATTTATAAATCACGCCACTTTCAAAACCATAGTGAGTAATCACAATATCGCCATGTGTCTTACGTTCAGGAACAACCCAAGCATCAACACGTTTAAGCGCTTGCCCCAAACAATCCTGCATAAATGGCGACCATGTTTTCAATACACCAACATTACTTGCTTGGAAGGGGGTAATCTCATCACTCGACAACCATTGCTGCCACGCTCCATCACTCCCCAATTGCGTCCACGACACAGCACCACAAGCCAGCACAATCGCATCATAAGTTGCAGTAAAGCGTTGGCTTTGGTTTTCAATGGTCAGTTGATTCTGAGATAAACCCACACAGCGATGCCTGTAATAAAATTTAACCCCATCTACAGCTAATCGTTTTAACCATGCGCGAAGTAACGGCGCTGCTTTCATCTCTATTGGAAATACCCGCCCAGAACTACCGATATAAGATTCAATTCCCAAACCTTTCATCCAATCTTGAATCCACTTTGCATCCCATTGCGTTATCCAAGGGCTTAGCCATTCAGCACGGTCATAACGTTGGATGAATGCCTGTATAGGCTCAGCATGAGAAATATTAAGTCCTGTTTTACCCGCCATTAAAAATTTTCGAGCAGCTGAAGGTTTTTGTTCAAACACATCAACTTCATAACCATATTGACTAAGAACTTCCGCAGCCATTAAACCTGCGGGTCCAGCTCCAATAATGGCAATACGCTTAGACTTCATGTTGCTCTTGCTCATTTTTCCCTTGTAAGGGTGCAAAATCATCAAATCGGGTTGAGTAGGCAACAGGTTTTGTGATGACTAACTGTTGGCAAGGTTCCCCACGTTCCAAATATTTAATTTCAAAATGTGTTCTTGCAGAATCCGCTGCAATTTTTTGTTTCTCATAGGGTAATTTCCATACATGAATTAACTGCTGTTCCGCCTCATCAATATATGAAGGAATATTACTCGCTAAGGTAATCGTACCATTCGGTCGAAGACGCGAAAGTAAAAACTCAAAAAAAGGCATATTCAACCAACGCTGTGCGGGGTTATGCGGCTCTGGATTTGGATAAAGAATGAAAAACTGTTCTACTTGAGCAGGGAATAATGCGTGTACGATCCAAGGTAAAGCATCCGCATGAATCGGATATAGGTGTTCACGTACCTCGAGCTGATGCTGTTTTTGCATCGCTAAAAATTTTTCTTTGGTTCGTTCAATTGCATACAGTGTTGTTTGTGGATTCTGCCCTGTAAACAACAATGCATGTTTACCTTTTCCAGCACCGATTTCAACGCAAATCGGCGTATTGGGAATCACAGCAAAATCTCGAGGTGCCTGCATTCGGTGGGCTTGAAATTGACGAATCGACATATTCACATCAAACTATCTCTAAATCGGCATAAGTCTAACAACTCACCTTACTTTTGCCTAATCTATTTGTTTTATGTTTTAGGAATTTTCTATGCCTCGTACATTCCCCTGCCCACGTTGTGGCGAAAACAGCACTTGGGAAGGCAATGAATTTCGCCCTTTTTGCTCAGAACGCTGCAAATTAATTGATCTAGGTGCTTGGGCCAGTGATGAATATAAACTGCCAACCCAAGATGCACCTCAAACGGATTTAAAGCGTGGTGAAGATGATTATGAGGACTAAATGTCCTCATTTGATTACATCCAAATTCGATTCAACACATTCAACCAGTTATGCCAA
Organism: Acinetobacter haemolyticus CIP 64.3 = MTCC 9819; assembly: GCF_000369065.1. Taxonomy (GTDB): domain Bacteria; phylum Pseudomonadota; class Gammaproteobacteria; order Pseudomonadales; family Moraxellaceae; genus Acinetobacter; species Acinetobacter haemolyticus. The sequence continues at coordinate 92,079 of NZ_KB849803.1, forward strand.
CAAATTTTGGTAATCAATTCTGTTGAATAACGACGTTCCTGCATTCGCTCGATAAGTCTGTGTAGACCAATAACATCTTCAATTTCAGTGCTAATCAGTGCGCCATCAAAATCAGAGCCGAAGCCAACATGATCTTCACCCATTCGATCTATTAAATATTCGAGATGCTCTAAAAGTACATCTATGGGCGTGTTCGCTTCACGCTGTCCATCTTTACGCAAAAATGCAACGTCAAAATTTACGCCGACGATGCCATTAGAATCTCGAATTGCACTGAGCTGAGCGTCTGTTAAGTTTCTCGCTTGTGGACATAAAGCATGGACATTCGAATGGGTCGCGACGATTGGCTGTTGAAGAATGTCAGCTGTATCCCCAAAAGCACGTTCGTTCATGTGGGAAACATCAACCACCATTTTTTTATCAGCACAGCGTTTTATAAATGCTTTGCCCTCGTGTGTAAGACCTGCTCCTGTATCCGGTGAATGAGGAAACTTGGCATTTAAACCATGTCCAAAACGACTGGGTCTATTCCAAAGTGGACCAATACTACGAAGCCCAGCCTCATAAAATACATCGAGTAAATCTGGATTGAGCTGAAGTGCTTCGGCACCTTCCATGTGTAATACAATCGCTAACTTTTGTTGTGTTAAGCAGTGCTGAATATCCTGAACCGTTGTGCAAATTTGGATATTGTTAGAATACTGAGCAAGTTGTTTTGCTAAATCGAGTTGTGCCAAACAAATGTGTTCAATTTGTTGTTGTGTAAAGTCAGATGCAGTTGGATCAAAAAGTTTGTTGGGATGGTACTGCTGAACATAGCTGTATGGAGGTAAGAAAATAGCAAACATGCCACCAACAAAACCAGCTTGTTGGCAACGTGTTAAATCGAGATGTCCTGCTAAATGATCGAGGATAAAAGCTTGAGCAGGATTGCTATGATCACTTAACCACAAACGCGTGAGTACATCGTTATGGCCATCAAAAATAGGAAACGTGCCATGGTTCATATTTACGTTCTCACCGCTATTCATCTGCAATATTTTGAACAGGAATGTTTTGTTGAACCGTAAATTGTTTTGAATTTCGGCTATTACGAAACACCAGTCTTTCTAGCGTTGAATCGAGTTCACTCTCGGCACGTGCCTGTTCGATCACTTGATGATACGGCGATTTGCCACAGACAGGGTCTGCATTGCTTGCATCGCCGGTTAACATATAGGCTTGGCAACGACAGCCACCAAAATCACGATCTTTATCAGGGCAACTACGACAACCTTCTGGCATCCATGCATCGCCACGGAAGTGGTTAAAACCGGTCGATTCATACCAAATTTTAGAGAGGCTCTGCTCACGAACATTCGGGAAAGAAATCGGTAATTGTCTTGCTGCATGACAAGGCAGCGCCATACCATCTGGAGCGACCGTAAAGAAGATTTTTCCCCAGCCATTCATACAGGCTTTTGGTCTTTCCTCGTAATAATCAGGCACCACAAAAATAAGTTTGCACGGATGATTTTGCGCTTTTAACTTTTCCCGATATTCATTGGTAATACGTTCGGCACGTATGAGTTGTTCTTGTGTAGGTAATAAACCTTGACGGTTTAAAAATGCCCAGCCATAAAACTGACAAATTGCTAACTCAACTGTATCTGCATTAAGTTCAAGGCAAAGCTCGATAATTTTATCAATCTGGTCGATGTTATGCCGATGAGTTACAAAATTAAGAACCATCGGATAATCATATTTCTTCACCAGTTGGCACATTTCATACTTTTGTTCAAAAGCATGCTTTGAACCTGCCAAAGCATCATTGACGACTGGATCACTCGCTTGAAAGCTAATTTGAATATGATCTAGACCAACGTGTTTTAAATGAGAAATACGCTGCTCGGTAAGTCCCATGCCAGAGGTAATCAAGTTGGTGTAGAACCCAAGTTGGTGTGCATGTGCAACCAGTTGTTCCAAATCCTGACGCACCAAAGGTTCACCGCCAGAGAACCCTAGTTGGACAGCCCCCATTTGACGTGCCTGATCAAAAACCTCAAACCACTCTTGCGTGGTCAGTTCATTTTTGTGTTGTGCGTAGTCTAAAGGATTTGAGCAATATGGACATTGTAGTGGACACCGATACGTTAACTCCGCTAATAGCCATAGAGGCAAACCAACACCATGGGTCATCTAAAATCAATCCAATTTTGTTGCTGGGCAACTAACATGTAATCAATGACATCATTATCAATTTCAGCTATATCGCCAAATTGCTGCTTGAGCTGGGTAATAATGTCGGAAACATTATTTTTTCCATCAATATACTGTCCAATGGCCCCTGCACTTTCATTCAAAGTAATCATGCCTTCAGGATATAAAATCACAAAACCATTTTGAGCAGGTTCAAATTGAAAGCGATAACCTTGTCGCCATGTCGGCACAAGATTTACATCAAATTGTTCTTTATTCATTTGAATAGTCCTTTGTGCCATACACGTTCTTGGGTCACGCTGTGATATGGTGCTTGATTGTGTACATATGCCAGTGTTAACGCATCTAAAATGCTCCATAAAATATCCAGTTTAAACTGTAATATTTCCAGCATTCTTTGTTGTTGCTCTTGTGTGGTAAATGAATCAAGCGTGATTGTTAAACCATGTTCAACATCTCGGCGTGCCTGACTTAAACGAGAACGAAAATATTCATAGCCTTTGTCATCAATCCAAGGATAATGTTGTGGCCATGATTCAAGACGGGACTGATGAATTTGAGGTGCAAATAGTTCGGTTAGAGAGCTACTCGCTGCCTCACGCCATGAGGCACGGCGTGCAAAATTGACATAAGCATCTACCGCAAATCGCACACCCGGCAAAACTAATTCTTCAGAGATAACCTGTTCACGGCTAAGCCCAACTGCTTCTGACAAGCGTAACCATGCTTCTCGGCCACCGCCATCAGGATATTCACCATCCTGATCAATCATGCGCTGAATCCATTCCTGACGCACACGCTGATCAGGACAATTTGCCATGATTGCAGCATCTTTTAACGGAATATTGATCTGATAATAGTAGCGGTTGGCAACCCAAGCCTGAATTTGTTGTTGAGTAGCCTTCCCTTCATACATCATCACGTGAAATGGATGATAGATATGATAGTACTGACCCTTATCAATAATAGCCTGCTTGAATTGCTCAGTTGTTAAAGCTTCAGGTGTTTGAGTCATGTTTCACCTTAGAGTTCAATCTGCATGCCATCATAGGCAACCTCTACACCATTTGCTTTTAATTCAGCAAATTGAGCAGAGTCTTCATTTAAAATCGGATTGGTATTGTTAATATGAATCAGTACTTTCTTCGGTGTACTGAGTTGGTTCAAATAAGACAGCGAACCACCTTCACCACTAATATATAAATGCCCCATTTCACGACCAGTTTTTTTACCTACACCGGTTTGCTGCATTTCATCATCTGTCCAAAGTGTGCCATCAATCATGACACAGTCAGAATTTTGCATAATCTGCATAACTTGATCATCAATCTTTCCAAGCCCTGGTGCATAGAACAACTGTTTCTGTGTTTTATGATCTTTGATGATTAAGGCAATGTTGTCACCTTCGTGCGGATCGTGGCGATGGGGTGAATATGGCGGTGCAGCACTTTGAATAATAAAAGGGATAAATTCCAAACAACCAAAGCCATCAATTTTAAACACTTTTTTAGGGTCAATTCGGTGATATTGAAGACCGCCATTCCAGTGTTTCAGCATATTGAATACTGGAAAACCCGTGGTGAGATCTTGATAGACCATGTCAGTACACCACACATCCATCGGGCAACCTTCACGTAGAGTCAACAGCCCTGTGGTATGGTCAAGTTGGCTATCCATTAAGATTACACTGCGAATCCCTGTATCTCTTAACTGTCGAGCAGGTTGTGCAGCCTTGAAATCAAACAATTGCTGGCGAATATCTGGGGAAGCATTGAGTAAAACCCAATCCATTCCATTTTCAGAAATCGCAATCGAAGATTGTGTGCGAGCTTTGGCATTCATCGTGCCTGTACGTACACCATGACAGTTAGGACAATTACAATTCCACTGAGGAAATCCGCCCCCAGCAGCTGAACCTAAAATATAAATATGCATAAAAATGAAGTTCTTATTAGAAAGAGATAAGCCCTAGAAATAACTAGGGCTTATGACAAATGAAAATGTGAATAATTAACGTGCTTCAAAGTACATTGTCACTTCAAAACCAATCCGAACATCAGTAAAAGCGGGTTTCGTCCATTGCATAAAATCGTCTCCAATCAGTATTTATCGTCTGAGATTAAACACCTGATTCAACTTAAATAAAGCATTCAAAAATTCATTCTAAATAAAAAACTCAGCTTTGTAGACCGTATCTACTGAAGATATTGTTCGATAATTGTGATTTTTGTCTAAATTTTAGTATTTAACAAAGCATACTTTTAGCATTGATCAACAAAACTCAATCGCAACTCAAATTTAATAAAAATTTACATATTTTAAATGTGTGACTTACATCACAGTAATTTACTTTTCCATGACGTTATGCAAATCTTATTCAAACAATTTTATCTGTCACTAAGCTTTCAGATAATGCATAACAACCAAAGTATTCAGCTGATTCAATCATCATTATTTTCGATCAGCCTTAATAAAAATATTTAGATTCAACAGGATGTTAAAATGAATAATGATATTCCTTACCCTCTAAAATTATTGGCAACCCAAGTTGATCCAAATTTAGATCAAAATTGGCAGATCACCTTGCAACGCTTATTTGCAGAAATACAACCTCATCAGCGTGAAATCATTTGTCAACATATTCTGCAACAAAAGAAAATCCACTGGAATAGAAAAGAGAATAGTTTTTGCTACATTGCCAAACATGACTTTCACTCACTGATTGAAAACACGCACTCTCCCTATACCAAGATTCTAATCAAACAAATTGCGGACTCATTGGATAAGTTGAAAACTTATGATGACATCTACCAAATATCTGATTATTTAGAAAATATTTTGAGCCAAATCAATCAAATTGATGCTGAGGATGATCTTGAGCTGCAAGCACAAAAACAACAGATTCTAAAAGAGTTTATTTATGCGGCAGCACAAATCATTTTTGAAAAAGATCATATCGCCTTACCGATCAATCACCGTCACATTAATAATGATGTAATCAAAACTTTTATTACTGAAGTATTCTTAAAACAACAACTTTTGAAATACAGTTTTAATATCCTACGTTCGCAACAACTCAGAGAAGAAAAAAATCATATCCTTAAATATTTCCTTTATAAACAACAGAAAACCAGACAGCTCGATATTGTAAAAACATCCAAATATATTTTTGCACTTGCTCCAAGCTCCGAAGGGATGGTAAATACGTTTTCAATCCGACGATTCTTGCAAGAAGAAAAATTCGAAGCCTGTGAAAATATTTACATCAATGCAGCGATCTTAATACTTAAAAAAATAGATGATCCTGTCCATCAGCAACACTTTGAATGGCAGATCAATCACATCATAACCATTGATAAACAAGTGAACCAATATGTATCTGATATCGTGCGTAATATCGAGCTATATTGTCACAAAGAGCTGATTCCTTTTCTTATGGCGCCGCTCAATCCACGAGGCATTTTTATTGAAAAGTTAGTAGAACAAAGACTCATCGATTTTGAGCAAAAACTATCTAATCATGTACTTGAACCCATTGCAGATGCATTAAAACATTCTGTGCATCACACTGATGAGTGTCATTATTTATATATCAATATTAAACAAATACTGGATGATTTAATTCGACACTTTATGGAATTTCAATCCCAGCCATCCATTATTTTCAATAAACAAGTTCACTTGTTTATTGCTAGACTAAAATCTTACGCGACCCTATTACAAAAAAGACATACTGATATTTTCACTGTGTTTTCCTATGAAGCGTGGAAACAACACCATGCCGAAGCATTAGAACCCACCAATCTCCTAAAAGACCTTAGTCTTAATTCTCTTCAGGAATACAAAGACGCCTTTTCTGAACTTAAGGAAAACCAACGCTTATTAAAGCAAAGTGTTTCATTTTTGAATAAGTTGTTAAATAAACCGCAAAAAATTAAAGATAATATTACCAAGTTAAAAGAGAAAACGATTCAAATTAAGAGAAATGCACATCAGGAAATTATTCGGATGCAACGACGATTCCCGTCCTTGATCGTCTATTTAGAATTTGAATCACTGATTTCGGTCAACCACAAAGAACGTCACTACGCCTTCCCAACAGGTGATAATGGAATCACACGCTTACCGATTTTGATTGAGATTCCAGAAGATAGGGCATCTTTTGACTTACAAACTATCTGTAATAGTTTGAATTTTGATTTGAGTCTTGCCAATCAGAAATGGCTAGAAACGATTTGACCGATCGATATGCTTCTGTATAGAGATGATACAGAAGCATAACTCAACCCATTAACCAGCTTTACTCGCCACAAAAGGATTGAATTGTTTTTCATATCCAATGGTACTGATTGGACCATGACCTGAAATAAATTGAGTCTCATCAGGTAAGCTAAAGCACTCACGTTGAATCGAATCTAAAAGTTGCTGATGATTTCCTCTCGGAAAATCAGTACGTCCGATTGAACCTTTGAACAGTACATCTCCGGTCCAAAGCAAGCCATGTTTCTTGTTATAGAACATCACATGACCTGGCGTATGTCCGGGAGCAAAACGGACTTCAAACTCATCTTCACCCAGTTTCAGTACTTCACCACCTTCTAACCACTGATTTACTTTGACAGGTTGTGGAATCGGAAAGCCATAACGTGCTGAGACTTCTTGAATCATGTCTAACCAGAACTGATCTTCTTTGTGTGGGCCAATCACTGGAATTTTCCACGCTTCAGCAAGCTCACCCACTGCGCCAGCATGATCAAGGTGGCCATGCGTAAGCCATAAAGCTTTTACCTTTAAGCCTAGATCCTCGACTTCTTTTTTAAGTACAGCAGCATCACCGCCCGCATCAATCAAAATCGCTTCTTTGGTTTCACTGTCCCATAAAATGGAACAATTCTGGGCGAAAGCAGTAACAGGAACAATTTTGACTTGCAGCATAAAAACCTCTGGCTAAAACGCAGTTAACGGTGGGCTAAGGTATGAGTTAAGCCATCAAGATTAGCCTGAACCAGACTCGCAAGCAAATCTATATGTGCTTGATCTGTATTCAAAGCAGGGATATAGGCATATTCGCCACCCCCCGCATGTTGAAAGATTTCTTTATTCTGTATCGCTAACTCTTCGAGCGTTTCCAAACAATCTGCTGAAAATGCGGGGCTTAATACCTGCACCGATTTCACACCAGCTTTCCCCCATTGCTCAAGCAGTACATCGGTATATGGTTTTACCCATTCTTGTTTACCAAAGCGAGATTGAAAACTAATTGCCCATTCATCTTCATTTAAATGCAACGCTTCAGCCACTAGACGTGCCGTCACTCGACAACGGTCCGCATAGGGGTCACCTTTATCTGCATAAGGCTGTGGAATCCCATGAAAAGACATCAATAACTTTTCAGCTTTACCGTGCTGGGATTGATAATTCAACACACTATCTGCCAATGCCTGAATAAACATCGGATGTTGGTGATAGTCCTTCATAATGGTGAGACCGGGCAAATGACGTTGTTTCGGAATCCATCTAGCAAAGGCATCATAAAGCGGTGCTGTAGAAGTTGCAGAATATTGCGGAAACAGAGGTAACAGAATCACATGTTCTTGTGGTGATTTTTCAAGTTGGGACAAAACCCCATATATGCTGGGTTGCCCATAAGTCATCGCAGGAACAACGGTCAGATCAAAATGATGATTTTCATCTTCTAAACGTTGTTTGATCAAGCGCGTTTGCTCAAGTACGATTTCACGCATTGGGGAGTCATTTGACCAAACCGAAGCATAGGCTTCTGCAACGCGTTTTGGGCGAAATGGTAACACGAATAAATTTAGAATGATCCACCAAAGCAATTTGGGAATTTCAATGACACGCGTATCAGATAAAAACTGCTTAAGGAAACGACGTACTGCTGGCGCAGTGGCTTCATCTGGCGTACCTAGATTTGCCAGAACCACAGTCACTTTGGGTTTTGGTGTCGCTGACATAGATCGCATCCGCTATAGCTGAATTTATTCAATTACTTTAGCAGTTTTCACACCCTTTTTTAAATTGAATTAATGCATCGTCTTAAACTGAAAAACACGATGACTATCCAAGACATTACTCTCTAAAAGCTTCTGACCTTTTGCGGTTAATTGCCATAACATGCGTTGACGATCATCACGGCCGGTTGGGATAATCCATTCATTCTGACGCATTTGTAATTTGATTTCATGCAAAGCTCGAATATTGACTTGCGCACGCGACACCGCATGTGCTCTGGGCATTTCTTTGCGTGCATCATCCAAACCTGTCTCATTTAAATATTCATTCATACGTTTAGAAAAATATTCTTCAGGCGTAGGAACCACAAAAGTCGCACCGAGGACATGTAATAACTGTGCCCACGTCATTTTACGATGTGGCTTAATCTCTTTAAAATTCCCATCTTGATAAGCATGCATACGATATTCAAAAGAATAAAGTTCATACATTGAAACTTTAGGCAAACTAGTGAGAGGATCTGCCTCACGGCTCCCCAACTCTGTTTCAAGTTGTTTGACTTTGGCACGTAAGTTGTCTATCTCATCACGTAATACTTGGGTATTTTGTGGACGTACCCAACCCACCACAGGGTAGCGCTCTAACATTTGCGGCATACTTGAACGTACTGCGAGCTCTAAATCTCTTAAGCTACGGTAACAAAAAACCTGATCGACTTCATGTTGTAACTGCTTTCTAAACTCTTTGAATTTCTCTTTAAGTTCGGCTTTGTGATCATGCAATTTGGCTTCACGAGACTCTGGATCTTCATGCATAAATACAATTACGGGTTTTTGCTTGGTCATTGCATAGATATACTCTAAATGCATATAACCCACACCTGAAACAGATTGCTCACCATACTGACTACCCAATAAGATCACCACATAATCACAATCATCAATCTGACGACGTGCAATCGAAGTACTTAATGGCGTACGTTGCTCCAACCCCCAAGAGAAAAACCCCATACCAACTAAAGTTTGTGCTAAAACCGCTCGCTCTGGTTGCATTTCATTGCCAGAGGTAGAAATAAAGACTTGATAACGAGTATCTTGCATAGGCGAAGCCCCAATTTATTTATCAATAGCATCAAGTTCTAATCTTGATTTTTATTAAAAGACAACCCCGATAAACTGTAAAATAGAGTTCGATTGACTACGTTTTTTCACGTATTTCATCGCCCAAATTATGAATCGTCCATGTTAGTTGTTTGGGTATAAGGTGCTGAAGTACAGGTTCTAGTACGGCAGCATTGTTACCGCTGACAAAACATTCAATACGTGAAACATTATGACGTATTTTGTCAGATAATAACCCATTTTTAATCAAAATATACGCTGTTTGTCTCGCAACTGCTTGTCCAGAATCAATTAATTTCAACTTTTCATCAAAAACCTGACGAATTGCGGGTTTGAGAAATGGATAGTGTGTGCAACCAAGTACTAGAAAATCAGCACCCTGCTCTATGACAGGTTGTAGGATCTGTTTGAGTACCGCTTTACATGCCTCGCTCATTTGCTCCCCAGCTTCAACAAAAGGCACCAATGCCAAATTGGTCACCGTGAGTACTTTTACCCCTGCAGGTTCAGCAAAATTTAACATGACATCTTTAATCAAGCGCCCGCGAAATGTCGCAGGTGTTGCCAAAACCGCTACAACCTTCGTTTGTGTCTGAATCACCGCGGGTTTCAATGCTGGAACTAATCCAATAATCGGAAAGCGCTCACCGTAATGATCTCGCAAATAGTCCAAACTAAATGCAGAAGCCGTATTACACGCGACTACAGCAACCTTACATCCCTGCCGATAAAGCCATTCGATTGCTTGTGCGGTTAAATTCCGTATCTCCTGATCTGAACGCGCACCATACGGTACGTGTGCAGTATCCGCATAATAAAGAATACGCTCATTGGGTAAATGCAGAGCAATTTCTTGTGCTATCGATAGTCCGCCGATCCCTGAATCAAAAATGCCAATCGGTGCATCTGCTGATGCTTGCGGCATTGGGTCACGTAATTGAGCTAAAAATTGCACTGCTGTCATACACACGAACATAGGTTTATTTGCTCTTTCAAGCTTAAACCTCAGGTGCTTAAATGCAAGACCAAATCACCACTTTTTAATGTTAAAACCGTGTCACCTTGCTGATTTTCAGACAAGTTGCCATAGTTAACGAGATGATAAAAACTTTGTCGCTGAATTAATGCATTCATTCCAAATCGCACATGAACATAAGGACGTAATTCGCCCGCAAACTCACGCATAAAAATAGGATGCTGTTCATCCACAATCACCACATCTTGGTTGGTGGTCGTGAGTTGTAAATAAGTCTTGCCTTCGATCTCAACCTGATCCGCTTGATTAATCAATAATGGCTCATCTTCGACTTCGATTTCAATCTGTTCTACGGGTGTTTTGAGATAGAATTTGCCTTCTTCTTTCCACAATACTTTGCTAAACAGATCAAGCAATGTTTGTCGTTTGATCAATTGACCTTCGTGCCACCATTCACCGTTGGCTTTTATCTTCAAATCCATTTTGCCACAATGCTTTGGATGCCACTGCTCTAACGGAGGAATTGACCTTTTGTGACTTTGCTGTACATCTTTTAAGTATTGTGCAATGTTCATTAAGTTTTTATCATCAGAAAACACGATTTTTCCTGTATTCTGTGAAGAATCATTTTCATTTATCATAGTTTATGCCTTGCTGACGAAAAAATATGACCGCTCAGCCAATTGGCGGGATCAAGGTTTAAAACTATACTATCCCAAATACTTGCAAGCACACTAGTCGCATTTGTGTTTGGTAATTGAGAATACTCATGGCAGCACCGAATTACATCATTACGGTTGCCACCCTATAAAATATGAGGAGTCCTACATGGAACACATCGAACGTGAAGCGATGGAGTTTGACGTAGTGATCGTAGGCGCAGGCCCTGCGGGTTTATCTGCTGCGATTAAAATTCGTCAACTAGCGATTGAAAACAACCTACCTGACCTTTCTGTGTGTGTTGTTGAAAAAGGCTCTGAAGTAGGTGCGCATATCCTATCTGGTGCTGTACTTGAACCACGTGCCATGAATGAACTCTTTCCGAATTGGAAAGAAGAAGGTGCACCGCTCAATGTACCTGTTACTGAAGACGAAACTTATTTCTTATTGTCTGATACGAAAGCACAAAAAATGCCGTATTGGATGGTTCCAAAATCTATGCATAACGAAGGCAACTATGTTATCTCTTTAGGTAACGTAGTTCGTTGGTTAGGTCAAAAAGCAGAAGAATTAGAAGTATCAATCTTCCCTGGCTTCGCCGCATCAGAAATCCTTTACCATGAAGATGGTACGGTAAAAGGGATTCAAACTGGTGATATGGGTATCGGCAAAGATGGTCAACCAACGCATAACTTTGCACCAGGCTACGAATTGCATGCTAAATATACTTTATTTGCAGAAGGTTGCCGTGGACATCTAGGTAAACGCCTGATTGCTGGTTTTGCACTTGATCGTGATGCTGATCCACAACATTACGGTATCGGGATCAAAGAGCTTTGGGAAATCGATCCAGCGAAACACAAACCTGGTCTTGTAATGCACGGTGCAGGTTGGCCATTGTCTGAGACAGGTTCTGCAGGCGGTTGGTGGTTATATCACGCTGAAAACAACCAAGTGACTTTGGGTATGATCGTAGATTTATCTTACGAAAACCCACATATGTATCCATTCATGGAAATGCAACGTTGGAAAACACACCCAACGATTAAACAATTCCTTGAAGGCGGTAAACGTATCTCTTACGGCGCACGTGCGGTTGTAAAAGGTGGTTTCAACTCTTTACCTAAACTCACTTTCCCAGGCGGCTGCTTGATCGGTGATGATGCTGGTTTCTTGAATTTCTCAAAAATCAAAGGCTCACATACCGCAATGAAGTCAGGTATGTTGTGTGGTGAAGCAGTATTTGAAGCGATCGCTGCGGGTGTTGCAAAAGGTGGTGACCTTGCGATTGCACGCGTTACTGAAGGCGAAGACCACTTCGAAAAAGAATTGGTTGCTTATACTGAAAAATATAACAACTCTTGGTTAAAAGAAGAGTTATATAAAGCGCGTAACTTCGGTCCTGCAATGCATAAATTTGGTACGTGGATTGGTGGTGCATTTAACTTTATCGATCAAAATATCTTTAAAGTCCCATTCACATTGCATGACTTGAAACAAGACTTTGCTGCGCTTAAGACTGTTGATGCATCGACGTTCAAACCAAACTATCCAAAACCAGATGGTAAGTTAACGTTTGACCGTTTGTCTTCAGTATTCGTATCAAATACGGTACACGAAGAAAACCAACCAGCTCACTTAAAGTTAACTAATCCTGAAACGCCAATTCAGGTCAACTTACCGAAGTGGGACGAGCCTGCTCAACGTTACTGCCCTGCGGGTGTTTATGAAGTCATGGAAAATGATGACGGCTCGAAGCGTTTCCAAATCAACGCAGCAAACTGTGTTCACTGTAAGACTTGTGACATCAAAGATCCATCACAAAACATTACATGGGTAACGCCAGAAGGCGGCGGTGGTCCAAACTACCCGAACATGTAATTTTTAATTTGCGCTGAAATTGAGTTTTTAGCGCAAACTAAGCCAAGAAAGCCTCATAAAATATGAGGCTTTTTTAATTTAATCTTTCTGCCCTTCATCAAACTTTTTATATTGTTTCGATAACAAACTTAAGCTGTTCATTTGCTTACCGAAACGCCGACACGAACTACACATCATCACATGAAACTGTAAAGCACTCTGTTCTTTGAAGTTCAGAGTTCGATCTTGTTTTTCTGAAAGCAATTGGGTCGCTTGTCGGCACGTCAACATGAACAATCCCCCTGTAGTAACCATTTATTTTCTAAGCATTCACGTAGTCTTACTCGACTGCGATACATTAAAACATTCAAGTTTGAGATGCTTAATTCTAATTTTTCGCAGATTTCATCTGAACTCAGTTCAATCATTTCCCGCAACATAAACACCTGTGCATACTTCGCTGGTAGATGATTCAAACAGGCGTCAAAAATCATCCAAAAATCTTGCTGCTCCATCATTTCCTCAGGATTCAACCATGCTTTTGGTCTTTCTGATTTTTGCCAATGCCCTGAAGCATCAAACAACTCATCCACGCTTCGCTCATTTTCTTCCGTATCAAACAATTCAGACATACTGACTAAACGTTGCTTCTGACGAATCAGATCAACAATCTTATTTTTTAGAATCGCAAACACCCATGTTTTAAATGCTGATCGGCCAGAAAAAGAGCCTGAATGTTGTAAAGCACTGACTAAAGCTTCTTGCACCACATCTTCAGCTTGATGAAATGAAGAGAGCTGCACTACTGCAAATTTCATCATTTGTTGCCGTAATTCCGACAAAAAATCATCGTTATACAGTTGCTGAGATGCATTAGCATTCGATGTTGTCATTTCAGGCATAGCGTTTCTCACTGTGCTAGTCTGGTTTGTATAACAATTCTAAACGGATCAAATCTTCTGCAAGTTCATCCAGTTGAGTATTCACTTCACTGACCGATAGATCTGGAATTATTTGCTGGATAAATTCAGCAAGTGCTATTCGAGGCAATGGTTGTTGTGCTAATTGCTCAATTAGATAAGCGGATAATGGTGTAAGTATTTCAACACAAACCCGATCCTGTTTGTTTCGCCAAACCATAATGGCACTTGGAGCAGGATCTTTGTTTATTTGATTAATTGACCATTGATAAACAGGATATTGATACACCAACACCCAAACTTGTGTAGTCAGCTGCCAATTCAATTCGGCATTCAAAGTGACATCTTCAATTTCAAGTGTATCCAAGTACAGTTCAAGCCATTCGTATTGCAACAGCTCAGCAAGCCACGGATATTCAACTAAAATAGGATGCTGCTGTTCTGTGAGAAATTCTCTGAATTGCAGCGAAATATCATTATAGAACGGTGATTGATTTTGAGATTCTCTAAAAAAAACCGTCAGTAACTGTTGCCATTGCTGCTCAGGCAATAACGATCGAGCCACGGGATAAACCAAATTGATGAACGAGCAAACATTGTTGAACAACAGTTCTCGATAAACTTGCATACGATCCAAAGCAAAAGGTACTGATTTTGCTGAATTAGGATCACGCAGCCAGTCACAAAAATCATGTTGGGTCTGCTGAAAACTATGCTCATTCATATTCATACTTTCACGCCATCGACCAAATTCGGGCTCATTGGGATTAGTGTGTGTTGATTTGAATATTGATGCTGTAACTGCCGAATCTTATTCAATTCATTCTGAAGTTGCTGCCATGTAGGGATATTAAAATCGCGCTCTAATAACGTTGGTTTCACACCACAAACTTGATAAGTGTATTCCAACAATGCCCAAACAGGATCACAGACTTCCGCACCATGAGTATCAATGAGTAAATCTGTACTCACCTGTTCATGCCCTGCAATATGCAAATAACGAATACGTTGTTTCGGCATCGCTTCAATGAAAGCATAAGCATCTGCTTGGTGGTTGATACTATTTACATAAACGTTATTCACGTCCAACAGCAATTCGCAATCTGCTTGGGTGATTACTTCACGAACAAAGTCTGCCTCGGACATTTCAGCATTCGGCATAAGATAAGTAGAAACATTTTCCAATACTAATCTGCGCCCTAAAATATCTTGAACTTGAGAAATCCGTTCCACTACATACTTCACAGCAGCTTCAGTCATTGGGATAGGCAAGAGATCGTATAGATAACCACCATCATTGGTATAACTCAGATGTTCCGAATAAATCTCGACTTGATAAGCATCTAAGAATTTCTTGATTTGGTGAATAAAATCAATATTTAAGGGATGAGGACCACCAATCGACAAAGATAGTCCGTGACAAATCAATGGAGATTTTTCTACACACTGAGCTAGAATTTTGGCATGTCGACCACCAAAGCCCATCCAATTTTCTGGAGCAACTTCAATAAAATCAGGATGGTGAGTCGCACCTAAAAATGCCTCGATAAAATCTCGTCTTAGACCAAGACCAACACTTGTGATTGCATCCATAAAGAATCCTTTTGGTGAATGACAGCCATCTTTTTAGATGCTGTCATCAACCGTCTGCATAAGGCTTAGTGAGCGCCACACTTCCCATCAGCCACTTTTTTGTCTGCACCACATTTTGCATCTGCCATTTTTTTGTCTGCACCGCATTTAGCATCCGCAGTTTTTTTATCTGCACCGCATTTTGCATCAGTAGTTTTGTGTTGTTTTTTCGCTTTATCTGAACCACATTTCGCTTCACCACATTTTGCATCTGCAGTTTTAGTCACATGTGTTTCAGTCGTCGTCGATGCTGCCGAAACTTGAGTTGCTGCACCAACCATAGATAATGCAACTAAAGCGGCAACCGAAGTCATTGAGTTTAATTTATTCATTGTGAAGTTCCTTTTAAGTAAATATTGCTTTTGTACTAGGTACATAAAATTAGACGTGCGAACAATCAAATTATTACAGTCAAATTTAGATTTTTTTGTGTAAGAAATCAAAAATTCAAACGACTAAACATTATTCAATACGAGTCGGTGTGAAATCCTCATGAATAAACTTATTTATCCTTTATTATTACGCTATCAGAATTTTTGTTCATATCTAAAACATTTCGATGGAATTGCAGCACTTTCCTTAAGACTGTTTCTCATTCCAGTGTTTTGGATGGCAGGTTCAAATAAACTTGCTCATTTTGCAGATACCGTTGAATGGTTTGGCAATCCTGAATGGGGCTTAGGATTACCCTTTCCAACACTGATGGCGACACTAGCAACCTCTGCTGAGTTGGGTGGTGCAATTTTATTAGCACTTGGATTGGCAACTCGGCTGATTAGTATTCCACTGATGATCACTATGCTCGTCGCGATATTTACCGTGCATTTACCCAATGGCTGGCAAGCGATTGCTGATCCCAATGCTCCTTTTGCAAATATGCAAGTGATGGAGTCCGCAGAAAAATTAGAGAAAGCAAGAGAGATTTTAAGTGCCTATGGCAACTATGACTGGCTCACATCGAGTGGTTCATTTGTGATTTTAAATAACGGAATTGAGTTTGCAGTGACCTATTTTGTGATGTTACTTGCGTTACTCGTTCTAGGTGGTGGTCGCTATGTCAGTCTAGATTATTGGTTGAATCACCTGATACAAAAAATTTATCGTAAACAATAAGTTCTGTTGCCAATCTTATTGCGCATCGAACTCCCATAACAAGGGAGCTCAATATTCTTGAAAAGCGAATTAGCCCTTTTGCACCAAATAACGATATTCAGTATTGCTATTTTCATCCAAACTTTCTTCTTTGAGTAATAATTCATGTCCAAGATGCATACAAAACTTTGGAATATCCCATGAGGTTGAAGGATCGGTTGCAAACACCTCAACAATATCACCTGACTTTGCTCTACGGATCGCTTGATGCAACATCATCACAGGCTCAGGGCAACGTAACCCTCTAGTATTGAGTTGAACAGTAGCAAGTTTTGATTGTTCAGACATGATAAAGCTCAAATATTTTCATATTCACATTTTACCATAAAGTGCACTTCTAAAAATCATCAACAGCATTTTGAAAAACTGTACATTTCTTGCATCGTTTTATTGATGCATATCGGCTTTATCTTCGGTATGATGAAAATCATCTAATTGATATAGAGAGTCTTTAGGAAAGATCATGATCGAGGAATCCAGTCCGTCGTGGGGTATGCGTGGCTTAAGAAAATGGTTAGGAACCGCACCCGAAACCCGCGATGAATTACTCAAGTTAGTTCAAGACTCCCGTCGCTTTTTAGAGCCAGATACTGTTGCTATGCTTGAGGGTGTTCTCGATCTGCCAGCAACAAAGATTCGAGAAGTCATGACACCTCGTACAGCGATTATTAGCTTGCAGGAAGATGACCAATTACTCGATATCTTAGATGTTCTTATCGACTCAGCGCATTCTCGCTTTCCAGTTTTTTCATCGGAACAAGGCGATAATGTAGTCGGGATTCTGTTAGCTAAAGATCTTTTACCGTTCTTAACAGATCGCAATGTGAAAGTTGATATTCGTGCTTTAATGCGACAACCTTTATTTGTTCCTGAGAGTGCACGTTCCGATCAAGTTCTGCGGATGCTTAAAAATACACAAACGCATATCGCTATTGTTATTGATGAATATGGTTCAACTTCTGGTTTAGTCACACTTGAAGACATTCTAGAAGAAATTGTGGGTGAAATTGAAGACGAGCATGATATTGCGGATGAAGAAGCATTATTTATCGTTCCAGATAATGATCCTACGACTTCAAATACATGGATTGTGCAAGCATTAACCCCAATTGAACATTTCAATACGGTGCTCAATGCAGACTTTTCTGATGATGAAGTTGAAACTATGGGTGGACTATTACTCCAAGAAATTGGTCTTGTCAGTGATTTACAAGGTCAAACCATCGAGCTCGGAACATGGCAATTTACCATTATTGAAGCAGATGCGCGTACGATTCACCTGATTCGAGCAGTCCGTCAATGAGAAACTTTTTTGACAAGCTGTTAAGCCCTGCCAACAATCAAAAACAGTTGCCTTTTATTATTCCTTTATTGATTGCTCTCATTTCAGGTGCGATCTTTAGTTTGGCACTGGCACCCTATTATTTTTGGTGGCTTGCGATTCTATCGCCTGCATTGTTATATGCAACTTTGAGACAACGAAACCCTAAACAAGCCTTCATATTAGGCTGGGCCTATGGTTTTGGCCTATGGTTTGTAGGCGCTTTTTGGCTCTATACGTCCATTCATGTCTACGGCGATACCAATGCAGTTCTCAGTGTCTTAATGATCAGCATCATGGCATTGTTAATGGGGCTGTTTACTGCCCTGCAAACATGGCTATATCGTCGCTTTTTCCCAGAAACACCTTTGACCTTTGCCCCACTTTGGGTTTTGTTTGAATGGACCAAGACTTGGGTATTCACTGGTTTTCCGTGGTTATTTGCTGGTTATGCCTTCACTGAACGCTTTTTAGATGGCTATGCCCCATTATTTGGTATCTATGCCGTCTCATTTGTAGTGATCGTACTTGCCTGCGCGCTGGTGGAAATTCTGAATCGACGCTGGTTTTGGGCGATTCCTTCTGCACTGTTATTGATCGGTGCATGGGGTGCAGGGCTTATTCAATTTGTTCAACCTAAAGATGAAAAACCACTCAAGGTTTCTTTGCTTCAAGGCAATATTCCTCAAGACCTTAAATGGTTGACTGAATATCAAATTAAGACCCTCGAGATTTATGCCAATTTATCACGCAAAGAATGGGGACAAGACCTCATCGTTTGGCCTGAATCCTCGATTCCTTTGTTTCAAACTGATATTCCTGATTTTCTAAAGGCGATGGCTGTCCAAGCCAAAAAGACCGACACGGCTTGGGTTACAGGCATACCATACTGGGATATTCCTCAGTCGCAACAAGCGGGTGAGCCAATGTACTACAATAGTATTATGGCTTCAGGTAGTGATTCTTCTGGTTTATACAAGAAACAACGTTTAGTTCCTTTTGGTGAGTACATTCCACTATCTGGAATGTTGAAGTGGGTGCTGCCAGCCATGCAAAATGATGTCAGTATGGCAGGATTTTCTCGTGGCGAAGCCAATCAAAAACCATTGATGGTTAAAGGTCATGCTTTAGCAGCAGCGATTTGCTATGAAGTTGCCTATCCAAATCTAACCCGTCGGAATGCACTCAATAGTGACTTTCTCATTACAGTTTCGAATGATGCATGGTTTACAGGTACAGCAGGCCCTTGGCAACATTTACAAATGGTTCAAATGCGTGCCAAAGAAAATGGACGTTGGTTTATTCGTGCAACCAATACAGGTGTCACCGCATTTATCGATCATCATGGACATATTGTTAAACAAGCACCTATCGATGAAGAGGCAGTATTACGTGGGGAGTTACCTGCTATGCAAGGGCAAACCTTATATAGCCGTTTAAGTGATTATCCAATACTGATCTTCTCATTGCTTTTATTAATTGTAGGCTGGATGTATCGTCCACGTAAGGTCGATGTTTCTTTCAAATCACGTCGATAATATCAAAAAGAGCGTTTTACAATAAAACGCTCTTTTTTTGACCCAAAAATATTTACATCATTACGAATAGCTTTTGTATTTGCCTCAGAAAAAATAGACGATGTAAAAGCTCGAATGAGAGTTAAAGTACCAACGACAATTGCAAAGATAAATACGCGACTAAACTAGACAAAAATAACATGGGAATATAGCGATAGGTTTTAAATAAAAATTTCTCATATTTGGAAATCAAATCTGCATGACGCCAAACACTAGTTTTCAAAGCACTTAAAAAACATAAGACAAACCATGCACTCAACATACTCAGTGCAAAAAAGCCAATCATAATTTGGCTACTGCCTTCAGTTGTTTGCCATAAAGTCAAAGCACCTTGACTAATTGGTAATAAAGTTAAAATAAGCAATACAGATTTCAGCATTGCCCAATGAAACTGATTCAGTTCATCCAACACAAAAAATGCTTTCATCTGTTATCTCCACACGTCAATTCAATGATCTAAATTTATTATGCAAAGCTTTGATCTAAAGAAAAAGTCTATTTTGACTCTTATTTCTTTTTTCTTGTAACCATTAAATATAGGAATAATTCTTATTATAAATCTCAAATCTATAATATTTTATCAATTCTTTTTATTTCAAAAACTTATGATTGGTTTTATTATTAAGAAACATTATCACTTCACTCCTTATTCATCTAAATTAAGAGTGAAGTGATATTTTTAATTAAAAATTATGGTTGATAATAAATATCAGCATCATTACCTTCTCCGCCTTCTTTACCATCTGCACCAAATGAATATAAATCGAATGAGCGTCCATCACGGCCTGGAATGACATACTGTAAATCATTTTCCCAACTGTCTTTTGGATAACCACCTTTCACATAACCACCAGGCAACCAATTTTTTGCAGATGCAGGCTGATTCACTAAAGCATCTAAACCACCATCTTGCATTGATGGATATCGACCATTGTCCAACTTATATTGATCTAATGCTCCAGCCACGCCTTTTAAAGTAATTTGTGTGGTATCCACTTTTGCTTTTTCACCACGCCCCATCACATTCGGAACGATCAACGCAGCAAGTACACCAAGAATTACAATAACAACCATCACTTCGATGAGCGTAAATCCTGAGGCACGCTTCATTCGAGCAACGCTCGACCGCGCCGCTATGCTTTGAGTGCAAGTATTCAAGCTTTGTTCAACATTGTGCTTATTCATTGAATTATTCATATTCATCTCTTTCATGTCACTCATTAGATCATATTGTTCATATTAATAATTGGCAACATTACCGCAATCACAATCACCAACACAATTGCTGCCATAAAAATCAACATTAAAGGTTCAAGTAATGCCAACAAGGTGGAGATAAATGTGGTGACCTCTCGATCTTGCATGGTTGATGCCCGATCCAACATTCGATCTAACTCACCAGAAGCTTCACCACTGCGAATCATTTGTACCATCATTGGTGGGAAATAGCCGCAACGCTCTAGTTGTGTTGCTAGATTCCCCCCTTCGGTGACACGTTCCATCGCCACAGTAATTGCATCACGAATTACCCAGTTATTACTCACCTCTGCGCCGATACGTAAAGCCTCAACCAGAGGAACACCAGAACGCGTCAAAATAGACAGAGTACTGGCAAACCGTGCTGCATTTATACCACGTGAAAGTTTACCAAATAGTGGCAATCTGAGCGTTAATCGGTCAAATGCATAATGACCCGCTGTCGTTCTTAAGAAACGGGTAAATAGAACCACGGCAACAAACCCAATGATTAACATCGCCACCCATGCCTGCTTAATAAAGGCGCTGGCTTTCATCAGGGCAACAGTAATCCAAGGCAAGGCTTCTTTGCTTTGCTCAAATGTTTTCACAATTTCGGGGACAACATAGGTCATCAGCCCCATAACAATTGCAAAGGACATCAGCATCAAGATAATCGGGTAAATCATTGCACCCTGAATTTTCTTTTGCATGGCAAAACGATTTTCAGTGTAATCTGAAAGCTGATCTAAAATCAGATCCAAATGCCCTGATCGCTCACCAGCGGCGACCGTGGCAATATAAAGCTCAGGAAAACGACCTGATTGCTGCATCCCTTGTGCCAGCGAATGCCCTTCTAACACCTTTGAGCGCACTGAGATCAATAGATTTTGGACATGTGATTTTTCACTCTGTTTGCTAACCGCACGCAATGCCTCTTCTAATGGAATACCCGCCGCCACTAAAACAGAAAGTTGCCGTGTCATCAAAGCCAGATCATAAGCACTAAAACCTTTTCTAAACCATGAGCGATGTTGTTGTTTGTCTTTTTGCTCAACGGCATCGACCGCGATTGGCGTCCATGCTTTATCTCGTAACTGTTGACGAATTTGACGTGCAGAATCTCCTTCAAGCACACCTTTATGTTGCTTTCCAGAAGCATCAATAGCAGTAAATTGATAAGCTGGCATGGTTCTGTTCTAATTGTCCCAAAATAGTTGTCGTTACTGTTGCATCCATATGCTGGAATCATTCATATTCATTTATACATAACGCTCAGCACTTTAGCATAATTATATGACATACAGTCATGCCATTTTACACGTGAATGAAACCAATATGCCTAGCGAAAATTCTAACGCCATTTTGTACCGTATTCGAGTTGCCCTACCCGTATATGTGTATGACACGTTTGACTATACGGTCAGTGCCGAACAGTATCAACAAGCACAGATTGGAGCGCGTGTTGCAGTGTCGTTCGGACGACAAAATCTCGTAGGTATCATTGTTGAAAAAATTGATCCTAATCAAGTTTTCACAGGTCAATTTAAACTGAAAGCAATTACTGAATTACTTGATAAAGAAGCAATATTAGATCAACACGTTTTAACTTTGATGACATGGTCTGCTCAGTATTATCAATTCCCAATTGGCGAAGTGATGCAAAGTGCCCTCCCCACACTACTCAGACAAGGGCGTGCATTAGACATTTTATTTCATCTGTGGAAAATCGTGCCAAATGATGATCCGAATGCATTATTGAAACGCTCTCCAAAACAATATGAGGCGTATCAAATCTTAAAAATACATCCTCATGGCACCACTGAAAATGTCTTGAACCTCAGTGGTGTTGAAACTGCAACACTGAAAGCTTTAGAAAAGAAAGGGTTGGTTGAGTGTTGTCTGGAACCACATGATTTTAGCCCCACACCTGTACAATTGGCGCAAGTACCACTCACAGCCAATGAGGATCAAAAAAGAGCGATTCAACAAATCCTCAAAGAGCAGCATCATTACCAAGCATTTTTACTGGATGGCTTAACAGGCAGTGGCAAAACTGAAGTTTATCTGCAAGTCATGCATGAAGTATTAAAGCAGGGTAAGCAGGTGTTGGTACTGGTTCCAGAAATCGGCCTTACCCCTCAAACTGTCGCTCGCTTTAAATCACGTTTTCATTGTGATATTGCTTTATTACATTCAGGTTTAAATGACTCGAAGCGCTTACAAGCATGGCAACACGCACAAACAGGAAAAGCTTCGATTGTGATCGGGACTCGTTCTGCGATCTACACGCCGCTTCCTCATCTCGGACTGATTATCCTCGATGAAGAGCATGATCTTTCTTATAAACAGCAAGAAGGCTTTCGTTATCATACCCGTGATGTAGCGCTCTACAGAGGATACTTACAACATTGTCCTGTGATTCTTGGATCTGCAACACCGAGTATCGATAGCTATCATCTGGTCGAGTCAGGCAAACTACATCTACTGGAACTCAATCAACGTGCTGGCGTCGCTGTCCTGCCTAAAATGCATGTGATTGATTTAAAAATTGCCAAGAAAAAACATGGTATCAGCCAAAATTTAATTGAGCAAATCAAACTCACCTTAGAACGCAAAGAACAAGTGTTGATCTTTCTCAACCGTCGGGGTTATGCACCGATTCTGATGTGTGAAAGTTGTGGTTGGCAAGCCAATTGCCCCCATTGTGATGCGCATTTCACCCTTCATTCTCAGCCTTATCATTATTTACATTGTCATCATTGCGGCACCATCAATCGCCTCCCCGATCATTGCCCAGCATGCCAAAAACAAAGTTTAAAAACGATTGGCGCTGGAACGGCAAAACTTGAAGAGCATTTACAAGAGTTATTTCCTCACAATGAAGTGATTCGAGTTGATCGTGACAGTACTAGCCGTGTCGGAAGTTGGCAGAAAATTTATGACCGTATCCAACAAAATAAACCGAGTATTTTATTGGGCACACAAATGCTTGCTAAAGGACATCATTTCCCACATGTAACTTTGGTGGCTATTTTAGATATTGACGCTGGTTTACTGAGCGTGGATATCCGCGCCCCTGAACGTACCGCACAATTAATAGTACAAGTGGCCGGACGCGCTGGACGAGGCGAACATAAAGGGAATGTCTATTTACAAAGTCTTCGCCCTGATCATCCTATGCTCACCACATTAATTGAACATGACTATCGTACGGTTGCTAAACAAATGCTGGCTGAGCGTAAACTTGCAATGCTCCCTCCGTATCGTTATACAGTATTGGTACGTGTTGAATCGAAAGATCGAGAATATAGCCAGAACTTTTTGGCGGATATTGCGCAACAACTGAGAACAATGGCTGGCGATTTAGTTGATATTTGGGGGCCAATTCCCGCACCGATGGAACGTAAAGCTGGACGTTATCGTGCCCACATGGTGATTTTGTCGGCCGATCGCGCCAAACTGCATTTTTATTTGCGTCAATGGTGGCAACAAGTGGTACATTTACCTCGTCAGCACCAACTCAGGCTATCCATCGATGTTGATCCACAAGAGTTTAGTTAGTCTAATTCCATATGCAAAACAGAAAAGTTTGAGGCAATAGATGTCCTTACTGCTATCCATCATTTTTTTACTAACTGCGGCTTTAATTATTGTCCCACTCACAAAACGATATACCTCAAATACTGTTTTGGGTTATCTAATTGCTGGGCTTTTACTCGGCTCAAGTGGCTTTGCACTGATCACAGATACCCAATTTATTACTCAAATTACCGAATTAGGCATGCTCTTGCTGATGTTCTTTCTCGGCTTAGCATTTCGCCCAATCCAGCTGTGGATACAACGCTATACTATTTTAAAAAACAGCGACTTAAGTTTACTGACCATCAGTTTTATTTTAACCAGTATTTGTTTTTTCCTCTTTAATGATTTTGCCAGCAGTATCGTTCTTGGTGTAGCGCTTGCACTTTCCGCTGTAACCTTGGTTCAACAATTGCTTCATCACCAACAAAAATCAAATAGCACACTTGGACAATCCATTTTAAGTGCTATACAGATGCAAGTATTTGTAGCGATATTATTTATTGTCTTGTTTCCTGTGTGGGATGATACAGCAACAACACGACATGGTATCGCGTATTTTGCAGCCATCATTGCAACAGTTTCAGGACTGTTCTTAGCCAGTCGTTTTCTGATACGACCTGCGTTTCGCTATTTAGCCAAGCGCAATAGTATTGAACTTATTCCTGTATTAGGTCTTGTAACAATCCTCTCTATTATTGTCATCATGGATATTTTAAATATTCATATTTTAATTGGCGTATTTTTAGCAGGATTATTACTCGCAGATACTGAATTCAACACTGAAGTTGAACGTATTGTTCATCCATATAAAGATATAGCGCTAGGACTCTTGTTCCTTGCAATCGGCTTAAATCTTTCATTACAGCCCCTATTCGAAACACCACTTTTGATTTTGGGATCAATCTTTTCTTTAGTATTGATCAAAACTGTGGTCATCGCAGCGATCAGCTATTATCACCAGCGCCACAAACAACTCAGCCTTCTTTCTGCCACTGCCCTTGCTCAGAGTGGCGAGTTGAGTTTTATCCTGTTGAATATTGCTGTCGCAGAACAAATTCTTGCTCAACCGATTTTTGAATCTGCGCTATGGGTGATCTTTGGCTCGATGCTTCTGACGCCTCTAGTTTTCTGGTTGGTGAATAACAAACGACTACCAATATTGCATAAGAAAATGGCAGCACAGACACCAGATATTCCCCAACATCCAATTTTGATTGTTGGATTTGGTCGTTTTGGTCAAGTGGTTGCGCGTGCCTTACATGCACAAGGTCTACACTTGAGTGTGATTGATAGCAATCAACCCGATGCTGATTTTATTGAGCAATATGGACATCGCTTTTTTGATGCAGATGTCACTCAGGTCGAAAACCTACGAGCAGCAGGGATCGAATATTGTAAATTGCTGATCCTTGCGATTGATGATGTTGAAGACAGCATGAATCTGGCGCGTCACCTCCGTCTAAACTATCCTTATTTAGTCTTATTTGTTCGGGCACGTGATCGTCATCATGCGCACTTATTAAAAGATATGGGGATTCAGCATATCTGGCGTGAAACCTATGCCTCATCCTTGAGCATGGCGCAACTGGCTTTGACAGAGACAGGTCTTTCAAGTGAAGAAGCTAAAGCCCAAATCGAACAATTTCAAAGCCATGATCAGCGATTATTTGATTTACGCTATTCGACTGGTGATGATTTTGACTCAATTGAAGCTTATCCGAGTGTAATCGCAGAGTTGGAATATTTATTTGAAAATACAAAAACTTTAAATACTGATCGAATGAGCAATGAACAAAACCAACAAAGTGATGCAAATTCACCGCATGGAACAACTTGAGTTTTCGTAAAATGACACCATTATTGAATGGATAACCGTTCACCATCGTATAAGCTTTCAAGGCAAAGCACCGCTTTGTTTTCCTCATTTGAGGAGCTGGAGAAAAAAATGTCTGATTTACGCCAACGCTTTTTTATTGAAGATAGTCCTATTCGCGGTGAAATAGTTCATTTGGAAGAAGCACTACAAACCATTTTGGCGAAACGTGAATATATGCCTGCGGTACAAAGCTTATTAGGTGAAATGTTAAGTGCAACAGCTTTACTTGCAAGCACCTTGAAGATCCAAGGGCGTATTAGCTTACAAATTCAAGCAACTGGTACGTTCAAATGGGCAATGGCTGAGTGTAACCATTTAGGTGAAGTCCGTGCTTTGGCTGATTATGAAGAAGATCCTCGTTTCGCTGAAGGTACTGATAGTCGCACTGTGCTTGCATCATTAACCAATCCTGTTCTGTTCATTAATATTGAACCTGAACATGGCGAGCGTTATCAAGGTATTGTTCCACTTGATCAACCAACTTTGGCAGGTTGTTTAATACAATACTATGATTTATCAGCACAAATCCCAACTCATATTGTGCTAGCTACCAATAGTCAACGTTCAGGTGGTTTATTGATTCAACTACTTCCTCGTAATGAAGAGGAACAAGAGTTCGTTGACGAAGATTTATGGCCACGTTTAACTATGCTCACTGAGACCTTAAAACCTGAAGAGTTAACCGACCTGTCAGCCAATGAAATTCTTTATCGTTTGTATAATGAGGAAGAAGTGCGTTTACCAGAGGCCGAGCAATTAAAGTTTGGTTGCACCTGTTCTAGAGAGCGTTGTGCCAATGCTTTGATTCAAATTGGTGTAGCGGCAGTACATGAATCCCTTGAAATCCAAAACCCAATTCAAATGGATTGCCAATGCTGTAACACACGTTATGAGTTTACCGCTGAAGAAGCTTTAGGCTTGTTTGGTGAGCATTTGAGTTAATTAGTATTAGCTTAAATTAATGTTTTTAAAGTTGGTTACCCATTCAAATATAATCATGTGGTAACCATCTTTCAAATTTTATACTTTTTCCATTCAACAATATTTTAAAATTATTTTTTTCTGTTCTGCTCGATCAAACAAAGAAAATAGTCTTGTAAACAACCATCTAACACTTCATCCCCATTTTTTAGATTAAACTCATCATCAGCTTCACCTAAATCACTAGTACCATCAAGCACGCCCAAAAAAGTTGAAATAGTATCAACCATAATTTGATGAATTATTTCAAAGAAAACTTCTTTATTATCCTCAGGCAAAGAATCAAATAATGATTGTGCCTTTAGCCAGTATGGATCTTTTACATCCTCTATTTTTGTATTAAAAAATAATTTCTTATAAAGAAGTAAATTTTCATCGACAATATATTCGTTTATTTTCTCTGCAAATTCTTGAGAATTCATTTGATAACCTACTTTTAAATTACATTTAAAATGTTTGGGATGACCCTTATGCTGTGAAGTATAAAGGTTCTTGCTGAAACAATATCAACACACATCCCCTCTGTTTTTTCCTGCTTAATCGTCAAATAATAGAATGAAAAGTAATAGATTATGACGATAAACAATGACAAAGAATTACTACGAAGAACTAGGCGTGACCCGCGATGCCTCAGCAGATGAAATCAAAAAAGCCTATCGCAAACTCGCACGCAAATATCATCCCGACATCAGCAAAGAAGCAGATGCCGAAGAGAAGATGCAAGCGATCAATGTCGCCTATGACACCTTAAGCAATGCTGATAAAAAAGCTGAATATGACCAGATGCTGGATCATCCACAGGGTTTTTCTGGTTTTGGACAACGAACAGGTGGATTCAACCAAGGTTCAAGTGGATTTGATGGCTCTCAATTTTATCGTCAAAGCTCAGGCGATGGTGCCGACTTTAGCGGTTTTGAAGATCTATTTGGTCGCTTCGGTGCTGGATTTGGTGGCGGTCAACAACGCTCACAACGTCAGCAACGCAGTTATCGGGGTGAAGATCAACACGCCTCAATTCAAGTGGATATAAGTATTGCTTATCAAGGTTCTACACAGCAAATTACCTTACAGATTCCAACCTATAATGTTTATGGTGAACCTGAAATTCAGCGCAAGACATTAGAAGTCAAAATCCCTAAAGGAATGAAAGAAGGTCAACAAATTCGCCTCACAGGTCAAGGACAAAGTGGAATCAATGGCGGTGAAAATGGCGACTTATATATTGAGATTCAATACAAAGATACAGACAGAATGATGTGTGCTGAATTAGCAGGAGACTTTCACTTGGGAGATTCTAGGCAGCTAACCGATAAAAGTCTTCTGCCATTTGATTTGGTGTCTTAAAATCCAAGCCTTTTTGAATTCTTCGCTGATTATAAAATAACTCTATATATTTTGTAATATCCGCTTTGGCTTCTTCCCTTGTTTTGTAGTTGCGATGATGGACTAGTTCATTTTTGAGTATGCCCCAGAAACTCTCTATCGGTGCATTATCGAAGCAGTCGCCTTTTTTGCTCATTGAACCCTGAAAATCAAATTTCTCAAGTAAGTTTCGATATTCATTACTGCAATATTGGCTGCCTCTGTCTGAATGTACAATGAGATCTTTAGCAGGTTTCTGATTGCGAATAGCCATATTCAATGCATCACAAACAAGCTTGGCTGTCATGCGCTCATTTAAGCTATAGCCAACAACCTGTTTCGTGTAAAGATCTTTGACAGCTGCCAAGTACAACCAGCCCTCAGCCGTCCAAATGTAGGTAATGTCACTCGACCACGCAAGATTAGGCTTCGTCATTGAAAACTGTTGCTTGAGTAAATTGTCATAAATAGAACGGTTGTGATCACTGTCCGTGGTTCTTTTGAAACGCTTATGGCGCTTACAATACAACTGATTTGATTTTTTTATTTGGCGCACAGCATACATACTTATTTTGATACTTTGCGCTTGTAAATGCTTGGTTAATCGAACATAGCCATAGCTTTGTTTGGTTTCTTCATGGGCTATTTTGACCAAAATTGTCTGCTGATTTCGCTGAATTGATCTTTTACTCATGCCTCGCTTTAGCCAATCATAAAAGCGAGAAACGGATACACGAAGTAATCGAGCCATTAAAATAATCGGAAATAAGTGGCTTTGCGATTTCATATAGGCGTACCTCACTGACTTTCTTTGGCAAAGTACGCTGCTGCCTTTTTTAAAAATTCACGTTCCATTTCAGCTGTTTTGAGCTGTTGTTTAAGCTTCTTATTTTCTTCGAGTAAGGCGTTTAGATCGGGCGAATACTGTTTTGTGCCTGCTAAAGTTCCAGCCTTTGCTTTGTTATTCCAGTTCGAAAGGGTTTGCATTGAAATGCCAAGTTGTCTAGCGGATTCCGATACATTACCTTGGTTCTCTTCAATGGCTTTTATGGCTTCAGCTTTAAATTCTGCGGTGTAAGTCTTCTGTTTCTTGCTCATGGTAAACTCCTAATGAGTATGTATAGTTTACCAAGTTAAACCCTCCTGTTTTTTAAGCACACATCAGAATCCGCGTCGAAGGTGCTGACGTTTATCAAACCATTGATGTTGCACCTTGGGAAGCGGGCTTAGGTCAAAGCATCGAAGTCAGTACCCCTGCGGGTCAGCTCAAAGTCAATTTACCGAAAAATGCAAAAAATGGTCAACAACTTCGTCTAAAAGACAAAGGAATTCCCAGCAAAACCGCAGGTAACCTTTATTTGATCATTAATATTGTTTTACCAGCTGCACAGAGTGAACAAGAACAACAAGCTTATCAACAATTCGCTGAAGCGTTCTCTTCATTCAAAGCTCGTACCTCATAAGGAGCAAGATCATGACAACTATTCAATACAAAGAAATTCAATATGACGGTCATTGCCAAGTTGAAATCGTTGATGAACAATTGGCACTTGATCTTGAACATTTCGCAGAAGCATGCGGTCAAAGTACTGAATGGGTACTCAAATTGATTGATTACGATATTTTGCAAATCACAGTTGAGCCGCAAAATTATCAATTCATCGGTGAAGATGTTGCCCGTGCTCGTCGAGCATATCGCTTACAACGTGATTTCGATGCGAGCTTATCAGCAGTTGCTGTCATGCTGGATTTGATTGATGAAGTACAACAATTGCGTAAACAGCTCAAACATTTTCATTGAACAAAAGAAAATGACTGAGCTTAGATAAGCTATTTCAGCTTAGTCATTTTCTCCACTTCTTTGAGAGTTTGTTTAATAGGTTCATAATCCAAGAACCACAATAAATTAATATTACGTTGCTTGTGCTGCTGCGCCAGCAAATCAATCACACTACGCTCGCCTCGTCCAACTAAATGCTGTTGATAGAAATAGTACAACAGCAATATGGTGGTCATCAGCATCACGCCCAGCATAATCCAAAATCCAACAGGTGATTTTAATCCAGGAATAAACTCAAAGTTCATTCCATAAATCCCCGTCAATAAGGTTAATGGTGCAAATACAGCCGTGATAATCGCCAAAATACGCATATTTTCATTGGTCTGATTTGCCGTTGCAGAAAAATGCAAATCAATTGCTGATTGAATCGCATTTCGCAACCGAAGCGTATGCTTTTGCACACGCTCAATATGACTCATCAAATCATTTAGGCGAACCAAAAGAATATCTTGCGTTTTGTATTTTCGTTCACCCACAACATGATGATAGTTATCAACCAACTCATCTCGAAACTCCTGCAAAGTTTCGATTTGTTCCTCACATAAGTTTTCGATTTGCTGAAACGCCATATCTTCATGAAACAACTGATGCCACTGTTTAAAACGACGATTTCCCTGTAATAGTTGTTGCTGCCAATATTCAACACGACGAGTTAACGGCGTACGTAGATTCAGATAACCATCAATCATGCTATTGAGTAATCGTAAACACAAATCAGCTGGAGTACTCGGTAATTTACGAGGCTTGTTTTGTTCTAAAATCGCCCGCTCCATGACCATTTGTAACCGTTGAACATAGTTTTCAACTGCCATATTCCCTTGTTCACGAACACTCACCAATATTCGTGGCGTCAAGATAAAACTCATTGGGGTTGTTGCAAGACCAAATACACTCTCATGTACATCTAGCACAGGATCATTTTCATAAATCTGATCATCCGCACTAATCAGCTTACGAAAGACTAATAAATCATATTCTTCGACGGTATCAAAAGCACATGGATGCTCAATATTCAACAAATCTCGCATATGAAATTCATTCAAGACAATGCCTGTCTGCTCGTAAATATTGTTTTGCCAAGTCTCTGAGTGATTCACTAAATCTTGCCTTAAGCTATCCACCCATAGAAATTCAAGCGTATGCTGTTGTTGTTCTTGTACGCTCATAAAAATTGTATTTTCACTATTGTGGCGATAGAAATAATAAAGCTGCATAGTGCTCATATTTAGGTTGAAATTAAAAATATCATGCCATAAAAAAGTCCGCACGAAGCGGACTTTTTGTATTTCAAACAGTGATTAAGCTTGTTCGATGTCTTTCATCGTTAACTTGATACGACCACGGTTATCCACATCAGCAACCTGTACTTTCAACTCCTGACCTTCTTTCAATACGTCAGTCACATTTGCAATACGCTCATTCGAAATTTGCGAAATGTGAAGTAAACCATCAGTACCTGGCATGATATTAACGAACGCACCAAATTCAACGATACGAATCACTTTACCATCGTAAATCTTACCTGGTTCAACTTCTGCAGTCAGTGCTTGGATTTTTGCAATCGCAGCACGAGCAGCAGCTTTAGTTTCACCAAATACGCGAACTGTACCATTGTCTTCGATATCAATCGCAGCTTTAGTTTCTTCTGTAATAGCACGAATGGTAGCACCACCTTTACCAATCACATCACGAATCTTATCTGGATTAATATTAATCACTTCGAAAGTCGGCGCATTTGCGCTGATCTCTGCACGCGCACGCGAAATCACTTTATTCATTTCATTCAGGATGTGCATACGACCAGCAAATGCTTGGTTTAATGCAACTTCCATAATTTCTTCAGTGATCCCTTCGATCTTGATGTCCATTTGAAGCGCAGTAATACCGTTTGCAGAACCTGCGACTTTAAAGTCCATATCACCTAAATGATCTTCATCACCCAAGATGTCAGAAAGAACTGCGAAACGTTCGCCTTCTTTCACTAAGCCCATCGCAATACCCGCAACTGGTGCTTTTAGTGGAACACCAGCATCCATCAGTGATAATGAAGCACCACATACAGAAGCCATTGAAGATGAACCGTTAGATTCAGTAATGTCAGATACGATACGAATCACATACGGGAAGCGGTCAGCCGCAGGAAGAACTGCTTGAACGCCACGGCGCGCTAAACGACCATGACCGATTTCACGACGCTTAGGACCTGATTCACGACCTGTTTCACCTACAGAGTATGCAGGGAAGTTGTAGTGCAACATGAAGTTGTCAGTTTTAGTACCAGCAAGGGTATCTACCATCAATGCATCACGTGTGTTACCCAAAGTTGTTGTTACCAACGCCTGAGTTTCACCGCGTGTGAATAATGCAGAACCGTGTGCACGATCTAATACACCTACTTGAACGTCGATACCACGAACAGTTTTAGTATCACGACCATCAATACGTGGCTTACCTGATAGGATATTGTCACGCACAGTACGGTATTTGAGGTCTTCGAATAGTTCGTTTACTTCGTCAGCAATACCCGTTTCGTCATTTTCAGGAACGAACTGAGCAACAGCTTCTGCATAAAGCGCATCTAGTGCCGCATAACGATCTTGTTTTACTGCAATGGTATATGCTTCAGAAATCTTCGCTTCGAACGCAGTTTTCAATTGCTCAAGCAACGCTTCATTTTTAGCTGGGGCAACCCAATCAGACTCTTTTGCACCTGCAGCGGCAGCAAACTCTTTAATTGCTTGAATCGCAATTTGCATTTCGTCATGACCGAAAAGCACAGCACCCAACATTTGGTCTTCTGAAAGTTCTTTCGCTTCAGACTCAACCATTAATACTGCTGACTCTGTACCTGCAACTACGAGGTCAAGATCAGACTGTGCAAGTTGTTCAAAGTTCGGGTTTAAAACATATTCGCCATTGATCAAACCAACACGCGCACCACCGATTGGACCACGGAAAGGTGTGCCAGCAATAGACAATGCTGCAGAAGTACCAAGCATCGCTGCGATGTCAGCATCCATGGTCTTGTCTGAAGAAACCACAGTTGCAGTCACTTGGATTTCGTTGAAGTAACCTTCTGGGAACAACGGACGAATTGGACGGTCAATTAGACGTGAGATTAAGGTTTCAGCTTCAGAAGCACGGCCTTCACGTTTGCCGTAACCACCTGGGATACGACCAGCAGCATATTGTTTTTCTTGATAGTTAACAGTAAGTGGGAAGAAATCTTGACCCGCTTTTGCTTTAGGTTGCGCAACAACTGCGACTAAAACAGTTACACCACCCATCGTGACTAAAACTGTATTTGCTTGACGTGCAACGCGACCCGTTTCTAAAACAACTTGGTGTTGACCAAATTGAAATTCTTTACGAATGATATTAAACATAGACATGTATTGTATTTTCCTAGTTTTAATTCTAGTGAGACCCCTAAGGTTTGGCATTCAGACTACAACGATTATAGATAAATGACAAAGCTTAGAAGCCATCACACTAGACCAAAATTTAAAAAAGTTAAACGCAAAGAAGGAGCGAACAAGCGCCCCTTCTAAAAATCATCTAATGTGAATTAGATGAAACTCTCTTTTCAGCGATAAAGCATAGCAACATGCGAAATACCGAAAACAAAGCCAAATCGAATTAACGACGTAAACCTAATGCGCCGATCAAAGCAACATAACGACCGTGATCTTTACCATTTAAGTAGTCAAGTAATTTACGACGTTGGTTAACCATACGAATCAAACCACGACGGCTGTGGTGGTCATGTTTGTGCTCTTTAAAGTGACCT
This sequence comes from Acinetobacter haemolyticus CIP 64.3 = MTCC 9819, assembly GCF_000369065.1. GTDB lineage: Bacteria > Pseudomonadota > Gammaproteobacteria > Pseudomonadales > Moraxellaceae > Acinetobacter > Acinetobacter haemolyticus. The sequence continues at coordinate 126,140 of NZ_KB849803.1, forward strand.
TGCAAATCATTGATTTGTGCAGTCAATAAAGCAACTTGTACTTCTGGTGAACCAGTGTCATTTTCAGCACGAGCAAATTTAGCAATGATCTCTGCGCGATCTGCGTTAGTTAAAGCCATTCGATTTCTCCGAGATGCTTAATAAAATAAACGATATTGATCAGTTACGAGAACTGACTGCCGTGCATCACTACAGCAAGTCGCCTATTTTAAGTGATCTGTCGTTATATTGCAAAAATGTTTTAACTTGGCGGGCAATTCGGCAGCTGACAACTCAGATTAAAAGATGCACACTAGCCGGAATCTGTTTTCAGTTTATGACAGATACGAAAGAAAACGAAAAAATGCGAGGGAATCGTGAAACTTTTATCCGCTAACACCTGTTATATTCCTCATGATCTCAGCCAAGTCATTCGCTCAAAGGATGAAGTTTCAGCAGAACTTGGTGGAATGAGTCATGCTCAAGTTGACAAAATTTGGACCAGTGTCGAATCTTTATATAGAACAGGCAACTATCCACTGATTACGTTGTGTTTACGTCGCAAAGGGGAAATCTTAATTAATCGTAGCATAGGCCATGCACAGGGAAATTCGCCTGATGGTTTGGCTGCCGATGCTAAAATTGGTACACCTGATACCCCAATCTGTCTATTTTCAGCTTCAAAAATGGTCACTGCCATGCTGATTCATATGTTAAATGAGCGTGGTGATCTCAATTTACTTGACCCGATTAGTTACTATATTCCTGAATATGGAGTGAATGGCAAACGCCGCGCGACACTATTTCATTTACTCTCCCACCGCGGAGGTATTCCTCGCGTTGAAGGCGAAGTCACACCAGAACTATTGTTTGATCAAGAAGAAATTTTAAAACGCCTATGTGCAGCTAAACCCGTTTCGCCTTCGGGTACTCACCTTGCCTATCATGCGGTTACCGCTGGTTATATTTTGGGTGAAATCATTCATCGTGTGACAGGGCAAACTGTGCGTGAGTTTTTAGCTGAACAGATCGAAAAACCGATGGGATTGGACTATTTCAACTATGGTTTGAAACCAGAATATCGTGCTGATGTTGCAATGAACTATGCAACAGGGATTCATCCGAGTTTAGGTACTGATCGTTACTTGGAACACGTACTCGGCGCTGGACTACAGATGGCAGTCGATATTACCAATGATAGCCGTTTCATGGATACAATTTGCCCTGCTGGAAATATTTACACCAGTGCAGAGCAAGCAGGACGCTTTTTTGAAATGTTACTGAGTGGTGGAGAGTATCAAGGTAAGCAAATTATGAGTGCCAAGACCGTTTTCCGTTCGACACTACCGACATCAGGAATCAGCATTGATCGCAGTTTACTCGCGCCGATGCGTTATGCGCTTGGACCAATGTTAGGTAGTAACCCGATCGGCTTGTTTGGCCCAATGACGGGACAAGCATTCGGTCATATCGGTTTCTCTAACATTTTATGTTGGGCTGATCCTGAGCGTGACATCAGCGTGTCATTACTCACGACAGGAAAATCAGTGGTGGGAACACATTTACCAGCCTTAGCCAAGACGCTCTATCAAATCTCAACCAACTGTCTAAAGATTCCAAAGGATCAACGTCGTTCATTGTTTGCAACTGATCGTACGGAAAATGATTTGGTGTAATCAATAATTCAAGCATACAAAAAAGCCCAAGTTACACTCGGGCTTTTGCGCTGAAGTTTTTATTATTCTTATTTTAATTTCTTTTTATGATTTATCTTTTTTGTATTCGCTTGCCCTTTTACCCTCTGCATGCAATTTACACATCGTTTTTGTTATTTAATTAAAAAATCTCTTCTCTTTATACCGACTATTCTGTCACAATCAATTGTGGAGAAAAATAGCATTTTTCTTATCTGCGTGTAAGCAAAAACGTACGATTCTGTATAACAATTAACTTAATAATTAAAAAAAACTGTCTAACAATGGTTTGCCACTTAAATTGTTGTTTTAAAGCATTGCAATCTCGTAAAAATATTTTTTATGCAAAAAACTGCACACAATATTATCGGTTCTCTTTATGGAATTTGATGAACGATATTTTGTTAGATAATTGCTTCAAGAAATGATAAAAATAAAAAAGCCCTGTAGTCTCTCCCAAAACTACAAGGCTTAGCGGCTGTAAATTTCCTCTTTTATCACTTACTTCACTGTAAGCCCGCTGTCATCACGACATTATTATTATTCTTTTTGCGATTTACCTAACTTTCCATGCTAGGTTCTTTGTGTGTTCATAATCTCAAAAACCAGCAAATTGCTCTAGCGACAATATCTCGAATCCTTGTAAGCTTTTTCTTACAAAAATGTGAATTTTGAAGAATAAGTTTACAATCCTTGAAAATTGATCTTTTGTACTAAACCACTGCGACGAACTGTGCGTACTGTAAGGGCTTGTAACAGCGCATTTCGATCTGCCAGCAACGTGACCACTTTTTTAGCACGTGTAACTGCTGTATAAATCAGTTCCTGACTAAGCAGTTTTTTCGCATTTGCATCTAACACAATTGCGGTATGTGTAAACTCAGAGCCTTGAGACTTGTGAATAGTCAATGCAAAAGCTGTTTGCATATTACGTGGCAAACGATGCGCTGCAATCCATTTATTTAAACTAGGGAAAAATACTTCAAATTGCTGTGCTTGAGTCCGATGTTTAAAACAAATCCCGATATCACCATTTGAGATCCCGAGCTGATAATCATTATAAGTCATCATTACAGGACGACCGACATACCATTCTGCAACAGCGATTTGTTTAAACTGTTGATTCAACCATCGCTCAGCATAGCGATTGAGTTGTTCAATACCTAATGCGCCGTGTTTCACTGCCGCCAAAATTCGATAATCATCAAACACACGTATCACGTCTTGAATGTATTGTTCTGGTTGATCTGCATGTAAATAAGATTTTAATATTTCAGCATAATCATTGAATCCATACATTAATTTCTGCTGATATTGTTCAATCTCTATATCCAATTGCTCAGGTAGATATTCCAACTGAATCGCATCAGGCATTTCTTTACTCAAGCTCATTTCTTGCAAAGGAGCAGGCTTTACAATCTCATGCTCAAGCTGAGTTAAGACCGATTCAGATGAAGCTTGTTGTGACTGAATAAAGCGCGCCAATTGACCAATTTTTGCTTCATCTGAAAAGCGGCGACTATTTTGCAATTGAACACGATTCTCTGCCAAACCCTCGACTTGTTGTAAGTCAGCTAAAACAGACCCAACATCGACGGACGCCAACTGATTAGCATCCCCCAACAATATGATTCGACAAGAATCAGGCACAGCTTCAAACAATGCAGTGGCAAGACTTAAATCCAACATCGACGCTTCATCGACCACAATCACATCATAAGGTAAGGGCTGCTTCGCGTTAAAGTGAGGGATTTGTCGATTCCCCATTCCCAATAAACGATGCAAGGTTTGTGTGCTTTGATTACGCAATTCATCAGTCACTAAACCCGATGCAATCAATTTTGGATCGTTAAATGAATTTTGTAGTGCTTCTTGCATTCGCTGCGCAGCTTTTCCTGTGGGTGCAGCCATAGCAATTCGGATATCAGGAATCATTTGGTTGAGTGCCGCAATGATACGTGCCAAGGTATAAGTTTTACCTGTACCTGGTCCACCCGTGATGATACTGACCCATTGTTGCAATACCATTTTCAGAGCAGCTTGTTGAAACTCATCTTCAAGCAATGATTCATATTCAGAAATATCGATTACTGGTGTCATTTGTCGCTTTAATCGGCAAATCTGCTGTGCGAGGCGTTGTTCTAACTGCCAATATCGGTATAATGCCAAGCCCTGCTGATCGTAGACACATGGGGCAACTTGAGTGGCTGCTTTTTCGCTTGGAATTGCTAAATCACCCAAGGCTTCCAGTTGAACTAAATCAACTTGAATACAACTATCGCCATTTAAACTGGCTTCAATCAGTTGTTGTAACACTTGTGCAGCGCTATCTGCTTGAGCAGATTGAGAAAATGGGGCTTGTGTGAGATAACGACTCCACATATTTATCCAAGTCATTTGTTCTGACTGATCACTGATTAGCTTGTCCACAGAGTTATCCTCAAACTTACCCACACGCTTGTCCACAAGGTTATAAACAAGCTTATCCACAAGATAAGATTTTGTTTAATTTAAATTTAGCCATTTTATCTACACACCTTTTCCTTGTTTATCCTCAGAGAAATATCCCAATATTGCGTCTAAACGCAAGACAAACTCATCCTCAAGTTTCCAATAAAAATAGCCTTGATCTGCTTGTCCATTCATACCACGCAAATATAAATAAGACGCACCACCCAAGTGCTGCTCGATACGATAATTTTGCAATTTCACGCTTAAATAACGGTGCAATGCCACCAAATATAAAGCGGCTTGAAGCCAATAACTGGATAAAGACATGCTTTCAGCAATTTGTGTAGATTGATAATCTGCTTGATTCTCACCCAAATAATTACTCTTATAATCAGCAATATGGTATCGCTGTCCATCAAAGTAAACCAAGTCAATCGAACCATTCAAATAACGTGCTGATTTCGCATCAATAAACTCAGGCATTTGAATGTCATATTCTTCAAATAACTGTTGTACGCGCTGCATCGCTAACACACGATCGGATAAGGCTAAGTAAAATGGACACTCTGATAAATACTGTCCTGCGACTAATTGTTGTAATTGAAAACCTTGGTTGAGTGGTGTTTGCAGTACATCTGCTAACCACAACGCAATCCACTGATATAACTGCTGTTCAGCATTCTCTTGCTCAGGAAAATGTTGCTGATATTGTTCTAATAATGCGACCCATAAACCTTGATAAGTATTCTTAAAACGGCGGCGAATTTCCTCGATCCATGTTTCAGGATGCTGAAAGTCAATCTGCTCAAAAATCTCATGCAGGAAATTTCCTGCCAACGTCCCTTTTGGAAAATATTGTTTAATCCAAGCAATCGGCTGTGATACCGCAACACTTTCAACTGTTAAGAGATTGATTTCATCTTCAGCCTGATCAAACTGTTGATCCGCATTCGCTAAGCGATCAAGGCGATTGGCTTTATGCTTAAGATGCTGTGCCAAATAACTAAAACTGGTTTTTCCACGCGCATAAAAACGTTGTGTAGGTAAAGGCTCAGCGGCTAATAATCGCTCTGGCTGAGTTTCTTGTGTTCGTAAAGAAGCTGGGCGTTCCAACAACAAATGATCTTCAACACTATATGGATGCTGAAAAATATCTCCGTGGTTTTTCCAAAATGCCAAACCTGATAATTTATTTTTATCGCCTTTTTCAGGTTCAAATATCGCATAAACACGGTGACTCGCACGCGTTAATGCCACATACCATAATCGATTTTGCTCAGCCTGCGCACGTTGCTGATGCTGATCGAGTTCAGTTTGTTGCAAAAAGTTTTTATCTGCGATTGCCACAACGCGTTGGGTTCGAGTCTGTCCTGTCTCAGGGATTTGAATTTCAGTGGTGGAGAAATTTAAGGTCTTCTGCATTTCAGAAAATGCTTTGTTCGCGCCAAGTAAAAATACAATTTTAAATTCTAGACCTTTGGATTGATGAATGGTCATCAACTGCACACCCGCTTCACTGGATAGCTTATGCTCCAGCTCCCACTCTCGGTCACTTGGAGAATGGAGTTGTTTTAAATACCAATGATAGAGGTTGTGGATGCCTTGAACATGCTCACTGTGCTGACTCAAAATATCAGTGAGATGGCGTAAGTTGACCACTGCCCGTTCATTATCTTTACTTTGGGTTGCGACCAATTGCTGCCAAATTTCAAATTGATTTAAACAACGTTGCCATGCCACCAAGAAGCCTTGATTGCGCCACATTTCGCGGATGTCATCGAACTGCTGAATATAATGACTCAGCCCTTCTGCACTTTGCTCAAGTGCGACTAGTTGTGACAGATCGAAACCAAATAAACGGCTGAGTAAAGCACGTTTTAATTTGGCTTCATCATAAGGATGCAACAATGCGGTGAGTAATGCGCCAACATCTTGCGCGATCTTTGAATCAAACACACTGCGTTTTGATGGACGATTGACGCGAATGCCTAATCGCTCTAAAGCATATTGAACTTCATCTAATTGACGATGACTACGTGAAAGAACCGCAATGTCATCTTCACTGATGACTTGGTGATTGTCTCCATCTAGATATAATTGTTGCAAATGGGCTTGATTGAGTAGGCTTTGAATCTTCCAAGCCACTTGGGTTGCTTGTTCATTACCATCTTGTAGTTGTAACCAACGTAACGGTGCAGGGTTGAGTTGCCCATTTTCAATCAATGCAGGATGCGGGCGTGAACCCGCTTGAATTGGGTCATAAAGTACCTGCTCACCAAAATCCATTTGCCGTTGAAATAACACATCCACAACTTCAACCAACTCTTTGACTGAGCGATGGTTATGAATCAGCTTATATTCACGACCCTGCTTCGACATAATGTCTTGATAAGCATTTAAAAAGGTCAGCATATCACCACCGCGGAAACCATAAATTGCCTGCTTACGGTCGCCCACCATGATCATGCAGCCTTTTTGGTAACGTTGTGGATGTCGCCAAATGGTCGCCAACATATCATCCTGATCTTGGTTAGTATCTTGAAACTCATCCACCAAAATCAACGGATAACGTGCCTGTACAAATACCGCAAAACGTTGACCTTGCTCACCTTTTAATGCTTCTGACAAGGTTTTGATTTGTTGGGCAAAAGTGGTTTCGCCTTTTTGCTGTAACACTTGCGGTAAGCGTTTTTTGACTTCAATACACAAATACGCTTTTAGATACACTTGTAATTGTTCAAATTGTTGTTGTGTCTCTTTTACAGAATGGCAAAGTTTTTGAATGTGTAGAATCGTAGGGTGCTGATAAAAACCATCCGAGACTTCAGCGGGACATTTTTTAAAAATCTTCTGACTGTCGAGCTTGTCTAAAAATTTAAAAACAGTTTCTCGAGCATCTGAAAAATAACTATCAAAGACCTGTATATTTTGCGGATCTGCGAGCGCTTTTAATAGCTGCGGTAAAGACTCACAAAAGAGCTTATTGAAAGCGTTGTTACGAAACGAAGTACCATTAATATGAGAATAATATGCGCCATCTAAATTAAAATATTCAGCCAAAGTACTGAGGTCTATTTGCTGTGCTTGTTGTTGCCACTGTTGTAATTGAGCAAGCTCAATTTCAGGCATGTCAGGTAATTTAAATTGTGCAGAGCTAAAATTTAAAGAGCTCTCAACCATCCCGACAAAATGATCCACACTTTTAAGTGCCCCCACACTATAAAGTGCATCAATGACATGTTGGGGTTGTGATTGAATCCATTCTCGTAATACATCATGGATCAATTGACGTGTATAAGCTTTCGCATCTTCAGTGATTTGAGCACGTTCGATCTTGCCACTTTCAAAGGCAAACTCACGCAATAACTTTTGGCTAAAGCTATCCAGTGTTCCCACGAATAGCTCATCTAATTGGTCGATCACTAGTTTTAAACGTTCACAGGCATAGGCAATACGCGGAGCAAAAGTTTTGAGTAAATGCTGCTTCAACGGATCAGATTCTTGCGCTGCACGTATGTAAATATCACTTTCCAATACCGTTCGCATTGGTTCTAAATATTGTTGTACTTCAATCAATCGAGCACGGATACGGCTTTTTAACTCTGCGGCGGCAGCGCGGGTAAAGGTCGTCGCAATCACTTGATTAGGCAAATATTTTTCTAAGAAAATGCGAACCATCAAACTCGACAAAGTATACGTTTTACCCGTTCCAGCCGATGCTTCAATCAGATGTAGACCTTCAAATTGAATATCACAAATGGGTTGATAAGACACAGGAAATTTTGAACTCATGCCTTACTCCACGCGTAAAAATTCAAAAATGGGTTGATACAGCGCATAACTATAATGATCACAAGCGTATTGCAATAATGCGCTCGCATCTTGTTCTTGTAGAATGAATTGCCAATCTCGATGCAGTTTACACGCCTCGTTTTGTGTCATATCAAAACCTGAAAAATCACCAGTATCATTCCAATCTTTCAACACCTGCTTTTGGCTGTCTTCGACTAAAACCTGCTGGCTACCCTGTTCAACCCAATCATAGTGTTTGCCTTTTTCCAAAGGCTTAAGCAGTAAAGCTGCTGGCAACACCACTGGTTGTTGTTGCCCAGTTTGCCAAAGTTGTAACCATGCTTGTAAATACTGCTGCGCTTGCTGAGCACTTAAACCTTCGCAAATCACAGTCTGATCGCTAAACACTACGATACGGCGCTTCGAGGCTGCTGAATCATGATTCAATATCGCCAACCACAGTAAATATTCCAGCCACACTTTAGCGAAGCGTTTAGCACGTGCACTCGATGCATCTAGGCTGACCCAGTCTTGTGTATTTTGTTTCGGAGTCACACAACTCATTTGCAGTTGTTTGGAAATGCGCCAAACTCGCTGCGTTGTTTCAGTCGGTGCGACTGCATATTGTTGTAGTCGCTCCAACAAACGCTGTTGCTCTAGACAACTTTGTTGCCAAGCACTTTGCTGCACTTTCCCTACAGGCAACTGATCTTGCAAAACTGCTGGCGTCGCTTGATTATCCTGTTGCTGTAAAAAATGGCGAATTGCATATTTACCTAAACCATCTAATAGCAAAGGCTCGTTTTGATCAACCAAGTCAGTGACACTTAGATTCTCTACCCCTAATGTTTTTAGATATAGTCTTGCTGGAAAGGTGATATCTTGAATCCATTGCTGGCTGTCCAAGACCACCATTTCATTCAGCTCAATTGGATAAGTACTATTGACCCAAGTTTGGCGCTCACCTTTGACTTGCTGAATTTGTGATGCCACTTTAAACCAATGATCTTGAAAACGCGTATAACTTTGCTCTGCTAAAAAACCGAGTGGATCAAAAGGTTGCAAGCGATGCAGATGATAAAGTGGGTAGAGCTGTGGTGGAATCTGGAGTTTCTCATAGTCTTCCCCAAAAGAATTAAAGGAAGTCTCTCCCTCTGGGAGAGATTTAGAGAGAGGGGCTTTCACAACCAATGCCAAGTGATCACGGAAACCTTGCAAAATACTTGAAGGTTCTCGGACCTCACCGTCATTAATATCAAAGCCATTATAGAACAACCATAATTGCTCTTGCGCCAATAGCACCGCATCCAGAAAAGCCCCTTGATCATCTTCTAAACGAGAACGATCACCCAGTTGTTGGCGTAGTGCATCCATCAAATCAAATGGAATATGGCTATCGCGATTTGGAAATTTACCTGTATCTAAATTTAACAACACAATTAAGCGATAAGGAATCGGGCGGATCTGTCCAATTTGGCTAAACGTGATTTGTCCTGTGGGTTCCACTTGCGCAGATTGACTCTCTAAAGTGCGTTGGATTTCCTCGAGGATATAAGGCAACGGTAAAGATATTTGGCGAAGCTGTGTTTCAGCATCATCATAATAGCTTGCCAAAGTCAGCATACGTTCTTGTTTTTGAATAATCTCACGAACGGTTTTTAATGCCACAATGTCAGCTTGCTCAAATTCTTGTATATCTTCTTTAAGTCGTTTTAACCATATTTCTACAGGTAAACGCTGTCCCTGTTCATGCACCACCAACCAATCTCGGCGCGCAGACAGATCCTGATACATCTGAATCAGAATACCAATCAATTCAAAATCACTGGGCTGCACCAACGCATAACTCAAGGTTTGCTGCACCATCACATGTGCAGGTACAGCAATACCTAATGCCAAACGATCTAGAGCAAACTTAAAGCTATAGCGGTAATCCCTATCCTCAGCACTAAGTGTTTGTTTGAGATGTGCTTCATCTAAACCACGTTTAAAGCCTGCATCATTGAGTAAATCTAAAACCCGCTGGGTTTGTGTGTAATCCAAACCATAGCGTTGTTGGGTCGCAGCAAGATTGAGCCAATCGGCAAAATCATCTTGAGTAAAGCGACCTTGCGTCAGTTGCAACCGGCCCACTACTGCACGCCAAGCATTTAAAGCATCCAGTTGCGCCACGCCTGCAATTTTGACGGGTAAAAATACATCGTGTTCATTTGGAACCGCAGGAAATACACTGCGAATCAGAGGTTCTAATTCCGCCAAATTTGGCGTTAAAATCAAGACATCACTCGGACGGCGTGGTACTGCATCCGTTTGTGATAACCAGTGAATTAATTGCTCTTTGAGGACTTCCAGCTGCCTTAAACTGGAGTGACACACATGAATTTGAACCGAATGATCTTCAGCAGCCAATTTATATTGTTCGGCTTTAGGTTCGGCTAAATAAAAAATATCAGACTGTATCTTGCCTAATAAGGTTTCAGGAAAATGATCAATAAAAGCATCGACCCACCTCCCTTCTTCTCCTGTAGCCAATTGTGACAACAAGGAGAAATGATCTCGTGCTTGTTTACCCAGACGCGTCAAAAGCGGATGTCGCGATTCACGATTTAACGCATTAAAACCTAAACTAAAACTTTCAAAAAATGCTGAGATTTCAGCGTCAGTGGCTTTTGGATTTTTGCCAATAAAACGTTCTTTCACTCCCAAGTCATAACGCTGCTTCCACAACGGATCGACACTATCCGCCCAATACTCTTGTGAAGGGTTATAGTGCAAAATCACCACATCCAGATATTGCCCCAAACGACGTAAAAACTGTAATTGACTGGGCGGCAAATCTAATAAGGTAAACACAATCACTTGTGCTGGTAATTGCGCCAATGCTTGTGCACGGCTCTGTTGGTTGTCTAAAAGCTGCCAAAACTCCGCATCGATAGTTTGCATTTCCACATAGTCATCATGAAAATGGTTTTGCCATAGCCAACGCTGCCATGCCTCTAATTGTTGCGTTTGTTGTAAGCTAAATGCTGAGATCTGCTGATCCGTTTTTGAGATCAAATTTTCGATATCGAGTGCTTTATTTTGCCCCCAAGTCGAAAGCCAATTGGTCGAGCACGTACAAGCATCACCACAGCCTCTTTGGCAATGTCCCCTGTAGATCATATAGTTATTAAATAAATGCGAAACTTGCTCAGCGACCCAATACAACATGCTTTGTTTTTTGAGTTGCTTTTCAGTGCTTTGTTGCAACTGGTCCGCACTATCATAAATTCGTTGCACAATCGAATAGAGAGGATGTTCAGGCTCAAGAGTGATCTGTTCAGCCTGAATAAAGGGTTGCAAAGCTTGATGAATACGCCATTTTAAAATCAGACGTGGAATATTGGCTTTACGTACTTTTTCCTTATTATCAAGGACCTGTTGATAGGCAAACCATTGAAATCCGCGAATACGATGATGAAACTGATAGTTTGCCGTCATTCCCTGCTGTTCAGCAATCTTCTGGGTCAGCCACTGTTCTTGAGCAGGACTCGGCACAATAAAATGCTGCGTATGAAATACTTGCAATGGAGAGTGACTTGGTTGGGTAATTGCTGTCATCACGCCTTTTAATAACACCTCAAGGCTTTGACTTTGAATAACATGAATACCCATGCTTAACTGAACCCCATTGATCAAAAACACCCTATTTATGCACAAATTCGTACACAATCATCACTATACAAGCTTGTAGAACTATGTCACGTTAGGCAACATGAAATATAAATTTATTTTAAATACGATTGAATAATGGATTGCTTACTCGTTATATATACACTTCAAAATCCAATATTCAAGGGACAAACTTAGGTATTACTTTATGAAAATTGAAAAAGCGCCTGACTTTATTGACCCAAATTTAAATTTGGAACAAATTCGCCAAGAATGCTTAGAACGTACCAAAAAAACTGCTTATTACTCAGCAGGAGCAGCGATTGTTCCGATTCCTTTCTTTGATGTGGTGGTCGATCTCAGTATGCTCACTCACATTATTCCAGAGATTAATACCCGTTTTGGTCTTGCACCCGAACACATCAGTGTATATGACCCTGAAACTAAAAAAATTCATTGGAATGAACTTCGTAAGCGTGGATTTGAGTTTTCAGGCTTATTGGTCGCGCGTACTGCTATGAAAAAATCCTTTAACGGCTTTTTTGCAAAAATCGCAACCAAGCAAGTCACCAAATTTATTCCTTTAGGCGGGCAAATCGTTGCTGCAAGTTTAGGTTATTTTATGATGAAAAAAATTACCGAATTACACATCCAAGACTGTTATAACCTTGCGAAAAGAATCCAACAGAAAAGTCTTGCCCCGAACTAACTTTGCTCCGACCTAATAAAACATTCATCAACGCCGTCCTTTGAAACGATAGATTCAAAGGACGGCGATCACATACACAAAAACCACAGAAACGTTAATATTCACTTAATTTTTTAAGTTTAGATCAAGATTGTATTTTTATTCTCCATCCCACGATGACAAATAAATGATGGAGAGTCGTTGTGCAACACGGACAAACAACGTCAAAAATACGTGCCATTTTTAATGTCACAAGTGGGAACTTTCTCGAACAATATGATTTCTTTCTATTTGGGCTGTACGCAAAAGCCATAGGAGAAACCTTTTTCCACGCTGATAGCAGCTATGCCGCACTGATGAAAACTTTTTTGATCTTTGCGGTGAGTTTTTTAATGCGTCCAATTGGTGCTTTGGTCCTTGGTCCTTACGTTGATCGCATCGGAAGACGCAAAGGCTTAATGGTCACCTTAAGTATTATGGCAGCCGGTTCATTATTGATTGCACTGACGCCTGGTTATGCCAGCATTGGGTTTGCAGCCACCGTTCTTATTTTCATCGGTCGACTCGCTCAAGGATTTTCAGCAGGTGTAGAACTTGGCGGTGTTTCAGTATATTTATCAGAAATCGCAGCGCCTCATAATCGTGGTTTTATTACCAGTTGGCAATCCGCAAGCCAACAAGTCGCTGTCATTTTTGCCGCTACGTTGGGTTATATTGTCAGTCTCATTTTCACCAAGGCACAAGTCGATGCGTGGGCGTGGCGTATTCCGTTCTTCGTCGGTTGCGCAATTATTCCTTTCATTTTTTGGTTACGAAAATCATTGCAAGAGACTGAAGCATTTAGTGCTCGCAAAGAACATCCAACCACGCAGCAAATCATGCGCACACTGGCGGCAAACTGGAAAATTGTGTTGCTTGGAATGTGTATGGTTGCCACCACCACCACCATGTTTTATTTCATTACTGTTTACACACCGACCTATGGTAAAGAAGTCCTTAATCTCAGCAGCACTGAAAGTTTAATTGCAACCGTCATGGTTGGCGCAAGCAACTTCTTGCTCCTCCCTATTGGCGGTCATCTTTCTGATAAATTTGGTCGAAAACCATTACTGATTATCACCTCGGTACTGATTTTTCTGAGTGCCTATCCTTTACTGAACTGGTTAGCCCATGACATCAGTTTGGCTCATATGCTGCTCGCATTGCTGTGGTTATCACTACTTTATAGTTTTTATAATGGTGCACTAGTGGTTTCTCTCACTGAAATCATGCCAAGCTCAGTTCGAATCGCAGGTTTCTCGGTTGCTTATAGTTTAGCAACCTCGGTATTTGGTGGGCTAACGCCAATGATTGCGACCTATCTGGTACAAAGTTCTGGTAGCAAAAGTATGCCAGCCTTTTGGTTGATGCTTGCTGCAATCATTAGCTTCATTGCCACCTTAATTATTTTCCGCCAACAGCAAATGATTCGTGGCAACGTCTCAACCCATCAACATTCAATTGATCAACACGCTGCACTTATTTCTGATAAATAAAAGCGTTTGCACCTTTTACAGCTGAACGATTAATCAACGTTCAGCTGTTTTAATATCGCCTTCAAAACTTCAATTCTTGCAGTGTATTTATCATCTGTCGCAATCACATGCCAAGGCGCATTTGCAGTATCCGTTTGTTCAAACATATCTGCGGCGGCTTCTAAATATTGATCCCATTTATCTCGGTTACGCCAATCTTCTTCCGTAATTTTAAAGCGCTTATGCAAGGTCTGTTCGCGTTCTTTAAAACGACGCGCTTGCTCATCCTTACTGATTGCTAACCAGATTTTGACAATCACCGTCTGACAATCCGTTAGATTCTGTTCAAACCGATTGATTTCATCATAGGCACGTTGCCACGCCACTGTGGATGCAAAACCTTCAATTCGCTCCACCAAGACACGTCCATACCAAGTTCGGTCAAAAATGGTGATTTTGCCACTATCATTCAATCTATTCCAAAACCGCCATAAATATGGACGACGTAACTCATAACGCTCTGGTGCTGCAATGGTATGAATTTCATATTCGCGTGGATCAAGTTTTTTGACGATACGTTTGATAGCCCCGCCCTTGCCCGCAGCATCCATGCCTTCAAAGGCAATAATGACATTCCGCTTATCACAACGCATCGCCTCAGCAACTTTACGGGTGAGTTCATTTAACTGATCTTTATATTGCTCTTTTTCCAATACGTTCTGATCTGGTACTAATAATTCTTTAGGAATACTGGCCTGTTGCCATGTCTGCTCGACTTGTGTTGGATGCTCTGGTAAAGCCTGTAAAGTTTGTAATATGTATTGAGCAAAACATTGATCACGGCGCTTTTCGTCCTCACCATCAATGATGAACCAATCATCCGTAAATCGCTGACTATAGCTTTGCAAAGTATCGTATTGTTTTTTATTACGCCAATCTAATCCATGCAATTTATGCCAATGCTGTTCAGATGGATCAACCTGATCTAGACGCTTTTGTAAGGATTTCCATGAGAGATCAAACCAAACTTTGATCACATGGACATGATTTTGTCGCAAATCATTTTCAAAATCACGCATCTTCTGAACATATTGATCAAAGGTACTGTCTTTGAATGCTTTGGGATCCTGCATCGCGGTTGCAAGTAAATCGCTATACCAATTGCCAAACATCACCACAATTTGTCCTTCTGCGGGGATGAATCGAGTATAAGACTGCCAAAATGCCTGATCGCTTGATAAGCGCTGAGGAGCATCCGCTTTTACTCGCAAATAACGAGGGTCCAGCCATTCTCGCAATTGTTTAACGGCTTCACCTTTTCCGGCCAACTCAATCCCACTGACCAAGACCAAAACACTTTTTGCATTTTTCTGGTCCCGACTCTCTCTTAAAGCATATTGTGCTTCGATCAAATCTAAAGACAGCTCATCTTCATCTCGCAATTCAAATACAGGGGTTTGCGCATTCATTTTTCACCCTAAGTGCATGATTTAATAACATCGAGTATAGTCATAACTGCTTTGGTGTTTAGAAACACAAATGTACAATTTCTGTAGATATTGTCAGTGTATAGCCACAGTGACCAATTGTTAAACATTTAACGTTTATGCTGTCATAGTTCTTGGGTATGATGCAGCCTATGATTTCATGGTTTTATTTTCATAGAGTTCAAATATGTCAAAACTCGCTGCATTTGATGATCTTTTATTAAAATATCAAAATTTAAATTACCACCAAGATCCAGCGATTGCACAACGTCTGCATGAAGTTCAAGCATGGATGAAGACTCGTATCGCGGCTACACACCAAGCGTTTTTTGCCCTGCCTGAGAATCAACTGATGGCTCAGTATTTTTTAAATCGGTTATATGGCGGACCTGATTTTGATGCCATGGCTCAGCAAATCGAACGTCTCTTGAAATATGCGCATAAAGCAGAAAGCCTGCTCCCTGAAAATGCAATCAAAACAGGAACCAAATCGGTCAGTCTTGCAGTCCTCGCAACACAATTGGATGAACAAGTCGCGATTCAGCTCTTACAAGATTACCCTTTGGACACACCGCTCACAGATGAAATCATGCGTCAAACCTTAATCAAATTAGATCAAGGTGAAGCTCGATATGAACAATTACAGTTACTGGATGAGCTAGGCCTAACATTAGACAAATATATGCGCTCGACCATGATGTATGCTGCGTTTAAAATGTGTAAAGGGATCGCCAATAAATATCAATTTGAACGCATGTATGCCTTTATTCAAGAAGGTTTTGCAGCGATGAAACCGATGAAGTCAGCAGCCAGCTTTATCCAAACCTTTACAGAAAAAGAACGTGAAATTATTGATAAAGTCCATGCTGGACATCCAAACCCGTTCCAAGCTTAAAGTGATGCATTGCTCCCTCTCAATGTAGAGGGAGATTTATCACTCGCCAATTCAATTTAAAAAAACTTTTGGGAAAATGAGTTTCTGTATATTATTCATAACAATTACGCAGCAAAGCCTGTAAAAAAATACAAAATCTGTCATTATGCATGCTGATTCGTGCCGCTAGAACGAAAGTTTAGGAGAAAACAATGTCTAACGAAAACCAACAGCCTACCCCAGAAGTTGAGCAAAAACCAAGTTCAGACAAAGTCAGTCCATTCCTAAGCTCGCCACTGCCTCAAGGCACACCACAAGGTCAGCAACAATCATTACAACAAGGTCTTGCTTCGACACCTACAGGTTCAGTACCGAAATACAACTTGCCGCGTGGTGCCAATACAGGCAATGTCGGTGAAACCACACACTTTGGTTACCAAACCGTAAGCAGTGATGAAAAAGCACAAAAAGTTGCAGAAGTCTTCCATTCCGTGGCGAGCAAATACGACATCATGAATGACCTGATGTCATTTGGTATTCACCGTTTATGGAAACGCTTTGCGATCAATATGTCAGGCGTTCGTCGTGGTCAGCACGTGCTAGATATCGCTGGCGGTACGGGTGACTTAGCCAAAGTGTTTAGCCGTGAAGTTGGCCCTCAGGGACATGTTGTTCTTTCAGATATCAATGAATCAATGCTGAACGTTGGTCGTGACCGTCTAATTGATGCAGGTTGTACCAATGTTGATTTCGTACTGGCCAATGCAGAAACTTTAGAACCATTTGCGGATAATAGTTTTGATTTAGTGACAATCAGTTTTGGTTTACGTAACGTGACGGACAAAGATGCGGCTTTACAAGCGATGTACCGCGTACTTAAGCCAGGTGGTCGTTTATTGGTACTTGAGTTCTCAAAACCTGTTTTTGAACCATTTTCAAAACTCTACGATTTTTACTCATTCACCGCACTTCCGATCATGGGTAAATTGGTGGCAAATGATTCTGAAAGCTATAAATATCTTGCAGAATCAATTCGTATGCATCCAGACCAACGTACCCTCAAAGGCATGATGGAAAATGCAGGCTTCCAAAGCTGTGACTACCACAACTTAACAGGTGGTATTGTTGCAGTTCACCGCGGATTCAAATTGTAAGGCTTAAGATATGTGGTCGATTTTAGCACTTGGTGCAGTCGAACGTATCATTCATCAAATGATTGATTTGGATGCGATTACACGTATTCAACTCAATCAGCTACAAGGTCAACTATTGAGAGTTGTGATCGACAGTCCGCAACTTTCTGTTGATGTGTTTTTTGATGAAAATAAAGTTCGTCTCGAACCCACTGTCACAGGACAGAGTCAAACCGCTTCTATTTTTGAACAACGTCCTTTAGATCCTCAACATAAAATAGTCGATGCGACCGCAACTTTACATGTTGAAAACGTGGTGGCTTTAGTCAAATTGCTACTCAGCGACATGGATCAAATTGGCAATATTCCACTGGAAGGTGATTATCACTTATTGCAAGATATTCAACGGATCATGCAACAAGCCGAACCAGATCTGGCAGCACATTTATCCCCTTGGATTGGACCACAACTCGCACATGAGTTAGGGAAAATTCAGCTTGCGCCTCAACACATAAAACGCTCGTTGCAAAGTCATTTATTCTTTGTCGAAGATGCGCTCAAAGAAGATAGCGGTTTATTTGCTCCGCGTTGGCAAATGGATGATCTGAATCGAGAGACTCGTCAGCTCAATCAAGAATTAGATCGTTTAGAAGCAAAATTTCAGCAGTTACAATCTCAGTTTAATCCCACACAAGACTAGGTAAAATTTCATATGATTCCGCATATTACACGGTTACTTGAACTCTGGCGTATTGCAGCACATTACCGCCTTGATACCTTGTTCCCTGCGGAAGAATTACCAGTAAAAGCACGCCATGCATTAAATGTCATCAAAATGCACCCTGCTGCGTGGTCAAGTCGTGAGAAAAAGAATCCACTTAAGCTCAAAGAAGCATTAGAAGATATGGGACCGTTAGCGATTAAGCTCGGTCAATTACTTTCAACTCGCCGCGATTTAATTCCACCTGAAGTATTATCACAACTGGTGTTATTACAAGACCGCGTAAAACCCTATGACACACAACTTGCTAAGCAGCGTATTCAAGAGTCGCTAAAGGCGGATGTTGACACCTTATTCTTGCGTTTTGATGAGCAACCGCTCGCTGCTGCATCCATCGCCCAAGTGCATACCGCGGCGTTGCATGATGGTCGTGAAGTCGTGGTTAAAGTCACTCGCCCTGATATTCGTCGTCAAATCCTACAAGATTTTGAAATTTTAGCATGGCTTGGTGATTGGCTAGAAAATCGTTTAGAGGCTGCTCGAGCCTTACATTTATCTGAAATTATTCAAGATTATCGCCAAATTATCTTAAATGAACTGGATCTAAGCTTAGAAGCAGACAATACCCGTCGTATGCGACACTACTTTACTGGCTCAAGCATGATGTATGTGCCTGAAGTGTACATGGACAGTAAAGATGTAATGGTGGCTGAACGTATCACCGGTGTTCCTATTTCAGATATCGCGACCTTTGATCGTCTTGGCATGGATCGCGCTGATTTGGCAGAAAAAGGCTTGACCATTTTCTTTACTCAAGTATTTCGTGACAACTTTTTCCACGCAGACATGCATCCGGGTAATGTCTTTGTTGAAACCATTAACCCAAGCAATCCGCGTTTTATTGCACTAGATTGTGCCATCATGGGCGAATTATCCAAGTCCGATCAAATGACGGTTGCGCGGATGCTACTTGCCGTCATGAACAGTAACTTCATGCAGTTGATTCAGATCGTGCATCAAGCAGGCTGGATTCCACCGGGCACTGATCAAGATGCATTATCAAGAGAAATGCGTCGTACTGTCGGTCCAATGGTATCAAAACCAATGGATCAATTGGATTTCGCAGGCATTTTGATTCAGGTGATGGATATTGCACGTCGATTCCATTTGGAAATTCCACCACAACTGATGTTGTTGTTAAAGACGTTGGTTCATGTTGAAGGCTTAGGCACAGACCTTTACCCTCAGCTTGATATCTGGAAATTGGCAAAACCTATTTTGACTGAGTGGGTCAAAGCCAATATGAACCCAGTAAAAAATGTCAAAGAGATTGGGCAACAAATTCCTGATCTATTATTGGGCGCTCAGGATCTACCGAGTCTGCTGATTGATAGTCTCAATGGTTTAAAAAATCAATCTGCATGGCATGACAAACAGCTCAAAGAAATTCAACAAATGCGTTTACAAATGCAACAGCAACAACGTCGCAGCTGGATGTTTGGTAGCACCATGTTGATTATGCTGACGATTGCAATTATAAGCCCTTGGTTTATCTCAATTGTATTGATCGTTTTAAGCAGTCTACTAGCGCTTTGGCGTATGACTAAATAGTAGTTTTGGTATTTCACACTTAAATTATAAAACAATAATGTATAGACCTTTGATGATTTGGCATACAAGTTGCTACTTCATAATTATAAAAAATCAAAGGTGATTTTTTTAATTCACGGCCAATGATGCCCGTAGAACTGCTTGTCCATATATATGGATTGAGTTGTGAGGGCGTCATCATGATTTTGTATTGTCTTTTTTTTGCACGCCCCTATCACACCGCTCACAAGCAAAAATAAAATATCAATCAGCATAGATCACCAAGCTGATGACCAAGAGATATCAAAATAGGGGTCTAACGATTATGTCACATTTCGTCAAATCAACATGTCTAACGATGTGTATGACTGCTGTCGTCTTATCGCTCAGCGGATGTGGGAAAAAACCAGAAACAGCAAAGGATGCCGTTTCAAACACAGCAACTGGCGCTGAAAAAACCAATCTTAAACTTGGATTTATTAAGCTGACAGATATGGTGCCTTTAGCAATTGCCCATGAAAAAGGCTATTTCCAAGATGAAGGATTAAATGTACAGCTTGAAGCACAATCTAACTGGAAAGTCTTGTATGACCGTGTTGCAGGCGGTGAGTTAGATGGCGCACATATGCTCGCGGCGATGCCTCTTGGTGCAATGACAGGCATCACCGGTAATAAAGAAATCATTGCCCCATTTACCCTTTCTTATAATGGCGCAGCAATCACTGTTTCCAACACTGTTTGGCAACAAATGAAACCACAATTGAGTATGGAGAATGGCAAACCGAAGCACCCGATTAGTGCTGCATCCCTAAAAGGTGCAGCCGACCAATCCAAAGCATCTGGG
Source organism: Acinetobacter haemolyticus CIP 64.3 = MTCC 9819 (assembly GCF_000369065.1). GTDB lineage: Bacteria > Pseudomonadota > Gammaproteobacteria > Pseudomonadales > Moraxellaceae > Acinetobacter > Acinetobacter haemolyticus. Next base: position 146,558 of record NZ_KB849803.1, read on the forward strand.
AAGCCATTTAATTTAGGGATGACCTTTCCTGTAGGTACACATAACTACATGATGCGCTATTGGTTAGCTGCTGGAGGTGTCAATCCTGGTGTTTATGATGCTAACGACACCTCGGGCAATAAAGGTGCAGATGTCATGCTTTCAGTGGTTCCCCCACCACAAATGGTTGCTACGATGGAGGCGGGTACAACCATGGGCTATTGCGTGGGTGAACCGTGGAACCAGCAAGCCGTGTTTAGAAAAATTGGAGTCCCTGTCGCCACCTCAGATCAAATGTGGAAAGATGGTGCAGACAAAGTATTTGGTATGACCAAAGACTTTGCAGAGAAAAACCCAACCACCACAGTTAAAGTTGTCAAAGCATTAATCCGTGCATCGTATTGGTTAGATCAAGACAATAATGCCAATCGTTCCGAAGCCGTCAAAATTATTTCAAGACCCAACTATGTGGGTGCAGATGAGGCGGTGATTGCCAACAGTATGACAGGAACATTTGAATTTGAAGCAGGTGATAAACGCCCTGTACCCAATTTTAATATCTTTTATAAAGGTCAATATGGCATTCCCTATTATTCAGATGCAGTTTGGTGGTTGACCCAAATGCGTCGTTGGGGACATATCCCAGAAACCAAGCCAGACCAATGGTATTTAGATATGGCCAAGAAAGCCTATCAACCAGAAATCTATGCACAAGCAGCAAAAGAACTCATTGCTGAAGGAAAAATGAAGGCTGAAGATTTCCCTGACTTTAGCACTGCGAGCTATATCAAAGCACCTGAAACCAGTGCACTGGATGGTGTGCGCTTTGATGCCAACCAGCCAAATGCATTCTTGGCGTCTTTTAAAATTGGCCTGAAATAATTCTCTACCAACATGAGATAAGTGTCGCCATGACAAAGGCACACTTATCTAGCCAAATCTAAATTGATGTTATAGGGGGAATTTTCATGAAAAAATTATCAGTAAAGGCACGTCACTCTATTCTCAGTATCGTCCTTCCGATTATTGCAATTCTTGCATTTCTCGGGGTGTGGCAAGGTGCATCTCAACAAATCCAAACCAATATCGGCAATCTACCCGGTCCCGTTGAAGTGTTAAATGCTTTTAAAGGGCTAATGTCCGAGTTTTCTAATCAGCGCGAAGCTGCTAAAACTTTTTATGCCAATTTACCAGAAGGATCAACCGCAATCTTTAGCGCGCCACCGACCTTTATTGATCAAATTCTGACGAGCTTAAAGACAGTTCTCACTGCATGTCTCATTTCTTCGATGATTGCAATCCCAGTCGGTTTACTTTGTGGGCTCAGTCCTAATTTTTATCGCGCTTTAAATCCACTGATTCAAATTTTTAAACCCATTAGCCCACTTGCTTGGCTACCCATCGTGAGCCTATTGGTGGCCTCTTTATATGTCCACCCAATCGAAGGGCTATCAAAATCATTTGTCATTTCAGCCATCACTGTTGCCATGTGCACCATTTGGCCTACCCTCATTAACACTATGGTCGGTGTGGGGCAAATTAGCCAAGATTTTATGAATGTCAGTAAAGTGCTGAATTTATCGTGGTATACCCATCTCACCAAAATTGTATTGCCAGCCATTATTCCGATGGTGTTTACAGGCTTACGCTTATCCGTCGGTGTCGGTTGGATGGTACTGATTGCAGCGGAAATGCTCGCTCAAAATCCGGGCTTGGGTAAATTTGTATGGGATGAGTTCCAAAATGGCAGCAGTCTCTCTACCTCACGAATTTTTGTCGCAGTCATTACTATTGGCCTTATTGGCTTTGCCCTCGATCGCATTATGCTCATGCTACAACGCCGTTTTAGCTGGGACAAATCACTTGCCACGCGCTAAGGAGTTCATTCATGAGTACAGCATATCTTTCTTTACAACATCTCGATATGGTGTTCGAAAAAGACAGTGGTGGAACCTTCACGGCTTTACAGGATATTCACCTAGACATTCATCAAGGCGAGTTTGTTTCATTAATTGGACATTCAGGTTGCGGTAAATCAACCGTTTTAAATATCGTTGCGGGATTATACCAAGCCACTCAAGGAGTGGTTCTACTCGACGGTAAAGAAGTCAACTCTCCAAGCAGTGATCGCGCTGTGGTCTTTCAAAATCACTCGTTACTGCCTTGGTTAAGCTGCTATGAAAATATTGAGCTTGCAGTGAATTCGGTATTCAAAACCACGATGACCAAAGCCGAACGCCATGACTGGATTATTCACAATCTTAATCAAGTCAATATGTTGCATGCTAAAGACAAATTACCCAATGAAATTTCAGGCGGCATGAAGCAACGTATCGGGATTGGGCGTGCCCTCGCCATGAAACCCAAGGTTTTATTGCTTGATGAACCGTTCGGTGCATTGGATTCCCTCACGCGCAGCAACCTACAAGATGCACTCATGCAAATTCAGGCTGAGCTGAATAACACCATGATCATGATCACACATGATGTGGATGAAGCAGTGCTACTATCTGATCGAATTGTGATGATGACCAATGGTCCTGCGGCAACCATCGGTGATATTTTAACAGTTGATCTGCCCCGACCACGTGATCGTCTCGCATTAGCTGAAGATGCGCAATTCAATCATTATCGAGGTGAAGTACTTGCTTTCTTGCATCATAAGCATAAACATGCTGAAGCTTAGTATCTACTGATTTAGATATGCCTGTATGATGCGTCTTTATAAGACGTGCCATATAGGCTTTTTTGTAATGCGCGCTATATCTATCTATTGCGAGACTTTGACTTCTCTATTAAAACCAGTACTATTCAAATACGGCATCCTAACCAACCATAAGACAAAATTATTATTTAATTACAGAGATAACGACGCAAAAAGTTGATTTAAACATACATGCACACAGCTCATTTTGCCATTATTGGTGCTGGTACTGCGGGACTAGCGACAGCCATTTTACTGGCTCGTGAAGGTCATCGAGTCACTATTTTTGAACAGGTGGATCAACTCTCTCCTGTTGGCGCAGGTTTACTGCTACAACCCGCGGGTTTAGCTGTATTTGAACATCTTGGCATCCTTGATCAAGCTTTAAAGCTCGGTGCAAAAGTCATAGGTTTAGAAGGACAACTTGCCGATAAGCGTCTATTGGTAAATAGTCATTATCATCAAGCCGAAGCTCACCGTTTTGGTCTCGGGATTCATCGTGCCACTTTATGTCATGTCTTAACTGAAAAGTTGGCTGAATATTCCAGTCAAGTGACTTGGCGAATGAGCCATTGTATTGAAAAAATCCAAGAGCAACAAAACGAGGTTCGAGTATTGGGTTTATTCAAACAGCACCGTTTTGATGATTGTTTTGACGCTGTATTGATTGCCAACGGTGCACGCAGCCAACTTCGCCCCAAAGCATGGGTTAAAATCGATCAGCCTTATCCTTGGGGCGCCGCATGGACAATCGTACCTGAATGTTTAAGCTTAAATCCTGAAATCCTACATCAGTTTTATGATCGCGCTAAAATTATGATGGGGATTCTTCCTACTGGTGCTGTTCCTACCGCACCACAACAACGGCTTTCCAGTGTGTTTTGGAGCCTACCAACATCGCAACTACAATCGTTCCTAAAAGATGAATCTGCAAAACAACAATGGTTAAAACAAGTCTCAGATCGTTGGCCTGAAGTCGCAGAATGGCTCAAGCAGCTTGTATCGAAGGAACAAAATCAACCGCAGTGGTTATCCGCACAATATCGTGATGTAGTGATGTCACAATTTGGACAAGGTCGAATTGGTGTGATTGGGGATGCAGCCCATGCCATGAGTCCACAACTCGGACAGGGTGCCAATATGGCACTGTTAGATGCATGGGCTTTTTCGCAATCGCTACAAACTGCCAAGAAAAATCAGCAAATTGACTGGTCGATATTGTGGCAACACTATCATCTACAACGCAGCTCATCGACCCAGTTCTATCAATTTCTCAGCCGTTTGCTGACACCACTTTATCAGTCAGATCACTGGTGGGCGGGTGGTTTACGTGACTTGATTTTCCCGTGGATGTATCAAATCCCCTATTTCCGTAAAGAAATGGCAATCACCATTTCAGGCTTAAAAAAAGGACCTCTTCAACAAATGAGTTATCAGCAAATTGCTGAGTATCAACGCCATGAAAATCGTTTAATTACAAACAATCAATCCTTACCTGAATGTGAATAAAGAAATAAAGAGAGTTGAATTAAATATGAAAATTAGCCATTTAGACCACTTGGTTTTGACCGTCGCTAATATTGAAATCACCTGTCAGTTTTATCGATCAGGCCTGAATTTTGAAGTCATTACTTTTGCCGAAAACCGTAAAGCACTAAAATTTGGCAATCAAAAAATCAATCTGCATCAAGTGGGCAAAGCGTTTGAACCTAAGGCATTTCAACCAACTGCGGGTTCTGCCGATTTATGTTTTATTGCTGAAACACCACTGGAAAAAGTGATTGAACATCTGCAACAGCTGAATATTGAGATTATTGAAGGTCCAATCGAAAGAACTGGAGCAATGGGAAAAATTTTATCCATTTACCTGCGTGATCCAGATCAGAATTTGATTGAAATCTCGAACTATCTTTAACGTTCTATCTTCGACTTTTTACCCTATAAGCATAGCCAACCATAGCCACAAACGCTACACTAACGGCTTTCCACCAAATGGATTTTCACTCATGTCAAACTGGTTAGATGAAGTTAAATTTGATTCCAATGGTCTTGTTCCTGCGATTGCACAACATCATCAAACTGGTCGAGTGTTAATGGTTGCGTGGATGAATCGTGAGGCTTTACAACTAACTGCTGAAAAAAATCAGGCAGTGTATTACTCACGCTCACGTCAAAAGTTGTGGCACAAAGGCGAAGAATCAGGACACTTCCAAACAGTGCATGAAATTCGTTTGGATTGCGATGCGGATGTAATTATTCTGCAAATTGAACAACATGGTGGAATCGCCTGCCACACAGGTCGTGAGTCTTGTTTCTATCGTAAGCTCACGCCACAAGGCTGGGAAGTTGTTGATGCTCAACTGAAAGATCCAACTGCTATTTACGGTGCATCTGCTAAAACAGAAACCCATACGCACAATCAAAATGAACAAGTCGATGTACTTGCTTATTTGGGTCGTTTGATGCAACAGCGTAAAACAGCCGAAGCAGATAATTCTTATATCGCCAGCCTGTATAAAAAAGGCATCAATAAAATATTAGAAAAAGTCGGTGAAGAAAGCGTCGAAAGCATTATTGCTGCCAAAGACTATGCTATCCAAGCCTCATTGGAAAACAAGCATGACCTGATTTATGAGGTTGCAGACTTATGGTTCCATAGTATTGTTATGCTTGGTTATTTCGACCTTGAACCACAAGAAGTATTGGATGAACTGGCTCGCCGTCAAGGACTATCTGGCCTTGTTGAAAAAGCCAACCGTAGCAAAGAAGCGTAACGAGAGCCTGTGTCGACTATCGAAAAACCCAAAGCCACCTATGAGCAAGCGATTGCCATAGACAATGCTCGCCTAGGACAATCCTTTAAAGTGATTGCGTATGCTGGCACAGGTAAAACCACCACCTTACAAATGATCAGTGATGCCATGCCTGAACGGCGTGGTATGTACTTGGCGTTTAATAAAGCCATCGCATCTGAAGCGCAAAGCAAATTTCATGGCAATGTGAATTGCAGAACTTTTCACTCTCTTGCCTTTCGCAGCGTGCCACGTGGTGTAACCGACAAATTACGCTTACCACGCCTAAGTCCAAGTTTTATTGCCAAAGAATATCGCCTACAGCCGATTACTCTTCGTCGTCTCATGGGCGGGCGTTATGAAAAATATGTACTGATGCCAAGTCGACTTGCGAGCCTCGTTGCCAATGCTGTCAGTTATTTTTGCTCGACCAGTTCACAATACCCAGCACCTCGCCATATCCAAGCACCCAGTTGGTTACACCAAGATGATATCGAAGCATTACAACAGCACCTTTACCCTGCGGTAGAACGTCGTTGGTTAGAATCAATTGATCAGAATCATCAAGCTGGTATTGGACATGATATTTATCTAAAGCTTTGGGCTCTTTCAGAACCCAATATCCCTGCGGACTATGTCTTGTTTGATGAAGCTCAAGATGCTGACCCACTGATGCTGGGGATTTTATTACGCCAGAAAAGTACACAAGTCATTTATGTTGGTGATGCACATCAACAAATCTATGCATGGCGTGGCGCCGTCAATGCAATGCAACAGATGCCATTACATGAAAGTCGTTTGACCACATCATTTCGTTTTGGTGAGGCAATTGCTGATGTAGCAAATTGCCTACTGGGTGCGTTAAACGAAACGGTTCCGCTGCTCGGCAATCCAAACATGAAATCAAGCGTGGTCAATAAACCACATACCAAAATGCGTGATGCGATTTTATGCCGTACCAATGCTAGAGCCATGGAATTATTACTGTCCGGTTTGGTACATGGAGATAAAGTCAGTCTACAAGCCGATCATCAGAAGCTGAGTCGTTTTGTTGATGCTGCCAGTTTGCTTAAACAAGGTAAACGCATCACAGATGTCCCTGAGCTGGCTTGGTTTAACTCTTGGCATGATGTACATGAATACTGCGAAACCAATGATGGCAGTGATATCAAACCGCTGGTTAAACTTGTCGATGATCATGGAACTGAACCGCTCAAAAGAGCTTTGGCAAAAATCACTCCAATTGAACAAGCGGATTATGTGATTTCAACCGCGCATAAAGCGAAAGGATTGGAGTGGAATCGCGTTCATATCGAAGATGATTACCAATTTAAAATAAATGGACTAGAACATAAAATTACAGATGAAGAATTAAGATTACTTTACGTGGCCTGTACTCGTGCTAAAGTAAGTTTAAATATCCATCATCTTTATGACTTAATACAACAATTAAAGCTAAAACAACGCGCTCCCTCAACTCTTCGTCAGTCCGCAGGTTAAAAGCGCACTTGACTCGGGTCTGTTTAGATTACCTGCGCTTCATGCCTTGTTTATGTCGTTTTAGCTGATCAGGCAACGCTGGTTGAAGAAAACCATAGATCCCAAGGTGAGCATATGCAAATCGAATCGGTTCAATTTAAACATGTCGGTATGTTTCGTGATTTAAAACTTGAATTTTTTCCTGCACAACATCCGATCACTTTAATCTTGGGTGATCAAGCCACAGGCAAAACAACAGTTTTAAAAAATATCTATCATGCCCTGTCTTGGTTCTCAGCACGCTATAAAGATATTCGGACGGCAGGTGTGGTGATTGCAGACCAAGACATCATGCTGACTCGATTACAAGCTAAAGTCCAAATCCAAGTCCAACTCAGCAGTGAGCTAAACAGCAACTTAACCGAGAGTAGCTCAGCACAAGCTATTAACACTCAGAGCTGTATCTGGAAGCTTTTTAAAACTTATAATAATCAAGGTGTTGGAATTAGCCAAGTAGAAACCCAACAACTCGATCAAATGGTAAGCTTATATCAAAAAACCAATCAACAAGACCCACTTTTTGGTTTACCTTTGATTGCCTATTATCCTGCTGAACGTTTTGTACAAGAGATAAATTTACAAAGTAAAAATGTACCGGGCATCTTACAAAAAATGTCAGCCTATGACTTGACCGCCATCCCCTACACCACCTTTTCACGTTTCTTCGAATGGTTTAGGGAAATTAGTGATGTTGAAAATGCTCACTCGGCTCATATCGTCAGACGTTTAATGGGCAATGATTTTAACCAACATAATCAATCTGAGATGTTGGAACAATTACAGCAGGAACTGGTGAATCACCCCAAACAACTGTCTGCACCCAACTTATACGCCCTTAAAAAAAGCTTAACCACTGTATTTCCAGAACTCAAAGATATCTACGTTCAATATGTGCCAAAGTTACAACTGATGGTTCGTTATGACGATCAGGTACTACCATTCCAGCAGCTATCAGCATCACAAAAGACATTGATCGCTCTCGTCGGGGATATTAGTCGCCGTCTCTGCTTACTGAACCAAAATTGTTTTGAACCATGCTTAGAGGGTGAAGGCATTTTGTTGATTGATCAAATTGATACACAACTCGATCAAAATCTATGTGCTGAAATATTGGAGCGCTTACATCAAGCATTCCCGCGTCTGCAAATCATTGCCACAGGCAATCGTGATGAGTTACTTGAGCACGCCTTGCATTATCAATGCTTACAACTCGATATGAAGGAAATTTTCCCGATCGACTTAGAACAGTCCCAACAGCAATTTTCTGAACTTTATAACGAATTATACCAACCCATAGAGCCAACTGAACCGCCCAATCCGAACTTACTAGAGGCAGCGACACCGTCCAATAAAGTGGATACATTATTTAATCAAATTCAAGAGCTTGACCCACAAGAAAAAAGTGAGTTACTCAATTTATTAAGAATCGACGATACACCGCAACGAAGCTCTTCTTAATTACCAAAAAATCCAACCGCTCGGCATATTTTTTTACCTATTGATCTGTGTTTTTCGTGTAATAAGCCAATCTTTTTTGTTCATTTTATAGTAAGATAAATCGCTTTTTATTATTAAGTTGCGCAATACGACTTACTGCTCTATTAACTTGATTGGGCTTCAAGATTTAAAGCTTTGGCATTCTCTTTGAACGCCTGTAAGTCTTGAATAAATTTCACCCTTAGGTTTCTGACCTATATCATCGCCATGGATACCAGTGTGCTACCGATTATTATCTTATTACCGCTCATACTCGGCACCACCCTAATCCCATACTTGCACCGTATTTCACGTGGCATGGCTGCGATTGGGGCGATTGGCATCAGTCTGAGTTGTTTTATTTTACTGTTAACTCAGGCATCAACAGTTCTTCAAGGCAATGCCTTACTACAAAGCTGGGATTGGCTACCACAGTTAGGTATTAATTTAAGTTTCCGCCTAGATGCCTTAGGTTTATTGTTTGGTCTGCTGATTAGCGGTATCGGCACCCTTATTTTTATATATGCCTATTATTATCTCAGTCCTAAAAACTCCCTGAGTAAACTTTATCAATTATTGATGTTGTTTATGGCAGCGATGTTGGGGATTTCTTTTTCTAACAATCTCATTTTATTGTTGGTTTTTTGGGAACTTACCAGTATTTCGTCCTTCTTGTTGGTGGGTTACTGGAGTCAATACGATGCAGCTCAACGTGGCGCACGTATGGCACTTACTATTACAGGTATGGGTGGTCTAGCAATGCTAGGTGGTTTTGTTCTATTGGGACAAATCACAGGAACCTACCAAATCGATCAATTGGTATTGATGAAAGATGTGATTCAACAGCATGAACTCTTCGTACCAACTTTATTACTGATTTTACTTGGTGCATTTACCAAAAGCGCACAGTTCCCATTTCACTTTTGGTTACCCAATGCGATGGCTGCACCAACACCTGTTTCGGCCTATCTTCACTCAGCGACGATGGTTAAAGCAGGTATTTTCTTACTCGCTCGTTTAGCACCTATTTTTATTGGTGCAGCGTTGTACCACAATATCGTAACTTTTGTCGGTCTGTTTACCCTCTGTATGGCTGCTGGTTTTGCCATTTTCAAAGAAGATTTAAAAGGTCTCTTGGCATACTCCACCATCAGTCACTTAGGTTTGATCGTGTGCCTACTCGGTATCGGTTCGCCCCTTGCAGTTGCGGCTGCCATTTTCCATATCATCAACCATGCAACCTTTAAGGCAGCATTGTTCATGATTGCGGGTATCATTGACCATGAAACAGGAACACGTGACCTGCGTAAACTCAGTGGGATTTGGCAACTACTCCCATTTACCGCAACACTGACCATGATCACAGCAGCATCAATGGCAGGCGTTCCGCTGACCAATGGTTTCCTTTCCAAAGAAATGTTCTTTACTGAGTTATTGGCAAACTTGTCAGGCCCAGTCATGTTGGTTTCAGCTGTGATTGCAACTCTTGCCGGTATTTTTGCGGTGAGTTATTCAATCCGTTTAGTCCATGGTGTGTTTTTCGATGGCGAGATTGGTAAACAAGTTCCGCATAAAGATGCTCACGAGCCTCATATTGGTATGCGTTTACCTGCCATTATTCTTGCTGTGCTTTGTATTTTGGTGGGTATCTTCCCTGCACTGCTGGCAGAAACCTTTGTCAATAGCGTTACACGCGCAAGCTTAGCTCAACCTGAGTTTGCTGGCACACATCTGGCGATTTGGCATGGTGTGAATGCGCCGTTAATTATGAGTTTAATCGCTCTCGTCGGTGGTACGATCTTTTATTTTGCACTCGCGAAAGATGGCCGTATTCGCAAAATTGATTTGGATCCTCATTTGGGTAAATGGCAAGGAAAAGTATTATTTGAACTGTTCCTAAAACATTTATTACTCACAAGCCGTAAAATCAAACAAAAAACTGAGACTGGTTCATTACAGCTCTATCTACTTTTAATCGTACTGTTCAGCATTGTGATGGTCGCAATACCTTTGTTCAATCAAGGTTTAACCACAGGTACGCGTGAGCTTAATCACGCACCTTGGGCAGCGATCGTGCTTTGGTTGATACTGTTCTCTGGCTGTTGGATGATGTTGTGGTTCCATCACGAACGGATCAAAGCCATTCTGATCAGTGGTGCAGTCGGTTTAGTCGTGACAATGGCGTTTATCGGTTTATCTGCGCCAGATCTAGCTTTAACCCAAATCACGGTAGATGTCGTTACTACGATTCTATTGTTAATGAGCTTGTCTTTATTGCCGCAGTTAACACCGTATGAATCTACCCGACCACGTCGTTGGAGAGATGCGAGTCTTGCAATTGCAGGTGGTTTAGGCATTGGTTGGATTACGTGGCTATTGCTTACCCGCGAACATAATTCAATCTCATGGTTCTTCTTACAGCAATCCATCCCACTAGGAGGCGGTTCTAACGTCGTCAACGTGATTCTCGTCGATTTCCGTGGTTTCGATACCTTCGGTGAGATTGCTGTTCTTGGTATTGCTGCGATTGGTGCTTTATGTCTCATGGATGGTATGCGTGCGCATGGTACGACCGTGACTCAAGGTCTTACCTATCGTTTCAATCCATCTCCGCTCATGTTACGTATTGCAGCGTCGTGGATCTTACCGCTTGCCTTGGTGATCAGTGTCTACATCTTTCTGCGTGGGCATAACTACCCAGGAGGCGGATTCATTGCAGGTCTAGTCACCTCAATGGCAATCATTATTCAGTATATTGCGTTGGGGCAGGATCAAACAGAACGCATGCTTAAAGCCAAATCTGGGCGTTTGTACGAAATTTGGATTGGCTCAGGCTTAATGATTGCTGGCTTGACAGGTGTTGGTGCATGGTTCTGGGCACGCCCATTCCTCACCAGCGCACATATCTACGTAGAGCCACCATTGATTGGAAAAATGCATTTAGCTTCTGCATTGCCATTTGACTTAGGGGTTTATATCACCGTAGTCGGTGCCACCATGCTGTTGATTTCGGTCCTAGGTGACTCACGTCACTCTGGTATGTCTGGACCAATCCCAAGTGGAGACAAATAATATGCTTAGTATTGAATTTTTACTCGCTTCTGGAATTGGTTTACTGATTGCGACCGGAATTTATCTGATTCTGCGTGCTAGAACATTCCCTGTGGTTCTCGGGCTGGTCATGATTGGCTATGCCGTTAACTTATTTTTATTTGCAATGGGACGAACCCAAGTCAATGCACCTGCCGTGCTGACTGAAACGGCAAGAGTTTCTGACCCTTTACCACAAGCACTCGTACTCACTGCTATTGTGATCGGCTTTGCGACAACAGCATTTATCGTGCAACTTGCTTTACGCAGTCGCTATGAGTCGGGGTCAGACCATGTTGACTCCAAAGAAGAAGCAACCTTGACTTATGAACCACGTGAGGATGAGCCATAATGTTTGATTTCTACCACTTCTGGCAGACTCATACTCCAATTCTTAGTATCTTAATTCCTGCTTTTACGAGCTTTTTGTTATTAATATTGGGCAATCCTGGTTCAGGGTCTTTAAAACAAGATTGGCGACAACCTTGGCGACGTGGCATCAGTCTGATTTCTGTTATTTTAGGATTGATCACAGCACTAAGTTATTTAGTGATTGCCAATACTGGACAAATCACCGTTTACCAGATGGGTGAATGGTCGGCACCATTTGGTATCGTATTGGTCCTTGATCGCTTATCCGCATTTATGTTGGCGTTGACCTATGCACTTGCTGTACCTGTGCTGTGGTATGCCAGCGCAAACTGGGATACACGTGGTCGTTATTTCCATGCCATGTTCCATTTCTTGCTTATGGGGATTTCAGGCGCCTTCTTAACAGGTGACTTGTTTAACCTATTTGTCTTCTTCGAAATTTTATTGATGGCGTCGTATGTACTCCTGTTGCATGGTCAAGGTCGTCAACGTTTTCAGCTCGGTGTTCATTACGTCACAATCAACTTACTCGCCTCTGCCCTTTTCCTTGTTGGTTTAGGAATGATTTATGGCAGCGTAGGAAGTTTGAATATGGCGGATGTTGGTCGCCTGATGTCAACTTTAGATAGCGATCAACATAAACTAGCAATTGCTGGTGGCTTAATCTTGTTTGTGGTGTTTGGAATTAAGGCCGCAATGCTTCCTGTTGGATTTTGGCTACCAAAAACTTATGCTGTTGCCAGCACGCCTGTTGCAGCGATCTTTACCATCATGACCAAAGTCGGAATTTATGCCATTTTACGTGTAAATGGCACGGTCTTTGATGATGCCATGGCACAAAGTATTTTTAAGAACTGTTTAATGGTAATTGGTCTAATTACTTCGATTTATGGGGTAATTGGTGCACTCGGCGCGGATCGTTTACGCCGCTTTGTTGGCTTTATGGTCTTGTCGTCAATTGGTACACTCTTGATTGCAATTGCGATGTTTAATACGCAAGCATGGTCAGCCGCATTGTACTATGTTGTTCACAGTACGTTAATTGCTGCTGCATTCTACCTGTTTTGTGGTTGGATCACTTCTCAACGAGGAGCATTCAAAGATCACTTAAAAGTCTCGCCAAAGATGAAACAGGAAAAAGCGGCTGCATTTACCTACTTTACGATTGCACTCATGATGGCGGGTCTACCACCATTTAGTGGTTTCTTAGGTAAAGTTTTTATATTGCAAGCAACAGCAGAAAGTCCTTATCAAGCGTGGATTATTGCCATCGTATTGATCGTGAGCTTACTGAGTATTATTGCCTTTACCCGTGTCGGTTTCATTCTTTTCTGGCGTGCGAGCGCACCTGAACAGAACCCGAAAGAGCCTGCACATGCTGAATATTTGGCACTACCAGAGGTCGCACCAAACCGCAATGATAAAGCCATTTATCTATTACTCGCTGGTTTGATGGCATATGTGGTATTTGCCTCACCAATTCAGCAATATGCCGTTGCGACAGCACAGCAAATTCAAGACCACGCACTTTATAATGAAGCCATCTTGAAAAAGGATTCTCAAGGACGCGCGATCAGCGTACAACCTTTTGATCCAAGCTATATTCCTGAAACAAAATATGGCGGTGAAGTTGAAGATCACAATGCGATACTCATCCCTGATGTGATTTCAAAAGCCAGCTTACAAGGCGAACATATTTCTGAGTATAAGCAACGTCAAATTGCTGAACAGATTTTAGAAGCTCCTACGATTCCAAATGAAGCCCAGCTCAAGCCAATGGAGGAACACTAATGCAAAAACTTAATTTGCTTCATCGTTGTTTTCCACATCCATTTGTCTCGTGCTTGGTTTTTGTCAGTTGGTTAATGTTGGCAAATAGCGTGCATATATCGAGTCTTACATTTGCCTTCATATTAGCCGTAATCATTCCAGTGTTGGTGCGACCTTTTATCGCCTACACCCCGCGTATTCAGTTTGGAGCAGCAATCAAACTGTTCTTTGTGGTGCTATGGGATATTGTGATTTCAAATTTCCGTGTCGCAAGAATGGTGTTGGGTCCAATGAAAAAATTGCAACCCAAATGGTATCGTGTTCCTTTAGACACTGAACATGAACAAGTCAACACTTTACTCGCAATGATTATCACCACGACACCAGGTACGGTTTCTGCAGGAATCGATCAAGAACGTGGTGATATTCTTGTTCACGCACTTAACTGTGAGGATACAGAGGTTGATGTTCAAGAAATTAAAAAGCGTTATGAAATGCCTTTAATTGAAATCTTCAGCGCGAAGATACCAGAGGGAGCGAGCAAATGACTATTTTACCGTATGCACTGGGTATTGGTTTGATTACAATCACCATTTCCATGTTCATGTGTTTGATCCGTCTAATTGCAGGCCCGTCTGTGATTGATCGTTTGCTTGCACTGGACACATTATTCCTCAATGCGACATGTCTTATTGTACTATTAGGAATTTACTGGGCCAGTACCAATTTCTTTGAAGGCGCTCTTTTGGTTGCAATGCTTGGTTTTGTTTCTACCGCTGCACTTGCTCGTTATTTCACAACCGGGCATGTGATTGATTAAGGAGATAAATAATGCAACTTACCCTAGAAATCATCATTTCTTTTTTTGTGGTATTTGGCGCATTTTTTATGTTGGTCGGATCAATTGGTATGATTCGTTTACCTGACTTATTTATGCGTCTTCATGCACCAACTAAAGCAAGTACATTGGGCTTAGGTAGCTTTTTGATTGCAGCAATGGTATTCGGTGCTGCTCATGGTCGTTTTGGCGCTGCTGAATTGCTGATTACCTTCTTTGCATTTATCACAGCACCTGTATCTGCAAATTTAATGGCACAAGCAGCAATCCATTTACGCTTACGTTCAAATAGTGGAGACGTCCCTGAAGCCTTGAATCGCCCGCTTCCTTGGCAGCATTATCGTCGCAAAAAAGATTAATCTTTTACAAACGAATCTAAGTCAAAAAAGACCAACTTTAGTTGGTCTTTTTATTTCAGATATATCAAAACAAGAGACTTTTTTTACGTATCCACTGTCGTACCTTGGATTCAAAGACTCTGCTATTTTATTAAAATCATCAATATTAACCCACAATCTATTAGCAAGATTCGCAACTTTAGTTAAACTATTAGCAATAAATATTATGATTCATACTCTTAACTAACACACCATAAGTATCTTGCACTAAAAGAATAAATGATCTAATCGCTTCTTTTAGGCGGTAATCTATAAATTTCATCATAAATATATTGATACATACCTGCATAGTTTGGTTTTTCATTTCCCAAAACTTCAATAAATTCTTTTATTTTTCTTAATTGTACATCTGTTAATTGTATACTCACATCTATATTCCTTAAATTTTAAAAATTAATTTTCTTCGATATTTTTATGTAATGATGATACATTCCATGTTTCAAGTAGTCGCCATATTGCAGCATCTACATCCTTCCAACGATGGAAGTTACGTTTATCTATATTCCATCTGATTGTAATACCTCCATATAAAGGCTCCCATGATTCTGCAAATATCCAGTTTCCTTCTCCTCCCATGTGTTTAAATAAAATACCCATAGATTTTTCATGACTAGATTGACCATAACATCTCAAACTCTTTGTTTTAGAAAAGAACCAGCAATTTACACCATACTGTTCACTCCACCTTTTTGCCTCTACCATATCAAAATTTGAATCTTTGGTTGAGTCCTGATAACTCTTATAAACATCCACAGTTCGGCTATTAAACTTTTCATTAAATATCCTCACTTTGACTTGATCTTTATTATCTAACCCTTGTTCACTATATATACTCCGATCCGTTGCCTGTACAGTCGAACCGTTAAGTATTAAATCAAATTCAAGTTGTCCATCAGAATATGGTAGTGGTAAGCTCTCTGCTTCTACCACACTGATTTCTGAAAATTTTTCAGGCTTATAATCTATCGGAAACTGCCCTAGATAATGCTCTCGTTCTGGTTTGTAGAAATCTCGCTCACATTTAGGACAATGTTCATTAACGATATGTTTTCTTCTTTCTCCAAGTTTAGCCTTAACAATTAAATGATTATTTTGTTTCCATGTCACAACTTCACCCTCCTGTGGTATATACGGAGGTTCTTTTTTCTGCATACATGCTCCTTGGAATAATAAAATTATACTTAATAAAAGTATTTTCGTTTTATACATATCACTTCCTCTTAAATTTAATCACTAATTAATTTATAATTAATTGGTCATTAAACTTTCTTTATTTATCTATTAGATAAAGTAGGCGAATTGAGCAGATGGCAATGAGATATAATATAAATAGGAATCAACTTGTGTCTATTTTCTAAACACATCGACACGTACTACTGATATACCATTATTTTCATTTATACTCACTCCTCTAAGCTTATAACTATTTAGATAAATCAATTATCATCGTAGGTTCATATATTGCCCAAAGCAAAGAAAAAATAATAAGTAGATTAAATATTAGGGTCAGTAGCACAGTTTTTATTTGAAAGTTTTTTAATGTATATACCCATAAAACTACACTCATTTTTGGTAACCACCACCAAAATCGTGCTGTATCAAACACAAATCTAGACCACTGTGTTTGTTCTATGCCAAAACTTTCCCAAAGACCTAAAAATTCATAAGATCTAAAATGTATGGCATAAACAATAAAAAACTCAAAACTAATCACACCGAGTACAATCAAACTAAATAGAATTTTCTTTACTAATCCACTACGCATAAATTTTACTTCTTATTTGCTAACAAATTCTTAGGTCTAACCTTTTCCACTTCATTAAATAAACTAAATGTTTGATTGACATAATTCACCACACCTGAAATTTGATCCATATAGTGCATAAGTTCAGGTGTTTTCTCAGCCTGTAGCAGTTTTATCGTGCGTGATGGATCATAACTATCAAACTGACAGTAAAATAAAGGTTCACCTCGTTTTAGAATTAAATCCTTTGAAGTATCATGCCATTCAAATGCCCACATTAGTGGTCGAGGCCAAATGTGCATCAGAAAACGTCCACCAAAGATTGTATCTGGTAGCGGATTCTTGCGGTAGTTGAGTGAATACACCACTTCATCTGCAATAAAAGAATACGGAAGTTTCAGTTGTAAGATTGGGACTTGAGATGTACGCCATTCATTTTCATTGACATTTGTTTCAGCTTTTCTTCTGCAATATTTTACGCTGACTTACTTCTTTTTCATACAAATCAGTCTGTATATGTTTTTGATTTAGATAGCAAAATTTCTTTTAAATGAGTACTCATTCTCTTTAATTATTCTTAATTTTCTTAAAAATACAATTTATCAGTCATCCCCAAAAACTCATGTATTAAAAAGCCACCCGAAGGTGGCTTTTTAAACTTATTCTTTATCTTGCTCTTGTTCCGGCAAATCCTTGACAGCTTCAGCAATCAAACCAAACATATAATTGCCATAAGCATTGGTTTTGTCATAGTGAAAACGCAAGCGAGGTGTGATACGGGTTTTAATACGACGACTCAATTCATGACGCAAGAAACCTGATGCTTTATTCAATACATCTAAAGTTTCTTTATTCGCTGCTTCACTTTGATCATCACCAAGCTCACGTCCCATTACGGTTACATAAACTTCAGCATATCCCATATCAGCACTAACTTTCACGGCTGAGATGGTCACTAGACCACCCAGACGTGGATCTTTAAGCTCTTGACGGATCAGCTCAGACAACTCACGTTGTACCGAATCCGCCATGCGCTTTAAGCGTTGGCTACCCGCCATTAAAGACTCCGTTTAACCAATTGGACATCATAAACCTCGATCTTATCGAGTTCTTTGATGTCGTTATAACCTTTCACAGCAAGACCACATTCCATACCAGCACGAACTTCTTCAACCACGTCCTTATAACGACGTAGAGACTCAAGTTCACCTTGGAACACAACCACGTCATCACGTAAGACACGGATTGGCTTGTTACGGTGAATCACACCTTCCATCACCATACAGCCTGCCGCTGCACCAAACTTGCTAGAACGGAACACTTCACGTACTTGCGCAACACCCAAGATCGTTTCACGATGTTCAGGAGCAAGCTTACCGCTCATTGCCGCTTTTACATCATCGATCAATTGATAGATGATGCTGTAGTAACGAATATCAATACCATCTTGATCAGACTTCTGACGTGCTGTGTTATCTGCACGTACGTTGAAGCCTAACAATACTGCTTCTGAAGATTCAGCAAGCGTCACATCAGACTCAGTAATCGCACCAACACCTGAACCGATTACGCGTACTTTCACTTCATCAGTAGAAAGTTCATCTAGCGCAACATGCAATGCCTCTAAAGTACCACGTACATCAGTTTTAAGCACAACATTCACAGTTGGAACATCTTTCTTGCCCATCGATGCCATGATGTTTTCTAAACGCATTGCGCTTGCACGCTCAAGACGTTTTTGACGCTCACGGTCAGCACGCGCATCAGCCACTTCACGAGCTTTCTTCTCATCATTCACGACAAGAACTTCATCACCCGCCATTGGCGCTTCTGGTAAACCTAAGATTTCAACAGGAATAGATGGTCCAGCTGTCGTGATACGTTGACCATTTTCATCAGACATCGCACGTACACGACCATAAGATGAACCAGCCAATACAAGATCACCAATGTTCAATGTACCGTTTTGTACAAGAATCGAAGTTACTGCACCACGACCTTTGTCAACACGCGCTTCGATGACGACACCTTGTGCAGCACCTTCAGCAGAAGCTTTAAGCTCCATCAACTCAGATTGAATCAAGATCAAATCAAGTAATTCATCAATACCTTGACCTGAGTGTGCTGATACTTTAGCGATTGGAACATCACCGCCCCACTCTTCAGGTACGATACCTTTGGTGGTCAATTCATTTAATACACGATCTGGATCAGCAGACTCTTTATCCATCTTATTGATTGCAACAATGATTGGCGTACCAGCAGCACGCGCATGATCAATGGCTTCAGCTGTTTGTGGCATTACACCATCATCAGCAGCGACAACAAGAACAACGATATCAGTCGCTTTGGCACCACGTGAACGCATTGAAGTAAACGCCGCGTGTCCTGGAGTATCTAAGAAAGTAATAATTCCTTTCTCAGTTTCAACATGATAAGCACCGATATGCTGCGTAATACCACCTGCTTCACCCGCTGCCACTTTAGAACGACGGATACGATCCAATAATGACGTTTTACCATGATCGACGTGACCCATGATGGTGACCACTGGAGGACGAGTAGTTTGCTCGCCACGTGCTTCTTCAGCCGCTTCAAGCAAGTTATCTTCTGCTTGCGTATCAGAAACTAGAATTGGGTTATGACCTAACTCTTCAACTACCAATACTGCTGTATCTTGGTCAATCGATTGGTTCTGAGTGACAAGCTCACCCATTTTCATGAGCATCTTGATGACTTCGCGGACTTTAACCGCCATTTTCTGTGCTAAATCAGCCACAACAATCGTTGAACCAATTTCCACATCATAAACTTGTTTCTTAACCGGTTTTTCAAAACCATGTTTGTTTGACTGACTGGTTTTTAAGCCACGTTTGTGATGTGTACGGTTAAAGCTTTGCTCTTCTTGATTATTACGACCTTTCTTTTGACCACGTGTGTTGCTCGCGCCACCACGTTTGATTTCACGGTCTTCTTGATTGAATGAATCTTCATAAGCCTGACCAACAAGACCAGCAGCCAATGGTGAATCATCAATCACACGAATCGTAGTCGTTGCATCATCACTTGAATATTTCGATGCCATTTTACGCATCTGTTCAAGTGTACGCTGTTGAGCTTCTTCAGCCGCTTTGCGACGTACTGCTTCTTCAGTCGCTTTCAACTGAGCAGCTTGTGCTTCACGTGCTTTCTTTTGCTCTGCAGTTTCTGTTGGTTTCACAACAGGTGCTTTAATTACTTTATCACTGTTACGCTTTTTCACAACCACTGCAGTTTTAGCAGGTGCTTGTGTAGCGCTATCAGAAGTGTGTGCCGCACGCATTGCTTCTAGCGTTGCATTGGCTTTCTGTTCAGCTTGATTACGTGCTTTTTGTTCAGCTTCTGCACGTGAACTCTGTTCTACGCGTGCTTTTGCTTCCGCTTCTGCGCGCGCTTTTGCTTCTGCAGCAATTAATTCTGGATTTGGCTTTGCAAAAACTTGCTTCTTACGAACTTCAACATTAATGCTTTTTGCTTTACCCGATGTACTGGTTACTTTAGCAGTACTCGTTGTTTTACGTTTCAACGCGATCTTTCCTGTGTTACCACTTTCTTGACCATGAACTTTTTTCAAATAATTGACCAAAGTATCTTGCTGTTCAGTGGTAATAATGTCATCTGCTTTACGCTGTGGTAGACCTGCTTCGCGAACCTGCTCTAGGAGTTTCTCTACAGGACGTTCTACGCTGAGCGCTAACTCTTGAATCGACTTGTCCGTCATCTATTATCTCCTAGTTAAACCATGATTCACGTGCTTTCATAATCAATTGACCCGCTTTGTCATGCCCTAAACCTTCGATATCAGAAATATCGTCAGTTGCTTGGTCAGCCAAGTCATCAACTGTAATCACACCACGTGCCGCCAATGCATATGCAATCTCAGTGGTCATACCATCCATACCGAGAAGTTCTGCGCTTGGCTCTTGAATATTTTCTTGCTGTTTCAACGCATCCGTTAAAGCAGCTTCTTTCGCACGACTCTGCAACAATTCAACTAGATCGGCATCAAGCTCAATCTCATCAAATGTTTCTGCTGGTACATAAGCAATCTCTTCTAATGAAGTGAAGCCCATTTCAACCAACGCCATTGCCAAGTCTTCTTCAATATCTAAACGTGATACAAACATATCGAGATATTGTTGTGCTTCATTTTGCTGACGAGCACGATACTCTTCTTCTAACATCATGTCGAGTTTATAACCCGTTAACTCAGATGCTAAACGAACATTTTGTCCTTGCGAACCAATCGCACGCGCTAACTGATCATTGGTCGCGAAAATGATATCTGCACTGCGTGCATCTTCATCAAGCACGATACCTGATACATCTGCCGGCTCTAAAGCACTTGCAATATACTGCGCTGGATCGTCAGACCATACCACCACGTCAATACGTTCGCCATTGAGTTCTTGCTGTACCGCTTGGATACGTGTGCCACGCATACCAATACATGCACCCACTGGATCAATACGGTGATCATTGGTTTTGACAGCAATTTTAGCACGTACACCTGGTTGACGTGCAGCCGCTTTGATTTCAATGATCTCTTCAGAAATTTCAGGAATTTCTTTTTTCATCAACGCGATCAACATTTCAGGACGAGCACGTGACAGTAATAACTGTGCACCACGACCTTCACGATTTACATTATATAAGATCGCATTGATACGTTGCTTAGGACGCAAGATTTCTTTGTGAATGGTTTCTTCACGTGCCAAATACGCTTCAGCGTTGTCACCTAGATCAATGATAAAGCCATCTTTAGTTTGCTTTTTCACTTCACCATAAATCAATTCGCCAACTTTTGACTCATACGCATCCGCAACCAACGCACGTTCAGCTTCACGAATTTTTTGTACAATCACTTGTTTTGCAATTTGTGCAGCAATACGACCGAATTCAATCGATTCGACTTCAAGCTCACGCACATCACCAATCGACCACTGTGCAGGGTCTACATCAGAAATCGCATCTTGGCATGCAGGCATTTCATGATCTTCATCAGCAACAACAGTCCATTGACGGAATGTACGGTAATCACCTGTTTTACGGTCAATCTCAACACGGAGTTGAGCTTCTTCTGCATGTGTATTTTCGTAAAACTTTTTCTTCGTCGCTGCAACTAGGGCTTGCTCTAATGCTTGGAAGATCGCCTCACGACTAACACCTTTTTCATTACTAACCGTCTCTGCAACGGTAAGAATTTCACGGCCCATAAGTCACCTACCGATTTCTTATAAAATTAAGTTAATATTAGTCTTGATAGATTAAATTTGCTTTATCAATATTATGACTATCAATTTCAAGCACTTGACCACCCTCTACTTCCACCTGAATCATTTCATTTTCCAGATCAACAGAAAGTAACTTCGCTTGGAATTTACGACGGTTTTCGACAGCAGCAATTAATCGTAAAGCAACTTGTTGTCCAATATACCCAGACATTTGTGACAACTGAAAGAATGGACGATCCCAACCTGGTGAAGAGACTTCCAAAGCATATTCACCTGAAATCGGATCATGGACATCCAGCATAGCACCCACTTGTTGTGTCACAAGTACACAATCCTGAACACCAATACCTCGCCCTTCTTCAACTTCGCCATCTTCATTCAGAACTGGTTCTGCATTTTCATCGATCGCTTTATCGATATAAATGCGTAGTAATGAGCGTTTACCTTGTGGTAGAAATTCAATTCCCCACAAATCTACATCACAGGCA
Organism: Acinetobacter haemolyticus CIP 64.3 = MTCC 9819; assembly: GCF_000369065.1. Taxonomy (GTDB): domain Bacteria; phylum Pseudomonadota; class Gammaproteobacteria; order Pseudomonadales; family Moraxellaceae; genus Acinetobacter; species Acinetobacter haemolyticus. The sequence continues at coordinate 169,021 of NZ_KB849803.1, forward strand.
GCAACCGCTGGTGCGATTAGATCAAATAGTGCTTGAGATTTATTTGATAGTTTCATTTACTCTCGTTGCTCTCATGCGAGCCAATCAATAACCGTATAGTGAACACGATAATTTGATCTTGCGCCGTATCCGGCTCATATCGACACTACACGATAGCTAAACAACCAATAAAAAAGGGCGTAACCGCCCCTATGTTACACAGAAAACTGAAGTCCACTGTGCAAAAAGGCCCACCTTATTGTGAGCCTCTTTTTAGAAACTTGGTAGCGGGAGCTGGATTTGAACCAACGACCTTCGGGTTATGAGCCCGACGAGCTACCAGACTGCTCCATCCCGCATCAACGTGCAAAATTATATACAATTATGAAAAAAAGTCAATTTGAGTTTTCTTCACCATTGCTTGATTAAGTTGCACCTTAATCAAATGGTAGCGGGAGCTGGATTTGAACCAACGACCTTCGGGTTATGAGCCCGACGAGCTACCAGACTGCTCCATCCCGCATCAACAAATCACTGCATACACCAAACTTACTGGTTATTAAGCTTGGTGCGGAAGGGGGGACTTGAACCCCCACGCCCGAAAGCACTACCACCTCAAGGTAGCGTGTCTACCAATTCCACCACCACCGCAGCTTTCTTTGTGGGACGCATTCTATTCCTTTAATTCAAAAAAGGAAAGTGCTAATTCGACTTATTCTGTCGTTTTCGGTGCATTTGATGAAGTTTCAGTCGATGCAGCTGGAACTGAGCTAGAACTTTGAACAGTTTTTAAGCTATACGCATCCGTCGTACTTTTTTTCGCCATGACAGCCAATGAAAGACTGGTCACAAAGAATATAGCCGTAAAAATTGCAGTCAAACGTGTCAAGAAGTTTCCAGCGCCAGAAGCGCCAAATACAGTCGCCGCACCGCCACCACCAAATGATGCTCCTGCTTCAGCACCTTTACCTTGTTGTACTAAGACCAAAGCAATAATCAGAATTGCTAAAATAATGTGTACAACGAGTATAAAACTATACATCTCTATTCCTCGTTATTTGCTTTGTGCAAATGCTTTTGCGATTTGGTAAAAAGACTGTGCATTTAAAGATGCACCACCCACCAAAGCACCGTCAATATCTGGGCAAGCCGCAAGCTCAACCGCATTTTCTGCTTTTACACTACCACCATATAGGATTGCAATATTTGCACCCGACGATGTGATTTGCTTCAAACCTTCACGAATTTTAGCATGCATGGCCTGCGCATCTGCTGGTGAAGCAGTTTTACCCGTACCAATCGCCCAAATCGGCTCATAAGCAATCACAACATTTTTCCACTGTTCTGCTTGCACAACAGGCGCGATATCACAGATTTGTTGCAATACCACTTGCTCAGCAAGTCCCTGCTCACGTTGCTCTAAACTTTCACCCACACAATAAATCACGGTTAAACCCGCATTCAAAGCGTTTTGTAACTTTGCTTTTAAAATTGCAACATCATCACCAAATAATTCACGGCGTTCAGAATGCCCAACCAACACAAATTCAATTGCGCTATCTTTTAAAAGCTCGGCACTGACTTCACCCGTATAAGCACCTATTCCAGCAACACGAGAAACATCTTGTGCTACCGTATAAATCGGTCGAGCAGCATCTTTTAACTGAGTTTGAATTTGAGTTAATGCGATTGAAATCGGTGCAACGCCGATATGACATTTTGTAGGATCAATGTCTTGCTGTTGTAATAACTGCTTAAATTCTTGTACTAATTGGACAGCATTCGCATGCATTGGATTCATTTTCCAATTACCGACAACCCATGGGGTAATAGTCGAATTCGACATACTTCGCCTACCTTAATGTTAATTTCTCAAAAATGCTGCATATTTTACACGGATTTTTATAAAATTCAGTTTTTTTCTATTGTTTAAATTTAAATCAGAGCAAAACCTCCTCTTGATCCATTAAAAGGAGACAACACATTTTGAGTATTTCTAATGGCGAATCTCTGAAATAAAACACAAATTTTAGGTTTGGCTTTTTATCTTGTTGTGAATATCGAATACAACAAACAAAATTAATTGACAAAAAACTCGATTAGTTCAAAGTTTTAGCAATGAATCAAGTCAAAAACGACACTTTCTCTAGTAGTATTTTTGCATAACAAAAGTATAATTTTTAGGATACATATTATAAACATTTTGATATAAGGCGGACAGATGTCAGGATTACATACGTCTCCAAAATTTTCGGGGTTTATTCGACGGTTAGTCGAAGATGGTCATATGTCTGCATCGACAATGCAAACTGCAATCGATACAGCAAAAAAAACACAACAAGATATTGTTGGATATTTAATTGAACATCATCGTATCTCTCAACTCACTATTGCAGAGTCAATCTCGGCAGAGTTTGGCGAACCTATTTTTGATTTAGCTGTTTTTGATACTGCTTTATTACCTCGTGAGCTTGCTGACAGCAAATTAATTCAAAAGCATCGGGTTGCCCCTCTCATTCAACGCGGACAAATTCTTTATGTCGCGACAAGTAATCCAACCAATATTGACGCGCTTGATGCGATGCGATTTAACACCAAGCTCAATATTGAACCGATTATCGTCGAACATAGTAAACTTGAAAAACTGATTGAACAGCAGTTTGGTGACTCTGGAAGTTTTGATTTTGGTGACAGTGAAGACTTTGACTTAGATATTGATGTCAGCCAAGATTCGCAGAAAGATGAAAGTGATGAAACGCCTCAAGGGGATGAATCACCAATTGTAAAATACATCAACAAGTTACTGATTGATGCCATTCGCATGGGTGCGTCTGATCTACATTTTGAACCCTATGAAAAAACCTATCGTGTTCGTTATCGCGTAGATGGTGTCTTAAGACAAATTGCGACGCCACCGTTGCAAATGGCAAATCGCTTAGCTTCCCGTTTAAAAGTCATGTCTCAAATGGACATTTCTGAAAAACGAATGCCGCAAGATGGTCGTATTAAGCTCAAACTTTCGAAAACCAAAGCGATTGACTTTCGTGTCAACTCACTGCCTACCCTATTTGGTGAAAAGCTAGTACTCCGTATTCTGGATCCTTCCAGCGCCATGCTCGGAATTGAGGCACTCGGTTACGAGGATGAACAAAAAGCTCTATTTATGGAGGCGCTTGAAAAACCTCAAGGCATGCTGTTAATTACTGGCCCAACGGGTTCTGGTAAAACTGTGTCGTTATATACAGGTCTCAACATTCTAAATACTGAAGACACCAATATTTCTACTGCTGAAGACCCAGTGGAGATTAACTTAGAAGGAATCAATCAGGTTAACGTCAACACCAAGACAGGCCTTACCTTCTCTGCCGCGCTGAAAGCATTCTTACGTCAAGATCCAGACATTATCATGGTCGGTGAGATTCGTGACCTAGAAACAGCAGAAATTGCAATCAAGGCTGCTCAAACGGGTCATATGGTGATGTCCACGCTACATACCAATAGTGCACCTGAAACACTGACGCGTTTACGCAATATGGGCGTTCCCTCTTTCAATATCGCAACTTCGGTCAATCTTGTGATTGCACAACGCTTAGCCCGTCGTTTATGCTCACACTGTAAAGCACCCATAGAGATCCCCAAACAAAGCTTATTAGAACTCGGCTTTACTGAACAGGATTTAGCTGACCCTGAATTGCAAATCTTTCAACCAGTCGGCTGCTCAGAATGTCGTGAAGGCTATAAAGGCCGTGTCGGTATCTATGAGGTCATGAAGGTGACGCCTGAGATCTCTAAAATTATTATGGAGGATGGCAATGCTTTACAAATCGCAGCGGCATCAGAAAAAGCAGGATTTAATAATTTAAGACGCTCAGGTTTAAAAAAGGTCATGCAAGGCATTACCTCATTGCAAGAAATTAACCGCGTCACAAGTGAATAAAATTAATAAAAAGGATTATCAGTCATGGCAGCTAAAAAAGCGCAAATGATGCCTACTTTTGCTTACGAAGGGGTAGATCGCAAAGGGGCAAAAATTAAAGGGGAATTACCAGCACGTAATATGGCTTTAGCCAAAGTCACATTACGCAAACAAGGGGTAACGATTAAGAACATTCGAGAAAAACGCAAAAACATTCTTGAAGGTTTGATGAAGAAGAAAGTCACCACCCTTGATATCACGGTATTTACACGCCAACTGGCAACCATGATGAAAGCTGGTGTCCCACTCGTGCAAGGCTTTGAAATCGTGGCTGAAGGTTTAGAGAATCCATCGATGCGGGAAGTGGTACTTGGACTCAAAGGCGAAGTTGAAGGCGGTAATACCTTTGCGGGCGCATTAAGAAAATACCCACAATACTTTGACAACCTCTTTTGCTCTTTAGTTGAATCTGGTGAACAATCTGGTGCACTAGAAACCATGCTAGATCGCGTCGCGATTTATAAAGAGAAAAGTGAGTTACTCAAACAAAAAATCAAAAAAGCCATGAAATATCCTGCGACAGTTATCGTGGTTGCAGTGATTGTCACCATTATTTTGATGGTCAAGGTAGTCCCTGTTTTCCAAGATCTATTTAGCTCATTTGGTGCAGATTTACCTGCTTTTACCAAAATGGTCGTGAATATGTCCGTTTGGATGCAAGAATATTGGTTTATTTTAATTATCGTTGTCGGTGCGATTATTGCCTGTTTTCTTGAAGCAAAAAAGCGTAGTAAAAAATTCCGCGACACTCTTGATAAACTTGCATTACGCTTACCAATATTTGGTGATTTGGTTTATAAAGCAATTATTGCGCGTTATAGTCGTACACTTGCAACAACATTTGCAGCAGGGGTTCCATTGATTGATGCACTCGAATCAACGGCTGGTGCAACCAACAACGTTGTTTATGAAGAAGCCGTGATGAAAATTCGTGAAGATGTTGCTACAGGACAACAGTTACAATTTGCCATGCGTGTTTCTAATCGCTTTCCATCAATGGCGATTCAAATGGTCGCAATTGGTGAAGAATCAGGTGCTTTAGATAGTATGCTTGATAAAGTTGCTACTCACTTCGAAAATGAAGTCGACAATGCGGTCGATGGCTTAACCGCAATGATGGAGCCATTAATTATGGCAATTCTAGGAGTACTTGTGGGTGGTCTTGTTATCGCGATGTACCTTCCAATTTTCCAAATGGGCTCTGTGGTCTAATGCAGCAATTCTTAAATTATTTTATCGAAAACCCAACTGCACTTTATCTAGCAGTTGGGCTTTTTAGTTTATGTATTGGTAGCTTTCTGAATGTTGTTATTTTCCGAACGCCAAGAATGATGGAGCAGGAATGGCAACAAGAATGCCAAATGCTACTCCATCCAGAACAACCTATCATTGAAGAAGAAAAGCTGACTTTAAGTCACCCTGCATCAACTTGCCCTAAGTGCCACACCCCTATCCGCTGGTATCAAAATATCCCAGTGATCAGCTGGTTAGTACTCCGTGGTAAATGCGGTGCCTGTCAAAACCCGATTAGTATTCGTTACCCATTGATCGAGTTATTGACCATGGGATGCTCTCTAGTGGTCGTTGCTGTTTTTGGTCCTACCCTCCAAATGCTATTCGGTTTAGTTCTGACTTGGGTGTTAATTACCCTTACTTTTATTGATTTTGATACACAATTGCTTCCAGACCGCTTTACACTCCCATTGGCAGCACTCGGTTTAGCCATTAATAGTTTTGCGATCTACACCACAGCAAACTCAGCAATTTGGGGTTATGTGATTGGCTTCCTTTGCCTTTGGATTGTTTATTATCTTTTTAAAATATTTACTGGCAAAGAGGGTATGGGCTATGGCGATTTTAAATTACTGGCTGCATTAGGGGCTTGGATGGGTCCAATGCTCTTGCCTTTAATTGTGTTACTTTCTTCTGTTGTCGGTGCAATTATTGGTATCATCTTATTGAAAATGCGCGGTGAAAATCAGCCCTTTGCTTTTGGCCCCTATATTGCAATTGCAGGCTGGATCGCATTTTTATGGGGTGATCAAATTATGAAAGTTTATTTAGGTGGCTAATATGCAATTTATCTTGGGGATTACAGGTGGTATTGGCAGCGGTAAATCAGCTGCGACTCAATGGTTTGAGTCCCAAGGTATTACAGTCGTTGATGCAGATGTTGTGGCGAGAGAGGTCGTCGAACCAGGTCAAAAGGCGCTGCAAGATATCCATCAAGCTTTCGGTGACTGGGTCTTACTTGAAGACGGTCATCTGAATCGACGTGCGCTTAGAGAGCATATTTTCAAATCTCCTGAAGCCCGTCAAACCTTAGAACAGATTACCCATCCAGCGATTCGTCAGTCTATTATCCAACAACTACAGCATGCTGAAAGCCCTTATGTCATTTTGGTTTCACCACTCTTATTTGAAACAAATCAACATGAATTGGTCCATCATACGCTACTGGTTGATGCAGATGAGCAAACGCAATTGCAACGCGCTAGCCAACGAGATGTACAAAACCAAGAACAAATTAGAAAAATTATCGCAGCGCAAATGCCAAGAAATCAAAAACAGCAACTGGCCAATGATATTGTGTTGAATGATGGTTTATTAGAACATTTACATGAACAACTGAGACCCTTGCATCTTACTTATTTGCAACGTGCTGAAAAACACAGCTAATTTTTATTTTGCTGGGAAAGTTGCTGACTTAAACTGTCTTGTCTCCGCCATCTCCAAGGCTGTAATGCACCAATTGCCATCCCGACTAGACCACACGCAACAGCAAGACTTAAAGGCTCATTTAACAACGGCACTGCAATCACGGCGGCAATAAAGGGTGCCAAAGTGACAATACTTCCTGTTTTAAATGCGCCTAAACGCTCAATTGCAGCAACATAGGTCAAGGTTGCAATAATGACGACTAATACGCCATGGAACAGTCCTTGTATAACTAAATGTAAAGGTTCTGCCTCATGGAAATGCTTTGGAATAAATAAAAAATAAATTGGTAGATAAATCAATGCTGACCAAATCACTACACTCGCCGTAGAATGCCACGCCGACATTTTCCATTGTTTAAGAAGTACGGTAAAAATACCCCACCAGACTGCACTCATGAACAAAAGTACATCCCCCACCCCAAATACAGTGGTTTGTTCATGCAACATCAAATAACTCATCAGCGCTAATGCACTCAACATGATGACTAAACTCATCCAAGTATGTTTATCAAAAGGTTGCTTAAAGATGAGATAGGCCGCCACGGCGGTACAAAGAGGAATACAACCATTAAGGAAAATGGCAGCATGTGCTGCTGGTGCATGTAAAAAAGCAATATAGACCGTAAAACAATACGCCAACCCACCAATCAATGCCAAAATCACGGCACGAGGTTGCCATAAAAAAGCCAAATCTTTTTTATAAATTAAGATTGGCATTAAGATCATCGATGCAATCGCAAAACGCATGGCCACTAAATCCCAGGCATTAATATGCCAATGGGCATTGAGACGAGAAAAAATAGTAAATCCGCCCCAAATGCACATCGTGATCAAGATAAATATGTAGCCTTGAGTTCGCGAGGTCATGTTCAATCACTTAATCGATGGCTGAGTAATGCATCAAGTTTACAGGTTGCGCTGACGACAAGCCTCATAGAGCGCCATGCCAGTCGCGACACTCACATTTAAACTCTGTAAATCACCTGACATTGGAATATAAACCGTTTGATCACATTGCGACTGCGTAATTGGTCTTAAACCTGTGTCTTCAGCCCCCATAACAATCACAACAGGTCCACTAAAGTCACATTGTTGAATCGGCAAAGCCTTTTCATCTAACATGGTACCAATCACACGAGTATGCGTGGTGTCTTTCAAATGTGCCAAAGTACGCGCTAAATTGGTCACTTGGATAAATTTAACTTTTTCAGCACCACCTGCGGCAACTTTTCGGGCGGTCGGTGTCAAACTAGCGGCACGATCTCGCGGCACGATTACAGCCTGTACACCCATTGCCGCCGCTGTACGAATACAAGCACCTAAATTATGTGGATCTGTCACTTGATCTAGAGCTAACAATAAAGCATTTGGTGATTGTTGCATCAGTTGATCAAGATCTTTTTCGTTCAAGGTCGGGTGTGGACGCACAGCTGCAACAACGCCCTGATGGAAGGGCTGACCTGCCAATTTTTCTAGACTGTCACGACTCGCCTTTTGTACACTGATACCAAAAGGTTCTGCTAACTGCAAAATCTTTTGTAAACGCTGATCATCACGCCCTTTTAAGGTAAATAAGGTCAAAACACGTTCAGGCTCTAACTCTAACAACGTCTCAACAGAGTGAACGCCATAATAATATTCAGGTTTTGCCATGAACAACCTCTTTAACTTAAGGGGGAAATTTAAAAAAATAAAAAATCCTGTAAATGGCTTTACAGGATTCTCTTTAGATATAGTGTACTCGATTTAGGTCCAAATAGGTTAGCCTTCTAAATGGCAAACATAATCAAGGACTTCATCTGCTTCGATATGAAACATACTATTACCTGGTACATAAAAAGACTGTCCCGCACGGAACAATTCACTTTCAGCACTATCGGCAATTTTCACACGACACTCCCCTGAAATAATTTCCATACGCTCAGGGACATGGGTTTCGAAAGTTAGAGGTTGTTCAGTGGGTAAAATCACACCTAACGTCTTTTTCGTTCCATCTTCAAACTGTACGGTATGACTGATACATGCCCCGCCAAAATACACATTTGATTTTTTAATGACCGTAACATGATCAAACTGCACTGAACTCATGCCTACTCTCCAAATAATGCAGCATTTATATTAGGTTATGATGGAGCTAGTTTAATTGTGCCAGCGCCACGAATCAATCCATTTTTATCATGCTTTCTCCGCAATTTTCTCAGCGCTGAGATAAAATAAACTGACCCCGCAACCTCTTTAATCAACGAATATAACAAGGGGCGCGCTTTAAAATGATCAAGTCATTTATTTACAACAATATTCCACTAATCCTGAATTCAAATAAATTCAGCGTTCTTTTGTTTCGATCAAACAAGATACTCTTGTCGCCTCGGTAAAATTTCTCTATCTTTAAGCAAAAGATTTCATGCATTGGATGCATTCATGCTGACCCATTTAACTTTAATTAATTTTGCACTAGCTGACCATTTGGCTTTAGACATTGAACAAGGCTTTAATGTCTTAACAGGTGAAACAGGTGCCGGCAAGTCATTATTGTTAGATGCTTTGTCTGCATGTTTGGGTGAACGCACCGATACCAACTATGTTCGCTATGGTGCTGACAAGGCAGATGTCACCGCCGTGTTCAGTTATCAAGCAGACAGTGCTGAAGCTCATTGGTTGACTGAACATGAACTTGAAGATGACACTGGGGAAATTCATTTAAGACGAGTTATTTTTGCTACTGGACGCAGTAAAGCGTGGATCAATGGTCGACCGAGCAGTTTAGCCGAACTTAAAGAAATCGGACGTTTACTGGTTCAGCTTTATAGTCAGCACAGCCAGCAACAATTACTCGAACCACCCTACCCTAAACATTGGTTAGATCGCTACAATAACTTTGCAGAACCTGCTCAAGCAGTGCGTGATGCCTATGCAACATGGCAAAATAATATTCGCCAACATCAAGCAGCTTTAGATGCTCAAGCCACACGCATCCAAAAAATTCAAAGTTTGGAGTTACAAATTGAAGAACTCGAAGAAGTCATTCAAACGGATTATCGAGAAACAGAACAAGAGTTTGATCGCCTAAGCCATCACGAACATATCATGCAAGACTGTGGCTATAGCTTAAATGTCTTAGATGAAGCCGAGCAAAATATTACCCAAGAAATTGCATCAATTATCCGCCGTTTAGAATCTCATGCTGGACGTAGTGAGCATCTTTCTAATATTTATAATTCATTATTAAATGCTCAAAGTGAAATTGACGATGCAACTGCAAGTCTACGTCAGTTCATTGACCGCCAAAGTTTTGATCCTGAACGTATGGAACAACTAAATACCACCTTAGAAGTCTTTCATCGTTTGGCACGAAAATACCGCACCCAACCTGAATTATTAAAACAAGAATATGAAACCTGGCAACAAGAGCTAGAACAACTACATCAACTTGAAGATCCTGAAACTTTGGCAGAACAGGTTGAATTATCTCATCAAGCATTTGTGCAAAAAGCCGAATATCTAGATCAAATTCGTCGTGAAGCTGCTATTCCTTTAGCTAAACAACTGACTGAACAAGTGAAACCCCTTGCGCTACCAGAAGCACATTTTGAGTTCAAATTTGAACCGATGGAACAAGCCAATGCCGAGGGGCTGAGCACAATTCAACTGCTCTTTACTGCGAATAAAGGGATTCCACCACAACCACTGGCACGCGTTGCATCGGGCGGAGAATTATCCCGTATCGCCTTAGTCATGCAAGTGATGAATGCAGAGAAAACCGAAGCCGAGGTGTTGGTTTTTGATGAAATCGATGTGGGGATTAGCGGTGGAACAGCTGAAGTTGTTGGCCGGTTACTGGCTGATTTGGCTCAACACGTCCAGTTACTCTGTATTACGCATCAAGCCCAAGTGGCAGCACAATCTGATCAGCATTTATTGGTGAAAAAACAACAAACAGATCCTGCGAGTAGCACCATCATTGAGTTGGATGAAGAGCACCGTATTTTAGAGCTCGCGCGTATGTCTGGTGGGGTAGAAATTAGCGAAACAACCCTGCAACACGCCAAGCAATTACGCCAACTCAAATTCCAGTCAGCCTGAACTTTGCAACAAATTATCAGAAAATGATTGGCGAAATCCGATTAACTCTTGTATGTTGATAAAAAGAACCTATATACATAGATTAACTCAATCTTTTGATGGAGAACCGCCTAGGTGACGAAACAATATTTAACGCATCGTTGTCTCATTGCCCCACCAGACATGGCTGATGAATTCTTTGCAAATACGGTCATCTATGTTGCACGCCATGATGAAGACGGTGCACAAGGCATCATTATCAATCGCCCATCTGAATTACAGATCAAAGAGCTACTGAATGATTTAGAAATTGATGCGGATAATGTACAACCCCATGCAGTTTTGCAGGGTGGACCATTGCGTCCAGAAGCTGGCTTTGTATTACATACTGGACAACCGACTTGGCATTCATCGATAGCCGTTGGTGAAAATGTATGTATTACCACCAGCAAAGATATTTTAGATGCGATTGCTCACAATGAAGGTGTTGGCCGTTATCAGATCGCGCTAGGTTATGCGAGTTGGGCAAAAAATCAACTTGAAGAAGAAATGGCACGTGGCGACTGGTTGATTTGTGATTCTGATATGGATTTGATTTTCAATCTACCCTATGGCGATCGTTGGGATGCGGCATACAAAAAAATCGGCGTAGATCGTACTTGGCTTGCCTCAGAGATTGGTCATGCCTGAGTTAAATCCCCCTCAATCTATTATGGCTTTTGATTTTGGAACACAAAAAATGGGAATGGCAATTGGCCAATCAAGTATTGAAAGTGCCAATCCACTCCCACTGTTCAGCATGAAAGATGGTATTCCCGACTGGAACCAACTGTTAAAAATCGTCAAAGAATGGCAGCCCAATCTATTTATTGTTGGCTTACCCCTAAATATGGATGACAGTGAGTCTGAACTGTCAGCCCGAGCTCGAAAGTTTGCAAGACGCCTACGCCATCAAACCAATATTACCACTTGGATGGTAGATGAACGCCTAACTACACGAGAAGCACGGGAAGAACTCGAATTTTATCAAAGCAAAGGACAAGCAAAGCGTTTATCAGCAGACAGCTTTGCCGCTGCACTGCTTATTCAAAGTTGGTATCGCAATCCTGTTGGAATTACACCTTAGCTTATTTCTCAATAATTCTGACCGTCGCAGTACGTCCTGAGACAAAAGCCAATGGATTATGCGGTTGCTCATCCAAAACAATTTTCACAGGCACACGTTGCGCTAAACGCACCCAACTAAAAGTTGGATTTACGTTTGCTAATAAATTAGAGCTTCCTGAACGTTCGCGATCTTCAATCCCTGTAGCGATCCCCTGTACATGCCCTTGGATCTTCTGTTTATCCCCCATTAACTGTACAGTCGCTTGGTCTCCAACATGAATCCGATTAAGTTTGGTTTCTTCAAAATATCCGACCACGTACAGTTGATGACGGTCTAACAGTGCCGCCACAGGCTGCCCAACCTTCACGTAATTACCAACTCTCAAGTCAAAGTTAGACAAAGTCCCATCCGCAGGTGCGACCACTTCTGAGCGCTGCAAATTCAATTGTGCTAAATGTAAATTACTCTGAGCAACTTCGATCAACGCATGTTGTTGTTGAATCGCAGCATTCGCCTGCTCGATCGTTGCCGTCAATTGCTCACGTTCTGCAAGTGCCTGATCACGCGCGGCAAAAACTTGATCTTGCTCTTGCTTTGAGATCGCACCATCCATCAAACTCGCATAACGTGCTGCATTCTTTTCAGCCAATTTCATATTGGCCTCAGTCTTAACCAAGCTTGCCTTTGCACCAGCTAGATTCGCTTGCGCTTGTGCCAATCCTGCATTGGCTTTGGCCAAATCAGATTTTGCTTGCTCAACATCCAAAGCTTGGCGTGCCACATCGATGGTGAAAAGCACCTGTCCCTTCTTCACCGTCTGGTTATCTTGAACTAAAACCTCAGTAACCAAACCATTCACATCCGAAGCGACCTGAATCACATCACCGCGGACACGTCCATCACGTGTCCAGGGCGATGCATTGTAATAATTCCACAAATGCACAACCGTATAGACAGCGATCAAAATCGCGAGAAGTAAAACCACGGGACGTATAACTTTTCGCACATCAAATGCATTCATGTTCATCACCTTTCGTACATATTCTTAACTGATTCAATTTTCAAAAATGAGCACTTGTGAAAGCCACTAAACCCACAACCAAACAAACAATCCATGTACGAATAACAATAGTCCCAAGTAAAAACACAGATTGAAAATGCTAGGTAATGCAATCCAACCTTTTGCAATTAAACGATCTGTGAGCGGATTAGAGAACTTAAATAACACATAGGCAATAATGGCTTGTACCAACAAAATCGGAATATAAATTCCATATAGATTTATTTCACCCATGCGATACACCTACAGCATTTATTGTTGAGAACATCTCTTCAGCAGGCATATGTCCAATGCTGACACGAATATTGTTCAATGAAATCTGCATACGTTGACGTAATTGCTCGTCCTCAATTTCGGAGGAAATGAATTGCAATTGCTCTATTTGCTGAACAATTTCTGCTGGAAAGTGATTCACTGACAACCGTTTTTCTTGGGTTTTGAAATAATCAGTCAATTGTTGCTGTAATCTCTTCACTTGGTTCTGCAAAGTTTCAAACTGAGGGAGTTTCTGACTAATTTCTTGCAAACGAACCAAATCAACAATTGAACTACTCTCAACCAAAGCATGTTGAATCGAAGTTTTTATCTCAAGATCTTGTACCATCTTAGTATTCAATACGCCCACTCGATCTAGCATACTGCGCAGGTGGATCTTGAAGTCACTTCCGTAAGCCATATGAATTGCTTGACGCATGGCTTGATAATGTAAAGCCAAAATACGTGTTGCACTGGTATCTGGAGAAACAGCTCTCACCAGATCGATGACGATCAATGAAACCAAAACACCCAATACCATCGCAAAGGAGCTGTCTAAATAAGACACAGCATCCATGGTGTATTGATTATGTAGATTCAAACCCATCATTGTGTTGATACCGAGCACCATTCCAACGGGCATCAACATTTGATTTGCCATCATACTCACAGCAACCAAAAACACAGGAAAAAGAACCAAAGCCAATTGCCAAAAATGTGTCACATGCGGAAAAATTCCAAATGCATACAAAAAGACCAAGACTGCTGAAAACAAACTGCCCCAAATAAAAATTCGCAACACAGGCACTGGATTATCCAAGGCCGTCAGAATACATGCCGTTACTGCCCCCATCTGCGCCATCATAAACCCAGCTTTCCAACCTGAAATAATCCACGCACCAGTAACGATAAAAGTAATTAATACAGCACTGATCCCACCACGAACTGCGATCCCATGGTCACGATGTAAACTCGGATAGGTGGTACTAATAGCGGTAATTTCCGCTGGAATATCTTTTTTCCCTTGCTGAATGTGTTGCCAAATGAGTTTCACAGCCAAAATATTGGCAATAAAATGGCGGATATCCATTTTTAGAGCACCCAAAACAACTTGCTGCTCGGATGTTGCCATTGCAATTAATTCGAAAAAATCTTGTTCAAACCCTGTCGGCAACGTTTGTAAATCCGATGGGAGCAATGCTTTTTCTTGCTTTAAAAATAATAAAGTACGCTGTCTAATTCGATCTAGATGTGGTGCAAGCTCAACCATTTGCATCTGTTCAAGCTGTTTCACACGTTGAGAAAGCGCTACTAGATTGGCCACCACGAGGGAAACCTGATGCAACATTTCCTGCAACGGTTTCGTCATCCCTTTAAGCTCACCTTTTTCATAATTTAAATGCACAGCAAGCGCATGAATATCTGAAGCATCTCGGGTAATCACTGATAAAATCTGAGTATAATCTTGAGGCGTCTCCTGAACGGTCACCAAATTCTCAAACGTGCTTTCTAGATCATGCAATGCCTTGTTTACTCTTTGTTTAATCATCGCCCCAACATGTACTGGAAAGAACGTTGCAGAGACAACAGCAGTTGCAATGACACCGATCGAAATCTCTAATACTCGTGCTAAAGCAATATCAAAAATATTGTAGCTATCAATATAAGTAATAGCGTTATAAACAATCATCGCAGTTGAATACCCTGCCAACATAAAGACATAGCTACGAGGTGTACGATCCAATAAAGAAACGTACAAAGCAAAGCCAACCCAAAGTGACAAAATAATCGTGAATAACCACGGTGTATTAATAAAATGAGGGGTTAAGATCAAAGCAATAATTGCTCCGACAACAGTACCCACCAGTCGATAAACACATTTTGATGACACCATTCCTGAGTATGGATTAGCAATAATCAAAACGGTTCCAATCGACCACATCGGATTAATCAAATCCAGTTCAAATGAAACAAACAGTGCCAACATACCTGCCACAAAGGTTTTGCAGGCAAAAATGATGTCTAGTCGGCTTGGTCTAAAAGCCAACAACTGTTTAAGTAACATGTATATATCTCAATGCTAGGTCAGTTTTTGCTCATCATATTGCGGTCTATATAAATCAAGAGACAACACATCCAGCCTATTTTAGGATTAACCCAAAACAGCCGATGAACACTAAGCTGATTAATTTGAAATGAGGCACAATGTGGACAGCGTTATGGAAATCACTGCTTAGCACAATAATTATCCAATGAAGACATTGCATGGATAATTTTTCCAAAAAATGATAAATTAGTCAACATAATTATCATAATTTGATAATTTAATGTGTTTAATAACCGTGTTTTTATTGAATTCGCTAAGTTTTCTCAGACAGCTTTAGATTTATTCAGGTGAGCCCAACAAATTCTAAGGCCCATATCAGACTCAACGCTTTTCTGTTATAAAACAATAAAAGTTTGATTTTCACGTTCTTTTTAAGGAGTAGGCACATCATCATGGCAAGTTCGAGTTTTGGTAAGATTCTCACTGTGCTGGATTTATTTTCGGTTACACGCCCAATCATCAATGTCGATATCATTTGTGATGAACTTGGATTGTCCAAGCCGACTGCCTACCGTTATCTTAAAGAATTGGTTTCTGCCGATATGCTTAAACGCATTAGCGGAACTTCAGGAGATTATACTTTAGGCTCCAAAATCGCTGTTTTAGATTATATTTCGCATAGCACCGACCCATTGGTTCAGATCAGTATTCCATTTATGCGTGATATCGTGGATAAAACTGAGCTATGTTGTTTACTCACTTATTTAAATCATGATTATTGTATTGATTTACATCATGAAACTTTTAAAGAAGCAGAGCTGCTGTCTTTTGGTCGAGGTTGCCCTCGTCCTGTTTATATTGGTGCCTCTCCTAAAATCGTGATTGCCCATTTGAGCAAACAACGCATCCAAGCCTATTATCAACAGTTCACTCAAGAGCTAGCTCAGGTGGGTTTTGCCCAGAATTTAGATGAGTTTGCCCAACAGATGAGAAAAATCAAAAAACAAGGCTTCTATTTATCACAAGGTGAGATTGACCCAATGGTTTGTGGACTATCAGTACCTATTCGCTTTTCTAACAAAGAAGCACCCATTGCACTCACCTTAGTCGCTTCAAAAAATCGCTTTGATTTTTTAAATATTCAGAAACTGATCGAGATTTTACAAAATAATGCAGCACAAATTGAACATAAGTTTGCCTTACTTTCTGAAAATGGATAAAACTTATTATGAGAATATTTAAAAATTTTTACATTTTTAAAGATTGAAAATATGCAAAAATTCTCATATTATGATTTTGTTCTTCAGCATACTCTCCCAAAAGAGCATGATTTTCCTCAGAGAACTAAGCTCATCAACTGATGGGCTTTTTTCTTATATTTATTCTAAAAAATCGCAAACTAGGCATAAAAAAACCTTCCCGAAGAAAGGTTTAAGAAACAACCAAAAAAGGAAAGATTAAGGCTGCTTTAAATACGGCCATGCGGCTTTCAGATAAATAAACATTGACCATAGCGTTAACAGTACCGCAGCATATAACAAAGCGTATGCCCACATTTCTAAGGGTTGCCAGTTCAACAAGAACACACTGATCGCAATCATTTGGAATGCTGTTTTGTATTTTCCGACTGTAGAAACTGCAACATTGGTTCGCGCCCCGAGCTCAGCCATCCATTCACGTAAAGCAGAAACAGTGATCTCACGCGAAATAATCACAATCGCTGCAAATGCCATTGAATTGGTAGGTTGCCATTGCACAAGCACAATTAAGGCTGCTGCCACCATTAGCTTATCTGCGACGGGATCGAGAAAACGACCAAAAGCAGAAGTCTGGTTCAATGTTCGCGCCAAATAGCCATCAAACCAATCGGTCAGTGCGGCAAGGACGAAGATTGCTGTCAATATGATATGACGTAGCATGCCACCATGATGTTCAGCGCCAATCGCTGGTGGCCAATATGCGATTACCAAAAAAACAGGTATGAGAGCAATACGCGCCAAAGTTAATATATTTGGAATGTTCAGGATTCGCCCTGTACTCATAAACACCGCCATGTTGTTCGCATCAAATTTGCATATTGCGCAAAGGATGTACCGAGATTGTTTCGATCTGTAAGCAACTTTATACGAAATACTGCCTAATGTCGATTAGGCAAACACGGCAACCGTCTGCCTTAAGATCGCAATCAGCCGATGATCACGATCCCAAACATAAGCATATTCGGTAGCGTAACCATGTTCAGCATATTCTGTTGTTACCTTGTATTTAAACCAATCCTGAATATTTTGAGCAATCGGATGGATATAAGTGATTTGCCAAGTCAATGAACTGGCTGGTGCAGGTGTCTTAAACATAGGTAACACCCCTGGCGGCCACACATCCATCAATGCAAACAAATCTGCAAGCTGCATTTCCCGATCAGCATGTAGATTTGGTGCAAAACGACTCCAACCACCAAAATCAGGCGCTTCACTTCCTGCCATTGGATAATGACCTTCAGCCCAACACAATTCAAATTGCTGCATACATTCAGGCATTAAACCTTCGATATAAAACGTTTTATCTAAGGTTTCAGGCAATGGATAATCTGGCTCATGTGGCAGATGATTGACATGAATGCGGGACTCACGTTGCGAACCAAAGCTCGCAACCAAAATGCTTTGCACTGCATCATCCTGCCACAAACGAACCTCCAAACTCGTTACAGACTTACCTTCACGGAGTATTTCAGCCGTGAGCTTTGCTGCACCATGTTGTACGGGACCAATGAAGGTCACATTACAGCTGAGAAGCTGCTTTGCAGGATCGTTGACCACCCCCATTGCTTTTTGGATCATTAGTCCTGCAATGAGTCCGCCAAATACGGTTCGACCTTGTAACCATCCTGATGGAATATCAATCGTTTCTTGTTGCTTAACTTGTTGATACAGTGGAAGCAATGACATCATTTTTCCTTTTATCTTCAATAGATTCTATCTTTGAATGTTTTTAGTCATTTGTGAATGGTCATTGATCAATCAATCATTGAAAGATTTGGTCAATTGGTCAAATCACTCATGCAAAATTTTATAAATGGTCCTTGCTATAACCTCACCCAAACCCGGGACTAAACTCAGCTCTTTTTCAGAGGCATTCAGCACACCTTGAATACCGCCAAAATGGGTTAACAAATCTCGACGGCGTTTTGGTCCCAATCCGGGAATGGCTTCTAAAACTGAACTACTACGACGTTTATCACGCTTTGCACGATGTCGGGTAATGGCAAAACGATGCGCCTCATCCCGCACTTGTTGGATTAAATGCAAAGCCTTATGGTCTTCAGCAAGTTGAATCTTGGTTCCATCGGTAAAATGCAAGGTTTCTAGCCCTGGTTTACGTCCCTCACCTTTAGACACACCAATCATAAAAGCATCCAACTCAAGCTCTTGCATGACCTCCATTGCCATATGTAGCTGCCCTTTGCCCCCATCAATCAAGAGTAAATCAGGCAACATATTCTTCTTATACCGTCGAATCAGGGCTTGCCGCATCGCTGCATAGTCATCCCCGCCCGTAATATCCTGAATTGCAAACTGTCGATAATCGCGTTTTCTTGCGCCACCCTGATCAAAGACCACACATGAAGCAATCGGTGCCTCCCCCATGGTATGGCTAATATCAAAACATTCAATACGATCAATTGGGCGACCAACCACCTGCTCTAATTGATGAAAACGCTCATTTAATTCGAGATGATTACTGAGTTTCCCTTTTATGGCATGTTGCACATTCATTTGTGCAAGCTCCTGCCATTCAGCCCGTGTTTCACGCACCTTATGTTTGATCTGGATTTTTTTATTAAAGGTCTGTTGCAAGGCTTCTTCTAATTGCTTTTTATCAGGAACCTCTAAATTTACGATCAGCTCAACCGGAATTTCATCCGCGACTTGAAAGTAAAAATTCGCGATAAAATCACTCAACATTTGCCCCAGATCATCCCCGAGCATATCTGGAAAATAACTTTTTCCACCCAACATCTGACCATTACGCACATACATAATCTGAACACACGTAACACCCGCTTGGTGTGCAATCGCTAAAATATCGGCTTCACCTTTAATTTTAAAAACAGCTTGCTGAGCTTGAACTTCACGTAATAAGGACAAACGATCTCGGTAAAAAACTGCTTTCTCAAACTCTAAGGCTTCAGCTGCTTGCTCCATTTTGCCAATCAGTTCCTGATTCAGCTCTTTGGTATCGCCTTGTAGAAAACGAATCGAGTTATTTACATCTTCCTTATAGTCTTCTGGGCTAATCAAACCAACACAGGGTGCAGTACAACGCTTGATTTGATATTGTAAACAAGGTCGCTTACGTTGGGAAAAATAGCTATTTTCACACTGACGGACATTAAACAATTTTTGTAGTGTTAATAAGGTATCGCGGGCACTATAAGCACTTGGATAGGGTCCAAAAAATTTACCGATTTGATGTTTGCCTTTTCCCCGTCCACTTGCAATCCGAGGATAAGGCTTATCTGCTGAAACAAAAATATATACATACGACTTATCATCCCGCAGCATGATGTTATACGGTGGGCGATGCAATTTAATCAGGTTCTGTTCAAGTAATAAGGCTTCGGTTTCGGAGCGAACCACTAAAGTTTCGATGTCATATATACGCGCAACCAATGCTTGAGTTTTTGGATGCTCAATGGTTTTGACAAAATAACTCGATACACGATTTTTAAGATTCTTCGCTTTACCGACGTAAAGCAACTCTCCATCTTTGCCCAGCATTTTATAAACGCCCGGCAATTGGGTCATATGAGCAAGTATTTTTTCAATGTGTTCACGTGCGTTTGGATTCACGGCAGACTTTCATGATCAGTAATGCTTTTGATGATGTCGTTTGTATCGATGAATTTCAAGTCCCGATGAACTGTAACTTAAACAATAAAAAAGCCCTGAAAACCGATAAGGTCTCAGGGCTAAATATGAAAAAATTAGCGATGAATGATTCGACTACGTCTTAAAACACATAGGGGCGAATAAAGATAAGGAAGAACAAGCCCAACATGATGAACCACTTCAAAAAGTAGTACAACTGACGATTGGACTTCTTCAAAGCTTTGGCTTTAATACGAATTTGGTAAACATAACCAAAAGCTTTATTTAAACCACCGGTTTGATCTCCAGCTTCATTTGGAGAACTTGCCGCAGTCATGACTTTTTTGCCAAACCAATGATTAAACTTTTCCATAAAACGTGTTTTGAGCGGACGTTCAACATCTGCGAAAAAGATAATACGGTTTTGGTCTGTGGTATTTTCAGCATAGTGAATATAAGTTTCATCAAATACTACGCTTTCACCATCTCGCCATGAGTAACGCTCACCATCCACATCAATAAAACAACGATCATCATTCGGTGTAATTAAACCTAAATGATAACGCAACGAACCCGCATAAGGATCACGATGTCGTACCAAACGACTATCAGGCGCAAGCTCAGTAAACATTGCAGCTTTGATGGTTGGCAAAGTCTTTAATAATGCAGTTGTTTTCGGGCAAAGTTCTGCTGCTGATGGATGCGCCGAGTCATACCATTTCAAGTAGAAACGTTTCCAACCTGTTTTAAAGAAGGAGTTAAAACCCAAGTCATCATAGGTACTGGACGCTTTAATACCGCCTTTGTCATACAATGCTTTTGCTTCATCACGAATCATTTCCCAGTTTTCATCAAGAACTTTTAAGTCCTTGAAATGCTGCGTGTCGATATACGGCTGATTCGGCACTTTGGAAAACATGTACATTAAAAAATTGATTGGCGCGAGAATCGTAGAATGGTCAAAAAACTGACGATAAAACGAATGCTTTACTTTACCACGGCGCTGAATATACAACGCAGAAATGATAAAAATCGCTAATATGATCCACTTAATCATATAGTTACTCACTTTTGGATATTAATTAAAATATCGCAATAGAATTTTAAACTTTAGAAGTGAGGTGATATTAGCAAATTCAAAAAAAAAAATCAGATCAAGTTAATATAACAACCATGGATATCTCAAAACATTAATTTTAAGATATCCATATACTGAATATGTTTTAGTTTTTATAAGGCTGCCAATCTAAAGACGATAAAGCGTAGAGAGCTTCAGCTGCTTTTTCATTATACACATAACAACCTGATTTTAATTGAGCAATTTTCAATTTTGCTTTACGGATTTGCTCTGGTTCATTCACATTTTTTAAATAAGTTTCCCAATGTCCAATTTCTTTCTTCGCAGTCCATTCAATGCTACTGGTATAATCAGCTCCATAAGTTTGACCTTGATATTCAACAGCCACACTATTATTAGCTGCAAAGCCTAAACTTGTATTGTAAATGGTTGTCCAAGATACGCCTTGCCATCCCCCATTAGCTGCTCTATACGTAAAAACAAATGGGTTTTTTTCAATCAGATCAAATAAATACCATTCATTCTCTAGATTAAAATCCTCAAAACTCTGTTCAATCATCGTTTTTTGACTGAAAGCAAACGTATCTTGATTCGATTTTCTCGATACCAAACGATAGCACGCGCTTCCAGCAGGAAATACCTTATTCCCATGAACATTTAAGAATATCTCAGCATTTCCCAAAGCAAACTCATCAAAGCCCAAAGTTCGGTAATTAGGCAATACAGTATCGAACATATTTTTGTTTGTGAGATCAACACGCTCAAGTTTCCAATCTTCTTTGACATCACCAATGACATTATATGTCCAATCGGTCATTGAATGAATATTCATCACTTTAGTTGCGATATCAGTCGGTAAATAAAGCTTTTTCTCAGTTAATAAATATGAGTTTAATGGTTGATTTGATTCTGGGTCCTTAACTTGCTTATTAAAAATTTCGAATGCGCCAAAAGATAAAGAATCCCCTACTTCAATACTTATATCATCATCTTCATATATGGAAATTTCATGATCCATAAAATAATAACGTGTACCATTGGAAGTGAGGTCCTGTGTCCCATCTCCACCTGATTTGTTATTACTTGAACTATCACCACCACCTCCTCCACACGCGCTTAGCATGAATGGAAGCATTGCCAAAACAACAAATTTATTTTTTAACATAAGACTACTTTCTTAAACATTTTTATAACACAAATACTACCTATAGATAAAAATATAGACAATACCTTCTGTCCAACAACACATAAAAAATTCTTCTTTTTTTATTACGAGTTCAAAAATACTTAATCACTTAGATTACCTTTATCTTGATCCAAAAAACTCACCGTTTTTAAAGTAAATAAGCCACATCACATCATGACTACAATACATAGCAAAAATATCGTATCTCTATATTTTTAATAATTTTTTCAAAAACATAAAATTAAAATTTGGAATCTACAAATATAACTTATATTTCCACATAAAAATTTGATGACCACTGCGTCACGGCTTGATACAACTTTGTTATGCCCTTTTTAGATATAGTTATCGTAAGATTACCGAAGCGTTTTTGCGACCTAACAGGCGCATAAGCTTTATGACATCAACTTAGAATCCTCCACAACAAGGAGATCAGGCATGATCCACGCTGGCAATGCCATTACCGTCCAAATGCTTGCGGACGGAATTGCAGAATTCCGCTTTGACTTACAAGGTGAGTCGGTTAATAAATTTAACCGTGCGACCATTGAAGACTTCCAAGCAGCAATTGCTGCGGTTAAAGCCAATAACGATATTAAAGGCTTAGTTGTTACTTCTGGAAAATCAACATTTATCGTTGGTGCAGATATTACTGAATTTGGCGAAAACTTCGCTGCTGGTGAACAAGCGATTGTTGACTGGCTTATGCCTGTACATGAGATCTTCAATAGCTTTGAAGATTTAGACATCCCTAAAGTTGCTGCTATCAATGGCATGGCGCTTGGTGGCGGTTTTGAAATGTGCTTAGTGTGTGACTACCGTGTCATGTCTGAGCAAGCACAAGTCGGCTTACCAGAAATCAAACTCGGTATCTATCCTGGTTTTGGTGGTAGCGTTCGTTTAAGCCGTTTGATCGGTATCGACAATGCCGTTGAATGGATGGCAATGGCGAATCCGAAGAAGCCAGCTGCTGCACTTAAAGATGGTGCGGTAGATGCGGTTGTTGCTGCTGATAAACTACAAGAAGCTGCTATTGATTTAGTTAAACAAGCCATTGCTGGTCGTTTAAACTGGAAAGCAAAGCGTCAAGAAAAATTAGATGCAATTAAATTGAACCCACTTGAACAAATGATGGCGTTCAATACAGCGAAAGGTGCGGTTCTTGCGAAAGCAAATCCTGCACAATACCCTGCTCCTAAGTTATTGCTTGACTCATTACAAGCAGGTGCAAGCTCAACTCGTGATGACGCATTAAAAGCAGAAGCTCAAGGTTTCGCTAAAGCTGCGATCACACCACAAGCTGGCGCACTTATCGGTTTATTCATCAACGATCAAGTTGTGAAGAAAACTGCGAAAAAATATGAAAAAGGTGCTCATCCTGTAAACCAAGCAGCTGTATTAGGTGCTGGTATTATGGGTGGTGGTATTGCTTACCAAGCGGCAAGCAAAGGCACTCCAATCATCATGAAAGACATTGGTAACCCACAACTTGCATTAGGTATGAAAGAAGCGAATGGCTTGCTAACAAAGCAAGTTGAACGCAAGAAAATGAAACCTGCGCAAATGGGTGAAACCCTTGCTCGCATCCGTCCTACTTTAAGCTACGATGAGTTTAAAGAAGTGGATATCGTGATCGAAGCGGTAACTGAAAACCCTAAAGTTAAAGAAATCGTACTTGCAGATACAGAAAAGCATGTTCGTGAAAACACGATCATTGCATCTAACACATCTACAATCTCGATTACACGCCTTGCGAAAGCATTACAACGTCCTGAAAACTTCGTTGGTATGCACTTCTTCAACCCAGTACACATGATGCCATTGGTTGAAGTTATTCGTGGTGAAAAGACTTCTGATGAAGCAATCGCAACCACAGTTGTTCTAGCTCAGAAAATGGGTAAAACACCAATCGTTGTAAACGACTGCCCTGGCTTCTTGGTTAACCGCGTATTGTTCCCTTACTTCGGCGCATTCGACCTTCTTGTTAAAGATGGCGCAGATTTCCAACAAGTGGACAATGTGATGGCAAAATTCGGCTGGCCTATGGGCCCTGCATACTTGATCGATGTTGTTGGTATCGATACAGGTGTACATGGCGCAGAAGTGATGGCTGAAGGTTTCCCTGACCGTATGAAGCCTGACTACAAAGGTTCTATCGAAGCGATGTATGAAGCGAAACGTCTTGGCCAAAAGAATGACGTTGGTTTCTACAAATATGTGTTAGACAAGAAAGGTAAGAAAGCGAAAACTGTTGATCCAACAGCTTACGAAATCATTGCGCCTTTCGTGACTGGCGAAAAACGTGAATTTGATCCACAAGAAATCATTGACCGTATGATGCTTGCTTTCTGTAACGAAACAGTTCGTTGCTTAGAAGACAACATCGTTGCAACTGCTTCTGAAGCAGATATGGCGATGATCATGGGTGTAGGTTTCCCTCCATTCCGTGGTGGCCCATGCCGTTACATCGACCAAACAGGTGTTGCTGAATACGTTGCGCTTTGCGACAAATATGCACACTTAGGTAAAGCTTATGAAGCGCCACAGATGTTGCGTGACATGGCTGCTAACAACACAAAATTCTACGGTTAAGGAGCGACGTGAATGGCTACTTTAAATCCACGTGACGTTGTGATTGTTGATGGCGTTCGTTCTGCCATGGGCAAATCACGTAACGGTATGTTCCGCAATGTACGTGCCGACAGTTTATCTGCTGAGTTAGTACGTGCACTTGTTGCTCGTAACCAGTTTGATACCAACGAAGTTGAAGATGTAATCTGGGGTTGCGTAAACCAAACTTTAGAGCAAGGTATGAACATTGCTCGTAATATTGGTTTATTGGCTGATATTCCTAAAACTGCTGGCGGTCAAACTGTTAACCGTCTTTGCGGTTCTTCTATGCAAGCAATCCACACTGCGGCAGCTCAGATTGCAACGAACCAAGGTGATGTATTCATCATCGGTGGTGTTGAGCACATGGGCCATGTAGGTATGATGCACGGCATCGACCTTAACCCTGAAGCATCTAAACACTATGCAAAAGCATCTAACATGATGGGCCTAACGGCTGAGATGTTAGGTCGCATGAACGGTATCTCTCGTGAAGAGCAAGATGCTTTCGGTGTTGAATCTCACCGTCGTGCATGGGCTGCAACACAAGAAGGTCGTTTCAAAAACGAAATCGTTGGTGTTGAAGGTCATGATGCAAATGGTTTCAAAATCCTTTGCGACATCGACGAAGTAATTCGTCCAGATGCTAACCTTGAAGCTTTCAAAGCATTGAAACCAGTGTTTGATCCTAAAGGTGGTTCAGTAACAGCTGCAACTTCATCTGCTCTTTCTGACGGCGCATCTGCAATGTTGTTGATGTCTGCTGAACGTGCTCAAGCGCTTGGTTTGAAACCACGTGCTGTGATTCGCTCTATGGCGATTGCAGGTTGTGATGCTGCGATCATGGGTTACGGTCCAGTTCCAGCAACTCAAAAAGCGCTTAAACGTGCTGGTTTGACGATGGCTGACATCCAAACGATCGAGTTAAACGAAGCATTTGCTGCTCAAGGCTTATCAGTCATGAAAGGTCTAGGCGTTTATGACAAACAAGACATCATCAACTTGAATGGTGGTGCGATTGCATTGGGTCACCCATTGGGCTGTTCTGGTGCACGTATCACAACAACATTGTTGAACGTGATGGAACAACAAGATACACAAATCGGTCTTGCGACGATGTGTATCGGTCTTGGTCAAGGTATCGCGACGATTATTGAACGTGTTTAAGAATTAAACACGTGAGAACAAGAAACCCCGCTTAATGCGGGGTTTTCTCTATTTATGCTTATCAATTTCTAAAACTAATTTTCTATATGTATCCTTATATTTTTCTAAATTTGTTAAATCACCCTTTCTATTGGCGACATATATACTTAAACTATCTAAGTCTAAAAGCTCTATCTTTCCATTTACATTTTGATAAGGTGAAAGAATTTCCTTTTCCCTCCAAGGCTCATCATCATGATGAATAAAAAGAATTTCAAACTCATCTAAAAGACCAGTCCTATTAGAACTTTTACTTATATATTCAATACCATAACACCCAATTTCATCTGATTTAGATAAATATCTCCATAGGAGACTAAACTCATTTTCTTCTTTAGTTTCACTAAAATACATAGATTGATTTTTGTCCCAATATAAATTCTCAATTACTATTTCAGGATGGCTATTATTTTTAGTATAGAAACTTACACCAACAAGTTCAGGATATTGTATGCTTGACTCTTTATTTCTCAAGTCATATATATCATAAGAATGAATTTGACAAAATTTATTCAAAGCTTCGATAAGAATATCCTCAGAATCATCTTGAGACTCAATAATTATATGATCAGAGAAAAGTTTTCGAAGGTACTTCTTCTTCTCTTCATAGTTTTTTTCATGCGACCTTACATTCAAAATATAAAAATTATCATTTCCTAATATGTCTTTTATTTTATATTCACCAATAGAATAATCTACCCATTCATTTGTAGTAAATTCCTCAAACCTGTGACCTTCGCCATAAATCAATCTCAACAAATCATTTTCTCTTCCATTTTTACAGCGTATAAATTTTTCATATAATTCTGTTAAAAACTCACCATGCGTATATTCAAAATTAATATTCCAAAAATCTCTACTGATATTTAATATTTTTTTTGCACTAATACCATATATATCAACCATGTAATCATAATTATGACTATGCGAAAGTGGGTAACCCCTATAATCATTAATTCCTACTGTTTGACCTTTAAATAAAAACTCACTCCTCAATAAATCAATTTCAATATTAGGCTTCAAATAAAATGCAACTTGCTTTTCTTTATCCCATATTACATCTGCAATTAATTCTTTGGTAAAACCATAAGTACAAATTGGTGCATATTTTAAGACTCTCTCATATATTTTATTTATTTGAAATTGAATCCATTTTTTTT
The DNA here is from genome assembly GCF_000369065.1 of Acinetobacter haemolyticus CIP 64.3 = MTCC 9819. Lineage (GTDB taxonomy): Bacteria > Pseudomonadota > Gammaproteobacteria > Pseudomonadales > Moraxellaceae > Acinetobacter > Acinetobacter haemolyticus. The sequence goes on from NZ_KB849803.1 coordinate 196,336, forward strand.
CAAAAATATCAACATTATTCAGTAAACTAAGCTTTTCATTGTCGTAGATTTTTTCCAAATCAAAATTAACTTTTATATAAAACTTTGTAGTAGTACCAATTTTTCTTCTATCACCAACATTTTTAGTTATAAAGCAATAACCTTGCTTTCCACCTAGAGGGGAGGACATTTCAATATCTAAGCTATCGTGAGAAAAATAGCTGCATGTATCAAATCGAATACTTTGCATGTCTACAGGCAAATCTTTTGTTAACAGAAATGCACTATGCAAACCTATCCCAAACTCACCCGAAGGTCTCATCCATTGAGGCATTTCATTAATTATTTTCTTTTTATGATTATTTCTACTTGATCCAGCCATAGTCTGCATATAACCAAGATCAACCATACTCATTCCAATGCCTTGATCAATAATTTGAAACTCCCAAATACTATCCAATGTTCCTTCGATATTTTTTACTTTATTAATTTCTAATTGAAGTGGATATTTTTCTAGAATTTTCAGGAAATCTTCGTGATAAGGGTGTAATTCTTTAAGTCTTTCCTGATCTTCTTCATGCCAAATTCTTAACATTGTAGCATCAATTGAATTCTGAATAAGTTCACGATATATGCTGTATTCATCACTATACAAGTTCGCACCTTGCAGTAACTCCATAGCATTTTTTTCGTCTAACTTAAATTTCATTGGTTTATTATTTAGGAGTAATTTTTCTTTCTTAACTCCATTGTCATATTTCACCTCCATTTTTACATCTAATTGTTCGATAGTTGGAAGTGAACCAAACTTTAAGTTTGGTACTATCAAATTCCATTGAGACATTTGATTTTGAAATTCTTCACGTATCCATCCAAACCAGTTTTGAGTTTCAACATAAGACATTTCATCAGGACATTCTGCGACAAGTTTTACTGTTCGCTTATCTAGCTGAAACTCACGTAAAGATAAATGTTTGTCATGATGGTGTTTACTCATAGACGGCATATTACTGACGTGCTTTGCCATGACAGGGCAAAAACGATTGTCATCTAAGTCAAACAAATCCCCCAAACGTAGTAAACATCCTATAAAACGTGGATGGCAATCTTCCGTACCCAATCCAGTTTGTTTATAGGGAAGTGTTTCCATTAAAGTATCGAAATTCATACCATGAGAAACACAAATTTGTCCTAAATAACGATAAATTCGGTTGGGTAAAAGTTCTGTTCTAGGTGAAGTTATCCCTAAATCTTTAAAAGGATCTTCAACCAATTTTCCAACTCTTTTGTCATGTCCTCTTCTAAACCATTCAGCAATTAGTTGGCGATATTTTTCTACACCATCAAAAGGGTGATCTACTGTACCAATTGCTGATAACCAATCTTGCTCAACATAAGCTTGGCAAAATTTTTGAAGATCATGCCCTTTTTCATTTGCAATCGTTTGGATCATAAAATTGAAGTCAGAATTTGAATGCACTTCTTTTGCATTTTTAGCATCGACCAACATTCCTACATCATGCCAATATGCTGCTTCAAGAATTAGCCATGCATCTGTAGCACTTAGTAAATCAATATCATCACCCAAAATACGTTCGATATTGACTAAAATTTGCTGTGAATGTGAGGCATTATGATTGCTAAAATGCGGGTAAAAACCACCAATATTCTCTAATGCTTTACCTACAAGCTTTTGGTCAAACTCCCACTGTGAAAGCAAAATTTTTACATTACCATCCGCTTCACATTTTTTCTTTAAATGTGTAATTAGTCTAGTGCTCATATCATTGTTTTTTAAAAATATTAACTAGATCATCATACGCTAAATTTTATTTTACAAACAAAAAAGCTTAATAAATAGTAAAAAAACCCGCTTAATGCGGGGTTTCTTGTTTAGAGATAAATTCAAATTTTAGGGCATGAAAAATTGGTTTTGTTGTCCTCTCAACCCATCTTCAATTTGCTTTTGCAATTTCAAGATATCATCCATATTGATCTTAATCGTTCCATCTCGGATGCCCATGATATTATTTCGATCAATATTCAAAGGTTCTAACATTTTAAATAGACCTGACGTCGGATCTGAGGATTGTAACCCTCTCGCCACAGCTAAAATATGCTGCTCTAATAAAGGTGAAAGTTGAGAAAAATCCAGAGCTGTCATTTGAGGCTGATAATTGACTGTCGTTATTCCCTCATCTACACCAGCATTCTGCATATCACTATGTACTTTGTAAATATGGTGTTGCAAAGCTTCACGTACTTTTTCATCTTCTTGAAATGGAATAAAGCCAACCTCTTCACGCAGCTCAGATTCGGCCATGATTTTAATGGTTGGCAATGTCACAACGTCATTTGCTTGAACCGTTGTTGGTAGCCCCATAGCAATCAATACGGCGATACAAGCTGATCGTTTTAGAAAATTCATGGCTCGCTCCAAAATCAGTCACTCAATAGAAATATAATGAGTTAAATGAAAGCATCTAATAATAGGCTACAACAAAGTTCGACTTGATTCAGTAAGGCTCAGATAAACGGTAAATATCAATAAAACTTTGACCAAAAGATCAAAATTGAATGTAATTATCAAATTAATTTAATCTTTATAAAAACAAATACATTTGTTATAAGAGATCTTATTTGGTCAATATTTTTATTATTATCATTTTGTTGCGACTATAAACATTAATTTTTTTAAAATTTCGATTTCACAGGATTAGGAGAAATAAATGCTATCTACATGGGCGAAAACAACGATTGCATTGGCAATAACAGGAAGTTTTTTATCAGCAGGCTGTGCCACCAAAACCCTAATCACCAAAGACAGTAAAACGTATACACGGACAGCCAAGGTTACTTTAGTTGAAGACAATGTAGTGGCGTTTGGGCGACCAGCACAAGCAACTACCAATTTACCAAGAGATAGTATTGTGATTGCAGGTCAAAAAAACAGTTATATTTTGACCCAAGGTGGCAGTCAGTTTGCGACCATTATCAATAAGCTTGATCCCAAGAACATTCAAATCACTCGTGATCTAAATTTCTTTTCTGAAAAAAATGACGGTCATTTTTCAGGAACATTGCCCATTTCTTATGTCAAACTCAAAGAGGATTTAAGTAAAAAAGACTTAGAGTTTTTTATTGAAAATGGTGCAAAAGAGTGTTCATCTTCAAGTGATACACGTATGCAAGCACAACGTTTTTGTTTTGATATAAAACTTGCTGGTGTCGTCTATCCTACCGCAAATAACCTCAGTTCATTAAAAGCATTAAGCAAGCCTTATCAAGTCACCATTTATACGCAAAAACAAGAAAGTTATAAATCTCGATCTAGTCTGAACCCATTAGAGAAATTAGTGTTATTGCCTTTTGCTGTTGCAATTGATGTGGTCAGCCTGCCGTTCCAAGCTGCCGAAAAGATTTTTGATTAAGATTGAACAAATGGTCTTTAAGTCTGTGTGATCAATCAACTTAAAGACCCAACCTTAAAAAATGAACATCTTATTTCATCAACTATGCGTCTCTTCTTCACCTTCATTGTCAAAAGTTTTGGCAATTTTTTCGATATTTAAACTTTTCGCCATCGCATCAAAAATATCTTTATAGACCCCTTGCTGATGATAAAGTTGATGATGTTCACCATGTTCAACAATCGCACCATCCTGCATTACGTAGGTATAGTCGGCATCAATAATCTGAGAAAGACTATGCGAAATAATGATCACGGTTCGCCCTTGTTTGATTTCATCCAAACTCTGTTTAATCTGTTCAGTAGCAATCGCATCTAAACTGGCGGTAGGTTCGTCTAAGAAGATAATCGGAGGGTTTTTTAAAAACATACGTGCGATTGCAATACGTTGTTGTTGACCACCCGACAACAGCAATGCATCGGATTGATAACCCTTTGGTAATTTTAGAATTTGCTCGTGAATCGAGGCTTTTTTTGCAGCTTGAATAATTTCCTCTTCGCTAGCATCCATTTTCCCATAGCAAATATTATCTTGTATGGTGCCCTGAAAAATATGATTTTTTTGCAGTACCAAACCAATATGATCTCGTAAATATTGAGTATCCATATCTTTCAGATCAATACCATCCATCAAAATTTGTCCGGATTGTGGTACATAGAATTTGTCTAACAAACTAATTAACGTTGATTTTCCTGCACCTGATAGTCCAACTAGAGCTGTAATTTTATTGGGTTGAATAACCATATTAATATTCTTGAGTGCTTGATAACCATTGGGATAATAAAAATCAACCTGCTTTAATTCAAACTTTCCACGCAAGAGTGATGGTTTTTGCTGCCCTGACTTTTCTATTTCATCATCAGCTTGAAGAATTTGGAAAAAACTTTCCGCATAAATCATAGCATCATTGACCTCATCGTAAATGCGGTGCAAGGAACGAATCGGAGCCGAAACATTGTTAAATAACAAAATATGAAACATGATCATTCCAATGCTCATATCTCCAATCAAAACAAAATATGCGGTCAGGATAATAATAAAAACTATACCAATTTGTTCGGTAAAGGTTTTAACCCCATCAAAAATAAAGCTAATTTGACGGGTATGCATCTGATTATCAGTCAGTTGCTTTTGTAAAATCAGTTGCTTTTCAGCCTCTACTTTTTCACGGTTAAAAGATTTAATCACCGTAATCGAATTGATAATACTCAAAATTCCCTGACTTTTACGTTCTCGGCCATCACGCAAACTTCGCCTTACACCTCCTAACTTTTGCGCCTGCTTAAAAGTCAACCAGAAGTAAATCGGTACGATACACAGCGCAACTAACCCGATCCAGAAATTGGCATAGAACATTAATGCCAATGCCAAAATTGCACTGCTAAACAATGGAAGAATGTCAATGAAGAAGATTTGAATCAAACGTGTAATCGAACCAATACCTCGGTCAATACGGGTTTGTAATTTTCCTGCTTGATTGTCATCTTGAGTAAAAAATGAAAGCCGATAAGTTAGAAATTTTTCGATGATTGCTTGTGCTACATCTTGGGACACCATAATTCTTAGACGTTCACCAAATAATTTTTGGCCAAACTGAATCAATGTACTAAGTATTTCTTTTGTGAGCAAAATAACGCTAATCGTTACTAAAATATACCAACCTTCAGCGAGTCCCTCTCCGGCTTCAACTAAACGATTAATTTGATCAACTGCGTATTGTAAAGTTAAAGCATTTACTTGCGCCGTAATTGCTCCAACCAAAGTGAATATTAAAGTCACAATGACCAATAACTTATACGGCGCAACAAAGGGTCTAACTTTAGTAAAAAGTTGCCATAAATTCATATTTTTAACGTCTATTCTCCTCAATACCTCTATAAATCTGATTAGCAATTAGATTGTTATCATTTTCCATCCATTGAAACAGACCTACGCAATGACACGAAACATCCAGATAAAACTAAAGTGCTTCTTCCAAAATCTCTGTATTATTTTTCTTAATTTTATTCATCTGACTGTTTAGTTTAAGTACCTCCTGATAGAGCGTATTAAATTTTTTCACAGGTGCATTTTCATGAAACAGAATCATTTTATTTTTTATTTGCCATGGATGTGCCTTCAATAAATCAAACATCGCTTGGGCCTTTTCTATAATTTGCTGTTCAATTGAGAAGATATCCTCATTTGAATCAATTTCCAGATTACTTTCTAACTTGGTGAGTAGAGTTTGACGTAAATCTTGCTGAATCGACATTTTTTTGACTTGTTCTAGTGAATCCAAATAAATTTTCTGGCGCTGTTGTTCATATTGTACTGAAGCATTTCGTACCTCAACGAACATCTGGGTTGTTTCTTTATAATTCCCTGTACGATCTCGATCTAATCGTTCAACGTCTAGAAAAGTATCCCATTTCGCTGCTTTTAACTCACGCAAATAATGATTTCGAGCTTCGACATTTTGCATCCAGTATCCTAGTAAAAACGCAGACATTTTTTGGTAATCACCAGATAAGCGATCATCATGCACATCAAACTCTACAGGCGTTGACCAATCTTGGGCCTGATCATAGAGTTCACGCATTTTCTCAGCCATCACCACATCAAACATTTTTTGATTATTCAGTCGGTGCTGTTTTATATAATCCTGATAGAAGAAAAATGAACCAATACAGACAATAATAATGAATAAAAATATCAAAAAACGACGCATATCATCTCCAAATTTAATTATATTTTTAGTTCTAAAGTTGATGTTAATCCGTTTAACAACCTACCTTTAGATGTTTTTATTTCAGTCCTTGTAATGCAGCATTACATAATGTTCGCTTTAAATTCAACATGATCACCCTTATTATCAGATGTAATGATCATTATTGAGATAACACCATGCGCGTAGATATCTGGTCGGACGTCGTTTGTCCCTTTTGTTATATTGGTAAAAAACGTCTTGAACATGTTGCAGAAGAAGCTGGAATTGAACTCGAGATTCATTGGCATAGCTTTGAGCTTGATCCAAATGCCCCAGCAAAGCATGACACATCAAATACCGAACGTTTAGCTCAGAAATATGGTCGTACTTTTGCCGAAATGGAAGAAATGGAACGTAATATTGCAACCATGGCAGCTGCCGAAGGTATTGATTTCCAATGGCAGAAAGCCAATTCTGGTAATAGTTTCAATGCCCATCGAATCATTCACTTGGCGCAAAGCAAAGGTTTAGGTAACGAAGCAAAAGAAGCTTTTTTCCATGCTTATATGACTGAAGGCTTAGCGATTGGTGAACGTGAAGTGGTCGAAGAAATTGCGTCACGCATTGGTTTGGATAATGCTGAAGTGGAATACGTCCTTGACTCAGATGAACTGGCTGATTTTGTTCGTCATGATGAAAAAATTGCACGTGAACAGTTAAATGTCACAGGCGTACCTTTCTTTGTATTTGATCAAAAACTTGCGCTTTCAGGTGCTCAACCACGTGAAATTTTCTTACAGGCGCTGCAACAAGCACAATCTACAGCTCCACAGCAAGTGGAATCAACCGAGACCGCCCAATGTCAGGATGATCAATGTGAAATAAAACCATAATTATTGTGGTTTAAACCATAAGCAAGCAACAAGTAAAACCGTTGCTTGCCTCTATACAGATCAGTATATTTTCTTTTTATTTCAGTATTTTAACTATAACAATCACTATTAGATTAGATTTATTTTTTATTTGTTTAATTTTTTTATCTTTGATATGTGAGACTGTTCACAACTTAGTCATAAATTTACAGATACATTTCTATTTGATCATCTGTTTATCCGATTTATTCTTTTAAAATGTTTTTGTTTTCAAGGATAAAGCATGAACAGCATCTCTATTTCACCTAGCCAAATGAGAGTATTTGCTAACTATCAGACTATAGATTTTGACTTTTTTTCTTCTATAATTGTCATAAAGTGACGTCTTTTGTGATGAAAATACAAGTTTTTACAGCTTTTATGGTTGTTCTAAAACCAGACGATTGATCACTATTGTGAATCACTTTTTACATGGAAAAAACAGAACCAATTTGACTTAAAAAATGTATATCCATTGCGATTTATACGGTTAATTTATTATTTGAACAGGCTCAAGCCTATCTCTAAGGAAACAATAGATGGACGTATTAGAGAAAGCACTTTTGGTTGATGAGCTCAAAAGTCTGATTGAGGGGCTCAGTGATGATAAAGCATCACTGTTTGAAATTGCGAAAGCAAAACAACGAATTAAAGATATTTGCGCATCTTGCGACGATCCTACTTTTCAAGATCAAATTACACCGTTCAAGGCATTTATTCAAAATGAAGAGTTTTCCAACGAAGAGTTGAGTCACCATGGTTTTGCCATGACATATCGAGGCACCTATAACTTTATGGGTCGTGTTGAAAATGCATTATTCGCCTCTGGAGATATGGGGTGGGCTGCATTACGACAAGCTCAACTTTGGCAAGTTTGGGTGATTCGTCCAGCATTATCTTTTCTGAAAAGCCCATGGATGCCATCATCCCATGATGCATTACAATGGTTAAAAAACCATGCCAGTGAATATATAAAAACAGATCATGAACTTGAAACGCTGATTCCTGTTTTAGAACCTATACAAGCATCTTCAAATACAAATCACCAAGCTCAAACTGATATCTTATCGGTAATCCGAGAAGAAACAGAGCAATTCAAATCTCAGCTTGACGCAATCATTCAAGAAAAAATTCAGCCAATCACCACCAAGAGTCACGCTGGCACACCATCGACTATCAAATCATCTTATCGTAGTCCTAGCAATCTCAACAAAGCGAAACCTGTGACTTTAAATGATTTCAATTTAGATGGCTTTCTCTGTCGCCTAGAACGCGTCAATGCTCGCCATTTTCCATCCTTATATCGTGTTGATATGCACAACGAGATGGATCAGAACATCAAAATTGATTGGTTATATCTCAAAGCGGAAAATGAAGCCCAACCTGTTTGGGAGTCCACACAGATTTTTATTGCTGAGCAACTGTATGCTCAAGGACAATTTTCACATTACGTGGTTTTGGTAGGAACACATAATACTGAATATGCAACGTCTATCTTGCAGTCCTATACCAACCAACAACATACTCAAACCAGCTCTATCCACCAAACCAGCTGGAGAAATTTCAAACAGCATTATCATCAACATGAAAGCTTATTTAATGAATGTATTATGAATGGCAGCTTGATATGGCAACGTGATCAACGTGCTTATCCTTATATTCCGGCATCATTTATCAATACACAAAAATTCATTCCATTTGAAGAAACTGCCGCCACCTTTTTCACACCAGTTATCTTATTAAGAGAACGTCATAAAATCCGTGTGATTCATGGCGCTGAACGCGTCAAACTGTCCAGTGAAGATCAGGCTTATCCTTATTTGTTATTAGATCGAGCAGATGGTTATACCTGGCAATTGATTCGCCAAGCAATTAGTCGTTTACCACAACCCATCTCAGTACACGATTTATATCAAGCTTTAGAAAATAGTGCGATCTCGGAGTCTTCTTAAAGAACAGTACCTTTTTTTATGGTTTTATTGTATCGACACCGTGATCATTTACACCTTCTAACCAAGCATGATAATAAGGGCCGAGAAATATATTTACTCCGCCCTTTTCCTTGTTTTATATAATTAAATTGCTGTTTTTTGTTTCTGTAACTTGCTTTTGACAGATGAATCATCAAAAGTGAAACCAAGAACAATATATAAAGCATGCATTATGGCAATTTCTATCAGAACGGTATCAACACCTTTATTTTATTGCTTCGCAACATTATCTTTGGCTGCGATCAATACCTGCTATGCAGAAACAGATTTGGATACGATTGTGCAGCAACAAACTCCAACATCTCCCGCTCATACGGCACCTACAGAAAGCTGGTTAGGTTATATTCCCAAATTTGTAGATGCAACACCGACAGTATTCCCTGAGCAATCGAATCAACCCGTTGTGCCACCTATTAAGGAAACAGAAGATAAGACATGGGTGGATAAACAACAACGCCATATCCGAGAATGGGCAGATCGCACGTCAGTGAAAATTGATAATTGGTTTGGTGAAATTGATCCAGATAAACCAGCTTCAGCAACAATTCGCGTCATGCTTGATAATTACTGGAATGAATATGACAACTATGAGGTTAAACCACGTATTCGCGGTAAGATCAAATTACCGACTCTGGAAAAACGGTTAAGCTTAGTTTTTGGCGATGACTCTTTAGATGATGAGTTCGATAATCATATCAGCAGTATTAACCAGCAACCGAATCAAGATCCAGATAAAAGATTTAGCTCAAAACAAACTCGCGATAGTAATGGCTCTGTTGCATTACGTTTCTCTGATTTATCAAAAAGACTCCCCTTTGAAACCAATGCTGATCTTGGTCTCCGGTCTGGTAGTGATATTTATCTGCGATTGAGAGCAAAGAAAAACTGGGAGTTAGAACATGACTTTAGCTTCAATGCTGAACAAATCTATCGTTATGGCAGTAAAAGTGAAAATTATCTACGTACCAATCTAGAACTCATCCATGCTCGTCCGAATCAACCCTTTTTATCCAATCAATTCAGTCTTACTTATGCAGACAAGCAAGATGATGACCTTAGATGGGATAATCGTACCTTCCGTGAACATCAATTCTTTGCGCATAATCGATTTAATTATGGCATCTATACAGGGGGTTACTATAATGATAATGATTTACGCTTAAATAGCTGGGGTCCATTTGTATCATGGCGCCAACCGCTATGGCGTGAATGGTTCTATGTGCAAGGTGACCTAAACTACTTTAATGATCATCGTGAAGATCGCAATCATTATGTGAGTACCTTCCTCCGTCTTGAGACCTTATTCTAACGAAGATGATTTTTTAGACATTACTGTGGATAACTTTAGACTTATCCATAAATATAAAAAACCTCTGCCAACAAAGCAGAGGTTTTCCGAATAATTTATTTTACTTCAATAACAACTCATTAATACGCTTCACATAAGCAGCAGGATCTTCAGGTAAACCACCTTCTGCAATCACCGCTTGGTCAAAGATTACATTCGCAAGATCATCAAATTGCGCTGAGCTCTCAAGTTTTTTCACCAATGGATGCTCTGGATTAATTTCCAAAGTCGGCTTGACCTCTGGAACTGCTTGCCCTGCTTGCTTCAGCATACGAATCAATTGAGAAGAAAGTTCACCCTCACTGGTGACTAAACACGCAGGAGAGTCAACTAAACGTGTAGTGACACGAACCTCTTTAGTTTTGTCTTTTAATGAGTTACTTAAACGCTCAACGACTGGTTTAAATTGCTCTGCGGCTTCTTCAAGTGCTTTTTTCTCGTCAGCATCTTGTAAATCACCTAAGTCCACGGCGCCTTTAGAGACATTCTGTAATGGTGTACCATCGAACTCATGCACAAAATTCATTGCCCAGTCGTCAACGCGATCTGCCATTAACAATACTTCAATGCCTTTTTTCTTAAACAACTCAAGCTGCGGTGAGTTTTTTGCAGCCGTTAAGCTATCGGCAGTCACGTAATAAATTGCTTTCTGCCCTTCTTTCATACGTGCTTTGTAGTCCGCAAAAGAAGTTGAAATCTCATCATTATTTGACGTCGCGTAACGTAATAGTTTCAAAATACGTTCACGATTGCCAAAATCTTCACCTAAACCTTCTTTAATTACAGAACCAAATTCTGAATAGAATTTTTTAAATTTCTCTTGGTCTTTTTCATCTTCTGATTTTGCCAAACCATCTAATAAGGTTAATACACGGCGCGCATTCCCTTCACGAATGGTTTTCACATCACGACTTTCTTGTAGTAATTCACGACTGACATTCAATGGTAAATCGGCACTATCCACTACACCTTGGACAAAACGTAAATAGTTTGGAATCAAGTTGTCTGCTTCATCCATGATGAATACACGTTTTACATACAACTTAATGCCGGCTTTGGCTTCACGAGTAAATAAATCCTGTTTTGCCTGACTTGGGATGTACAGCAATTGCGTATATTCCGTACTTCCCTCTACTCGATTGTGTGTCCAAGCGAGAGGTTCAGCAAAATCATGACTTAAATTCTTATAAAACTCGATATACTGTTCTTCAGTGATTTCACTCTTGCTACGTGTCCATAATGCACTTGCAGAGTTAATCGCTTCCCATTCATCAGTTTTGACCATTTGACCGCCTTTTGGCTCTTCACCCTCAGCGACCTCTTCTTCTTGCCAGACTTCTTTTTGCATTTCAATCGGCAAACTGATGTGGTCTGAATATTTATTAACGATTTGTTTAACTTTCCAAGATTCTAAGTATTCAAGTGCATCATTACGTAAATGTAAAATAATATCGGTACCACGGGTTTCTTTATCGATGCTTTGAACTTCAAACTCACCTGTTCCACCACTGATCCAGCGTACACCTTCTGCTACATCCAAACCCGCACGACGAGATTCAACGGTAATTTTATCAGCAACAATAAAACCTGAGTAAAAGCCCACACCAAACTGACCAATCAACTGCGCATCTGCTTTTTGATCACCTGTTAGTTTAGACATGAAATCCTTGGTACCTGATTTTGCAATCGTTCCGAGGTTATCAATCGCTTCCTGCTGACTTAAACCAATACCATTATCAGAAATTGTCAGTGTCTTATTGTCTTTATCAAGTGTTACACGCACACGTAAGTTTGGATCATTTTCATAATATTCAGGGTGATTAATCCCCTCAAAGCGTAATTTATCGCAAGCATCTGACGCATTCGAAATGAGTTCACGCAAGAAAATTTCTGGGTTGGAATAGAGAGAATGCGTCACTAAATGCAATAACTGAGCAACTTCAGCTTGGAAACTATAATTCTGTGAGGCTTGTTCACTCATACATCACTCCTTATTTGTGAGGCTTATCTATTTGCAATGATTTATGAATGGTGGATAACTCCAATTTTTCAATGCTTGTTTTTGAATTTTTACATCGAATCAATCCAAAATTAAGATCATAACCACAAAAAAACCTCACATTTGTGAGGTTTTAAAGAACGAATGAAGCTTAGAATTTATAGCTATAACCAAGTGTATATACCATTGGATTGATATCTAAGTCAGTCAGTTTTGTACCATTTAATCTTACTTCAGGCTTTAATTGAGCATAACGTGCATCAAAGAATACCCCCCAATTTTTCGCATCAGCAGGCTGGAAAGTAAAACCGAGTTGCCCCGCAAAACCGAAGTCATCTTTCACTTTAATTTTCTCACCTGATAACGGACCGACTGTTTTTTCATCCCATGCAAGAAATGCGGTTCCACCCACACCGATATAAGGCGTAAAAGCAGTTGAGTTCTTAAAATTATATTTGGCAGTAATGGTAGGTGGTAAATGTTTGAGCTTCACCACTTTCGTTCCGTCTAAAGAAACATCATGTGATATTGGTGTTGCTAGTAATAATTCAGCTGAGAATGGTGTATCCCCGAAAAAGTACTCGACTGACGGTGTAAAAGCAAATTCATAATCTGCTTTTAAAGTTCCCACATCAGCTATGGTTGTTTTATCTGTTGGAGCAATAACACTTGCTCCGACTTTAACCTGGAAACCTCCAGCAAAAACAGTTGAAGACATCCCCAATAAACTAACAACTAATAATTTTTTTAACATTTAAATAACCTCTTTAATAAAAAATAAAAACTTACATATTTATAATAATCATGAGTTTTGAAATTATGCAATACATATTAATTCTGACTATTTTAATCATATTTTCAAGCATATGATTCAAAAGGATATATATTTGTAAATATATGTAACAAAAACCAAACCCTAGCATTTTAGTTTAGTTTAAACATATGAAAACCAAGCTTTTTTATCAACTTTAATCATTAAAAACACATCGTTTTAAATAGAATTTATTTTATATATTTTAGTTTAAATTTATAAAATAAATGAAAAAGAAATCACAACAAAGTCAAAAAATGTCACTTTAATACCCAATTATTAAGTTTTTATCTATTTTTATCCTCCATCTTTTTAAAATCGTTTCGATTATTAATTAGCGAATAGAAAATATCTTTTAATCTGAGTTTTATACTTTATTATTTCTTAATATAAGAAGGCCCTAAAAGAGCCTTCTTTATTCTTTCCTATAGAACCATCGCTGCAATCCACCCAAAAACCAATAATGGCAGATTAAAATGTAAAAATGTCGGGACAACCGTATCTCGCATATGATCATGTTGCCCGTCGATATTTAAACCTGAAGTCGGCCCTAGAGTTGAATCGGATGCTGGTGAGCCTGCATCTCCCAAAGCAGCGGCCGTTCCTATAAGCGCAATTGTTGCCATAGGACTAAAACCGAATTGCAAACACAAAGGTACATACATGATTGCCAAAATTGGCACCGTGGAAAATGAAGAACCAATCCCTAAAGTAATCAATAATCCAACCAACAACATCACAAAAGCAGCAAGTGCCTTACTATCCCCAATCCATCCTGCAGTCGCTTTTACCAACTCAGGAACTTGATGTGTTGCCTCAATCACCGCAGCAAAACCTTGAGCTGCAATCATGGTAAAGCCGACCAATGCCATCATTCTCATTCCACTCACGATAACATCGTCAGCTTCTTTCCATTTAAAAATCCCAGCACAACTCAGAATTGCAACGCCCACTAATCCAGCAACAATCATAGAATCCGAGTAAAGCTGAACAATAATGGTTGCAATCACGGCAAAAGCTGCCATAAATAAGGTAAATCGTGCAATTTGTGGTGCTTGTTGCTCCTGTGCCATTTCGCCCACGATACTTCGTGTCACATTATGCAAGGGCTTATCTTCATATACTCGTGGCTTACGGTAGCTCACAAATAAAGCAGTCAACATGCCAAGAAACATCCCCCCCACAGGGATAATCATAGCGCGAGGAATTTGATCATTGCTGATTTGCAAACCATAACTCTGACCAAAATGATTGATGTTATGTGCGAGAATATCATTCAAAAATATTGCGCCAAATCCCATCGGCAAGAACATATAAGTTGCGACTAAGCCAAATGTAAGCACGCAAGCTACCGCTCTACGGTCTAACCGTAAATGATTAAACACAATGAGTAACGGTGGAATGAGTACAGGAATAAAAGCGATATGTACAGGAATAACATTCTGCGATGCAATAGCAGCGAGTCCGATAGTACTAAAAATGAGAAATTTCACCTGCTTTTGCGCACGAATATCTGCATCATTTTTAAGACTTTTAACCAGTTTATAGGCCAGAAGATCAGGCAACCCCGAACGAGCCAAAGCTAAGGCAAACGCACCTAAAACACCATAAGCGAGTGCGATTTTCGCACCACCACCCAAACCATTGTTGAATGCATCTAAAGTGCCTTGTAGCCCTAAACCAGCCAATAAGCCGCCAGTCAAAGCACCAATGACCAATGCAAATACCACTGGAACACGCCCCAAGGAGAGGCCGAACATGACAGCAACCGCTGCAATAATTGCAAACATAACTCTGAACTAAATGAAACGAGGGCGCCATTTTAGCAGAGTTTAAATTGAGCGATTGCTATCTGGTGTTTTTTATTTATGCATTTTTCACGATAAATTGACGAATATAATCCGCAATTTTTTCAGGTTGACTCAGTACCGCCCAGTGATTTGCATCCAACTCTACATACTCAAAATTTTCAACCCATTTTGGCATTGATTCAGTAATGTATTCTGGACTTACAAAGGCATCACGACGTAATACAATTGCCTGAACAGGACATTGTGCATAGCGCTGACGTGGCTGAGTTAAGGATGGAATAAAGTTAGCACGATACAAATTAATTCCATATTTACCATCCGCAACAATATTTGCATTTAATGGTAAACCTTGCTTCTTCTCAAGACCACTCAAGATTTTCCCCCATCTTTCTGGGCTAAAAAATGTCCATACGGTCGGGGCAAGCAAAGGTAAATGGAATGCGCCGATATACCAAGATTTCGTTAACATTTTCAAAACATTGCTTGGTGCGGATTTGAATTTTTCACGTAAATATAAAGATGCATGATCTAAACAAGGCCCTGAAATCGTTGTATAAGACAACAAACGCCCTTTGAGTTTCGGCTCAGTTGCTGATTCCCATGACTGTAAAGATCCCCAATCATGTGCTGCCATGTGGAAATTGCGGTTTGGTAAAACTTGATCAACCACTTCTTGTAGATCCAAAGATAAGCGCGGCAAACGATAATCTTTAATACGTTTTGGAATTGACGATAAGCCCGCACCACGTACGTCATAAGTTACAACAAAGTAATCATTTACTAATTTCTCGATGATCGGTTCCCAAACTTCTTGGTTATCTGGATATCCATGCACCAAAACCAATGGTGTCTTTTTCTGATCTCCCCATGTTTTAACACATAAGGTTTGTTGGTCAGATGTGGTCACTGTTTTTACTTGTACTTGCATAACTTTTTCCCATTTTGTTTTTTAAGTGGCTTGGTCATAAAACAGCCATTGCCAGTGATGCAATAAAAATGATACTTATGGAGTATGAATAGAGTTGCAAGAAAAAAAATTGACCATGAAAGCCTTTTTCAAAAAAATTCGCACCATTCCAGTTGTGTCTAAATTTATCATCAACCATTATTCACCTTATCGTGGTGCAGGTATCGCGATAGACACCATCGACCTAGAGAACTATTTTATTCGCGTCAAAATGCCACTGACACGAAAAAATCGTAATATCGTAGGTACACACTTCGGAGGCAGTCTTTATTCAATGGTTGACCCATTTTATATGCTTCTTCTGATGCATCATCTAGGTCACAAATATATTGTGTGGGATAAAAGTGCCTCGATTAATTTCCTCTCTCCAGGTAGAAATACGGTGTATGCAGACATAGAATTGAGTGCCGATGAAATTGCGGAAATTAAACGCCTGACCGCAAATTATGAACCAGTCTATAGACATTACACTTTGAATATCATTGATGAGGCAGGTACACGAATCGCAGAAGTCGAAAAAGTACTTTATATTCGACGTAAAAAACCCAAAGGCAGTTCAAACCAACACTGATTCAAAACAAAATGCCTGAAATTTATTTTTTCAGGCATTTTCTTAGCTCTCGTAAAGTGTAGATATATGCTCAACACTATTTCTTTTCTTGGATAGCAGCACCAGCACCACCACCGATTGCACCACCAATCGCAGCACCTGAGTCACCACCAAAAATTGCTTTTCCAACCACTGAGCCAATACCAGCACCGACTGCACTGCTCGTGGTTGTACTGCTACTACCACCTTTAGCATTTGCACCAACACCTGCGCCTGCTGCGGCACCAACACCTGCACCCAAACCGCCACCGACATGGTTACCTACGCCGCCACCAACTGCTCCGCCTAACGCTGCTGCACCAATACGCTGATCAGATGCACTCATATTTTGACAGCCTGCAAACATCACCGCCGATAACATTAAAGTAGATACTAAACCGATTGTTTTTTTCATGATCGTACTCACTCCTTTTATGCTCTACTGAAAAGCATAATCTTCTTTTATGGGGAATTTGATCACATTGTGTTACCAGTCTGTCCCAATCGATTGATATTTTGTAAAGTCGTTGCCTTGATGATCACATCACTAAAAGCAAAACTGAAAAAGCCCTTATCATCATAAGAGCTTTTGAATTATTTAAGCAGTACTGAGCCGATATTAGTACTTACCTTTTTTCTCACCATAAGCTGCACCAGCACTACCACCTAGCGCACCACCTGTTGCAGCACCAGCTTCACCACCTAATACTGCGCCACCCAACCATGCACCTACGCCAGCACCTATTGCACTATTACGCGTATTCTTACTGTTCGCACCTTTCGTATTCGCAGCAACACCAGCTCCTACAGCAGCACCAAGACCTGCACCTAAATTACCACCTAGATTTTTACCTACAGCACCACCTGCACCACCGCCAATTGCAGCAGCACCAATACGTTTACTTTCTGGACTTGCATGTTGACAACCCGCTAAGATTGTCGATGACATCAATACCGCACCCATTAGAATCATCATTTTTTTCATTTGAAATACTCCGCTTTTATATGCCGCTAGAATAATATGCTTTGATGAAGCTTTTACTCAGATCAAGTAACCAAATGCGAGTGCTATACCCTTTTTTTGTAATATTTTGCTCGTATTTTCTCCATTAAAAAAGGCACCCGAAGGTGCCTTTTTAATTCGTTAAGACTTAGAACTGGTCTGAGTTCAACGCTTGACTAAATGCTTGGTCAACTTCACTAAAATCATTATGAAGTTCAAATTCAGCAGCTTCTGCTTCTTGACGACGACGCTCTAAGTGATACGCAAGACCTGTACCCGCTGGGATCAAGCGACCCACAACAACGTTTTCTTTCAAGCCACGTAAGTCATCTTCTTTACCTGTTACAGCCGCTTCAGTTAACACACGTGTGGTTTCCTGGAACGATGCAGCAGAGATGAACGAGTCAGTAGACAGCGATGCTTTGGTAATACCCATTAACTGACGTTCAAACTTCGCTGGGAACTTGTTCTGAGCCAACACAGCTTGGTTCTCTTGAACAACGCGGATGTAATCCACTTGCTCACCTTTGATGAAGCTTGTATCGCCGCCATCAGTAATATCAACTTTACGCAACATTTGACGTACAACAACTTCAATATGCTTATCGTTGATTTTTACACCTTGGAGACGGTAAACGTCTTGAACTTCGTTCACGATGTAGTTCGTTAACGCCACTTCACCTTTCAAACGTAAAATGTCATGTGGGTTTTGTGGACCATCAGAAATGGTTTCACCACGGTTTACATGCTCACCTTCGAACACGTTGATTTGACGCCATTTAGGAATCAATTCTTCGTAGATCTCTGAACCGTCATCCGGTGTAATCACTAAACGGTTCTTACCTTTGGTTTCTTTACCGAAGCTTACAACACCTGATACTTCTGCAAGGATCGCATGTTCTTTCGGCTTACGTGCTTCGAACAAGTCAGCTACACGTGGAAGACCACCGGTAATATCACGCGTACGTGAAGTTTCTTGTGGTACACGACCAATAACGTCACCCACACCAATCGTTTCGCCATCACGGACTGTTACGATTGTGTTCTGTGGCAAGAAGTAGAACTGTTCACCGCCATCAGTTGTATCCAACACGATTGCAGGACGTAAATCTTTACCAGAAGCAGGACGCGCTGTTACAGGCAAGATTTCAACAGTGGTCATACCTGTTGCATCATCAGTTTTCGATGTCGCAGTTACGCCATCAGCGATCTGGCTGAAACGTGCTTTACCTGCAACCTCAGTAACAAGTGGATGGGTATGTGGATCCCAAGTCGCTACGATACCACCAGCTTCTACAGACTCACCATCTTTGATTAAGATGCTTGCACCATAAGGAAGCTTATAACGCTCACGCTCACGACCTAAGTCATCCGCAATACCAATTTCGCCTGAACGCGAAACTGACACTAAGTGACCTTTGGCATGCTGTACAGTTTTCACGTTGTGGAAACGTACAGTACCTTTGTTACGAACTTGAACACTGTTCGCAGCAGAAGTTCGGCTCGCAGCACCACCGACGTGGAAGGTACGCATCGTTAACTGTGTACCTGGCTCACCAATTGACTGCGCAGCCATAACACCCACAGACTCACCTGGATTTACCAAGTGACCACGTGCAAGGTCACGACCATAACAACGTGCACACACACCGAATGTAGATTCACAAGCGATTACAGAACGTACTTTAACTTCATCGACACCCGCTTCTTCAAGCTGAGCAGCGATTTTCTCGTCTATGAGCGTACCACGAGGTAATACTACTTCATCATCAGAAGCACGACGTACATCTTCAGCTGTTACACGACCTAATACACGGTCACGTAATGGCTCGATGACATCACCACCCTGAATGAACGGAGTCATCACTAAACCACCTGCTGTACCACAGTCAGGTTCAGTAATTACCAAGTCTTGCGCTACGTCTACAAGACGACGAGTCAAGTAACCAGAGTTTGCTGTTTTCAATGCCGTATCGGCCAAACCTTTACGTGCACCGTGTGTCGAGATGAAGTACTGAAGTACTGTCAAACCTTCACGGAAGTTTGCTTTAATTGGGGTTTCAATAATCGAACCGTCTGGTTTCGCCATCAAACCACGCATACCTGCAAGCTGACGAATCTGAGCTGCCGAACCACGGGCACCTGAGTCAGACATCATGTAGATACTGTTGAATGATTTCTGCTTCTCATCTTCACCTTGTTTGTTTTTAACAAGTGTATAAGACAAGTTATCCATCATCGCTTTAGCAACTTGGTCATTGGTACGCGCCCAAATATCGACCACTTTGTTATAACGCTCACCAGCAGTTACGAAACCTTGCTCAAACTGTTGTTCGATTTCACGAACTTCTGTTTCTGCCTTGTCAATAATAACTTGTTTAGTTGGTGGAATTAACATGTCTTCCATACCAACAGATACACCTGAGCGCGTCGCTTGACGGAAACCCAAATACATCAATTGGTCAGCGAAGATAACAGTGTCTTTCAAACCAAGCTTACGGTAGCAAGAGTTGATTAACTTCGAGATGTTTTTCTTGGTCATCTCAAGGTTGATCATATCGAAGCTTAAACCTTGTGGAACAACTTCCCACAACAAGCAACGACCAGGTGTCGTATCAACAATAATTGTTTGTTGTTCACGCTCACCATTTTCATCAATTACAGTTTGGTGTACACGTACTTTTACACGTGCGTGAATCGCTACTTTACCCGTTGCCAATGCGCGGTTTACTTCGTGAGTATCCGCAAACACCATGCCTTCACCCTTGGCATTTACTGCATCACGTGTGATGTAGTAAAGACCCAATACAACGTCCTGAGAAGGAACGATGATTGGTTCACCATTTGCAGGTGACAAGATGTTGTTTGTTGACATCATCAATGCACGAGCTTCAAGCTGCGCTTCCAATGTCAATGGAACGTGTACCGCCATTTGGTCACCATCGAAGTCGGCGTTAAACGCAGCACATACGAGTGGGTGAAGACGGATCGCCTTACCTTCGATCAGAATAGGTTCAAACGCTTGAAGACCCAAACGGTGAAGTGTTGGCGCACGGTTCAACATCACTGGATGTTGACGAATCACGGAAGCAAGAACGTCCCAAACTTCTGGCGTCTCACGCTCAACCATTTTCTTCGCAGCTTTAATGGTTGTTGCTTGGCCAGAGGCTTGTAGTTTCGCGAAAATAAATGGCTTGAATAATTCAAGTGCCATCTTCTTCGGAAGACCACATTGATGCAGACGTAAAGTAGGACCTACAGTAATTACCGAACGACCAGAATAGTCAACACGCTTACCTAACAAGTTTTGACGGAAACGACCTTGTTTACCTTTGATCATATCTGCCAAAGATTTCAATGGACGTTTGTTCGAACCTGTAATCGCACGACCACGACGACCATTATCAAGCAACGCATCAACAGACTCTTGTAACATACGTTTTTCGTTACGTACGATGATGTCTGGCGCAGCAAGGTCGAGAAGGCGCTTCAAACGGTTGTTACGGTTGATCACACGACGATATAAATCGTTCAAGTCTGAAGTCGCGAAACGACCACCTTCAAGTGGTACAAGCGGACGTAAGTCTGGTGGAAGTACAGGAAGTACGTTCATCACCATCCATTCAGGCTTATTGTTCGAATCTTTGAATGCTTCCATCAACTTCAAACGCTTAGACGCTTTTTTAAGTTTCGTCTCAGAAGTTGTTTGCGGAATTTCTTCACGTAAACGAGCAATCTCAGCTTCAAGATCGATATCTTTTAATAAATCCTGAACTGCTTCTGCACCCATTTTCGCAGTGAATTCATCACCGTGTTCTTCAAGTGCATTGTAGTATTCTTCGTCTGTTAAAAGTTGATACTTTTCAAACGGAGTCATACCAGGATCAGTAACAACATAAGATTCGAAATACAATACACGCTCGATATCACGTAATGTCATATCAAGAAGTAAACCGATACGGCTCGGTAATGATTTCAAGAACCAAATATGTGCAACTGGTGATGCAAGGTCAATATGACCCATACGCTCACGACGAACTTTTGCTGTTGTAACTTCAACGCCACATTTTTCACAAATGACGCCTTTGTATTTCATACGCTTGTATTTACCACACAAGCATTCGTAATCTTTTACTGGACCAAAAATTTTGGCACAGAACAAACCGTCACGTTCAGGTTTAAAAGTACGGTAGTTAATGGTTTCAGGCTTTTTAACTTCACCGTGAGACCATGACTTAATCATCTCTGGCGACGCAAGACCAATACGGATACGGTCAAATTCAACGGGTGCATGACCTTCTGAATCCGTTTTCTTACGCATGATATCGAGCAAGTCTTTCAATTTTTTTCTCCGTGTGTCGAGGAGCTACACTCACTCAACTGGGTCACAAATATTGTTTTTTAACTGAATAATCCTCCCTCAGTCCCTCCTTTTTCTGAGGAGGGAAGCCCCTACTCTTTCGAGTGGGAACTCCCCCTTTCATAAAGGGGGCTGAGGGGGGATTAATGGCTAATTAGTCACCATTTTTCAGTTCAATGTTGATACCTAAAGAACGGATCTCTTTGGTCAATACGTTGAACGATTCAGGCATACCCGGATCCATATAATGGTTACCATCTACAATATTCTTATAGATGCGTGTACGACCTTCAACGTCATCCGACTTCACAGTAAGCATTTCTTGAAGCGTATATGCTGCACCGTATGCTTCAAGTGCCCATACTTCCATCTCACCGAAACGCTGACCACCGAATTGTGCTTTACCACCAAGCGGCTGTTGTGTCACTAGTGAGTAAGAACCAGTTGAACGCGCATGCATCTTGTCATCAACCAAGTGGTTCAATTTGAGCATGTACATATAACCGACAGTTACAGGACGATCAAACTGTTCACCAGTACGACCATCAAACAATACGGTTTGACCAGTACGTGGCAATTCAGCAAGCTCAAGTAACTCTTTAATTTGACTTTCTTCAGCACCATCAAATACTGGTGTCGCCAAAGGCACACCTGCACGCAGGTTACCTGCAAGTTTTAAAACTTCTTCGTCGGTTAAGCTATCAAGATCTTCTTGTTCGCCACCAACTTTGTTGTAAATCTTGTCGAGGAACGCACGCAATTCAGCAATCGTACGTTGCTGTTGGAGCATCTTATCAATTTGCTCACCCAGACCTTTTGCCGCCATACCCAAGTGAGTTTCAAGAATCTGACCCACGTTCATACGTGATGGTACACCCAATGGGTTCAATACGATATCAACTGGCACACCGTGAATATCATGCGGCATGTCTTCTACAGGTAAGATATTTGATACCACACCCTTGTTACCGTGACGACCCGCCATCTTATCACCAGGCTGAATACGACGCTTAACCGCAAGGTAAACCTTAACAACTTTTAATACACCCGTTGTTAATTCATCACCTGTAGAAAGCTTACGCTTCTTCTCTGCAAATTTCTCATCGATTTCGATGCTCTTCTCTTTCAAGAACACTTGAATTTGCGTTAAACGTTCAGCAATCGCTTCATCAGCTGGTTGGATTTCAAGTAAATCAACAAGCTCTAAACCAGACAATACATCTTCTGAGAGTTTATCGCCGCGCTTAGTTGTACCGCCACCATTTGACTCTTGACCTTTCAACAAGCGAACAATACGTTCACGTGCTGCTTCTTCGAAGATTTTGTATTCTTCTTTCAAGTCTTTACGGTATGCATCAAGTTGAGCTTTCTCAATTGCTTGCGCACGCTCGTCCTTTTCTAAACCATCACGTGTGAAGACTTGAACGTCAATCACTGTTCCTTTGGTACCAGACGGAACACGCAAAGATGAATCTTTTACGTCTGCCGCTTTTTCACCAAAGATTGCGCGAAGTAATTTTTCTTCAGGTGTTAACTGAGTTTCACCTTTAGGCGTTACCTTACCAACTAGGATATCACCCGCAGTCACTTCAGCACCGATATAAACAATACCTGACTCATCCAATTTAGACAGTGCTGCTTCACCAACGTTAGGAATATCGGCAGTAATTTCTTCTGCACCTAACTTAGTATCACGTGCTACACATGACAATTCTTGAATGTGAATCGACGTTAAACGATCTTCTTGAAGAACACGCTCAGAAAGTAAAATCGAGTCTTCATAGTTATAACCGTTCCATGTCATGAACGCGACGCGCATGTTTTGACCCAGCGCAAGTTCACCCATGTCAGTCGAAGGACCGTCAGCCAAGATATCACCACGAGCAACTTTGTCGCCCAAGTTCACGATGACATTCTGGTTAATACATGTGTTCTGGTTTGAACGTGTATATTTGATCAGGTTATAGATATCTACACCTGCTTCACCCGCAATCATTTCATCTTCGTTGACACGAATAACGATACGAGATGCATCTACATACTCAATCGCACCACCACGGTTTGCGATCACACACACACCCGAGTCGCGCGCTACGTTCGCTTCCATACCTGTACCAACAAGCGGCTTGTCAGCACGTAATGTAGGAACAGCCTGACGTTGCATGTTCGAACCCATCAATGCACGGTTCGCATCATCGTGTTCAAGGAATGGAATCAATGATGCCGCAACTGATACTACCTGCTGTGCAGAAACGTCCATATGCGTTACGCGTTCAGGCGACATACGTACGAATTCACCTTGATGACGCACAGAAACCATTTCTTCAGTTAAATTACCATCTTTATCAACTGCAGAGTCGGCTTGTGCAATGACAGTCCCTACTTCTTCAATTGCAGATAAATATTCAACATCATCAGTTACACGACCATCGACAACTTTACGGTATGGTGTTTCCAAGAAACCGAAGTCATTTGCTTTTGCATAAACAGAAAGCGAGTTGATCAAACCAATGTTTGGACCTTCAGGCGTTTCAATCGGACAAACACGACCATAGTGAGTTTGATGTACGTCACGTACTTCGAAGCCCGCGCGTTCACGTGTCAAACCCCCAGGACCAAGTGCAGATACACGACGTTTGTGTGTAATCTCAGACAATGGGTTGTTTTGGTCCATGAACTGAGATAACTGGCTTGAACCAAAGAACTCTTTGATTGCAGCAGCAACTGGTTTCGCGTTGATTAAATCTTGTGGAGACAAGTTATCAGTTTCTGCTTGGCTTAAACGCTCTTTAACAGCACGTTCAACACGCACTAAACCAACACGGAATTGGTTTTCTGTCATTTCGCCAACAGAACGTACACGCCGGTTACCTAAGTGATCGATATCATCGACTTCACCTTTACCGTTACGGATTTCCACCAATGTACGAAGTACATCAATGATATCGTCGTGTGATAAAATACCTTCAACTTCACGAGACTTCTGATCAGTACCCACTTCGTAAGGACGACCCAAACGACGGTTGAACTTCATACGACCCACTGGAGACAGGTCATAACGCTCAGAAGAGAAGAACAAGTTATTAAATAAGTTTTCAGCAGCTTCTTTCGTTGGCGGCTCACCTGGACGCATGACTTTATAGATTTCAACAAGTGCTTCTTCACGACCTGTTGTTGTATCTGCACGTAAAGTATCCGCAACGAAAGGACCACGATCGATATCGTTGGTGAACAGAATATTAAACTGTTTCACGCCGCCTTCAGCGATTTTCACCATCACTTCATGGCTAAGCACCGTATTTGCAGGAATTACATCACCATCTTTCAATGTGATATCTTCAGCTGTAATACGCTCATACAAGTATTCATCAGGTACTGAAAGCTTCGCTAAGTTCGCTGCTTCCATTTGACGTACGTGACGTGCATTAATACGTTTGCCTTGTTCAACAATCGCTTTGCCATCGTTATCTAAGATATCAAATTGCGCCATCTCACCACGTAGGCGATCTGGAACGAGATCAATTTGATAGCTGCCCATATCTAAATAGACAGGTACTTTTTCGTAGAACAAATTCAGGATTTGCTCATTGGTATAATTTAAAGCACGTAAAATCACAGTCGCCAATAATTTACGACGACGGTCAATACGTACGAATACTAAATCTTTAGCATCAAATTCGAAATCTAACCATGAACCACGGTAAGGGATAATACGTGCTGAATACAACACTTTACCGCTTGAGTGGGTCTTACCCTTGTCATGATCAAAGAATACGCCTGGCGAACGGTGTAATTGAGATACGATTACACGCTCAGTACCGTTAATAACGAATGTACCGTTATCGGTCATGAGTGGCATTTCACCCATGTAAACTTCTTGTTCACGAACGTCTTTAATTGATTTGGTTTCGCGATCTTTAATGATCAAACGAATTTTTACGCGCATTGGTGCCGCATAAGTTGAACCACGTAAAATACATTCACGTACGTCAAACTCTGGTTTACCAAGACTATACTCAACAAATTCTAAAGCAGCATTGCCAGAATAACTTTCAATAGGAAAAACTGAACGAAATGCGGCTTGGAGACCGATATCTTCGCGATTTTTTGGAGTTTTGCCACCTTGTAAGAAAGTACGGTACGAATCGACTTGAATCGAAAGTAAGTACGGTGCTTCCATTACGTGGGGCAATTTACCAAAATTCTTACGAATCCGTTTCTTTTCGGTATATGAGTATGCCATCTGGAGTCCTCGGAAAGTAAACTAAGCCGCCTGCAGAACGGGCTTAGAAGGAATTACGCAAGCCGATATGGCCACCACTGTTTACAAATGCTGCAATTTTTAGTGGTATTAAAACGCTTAACAATATTTTTATAAGCAAAAAAATATTGGTAAGCGTTTGATATTTAGCCGTTTGTTCTAATTATATGCGTCAAAAACGCAAAACTAACAAAAAACGAGCCGATTATTGTAACGCAAAAAGGCTGATGACCCAAGAGCCATCAGCCATTTTTTGGAGCCGATTTTCAAAAAATCGACTCCCTACAGCATTACTTAAGTGTAACTGTAGCACCAGCTTCTTCAAGCTTCTTCTTAAGTTCTTCGCCTTCTTCTTTAGAAACGCCTTCTTTAAGAACAGCAGGAGCGCCTTCAACAAGATCTTTAGCTTCTTTAAGACCAAGACCAGTAGCTTCACGAACTGCTTTAATTACAGCAACTTTGTTAGCACCGAAAGAAGTCAACTCAACGTTGAATTCAGTTTGTTCTTCAGCAGCAGCAGCGCCAGCACCTGGAGCAGCAGCTACAGCTACAGCAGCAGCAGATACGTTAAATTTTTCTTCGAAAGCAGAAATTAATTCAACAAGTTCAAGAACTGTTTTTTCAGCAACTGCGTTTAAGATTTCTTCGTTTGTTAAAGCCATGAGAATAACTCCAAATGGATATTGAATGGTGTGAAAATAGGATTAAGCCGCTTCTGACTCGTTTTTCTCTTTGAGCGCTGTAATGAGGCGACCCAATTTCGAAATAGGAGCTTGAAGAACAGAGGCAAGCATAGTAAGCGCTTTCTCTTGGTTCGGAAGGTTTGCAATTACGCTAACTTCAGCACCTTTATAAAGCTTGCCATCAAATGCAGCTGCTTTAAGTTCAAATGCTTTATTAGTTTTCGCAAATTCTTCGAACAAGCGTGCAGCAGCACCCATGTCGTCTTCAGAAGTAGAGAAACCGAGAATTGTTGGACCAACAAGGTCGTCATTCAAGATATCAAATTGAGTACCTTCAAATGAACGCTTAGCCAAAGTGTTACGCACGATACGTGTAGTAACACCTAACTTACGAGCTTCAACACGAAGTGTTGTTAATTGCTCTACAGTTAAGCCTTGATAGTCAGCAACAACGGCAGAGAACGCTTTAGAAGCAACTTCGTTTACTTCTGCAACGATCTGTTTTTTGTCTTCGATAAGAAGAGCCATCGTAAAACCTCCTAACGGTGATTTATGCATCCCAAAAGATGCACTCCCAATTCGTAAGTCTGACTAAGACTTACACGCGGAGGAGGAATAAATCACACCACCGCGTCTACTCAGACTGGAAGATTAAGAAAAACATTCGAAAATATTTCTCGCCTGAGGTCTTTGACGCTGATAAATATTCATTTATCAATTCAAAGTTTGCTTAGACTTTTTCAAAGAAAAAGTCTAAGGCTTTAAAATTCTGTCTAATTACTTAGAAACGTTGCTTACATCAACGATCAAACCAGGACCCATAGTTGAGCTCAAAGTGATCTTTTTAACGTATACACCTTTAGAAGTTGCAGGCTTTAAGCGTTTTAAATCTGCAATTAAAGTTTCAACGTTTTGACGTACTGCTTCTTCGCTAAAACCAAGCTGACCGATTGCAGCGTGGATGATACCTGCTTTGTCTACACGGTAACGTGCTTGACCAGACTTCGCATTCTTAACCGCGTTAGCAACGTCAGGCGTTACTGTACCCACTTTAGGGTTTGGCATTAAGCCACGTGGACCAAGAATAGTACCTAACTTACCAACAACGCGCATTGCATCTGGAGCAGCAATTACGACATCAAAGTCAAGATTTCCACCTTGAATGCTTTCAGCAAGGTCATCAAAACCAACAACGTCAGCACCTGCTTCTTTCGCAGCTTCAGCAGCAGCGCCTTGAGCAAAAACTGCAACACGTACAGTTTTACCTGTACCTGCTGGTAAAGTTGTCGCACCACGAACAACCTGATCAGATTTACGTGGGTCTACGCCAAGGTTTACAGCGATATCTAAAGATTCTTTGAACTTCGCAGCTGGTAAGCTGTTAAGAACTTGTACTGCTTCTTCCAAAGTGTAAACTTTGTTTGCTTCTACAGCTGCAGCAATGGCTTTTTGACGTTTAGTTAACTTTGCCATGTCTTATAGCTCCACTTCCAAGCCCATAGAACGTGCAGAACCAGCAATGGTGCGCACACGAGCGTCTAAATCAGCACCAGTTAAGTCTGGTTCTTTAGTAGTCGCGATTTCTTCTAATTGAGCACGAGTCAACTTACCAACTTTAGTTTTGTTTGGTACAGAAGAACCCTTTTGAATACCAGCAGCTTTCTTAAGAAGAATAGATGCAGGTGGAGTTTTCATGATGAATGTGAACGACTTATCGTTGTACACAGTGATCACGACAGGAATTGGCAAACCAACTTCAAGTTTTTGTGTAGCAGCATTGAATTCTTTACAGAATGCCATGATGTTTACACCACGTTGACCTAAAGCAGGACCAATTGGTGGAGATGGATTTGCTTTACCAGCTGGAACTTGCAGCTTGATATAGCCGTCAATCTTCTTAGCCATTGAAAATTACCTCTGGGTACAAGCGCCGCTAGGCTCCCCAAAAATTAAACAACACCGAAGTGTTAGAACAACAATGCCCGATCAAATCGGGCGCTTCTCAACCAGTTCAAATTAAACTGTTTTTTCGACTTGGCGAAATTCCAGCTCAACCTGAGTAGGTCGATTAAATACATTAATTGTCAACGTTAAACGTGACTTATCGTATTGAACTTCCTCCACGACCCCTTTAAAGTCAGTGAACGGACCATCAATAACGAGCAATTCTTCACCTGGTTCAAACATCGTCTTAGGACGAGGTGCTTCACCAAGATTACGTACACGAGCAAGAATCGCATCAGCTTCACGCTGAGTGATTGGCGCAGGTTTTTCTGGTGTTCCACCAATAAAACCAAGAACTTTCGGACACTCTTTCACGATGTGCCAAGTATCATCATTCATTTCCATTTCGACTAGCACATAGCCAGGAAAGAATTTACGCTCAGACTTGCGCTTTTTACCGTCCTTCATTTCAACTACTTCTTCAGTAGGAACAAGAACTTCACCAAAGCTATCAGCTACCGTGCTACGTTGAATACGTTCATTAAGCGAACGCATCACTTGCTTTTCAAAACCTGAATAGGCATGAATAATATACCAACGCTTCATCGCACCTTACCCGATAATTAACTTAATAAACCAGCCCAACCCGTAATCAAAACACCACAATACGATTGCTGTTACAATTA
Source organism: Acinetobacter haemolyticus CIP 64.3 = MTCC 9819 (assembly GCF_000369065.1). GTDB lineage: Bacteria > Pseudomonadota > Gammaproteobacteria > Pseudomonadales > Moraxellaceae > Acinetobacter > Acinetobacter haemolyticus. Next base: position 225,838 of record NZ_KB849803.1, read on the forward strand.
CAACCACAAGAACTTGCCACGAGGTGGTCATCGTCTCTTGTTTTGTCGGCCAAGCCACTCGACGTAGTTCTATCCGCGCATCTAGCAATAAACGCACAAAGCCTTTACCTTGATGGGTGGCGTATAATAAACCTAAAGCGACCGCGATACAAGCCAAAATTACCCCAATGCGCACCCAAATATCATTTGCTGGTGCCCAATAGGCAGGTAAATGCTGATTTACCATTGCTGAACCAATCAGCAAAGTCAATGCAATCAACCATAAGACAACATCTAATGGAGAACCTGAGCTTACAATTTCTGCAGCGTTATTTCTTTGAGGGATTGGCGCGTCGCTCGATGCGTCACGCGATTTATCATTCGACATTTTTTTACTCGTCGTAGAATTCGCGACTTATTATATGACAACTTAGCCAGAATCAAGCGTTTTTATTTAAAAAAAGTGGCAGGTCAGGAGGGACTCGAACCCCCAACATTCGGTTTTGGAGACCGACGCTCTACCAATTGAACTACTGACCTATGATGCAAATCGAAAGCCGAAGCTTCCGATTTGAGTTTCATAATCTATTATGCAGTTACTTTCGCAACAACACCAGCACCTACAGTACGACCACCTTCACGGATCGCAAAACGTAGACCTGGGTCCATTGCGATCGGGTGGATTAACTCTACTGACATTTCTACGTTGTCACCAGGCATTACCATTTCTACGCCATCTTGTAATTTGATCGCGCCAGTTACGTCAGTTGTACGGAAGTAGAACTGTGGACGGTAACCGTTAAGGAATGGAGTGTGACGACCACCTTCTTCTTTAGAAAGTACGTATACTTCTGCATCGAATTTAGTGTGTGGCTTGATTGAACCTGGTTTAGCAAGTACTTGACCACGTTGTACGTCTTCACGCTTAGTACCACGTAAAAGAACACCACAGTTCTCGCCCGCACGACCTTCGTCAAGAAGTTTACGGAACATTTCTACGCCAGTTACAGTTGTTTTAACTGTATCTTTAATACCAACGATTTCAACTTCTTCGCCTACTTTAACGATACCAGACTCAACACGGCCTGTTACTACAGTACCACGACCAGAGATTGAGAATACGTCTTCGATTGGCATCAAGAATGCTTTGTCGATCGCACGCTCTGGCTCAGGAATGTAAGAATCAAGCGCTTCAACAAGTGCAAGAACTGAAGACTCACCGTATTGACCAGCATCACCTTCTAACGCTTTAAGCGCAGAACCACGGATTACTGGAGTGTCATCACCTGGGAAGTCATAAGTAGAAAGAAGTTCACGAACTTCCATTTCTACTAATTCAAGTAATTCTTCATCATCAACAAGGTCACACTTGTTCAAGAATACGATAATGTACGGTACACCAACCTGACGTGAAAGAAGGATGTGTTCACGAGTTTGTGGCATTGGACCATCAGTCGCAGCACATACAAGGATCGCGCCGTCCATCTGAGCAGCACCAGTAATCATGTTTTTAACATAATCGGCGTGGCCCGGGCAGTCTACGTGAGCGTAGTGACGGATTGGAGAATCGTATTCTACGTGTGAAGTATTAATTGTAATACCACGTGCTTTTTCTTCAGGAGCAGAGTCGATTTGCGAGTAATCTTTCGCTTCACCGCCGTAAGTTTTTGCACAGATTGTTGCAATCGCAGCAGTTAAAGTTGTTTTACCATGGTCAACGTGACCAATTGTACCCACGTTTACGTGTGGTTTGTTACGTTCAAACTTAGCCTTAGCCATTTTGATTTTCCTCGTTTACGTCGACACCAGTTTAGAGAAAAACAACCCTGAAAAACTTTCTTTATCGACATTCGCCTAAAAAACTAGACACCTAATACTTGAAAAGCAGACTATAATAGCCTGCTTCTTTAAAATCTTGTAGAAATTCTACTAAGCTGTATATCTGGAGCTCTTATCGAGATTTGAACTCGAGACCTCTCCCTTACCAAGGGAGTGCTCTACCACTGAGCTATAAGAGCGATCTCTTCGATGGAGCGGGAGACGAGGATCGAACTCGCGACATGCAGCTTGGAAGGCTGCCACTCTACCAACTGAGTTACTCCCGCGCGTTGGTACTTTACCACTTCAATCGAAGTTATATGGTGGTGGGAGAAGGATTCGAACCTTCGAAACTTTCGTAGCAGAGTTACAGTCTGCCCCCTTTGACCGCTCGGGAATCCCACCAAATCACACTTGCACAGTGCAGCTCGTTTACTTTAAACTCAAAACCTTAAGATGGTGCCGGCACACGGATTCGAACTGTGGACCTACTGATTACAAGTCAGTTGCTCTACCAACTGAGCTATGCCGGCGCTTCTTAGTGTTTCGTACGTTTCGTATCGGAACGGTGTGCAGTTTAGCAAAACTCTGAGTCGATGCAAGTGGTTTTTTTAAAAAAACCGCTAAAAACTCATAAAATCAATCCGTTTGATGATAATTCAACCGCTTTGATCACTGCGCGAGCTTTTATTTGGGTTTCATTCCATTCTGATTCAGGATTTGAGTCTGCAACCAACCCTGCTCCCGCTTGCACGTAAACCTTTTTATCACGAATCACACAAGTACGAATTGCAATCGACATGTCCATTTCCCCATGCCAACCTAAATAACCAACAGCACCACCAAATACGCCACGTTTTACAGGCTCAACCTCATCAATGATTTCCATCGCACGAATTTTAGGAGCACCTGAAAGCGTTCCTGCGGGAAATGTTGCCTTAAACACATCTAAAGCATCGACATCATCACGCACTTCACCTTGTACATTTGACACAATATGCATCACATGTGAATAACGCTCGATTACCATGCGATCAGTGACTTGGACTTTTCCAATCTTTGAAACACGCCCAACATCATTACGACCCAGATCAATCAACATCAAATGTTCAGCAATCTCTTTTTCGTCTGCTAATAAATCTTGCTCGAGTGCCAAATCTTCTTCTTTAGTCTTACCACGTGGTCGTGTACCAGCCAAAGGACGCACCGTTGCGATCCCATCCTCTAAACGAGATAGGATTTCAGGTGATGAACCCACAATATGAAAAGGCTTATCATCAACAAGCGTTCGTCCTTGCACTAAAAACAGATACGGTGATGGATTGAGATGACGCAAAGCACGATAAACCTGTAATGCCTCACCATCAAAATCAGACACCATTCGCTGCCCTGGCACCACCTGCATGACATCACCAGCACGAATGTACTCTTTCACCGTTTCCACCGTTTCAAGAAACTTTTCTTTCCCCGTGATCGACTCAAAGTGCGGAGCTGTATGCGGTTTTGCCTGCAAACTCACAGGTGTTGCAAGCAGTTGCTCTAATTGATCCAATTTTTGTTGTGCTTGCGCATAAGCATCATCTTGATTTGCATCAGCATGATGGATTAAAAATAAAGTATCTTTTAAATTATCAAATACGATCACTGTTTTTGACAGCATTAACCATAAGTCTGGCAATGTCACAGGATCGTCTGCTGGAACATTTTTTAATTTTGGCTCGATATAGCGTACAGCGTCGTAACCCAGATAACCCACTAAACCACCTGTAAAACTCGGTAGTTCAGGCAATTCTTTTTTACTTGGTACTTTAAATTGATGCTGAAAGTCGCGAATATATTGAAATGGGTCGGTACAATTTTGTTGGGTAACGGTACCATCAGTTTGCTGAACGGTAAGCACACCTGCATTACATGAGAAAACCGTAGATTCACCCAAACCGATCATTGAGTATCTCGCCCAATTTTCACCACCTTCAACAGACTCGAAAAGATAGGCATGTTTATGTGTTTTAAATCGAGCAAAAACGGAAAGTGGGGTTTCAGTATCGGCTAAACGTTGGCGGTAAACGGGAATGGTGTTATAGCCGGCTGATTTTAACTGTTCAAATTGTACTAAGGTAGTCATGGATATTCTCTATGGTTTTAATTTCTGTGCGTTTTTTCTTTAGTGCTCTTTCAAGCCCGCCATCGAAAAACCATAACTACTTTCATGCCTGTCTCCTGATCTGATCTTCTTCAACGAGTTCCACCAAACGATCCACCACCTGTTGCGGTTGGCAATCGTAAATATTCTCCCCATGATTATAGCCATAGCTGACCACAATACAATCTATACCTGCACGTCGTGCAGCTTCAACATCATTACTTGAATCACCAATCATTAGTGTTTGTGCGGCAGCAACATTTTGGCTCTGCATACAGTGCAATAATGGCAAGGGATGAGGTTTACGCTCAGGCAAGGTATCACCACCAACCACCATCTTAAAATAAGATGAAAGTGATAAAATATCCAAAATACCTCTCGCCAACTGCTCTGGTTTATTGGTCACACATGCCATGATAATCCCATGCGCTTGACAATAATCCAAGAAAGGTAAAACACCTTCATATACCTGAGTATTGACACATAACTCTTGTGCATAGACATCAACGAATGTGTTTAACAAGAGCGCATGTTGCTGAGGGCTTGCATCCTCAAATAAATATTCAAGGACTGTTTCACAAAGTTTTGCGGCGCCCTTTCCAACCCATGCTCGTATCTGATCTTCAGTAACTACAGGAAAGTGCAATTTTTCCAAACTAATATTCATTGCACGATATAAGTCAGCAGCAGAATCTACAAGTGTTCCATCCAAATCAAACAAGATAAGATCACGACGTTGTAACTGTGCAATGGACATTAAATTTCCACCTATAAAATGAAAAAGGCATCCCTCAACTAAACCCCAACACCACTTTACTAAAATGTTAGAGCAACTAGAAGCATGCCTTGATTGTAAAAGTTTAGTCTAATTATTTAAAGAACAACCAAGCGATCACCGCCAAAATGATCAACACAATCAGAGAAATCATACCCACTGAAGCATTTGTTTGCTGCTCTTTTTCCTGCGCAACTCGCGACACAGGCTCTGGCATAGGCACTGATTTTGGTTCAGCAGAAACCTCAACTTTCACCCCTTCAGGGATCGGTGCAGGCTTAGGAATACCCACTTGCTGAGGCATACCATCGCGACTAATTGGCGTTTCAACAGCTCTTTCTGCAATACTTGGCATACCTTGATCTTGCGTGACGGTGTTTACTGGTTCCACTTCGATTTCTGGTAATTCAGTTTCTGGGGCAAGTACGCTAAATACAAAACTTGCAAATTGCAAAATATCACCATCATGCAATTCAGTATCTTGAATGATACGCACATCATTCACAAAGGTACCATTTGATGAGTTCAGATCTTGCACCCACAATTGTTGTTCCTTAAGCAACAAAGCAGCATGGCGACGTGAAATATCGGCAGATTGCAATAAAATATCAGCCTCTTGATGACGCCCTACCAACATATCACGTTCAATCGTGAGTTCTTTCCCCGTAAATTCACCTGTAATGGCTTGTAGTTTCCAAGTCATAAACATCAACCCTTATCCTGATTTATTGATTATCGGCTCTTGCAATCATAACATTGTGACAGAAGTGCTTGTGTGCTTCTACTGTGAAGATGCAGGATGCAACGTCGTCGTGGTCACCGTATTCTTACTTCTTTCAACCGCTTTCTTTTGCAAAGGTGGCTGTGCTGTCGCCACCGGCGTAGTCACCGCAGAGGTCTTTTGCTGCGTCGCTGTTGGCACTTTTTGATATGGTGAATTATTTATCCCCTGTTGAGTGTAAATATCCGAGACATTTTGAGGCAGTTTGGCAAAATTTCCGTTTTTATCCATCGAAAGTTGCAAGCTATATAATTGATTATAGCGTTGCTGTGAAATACGACGGATATCATCTGAATCCCCAACAATGGTTGGATGAATAAACACCAAAAGATTACGCTTATCATTACTGCGTGTATCAGCACGGAATAACCGTCCTAAATAGGGAATATCACCCAACACCGGGATACTCTGACGAGTTAGATTAGTATCATCAGAAATCAAACCACCCAAAATTACAGTTTGCCCATGATCAGCTAGTACAGAGGTCTTAATCGCCCGTTTACTGGTCACCAAATCCGTTGCCTGCCCTCGATTAGGCTGAACATTCGAAACCTCTTGCTCAACCTCAAGACGAATCGATCCCCCTTCACCAATATGTGGGACAACTTTCAGCGTAATCCCCACATCCTTTCGCTCAACCGTCGTATACGGGTTCACAGTACTATTACCCTGAGTTGCAACAGATCCTGTAACAAATGGAACATTTTGCCCCACCACGATATAAGCTTCTTCATTGTCCATTGTGACGATGGATGGGGTCGATAAAAAATTGGATTTCGTATTCGCTTTCAGCGCTTGTATCAAGGCACCATATGCCCTACGGGGGTTTTCAAAATTTCCTAAACCTATTGAAGCACCATCTCCAAAAGCCCCTGCTGCACCTACCGCACCACCAGTTAGATAACCAGCGGCAATTTTGGACAGTCCAGAACCAAGATTTGAAAAATTAACCAGCCCGACACCACTATTTAGATCACCCAATACCCATTGCACACCAAGTTGCTCAGCATCACCCCCAACAACCTCGATAATCGCAGCTTCTATCAACACTTGCTGACGACGTGTATCCAGTTGTTGTATTGCCGATTCAATCTCGCGCATTAATTGTGGGTCAGCTTTCACGACCAAGGCATTCTGCGTACCATCAGCAATGATACTCACGCCTCCTCCGTTAAAGCTGGTCACATCATTTTGACGATTATTAAAACCACTATTTAGGCTAATCGCTGAATTTCCCGATGCGTTATTGGATGAACTGCTATTTTGATTATTCGAAATCAGATTACTAACAGCATTTGAACTACTATTATTAGATGTCGATGAGGATGAAACTGACTGACCTGTCACCAAACCTTGTAAAATTTCAGCTAAATTTTTTGCACTTGCATATTTCAAACGAAATACTTTTAATCCGCCCAAACGATCTGCTGACGGCACATCGACCATTTCGATAATTTGACGCAACCGCTTGCGTGAATCTGGATCACCTTTAATCAAAATACGATTGGTGCGATTATCCGCAACAATACGTACTCGAGACCCCATCAAATCTTTAGATGATCCCGTTCCACTCATTGTCTCAAGCAAAGCAATCACTTCCTCTGCCTGACTCGACTGCAACGTAATCGCCTCAATATCATTCTGCCCTGTTCCATCCAAGTTTCGGACAATATTCTCAAGCTGATAGATATTTGCTGCTCGATCAGAAACAATAAGTGCATTGGTTCCCGCTACTGCCGCCAGATGCGCAAACTGTGGCATCAATGGGCGCAAAGCAGGTACGAGTTCATTTGGATTGGTATTTTGTAGCCAAATAACACGCGTTACGATTTGATCCCCACCCGCACGATTTCGCCCATCATAAGGAATACCTGCATTTTTCACATTACTATCAGGCACCAAGCGAATCGTATTTCCTGAAGGCAATGCCACCACACCATTGACACTTAATACACCTAAGAAGAGATCGTAAACCTCATCTTTGTTGAGTGGTTTGTTCGAAATGACTGTCACATTACCGCGCACTCGCGGATCAACTGCAAAGTTCTTACCCGTAATATCAGCAACCTCATTAATAAAAGCTGCTAAATCTGCATCACGTAGATTGATCTTCCATGTCTGTGCTTGTACATGGGTACTGATTGTCGCAACTAACGGTGCTGCGGCAAGTAATGCCCAAAGTGGACGCTGATGATTCAAAAAAGCCATAACCTGCACTTATTCCTAACTATTGTGATGATGTGTGATCACTAAAAACTCTGTTGAATGGTCATCACTTGATCACCACGTTTTATTTCTATTTTGGCATGCCCTTGACGACGCACTTGCTCTAGTAATTGTACTTCGCTTAGTCCCTGCCCAACGGTTTGACCATTGATCGATAGAACTCGATCCCCCGCACGCAAACCCAATGTATTTTTAAGACCAACGGGTGTTTGATCTGTGATTTCATAGCCATCTGCACCACCACTCACTCCCATATTCTTCAGATATTGCTCACGGTTATCCTGCATTTCTTGAATTGCCTGCCCCAATGCAGACTGAGGAGAGTTTTGAACAGGCTCTGGCATATGTGCAGGCGGTGGCTGGTTATTGCGACTAACCGGCTCTATTGGTTGATATAAACCTTTCTCCAACCCTTTAAAGGTCACTTCTCGTGTTGCGCCATTGCCTTGTTTCAACACCACACGATCCCAATACACTTCAACCAGTTGATATGACGTTGAACCTAAGGTTTCACCTACACGATAACGCTCAGCACTATCATTTAATTTGATCACTGCAGAGGACAACGAGTTGGAAGAACCGAGCAGTACCCCCTGTAATTCCAAATTAACATTATCCTGCACTGTACTCGCAGCGGGCTCATTAAATAAAGCGAATGAACTGATATTCGGAACTTGTGCTTGTTGTGAACCCAACTCAACCCGATCAAATTGCATCGCTTGAGGAGGAGCAACTACCAACCAAAAAAACGAAGCGAGTTTCCAACACAGCCATAATAACAAGATTGCCAAAATCAACGGACTGAGCTTATCGAGCTTTTGCCAATCTAACTGTTGTATTTTTTGTATTAATGCGTCCATCACATTCCACCTTGTAACAATGGCTGGCGTGAGCTAATCACATAAGTGTCTAGTCCTGCTTTACCCTGATAAGAAGGAACGTTTAACAGCATTCGCTGTGTCAGTTGTACATCAAGCATAAGATTGGCATCTAAACTTATGTTTGCCATTTTTTGACTGCGTTGATCGCGTACATCCAGTTGCAATTGTCCATTGGCATCTTTTAACTCGGCAATTAAAGATGGCATAGTCATACGCTCTTGACGCTGACCAAAAGTATAAGTCAATTCGCCACCACCCCAGTTCAGTTGCCCTTCAGTGGCACTAAAACCTTTTTCATTGTGATAATGAAGTTGTACATCCTTGAGTTGAATTGCATTCTCAGGCCATTGCCAATTGGCAAAATAACGCAAAGTTTCAGGTGCCACTTGACCTTGTAACCCCTTAACAATAATTTTTTTCCCCAAGCCATAAGCAAAGACACCATTAAATTGTGTGTTGCCACTATGGATATCGAGATCAGCCCCAAAACGTAATAGCAACAAATCTAAAGGTCGTGTCTTCCAATGCACAGAGCCTCGTAACTGCCCACGTTGCCAGTCCGCTTGTCCCTGCCAGATGTTGCCACTAACATTATGTAGTAATTGATTATCTTTAGAAAATTTCGCAATAAGCCATGTTGCTGGAATCTGTAAAATAATAAAAATTAAAAATGCAAAAATGGCGAATAGCCACCATCTCCATTGTTTGGTATTTTTCTTCATCCCACCCTTACCAACATCGCTAACATCATCCATTTAAAATACTTGCTCTGAATGACATTATGCATAATTTTTCAACATCGCCAATTCTCTCATATAAAAAAACCAAGCTTTTAAGCTTGGTTTTTTACAAAGGATAAAGTCATGGTATGACAAAACGATGACTTTAAAACTCACTTAGATTAAGAAATCTTCAAGTTTTGCGCCTTTTTCTAATTCAGCAACCAACCAACGCGGTTGTTTACCACGACCAGTCCAAGTTTCTTCAGTATTATTTTTATTGCGGTAGCGTGGTTCTACAGCTTTACGCGTAGTCTTTTTACGCTTTTGCTCACCTACAGCCAATAACTCTTCAACGCTTAAACCAATACCATCAGCAATTGCTATGATTTGATTATATGCATCTTCAATTGCTTGGTCTTTTTTACTTTCAATTAAAGCTTCAGCTTCTGCTTGCAAACGCTTTAAATCTTCAACTGATAAATCACTAATATCTGGTTTCATCCGAACCACTCCAACTCAATAAGAAAATATTTCACGCAAAAATAAAAAAAATGAATTCTAAATTCAGCTCAATATTAATTTATATGCATTTAATTAATCAATATAAGAATAGCTGAATTAATCACACTATAACAAAAAAAATGCTTTTTATTTACAAGAAAACTTAAAATGAAAACTCAAAATAAAATATATATTAATCTATTTTTAATTTAGCTCAGTTCAAAACAGGGCAGAGTAAAACTTGAAGTGCGACATAAACCACCTAATTAATTTAAAGGGTTTATGGAGTATATAAAATTGTCATACCATCATCTTAACTTTGAAGATCGTACTGCATTAATGCTTGAGTCAAGAAAAGAAGGCTTTTCAGCCAGAAAATTTGCTGAACTCATTAAAAGACATCCTAGTACGATCTATCGTGAGCTTAAAAGAAATAGCATCAATGACGTTTATCAAGCTCAATATGCTTCTGATAACACCTTCGCTAGACGTAGACGTGGTCACAGAAAACTCAAAATCGATTCAATCCTCTGGAAATTTATTGTTGAAGCGATCCGTTGTTTATGGTCTCCTCAGCAAATAGCAAAGCGTTTAAAGACATTTCCTGATTTGGATCAAACAATGAATGTAAGCCATACAACGATTTATTCAACGATACGAGCATTACCAAAGGGTGAGTTGAAAAAAGACTTATTATCCTGTCTGCGTCATGAAAATAAAAAGCGAAAAGCTAACGGTGAACCTAAAAAAGATTCTATATTACAGGATATTAAAACTATTCATGAGCGCCCAGCCGAAGTTCAAGAAAGAAAAATACCGGGTCATTGGGAAGCTGATTTAATTAAAGGTAAAGACAATAAAAGTTCGATAGCAACACTTATTGAACGAAATACACGGCTCTGTATCTTGGCAACATTACCTGATGCAAAGGCAGAATCAGTGCGCAAGGCTTTAACTGAAGCTCTGAAATATTTACCTGCAGAACTGCGTAAAACGTTGACCTATGACCGTGGACGCGAGATGGCAGAACATAAAATACTTGAAGAAGATTTAGGCATAGATGTATATTTCTGTGACCCACATTCACCCTGGCAAAAAGGCACATGCGAAAATATGAATGGTTTAATTAGGCAATATTTACCTAAAGGGATTGATTTAAATCAGGCAGATCAGCATTATTTAAATCAAGTTGCCATGTCACTGAATACTCGTCCTAGAAAAGCGTTAGATTGGCTTACACCATTAGAGAAATTTGCTCAGCTTGTTGATTATCATAAGACTTTTCAAACTGTCGCACCTCATGTTTGAATTCGCCCAGTGCATAGCACTGATATTTCGACTTCACAAAAAATCACACCCGATAATTTTATGGCTCACTTTGATTTACTTATTATTGAAAAACTCCATTTACAAACCTTAATCCATCACGCCTATGTAAGATGTGTTACAGAGAAATAGCAAATGAAGTTTTTCTATAAAATCATAATACCAGACATAATTGTCTTTACGATGATTAGTTTCAAATTAAATCATGCTCTACAGTCTTTTCTAACTGAATGATCCTTTGCTTAATATGGTCTGGGATATTTATTTTTTTTGCATTCACTTTATCAACACACACCATTACAGCATCGCCTGTTGCAACAATTTGTTGTTGTTGCTCACTCCACAATACATATTGCATTCTAAATGCACTGTTTCGGATCTCCTCAATACGCGCACCAACATGCAACACATCTGGATAAAATACAGGGCTTAAATACTTACATTGACTCGATGCAACTACGGTCAATATATCTTGCTCAAATATATTTAATGCCATCAAATAGGCAATACGAGCACTTTCTATATAGCGATAATATTGCACATTATTTACATGACCAAATGCATCCATATCTCCCCAAGCAACACTTTGCTTATGTATAACAGGGTAGACAGACAACTCATTCATATTCTCACTCACAGCTTAAAGTTCAGAAAATTAACATCATTTTCAAATATTAAATTCAACTGTTTGATTAAATCCAAATTATCCCCTAGGACTGACTTAATCCTTAAATAACTCATTAATATATTATCAGGATATAAAGTTAATAACTGCTCAGCTTCCTGTTGACGGTCTGTCGCCACATAAATATGCCATTTAGCAAAACTTAGCATCGGCACACCCGCATAACGTTGCTCGAACAGCAAAATACGTTGCTCTACATCAACATAATCTGGAATTTGCTTCAGGAGTTGCTGTTGAAACCAGAGATAAAATACTTCTGGATCAAAATGCTCTTGTAATAAATGCAAGGCCAATTGCTCATGTTGTATGCTCATCTCAGGCATTCGAGCCAATAATTTAAGCCACAGCACCTTACTCGTATATGGGCGAGTCTGTATTTCATTCTGCAAGGCTAAATAACGCTGTTGCAATGCCGCTAAATCATCCACGGATGCCTGATCAAACTTAATCAGCAATTGCTGCAACCATAGATCTCGATGTTCAGCATCAAGCAAACCATATTGCGTTGCTTGCAGGAACAACCACGGACGTTGTAATGCCAATTTCCCCCATAAAGCAGTGATACGCTGTTGATAAGCCGTTTCGATTTGAAGTAACCAAGGAGATAATTGATGTTGAGTCAAAAACTCTAAATGCGTGAGTGCTTTTTCTTCTTGTTGTTGCGCTAAAAAAATATCTATACGTTGCAATTCAGCCAATTCAAACGCGACCGGCGCCGATTGCTCCAAGTGCTGCAAAGCTGCGTCATAATTCCCATTTTTATAATCAAATTGGGCGGCAACAATGTGGTTTAACAAGCCTGATTGGGTATACACTCGTTCAATAAAAACCTGTTGATCTTTAGCCGCATCCAACAACCAAACAACACCTAATTGCTCATAAGGATGCAAATCCTTAAAATGGAGGGCTATTTCTTTTTTACGTTGTTCACGTACAAAATAGCGTTTACCCAATAACCAAAATGATTGTGCCAACAAACTGATAATAATAAATAATGCAATTAAGCCCCAAACACTGCTTTGTAATTGCCAATCACGCCAATAGAGATAAGCATAACCATGCCCATAGCCATAACTCAAAACCGCAAAAATTGCGAATAAGAATAAGCTAATCAACACATAACGAAGCAACAAATGTTTCATTGTGCTTACCCCACTAACCCGAGTGTAATCAGTTTCGGCGTTGCTACTGTTGGTAAATGCAAAATCTTATCAAGACGTTGATTCATTTGTTGGCTATTCTGATCTGGTAGTTCAGCCAGCAATTGCATCACTTCTTGAATTGATTTTCTGTATTCAGCCTGCTGACCACGATGTAACGCATCTGACGCAAGTAACATCCGTAATTGCGCCTCTTTCAAAGTAAGATTACGATGCACTAAGTCAGGTGGATTGCGCTGCACTTTTTCCAAATTAAACCAATGCCGCCATATTGAAGATTCGTCTTTTGTAGTTTTCAACTGAGGATTTTGTATTTCTTTTTGAATCCGCTGATCCAATTCTTGCAATAAACCTTCAAGTTGTTGTTGTTGCTGTGTTTGAGTCAAAACGAATTGTTGAATTGACTGCTTATCTTGTTCAATCGCTTTGAGCAAACTGTGTTGTAGTGCAGGCGCCAGACTCGATTGAAGCACTTGCTGTTGAACTTGAGTCAAATGCTCTAAAGCATAAATAAATTGTTGTTGATCTAGCGCGAACTGAACCAGTTGCAATTGTTGTTGGATCAAAATCACGGGTGCTACACCAGTAATGACCATTGGAGACATATTTAAACCAGAAGGTGTTTCTGGGCTACTACTTTGCAACTGACGCTGTAATGCGACTAACTGATCATTCAATAAAGCATAACGTTGTTCAGTTTGCGAAAGTTGCTGTTGCAGTTGAGGAATCGTCTGAGCATTTTGAGCCATATCATAACTGAGCTTAACCAACCACACTAAGCCAAGTAATAATATTAAATAGACAATTTTTCTCATACCGCCCCCCGCCAATCGCTCATGCGTTGAATAATCTCCGATGCAGATAAATTTTCAAGCTGAATAATGTTAATTGTATTGCCTAAACTATGTTGCGCTTGATTTAAAATAGCAGTTAAACGCTCACCTAACACCAAATACACCCATTTCTGCTTACAAGGATTTTGTGCACAAAGTTGAAGCCAATTTTTCCAGCTCGCCTCACTACTTATCAGCACCGCGACTGGTTGATCAAGTTCCATTTTTTCTAATAAACGAGGGAATTCAAACACACTTTGTTGAGGGCATTGCCGATGGTAAAGCACAAAGTTCGCAATTTTGACGCCTTGCTGTTGTAATTGCTGCATCATAAATTGACGCCCACCTAATCCTCGCCAAAAAGCAATTTTCTGCAAATCGCTCTGTTGCTTTAAAAGAGGAAGATCCAACATGCCTTCTGAGCTTTCCACCTCAGGCACATCACTTTGAATACCAAACTGGGCCAACGCTTTGGCTGTTGCCTGACCTACCGCAATCCAGCGAATATGTGCGAGCTGATGCAAGTTCAACCCAGACTTGACCAAATACTTCATTCCGATATCAACCGCTGTTGGGCTGACAACAACAATCACCTGCACCTGATCTAATTGCTGATATAGTTGCTGTAATTCCTCAGAAAGAGGCACAGCAATTAGCTCTAATAAGGGTAAGTGTTCTACTTGATAACCCGCATCCTGCATCGCTTGAGTCAAGCGATCTGCACGATCTTGCGGGCGAGTATTAATAAATCGCATTAATATAGGGCTTTCAATAATTCACCTGCACCTTGATCCAATAAATCTTGTGCAAGTTGCTCACCCAACTGTTCAGCTTGATCCGTTGAACCAATCAATTGTTTTTTAAGCAACGTCTTTCCATCAACGCTCCCAACACGGCCTTCAATCTGTAATTGATGATTGACTATAGTGGCATAACCTGCGATTGGCACTTGGCACCCCCCTTCCAAATAAGCATTTAGGGCACGTTCCGCACGCACACAAATCGAGGTTTCTTCATGTTGTAAGGGCTGAATCAATGCTAAAAGCTTTTCATCATCTGCACGACATTCCAAACCTAATGCCCCTTGCCCCACCGCAGGCAAGCTAAGGACAGGAGCCAAACAATGACGAATCCGATCAGCCAAACCTAAACGCTTTAAACCTGCGCTGGCGAGGATAATCGCATCATATAAACCATCATCCAACTTTGATAACCGCGTTCCCACATTGCCACGTAAATCAACAATTTCTAAATCTGGACGTTGCTGCAAAATCTGGCATTTTCGACGTAAACTCGAAGTTCCAACTTTTGCACCCTGCGGCAAATCCTCAAATCGCGCATACTGATTCGACACAAAGGCATCTAAAGGATCTTCACGCTCACAAATAACGGCTAAAGTTAAACCATCAGGTAAATGCATCGGCACATCTTTCATAGAATGCACAGCCAGATCAGCACGACCATCCAATAACGCGGCTTCCAGTTCTTTCACAAATAAGCCTTTACCACCAATTTTGGCTAATGGCGTATCGAGGATTTTGTCACCTTGCGTGACAAACTTAACCAACTCAACAGTTAAATCTGGATAAAGTGCGTTTAAACGAGAACGAATATGCTCCGCTTGCCAAAGTGCAAGAGGACTTTGTCGAGTCGCAATTTTTAGAGTTTTCATAAATCTACGTCAAGTATTGATTAAAGCAATTGCTCCCAACTTAACTTGATCATCTAAAATTGCAAGTAAAAAATCACAAACAATCTTTCAGCTCAGGTAAAACAACCTCTATAGCTGGTGCATACATTCTCTTAAACTCGGTAGATGTCGACGACTCACCGACAAACGCTCATCCAACTCACGTAGACGGACTTGATATTGCCCCGCAGCCACCAACTCTAAACCTTCTAAATAATCTAGAGAGACTAACGCATTACGATGAATACGAATAAAACGATCTGAAAACTCATTTTCCAGATCTTTTAATGTTTCATCAATCAACACACTGCCATTCTTGTGGCGAACGGTCACATATTTCTGATCCGCTAGAAAATAATATACATTCTCTAATGGAATTAACTCGACGCCGCGATACGTTTTAGCAGCAATTTGGTGACGCTGGGTTTTGGAATCGTCCATATCTTCTAATTGTAAACCCGTCATTTGTGCTTGGGTTAGTTGAGTTAAATGGTGAAATACTTGTTGTAAATCTTCTTGTGCGACAGGTTTTAGTAAATAGCCCTGTGCTTGAAATTTAAATGCTTCCAATGCATGCTGATCGTAAGCCGTGCAGAAAATAACAGCAGGTCGTGGATCTAAATGGCGCAATTGTTCTGCACACTCTAAACCATTCATGCCTGGCATTTGAATATCTAACAAAACCACATCAGGTGAAGTTTGTTCTATCTGGCTTAACACATCTTGTCCATGATGTGCGGTTGCCACAACCTCGTGTCCCATTTGAGTTACCAAACGTGATAAGCGCTCTACTGCAAGTGGTTCATCATCAGCAATGAGGACTTTCATCCATTTCTCCTTGTCACTGTTAACTTCATCCATATTTTTTATGGTTAACTCGACTTATTATTTTACTCGGTAGTGGTAATTCACCACAGTGGTATATAACGATGTGCCGCCATACACTTGAAATTTTACAGTTTGACCGTAATACGCTTTCAAACGTTGTTCAACATTTTCGATCGCAATACCATTTCCTTTCCGCGGTTTTATTGTATCGCGAGAATAAGGGTTAGTAATGACTATACTGACTTGATTTTGCAATATTTCAACCAATACCGTAATGGTTGACTGCTGCAATACCCTTTCTACCCCATGAAAAATACTATTCTCCAGCAGGGGTTGCAATGTTAATAAGGGAATCGTAACGCGTTTTAGCTCAATCGGTGTGGCTTGAATATTCCATTCGACTTTTAAACGATCACCCAAACGTATTTTTTCAATGCTGAGATATTGCTGACATAAATCTATTTCTTCGGCCAAACTGACCAATTTAAGCTCTTGGAAACTTGCTCGAAACAACCGCGACAAACTGATCAGCATATTTTCAGCCTTGTCAGGATCAATACTAATTAGACTCACCACGCTATTTAAACTATTAAATAAAAAATGGGGGTGAATACGTGCTTGCATCGCCTGAATTCGAGCATTCAATTCACTATATTGCTGATTCAACCATTGTTCACGCATATATAAATAACGTAAACAAAATGCACCAAGCAAGACACCATAACTCAAATGCAATCCCACACCATGGAATAAGATCTGTTCATTAAAGCTACCTGAGCGTACTGTCCAATACTGAATCACATTTACTGCACAGGTGGTTGAAAAAACAATCAGCTGCAACAGAATAAAACCCAAAGTTAAAGCGGTTTTCTGACTAAATTTAGAAAAAAAAGCTTGGAAGTAATCCACCAATGCAGCAAAAGACAAAATCACCCAATTAATAAAAAACATATATTGCAAGACACGAATACCCTGCAATGCCTGCCACGACTGCGCTTCGGCCAAAGCCAACACCATCGCCAGAACATTACTTGCAACAATTAATTCTAATAAGTATTGCCATTGCCCAATTTTCGTAAAAAAATAGGAGCCTGATGGATTCAATGAACGTGATTGCGATAACTTCTTCGCACGAGTTTCGGCAACTGCGTTTGGATTTGCTATACTCTTTTTTATTTTACTGAGCCGCCATGACCACATCTTCTCAATCCTCATCTTCAGCAAGCCCTCATCAAACCTCTGGCATGTGGGGCGGTCGCTTCTCAGAAGCAACAGATGCTTTTGTTGCAGAATTTACCGCATCTGTGCAATTTGACCAACGTTTTTATAAGCAAGATATTGCAGGTTCAATCGCACATGCAACCATGCTTGCTAAAGTGGGTGTTCTCACTGAAGCTGAACGTGATGACATTATTCAAGGTTTAACCACAATTCAAGCAGAAATTGAAGCAGGCGAGTTTGAATGGCGTATTGATTTAGAAGATGTGCATATGAACATTGAGTCTCGCTTGACTCAACGTATCGGCATTACAGGAAAAAAACTACATACTGGCCGCAGCCGTAATGACCAAGTTGCAACTGATATTCGCTTATATTTGCGTGATGAAATTGATGATATTTTGACAATTTTACAGCGTCTACAACAAGGCATTTTGCAACTTGCAAGCAAGAATACCAACACGATCATGCCTGGTTTTACCCATCTTCAGACGGCTCAACCCGTGACTTTTGGTCATCATTTGCTGGCTTGGTTTGAAATGCTAATCCGCGACACAGAGCGTCTACAAGACTGCCGCAAGCGTGTTAATCGTATGCCGCTGGGGTCAGCAGCTTTAGCAGGAACAACTTACCCAATTGATCGTGCGTATACAGCAGAGTTACTTGGATTCGAGTCTGTTTCAGAAAACTCATTAGATGCCGTTTCGGATCGTGATTTTGCGATTGAATTTAATGCTGCTGCCTCTTTGATCATGATGCATTTATCTCGCATGTCAGAAGAACTGATTTTATGGACTTCAGCACAATTTAAATTCGTCAACATTCCTGATCGCTTCTGTACAGGCTCATCCATCATGCCACAGAAGAAAAACCCAGATGTTCCTGAACTGATCCGTGGTAAATCAGGTCGTGTGTTTGGCGATCTTATTAGCCTATTGACGCTGATGAAGGGTCAACCTTTGGCATATAACAAAGACAACCAAGAAGACAAAGAACCTTTGTTTGATGCGATTGATACAGTTCGCGGTTCATTGATGGCATTTGCAGATATGATTCCTGCACTTGTTCCAAATATCGAGATTATGCGTGAAGCTGCACTCCGTGGTTTCTCAACAGCGACAGACCTTGCTGATTACTTAGTTAAAAAAGGTGTTGCTTTCCGTGACGCACATGAAATTGTAGGTAAAGCAGTCGCTTTAGGCGTTGCAGAGGAAAAAGACTTATCGGAATTGACCTTAGAGCAACTTCAACAATTCTCGGATTTAATTGGTGCTGATGTATTCGATCAAGCATTGACCCTAGAAGCCTCTGTCAATGCACGTGATCATATTGGTGGTACCTCACCGAGACAGGTTGAAGCAGCAATTACTCGTGCCCACACTCGCTTAGAACAGCTTTACGCATAAGGACATCATAATGACTCGACAAGTATTTTGCCGTAAATATCAAAAAGAGCTTGAAGGTCTAGATTTCGCACCATTTCCTGGTGCGAAAGGGCAAGAGTTCTTTGAAAATGTTTCCAAACAAGCTTGGCAAGAATGGTTACAGCACCAAACTACATTGATTAATGAAAAGCGCTTAAATGTGTTTGAACCTGAAGCTAAAAAGTTTCTTGAAGAACAACGTGAGAAATTCTTTAACAATGATGAAAGCGTAGAAAAAGCTGAAGGCTGGAAGCCTGAAGAAAACTAAAGCAACGCTTTGGTTTTCTGCAAGACAAGGACGAAGTCCGCGTAGGCCACAATCAAAAAGAATCTATTGCGCAAGACGGAGAGCTATGCTCGGAGTGCAAGGATAAGCAAACTTAAAACATCGTTTTAAGGCTCTGCCCTTGCACAAGACGAGAAGCTATGCTTCGAGTTAAACAGGAAAGTAACGCTTTAGTTTTCTGTAAGACACGAAGAAGACACCTGTAAGTAACTGAAAAAGAGAGTAAATTCGCTCTCTTTTTTACGTGATATTTACATTAGCAATAAAGTCTTACAGAGCATACACACTTGTCTACATGACACAACTCCGGATCACCCTTATAGTTAATTCAGAAGGACAAAGAGACCCTTAGAGATCTCACCGAAGTATGATATTTCTCTCCCAGACTTTCCCCCGAAGTCTGGGATTTTTTTATGTATCATTTAGCTCACTAAGAAATATTCCCAGATTACGAATCCAATCGCAAAGCCAAGAAAAGCATAGAGCGTAATAATTAAAAAAACAAAACTTGCTGAGTTATTCTTTTTTAAAAAGCGCATCGCGGTCACACCTTCAAATGAGATTAATCCCATTTTGAATGACCCATCCGTTAAAATATAGACACAGAATTTTTCAAAAAACTATAACAGAAATGCCTCTACGGTCAGGTAGAGGCATCCTACAAAACTGGTAAACAATAGAGTTCAGACAGATCAAATAAAATTATTTTTGATTAACTTTTTGTTCTATTTCTTCGATACTGGTATGACGAACATCGGTCCCTTTTGCCATATAAATCACTTGTTCAGAAATATTACGTGCATGATCACCAATACGCTCCAAAGAACGTAATACCCACATTACATTCATCACTCGTGAAATATGACGTGGATCTTCAATCATATAAGTCATCAATGTCCGTGTTGCTGACTGATATTCACGATCAATATCAACATCTGCCATCACAACTTTCAAAGCTTGATCTACATCCAAACGTGCAAAAGCATCCAAGGCATCATGGATCATGACACGTACTTGATTTCCAATATGACGTGTTTCCATATAACCACGTGGAGACTCACCCTCTTCACATAGGTTTTGAGCAATACGTGCGATTTTTGCAGCCTCATCCCCAATACGCTCCAAGTCAGTATTGGCCTTACTCATTGCGATGACCATACGCAAATCAATCGCAGCTGGGTGACGACGTGCCAAAATCAAGGTTAGACCTTCATCAATATCACGCTCAAGCTGATTGACAGTATTGTCTTTAAACTGAACGTCAATCGCGAGATTGGCATCCGTATCTAATAAAGAATGGATGGCATTGGCTACCTGTTGCTCTACCAAGCCCCCCATGCTCATAAATTTGGTATGTACATCTTGTAAGTCTTCATTAAATTGTGAAGAAATATGATGACTTAACACAGGATTACTTGGACTCACAGAATGCCTCCATTAGACACATGGAAAATGATGCATGATTAAAACATAACAATGATGAAGTTTTTATGACAGTCATCTTATTTCCGATTAACCAACTCGGATATTTCAAACATAACATAGAAGTTAGAAAAATTGTGCAATTCTGATCGTTCCAGCCAACAGACACGATCAGAATCATGCTAAGCTAAATGCTGCTTGACGGAGCGCAGTTAATCAACTGCTGAGATCATAATAATCACATGATTTAAATATGAGTACCGTTGAACCTGATCAGGTTAACACCTGCGTAGGAATCAAGCCCAGCAAAAACCTAGCTCAGTTTTATCCACGTTTTGAAGGATAAATCCGCCATTGTTTTTGGTCGTGCTTGATTCGTTAATGCCATAACATAAGGATCATGCCATGAACCAATTAACGAATCTTTCTCCAGCTGATATCTCTGCTCAACATGAGCAAGATGCTAAAGATTTAACTCGTATTTTACCTGCATCCAAAAAAGTTTATGTCCAAGGTTCTCGCCCAGACATTCAAGTTCCATTTCGTGAAATCAGCTTAACAGAAACACCCACTGGCTTAGGCGGTGAATACAATCCCCAAATCATGGTATATGACACATCTGGGGTCTATACTGATCCAAATGTACAAATTGATTTAAACAAAGGTTTACCTTCGATTCGCCAAAAATGGATTGAAGAACGTAACGATACTGATGTTTTAACGGGTCTGAGCTCTGAGTTTGGTCAAGCACGTTTAAAAGATATTCGTACTGCTGAAATTCGTTTCGCTCACATCCAAAATCCACGTCGTGCACAAGCAGGTAAAAATGTCACGCAAATGCATTATGCCAAACAAGGCATTATTACGCCTGAAATGGAATATATTGCAATTCGTGAAAACCAACGCCAACGTGAAGATGTTGATATGCGTCAACATCCAGGCCAAAACTTTGGGGCACAAAATTTAAGAGAAATTACCCCTGAATTTGTACGCCAAGAAGTTGCAGCAGGACGCGCCATTATTCCGGCCAACATTAACCATCCCGAATGTGAACCCATGATTATTGGTCGCAATTTTTTAGTAAAAATTAATGCCAATATTGGGAACTCTGCACTCGGTTCATCGATTGATGAAGAAGTTGCAAAAATGACATGGGCAACTCGTTGGGGTGCCGACACCATTATGGACTTATCAACAGGCAAAAATATCCATGAAACGCGTGAGTGGATTATCCGCAACTCCCCTGTTCCAATTGGTACTGTTCCAATTTATCAAGCCTTAGAAAAGGTCGATGGCGTTGCCGAAGATTTGACGTGGGAAATCTTTAAGGACACTTTGATTGAACAAGCCGAGCAAGGCGTCGATTATTTCACTATCCATGCAGGTGTATTACTTCGTTATGTTCCAATGACGGCGAATCGCTTAACAGGAATCGTCTCTCGTGGCGGCTCAATTATGGCGCAATGGTGTTTGGCTCACCATGAAGAAAACTTCTTATACACGCATTTTGATGAAATTTGTGAAATCATGAAAGCATATGATGTGTCATTCAGCTTAGGTGATGGTTTACGTCCAGGCTGTATTCAGGATGCCAACGATGAAGCACAATTTAGTGAACTGAAAACCTTGGGAGAGCTCACCCACCGCGCTTGGGAACATGACGTACAAGTGATGATCGAAGGGCCAGGGCATGTGCCAATGCACATGATCAAAGAAAATATGGATCTACAACTTGAAGTCTGCAAAGAAGCGCCCTTCTATACGCTTGGACCGCTGACCACAGATATTGCTCCAGGTTATGACCACATTACGTCTGCAATTGGTGCAGCAATGATTGGCTGGTATGGTACAGCGATGTTGTGCTATGTGACACCGAAAGAGCACTTGGGCTTACCGAATAAAAAAGATGTTAAAGATGGAATTATTACCTATAAAATTGCAGCACATGCAGCAGACTTAGCCAAAGGTCATCCAGGTGCGCAAGTCCGTGATAATGCCCTCTCTAAAGCACGTTTTGAATTCCGTTGGGATGATCAGTTCAATCTTAGCCTAGATCCTGATACTGCACGCAGTATGCATGATGAAACACTACCAAAAGAGGCACACAAATCAGCACACTTCTGTTCAATGTGTGGCCCTAAGTTCTGCTCGATGAAAATCACGCAAAATGTGCGAGATTATGCGCAAAATCAACGCAATGCCAAACAATCAAATGATGCCGACACAGAAGTTGAAGCAGGTCTCAATGCGATGAAAACCGCTTATCAGGAACATGGTCAAAAATTGTACCACAAAGTGTAAATCAACTAAAAAAAGATTTGCCTGCGAAACATTCTCGGTTAGGATGAGATATGTACAATCTCATCCTGATTGAAGATGAATATTCTTGACCACGCCAGCTATTCAGCCTCCGACGTTACGATAGAATCTCGAACGTTTTTATATCGAGGATTCATTCAAGTAGAGAAAGTGAGCCTCAAACATCGATTATTTCATCGATTAGAGTACTCACCTGTCATTCAACGAGAATTAATTCATCGACCTGAAGCTGCTGGCGTTTTACTATACAATGACGCACAACAACGCTTCGCTCTGATCGAGCAATTTCGAATTGGTGCGATCAACGATACGGTATCTGCATGGCAACTTGAAGTCATAGCAGGCGTACTTGATGGCGATGAATCTCCGGAGTGCTGTATTCGTCGAGAAGCATTAGAAGAATCTGGATGTGACATCACAACATTAAAACATTTATTTAGCTTCTACCCGTCTGCAGGAGCTTGCTCTGAACTTTTTCATTTATATGTAGCAGAAGTTGAATTACCTAAGGATGGGGGTGTTTTTGGGGTAGCGGATGAAGGTGAGAACATTCAACTTCATTTATTTGATTACTCCCAATTAAACATACTATTAAATAACGGGCGGTTGAGAAATGCACCTGTAATCATGGCATTACAATGGCTTGCTCAACATATACAACAACGATAACAAGTCTGAGGGGCTAAACACGGTGACCTACCAAGTCTCAACCTCATCACAACAAGATTTTGTGATGATACAGATTACTGATACACAT
Source organism: Acinetobacter haemolyticus CIP 64.3 = MTCC 9819 (assembly GCF_000369065.1). Classification (GTDB taxonomy): domain Bacteria; phylum Pseudomonadota; class Gammaproteobacteria; order Pseudomonadales; family Moraxellaceae; genus Acinetobacter; species Acinetobacter haemolyticus. The sequence continues at coordinate 249,612 of NZ_KB849803.1, forward strand.
TTATTGGAGTATCCGCATTTAGAGTTCGTTGGTATGCAACCCGAACAAAGCTTTCATGCAGTAATTGACTTGATGCGTCAACAACATCCTCAAATCGATCTGATCGTGCATACGGGTGATTTGGCACAAACACCAACACCTGTAACATACAATCGCTATATCCAGCATATGCAAAGTTTGGAAATTCCTTTTTTCCACACACCAGGCAATCATGATGACGTCGCACATTTTCCTTTTCACGAAGTAGATCAAACACAACTTACCGTGATTGAACTTGGGAAATGGGTCATTATTTTATTAAATAGCGCACAACCCCAGCGTATTGATGGAAGAATAACCGAATCACAGCTAAAGCAACTTCACACATTATTATCAAAACTACATGATCGTTATGTGATTCTTGCCTGTCATCACCATCCATTTGCTATGCAATCTGCATGGATCGATCAACATAAACTAAAAAATGCCTCTGATTTATTGGAAACCGTTAAACCCTTTTCCAATATCAAAGCCATCGTTTGTGGACATGTTCATCAAGATGCAATTCATCAGTGGCAAGGGATTGAATTTTTATCAACGCCATCAACATGCATTCAATTTAAACCAAAAAGTGAAAAATTTGCATTGGATGAAGAACATCCAGGTTATCGTTATATTTGCCTTAAAGCCAATGGTGAGTTGGAAACACAAGTATACCGCTTAAAAACCTCTGAACGCATGAGCAGCTCTGAGGTATTGGGTTATGATTAACTGTGGTTTGTTAAACTTTTGATTACAAATCACATCGATGATTTCTCACCAAATCTAGACATGAATGACTACCATCTTGCGAAAAAACTCTATATGATGACGACCCCTGATGGAAAAAACCATCGCAGGTTTCTATAAAAACACTTGCATAGCACCATATTTTTTGCGTATAGATAGTACGTGTAAGATGAGGAATGCCCTTTATGGCGAATGACAACCAAAATCAAGTCTTGGATGAACAAACCGAAGTGATTGATGAGCAAAAAGCGCCTGTAAAACGTGTGCGTAAAACCAAAGCCAAGGCTGCGGAAGGTGGAACCACTGCAAGTTTATTTGGTATCGCACCTTATCAGCCAAAGAAAAATGAAGAATACATGTCTGATGGGCAACTTGAGCATTTCCGCCAAATTTTAGATGCGTGGAAAGCTGAGTTAATGTCTGAAGTTGATCGTACCTTGAATACCATGCAAGATGAATCAACAGCATTACCTGATGTCAATGACCGAGCAACACAAGAAGAAGAGTTTGCCATCGAATTACGTACACGTGATCGTGAACGTAAACTGATTCGCAAGATCGAACAATCTCTTGAAGCAATTCAAGCGGGTGATTATGGATTCTGTGAAACTTGTGGTATCGAAATTGGTTTACGCCGCTTAGAAGCGCGCCCAACTGCGACCCAATGTATTGACTGCAAAACTTTGGCTGAAATCAAAGAAAAGCAAAACAACGGATAATTGTGACTGTTGAGAATGCTCTAGCCGAGCACAGCTCGGCTCTTGCGAATCAGCGAAACGATGTTTCGCTGATTCGCTACTCAGGTCGATTTGCCCCATCCCCTACTGGTCCTTTACATTTTGGATCTTTGCTCACCGCAGTCGCGAGTTACTGTGATGCTAAAGCCAATCAGGGGACATGGTTGGTTCGGATTGAAGATACTGACATTCCTCGCATCTATCCAAATAGCGAAGCGCATATTCTTGCTTGTATCGATGCCTTCCAGTTCCAACCTGACGCCGAGATAATATTTCAAAAAGATCGTTTAGCGTACTATGAACAGGTTTTGGAACAACTCAAAACAACTCACGCGATTTATGCATGTCAGTGCACACGGAAAATTCTCGGCTCGAACCATATTTATGCAGGTACATGTCGAGAGCTTAACTTAGATTTTTCCCAACAAGCTATTCGCCTAAAAGTCTCTGATCAACGCATCTGTTTTGAAGACCGCCTACAAGGCCAACAATGCTCCAACCTTCAACATGATTTAGGCGATTTCATATTAAAACGCCGTGATGGCATTATTAGCTATCAATTCGCTGTTGTCGTTGATGATTTTTTACAAGGGATTACCCATGTTGTTCGAGGCGCAGATTTACTAGATAACACAGCACGACAAATCTGGTTAGCTTCGGTGCTGAATTATCCTGTTTTGCAGTATATGCATCTGCCATTAGCAATGAATGATCAAGGCCAAAAACTATCAAAGCAGAATATGGCTCAACCGCTTGAACTTTCAAAAGCGCCTGAATTATTACAACATGCCATTTTGGCACTCGGTCAGCCCCATGTCGATCTCGACCAACCTAACGTTATGCTTAAGCAAGCGATACAACAATGGGATGTGAGTCTCATCCCACAAGGCATTTATCTTTCTGGTGTATATCAATAAATAATAAAAAAGCCCTTATTCGCATTAAGGGCTTTCTAGTTTCAATCCTAGCTCAGAACAACTAGAAGTTCGACTCTTCTTTGACAGGATTATGCTCTTGAGTCGAGGCATCAATTTTTAGAATCAAACTAATCATCGCTGCACACATCATTAAAGATGTCCCACCATAACTAATGAACGGCAATGTCAAACCTTTGGTTGGCATAAGGCCCATATTCATACCTGCATTAACCAAAATTTGCAGTAAGAAAATAATGCTAATTCCATAAACCAAATAACCCGCACGTAGGTAGTTATGCTGTAATGCACGGTGTCCAATTTTGATACAGCATGCAAGCATGGTGAATGACAAAATCATCACTGAGGTTACACCAACAAAACCAAACTCCTCACCCAATACCGCCAACATAAAATCCGTATGTGCTTCAGGTAAATAAGACAGTTTTTGCACACTATGTCCTAAACCCGTTCCAAACCATTCCCCACGCCCAAAAGCCATCAAAGCATTAGACAACTGATATCCAACACCCAAAGGATCAGCCCAAGGGTTAGTAAATGAAATCAATCGCTGAAAACGGAACGGTTCGAAGATAATCAACGCACTGATGCCAGCGAGAATCGCACCCAACATGATTAAAAACTGGGTCGCTGGTGCGCCTGCCAAAAAGAAGACACCCACCATCATCAAGACAATCACCACCGTTGCCCCCAAATCAGGTTCCGCAACGATGAATCCTACCGTTAACGCCATCACACCACTTAGACGTAGCAGTCCTTTCCAATGTGTACGTACTTCTTTAGCACGGCGAACCACATAATCTGCCGTAAAAATTGCCATAACAATTTTGGCAATCTCCGTTGGTTGTATAGTAAAACCGCCGACCTTGATCCAGCGATGCGCACCATTGACCTCTGTACCAATCACCAAAACCGCTAGCAATAATAAAATCGTGATCAACCACAATAAAAAGGCATTCTTAAACCATAGATTGAGCGATATTCGATACGTTAGAAAAGCCACGATACCAGCCACACAAATAGAAATGCCGTGACGGATTAGAAAGTAAAATGGATTTTCATGAATATACTCTGCATAAGGCATCGAAGCAGATGCCACCATCACTGAACCAAAGCACAATAAACAAATCACGCAAAAAATAAGAATATTTCGCGCCGTCATTTCTGCTGGAAGTTTTGGTAAACGACTCAATAATTGCGAAATTTTTTGCGCCGTGTTTTGGGCTAAATCCGCCATAATTCTATTCCTAATTTTTATTACCATTCAAGGCATGCACACATGCCACGAATTGATGACCACGGTCATTATAACTTTTAAACATATCAAAACTTGCACATGCAGGTGAAAGCAAAACCACATCTTCAGCTTGTGTTGCCTGATGGGCAATATCGACCGCCTGCTTCAAGCTACTCGCATGCTGAATCTGGGTTGTATTGTGTAGGGCTTGCTCAATCATGGCAGCATCCTCACCGATCAAAATAACAGTTTTAACGTATTTCTGTATCGCATTGCGCAAAGGCTTAAAATCCTGCCCTTTACCCTGACCACCTAAAATCAGTGCCAATTTGCCATGTTTTGCTTCGATTGCAGCACCCAGTCCCTCTATTGCCGCGAGTGTTGCGCCAACATTGGTGCCTTTAGAATCATTGTAGTAACGCACCTGATCAACCGTCTGTACATATTCACAACGATGCTCTAACCCTTTAAATTGTTGTAATGTTTCCAACATCGATTGCGTTGGTAAACCAATCGCCTCACCTAACGCCAAACATGCCAAGGCATTTGCAACATTGTGCATTCCTTGAATATACAAATCTGAGGTTTTGATTAAACGTTCACGACCACGGGCTAGCCACATGCTCCCATCAGCTTCACGAAGTACACCATATTGATTCATGTCAGGTGCATTTAAACCAAAACTCTGCATCGGTGTGACATCAGGAACGAGTGGACGACTTAAACTGTCATCACGGTTATATACCACCTTTTTCACACCTTGGAAGATACGATGTTTTGCTTTATGGTAGCCGAGCATATCGCCATGACGATCTAGATGATCCTCACTCATATTCAGCAACACGGCCACTTCCGCATTCAAATGTGAGGTCGTTTCTAACTGAAAGCTAGATAACTCCAACACAATGAGTTCAGGCTGATCTTTGAGTAAATCTAATGCTGGACGACCTAAATTACCACCTACAGCCACTTTTTTTCCTGCATCCTTTGCCATCAAGCCAAATAAAGTTGTAACTGTACTTTTGGCATTAGATCCAGTAATTGCAACAATTGGAACATCTGTTGCACGACGTAATAATTGGATATCACTGATAACGGGAATACCCTTTTCAAGTGCTTGTTGGATCTCTGGTAGTTGGGGTGCCAATCCTGGACTTAAAATAATTTCTTCGGCTTGTAGCAATAGATCCAGATCTAGCTTTCCAAAGCTTTTTTTAATGTTTTCAGGAATTTGATCATGTCCGGGCGGTGTTGCTCGAGAGTCCGTGACTGCAACTTGGTAGCCTTGTTCATGCAGAAAGTTTACTGCTGATACGCCTGAAATACCCAAGCCAGCCACAACTTTTAATCCACCACGTTGTATTAACATTTTTGCCCCATTTGTTACGGATCACGGAATGGCAAAAATGTTAGCACTTTACTGTTTTAAATGCTTTTTCAGTTTTAGTTTTATTCACTCTTTTTTGTGTCAGTGCGTAAAAGCTCAACACATTAAAGTTGCAAAAAAATTGCCCATATCTTGATATGGGCAATCCTTATTTTTTAACGCCATTTGACAGTTTGTATTGGCGCTGCCTTTTTACTGTCTGCTTCATCAGTTGAACAACCACAACCTCCACCACAGCCGGCAACCATCTTAGGTTTTAACCATGTTGCTAAACGTTGCCAACCCAAACGTTGGCACAAGTTTGATAAAGCATTAAACGCTGAATTTGCTGTTTGAGGAAACACTTTCTTAAATACAACGATAGTGCTCCACAGTACCAATACAGCGACAATCAGGTATTCAAACATAAGGCACTCCAATCAACCCCAAATGCGAGATGCAATTTGATAGGTAAAGAAAGACATCAAATAAGCCAACCCAAACAGATAAGCGGTCATTACACCCACATGTTTCCAAGAACCTGTTTCACGGCGTACAGTTGCTAGAGTGGCTAAGCAATGTGGAGCATAGATAAACCAAACCAATAACGATAATCCTGTTGCAAGTGACCAACCTGATCCATCGGCACTAATTAAATTCGCCAGACCATCGGCAATCGCATCATCATCCACACCAGACAATGCATATACCGTTCCCAAGGCAGCAACCACAACTTCACGTGCCGCCATTGCAGGAATCAATGCAACGACGATTTGCCAGTTAAAGCCAAGTGGAGCAAAAATTGGTTGTAACAAATGCCCAATCATTCCCGCAAAACTATAATCAATTGCAGCACGCGTTGCGTCCTCAGGTGCTTGAGGGAAAGTACATAAGAACCACAATAAAATCGAAAGAGCGAAAATAATTCCACCCACACGCTTTAAGAAAATTTTAGCGCGATCTAACAGACCGATCGCCACACTTTTGAAGTTAGGAATTCGATAACTTGGTAGCTCTAACAATAATGCATGTTGCGACTTATCTTTTTGCAAAAATTTTGTCACAAAGGCAACGCATAAAGCACTAATGATCCCTGCCATATATAAACCAAATAACACCAAACCTTGCAGGTTAAAAATCCCCCACACGGTTTGACTTGGGATAAAGGCAGCAATCAATAGTGCATACACAGGTAAACGCGCTGAACAAGTCATCAATGGCGCAACCATAATCGTGGTAAAACGATCACGTGGATCACTAATACTACGTGTCGCCATAATGCCTGGCACTGCACAAGCAAAGCTAGACAATAACGGAATAAACGCACGCCCACTCAAACCAGCTTTAAACATTAACTTATCAAGTAAAAACGCTGCGCGAGGTAAATAACCCGATTCTTCCAATACTAAAATAAAGAAAAACAGAATCAGAATTTGTGGCAAGAAAACTAGAACACTCCCTGCCCCAGCAATAATCCCATCAACCACTAAACTATTGAGCAAAGGTTGACTAATATGATCACCTAAAATCTCTCCGGCCCAAGCAAAAAACTCTTCAATCCCATCCATGAATGGTGCGGCCCAAGCAAAAACTGCTTGGAAAACCACAAACATCATGACTGCTAAGCTCAACAAACCAAGCACTGGATGTAGGAAAATTTTGTCGAGGAAATTGGTGCGCTGATCTTCCTGATCAACAAACTTAACCACATCGTTAAAAATCACTTCGATCTTTTGATGATGATCGCCCGTCAAACCGCTCAATTCAGTTTTTGGAATGCTGTAGTTACCTTGATCAAGGGCATGCAATAGATTTTCGACACCTGCACGGCGAACAGCAACAGTTTCCACCACAGGAACACCCAAACGTTCCGATAGTTTTTGTGTATTGATTTGAATGCCACGACGACGCGCTTCATCCATCATATTCAATATCACTAAAACAGGACGTCCAAGCTCGATCACTTCTAAGACCAAACCCAGATGCAATTTTAAGTTAGTCGCATCTACAACACATAAGAAAGCATCTTGATGACCTTCTTCTGCAATTTTACCTTGGCAAACATCACGGGTAATTTCTTCATCTGGGCTAGTTGCTTTTAAGCTATAAGTGCCCGGCAAATCTAGCACTCGAACATTCTTCCCAGAAGGAAGTTGAAAATGCCCAACCTTACGCTCAACTGTCACTCCCGCGTAGTTGGCAACTTTTTGACGTGTTCCTGTTAAATGGTTGAATAATGAAGTTTTACCACAGTTCGGATTTCCCACAAGGGCAACACGTAACGCATCACTCATGCAGGTGCTCCTTCAAGTTGAATTTCTATTTTATCGGCTTCAGCTTTACGCAATGCAAATCGCGTAAAACCTATCTGGATCAGGATCGGGTCACCACCAAAAATACCTTTGGTAATCACCTGTACTTGTGTACCTGGCACAAAGCCTAGACTCTCTAAACGAACAGCTACAAGGTCTGTCTGTTCCGTATCATCGACTAAGCGATTAACTTTGGTAATCATCGCTGTTTGCTTGACTTTTAATGCTGATAAACGCACCACATTTCACCATAAACCGTTTTCACCAAGTATACAGACAAATGAGAATAATTACCAAAAGCAATCTCAATGGCATTTAGCCAATGCACAGATCGACAATATGTTTTTTTTCTTTTACAGTGCCAACAGAGAACCTCAATTTATTCAATTATGTTAAATAAAAAACCACGTATTCCTACTGCCGTTTCTATCCCAGAAAATTTAAGTTTTTTGCAGGGTTTTCGTGATTATTTAGTTGCACAAACTGTAAGCCCTCATACACGTAATGCTTATTTATCTGATTTGATTCAATGCAGCGAGTTACATCGAACAGTTTCACTACCGCAGTGGTCTAGTGAGGATATCGGTGATGTTTTAATTGAGTTAACCAAAGCAGGGAAAAGTCCTCGCTCAATCGCACGCTGCCTATCTGCCCTACGCCAATTTTATAAATTCTTACGCGAGCAAAAACTAAGAGAAGATAACCCTGTTGCCTCACACCACTCACCTAAAATTGGTCGTGCATTACCCAAAGATCTATCTGAACAAGATGTTGAGGCCTTAATCAATGCACCAGATATCAGTACAACGCTAGGCTTACGTGATCGTGCAATGTTTGAAGTTCTCTATGCTTGTGGATTACGTGTATCAGAATTACTCAATCTACGTTTAGAGTTGATCAACTTAAAACAAGGGTTTGTGCGTATTACAGGCAAAGGCAATAAAGAACGTCTCGTTCCACTAGGGCAATATGCCTGTGATTGGATCGAAAAATATTTAGCAGAATCTCGCCCTCAGTTATATAAGAGCAATACGGATTATTTGTTTTTAACTCAGCATGGCGGAATTATGAGCCGCCAAAATTTTTGGTATGCAATTAAACGTTATGCGCTGCAAGCCAATATTCAAGCAGAGCTCTCCCCCCATACCTTACGACATGCATTTGCGACACATTTACTCAATCATGGGGCTGACTTACGTGTCGTTCAAATGCTACTCGGACACAGTGATCTTTCTACCACTCAGATTTATACCCATGTTGCTCAGCATCGAATGCAAGCCTTGCATCATCAATATCATCCGAGAGGTTAATATGTCTGTTGCTTAACACTAAAAATAAACTGCAACATATTCACAGACACGATGCAAGATTTAACGATGTTATTGCATTTTTTTGATATGCTTGAGCGAGTTTATAAATACAGTATGAAAAAAAGGTTCTTTATGGTGTTTACTCGGTCTAGATTAGTACTGGCTTGTACATTGGCATCAACATTAATATTAGGTGCTTGCTCAAAAGATAACGCGACCCCAAAACAAGATACGCTGACAGCAAGTACGCCAGCAACGGGCGAGGCTTCAACATTAAATGAACGTAATGCACAACAACGACTAATCTCGACTTTAGACAAACATTTCAAAGCTGCCAAAATTAACGCTAAAATCATCGCCGTACAAAAAACCGAAGTCCCTAATTTGTTTTGGGTCAATCTTGATGGCATGGGCTCTGTCTATGCAACGAGTGATGGTCAATACATTATCCAAGGTGATGTTATTCGCTTAGGTGATAAACAATTGCACAATGTCGGCGATGCATTGCAAGCTGTAGAAAATAAAAAGCATCTCGCAACCTTAAAAACCGAAGATTTGATTGTCTATCCAGCCAAAAGCGGAAAAGCCAAACATATCGTCTACGTTTTCACCGATTCAAGCTGCCCTTACTGCCATCGCTTACATGAACAAATTCCGGAAATCACAGCCAAAGGCATCGAAGTCCGCTATATCGCATGGCCACGTGGTGAACAATTCATGCCGACCATGCAAGCCATTTGGTGTAGCACTGATCGCAAAGCAGCGTTTGAGCAAGCAATCCAAGATCAACCCGTTGCCTCAGCCGAGTGTAAAAACCCTGTCCGAGATCAATATCAGTTGGGACTTAGTATGGGCGTAAATGGCACACCAGCGATTTATAACGTTGAAGGTGAGTACTTAGGTGGTTATATGACGGCTGATGAAATCGTTCAGCGTTTAAACAAATAACCAATGCTTCTAGCATTCAAAAATTGAACGACTTGGGCGACAGATTAAAGATGATCTTAGCCCTAGTGTCTGCGCATTTTTTTAGCTATGATCAAGCTTCATTAAAATGATTGAATAAAATGGAGTGTGACGTGAAACCAGTTCGTCTGGCGATACTCGGTCTTGGTACTGTTGGTGGTGGTGCCCTTAAACTACTACAAGAAAATGCTGCTGAAATTAAACGCCGTACCGGTCGAGAAATTCAAATTACACACGTAGGCACTCGCCGTCCACGTCCAGATCTACAACTAGAAGGAATTCAGCAAAGCGATGACCTGATGGCAATCGTACGCCAACCTGATGTGGATGTCGTTGTTGAAGTAATGGGTGGAATTCATCCTGCTTATGAACTCATCATGGAAGCGATCAAACATGGTAAGCAGGTAGTAACAGCGAACAAAGCATTACTTGCAGAACATGGCAATGAACTGTTTAAAGCGGCTGAAGACAATGCCGTACAAATCGCCTATGAAGCTGCTGTTGCAGGTGGTATCCCAATTATTAAAGTGATTCGTGAAGGTCTCGCAGCGAACCATATCGAATGGCTGGCAGGAATTATTAACGGCACAGGTAACTTTATTCTCACAGAAATGCGTGAGAAAGGTCGTGCCTTTGCGGATGTCCTTGCTGAAGCCCAACAACTTGGTTATGCAGAAGCAGATCCAACCTTTGATGTCGAGGGCATCGATGCAGCACATAAGCTTACTATCTTAGCGTCTTGTGCATTTGGTATCCCACTTCAGTTTGACAAGGTGTATACCGAAGGTATCAGCAAAATTACGGCACAAGATGTCAAGTATGCCGAAGAGCTTGGTTTCCGTATCAAACATTTGGGAATTGCACGTCGCGCTGAAAAAGGTATTGAGTTACGCGTACACCCAACTCTAATTCCTGCAGAAGAACTGATTGCTAACGTCAATGGCGTTAAAAATGCTGTTTTGGTTCAAGCCAATGCTGTCGGTCCAACCTTGTATTATGGTGCGGGTGCGGGCGCAGGGCCTACAGCTTCTGCTGTAGTTGCAGATGTCATTGATATTGTACGTGATATTTCTTACACAGAAGATGGCGCTGGAACAATTCCACAACTTGCATTTGAAGCACTCACCGATATGCCGATTCTCAGTCGTGAAGAAATGACGACTGGATATTACATTCGTTTGAATGCCGAAGATCAAACAGGTGTCTTGGCTGATGTTACGGCGATCTTAAGTCGTGCAGGGATTAGTATTGATGCTATCATGCAACAGTCTCGTCTTAAAGATCTCATCCCAATTGTGATTTTAACCGATCCAATTGTTGAATCAAAAATGGATGAAGCACTTGCACAAATTCAAGCTTTGCCTGCAATTCATGGCGAAATTGTGAGAATTCGTTTAGAATCGCTCGATAGTTAATCAGGTTGAGGGAAAATGCCTTCCCTCACCCCGCTCTACCTCATATTGGAACACCATCATGTCGAATGCCAATCGTTATACTGGTCTTGTTGATCGTTATCGTGACCGTTTACCTGTGTCTGCAACTACACGTGCTATTTCTCTAGGTGAAGGAAACACGCCTCTAATTAAATTAGAGAATATTCCACGTCTGATTGGCAAAAACGTAGAAATTTATGTGAAGTACGAAGGGCTTAACCCAACGGGTTCATTTAAAGATCGTGGTATGACGATGGCGGTGACCAAAGCAGTCGAAGAAGGTTCAAAAGCAATTATCTGTGCTTCTACCGGAAATACTTCAGCCGCAGCTGCAGCCTATGCAGCACGTGCAGGAATCAAGGCTTTTGTTTTAATCCCTGAAGGCAAGATTGCAATGGGGAAAATGGCACAGGCCATGATGTACGGCGCGATTACTATGCAAATTCGTGGTAATTTCGATGATGGTATGCGTCTTGTAAAAGAAGTAGCAGATCAAGCACCTGTAACGATTGTGAATTCAATCAATCCATACCGCTTACAAGGTCAAAAAACCATTGCTTATGAAATCGTTGAAGCTTTAGGTCGCGCACCTGATTACCACTGCTTGCCAGTAGGTAACGCAGGTAATATCACTGCACACTGGATGGGTTATACAGAAGCTGTCGCAAACCAACCGGCTGATCAGTTTGAACAAGTGATCTATGATGCTGCAACAGATCAATTTACTGGTCCAAAACCAGAAGGCTTACCAACGATGGTCGGTTATCAAGCATCAGGTGCTGCACCATTCCTTCGTGGTGCGCCAGTTGAAAGCCCTGAAACAGTTGCAACAGCAATCCGTATTGGTAATCCACAAAGCTGGAACCATGCTAAGGCTGTCGTACGTGACTCTAAAGGCTGGTTTGATGAACTTCAAGACAGCGAGATCTTAGAAGCTCAGCGCTTGCTTTCTATGTATGAAGGTGTATTTGTTGAGCCAGCTTCAGCAGCTTCTATTGGTGGTGCGATTCGCGATATCAAAGCAGGTAAAATTGCTGAAGGTTCTGTGATCGTATGCACAGTGACAGGTAATGGTCTAAAAGATCCTGACACAGCAATCAAGCAGTGTGCTGATGCCGTTATGTTGTCAATCGATGCAACAATGGATCAAGTTAAAGACTCTATCCTTTCAAATATGTAAAATAGAGTTGATAAAAAAACCAGTTGCCTGCAACTGGTTTTTTTATACGTTGAAAAAGCTTAAACGCGTTTTGGTAGAGTATTTAACCAGGTCAATAAGTTAGTTGCATCGCTATTACGTGCTTGAGTACTTGGTGCACCCAATAGCACCACAACTGCAGGGCGCGAATTGACTGTAGTATGCATCACGACACAACGTCCAGCTTCGTTGATGTAACCTGTTTTAGAAAGGTTAATATTCCATCCACCATTACGAACTAAAGCATTGGTGTTATTTGATTTCAATACACGATAACCTAAATTGAAATCATAGGTCGGTGTGGTTGAGAATTGACGAATCAAACCATACTGTGAAGCTGCACTGACTAAAATGCCCAAGTCACGTGCCGAAGAAACATTGCCTGGATGCAAACCCGTAGACTCAATAAAATGTGTCGCAGTCATACCCAGTTGTTTAGCTTTACTGTTCATTGCTGCGTAGAAAGCCGTACGCCCACCTGGGTATGTACGAGCTAATGCAGCTGCTGCTGGATTTTCAGATTTCATCAAAGCAAACAACAAAAGTTCAGCGCGATTCATACTATCGCCAGCACGTAGTGTAGAACTAGAGTTCTTGCCACCCGCCCCTGCAAAATCGATCTGTTGCAAAGTCACTTCTTCAGACATATTTAAACGAGCATCTGCGGTGACAACAGCAGTCATCACTTTAGTAATCGAAGCAATAGGTAGCGCTGTGTTGGTATTTTTACTAAATAATACTTCACCTGTTTGAGCATCCATCACCAATGCCGCACGTGCATTGACTGAAGGTTGACTACTATAGCCCACCGTGTCACGGATCTGCACGCTTTGTTGAGGTGAGGTCGAAGAGGTAATCGTCGCTGAACCACCACTACGTAACGTTGTGGTCACCGAGGTCGAACCTACTGGGCTCAAATCTAATGGCTCATCATCATTCATCAATTGACTGGCGTCATTCGCCGACCAGCTCATTGAGGCTGAACCATTATTACCCGAAATTGCTGAATTATTATTGACCACTAACTCAGCAAAACTTGTTGAACTCCACGCCAACAAGATTGACATGCCTAATACATGCATGACAGATTTTTTAGCATTTTTCACGACACAATACTCAACTCAAGGTGCTGCACATTTGCGCTTACTATCATTATGCCTTACATTTGAGCATATTGGGTAAAGCTTTTATAGACACAATTGTGTACAACTATTCTCTAAAAATGAAGAATAGCATTGCTAATTTTGTCATTTCATTGCAAGCTAATTTTGCTTTATGTAACAAAAAACCAATTTTTTGATAAAAAGGAGGTCTTCTTGATCACTGTTCTCGTTGTTGATGATCATGAACTCGTACGCACTGGTATTTGTCGTATGTTAGAAGACCACCCCGATGTTGAGGTTGTAGGACAAGCTGAGTCTGGCGAAGAAGCAATTGCTTTAGTCCGTCAGAAACATCCTCAAGTTGTTCTGCTCGATGTCAACATGCCGGGTATTGGTGGTGTTGAAACCACAAGACGTTTGTTACAAACCGCACCTGATACCAAAGTAATTGCGGTGAGCGGTTTGGCTGAAGAACCCTATCCATCATTACTTTTAAAAGCGGGTGCAAAAGGCTATATCACCAAAGGCGCACCGATTGCTGAAATGGTTCGAGCCATTAATAAAGTCATGCTCGGTGGTAAATATTTCAGTGCTGATATTGCTGAACAGCTTGCCAGCTCATATTTATCTGATACACAACAATCTCCTTTTGATGCATTGTCTGAACGTGAGATGCAAGTGGCAATGATGGTTGTAAACTGTATAAGTGCTCAAGAGATTGCTGATAAACTTTTTGTTAGTGTAAAAACCGTAAATACCTACCGTTATCGTATTTTTGAGAAATTGGCAATTGACAGTGATGTCAAACTGACCCATCTTGCGATTCGTTATGGACTGATCAAACCTTAAAACCGTTGTGAATTGCCTATGTTGGGAAAAGTTGCATCTTCGGTGTCACAAACCATTTACCAGCTTGGGATGTGGTATAGCGGATATCGCCTCATTATTTCCGTTTGCCTATTGCTCATTTTCTTGTTAACTGCTGAGCAACTGACCACCAATTATCTTTACCCAACATTGTATTCTTATACGCTGATTGTCTATATTGCATTAAATGTCAGTCAGCTTTTATTTCTTAAATTATTTCCGGCTCACGTGAATAAACAGCTGATTGCGATCTTTCTCGTCGATGTCATCTGTTTAAGTACCATTACCTTTGCAACAGGTGGGCCAAACTTACAGCTCAGTTTGCTTTATGTCATTATTATTTTTGCCTCGGCAATTTTATTGAATGCTCAGCTTTCTCTAGTAGTAACGCTGCTCGCTGTTATCATGATTGTGTATCAGCGTTTTCTGGGAAATTTATTTGACTACAACAATTTAAACCATCTCAGTAATAGCCTGCTGTTGGTATTTTTATTCTTGGTGGTATATGCCATAGGGCGTATTGCAGTACAGCGTTTTTAAATTTTAGAAGCCCTTACTTTTCATCAATCCATTGAAATTCATCAACTCCAAAATATTAACCGTTATATCTTGGAGCAAATTGAGGATGGATATCTAGTTTTAGATGAAAGTAATCATATTGTTTTAACCAATCCTGCTGCCAATACATTATTAGGCATTCATTTACCTGTTTCCCATGAAAAAACGCCCTTAATCAAATGGCAACCCGATCTATTTGAACTGATCAAATTCAGTGACCTAGAAGATGGTGAAGAGTTCACTTTTGAGTCACAACAAAGTTTGTATACCGTACATGTACGTGTCAAACATTTGGTCGTACCTGAACAAGCATTAGTTTTATTAATTCTCAAAGATGCTCAGAAATTAACTCAGCGTGTACAACAACTTAAACTCGCAGCGCTCGGACAACTTTCTGCCAGTATTGCACATGAAATTCGCAATCCTTTAGCCGCGATTGTGCAAGCCAATGAGCTGTTTAATGAAAGCGATGCGCATCAACAACAAATGCTCACTCGTATGATTCGTAAACAAGCAAAACGTATCGATCGGATTGTAGAAGATACTTTGGCAATGGCACGCAATAAACCGACTGAACCACAAAATATTCATCTTATGGAGTTCTTTGAAAGTTTATTTGAAGAGGATCTAGTCGATGTCAAACACATGATCCAATTAGAGCTTTCAGAGAATATTCAAATCTTATTTGATGACAAACAGTTGCGCCAAGTGCTGATCAATTTGGTGAGAAATGCATTAAGACACAACGCATCGGATATACCTTATATCGAAATTAAAGTACACGCTGAAGAGACTAAAGTTCGAATTGATGTTATCGATTTTGGTTTAGGGGTAGCAAAAAGAGACCTTTCTCAACTGTTTAAACCATTTTTTAGTACCGAAATCAAAGGAACTGGTTTAGGATTGTATTTGTCTCATAGTTTCTGTGAGGCGAATCATGCAAAGCTCACTTATGTAGAGCGACAACAAGGAGCATGCTTCAGGATTGAATGCTCAATAATTAATTGATTAGATTAGGTTTTTCGGGGAAATGGCAACTAAACAACCACTCGTCTTGCTCGTAGACGACGAAGAGGACTTGTGTCTTCTCATGCAAATGACACTTGCGCGTATGGGAATTAAGACACATTTGGCTTATCGTGTAGAGCAAGCAAAAAAATTCTTTACTGAATTTCAATATGATGCATGTTTAACTGATTTAAATCTTCCAGACGGCAACGGTTTAGATCTCGTCCAACATGTCACCCAAAATTACCCAAATACTCCGATCGCTGTGCTGACAGCCTATGGCAATATGGACATTGCGATTGCAGCATTAAAAGCTGGGGCATTTGACTTCGTTAGCAAACCAGTCAACCAAGTGCATTTGGATCAATTGATTCAAAAAGCATTGAATCGACCACGACCTGAGCAAGAAGCGGCTGAAACAGCCCTAGAAAATAAACTACTGATCGGACGTTCTGCGCCAATTCAACAACTGCGCATTGCATTAAAGAAAATCGCGCGATCACAAGCGCCTGTCTTTATCACCGGGGAGTCGGGAACTGGAAAAGAAGTTGTTGCCAACTTGGTTCACCGCTTAAGTAATCGTAGTGAAGGGCCTTTTATTGCCATAAACTGCGGTGCAATTCCAACAGAACTGATGGAAAGCGAGCTTTTCGGGCACAAAAAAGGCAGTTTCACTGGGGCGACCCAAGATAAACAAGGTTTAATTTTATCAGCACATGGCGGTAGTTTATTTCTCGATGAAATCGCTGAACTGCCACTCAACATGCAAGTAAAATTATTGCGTGCAGTGCAAGAAAAGAAAATCCGCCCTGTAGGCTCAGACCAAGAAATTGATGTCGATTTCCGTGTGATTAGTGCCAGTCACCAAGATCTTGAGCTACTGGTTCAGCAAGGACGATTCCGACAGGATTTATTTTTCCGTATCCACGTTATGGATATTGTACTCCCACCATTACGTGAACGTGGACAGGACATCCTGTTATTAGCGAATCATTTTATCCAAAGAATTTGCCAAGAATGGGAACTGCCTGCCAAGACGTTATCGTCTCGTGCAGAGCAATTTTTATTACAACAATATTTTCCTGGTAATGTGCGCGAACTACGCAATATTATTGAACGTGCAATCACGCTCAGCGATGATGAAACGATTGATTTAGCGCACTTACAAACAGCGCCATTACGCAGTCCAATTTCAATGCCATCAGCGCCATCTTATAGCCAAGAAGAAGTTGAGCAGCCACAATACACCAGCCCAAGCACAAGTTCGAAAAAACTTCCACCTGAAGGTTTAGAGCGTTATTTAGAAAATATTGAAAAAGAAGTGCTACTTAATGCATTAAATCTAACCCATTGGAATCGAACGCTCGCCGCGAAGAAACTCGGAATGACCTTCCGTTCCTTGCGTTATCGTTTGAAAAAATTCGGATTAGATACTGAAGAAGATGACACCTAACTAAAAAAACCTCGATCTATGGATCGAGGTTTTTTTAGTTCTAAAGTCTGCTTTTTAGCACTAAATCTGAAATATGATCGTAAGCATCCGGCTAACACAGCCTTACCAAGCGATCCTATAAGCCTTAATTTAGTTCCCACCTAAAAACAAGTGGGGACTTAATCCATGAACATGGATATATATTCAGCAACACCTCCTGTTGCTAAAAAACGCCGAAAATACAGCAAAGAATTCAAACTCAGTATTGTCAATGCCTGCAAAAATCCTAATACCTCGATCGCTTCGGTCGCACTGCAACATAGTATTAATGCCAACCTTGTCAGTCGTTGGATCAGGATCTTCAGCCATCATGAGGGTGCCGTGCAGGATCCTACTCATGTGAATCCAGCATTTATTGCTTTGCCTTACACTGCTGCAATCAGCCAACCTATTGATGAGAGGATCACGTTGTGTATCACCGTGCCTCATACGAATAATGATATTCAGCTAAAATGGCAGACATCAGAAATACCTGCCTTGGCAGAATTACTCAAGGCACTTGCAACATGATCCGCATTGATGAAATCTGGTTGTCTACTCAGCCCATGGACATGCGTGCAGGTATGGATACGACCATGGCTCAGGTGGTGAGAGCCTTTGGCTACATCAAACCGCATTGTGCTTACCTGTTCTGTAATAAACGTGGCCATCGCATGAAAGTGCTGGTACATGATGGATTGGGCATCTGGCTGTGTGCCCGGCGGCTGGAACAGGGCAAATTTCACTGGGCTCAAGTTCACCAAGGTGAAACCGTGGCCCTCAGCCCGGAACAGTTACAGGCACTGATCCAAGGTTTGCCCTGGCAGCGCATTGGACGACAGCAGGTGGTGACGATGCTTTAAACCAGGCTCGACCATTCTGCTATTCTCCAAACGTTCTATTTCATTCTTCTCATGACCTCAGGCATACTGCGGTCATGAATACGCTGCCTGACTTAAGCCAACTGACCCATGAACAACTGCTGGAATTCACCAGGCAGTTGGCGCTGCAGCATCAGTCTCTAGCACAATCAAACCAACAATTGGATGCCAAAGTTCAACATCTTTCTATTCTCAATCAAAAATACGAGCATGAACTGGCGCTGTTTAAAAAGCACAAATTCGCCCAAAAGAATGAACACTTAACGGCAAAACAAATCCATCTGTGGGATGAAGCGGTTGAAGAAGATATTGCCGCGGTTGATCTAGAACTGGAACGGCTAAATGCAGATAAAACCAATGCAGCGACACAGAAAGCCAAAACCAATAAACCTAAACGTCGACCACTGCCAGATCATCTACACACCATCCGTATTGAGCATGAACCTGCATCAACCCAATGTGCTTGTGGCTGCCAACTCCGTCGTATCGGCGAAGATGTCAGTGAAAAACTGCATTTCAGACCGGCACAGTTCTATAAGGAACAGCATGTGCGTGGTAAATGGGTCTGTGATCAGTGTGACACTCTAACTCAGCAAGCGATGCCCGCCTATGTGATTGATAAAGGCATTGCTTCACCTGAATTGCTCAGCCATGTGCTGGTATCGAAGTATGCCGATCATTTGCCGCTGTACCGTCAACGCCTGATCTATCAGCGGGCGGGCATCGAACTTTCCAGATCCACTTTATCTGACTGGATAGGTCGCTGCGGTGTAGAACTGGAACCTCTGGCCAATGCCTTAAAAGAGGTGGTGCTGCAACAGCGGGTGCTGCATGCAGATGAAACACCGGTCACCATCATGCGGATGGGTGAGAATAATAAAAAACCGAAGAAAGGTTATGTCTGGGCCTATGCCACCACACAGTATAATCCAGTTCAGGCGGTGATCTATGACTTTCAGGATAGTCGTTCAGGCCAGCATGCTGAAGAGTTCTTGAAAGGCTGGCAGGGCTATCTAGTCTGTGATGATTACAGTGGTTATAAAGCACGTTTTAAATCAGGCCAGGTGATTGAGGTGGGGTGCATGGCCCATGCACGTCGTAAATTCCATGAACTGCATGTAACTGGGAAAAGTCAGGTTGCTGAACAGGCCTTAGTGCTGATTCAGAAACTGTATGCGATAGAAGCAGAACTCAGGAAAAAGACCGATGGTACAGCGGAAGACCGCCGCGAATACCGACAACAGCATAGTCAACCAGTGATGCAACAACTATATGAATGGCTCAACCAACATCATCTGACAGTGCCATCGAGTTCTCCCACCGCCAAGGCTATCAATTACACTCTGAAGCGTTGGCCAGCCTTAAGCCGCTATCTGGATGATGGCAATCTACCGATATGCAACAATTGGGTAGAGAATCAGATGCGTCCCTGGGCGTTGGGACGCAAGAACTGGCTGTTTGCAGGTTCGCTGCGCAGTGGTCAGCGAGCGGCAAACATCATGACTTTAATCCAGTCAGCAAAGCTGAATGGCTTGGATCCGTATGCCTATTTAAGTGATGTGCTGAAAAGGTTACCGACACACAAAGTGACCCAAATTGAAGAATTGCTGCCGCACTGCTGGAAACCTAAATCGAATTAAAAAATAGGTATGGGATTCAGCGGACGCTTACATATGATCTAAGTAATATTCCTCTTTCATTTCTGGCTGCAAAGCATAGCTCTGATTTGGTTGAATTCCTTGCCCCTCAATCATTAAACCATTGGGGGTGTAATAATGTGAAACCGTCATTTGCAAAGCAGCGCCATTGGGTAGCGGAAATAGCTTTTGCACCACGCCCTTGCCATAACTGGTTTCCCCAACAACCCATGCACGTTTATGCTCTTTTAAGGCGGCTGCAAAAACTTCCGCTGCCGAAGCTGAACGCCGATTAATCAACACGCCTAGTTTCAGATTTTGAAACTCCTTCGATGGCAAAGCTTGAAATTGTTGACCACCTTCAGAACGACTCTTTGTGGTAACAATCAAGCCCTGATTTAAAAATAAGTCCGCAGATTCAACCGCAGCAGAAAGGAGACCACCTGGATTATTTCTTAAGTCCAAGACCACTGCTTTCAATCTTGGTGAACCAAATTCTTCAATTAGTCGCTTAATCTCATTAGCTGTATCTTGTTGAAAAACTTTAACTTTAAGCACTAGCACTTGATTAGATAGCAATACTGGCTCGATATCTGTTTCTACTTTTTTATTTCTCACCAAAATCACAGTACTTGTGGTGTTCTCTGGTAATATCTGTACTGTGCTACCAATCGAACCATACAGCAAACCTTGTACTTGATCTTGATTTAAACTTTTTAATTCTTGATTATCAATTTTAAGAATCGCCTGTCCATTTTTCAGACCTAACTTATTTGAATCCGACCCTGTTTTGAGATCTTGAACTTTCCATAATTTGCTATGCTGATCAAAACCTAGATTGAAATCAACTGAAGCTAAGTCGCCTTCCGTATATTGGATCAACTGACGATATTCTTCAGCTGACAGATAGCGTGAATAGGGATCTAAGCCACTGACTAGGCCTTTGATCGATTGCTGAAATAATGCATCATCTGATTTTTTTTCAACATAATTGTCTCGGACAATGCCATAGATCTGCACAAACTGTTGAATTGATTCTATTGGTACTTCAGCACTTCGTGATGGTGGATTCTCCCCCCATCCCGATAATGGTGCAGCAACAAGCGTATGCCCCCAACACAACAACAAACTGGCAAATACAGCGCGATAAATGTTGTTGCGTGGGGTCATTCTCTCACCTTATTGTAAAGTAATTAGATTTTTTCCTTGCATCTCTTGCGGTACAGGGATATTCATCAAATGTAATAATGTTGGTGCAACATCTGCCAATACACCACCTTCAGCAATGGTTGCTTGAGTAGGGCCAACATAAATAAATGGAACAAGTTCAGTTGTATGCTGAGTATGTACTTGACCGCTGTCATAGTCTTGCATTTGCTCTACATTACCATGATCCGCCGTAATTAACATATGCCCTTTGTTTGCCATCACCGCATCATAAACACGTCCGAGGCAGGTATCGACTGTTTCTACTGCTTTCACCGCGGCATCAAACACACCTGTATGCCCAACCATATCTCCATTGGCATAATTCACCACCAATAGATCAAATTCGCCTGAGTTAATTGCATTGACCAATTCATCCGTCACTTCAATCGCACTCATTTCAGGTTTTAAATCGTAGGTCGCAACATTCGGAGACGGAATCAAAATCCGCTTCTCGCCCACATACTCATCTTCACGTCCACCGCTAAAGAAGAAAGTCACATGTGCATATTTTTCAGTTTCAGCAATACGCAATTGGGTCTTACCTAAGCTCGATAAATATTCACCAATCGAATTTTTTAATTCTTCTGGCATATACGCAATTGGTGCATCAATACTAGCTTGATAACGTGTCAACATGACGAATTTTGAGAGTTGTGGAACAACCTTACGTTCAAAACCCGCAAAATCTTTTTCCACAAAGGCACGGGTAATTTCTCGTGCACGATCGGCACGGAAATTCATAAATACGAGGCTATCGCCATCTTGTACTTTAACAATCTCGCCGATACGTGTTGCTTTGACAAATTCGTCATTTTCTTCAGCAGCATAGGCCTGTTCTAGCCCGTCAACTGCTGAATTTGCCACTCGGATAGCCTCACCTTCGGTCATCAAACGGTAGGCTTCTTCGACACGATTCCAACGATTGTCACGATCCATCGCAAAATAGCGACCAATCATTGACACAATACGTCCTTGATTTGGGTATTGAGCAAATAAAGCATCTAATTTTTCTAATGACGGTTGAGCACTACGTGGCGGTGTATCACGCCCATCAAGGAATGCATGTAAATACACCGTTGCCCCACGTTTTAGTGCAAGCTCACACATCGCAACGATATGATCTTCATGTGAATGTACACCACCCTCTGAGAGTAGACCCATCACATGAACTGCACCATTGGCGGCCTTGGCTTTCTCAACCGCATCCACCAATACTTCATGCTCAAAGAAATCCCCTGTACGGATATCTTTTGTAATACGAGTAAAATCTTGATATAGCACGCGACCCGCACCAAGATTCATATGCCCCACTTCAGAGTTACCCATTTGCCCATCAGGAAGACCAACATCTTCTCCAGAGCCAGAAATTAAACTATTCGGATGCTTGGCTTTCATCGCAGTCAAATTTGGGGTTTGCGCAGCTAAATACGCATTATCTTCAACTGCTTCACGATGTCCTACACCATCCATAATTACAAGAACGTGAGGAATTTTGCCAGCATTTGCATCCGTCATAATGGACTCTCTGTTTGTCTATCATTTGATCGGCATAGTTTACCGAAATTTACATCAATTCTCTATGATCTTAACGATGGCTTTCACCAATGTTCGCGATAGAGCAGGCATATCGATCAACTCGCTATCTTGCTCGGTACAATAAATAGCTTCCGATCATAAACATCAGCACCACTGGCAGTAGTACAAACCATGCAGGTGACGGTGCATAAACCAAACTCGCGTATCCCATAAAATCTTGTAGATAGAAAAAACCGAGTCCCGTAAAGAGCGCAATCACCAATCTAAATCCCATAGATTGTTGACGTAAGGGACCAAAAATAAACGAACATGCGATCAACACCAAAGCAATCAAGGCAAATGGTGAGGCCACTTTCTGCCAAAATGCCAATTCATAGGTTTTAGGCACTTGGCTATATTCCTCCATATAACGCATAAAACTGATCAACTGAGTAGGAGATAAATCTTCAGGATCTATCGTTACCATATGGACATATTTTGGTTGCAATGCCAATGCCAGTGCTTGGTTGGCATGATCTGTTTTAATCGCATTCCCTTGAGGCAATAAATCAATCTGATGAGATTGCTCAAGCGTCCACTGTCCATCTTTAACAAAATTCCCTTGTTCAGCTGTAACAAAAGACTGTAAACGGTAGTTTTCGTCAAAATCAATGGATTGGATATTACGCAACTGACCTTGCGAGTTAGCATAATCAATATAGGTAAAACGCTGCCCTTCTCTCGACCAATAACCTTTAACTTCACCTAGTGCAGCGACGCTTCGTTGTTTTTTAATACTTTGGGCCTTTTCATTGGTATAAGGGATCACCCATTCACTCAATGTAAAGGATAAAACAATCAGTAATAAAGCTGACCGCATCACCCAACCCACGATTCGCCAGAGACTGATCCCGACCGAACGCATGACGATCAGTTCGCTATTAGAAGCCAGTGCACCCAACCCCAAAACAGAGCCAATCAAAGCAGCGACAGGTAAAATTTCATATAAATAACGCGGTGCACCCCATAACACATACAGGAATGCTTGCCACGCATTATAGTTTGGCTTTAATGAGCCCAACTCACCCAGATAGGTAAATAGGACTTGTAAAAAAGACAGCACCAACGTCGTACCGAGCATTGCCAGTACCGTGGTTTTTGTTACATGTTTGGCGACTATTCGACGTGCTAACATCACAACCCCACTCGTTGCATACTTTTCTTAATTTTAGGTGCTAATTTTTGTTTACGCGTAAACAGGGCAGCCGCAATACCATAAATCAACAACACTGCAGGATAAGCCCAAATATCTAGCTCTTCTTTACTAATACGCGTTTTAATCGCAATCATTAGTACGATTAAACTGGCAAAAATAAAGATAGCGGGAATCAGACGATAATATCGCCCTTGACGTGGACTCACTTCAGAGAGCGCGACCGCAAGGAATAACGCCACGACCATTACGAAAGGACCAAAGATACGCCATCCTAACTCTCCTCTTACCACGAAATCATCACGCTTTTGCCACAACTTCGACATCGATAAAGCTTCAACATCTTCGCTTTCAAAGTTGACATCTTTGTCATTTTCTAAACGTAAACGATAAGATTGAAACTCGGCTTGCGTATATCTTGGCTGATTGGGATAAATCTCGTAACGGCGACCTTGCACTAAGTCGACAACACTCGCAGTATCATTTTCAATTTCAACTCGTGTAGCCTCTTTCGCCAGAATCATTTGATCAGGCTTGTCTTCACGATCTGATTTATAATAGTAAAAGATATCTTTTAAGTTTTTTCGATCTTCTGAAAGAGAGCCAGCATAAATAGTATAGGAACCAGAAGAAATAAACTCTTTGGGTCGCACCAAATCAAAGCCAGCTCGTACCGCTTGAGTTTGCATCAAGCTTTGATAACCTCTTATGCCCGCTGAAGCCCCCCAGCACATGAGTACCGCCTGTACAATCAAAAATACAGCAGTCATCGGTAATAACAAACGTGTTAACTGATTACGGCTCACCCCACTGCCATTTAATACCGCCATTTCATGATCGACATACAAACGACCAAACACCAACATTAAACCAATGAAAAAGCCCAAAGGTAAAATCAGCGTTAAGAACTCAGGTAGACGATAAGCAATAATACTGAGTAGCACGCCACCATCGAGACGACCTTGTGCAGCACGCCCAAAAATTTTGATGAGCTGCCCACCCATAATAATCAAAGTGAGCAAGGCCGTCACAACCAAAGAGGTGGACACCACTTGTTTGACGAGGTAACGTCGAATAATCAAAGTAATGCTTCCAAAAAAACCAATCGAGGGGTATCGCTAGTTTACCCGAATGTTAAAAATATAAAACCTATCGCATGTTGCGGATTGCAACCTCATATCTGAAAGTGTTTAATGAGATTATCTTTATTTTTTACCGATTAGGTTCTAAACAAACAATGAAATTTACTCTTGATCATGCCTTTCCAACACAAACAGCAAGTGAATCTTTATGGATTTTGGTGGATTCAGAACAACTACAAACCAATCTAAACTCCTACCAAATCAGTCAATTAGAAGAAGTCTTAACCGCAACTCACTTTAAAGCAAGTTTTAATGAAAGCTTAGCTTTAATTGCAAAAGTTGCGGAGCACAGTAACACCCAACTACTCGGACTTGGAAATGCCACTGAGCTCAAAGCAACCAAATTAGCAAAACTTGCACAAACGATTATCAAATCATCACAAAATAAATTTAAACAAATTAGTGTTGATTTATCCGCACTACCAGCAGAACTTCATTCACTATTTGCTTTAAGCTTGACTCAGGCTGCTTATGGCTATGACGAGTTCAAATCAAAAAAGAATGCGTTTGTACTCGAAACTATCCACCTGATTGCGAGCCAGACAACTTTAGATGATGCCCAACTCAATCTGATTCATGCAGTTCAATCTGGCCAAAGCTATGCTCGAGACTTAGGCAATCGCCCTGGGAATATTTGTTTTCCTGAATATCTAGCAGATCAAGCACTTTCTCTTGCAGCACAATATCCAGACCGTTTAAAAGTAACGGTACTGGATGAACAACAGATGGCTGACTTGGGCATGCATGCATTTCTTGCCGTTAGCAAAGGTTCAGACCGTCCAGGGCGAATCATCACGCTAGAATATAATGCAAAAATTGAACAAGCACCTGTCGTTCTTGTTGGTAAAGGTGTAACGTTTGACACTGGCGGTATTTCACTGAAACCCGGCTTAGGCATGGACGAAATGAAATTCGATATGTGCGGTGCAGCATCCGTACTTGGCACCATGCAAGCACTTTGTGAAGTGCAGTTGCCAATTCATGTGGTGGGTGCAATTGCAGCAGCAGAGAATATGCCCTCAGGTGGCGCCACTCGTCCCGGAGACATTGTCACGACGATGAGTGGTCAAACGGTTGAAATCCTCAATACCGATGCAGAAGGTCGTTTAGTTCTATGTGACACCTTAACTTATGTAAAACGTTTTAATCCTGCGTTGGTGATTGATATTGCGACACTCACAGGTGCATGTGTTGTTGCATTAGGTAAAGTCGTGAGTGGCTTATTTACACCAGATGATGAGCTTGCCCAAGCATTACAACAAGCTGGTGAACAGTCACACGATCGTGTATGGCGTATGCCAGTCATGGAAGACTATCAAGAATTACTCGACTCTCCATTTGCCGATATTGCCAACATTGGTGGTCCTCATGGTGGTGCAATCACAGCCGCATGTTTCCTTGAGCGTTTTACCCGTGACTATCGCTGGGCACATTTGGACGTGGCTGGTACTGCATGGTTATCAGGTGCAGCCAAAGGTGCGACAGGACGTCCAGTCCCTTTACTGATGCAGTTTTTAGCAAATCGTGTTGAAGCGAAAAACTAACACATGACACAAGTCAGCTTTTATCTCTTTGAAAAGAGTACCGAACGGCAAGTCGAAAGTGCTTGCCGTTTATGCCGAAAGATTCTGAATCAGCATCCACAAATTTGGTGGTATTGTACTGATTCAGAGATCCAAAATGAGCTTGATGACAAATTATGGAGTTTTGATCCCAACAGCTTTATTCCACATGGCATCGACCAAAGCCATAGTCCCGTCTGTATTTCAGAACAATTACCGCCATCCAATGATTGGATCGTGTTTAATTTTAACAATCATGCACTTGAACAAATTCAAGATTTTCGCCACATTATCGAAATTATCGAGAATAATGAAACTGCGAAGCAACTTGGACGAGAAAAATTTAAAACGTATCGTCGTTTAGGTATCGAGCCTCGAACTTTTAAATTATAAATCGACAAACAAGCGTATCATTTGAGGAGTGTGGTGTGGCATTAAATGTAGGTCAAGATTTTAAAAAACGCTGGTTAAATACCCCTGAGGCTGTACGTCAAACCTATCAGGATGATTTAGCACGCATTTGTGATCTGCTATTACCACAAACCGCCATTCAAACTTGGCGTCAGCAAGAAGAACAAGCTGAAATGCGTTCACAGCAACGCATTGATCAAGCCTATGCTGATCTTAAAGCAGAGTTGATTGAACAAGCCCGTATCCGTAAACAACTTGCTTTAGAAAAAGCCTTAGCTGAGAAACGTGCTGCTGAAGCAGCCTACGCAGCCCAACTTCAAGCAGATGAAGCACGACAGTTTCAACAACAAACTGAAAATCTCTTGGCGTTACGTGAACATATTGATCAAGAAATCGTTGCACAAACGGAACGTTATCAAAGCAATCCTGAACAACCAAGTATTGATTATGCTCAAGGACAACGCCTCACAATTGATGACCAGCAAATTCTTTCAGAATTAGAAAGTGTTCGTGTTCGACTCGAATTAGAAGCCGAAAGTTTAATTGAACAAGCCGTGACTGTATTCAGAGCTAAACTACATGCACTGGCGCAAGACGAAATCGAATACATCTTGAAAAATAGTGAATTTTCTAACGACCAGTAAATATTAAAAAGCCCAGCGAAACTGGGCTTTTTAATTAGCTAGATTTTTATTTTAAAAATCCATTTTCAGCTAAAAAAGCCATACTAATATTCGATTCAGCTTTTTGCTCAGCAGCCTTATCACCTAACAACAAACGCTCAATGTAACGCGCAAGTACATCAACTTCCAAATTCACTTTAGTGCCCACTTGCCATGTTCCAATGTTAGTCCGTTCTGCAGTATGCGGAATCAAGTTTAAACTCAAAATATTGCCACGTAGGTGATTAATGGTCAGGCTAATTCCATCTACCGTCACAGACCCCTTTTCTGCCAAATATTTTGCAAGTTCAACAGGTGCTGTAACTTCAAAATAGAGGGAACGCGCATCTTCACGAACCAGCGTAATCTCGCCTAAACCGTCAACGTGACCACTCACAATATGCCCACCAAAACGTGTCGTCGGCAACATGGCTTTTTCCACGTTGACTGCTTGACCAACTTTCCATTGACCCAGTGTGGTACGGTTTAAACTCTCACGAGAAACATCGGCTGCATACCAGTGATCTCCCCACTCAATCACAGTGAGACAAATCCCATTGGTGGCAATTGAATCGCCCAAATGCACATCAGACATGTCTAAATCAGTCTGAATACGCAGACGAACATCACCACCTACACTTTGTAAGCTTTCTACCTTACCTAAACTTTCAATAATGCCTGTAAACATGGGACTTTTAACCTACCTTTATTGCAGTACGCATCGCAGTAAAGCAAATACCTTAAAGCAAAGAAACCCAGATAACAAGGCACACTTAGTTCAAATTCAGGCGAATAAAAAGGGCGATCCTCTGACCCCCCTCTTGGCATTGATGAAGTGATCGACTATTGCATTTCTGATATTTGTTTTTCACCAGAACGACTTTCTTCAACTTTATTGCTAAGCAAGAAATGGCCAAAGAACAATTTATAGCCCACTACTCCTAG
The DNA here is from genome assembly GCF_000369065.1 of Acinetobacter haemolyticus CIP 64.3 = MTCC 9819. GTDB lineage: Bacteria > Pseudomonadota > Gammaproteobacteria > Pseudomonadales > Moraxellaceae > Acinetobacter > Acinetobacter haemolyticus. Next base: position 278,058 of record NZ_KB849803.1, read on the forward strand.
GCAAGCCCCAACAATTGGCGCAAGAATAGGAACAATAAAATATGGAATATCTCGTCCACCCGTAAACGCAACGGGTCCCCATCCTGAAAAATAGGCAACGATTTTCGGGCCAAAATCACGTGCAGGATTCATGGCAAAGCCTGTCAGCGGTCCAAAAGATGCTCCAATTACGGCAACCAATAGACCAACTAAAATTGGTGCTAAAGGCCCACGCGGTAAACCATTGCTATCATCACCAATCGCCATGATTAACCAAAGTAATAGCATGGTGATAAACATTTCCACCATAAACGCCTGACCAAGCGACAGTAAATGATGAGGATAAGTCGAAAAGATTCCTGCTAACTCTAGACTTTCAACACTACCACGCACCATGTGATGCGTCTGTTCAAAGTCTAAAAATAAACTGCTATACAGTCCATATACCATCAATGCACCCGTTGCAGCACCCGCCACTTGAGCAATGATATAAAAAGGAACTTTGCGTTTATCAAAGCCTGCAAATAAAGCCAAAGCTATGGTCACCGCTGGATTAAGATGTGCACCTGAAATACCCGCCGATAAATAAACCGCTAAGGCAACTGCTAAGCCCCAAACAATACTGATTTCCCACAGACCTAAATCTGCTCCAGCAAGTTTAAGTGCAGCCACCACACCGATACCAAATGATAAAAAAATTGCGGTAGCAAAAAATTCAGCTACACATTGCCCCAATAATGTGGGTTCCGAGCGACTCATAACAACCTCTCTTGGTCATCGCTACTCATAGGCAAGACCCTAAATTCAGCTCGGAAAACTATATTTATTTTCAAACTCGGTCAATCATCTTTGATAGTTTTTTGAACGATTGATAAAACTACTCCCTACCCAAATCAAACTTAAAGAACGAATAACCACCACATAAAGAGTATGCATAATTATTTGTTTTATCTATAAATTAATATAAAACACCATAGTAAATAAATTCAAAAACATTAAGCTTCACCATCTAGAAATACAATAAAAATTACAAGATATTTATCATAAAAACAGTGAGTTATTTAACAAAACGATTCTATTTATTGTATTAACCGATTAAATAAGAGAATGAAATAAAAAAACACCACTTTGTATGGCAAAGTGGTGTTTTTGTTATCTTACCAAAGTGCAAGTTGGGTACTATTTCCTGTGGTATCAACACCGCCCAATTCGGCAAAGTGATACAACTGACCAAGTAACTGCCGCAATGGCGGACCAGACTTTGCGTGAGTATCTGTAATCACAATAAATTCAAGTACGCGTGCGCGCTCTGACTGACGCTGCTTACTAACACGGTAACGAGGAACATCTTGCGTTAACAAAGTGACCTTGCCACGTTTTAAATTGGCGGTCAGTAAATCTTTTGGCTCAATATTCCCATCAGTCGAATAGCTGGTCAAGATATAACGGGCATTAATCGTTTCCAATAACTTTTCATAGGCATCTTTGGCATGTTTGGAAGAATTATAAGGACTTGGACGTTCTTTGCGCCACGCACGATCAATCCCGCTCTTGAAACCTTTGGTATCAGGTGAAGGCAAATCAACCTGATCCCATAAAGTCAGCGCATTCAAGACATGATAGTTACTGCTATAAGCATGTTGATTATAAGGCGGATCGAGATAAGCAACATCAACTTCAAAGCCACTCATTTGATTGGCCAAATGCTGAGAGTCAACACACCACATTTCTGCGGCAGGACGTTTTGCATCACCCACTTCACAGAAGCGGCTTGGTGTTAACCAAAGTAATGATTCGATTCGCTCCAAAGCAGTTTGAGTACGCCCACCCCAACCTTGGTGAAAGCTTTTAAACACCCCACTGGTGTTGCTCACAAAACTCGCTGAGTAGAGTAACGGTGCGAGTAAAGCACTCATTTCAACATCATTAATCGCACCTTGTGCTTGCCAAGTTGCAATCTGCTGACGAATCGCATCAATTCGCATCCCATTACGACGCTTAAAGAACAAGCGATCACGAGCAGGATCATAGACATCATCATTTCGTGGGCACAAATTATGTGTAACCCAGCCTTTCACTTCAGGCAAACGGTTCAGATAATCAATGGCTTTTTGATAGCCACCCAATTCTTTAAATGCTGGCGCATCAACACAAGCTAAAATCGCATGATTCAGCGCATGGCTATACGGCTCCCAGTCATTGGCAATCACACGATAACCATTTTGACGGGCCAAACGAGAAACCACCCCACTGCCGGCAAAGAAATCCGCAAAAATCGGTGGATTCTTTTTCTTACTATTCAACGTCCCAGTAATCTCAAGCGCTTCTAAAATAAGGTGCAAAAGACGACGTTTATTCCCAAGATATGGAACAAGCTGATGAAAAAGATATTCATCAGTCGTACGGGCAGCATGGCGACGTTTGTGATAAACCGATGGTTCTGGATTCATATCATCTCTTGGATAGGGAGCAATCTCAGGCGAATGTCTTGCCCAAGTTGGGTTACATCGACCAACTCAAATCGTCGTTGTTCGGCCATTTTGCTAAATTCAGCATTGAACATCGCGCGAGCAGATTGACCAAGTAAAGTTGGTGCAACATAACTAATCATTTCATCAACCAAACCTTGTTGCAAAAAGGCAGTCGATAAAGTTGCGCCCGCCTCAACCAATACATCATATATTTGGTATTGTTGAGAAAGGGTCTGCAATAATTGATTTAAAGGTTGCAGTGACAATTGTATCACGCCTAAATCAGCAAGTTGTTGGCGAAATGGTGTCATCACCATCACGGTTTCAGGATTTTTCAAAATCTTGGCTGTAAGCGGCAATTGCCCCTGACGATCTAAAATAATTCGCTTTGGCTGCACCACTGTATAAAGATCAACACCCTCTAGTACTCGGACATTCAGCTCACAATCATCGGCTAAAACCGTTTGAATGCCTGTAATCACCGCACCAGAGATCGCCCGCCAGTGTTGCACATCTTGTCGAGCCAAGGTTCCTGTAATCCATTTTGACTCCCCAGAAGCCATCGCAGTACGCCCATCTAGACTTGATGCAATTTTTAAACGGACATAAGGTAAACCTGTAGACATTGCTTTTAAAAAGCCTAGATTTAAACCTTTTGCATTCTCGGTACAAACACCTGTTTCAACCTCTATCCCGGCATCCTGCAAGATCTTTACACCCTTACCTGCAACCAATGGATTCGGATCCGAACAAGCAATCACAACCTTCTTCACTTGTGCCTTTACTAAAGCCTCAGCGCAAGGTGGTGTGCGACCATAATGTGCGCAAGGCTCTAAAGTCACATAGACCGTTGCATCTTTTGCATTTTCGCCCGCTTGGCGCAATGCAAAAACTTCTGCATGCGGCTGACCTGCTTTTGGATGAAAGCCTTCACCTAAGATTTGCCCATCTTTGACAATGACACAACCTACATTGGGATTGGGTTTAGTTGAATATTGCCCAAGTCGAGCCAAATCAATTGCCCGTTGCATCCAATACTGCGCTTGAGATAAATGATTTGGGGTTAACTCAGACATAATCTCTCTAACTTAGACTTCATTTTCACGTTGTTGCATCTGCTCAATCTGATGGCGAAAAGCTTCAACATCTTGGAAATCTTGATAAACAGAGGCAAACCGAACATAAGCAACATGATCCAATGCAAACAATGCTTGCATTACAATTTCACCAATCATTCTCGATTTCACATCACGTTCACCGAGACGACGGATTTGCGATTGGATATCACTGAGAACCGTTTCAATCTGTTCTTGGGTCACAGGACGTTTTTGCAGCGCATGCATTAATGAACGGCGTAATTTTGCTTCATCAAACGGCTCACTTTTACCATCTGACTTTAACACACGTGGCATCACAACATCATAGCTTTCAAATGTTGTAAAACGCTCACCACAAACCACACATTCACGGCGACGTCTAATCTGACAGCCTTCGGCAGCCAAACGGGAGTCAATGACTTTACTATCAGCGGCGTTACAAAATGGACAATGCATATGGGTGCGATTATTTCCTCATTTTGCTTAAGTGTAGCAAAGTTTCTTGGATTGCAGAACTAGGGGCTTCGAGCTGTTTTATAATGCATAAAAAAGCAGCTCCTTATGGAGCTGCTTTTAGATCAATAATTTTAATTATTCAACGCGTTCGCCATGTTGACTTAAGTCAAGACCCATACGTTCATCGTCATTGCTCACACGGATACCAATTGCAAGATCAATCACTTTTAAGATAATGAAGGTCATCACTGCACTATACGCGATAGTTGCTAATACACCTTCAACTTGCACCCATAATTGAGTCAACATATTTGCTGGAGCATCATCACCCATGATGAATTCACTTGCAAATACAGCAGTTAAGATCGCACCAACGATACCACCAACACCATGTAACCCAAATGCATCTAAAGAGTCATCCGCTTTCAGTGTACGTTTCAATGCGGTAATACCCCAGAAGCAAACAACACCACCGATCAGACCCATGATTAATGCGCCACCTACAGTTACGAAACCTGCAGCTGGAGTAATCACGACTAGACCAGCAACCGCACCAGAAGCTGCACCTAAAACTGAAGCTTTACCACGAACAACTTTCTCAGCCACTAACCAAGACAATGCCGCTGCCGCTGCCGCAACTTGAGTTACAACAATTGCATAAGAGGCTGAACCATTTGCACCCAATGCAGAACCACCGTTGAAACCAAACCAACCTACCCAAAGTAAGCTCGCACCAACAACAGTTAACGCAAGGTTATGAGGCGCCATAGATTCACGACCAAGCCCCATACGTTTTCCAAGCATATAAGCCGCAACTAGACCAGCAACACCAGAGTTGATATGAACGACAGTACCACCCGCAAAGTCTAAAGCACCATCATTGCCTAACCAACCGCCACCCCATACCCAGTGAGTAATCGGTGCATATACCACAACAACCCAAATCGCGATGAAAGCAACAAATGCTCCAAATTTCATACGCTCAGCGATCGAACCACTAATGATCGCAACCGTAATAATCGCAAAAGTCATTTGGAATACAACAAATAGAATCTCAGGAATTGAACCGCTGAGCGCATCAGTTCCTATGCCTGACAGCATCAGCTTATCAAGTCCACCAATAAAGGCATTTCCTTCACCGAAAGCTAATGTATAACCTATGACGATCCAAGCGATACTTACTACCGCAGCCGCAACAAAGCTATGTGCCATCGTGCTCAGTACGTTCTTTTTACGAACCATACCACCGTAGAATAACGCTAAGCCTGGAATTGTCATTAACAGAACCAATGCCGTTGAAACAAGAATCCAAGCTGTATCACCCGTATCCAATGTTGCTTCTGCTTCAGGCTCCGCAGCCACTTCAACAGGAGCTTCAGCTTCAATAGCTTCCGGTATTGTATTTGTCTCAGTTACAACAACAGTTTGCTCTGTAACTGGAGTTGAAGCAGCTTCTTCTGCCCATACGACAGTCGAACCACCTAGGAGTGCGCCAGATAAACTAAGCGCCATAAGCATTTTTTTCATTCGTGTCCCCCAACCTCATTTTGTGAGCTATTTCTCTTAATTTCTAACTCAGCAAAGTTTGTGCCAATTTAGACAGCATCTGGTCCAGTCTCACCCGTACGGATACGGATAACTTGTTCTAAATTCGTGACAAAGATTTTCCCGTCACCAATTTTTCCAGTGCTTGCGACACGAGTGATTGACTCAATAACCGCATCAACCATCTCATCGCTAATCGCGATTTCGATTTTTACTTTCGGTAAGAAATCAACCACATACTCAGCACCACGGTACAATTCAGTATGACCTTTTTGACGCCCGAAACCTTTGACTTCAGTTACGGTAATCCCTTGAACACCAATATCAGAGAGTGCTTCACGCACATCATCTAACTTGAATGGTTTAACAATTGCAGTTACAAGCTTCATGTGTGTTTTCCTTCGGCTTATTTTCACCAGTAAGGTTTTATGTTCAATTTTCATGCCAATATTCAAAGGTTGGGGGTTTTTAAATATTGGACATATGGCTTCTTTATAACCTATTTAAGCGAATAGAAGTAGATCATCAATAGAAAATAAGCATCATTTGCCAAGATTTAACTAGATTTCTCAGTCACATCCCAAGCTGCTCAGCAGTGCTAGAGGATTCCAACAAGCAATGGTACACTGAGCAGCAAATATACATAACTTATTGAGCACTTTATGATTGAAACTCTTTTACAAGCGATTTTGCAGCAAGTTGATCAACCTAAAAAAGACTTGGAAAAAAACTTGCGAGCATTGTTAAATGAAAGTATCGAAAAATTAGATCTGGTTTCCAAGCAAGAGCTTGATCGCCAAAGAACAGCTTTGAATTTAGCAAATCAGCGCCTAACCGAATTACAGCAACAAATGAAAACTTTAGAGGAAATGGTGCAGAACAAAAAATAAGCACCAACTCGGTGCAAAAAGCACCTCAAAATGATTAAAAATAAAGCACCACAATGGAACAACAATAAAATGTCTTTTGCAAAAATTTATACGAGGGGATTATTGGGGCTACATGCGCCTCAAATCGAGGTCGAAGTTCATATCAGTTCAGGGCTACCCTCTTTGACCATCGTTGGTTTACCCGAAGCTGCTGTCCGAGAAAGCAAAGATCGTGTTCGTTCAGCAATTATCAATAGTGGATTCTTGTTTCCAACCAAACGTTTAACTATTAATTTAGCGCCAGCAGATTTACCCAAAGACGGGTCTCGCCTAGATTTGCCCATTGCACTGGGTATTTTGATTGCATCAGGACAATTACCAGAACAATGTACGGATGGGTTTGAATTTATTGGTGAATTAGCACTTGATGGTCATTTACGCCCAATTTCTGGCGCATTGACCATAGCAATGGCCTGTCAGCAAGCCAAGCATCGTATGTTACTTCCGACTGCAAACTTAGATGAAGCGAGTCAACTCCCAAACTTCGAAGTATATGGGGCTCAACATCTTCAAGAAGTTTGTGCACATTTTTTGGGCAACACCAAGCTCAGTGCTGCACCACAACGAGAAAATATCAACAGCTTACAATATCAATTTGATCTTGCAGATGTGAAAGGGCAACTTCGCCCTCGCCGTGCACTCGAAATTGCAGCCGCAGGTGGTCATTCATTACTATTTAAAGGTCCACCAGGTACGGGTAAAACCTTGCTTGCCTCACGTTTAGCTTCTATTTTGCCACCCCTCAATGCTCAAGAAAATTTGGAAGTTGCGAGTATTTACTCTGTGGCAAATGCCCCGCACCATTTTGGGCAACGTCCTTTTCGTGCTCCTCACCACACTGCATCTGCAATTGCATTGGTCGGAGGTGGCTGTGATTTACAAACAACTATGCGACATTACAAACAACTATGCGACAAGTTATTCCGTAATACTGTATCCAGAGCTTTAGAACTCAATTTTGAAAATGGATAATAAGTTTGAAGAAAAAAGTACTTAAAAATGATTATTCCATAGCAGGTGAACAGTCAGCTATGTTATAAAAATTAATAAATGTTTCAACCCAACACTATATTTAGTAAATAAATAAAAAATTAACACAAGATATAGATCTAATTTTAGTTTTAGTTATAGTTTTATAAAAAATTGACAGACCCCAATATTTCATCTATCTTACCCGCATGAATCGAAAGAAAATTTTGATTCAGGGAGGAGATATGCCTACATTTAATCCAGACATGTTAAGAATTGCTCGGGACCTGAGAGGGATGAGCCAAACTGAGCTTGTCCAAAAAATGGGAAATATTACTCAAGCTGCCTTATCCAAAATTGAGAAAGGCGACATTAAGCCTTCTGATGAAACAAAATTTAATATTGCAAAGACCCTTAATTTCCCAGAAAGGTTTTTTCACCAAAACGACCACTTTAAAGTGTCCCCAATTAGTTTACATGCTTACCGAAAAAAAGCTTCAACCACAGCTAAAATCCTAAGTCAAATCAATGCTGAAATGACAATTAAAGCTTCAAATCTAGATAAACTTGATTTGTTTTGTCAGTTAGAAACATCTTTACCATTACCAAGTTATCAAATACATATAAATGTTAGTTCAGCCGCTGAAGCTGCATTAAATCTTCGTAAAGAATGGGATTTGGGACTAAACCCTATTGAAGATTTGACTGGACTCATTGAAAAAGCTGGGGTCTTTATTTTCTATTGTAATTTTGAAGAAGATCACATTGATGGGGTATCTTTACAAACTCAAAATAGCCCTCCATGTATTTTCCTCAATGCAAACCAGCCTAATGATCGAATTCGCTTTACCTTAGCACATGAGTTAGGACATTTAATTCTTCATAAATATGCTCCATCAATAGACATGGAAGAAGAAGCGAATGAATTTGCTGCAGAGTTTTTAATTCCAACTGAGGCTGTGCAAGGCCAGTTACAAACAACTAATCTTAAGACTTACGCAACACATAAGTTGTTCTGGAAAGTCTCCATGGCGGCTCTAATTGTGAAATCAAAACACATTGGAGAAATCAGTGACAGGCAATCGGCAACATTATGGCGCCAAATGAGTATGTATGGTTACCGCAAAGCTGAGCCTTATTCCTTAGAAAGGGAGCACCCTCAACGTTTTGCTAAATTAATGATGGATTTTTGCCAAGGTGATAAGTCAAAAGTCATTCCAGATTTATCATCCTTCTTTAACTTATACCCAGAAGATTTCACTCAGCTTTATAAAGCGGATATCGAAGAGATGGAGAGATTTTCTATGGCTTCTTAATATTTTAGCCGACCCGAAGGTCGGCTAGTAAACGTGAGAAAGGCAGATTTGGGCATATGCCCCTGCGATTTCAGGACCAAAGACTTGGCTATCCATAATTACGGATAGATGTCTTTCACGTTAGTCCTCGTGATGTGGTGTCTCGATTCTAACGTAAAAGCTCTCTCCTCCGCAACGGACAATCCTGTCTACTCCTAAGTCGCACTCACATTACCATGCCCTATGTGAGGAGTACACTTATGTCTACAAACGACGATGGTATTGAATATGTGTACACACGATTCATTACCAGAAACGGCAAACGTATTTATCACCAAAAAGGTGGTTTATATAAGTTTCCGAAACGTTCAAAAAAGTCAAAGTCTTAGATTAAATTAACTGAGCTAATGGCTTTTAAAATTTTAAGTAATTGTTCTCTACCCAGTTTTTTTAGGGGGGCTGGGTACCAAATTAACTTATATTTTGAGAGAGCAACACATGAGTTTGCAAAATAAATTTAATACGTTTAATCAACGAATCTATTTAACCCGTCATGATTCCGAGTATTCAAATGCTCGTGAAAAAGACGATAGCATTACAGCTACAATCAAGGCTAAATTTAAAGAAAAAGGTTATCCAGTTATTGATAACTTTGTTCAAGGGTCACTTGCTACTTATACGACAATCAAAGAACCAGGCAAAGATTTTGATATTGACCGTGCCATAGTTATTGATTATGAAGAATCTCCATCAGATCCATTAGTTCCTAAAAAAGTCATTTTAGAAATTCTGGAAGATCGTGGATTTCAAAATGCTAAAATCAAAAAACCTTGTGTTACTGCTGATTATAAATTTAAGAATCTACATATTGATATCCCAGTGTATAGAAAGAATTCCTGGGGAGGATATGAATTAGCAGTGGGGAAAAAAGACTCAGCTGATGAACATAAAATTTGGTCAGAATCCTCGCCAAAAGAACTCATTGACTGGGTCAATGACTCATCTCAATATGGCGTATACGCCACAGAAAAACTACATCAATTTCGCAGATTGGTAAGGTACCTCAAACGTTGGAGAAACCTGAAGTTTAGTCCTGATGTGTGTAGAAAGATCTATTCAATAGGTCTAACTGTAATGATTAAACAGAACTTTAAACCAAGTATTGATGAAGACGGATTTCCAAATGATTTACTCGCACTAAAAGCTACAGTTGATTCAATTCTGGATTGGTCTTGTTATTTTCAATTGCACTCTGATGATCAATGGAAAGTAAAAGTAGAACTTCCTGTTTATCCATCTAGAGATATTTTTCATGGTAGTAGCCTAAATACGGGCACTAGATTTAGAAATCAATTCACTAATTTACGATCAACATTGCAGGATGTAATTGATACATCAGATGAAGCTGAACAATGCTCTTTACTGGTCAAAGTATTTGGTGATGACTTTCCAAATAATGTAAATACCAATAGTGCAAGCAATGCTCAAAAAGTGCAATTCGCTACCTCTGGAGCTGTAGGGACATCTCAAGGCGCATGAACTACTCTTCAATCATTAATCATCTGACAGACCGCGGATACCAAGTATCCGCAACAGAGTTCTGTTTGTTTCCGGCTCTGAGTGTCGAATGTTCCGTTGCGGGTTACGATATCACCTTAATTCATCTAAAAGATGAAGAACTTACTGCTCTACCTTCTTTTTTTCTAAAGTCTCCTGATAAGTATGGGCGAATCGCGCATACACTTGCGAATAAGAATTTAAATGTGGCTTCAATATGCGTAAATGTTCCGGATTCGGTGTCTATCAATTTTGAGGTACCCGAACGAGCCTTTGAAGAATCCTTAAAACGGCATATTTCTTTATTAGAAAGATGTTTATCTGATTCCAAATGGAATAAAGAAGAGTTATTACGAGAATTTTTGGCAGGCTGGAATCATATTCAAGACCAGAAGTATGAGGACTTTTTATGCTTGTCTGATAAAGGAGAATTTGAGCTTCTTAATATTCTTCCTCCCAAGAAAGGTGTTAAATACGGACTGAATGCTTGCCATTTTGGGATACCTCAGGAATTTAAACAAAAGCCTCAATTTTCAGTAATTAATGATCACATCAATAACCGTGGTAAACCTAAAGGAATTGGATGTATTGTTCCTTTAGAAAAGTTAGTCCCAGTGATGTGTGCTGAATTAGCAGGAGACTTTCACTTGGGAGATTCTAGGCAGCTAACCGATAAAAGTCTTCTGCCATTTGATTTGGTGTCTTAAAATCCAAGCCTTTTTGAATTCTTCGCTGATTATAAAATAACTCTATATATTTTGTAATATCCGCTTTGGCTTCTTCCCTTGTTTTGTAGTTGCGATGATGGACTAGTTCATTTTTGAGTATGCCCCAGAAACTCTCTATCGGTGCATTATCGAAGCAGTCGCCTTTTTTGCTCATTGAACCCTGAAAATCAAATTTCTCAAGTAAGTTTCGATATTCATTACTGCAATATTGGCTGCCTCTGTCTGAATGTACAATGAGATCTTTAGCAGGTTTCTGATTGCGAATAGCCATATTCAATGCATCACAAACAAGCTTGGCTGTCATGCGCTCATTTAAGCTATAGCCAACAACCTGTTTCGTGTAAAGATCTTTGACAGCTGCCAAGTACAACCAGCCCTCAGCCGTCCAAATGTAGGTAATGTCACTCGACCACGCAAGATTAGGCTTCGTCATTGAAAACTGTTGCTTGAGTAAATTGTCATAAATAGAACGGTTGTGATCACTGTCCGTGGTTCTTTTGAAACGCTTATGGCGCTTACAATACAACTGATTTGATTTTTTTATTTGGCGCACAGCATACATACTTATTTTGATACTTTGCGCTTGTAAATGCTTGGTTAATCGAACATAGCCATAGCTTTGTTTGGTTTCTTCATGGGCTATTTTGACCAAAATTGTCTGCTGATTTCGCTGAATTGATCTTTTACTCATGCCTCGCTTTAGCCAATCATAAAAGCGAGAAACGGATACACGAAGTAATCGAGCCATTAAAATAATCGGAAATAAGTGGCTTTGCGATTTCATATAGGCGTACCTCACTGACTTTCTTTGGCAAAGTACGCTGCTGCCTTTTTTAAAAATTCACGTTCCATTTCAGCTGTTTTGAGCTGTTGTTTAAGCTTCTTATTTTCTTCGAGTAAGGCGTTTAGATCGGGCGAATACTGTTTTGTGCCTGCTAAAGTTCCAGCCTTTGCTTTGTTATTCCAGTTCGAAAGGGTTTGCATTGAAATGCCAAGTTGTCTAGCGGATTCCGATACATTACCTTGGTTCTCTTCAATGGCTTTTATGGCTTCAGCTTTAAATTCTGCGGTGTAAGTCTTCTGTTTCTTGCTCATGGTAAACTCCTAATGAGTATGTATAGTTTACCAAGTTAAACCCTCCTGTTTTTTAAGCACACATCACAGCCCCATGGCAGAGTGCAGACTTAGAAGAATGGTATCTTGAAATACTCAAGTTTATTTCTCAGGATGTTTTTGAGTCTTTAACCCGTACCCTCGGACAAACTCGAGACCATGAACCGTACCGGGTTTGTCGGAGACCAAGCTTTCTGAGAGAATGTCCCGATGAAAAAAGTAAAATATACCCCTGAAATCAGAGAAAGAGCGGTTCAATTATTGATTGAATCCGAGAAAGATTATCCATCGAATTGGGCTGCGATCACCGCTATTGCTCCCAAGATAGGTTGTACTCCTGAAACTCTACGTGTTTGGTATCAAAAATATTTAGATAAACAAAACCCAATTAAAGTACAGCAACTTTCAGATCAAGAACGTATTAAACAACTCGAACGTGAAAATAAAGAACTGCAACGTGCTAACGAAATTCTACGTAAAGCAGCCGCTTTTTTCGCCCAGGCGGAGCTCGACCGCCCACACAAATAATGGTAGATTTCATCCATAACAATAAGGCGTTATATGGTGTTGAGGCGATTTGCAGGATTTTACCGATCGCGGCTTCTACCTATTATCGAACACTAGATTTCGTTGAAAACCCAGAACATCGAGCAAAGCGAGATCTACATGACTTGCATCATGCTGAACAAATTAAACGAATTTGGAAGGAAAGTTCAGGTCGATATGGTGTGCGTAAAGTTTGGCAAAAATTGAAACGTGAAGGCTATGTTATTGCTCGCTGTACAGTTGCTCGATTGATGCAAAAACTAGGTATACAAGGTGTTTGGCGTGGTAAGAATAAACAAACTACCCGTAGCCGAGAGGATCAAAAACGAGCAGATGACTTGGTGAAACGCAATTTTAGTGCTGATCATCCTGACCAGCTATGGGTCGCTGACTTCACGTATATTCAAACAAATTCAGGCTGGGTTTATACTGCATTTATTATTGATGTCTTCTCACGAGCAATTGTTGGATGGAAAGTATCGACACGGATGAATACAGATATGGTGCTCGATGCACTTGAGCAAGCGTTACATGCTCGAGACATGCCAAAGAATGTGATTCACCATAGTGACAGAGGGGTTCAATATCTTTCCATTCGCTATACCAATCGTTTAGAAGCAGCAAATTTACGAGCATCAGTCGGTACGACCGGTGATTCATACGATAATGCTTTGGCTGAAACAGTGAATGGCTTATACAAAACAGAGGTGATTGAATATTTAAAAGCAGATTGGCAAGGTTTAGCGGATGTACAACTTGCGACATTAAATTGGGTAGATTGGTTCAATAAAGAGCGTGTACATAGTGCACTAGGTTATGTGCCACCTTTTGATTTTGAAGCAATGTACTATGATAAAATTAATCCGTTAGGTCAGGTGGCCTAACTTAAATAAAAAGTCTCCGACAAACCCGGTACGGTTCACCATGCCTTTTGGCTTGTATTTAATGCGGATACACCTTCAGGTAAAACTTGGTTTGGTATCCATTTTCATTTAAAACATAATATTAAAAGCAAAAAAGGTCTGCCTCTTAATCGTGAGCATTTAGAGTTCTGGGAACTCAAGGCAATGAATGTACGTTTATTTAATAAAGAACGAGTAATGCCACGAAGTGGAGCTATTCAGGAACTCCAAAACAAAAAAGTTTTACTTGTAGGTTGCGGATCGGTTGGGAGCCAAATTGCTAATCAACTTGCGTCCACAGGTATCGGCCATATAACACTTTCAGATCCCGAGACATTTTCTTTAGATAATTTATACCGCCATACTCTTGCAGCTCACTATATTAGCTGGCCTAAGACTTGGGGCTTACAAACAGAATTGAGTAATAAATATCCTTGGCTAGAAGTCCAGGTTATGTTTTCAGAACTCCTAAGCCTAAGATATGAAAATATATTAAATACTTTCGATCTCATCATTATCGCAATCGGTTCACCTACACAAGAACGTATTTTTCATGATTACTGTATTAAGAATTCAGTTGAAACTGCTGTCATAAATACCTGGGTGGAAGGTTACGGAATTGGGGGACATGCTGTACTAGATATTCCTGATTCAAAAGGTTGTTTAAGATGTGCATATGTTGATCCAATTGATTTTTCACGAGGCCTAGGTTCCAACCTTAATTTTTTGAAACCTAATCAAAACCTTACAAAAAATCTTGCGGGTTGCGGAAATGCATTCTTACCTTATAGCAACTTAAGTGCATTACAAACCGCTCTTATTACTTCTAATTTAGCAATCAAGTTTTTAATGGGCCAATTACACAGCTCTTCAAAAGTGAGCTGGAAAGGTAGTGATTTTGATGTTATCCAAGCTGGTTTCCAGGTAACTGATCGATATACACAGTTTTCAAAATCATTGGAAATTCTCCCTCTTCTAAATAGTGGGTGTGATCTTTGCAATGATTGAAAATTATTACTTGCTCCCCTCTAAACAGTTTGAACTCTATATTTCCCATGAAGTTATTCAAACATGGACGAGATATAAGCAACTTGATAGAAAAGATCTAGAAGCATGTGGTGTTCTGATTGGCAATCAAAGCTCCTCTAACCCTAATCAGTACTGGATTGAAGACTTAACTGAGCCTATGCCAAAAGATTGCAGATCTACGCATAGGTTCACCTTAAAAGATCCGGGACATCAAAAGAAAGTAGATTCGGCATTTTCAAAATCAAACGGAACCTCGGTTTATTTAGGAACTTGGCATAGCCACCCACAAAACATCCCAACTCCGTCACATATTGATTATGCAGACTGGAAAAGTTGCATTTTGAGGAATCCTGACCGCCAGCTTTTTTTTGTCATAGTAGGCATTCAAGCAATACGAATTTTCTTTTACTCCTCCCTTCAAGGATGGAATCAAGCAGAGATCAATAATCATCAAGTACTATAAGGACTAAAAGAATGACTGAAGTTACTTTTACTGAAACACTTGTACAAACGGAAAATCCTCCATTTGATTCATTAAAGACTGCACAAGAGTTTACAACTACAATTCAAGATTTCATTACATGGGATACAGTCGGCCTACTTATTGATGAAAGTGGTCAAAATTTAGTTATTTTATTATTAGAAAATGATGCTGTAATCAGTTCCCTAAGGGCTAACCTGTATGAGACTGATCTACTTCAATTCATATTAGAACTATCTAATAAACAAACCAAAAAAATTATTCTGCATGCTTGGCAAGGTCATACAATAAATTGTTCTCATTTAAGCGATTTAAAAAAACTTGAGCATATTTGGCATAATAAAAGCGCTTATCAAGCTACAGAATTTATTAAAGTAAATGACATTAAAAAATTCATCAAAAGCTATTTTAAGCCAGTAAAAAAAATTGGACGAGGTAATCCGTTTACTGCCGAGACAAAGCGGCTGGTCATGCAAGATAGTCATGGACGCTGCATGTTCACTGGATGCGGTGATCGACTAGATATCGAACAACTTACAGGCATGAAGGGTAATATAGGATACCTGGCTCATAATGTAGCCTCTTCAGAAAGAGGTGAAAGAGGAATTCCGTACCTTTCCGACATGCTTTCCGATGACCCAGCAAATGTACTACTCTTGTGTGATAAACATCACCGGTTAATTGATAAAATTGCAGCAAGTGATTACTCAGCACAACAACTGAGCGAAATGAGAAAATCCTATTGTGATTTAGCTAATACTTTACTTGACGCCCTAGCATTCAGCCCAATTCCTGTATATTCAATTTTATGGTCTGTAAATAGTAATGTTGTTGGTCATCCAGAGCCTAAAGAGATTGCTTCATGTTTATCACCATTACAACATCGAATGGATGGTTACCTTCAAAGGTTATGTGATAGTAATACGTTATATATGAAAAATCCTGACCAGTTTTCACAACAACTCGTCATGATTATTCAGAATGAAGCCGACAAAATTATCCAGCAAACAAGTTTAAATGGACATCGTGCTGCAATCTTCGCATTCGGACCTATGCCGGCACTTATTGGCTTAGGTGCTTTATTAGGTAATAAAGGAAAGTTTCTCCCAATGTTAAGGGATAGAGAAGCGAATCGATGGGGATGGCCAAATACTTCAGCTGCTGATCAATCATATGAAACGATTGGAATTGGAACTCTTCGAAAGGCTGCCGATGTAGTTTTATGTATAAATTTCACAGCTCTTATTGATAAAATCAAAAATAAGGCTCTTGAGCTAAAAGCTGAATTGGATGCTGATATTATTGAAATTAATGCGCTTGAAGCATATTTAGGAAGTAAGGCTGTTCCTCATCCCCATAATATTTCAAAGTTCACCGCTGAGCTTCAGAAACTTTTTCATCTATTAAAAGATAAACATGGTGTAAAGAGAGTCCATCTTTTAATTGCCGCACCAAATGCAGCCTGTATCGCTTTAGGACAAGCTATTGATCTACATCATCCTGATATTATTATCTATGACTTTGCGCAAGATACTATGCTTCCTAAACTCATTATTAGAAATGATTCACGCGGAAATCACTTAGAACTTCCCTAAAAAAACCTATTTTACAAGCTTATTTTTAATATATTAAAAATGGGATAGACCTTATGACTAATACTTCTACTGATCAAAATAAAAACTCTTCTGATGGAAATAAAGTAAAACTATTATGGGAGATTCTTAAACCCTATAAAGATAAATATTTACAAGTTTGGTGGTATGGAGGGATGGAAAAAGGAAAAAGGCCTGGAGATCAGCCACAGGTCCATGTCTTATTCAGAGAAGTTTTAGAAGATTTCAGTCCCACTGATAATTTTATTCAGATTACAGCAAACATTACAGATCTTGTATCTTGGCGAGTTGATTCAATTTGGCATCAGCAACGAAAAATAGATTTTGCAAACCAGGATATCTATGAATTTGTTATTGATCATACTGATTTCGAATTTAAATTTTTAAAAATCTATGAGAATGTGGATGAGAAGAAGAAAATTAACTTTTTCAAAAATCGAGAAGAATGCGAAATAGTAGATACGAAAGAGAAAAAAAATTGTATTTCTTTCAAAGTGAACCACCCTGACTTTGATGAGCTTTTAATACCATGTCTAGAATTTCTCACTAGAGCATACGGTTTATCAACTGAGCTCATACGAATACTTACTACATATAATGAAAGTGAACGAGAATCTCGATTATATATTCCCCACGTAGGGGAAAAGGATCTTTGGAGTGTACTACTTGGCGATAGAATTACCCGGCAGGATGCCGACTTTGTCGCATATTATAAATATACTGAACTCGCTAAGAATGCTACACGTATTTTATATAGTAGTATCGTTAGAAATTCTGATTTAAAACAAGCCAATATCTATCCAAAAGTTGTCCCTTGGCATACGGAGACCTTACCTATCCGAGTGTCAGGGTTCCGCTTAGCGGGAACAAAAACATTTGTTGTGACAAGAATCAGAGGAATGAAGTCACCAAAAAATGATCATATTAGAATAATACCTAGAGCAACTGAACGTATTAATACCACTACAGACACTAACCAGCCTAATCCCCCCTTACCTCAATTAGGTAGCGGTGACATTAACGTTTCCACAAATCAGGGCGGTCGACGTCCGCCTTCTGATTATGAATTCTTAGAAGATGACTTTGAATGGATTGATGGCGGTCCAGCTAGTGAATTAAGTAAATACAAATATGTAAAACAGACTAAACATCCAAAAAGAAAGAAGAAATATATAGAAACACAGACTATAGGAACTGGAGCTCCTGACAATTCACCAGAAGTATTAAATGGCCAAATAGTTCCTTCAACAAATCAATCGACAGAGTTTCAGGCCTCCGAGGATGGCAGAATTATTGGATTATGGAAAGCTTGTGTAAAAGCCATGGATTTCAATCCAGATTTAATACAAAAAGTTCACTATTACACATTTGAAAAGGGATTTAACTATTCCGAACTCCCGATGCTGATCGGTTTTTTTACTGAATCTGAAGAGCAGATTCACAAGACTTGGTGCTACGCAAATTCATTAAAAACCCAAATAAGAGGAGCATTAATTATCAGATTAACTGTATCGCAATTAGAACCTGTTTATATTTTTGATATACAGCCCGCAACATATACGTCTACTGTAGAAGGTGAAACTCTGACAAAAGAAAGAGGACATGCCGGTTTAGTGTTTCAAATGAAATATGAAAAAGATCTCGAACAGTTCGTTTCAGATTTAATGTATCATCTTCCTCTACATGAGGGTTCATATCCCTCAAGAGTGTTTCAAAGCTTGTTAGTAACTCAAATATTTTTATTTCGACATTCAAATACAAAAGGGTTGACCGAAGGTGAATCAACTTTGTTGAATGCTTTAAGAAAGATAGAAATTGATAAAGTAACGTTCAAGAATTGAATTTTTAAATTTATATTATTTAGCTTACTATAAAAATGCCAATAGAATATAAGTACTATTGGCTTGTTAAACCAACATAATTATAAATATTTTCTTAAAAATTTAATTAGTTCTTTTAAGAATAGAGAATTAAATAATAATTAAAATCAAGCTAATTTTTTCAACACACCACACTTATCTACTGTACATAACCCATCACAAGTCTTTCTTATTTCTAATAGCTGCTGTATAAGTTTCTGCTGATTCCGAATATTTTCCTCTACATCGTTAATATGTGAATCGATAAGTTCATTAACATCAGAACAATTTAGATTAGGCAGATCCTTATAATTTAGTAATTTTTTAATTTCAGTTAAGTTCATATTCAAAGAACGACAATTCACAATGAATTTCAACCGATCAATGTAATCTTCAGTATATAGTCTATAGTTACCTTGAGTTCGATCAGGTTGCGGGATTAAACCTTCTTTTTCATAAAACCGTATTGTCAGTACTGAGCACGACGTTTTTTCAGAGAGCTCTCCTATCTTCATAAACATTAGAAATACTCAAAATCCACCTTGACTCTATAGTAGCTATAGAGATTTTAATATGCAATAAGTAAAGATATGACTATGGGCACATCAATGAGTGGTTGCGGTTGTAATAAAGAAAGTTCTTGTGAAGACACTAAGCAAAATCAAAATGAATCAGAAGCAAATTCTGGTAACAGTAAAGATTTAACTACTGAAGAAAGTAAAAGTTCTTGTTGTGGTAATGAAGAAAGTAAAAGTTCTTGTTGTGGTAATGAAGAAGTACCACAACAATCTAAGCCTGATGAAAAAGATTCTTGTGCTAGTACTCAGCTATGTTCTACGCAGTCAAACTCATGTTGCGGCCCAAATTCGATAAGTTCACCTGAGACAGTTAATGATAATGAGGGTGTAGCGACTTTCATCAGTGACTATAACATCCCTAAAATGGATTGTTCCGCAGAGGAACAAATGGTTCGGATGACTTTATCTTCTTTGTTAAACGTTAAAAGGCTAGTTTTTGATTTGCCGAATCGAAACCTAAAAGTTATGCATAATGGTGAAAGTAATGAAATCACTGCAAAACTTGAAGCTCTTGGGTTTGGAGCAAAATTAAATAAAACTGAAGCCTATGTAAATAAAGAGCATGCAAAAGAAATCAGTACGTTTCTAATTCCGAAAATGGATTGCTCTGCTGAGGAGCAAATGGTTCGTATGGCATTGTCTCCAGTGAATGAGGTCAAAGGACTAACATTTGATTTACCTAATCGGAAATTGAAAGTTTTTCATAATGATGGTCTTAATGAAATTACTAGCAAACTTGAAGCTCTTGGGTTTGGAGCCAAACTTGAAAGTACCGCTGCCTCTGTGGGTGAAATGCCTGAAAAAGCAGATACGTCTGAACAAGCAAAAGTTTTAAAAATTCTTTTAGCGATTAATGCTGCACTTTTCGTTATTGAATTTATTAGTGGCCTAATTGCTGCATCTACAGGGTTAATCGCAGACTCTCTTGATATGTTTGCAGATGCTGCTGTTTATGGGATTGCACTTTATGCTGTAGGTAAAACTGCAAAGTATCAAGTTAAAGCCGCGCATTTTGCGGGTTGGATTCAATTATTTCTCGCAATAACTGTAATTGTCGATGTAATTAGACGTTTTATATTAGGTAGTGAGCCTGAATCTTTATTAATGATTGTAATCGGCTTTTTTGCACTAATTGCGAATGTTGCCTGTCTTTATCTAATTTCTGGACATAAAGATGGTGGAGCACATATGAAAGCAAGCTGGATTTTCTCCGCTAATGATGTGATTGTGAATCTAGGTGTAATTATTGCTGGCTTCCTTGTGGCTTTGACAGGTTCCGCATATCCAGATCTTATTATAGGAATAATTGTTTCACTTTTCGTACTTAACGGTGCTCGAAAAATTTTGGCATTGAAATAAGAGTATTAAAAATGAATTTATTCCAAGTTAAACCAAACGAATTTGTCAAAATTGTTGACCTAAAAAAAGGTAACCAATATTTAGATAAAAATGATCCAGTTCTCGAACGACTTGAATTGTTAGGTTTCAGAATTGGTGAAACTTTACAAGTTCTAGCTAAGGGACTTTTCGGTGGTGATCCAGTATTGGTTCAAATTGAAACTTCTCGATTTGCGTTAAGAAAGAATGAAGCTGAACGAATTTTTGTAGAGATTGTTTCAAATGAACAGTAAAAATATTGCACTTATTGGTAACCCAAATTGTGGGAAAACATCTCTCTTTAATACTTTAACAGGTACTCGTCAAAAAGTAGCTAATTATGCTGGTGTTACTGTTGAGCGGAAAGAAGGTTTCTTTAAACTACCTTCTGGTGAATCAGTTCGAGTTTTAGATTTGCCCGGCACATACAGCTTAAAGCCTACGAGTCTAGATGAAGAGGTAACAAGGGCTGTATGCTTAGGTGAGCTTGAGGGTGAGGTTCTACCTGATATATATGTATGTGTGGTTGATGCCACTAATTTACATTTAAGTCTCGTGCTTGAAATAAGGGCATTGAATCGACCAATGCTTCTTGTTTTAAATATGATGGATGAGGTCAAAAAGCGTGGTATTTCGATAGATATTAATAAGCTATCAGAATTGTTGGGTATCCCTGTTATTGAGGCTATTGCCGTTAAAACTAAAGGCGTGCAAGAACTACTAAATCAATTAGATCAAAAAAATCTATTTGTCACTACTTATCATTCTGATCTGAATCATTTTGATCAGATTAAAAATATTACTAAACAGGTAATTTTAAAAAATGATAACGGTGATGCAAGAACAGCTTTCTTGGATAAAATTTTCTTACATCCTGTACTTGGTTTAGTCATCCTAACGCTTACCATGTTTGTCATGTTCCAAGCCGTTTTTATCTGGGCACAACCTTTTATCTCATTAATTGAAAATGCAATTGCTTGGTTAGGTAATACAATTGGCCCGCTTATTACTCATCCATTACTTAGAAGTCTTATTGTTGATGGGGTAATCGCTGGATCGGGTAGTGTTTTGGCTTATATGCCGCAGATCCTTATCTTATTCTTCTTTATTTTAATTTTAGAAGAATCAGGTTATTTGCCACGAGCAGCATTCCTTTTGGATAAATTAATGTCCAAAGCTGGTTTAAGTGGACGTTGAACCGTACCGGGTTTGTCGGAGACCAAGCTTTCTGAGAGAATGTCCCGATGAAAAAAGTAAAATATACCCCTGAAATCAGAGAAAGAGCGGTTCAATTATTGATTGAATCCGAGAAAGATTATCCATCGAATTGGGCTGCGATCACCGCTATTGCTCCCAAGATAGGTTGTACTCCTGAAACTCTACGTGTTTGGTATCAAAAATATTTAGATAAACAAAACCCAATTAAAGTACAGCAACTTTCAGATCAAGAACGTATTAAACAACTCGAACGTGAAAATAAAGAACTGCAACGTGCTAACGAAATTCTACGTAAAGCAGCCGCTTTTTTCGCCCAGGCGGAGCTCGACCGCCCACACAAATAATGGTAGATTTCATCCATAACAATAAGGCGTTATATGGTGTTGAGGCGATTTGCAGGATTTTACCGATCGCGGCTTCTACCTATTATCGAACACTAGATTTCGTTGAAAACCCAGAACATCGAGCAAAGCGAGATCTACATGACTTGCATCATGCTGAACAAATTAAACGAATTTGGAAGGAAAGTTCAGGTCGATATGGTGTGCGTAAAGTTTGGCAAAAATTGAAACGTGAAGGCTATGTTATTGCTCGCTGTACAGTTGCTCGATTGATGCAAAAACTAGGTATACAAGGTGTTTGGCGTGGTAAGAATAAACAAACTACCCGTAGCCGAGAGGATCAAAAACGAGCAGATGACTTGGTGAAACGCAATTTTAGTGCTGATCATCCTGACCAGCTATGGGTCGCTGACTTCACGTATATTCAAACAAATTCAGGCTGGGTTTATACTGCATTTATTATTGATGTCTTCTCACGAGCAATTGTTGGATGGAAAGTATCGACACGGATGAATACAGATATGGTGCTCGATGCACTTGAGCAAGCGTTACATGCTCGAGACATGCCAAAGAATGTGATTCACCATAGTGACAGAGGGGTTCAATATCTTTCCATTCGCTATACCAATCGTTTAGAAGCAGCAAATTTACGAGCATCAGTCGGTACGACCGGTGATTCATACGATAATGCTTTGGCTGAAACAGTGAATGGCTTATACAAAACAGAGGTGATTGAATATTTAAAAGCAGATTGGCAAGGTTTAGCGGATGTACAACTTGCGACATTAAATTGGGTAGATTGGTTCAATAAAGAGCGTGTACATAGTGCACTAGGTTATGTGCCACCTTTTGATTTTGAAGCAATGTACTATGATAAAATTAATCCGTTAGGTCAGGTGGCCTAACTTAAATAAAAAGTCTCCGACAAACCCGGTACGGTTCACGTTCCTTTATTCCACTATTGTCTAGTTTTGCCTGTGCTATTCCTGGTGTCATGGCAACACGAAGTATTAGTTCGGAAAGAGATCGTCTAGCAACCATTATGATTGCGCCATTAATGACTTGTTCTGCAAGATTACCTGTTTATGCTTTGCTGATTGCGGCATTCATTCCAAACAAATTAGTTTATGGTTGGTTGAGCCTACAAGGTTTAGTTCTTTTTGGACTATATATGGCTGGAATTGTTTCAGCATTATGTGTTTCTTTATTTTTGAAACTAGTTAGAAAAGATAAAACAGAAAGTATTTTTATCTTTGAGTTGCCTACTTATCGATTACCAGATATTCGAAACGTTGCTTTAGGACTTTATGACCGAGCTACGATCTTCCTAAAAAGAGTTGGCGGTATTATCGTAGCATTATCTATATTGCTTTGGGTATTGGTGACGTTCCCTCAACCTCCTGAGCATGCCACAATGCCTGCTATCAACTATAGTTTAGCTGGGCAACTTGGACATATTATTCAGCCTATATTTGCACCTATTGGCTTTACTTGGGAAATCTGTATCGCATTAATTCCTGCTATGGCTGCAAGGGAAGTTGTCATTGCTGCTTTAGGTGTAATTTATGCTATGTCTGGAGATGAAGATACTGTAACTCAAACATTGTTGAGTCAAATCTCTGGTCCTGATGGTTGGGGATTAGCTACAGGGATGTCATTATTAGTTTGGTACATTTTCGCACCACATTGTCTTGCAACATTAGCGACCATTCGTCGTGAAACTGGTAGCTGGAAACAGCCTGTTATTATGGCGACTTACTTATTTGGGCTTGCGTATTTCTTTGCCTTCATTACATATCAGCTTATTAGTAGACTTTAATCAAAATAAGAATATTTCATAAAGAAAAATGGATGCGAAGGCATCCATTTTTCTTTTAAGTATCAAACTGATTATGAGCTTTTTTTCACAGCAACAATAATCTGACTCTCACCCTCTATTTTTAATTCGAAGTCAACCTTTTCCCCTACAGTTAAACCATTCAATAATGCTGGATCTGCAACTTTAAAGCCCATGGTCATTGCAGGCCATTTAATTGCAGGAATTGCTTCATGGTCGAGTGTTAGAATATTTTCTTTCGTATCAATAGCAGTAATCACACCAACAGCTTGAGCTGTTGCAACTGTAGATGACTCTTTACTCATCTGCTCCATCGGTGCTTCCGCTTTCTTTTGCTCTGATGCCTCATTTTTGCTACATGCACTTAACGCAGCAACGGTTGCAACAAGAGCCACAGTTTTCATAAATTTCAACATAATAAAACCTCTTTTGACGAAATAATAAAACTATCAATTCTTTGATAGTTTTCTTTTGATTAAAAGCTGATATGCCGCAGGGATAACAAACATAGATAAGAGAGGGGCTGAAATCATGCCCCCAACCATAGGTAAAGCAATACGACTCATTAATTCAGAACCTGTTCCAGTCCCCAACAGAATAGGGATTAACCCCGCCAAAATGACAGCGACTGTCATTGCTTTAGGGCGAACACGTAGCACGGCCCCTGTATGAATTGCCTCATTGAGTTGTTGCTCTGTTAAGGATGCCGTTGAAGAAGATAGGCTTTGCTGTGCATGCTCAATTGCTTGCTTTAAATAGAACAACATGACTACACCAAACTCTGCGGCAACACCAGCAAGTGCAATAAAACCAACAGCAATCGCAACCGAAAAGTGATAATCACTCAAGTACATAGCCCAAATACCACCAATCAACGCAAAAGGTAGTGTTGCCATAATCAGAACAGCATCTTGTACTTGCCTAAAAATCAAATAGAGCAATAGAAAAATGATCATCAAAGTAATTGGAATAACAACTTTTAAGCGAGCATTCGCACGCTCCATGAACTCAAACTGTCCTGAATAGCTAATGCTCATGGCAGAAGAACGTTTTACTTTTTGGTCTATGGCCTGCTTCAAATCATGTACAACCGAAGCTAAGTCACGTCCTTGTACATCGACATAGACCCAACCACTTGGACGGGCATTCTCACTTTTAAGCATTGGCGGCCCATCTGTAATTTGAATATTAGCAACACTACTCAAGACTATTTGTTGACCAGATTCTGTTAGAATCGGTAAATTTCTTAAGGCTTCCAGTGAATCTCGAATCTCTCGTGGGTAACGTACATTAATGGGATACCGTGCCAAGCCTTCAACAGTTTCACCAATATTTTCCCCGCCAATCGCTGATGAGACGATTTGCTGTACATCTTTAATATTGAGACCATATCGCGCAGCCTGCATACGGTTAATATCGACATCAACATATCGACCACCTGTGAGCCGTTCAGCTAAAGCTGAACTAACACCGGGCACCTGTTTAGCCACTTGTTCAATTTGCTGTGCTACCCGATCAATATCTTGCAGATCATTTGCTGAAATCTTAATCCCGATTGGACTTTTCACCCCAGTTGCCAACATATCAATCCGGTTACGGATAGGTGGCACCCAAATGTTTGTTAAACCCGGTACTTGGACTGCCTTATCTAGTTCTTTTATCAATTTGTCAGGTGTCATACCTGAACGCCATTCAGACCGTGGTTTGAACTGAATCGTGGTTTCAAACATTTCTAAAGGCGCAGGGTCTGTTGCTGACTCAGCTCTCCCTGCTTTACCAAATACTGTCGCAACTTCTGGAACCGTTTTAATCATTCGATCTGTTTGCTGTAACAGTTCTGAGGCCTTAGCTGCGGACAATCCTGGTAAAGCTGAAGGCATATAAAGTAAATCACCTTCATCCATATTCGGTAGAAATTCTCCACCTAATCGAGTTAAAGGTAAAAGACTAATAAGGAAAATTAGCAACGCACCAAATAAAGTGGTCTTTGGATGAGCTAAAACCTGATCCAACATAGGTCGGTATATTTTGATGAGGAAACGGTTCAATGGATTACGTTGTTCTGAGGGTAATTTCCCGCGGATCCAATAACCCATCAAAACAGGAATCAGGGTAATGGATAAACCAGCTGCCGCTGCCATGGCATAGGTTTTGGTAAACGCCAGAGGCGAGAACAAGCGACCTTCTTGTGCCTGTAAAGTAAAAATAGGAATGAAGGATAAGGTAATGATGAGTAGACAGAAAAATAAAGTTGGCCCGACCTCACTGGCAGAACGTGTAATGATGTTCCAACGGACTTGTGCTTCCAAGACTTGCTCAGGATGTTCGTGTTGCCAAGTTTCGATATGCTTATGTGCATTTTCAACCATTACAATTGCAGCATCAACCATAGCGCCAATCGCGATAGCAATACCACCCAACGACATGATATTGGCATTTAGCCCTTGATAATGCATCACCAAGAAAGCAGATAAAATCCCAAGCGGCAAAGAAACAATAGCCACCATTGCTGAACGTAAATGCCAGAGGAATAGTCCACAGACTAAAGCCACCACAATGAACTCTTCAATTAATTTATGGCTGAGATTTTCTACTGCTCTATCAATCAATTGACTGCGATCATATACAGGAACAACTTGTACACCTTTCGGTAGACTTTGTTGTAATTCAGCTAGCTTCGCTTTCACAGCAGTAATCGTTTCACGTGCATTTTTACCTGCTCGTAAAATCACGACACCCCCAACCGTTTCACCTTGCCCATTCAATTCACTGATGCCACGACGCATTTCTGGACCAAGTTGAATAGTTGCAACATCACCTAAAGAAACAGGAACACCGAAACTATTTGTTCGTAGTGGAATCTGGCGAAAATCATCTAAAGTTTTTAAATAACCAGAAGCTCGCACCATATATTCCGTTTCAGCCATTTCTAGAACTGAACCACCAGTTTCCTGATTAGCCTTTTGAATCGCCTCAATGACATTTTTTTGTGTGACACCTAAAGCAGCCATCTTGCTTGGGTCTAAGATGACCTGATATTGCTTAACCATTCCCCCAATTGTGGCAACTTCAGCCACATTAGGTAATGTCTTCAGTTCATATTTTAAAAACCAGTCTTGTATGCTTCTCAGCTCCGAAAGATCATGCTGTCCTGTTGGGTCTACCAATGCATATTCATAAACCCAACCAACGCCAGTGGCATCTGGTCCCAATGAAGATTTCGCATTTGCAGGCATTTTCCCTTGAATTTGATTTAGATACTCCAATACACGAGAACGGGCCCAGTAAAGGTCCGTATGCTCATCAAAGATGACATAAACAAATGAGTCACCAAAAAAAGAATAACCGCGAACAGTTTTAACACCAGGTACCGATAACATGGTTGTTGTTAAAGGGTAGGTCACCTGATTTTCAACAATTTGTGGCGCCTGACCAGAAAAATTAGTTCGAATAATTACTTGTACATCAGACAAATCTGGTAATGCATCGACCGGAGTATTCTTTACGGCCCAAGTTCCCCAAGCAGCCAGAATTAAAGCGGCTAACAGGACAAATACACGATTCGCAATTGAAAAACGAATAATACGGGCAATCATAATCGTCCTCCCGTTTAGTTCTTCATAGATGTCATAGACATCTTGGAAATGTCAGAAATAACGTAAGTATCTCTAGCATGTGTAAAACTAAAACGGACCTGATCGCCTTGCTGAATTTGGGTAAATGGTTGCACTGGTTGTTTAAAGCTCATAGTCATAGCCCCCCAACCCAACTCAGGAATCGCCTGATGTGAAATGGTAATGTCTTGAGCTGTGACTTTTTCAACTTTACCAATGCCTTGATATATTGATGTCTTAACCACTTGGGATGAAGTCATCGATTGTCCAGTGTTCAGCTTATCCAATACACCTTGTAAATTTGCTTCAGAATCAATCAGGAATTGCCCTGAAATTACTACCTTCTGACCAGCTTTCAACCCTTGTAGAATTGCAATTTTATTGCCATCACTTTGACCTAACTGTACTACAACAGGTTCAAAACGCCCTTGCTCATGTCCCACAATGACAACGTTCCGAGTACCTGTACGTATAACAGCTTGCTCTGGTACAACCAAACTGCTTTGGGGATTATTTATTATATTGACAGAAGCAAACATCCCTGGCTTAAGTTGACCACTAGGATTTGATAATTCAATCCGAACTTTAATAGTTCTTGATGTTGTATCTAAGGTAGGCAAAATGTCGATAACTTTGCCAGTTACTTTTTGAGAAAAAGCAGCAAAATTGGCTTCTACACTCATACCTCGTTTGATTCCAGCAATTTGTTTTTCAGGAACGGCTGCCTCTAGCCAAATCGGGTTGATACCTTTAATTGTGGCCAAGGTTTGTCCCATAGCCAAAGCCATACCATTGCGGACTTCTAGTGAATCAATAAATCCACTAATGGGAGCTTGCAAAGTTATATTAGATTGCACTCGACGAGTTCGCTCAACTTGATGAATCACATTTTGTGGTATTCCTAAAAGCTGCAAACGTTGACGGCTTGCTTGAATAAGGGAACGATCTCCAGTACGGAGCACAGCTAAAAATTCAGTTTGCTCTCCAGTCCATTCCGGTATTGAAATATCAGCTATAGGGCTTCCTTGCGTCACCATATCTCCAACAGCATGCCCGTACACTCGCTGGACAAAGCCACTTGCTCTAGTTTGTAAAATAGCTGTTTGCCGTTCATTTGCTTGTAATATGCCATTAGTAAATATGGCATTTCCAATTACAGCCTGTTCAACTGTGCCGTAACGGATGGCTAAATTTTGTTGAAGAGTTGGATCTATTTTGACTGTAGGACGACTTTCATCCGTCATCGTAGTATTTTCGTCTGCATATTTAGGTACCAGTTGCATGTCCATAAATGGAGACTTGCCTGGCTTATCAAAATGCTGTCCTGGTTTCATTGGATCGTACCAATAAAGCACTTTAGCATCCTGCTTCTGGCTTACCGATGCCGATTGAGAACCCTCTTCCTGATGAGCAAACCAATATCCGGCACCGCCACCTACGACAAGACTAATTGTGGCAACTCCCATGACAGTCATTGCCAATTTATTTCTTAACATTATGGCTGCTCCTCAGCATGGTTTAAGGTCGGCTCTTCAAAGGCAAAATAAAGTTGTGCTGTTGTAATTGCTTGTTGTTGTTGAAGATCAATAAGTCGCAGCTGTTGTTCTAAAAGAGCTTGCCGGGCGGTAATGACATTGGACAAATTGCTTTTGCCTGCTTGGTAACTTGCTAACTGTAAACCCACTTTTTGTTTGGCGAGTGGAATACTTGTCTGTATCGTACGCTTAATTTGTTTACCAAGCGCATCGAGATCGGATAGCCCGTCATCTAACTTCGTGAGATGTTCACGGTATTGGGCTTCTTGATCCGCAGTAATCCTGTTTTGCTCGTCTAGGGCTGCCTGAATGAGGGGACCACTACGTTTTTTTGAAAATACAGGAAGCTCAGTTGTCAGTTGTACACCGATCATATCGCCAAACTCTGGGGCACGATGCAGGTATGCAAGCTCAATACCCCAATCAGGTTTTTGTAAAGCCTGAGCTTGTTTCAATTTTGCTTCAGCAGTTAGCTTTTCAGCCTGAAAAGCTTTTAATTCAGGATGCTGATGCAAGTTATGATACAGCTTTGATGTATCAAGATGGATGGATGGAGCTTGGTCAGGTAAGGTTTCAATTTGAGAGGGATTTCCAGTTTGCTCTACACTGACCAACCGATGTAATTCTAGTTTGGCTTTATTTAAATCACGAAGTAAATCATCCTTCCGGTCAAGTAATACAGTGGCTTCTTGTTTTGGATCAAGTGCATCAGCAACAATTGTCCGACCGGATGTGACCTGTGTCTGTGTGATTTGAGAAAGTAATCGATTTTCTGAAAACAGTTCATCATATAGCGCCAATTTACGCTCAAGATAAAAGCGTTTAAGCCAAGCAGATGCGACTTTCTGACGTAACTCAATACGTAGAATCTCAGTTTGAGCAGTAGCTGAACCCAATTCAGCTTTTGCTAACTCGACCTCGGCTTGTCTTTTGGCGCGGTTTGGAAAATCTTGCATAACACCAATTTTCTGCATGGTCATGCCATCTTGTGTGACTGACCATGACGCATCACCAGATATAGGATAATTCTCCAAACCGAAAAATAATTTAGGGTTGGGTAAAATGCCAGAAGCTGAAACTACATTCTCAGCCCCTTCAATTCGAGCACTATTTGCTCTAAGGGTAGGTGCATATTGCTCCGCAAGTTTTAAGGCTGTATCCAAAGTTAGTGGTTCGGCATAAGCATGACCATAACTCAAGAGAAAGCAAACTGCGGTTATTGACCATCCACCCCATTTTAGGGACAGCTTTTCTTTATTAAAGTTCATATTTTTAGCTCTAAAATGATGTACACGCGCACGTGCAGAACATCCATAGAAAACTCTATGAATGATGATTAGTCATCAAATTAATTAGAGCGTGGGGGTTTCCATAAATTGGAAGGATCAGATGAGGTGAAATTTTGATTTAATCGAGAAAAAGCAGACTGTTCCACAGGGGAAGAAACCATAGATTGCAAAACACCTAGTGCTGTAGATGTATATGCAATTTTAGAAAATGACATAATACAATCTTGCTTAGACATACATGATGGATCATGTAATTGCTTCTTAATCTGTACTTCAGCTTTCATACAATCCATGTGCATAGCACTTGCTTTTTCATGATCTTCAGAATTCATCATTTGCATGGATTGCATATCTTGAGATGACATTAAACATGGACTATGTACAGATGAAGCTACTGCTGCCGATCCTACGATGAGGATAGCAAATGATAAAAACAGCGAAAGGCATGTTTTTAACCAGTGCATAATGTCATGACCAAAATTTAAGCTTTTTTAGTTTTACAGATTTAGAAAAAATTAGCAATTTTATTCATTAAAATAGCAGCCTTAAGGCTGCTATTTTAATATCGAGACAAATTAAAAAACTAATTCAATACCTGCACCATATAGCCATCCCTTTTCAGAATCTGTTGCTTCTTGAAAAGGAGTTGATTTTTTTCCTTTCTCATATTGATAGGCTATATCAACAAATGGTCTGATACGTTTGGTAATCTCATAACGAGTTTTAATACCTGTCTTCAATTCTGACAATCCCGTCTTTGATGCAAAGTCAGAATTATCATTAAACACAACATCTGCTTCAATATATGGCTGAGTAATCAACTTTTGAGTGAGTAATAAATCACGGTCGAAATCAAAACTAGCTCCCCAGAAGTTGTCTTTTCCACCATAAAGGTAAGCTTTGGTCTCAAAGAAATAAGGAGCAAGACCTAATATACCAACAACACCATCGACTCGATCGCTGTTCTTGTTATTTTTATCCTCGCTGTATCTTAGACCAGCTTGTACATCCCAAAATGGTGCTACATTACGGCTATAAAGTGCAGACACATCATAATTGGGATCATTACTCTCTGCTTTATTCAGATTGGCTTCAACAAATACTCGATTCTCATCTGTTCCAATCAATGTTTCGAAACTAGAACCTAAACTACCCTTACCATCGTTATCAATTACCCACTCATTGGAAAATTTAGTTGTTTGGTAAATCTGTCCACCATGCTCGTTCAGATGTTTATCATGATTTTGGCTAAGAGCTAATTTGCCTTTTGAAGTATTTTGAGCAGCATTACGTTCAACATAGCCTAATCCTCCAGCTTCTTTTAAAAGCACATTCATACTTGACGTACTCTTATTTAGATTTTCAGTCGAATTATCATTAGCAAATGCCATACCTGCTAAACCAATTAAAGCAACTGATAAAAGTGTTTTTGAAAAAAGTTTTTTAGTGGTTTGCATGTTGATTCACTCCCTTATCATTTGCATGGGGTTGGGCAACGATACTTTTTGAATCAACATCATTGCTATCTACATTTGCCACAATGAGTTTGTTCATCATTCCAGCTGCCATGTGATATAACAAATGGCAGTGGATAGCCCATTCACCTAATTCATCAGCAGTAAGTAAAGTTGTAACTGTTTTCCCTGGTGGCACAATGATCGTGTGTTTATTTGGCATATTACTTGGATCTTGACCATTTTCAAGCTGCATAAACATACCGTGCAAGTGCATTGGGTGAGCCATCATACTGTCATTCACAAATTTCAAGCGTATACGTTCCCCATATTTCACTTTGAATGGTTCTGTTTCATTAAACTTCTTACCATTAATTGTCCAAATGTAGCGCTCCATATTCCCACCAAGACGGATTTCCATTTCACGTTCAGGGGCACGAGTATCTGGTTGAGGGTTTAAAGATTGTAAATCACTATACTGGAGTGCTTTTTGACCAACGGGTGTTGAAGCATTCGCCCAACCATATACAACATCACCATTCTTTTCTTGTGTAGATGCATTAGATGTAGTCATTTGCATGCTATGGTTCATACCTGACATAGATTGATCTTTTGAACTACCTGTCATAGATGACATATCGTGATCCATGCCTTTCATTGAAGACATGTCATGATCCATACCTTTCATCGAAGACATGTCATGATCCATACCTTTCATCGAAGACATGTCATGATCCATACCTTTCATCGAAGACATGTCATGATCCATGCCCTTCATTGAAGACATATCGTGATCCATGTCCGCCATAGACGACATATCATGCCCCATCCCCATATCTTCCATAGTTAATAAAGAACGAGGACGTGACTTCGGCATTTTGATTTGATTTATTGGAGGAGTATTTTCATCATGTAATGAACCAACTGAAAAGCCACTCCTATCAATTGATTCTGCTTCAATTTGATAATTTGATTGTTTAGGTTCTACGATGACATCATACGTTTCAGCCGTTCCTATTCTGAATTCATCAACAGGAACAGGTTTCACTGGCTGCCCATCTGCACTGACTACCGTCATTTTCAAGTTAGGGATTCTGACGTCAAAGAATGACATTGCTGAGGCATTAATGAACCGAAGACGTATTTTCTCTCCAACTTTAAAGTTTCCCGTCCAATTTTGTTCTGGAGTCTTACCATTCATCAAAAATGTATACTTTGTTACATCAGACATATCTGTCTTGAGCATTCTCATCTGATTCCACATCGAACGGTCTTGCCATGTTGCTTTTAAACCATCTTTTTTAATTTGTTTAAAAACATCAAAAACAGTTTCACGACGGTTCTGATAATAGTCAGCTTCTTTCTTTAGATTATTCATGATTTTATCACTAGTTGAATCATGAAAATCTGAAAGTAATACGACATAATCCTTATCTGTTTTCTCAGCTACAGTTAAAGGTGTCCTATTTTTGGGGTAAATGACTAACGGACCATACAAGCCCTCTTGTTCTTGACCTTTACTATGCGAATGATACCAATAGGTACCATTTTGGCGTACCTTAAACTTATATTCGTAGGTCTTATTAGGGGCAATACCGTCAAACTGATTAAATCCGGGTACGCCATCCATGATGCCCGGTAGAATTAACCCGTGCCAATGAATAGAAGAATCTTGTTTTTTTAGCTTGTTATGGACACGAATAATAGCATCATCACCTTCCTCAAACTCAAGAAGTGGCGCAACGAATTTACCATTTACAGTAATTCGCTTAAGTGGCTTACCAGTAACATTCACCGTTTGTTCAGCAATGGTTAAATCATATTCTTTAACTGCTGCCATAACCCAAGTCGACGAAAATAAACCAACTCCTATCAAAAGGACATGCGTTAATTTTTTAGACATTTATTTCACCTATCTAATATAAGGATGGGAGAATCAAGCAAACCTATTATTCGCTTTAATTTCCCCCGATCTTTCATTTATCGTATTTGTTATTTATTTGATGTATTTGACATGTTCATCTTTGAGTGGTCCATGTTCATCATACTGGAATTATCCATATTACTCATTTTAGATTGCCCCATATTCATCATCTTAGAATGATCCATCTGAGACATATCCGTCATGTTACCATGCTCATGCTGACTATGATCCTGTTGGGTTTTATCATCATTCTTCATATTACAAGGTTTTTGACATTTCTCTTGCGTCTTTGAATCGGCTTTAGTTTCAGTGACTACAGTGGTTCCCTGTTTAGCATCGGCTGCCCAAGACTGAGTTCCTGCAATTAAAGTTCCAATACACATAAGTGTAGTTAAGCTACGACGGAATAGAGTTTTCATGTTTTGCTCCAAAAATTAACTTTATGTAAATACCTTAAAGGCCTTCACTAAACATCTATGTGACATGAAAATGACATTTTTGTAATCTACGCCGAATCACGGATTTATAACGTTATTATGATCCTAATTAATGCAATCAGGTTTTTATAAATGAGAATCTTATTAGTTGAAGATGAACAAAAAACTGGTGATTATCTTAAACAAGGCCTTTCTGAAGCTGGCTATATTACTGACTGGGTTACAGATGGATTAACAGGAAAACACCAGGCTCTTTCTGAAGAGTATGACCTAATTATTCTAGATGTAATGTTACCTAAGTTGGACGGCTGGAATATCATTAATGACATTAGAAAAAGCGGTAAAAGCATGCCTATTCTTTTTCTTTCAGCCCGAGATCAAATTGATGATCGAGTGAAAGGGTTAGAATTAGGGGCTGATGATTATCTTGTCAAGCCTTTTGCTTTTGCAGAGCTACTGGCTCGAATTAAGAGCTTACTCCGTCGGGGACAACAAAAAGAAGATAGCAACCTAATCACTATTGCAGACCTTGAACTTGATTTACGTAAACGTCGTGTTACTCGTGCAGGGCAACGTATTGACCTAACAGCCAAAGAGTTTGCATTGATGGAATTATTTATGCGTAGACGTGGAGAAATTCTACCTCGTGCTTTAATTGCTTCTCAAATATGGGACATGAATTTTGATAGTGATACCAATGTAGTTGAAGTCGCTATTAAACGGTTAAGAAATAAAATAGATAGCAACTTCACCCCTAAGTTAATTCAAAACATCCGGGGGATGGGATATGTCTTAGAGGTAGAAGATGACTCATAAATTGTTTAATGCAATTAGCATCCGTATTGCAATTATCTTTTCTCTATCAACTGTCATCATTTTATTGATTATGGGGCTGGTCATTCATCAACTTGTTATGCATCATTTTGAAACTCAGGACCGGACCCAGTTAGAAGGAAAAATTCAGCTTTTAGAAAATTTACTTGAACAGAACCCTACAAATACCCATGAATTAAATACATATTTAAAAGATGCTTTAGTAGGTCATCATGATCTGATTGTTCAAATAGAACGTCCAACAGGCCAAATTATTTTTAGTTCTGCACCAGCAGTCATAAAGACGCAAACGTTAGTCAAATCTAAACATGCTCCTTGGATAGAATGGGAAATTCAAAAAAAAATCTATCGGGGCTTAGTTTATAAAAAGTCCTTTAATAATATTAGTATTCCATCAGCTCAAATTATTGTGGGGATCGATACATCTGAACATCAGCACTTTTTAAATGATTTTAGACGACAGTTATTATACATCGGTGTTGTAGGTACAATTTGTTTAATGTTTTTAGGTTGGTTTGCCGCTTGGAGAGGATTACGGCCAGTTCAAAAAATGGCAAAAGTTGCAGAAGGTATCTCGGCTCAGCATCTTTCTGAGCGATTAGAAGTAGACAGTACTCCAACTGAACTGAAATCATTAGCCATCGCATTCAACGATATGTTAGACCGGCTAGAAACAGCGGTAGGGAAACTCTCGGATTTTTCATCTGATCTAGCTCATGAGATCAGAACACCTATTAATAATTTGATGACGCAAACCCAGGTTTGTTTATCACGTAGTCGAGATATTAGTACCTATCAAGAAATTCTATTTTCCAATTTGGAAGAGTTTGAACGTTTAGCTCGAATGGTATCCGATATGCTCTTTCTCGCAAAAGCAGATCATGGCCTACATAAAGCGAATTTACAGCAAGTGAATTTAGTCAAAGAAGTCTCAGCATTATTTGATTTTTATGATGCAATTGCTGCTGAAAAAGGAATGTCACTCAAGCAAACAGGCCAAGGTTACGTTGAGGGCGATCCTTCAATGTTACGTCGTGCACTTAGTAATTTACTATCAAACTCTATTAGGTATGGCAAACCAAATTCGGTAATCAAAATTCAGTTTCAAAAAAATATAGATACCACTATATTCACAATTGAGAATGAAAGTTCACCCTTAACATCTGAGCAGTTGAGCCGATTATTTGATCGTTTTTATCGTACAGATGCATCAAGACAACGAGTTGAGGAAGGCACCGGACTAGGTTTAGCCATTACAAAGTCAATTCTTGATGTCCATGGCGCAACAATTCAAGCAGACTATAATAACGGACGTATAATTTTTAAAATTATTTTTAAAAATTAATTATTCATCCTAATAAAAACCTGGCTACTTATTACAAATGGTTAAAATAATAAGTAGTCAGGCAATGATCTGTTTTATTTTCGTAGCCGTAAAGCATTACCAATAACCGAGGCTGAACTTAGGCTCATTGCGAGCGCTGCAATCATAGGAGAAAGTAACCATCCAGTAAATGGGTATAAAATACCAGCAGCCAAAGGGATACCTAACGCATTATAAAGAAACGCAAACATCAGGTTTTGCTTCATATTCTTAATAGTTGCTTCCGACAAGGAACGGGCTATTTCAATACCGCGTAAATCACCCTTTACCAAAGTAACTTGAGCACTATTCATTGCGACATCTGTTCCTGTCCCCATTGCAATTCCGATGTCAGCCTGCGCTAAAGCCGGAGCATCGTTAATTCCGTCACCAGCCATTGCTACGATTCTTCCTTCTTTTTGTAATTTCTTAACTAATTCTAATTTATCTGCGGGTTTTACTTCTCCATAAACTTCATCGATACCTAAACGGCTACCAACGGATTTCGCTGTTGTTAAGCCATCGCCTGTAGCCATTACGATTCTTAAACCGGAATTTTTTAATGAATACAAAGCTTCAGGTGTACTTGCTTTGATTGGATCTGAAACAGCTATTAAACCTATCAGTTTCCCATCCACAGCTAAATGCATAACACTTGCACCTTCAGCTCTTAACTTCTCAGCATCATTGATAAATGCATCAACAGATATACCAAGTTGTTCCATTAATGCAGTATTACCTAGAGATAACTGATGTCCATTTAACTCACCCTTAACGCCAATACCAGACCCTGACTCAAAAGATGTCGGTTTGGTTAGTGCAAGATCTCTTTCCCGGGCAGCACGTACAATTGCATCAGCTAAAGGATGTTCACTACCTTGATCTAAACTGGCAGCTAATCGAAGAACTTCATTTTCTTCATACCCTGAAACAGCAATAACCTTATCAAAGGATGGTTTA
Organism: Acinetobacter haemolyticus CIP 64.3 = MTCC 9819; assembly: GCF_000369065.1. Classification (GTDB taxonomy): domain Bacteria; phylum Pseudomonadota; class Gammaproteobacteria; order Pseudomonadales; family Moraxellaceae; genus Acinetobacter; species Acinetobacter haemolyticus. The sequence continues at coordinate 315,388 of NZ_KB849803.1, forward strand.
CCTTCTGTTAAAGTACCTGTCTTATCAATAATTAACGTATCAATCTTCCGTAAATTTTCTATAGCTGCAGCATCACGAAAAAGTACACCATTTGATGCACCACGACCGGTTGCCACCATGATTGACATAGGCGTCGCTAATCCTAAAGCACATGGGCAAGCAATAATTAAAACTGCAACAGCATTGATTAGCCCATAAACCCAACTCGGCTCAGGTCCGAATATTCCCCAACCCCAAAATGTAAGTATAGAAATACCAATAACCACCATAACAAACCATCCTGCTACCTGATCTGCCATTCTTTGCATTGGGGCTTTAGAACGTTGAGCTTGCGACACCATTTGTACGATCTGAGAGAGTACAGTTGATGACCCAACCTTTTCTGAACGCATCACTAATGAACCATTCATATTCATAGTTGCGCCAATCACTTGGTCTCCCACACGTTTTGTAACTGGTACGGGTTCTCCAGTTAACATTGACTCATCAATGGAACTTGAACCTTCAGTAACTATTCCATCAACAGGTACCTTTTCACCTGGTCGTACTCTAAGCAAATCTCCAACGTGTACATGGGAAAGAGGAATATCTTCTTCTCTACCATCGTCATTTACTTTTCTGGCAGTTTTCGGCGCCAACCCAAGCAAAGATTTAATCGCGGCCGATGTTTGCGAGCGAGCTTTTAACTCAAGCACTTGACCTAACAATGTTAGTGAAATGATAGCGTCAGTAGCTTCAAAATATACTGCAACACGTCCCATAGATAAAAAAGAATCAGGGAATACTTGCGGTGCCAAAGTTCCAACGAGACTGTATATAAATGCTGCACCGGTCCCAATCCCAATTAAAGTCCACATATTCGGACTACGATTTAAAATTGATTGCCAACATCTAACAAAAAATGGCCATCCCGCCCAAAAAACTATTGGCAAGGTAAGAAAAAGTTCAATCCAGGTTTGTACTTTAATTTCAAACCAGTTTAATTTATGACCAAACATCGCCAAGGTTATTACGATAACGGTCAAAGGTAACGTGTACCAAAATCTTCTTTTAAAGTCCTTGAGTTCAGGATTTTCATCAGCCTCATCTAAATTTGGAAGTAAAGGCTCTAATGTCATACCGCAAATTGGACAGTTTCCAGGTTGATTCTGTCGAATCTCCGGATGCATGGGACATGTATAAATTGTTGAAGTATTTACATGAGCTGAATTAGTAATTTCATTTGAATCTACTTCAGCTCTATTCATTGATTTTTTAGTTGGAGAAGATTTACCCTCTTCATTAATATAAAACAAAGGATCATTTTCAAACTTTAACTTGCATTTTTCACTGCAAAAGTAAAACGTTTTACTGTCAATTTTTTCATAGAATTTAGAAGCCTGCGTTACGGCCATTCCACAGACAGGGTCAATAAGTCTATTGCTAGTATTCTTATCTTCATGATGATGGTCCATAGAACCTCCTTCATATTAATTCTCAAAATAAAGAGCTCATTAGGATTAAACTAATTTTTCGTTATCCGGTCATTTAGTGACCATTATTTTCAATAAAGTCAGTGTAACACTTGTGTGTTTTCAATTTTAAAAATGACAAAAATGTAATTTTGGAGTCATCAAGACGTTTCTATCTGTCTTGAATAATAAGCATACGAAGAGTGATGACCAACTCAATCTATTCATGAACGTCAACGGGTCATTACTTAGCTATGTATCAGTTTTAGAAGGATGATGAAATGAAAATTTTCCAAAATAAAGTATCAGTTCTACGCAATGTATTAGTTGGTGCAACTATGGTTGTAGCTGCTTCAAGTGCGTTTGCACATGTAAAACTTGAAAGTGCAACACCTGCTATTAATGCTTCTGTAGCAAGTCAACCCCAAAACATAACTTTAAATTTTGGTGAAGAGGTTATGTTAATGAACGTCAAATTGCTTGATGCCCAACGTAAGGATATCCCATTAAATTATAAAATAACTCATGATATGAAAAAGTCATTTGAAGTGGCCGTACCTAAACTTAAGAAAGGTAAATATACCGTGGTATGGACCACAATGGGTGCAGATGGCCATAACATGAATGGCGAATATAATTTCACGCTTAAAGCAGCAAAATAAAATAAAAACGAAGTTAGTAAACATGCCAGCAATTTGCTGGCATGTTGCTATAACGATGGAGAAAAATATGCTTCCTGAAACTTGGATATACGCAACATGGCTGGCTAAAGTCGTTTTATATTTAGGTATTGCATTTGTTGTTGGTGGCGCTTTCTGTTATTTCTTACTTGGTCGTTATGTAGAAATTAAACAGACTATTCTGAAGTACATAACTATTGGTGCAGGACTGGGTTTAATATCCAGTATTCTTGGCTTCTTCCTTCTCATTGGAAGTTTTGCCAATACAGGTCTTTCTGGCATGTGGGATAGCAACTACATAAACATTTTAATAAATACTCCCACAGGGCACGTTCATATTATTCGATCAATTAGTTTTGCTCTTCTACTTCTATTGATGATCATAAAACTTAGTAAAGGAACTATTCAGGTTTCAAAAATTGAAGGAGTAATATTTCTCATACTTTTAACTCCTATTGTTTTTAGTTTTTCTCAACTTGGTCATGTTACAAATTTACCTTTATTCGCACAATTTTTATTATCAATCCATGTACTTGTAATGTCTTTATGGATGGGATCACTTTATCCTTTATGGAGAACAAGTAAAAAAATTACTGGTCTTCCCTTGAAAGAACGCATGCATCTGTTTGGAAGAATTGCTGCTTTTGTGGTAGGAATATTACTTGCATGTGGTGCCAGTATTGCTCTATTACTCATTAAAGATTTCAATATTTTACTGAATACTCCTTATGGGCATGGATTCATTATTAAAATAATATTTGTTTTAAGTATTTTATTATTGGCTGCCTTTAATAAATGGTATTTTACTCCTCGTTTACAGGATCCAAAATTTGCAAAACAATTGGGTTATGCCATTTTATTTGAAATGTCACTAGGTTTATCAATTCTTTTAACGACAGGGTATATTACAACAGTAGTCGGTATTGAGTAATAGGAGTAGCCAAGCAATGACTTCATGGATGAAAGTTAACTGTATCGTAATTATATCTCTTGTTGTAAATACTGTGAGTTGGGCAGAACCAGCATCAGCTAAACATATGCATGCGCTTGATGACAGTGAGCTGAGGAAAGTTTCGGATCATGACCACTCAGACGAGAGCTCACTTTCACATGCCCATCATGCAGATAAGAAAGAGGAACCACAAAATTTAAGTAAGGAAAATAATCAGCAAAATTTAAGACTAATACAAACGTCTTATCCAAAATAAATATGGATAAGTAGGCTTGATTTCGGGGATAGAAAGATTCTATTCCCTATCAATAACTAGTAATTAATTTTTTGATAAAGTTCTCAAATCTTCTTGTATCTAGCAAGACCTCTCGATAATGTATCTATGTTGATTCTTGGCTAATATCAAAAAAATTATTAATTTTAGGTATCCAAAAAATCTCATTCCTGAAACTAATCTCTAATCCATCTTCAATTTCATTGATCATATTTAGTTCTATTTGCTTAGAATGGGTAATCTCAAACTTATGAAAATACATTAAGCAAAGTCTTACCCACAATAATAATTCAAATCTATTCTTGGTCACTTTACTTAACTTAATAATTTCTTTTTCTAATTTCTGATTTTTTACTGCTTTTATAAAGTTAGAATTCTTTATAAATGAAAAGTTTAAATCCGTATCATAATTCCGGTTTAAAAAAATTATAAAGCCAATGAGTTCAGCCGCTTGACCAGGATGATGTGACAAATAATGTTTGACATGCCATATCCGTGGCAAGTTAAATCTTGAATTACTCACCAGAAACATCAAGGCTGAAGCTGGTTTCATTGCTAGCCTGGCAGAGCGAATAGTTGTTGTACCATCGCTCACTCTACTCATTAACGTGTCAAAGTACTTTTGAAGAATTTGAGCGGGAAAAGTGGACTCTAGACAAATATTTTTTAACCTATTCAGTTGGTCCAATTCAGAGCAAAATTCTTTTGCCTGTATATCTTCTTGAAGATGATGTACTTGAGTGTAAGCATCCGGCTAACACAGCCTTACCAAGCGATCCTATAAGCCTTAATTTAGTTCCCACCTAAAAACAAGTGGGGACTTAATCCATGAACATGGATATATATTCAGCAACACCTCCTGTTGCTAAAAAACGCCGAAAATACAGCAAAGAATTCAAACTCAGTATTGTCAATGCCTGCAAAAATCCTAATACCTCGATCGCTTCGGTCGCACTGCAACATAGTATTAATGCCAACCTTGTCAGTCGTTGGATCAGGATCTTCAGCCATCATGAGGGTGCCGTGCAGGATCCTACTCATGTGAATCCAGCATTTATTGCTTTGCCTTACACTGCTGCAATCAGCCAACCTATTGATGAGAGGATCACGTTGTGTATCACCGTGCCTCATACGAATAATGATATTCAGCTAAAATGGCAGACATCAGAAATACCTGCCTTGGCAGAATTACTCAAGGCACTTGCAACATGATCCGCATTGATGAAATCTGGTTGTCTACTCAGCCCATGGACATGCGTGCAGGTATGGATACGACCATGGCTCAGGTGGTGAGAGCCTTTGGCTACATCAAACCGCATTGTGCTTACCTGTTCTGTAATAAACGTGGCCATCGCATGAAAGTGCTGGTACATGATGGATTGGGCATCTGGCTGTGTGCCCGGCGGCTGGAACAGGGCAAATTTCACTGGGCTCAAGTTCACCAAGGTGAAACCGTGGCCCTCAGCCCGGAACAGTTACAGGCACTGATCCAAGGTTTGCCCTGGCAGCGCATTGGACGACAGCAGGTGGTGACGATGCTTTAAACCAGGCTCGACCATTCTGCTATTCTCCAAACGTTCTATTTCATTCTTCTCATGACCTCAGGCATACTGCGGTCATGAATACGCTGCCTGACTTAAGCCAACTGACCCATGAACAACTGCTGGAATTCACCAGGCAGTTGGCGCTGCAGCATCAGTCTCTAGCACAATCAAACCAACAATTGGATGCCAAAGTTCAACATCTTTCTATTCTCAATCAAAAATACGAGCATGAACTGGCGCTGTTTAAAAAGCACAAATTCGCCCAAAAGAATGAACACTTAACGGCAAAACAAATCCATCTGTGGGATGAAGCGGTTGAAGAAGATATTGCCGCGGTTGATCTAGAACTGGAACGGCTAAATGCAGATAAAACCAATGCAGCGACACAGAAAGCCAAAACCAATAAACCTAAACGTCGACCACTGCCAGATCATCTACACACCATCCGTATTGAGCATGAACCTGCATCAACCCAATGTGCTTGTGGCTGCCAACTCCGTCGTATCGGCGAAGATGTCAGTGAAAAACTGCATTTCAGACCGGCACAGTTCTATAAGGAACAGCATGTGCGTGGTAAATGGGTCTGTGATCAGTGTGACACTCTAACTCAGCAAGCGATGCCCGCCTATGTGATTGATAAAGGCATTGCTTCACCTGAATTGCTCAGCCATGTGCTGGTATCGAAGTATGCCGATCATTTGCCGCTGTACCGTCAGCGTCTGATCTATCAGCGGGCGGGCATTGATCTTTCCAGATCAACTTTATCTGACTGGATAGGTCGCTGCGGTGTAGAACTGGAACCTCTGGCCAATGCCTTAAAAGAGGTGGTGCTGCAACAGCGGGTGCTGCATGCAGATGAAACACCGGTCACCATCATGCGGATGGGTGAGAATAATAAAAAACCGAAGAAAGGTTATGTCTGGGCCTATGCCACCACACAGTATAATCCAGTTCAGGCGGTGATCTATGACTTTCAGGATAGTCGTTCAGGCCAGCATGCTGAAGAGTTCTTGAAAGGCTGGCAGGGCTATCTAGTCTGTGATGATTACAGTGGTTATAAAGCACGTTTTAAATCAGGCCAGGTGATTGAGGTGGGGTGCATGGCCCATGCACGTCGTAAATTCCATGAACTGCATGTAACTGGGAAAAGTCAGGTTGCTGAACAGGCCTTAGTGCTGATTCAGAAACTGTATGCGATAGAAGCAGAACTCAGGAAAAAGACCGATGGTACAGCGGAAGACCGCCGCGAATACCGACAACAGCATAGTCAACCAGTGATGCAACAACTATATGAATGGCTCAACCAACATCATCTGACAGTGCCATCGAGTTCTCCCACCGCCAAGGCTATCAATTACACTCTGAAGCGTTGGCCAGCCTTAAGCCGCTATCTGGATGATGGCAATCTACCGATATGCAACAATTGGGTAGAGAATCAGATGCGTCCCTGGGCGTTGGGACGCAAGAACTGGCTGTTTGCAGGTTCGCTGCGCAGTGGTCAGCGAGCGGCAAACATCATGACTTTAATCCAGTCAGCAAAGCTGAATGGCTTGGATCCGTATGCCTATTTAAGTGATGTGCTGAAAAGGTTACCGACACACAAAGTGACCCAAATTGAAGAATTGCTGCCGCACTGCTGGAAACCTAAATCGAATTAAAAAATAGGTATGGGATTCAGCGGACGCTTACACTTGAGTTAACCATTGCATAGGTAATACAAACTTACGTAAACCACTTGTTCTTAATCTTCCCAAAAGCTCGGTATAAGCGGGAACTTGCTCTATCCAAAGATCTTCAGTTTCTTCAAAAAATTTTATATGTTTCGCAGTAAATAAGGCTGCTTTATGTGAGCCTACTCGTTGTTCAAGCCATTTTATATAGTTTTTAAAGTGTTTTCGGAGAGGTGTATCTACTAAATTATTTGCTAATTTCCCAACTCTTCTTTCAAGAATCTGGTGCCAGGAACAGCTTTCACAATAATTTCCACGCCCAGCAGGAATCTTGAATTTACAGATCAAGCAATAATGAGGTGGTGAATTCAAACATTTCTTGCAATACATCTGACCTGATTTAACATCTTCTTCAAGTAGCCGGTACCTACGACAACTTGGGCAAGTTCTATAATCACGAGTTGCGCATTTAGGACATACTCTTAAATTATCTGAAAAGCGGCTGATTCTGGAGAGTTTCTGGGAAAAGCACCCACAACGCTCACAGGCTTGAAACTCCTTGAAATAAACAGAGCAACTACAACAAACAGGACCATACTTTGTAATTTTTCCTATAGAGTAATCAACTCGTTGACAACGTATACATGGTCTATTGTTTTCACATTTTTGGCAAATGGCTGAGTTATCATATTTATATAATCTGGCAAGCTTTCCACAGGATGAACATGCTCTTTTTTTGAAAACCCGTACATAACATGTATGGCAAAATTTAGTCGATTTATAATTCTTATGAATTTTTTCCACACTGCGACCACAGTCATCACATTGAGGCATCTCATCTTCCCCCAATTTACAAGATTTTTCGCTTCAATCTCCACATTTTTCGTAATATAGCTTTTTTACATGTTGGTCTTGGGGTACTTGAGACATTTCCCTCTAATATATACCCCCGAGAAACCTTGTCTAGTTGCTTTTCTAAAGGTATTAATATTTCTGGTATTTTACATCTCTTATCCCAAAATGAGGCTCTATTCATACTTAAAGAGTGAGCTGTTTCAATAAATTTTTTTTGGGAAACTTTTAACAGTTGAGAAATACAAGCAAATATTTTCTCCCTTTCTAATACTGAAATTTGACTAAGGACTAAACCCGTCGAGGAAAGTTGAGGATGGGGAACGCTAATATCCAGCGCATTTAAAAACGCCCAACCTTTACTATTTAAGGAACTTCTAAGAACTTTTCGAATAAATTGATTAAATAACTGAATGACACTCAACCACTCTGATATAGGAATTAAAGTATCATCATAAATTGCATATCCTTGCTTAAGGAAAAGATCAAAGTCTTTCTGTAATGCCAAAGCATTATGATCTATGACATCGGCTTTCACATCAAAAAGTTTCTCTTTACATAGGGCACAGCAAGATAGTGTCTGATCAGGAGCTTCCAATAATCTTGGTTGAATAGCCTTCTGGCAATGGGGACATTGATCTAATAAACGCTGATTATGCTTAACACATCCCACGTGCAATACATACCGCCAATTCAGCCGAAAGTAAGCAACAGGATCACTTTCCAAACATTTGGGACAATATTGCCAACCACTTTTATGTTTACGATTCCGTGTACCTAAAGCTAATATCCATGGTTCAAGATTTATTGCACTATTTTGTAGAAATAATTTCTTAAAAGTAGCGTTTTTTAATTGATCCTGATTGACAGCTGTCTTACGGGCTAATATTTCTAAATGTTCTTGAGTAAGTCCTTTATCAATATCTATAGTCCATACTCTCCATTTAGGCCAGATAACTCCCGTTAAACTTAGTGGATCACAACCGCAGCCAAGGGCAACCCGTATCAACCAGGAAGATAAAGCTTCATCCTGAAGTAAAGGTGTTCGGGTGACCCAATAATAAGTCTCTCTGGTAGGTGCCATATTGGAGTCTCACAAACTATCTCACATCTTCTAATAAATGATGATCAATATATTCCTGACCTGAGATAATAGCTTTCTTGGCAGCTTCTCTTAACAAACTACGTAAATTTCCTAAGTTTCCTTCAGTAATATCATGTAAATACTTTACCGTGGCTGGCTCAGCTAATCTTGAAGGTTGTTTAAGCGGAAGTACTTTTTCAAATTTATTTACTAGAGCCTGAAATTCTTTATCAAGCTGCCATAAAGGTAAGTTAACAACACGAAAACGGCTCACGTGCTGCGGATCTGTATAAAGTACTCGGACTGCTTCTTCCGTACCAAAACCAACCACTGGGATATGGGTTTCATTACACAAGTATTTGATCGCATTCATGACTGTTCTCTGCTTAATAGGAGTCCCACATAACAAAGAATTCATCTCATCAATAATGAGTAACTTCACTTCATAAAGTTTAAGACAGTGAACAACCTGATACCTTAATTTAGCAACCGGATCTCTTTCCCGGAAAGGTTCCCAAAATCTATCTAGGATCGCCATATATAAAGCTTTCTCATCAGGGGAAACAGGTGCTTGAACAACAATGACAGGCTTTACTGCATTATTCAGTTCATTGATATATCCCTCACCATAGAGCTTAAAAAATTGGTTAATGATTGATGTCTTACCATTATTAGGCTTACTTAACACCAGTAAATTAGGCATACGACTTCGTTTTGGAAGAGTAAGCATACCCTTTAACTGATCTAATAAATCATTCGCTGCCGGGTATCCGATCCAACGATCCTCTTCAAGGAAATACAGCCGATCCTCATTAGATTGATCTACAATAGGGCGAAATTCCTGGAAAATATGTGGATAATTACTCATGAAATATCCTCATCATTTTCAAGCTCATCTAAAGGTAATAATCCAAATAAATTTTCAAGTTGTTGCTCCATAACTGTGCTCTCTTGTTGAGATTTTTTATCCTGAATTGAGGCAGGGTTAATACTCTGTTGATGTTGAGTACTGCGCTGATATGATCTGCGAGCACGACGAGTTTTAGTACTCGCTTCTTGTACACGTTCACGAAGTTTAGCTAAAGCCTGTCCAAGCTCATGATCTTTTAAATATTCGCCAGTTTCTTTTTTCAAATCTTGAATTTTTTTATGTTCCCAAATACTAAAGGGTGGAATACTTTGATCTGCTAGAGGAACTTTAAAATAGTTTTTGATTTCAGGGTCAAAGAACCATATTTCACTAATATTCCGTGGATCTCGTCTAAAAATAAACTTACGTTTCTCTTTATGATTTTCAGGGTCAATTGAATTGATCCAGCCTCTCAATACATCCGCATAATATGACAGCCCATCAATAGTTACACCTGTAGTTTGGATTGTTCGTTCAAAACTCGGTAAAAAATCAAGGAAAAAATTATGATCATTTGCAGGTAACCTGGCCGCCCCAGATCCTAAAGTATTCTTATCACCAAAAATACCCAGTTCAAAAGCATGTAGAGGTGATGTACCTAAAGCTGAATGTTTTCGTTTATGGTAAACATTACAGATAAAATCAATCAGCCAATCCTCAAACTCTGTAAATGTAAAAACGGCTTGAGTATCAGAGTCATAATCTTTTCTCTGAAAAATATTAGAAAAAGTAGTACCTGGTACTGCATGAATATCTGTAGCAAAAGTACCCATCAAACGTTCAATATGTCCACCAAAGCGTGGTTTCTTAACAGGTCGATATTCCAGACGGATATCATGTGCCATACAAGCATTTCTGAAAGTTTCTGAATGGAATTCGGGACCATTATCTACATGGATCGTATTCATAATTCCCCAAACAGGCCATTCAGCCTGGATCTTGCGTAAAGCCAACCATTTCTCTTTGGGTAATACTGCTTGAGATACACACATGGCAATAGACATTACCGAAGGTGCATCTAAAGACAGGTAATAGCCGACAACTACCCGCGAAAAGACATCAATTGCAAGAGTTAGATAAGGACGCCCAATAGGTTGTCGGTTAAAATCATCCACCAGAATTAGATCCACTGGGGTATGGTCAATCTGAACAACTGCAAGCGGGTAATCCGCATGAGGAAATTTTCCAGCGGCTGGGGTAAATCTATTATTTGCCTTTTCTTTATGTCCTCTTTTACGCAGAACTTCTCTTTGACTGATTGCTGCTATACGGTTCCGTACGGTATTTGCATGAGGGACGTCAAGAATATGATATTCATGACATAAACGTTTCACTTCAAGTACAACTTTTTGAACACTTATTCTCTGATTAGTCAGATATAAATCTTTAATCGCTTTTTCAATAATTGCTTCAGCATGCTTATTAATCATCTTCTGACCTTGAGGCAACCCCTCTTTTTTAGGTCTCAGTCCATCAATCGTTCCGTATGCGTTATATATTTTTAACCATCTGTATAAAGTTGCTGGATTTATATCATGTTGCTTTGCACGTAACTCCACTTCCTTTCGTCCACTCACCCCATCCTCAATAAAGGGGCGGATTATATTGAAGCGCCTTTCAGCTTCCGCCCAGTCTTTATCAGGAATGAGATCTATATCTTCATATTTTTCAGTAAGCAATGCTGGCTGTAATTCACTTATGGCAACAATACCTTTTCTACCCGTATTCTTGTTTTCAACAAAGACAGATTTAAGATCAATGATCTCCAGAATTGTATGAGGAACACCTTTAACCTGAACGGATTCACCAGCAGCAATCTTGATATTTATACGTCTATCATTCATATTAATTTCCGCTTATCCAAAGTTCAGTAGAAGGCTGTAAAGGCAGACTTAAATCACATACTAAATAACCATGAGCAACTAAATACCAAATTTGACTAATCCCATTTGCACGGTCCCATTTACCGGAAAAATGCCGTGCTAAAAGTGTGTCAAAAGTGACGACTTCCCGATCTCGCACATAATCTATTAAATGTTTTGAGTCGGCGAAAGAGAAGTTCATTTTGCGGTATTTTTGCAGAAACATAGCATTTAACCATAACCGATCACGAATACGCCCTTCATGCGCGATATGGAATTTCCAGCCTTCTTCTTTGCAAATAATCATAGCGGCACGATATCTTGTTTTCCAAAGATTTAAATTCTGTTCTAACTCTGCTGCTGGCTTTACTTCGACTAATTTAGGGGGGATAAAAGGAAGATAGCTATCATGTTTATAAGTTACTAAAAAGTCGGGGGTGTAAACCCGTTTTTTTCCATTATCAATATACTCAATAGTAAATGGTTGAGACTCAACAGCAAGAACGTTGGGATCAATTTCTAAACGGATAAGAAAATCTCGTTCAAGCGTAGATTCAAAAGCAACAGCAGAATCTTTTTTAAAAGGGTACAAACCAGATACACTAATGCGTGTATTACCAACTTTTCTTCGGGCTGGTACGATCTTTACCGTGTCGCATAATTGATTGTACATTCTTGGTTCCGTCGCATAGTTCATTAGAAGATTTATCGCACAGTTCTTTGTAAAAAGTATTCTAAGTTATTGACTCATACTTAAATTGTCGCATAGTTCTTTGTAAATGACAGTGGCTCACAACCTAAACCTGGAGAAATTACACTTGCTCACTTAGGTGTATTATTTTTAGACGAACTCCCTGAGTTTGACCGTAAAGTGCTTGAGGTTCTACGCCAACCTCTTGAATCTAAGGAAATTGTGATTTCTCGTGCTGCACGACAAATGACTTTTCCAGCAAATTTCCAGTTTATTGCAGCTATGAATCCATGTCCTTGTGGCTATGCGTTCAATCAGGATAGTCGCTGTCAGTGTTCTCCAGAAAGCATTCAACGCTATCAAAATCGCATTTCAGGTCCATTATTAGATCGTATTGATCTTCATATTGATGTCCCTCCATTACAAGCACAGGAGTTACAAGATCAAACAACAAGTGAGGGCTCTGCAACCGTTCGCAAACGCGTCATCCAAGCCTATCACCAACAAATCGATAGACAGCAATGCTTAAACCAAGCACTTTCACCAAAACGATTAGAACAATACGCTCGTTTAGATGAAAGCTCTGCCAAAATTATTGAAATGGCACAACAACGTTTGAATCTTTCTGCACGTGCCTACCATCGAGTACTACGCGTTGCTCGAACCATTGCAGATCTAGCAGAAAGTGAAGTTATCTCAAGCAGTCACTTAACAGAAGCCTTATCTTATCGAGGCAATTCAAATTAAATACGCTAAAAAAGCGACCCTCAGGTCGCTTCAATTCTTCTTATTATTAAAAAGCGTAACCCAGACCTAAAACAACTTTGTTCTTATGTTTGACTTCATCCCGAGTATAACCACCAAAAATATAATCCAAACTCCAAGTTGCACCCGTTGCACCTAAGGGATGAGACAGACCTAATGTCGCATGACGGAAAGCAAAATCCGTTTTCGTGACGTCGCCTGCCTTCGCTTGATAGGTTAAATATTCATCATCATCTCCATAGTAATACGCTGCAACCTGCGCTTTACCAGTAAACCCACCTGGCAACTGTGGTGTATAACTCGCTAAAAAATACGTATCACCTTTATTACCAAAGGTCACATTATTTAATAGGGTTTGAGCAGTAATACTAAAATCTTTATAGCTCAATCCTACAATTGTTTCGTAACCTGTAGACTCCCAACCTGGATAATAGTAATAAACAGTTGCTCCAATTTGATAACCGAGATCTTCAGTAATTTTGCCTTTATACCCTGCATAAAAATCATTTTCGAAAGATTTCTTTTCTTGAGGTACATAGGTTGGAGAAGTATTAAAATCAGCATAAGCCGCTGTCAAAGTCGAAAACCAATAACCCAAATAAAACCCACTGTCGTGTGTATAATCCAACCCACCTTGAATCGCAGGTGTATCACTTTCAGGTGAATTGGTCATCCCACGTAAGTTATAACTTGATACAACACTAATATTTCCTGAAATCGAGCCAGGAAATGGAAGCTTCGATTCTTCCGCAAATGTAAAAGTTGATGCTGTTGCAACAACCCCTGAAACAACAGCTGTGCATGCAAATTTCATCATATTGATTTCCCCCATGATTTAGACATTCAAATGATTTAAGTTTAAAAGTGCATCATGGTGTAATTTGCAAATGCTATGCCAAACAAATTAACCAAATTAAAAACAACAACTTAAATAAAAAAATACCTATTTTAAAGTTTTTTAATCTAAAAAATCTTATTTTGATTTGAAGGAGATATCCAAACTGAAGCAGTTTAGAACTTAATGGGGCGTTTCACACTTAAATAGCAAAATAATGGAACATACATGCATGCCTTAAATCTAAAATATTCTTATTTTTCAAAAATAAATCGTATTTAAAGCTCTACTTGGCTGATCATTTAGTTGAGCAAAATCTGAATACACATATAAAATATATTTTTTCAACAAAAATTCTGACATAAAAAAGCAGAGCCGTTGCTCTGCTTTTAAAACTCAAAAAGCTTAGAAGCTCTTAGTTAATGTAAAGACTGCACCAGTTTTTACACCACGCTTCTCGAACTTTGCTAACTCATCAGTATCAATATTGGTACCAATCGCTGCTAACTCAGCACTAAAACCTTCAATTGATTTAAAGTCATAACTTACACCAACTTTCCAGTCAACATAGTTGTCTTTTCCATTGAAAGCATCATCAATATCTACTTTGGTATAACCTACACTTGCGACACCGCCAAAACCAGTATCAGCAAAAGGAACACTATAAGCAAGATTTAGATACCAGCCATCTTCGTCTGTACCTGCTACATCATTGCTATAGTTCACTGCCGCCAATAGGTTATCGCCAGTCACAATTGCATTATCAAAGCCAAGTTTCGCGTAGATTTCTAACCAATTTAAGTCAGATGAACTTGGATAGCCGTAATACCATAAACCAACATCTAAAGTAGGTTTACCAGCAAGTGGTAACTCTGTTGCATAACCAATGTATGGATCAAGTTCTAAATGAGTTGGATCATCTGAACCAAAATGTACATTTGAAGCCCACACCCCTGCATAAAGACCTGATTCATGATCTAATTGAAAACCACCTTGAATAGCAGGGTCACTTTCAGTTTGCGTGATACCACGGAAGCGATAGTCAGTTGTTAATGCCGCACTTCCTGAAAAGCTTAAACCACTTTGAGCAAGTACATTGTCTTCTGCTGCAAAACTCATTGTAGAAAGCCCTGCAATCATACTAAGAGCTAGTGCCTTACATGCAAATTTCATCATATTGATCTCCCCCATGATGGATATTCGACTGATTTATGTTTTAAATTGCATCAGGATGTAACTAGCAAATGCTGTGCCAACTTTACAGATTCCTTGTGAAATAGTGCCCTCGTTCCATAAAAGTGCTATTTATACTGATCAAACGCCTCATGGTCGCGCCGAAAGAATAAAGAGATGTGCTTTTTATGAGCAATTTAAGAGCAACAAACTCTTTTAGGTCATTTATTGCACAATAAAGATGCAATAAGATAGGACATCCGACAACAGACCGATTGAAATATAAGCAATTTATCACTAAATAAATAATCGCCCTCTTAAAGTGCACTACTCAAATATTAAAGAGAAATGAAAAAGCTGTTCTTTTTTGTACGCAAAAAAATGCCATTCATCGGGTTGTCATATTTTGCAAATTAGTTTGATAGTTTTTTAACCACAGTCTAAATAAACCATTAAATTTAAAAAGAAAATATATGTCTTTATCACACATTAAATGAGAATTAATTTCCAAAAAAACAACTACAAAATACATGCTATATATATTATTTTATCAATAAAAATCATTATGTTATTTTTATTTTGATTTAATTTTATACAGTAAATAAATCATAATATTTTATAAGTTTTTTATTTAAAATTAATTAAAATATTTTAATAAAAATCTATCTTTTTCATGTATAACTTATACAATTGATCAAAATTTCGGTTTCTTCCCAAAATTAATTTATTTTATGAGGCTAGCTATGCCAAAGGCACAGAAACTTACTTTAGCGGTATTAATTAATGCTGCGTTAATCACCTCAACATATGCAAGCGAACAAAGCGAAGCAAAAGGATTTGTTGAAGATGCAAGCGGAAATGTTCTTTTCCGTACTGGTTTTTTACATCGTGACAAAAAACACGGCAAGGAAGACACGAGCTCATATGCGCAAACTGCGATGGTTAAGCTAGACTCTGGCTTTACTCAAGGTGTTGTCGGTTTCGGTGCTGGAATTATTGGTGACGCATCTTTTAAATTAGGTTCAAACAATAACTCTGGTAACGGCATGATCCCAAAGCATCCAGATGGTTCAGCTTATGACCATTGGGCACGTGGTGGCGGTTACGTAAAAGCACGTTATTCAAATACAACTGTTTCTTATGGTACTCATATTCTTGATATTCCTGTATTAGCAAGTAATACAGCACGTTTAGTACCTGAATACTTTGAAGGTGTTTTAGCGACTAGCCGTGAAATTGATGGTCTTGAGTTAACTGTTGGTAAATTTACCAAAGATCAATACTCTGATCAGATCAATAGTGATGGTCGACATTTAGATCGTGCTGTTGTTTGGGGGGCAAAATATAAATTTGACGAAAATTTAACTACATCATATTTCGGCCTAGACAGCAAAGATAAATTAGACCGTCATTATATCAATGCAAATTATAAACAGGCATTGAATCAGGATAGCGGATTGACTTACGATCTGAGCGCATATCACACCAAATGGGATGAAAAAGCGAGTACATATTCAAGTACGACTGATGATTTATCAAATCGCAAAAATACAATTTGGGCACTTTCTACGACCTATAATACAGGTCCACATAGCGTGATGCTGGCTTACCAACAAAATAATGGTAATACTGGTTATGACTACGGTGAGAATGCTGACGGTGCTCAAAGTATTTATTTACCAAACTCTTATCTTTCAGACTTTATTGGTAACAGCGAAAAATCAGCTCAATTACAATATAACGTAGACTTCGGTAACTATGGTATTCCTGGGTTAAATTGGACTACTGCGTTTGTTTATGGTTGGGACATTAAAGTTAAGAATGTAACGAACAATGCTCAAGAACGTGAATTCTTTAACCAAGTGAAATACACAGTTCAATCAGGTTTTGCGAAAGATGCAAGCTTGCGTGTACGTCACTCATATTACCGCGCTAGCGATGAATACCAAGCTGGTTATATCGGTGATACCAATGAATGGCGTCTCTGGCTTGATATTCCTGTGAAGTTTTTCTAATTCATAGTTGATCAAGTAAAAAACCTCCATTCAAATTTGAATGGAGGTTTTTTTATAAACTAGATTTAAAAACTAAAATCTAGTTAAACACTAAAATATTACTTTTTAGCTGCTTCAATTGCTTTTAGCACTTCTTCTTTTGCTACAGCAGAACCTTCCCAACCATTCGTTTTTACCCATTTACCAGGCTCTAAGTCTTTATAATGATTGAAGAAATGTTCGATCTGGCTCAACAGTAATTGAGGAAGGTCAGAATATTCCTGAACATCTTTATACAATGGAGATAATTTTTCATGTGGAACAGCGATAAGCTTAGTATCGATCCCAGCTTCATCTTCCATAATGAGTTTACCCACTGGGCGGCAGCGAATAACTGAACCGATCGCAACAGGATGAGGTGTAACCACCAATACATCTAAAGGATCGCCATCTTCAGATAGTGTATTTGGTACATAACCATAGTTTGCTGGGTAGAACATTGCTGTACCCATGAAACGATCTACAAATAATGTATCCGTATCTTTATCGATTTCATATTTGACTGGTGCTGCATTTGCAGGAATCTCAATGATAACATTGATGTCATTTGGGGCATCTTTACCCGCAGGAACATTGCTATAGCTCATATCAACACTCGTGTATGTGGATTGAATATAAAAAATCGGTCAGATTATAACGTGAATACCAGCAAAATGATGCTGTATATTGGTATTAGAGCGAATGAATTTTTACATTCCATTTGATTTAAGTGATTTTTATGGTAATCACAAATAATAAAATTGGGCAAAGTATAGAAAAGAGCCAAATGATTGAACGCAAAGTTGCCCAATTTGCGAGATAACAAATTCCATAAATGACTCGGAAAACAATATAAGCCCACCCCAACGCCAAAATAAAGCGTTCAGGAATCACCATATATTCCGCCATCAAAATGGCAGCAATAAACAAAGGTAAGCTTTCAAAACTATTTTGTTGAACCGCATTTGCCCGAGCGGAAAGACCTGTGGTTTTTGCTAAAAATTCACGAGGATTCTGATTGTCTTTGGCTTGGAAACCACCCGTTGATTTTGCAATCAAGGTAAAAACATAAGGTAATAAACATGCGATGATAATAATCAATATAATACCGTTAATACCTTGCATGCGTTGACATCCATCTTTGAAGTTCGTCTCATCATGCTATCATAACTTAAACTTTCATTTGTACTTGTTCGATAAGCATTTTTGCGGTTCTGTGTGGACTGCAGTCTAAGTTGAATAAAGTCTCGTTGTTTTATTTTTAGGATCCGTTTATGCAAAACCAAGATCAAAAAGAAATGTTGGATGTTCTCGCACAACAACGTCAACACCAACTCAAAGTTGATCGTATTCTAAAAATTGTGTTGCCTATCGTTGCATTTTTATTGAGTGTGATCTGCGCAAATCTTAACTGGCAATCAACATTAGGTACATTTTTGATTTTAACCATCGCTTTTTATGCCGTTGGAATTAAACGCCTCACGCTTTGGCACTGGTTAACTATTATTGTGCTCTATGTTTTTGCGGATAATTACTTTAGTTTCAATGGCTTTGATATAACTAGATTGCGCTTTCAGTTAATTACGATGTTTATTTTTGTGGGTATCGTCGGCATTGGTCGCCCTTATATTGATCACTGGCTTATGAAAAAATCAAACTAAAATATCTAAAAAAAATGCCACAATCTGAATTGCGGCATTTTTTTAGATGGTGTTGACCATTAAAGTATTAAGCAGGTTTACGTAAATCTTTACGCAAAATTTTACCTACATTTGACTTTGGTAACTCATCAATAAATTCAACATAACGTGGGCATTTATAGCCTGTTAAGTTCTTTTTCGCAAAAGCAAGAATTTCTTCTGTTGTTAAAGAATCATCTTTTTTCACAACAAATAATTTTGGAACTTCACCTGATTTTTCATCAGGAACGCCAATCGCAGCAACTTCCAATACTTTTTCGTGTTGCGCAATGACTTCTTCAATTTCACTTGGATATACGTTAAAGCCAGAAACCAAGATCATGTCTTTTTTACGATCCACGATTTTGAAGTAACCACGTGTATCCATGATACCGATATCACCTGTGCGGAAGAAACCGTCAGCAGTCATCACTTTTGCAGTTTCATCAGGACGATTCCAGTAACCTTTCATGACCTGAGGACCACGAATTGAGATCTCACCTTGTTCACCCTGAGGAAGCTCATTTCCGTCATCATCTAAGATCGCAACATCAGTCAATGGCAATGGAATACCAATTGTGCCGCTGAATTCAGTTGTTGCTGGTGGATTTGCAGTTGCAACAGGAGAAGTTTCAGATAAACCATAACCTTCGATAATGATTGTACCTGTCACTTTTTTCCAAGCTTCAGCAGTTGATGGCAATACTGCCATACCACCAGCCATCGCCATCTTAAGGTTACTATGGTCAAGTTGCTTAAATTCTTCGTTATTTACCAATGCATTAAACAAAGTGTTTACCGCTGGGAAGAAAGAAGGGCGATATTTACGTAGCTCATTAATAACCGCAGGTAAATCACGTGGGTTCGGGATCAAAATGTTTGCTTGACCTTTGTACATACCGTACATTGCACAAACCATGAATGCAAAGATGTGATAAAGCGGTAATGCACAAACAATACGATCACCTTTTTCACTATCAGATGCACCAAATTTGCTTGAGAAAATTGCTTCGCACTGTAAAAGGTTACCCACTAAATTACGATGAGTAAGTTCTGCACCTTTAGATACACCAGTAGTACCACCTGTGTACTGAAGTACTGCTGTATCACTCAAAGTTAAGCTTGGACGCTTATAGTTACTTGGGTTTTCTTTGTTTAATGCAGTATTAAATTTGGTATGACCCGGAATACTCCATGCAGGGATTTGCTTACGTACTTTACGTAGAACAAAGTTAACGATCGTCCCTTTTAAAGTCCCAAGCATGTCACCAACAGTTGCAACAACAACATGTTTCACTGGTGTTTTACCAATAATGCTTTGGTAGACACTTGCGAAGTTTTCAATGATCACCAACACTTCTGAACCAGAGTCATTCAATTGATGCTCTAATTCACGCGCTGTATAAAGTGGGTTTACGTTTACAAGTACCAGACCCGCACGGAATACGCCCAATGCAACTACTGGATATTGGAAAACGTTCGGCATCATCACCGCAACACGTGTTCCTTTTGCTAACCCCAAGCTTTGTAAATACGTTGCAAATTTGCGACTAGCAACTTCTAATTCATTAAACGTTAAAACTTTATCCATAAAGATAAAGGCATCACGTGACCCAAATTTTTGGAAATTGCGTTCAAAAATATCAACAAGTGAGGTGTTTTCAGCAGGCAGTTCAACTGTTTCTGGAATTCCTGTCTTTTGGTATTCTGCAAACCAAATCTTTTCCATAATGCCATTATCTCCGAGTGGTAATCCTTAAAAATGTAACAACGTTACTTTCCATGGCAAAACATTTTTTTTAACTTTTTGAATTGCCCTGTTCATCTATCCAAACAATATGAATACATCGTCATATATAACGTATTTATATCACAGAATACTAGCCCTATCTCTGAATGAAGAGTCTATTTGCTTTTTGATATCCCCGTGGTAAAAGTTGGCCCTTTGTTGCTCTTTTTCCTAGATATTTTTGGAGATCATCTCCCTTCAGTTTTAAGTGCTGTTGTCCTGCAGCGACTTGGATTATTTCATCTAATGCCAGCGTTGTCATGGATAAAATTTGCTCTTTTTCATCAAGTTGTATCAACTTGTTACCTTTACCTTTATTCAGAACTGGAAGTTCTGCTAAATCAATAATCAGTAAACGACCCGATGAACTCAAGATTGCAACATGCGTTGCTTGCTGAATTGGCAACAATGGTAATGCCTTTGCCTTCTCCATCACAGTTAGGAAAGCTTTACCTGCTTTGGCATTGGTATCTAACTGTGTTGCTTGAGTTTTGAAACCATAGCCATTCGAACTTGCCACCAGTAATTCATTCGCATCATCTTCGACCAAGACTTGAATAAACGACACACCACTTGCAGGTGAAAGTTTTGAACTCAACGGTTCTCCTAAACCTCGCGCCGAAGGTAAGCTACTAATCGGCAAAGCATAGCTTCGACCCTTTTGATCTAAAAAGTAGACTCGCTGATTGGTTTTACCCACAGCATGACTGAGATATTGATCACCTGCACGATAGTTTAAATTGGCAGCATCGACATCCGCACCTTTCGCAGCACGGACCCAACCTGCTTCTGACAATACAACCGTGACCGTTTCAGCTGGCATCAAATCTTGTTCTCGAATTTGTACCGCTTCAGCACGGGCAACGATCGGCGAACGTCGATCATCACCAAACTTTTTCGCGTCTTCTTTCAGTTCAGTAATAATTAAATTTTTCAATGATTCAGGATTTGCCAATTGCTCACGAATTACTGCCGCTTTTGCTTCTAACTCTTCTTGTTCACGGCGAATTTCCATTTCCTCAAGTTTAGCCAAATGGCGTAGTTTGAGTTCTAAAATCGCTTCGGCTTGAATTTCATCAATCCCAAAATGCTGCATCAACACAGGTTTTGGTTGATCTTCTTCACGAATAATACGGATGACCGTATCAATATCGAGATAAGCAATCAAAAGTCCTGCCAAAATATGTAAACGTTTTTCAATCTTGGTTAAATGATATTGCAAGCGACGTGTCACGGTTTGCTTACGAATCTCAATCCATTCCAACAAAATACGGCGAATAGATTTTACCTGTGGGCGACCATCAGCACCGATCATGTTGAGATTGACACGATAACTTGATTCTAAATCCGTGGTTGCAAATAAATGACTCATCACCGTTTCAGCATCGACACGATTAGAACGGAGGACGATCACCAAGCGCGTTGGATTTTTATGATCTGACTCATCACGAATATCTGCGACCAAAGGTAACTTTTTCGCAATCATTTGATCTGCGATCTGAGTAATCACTTTTGACCCTGAAACTTGATAAGGCAGTTCAGTAATCACAATCTCATTTTTCTCTACCGAATAAATCGAACGCATACGGTAACTACCACGACCTGTGGTTTGAATTTTTAACAATTCTTCAGGTGGGGTAATAATTTCTGCTTTGGTTGGCAGATCCGGTGCGGGAATATATTCAGCCAATTTCTCATCTGTAGTTTCAGGATTACGAATCAGCGCAATCGTTCCTTTCACCACTTCACGTAGATTATGGGGTGGAATATCGGTTGCCATCCCGACCGCAATACCCGTTGTGCCGTTAAGTAAAATATTCGGAATACGAGCAGGCAGCGTGATTGGTTCTTTCATTGAACCATCAAAGTTATCTTGCCACTCACTTGTTCCTTGGCCAAGTTCACTCAGTAATAATTCACTATAAGCCGAGAGTTTAGCTTCGGTATAACGCATTGCTGCAAATGATTTTGGATCATCAGGTGAACCCCAGTTGCCTTGCCCCTCAACCAATGGATAGCGATAGCTGAATGGCTGTGCCATCAACACCATTGCTTCATAACAAGCAGAGTCACCGTGTGGGTGATATTTACCGAGTACATCACCGACGGTACGTGCCGATTTCTTCGGTTTACCTGTCGATTTTAAACCGAGCTCACTCATCGCATAAACGATACGACGCTGTACAGGTTTTAGACCATCACTGATATGCGGCAATGCACGATCCATAATCACGTACATGGCATAGTTAAGGTAAGCTTGTTCTGTGAATTCAGCTACGGAACGGTTTTCGGTTGCATGATGTGCAAGGCTGGTCATTTCAGCGATTCATCCAAAATCATTGTTATCGTCAATGCTTTGTATGCTATGTGGATGCAAGCGTTGTGACAAGCCCTAGTTGTTGTTTAAACGTCAAATGGTGTCTTGTTCGGAGAATTTGTATTGAATAAGGTACTGAACCAACTTTTCAGCTATCAAATCAGAGACTTTCTCTGAATAATTTCATTTTAACTTCATCAATATTCAAGATTTGCAAGGAGGTCAATTCATTATTAACGTTAAAACCAAAACTGAAATTACAATCACGCACATATTCAATTGTATTTTCTAAAGGTAAAAATACGAGTTCAATATAATTTTTACCCATAAACAATTGGAACTCTGTATCAAATGCATCCTTAAATCTGCTTGAAAAATCATTCGAATCATCTGACCAAGACGAAACATCAAAAACAGGGAACAATGCTTTTTTCAAATCGCTAGATGAAGATGATTTTATCGTTTGAATAATTAGCTGCGGATCATAGCTGATAAGTTTGATAGTTGATAATTCACCTGTTTTTAAAAGCCCTATTTCAATCAAAGACGTAGAGCCATTCCCCCCTCTCCAATATAAATCTGGGGATTTTTCATTAAAATGAATATCAAAGGGTACGTATCCATCTATTTCGACCGAATGATAGTGATAAGTACTTATATTAATTTTCTTTAACATATGATCACCTTCAATTGAGGTAATTCTTAATCAATGCTCATCAGTTGATGAAGCAGACTCGGCATCATCATCTTGGTAGATAAATTTCGGCATTTCCAGACCAAAATAAATCGCAATCAAACGCAGTGAAAAACCAAAAACCAAAGTCGCAATCACAGTCAACTCTAAGCCCAACCCCAACTGCAAACACACCCAATAACAAATCACCGCTACAAAGGAAATACTGGCATACAGCTCACGGCGGAACACCAAAGGCACGTCATTACACAAAATATCGCGCAAAATACCGCCTGATACACCAGTTAATACACCAGCAACTGCTGAGACGACAAAACCATGCCCCATTTCCAAGGCAATCTGACAGCCAATAATCGTAAATCCGATTAAACCAAGTGCATCAAGTACCAAGAAAATATTACGTAAATGCTTCATCCATTTGGCAATAAAGATCGTGACAAAGGCAGCACAACACGTCAAAACCAAATATTCTGGATGCTTCACCCAAGTTAAAGGATAGTGCCCCAATAAAACATCACGTACAGAACCACCGCCCAAAGCAGTCACACAAGCAATCAATGTCACACCGAACCAATCCATACTACGGCGGCCTGCTGACAGTGCACCTGTCATTGCTTCTGCAGTAATGGCAATAATATAAATCACGGTGAGTAACATTTGCCTGAATCCTTAAACAAGGCGGAAAAGTGTGCGCTATTTTAAGACAAACTTAGATGAATTGTGCACAACATTGCTTAAATTTTTTCCCTGAGCCACAAATACATGCTTGTTTCATGGTGATTTGCATATCTAAAGTAGGATCAAGAAAATACCAACGCTGTTGATACAAGACAAAATGCGAAACTTCATGATGAATATGTGGCTGTTTTCCATCCTGATTTTTATCACAGTAATGCGCTTTAAACTCAACCAATGCATGTGTTTTATCGAGCTTGGGTTGATGTCGAAGCACCTCTAATTTTAACCATTGATTAGACTGACTCCAGTCAGCAATCGCCTCTCGATCTAACAATGCTTGTTGTCCCAGAGCCGTTGTTTCCAAAATATAGTCAATTTGCTGTAGGGCAAAGGCGCTATAGCGCGAGCGCATCAATTGCTCAGCACTTTCAGCAACTTGCTGTTTTAAATGAAGCGGTTGACAGCATTCTACATATAAGCCGCGTCCACATGGGCAGTTCTTTAACAGTGTCATGTTTCTTTCTCAAATAAAAATAGCCCGAGTAAAAACCATCATCATGTCACGATGGCCAAACCCTAGGGCTATTTAACTTATTAACTATTCTAATTACAGCTAAGCGATTTATCTTATTAAAAAGCTTTCGTCACTTATCAATACAATAGAACAAAGCCTTGCTTTCTGACGTTATACGTCTAAGCCATACTTAAATGTTGGCTCAACCTCGCTCAGGCTTTTCTTTAGCAGCAATACGCACTTTTTCAATTTTGTGCCCATCCATTGTAACCACTTCAAATAAATATCCATCGGCTTCCACCGCTTCACCATTTTCAGGTAAGCGCCCTAGATGGAATAAAATATACCCGGATAATGTTGAGTATTCCTCACTCTCATCCACCAAATCTTTCGCCAACAAAAGTGAAACGTGTCGAATATCCGTTGAGCCTTCCAATAAAAGTGAGCCATCTTCTAGACTTTCAGCCGCTGCCTCTAATTCATCTTCATCTGGGAACTCACCAGCAATTGCCTCAAGAATATCAATTGGTGTTGCAATCCCCTCTATCGAACCGTATTCGTTGAGTACGATCGCCATTTGCAATGGTGCTTGACGCAGTTGCTCCATGACCATGAGAACTTGTGCATTTTCATGCACAATCACAGGTTCACGTAAATGTTTATCGAAATCAATTGCTCCTGTTTCAATATATTCATTTAACACTTTGTGAGTAAGAACAACACCTTCAATATTGTCCAATTCACCGCGAGCAATAATTAAACGTGAATGGGTCATTGCCATTAAACGTTCTTTTAATTCAGCTGGATCTGCATCGAGATCCAACCACTCCAATTCTGGTCGCGGCGTCATCACCGATTTCACTGGGCGCTCAGACAAACCTAATACACCTTGTACTAAGACACTGTGATAAACGCCTGTATCTTCATCAAACACTTCTTTGGCATAGGCCTGTGTTGCCAATACATCTTCTGTTTCTTTGTGTTGATTATCGCTGTTAATGCCTTTATTGCCGAGCATTCGCAACACCGCAGAAGCAGTGCGATAACGCAAATCCGTAGTCGTTACCAATTTCTCTTGATTACGTCGCATGGTTTGATTGACCGCCTCGACCAAAACCGAGAAGCCAATTGCGGCATATAAGTAACCTTTTGGAATATGGAATCCAAAGCCTTCGACAATCAATGAGAAACCAATCATCATCAAAAAGCCAAGACACAGGATCACAACCGTTGGATGTTTATTTACAAAATCCATTAATGGTCGAGAAGCAATCAGCATAATACCAATCGCAATCGTGACTGCGATCATCATCACCGAGAGATCTTTCACCATACCAACAGCTGTAATCACGCTATCCAACGAGAAAACCGCATCAAGTACGACGATCTGAACCACTACGACCCAGAACACAGCATGTACAGGATTTTCCTGTCTTAAAGCCTGCTTACCTTCAATACGCTCATGTAATTCCATAGTCCCTTTAAATAAAAGGAACGCCCCACCAAACAATAAGATCAAGTCTCGTCCTGAAAAGGCATGATCAAAAACATGGAATAATGGCGCTGTTAAGGTGACCACCCAAGCAATGGAGGCCAGCAAGACTAAGCGCATCAATAATGCGAGAATCAAGCCAATTCTACGTGCGGCATTACGTTGTTCAGGGGGCAGCTTCTCAGCTAAAATTGCAATAAAAACAAGGTTGTCAATACCCAGTACAATTTCAAGCACCACCAAAGTCGCCAAACCGACCCACGCTGCGGGATCAGACATCCATTCAAAAATCATAGATGTGACTCCCCTACAGAATCATAAAGATCGGCATGGATTTGCTGATTGAAAAGATCGGCATTGGCAGCCAAAACATTTTTTTTAGAAATATAAAATATCAAAGCGGAGTGACAACAACCACTACTCATAGAAGTACATTTTTTACTTAACGGATTTTCAGTATAGGCAAGAACAAAATAAAATTCATCATTTTTTATAGGGATGTTTTTTGCAATTCATTACGCCATACGCTTCCATACTTTGTATGCGAAATGTGCATAAAACTGTCATATCTGTGATTTAAACTAGACAAGCACAATGAAAATGATAAGGTAAAAATAAACCAAATGAATAGTGTTTTAATAATGACTGAAAAGAAAACGATTATATCTACTCCTATAAAGACAACCCAACCTCTCATCGCGTTGTACTGTGGCTCCCGCACAGGTAACAAGCCTATTTATCGTGACACTGCCATTGAATTGGCTCAACATATTGCCAATCAATCCTTTGGTATCGTCTATGGCGGAGCAAGTATCGGACTTATGGGCCAAGTTGCAGATACCGTCCTAGAGCATGGTGGTGAAGTCGTTGGTGTTATTCCTGAATTTATGTTGGATTATGAAATTGCACATAACCAACTGACCGAATTGCACATTGTTCAAAGCATGCATGAACGTAAGGCTTTAATGGCTGAACGTGCCAGCGCTTTTATCGCTTTACCGGGCGGATTGGGTACCTTCGAGGAAATTTTAGAAATTGCCACGTGGGGACAATTGAATCAACATCAGAAACCAATGATTATCTACAATGTAAATCGTTTTTATGATGCTTTAATCGCCCAGCTCGATCATGCTGTTGAAGAAGGCTTCCTACCACCACAGCATCGCGCCAAAATTATTATTTGTGAAAACCCAGAACAAATTTCAAATGTTATCAAGAACCTCAATGCACCAACACACATTGAAGTTTAAACATCACCTATAAAAAAATGCGGATCAATCTAGATCCGCATTTTTATGTCTAAATTTAATGTAGATTTACTTGATAAATGCTAGTGGTACCACTCACCTCATTACCTACAACCAATAGTGGCTTGCCATTTGGCGAGTCTTTGGCAGAGATAAAGATTAGACCTTCTGGTCCAAGATCACCATGTGCAGACAATGCCGTCGACGGATCAGCCTGATCCCATACTTCTCGTGTATTTAAATAATCTTGGAAAATTGGCTGTTTAGGATTACTGACATCAAATACCATGACCCCACCCATACGCTCAAGTCCTAAGAACAAGAATTGTTTGTTGCCAATTTTGCCAATCGTCAAGCCTTCAGGTTCAGGTCCTTTATTGCTGCTACGTCCGCCTAATGTGTTGCCTTTTTCATGGTTGCTATTGAACCAATCTTGGCATGGAATATTCCGTGCTTTACCAAATTTACATTGATCACTATTCAAATATTGTTCAATGAAATCACCCGAGTCATAAGCGATTTTAACTTGATTTTGTGTATCCCAAATTGAGAATGAGCGTCCACCCAACAGGTACAAGTCGTCGTACATCAAATAATCGGTAAGTGGATTACCATTGACACCAATTTTATCACCAGCTTTTGAGTAATACACAGGCTTACCATTTTCTGTTTGATAGCCTTGTGTCCAGGTAATTTTTAAACGTCCCAATTGCTTGTCATCTCGGCAGTTACCAGCATCACCTTTGCTCGCGCCACAGTAAGCAAACGTGGTTGGATTCAGATGTGCACCAGCAGCTAAATCACGTAATTGCGCAGGAAGGTCATCGGCGCAACGGCGATCAAAACCATCCTTGTGCACGAGATGTTTTACGCGCCACTCTTCAACGAATCCTTTGCTATTGTCATTGTCACAGCGCTGCAATTTATTCTTTTCAAAGTCTTTCAGCTTAGTTAGCCCAAAATATTCGGCTGTATTTTCACCCCATGCACGCGCATCACCTTCATTTGCAGAAATTAAATAGGTTTTTTTATCCGCGGCAGTATAAGCAGCAATCGCATCA
Organism: Acinetobacter haemolyticus CIP 64.3 = MTCC 9819; assembly: GCF_000369065.1. Lineage (GTDB taxonomy): Bacteria > Pseudomonadota > Gammaproteobacteria > Pseudomonadales > Moraxellaceae > Acinetobacter > Acinetobacter haemolyticus. The sequence continues at coordinate 343,635 of NZ_KB849803.1, forward strand.
GGATGATAAATCCCTTTAAGTCCATTCCATGCCTTGATCATAATATCTTGAACTGTTTTTTTACCGTCAAAATCACTCACATCCAAAGCATTACTTGAGTTTTTATTTGGATCCAGCATCGACTTAAAACCACTGTCGCTAAGCCCGTGATCTTTGTATCCCATTGCTTCAATCGAGGTCACTGTTGCCGTCGCAATATCTAAAACCGCGATCGCATTATTTTCTTGTAGTGCAACCCAAGCGGTTTTACCATCATCCGAAACTGCAATATATTCTGGCTCTAGATCTTGAGCGACAGTCGCTTTCGGTCCAAAAATACGAACTCCTTTGGCAAGTAACGCATCTTTTTGACTATTAAACGCTTTAAAATCAGCAGTTTTGACTGTTGGCTTGCTGATATCAGTCACATTGATCACACTGACAGAGCCTTCTGGATCGGTTTTATAATCATCAGAGGGTTCACCTTCATTGGCCACCAATACCGTTTTCCCATCTGGTGTGAACGTCAACATATCGGGTAATGCACCCACTTGCACATGGCTCAGACGTTTAAGATCACTCGCTTGATAAAAGGCAACAAAACCAAGATCTGTTTTATTCGCAGCTTCAACAGCCAAAGCAATAATGCCATTTTGGATGCTGACACTATTCACCTTTGCACCTTCCGCGATGTCATCAACAGTTAGTGATTGTAAATAAGTTGGCTTAGCTGGATCAGCAAGATCAAGTACATCTAATGCCCCCAGCTCAGCATTGACCACAAAAACACGTTTTGTCGCAGGGTCATAGGCAGGAATTTCAGCTGCACTCTTTCCAAAAACACCTGATTCATATCGGCTTAAAAAGCTCAACTGAATTCGCTCTGGTGTAGGCTCTACTACTTCAGGTTTAGGATCAGGATTTGATGATTTTTCTGTTTTGTCATCATCATTACACGCCACCAACCCCACTGACAGCATTGCAGTGAATAACACTGAAATCTTAAATTTCATGATCAAATTCCATAGATTTTATTTTGTAGAGCTAATCTAGTCATTCGAGGTGCAAATACGATGACATTTTCATGTCAGTTCGATGACGAGTCTTTGACAATTTTGGGCTTTATTTCAAATACAATTCCATTAAACTAAAGCAGATATTTCACACGTCACCACTCATGACAACAACCACTCATCAAGCCGTACAGCCTGAATTTCGTTTACTGGTGCTCTTGGTTTCTATCGGCTTTTTTATGCAGGCCTTGGATACCACGATTGTCAACACGGCGATTCCTGTGATGGCAATTCAGCTCAATGAAAATCCATTACAAATGCATGGGGTAATTGTTGCCTACGTCCTATCAGTTGCTGCTTTTATCCCATTAAGTGGTTGGTTGGCAGACCGCTTTGGTATCCGTAATACTTATCTTGCTGCTATGGTGATTTTTAGTCTGGCATCACTCGGTTGTGGCCTGTCTCAGACCTTAGATCAACTCTTGATTTGTCGTGTTATTCAAGGGATGGGTGGCGCATTATTGATGCCCGTTGGACGCTTGGCTTTACTTAAAATTATTCCACGTAGCCAATTTCTTTCAGCGATGAGTTTAATGAGTCTGGCTGGTCTCATAGGTCCTTTGATGGGGCCGACTTTGGGTGGATGGTTAGTCGAAGTTGCCACGTGGCACTGGATTTTCCTGATTAACCTCCCCATGGGTGTGCTTGGGGTAATCATGGCGCTTAAAGTCATGCCAAATCAAAAAGAACCAACCGTCAAATCCTTTGATCTCGGTGGATTTATCTTATTGATGATTGCTATGGTTGGTCTGTCTCTTGGGATTGAGAATATCGCTGCGCCACAATATTCTGGCTGGATCAGCATCACTCTACTGGTAATTGGATCTTTAGCAACGTTTGGCTATGCTTATCATGCATATAACCATCAGAATGCCTTGTTTCATGGACGATTGTTCCGCCATAAAATTTTTTCAATTGGCATTTTAGGCAATTTCTTTGCGCGTTTAGGTAGCAATGCAATTCCTTTTATTTTGCCACTGATGCTACAAGTCGCCTTTGGTTTTGAACCCTTTATCACAGGTTTAATGATGATTCCTTTGGTGCTAGGATCATTATTCTCCAAACCGATTATTCGTCCAATTATTCAACGTGTCGGTTATCGTCGGTTTTTACTGACCAATACCGTATTAGTGGGTTTATGTATCGCCAGTTTTTCACTGATGACTGCAGACACACCGTTGTGGCTAAAAGTGTTGCATTTCTTTATCTTTGGGACGTTGAACTCTTTACAATTTGTCGGTATGAACACGCTGACATTAAAAGATTTACCGCAGCATGATGCTAGTAGTGGCAATAGTTTCTTGTCGATGATCATGATGCTGTCGATGAGTATCGGGGTCGCTCTGGCTGGAACATTGATCAACCTCTTTGGCCAGCATTATCCAACTGCCTCTGTGACAAGCGCCTTTCATGCAGCCCTCATTGTCTTAGGTTGTATTAATATCATTACTGCGATGGTATTTTGGCAGATTCCTAAAGAAGTTGCTGACTAAAATAATACTTTGCTGTGTGGGCCAAAATAGAGCCAAAGCGCAACAATCATTCTATAATTGATATTTCTACTTAGCTCATCGCGGGCTTATAACGTTAAAGACAATATGGCAAAGAAAGCTGCGAAACGTCCACATGCTCAACATTATCCAACTTATGTCAGCATTACTTTAGCTGTCATATTGGGGGTACTGAGCTATTTCGGTTTGTTTTACCAGCAAAAAGCATCGGCACAAGACTATGCCATTCGTGGTTTTGATGTATCACATCATCAAGGTGAAATTAACTGGAAAAAGATCTCTCCGCTGCAATATCAATTTGTATATATAAAGGCAACTGAAGGCGGTGATTTTAAAGATCGGAAATTTCAAGACAACTGGCTCAAAGCACGTGAGCAAGGTTTTTATGTGGGTGCATATCACTTCTATCGTTTATGCCGTGATGGCAAGGTACAAGCAGAAAATTTTATTGCGACTGTCCCGAACAAAACGGATGCTCTTCCCCCCGTCATTGATTTGGAATATGACAGCAACTGTATTAATACCTATACCAAAGAGCAGCTACTCAAAGAAATTCAGATCATGCATGATCAGTTGCAGCAACATTATGGCAAACAGCCAATTTTCTATATTTCGAAGAGCTTTTATCATATCGTATTGATGGGCAGCTTTAATGACACACCATTGTGGGTACGTGATTACGAGGCTAAGCCCGAATTAAAAGACGGCAGAAAATGGTTATTTTGGCAACATAGCCAAACAGGAAAAATTGACGGTATTCCTAAAGCAGTCGACTTAAATGTTTACGCAGAGTCACCACAGCAGTGGCATGTTTTTCTAGAAAAACAAGGCATCCTCGATGGTAAATGAAATACGTAAAATCATTCACATCGACATGGATGCCTTTTTTGCTTCAGTCGAACTTCTAGATCGACCAGATCTTAAAGATCTGCCTGTGGTGATTTCTTCTCACCACCCTCGTGCAGTGATAGCCGCAGCGTCCTACCCCGCCCGTGTGTTTGGCTTACGTTCTGCCATGTCGATGGGGCAAGCCAAAAAACTATGCCCACAAGTGATTGTGATTGAACCCAACTTTGAAAAATACCGAAAAGTTTCAGCACAAATTCACCAAATCTTTCAGCAATATACACCCATCATTGAACCCTTGTCGTTAGATGAAGCCTATCTGGATGTGACAGAAAATCTAAAGAATATACCCAGTGCAACTGAAGTTGCGACACAAATTCGTGCAAATATTTTTGCAGCAACAGGGCTAACAGCTTCTGCAGGGGTGGCACCGAATAAATTTTTGGCCAAGATTGCCTCCGATTGGAACAAACCAAATGGTTTATTTGTAATTAAACCTCATCAAATCCAACATTTCATACAAGACTTGGCACTAAAGAAAATCCCTGGTGTTGGCAAAGTCACCTATGAAAAATTAAATCAATTAAACTTGCACACCTTAGGCGACCTACAAAAAATTGAAGAAAATGTATTAATTCATCATTTTGGTAAATACGGCAAACAACTGTACTTATATGCTCAAGGTATTGATCATCGTCCTGTCAAAGCAGAGCGGGAGCGGCAACAAATCTCGAAAGAAATTACCTTTGATGATGACTATACGCTCACTGAATGCAATCATGCTTGGCAACCTCTAACTGAACAGATTTGGCGTAGTTTGGAAAGAAAACAACTGACAGCTCGTGGCGTTAACGTCAAACTGAAACTCAAAAATTTCCAAACCCTACAACATAGTAAAAGTTTTAAATTGCCGCTTCGCTCTCAACAAGATTTAGAACAAGTGGTTTTACAACTACTCAATGAAATGCATATCGATCCAGACTTTCAGTTTCGTCTCGTTGGTGTTGGCGTTTATCAACTGCAAGCTCTACAACAAGAATCACAACTTTCCCTATGGTAATGTTGTTTTTTTACACAACAGTACGATTTTAGCTCAAATTTATGTTTGCTTTTTATGCAGTTTTCAGTACTCTAAGCAACGCAGTAACATTATCCATGTTATTCGCTTTGCTAAAGAAATCCTCACTTTTAGCATTTGCTCCTGTGGTTGGCGTGACGATCAAATCCGAATATTACAGGGCACTTTAGCTGTCTTCTCAAAAGCCTCTCATCTGTTCAGTTTTTCAAAACAATAATTTCCACGATAACTTTTTTCTTGTCTTGCCGCACGACTTTATTCAACAACCTAATTTAATGGAAATAGAAACTTTTTCAGCTTGATTTATACAAAATTACACTGTGCTCAGAATGCTTCAAGTACAATCCTATTGATACAGTTTTAATTAGGTAGTTTCACTATGTCTGTGCAACGATTGCATGTTACATCACGTTTTTGCGAAGTCGCAATTTCAGGAAATCTCGTTCATTTAGCAGGCCAACTGGCAGATGATACCAGCGTTGATGTGAGCGCACAGACTCAACAAACCTTAGACAATATTGATCGTTTACTGGCAGAAGCAGGCACCGATAAAACTCATATCTTGTCTGTATTGATTTTCTTGAAAGACATTGAAAAAGACTATGCAGCAATGAATGCGGTGTGGGACGCATGGATTGCTGAGGGACATCCCCCAGCACGTACCTGTGTTGAATCTAAACTCTATGCACCTGATGTTTTAGTCGAAATGACTGTCACGGCTGTAAGACCTGATGCCCATTAAGATTTAGCCACAAGCACATTATATTTCATCATCCGATCGGTATGAGGCATGGCAGTAAATGTGCTAGTCGATGAAACCATTGGATCAAATAAATCAGGTAACAAATCTTCTCGTAACTCTTGTTCAGTTGGAATACTGCTATAACGCAATACGCGATATCCAGCCAACTCTAACAAGCTGTCTTGATAATGTTTTAAATGCAGACGATTCACATAAGATTCGTCTGCAATCTCAATAATTGCCAAAACTTGTAGTTGTTGATCCAATACTACAAAATCAGCAACTAAGCCCTGATATTTGCGTCGTGTATGTGCAAATTTAGTCGTCAACAATGCATCAAAAGAAACATGTGCAAGCACAGTATGACGATGTAACACAGCTTGTAAACGCATCAAAGTAATTTGTTCAGCAATATTCAAGATACCGCGTCGCTTTAATGGACTGTCTTGACGCCGATTTTGATGTAAACGTCGAAGTGCAAGTGCTGTAATGAGCAGCAAACCAATAATGGTTATGAAATAATACATTTCTAACTAATCCCTTTAGATTTTTTATAATCATTTTTTGGCTTTATGCCAATTTTTTAATCAATAACAAACGATAGTAAAGTTATTTCAACAGCGTAAACTTAAATTTTTTAATCGTTTTATACTAGGCGACCAAAGTCGTAAAAGCTTACCCTAGCTCTACTTATAATCAGCATACACTGAATATTCAAGTCAATATTGTCAGTATATGTTTCTATAAATTATAGTTTTGAAATTGAACTGCGACACAATTATCACTTTCTAATAAAAAGAGGACATCGTTTTGGATGTCCTCTTCTCTTCATTTGAGCACCGTAATTAACGATGCGCTTTTACTTTCGATTTTGGTTTACCCGAAAAAGGTCTTTTCTCACCAGTTTCACGTGGTGGCAAACCCGTGTGCTGAGTCAACACCTGTCCTTTTTGTGGACGTTTTTGACTAGAATTAGACTGTGGACGAGATGATTGACCACGTTTAGCAGAATCTCCAGCAACACTCGAGTTTTTCTTACGCGCAGACTTATATTCACCTTCAGCCGTGCCTTGTGGCTGATAGGTTGGAATCAAATGTTGTTTCGAATTACCAATTAAATCCGAACGACCCATTTCTTTCAATGCTTCACGTAATAACGGCCAGTTATTTGGATCATGGTAACGCAAGAAGGCTTTATGCAAACGACGACGTTTTTCACCTTTCACGATATCAACGTTTTCGGTATAACGCGCCACTTTAGACAATGGGTTCTTGCCTGAATAATACATGGTGGTCGCAGTTGCCATTGGCGATGGATAGAAGGTTTGTACCTGATCGGCACGGAAACCATTCTTTTTCAGCCAAATCGCCAAGTTCATCATATCGTAATCTGTTGTACCGGGATGCGCAGCGATGAAGTAAGGAATTAAATATTGTTCCTTCCCTGCTTCCTTACTAAAACGCTCAAACATTTGTTTAAAGCGGTCGTAAGTTCCTATCCCTGGTTTCATCATCTTGGATAATGGACCATGTTCGGTATGCTCAGGTGCAATTTTTAGATAACCACCAACATGATGCTGTACCAACTCTTTGACATATTCAGGGTTTAACACAGCAAGGTCATAACGAAGACCTGAACCGATCAAAATCTTCTTCACACCTTTGATTTCACGTGCTTTACGATAAAGCTGAACCAATGGTGCATGATCAGTATGTAAGTTTTGACAAACACCGGGATAAACACAAGACGGTTTACGGCAGTTCTTCTCGATTTCAGGGTCGTTACAGTGCAAACGATACATGTTTGCTGTTGGACCACCTAAGTCTGAGATAATGCCTGTAAATTGAGGTGCAGTATCACGGATCTTTTCAATTTCACGCAGAATTGATTCTTCAGAACGGTTTTGAATAATACGCCCTTCATGTTCAGTGATCGAACAGAAAGTACAACCACCAAAACAACCACGCATGATATTCACAGAGAATTTGATCATATCAAACGCAGGGAAACGTGCATTGCCATAAGCTGGATGCGGTAAACGTGCATAAGGTAAATCAAAGACATAATCCATTTCTTCCGTTGTTAACGGAATTGGTGGCGGATTAATCCAAACATCACGTTCACCATGACGTTGTACCAATGCACGAGCATTTCCCGGATTGGTTTCCAAATGCAAAATACGGTTGGCATGCGCATAAAGCACGTGATCATTAGCGACTTCTTCAAAAGAAGGCAAACGAATCACAGCCAATTCACGTGGCGGTAATTTATGTTTAATCGCTTTGGATGGTGCAGGTTTTAACTGTACGATCTGTGTATCTGGATCGAGTTGATCACCTTCACGAACGATTGGATTGGTCACAATTTCTTTTTGGAAGTTTTGATATTGTGCGAGTGAGTTGCCTTTTTCTTTTTCAACTTCACAGCCATCAATATCTTCAGTCATGACATAAGGATTGATAATTGGATCAACACGACCAATGCTATCCACGTCATTACTTGCGATTTCAACGAATTGTGCTTTTGATGCTTTATTGTGTTTATTAATAATAAATGCAGTACCACGAACATCGGTAATTTCGTGGATTTTTTCACCCTTGGCTAAACGATGCATCACATCAATAATGGCACGCTCACCATTACCATACATTAATAAATCCGCTTTAGAGTCCATCAAGATAGAACGACGGACTTTATCGGACCAATAATCATAATGTGCGATACGACGTAAACTACCTTCAATCCCACCGAGCAATACAGGTACATCTGGGAAAGCCTCACGACAACGCTGACAATACACCGTAGCCGCACGGTCAGGACGTTTATTCGGTTCATTATTTGGCGAATACGCATCATCCGAACGGATTTTACGATCTGCCGTATAACGGTTAATCATCGAATCCATATTGCCTGCGGTTACACCCCATGCAATAGTCGGTTTCCCTAAAACACGAAAACTTTCGACATTGGTCCAATCGGGTTGAGCAATGATCCCCACACGAAAGCCCTGTGCCTCAAGCACACGACCAATCACGCCGGATACAAATGAAGGATGATCAATATATGCATCGCCACAAACTAAAATAAAGTCACAGGCATCCCAGCCGAGTAAGTCCATTTCTTCTCGTGACATCGGTAAAAATGGTGCAGGTTCAAAACACGACGCCCAATATTTGTCGTAATCAAACAGCGCTTTTGGCGCAGTTTGCTTGGTATAGGCAGTAGACATGGCTTGCGAATCTCGGCTAGCTGAAATGCTGGGATAGCATCAAAGATGAAAGCCGATCATTTTAACATGAATTTCATTCATTTTCCTTGTTTATAAAACATTCAAGAACAAGGAGATAACAAATTATTTGTATAAAGTTTAATCAAAAAATCAATATTAAAAGTTGAACTTTAGATTAATATGAGACCTTACTTATGATTTCATTCGATCCTACAAGCTCTTTTACTGTTGAACCTGACTCAATATAGCCTCGACCACTAGAAACAATCTGACCATTCGCCAATGTTGCTTCTAGCCGATATCCACCTTCACCTTGAACAAAAAATCGTGCTTTGATAGCTTTATTATTTTCTAATGATGGAAAAGAAATCTCATGTTGAGTACTTGCAGTATTCACAAGTAACTTAAGCTTCTTAATAGTTTGCCCACTTTGATTTGAAATTTGTATGTGGACCAAAGGCTGAAACCAATAATTTAATCCAGAGGTTAACGCACCCATCGCAAAACTTATCAGTAATGAAAGGACTATCAGGAGCGAAATAAACAACTTTTTAAATTGTGTCATTTTAATTTTTTAACTTAATAAGGAATTTAGATCATAAACAAGCAAATTTAAAGGAAATACAACTTATAGTCTATAAAGTTTTCAATCGTAATGCTAAAAATAACCCAATCACCAAAACCACACTCACACTCAAATTAATTCCTATCCAACCAAATTTTTCCCAAATCAAACCACCACTGCTACCAAGCAAACTTGAACCAACGTAATAGCAGAATAAATACAAGGACGAGGCCACCGCACGATATTGCACCGCTTGCACAGAAACCCAACTGCTGGCTGTTGAATGTGCTGCGAAAAAGGAAAAAGTGAAAATCGTTAAACCGAGTAAAACCGCCCATAGCGATGGAATGAGCGTGATGAATAATCCCAGTATCATACTCAATAACAAGCAAGGCAACACCTTATCACGTCCATATTTAAAGCCCCATTGTGCCGCTTTAGGTGAACTATAAATACCTGCTAGATAAGCAATTGAGATCACACCAATCCATGCTTGTGATAAATGAAATGGCGCTTCTAATAAATGATAGCTAATGTAGTTAAATACCGTCACTAAACAGCCCATTAAGATAAAACCCTGAGCAAATAAAATCCGTAATTTTGGATCTTTAAGGTTCTGTTCAAATGCAGCTTTAAAACGGGAAAATCGAAATGGATAAGGTTGAAAATGTTGAGACTTTGGTAATAACAAATAAAATAAACAAGCGATGACCAGATTCAAAAATCCAATGATATAAGTAGCCGATTGCCAAGAAATAAAGTCAACTAAAACACCTGCGATCAAACGCCCACCCATCCCACCAATGGCGGTGCCTGAGATATACAATCCCATAGCAAAACCAATATCTTGCTGGGCAATCTCTTCCCCGATATACGTCATCGCAACCGCAGCAACGCCACTCACCGCCAATCCAATAAAAATACGAGTAGTCAAAAAGACTTCCCAAATCGGAAATGAGGCACTGATGAGCAAGAGAAGAGAAACCAAAAACAAAGCAAAAACCATAATGGGTTTTCGCCCAAAACGATCAGAGATAAAACCCGTAAACAATAAACCTATGGCTAAAGCCACGGTGGAAAAAGAAAGTGGGAAACTACTATGTGTAGGTGAAACCTGAAAGAATTTTGCAAAAATCGGCATCATCGGTTGTACGCAGTACAAAGATGAAAATGAGGCAAAACCTGCAAAGAACAACGACCATAGAATTGCAGTAAATGATTTAGACCCATACTCAATATGAGCAGACAGTGCTTCAGGCTTAGACATCGTGACTCCTTGACTGGAAACAGTATACGCCTATCCTGAAGCGATTGAAAAACGCTAAACAATGCTCTTGTTTTATTATTTATACAACAGAATCTCTATTGATCTTCAACCTCATAATTTCTAACATCGGACCAACTTTTGGCACGTGGATGAATTACTTTGGTTGTTTTTAACACGACGACTCTTTTTACACTCAAAAATTACTTTTTGATTCCATTCAAATTGATCATATTTTTATCCATTGTGAGTTTAACCGCATGTAGTAGTTTAAATGCCCCAAAACTATCCAAAGGTATCCAGCAAGCTTATTCTGTTTCTCCGACCACAGCTGATCGACTCTCTCCCATTATTCTCCAAAGTGCTAAGCAACACGATGTTCCGCCCCTCTTAGTGGCAGCGGTGATTCGTCAAGAGTCCAGTTATCGCTCAAATGCACGCTCACCAACAGGAGCACTTGGGCTCATGCAAATCATCCCAAGTCATTGGAGACAAGATTGTCCTGGTGATTTATACAATGAATATATTAATATCAATTGTGGTACACATGTCCTTGCAACCTATTACAAATCCGCAGGCAGTTGGCACAAAGCATTGGGTTATTATTATGTAGGTCCGACAGGCTATCAACGCAGTTTTAGCAATCGGCACAAAGCCAGAAAATATGCTCGCTCCGTTGAACGACATAAAAAAGAGCTCAAAAGAGCGCTGTAATCTATAAAAAACCATGCTGATCAAGCATGGTTTTTGGTTTTAAAAAGATATTAAGCTTCTTCAAACATCCCTTCGAACAAGACTGAAGATAAATAACGCTCACCACTATCAGGTAAGATCACCACAATGGTCTTGCCAGCATTTTCAGGACGTTCAGCAATTTTTGCTGCTGCTGCTAATGCTGCACCACTTGAAATACCCACCAAAATTCCTTCCTGAGTTGCACATTTTCTTGCCCACTCAATTGCATCGGCACTATTTACAGGCACAACCTCATCGACCAAATCTAAATCTAAATTTTTAGGAATAAAATTGGCGCCGATCCCTTGAATTTTGTGTGGTGCAGGGCTGATACTCTCACCATTCCGAGTCTGGGTAATAATTGGAGATTCAGCAGGCTCAACAGCGACTGAATATAATGGCTTGTTCTGAACTTGCTCAAAATAGCGAGAAATTCCTGTAATCGTTCCACCCGTCCCCACACCAGCGACTAAGATATCGACTTGACCATTGGTTGCCTGCCAAATCTCAGGGCCAGTGGTATCCACATGAATTTGAGGATTAGCTGGATTTTCAAATTGTTGTGGTAAAAAATATTGCTGAGGATTTTCAGTGGCTAAACGTACTGCCTCATCTACCGCACCCTTCATACCTTTCGCAGGATCAGTCAAAACGAGATTTGCACCCAATGCCTTTAATACTTTTCTACGCTCCAAACTCATACTTGATGGCATTGTTAAAGTAATTGGATAGCCTTTTGCTGCTGCAACGAATGCTAACGCAATCCCAGTATTACCACTGGTTGGCTCAACAATATGCATACCAGCTTTAAGTACGCCACGTTTCTCTGCATCAGCAATCAATGCCGCACCAATACGACACTTTACTGAAAATGCAGGATTACGACTTTCAATTTTTGCCAGTACAGTTGCACCTGTTTGAATAGCACGGTTAATGCGTACTAAAGGCGTGTTACCAATTGCTTCGGCATTATTTGAATACACTGCGATACCAAGATTGGCTGGTGTCGGAAATTGTTGATCAGTTGACATGTTATTTCCTTATTAGATTTGGAATGATTCTCAATCATTATAGGCTTGTCAGCAAATGAAGAAAGCTTAAAGCAACTGCTTTTACGAAAAACTATCCTTTTAGAACATGAAAGCTTAGGGTTCATAATAAAAACTCATGATTGCTGAGACAATAGCTCCCACAAAGCATTCAATTTTAAATGTCTCAAATCCTAATAAATAAAAAACCCCGATTAGTAACATTGCCGATACTAAGCCTGACATCACAGGTGCAGCCCTTCGGTTCGCGTAATGGATAGAATGCCGACGAACAATTGCATTTTTGCGTTGTTTATTTGGAATATAGTATTGACTAAATACAGGCAGCCTAACAATAAATGATATAAAAATAATTCCAAGAATCAACGCGATACCAACACCTAACCACTGAAAAGATTCGCCTCGCAAATAAGCATATCCCACCACGATGCAGCAACTCATCACTGCATAAAAGACATAAGTCGAATAGTACTTTCGATTCATTTTTACTTCTCAGACTGATATATCAAGTACGATCATGCTTGAGTAGCCTCTAACTCCTCATTAACCAACACTTGCTCATTGTCCCCCAATAAAATTGCGACACGACTACAATGAATCACCAAATGCTCTAACCACCGCTGTGCTGCCAGTTGTTCTAATGTATAAGCGGCTGACACCATTCTTGACGAAGATTCTTCAATTATTTTTTGTCGAACTAAATCTTGATGAGCCTGCATTTCTGAGGAAAAATTAGCCAACTCATCGACCAAAGCGTTAGGAATTCGGGTAAAAGGTTCATTCAGCAAATAAGGAATAAATTGCTCAAGAATCACGGCAAAACGATTGGCTAATTCCTCAATATTGCTCTGATTTTGAATACTTTCTATATGAGCCACACTACTTAAATCATTTTTAAGCACCCGTACATATACAACTAATCTCAGCAAAATCAATAATCGATGTTGATCTGCTATAGATTGTGGGGCAGACATTTTATCAAGATAGTTCTCAATCTTGCCTAACGTATAGTCAAATTCATCAGTTTTAACTAATTCAGCCACCATTTGCCCACGAATACAACGCACAAAGATTCCATACATATCCGAGATTGACCTTAACAAAGCACGTTCAACGGCTGCAATTGCAAGTGCTGGAACACTATAAAGCGACTCATCTAAATATCGTGTAGTGGCATGCTCTTTTTCTGGAAGTAAACGAATAATCAATTGTTCAAATTTAGCCAAGAAAGGCATGAAAATACATGCCCCTAATAAACTAAAAGTGGTATGAAATGCGGCCACCAACAATACAGGGCCCAATTGCTGAACACTTTCAAAATGTTGATATGCCCAAATAAAGGCAGGCGATAATAAAATAAAAGCAAATACAGCAGTCACAACATTAAAAATCACATGAACAGCAGCAGTTCTCTTTGCGCTTGTTGTACCACCAATTGCAGCCAATACAGCTGTGGCAACCGTCCCAATATTCTGCCCAATCACCAAAACTAATGTTTGTTCAAGATTTATTGTTTGAGTAGACAATGCAGCTAATGTCGTTGTAATCGCAGCACTCGAAGACTGTAATAAGATGGTCATTAACACACCGATGAGCAGTAAAATAAGCTTCATCATCAAGCTTGGTTCTGACCACCGTGATAAATCGATGAGTAATGCCAATCCACTCATGGCATCTTGTAGAAATTGAATCCCTAAGAACAGCAATCCGAAACCAGCTAGAGTTAGACCAATAAAAGCAATCTTTTCTTTACCGAATAAATTAAGTAACGCCCCAACACCAACAAGCGGCAAAGCAAAACTCGCAATTGAAAACTTTAAGCCTAATAGTGCAACCATCCAGCCTGTACTTGTGGTCCCAATATTTGCACCAATAATCACACCTATTGCATGACTAAAACTTAAGATACCCGCACTCACAAAGCCAATGGTAGCTAGTGTCGTTGCTGTAGAAGACTGGACCACAACTGTTAGACCAATCCCTGATAAAACAGCTTTCGTCGGTGAATTGGTAAATCGAACCAGCCATTGTCGTAATGCTTCACCCGCAATTGCTTTTAAGCTATCTGTCATCAAAGACATGCCCAAAAGAAATAAACCAATTCCACCTACTAATTGAACAATGACATTGAGCACAAAAACGTCCTTTTTATAATTTTCAGATTAAAAACTTAGACTGACTTAGGATTAACTTCGTTTGTTCTATTTAAATATTTATATTTGATTTAGGTATGACAATAAAGTGTTTTTAATACAATTTATTAGCACCACTATAAAAATTGCTAAGCAGTTATTTCCTTTTTCTCGTTGCAATAAAAAACACCCCTAACCTGACGGTTAGGGGTGTTTGAATTTAAAAGCTGGCGATGACTTACTCTCACATGGCAAGTGCCACACTACCATCAGCGCGAAGAGGTTTCACTTCTGAGT
>NZ_KB849804.1:0-113087 GCF_000369065.1 Acinetobacter haemolyticus CIP 64.3 = MTCC 9819
TTCAACATTGATGAAGGTCATACAGGAGATATGACGTTCAACTATAGTGCACTGATTAGTGCGGATGCGTTGGCTGACTATGTACTTGTTCTTCAAAAATTTGATGAAGAAACAGGACAATGGACTGCAGTGACTGGTCCAGGTCAAGCTGATCTATTGAGCTTGTCATTGTTCGGTGGTACTACAGTAACGGTTGATGGACTTGAGGCTGGTCAATACCGTGCCTTCATGGCCTTTGATGGATTACTTGGCGTAGGATTACTAGGTACTTTATCAGGAACCGCAGATCTTTACGATCAATCGCAAATTGGTGGTTATGAAGTTATAGCCGCTGAAGGTAACGTCATTACTGATGCTGGCATTGATGGTGATGTTGATGTTATTACAGACACCACCGTTGTCAGTATGGTAAATGGTGTAGCCGTAGTAGATGGTGGAACAACCATTGATGGACTCTATGGTACCTTGGTGATTAATCCAGATGGCAGTTATACCTACACACCATTTAGTGGTGATGCAGGTTTGGGACAAGTGGATCCATTCGTTTATACCTTGCTTGATCCAGTAACAGGTCAAACTGCAAGTGCAACTCTCTATCTACATATAGATAGTGATGATGTCGATATGACATGGAACCCAGCAGATCCATCTCAACCTGCAACAGTAGATATTGTTGCAACAGATGATCTGAATGTTGCAGAAATCAATCCACAAGCCTTGCTTGTCGGTGATGATATTCCATCTGGTAGTCATACTTACTTGTTACTCGCTTCTCTAGCAGGGCTTGATCTACAGCTCGGCTCGGCAGGCATTGGCTTCAACATTGATGAAGGTCATACAGGAGATATGACGTTCAACTATAGTGCACTGATTAGTGCGGATGCGTTGGCTGACTATGTACTTGTTCTTCAGAAATTTGATGAAGCAACAGGACAATGGACAGCGATTTCAGGTCCAGGTCAAGCTGATCTATTAAGCTTGTCATTGTTCGGTGGAACCACAATTACTGTGGATGGTTTAGAAGCTGGACAATACCGTGCCTTTATGGCCTTTGATGGATTACTTGGAGTTGGATTGGTTGGAACTTTATCCGCGACCATGGATCTTTATGACTTATCACAAGTTGGAGGTTATGAGGTTGTAGCAGCATCAGGTAACGTAATCACCGATGCTGGTATCGATGGTAGTGCGGATACAGCGACAGTATTTACAACAGTAAGTAGTGTCAATGGCGAAGCAGTTGTTGCTGGTGGAACGACTATAGAAGGTACCTATGGTACTTTAGTAATTCATCCAAATGGTAGTTATACCTACACACCATATAGTAATGTAACAGGTTTAGGTCAAGTGGATCAGTTCACTTATACCTTGTCTGATCCTATCGGTGGACCAAATGCTGCGACAGCGACGCTGTACTTCCATCTTGACAGTAGCGTTGTAGATATGACATGGAATCCTGCTGATCCATCAGAGCCTGCAACATTCACATTTGTCGCAACAGATGATGTTGATACATCATCACTAGTGATGGTGAATGAAGTGGATGAGGATTACTTCAATGCCTCAGCGTCATTGCTAGGTATTTTAGCAACGACTCAAACTTACACTTCAGGCACATTCACATTAGGTTCCAATATGGATGCGTATGGATTGATTACGGTTAACTCTTTGGCAACTGCTGGAACAGTAAACCTTAATTTAAATCTACAAATGAATGTAGGCGGGGTTTGGACAACTGTAGCGAATGATAGTTACTCAGGAATTATCTCATTGCTTGGTACATTGGCATCACTAGACCTATCTACTTTAGATCTAGCAGCTGGAACATACCGTATTCAAACAACCTTACAACAACCATTATTAGGTGGATTGGCGGCGCTAGTTGGTATCAATACAGATGTAAATGTTACTTATCTTGATCAATATGTGGTATCGAATACGATTGAAGCAGAAGGTAATATCTTCGGAAATGATGCAACTGGCTCTACATTCACTCAACTTCAAGTAACAGATGCAAATGGTAATGTAATTGATGTCTCATATGGCACGATCATCCAAGGCCTACATGGTAATCTGGTGATTAGTGCAAATGGTGACTACAGTTATACACCATCATCGACGACTGGAGGCGGTAGTGAGAGCTTCACTTATACAGTAACTCATTTGAATGGTGATACTATAACTGCGACCTTGAATATCAATGTCGGCTACACGATCCAAGGCAGTACAGGTAATGATATTATTACTGACAGTGCTGGAGATGATCTGATCTATGCTGGTGCAGGTAATGATACGATCAATACTGCAAATGGTGGCTCAGATACCCTAATCTTTGATCTGTTAAATGCTGCAAATGGTACTGGTGGAAATGGTCATGACACATGGTTCAACTTCCATGTCGGAGATACAGCTATAGATAGCGAAGCCGATAAGATCGACATTAGTGATCTGTTAGTTGGCTACGCAGGAGATGGTAGTGCTGCTTCTCTGAGTGCTTATGTAAGCGTAGACTTTGATGGTACAGATACAATCATTAGCATTGATCGTGATGGTGGTGCTGGAGTACATAGTTCTACAGAACTTCTTACACTGAAAAATGTAGATACTTCTTTAGAAGAGCTATTACAAAACAACCAACTGTTGTTCTAATCTAGATTGATAAAAAAGAGGGCTTTCGAGCTCTCTTTTTTATTTAAATAAGTAAATTCATATATTCAAACAAAAGTTCTATGCTATATTTTGAGACAGGATAATGTTTATAATCAATAAAGTGGAAGATATGGGCGTTCAAATTTATAATGAATTATTAGACTTTAAAAAGAAATTAGAGAGTTGGATAGATAAAGAAATTGAAGATAAAAAAATAAATGAAAACGTGTTTTGCATTTTCTTATCTTATGGAACAAAAGATCAGAGATGCAATGTATGGAATAATGCTGATAAAAATGTACATTTGATTAAGAAAAGGTTATTTAGCTTTGTTGATAAAATTTTTGAAAAAAATAAAACTCAGCTTAACTTTATAAAAATAGATATTGCTTATCAAATTGAACAACAGGCATGGCCAAGTGTTGTTTATCAAGTTATGAATCAAGAACATAATAATCATTACCGCAAAGGTATTAGTTTAGATGAAAATTTTAATATTGCATTTCTTGAGCAAGAAATTTATGGACGAGCAATAATAAGAGGCTTGCGATATGATCAGCCTAACTTTTTTGATGAGCAAAATTTAAATAATGCGATTAAGAAAAAATATCCTAATATTCAAAAAAATATAATTTTAGATCAGCTTCAGTTTGTATGGACTTTCGAAACACATGGCGCAATATATGAAGGTAATCAATTTATCGAATTGCAAAGTGGTGGTTGTCAAAATGGTGTTAGGAAACTTATAGACGATAAAAAAGAACATTTAGAGCATTTGATTGAAAAAAATGCGGAGTTTTTAGCGCAACAAATCCAAGAAGATGGGCGATTCATTTATGGTTATTTTCCAGCATTTGACCGTGAATTAAAAAGCTACAATACGGTTCGCCATTGCACATCGGTATATGCATTAATCGAAAGTTTTGAAGTTAAAGAAAAACAAGCCTATTGGCCAAAGGTTTATAGTGCAATTCAGTATGCTATTGATACTTTTTATAAAGAAAAACAAAGTAATACTGCATTTATGATAGATGGAGAAAAAGACCCAGAAATTAAGCTAGGATCAAACGCTGCGGCTATTCTCATGCTTACAAAATATCAAGAACTTACCCAAGATGACCGCTATTTAAAATATGCTGAAGCGATTGCAAATGGGATTATGGAAATGGTTGATGACAAGGGGGAAACAACACATGTCTTGCATTATCCTAGTTTAGACGTCAAAGAAAAATTCCGCATCGTGTACTATGATGGAGAAGCAGCATTAGCATTGCTAAGACTTTATCAAATTAATCATGATGAAAAGCTCCTAATAACAGTAAAACGTATGTTTGAGCATTTTATTGAGAAAAAGTATGAAAAATATCATGATCATTGGTTAAGTTATTGTACCAATGAACTCACGAAAATTTGTCCTGAAGAACAATATTTTCAGTTCGGCTTAAACAACTATTTAAAACATATGAACTTTATTAAAAATAGAAAGACAGCATATGCAACATTTTTAGAAATGTTAATGTCTGCATATAAAATGGTAAATCGATTAAAAGAACAAGGTTATGATGATCTTTATGCCAAAGCTGAATTTGACAAATTAAAAGAATTGATTGAAATCAGAAGTGAGTTTCAAAGAAGTGGCTTCTTTTATCCAGAAGTTGCAATGTATATGGCAAGGCCAGATAAAATCTTAAATGCTTTTTATGTACGACATGACCGTTTTAGAACACGAATAGATGATCAAGAACATAATTTATCTGGATATGTGGCATACGTGAATTATTTCTAAATGGTGAAAAAATGATTATAAATAAGAATAATATCAAAGAAATAATGTCTGGAAAATGGTATATCGAGCCTAAAGAAGACTGGTTTGTTCAGCATATTTCTGAAAATAAGTTGAATTGTAAAAAAGATGAAACATTATTTGTAGCGATGGACAAGGAGACATGGTTAAAAGGGACTGGTAATACAGGTGTATATGCAAAATGGGAGGATACACATGATCTTTTACATACGTTTCATGATCAGGTAAAAGGAGTTGTTGTACAGCGACCTATACCAGACTTACCTTCACATCTGCCACAATATATCGTAGAGGATTCTTATCAGTTCATTCATCAATGTGCTGAATATATGAGAGAAAATATTAAGAGTAAAACAATTGCGATTACAGGAACAGTTGGAAAAACGAGCACTAAAAACTATCTTAATTTACTCTTGCAAAACTATGGGTCAACCTATGCAACTTATGGAAATCATAATTCTCGTACAGGGGTAAAGTTGACGTTATCCAATGCGATGGTTGAGCCCAATTACTTAATTCTAGAAACAGCAATGTCAGCACTCTGGATGAAAGATGGGGGGATTAGTCAATTAATACGTCCTGATATTGCAATTATTACTGAAATAGGAGTCGGTCAAAAGGGATATGATGAAAATCAAACTGCAGATTTTAAAAGCCGAATTGCAAATGGTCTAAGTGTAGATGGTCAAGTAATTTTAAATCGAGATATAAAGAATTATGATCAACTCTTAGCCTACGTACATCGATATAGGGTTTTGTTGCACAAAGATTTGAAATGCAAAGCGCCCCTAATTGAGCCAAATTTAAGGCGTAACTTGGGTAAGTGGTCGACCTAATTCCGTAAACCTGTTGAGGACTGCTACACGTGCATGAATTTCATTCACCTGACTAGGAAAGCTTCTTGCCATTAATTTATCGCCTAATAATTTAATGCAATGCATCTTGGTTTCCACCAAACTTCGTCGATGATAGCCTGACCATTTTTTCCATAGTCTCCTGCCTAAACGTTTAACTGTTCGAAGTAATTCATTTCGTTCTAGCGAGCTGATCTTTGTATCTTTCCATGGTTTCGCATTTTTTCTAGGTGGAATCACCGCATGCGCTTGCCGATCTGCAATGACCTGACGGCATTGCTTGGTGTCATAAGCTCCATCGGTATAAACAGAGTCAATCTGCTCATCTTGTGGAATCTGATCGAGTAAATCACCAAGCACTTGTGAATCACTGACATTATTTGTAGTGAGTTGAATAGCGCGTATTTGAAGGGTTTCAGCATCTATACCAATATGTAGTTTACGCCATTGGCGACGATATTCAGGTCCATGTTTCTTGCGTTTCCATTCGCCCTCACCTAGAAACTTCATGCCTGTAGAGTCTATGAGTAGATGCAGCCCATCGCTACTTTTTTGGTAGCTGATTGCAATATCAATATGCTTTTGTCTTCTACAAAGCGTACTGTAATCTGGTGCGGTCCAATTTAATCCACAAAGTTTAATCAGACTTTGCACAAAGCCAGTGACCATACGTAAAGATAGACGGAATAAGGATTTAATCATTAAGCAGCATTGGATAGCTGCGTCGGAGTAGGTTTGATTTCGCCCTTGTTTGCCTTTTGATGGAGCATACCATTGCGTAGCAGGATCAAACCAAATGGCAATATTTCCGCGACTCATGAGTGCTCGGTTATATGCGGGCCAATTGGTTGTGCGGTAGATTTTGTGTGTAGGCTTCTTCATTTGAAAATTATATCGCTGAAAAAGCTTTTACAGATAGGTTTGTGCAACAAAGCCACTCATCGATGATGCATATAATTCTTCACCTATCTCTATTCAATCATTATTGGAATCAATTGAAATTAGAGAGGTTCAAGAAAAAATTCTAATCTTAGGTGATATGCTAGAGTTAGGAATGGATAGTGTAAAGTTACATCAGAGCATTCTAGAAAACCAATTATTGAATCAATTTAGTAAAATCATTCTCATTGGTGAGATTTTTTCTCAATGTGAAAAAAGTGATGCGATGCAATCTTTTTTAAATGTTGACCAGTTTATAGGATCTATAAATGATTATATTTCTGATGGTTGTTTATTGGTGTTAAAGGCTTCTCATGGCATCAATTTATATAAGTTGAGAAACTTTTTTGACAAAGAAGCCATTTCAGTCCAAAAAAATATTGATTGGTTTGTCGAGGATGAAACCTATAATTTATATTCCAAGCAAAATACTATTTAGCTCGATGATAATAATCCATTATCGTCGAGAGTTGTTCACGATTAAATCCGATATTACGTTGACCACCACTGCCGAGCTTACAATCAGCGCTGGTCATGATATTGGTTGAATCTTTTAATTTTGCACCTGGTGCACAGACATGCTTTAAGCCAAAAGCATGACCCATTTCGTGTGGTGTAGCTGCTTGAATATTATAATTTAACCTCTGCCAGTCAATTAAAATAAATGGTTGGCCTGTGTTACGGAATCCCCAACTGGTGACATCCCTAAATTTTAATCTGTCACTATATGAGTCGTATATAATGAAGAAAACTTCTTTCGATCTACGCTCTGGAAAGCAACGTTTTACAGCAGCAGGAATATTTTCAGTAATTATTTTTCGAGGTTGATTAAGCTGATAAGCTAAATCACAGTTACGTTTGCTAAAGTTTTCATAAGAAAAATAACGGTAAGGCTTGAACCGAAAGATTTTTTGATTATTTTCATCCACAAAGTATTGGTTTAGGATATTAATCTCTTTCAGCATTTGATTTCGGTTGTCGTACTCGCGTGCTTTAGGTGTATTGGTTGTATAAACAAAACTTACATAAACGACTGGTAGGGTACTTTCTTCTTCTTTGTGTAATTTGATCGGATGTTTTTCTAACTCAACATAACTTTTTTCTTTAGTACTGCATGCTACACAGACTAGGCTGATCATCAATAGTGTCGTAATTTTCTTATATGCCATTTCCAGATCTCTAATATTTTAATATTGAATTGGTTTGTGTGATTTTTTGCTCATAATAGCAATTTTTTGAGGTTTTATCACGTTGAATGAACAAGAGTTACATCGCCAAATCCTTGAGGTTATTGATCTCATTCCTTATGGAAAAGTGGCAAGTTATGGTCAGATTGCAAAATTAGCAGGTTTACCTAAACATGCACGGCTAGTTGGATTTGTGCTAAAACATTTGGATCAAGAAAGTAAAGTGCCTTGGTATCGTGTCATAAATGCACAAGGACGAATCAGTGTTAATAGAATCAATGATAAAGGGGAAAATGTTCAGCAGTGTTTATTAGAAGCAGAGGGCGTTTACTTCGAGAATGGAAAGGTTGATTTTAAAATTTTTGGTTGGACCATTTGATAAAAAAAGTCCAAATGTATATTGAATAGATTGAAGGGAATTTACTATTTATTTGCAATGCTTATACATAACGTTACGCATAAGTTTTGGATTTCAAATGAATTAAGTTGTTTTATTGGAATAAAAAGCATGGTAGTTACCATGCTTTTGAGTTATTAATCGCTAAACTTAAAAAGTAATTAACGAACTATAAGCACGGGGAGTTGGCTTTCTGCCAAAACTTTCTGTGCAACGCTTCCTAGAACAAATTGTTTAAATCCTGTACGACCATGAGAGCCCATAATAATTAAATCACTTCCAAGATTTTGTGCAGCTTTAATGATTTCTTGGTGTACTGAAAGGCCTTCAAGTGTTTGAGATGCAACACTCAAACCTAAATTTTCAAACTTTTGTTCTGCTTTGTCTAGATTGTCCTGTACATAGCCTTTCACACGCTCAATAAGTTCATTGCTTTGTCCAAAGCGGATATAAGTATCAGCTAAGTAAGGATCTAGAGTGACCACCCCAACTACCGTGATTTGACTGTCTAAAGCTTTTGCTAGTTGAGCTGCTTCACGAATGACTTTATCCGCAGTTTCTGAGTCATCGATAGCGACTAAGATTTTTTGATAGCTCATATTTGTTACTCCTTGTTTTTACGATGTTCTATTGAATTGGCTTATAAAAATTTTGTTTAAAATATTATCTTATTTCCATATTAAACTTATTTTTTATGAAATAAAACCTAGTAAATTTATAGGGATAGTGTTTATTTCGAGTTATAGGCGAAATAATCTTTACGACTAAAAATAAATGAATTTTCTTCAAAAAATAGAGTTTTGTTTATCAGTGACTTACATAAGTTAAAATGAATTTTTTTCAAAAAAATCTAACAGTGAATCAATATTATTGGTTTGCAATTGCTCACGCATTTTTAAAATTTGTTTTTCATCTCGCTCATAGAGTTTAAGTGAAAGGAGTTTTTCAATTTCAGTTTCTGTGAAACGAGATTTGATTACTTTGGCTGGAACACCACCGACAATGGTGTAGGGAGGGACGTTTTGAGTGACAATGGCACCTGTTGCAACTATAGCACCTTCACCGAGTGTGACACCTTGCATAATCATAGCACGACTGCCGATCCAACAACCATCGCCAATGATTGTATCTCCTGCTGGAAGAAAGCTACGCGTATCAAAGGGGAAAGTCGATATCCAATCAGAACGGTGCAGTTGATTACCACCCATCATGATCACGCACTCAGCACCAAAGCAGACAAAATTACCAATATAAAGTTGATCAATCGGTTTCTCTGCTGTTGAAGCTTTATCATGAAGATAACGCACCACACACCGTTCAAAACCTTGATCCCAAAAAGCAGAATAATAGGAGTAGTTGCCTTTGATATGGATATTGGGGTTTTTCACTGTTTTAGAAATAAACTCGAACTCACACCAGTGTTTAACAGGAGAGTTGATTAATGGATCCATGACTGAGATAAAATATTAAATGAAAGCTTGGATCATTATAGCTTTTAAAGTGGGAGAGAATGCTAATTGGAGAAAAATTTCCATAGCCAACTAAACAGACGTTGAATTTGATTGGGAAATACAAAACCGAGAACAGCACAGAGCAAGGCTGTATTTACAATAATAAGTATAGAACTGGTAGCGGGATTAACATGAAATGCCCATGTGATGGCAACACCAATACCAAGAATAACTCCTGCAAAGGTGTAGATCAATGCACTTATCAGCCGATCTTGCATTGCTATCTCTCATTTTTATTCTATTTATAAACAAGATGCCTGAAACAAAAGAACTCTTCAACCAATGAAGAGTTCTTTTGTAAATGAGTCTATCGCTGGATTAGAGATATTCCACGCTCACGATTTCATATTCAACCTCACCTTGTGGTGTTTGAATTTTGGCTTCATCGCCTTCGCTTTTCCCTAATAAACCGCGAGCGATTGGTGAGTTCACTGAGATTTTATTGATTTTAAAATCTGCTTCGTCATCACCAACGATTTTATAGGTTTTACGTTCTTCGGTATCAAGATTTTCAATTGTTACCGTGACGCCGAATACAACACGACCATTTTTCTCAAGATCTTTAACATCGATTACTTGGCAAGCACCGAGTTTGCCTTCGATATCTTGAATACGGCCTTCGCAAAAACCTTGTTGCTCACGAGCTGCATGATATTCAGCATTTTCTTTGAGGTCACCATGCTCACGTGCCTCAGCAATAGCCTGCGTAATACGTGGGCGATCGACTGTTTTTAGCTGTTGTAATTCTTTCTCTAAGGCAACCTTGCCTTCGGGAGTCATAGGATAACGTTGCATTCTGGTCCCCTCTAAATTGGTTGGGAAAATACAGGATTAAAAAAAGAAAAAGCCCGCCACCGATAAGGTGACGGGACTTTATCGGTAGAGAATTAACCTACAGTTTGTAAATCTTGCAAGCGGTATACATCCATTGGCAATTTCACAGCAAATGCTTGGCAAACTGCTTCTGCACCGTTGATGGTCGTGGTGTAATACACTTTGCCTTGGAGAGCAGCACGACGAATCATAGCAGAATCATATTGAGCTTGTTTGCCTTCAGTTGTGTTGACAATAAGATGAATTTCACCATTTTTCAAGCGGTCAACAATATGTGGACGACCTTCTGTGACTTTGTTCACAGCTTCGCATTCCAAACCAGCTTCTTGCAGAACTTGGTAGGTACCATTAGTTGCTACAAGCTTGAAACCATAAGCAATTAGCTGCTGAGCGATGTTCGCAATATATTTCTTATCTGACTCACGAACAGATAAGAATGCATATTTCACTTCGCCCTCAGTTGGCAAACCTGGTAAGCGTTCATTTGAACCAAGCACAGCTTTGTAGAATGCTTCGCCAAAAGTTTCACCTACACCCATGACTTCGCCTGTAGATTTCATCTCAGGCCCAAGCATTGGGTCAACACCTTGGAATTTAGCAAACGGGAATACCGCTTCTTTTACCGCAAAGTGAGTCGGGATGATCTCTTTAGTGAATCCTTGAGATTCCAAAGATTGACCAGCCATACAACGAGCAGCAACTTTCGCTAAAGATTCACCGATACATTTAGATACGAAAGGAACCGTACGTGATGCACGTGGATTCACTTCAAGTACATAAATGTCGTTACCTTTCACTGCAAACTGAACGTTCATCAAACCAACAACGCCAAGTTCTTTCGCCATCGCAACAGTTTGACGACGCATTTCATCCTGAACTTCTTGTGAAAGAGAGTAAGGAGGAATTGAACATGCTGAGTCACCTGAGTGAATACCGGCTTGTTCAATGTGTTGCATGATACCGCCAATCACAACATCTTTACCGTCAGATACGCAGTCTACATCAACTTCAGTTGCATCATCGAGGAAACGGTCTAGCAGAACAGGCGCTTCATTAGACGCTTGTACTGCTTCACGAAGATAACGTTTTAGTTCTTCTTCGTTATATACGATTTCCATAGCGCGACCACCTAATACATAAGATGGACGAACAACAAGTGGATAACCAACTTTAGCAGCTTCTGAGATACCTTCTTCAGCAGATTTTACAATGCTGTTGTTTGGTTGACGAAGCTGTAGACGTTGAATCATTTGTTGGAAACGTTCACGGTCTTCTGCACGGTCAATCGCATCAGGAGATGTACCGATTATTGGCGTACCTGCTTCTTCTAAAGCACGTGCCAATTTCAAAGGAGTTTGACCACCGTACTGTACGATTACGCCTTTCGGTTTTTCGGTACGTACGATTTCCAGTACATCTTCAAGTGTTACTGGTTCGAAGTATAAACGGTCAGATGTATCATAATCTGTAGAAACTGTTTCAGGGTTACAGTTTACCATGATGGTTTCGTAACCGTCTTCACGCATAGCTAGGGCAGCGTGAACGCAACAGTAGTCAAACTCGATTCCTTGACCGATACGGTTTGGACCACCACCGATCACCATGATTTTGTCACGATTTGATGGATTTGCTTCACATTCTTCATCGTAAGTTGAATACATGTATGCTGTGCCAGATTCGAATTCGGCAGCACAGGTATCAACACGTTTGTAAACTGGATAAACACCCAAGTTCCAACGCTGCTTACGGAATTGTTTCTGTGAAATACCCATCAAGTTGGCAATACGTAGGTCTGATAAACCTTTACGTTTGAATGAGCGGATATTGTCAGCATTCAAATCACCAAAGCCTAAAGTTTTCACTTGAGCTTCAGTCTTGATGATGTCTTCGATTTGAATCAAGAACCAACGATCGATCTTGGTTGCTTCAAAAACCTCATCAAGTGAGAAACCATGACGGAATGCATCAGCAACATACCAGATACGCTCTGGACCAGGCACTTTAAGTTCTTTTAGGATGATGTCTTTCGCGTTGGCAGTACCTGCTTCGACTTTCTCATCAAAACCACTTACGCCTACTTCTAGGCCACGGAGTGCTTTTTGTACTGATTCTTGGAAGTTACGGCCAATTGCCATGACTTCACCCACAGATTTCATCTGAGTGGTTAATACTGGCTCAGCTTGAGGGAATTTCTCGAAATTGAAACGTGGAATCTTAGTAACAACATAGTCAATTGCAGGCTCAAAGCTTGCTGGAGTTACACCGCCCGTGATGTCATTTTTCAATTCATCAAGGGTATAACCCACTGCAAGTTTTGCAGCGATTTTTGCAATTGGGAAACCTGTTGCTTTAGAAGCAAGTGCAGATGAACGAGAAACACGAGGGTTCATCTCGATCACAACCATACGACCGTCTTTCGGGTTAATACCGAATTGAACGTTCGAACCACCTGTTTCTACACCGATCTCACGAAGAACAGCAACCGATGCATTACGCATGATTTGATATTCTTTGTCAGTCAATGTTTGAGCAGGAGCAACAGTGATTGAGTCACCTGTATGTACGCCCATTGGATCAAAGTTTTCAATTGCACATACGATAATACAGTTGTCGTTTTTGTCACGAACAACTTCCATTTCGTATTCTTTCCAGCCAATTAATGATTCATCAATCAATAATTGTTTGGTCGGCGAAAGGTCAAAACCGCGCTCACAGATTTCGATAAATTCTTCTTTGTTATACGCAATACCGCCGCCAGAACCACCCATTGTAAACGATGGGCGAATGATGACAGGGAAGCCAAAACGTGACTGAATTTCTAATGCATGTTCCATGCTTTCAGCAACATCCGCACGTGGACATTCTAAGCCGATTTTACGCATTGCAATGTCAAACAGTTTACGGTCTTCAGCTTTTTCAATTGCTTCTTTTGATGCACCGATTAATTCAACATTATATTTTTCAAGAACGCCATGCTCATCTAAGGCAAGGGCACAGTTCAATGCAGTTTGTCCGCCCATCGTTGGAAGAACTGCATCTGGACGTTCTTTTTCAATGATTTGTGCAACAGTTTGCCAAGTAATTGGCTCAATATAGGTTGCATCCGCCATTGAAGGATCAGTCATAATGGTTGCTGGGTTAGAGTTCACCAAAATAACGCGATAGCCTTCTTCGCGTAATGCTTTACAAGCTTGCGCACCTGAATAGTCAAACTCGCAGGCTTGACCGATGACAATAGGACCAGCACCAATAATTAAGATGCTTTTAATATCCGTACGTTTAGGCATTATTCGCTCCTTAATTACTTCTTAGCTGCTTCGATGAGTTCGATAAAATGATCGAACAATGGCGCGCAATCATGTGGACCAGGACTCGCTTCTGGGTGACCTTGGAAGCTGAATGCTGGTTTGTCAGTACGATGAATACCTTGGTTTGTACCATCAAACAATGAACGATGCGTTACTTTTAAGTTTGAAGGTAAGGTGCTTTCATCAACTGCAAAGCCATGGTTTTGAGAAGTAATCATCACTGTACCATTCTCAAGATTTTGTACAGGATGGTTGGCACCATGATGACCATGATTCATTTTCATCGTCTTTGCGCCAGAAGCAAGCGCTAAAATTTGGTGACCTAAACAAATACCAAATACTGGTAAGTTGGTGGTGTCAACAAGTGTTTTTACAGCCTCAATTGCGTAGTCACAAGCCGCTGGGTCACCAGGACCATTTGACAAGAACACGCCGTCTGGATTTAAAGCCAAAACTTTTTCAATTGGTGTTTGTGCTGGAACGACAGTGAGTTTACAACCACGGTCTGCGAGCATACGTAAGATGTTGGTTTTGACACCATAATCGTATGCAACAACATGATATTTAAGTTCTGGTTGGGTGAAACCTTGACCTAGAGTCCAAGAACCTTCAGTCCATTCAAAACCTGCTGGATCACAACATTCTTTTGCAAGATCTAAACCGTTTAAACCGCCGAATGCACGTGCTTTTGCAATAGCTTCTTCTTCTGTAATATTTTCGCCAGCAAGGATACAACCATTTTGCGCGCCTTTGTCACGCAAAATTCGAGTGAGTTTACGTGTGTCAATATCTGCAATTGCAACAACATTGTGTTGCTCTAGATATTCACTTAATGATTGTTCAGAACGGAAGTTGCTATGCAATAAAGGAAGATCGCGGATAATCAGACCATTCGCCCATACTTTATGGATGCGACCTGATTCAACGTCTTCACTATTACAGCCAGTATTTCCAATATGAGGATAAGTCAACGTCACAAGCTGCTGTGCGTAACTCGGGTCAGTCAAAATTTCTTGATAACCAGTCATGGCAGTGTTAAAAACGACTTCACCAGTCGTACTACCCGATGCACCGATAGACGTTCCTTTAAAGATCGTTCCATCTGCGAGGGCTAAAATGGCGGGGGTGCTCAAACCAAAGCTCCTGAACTAAGACCACAAAAATAGGGCTGTAAAAAAGCGAGTAGACATAAAAAAAGGCAGGCTGTCTTTCAAAAACATGCCCCTCCTTCCAGTCTGCTCGCTTGTAACTTAACAGCGCATTATACGCATGAGTAAGTCAGAAGTCTATGTGTTTTAATTATTAAATAGAGAAATGTTCGCTCTCCAATAACGTTGTAAGCGGATAAAGGTCTATTGCTAAATCTGTCATTTTGATGACGGTCTGGTGAGATATTATGCAAATTGTCTAACAATTTTTTGGTGATTCTTACTTAAAGCGATTTATCTTATATCTAGCCAAAAAATCAACAATCAATATAGAGGGGAATCAAAATGGCTGAAAATCAAACTGCGACAACTGTTGAAGAAGTTAAAGAAACCGTTGCTGCTAAAACTGCTAAAGCAAAAGAAACTGTGACTGAGAAAACTGCAGAAGTCAAAGAAGCTGTTGCTGTGAAAGCGACCAAAGCGAAAGAAGTGATTGCAGAAACTCAGGAACAAGCGAAAGAAGTTATTGCAGAGACTCAA
This sequence comes from Acinetobacter haemolyticus CIP 64.3 = MTCC 9819, assembly GCF_000369065.1. Taxonomy (GTDB): domain Bacteria; phylum Pseudomonadota; class Gammaproteobacteria; order Pseudomonadales; family Moraxellaceae; genus Acinetobacter; species Acinetobacter haemolyticus. The sequence goes on from NZ_KB849804.1 coordinate 15,172, forward strand.
GAGCAAGTGAAAGAAGTGATTGCAGAAACTCAAGAAAAGATTGAGACAGAAGCAAAAGAGTTGAATCAAAATATTCAAAACCAACTTGCGCAAATTAAACAAGATCTTCTAGAACGCATTGAAGTGATCAAAACCCAACTTAACTCATCTCAAGGTAACTTGCTTGAGTTAAAAAATGCGCTTAAAACTGAGTTAAATGCTTTAATTGAAGATTTAACGAAAGTAAGTAAAGAATTGAAAGATGACATTAGCCAGATTTCTGTGAAACATAAAGAAACTCTAGTGGGCAGTTTGAAGCGCACTAAAGAACAAGCAGTTGAAGCTTGGAATAAAGTTCGTGCTAGCTAATTAATAGAGCAGAGTGATAAAAAAAGCGAGAATTTTTCTCGCTTTTTTTTATTTAAAATTGATGCAACCAATCACGTTTGTTATGAAAGTCAGCCTGAGGGCTACTATGTTGCATTGCAAAATAATGCATACCTTGAGTGGTATTGAGCACCGCTGTAAGACCGATATAGAGATCAGACCATTTGAGTTTATGCTGTCGCATAAACTGAGACAGATCTAGACTGACATTCAAACCATAATGTGTGCGCTGTAAATGATTTAGCTCAATATCATAGGCAGCGATAGGTGGCATATCTTCTGGAAAGCGATATTCTTCAAATTGATAAACTTGCCAAGCTTGAGAAGGGGAAAGATTAATTTCTCTATAGAAATCTTCATCTTTCACACCCACAAAAATTTCAAAACATGTTTTTTCCCACAAAAAGTCATGGCGTGGGTGCGCAGTAACTTGATCTGGGTAAATTAAAAATTGATTTGGGTCACGAACCCAAAAACCAACATTCAATGTTGCTGGCGTTTGTTGCTCAATCGCTCCAACCACCGTAATGGCACTAAAGCGATCAAATGCTGACAGTTCATAACTTGCCATAATGATTACTTATTACTTAAATGAGCAAAACGAACTAAGTTTGAAAGGTGTTGATTTTGTTTCGCTGCTTTTTTATAAAGCAAAACGATTTTACCGATTTTCTGAACAGCTTCAGCACCTGTTGCTTCAACAATTGCATCAATGACGGCCGCGCGCGCATCACGATCTTCGCCAGCAATTTTAACTTTAATCAACTCATGGTCATTCAGTGCACGTTGAGCTTCCTCAATGACGCTTTCAGTAAGACCTTGACCGCCAATCATAACCACAGGGTTAAGTGCATGACCAATTTGACGTAAACGTTTACGTTCATGGATAGATAAAGCCGCCATTAAAAATACCTGATTCGAAAAACGACCTAGTATAACAAAACTTAGGTGTGCTTGCGGAATTTTAATTGATGCTTTGTTACCATGTAAAATGCGAAGGTGTTTTGTTTTAAATGTGTTTGAATACCCGAATTGGTGTTGATTTCATCGATCATGATAATCAGAAAAATCTACAAAAGATCGTATTATCCATGAGTGTTTGTACTGTATTCAGCCCAAATTTAACGTACAATGACCAATCAGAAGTTTTTTGAAATTTAGTGAGTTATGGCAATACGCATTACCAACCAAAAATTGTCGAAAAGCAGTCGTGCATGGATGAGAGAGCACTTAGATGATCCTTTTGTAAAAAAAGCACAAAAGGAAGGTTATCGTGCACGTGCAGCGTACAAGCTGCTTGAAATCCAAGAAAAATATAAAATGATTAAGCCGGGAATGACGGTCGTTGACTTAGGTGCAGCACCCGGAAGTTGGTCTCAAATTGCAGGTAAACTGGTCGGATCAAATGGTCTTGTAATTGCATCTGATATCCTAGAAATGGATGCACTTCCAGATGTCACTTTTTTACAAGGTGATTTTCGAGAGGAAGAAGTTTTCGAAAAATTGTTAAATATTTTAAATGGACGTCAAGTAGACGTTGTAATTTCGGATATGGCCCCCAATACATCAGGTAATAGGGCTGTTGATCAACCACGTCAAATTTATTTGTGTGAATTGGCTTTGGACTTTGCTCAAAAAGTGCTTGGACCGAATGGGCAGTTTGTGGTTAAAGTGTTCCAAGGTTCTGGCTTTGATGAGTTTAGAAAGCAAGTGGTCGATAGTTTTGATGTGTTAAAGACAGCAAAACCTGCGGCATCCCGTGCTCGATCAAAAGAGGTTTTTTTGATTGGTCAAGGCCGCAAGAAAGCGTTGCGATAAAAAGTATACTTGCCAAGTTGCTAAAAATTGTGCATTTTGTACCTTTTAAGTTTTTTGTAACGCAAATCCATTGCTGTTTTTGTGAAGGTCAGCCAAGATTAGGTATGATCAAATTAGATTGATATGGGAATAAAGCCTTGAGCGATTACTTCAAGAATGCCGTATTGTGGCTCGTCATACTCGGTGTTCTGATTTTGATTTTTAGCAACGTCAGTGACCGAAATAAGCCTGCGGCGATGAAATATTCTGATTTCGTTGCGGCGGTGAATGCTGGACAAATTAAACAAGTTACAATTGATGGTTTAAATATCAGTGGTGAGAAAACAGATAACTCTTCATTCGAGACTGTTCGTCCACAAGTAGAAGACACTCAGTTGCTACCAAGCTTGAATAAGCACAATGTCGTAGTTGAAGGTATTGCACCACAACGCCAAGGCATTTTGATGCAACTTCTCATTGCAAGTTTCCCTATTTTATTAATTATTCTGTTGTTCATGTTCTTTATGCGCAATATGGGTGGGGGAGCCGGTGGTAAAAATGGTCCGATGAGTTTTGGTAAATCAAAAGCGAAGATGCTCTCTGAAGACCAAATCAAAGTGACCTTTACTGATGTTGCAGGCTGCGATGAAGCCAAACAAGAAGTGGTTGAAATCGTAGACTTCTTAAAAGACCCTTCTAAGTTTAAGCGTCTTGGTGCAACGATTCCGCGTGGCGTGTTAATGGTTGGTCCACCAGGTACTGGTAAAACCTTATTGGCCAAAGCAATTGCTGGTGAAGCTAAAGTTCCTTTCTTTAGTATCTCAGGTTCAGACTTTGTTGAAATGTTCGTTGGTGTAGGTGCTTCGCGTGTTCGTGATATGTTTGAACAAGCTAAGCGCAATGCGCCGTGTATCATCTTCATCGATGAGATTGATGCTGTTGGTCGTCACCGTGGTTCAGGTACAGGTGGTGGTCATGATGAGCGTGAGCAAACCTTAAACCAAATGCTTGTTGAAATGGACGGTTTTGAAGGCAATGAAGGCGTGATCGTGATTGCAGCAACCAACCGTGTTGATGTATTAGACAAAGCTTTACTTCGCCCAGGACGTTTTGACCGTCAAGTGATGGTTGGATTGCCAGACATTCGTGGTCGTGAGCAAATCCTCAACGTGCACTTGAAAAAGTTACCTTCAGTCACTGGTGTGGACGTTAAGATTCTTGCACGAGGTACACCAGGGTTTTCTGGTGCACAATTGGCAAACTTAGTGAATGAAGCTGCATTATTTGCTGCTCGCCGTAATAAAAACACGGTCGATATGCATGATTTTGAAGATGCAAAAGACAAGATCTACATGGGACCTGAGCGTAAATCGATGGTGATTCGTGAAGAAGAGCGTCGAGCGACAGCTTATCATGAAGCAGGGCATGCGATTGTTGCTGAGATCTTACCGGGTACTGATCCTGTGCATAAAGTAACGATTATGCCACGTGGTTGGGCACTGGGTGTCACTTGGCAGCTTCCTGAACAGGATCAAACCAGCCACTATAAAGACAAGATGTTAAATGAACTATCTATCTTGTTTGGTGGACGTATTGCTGAAGAAATTTTCATTAATCAAATGTCAACTGGTGCATCAAATGACTTTGAGCGTGCGACAAAAATGGCACGAGCAATGGTCACTAAGTACGGTATGTCTGATGCGCTTGGTGTCATGGTTTATGAAGATGAGAATCACAATGGCTTCTTTGGTAACGTTGGTAGTCGTACTATTTCTGAAGCAACTCAACAGAAAGTGGACGAAGAGGTTCGTCGTATTCTTGATCAGCAATACAAAGTTGCACGTGATATCTTAGAAAACAACCAAGAAATTGCACATGCGATGGTAAAAGCGTTGATGGAATGGGAAACTATTGATCGTGACCAAATCCGTGACATCATGGAAGGTCGTGAACCACAACCACCAAAAGTCTATGTCGCTGAAAATCCTGTGGCTGATTTTGAACCACCGAAAGATGGTCCATCTACACCACCACCATTGCCAGCGATGAGCTAATGTAGCGATCCAATATAAGAGCGACTTCGGTCGCTCTTTTTTTGTTTAACTTTTCGATGAAGCTGAAAATAAATCAACTCTGAGTGGGTGGCTGTCTTGCTAAGATAGTCTGATTAAAATGTGGAGAGTTTTGATGCAGTTAATGCCATTACCACAATCTCAATTAAGCTGTGGACGTTTTACTTTAGATTTATCCCAGCCACAGATTATGGGTATTTTGAATGTTACACCTGATTCATTTAGTGATGGTGGATTGCATTATCAAAAAGACCAAGCGATTCAACGTGCTATACAAATGATGGAAGATGGTGCAGGTATCATCGATATTGGAGGAGAGTCAACACGTCCAAATGCATCCCCTGTTGCAGTCGAAGAGGAAATTCGCCGTGTAATACCTGTTGTTGAGGCACTATCTCAATATAAAGTGATCATGTCGATTGATACCAGTCAGCCCGAAGTCATAAAGGCCGCTGTCCAAGCAGGTGCCCACATCTGGAATGATGTTCGTGCCTTAACACGCCCTCATGCATTGGAAACGGCCGCTGAACTTAATATTCCTGTGATATTGATGCATATGCGCGGTGAACCAACCAATATGAACCAATTAGATCAATATCATGATGTAACTGAAGATGTGATGCTTGAGTTACAACAACGACTTGATCAAGCCTTAGCAGTTGGAATAAGAAAAGAAAATATTATTATTGATCCAGGTTTTGGTTTTGCTAAAAATGCCCAACAGAACTTTCAACTGTTGAATGAGTTTTGGAAGCTTAATCAAATGGGCTATCCCATCTTATCTGGGCTATCTCGTAAACGTTTTATTGGTGAGGCATTAAATGGTGTACCTGCACCAGATCGTGCGGTAGGAAGCGTGATGGGACATATGTTGAGTATTCAACAGGGTGCAAGTATTGTTCGGGCACATGATGTCAAAGCGACCAGTGATGCAGTGAAAGTGTGGAATACAATGCGCTTAGCCTAAATAATAGTAGAGAAATGATGAAGATAAAGATACATTCGAATACGATGTATCTTTATTTTTTTGCATACAATAATGTGTATAAAACCATTTATTTGAAAAGACAAAATAAAACTTAGGGATTATCAGATGCGCCAAAAGAAAAGAATATTCAGCTTCACCGTACTTAGTTGTATGCTGATGGCATGTAGTAACCCTGCCAAAGAGCGTGGAGTTGTTGTGGCTGAATTAGCAATGCCAGCACCAAGTCGAGCAGTAGATAACGCACGTAAAATGATTGTACCGGCATCATATGTTGGGATACGACCAAGTCCAGAAAGACTACAATTGGAACAAAACACCGAAAAATATCAAAAAAATGAGGTGAATCCAGTCCATCGTGTTGCAGACCAAGCAATTTCAACCTTTAGTATTGATGTCGATACTGGAAGTTACACCAATACGCGTCGATTCTTAAACGATGGTCGATTACCACCTGTTGATGCGGTACGAATTGAAGAGATGATTAATTATTTTGATTATCAATATCCACAGCCAAATGGTGTACATCCATTTTCTGTCACCACCGAGACTGTTGATTCCCCTTGGAAAGAAAATGCAAAACTGATTCGAATTGGTATTCAAGCAAAAGATCTTGCACTTCAACAATTACCACCTGCGAATTTGGTTTTTTTGGTGGATGTTTCTGGCAGTATGAGTGCTGCAGATAAATTACCCTTAGTGAAACAAACTTTGCGAATATTGACTGAACAATTAAGAGCACAAGATAAAGTCACGATCATTACCTATGCAAGTGGTGAAAAGTTGGTACTTGAACCGACGTCTGGCGAACAAAAAGAAAAGATCTTGGCTGTGATTAACGGTTTACGTGCTGGTGGAGCAACAGCAGGTGAACAAGCAATTCAATTGGCATATAAACAGGCTGAAAAAGCTTTTGTCAAAAATGGAATTAATCGAATTTTATTGGCGACAGATGGTGATTTTAATGTTGGTATTACTGATTTCAGTACCCTGAAAGGGATGGTCGCTGAAAAACGTAAAAGTGGGATTTCTCTAACGACATTGGGTTTTGGCACGGGCAATTATAATGAACAGCTCATGGAACAACTAGCCGATGCCGGAGATGGGAACTACAGCTATATTGATAATAAAAATGAAGCAAAGAAAGTGGTACAACGGCAACTTTCTTCTACGCTTGCCACTGTTGCACAAGATGTCAAAATTCAAGTGGAGTTTAACCCTGCGACCGTAAAAGAATATCGTTTAGTGGGTTATGAAAATCGAATGTTGAAGCAAGAAGATTTTAATAATGATCAGGTTGATGCGGGAGATATTGGGGCTGGACATAATGTCACAGCACTATATGAAATCATTCCTGTCGGGCAGCAAGGTTGGCTCAATGATTCACGTTATCAAACCTCAGTTAAAATGGACAGTACGAAAAAATCCGAATATGCCTTTGTGAATCTACGTTATAAGTTGCCGAATCAAGAAAAGAGTATTTTGTTGAATCAGCCAATAAAAGTGGGGAGTAAAACACTTGCTCAAGCGCATGGCGATACTCGCTTTGCCGTAGCTGTAGCAGCGTATGCTCAACAATTAAAAGGTGGACAATATAATGGTTCAATGGGGTGGGATCAAATTATTCAGTTGGCGCAACAATCGTCAAAACCAGATCCTTATCAGATGAGAGAAGAGTTTATTGAACTTGCTAAAATCGCTAAGAGTTTAAGTGTAAACAAAGATTAGTATTTATTTATAGAAGGCGGTCGGAAAGACCGCTTTTTTTATGCCTAAATATCGTGATTTATGCTGGAGTATGTTATAAGCAAGGCGTTTTATTGGCATATGATTTTTTATGTTTGAAAATTTACTTCTCCCGATGTTTGACGACGAATATTATCCCGATATTTTGGTTGCGGAAGTCAAACAACATATTCAACAGTTTGCAAAAAAAGTGGGGCGCACAGATTTATCTGAGTCTGAAATCTATCGTTTTGCTCATCAAACCATGATTGAAATTAATGAAATGAAGCCGCAATTTGAAGATCTAGACTCGAGTTTGGATGATACGGCAGCGGATTATATTGCTGAAGCTATGATGATGGTGGTGCAAGATGTTGGGCATTTAGAAATTGAAATGGAAGAATTAATTGCCAATCGAGAGTGGTGATAAACCACTCTCGACGACTTGGCTAAGTCATTATTGTACTGAATTTTCTATCGACCAAAGTTTTGGTAAAATGATTTCTCCTGAAATCCCCACTTCAAATTTTGGCTGTTTAATTCTTTTATAATAGATACTTTCAGTATTTATGAATAATCCTAAAGTGTCACCGACCTCTAATCTTGTATTGATACTTGATAGTTCAATATCTTGGGTTACTCCGTGTTGAGCTGAACCCAACACAATCTGGTCGTATTGATGCTTTTTATCAAGGTTAAATGGTGTGGTTTGTTCATTCACAATTTGATATTTGCCCGTTTGTTTAGATTTGATGGCAAGAGAAATAAATAGGGTAGGTGATGTACTTTCCTCAGCTTCAACTTTTAATTTTAATAATGGGTTACCTGTAATATATTGTGCATGTTCAGCAATTTGAATAGGTACAAATACGGCTTGGGTTTTTGTTGCAGTAATTTTTGTTGGTGTGATTGTATATGCTGTATTTGCCATTAGATCTTGCAAAGAACGGACTGGACTGTTATCCACACACAGTTCATCGAGATTTGGTTTTTCACTTCGATCTTTGAGCTGATGATTCAACCAAGCAAGGATCGTGTCTTGTAAATTATATTTCTGCTTATTGCCACATTGTACTGTTTTGCCAATATACCAAAACGGTGTTTGACCTGATGGTGAACTTTGTGCAAAAGGTTGTAAATGTCCGCCTTCAACACCGATCAGATGCACATCTTTTTGCGCATTTTTAATACATTTTGCTGCTTTTACACCTTCATTAAATGGAAATAATACATCCCTAAAACCTTGAATAATCAATGCATTGGCCTGTGGTTTTTGATTGTGTTCGCAAAACCATTTTGCCTGATGTCGTTGTAAGAAGTGGTAAGAAGAAGGATCTAGTTGTCCTTGTTGAGTGGATCTATAGGCCTGTTTGAGTTCTGGATCAAATTTATTCCAATTCCACCAATCCCCAATTAAGTTTAGAAAACTGATCCAGTTACTTTTAGGGACGCCATTTGGGGCCAGACTGTTTACAATGTCGTACCACGTCGTAATAGGAACAATCGCTTGCAAGCGCGGATCCAAGGCTGAGGCTAGATATTGTACGCCACCAGCATAGGATTCACCGATCATGCCCGTACGCACGCCGTTTTGATTGATTGCTAACTGAGGTAAATTCTTTTCTGCCCAGTCCATGATGGTAATGATGTCTTGAGCTTCTTTTTCAGGATCAGTTAGACGGATTTTTCCTTGGCTATTACCATGACCACGTTGGTCGTAACTGATGACCCAATAGCCTTGTTTCCATGCCGATTTGGCGACTTGTCCAGTGGGTAATAAAAAACCGTATAAGCTCAGCTCAGGACGTTTCATGCGCGTTAAACCGAAACCATGCGTATGCAATAGCAACGGTGCTGTTTGATTGGCCTCTAACTTAGGCTGGTATACCGTAAATGCCAGCACCGTGCCGTCGGCAGTGATTGTTTTAGCTTGATAAAAGCGTTGTTTTAAAACGGCTGTTTTCTGTGGATGCAAGGCAGATTGATGGGTATGATAAGCACAGCCTTGTAAAACCAAAGCAAAACTTAAAATAAACCACAAAACGTAAGTACGCATCGATTTTTCATCCTTGAATAAATCTTTGGGAAGTCACGCTATAAATCAAAAGGAACTGATCTGTTTAAGCATCATTTCAGTTCCTTTCCGTGAGTCATTGCATAATATAATACAAATGTTCTGATCATTTATCAGACTCAGCAGTTTTTATATCTTATCTAGACCATTGTTTGGGATAGACATACATGATTAACCCGATTGCTAAGCAAACCAAACCCATAAATAAGTGCGAGCTAAAAGGTTCCTGATTTAGCGTTATTCCCCAGAGTGTTGCCAAAGCTGGGGTTAAAATTGTGGTGAGCATTACTGTTGTGGGTTTGAGCTTCTGTATCAAATGAAAATAAAACATCATCGCAAGAACAGAGGAAAACAAAGCACTATATATTAAAGCTAACGATGTTTGTAAGTTCGGTAACTGTGTTGGTGCTTCAGTGTAAAAAAAAGCGATAAGACCGAGATAACCTAACCATGACACTAAAGTAGATCCAGCCGTTTGTACGATTGGATGTATTTCGGCTTTAATTTTGTTTACTGCAAACATGGACAGTACATACAGCAAAACAGCAATAATTTGGTAAGCAACACCAAGCATATCCAGTTGAATTTCTTCAGTTGCCAAACCGAGTGTCAGTACGAGACCAAAGATGGCTAACAGCAGACCAACCCATTGCAGGATTAAAAAACGTTCTTGTTTTAAAATAAATACTGCGATTAATCCCGACCATAGTGGAGCCGTTGCATAGATGATTGAAATCATACTCGAAGGTACGCGTGTTGCGCCCAGATAGCAAAACGCCATAGACCCAAATAATCCAATTGCACCAGCAGCATAGCTAAGTAAAGCTTTTGCATTGCATGTTAGCTTTAGTTTGAAATATAACAAGCAGATGTAAACTAAAGGAATGGCGAGACTAAATCGTAGAAATAAGCCCCACGCCCAATGCAGTTCATTGACTGTCCATACCGCCGCTAAGGGGGTAAATGACCAAATCAGAGTGACTGCAATAAATTGACCGACTGTTGCGAGGCGAGGGTATGTAGACACAACAGTCGGCTGTATCTGTGTGGTGGGCAGTAAACTTTTTTCATGTAGTTGAGACATGGGTAAACTCCAGTGATGACAACGTCATCTTGATTTTTAGGCAACAAAAAAGGCCACGTTTGAGGTGACCTTGTCATTTCATATGATGTTCTATTTATAGATATTCATGAGATGAAATCGATGGATAAAGTCTCCTCGCAATAAAATGCAGACACGTCGCCATGCGGCACTGACGTGAGTGCAATCAACGATGTGATTTGTGCGAGTTGAGGAAACTTGTAGTGTGAACATTGATAGATCATAAAAAATAGTTATGTATTTTTATAACACAACCGCTGCTGAATAAATAGCCACTCTAAAAATTAAAATGCTTTCTACAATTCTATTTCGACCCTTAACTAAAATATAAAAAGTTAATAAATCATTCTAGATAAAAACGAAGGAACAGAAAAACAATCAGTGTGGCATTTTGAGATTTAGCTGTTGCTTAAATCTAGGATTTTTTCATAATGTCACGATCGAATATTCAAAGAAGTTATCTTTTGTCTGCATTAGAAATTATTGCCGTCATCATTAGCGTGATAGGAGTAACATTAACCATACAACGGAATATGTTGTGTTGGTGGTTCAATATTTTAGCTTGTTCATTATATGCTTACCTTTTTTTCACCTATAAATTGTATGGTGAAACCATCTTACAATTTTTCTTTATCGTGTTTAATTTCTATGGTTTTTATTATTGGTTAAAAGGTCAGCGTCAAGATCATGAGATTCGGATTGAGCCGATCAATCGAACGAGTGCATTGGCCCAAATATGTTTAGCTGCAACTGGTGGTCTAATTTTTGGCATGGTTTTGAAGTATTGTACCGATGCTTCACTCCCTATGCTGGATTCTCAACTTGCAGCCTTTAGTTTACTTGCAACCTATTGGACCAGCCAAAAGTATATTGCTACTTGGTTACTTTGGATCATCATCGATATTGTCTATGTGGGAATGTTTCTCTACAAAGAGTTATTATTGACGGCAGGGCTTTATGCAGCTTTTGTTGGTTTGGCAACTTATGGTTGGTGGCAATGGCAACAAGTTCGACAAAAACAGTTAAAAAATTAAATGACAGTGTAGGGGAGCACCATGTGGTTCTCCCCACCAATGATAAAACTTATTTGCTTTGACTTAAATAATTTTGGACTGCTTGACGGGCAATAGCTGGATCATCAGCAAAAATACCATCTACCCCTGCCTTAAAATATAACTGCATTTCTTTAATCGCACTATCTGGGCAGCGTTCAGAAACATTTTCTTTATCCGCACACTTTAACGTATCGGGCATATAATAATTTTCTGGACGGAAAGTATATGGATGAACTTTTAAGCCAACTTGATGAGCATCAGTGATAAACGATGTGGTTTTGGTCATTTCCTCATCTTCAAAAATATATGGCTTCCAAGGGCCAACACCATTTGCATAAGTTGCAACCTCTTTTAAACCTTCAGCGGTGGCCATATCTGCATAAGTTATTTTAATATTTTGCACCACATAATCCGCGGGTTTTGTTGTTTTTTCATCATAGAGTTGAATGAGTTGTGCATGTTTGATGCTTTTATGTTGGTCGAGCTGTTGTTTTAAATATTTAAGATTTCCCACTTCAAACGACTGCAAATAAACTGGTGCGATATCTCTTGTGTAGCGATATTTTGCTAGGGTTTTAAGTAGTGTATCTTCCATAGCAAGGTTTTGTTGTTGAAAGAACGTTGGGTGTTTAGTTTCAATATAAAGACCAATAATTTTACCTGTCTTTTTATAGTGTGCTTCCGTCAATTCAATAATTTGTTCTAATGTCGGTACTGTATATAAATCATTATATTGTTGATTCGCCGGTCGATATTGTGGGATACGTTCGCGTGCTTTGAGTTGTTGTAATTCTTGCAAGGTAAAATCTTCAGTGAACCAGCCTTCATAGCGGACACCGTCAATCACTTTTTCTGTTTTTCGATTTGCAAACTCTGGAAGACTGGCAACATTCGTTGTTCCACTAATTTCGTTTTCATGACGAGCGACCAAAACGCCATCTTTAGTCGAAACCAAATCTGGTTCGATGAAGTCTGCGCCATCATCAATGGCCTTTTGATATGCTTCTAATGTATGTTCAGGACGAAGTGCACTCGCGCCTCGATGCCCAACCACTAAAATCTGGGGGAGCTGATATTCTGTTTTGCTCGTATTTGATTGATCGTTGTTATCGTTGTTGCAACCAACAAGCGTAAAAAGGCAGAGACTAAGAACGGATTTCTTTAACATCGTAAAACTCATGTGCTTTTATTAATTGTATTAGTTTGCAAATAAAATTTATCAAATGGATGACAGTTTGATGATTATTTTGTGAAAATAAAAAGAAAATTGTGGTGTAAAGCTTGCTGGGTAAGCAACAAGCTTTATCATTTGTTAAAAATGATCAATCAAGAGTATTTGTGAGTATCACTAGGCTCTACTCAGATCGATGATACTTAATGCTTCTTTTGCCAGTAGGGCCAATTTACTTCAGGGTTAAAGTGATAGTTGGAATCAAACCAATAAGATTGAGGCGGCGCATATTTGTCCTTCAGACCCATGATCTTCATCAGATTATTGTCTAGTTCAGCCGTATTTAAAGTTGTAGTGAGATCGACGCCAACAGATGGCATATGGTCATACCACATGATGACAGGCACTTGATAACCTGCTTTAGTATTTGGACTATGTCCTGCATAGTCTAACTCGTGACCTACTTCATTGCCATGATCGGATACCACGGTAAATGAACGTTGATCTAGATCCTTTTGAGTGGTTAAGGCATCAAAGAACTGAGCCAATAAAGTATCTTGATATAAAGTGGCATTGTCATAATGATTGCGCATTGAACGAATCCACGGATCAATATCATTTTTCTTGAGTAACATTTCTACAGCATCATTACTATTACTATTAAATTTATTAAACGTAATTGGATAACGTTCTTGATAGTTTGGATGTGTGCCAATCATATGCAGAATAATTAGTTTTTTAGGTTCAGGATCAGCCAAAGCTTGTTCATAAGCAGGGATTAATTTTTCATCTAAAGATGTGCTACTACGACCTGAGCGGGTGTTTTTATAGATGGCTTTATCCGCATAAGCACCGAATAAAGATGAAAGATAAATATCATCTTGATTACTGATCCAGTAAATTTTATAACCAGCTGCTCGTGCGTAAGCCAAGATACTTTCGGGTGAATATGTTTTATATTCTGCTGCTGGGCTTTCGGTCAGTAACACACGCAAAGCATTAATCGTCGAAGGCGATGGTGAAAAAGCATTACAGAAGACTTTAAGTTGATCTATTCGTTTGTTAAGTTCTGGCGTAGTGTCTCTGCTATAACCACAAAGACCTAAATCAAGACTCGTGATACTTTCTGAAAGTACTAAAACATGGGTTTGTTTTAGTTTGCTTGGATCTTGAATAATCAGGTTCTGTTGTGCACTTTGATCCCATTGTTGATGTACATTCTTATGTTGTTTGATTCGATCTCGGAAATCTTGAATTTTCTCATGATAATTCGTCCAAAATACAACGGGATGTACTTTGCGAGAAGGCTTCATGAGATAACTGGTTAAGGTTAATAGCACCAAAAAAATGATACCAATACGATAGAACCGACTATTCCAAAGTTGTTTAAAGCTATTTTCTTTTAAGTATTTAAATGCCGCAATGTTATATCCAACTGTCAATGCGATGAGACCAAACAATACCGATAGAATGGTGAGCATATGAAGCTGGAAAAACTCCCACGTTTCTGCATAACTGGTATTCGCAATCGCCTCAATAATAAAATAAGCTTCATTATCACTGCTGAACAAGATCCATGTGCTTGAGCGAAGCAACGAATCGAACCAGAAAATAAACCACCAAAGGATAGAAAGAAGATACCAATAAAATTTGCGTTGTGTTGCTGCAAGAACTAGGAAAATAACGCCTGGTAATGATAAAAAACCAAGTCTCAATCCGTCAGATAAATTGCCAGAAAAAATTAATAAACCACCAGTAATTAATGCTGGCAGCAAAATTAATAGAAGAATATTAAAGTTTTGCAGCGTGGTTTTCATAAATGACGAATAAAATAGGGGGTGGCAATAAGCGTGCTACTATCTGATTTACTTACGTGGCTGTCAATCTGTATTTATGAAGTAATTGATAGCAAAGCGATTTAAATTAAATACTTTTTAGTCAAAATAATCTGTAGCAAATCGATGGAGATTTGGTCGATATTAAATCGTAAAAATCCACGATTCCTCCTTAATTAGCACTTTTTGAAATGATATGTTAATAGGGATGGTATTTTGAGAATGACTTAGAGATGATCAAGCTTAAAATCTGTACTTACTTTGATTGATCTTCCACCTATCTTTTTGAAAAATTGACTGTTTCTGGAACGGAATGAACAGCCATGTTATCTAAGTTTTTTATTCATCGTCCCATCTTTGCTGGTGTTTTAGCAATTATCGTCATGGCTGTTGGTTTACTCGCGGTATTAAACTTACCGGTAGAGCGATATCCAGATATTGCGCCACCACGTATCACTGTCGCAACGAGTTATAGTGGTGCAGATGCACAAGCTGTAGAAGATAGTGTTACCCAAGTATTAGAACAACAAATTAAAGGGATTGATCACTTACTTTATTTTAGTTCTAGTAGTGACGCTAGCGGTAATAGCCGGATCAGTCTGTTTTTTGCACAAGGTACTGATCCAGATCAAGCACAGGTTCAAGTGCAAAACGCAATTAATGGTGCCATTAACCGTCTACCAGAAGATGTACAACGACAAGGGGTAACTGTTCGAAAATCTCTTAGTGATTCATTTATGGTAATTGGATTGGCGGATTCATCTGGTCGTTCTACCAATATTGATATTTCAGACTATTTAACCAATCATTTTGAACTAAATTTGAGTCGTATTGAAGGGGTGGGCGAAATCAGTGTGTTTGGTTCACAATATGCGATGAGAATTTGGTTAGATCCAAAAAAGTTACAACAATACCAACTAAGTGTCAGTGAAGTTAGAACAGCTTTAGAAAGTCAAAATGCGCAAGTGGCTGCTGGGGCTATTGGACAGCTCCCTAGTACCGAAGATCAATATTTAAATGCAAGAGTGACTTCAGGCTCCTTGTTACAAACACCTGAGCAATTTGAACAAATTATTATAAAAGCCCATGGAGATGGCAGTTTAGTTTACTTAAAAGATATTGCACGTATTGAAGTGGGGGCAGAAAACTATCAAGTGTTTAACCGTTTAAATGGCTACCCAGCTTCTGGATTATCGGTATCGTTAGCTGTGGGTGCCAACGTGATGCAAACGGCTGATCTTATTTATCAAGAAGTAGAACGAATTAAGAAGGATTTACCCGAGGGATATATCGTCGTTTATCCTCGGGATGATACGCCATTTGTTAAAGAGTCAATGTCTCAAGTACTAGCGACCTTGATTGAAGCGATCATTTTAGTGGTCTTGGTGATGTTCCTGTTTTTACAGAATTGGCGAGCAACGCTGATTCCTGCGGTTACAGTTCCTGTTGTGATTTTAGGAACCTTTGCTGTGCTCGCAGTTTTAGGGATGAGTATTAACACCTTGACTTTATTTGCCATGGTATTGGCGATTGGTTTACTCGTCGATGATGCGATAGTGGTGGTTGAAAACGTTGAACGTATCATGCATGAGCAAAAGTTGGATGCTAAACAAGCCAGTATTCAATCCATGCAAGAGATCAGTGGAGCATTGGTTGGTATCACTTTAGTGTTGACCGCCGTATTTATTCCAATGTCGTTTTTTACAGGTGCGACGGGCATTATTTATCGTCAGTTTTCGATTACTTTAGTCGCAGCGATGTCTTTATCCTTATTGGTTGCGTTAATTTTGACACCAGCCTTATGCGCAATTCTTTTAAAACAGCAGCATCAAAAAGCAAAGTGGGCTCAAAGCTTTGAGCGAGGGTTAGATCGGGTTAGGGCTGCTTATCTAGCGCTTGCAAAAAAAGCAATTCAGGTAAAGTCGGTGGCGATTGTTTCATTTATCGTGTTAATCAGTGCCTTTGCTTGGGTTTATCGCGAATTACCGACCAGCTTTTTACCACAAGAAGATCAAGGCCTTTTAGGTGTACAATTCCGTCTCGCAGAAGGGACACCGATGAGCCAGACCCAAGTGGTGGGTCAGCAGATTTCAGATTACTTTTTGAGTGAGGAAAAAGATAATCTCAATGGCATTATGGTGATTCATGGTCGTAATTTTTCAGGTACAGGGCAAAATCTTGGACAAGCTTTTGTATCTTTAAAACATTGGGATGAACGTCAGGGAAGTGAAAATAGTGCACAAGCGATTCGTGCACGGGCAATGAAACATTTTGCACAAAACAATCAAGCAAGAATCATGGTGGTTATGCCTGCTGTGATTCGTGGCTTAGGTAATTCCGATAAAATTGATTTTTGGCTACAAGATACTCAGGGAATGGGGCGGGATAATTTATTAACCTCATTTAGAGAGTTACAACAACAAGGTAACGCACTAGAGAGTATTGAAAATCTAGATAAAAAAACCAATGATGATCAGGCGGTTTTAAACCTTCAAATTGATCATCGCGCGGCGATGTTGCATGACTTAAATGTGAGTGAAATTAATCGAACGATTTCGACAGCGTGGAGTGGCAGTTATATTAATGACTTCATTGATCGTGGCCGAATTAAGCGTGTTTATTTACAAGGTGACGCACCATATCGCTCAAAACCAGAAGATTTGGGCTTTTGGCATGTAAAAAATGCACAAGGTCAAATGATTCCATTTACCCAGTTCAGTCAAGTGTCTTGGCAAGGTGCGCCGCCATCCTTACAACGTTTTATGGGCTATCCTTCGATAGAGTTAGAAGCTGATTCCGCGAATGGCTTTAGTAGTGGTCAAGGCATGCAAGCCTTGACAGAACTTGCAAATAATATGCCTGGTATTGACTTGGCATGGAGTGGTTTATCTTATCAAGAGCAACAGTCTAGTAATCAAGCAATTTGGTTATACGTGATTTCTATTGCCTTCATTTTTCTATGTTTGGCTGCTTTATATGAAAGCTGGTCGATACCATCTGTAGTGATGGCTGCAATTCCATTAGGGATCGGTGGAACAATTTTGTTTAGTTATTGGTTTGGTTTCGCCAATGATATTTATTTCCAAATTGCTTTGCTGACGACCATAGGACTGTCCTGTAAAAACGCCATTTTAATGGTTGAGTTTGCTGCGAGTTTACAACAGCAAGGAAAATCTTTATTGGATTCGGCTTTGCGTGCTGCGGGGTTAAGATTACGTCCAATTTTAATGACATCGATTGCCTTTGGAGCAGGGGTAATTCCATTAATGTTTTCAACGGGAGCCGGGGCTTTGAGCCGCCAAGCAATCGGTTATAGCGTTTTTGGAGGTGTTGTATTTGGTACGATATTAGTACTTATTTTTATTCCATTAATGTATGTGCTGATTCGCTCCATCTTCAAAGCGAATACGGTCATTCAACATTAAATTGCGAAAAATGTCATATTTGATGAACGTCGTTTAGATTGAAACAAAATAAGACATATTTCATAGAGATAGGGCTTGAGCCATTGGGTTCAAGCCTTTATTATTCATGCGCCGTATAAACGGTTCAATTGAGAGTTTATCTAAAAAATGGACACACAGAGTTGTAGGTCTCGATCAAGTACTTACTACCTTAAATATTCCCTAAATACGCTAGGTTTTTACGCGCACGATTAATTATGTCTGCGACCTAGCCGAATGTGTTTGGGCTAGGAGATTCGCATGTCAAGAAATGAATTAATCACACTACTCAACGAAACTGTTGCAAACCATCACCTCGATCAAGCACTCGCTTTACTCAAAGGTGTTCCCTCTGCCGACTTGGCTGAATTATTACAACAAATGATCCCAAGCTATGCAGCTTATTTGCTTGAGCATTTACCACAACGTGCCTATATTTTTGCGGAGTTCCCTGCGAAACAGCAAATGCTGATCGCACAAGAAATGCCTCGTCAAGTACTGGCAAAGATTGTAAGTGAAATGCCATCCGATGATCGTGCTGACTTGTTTAAACGCTTAGATCCGAGTGAACAGGAAACTCTATTACCCGCATTAGCCCAAGCTGAAAGAGAAGACATCCGCCGTCTTGCAGATTATGTCGAAGGCACAGCGGGGGCGATCATGTCTTCGGATTATGTGACGCTAAAACCTGAATTTACTGTTGCTCAAGCAATAGAGGCATTACGCAAGGATGCCCCAGACGCGGAAACGATTTATCAGGCTTATATTATTGATGAACAACGGCATCTGATCGGTGTTGTGTCTTTGCGTGAATTGGTTTTGGCACAACCAGAAACACGAGTTGCACAGTTGATGGTACGTGATGTGATTAGTGCGCGTGTTGATGATGATCAAGACCACATTGCTAAAATTATGGCGCGTTATGATTTGCTTGCTTTACCGATTGTGGATGCACAACAAGCTTTGGTGGGGATTATTACTTACGATGATGCAATGGATGTTGCCAGTGAAGAAGCAACAGAAGATTTCTTAAAAGTAGGGGCTGTCAATGCAACCACTAAACTAAGTATAAAGTCCGCACCTATCTTACAGTTGTATCAGAAACGCGTTTTTTGGTTGGTTTTTTTAGTATTTGGTAGTCTGTTATCGGGTATTGGAATCGCACATTATGAAGATGTCATTGCGCAACATCTTGTTTTGGTGTTTTTCTTACCACTTTTAGTTGGGAGTGGGGGAAATGCAGGATCTCAGTCATCAACATTGATGGTGCGAGCATTGGCAACAGGTGATGTGCAATTTAGAGATTGGTTTTATTTATTAGGTCGAGAAAGTTTAGTCGCGTTATGCTTAGGTGGAACGATGGCAATTGCTGTTTCACTCCTTGGTTATGTACGTGGTGATGCATTAGTTGCATTGGTTTTGGCATTTAGTATGGTTGGAATCGTACTCATGGGATGCTTGATTGGTATGAGTCTGCCTTTTATTTTAAATCGATTTGGTTTTGACCCTGCTAGCGCATCTGCGCCTTTGGTTACTTCGATTTGTGATGCAATGGGAGTATTGATCTATCTCTTTATTGCATCGATGATTTTGTTCTAATTACAGAACAAAATATACCGAAAAAATTGATATGCTAATTTATCATCAATAGAACTATGTATCTTAGGCTGACTGAATGACCCAACAAAAAAAACTAACGCAACAGCAGGCGATTGCAGTAGAGCGTGATTTAGCAAAATTTGCCAACACTATGGATAGTTTGGTGCGTATCCCATTTACTAAACAAGGGGTGGGCGCTGATGCAGCGTTGAGTACCATTCCCTTTGCAGGTGACATCGCAGGATTTATTTTAACGCTCTATGCATTTAAAAAAGCGAGAGAGGTTGGTGTTCCACAACATAAATTGAATGGAGTGGTGAAGCTGGCAATCTTGGATATGCTTGTTGGTTTTGTCCCGATCGTCGGGACAATTTTTGATGTGTTTATCCGTCCTAGCCGCAAGACCTTAGACATCGTACATGATCATATTCGTGAAGAATATCAGGTGCGAAGTGATATCCATGTGGTGCATCCTTTTTTACATGAAGCATTAGAACAAAAGCAAAAAACTTCAGCATTTTGGCGTAACCCTATTGTGAGTTGGATCTGGTTGCGGATACCTGATTTATTGGGCATTGCCATTCTTATTTTATTGGTGGTTGCTATATGGGCTGGATTTAGTTTTTTATGGCAATGGTATCAATCCTTTCATTGAGCGAGATACTCATAAAAAACAAAGCCTCCATCTAGGAGGCTTTGTTTTTGAATCTGTTTGATTTAATGAACATTCAATTGTTTGAGCGCAGCAACACGTTGCTCAATACTTGGGTGAGTTTGGAATAAAGCAGCTAAGCTAAAGCCTTGTTCCTTACCTTCCGTAATTGCAAATGCTTTCATTTCTTTTGGCATTTGATCTGGCATTTCTGACTCAGCTTGTAAGCGAAGCAATGCAGAAATCATGGCATCTTTACCTGCTAAACGAGCACCAGCTTCATCTGCACGATATTCACGTTGACGAGAGAACCACATTACGATTGTGGATGCTAAAATACCAAACACAATATCTAATACGATGGTAATAGCGAAATAAGCAAGACCAGGTGCTTCCCCATCCTCACGACCAAAGACATTACGGTCGATAAAGTCACCTGCAACACGCGCAAAGAACATAACGAAGGCATTGACTACACCTTGAATCAAGGCAAGTGTAACCATGTCACCGTTCGCAACGTGTCCGATTTCGTGTGCAAGTACGGCACGAAGTTCATCTTTGTTCATGCGTTCTAATAGACCTGTCGAAACAGCTACTAGTGCGTCATTTTTATTCCAACCAGTTGCAAATGCATTTGATTGATAAGATGGGAAGATCCCCACTTCAGGCATTTTAATACCTGCACGTTGAGATAATTGAGAAACTTCTTGCAACAACCACGCTTCAGCCTGATTACGAGGTGCATTCGGGTCGATTAATTCAGTCCCAGTGGTTTTTTTAGCCATCCACTTTGACATGAAGAGGGAAATAAATGAACCCACCATACCAAAGACAAAACAGAAGACTAATAGGTTGCCTAGATTTAAGCCACCCGCACTACGGTAACTACCGACACCGAAGAGTGACAAAATAATGCCAGCTACAACCAGTACCGCGAGGTTGGTTAGCAAGAACAAACCAATCCGCATCATTGAGAAAACCCTCTTATAAAGAAAAAGTGATCTGATTTATAAATATAAATCATCCCCATAATATGCAGGCTGAACCCTAAAAATTCAAGAAAAAAATGGATGGAATTGTATTTCAGTATTAAAACGATGAATGAATGAAGAAACAACAACTTAAAATCATTTTAATGCACTAAATAAGTACACATTATGAAGATGTATCGTTGTTTTAATGTACAGTTTAATCACTCAATCGTATGTGTGCAGATGCTGAGGCATTTGCAGTCGAATAGGTGCCCGCAGGTGCATCTGTAAATGTTCCGTCTGCCAGTGTAATAATTTGACGGTTATATTGTTTTGGGGCGGGGCTGCTAGTGGATAGATTACTTGGTAAGTCAGCATTTGAATAACTGACGGATTGTGCCATCAATGCATTATTCGTCGTCACACTGCCTAGACCAGAAGCATACAAGTTTTGATAACGGCTGGTTACGCGACGTACATAATCTTGCGTTTCACGAAAAGGTGGAATACCACCATACTTATCGACATTACCTTCGCCCGCATTATAGCCAGCCAGTGCGAGTTCGGTATTGCCATTAAAACGTTTTAATAACCAGCTTAAATAGCGAGCACCAGCAAAAATATTTTGTTGTGGGTCATATGCATCACTAACATTAAATCGTCGAGCGGTTGCAGGCATTAATTGCATTAAGCCTTGGGCACCTACTGGGGAACGCGCGCGGACGTTAAATCCCGACTCAGTATGCATGACTGCTTTAATTAATCCTTCAGATACACCGTGTTGTTGCGCTGCTTGTCTAATCAGATGATCAAAAGCATTTCTATTACGATTATAGCTGGGAAGCACAGAGGCCTCAGTTTTACCCCAATTGCTATAGGTGTGAATATTACTGTCAGGATAATAAGTCGCTTTAACGACTTTCAAATGGCTATATTCTGCTTTCTTCTTGTTGGTGAGTAAGGTTGTACCGTTAGTATCTTTGAATTGATAAATGGTTTGCCCTGCATGAACATGTGCAGAGTTATAAAAAAAACCGATTGTCCCCAAACAGAAGGTCATCAAATACGTTATTTTGTTCATCGTTATAATATTCACAAATAGATGAGCTTTAATTCCTTAGCGCAGTGTAACAAAAAAATGCAAAAAATGGAGTTTTAATACAATTTTTTTTATTTTGCTGTCTAACAAAAAATCAAGTCATTTTGTTCGAATGTTCAGCAAAAAAAAATTTAATTTTTTTTTAAAATTGAAGTATTGACTTGTATAAGCTATTGATTATTAATGCTTAAAATAACTGATTAAAAAATGATCAATTTAATCAAAAGCCTTATTATCTGATCAAAACAGTTTGTCAATAGCTAAGAAATCCACAATTTTATCCACAGTTTTTGTGGAAAACTGTGGAAAAGTTTGAAATATAAGCAATCTAGGCAATTTTTATAATTTTTGATCAGAATTTTACCAGTATGAAATCTGAATATGACGATAGAAAGAAATTGAAAAATTCTTTTGGTGCGGTTTTTTTCGAATTCAGATAAAATCTCGCAGTGTTTTTGTTTATGAGTTAATCACGTCTATGTACGCGCCAGTGGAGTCCAACCAAGGATTTAATTTCAAGCCAGAACTTCCAACCAGTTCGGCCTATTATCGCCTGTTGAAAAAACTGCGTCGCCAAGTGGGGCATGCAATTCGTGATTATAAAATGATCGAGGATGGCGATAAAGTCATGGTGTGTGTGTCTGGTGGTAAAGACAGCTACACCTTACTTGATATTTTGTTGCAGTTTAAACGCATCGCACCGATTAATTTTGACATTGTTGCGGTCAATCTTGACCAAAAACAACCTGGTTTCCCAGAAGATGTTCTTCCACGTTATATGGAAGAAAATAATATTCCATATTACATATTGGAAAAAGACACTTATACCATTACCAAGCGATTGACGCCTGAAGGTAAGACCTATTGTGCAGTCTGTTCTCGTTTACGTCGTGGTTCGCTGTATGGTTTTGCACAAGAGATTGGCGCAACTAAGGTGGCATTAGGTCATCATCGTGATGACATTATGGCAACATTTTTCTTAAATTTATTCCATGGTGGGAGTTTAAAGGCGATGCCGCCTAAGCTTCTTTCATCAGATAAAAAGAATATCTTAATTCGCCCTTTAGCGTATGTTGAAGAAAAAGATATTATTAAATACGCAGAAATGCGTAAGTTCCCAATTATCCCGTGTAATTTGTGTGGTTCTCAAGAAAACCTGCAACGCGCTATAATCAACGATATGTTGCGTGAGTGGGATAAGCAATATCCAAAACGTCTACACAGCATTTTCGGTGCTTTACAGAACGTATCACCGTCACAATTGGCTGACCGCGAATTATTTGATTTTGAAGCTTTAGATGGGCAGCGTGAGTTTGATCTCAAAGATCCTGAAGAGCTGAAAAATCGTCTCGATGTGGTCAATTTAAGTTTTGCAGCTGATTAAAATGTAAAAATTTTTAAAAGGCACTTTGTTAAGTGCCTTTTCTTTATAATTTTTTTAAAATTTGGATCCTACGTACAAAAAATCATAGCCTAAAATAAAATATACGTGCTATAACATGGCACGAGCAAATTGCTTCATGTGATGTTGTCTGGATAGATAACACAAGAAATTGAACAAATACATTTGAGGAATAATCATGGCTGCATTTTTAACTGATGATTGGTTTGCAACAGTCGATAAACTTACTGCTGAAGCAGGTGATTTAAACTTACCACCAGCGCTTGCGAATTTAGCGATTAACTTAGTTGTAACAGATGCAGCTGGTAATACTGAGCTAGCTCTTGATGCTGGTAAGATCCAAAAAGGTTTGTCTTCAAATGCTAAAACAACTTTAAATATGGATGCTGAGACTTTACGTAAAGTATTCTTAGAGTTTGACATGGCTGCTGCAATGCAAGCATTCATGACAGGTAAAATCAAAGTCCAAGGCGATATGTCTCAATTAATGGCATTGCAAACTGCAAAACCAAGCCAAGAGCAAAAAGATTTATTTAAAAGAGTACTTGAGCAAACTGCTTAAGTGATCAGCAAAAAAAAAGCTTACCCATTGGTAAGCTTTTTTTTGCTTTAGACATTGATCAAGTTACTGGTCTTGATATGTTCTAAATAGGTACGAATACGTTTTACGTATTGCACGGCTTGTTTATAACGACCATTTCGAGCTTGGTTACGCTGTAAATAATCATATAAGTTCACCCATTGGTTAGGATCTTTTCCTTGGGCTTGGATACGCTTCTGAATTTGTCCGACTGCTCCAGGTCCCATATTGTACGCTACAAGCGCATACCAATTACGGTCGGGATAAGGGACATGTGCAAACTGATCCAGCATCAAGTCATAATACTTTGCACCACCTTGAATGCTCTGTACTGGATCAGTGCGATTGGTTACACCCATTGCTCTCGCCGTGTTATTGGTGAGCATCATAATCCCACGTACACCTGTTGGTGAAACAGAGGTCGGTTTTAGATAGGATTCCTGATAACCAATGGCAGCCAATAAATGCCAGTCTAGATTGTATTTAGAAGCACTTTGCTTAAAACTTGCCTTATAAATAGGTAAACGCTGATTCAAGTCTTTTTGAATGATAGACCATGACTCTGGCTTAACCACATTACGATTATAAAAGGAAGCAAGTTGTTGGGTCGTACCCAGTTGTTTACTTTGGCACACAAAACCACTGGCAGTAAGTGTTAAAGGATCATCAGCTTGCTTAAATACCCAATTTAATTGGGGGTTTAAACCATTACTACTTAAACTTGCTTGATCACCACAACTTGCTGAGAATGAAACCAATTGTTTCTTTTCAATATCTGCAATTGTTGAAGTGGTCATTGCGAAATTGGCTTTGCCTTGTGCAATCCATTTCAATGCAGTTGCATTGTCTGGGACTGTTTTAAAATCAAGTTTTACATTTAAGCTTTGTGCATAGTTACGCGCTAAATCGTAACCAAAGCCATGTAAGAATTGATCTTCTTTAAATACGATGGTTGGGTTTTCTACGGCAACCACAGTTAAAACATTTTTTGCTACAACAGTATTGTACTGGTGAGATTTTTCTGCGCTTAAGCTATTGAAGGGAATAATTACAACACCTAATGCTAAAGCTTGAAACGGGAGTTTAGAAGATAAAGAGTTAAGGCTAGGCCTAGACCCAGAACTTGAATTACTGTGCATGTTGTCTCCGCTACAGGTAATTTATGCCCTAAAAGTTCAGCAAAACGATGCCTTAACTTTTAAAAGTTGATAAATTCAATAAGGGTGGGCAAGTCATGACGTCATTCAAAATGACATTGGGTTAATCGGGAAAATGATGTAGATGTTACACATCATTCACAAAGTGTATAAAAAACAAACAAAAAACTAACTTAGGGGCGCATAATAAGCGTCCAAAAACAGATTGTCAAATTTTGAGCAAGAAATAAATGATAAATACATCACAAACACATGATTTAAAAAAGAATAAAATTTATACACTTTAGTGATGGTGAAATAAGGAATACAATGCAAAAACTTGTAAACGGATTGTTATCTTCACGTATTTTCTTCTTATGAAATCAAACTTAATTACCCGTACGGGCCATGACTTATTGGTCGCTGAATTAAAGAAACTTTGGCATGATGAACGACCTGAAATCACTAAAAAAGTGAATTGGGCTGCGAGTTTAGGCGATCGCTCTGAGAACGCTGATTATCAAAAATAACCCTATATTTCATACTAAAATATTAATTGTTAATAAAAAACAAAAACTTATAAATAGTATGTATGCTATTTAGTTGTACTATTATACTTCAGTTACAATTCAATAATGGATCTAGAGTTTAACTAGTTGAAAAATAGAATACTTTAAGAAATTATTGATAAAATTTTCCACAATGACTAAACAAAATATCTTAATACACG
Organism: Acinetobacter haemolyticus CIP 64.3 = MTCC 9819; assembly: GCF_000369065.1. Classification (GTDB taxonomy): domain Bacteria; phylum Pseudomonadota; class Gammaproteobacteria; order Pseudomonadales; family Moraxellaceae; genus Acinetobacter; species Acinetobacter haemolyticus. Next base: position 40,966 of record NZ_KB849804.1, read on the forward strand.
TTATAGATGATGAATCAAAAACTTATGATTTACTTATAAAGGATTATTGGGCATTAAGTCGGGAAACACATGATTTTGAATATTCATTAAAAAATCTTGTAAAAAAACATGGATTCAATAATATTTCTAACTTAGAAGCTATCATTGCTAAATTTAGTTTTGTTACATCTACTATTGAAAATTCAAATTGTCTTAGTTGTAATCAAAAAATTAAGGCTAGATCACGTATGGAGTTAAAAAAGCTTTTTCAAAATGAATTAAGTTGCCAAAATTGTTTAAGTAAAGATATAAATAACCAAGCTGAAGTAATTATAGAAAAAATTGAATCAGTTATAAAAGATGACTATTCATTTTTATTTATGAAAAATTCATTTAATTTAACTTATTTAGAAAAAATTTATTTGTATCTAATTGCTCTTAAATGCCAAGTAAATCAGTATGGTAAATTGGATAAAGAAATTTGGAAAGATATGTTTATTACTGAAAGAGCTAATAAGAACTTCTTAATTAAGTCATTGTATAAAAAAAGAGTCATTTTTAATAGTAAAAAAACAGATGAAATTATAGGGGTATTTAATGATACAAATAAATTTTTTTATAAAAACTCACATTTAATACGTGCTGAACTAGCCAGTAGATATAAAAAATACAAGTATATTTTTTTTGATGGGAACACCTTTTTAAATTTAGATCTAATTAGTGGAAGTTTTAACCAAATGTTGGAAGAATTAAGTATAGAATTAGACTATTATGAACTGGATTATTTAGATGTTAAAGAAATTAGAGAGTTTGTTATCGAGCAAAAGAAAATTGATGCATATGAGTTAATTTTAAATATACAAAAATATAAACCCATCCCAATTGAAAAATCTATTGAATTGGATCACGTAATTATTGAGTTAGTTGAAAAGTATAATCTCTTAGTTGTAAATAGTATGTTAAGTTATCATGCGGATAAAGTTGCTTCAAATTTGTATAGCTTAGAGCATGGAGAAAGAAAAGATAGATAGGCGAATTCAAACATGAGGTGCGACAGTTTCAAAAGCCTTATGATAATCAACAAGCTGAGCAAATTTCTCTAATGGTGTAAGCCAATCTAACGCTTTTCTAGGACGAGTATTCAGTGACATGGCAACTTGATTTAAATAATGCTGATCTGCCTGATTTAAATCAATCCCTTTAGGTAAATATTGCCTAATTAAACCATTCATATTTTCGCATGTGCCTTTTTGCCAGGGTGAATGTGGGTCACAGAAATATACATCTATGCCTAAATCTTCTTCAAGTATTTTATGTTCTGCCATCTCGCGTCCACGGTCATAGGTCAACGTTTTACGCAGTTCTGCAGGTAAATATTTCAGAGCTTCAGTTAAAGCCTTGCGCACTGATTCTGCCTTTGCATCAGGTAATGTTGCCAAGATACAGAGCCGTGTATTTCGTTCAATAAGTGTTGCTATCGAACTTTTATTGTCTTTACCTTTAATTAAATCAGCTTCCCAATGACCCGGTATTTTTCTTTCTTGAACTTCGGCTGGGCGCTCATGAATAGTTTTAATATCCTGTAATATAGAATCTTTTTTAGGTTCACCGTTAGCTTTTCGCTTTTTATTTTCATGACGTAGACAGGATAATAAGTCTTTTTTCAACTCACCCTTGGGTAATGCTCGTATCGTTGAATAAATCGTTGTATGGCTTACATTCATTGTTTGATCCAAATCAGGAAATGTCTTTAAACGCTTTGCTATTTGCTGAGGAGACCATAAACAACGGATCGCTTCAACAATAAATTTCCAGAGGATTGAAACGATTTTGAGTTTTCTGTGACCACGTCTACGTCTAGCGAAGGTGTTATCAGAAGCATATTGAGCTTGATAAACGTCATTGATGCTATTTCTTTTAAGCTCACGATAGATCGTACTAGGATGTCTTTTAATGAGTTCAGCAAATTTTCTGGCTGAAAAGCCTTCTTTTCTTGACTCAAGCATTAATGCAGTACGATCTTCAAAGTTAAGATGATGGTATGACAATTTTATATACTCCATAAACCCTTTAAATTAATTAGGTGGTTTATGTCGCACTTCAAGTTTTACTCTGCCATATTATTCTGTGAATAAGATGTTTATCGCGAGGATCACATCTTACTTAGAACATTGTAAGTTATGATGTGTGCTTAAAAAACAGGAGGGTTTAACTTGGTAAACTATACATACTCATTAGGAGTTTACCATGAGCAAGAAACAGAAGACTTACACCGCAGAATTTAAAGCTGAAGCCATAAAAGCCATTGAAGAGAACCAAGGTAATGTATCGGAATCCGCTAGACAACTTGGCATTTCAATGCAAACCCTTTCGAACTGGAATAACAAAGCAAAGGCTGGAACTTTAGCAGGCACAAAACAGTATTCGCCCGATCTAAACGCCTTACTCGAAGAAAATAAGAAGCTTAAACAACAGCTCAAAACAGCTGAAATGGAACGTGAATTTTTAAAAAAGGCAGCAGCGTACTTTGCCAAAGAAAGTCAGTGAGGTACGCCTATATGAAATCGCAAAGCCACTTATTTCCGATTATTTTAATGGCTCGATTACTTCGTGTATCCGTTTCTCGCTTTTATGATTGGCTAAAGCGAGGCATGAGTAAAAGATCAATTCAGCGAAATCAGCAGACAATTTTGGTCAAAATAGCCCATGAAGAAACCAAACAAAGCTATGGCTATGTTCGATTAACCAAGCATTTACAAGCGCAAAGTATCAAAATAAGTATGTATGCTGTGCGCCAAATAAAAAAATCAAATCAGTTGTATTGTAAGCGCCATAAGCGTTTCAAAAGAACCACGGACAGTGATCACAACCGTTCTATTTATGACAATTTACTCAAGCAACAGTTTTCAATGACGAAGCCTAATCTTGCGTGGTCGAGTGACATTACCTACATTTGGACGGCTGAGGGCTGGTTGTACTTGGCAGCTGTCAAAGATCTTTACACGAAACAGGTTGTTGGCTATAGCTTAAATGAGCGCATGACAGCCAAGCTTGTTTGTGATGCATTGAATATGGCTATTCGCAATCAGAAACCTGCTAAAGATCTCATTGTACATTCAGACAGAGGCAGCCAATATTGCAGTAATGAATATCGAAACTTACTTGAGAAATTTGATTTTCAGGGTTCAATGAGCAAAAAAGGCGACTGCTTCGATAATGCACCGATAGAGAGTTTCTGGGGCATACTCAAAAATGAACTAGTCCATCATCGCAACTACAAAACAAGGGAAGAAGCCAAAGCGGATATTACAAAATATATAGAGTTATTTTATAATCAGCGAAGAATTCAAAAAGGCTTGGATTTTAAGACACCAAATCAAATGGCAGAAGACTTTTATCGGTTAGCTGCCTAGAATCTCCCAAGTGAAAGTCTCCTGCTAATTCAGCACACATCAGTTAAATAATAAAGTTCCATCTCATACACGAAATATTGGATTTAATTGGAGTTATACTTGCTTAGAGTACTTTGTTTGTAAAAGTATAATAAATGATGGACTCTCTTGGACTACTTTTAGTGGTGATGAGTTAATACATAAGTGGTTAAATAGTGATAAAGTAACGATAAAACCTGATTTTTAATTTTTAGCAGTAAAAAATCTAATCAACATTTAAAGGCTAGTTTTTGATAAAATAAAGTCAATTTTTATCTTATATTCAGTATTGTTATGCCACTATTAGATTGGGTGAACCGAAACCAAGCTGAAGAAACAGCAACAAGTGTTCCGTACCATTTACTAAAATTCGAACAAGCCTATGGTGATGAAGAGCAAGCGAAAGAGAATCTCATCATTCAAGGTGATAACCTTCAAGCTCTGAAGGCATTATTGCCATTATATGGTGGACAAGTAAAATGTATCTTTATTGATCCACCTTACAATACAGAACAGGCTTTTGAACATTACGACGATAATCTAGAGCATGCTCAGTGGTTGTCAATGATGTATCCACGCATAGTTTTGCTAAGAGAATTATTAGAAAACAAAGGCATTTTTTGCGTTATTTTAAGTGATCACCAAGTGCATTACATGAAAGTTTTATGTGATGAAATTTTTGGAAGAAATAATTTTATTAATGAAGTTAGTTTGAAAATGAAACAAACTGCTGGAGCTTCAGGTGGTGGAGAAGATAAGCGACTTAAGAAAAATATCGAGTATTTACTAATATACTCAAAAGATAAAAACTTTTTTAGTAAGTTTAATGAAATCCTGGAAGAGGAAAATTTATTCGATTTTATCGAAGAAATGAAGGAATCAGGAAAAAGTTGGAAATACACCAGGGTTCTGGAAAGTACAGGTGAAAAATCATTCTATAAGACTATATATGATGGTAAAGGAGATGAAATAAAAGTTTTTCAACACGTTAATGCAATCTTTACTCCTATTAGTGTAATAGCTGTAAGAGAAGGTATTTCTGAACAGCAAGTATACATTAAGTATTTTGAGAAAGTTTTTCGAGATACAAATGCGCAGAGTTCAATTAGAACAAGGGTTATGGAGTCTTTAGAAGTAGAACAAGATCTAGTTAGTATTGAGTATGTACCTAAATCTGGTAGATCTAAAGGGAATATGACGACTGTTTATTACAAAGGTAGAAATTGTGACCAAATGTAAGCATCCGGCTAACACAGCCTTACCAAGCGATCCTATAAGCCTTAATTTAGTTCCCACCTAAAAACAAGTGGGGACTTAATCCATGAACATGGATATATATTCAGCAACACCTCCTGTTGCTAAAAAACGCCGAAAATACAGCAAAGAATTCAAACTCAGTATTGTCAATGCCTGCAAAAATCCTAATACCTCGATCGCTTCGGTCGCACTGCAACATAGTATTAATGCCAACCTTGTCAGTCGTTGGATCAGGATCTTCAGCCATCATGAGGGTGCCGTGCAGGATCCTACTCATGTGAATCCAGCATTTATTGCTTTGCCTTACACTGCTGCAATCAGCCAACCTATTGATGAGAGGATCACGTTGTGTATCACCGTGCCTCATACGAATAATGATATTCAGCTAAAATGGCAGACATCAGAAATACCTGCCTTGGCAGAATTACTCAAGGCACTTGCAACATGATCCGCATTGATGAAATCTGGTTGTCTACTCAGCCCATGGACATGCGTGCAGGTATGGATACGACCATGGCTCAGGTGGTGAGAGCCTTTGGCTACATCAAACCGCATTGTGCTTACCTGTTCTGTAATAAACGTGGCCATCGCATGAAAGTGCTGGTACATGATGGATTGGGCATCTGGCTGTGTGCCCGGCGGCTGGAACAGGGCAAATTTCACTGGGCTCAAGTTCACCAAGGTGAAACCGTGGCCCTCAGCCCGGAACAGTTACAGGCACTGATCCAAGGTTTGCCCTGGCAGCGCATTGGACGACAGCAGGTGGTGACGATGCTTTAAACCAGGCTCGACCATTCTGCTATTCTCCAAACGTTCTATTTCATTCTTCTCATGACCTCAGGCATACTGCGGTCATGAATACGCTGCCTGACTTAAGCCAACTGACCCATGAACAACTGCTGGAATTCACCAGGCAGTTGGCGCTGCAGCATCAGTCTCTAGCACAATCAAACCAACAATTGGATGCCAAAGTTCAACATCTTTCTATTCTCAATCAAAAATACGAGCATGAACTGGCGCTGTTTAAAAAGCACAAATTCGCCCAAAAGAATGAACACTTAACGGCAAAACAAATCCATCTGTGGGATGAAGCGGTTGAAGAAGATATTGCCGCGGTTGATCTAGAACTGGAACGGCTAAATGCAGATAAAACCAATGCAGCGACACAGAAAGCCAAAACCAATAAACCTAAACGTCGACCACTGCCAGATCATCTACACACCATCCGTATTGAGCATGAACCTGCATCAACCCAATGTGCTTGTGGCTGCCAACTCCGTCGTATCGGCGAAGATGTCAGTGAAAAACTGCATTTCAGACCGGCACAGTTCTATAAGGAACAGCATGTGCGTGGTAAATGGGTCTGTGATCAGTGTGACACTCTAACTCAGCAAGCGATGCCCGCCTATGTGATTGATAAAGGCATTGCTTCACCTGAATTGCTCAGCCATGTGCTGGTATCGAAGTATGCCGATCATTTGCCGCTGTACCGTCAGCGCCTGATCTATCAGCGGGCTGGCATTGATCTGTCCAGATCCACTTTATCTGACTGGATAGGTCGCTGCGGTGTAGAACTGGAACCTCTGGCCAATGCCTTAAAAGAGGTGGTGCTGCAACAGCGGGTGCTGCATGCAGATGAAACACCGGTCACCATCATGCGGATGGGTGAGAATAATAAAAAACCGAAGAAAGGTTATGTCTGGGCCTATGCCACCACACAGTATAATCCAGTTCAGGCGGTGATCTATGACTTTCAGGATAGTCGTTCAGGCCAGCATGCTGAAGAGTTCTTGAAAGGCTGGCAGGGCTATCTAGTCTGTGATGATTACAGTGGTTATAAAGCACGTTTTAAATCAGGCCAGGTGATTGAGGTGGGGTGCATGGCCCATGCACGTCGTAAATTCCATGAACTGCATGTAACTGGGAAAAGTCAGGTTGCTGAACAGGCCTTAGTGCTGATTCAGAAACTGTATGCGATAGAAGCAGAACTCAGGAAAAAGACCGATGGTACAGCGGAAGACCGCCGCGAATACCGACAACAGCATAGTCAACCAGTGATGCAACAACTATATGAATGGCTCAACCAACATCATCTGACAGTGCCATCGAGTTCTCCCACCGCCAAGGCTATCAATTACACTCTGAAGCGTTGGCCAGCCTTAAGCCGCTATCTGGATGATGGCAATCTACCGATATGCAACAATTGGGTAGAGAATCAGATGCGTCCCTGGGCGTTGGGACGCAAGAACTGGCTGTTTGCAGGTTCGCTGCGCAGTGGTCAGCGAGCGGCAAACATCATGACTTTAATCCAGTCAGCAAAGCTGAATGGCTTGGATCCGTATGCCTATTTAAGTGATGTGCTGAAAAGGTTACCGACACACAAAGTGACCCAAATTGAAGAATTGCTGCCGCACTGCTGGAAACCTAAATCGAATTAAAAAATAGGTATGGGATTCAGCGGACGCTTACGACCAAATAGCATGGTTAAGTGATATAGCCTATAAAAAAGGTAATAGATTAGTCAAACTATCTAAACTTGGAACGTATTGGGACGGTTTTCCTCTTAATAATTTAACAAAAGAGGGAGGGGTAAGATTTCCGAATGGCAAAAAACCAGAAGCGTTGATACAGCGAGTCTTAGAGCTCTGTACACAGCAAAATGATCTAGTTTTAGATAGCTTTTTGGGCTCAGGAACAACTACTGCTGTTGCTCACAAAATGGGGCGCCGATATATAGGTATTGAAATGGGATCACAAGCAAATACACATGTAATCCCACGTCTTAGAAATGTTATTGGCGGTGAAGAAGGAGGTATTTCTAAATCTGTAAATTGGAAAGGTGGTGGCGGTTTTAGCTTCTTTAGCTTAGGTAGTCCCGTATTTGATGATCAAGGATTTTTAAATGCCGATGTGAAATTTAAAGACCTTGCAAGCTATGTTTGGTGGCTTGAAACAAAAACAGCTCTAAATCAAACGGAGAGCTTTGATAATCCATATTTAGGCACACATGATGGGGTTGCTTACTATCTTCTCTATAACGGCATTTTAGGTGATAGACGTCCGAATGGCGGTAATGTATTAACCCTATCTGTTTTAAATTACTTAAATGAATGTCATGCACATGAAGGTAAACGAGTCGTTATAGGCGAAGCATCACGACTTGGGGATGCCCGACTTGAAGCTCTAGACATTGAGTTTAAACAAATTCCATACTCGCTTTATGGCAACCAAACTCAGTAAGGATTGCGTATGTCACTTAAATTAAAACAGTATCAAATAGATTCTTTAAAAGCATTAGAGCAATTCTTTACTTTGGCAGCATCATTAGGGGCAGAGAAGGCATTTAAACGCTGTGTAGGCGTAAATATTGCTTATAACGACCGATTAGAGGGAATACCAAGTGTATGCCTGCGTGTACCTACAGGCGGTGGTAAAACACTGCTTGCAGCACATAGTATTCCTAAAGTGGCACAGAGTTATGTGAATACTGAGAGCCCTATTGTATTGTGGCTTGTACCAACAGATATGATTCGACAGCAAACTCTTGCTGCACTTGCTAATGTAAATCACCCCTATAGACAAGCCTTACAAAGCTATTATGGCGATCGCATCAAAATATGTGACATTGAAGGGCTTCAATCGCTCAACAAGCATGATGTTGGACGGTCATGTATTGTCATTGTGACCACTATTCAGATCTTTAATATTGATAAAGAAAAGACCTATCAGCGCAATGCCTATGCTTTTGATGAATCCTTGAGTGAACACTTTACTCAATTGACTCCACACCAAGCCGAAAGTATGGATAAAGTAACGGCTGATACTTTGCAGTATCAACCATTCCTAACTGAAAAAGATATTGGTCGAGTGAAGCATTCGTTGGTCAATTTCTTTAACTTGCATAGACCAATTATTGTTGTGGATGAAGCGCATAAAAACCGTGGTGGAAAAACATTCTTTCCAACCTTGAAGCGTCTCAACCCAAGTTGCTTGGTAGAGCTGACAGCAACACCAAAAGACAATAATGTTCTTTACTCGGTTTCTGCTGCACAGTTAAAAGTTGATCACATGATTAAGCTGCCAGTCGTACTGACTGAACATCCAAATAGTTGGCAAGATTGTATTAGTGATGCGCTGATTCAACGACAAAACTTAGAAGTGCTTGCACAAAGTGAAAAAGAATATATTCGCCCAATATTATTGATTCAAGCCCAAGATAAAAATGGTGAAGCGAATGTAGAAGCTGTTAAACAGCATTTGTTAAGCGAATATGAAAATATAACTGAAGACTGGATTGCGATCTCTACAGGACAAACCAAAGAGCTTGAAGATGAAAATCTCTTTAGTCCTCAAAGTAAAGTCAAAATAGTGATTACAGTCGAAGCACTGAAAGAAGGTTGGGATTGCTCATTTGCCTATGTACTTGCGAGTTTGCAAAATATCAACTCTGCAACTGATGTAGAGCAGTTGTTAGGACGTGTATTACGTATGCCTTATGCGAAACTACGTAAGAATGACGAACTCAATAAAGCATATGCACACGTTGTATCAAGTTCAATCGCTCAAGCCACTATGCTTCTTAAAGACCGTATGGTGCAGAATATGGGCTTCGATAAGTGGGAAGCTGAAGCCTCGATTGTGGCAAATCCACAACCTGAGTTAGATCTAGGTACTACATGTCAAGCGACTACTCAACCAAAGACTCCTGAAGTCATGGTCTCTATTCCATTTGTGGTTACACCTGAACTTATTCCAACTAATTTGCAACCAGCGATTCAAACGAGAGAAAATAGCCAAGGTACGTCCTTGATTATTCATAAAGGGACGACTGACGAAGAGTTTGATCAAATTGAACAAGCTGTAATTGAAAAAGCAACACCAAAACAAAAGACTCAAATACAAGAAGTATTCAAAGAAGCTCGTGCTGAGCGACAAGCACATCAAGCACCTGAAAATTGGAATGCAACATTTGTGCTTATTCCGCAGCTAGGTTTATTCGTTGATGGTGAATGGCAAGTTGCAGACAAAGAAACAATAGAAGATTCGGTTGAATGGAATCTATTAGATTATCCAGTTCAATTGGAAGGTTTTAACATACGTGAAACTGTGAATAGCTTTGCGATTGATCTAAATCTTGAAAAAGAGCAGTTGAGTTATGAATTACTCAATAGCCAACAGATCCAATTTAACGATATGCCAACACCAATCACCGAAAATGATTTGTTGAATTGGTTAGATCGAAAAACAAGAAGAGCAGGATTAACGCAAATCCAGCTCAGAGCGTATTTAACCAAGCTGATTAGTCACTTGTTGAATGAGCGTAGATTTACACTGACGCAACTACATCGTGCTCAATTCCAATTGTCACTAGCTGTTTCTCGTGAGCTTGATCGACTCTTTGAATTTGCTCGTAAACAAGCATTCCAAAGTGATTTGTTTGCGGAGTTGAAGGTAGCAGAAGAATCAAAACTAGAAAATAGTTTTGAGTTTAAGCGTGGAATCTACCCAGTCAGAAAGCCTTATCGTGGTAGCTATAAGTTTAAAAAGCATTTCTATGCTCAGATTGATGATTTAAAAGAAAAGACAGAATCAGGAAAGATTTCTGAAGAGTTTAAATGTGCTCAGCTCTTGGACATGCATCCTAAAGTAAAATATTGGATACGTAATATTCCTAAGCAACCACATACTTCATTCTGGTTACCAACTGAGAAAGATTACTTTTATCCTGATTTTATTGCAGAGCTAGTCGATGGTTCAATTTTTGTTTTGGAGTATAAGGGCGGACATTTAGATACAGCTGATGATGCTCGAATCAAGAATGCTATTGGTAAGCAATGGGCTAAAGATAGTCATGGAAAACGACTCTTCTTAATGGCTAAAAATCAGGATGAAGTTGGACGTAGTTTGGAAGAGCAGATAAATCAAGCTTTAACCAATTAATTTATTGGTTATTAGAAAAGCACCTTAAGGTGCTTTTCTTAATTCGTCGAGCTTAAAATTTAAATATGATTTAGCACAATTAATAAACATCTCTTTTGCTTCATTAATTTCCATTTTAGGTCCAGTATTTGGCATTAACGAATCTTTTTTAAATCCGTGACGAGCATCAATTCCTACCATGCTGAAATCATTAGCTGGATTGGTAAATCTAGTTTTGTCAGCTTTGCTATAAGGTATTTTCCAACCTGTATCATGATGAGCTTCAATAGTCATAAATGTTTCCATTATTTTATATAGACTCATCCACGTTAATGGTTCGGAAAAATATTTCAAAATCAAATAAACTCCAATATGTGTTTGTGCTATGTAAAAGGAACTAGCAAATACATTAGCCTTAGCACTTTCTTTATAATCTCTTCTCTCTGTAAAAGTTAAATTACTATTTAGATTACTTCCTAATCTTTGGTAGAAACCTAACAAAATTTTAATATTGTGATTCATTTGATATGTTGGATATTCAAGAGGCTGTCCTTCTATTTTCATTTTTTCCAACCGAACAAATCTCTGTTCATTTTCACCAAAAAAAATCGTTACCAGCCCTCTCAAAAGACTTATAAGTTCTAATCCAATTGCCCAAGCTTCATCATGGTTTGTGATGCTATTACAATGAAATGTATTGAATCTATGATCATCAGAATGACAATCATGGTAAGATGGTTCTGTATAAATGTTTAAATCTTTTAAAGCTATTCCACCAACGTTATATGAACTAAAAAGTTGTAATTCAGGTAAATAATATTCGTATTTATTTCTGATCGGGTAGGAAGTAAAAGATAAATTAGTCATAGTTTCTATTTTTCCAAAGTTGAAGAAAGCACCTTTAGGTGCTTTCTTCAACGATTTTTAATGTACTAGGTTTTCTAGGAATACTCATGCCAACTAAGTTTTCTAAAAAATCGACATTTATATTCAAAGAGTTTGCAACATCTTCAGCAAAAATTCTCTTTTTGGAGAGTGCAGAGAAACAAACTTTTAGTAATTCAGGTTTTTCACTTGGAATTAAATGATCTTCTTTTTCAGTAAGACCTTCACCTGTTTTTTTCAAGTAGATAACACCACTAGTATATTGTTCGGGAGTTAATAAACCTAATTGTCTAGCACGATACAAAATTGCAGCTTTACTAACTTTCCAAGTTTGCTTAAATTCACTTAATTTAGACCAGTTATAACGTCCATTTTTATGCCAAGTGTGGAAGTGCGTACGCATCATCACCTGTGGAATTAATAAAGCAGATGCAAAATGGTTAGCTTGTGACTCTGTTAGTCTATCACCGGTAACAAGTCCATCATGAAGTACAAGATGGCCAAGTTCATGAGCTAAGTCAAAACGTTGACGACATACACTTTCTTTTGCTTCATTGCGTACAAAAATCGGGCGTTTTGTGGCAAGGGATAAAGCATCCACTTCTTTTGATATACTAGAGAAAGTGGTCACAATAATTCCATGTGTTTCACAGAGTCGCACCATGCTACTAATAGGGCCTAAACCTAATCCCCATTTTTCACGACATTGCTCAGCTATAGATTCAATTGCTGGATTTTGATCAATTGGTTCGTCATATAAAGTATGAATATCATATTTAGGTAATCTGAGTTTTGAATCCAAATATTCAATTAATCGTTTTATGTATTCACCTCTTGCGATAACAATCTGCTTAAACGAAACTTTAGCGGTACGATTACTTCTAAAATGAATCTGATCTTCCTGTAAAACAGGTTTTAGCTGCATAAAAAAAGTCTGTGGCACATTAAAAAAGTGCGCCACTTTATCAATAAATTGATCATTGGGTATAGTTTGCCCAGTTTCAACTTTATGAAGATATTGACGTGTTAAATTTAGCTGGATACCTAAATCTTCTAGTGATAATTCATTGAATTGCCTTAAAAGTTTTAGTTCCAAGCCATTAAACTGTGTTGTCATGTTTAGTCATCGTACAATTAGTTATTTACAGCTATGGAATCTTCATCATCTTTATCTTCGATATCAAGATCTTCGACCAATGGGGAGCCTAACTCGACAGATGCGGGGGTTTCTGGCTCAACCAAATGAATATGGTTGATATCAGTAATACTATTTGAATCCCAATATGCAACAACATCATTTGCTAAGTTATAGCCAGCAAATACAACAAGTGGTTCATCATCAAGAGTTTTAGGTTCATTTAGAATGAATCGCCAAAAATGTGGTTGGTGATCATCTAAAGGAAATAGGCTAAAACTTTGTATTTGTTGCATGAGGAATTTTTTCTTTTTAGGTTTTTCAAAATCATCTTTTAAAAAACGTATAGAGGCATTACCTATTTGAAAAATAAACTTTAATGAACCATTAGTTAAGTGAACATCTACCGGACATTGTTTTCTAACAATTAAATTTAAAAAGCGATTACGAGTTCTTGATGTGTGCTGAATTAGCAGGAGACTTTCACTTGGGAGATTCTAGGCAGCTAACCGATAAAAGTCTTCTGCCATTTGATTTGGTGTCTTAAAATCCAAGCCTTTTTGAATTCTTCGCTGATTATAAAATAACTCTATATATTTTGTAATATCCGCTTTGGCTTCTTCCCTTGTTTTGTAGTTGCGATGATGGACTAGTTCATTTTTGAGTATGCCCCAGAAACTCTCTATCGGTGCATTATCGAAGCAGTCGCCTTTTTTGCTCATTGAACCCTGAAAATCAAATTTCTCAAGTAAGTTTCGATATTCATTACTGCAATATTGGCTGCCTCTGTCTGAATGTACAATGAGATCTTTAGCAGGTTTCTGATTGCGAATAGCCATATTCAATGCATCACAAACAAGCTTGGCTGTCATGCGCTCATTTAAGCTATAGCCAACAACCTGTTTCGTGTAAAGATCTTTGACAGCTGCCAAGTACAACCAGCCCTCAGCCGTCCAAATGTAGGTAATGTCACTCGACCACGCAAGATTAGGCTTCGTCATTGAAAACTGTTGCTTGAGTAAATTGTCATAAATAGAACGGTTGTGATCACTGTCCGTGGTTCTTTTGAAACGCTTATGGCGCTTACAATACAACTGATTTGATTTTTTTATTTGGCGCACAGCATACATACTTATTTTGATACTTTGCGCTTGTAAATGCTTGGTTAATCGAACATAGCCATAGCTTTGTTTGGTTTCTTCATGGGCTATTTTGACCAAAATTGTCTGCTGATTTCGCTGAATTGATCTTTTACTCATGCCTCGCTTTAGCCAATCATAAAAGCGAGAAACGGATACACGAAGTAATCGAGCCATTAAAATAATCGGAAATAAGTGGCTTTGCGATTTCATATAGGCGTACCTCACTGACTTTCTTTGGCAAAGTACGCTGCTGCCTTTTTTAAAAATTCACGTTCCATTTCAGCTGTTTTGAGCTGTTGTTTAAGCTTCTTATTTTCTTCGAGTAAGGCGTTTAGATCGGGCGAATACTGTTTTGTGCCTGCTAAAGTTCCAGCCTTTGCTTTGTTATTCCAGTTCGAAAGGGTTTGCATTGAAATGCCAAGTTGTCTAGCGGATTCCGATACATTACCTTGGTTCTCTTCAATGGCTTTTATGGCTTCAGCTTTAAATTCTGCGGTGTAAGTCTTCTGTTTCTTGCTCATGGTAAACTCCTAATGAGTATGTATAGTTTACCAAGTTAAACCCTCCTGTTTTTTAAGCACACATCATCTATCGAAGATACTAGTTCCACGTCCATAGTTTGAGTCATCATCAGTACTCAATAGATAATTAATATCTCGATAGATGTCTAGCATATGCTTGGCGAAAAAACTTATAACTTCATCGGTTAATTGTGGTTCAAAAAGTGAAGGATGACGTAATTCCATAAATAAATCCGCGATAAATTGTGAAATGTTGGGGTAACTTAAATTTATTGCTATAATTAAATTATGTCAACCAATATTTATTGCTATATATGTTTTTTGTCAACTAGGGTTAGTGTGAGTAGATAAATCAGGAATTTCATTAAAAATTATTTACTTAATATACGAAATATTGCAGATATACCAAGTTTTTTTTCCTGTAGGCGTATGTACTTGAATCTCATCATCTACTGACTTCCCTAAACAAGCTTTTGCTATAGGAGCTTGAAGGGATATATAGTCTTTACGCCCATAAATTTCTTCATCACCAACTATACGAAATTTGATGGTTTCACCTACATCATTTTCTAATTCAACCCAAGCACCAAAATAAGCCTTTCCATCTTGTTCAGGGCTATATTCAACTTTATGTGCCACCTCAAAAAGCTTGGTTAAGTATCTAATTCTACGATCAATTTCACGTAACTTTCTTTTATTATAGATGTAATCAGCGTTTTCCGATCGATCGCCTAGACTGGCTGCCCAAGACACAATTTTAGTAATTTCAGGACGTTCTTTACGAACTAAATCATTTAACTCATCTTGTAAACGTTGATAACCTTCAACCGTTAATAATTTACGATTCAAGACAAATACTCCAAAGCCTTGCGTAAGGCATCCAATGTTGACACTTTAAAAACAGGCTTATTTGACTCATCTACAAGCTCACCATAATGTGTAGGCTTTAAATTCCATTTTTTTTGGAAATCTGTAGACAATAAATATTGTAATGCCCGTACTTCTTGATCAGAAAGCTTAAAAGATTCATCGGGTATCATATTCTTATGATCATAAATATCAATCCTTTGTTTAGGTGGAATGATTTCACGGATCATTTGTTGAGCTTCCTTTAACTCAGATGCCATAATACGGACAAGCAACTGATGTTTGGGGTTTTGAATTTCTTCAATCCACGCATTGTCTGTTTGAGATGGTTTAGACAATTTAGGTTTCTGTGATGAAGCATCTGCAAAACATTGAATCAATGCTCTATATTTCTCACCTGTCTTATTCCTGATGCTTTGCGCTTTAGGAACACCTCTGTTAAATCCTAAATTAGCAATCGTACTTACAGAAAAATCCTGAATTCCACGTTCCTGTTGCTCCATACATACTTCATAGATTGCATCGAGTGACTGTTGGATTTTAAGTGATGATCCATGTTTTAACTTATGTAATAACTCTTCAGGATTCACGACTTACCTCAATTAAATTTGGTGAATTATGTAGAATGAGTTCAATCTCTGATTTTGAAATTTGTTCAGTTTCAGAAAGTTCTATTAGTTTAAGCTTTCCATCTATAACACTTTGCACTTTATCCCAAGATTTGAGACGACTCATCAATAACTTGAAAATTTGATTGCCTGCTGAAAGTTGCTGTTCTTTAGATAACATGAATAAAGCGGGCATAATTTCATTAAACATTGCCATTTTATCAATGAGCTGAGTTCTTGGATAAATAGCTTGATCTGCATTACAAGATTTATAAATGGCTGCATTTTCACAGACTTCTTGTAATTGTTGATAATGGCTCACTTCTTCCATTTCTAATATCAATTCAGCATTAGGGGCTGTAATTAAGGAAAGTTTTTCATCGCTCTCTATAAGGGGATTGTTGTTGATGAGCTTGTGGCATTTCGTAATATGACTATAAGCCGATTGGATATCGCATAAAAGCATATCCAATTTTTTAGCGGCTGTTTCATATTCAGATTCGAAATTTCGAAGTTCAGTCTCAAGCTTGGATCTGTTTGCTGTGCCTTCAAATTTTTCTTTCTTCAAATTGGCTATATATTCTTCTTTTTCAATATTATCAATATCTTGATTAATCTGATTGATTTTAATTTGTAGTTTCGAACATATTTCAGATTGATCATTGGATTGGAGTAAGATCTCATTTGTAATTGCCAATAAACCACCAATAAAGGCAGGCCCAGTTATAAAATGTCTACAACGGATACAATTCTGAGTTCCTAAATAACCTTGGGGTGTAGGGGTATAGAATGAACTACTTTTTATTAACTCACCACCATCCTCACATCTTGAAGCTGCAAAAGGGCAAATACCGTAATCTCTAAAAATAAAATTACCTGCAGGAACCTCATTAGATAAAGCTTGCAGTAACTCCAAATTATTACCAATTAATTGGTTTTTAACACTTTCAATTTTATTTTGCTCAATTGTCCTTTGAATTGATTCAACTTCAGATTTTAAGGCTATTTTTTCACCTTCTTCTAATCGAGTTCTAATATCATGATTGGAAACTTTGCAATAATAAATCGACATGATCACGGAGCTATGGCCAACGATCTTCATCACGATTTCAATAGGCATACCCATTTCAAGAACATAGGCTGTAATGAGGCTAACACGCATGCTATGAGGTGTATATTTAGACTTATATGCACCTAAAATTGCTCTATTTCCTTCAAGTGTAGCTAAGCAAAGATTTGAGGGCTGTATATTATAAAGAGCAGCCGCTAATCTTGGGGTTAAAGCATTTCCGACATTTGCTGGTTCAAAATCATTAAAGCGCCTAAAAAGAAAACAATTCAATCCTTTGGCTTTTCTTTGTACCTCATTTAAATTTGTTCTTTGGCAATTAATCCAAGCACTGGGGTATGAGATAGAATTATATTTTTGTTGCCATTTCCTTAGCCTAATAAGCCAATATGCTAAGTCTTCGGGTATCCACGGAATTGTGTAGCCTTGCCCATTGTTATTTGTTTTATTTGTAGTGGTAAACATACCTGTTTGACCATCAGGCATTCTTTTGATGAACGATTGTTCTTTGGTTAATCGTGAAAGTGGGGAATTATTTTTTAGCCAAATGATTTTGTTTTGTTGATCTAAATCAGCAATATATTCATCAGCTTCGCCAGAATCATTATAGGCGATTTGCCGTCCTCTTAAGGGAACTTTGGTAAGTGCATAAGTATGAATCCAATCTATTGGACACCATAAATATGCTTGATTATCAACGATACGATAAACACAATCAGGGTCATATAAGTCTAATTGATCAAAGTTGACTTTTACCCAATCGGCATCAAATTTATGAAGATGCTCTAAATCTTGGAAGCATTTTGCACTTGATGGAATAATCCATTCTTGAGCTTTTTTGACAAAATGATATTGTAAGCATGGTTTTGTCGTTTCAGAACGGATTGAGCTAGATGATATATTCTGTTGGTTGAGTAAAAGGGAAAACGGATTTCGAGCATTATCGACTCGTACAATCTCACCTGTTTCATCATCTTCAATCGTTAAATCATTATCAATGATGTAATCTAAGAATTCATTGACATAGACAACAAGTTTTCGCCTCATCGGTTCAGATTCTATATTTTCAAGTAAATCTCGAAAGGGCTTTATATCGAATTTTTCTTGTATGAGAAAAGCGTGTGGTGTTTTGCTTTTATCAAATTGTTCGATATAAAGACGGACGAAACGACACAACTGAGTTTCTTTCGTTCCACCACCACGAGCTTTAGTCATAAACTCTTTAATCTTAACTGCCCAAGTGACATAGTCTGGTGAAATAAAATCGGGTTTAAATGGTTCAATTTTACCTAAAAATTTGTACCAATTTTCCCATTCATCGGCATAAACACCCTGAGGGTCAAGAGGAAGAGATGCATCATTTTGTTTATTTATGAACCTTTTGTATTCAGCCATAGTTTTTAAACTTTGGTCTATAATGAGTTCTTTTAAATCGGTATAAGAAATAAATTCAGGTATATCAAAAAAATCTTTATAGCTGATCCACTCATCATAAATTCTTTCTGGATGAGCAGGTAGTCCATACTTTCTATAATTTTGTTTATACGATACAGAATTGGTAATGTCAGCATTTTTACAAAATTGCTTTAAAGAATCCAAGTCTGGAAAAGTTGAAAATTCTTTATTAAATCTCTTATTTTCGATTTGTCGAATTGCTTGAGGTTTTATCATTGAATCTCTCTCAATTTTTCTTGCACTTCTTCAAGTGTCGGCTTGATGTAAACAAGGCACGATGTTGGACTTTTATGATGCATTGCTTTTTGAATTTCGACTTGATTTAAGCCAGCCTGACGTGCTCGAAAACCATAAGCGTGTCGATGTCCGTGTTCAGTTGTTCCATGATCTTTCTTACAAATGAGTCCAATACGCTCTACCGCATTTTTATGCAGTCTTTGAAAATTTTTAATGGTTTCAGGCTCACCTAGTGTATTGGTGAAAGCAAAAGGGTGAGGATTGCTTTTTAAAGGCTCTACTCTTTGAAATTTTAAATAGTTTGCCCAAATTACCAAAAACTCTTTAGCCTTTTCTGGTGGATTAAACACCACTTCAAAATAGCCTTGTTTAGAAGTAAGTAATGGGCTTTTCCACCCTGCATATAAACGTTCGGTAAATAAGTAGTTATTTCTAGGTTTGAACGATGTTTGGGATAAAAGAAATTCACGTCTGTTTTTGAATTGGGGATCAGGAGAGGCGCCTAGCTCAGGATGATAGACTCGAACCAATGCTTCTTTGGGTCTATTCGGATTTAAAGTGATATCTGAGGTGAAAATATGAAAAATTTCACTTTTCCTAAGCCCACCATAATTCATCAACATCGTAATCGCTTGCGATTTATAGTCGTATTTTCCATTTTTTTCGAACCCTAAGTAAATCAACCTTTCAATTTGATCTTCAGGGAAACGAACTGCATATTCAAAATCAATCAGGTCTTCATTGAACGAGCCAACTAAACGAACTTGCTGTTGTGATAAATCTTTTTTAGTTAAATGATTTAAAAAGACATTTGCCTGTTTATGATAATAAGCACACCAATTTAAGCGTTCTTCATAACTTGTTGCTTTACGAAATGGATTTACTCGAATTGTTGAGTGTTCATCCTGCAACATCAGAAAATCTGTGTAATGCGTAATATGAAATAATAGATTATTGGTATCTCTGACTGTACGTGGTCGCCAATAAAGATCAAGAGCATCAGTACGGGTAGTTGGATCAACTGTGCCTGTGATTAAAGCCTCAGTGAAAGCTTTGAGTAATTTTGTTGCATTCTCAATTTGTGGAACAGAATTTATATACTTCAGTAAAAGTTTGAGTGCGTAACAAGACCTTTCTTTCCACGATTCGCTTTTTGAATTGAACCAAGCCAAATAACGTAAATGAGAAATAATGACTCCTTTCTCAGTTAGGAGGCAAGGCAAGACCAAGGTAGTTTGAGTTGAACAATCTTTGTAATTTACATAAATTTTCTTAACGTAAGCCATATACTATTTAGTACAAAGTATGAGGTGTTTTATAATTTAAATTATCATTATTTGATCAATTGTCAATATAGAATATTAGAAATAGTATGTTTATAATGGGGTTATAATATCAATACAACAAACAATTGCTTAGGAAAATTGATCGACGAGTACGCTATCTTGGTAAACGTTTAGAAGAGTTAAAAATTGTAGACTATGTTCCTGAACAAGAGGGAAAGGTTTACTTCGGGGCTTGGGTCGAGATCGAAAATGAAGCGGGTGAACAAAAAATTTTGAGAATAGTTGGTATTGATGAGATTTATGATCATCATCCTCAACATATTTCGATTGAATCACCCATGGCACGTGCATTATTAACTAAACAAGTTGATGACGAGGTTGAAGTATATACCCCGTTGGGCAAAAAGGTTTGGTATATCAACTCAATTCGTTATGAAAAATAGAAAATCTATAAAAATTCAGCTTGTTGAGTTTATTTTGAGCATTCAGTTTATAAATTTGAATAAAAGGTTTGCCAACTTGCACTTTTATTTATATGATAGCCGCCATTGGAAGCGTGGCAGAGCGGTTTAATGCACCGGTCTTGAAAACCGACGAGGGTGTGAGTCCTCCGTGAGTTCGAATCTCACCGCTTCCGCCAAATATCAATGACTTAGCCCCGATTTTCGGGGCTTTGTTGTTTTTGGGGTTTATGCAACGTAAGCCTGTAGTAAGCAATAAAGATAATTAGGAGGGGCTTTGTTGCACAAACCTATCTGTAAAAGCTTTTTCAGCGATATAATTTTCAAATGAAGAAGCCTACACACAAAATCTACCGCACAACCAATTGGCCCGCATATAACCGAGCACTCATGAGTCGCGGAAATATTGCCATTTGGTTTGATCCTGCTACGCAATGGTATGCTCCATCAAAAGGCAAACAAGGGCGAAATCAAACCTACTCCGACGCAGCTATCCAATGCTGCTTAATGATTAAATCCTTATTCCGTCTATCTTTACGTATGGTCACTGGCTTTGTGCAAAGTCTGATTAAACTTTGTGGATTAAATTGGACCGCACCAGATTACAGTACGCTTTGTAGAAGACAAAAGCATATTGATATTGCAATCAGCTACCAAAAAAGTAGCGATGGGCTGCATCTACTCATAGACTCTACAGGCATGAAGTTTCTAGGTGAGGGCGAATGGAAACGCAAGAAACATGGACCTGAATATCGTCGCCAATGGCGTAAACTACATATTGGTATAGATGCTGAAACCCTTCAAATACGCGCTATTCAACTCACTACAAATAATGTCAGTGATTCACAAGTGCTTGGTGATTTACTCGATCAGATTCCACAAGATGAGCAGATTGACTCTGTTTATACCGATGGAGCTTATGACACCAAGCAATGCCGTCAGGTCATTGCAGATCGGCAAGCGCATGCGGTGATTCCACCTAGAAAAAATGCGAAACCATGGAAAGATACAAAGATCAGCTCGCTAGAACGAAATGAATTACTTCGAACAGTTAAACGTTTAGGCAGGAGACTATGGAAAAAATGGTCAGGCTATCATCGACGAAGTTTGGTGGAAACCAAGATGCATTGCATTAAATTATTAGGCGATAAATTAATGGCAAGAAGCTTTCCTAGTCAGGTGAATGAAATTCATGCACGTGTAGCAGTCCTCAACAGGTTTACGGAATTAGGTCGACCACTTACCCAAGTTACGCCTTAAATTTGGCTCAATTAGGGGCGCTTTGCATTTCAAATCTTTGTGCAACAAAACCGATTAGAGATAAAAAAAGGAAAGTATCTTAGACAATATGAGTTCATAAATTACTCTTGCTTATCTACCCAACATACAAGATTGAATCTATCTAAGAGCGAAATGATGAAAATATGTGGTTAAAGAACACAAAGTTTTTAATTTTATAAATAGAATCGCTAGTGAATAGATGCATTAAAAATTTAAGTCTCATTTGATGATAAGATATCAATAAAAGAGCTGAATTCACATCCAGACTGGCTAATTTTTGCTTTTGGTGTATCTTTACTGGGCGGTATGTTTTAAAAATATATCGAAGCAGAGGAAGATAAGAATGCGGGTAAAGATCAAAGCAATATGTATAGCTGTAGTGGTGGCAAGTGGTGGAGTGTTTACTCCACAAGTTTTTGCCAAGAGTACCGTGACTGTATATGCTGCTGCCAGTTTGACTGATGTGATCAATGAATTAACCCAAGACTATCAACAAAATAATAAAGTTAAAATCAAAAATTCATATGCAGGTTCTTCAACGTTAGCTAAACAGATTGAAGCTGGGGCGCCAGCTGATATTTTTATATCAGCAGATCAAGAATGGATGAATTATCTACAAAATAAAAAGTGGGTCAAAATACAAGATCGTGTGAATCTGCTCGAGAACCGTTTAGTGGTGATTCATCCTAAAAACCAATTCCTCACACTAAAAATGGAAAAAAACTTCGATCCAACCCTAAATCACAAAGGTCGATGGTGTACTGGAAATACTCAAAGTGTGCCCGTTGGTCGATATGCAAAACAGGCTTTGGTATCACTGAATTGGTGGAACAAAGTTGAACCGCATATAGTGGAAACTGAAGATGTTCGTGCAGCGCTTAATTTTGTTGCACGTGGAGAGTGTCGAGCAGGTATTGTTTATGCAACAGATGCGGCGATCAGTCGAAATGTCGAGGTTGCAGGTGTATTTCCAAAAAATAGTCATACTCCTATTATTTATCCAATAGGTTTACTGAAAAATAATCCTGAGACCGTGAAATTCTATCAGTTTCTACGTAGTGATCGTGCAGCTTTGGTCTTCAGAAAATATGGTTTTAGTGTTCTTGTACCATGATGATGCTTAGTCCCGAAGAAATCGAGATTTTAAAGTTATCCTGTAAGGTGGCGGCAACTTGTCTCATCTTTAGTTTAGTCCCTGCAACTATTATGGCATGGATACTTGCTCGCAAAGAGTTTTGGGGAAAGTCCTTATTAGAGACTTTGGTCTTTTTACCTTTGGTATTACCGCCTGTTGTACCTGGCTATTTACTCTTACAGTTGTTTGGCAATCGTGGTTTTTTTGGACAATATCTGGCACCGTTGGGAATTGAATTTGCATTTAATTGGAAAGGGGCTGTACTCGCATCTGCGGTGATGGGTTTTCCACTATTGGTTCAGTCGATTCGACTAGCAATTGAATTGGTTGATCAGCGTTTAGAAATGGCTGCCAAAACCTTAGGTGCTTCTTCTTTCGGTGCTTTCATGCAGGTAACTTTGCCATTAGCAAGTAGTGGGATTCTGGTAGGGAGCATTTTGTGTTTTTGTCGAAGTCTAGGTGAGTTTGGCGCAACCATTACCTTTGTGGGGAATATTGCAGGCGAAACCCGTACTTTACCACTGGCAATGTATAGTTTAATGCAGCAACCTGACACTGAAGCTGCGCTGTGGCGACTCATTATTTTGTCATTATCCGTGGCATTTTTTGCTTTATGGTTTGCGCAATGGTTCAATCGGTATCAGAAAAATAAGCGTGGTTATTCGATATGATCGACTGTCAGTTACATGTTCAACAGGGGCAGTTTGTTTTAAACCAAACTTTCCAGTCTGATCAGCCTGTAATTGGTTTATTTGGTGCATCAGGATCGGGGAAAACGACTATTTTGCACAGTATTGCGGGATTGATTACTCCGCAAACAGGTTGGATTAAAATTCAAGATCAACTGTGGTTTGATCAATCTCAGCGAATTAACTGGAGCACCCAACAACGCCGTGTCGGTTTGGTTTTTCAGGATGCCCAGCTTTTCCCTCATAAAACAGTGATGCAGAATTTAGTGTTTGGATTTAAGCATATTCAGCCACAACAACGCCGATTCGAAGTGGACTACATTGTAGAATTACTCAAGCTGGATCATTTACTGCATCGAATGCCGATTAAACTTTCAGGTGGGGAAAAGCAACGTGTGGCATTAGGTCGTGCATTGCTTTACTCGCCAAAATTGTTGTTATTGGATGAGCCTTTATCTGCTTTGGATGCAGCTCATAAAGCTGAAATTATTCCTTTTTTTCAGCAGGTGATACAGGAGATTAAAATACCGATGCTCTATGTCAGTCATGATAAATCTGAAATAGAGCAACTCACTGATGTAATTTGGTATTTATAACAAAATATAAACTTATAGATATAAAACTAGCCCACATAACGCTGAAGCAAAAATCAGATAAATCACATTGATTTGGAATTTAAACAGCGCAATTAATGCCGCTATAATCATCAGCGCTGCTTCAAAATTAAAAGCTTGATCAAATCCATTCGGCCATAGAACATGATAACCAAAAAACAAGGCGAGATTTAAGATCACCCCAACGACGGCAGCCGTAATGGCTGTTAATGGGGCGGTAAACTTGAGCTGGTTATGCGTTGATTCGATCACAGGTGCACCTGCAAGAATAAAAACAAAAGAGAAAAGGAAGGTAAACCAAGTCACGATGATGGCTCCGAATGCACCAGCGAGAAATAAGTGTTCACTTCCGAGCAAAGAGGCATTAAATGCACCGAGAAAGCCGACAAAAGCGACCACCATAATTAGTGGACCAGGCGTGCTTTCGCCTAATGCCAATCCATCAATCATTTGGGTTGGGCTTAGCCATGCATAATGATCAATCGCACCTTGATACACATAAGGTAAGACGGCATAAGCACCGCCAAAGGTGAGGAGCGCCGCCTTGGTAAAGAACCATGCCATTTGGGTATAGCTATGTTGCCATCCCAAGCTTAGCGTTAATGCAAGTATGGGAATAAACCACAGCAATGCTGCAATGGTGAGAATCTTGGCGAGATTGATCCAACGAAAAACTGCATGTGCAGGTGGTGGGGTTTCATCATCAATCAGCGCCACACCATAATTCTTTTGATTACTTTGATGAGCATGATGGGTAAATAAGTCAGGTTGCTGCTTACTCATCCAATATCCCAGAATTGCCGCAGTGAAAATGATCAGTGGAAAGGGGATATTAAAAACAAAGATGGCAATAAATGCGGCTACAGCAATGAACCATAAAAACTTATTTTTTAGTGATCGGCTACCAATCTTATAGGTGGCATGAAATACAATTGCCGTGACAGCAGGTTTGATTCCGTAGAACAAACCTGCAATGACTGGAACATCCCCAAACTGCACGTAAATCCATGAAAGTGCAATCAGGATAAACAGTGAGGGGAGAACAAACAGAATGCCTGCCACTAGCCCACCCGTGGTTCGATGCATGAGCCAGCCAATATAAGTGGCGAGCTGTTGAGCTTCAGGACCTGGTAGCAACATACAATAGTTGAGTGCGTGTAAGAATCTTTTTTCGGAAATCCAGCGTTTCTGCTCAACCAATTCCTGATGCATTACTGCAATTTGCCCAGCCGGTCCGCCAAAACTGATAAACCCTAGTTTTAGCCAGAACAGGAAGGCTTGCCAAAAGGGTACAGCTGCGATTGGCTGATCGAGCTCATTGATTTGTTTTTGTTGCATGATCATTCTCGAGAAAAATTGGCATAGAGGCCATCAAAAATATAGTTGGATAACTCAAGTAGTTGGTTATCATCAGTAATTTTGTTTCTTAAACCTTGAATGACTTTTTCAATGCCAGCGGCTTCTGGTGGTTCTACCCCACCAACATCAAGAAAATGGACAATTGCTGCAATTTTATTTAATGCTTTCTGTTCATGTAATGAAAAGCTATGCAATAGCACTTCAAAAGTCACTAAATGTTCAATATGGCTAAATTTAGCTCCATCAAAGTCAAAACCTAAAGCTGATTTAGGGCAATCACTGGGTGTTTCTAACCATAAAAAATTAGCATTTGGATCAATAAAATTTTGAATCAACCATGCGGAGGCCAAACGGTCAATCCACGGGCGTTTTCTTGTTGCCCAAATTTGGTTTTGAAAATTGTCTACATGGAAGGTTTGAAGATGGCCTTGTAGATTGTTAGGTTCGTCTATTTCCCCAAAACGTAGAATTGCTTGTTCAACTGTATTCAGTTCTCGAAGTGTTTGTTGTTTTGCTTCAGTCGGAAAATAATCAATATCTATTAATGCATCGAGCTGCTTGCGTAATTTACGAATCTGTTTAAGAAGTTCTTTTTTATTGCTCTGATTCAACTCTTGCCGCAGTTGGCTGATTTGTTGATAGAGCACATCGTATTCTTCTTTTCGGTTGAAAATTTTAGCGATATCAAGATTTTCTACAGCAACGGTTTGGAATATATAGGCGTTGCCATTTTCTGAGATTAAATCATCAGCAATTGCATCAAATTTGTTTGAATGTTCAGCAGGCAATATATAAACGCCATCCCGAAGTGTTACAGCTCCACTTGCTTTGAGTGCTCTCCACACACGCATTCGCGCTGTTGTGTTTTGGGTGGGGAGTGATGAAATGAGTAAGGATATATTCATGTAATATACTCAACATAGCTGTTATATATGCTACATAAATAAGTTGTGGTTTGAAAAGTTAAAATTGTTTATATGCTTATAGGTTTTATACATAATGGTTTTTAAGGAAATATGAAAAAGATTGGGTAGTTTTCATATCTTATAAAAGAATAAACAACGCACTTTTTCTTATTTTTAATCATAAAGGCTCAGGCATACCATAAGTGGATATTATTGAAAGATCATCTAATTATGGGCCTCAAAAATACTAAGCCACTCCTTGTTACAGCAATCGTCCTTGTGGCGATTGTTGCTTTTATTGTCTATCAAAATCAAAAAGTTGTGACATCTACTTTGTCTAAAAATAATAAAGCAGTAGTGATTGCTTATCAAACAGGTGTCGATCCAACCAAGGTTGCGCAGGCCAATGGTGCTTATGAACGTGACAGTGGACAGGCAATTCAGTGGCGTAAATTTGATGCAGGTTCAGATGTGGTCAATGCATTGGCTTCGGGCGATGTGGTGATCGGCAATATTGGCTCTAGTCCTTTGGCTGCCGCAGCAAGTCGTGATTTACCGATTGAAGTATTCCTCGTGACAGCAAAATTAGGTGGTTCAGAAGCTTTGGTGGTCAGTGATAAATCTGGGATTAAAACCCCAAAAGATTTGATTGGTAAAACCATTGCTGTGCCATTCGTTTCAACCACACATTACAGCTTATTGTCAGCTTTACAGCATTGGGATATTGAGGATAGTCAAGTCAAGATTATTAACTTACGTCCACCTGAGATCACAGCTGCTTGGGAACGTGGTGATATTGATGCGACCTATGTTTGGGAACCTGCATTAAGCAAAGTTAAAGCCAGTGGTCATGTATTAACAGATTCAAAACAAGTTGGCGAGTGGGGTGCACCAACTTATGATCTTTGGGTGGTGCGCAAAGACTTTGCTGAAAAAAATCCTGAGTTCTTAAAAGCCTTTGTCCAAACCAGCTTAAAGCAGATTGAAAGCTATAACCAAGATCAGAGAGCATTTGAGAAAAATGTAGACAATATCCAGAAAATTGCACAATTGACTGGCTCAGATGCGAAAGATATTCCGTTGCTTCTTTCAGGAAATATTTACCTAGATCGCCAACAGCAACAAGCCACCTTATCAGGTGAGTTTGCCAAAAATATTTTCGATACCGCAACTTTCTTAAAAAGCCAAGGCAAGGTGGATCAAGTAAAACCTAACTATCAAGCCAATGTTACCACTCAGTTTTTACAGCCTTAGGAGATCGAAATGAGCGTATTCGCTGCTGAGCATCTTCATTTAACTTTTCCAAACCAGACCGTACCTGTATTGCAAGATATTAATCTCCGAATTGGAGAGGGCACTTTGACGGTAATTTTGGGTGAGTCTGGTTGTGGAAAAACCACATTGCTCAATATTTTGGCTGGTTTTCAAAAACCAAGTTCAGGACAGATCAAACTTGATGATGAAGTACTAACGACACCTGATGCTCGCCGTGCGGTAGTGTTCCAAGATCATGCGCTATTACCTTGGTTAAATGTCTCTGAAAATATCGGTTTTGCTTTACAGCTTAAAGGTTTAAAAGAACAGCATATTCATCAGCAAGTAGAATCCATCCTGAAAATTGTGGGTTTAAGTCATGTAGCTCAAGCTAATATTTGGGAACTGTCAGGTGGTATGAAGCAACGTGTTGGTATTGCGCGTGCATTGATTAGCCATGCAGCTTTTATTTTATTAGATGAACCTTTCGCTGCGCTTGATGCATTTACCCGTGAAACCATGCAGCAGTTGGTATTGGATTTATGGATTCAACAAAATAAATCTTTTTTCCTCATTACCCATGACATTGAAGAAGCGTTATTGCTCAGCAATCAACTGGTATTGATGACAGCTCGCCCAGGAAAGATCGTTGAAACTTTAAAACTAGATTTTGCAGAGCGCTATAAGCAGGGTGAATCGATTCGTACGATTAAATCCGATCCAAAATTTATTCAATTACGTGAGCAATTGTTTGAACGTTTGCGTGTACAGAAACAAGCTGGACATGAGGTGGCTGTATGACAGGTCAAGCAAAAAATACAGCCTATAAGCTAAGTAACACGACCGAGTTTGCACAAATTGAGCCGAAACAATTAGCTTCAAAACGAAATGTTGTAGGTGATTTTTTCGTTCATCATCGCAGTTTGGTACTCAGTCTTTCAAGTGTACTTAGTGTATTGGTGATCTGGTATTTGATCACGGCATTAAAAATTGTCCCAAGCCTGTTTTTACCCAGTCCACAAGCGGTATGGCAGAAGTTCCTTGAAGTCAGTCAGCAAGGCTTTATGAAAGCCACCTTATGGCAGCATTTGGCCGCGAGTATTTCCCGTGTCTTATTGGCCTTGGTTGCCGCGATTGCGATTGGTGTGCCTTTAGGTTTGTGGATGGGCTTGAATAAATGGGTGCGCGCCGTACTTGATCCTTTGGTTGAGTTATTGCGTCCGATCCCACCTTTGGCTTATTTGCCATTATTGGTGATCTGGTTCGGGATTGGTGAAACCACCAAAGTACTTTTGATTTTCTTTTCGATCCTTGCACCAGTCATTATCAGTAGCACTCATGGCGTAATCAGTCATCAGCTCAATCGTGAGCGTGCTGCCTTATCTTTAGGTGCAAGCCAATCGCAAGTGTTTTGGCATGTGATTCTGCCGACAGCCTTACCACATATCTTAACGGGTATCCGTATTGGTTTAGGTGTGGGGTGGTCGACCCTAGTGGCTTCGGAATTGGTGGCAGCAGATCGTGGGATTGGGTTTATGGTGCAGTCAGCAGCTCAATTCTTGATTACCGATACTGTGGTTCTCGGCATTATTGTGATTGCGATTGTCGCAGTGAGTTTTGAGTTGTTTTTGCGTTGGTTACAGAAGCAACTCTCTCCTTGGTATGGTCAACAGTTATAAGTGCAAATTGTAGAGAATAGAGCGTTAGAAATGACTTTAAATATTGAAATCATTAAATCAAGCATTGGTGCAATTATTCACGATGTTGATTTAAATACGGTTGATGAAAATACCACGCAACAAATTCAACAGGCTTTGCTGGATCATCATGTAATTTTCTTCCGCAATCAGCAGCTTGCACCTCAGGCTCAAGCTGAACTTGCTCGTGGATTTGGTTCTTTACATATTCACCCTATTTTCCCGACAGTAGAAAATGTGCCTGAAATTATTGTACTGGATAGTTGGAAACAAGACTTACGTGACAATGAACTTTGGCATACTGATGTGACTTTCAGTAAAAATCCGCCATTAGGGTGTGTCTTACAAGCCATCAAGATTCCACCTGTAGGTGGTGATACGCTGTGGTCGAGTGGAGTAGCTGCGTTTGCTGGGTTGGATCAAAGCTTGCAACAAAAGTTAAAAGGTTTAACGGCAACGCATGATATTCGTCAGTCGTTCCCAATTGAACGCTTTGCGCACAATGATGTGGAGCGTAAAAAACTGGAAGAAACCTTTAAACGTAATCCGCCTGTCGTGCATCCTGTAGTAAGAACGCATCCTGTCACGGGTCAGCCAATTTTGTTCGTGAGTGAAGGTTTTACCACGCGCATTAATGAGCTAGAAGAATCAGAAAGTGCTGAGTTATTGCAATATCTATTCGCCCACGCGACTCATGAGCAGTTTCATTTACGTTGGCAGTGGCAAGAGGGTGATGTGGCGATTTGGGATAACCGTTGCACACAGCATAAGGCTTTATTTGATTATGGTGATGCGCATCGGATTATGCACCGTGCCACGATTAACGGTGATGCGCCGTTTTATCAGGCGGCAAGCTGAGTTTAGATTTAATCGCCGTGAAATGGGGAAAAACTCGATGGAATATGATACTCGGAAAGTCATCCGCAACTGTCTGAGGCAGGACTACATTAATAAAGTGATGTTTCTGCGATTCATTAAATTAGTTGCGGGTAGTCAACGAGTTTTGCGGATGAAAGTGGTTTTGCCTACTTTTCCCGAAAGAAAAGTAGGGCGAGCCGCAGGCTGATCCTGAAATGGGATGAGAACACGGCAAGACTCTGTAAAAGCCTATCCTTTAATAAATTAATTCAATATTTAAACGGCCTTTAGTGGCTGATTTCATAGGTCTGTTTATAAACTGAAGGCGCTTGTCCCGTCCAGCGTTTAAAGGCCCGTCGGAATTCTCGTAATTCACTAAAACCAAGTTGTAGGCTGATCTCACTCATGGATAGGTTCTGTTCAAGTAGTTGTTTTGCTTTACGCTCTAATACAGTTTGCCGAATTTTCTGAAAACTCCAGCCTTCTAATAATAATTGCCGTCTTAAGTGGCGTTCGCTGATGTGTAATTGCTGTGCGGCTTGTTGCATCTCAAAACGCTCAGGTAAATGTTGTTCAATCAAATGATCCAGTAAATCCACAAAGTTACTTTGATTAAATAGATCAATTTGTATTGATGCCTGTTCACAGATTTGTATTGCAGTTGCATAGTTGGCTGGACTGTAGTTTTTTAAGCGTCGCTGCAACATACTTGTTTTAAAACGCATGATGTTTTTATCGCTATTAAATTGAACCGAGCAGCCAAAGATATTGCGATATTCTTGTTGGTTGTCAGTTGGTAAATAGCTAAGTTCGAGGCTCATCACATCATCATGATCGCCTAACATTGCATTTAAGCAGGCGATGGTACTACTAAACAATTCATCAAAGAAAAAGGCTTTGAGATCGGACTCTGGGTTGGGTGTTTTCACTTCGAGTTCACAGATTTCACCTTGAATCCTAAATGCTAAATTTAATACGCTTCCTGAAATACGATGATAGCGAAGCGCAATCTCCAAAGCCTCTGCGACAGTCTTACAGGATTGCATCGCAAAACCCAAAATTCCCATTGAAATCAGACCTTCACTGCTTCCTAGCTTTAAACCAAGACAGGGTTGTTGATAGGTTGAGATCGCTTGACGCACGACATTGCACAGTTGGTCAAAGTGAATCAAATGATTTGTTTGCTGAATTTGTATGAAATCCAATCCTGAAGCTTCAAACCATTGTTTATAGTTCCATTTTTTCTGTTCAGCATAATGGATTAAGCTGGCTAGAATAGTCGGAGGTACAAATCTTTGTAAGCAGATCGAATGCGTTATTGCTGTAGGCATCTGTCCGTTTTGCCCCCCAAAGTATCGTTTATTTGACCCTTTTGGGTATCGCATAATTTTGATTAACTTTCAACATGCTTCATCGAAATTAGAAAAAGAACTGAAAGGAAAGTACCAATGTATCAGGTTGGTTGGAATAAGCAGGAAATCAAAATTGTGCCTAAAGGCTATGCTATGTTCGGTTATGGGCAATGGTCACATCGAGCCTATACAAAAAGAACAGCGTTATATGCACGTAGCTTTAGCATTGTCGATCAACACCACAATCGATTGATTATTTGTTGCCTAGATTTAGGCTGTATTACACATGCGATGCGTAGCAAAGCTGTTGCTCGTTTAAGAGGGAGGTTAGGTTCAGAATTTAACGAGAATCAGTTGGTGTTAATGGCAACGCACACGCACTCAGGACCTGGGGGCTGCGCGCATGAAGCTTTATACAATATGCCAACACCTGGTTTTGTACATGAGCATCTCATCGCGATTTTAAACGCAATTGTTTTAAGCATTCAGACAGCAATTGAAAATGAACAACAAACGGATATTTTTCTTACAACGCAAGCTTTTACGGATGACACGCCAGTAGCATGGAATCGTTCGATTCAAGCCTATAATCGAAATCCTGAGGTGAGATCACACACCGAAGCTGAAACCCATTTAGCATTAAACCGTGAAATGCAACTCATCGGATTTTATCGAGAACACAAATTACAGTCTTTTATTTCATTGTTTGGTGTACATGCCACTTGCCTTGGTAATAAATTAAATGCGTATGATGGTGATAACAAAGGTTATGCTGCTGCATTTTCAGAACAAGCTTTAGTTCAACAAGGCATTCAAAATCCAGTGGCGATTTTTGCACAAGCAACGGCAGGCGATGTATCACCACATTTTCACGGTAAAGATCAACTCAAGATCCGAAATCAGCTTAAAGGAGAAGCTGAATATCAATATGCACAACAAAACGGACGTTATCAAAGTGAGTTAGCTTTGATGGCATTGCAACAAACAGCCCCAAAAAATATGCAAAAAGTCGCAGGGGAGATTGATGCAGTACTGTCTTATGTAGATCTCAGCAATATTGAGATTCCACCTGAGTTTTCAAATGGACAGCTTGATGCAAAAACCAGTCAGCCTTGTCATGGGACTTCATTTTTTGCAGGTACACCTGTCGATGGATTAGGTGCGCCCAAACCGATAATCAAAGGCATGCAGTTTTTAGCAGATCAATTTAGAAAACAAAAAATGAAACATTCAAGGGCTGATGATTTTACTGAATATCACCAGCTTTATGCTTCACAAGGACCCAAACAAATTTTACTAGAAGCTGGAACTAAAAAGATTTTGGGTCAACCAATTGGCTTCCCACCGAGTATTCTTGATCCATTGATTGCGGAGATGAATCGACAAGTCAGGGCGGGTGCGATCAAGCAAAGTCCACTGGTGCCAAGTATCGTACCTTTACAAATTATTCGTTTAGGAACTTTAGCACTTGTTTGTTGTCCTGGAGAATTTACAACGATTGCAGGGCAGCGTGTTATTGAAACAGTGAGACAAAACCTGCTCGAAGCATCATCATTTGATCGAGTATGGTTGGCCTCTTATTGTAATGATTACATGGGCTATGTAACCACTTATGAAGAATACCAACAGCAAGCTTATGAAGGTGGTCATACATTATTTGGACAATGGACCTTGGCTGCATGTCAAAGTAAATTCAAAGACTTATCTCAACAATTAATATTGGATAAAAATAAACGTAATTACGATCAAATTACAAGACCGGCGCCAATTCCAGAACATGAATTGGCGAAACGCAGTAATCATGGCAATTTGAAAACGGCAGTAAGTCAGGGAGAGCTTGTGTGAATCATCCTCAATACGCTTGGTCAAATTGGTCTGGTTTGCAAAAATCAATGCCACAGCAGATTCTCCAACCCGCGAATATTCAAGAATTACAGTCGATTGTCTCTGAACATCAAAAAATACGGGTGGTCGGTGCGGGGCATTCATTTACGCCTTTGGTCTGTACGGATGCAACGTTATTGTCTTTGGATCACATTGCAGGAATTGCATCCACTGATATCAATCGATGTCAGAGCAGCATTTATGCAGGCACACGTTTATATGATTTAGATCAACACTTACAGCAGCAATCGATCAATCAGGCCTTGATGAATCAGGGCGATATCGATCAGCAAAGCCTGGCGGGTGCTGTCTCTACAGGAACACATGGCACAGGCGCAGATTTGCATTGTATTTCTGCTTATGTTGAAGCTTTTGAGTTGTTGACGGCTTCAGGTGAAATCCTGAAATGCAGTCGCACAGAGCATCCTGAAATCTTTGCCGCAGGACGGGTTTCTTTAGGCAGTTTGGGAATCTTGACTCAGATCACCATGCAGAATCGTCCACGTTATAAGCTCAAAGAACATATCGAGCTATGCCGTGTCGAAGATATGATGCAAAACATTCAGCAATGGAAACTGCAACATCGACATATTGAGTGTTTTGTCTTTTCTTATGGCAAACAGTTAATGCTAAAAACCTTGAATGAAACGAGCGACGAGATTTTAGCTCGTAAAGCGAACTTTCCCTCAGATGATACTTTACTGACCTTATGTTCAGAACTGACAAAAACCTTTCCTTCACTAAACCCTTATTTACAAAAGCTATTAGGCATCTTTGTTAAACCGACGACTTATGTGGATTGGTCGAGCAAAATATTTCCAACGCCACGCAATACCAAGTTCAATGAAATGGAATATCAGATTCCTGTTGATCGAGGAATTGAGTGTTTAAATGAAGTATTACATGCTTTACGTATGCATAAAGTAGCAACCTTTTTTCCGCTCGAGTTTCGCTTTGTAAAGGGTGATGATATTTGGCTCAGTCCTTTTTATCAGCAAGACTCTATTTCGATCTCGGTACATCAATATCATAAACAAGATCCACAACTGATTTTTGATGTGGTTGAGCCAATCTTACAGAAATATAAGGGGCGTCCGCACTGGGGGAAAATGCACAGTATGAGCTGCATGCAGCTTCGTGATTTATATCCAAAGTGGGATGATTTTATGGCTTTGCGTCAGCAGCTTGATCCAGAGGCCAAATTTTTAAATCCCTATCTGGAAAAGTTATTTTTAGGTTAGTTTTGATATTAAACCCCTCTCATTATTTTGATACTCGAAAACGACATCTGCAATTGTTTGATAAAGGACTCCGTAGGGTCAGCAAATCCCTAATAAGATAAAAGGATGGAAAGACATGTTGGATCATTATTTTAAACAACTTAATTTAGACCTCAAGAAACAGGGGATTGCGACCCCGCAACTGATTGTCGATGAAGCTGCTTTAAAACAAAATATCCAGCATGTTCAGATTCGCCTTGCGCATGCCCAGTATCTAAAAGCACGCTTGGTGGTGAAATCTTTAGCAAGTTTAGATTTGCTCAAGTTGTTATCTGAACAGATCGATACCCAGCGTTTTATGGTGTTCCATCAACCGCATATTGTTTCGATATTAGAAAATTTTGCTGACGCGGATATTTTGTTAGGTAAACCAATGCCAGCCCAAGTCGTCCATCAATTTTTTGAACAATATATGGAGTGGTCAACAGCGAAAATTCAGTGGCTGATTGATACCAAAGTACGTCTACAGCAATATCTTGAAATCGCCAAAAAATATTTTATTTGTTTAGATATAAATATTGAAATTGATGTTGGTTTACACCGAGGCGGAGTACAGTCCACACAGCAATTCACAGAAATTTTGGCATTGATTCAGCAATATCCGCAATATTTAAAACTGTCTGGCTTGATGGGCTATGATGCACATGTCACCAAAGTCCCTGCAATTATTAAAAAACCTGAGTTAGCCTATCAAAGTTCACAACAGACTTATGCAAATTATCAACAGCTTATTCAAAAACAGTTTCCAACACTGTGGCATGAAGAGCTTTGCTTTAATGGTGGTGGCAGCCCAACTTTTAGCTTTCATACCACAGAAAGTGTCTGTAATGACTTGTCCTTTGGTTCAATGCTTTTAAAACCAAGTGACTTTGATCATGACTTTCTACAAGCGTTACAACCTGCTTTATGGATTGCGGCACCTGTGTTAAAAGTTTTGCCATTTACCCAGCTTCCATCTATGGCTGTGTTGGATAAATTACCGCATAAATGCAAGGCTCTATTTATTTATGGGGGGTATTGGATGGCAAATTATGTTTACCCTGATCAAGCACATACTCATGTTTTGTATGGACGAAGCAGTAATCAGGAGTTGATCAATGTACCCAAGAATTGTGATACGCAAGTGGATGATTTTGTGTTTTTGAGACCGACCCAAAGTGAGGCAATCATTCCTCAATTTTCAAACTTAATGCTATATCAGCAAAATAGGTTTGAGTCATGGCAAACTTTTCGAGAATAAAGTGCAATAAAAAACCTTGTACGGTATGCACAAGGCTTTATTCAATTGGTTGATTATTGCTTGACGATAAGAACAGGAATATGTGATTCGGTTAGAACTGTACGCGCAACACTACCAAGCAATAAACGTTTTACCCCTGTACGTCCTCTTGAACCCATAACGATCAAATCTGCACCGATTTCATCCGCAACGAAAAGGATACCGTCTGTTGCAATACCATGATGAATTTTGGTTGTGACATCGACACCATTTTCAGAAAAAGACTGAGCAATTTCTTGTAACTGATTTTTGGCATGTGCTTCTGCTTGCATAAAATGATCTGTAATCGCAGGTGCAACTTGATAAAAATCAACACCGACAAAAGGATCGACAGCAACCACACTCAGCACAGTCACTTTTGCTCCAGATAATTTGGCTAAGGAACGTGCGTGCTCAACAGCCGCATAAGAAATTGGAGAATCATCGACAGGAACTAGAATATTTTGGTAAGACATGTATTTACTCCTTATAATTTATCGTTGTCGTCATTACTATGTTGATAACATATTTCAGATATCTCAAGCAAATAAAAATAGGAAGGTTTGTGTTAATCAGCTTAGAAAATTATAAACAGCAAAAATTTGATCAGATGGCTGCCAAAATAGTGGAGGATCCAGAAACATATTTGGCTTTTGATACTGTTTCAGACTTTTATAAAGCAATTTGGTTAGATGAATTTCCGCAGGGAACGACATGGTCAGCAACTGGTCTTGATGATGGCGCAGAACAGTTTTATGCGGTGATTGAGTATGGTCAGCAGTGCCTGTTGATCAGTCGTACCACATCAATTGCTGTAAAATTAAGCACACGAGAAAATCACAATAAAAATAACTAATCCGAGCAGTCACCCATTTTTTATATATGATGCTTTATTCTCCAAATGAGAATGCTATAATTTTGCACAATGATGAAATCCAAATAAAACGAAATGGAAATTTAAAGATGGCACATCAATTTACGGTTAATGAAACAATTCACGGTGTTTCAATCGAAGACTTTTCAAGATTAGTCGCGGATACAGCATTGCATGAAGCAGTGTGTAAACGTATTCCAGGTGAGAACTTAGAAATTATTGAATCTGCAATTAATGGGGATATTTACACGTTACGCCGTGAATATAACCTTGATGTAAATATTCCTGATGTTGCTAAAAAATTATTAAAAAATGCATTTCGTTTAAAGCGTTCTGACGTTACTCATTTGAAAAACTTAACTTCAACAGTTGAGTTAGGTGCAAACTTACCTTTAGAAGCAAAAGGTGAACGAAGCGTCACAGGTGACAGTGAAAAAGTAAATATTTCTTTAACTTGGACAGTAAAAGTTAAAGTACCTTTGATTGGTGGGATGCTTGAGAAACATGCTGAAGGCGAAATTCGTAAATTTAGCAGTTTAGAAATTGAAATCGTAGAGGATGAATTAAAGAAACAACTTTAATTTAGATTAGAAAAAACGCTTCGTATCATCAATACGGAGCGTTTTTTTATTTTTAGAGTGAAAATGATAGAAGCAATAGAAAATATCCAATACTATGTTAAGCACGATTTGATCAAAATAAGGTCATGGGTATGAGTGTGGTTTTGCCTGTAGCGCAACGTGGTGAAGAAATATTAGAACTTAAAGCGGCATTTGTTGCAGATGGGGAGTTTAATAGTGAGTGGCTATTGCAATTGGCTTCCGCGATGCATGCGACGATGTTGGAGCGTAATGGTGTTGGAATTGCTGCACCACAGGTTTATATCTCCAAGCGTGTGATTATTGTCGCATCTCGTCCAAATCCTCGTTATCCCGATGCCCCTGAAATGGATGCTGTGGTAATGGTTAATCCTGAGATTTTAGAATTTTCTCAAACGACTTGTTTGGGGGAGGAGGGATGTTTAAGTGTCCCTGATCAACGTGGTTTCGTAGAGCGCGCACAAACTATCAAGGTGCGTTATTACACCTTACAAGGTGAAGTTGTTGAAACGATTTTTG
Source organism: Acinetobacter haemolyticus CIP 64.3 = MTCC 9819 (assembly GCF_000369065.1). Classification (GTDB taxonomy): domain Bacteria; phylum Pseudomonadota; class Gammaproteobacteria; order Pseudomonadales; family Moraxellaceae; genus Acinetobacter; species Acinetobacter haemolyticus. The sequence goes on from NZ_KB849804.1 coordinate 78,776, forward strand.
AGGGTTTTCCAGCTCGTATCGTTCAGCACGAAGTTGATCATTTGGATGGTGTGTTGTTTGTGGAGCGGCTCAGTGCTTAGAAATTAAAATAATAATGAAACCTTATAATAAAAACTTAAAACTTCCATCACGAGATTTACGAAGTAACATGACTGATGCAGAACAATTGCTATGGTCAAGATTGCGCCGTAAACAGATTTTAGGTAATAAAATAAAAATTTCAATTTTTCATTACTTAAATGCTAAAATCTTTAAAATTTAAATAATTGTTTTGGATGAAAATGGTTAAAAAATTTAAGGGTTTTGATAATTTAGAGATTACAGATCTACTTATAGCTTACAGAAAAGCTAAATCAGATATTTTTTGGGAAAAAAATATTTCAGCAGTTGAGAGGTTTGTAAATTTTGAAAGAGATTTTGAATTAAATATTCGTAATTTATTTGAGGTATTAAGGTATGGCGATGTTGAAGAAATTTTAAGTTATTGTACCGATAGGTTTTGTTGCACAAAGATTTGAAATGCAAAGCGCCCCTAATTGAGCCAAATTTAAGGCGTAACTTGGGTAAGTGGTCGACCTAATTCCGTAAACCTGTTGAGGACTGCTACACGTGCATGAATTTCATTCACCTGACTAGGAAAGCTTCTTGCCATTAATTTATCGCCTAATAATTTAATGCAATGCATCTTGGTTTCCACCAAACTTCGTCGATGATAGCCTGACCATTTTTTCCATAGTCTCCTGCCTAAACGTTTAACTGTTCGAAGTAATTCATTTCGTTCTAGCGAGCTGATCTTTGTATCTTTCCATGGTTTCGCATTTTTTCTAGGTGGAATCACCGCATGCGCTTGCCGATCTGCAATGACCTGACGGCATTGCTTGGTGTCATAAGCTCCATCGGTATAAACAGAGTCAATCTGCTCATCTTGTGGAATCTGATCGAGTAAATCACCAAGCACTTGTGAATCACTGACATTATTTGTAGTGAGTTGAATAGCGCGTATTTGAAGGGTTTCAGCATCTATACCAATATGTAGTTTACGCCATTGGCGACGATATTCAGGTCCATGTTTCTTGCGTTTCCATTCGCCCTCACCTAGAAACTTCATGCCTGTAGAGTCTATGAGTAGATGCAGCCCATCGCTACTTTTTTGGTAGCTGATTGCAATATCAATATGCTTTTGTCTTCTACAAAGCGTACTGTAATCTGGTGCGGTCCAATTTAATCCACAAAGTTTAATCAGACTTTGCACAAAGCCAGTGACCATACGTAAAGATAGACGGAATAAGGATTTAATCATTAAGCAGCATTGGATAGCTGCGTCGGAGTAGGTTTGATTTCGCCCTTGTTTGCCTTTTGATGGAGCATACCATTGCGTAGCAGGATCAAACCAAATGGCAATATTTCCGCGACTCATGAGTGCTCGGTTATATGCGGGCCAATTGGTTGTGCGGTAGATTTTGTGTGTAGGCTTCTTCATTTGAAAATTATATCGCTGAAAAAGCTTTTACAGATAGGTTTGTGCAACAAAGCCAGAGCTATCTATTCCACTTGAATGGTTAAATACTCTAATTCATCAAATGTCAAAATCAAAGATAAGTTTTATTGCTGGAACTGAATATGAGCATAATGGCAATGAGATTTATAGTAGTGCCTATATGCTTTTACATGATACTAGTTTTGGATGTAATAGTTGGCAGCTTATAAAGCAACCGAAACTTTTACCTGCTGTGGGAGAGGATAAAGATCTTCAGTCAAAGTATGGAAAAACTTGGAAAGTTTTTAAAGATTTCAACAAACCAGTATATATTCATAATGGTTTTTGTTTCGGTGTAATGATTTGTTCAGAATTGCAAAATTCGCGCGCTCGCGTTGCATTTCAGGGCCAAATAGATGGTCTTTTTATTCTTAGTTGGAACAAAGATATTGAAACTTTTGGGGATTTAATCAAATCTGCAGCATTAGATGTACATAGCTATGTAATTCTTGTTAATAATAGAAAATATGGTGATAGTCGTGTACGAGTTCCGAGTAAAAATTCTTGGATGCGTGATTTAGCAAGATTACGTGGTGGTGATAATGATTACGTTGTATCTGTAAGTTTAAAGTATAATGATTTACGTGATTTCCAAAGTAGAGCTAAAAGATGGTCTTCTGATTCCGATAAGTTTAAGCCTACACCTGAAGGATTTGAAATATCACCTTTAAGGCGCATTACACCATCTCAATAAAAAAACAATCCCCTCAATCGAGGGGATTTTCTATTACCTCCTTTTTCAAGAAGGGTTAAGAAGGACTTTAAATCACCCAATCGAATCATCTAAATTCGGTGCTAACCAACGCTTTGCTTCATCCAGTGTCCAGCCTTTACGTTTTGCATAATCTTCAAGCTGATCTTGAGAGATTTTGCCCACATTAAAGTATTCACTTTGAGGGTGCGAATAATAGAAACCACTTACAGAAGAAGGCGGCATCATGGCAAAGTGTTCAGTCAACTTCGTACCAATCTTCGCTTCTGAACCTAACCAATCAAACAACACTGCTTTTTCAGAGTGTTCAGGACAAGCAGGGTAACCTGGAGCAGGACGAATACCGACATACTTTTCTTTGATCAGTTCTTCATTACTCAGCGTTTCATCGACTTTATAACCCCAGAACTCTTTACGGATACGCTCATGTAAATGCTCAGCAAAAGCTTCCGCAAAACGATCTGCTAAAGACTGAACCAGAATAGCTGAGTAATCATCACCTTTGGCTTTATATTCATTTGCCAATTCTTCAGCACCAAAGATCGACACCGTGAAACCACCAAGATAATCCTCAGGTTGTTCAGAAGGCTTAATATAATCTGCCAAAGACAAGTTTGGTTTACCTGTCACTTTGTCTGATTGCTGACGTACGTGCTCAAAGGTGTGAGTGCGATTTTGACCTGATTCGTCAAATACGCTGACGGTATCTGCACCAGTACGCTGAGCAGGGTATAAGCCAAATACAGCACGAGCATCGAAACGTTTATTTTCAATGATGTCTTTCAGCATCGCTTGCGCTTGATTATAAAGATCAGTCGCTGCTTCACCGACCACTTCATCTTCTAAAATTTTCGGGAATTTACCCGCCAAACTCCAAGAGATAAAGAATGGTGTCCAATCAAAATATTCAACTAAGGTTTCAAGCGGATAATTCTTAATAACTTGTGTACCCAAAGCATTTGGTTTTGGTGGTACGTAGTTATTATCAATTTTAAAACCGTTTTCGACTGATTCTGCATAACTCAATTTTGCAGCTTTCGGTTGCTTATTCGCTAAGCGTTCACGAATCTTGGCATATTCAGCACGATGCTCTGCAATAAAGTTACCGCGCATTTCAGGAGAAAGTAGGGTAGTTGCCACACCCACTGCACGAGAGGCATCAGCCACATAAATTACTGCATCATTTGAATATTGAGGATCAATTTTAACTGCGGTGTGTGCTTTGGATGTAGTTGCACCGCCGATCAATAAAGGAATGTTAAAGCCTTTACGTTGCATTTCTTTGGCTACAAAGACCATTTCATCCAAAGATGGAGTGATCAAACCAGACAAACCAATGATGTCACATTTCTCATCAATTGCTGTTTGCAGAATTTTTTCCGCAGGTACCATCACGCCGAGGTCAACGATGTCATAACCATTACAACCTAAGACAACACCCACAATATTTTTACCAATATCGTGTACGTCACCTTTTACTGTTGCCATCAGGACTTTACCTTTAGACTGTCCTTCTGACTTTTCTGCTTCAATGTATGGGTTGAGCCATGCCACCGCTTGTTTCATGACACGTGCAGATTTAACGACTTGAGGAAGGAACATTTTTCCTGAACCAAACAAGTCACCGACCACGTTCATGCCGTCCATTAATGGGCCTTCGATCACATCAAGCGGACGTTTTGATTTTAAACGTGCTTCTTCGGTATCTTGATCGATATAAGTGGTAATACCCTTAACCAAAGCGTATTCAAGACGTTTTTCAACAGGCTCATTACGCCATTCAAGATTTTCGGCTTCTTTGGCTGCACCACCTTGACCACGATACTTTTCTGCAACTTCCAGTAAGCGTTCAGTTGCAAGCTGACCTGATTCACCTTGATTTTGGTTCAGAACAACATCTTCAACAGCGTCTTTTAGTTCTTTTGGAATGTCGTCATAAATTGCCATCTGACCAGCGTTTACAATACCCATGGTCATGCCTTGTTTGATAGCATGGTAGAGGAACACGGAGTGAATCGCTTCACGTACAGGCTCATTACCACGGAATGAGAACGAAACGTTAGAAACACCACCTGAAATCATGGCATGTGGTAAGTTTTGTTTGATCCAACCAGTCGCCTCAATAAAGTCTACGGCATAGTTATTGTGTTCTTCGATCCCTGTTGCCACTGCAAACACGTTTGGATCGAAAATAATATCTTCAGCTGGATAGCCAACTTCATTGACTAAAATGTCATAAGAGCGTTTACAAATTTCACGCTTACGCTCTGCGGTATCTGCCTGACCAACTTCGTCAAAAGCCATGACAATAACTGCTGCACCGTACTGACGGCAGAGGCGAGCTTTTTCGACAAACTCGTCATAACCTTCTTTTAAGGAAATAGAGTTTACAACCGGTTTACCTTGAACACATTTTAGACCTGCTTCAATGATTTCCCATTTCGATGAGTCAATCATGATTGGTACACGAGAAATATCAGGTTCTGAAGCGACAAGGTTCAGGAAATGCACCATTGCACCTTGCGAATCGAGCATCCCTTCATCCATGTTAATGTCGATGATTTGCGCACCAGCTTCAACCTGTTGCTGAGCGACTTCTAAAGCTTCTGCAAAATTTTCTTCACGGATCAAACGTAGGAATTTTTTTGATCCTGTGACGTTGGTACGTTCACCGACGTTCACGAATAAAGAATCATCATAAATATTAAATGGTTCTAAACCACTTAAACGGCATGCATGAACTGTTTCAGGGACTTGGCGAGGTGCAATGTCTTTTACTGCATTGGCAATGGCACGAATATGATCTGGTGTGGTACCACAGCAACCACCTGTAATATTGATTAATCCGCTTTCAGCAAATTCTTTAATAAAAGCAGCAGTTTGTTCTGGTGTTTCGTCATACTCACCAAATGCATTTGGTAAACCAGCATTTGGATGCGCTGAAACAAAGGTATCTGCAACGTCAGCAATGGTTTTAACGTGAGGGCGCATTGCATCTGCACCCAATGCACAGTTAAAACCAATTGACAGCAAATCACCATGACGCACTGAGTTCCAGAATGCTTCAGCAGTTTGACCTGTCAATGTACGACCTGAGGCATCTGTGATCGTACCTGAAATCATCAAGGGAAGTTCATAACCGATTTGCTTAAACACTTCTTTGACCGCAAAGATTGCCGCTTTACAGTTCAAGGTATCGAATACAGTTTCGATCAAAATGATGTCAGCACCACCTTCGATCAAGGCGTGCGTTGCTTCGATATAATTTTCTTTTAGTTCATCGAAAGTAATATTACGGAATGCTGGATCATTGACGTTTGGTGAGATTGAACAAGTACGCGATGTAGGGCCAAGTACACCTGCCACAAAACGAGGCTTTTCTGGAGTTGAATATTTATCACATGCAGCTCTGGCGAGACGTGCCGCTTCACGGTTGATCTCTGGAACAAGATCTTCCATGTGATAATCTGACATCGAAACACGGGTACCATTAAAGCTGTTGGTTTCAATAATGTCTGCACCAGCATCCAAATAAGCTTCATGGATGCCTTGAATAATCTGCGGTTGAGTCAGTACTAAAAGATCGTTGTTACCTTTAAGATCAGAAGCCCAATCTGCAAAACGTTCACCACGATAATCTTCTTCTTCTAACTTATGGCGTTGAATCATGGTTCCCATTGCACCGTCAATAATCAGGATACGTTGGGCGAGAAGAGATTTTAGGGTGGCAAGCGTGGACATAAGGAACCCCAGTAATGGCAAAGATAAGAAGCAGACGCATTGTAGCAGAAGCAATGCTGAAGCGCTTATTTTCCATCTAAAAGGCGGTGAACCGCGCATTCAAATTGAAAAATGTCATAAAACTTTCATCAAAGTGCAATAATTCGAGGTAATAATGCTTAAAAATAAAGCAAAATGTTCGCAGTATGACCAATAAAAGTCATATTTTTTTGCGTTTGTTGCAAAATCAGACAACGATTTATTCCAACCCTGATATTGCTTTATTTTATTGAAAAATATGAATTAATTTTGATTTAATGCACTGTTTCGATACAAAAAATTGGTGTAAAAGTGATGAAATGATGAAAATTTGAGTTCATGTGACAAAGCTTTGTCATATAATTGTCATAATTTAATTAAACAATATGGGGGATTTTTTTATCCTCCAGCCGTCTACATGAATTCAAATCTACCCCCTGCTTCGGATTCACCAGTTGCGATAGAATCGCAAGCCCAATCGACGAATGTACATGTACCAACACCTAAATTTTTTATGCCGGTGTTCTTAACAGTCATTGTTGCTACACTGATTTATATTGGTTTTCAGGTGAGTGCTGATTTATCACATGTCCCACCATTAAGTTTATATTCAGTTATTTTATTATCTACGGCACTATTTATTGCCTTGGCATTCGAATTTGTAAACGGTTTTCATGATACTGCAAATGCTGTTGCGACGGTGATTTATACCAATGCGCTTCCTGCACCAGTAGCGGTCATGTGGGCAGGCTTCTGTAACTTCTTAGGGGTTATGGTGGCAAGTGGTGCAGTTGCTTACGGTATTATTGCATTATTACCTGTTGAAATGATTATGAATGTCGGCAGCGGGGCTGGTTTTGCCATGGTTTTCGCGCTGTTGATTGCAGCGATTTTGTGGAACCTCGGTACTTGGTTTTTGGGTATCCCAGCATCGAGTTCACACACCTTGATTGGTTCAATTTTAGGTGTGGGTATTATGAATCATTTGTTAAATGCATCAACTGGCGCAACCAGTGGCATTGACATGGATCAAGTGCTAAAGGTCGGTAAGGCGTTATTATTTTCTCCAATGATTGGTTTTGCTTTTGCAGCCGTTTTATTCTTATTGGTGAAAAAAATCTTTAAACGCCAAATGGAGTTGTTCCAACCACCTGTTGGAAATAAGCCACCACCACCACTCATTCGCGGTATCCTGATTTTCACTTGTACAGGTGTGAGTTTTGCTCACGGTTCAAATGATGGTCAAAAGGGTATGGGTCTAATCATGTTGATCTTGATCGGCTTGGTTCCATTGGCTTATTCGCTGAACAAAAGTTTAGACCAAAAGCATTTACAATCTTTTGAGCAATTATCAGCTCAAACTGCTTTGGTATTGAATGTTGATCAACAAGAATTTTCGGATGAAAAAGCGCGAGATATCCTGACAAAATACATTCAAACCAAAGAACAAACACCTGAAGTTTTACCTGCATTGGCGAGTATGACTGGGCATTTAGGTGAAAAAGTTGCAGCTTATGGTGATCTTAAAGATATTCCAGAAGCTGGAGTTGCTGAATTACGTAATGATATGTACTTAAGTACTACAACGTTTAAGCGCTTAGATAAAGAAGATGCACTACCTGTGATGACCACAGAACAGCAAAAAGTAGTAAAAGACTATCGTAACAATATGGATTCATTCCTACAGTACATTCCGAACTGGGTAAAAGTTGCTGTTGCATTAGCACTTGGCTTAGGAACAATGGTGGGTTGGAAACGTATCGTTATTACAGTGGGTGAGCGTATTGGTAAAAATCACATGACTTATGGTCAAGGGATGTCTGCTGAATTGGTTGCGATGAGTACGATTGCTGCCGCAGATGGTTTTGGTATGCCAGTATCGACAACACATGTATTAAACAGTGCGGTTGCAGGTACCATGGTCGCAAATAAATCAGGCCTAAACTTTGCAACGATTAGAACCATTCTTTCAGCATGGGTATTTACTTTGCCTGCAACGATTGCATTATCAGGTGGTCTGTACTGGGTATTCTTACAGTTTGTATCTTGATACTCGACTAAATCTTGAAGGTTATAAAAGCTTTGCTACGGCAAGGCTTTTTTATTTTTAAATGTGTCCCGTCCTGAAATAAGTATACACCTTAAGAGGCTTATTTTATGGAATATGAAAAAGAACAACGAGTTAAACGAACACAACGAGATTATAGTTTTGCCTTTAAAATGCTGATTGTCCATGAGGTAGAAAAAGGGCAAATCACTTATAAACAAGCTCAAGCAAAATATGGTATTCAAGGAAGATCAACTGTGCTTACATGGTTACGTAAGTACGGACAACAAGATTGGACTTCTAAAGCTATGCCTTCCACTTCAAAACGCCAACTCACCCCTCAACAACGCATTCGCCAGTTGGAAAAACAATTAGCCGCAGAAAAGCTAAAAACTGAATTTATCCAAGATGTGATTTATCACATAGACAAAGAATGTGGGAGAGATCTTGGAAAAAAGTATACCGAGCACGTTTCAAAGATTGGCAAGCCCAAAGAAGACTAAATGTCTCACGTTATTGTGAGTGGGTTGGAATCACCCGACAGGCTTACTATCAATCAGAAAAACGTGCTCAAATCAAAGCTCAGGAAACTCAGCAAGTACTTGAATTGGTTATGGAGTATCGTTATTTGATGCCAAGTATCGGTACGCGTAAACTCTATTGGCTGATCAAACCAAAATTGCTAGAACAAGGACTGAAGTTTGGTCGAGATCAGTTATTTAAGGTATTAAAAGAGAATGATTTATTGATACGCCCTAAACGTCGCTATACCAAAACTACAGATAGCAAACACTGGATGAAGAAACATCCTAATTTATTAAAGGATTATTCTCCAATACGGGCAAATGAAGTCTTTGTTAGTGATATTACCTATGTTGAAAGTGCAGAGGGTGTGCATTATCTATCACTTGTGACAGATGCCTATACCCGACAAATTAAAGGTTATAAGTTATCAAGTGATATGCGGGCAGAGAATGTTGTACAAGCCTTACATATGGCAATGAAGTCTATAAAAGATAGAGCAACAACCCTGATTCATCATTCAGATAGAGGTTCTCAATATTGCTCTGAATTATATCAATCGGCACTACAGCGTTACGGTATAAGTCCCTCGATGACAGATGGAGGAGACTGTTACCAAAATGCTTTAGCAGAGCGAATCAATGGCATACTCAAACAGGAGTTCTTAACTACACGATGTAAAACGATGAAGGAGTTAGACCATTTAATTTCGGAATCTATAGTGATTTATAACTGCTACAGACCGCATTTAAGTTTAAATATGATTACTCCTAATCAGATGTATGAGAAAGCGAAAACCGAGCTAATTGCTTAACTCGGTTTTAAATGAAATACTGTCAATCTATTTCAGGACGGGACATTACGAATATGGTCAAAAATTAGAACAAGCCAACTTGATGAAAAATAAGTGCTGCTAAAAACATACCCAGTAGAAAAAAGCAATAAGCACCAACATCAAGTTTAAGACCTTGATCACTTGAATGAATAAGACTGGTGGTCGTTTGTTCTGGTATAATTTTCATTAGAACGCCTAAAATGCCATTTATGTGATTTTTTGTCACTTTAAAGCATTTTTAGCATAAATATTGGCCTGAATCCATAGGTTGCCACGAATATATTCGCCAATGTTAAAGTTTTTATACAAATCATTTTTAGTTGCGATGCGAATAAGGATTGCAGGTAAATCATCTTCTAAAACTAAAGTGACATCATAAAGGGTATATTCATCTTGCATAAACTGCGTAGTGGTTTTACCAACAATATTACCTTGGAACCAAGCTTCATCTTCTTGACCTAATGTTTCTCCAAATAAATAGGCAACCATTTTAGAAAAGTCGACAGTCACAGGTTCTTGATCTTCTGGTGTTTTTGGTTCCCACTCATTAATAAGCTCCTGTAAGTTTTCAGGTGCAATCCCATTATGTTCTGCAAGAATTGCATTTAATGCTCGGTGGTGTTTAATTGAAGCTGGGTCATCAACAATGATTTTCTCGTCTTTGGAAACGGTTTCTAGTTCATATGCCCAAGCATTAAATTGAACTTGATAACTTTGGTTTTTGTCATATTGACAGCGATTTACACTAAACAAATTATCAAATGCATAAATCACTGTATTTTTATTTAAGTTCAAACGTAACACGGCTTGAGTTGCAGAATCACAGGTAATAATTCGTTCGATTTGTGCATCATATTTATACGGGCTCTCAAAACTCGGAAATGCTGTTTTTAATGCACGAGGTTTTTGATCTTCAACGGCAATGATTTGGTTGATTGAAATACCCTGATGACTTGGCCCACGAATTAACCAAAATGATTGATCCATTTCCTGTTCATTTTCACAGAGTCCCATCGGCATGATCGGTGCATCAAGTGCCAATCCTAACCATTTGGGAACATCCGTTTCGGGCGTATCTGTTAACAGATTCCAATGCTCAGCATGATTACCGAAATTTTGATCTTGAATTGTAATGGTTTCTGGACTGTTTTGATTTTTCATAAAGCACGATGCAAAAAGATTGAACTTAATCTATTTAATCGAGGGTAACTGCTATATTTCAAGTCTGGATATGTAATTCTACAAAAATTAATTTATTTTGATCTTAATCCGACAAAATAGTGAAATGCTAAGATTAGCAACTGATCTTAACTCTACTTTTCTTGTAATCTGCTAAACTATATTTTTATTCTTGAGAGCGCTTGTCAACGTGCTGCCATTTAAATTATGGGTAGATGCGGATGCTTTACCAAAGATTTTACGTGAAGTGATTTTACGCGCATCGGATCGTTATCAACTCGAAGTCACTTTCGTCGCCAATCAAAATGTAGGGATTACACCCTCAATCAGAATTAAATCTATTCAAGTGATGAGTGGGGCAGATCGTGCCGATCAAGAAATTGTAGATCGTATGCAAGCGCACGATATTGTCATTACACAAGATATTCCGCTTGCAGCACAAGTGATTGAGAAGGGTGGAATTGCAATTCATCCTCGAGGTGAAATTTATACCACTGCAAATGTCAAAGCTCGATTACATTTACGTGATTTTATGGATACCTTGCGTGGTGCTGGGGTACAAACAGGTGGTCCACCTCCAATTTCTGAGCGAGATAAACGCGAATTTTCGAGTGCTTTAGACCAAACAATACTAAAACAAAAACGCAAAACCGCGTGTTGAGCAATCTATGCCATCTCGTCTTAACTTAATGCTGACTTATGGGTTGTTGGTCTTTATTTGGGCTTCAACACCTTTAGCGATTGTTTGGAGTGTCTCTGATCTTCATCCAATGTGGGCATTACTGTTACGTTTTTTGATTGCCTTGCCATTGGCAATTACGGTTCTACTTTGTTTAAACGTAAAATTTCCCATGCATAAGTTGGCGTGGTTAAGCTATGTTGCAGGGTCACTCAGTTTGATTGGTTCGCAAATTTTTACTTATGCAGCTACGGCTTATCTAAGCTCAGGTTTGATTGCATTAATGTTTGGCCTAGCACCGATTATGGCGGGTTTAATTGGACGATTTGGTTTTCAACAAAAATTAGCAACGCTACAATGGTTGGGGATGGGGACGTCAGTTATTGGATTAACAATGATTTGTCTGAGTGGGAATCAAAAACATGTACAACCGCTTGGAATCTTATTGATGTTACTCAGTGTTTTTTCTTATTCACTCTCTATCTTTTGGGTCAAAAAGATCAATGCGATTGTACAGCCCATGGCACAGGCAACAGGTTCGATATTCGTTTCGACATTTTTTGCCTTGTTATTACTGCCTTGGATCTGGCAATTTGCACCTACAGAGATTCCATCTGCAAAATCGTTATTGGCGTTGACTTATACGGTAATCATGGCTTCGTTAATTGCAATGTTTTGTTATTTCAAACTGGTTCAAAACCTACAAGCAACGACATTATCTTTAACCACAGTAATGACGCCGATGCTTGCGATTTTGATAGGTGCCTATCTCAATCATGAACAATTATCAGCACAGGTTTTTGTGGGCGCTAGTATTATTTTGTTTGGTTTATTGCTTTATTTTTATAAAGATTTAAGAACACACAAGCGACTAAGCACTTGAGTTTAATCATTTAATTAGCTGTTGATTTCATCCCGTTGCGCTTGTTGAATACTAGCTGCAAGTTTTGCACGGTCTTGTGGATTTAAAGTAATAAAATACGCACCGATGCGGAATTTACCTTGTTCATCTGCGGTACTATGTGCAACCTGTGCGGTCGCAGCGATATGAAAATAGTTCTCAGGATGACTCAAGGTAATATGAATATAAGTCCCTTCGTTAATATCCTGAGCGCTAAAGAAACTTAAACCATTTTCCGAAAAATTGACTTGTTCAGGTACAGGCAATTGAGATTGTACGATATTGTCGTAAAAAGAACCTGTAATCAGATTTAATTTTTGATTAAAAAGGGATAAGATGCGAGCAATTTGTTGATCTTTTTCATTTAATTGTTCTAATTCGTAGCGAAATGCATGATCAAATTGATCTAATTCAGCAAGTAGTAGAAAATAGCGCGGTAATACAAAATGAGAGTCATACGGATCATTCAGTGCAACATCATCTGGAATGATTTGATAGTTGATTCTCAACACAGCATCAATACGAGACATCACGCGACGTTCAGTGTTGTCGTCAACAAGATGATGTTGTGCATTTTCCATAATAAATCACCTCGGACTAGATGGTATGTTTAAGCCAATCTCGCTGTATATAGGGTTGAGATACACTCGTGCTCGGCGGAGTAATCATTTTATTTCTTTTATCGCCTTGGTTTCCATGATTGGTTTGACTCTCGGCGTTGCTGTTCTCATTACAGTTTTATCTGTTATGAATGGTTTTGATCGAGAATTAAAAACTCGTGTCCTCGGAATGGTACCACAAGCTACTGTTTCTTCTACTCAAATTTTAACAGATTGGCCAGAACTTGCAAAAAAAGTTGAGAGTCATCCACATGTCACGGGTGTAGCACCTTTCACACAATTGCAGGGGATGTTGACTGCTCATGGGCAGGTCGCGGGGATTATGGTCACGGGTATAGAACCAGAATATGAAAAACAGGTTTCAATTATCCAAAATCATATGGTGACAGGTGACTTAAATGCCTTACAAAAGGGTGAGTTTGGTATTGTTCTTGGAAAGGACATGACGGATGCACTTGGTTTGGGGCTAAATGACAATGTTACTTTGGTTCTTCCTGAAGCAACACCATCACCTGCTGGTGTGGTACCGCGTTTTAAACGTTTCAAGATTGTCGGTATCTTTAGTGTGGGTGCAGAAGTAGACTCAATGGTGGGTTATATTGCGTTGAACGATGCTTCAACTTTATTACGTTTACCAGATGGTGCACAGGGTATCCGTTTAAAGTTAGATAATATTTTTGCAGCGCCTAAAGTAGCAAATGAAATAGTTAGTGAATTACCGAGCAATTTTTACGCATCTAATTGGACATATACCCACGGTAATCTGTTCAATGCGATTCAAATGGAAAAAACCTTAGTCGGTTTGCTTCTATTCCTTATTATTGTTGTCGCGGCATTTAATATCGTTTCATCTTTGGTGATGGTAGTGACTGATAAGAAATCAGATATCGCTATTCTAAGGACTCTCGGTGCTTCGCCGTCTATGATTACTAAAATTTTCATGGTGCAGGGTACTGTGATTGGTGTCATTGGGACAATTGCGGGGACAATTTTAGGGGTGACTTTAGCATTGACCATTAGTGACATCATTTCTTGGTTTAATACTGTTTTAGGGTTAAATCTATTTGATGCATATTTTGTTCATTACTTACCGTCATATCTCAGATGGCAAGATGTGGTTGTGATCGTGATCGTGTCACTATTATTAAGTTTCTTGGCAACGATTTACCCTGCATTACGTGCAGCTAAAGTTCAACCTGCTGAGGCGCTGCGTTATGAGTAAGATTGTTTTAGAAGCTAAAGAAATTTATAAGCATTTTGATGATGGCAAAAGTAAAGTTGAAGTCATTAAAGGTTTATCACTTCAAGTAAATGCGGGTGAGTTTGTCTCAATTGTTGGAGCAAGTGGCTCGGGTAAGAGTACTTTATTGCATGTTTTGGGTGGCTTAGAGCAACCTTCACAAGGTCAAGTATTCTTGCAAGGACAGCGTTTCGATAATTTGGGTGAAGCTGACCGTGGTTTCAAACGGAATCAATATTTAGGTTTTGTGTATCAATTCCATCATTTGTTACCTGAATTTTCAGCCTTAGAAAATGTAGCGATGCCACTGATGTTCCGTGGTGATGTGCAATATAAGTCTGCTAAAGCTCAAGCAGAGTATTTATTGGATCGCGTGGGTTTGTCACATCGTATGGAACATAAGCCTGGTGAGTTATCTGGTGGTGAACGTCAACGTGTGGCACTTGCTCGTGCTTTGGTGACTAAGCCCGCTGTTGTACTCGCAGATGAACCAACAGGTAACTTGGATCGGAAAACAGCATTGAGTGTTTTTGAATTATTGACGGACTTGAAAAATGAACTCAATATGGCGATGTTAATTGTGACCCATGATGAGCAATTGGCACAATCGGCAGATTCAATTTTACATATGCAAGATGGTTTATGGATTGAACAACCATAAATTATTGATTTAAGCTCTTGTTAAAGCCCTGAAAAAGGGCTTTAATTTTGCCCACAGAAAAATCAAAATTAAATTCATCATTGATGCTAAAAATTATTTTATTGGGGTGGGTTGCGGGTATCGCACTTATGGGAATGCATTTCCCGATCATTACATCTACATGGTGGCTTTGGCTGATTATTGCATTCGCGATCTTTGGTTTCGGATTTTATTGGAAAAAGCAGTATTTTCATTATCCTACTTATAAAGCCTTGCTTTTAATCAGTGCGACTTGGGCATTATTTTGCACAGGTTATCATTATGCTGATATTCAATTACAACAACGTCTTATTTTTAAAGAACAAAATGTTGAAACATTTGAAGCGATTGTTTATATCAAAAAGATCAGTGAACTGAATGAAAATGGCGAGAAACAAGTTGCTGAGGTTTTGAATCGACATGCACAAAGTGTGAATTGGTTTCTTCATTTAAGAAAAGAAAAAGACACATCTAAAGTAGAGCCAGAATTTCAATTGGGTCATTACTATCGTGTATCTGGGCAAATTCGACCCGCCCATAGTTATGCCGTCCCTGGTGCATTCGATCTGGAAAAATGGTTTTTACAACAAAATGTGCAGTCGGGATTTTCTGTACGAAATATTCAGCCTATTCATGAAGATGAACTCTATCAGCTGGGTTATCATCATCATTTGCAACAACAACAATCTCATTGGGCCATATTCTTATTAGCTGTTGAAAAAAAGCGTTTGGCTTTTCGACAAATGCTACAGGCATCAGCATTCCAACATAAAGGGTTGCTATTGGCTTTGCTCACAGGGGATGAGAGTCTTTTATCTGATGCCGTAAAACAACAATTTCAACACCTTGGGATTTCACATTTATTGGCTATTTCTGGACCACATGTGTTGGTATTTGCATTGATACTGACTTGGTCATTACAAAAGTTGATTCAGCGCTACTGCCCAAGCATCTATTTGAAGCAACCTCGACAATTACTACTATTGTTGCCCTTTATCTTTAGTGTCTTGCTATATGTGGCATTTGTTGGTTTTGAGATTCCAGCAATGAGAACATTATTAACCGTTAGCATTGTCAGTACTTTTATGTGCTTAAGACAGTCGATTCAGGCATTTAGTGTGTTGGTTTATAGTGCGAGCTTATTGTTAGTTTTAGATCCATTTAGCATTTTATCTGCTGCATTTTGGTTATCTTATGGCGCGTGTTTTATTTTGATAAGAATCTATCAGACGATTATACAGTTACCACAAAATGTAAATTTAACATTTAAACAAAAAATGATCTGGGGCAGTCATATTCTGATTGAA
The DNA here is from genome assembly GCF_000369065.1 of Acinetobacter haemolyticus CIP 64.3 = MTCC 9819. Classification (GTDB taxonomy): domain Bacteria; phylum Pseudomonadota; class Gammaproteobacteria; order Pseudomonadales; family Moraxellaceae; genus Acinetobacter; species Acinetobacter haemolyticus. Next base: position 94,793 of record NZ_KB849804.1, read on the forward strand.
TCGCAATGGAAAATTTTTGTCGCGTTATTGCCTTTGGTTTTGATTTTCTTTCAGCAAGTTTCATGGTTTGCCCCCTTAACTAATCTTATTGCTATCCCATTGTTAGGTGCTTGTATTGTTCCTTTAGATATTCTAGCTGCATGTGTGTGGTTAATTATTCCTACATTAGGGCAGTGGTTATTTCAAATGAATGATGTGTTTTTGTCATTCTTGATGCTGATTTTAGATGTACTTCAATCGATTTCGCCGCAGTTGTATGGGATAAGTTTCACCCCTTGGATGATGGTGAGTTTAATTATCGGTATTTTTCTATTGTTTTTGCCTAGAGGTATTGTTCCAAAGTTTTGGGCTGCTGTCTGTTTCTTACCGATATTATGGGGTGTAAAAGCTCAACCCGAAGCATTGCACGTATTAGATGTTGGTCAAGGACAAGCTGTCTTAGTACAACATACCAAAGGTAATCTCCTGATTGATACTGGTGGATCATTTGATGAAACCAAATTCAGTATCGGGGAGCGAGTGGTTATTCCTTTTCTACGTCAGCAAGGTATTCGGCGATTGGAACATGTTGTGTTATCTCATTTGGATCAAGATCATAGTGGAGCATTTACGTCGATTCAGAATAGTTTTGAAATTGATTTGGTTCAATCGAATGAAAAGTATGAAAAAATGCAATTTAAGGAGAATTTTTCATTTTGCCAACAAGGTCAACAGTCGTCATTTCCAAACATCAACATCCAAGTTTTATTTCCTCGAGCCAATGAATTGAGCTATGCGAAATATCAGAAAAATGAATATTCTTGTGTGCTCTATGTGCAATTTTTAGATGCTCAAACTTATCAGAACTTTTTGATTATGGGGGATGCAGGCTGGGAAACCGAATATAAATTGTTACAGCAGTATCCAGATTTAAAAGTCGATGTGTTAATTCTTGGTCATCATGGCAGTAAGCATAGCTCTGCTTACGAATTTTTGGCAACCCTCCAGCCCAAACTTACAATTGCTTCTGCGGGATTTAATAATCGTTACGGACATCCCAGTCAGGAGGTTTTGAAACGATTGCAGCACTTAAATATTCCAATATTAAATACAGCAGATGCGGGTACGATTAGCTTTATGATGAATAATCATGATGGGGTGTTGCTACAGCATCGACAAAAAAGAAAATGGTTATCCAAAAATAGCCTAAGTAATTGATGCTTGCTTAGTTAAATGGCGAACTTCTGCAACTTTGGCTAATGCTTGATTTTCATCTATGTCATAGATTCTTTTTAATTCTTTATTGGCACTAAAGCGTTTGTAACTCCAGTGATAATGATCAGGATAGCGTTTAATTAATTGTTCTAAAGTCTGGTGAATAATTAATGTTCCATCTTCGGCACTACCTTGGTAAATTTGAGGGTCAATCGGCTCAATATACATATCAAAGCCATCTTGATCATTACGCATTGTATAAATGAGTAGTGCCTTTGCCTTAGTTTTTTGAATTAACTTTGCACTCAAACTACTTGAAGCGACAGGAATATCAAAATAATTGATCATTTCTCCGCCATGATCAGGTGTGTGATCAGGTAGGATAGCAGTTGTGCCGCCTTGTTTTAATGCTTTAAAGATTTGACGGACACCACTTTCATCTGTTGGTACTAGATGTGCCTGTTCACGACTGCGCGCTTCTCGCACAAAACGATCTGCATCAGGATTTTTAACAGGTTTGTAGAGAATCGTCATTTCTGTGTATTGAGAAAGCCAGGCATTCATGACTTCCCAAGTTCCGAAATGTGGAACGATCAAAACAATTCCTTTTTTTTCAGCCAATGCCTCATGTAAATACTGCTCACCAGATACATTTTGAATGCGTTGAATATTTCTTTGATTAGAAGAACCCCAAATACTTAAAAATTCAAAGTATGAGGTTAATTCATTTTGAATTGCTTTTTTGGTCAACTGTTGTCGTTGCTGTAGATCCATATTCGGGAAAGCAATCTGTATATTTAGACTAATAATTTTTGATATCTTAGAAAGTTGAAAACTCGTGAGAAATCCAGCAAGCATACGTGCAAAGAAACGTCCTAGTTGAATCGGCTGGCGACTCAGAAATTTGATTAGACGGTAACTAGTGTTGCTAGATTTTGATTGAGCCATGTATTTTAAATGCGAAAAATTACAAAGTGAGAGTATAAGGTAAAAAATAATTATAAGTTAAAATAAGTTATTTAAACAGTTTTGCTCAAATCAGCGTATATAATAAAGCCACTTTTAAAATATATTGGATTGGAGTCTTATGTCCGATTGGCCACCAAAACCACAAAATGAACCCACAAATCCGAATAATGTGACAGGCAAAGAATGGCAGATTTTAGAAAAGGCCGTATTGGCTTCTGTCGAAGAGCAGCGTCGAAGCCGACGTTGGAGTATCTTTTTTAAATTCCTAGGTTTTGCATATTTACTTTTCGTGTTGATTGCAATGGGTAAAGGGTGTTCGACGTCTTCGACGAAAACAACGACCAATATTACCAGTGATCATTTGGCAGTTGTGGATATTATTGGAACGATCGACTCTTCCAGCGGTTCTTCTACTGTAAACAGTGATGATACAAATAAGGCACTCAAACGTGCTTTTGAGGCAAGTGGTAGTAAAGCAGTTGCCTTGAATATCAACTCACCAGGCGGCTCTCCTGTGCAATCTGATGAAATTTGGCAAGAAATCCGTTACCTGAAGAAACAACATCCTGATAAGAAGGTCTATGCTGTGATTGGTGATATGGGTGCTTCGGGTGCTTATTATATTGCTTCAGCAGCAGATGAGATTATTGTCAATCCATCGAGTTTGGTGGGATCAATCGGTGTCATTATGCCAAATTATGGTTTAAGCGGATTGGCTCAAAAGCTTGGGATAGAGGATCGTACTTTAACCTCAGGTAGTAATAAAGATATTTTGAGTATGACTAAACCGCTTGATCCAGCACAAAAACAGCATGTGCAATCAGTATTGGATAATGTGCATGCTCATTTTATTAATGCGGTTAAAGAAGGTCGTGGCAAACGTTTGAAATCGAATGATCCTGCAATTTTCTCAGGTCTATTTTGGACAGGTGAACAGGCAGTTGCCTTAGGTGTCGCGGACCGTAGTGGTAGTATGACGACATTAATGCGTGATCTAAATGTGAGTCAAAAAGTTGATTATACTGTTCAGCGTAATCCTTTCGAGTCTATTTTAGGGCGTATGGGGGCAAAGATCGGCGAGGGAATTAGTAGTTCACTTGCAGATCAACTTCAGACTCAACAAAACGCAAAAATACAATAACGCCGCTAAAATATTTTAATCTTCAGGGCTGTACTTCATTGCAGCCCTAGTTTTTTCAAAAATAACTACTCAGTTCTTCCTTTTTGGTTGCTACACTGTTTAAGTGGAAGATACTTTATCAATCTATACGCTTAAAAAAGACTGTTATGAAACCTATTATTCATTTTGCCCATGCCAATGGGGTTCCATCTAAAGTTTATCAAAAGCTTTTTCAGCAATTGGAAGATCAATACGACATTATTTATGTTGCTGAGATAGGAACAGATAAGCGTTATCCCATCACAGATGGCTGGTCACATTTGGTAGACCAAGTAATTGATAGTGTTGTGCAACAAGCACAAGGGCGACAGGTGATTGGTTTAGGACATTCTTTAGGTTCGGTGCTGACATTGATGGCAGCTTATCGTCGTCCTGAGTTATTTTCTCAAGTGATTATGCTGGATCCACCTTTAATTATTGGTAAGGCTTCTTTTGTTTTTCATCTGGCTAAAATTTTTAAGCCTAAACTAGTCGACAAGATCACTCCAGCAGGTCTATCGGCTCGCCGTCGAGATCATTGGGAGTCACGTGAACAAGCTGCCGAATTGCTTGGTTCAAGAGGTTTCTACCAACATTTTGATCCTGACTGTTTTCAAGCGTATATTGACTATGCATTAACCAATGATCCGCAAAGAGGTGGGGTGACATTGACGATTCCCAAAGCGGATGAAGTTGGATTATTTAGAACTACACCTTCGATGTGGTGGTTGCCGATGCCAAAACCGCCCGTTCCAGTCCATTTAGTGGTTGGTCGTGACAGTGTTTTCTTAAAAGAAAAATTTCCTCAAGTTGCACAAAAGAAATTAGGTATTCCTTTTTCAGTTGTCGAGGGTGGTCATATGTTCCCCTTAGAACATCCATTGGAAACGGTAGATAAGGTCAAAAGCTTAATTGTTAAGAGATAATGGACAGCATTAACCAGCAAATCGGAATTTGCTGGTTATGGTTAAATCACCATTGTGCAAACTGAATGGGTTGAGTTAATGGTTTTTGATTGAAGTAGGCTTGACCATTTTTCCAAGTTAACTGACCCGTACAAAACCATTGTACAACTTGAGGGTAAATGAAATGCTCAAGTTGGTGTACCCGTTGCGCTAAGCTTTCTACCGTGTCATTTAGACTGACTTGAATTGCAGATTGTGCAATGCTTTGACCAGCATCTAATTCTGCTGTTACAAAATGAACCGTACAACCATGCAGGCGATCTCCAGTATTTAACACACGTTGATGTGTATTAACACCTTTATAGAAAGGCAGCAGAGATGGATGGATATTCAACATCGTACCTTGCCATTTACTGACAAAGTTTGGGGTTAAAATCCGCATAAAGCCCGCAAGGATCACAAGATCAACTTGCCATGCGATCAATTGTTGATGCATTGCTTCATCAAAGCTTTCTCTAGTTGGAAAGTCTTTATGTGAAATGACTGCGGTTGCAATATTGGCGTCTTTGGCACGTTGTAATGCATAAGCATCAGCTTTGTTGGATACGACACCAATGATTTGCCCTGACAAATTTGCATCTATCAGGGCTTGTAGGTTGCTACCGTTGCCAGAGACAAGGACCGCAATTCTCATTATGCAAAGATCACACGAATTTTTTCGTCAGCGCCTTCAACAGATTCAGCATTTTCTTGGATATGACCAATCTTCCAAGCTTTTTCACCTTGTGCATTTAAGACTTCAATTGCTTTATCTGCTTCACTAGGATCAACCGCAATGACCATACCCACGCCACAGTTAAATGTGCGATACATTTCGAAGCGTTCTACATTGCCTTCGCGTTGTAGTAATTGGAATAACTCAGACCATTCCCAGCTTGATTCATCAATGACAGCTTGAGCGCCATTCGGAAGGACGCGAGGAAGGTTACCTGGTAAACCACCACCTGTGATATGTGCCATTGCATGCACGTCAACTTGTTTGCACAGTTCTAAAACAGGTTTTACATAAATGCGCGTTGGTTCCATTGCAACATCAGCGAGTGGGCGACCATCAACGATTTGAGTTAAATCTACATTCTTAACATCTAAGATTTTGCGTAGTAATGAATAACCATTTGAGTGAGCACCACTTGATGCTACACCGATCAAAACATCACCGGCTTTGACTTTAGTGCCGTCAATGATCTTACTTTGTTCAACGACACCTACTGCGAAACCAGCAAGGTCGTAATCTTCACCTTCATACATACCCGGCATTTCAGCAGTTTCACCACCGACCAGTGCGCAACCAGCAAGCTCACAACCTTTACCGATACCCGTTACAACGTTGGCTGCAACATCTACATTCAAATGTCCAGTTGCATAGTAATCTAAGAAGAATAAAGGTTCTGCACCACAAACCAGTAAATCGTTTACACACATTGCGACAAGATCTTGTCCAATCGTGTTATGACGATTGAGATTGAGGGCTAAGCGTAATTTTGTACCTACGCCGTCAGTTCCTGAAACCAATACAGGCTCTTCATAACCTTTTGGAATTTTGCATAGTGCGCCAAAACCACCTAGACCGCCCATGACTTCAGGACGAGTGGTGCGTTTTGCGACAGATTTGATACGATCGACCAGTGCGTCGCCCGCTTCAATGTCGACGCCCGCATCTTTGTAGCTTAAACCAGTATTTGGGGTAGAAGTTGAGTTGCTCATAGTGAAGTCTCCGCATTGGCGGCAGATTATAACCTGAATATACGAAACTCTTATGTTATTTATGCTCGAAAATGCTATCTTTATTAAAAATTTTTTCCATTTATAACGATTACACGAACAAAGGTTAAATTTTATGCAAGATCTGGTACTCCGCCGTATCTTTATCCTCGCTGGGATCGCATTATTGCTTTGGGTGCTTTATCTACTCAAGCCGATTGTGATCCCGTTTGTTGGTGCGTTTTTGATTGCATATTTTTTTAGTCCACTGGTTGACGTCTTAGTGAAGATCAAGCTACCACGTTGGTTAGCGATTAGTGTGGTATTTATCGGTATTGGTGTGACACTAACCGTTGTTTTATGGTTCCTGGCTCCTCTTGTATGGAAACAATTGATTTATGCACGGGATAGCATTCCAGCAGGTATTCATTGGGTAAATGCAACGTTTCTACCTTGGATGTCTGAAACTTTTGATTTGGTTCCAATGGAAATTGACACTGATCAAATCTCAAAAGTCGTGATGGAATATGTACAAACAAATTATAGCTCAGATAGCATTCAAACCTTTGCTCTACGTCTTGCACAATCAGGTCTAAATTTTATCCAAATTGGTGGGATTATTATTTTGATCCCGATTATTTCTTTCTATTTCCTTTTGGATTGGGAAAGAATGCTGCAAAGTTTACGTCGCTTGATTCCACGTCCATATGAAGCATCTACTTTAAAAATTATCCGCGAATGCCATAGTGTATTAGGTGCGTTTGTAAAAGGTCAGTTTTTAGTGATGCTTTTATTAGGGGTGATCTATGCTGTAGGACTGCAACTTATTGGCTTAGAAGTGGGGCTGATTATAGGGATGGTCGCAGGTCTGGCAAGTATCATTCCATATCTTGGTTTTGCCGTTGGGATTATTGCTGCAGTTATAGCAACTTTATTTCAGTTTGGACTAGATTGGACACAACTGCTTTTGGTTGGAGCTGTTTTTCTTGTTGGGCAAATGGTGGAAGGCTATATTCTTCAACCTTTCCTACTCGGAGATAAAATTGGTTTGTCTCCAGTTGCGGTAGTATTTGCTGTTTTAGCTGGTGCGAAACTCGCAGGTTTTCTTGGAATGTTGATCGCATTGCCTGTCGCGGCTGTGATTGTTGTATTACTCAGACATGCTCGAGACAATTATGAAAAAAGCAGATTCTATGGACTTCCCCAAGAAATGGTTGTCGTTGAAAGTATGCCACAACATATCAGTGTTGAAACCGATCAAGTAGAGCTTGATCTTGAAATAAAAAACTCTCAAGATACAGAGACTTCTAATCTAAAAGATGACTCCAAGTAAGCGGGGAACAAATTAACTCTATGCGTCAATTACAACTGGATATTGAACCACAACTGGATGCCCGAATTAGTGATTTTTCGGGGCCGGGTTGGGGACCTGTAGTTGATGCAGTGAGACAACTACATACAGGGTTGGTTAGCCGTCTGTATATTTATGGTGGTGCTGGAACAGGAAAAAGCCATTTATTATCAGCGATTTGTGATTCATATCTAGAGCTGGGGCGTCCAGCCATAAAGGTTTCTTTGCTGGCTTTATTAGATGCACCAATTGAAGCAATTACTGCTTTAGAGTTTTATGATTTAGTGGCATTAGATGATATTGATGCAATTAGTGGAGTGCCTCATTGGCAAAAAGCAGTTTTCCATTTGATGAATAACCATGAGGGACAATTGGTTTTTTCATCTAGAGTTGCGCCGATTGAGTTGAAATTAGAGCTTCCCGATTTGCAATCAAGATTAACACAGGCTGTGAGCGTAAAAGCGCCAAACGGAAGCTCTTTTGTTGATCGGCAGGCATTACTACAATCTGTGATGACACGTCGAGGCATTCATTTTGATCAGCAAATTGTGGACTACTTATTGCACAATGGTCCTCATCAAGCTTCGATTCTTTTACAGACATTGGCTCAATTAGAAAAAATGCTAAAAGGTGAAAAAACCAAGCTATCTAACACCACATTGAAACAAATTTATGCATTGATTGATGAATATCGGCAATAGCATAAAATTTCTTGAGTAATTTCGAGAGCTGTGACAAAGTACGCACAAAGGATGTGGTTGCAAAATCGGATTTTTGCAATACCTAGAAAAATGAAAATAGAAGGAGAACGGTATGCTCAAGCGGACGCTTGCCTGTGCTTTATTTGCGATTACTGGACATGCATATTCAGCAGATATTCTTGTTACGACATTAGTGGATGAAGACAAAAATGATTCCGTTTGTTCATTACGTGAAGCTATACTCTTTTTAAATAATCGAACTGAAGATCAATATAAAAATGGCTACAACGGATGTGGTGATGAAAGTTCTAGCTCTACAATTATATTGAAGCGAGATCAAGAATATAAATTAAATAGTCAGTTAGAAATTAAAGCACCAATGACTATAGCAACAGCCGCAAGCACGGACTTTAATGATCAGAGGCTTTGTTGCACAAACCTATCTGTAAAAGCTTTTTCAGCGATATAATTTTCAAATGAAGAAGCCTACACACAAAATCTACCGCACAACCAATTGGCCCGCATATAACCGAGCACTCATGAGTCGCGGAAATATTGCCATTTGGTTTGATCCTGCTACGCAATGGTATGCTCCATCAAAAGGCAAACAAGGGCGAAATCAAACCTACTCCGACGCAGCTATCCAATGCTGCTTAATGATTAAATCCTTATTCCGTCTATCTTTACGTATGGTCACTGGCTTTGTGCAAAGTCTGATTAAACTTTGTGGATTAAATTGGACCGCACCAGATTACAGTACGCTTTGTAGAAGACAAAAGCATATTGATATTGCAATCAGCTACCAAAAAAGTAGCGATGGGCTGCATCTACTCATAGACTCTACAGGCATGAAGTTTCTAGGTGAGGGCGAATGGAAACGCAAGAAACATGGACCTGAATATCGTCGCCAATGGCGTAAACTACATATTGGTATAGATGCTGAAACCCTTCAAATACGCGCTATTCAACTCACTACAAATAATGTCAGTGATTCACAAGTGCTTGGTGATTTACTCGATCAGATTCCACAAGATGAGCAGATTGACTCTGTTTATACCGATGGAGCTTATGACACCAAGCAATGCCGTCAGGTCATTGCAGATCGGCAAGCGCATGCGGTGATTCCACCTAGAAAAAATGCGAAACCATGGAAAGATACAAAGATCAGCTCGCTAGAACGAAATGAATTACTTCGAACAGTTAAACGTTTAGGCAGGAGACTATGGAAAAAATGGTCAGGCTATCATCGACGAAGTTTGGTGGAAACCAAGATGCATTGCATTAAATTATTAGGCGATAAATTAATGGCAAGAAGCTTTCCTAGTCAGGTGAATGAAATTCATGCACGTGTAGCAGTCCTCAACAGGTTTACGGAATTAGGTCGACCACTTACCCAAGTTACGCCTTAAATTTGGCTCAATTAGGGGCGCTTTGCATTTCAAATCTTTGTGCAACAAAACCCAACAGATAATAAACGTAATGCGAATAGCGGTGGAGGAAGTACAACACTTCTATCATTATTTGGTCTACTAGGTTTGTTAACTTATCGCCGTTTTAAAAAGTAAGATCAATGTAAAAATAGCGCCATATGGCGCTATTTTTTTTAGTAAACAAAAGTTATTTAGTGTTCAGAATATTTAGTTAAATATTCTTCTCTAATATTTACTCGCTCTTCTAAACTTGCATTTTGCATGCGTTTACGTAAGGTGCTACGTTCTTGTGTGCTCATTCTCTGCCATACATCACGCATTTTTTGTTTTTCATCATCGGGGAGTTGAGTAAACCACTCCATGCGTTGTTGTAGTTGAGAGCTTTGATCGTTAGGAATCTCTTTAAGCGTTTGATATCGCTTTATAAGCGCACGTTGCTCTTCTGGGGATAAATCATCCCATGCTTCTTCTGTCGTTGTTTTAACTGGCTTGGAAAATGGCCAAAAGCGATCTGAGCCAGCAAAACTCGTCTGTAATAAGCCGACTGTACATACAACAAGTGCTAATCTTTTAGCTGCCATGTCGAACCTTATCCTCGCCCAAGACCATTAACATTTCCATATCTTCAACCATTTGAGGGGACAGTTTTGGATTAATCACAACTTGGTTTTGTGGTTTATCAGTCAATTGTAAAGAGTTTGGTAAAATCACAATACCTGTAATTGCAGCAGCTAATGCAAAACCAGACATTTTCCAAATGCTGTAATAAGACGTTGGTTTCTTTTGGACACTATCCAAAACATGATTCATCACCATGAGCTTATTGTGCTGCTGTTCTTTTGCAAGTTGATCAAGTTTGGAAGTCACTTGTTTAGTGAACTCATCTTTATTCATTTGATGATCCTCCCGTATGTGGATTTAAATGCGCGAGAGCAACTCGGAGCCCCTGAATTGCACGGTGATAGTGTGTTTTTACACTACCTTCACTACAGTCCATAATTTGAGCAGTGGTCATCGTGTCGAAACCCTCCCAAGCTCTCAGCATAAATGCTTGTTGTTGGCGAACTGGTAACTGATGAATGGCTTCTTGAATTTCATCCATTGTGACTTCTTGATCAAGAAACTCAAATGGATTCGGTGTAGATTCATCAATGATATCAGTAATTTCTTCATCATCATCTAAATTAATTTTTTTAAATAAAGAAAATGGATTTGCGCGGCGTGCTTCCTTACGTCTCCAATCTTGTAGTTTATTATTAAGGATCGTATAGAACAGAGGGTACCATTCTTCAGTACTTTTATCTGCATATGATTTATGCAAAGAAATAAATGCTTCTTGCACTAAATCCATTGCGATCCCTTGTTGCCCTTGTGTAGCACTTTCCATCATTACAAGCGCACGACCAGTCACATCTTGCATAAAAAAACGAAGACGTTGTTCAACGGTACTGGTATCAGTACTGTTGCCAGTTTGAGCCTGTTTCGGTGCTAAATCCATAGAGATGGAAAATCCTGTCATGGAAACCCACCATTATTATCAATTCATTAATCATATAACGTTGAAAATGGTGGATGCGTTGACAACTTAAGCAATTATTTTTTGTAGTGTAATAGATTTTTCCAACAAAAAATCGGCTTTAATGTAATTTAACGTTTTATAGACGTTGACGGACCATCTCAAAAAAGCAGATTGAACCTGCGATTGCAACGTTTAAAGATTCCTGTCCCCCCGGTTGAGGAATTGTTACAGCTTGAGCATGTTCAAGTGCATACTCACTTGCACCTTGACCTTCATTCCCTAAAATCCATACGCATGATTGGGTCAAATCTTTGGAATATAGACTCGTTGATCTATGTGAGCTGGTGACAAAAACAGGGATCTGAAATTTTGGAAGAATTTCATTGAGCTGAATGTTTTCAAAACAATTCAAACTAAAATGAGCACCCATGCCAGCTCTTAGCACTCTTGGGGACCAAAGTGTTGCAGAGCCTTGCGTACAAATGATTTGTTTGATATTGGCTGCGGCTGCTGAACGTAATAATGTCCCCACATTTCCAGGGTCTTGGATATTTTCCAAAATCAAGGTATCAACACCAAAGTCAATTGTTGATGCTGTTTTAGGTAGATCAATAATGGCTAAGCAGGGAAGCGTCGTGCCTAGAGTGCTTAGATCTTTATAGAGTACTTCGCTAATCACAAAAACATGACCTTGATGTAGCTCCATCACTTTTTGTAGATCTGTATGTGCAAGCGCTTGTTCGGTTGTAAATAGAGAGAATATTTTTTTCTGTTGTTGCAACCATGCAATGCAAAGATGACTACCTTCTAAAACGGTTTGTTGGTGTTTTTTTCGAGCACTATTGAGTTCAATTAAGCCACGCAAATGTTTAATTTTTGCATTGTCTTTTGATTCTAAAAAGATAACCGCCATAAGAAGAACATCCGAAAGGGCATCAAGATTACATGATGCCCGAAGTAATTAAGTTATGAATGATAGCTCGTTACACGTTGAACTTCATTTTTAGAACCAATAATAACAGGTACACGCTGATGAAGCTCAGTTGGCTGGATTTCCATGATGCGAACTCGACCTGTTGTAGAAGCACCGCCTGCTTGCTCAATTAACATGCTCATCGGGTTGGCTTCATACATAAGACGTAAACGTCCTGCTTTTTTCGGATCTTTCAAATCATATGGGTAAAGGAAAATCCCACCACGACATAAGATACGATGAATATCACCTACCATACATGCAACCCAGCGCATGTTGAAATCTTTTTCACGTACTGATGTTTTCCCTGCTAATAGCTCATCGATATAACGTTTTACAGGATTTTCCCAATGACGTTGATTTGATGCATTGATTGCAAACTCTTGAGTATCCGCTGACACTTGTACATTTTCAGTGGTCAATAAAAATGTCTGTGAGTTTGGATCTAAAGTAAAGAACACCACGCCTGCACCGACTGTAAGCGCCAACATGGTTGATGGACCATAAAGAACATAGCCTGCAGCGACTTGCTCGATACCAGCTTGCATAAAGTCGGCAGACTGAGTTACTGCATTTTTTGCGGGCAAGATCGAGAAGATCGTACCAACACACATATTAATATCGATGTTACTAGAGCCATCTAGTGGATCAAATAACACTAAATATTTTCCATTTTCTTGAGCAGGGGTAAAATCATCCAACTCTTCAGATGCTAACCCACCGACTTGAGGGTGTACTTTTAACGCATCGATTAAATAATCGTTAGAAATTACATCTAATTTCTTTTGAGTTTCACCTTGAACATTTTCATTGCCCGCACTTCCTAGAATTCCAGCTAAAGCGCCTTTTTGTAATGCTTGATCAATAGTCTTGCAGGTTTCAGCAATTGTTGCGATGACTTGAGCCAATTCTGGAGTCAAATTCCCATTTTGTTGTTCTAAATATTGAGACAAAGTTAGGTTTGACATTTTTAATAGCTCCAATTTAGCTGTGTCAGAAATGGATAAAAAAGAATGCGCCTATTCTAGATGAGATCGCTATAAAATAAAAATTATCTTACTTTATTTATGTTGCTTTTATGATTACAAGTATGGCATTACATGCTATGTTGATTGGATATTAAACAGGACGTTGGAGATCGAAAATGTCAACTAAGACTTTTGAGGCAACACCTACTGCAGGTGAGCCAATTAATTTAGATGAAATTTCTAAAGAATGTGTCAAGGATGCTTGGAAAGAGTATGAGGCAAAGCCTGAATATAAAAAGTTTAATAAGCATGACTTGATAGAATCAATGCAGCCTAACGATGATGATACCTCATCTCAAACATAAAAAATGCTCACATAATGTGAGCATTTTTTATTAAACTTATTTATCTTAATAAAGGTGGCACAGCTTCGTAGTTGATCTCAACACGACGGTTTTCTTTCCAAGCTGCTTCGTTGTGACCTGGGTTTACAGGAGCTTCTTTACCGTAGCTAACGTAAGCATCCGGCTAACACAGCCTTACCAAGCGATCCTATAAGCCTTAATTTAGTTCCCACCTAAAAACAAGTGGGGACTTAATCCATGAACATGGATATATATTCAGCAACACCTCCTGTTGCTAAAAAACGCCGAAAATACAGCAAAGAATTCAAACTCAGTATTGTCAATGCCTGCAAAAATCCTAATACCTCGATCGCTTCGGTCGCACTGCAACATAGTATTAATGCCAACCTTGTCAGTCGTTGGATCAGGATCTTCAGCCATCATGAGGGTGCCGTGCAGGATCCTACTCATGTGAATCCAGCATTTATTGCTTTGCCTTACACTGCTGCAATCAGCCAACCTATTGATGAGAGGATCACGTTGTGTATCACCGTGCCTCATACGAATAATGATATTCAGCTAAAATGGCAGACATCAGAAATACCTGCCTTGGCAGAATTACTCAAGGCACTTGCAACATGATCCGCATTGATGAAATCTGGTTGTCTACTCAGCCCATGGACATGCGTGCAGGTATGGATACGACCATGGCTCAGGTGGTGAGAGCCTTTGGCTACATCAAACCGCATTGTGCTTACCTGTTCTGTAATAAACGTGGCCATCGCATGAAAGTGCTGGTACATGATGGATTGGGCATCTGGCTGTGTGCCCGGCGGCTGGAACAGGGCAAATTTCACTGGGCTCAAGTTCACCAAGGTGAAACCGTGGCCCTCAGCCCGGAACAGTTACAGGCACTGATCCAAGGTTTGCCCTGGCAGCGCATTGGACGACAGCAGGTGGTGACGATGCTTTAAACCAGGCTCGACCATTCTGCTATTCTCCAAACGTTCTATTTCATTCTTCTCATGACCTCAGGCATACTGCGGTCATGAATACGCTGCCTGACTTAAGCCAACTGACCCATGAACAACTGCTGGAATTCACCAGGCAGTTGGCGCTGCAGCATCAGTCTCTAGCACAATCAAACCAACAATTGGATGCCAAAGTTCAACATCTTTCTATTCTCAATCAAAAATACGAGCATGAACTGGCGCTGTTTAAAAAGCACAAATTCGCCCAAAAGAATGAACACTTAACGGCAAAACAAATCCATCTGTGGGATGAAGCGGTTGAAGAAGATATTGCCGCGGTTGATCTAGAACTGGAACGGCTAAATGCAGATAAAACCAATGCAGCGACACAGAAAGCCAAAACCAATAAACCTAAACGTCGACCACTGCCAGATCATCTACACACCATCCGTATTGAGCATGAACCTGCATCAACCCAATGTGCTTGTGGCTGCCAACTCCGTCGTATCGGCGAAGATGTCAGTGAAAAACTGCATTTCAGACCGGCACAGTTCTATAAGGAACAGCATGTGCGTGGTAAATGGGTCTGTGATCAGTGTGACACTCTAACTCAGCAAGCGATGCCCGCCTATGTGATTGATAAAGGCATTGCTTCACCTGAATTGCTCAGCCATGTGCTGGTATCGAAGTATGCCGATCATTTGCCGCTGTACCGTCAGCGCCTGATCTATCAGCGGGCGGGAATTGAACTTTCTAGATCCACTTTATCTGACTGGATAGGTCGCTGCGGTGTAGAACTGGAACCTCTGGCCAATGCCTTAAAAGAGGTGGTGCTGCAACAGCGGGTGCTGCATGCAGATGAAACACCGGTCACCATCATGCGGATGGGTGAGAATAATAAAAAACCGAAGAAAGGTTATGTCTGGGCCTATGCCACCACACAGTATAATCCAGTTCAGGCGGTGATCTATGACTTTCAGGATAGTCGTTCAGGCCAGCATGCTGAAGAGTTCTTGAAAGGCTGGCAGGGCTATCTAGTCTGTGATGATTACAGTGGTTATAAAGCACGTTTTAAATCAGGCCAGGTGATTGAGGTGGGGTGCATGGCCCATGCACGTCGTAAATTCCATGAACTGCATGTAACTGGGAAAAGTCAGGTTGCTGAACAGGCCTTAGTGCTGATTCAGAAACTGTATGCGATAGAAGCAGAACTCAGGAAAAAGACCGATGGTACAGCGGAAGACCGCCGCGAATACCGACAACAGCATAGTCAACCAGTGATGCAACAACTATATGAATGGCTCAACCAACATCATCTGACAGTGCCATCGAGTTCTCCCACCGCCAAGGCTATCAATTACACTCTGAAGCGTTGGCCAGCCTTAAGCCGCTATCTGGATGATGGCAATCTACCGATATGCAACAATTGGGTAGAGAATCAGATGCGTCCCTGGGCGTTGGGACGCAAGAACTGGCTGTTTGCAGGTTCGCTGCGCAGTGGTCAGCGAGCGGCAAACATCATGACTTTAATCCAGTCAGCAAAGCTGAATGGCTTGGATCCGTATGCCTATTTAAGTGATGTGCTGAAAAGGTTACCGACACACAAAGTGACCCAAATTGAAGAATTGCTGCCGCACTGCTGGAAACCTAAATCGAATTAAAAAATAGGTATGGGATTCAGCGGACGCTTACTAGCTAACTGCTTCAAGCTGCTGAGGATTTACACCGTTTGTTACTAAGAAGCTTTCAACTGCTTTTGCACGACGCTCACCTAATGCCATGTTGTATTCACGGGTACCGCGTTCATCGGTATGTCCAGTCAAAGCTACACGTGAATTTGCATTTGCAACTAAGAACTGCGCATGTGCTTGTAATGTTTGGTAGTCTTCGTT
Source organism: Acinetobacter haemolyticus CIP 64.3 = MTCC 9819 (assembly GCF_000369065.1). GTDB lineage: Bacteria > Pseudomonadota > Gammaproteobacteria > Pseudomonadales > Moraxellaceae > Acinetobacter > Acinetobacter haemolyticus. The sequence goes on from NZ_KB849804.1 coordinate 110,930, forward strand.
AGATAACTCACTGCTGTCATAGTCAAAATGAACAACGCGTTTCGCCAAGAATGCTTTATTTGCAGCAGTCACCCCTTTTGCAGATGCACCAGCTAAGTTTTGTGCATTTAATGCTGCATCTTCGCTCAAACCTTCAGTACTTACTGTCGTACCTGTTGGTGTATTTCCTGCAGTAATGTCTGTTGCTGGTTTACGGCTTGCACAACCAGTAAATACTAGCGTTGCAGCAATGAGTGGAAGGCTAAGATATTTCATATTCATGTGATTCTCCAATCAAGTAAATTTATTTTGGTGCCCAAGCAGGTTCACGAACTTCACCTTGCTCGCTTGGTAAATTCATACGGAAACGACCATCAGTAGACATGATTGACAGCAAGCCACGATTACCTTCGCGTGTTGCATAAACAACCATTTGACCATTTGGTGAGAAGCTTGGTGATTCATCTAAGCTGGTTGGGGTTAAGATATTTGTAATCCCCGTATTAATATCTTGGAGTGCAACTTTATAACTGCTTCCACTTGGGCGATGTACTAGAGCGAGTCTTTTTCCGTCCGAACTCAAGGTCCCACGTGCATTGAAAGCACCGCGGAAGGTGAGTCGTCGTACTGATTTATCTGCAAAGGTATAGCGATAAATTTGTGGAGAACCACCGCGATCAGACGTGAAAATAAATGATTTACCATCTGGCGAATAACGTGCTTCAGTATCAATCGCAGTATCATTGGTCATGCGCTGTACTTGACGTGTATTCAAATTCATTTGGTAAATTTCAGGATTACCATGCATCGATGCTGTAAATAACATCGATTGACCATCAGGTGAGAAGCTCGGCGCGCCATTTAAGCCTCTAAAGCTTGCAAGTACTTCACGTTGACCAGTCGCTAGATCTTGCAAATAAATGGCTGGACGCTTGGTTTCAAACGAAACGTAAGCAATTTTCTTCGCATCAGGCGTCCAAGTTGGGGAGAGGATAGGATCACGTGATGAAAGTACGGTTTTCGGTTGTTCACCATCGGTGTCCGCAATTTGTAAGGTGTAACGCTGTGCTGGATTTGCTTGGTTACGAAGTACATAAGCAATACGACCACTAAAGTCACCAGGGATGCCTGTCAAAGCTTGATAGATAGCATCACTGATCATATGCCCAGCTTGACGTACACGACCAGCAGGGACAGTCAAAACCTCATTGAGTAAGTATTGTTGTTTTTGTACATCGTAAAGCTGATAGTGAATTTCAAAAGTATTGGCATTTATAGCCTTACTTTGACCAACCACAACATATGGAACACCCGCATTTTGCCAATCACTTGCCTGAATCTGATTCATACTGGCAGATGCAGGTAAATTCTGTGACGCACTGGTAAAACGACCAGAGCGATTCAGATCGCTCTCGACAATTGGATAGATCGCATTGTCATTTGTAAATGGAACAATAGCGATTTTTGGCGCTTTTTCGGGTGCTTTTGCAATCTCCAATTGAAGCTGCGCAAAAGTTGTCATCGGAATAGTGGTACTAATTGCAGTAAAAACGGCAATTGCGATGAGATGCTTACGAGTCTTTTCCATAGTTACAATTACTTGCTCTCGTTTTTTTGTGGCTGTTGATTATTTAACATAGTTACGTGCTTTGTGCTATTACAAGCATGTAACGTTAACCATTTATTACTATTTTGCTATGAAATTTGAAGTAAAGCTTCGAGCTTCACGTCTTGCATCTGGATCTTCTGGCATCGGATAAGGAGCTGCTGCTCGTATCGCTGCTTCAACACTAGCTTTAACATCAGGATCACTTGCTGTTACAACAACAGATAAGACCGCACCACTATCACTTAATGTTACACGGGCACTAGCTCTTTGACCTGATGAGCCTAATGGCATAGTCCAAGCACGGTAAATTTTCTGTTCGAAATCACGTTTAGCTGTTGAAGCAATACGTCTAGATTCAGCTTTTTTCTGGGCTGCCTCTTGTTCCGCCTGTTTTGCGGCAGCGGCTTTAGCATCCGCCTCGGCTTTTGCTTTGGCATCTGCTTCGGCTTTGCGTTTAGCATCCGCCTCGGCTTTTGCTTTGGCATCTGCTTCAGCTTTGCGTTTAGCATCCGCTTCAGCTTTGCGTTTAGCATCCGCTTCGGCTTTGCGTTTAGCATCTGCCTCGGCTTT
>NZ_KB849804.1:113302-371817 GCF_000369065.1 Acinetobacter haemolyticus CIP 64.3 = MTCC 9819
TCGGCTTTGCGTTTAGCATCTGCCTCGGCTTTGCGTTTAGCATCCGCTTCGGCTTTTGCTTTAGCATCTGCCTCGGCTTTGCGTTTAGCATCTGCCTCGGCTTTTGCTTTGGCATCTGCTTCGGCTCTACGTTTAGCATCTGCTTCGGCTTTACGTTTAGCATCTGCGTCAGCTTTTGCTTTGGCATCTGCTTCGGCTTTGCGTTTAGCATCTGCTTCGGCTTTGCGTTTAGCATCTGCCTCAGCTTTACGTTTAGCATCTGCTTCGGCTTGACGTTCTTGAGCAGTTAGTTTTTCTTGTTGGATTTGTTCTGCCTTCTGTTTTTCAGCTGCAAGCTGTTGTTCAGTCGGCTGTGATGGCGTTGCTGGTAAATTTTGTGGCAACGTTTCATCTACAATAGGGCTTTGAATCTCTTCGGCTTGATTTTCAGCTGTGGTTTCATAATCGATTGTTTGAGGTAAGTCATCTGGATTGACCAAAATCGTTTTTACTTTTTTTGGTTGCTCAAGAGGTTTGCTCATACCTAAATACAACAAGCCAACAATAGCCACAGCATGAATACCTAGCGTAAAAGCTAGTGCGATCGCATTTTGTTTTTCTTTAAAAGGCGGCTTTTGGAATTTTTTCATAGTTTATTCTAACGGCTTAGTCAGCAGGCCTACTTCAGTTAGACCCGCATTTTGTAAACTTGCCATTAGAGCAATCACATCACCATAAGGACGTGATTGATCACCATTTACCAAAACGGTCAGCGTTTTATTTTCTTGCTCGGCTTGGGTTTGAGCATCATTTAGAATACTTTCTAACTCTTGAAATGACAGAACCTGATTTTTATCATGCTCTTTATATTCTAAATAAATATTGCCATTGCTACCGAGCGTAACGATTGGTGGTCGCTCTTTTGACTCAATTGGATTGTTATTGGCTTGTGGCAAATCAACCTTGATTCCACTGGTAATCATCGGTGCTGTAACCATAAAAATGACTAACAGCACAAGCATGACGTCAATATAAGGAACGACATTCATATCGCTTTTGAGCGGCTTTTTGATGCGTTCAAAACGCCCTGATCGTTGAATCGCCATTATGCATCTTCCTGAGCCGTTCCAATCGATTGACGTTGTAACAGCGCCACCATTTCTTCCGCAAAAAGAGCACGATCTGAATAGATGGCTTCACCTTTCGCTGTAAAATGGTTAAATGCAAGTACTGCCGGAATCGCAGCAAATAGACCAATTGCAGTTGCAATTAATGCTTCTGCGATTCCTGGGGCAACAGTGGCCAAAGTCACTTGATCAACTGCAGCAAGACCAATAAAGGCATTCATGATGCCCCAAACGGTACCGAATAAACCAATGTATGGAGCGACAGAACCAATGCTTGCTAATACGCCTAGGTTTTGCTCTAAACCGCCTTGTTCGCGGCTTAGACCAACGCGTAACATACGTTCAGTACCTTCAATGGTTTGAGCTGTGTCAGCTTTACGTTTTTTAAGTTTAAAGAACTCAGATAAACCTTGATAAAAAACATCTTCTAAACCGTTACGTTTAGAGTTCAATTGGGCATTGTTATATAGGGTATTTAGCTCAGCACCAGACCAGAACATTTTTTGAAAATGCTCATCATCTTGCCCCGTTTTTTTAAAGCTCATATGCAATTTAGCAATCACAAACCAACTATAGATTGAGGCAAGTAATAAGATCAGCATGACCAGTTGTACAACAGGGCTTGCTTGTAAAATAAGGTCAGAAATGTGCATTGAAGATTCTAAATTAGTTGCCATAAGTCACTGTGCCAAAAGTTTATTTTTCGTCCTGTGCTAATTCTTTTTGAATCAGATCACGAATTTCTTGAGGAAGTCGTCGAGGCATTAACTCTTTGTTTAAACATGCCAACACAACCTCACCAGAAGCCAGCAAGATTTCACCACGATAAATATTTTGTTGCAACACAAAAGATGCAGCTTTACACGAAATAACACGTGCTGTAACGGTAATCAAATCATCCATTAATATAGGGCGTACATATTTGACTTGAATTTGATGCACAACGAAGTTGTAGTCTTGTTGGTGCCAGTAGTGGTCAACGCCTGCTGCGCGTAACCACTCGGTACGGGCACGCTCCATAAAACGGATATGATTGGCATGGTAAACAATACCGCCTGCGTCAGTGTCTTCGATGTATACACGGATATTAAATTCAAAATGATTTGCCATGATAAAAATCCATTCTTGATACAAGGTGTTGAATAGTGTCGCAGTTTAGCATATTGATTTTTGGGGCAAATGGCACAACAGATCAAGCAAGCTATTCGTTTGAGTTTTTATCTAAGATTAAAGTCTGCGTTGCATAATCTTCTAAATGTTCAGCAAAATAGCCTGCAACAATCAAGGTTTTTAGAGGATCATCTTTTACTTTATTGTATTGAACGTAATCTTTTATACTGTCGTATAGCATACATAAACCTAAAAAACCAACTGCAAAAATGATAAATACCAACCATTCAGGGGCTTGGTTAAATAAGTAAAGTGAAATGCCGAGCATACAGCAACTGATCAATAAAATTGCCAAGTTTTTAAAACTCAGTATCGGTTTGCGCGGTGGGCGATGCTCCTCGACCATCTGCTTTAGATCGTCTTGAAAGCATAATGAAATAAAGATTGCAGCATGCGTAAGGTCAAAGGAAAGCGATCTGAGTGACCAATCCAAATGTGTGGTGCTGTTGAATTGTTCAAGCTGCTCACTAGAAAGGGAAACAGCTTGTTGTTTTGAATCGATTAGTTGGCAAGAAAGTGACAATGCAGAATGAGCTTTGAGAAGTGCATCTAAAAAATGTCTTTGCTCTTGGCAGTATTCCGAGAATTTGACATGTCGAGGTAACACTTCGGTAGGTGGTAAATCAGAAATAACATCTTGATAAGATGCTTTAATTTTTTCTATAAGTTGTAACTCATCAGCAGTTGAATTCATTATTTATCCAATTATGATTCAGGCGGTGTCATACCAAATTGTAAATAAGCCATATTGGTTGCAATACGACCACGTGCAGTACGCATCACATAGCCTTGCTGGATCAAATAAGGTTCAATCACATCTTCCAGTGTTCCACTGTCTTCAGCCATTGCCGCAGCTAAAGCCTCAACCCCAGTCGGACGACCTTCAAAACGTTCTAAAAGCATAGACAAATAACGGCGGTCTAGTGTATCTAAACCATCCTTATCAACATTTAACATATCTAAGGCGCGTTGCGCCATGTCTTGAGTAATTTCACCAGTCCCTTTGACTTGAGCATAGTCACGAACTCGACGTAACAGGCGGTTGGCAATACGAGGTGTACCACGTGAGCGACGTGCAATTTCCATTGAGCCATCATGCGTGATTGGCACATCCATGAGGTTTGCAGAACGAGTAACAATATGAGTTAAGTCTTCGACAGAGTAAAACTCAAGACGCTGTACAATACCGAAACGATCGCGTAGAGGAGAGGTCAGTAAGCCAGCGCGTGTGGTTGCAGCTACGAGTGTAAATGGTGGTAAATCAAGCTTAATTGAACGGGCAGCAGGGCCTTCACCAATCATAATATCGAGTTGATAATCCTCCATTGCTGGATAGAGAATTTCTTCAATCACGGGTGAGAGACGATGAATTTCGTCAATAAACAGAACGTCGCCTTCTTCAAGATTGGTCAGCATTGCAGCTAAGTCACCAGCGCGTTCCAGTACTGGGCCAGAGGTTGACTTTAAATTGCCACCCATTTCTCGCGCGATAATGTTTGCCAGTGTGGTTTTACCCAAACCTGGTGGACCAAAAATCAGGGTATGGTCTAAGGCCTCACCACGACCGCGAGCTGCGCCGATGAAGATTTCCATTTGCTCACGGACTACAGGTTGACCAATATAGTCAGCCAATGACGTAGGGCGAATGGCGCGATCAAAATGATCTTCTGGTTTTTCTGTTCCGCTAATAAGACGATCTTGCATATATCAATTACTTCATCATGGATTTAAGCGCAGCACGAATAATATCGGCAGACTCAGTATAGTCTGCTTTCACAGCAGCAACAGCTTTTTGTGCTTCAGCAGGTTTATAACCCAACGATTGTAATGCGGCTTCGGCTTCGGCAACAGGTGAGTTTGCCATAAATTGAATTTGAGCGGCTGCCGTATTTGTTGTGCCGCCAGTTGAATTTGCCAAAGCTTTAAAACGATCACGTAATTCAATCATTAAACGCTCGGCAGTTTTTTTACCGACACCAGGAACTTTAATCAGTGTATTGATATCATCATGCTCAATCGTATGAATCAGTAACTCAACACTCAATGTCGATAAGATACCTAAAGCCATTTTAGGACCAACACCATTGACTTTTAGTAAGGTTCGGAAAATTGTCTTTTCCTGTGCATCACTAAAACCATAAAGTTGTTGGGCATCTTCACGAACCACAAGGTGTGTCCATAAAGTCACTTTCTGTCCTTTTTGTAATTGGCAAAATGTTGAAAGTGGCGTGTCAATTTCATAGCCAACACCATTTACATTGAGTAAGACAGTTGGGGTCTCTAAGGCAAACACTTCGCCAATTAAACATCCGATCATTGAGTCTTTTCACTTAGTTGTTGATGGTTGAATAGTAGATGCCATTTGTTCTAAACGCAAAATGGCTTTTAGAATTTTGCATGACTATTATGCAAATAAAACAGTATAAAATAGCCTAAGTAAGTTCTTTGATTAAAAGAATCCAACTTTATTACCTTTCAACTCTTGCGCCAAGCTATAGGCTTGGTGGTCAGAGAACTTACTAATAATATCCAAAACCTGCATGATATTTTGATAATGATTGCTTTGGAAGTTTGCGCCTGAGTGCTGCAAAATAGAAAGTAAACGCTGTTCTTTAAAACTTAATGTTTTATGAGGCATTGTTAGTGGAACAAAAGCATCCAAAATGGTTTGCAAACTTTGATGTGCAATAATTTCTAAACCAGATTTTTGTGGATGTTCAAAAATACGGTCGCGTGCAAGGTTTTTTGCCGTTTGAATGCCTGCTTCAATATCTGGTGAGCAATATTGTAAAAGACTGCCTTTGAGTTGACCTGTAATAATCTCATAATGATGCTTTGCAAAAGCAGTCGTTACTTCGTCAACTAAGCGTTTCATGACTCGCCCACGCAAAGCGGCAATTTTTTGTTGCCAAGTGGTATGTGGTAAATGCAGTTCTTCTGGGCGACCAAAATCGGCGATTAAATTCAGAAAGATAGGTTCAACTTCATCATAATCCAACATATTAAGAATAATGCCATCTTCTAAATCAATCAGTGCATAACAAATATCATCAGCAGCTTCTAATAAGTAGGTCAATGGATGACGACAATAATGATAGTCACCGAGTTGAATCAAACCGAGTTGTTCCGCAAGCTGTTTTAAGATTTCTTTTTCGGATTGATAACAACCGAATTTTGCCCGTTGATGTGAAGGTGTGTCACCTTGTTCATTAATGGTTTTGGATAACCACGGATATTTGAGATAAGCACCCAGTGTCGCGCAGGTGAGGCGCATACCACCATCATCAGGATGATAGTCAATACGGCTGAGTAGACGAAGTCCTTGCGCATTGCCTTCAAACTGTCTTACATCAGCTTCTTCTTCTGGAGTCAGTTTGGTCAGAAAGTCTCGATGTGAGGCATCATCAAACCATTCACGAATGGCATATTCACCTGCATGACCAAAAGGGGGATTTCCAATGTCATGAGCTAAACATGCTGCTTGAATAATTGCACCAACATCGGCAGGGGAAATCCACATCGGTAATTCATCTTTGATTTTTTCTGCAGCTAGCATACCGAGTGAACGACCAATACAGGAGACTTCAAGTGAATGAGTCAGACGTGTATGAATCCCATCATGTTGAGTCAGAGGGTGAACCTGTGTTTTTCTATTCAGTTGACGAAAACTTTGGGAAAATATAATTCTGTCGTAGTCTTTGTGGAATGGGCTTCGAGCCAACTCATTACTGCTTTTTTTACTACCTAAACGAATTGCGGATAGCAATTCCAACCAACGCATTTGTTCCATTTATCATTATTCAAACTAAGTTCGCTTCATCATGCCAAAAAAAAGATGAAAGCACTAGCGTAGGGCGACATAGATTGTCTTGTTGATAGAAAACTAAATCAGAATAATCACTAAAATAATCGGTCAAATATTTAAAAAACTGAAATGTGATTTGTTCTGCAAAATACAAGAATTGTTACGAATAAAGTAAAATGGTTCAGGTGAGACAGAAATAGGGCATTCATCGTCGAAAACTCTGATTTTTAAGTTGGATATGGCTAGCTGAAAAGAGGCTTTCACAGTAGAATATGCGCTCTTTCATAAGTCACATTGCGGTGGGTCTGTTCGATCTGCCCGTGGAGCCAAAGTCAACATGTTTATCGTGGCCGGTGCATCAGCACATTCTTCTTTTAAGAAAGCTCAACTCTTAAACCGTTTAGCGTCAATGAGTTCTGTTCAATCTTTTGACAGCCAGTGGGTTTATTTGTTTGATCAAGCGCTCAACGAGCAGCAACATCAATCGGCATTACAACTTTTAAACGATGGTCAATCTTTCGAACTTCGCCAAGCTGCAAGTGATGAAATCCAAATTTTAGTAACTCCACGTGTTGGCACAATCTCTCCGTGGTCGTCGAAAGCAACTGATATTTTCCAAAACTGTAATACACCAGTGCACCGTTTAGAACGTGGTCTTTTATTTACGTTAAAAGGTGTCACTGAAATTACGAATGAAGTTAAACAAGTACTTCATGACCGTATGACAGAAACAGTTTTTGCTCAAATTGAAGAGGCAAAAGCTTTATTCTCAGAAACTGCGCCGAAGCCACTCAACTCAATTGATATTTTGGGGCAAGGCAAAGAAGCATTAGTTAAAGCGAATAATGAGTTTGGCTTTGCTTTATCTGAGCAAGAAATTGATTACTTAACCGAAGCGTTCACTAAGCTTGGTCGTAATCCAAATGACATCGAATTGATGATGTTTGCTCAGGCGAATTCTGAACATTGTCGTCATAAAATCTTTGGTTCTGAATGGACAATTGATGGTGAAAAACAACCATTATCATTGTTCCAAATGATTAAGAATACCTATAAAGAATCGCCAACCGATGTGTTATCGGCATATAAAGATAATGCGTCTGTGATCGTGGGTTATGACACGATGCGTTTTTATCCGAAAGCGGATGAAAATGGCCACTTCGTTTATAAATATAAGAGCCAGGCTGCTCATATCCTGATGAAGGTGGAAACCCATAACCATCCAACTGCAATTGCGCCATTTGCGGGTGCTGCAACAGGTTCGGGCGGTGAAATCCGTGATGAAGGTGCAACAGGTCGTGGTGGTAAACCAAAAGCAGGTTTAACAGGCTTTACGGTTTCTAACTTGAATATTCCAGGTTTTGAACAACCTTGGGAAGAAAACTACGGTAAACCTTCACGTATGGCATCGCCATTACAAATCATGATTGAAGGTCCATTGGGCGGTGCGGCGTTTAACAACGAGTTTGGTCGTCCTGCATTGAATGGTTATTTCCGTACCTTCGAACAGAATGTGAATGGTGAAGTTAAAGGCTTCCATAAACCAATTATGATCGCTGGTGGTTACGGCAACATTCGTCCTGACCATGTTGAAAAAGATGCGATTCAATCAGGTGACTTGCTCATCGTATTGGGTGGTCCTGCCATGTTGATCGGTCTTGGTGGTGGTGCTGCATCATCTGTAGATAGCGGTACCATGGGCGAGAGTTTAGACTTTGCTTCGGTACAACGTGAAAATCCAGAAATGGAACGCCGTTGCCAAGAAGTGATCGATACATGCTGGCGCTTAGAAGACTTTAACCCAATCGTGTCTGTACACGACGTTGGTGCGGGTGGTCTATCAAATGCGATGCCTGAACTAGTGAATGATCACGAGTTAGGTGCTGTATTGAACCTTCGTAAGATTCCATCTTTAGAGCCAGGCATGAGCCCGATGGAAATCTGGTCAAATGAAGCGCAAGAACGTTATGTGTTAGCGATTCGTCCAGAATCTTTAGAACAGTTTGAAGAAATTTGTGCACGTGAGCGTTGTCCGTTTGCTGTATTGGGTGAAGCGACTGAAGCACGTCATTTGACTGTTGAAGATCCATTGTTTGAAAACAATGCAGTCGATATCCCAATGCAAGTGATGTTGGGTGGTACGCCTCGTATGCAACGTTCATATGAAACGATTGAACGTAAAGGTAATGACTTTGATGCATCAAAAGTTGATTTGAAAGATGCGATTTTCCGCGTATTGAAAAATCCAACAGTTGCGTCTAAATCATTCCTGATCACAATTGGTGATCGCTCGATTACCGGTATGGTTGCACGTGATCAAATGGTTGGTCGTTGGCAGGTTCCTGTTGCTGATGCAGCAGTGACCACCACTAGCTTGCAAGGCTTCACGGGTGAAGCAATGGCGATGGGTGAACGTCCACCAGTTGCTTTGTTAAATCCTGCTGCATCTGCACGTTTAGCGGTTGCGGAAGCAATTACCAATATTGCATGTGCTAACATTGAACAAATTAGCGATATCAAACTTTCTGCAAACTGGATGGCTGCTGCTGGTCAAAAAGGTGAAGACCAAGCTCTGTTTGAAGGCGTGAAAGCGATTGGTATGGAAATGTGTCCTGCATTGGGTATCGCTATTCCTGTTGGTAAAGATTCACTTTCAATGCGTACCACTTGGAATGATGGCGAGGATAAAGCCGTTACTTCTCCAATGACAGGCGTAATCACCGCATTTGCACCTGTTTTAGATGTGCGTAAAACATTAACACCTGAACTTAAGGACTTAGCAGATTCAGTACTTGTACGTATTGATTTATCTAAAGGTCAATTCCGTTTAGGTGGTTCGATCCTTGCGCAAGTATATAAAGCAATCGGTTCGGTTACCCCAGATGTTGATAGTTTTGATGACTTCAAAGCATTCTTTGCCTTGATTCAAGATTGGAACAATCGTGGTTTAATCAAGGCTTACCATGACATCGGTGATGGTGGTTTACTCGCAACTGTTGCGGAAATGATGTTTGCTTCGCGCTTAGGTGTGGCTTTAGAAACCCAAAGTACTGAAAGCTTATTTGCTGAAGAAATTGGTGCAGTGCTTCAAATTACGGCTGCTGATTGGGCACAGTTAGAAATTGAAGTTGCAGCATCTAGCTTGAAAGATGCCATTGCAGTTGTTGGTCGTGTGAATTCAACTGATCAATTGGTTGTAAATGGTTTAACACTTGAGCGTGCTGAACTACAACAAGCTTGGGCTGAAGTATCTCACCAGATCCAACGTTTACGTGACAACGTTGAAACAGCTGATCAAGAGTTTGCCTTAATTGCAGATAAAAACCACAAAGGTTTAATTGCTCAACCAACTTATGACTTAAATGAGCCAGTTGAAGCGCCGTTTATCAATACACGTCGTCCAAATATGGCAATTTTGCGTGAGCAAGGTGTAAATGGTCATGTGGAAATGGCTGCTGCTTTTGACAAAGTGGGCTTCAATACCATCGACGTACACATGAGTGACTTGCTTGCAGGTCGTGTGAGCTTAAGTGACTTTGAAGGTTTAGTGGCGTGTGGTGGCTTCTCATACGGTGACGTGATGGGTGCTGGTGGTGGCTGGGCGAAATCAGTATTGTTCAATGCGAAATTACGTGATCAGTTCGAACAATTCTTCCATCGTGAAAATACATTCAGCCTAGGCGTATGTAACGGCTGTCAAATGATGTCACAACTTGCACCACTGATTCCGGGTGCAGAGCATTGGGGACGTTTCCACCGTAACATTTCAGAAGTATTTGAAGCGCGTGCAGTGAACGTTCGTGTAGAGAAATCTGTTTCTGTGTTGCTTGAAGATATGCACGGCTCAATTTTACCGATCGCAGTTGCGCATGGTGAAGGTCGTTTAGTTGCGACAGAACAACAACTTGCTGCATTAAATGCTGAGCATCAAGTGGTGTTACGTTATGTAGATAGCTTGGGTAATCCAACTCAACATTATCCATTAAACCCAAATGGATCGCCTGAAGCGATTACAGGTCAAACCTCTAAAGATGGTCGTGCGACAGTCATGATGCCGCACCCTGAGCGTAACTTCCGTGCTTTACAGCATTCTTGGAAGCCTGAAGATTGGGCTGAAGATGGTGCTTGGTTGCGTATGTTCCGCAATGCACGTAAATTTATTGGTTGATATGAAATAAAAAAATAAGCCACCGTAAGGTGGCTTTTTCACGAATATGAATTCTTTATTATGGTTTGGAAAATTTCCTAAGTGTTGTATTTTAGTTGTTTGATTTAAAAGCGTATATTCGTTTTTGAGTTATTTGGGTCTAGATGTTAACTAATGTAAAAAGATATAGAATATGAATAAGCTCCATACTTACTATGATAATTTAAAAGTATCTCGTACTGCACCTCTGGAGGTAATTCGAGCAGCTTATAAAATTCTAGCCCAAAAGTATCATCCTGATCGGAACTCAAATAACCCAGAAGCTGCTCGTATTATGAAATTGATTAACGAGGCTTATGAGGTATTATCTAATCCAATCAAACGTGCTGAACATGATAGTTGGATTGAAGCTCAAGAAGAGAAAATTAGAAAAATACAGGATAGAAACTCAAATAAGATAAAAAATGAGCAAAACTCTGTTGACTCGAGATCAACTCTTACAGGAAATAAAAAAGAAATATTAAAAGGATTTAGCTGGCTGTTTTTTATAACTTTAATGGGGATTTTTGTTTTATTTTTATTACCCGAAGTATTTAGTAAATTTTCTTCTGAAAATGAGCATAATTATACACAGAATTATTCTAGTGTTGATATAACTGAAATTGATTCAGAGGCTTCTGAGTCCTTAATTATGACTTATCAAACGAGTTTTGACTGTACTAAGGCAAAATCTATTCCAGAGAATTTGATTTGTTATAATGCTAATTTGGCCGCTTTAGATCGAGAACTAGCAGAGATTTTTCATAAAGCCAGAGAGGCAGCCGTAAACAAAAAAGATTTCACTCAGCTTGTTCGTAATCAATGGAATGATCGAGAAAAAAATTGTATAGATAAAGCATGTTTGGAAGTTTGGTTTGCAAATCAAAAAACTATATTAACCAGAGTTGCAGAAACTGGTCATGTTAATGTTAGCTCTTTAGGTAAAAAAATAAGTCCAAAACCTTTACCTAATACAGGTATTATGGGGGAGACTAATTTATACGGTGTGGCCCCATTACAAATAAAAACTCCATATGATGGAATGAATTATTTTGTTAAGATTGATAATGCATATACTAATAAAAATTTGGCAACTTATTTTATTCAGTCAGGTGATGATTTGAATGTGGAGTTACCACTGGGTAGTTATGTAATTAAATATGCCTATGGTCCAAAATGGTATGGTATCGAGTTGTTATTTGGTGATAAAACAGAATATGCAAAAGTTGATAAGATCTTAGCATTTGATTTTGACGGTTATCAATACAGTGGTTATACAATAGAGTTGGTTAAACAAGAAAATGGTAATCTACAAACCACTAGTATTTCGAAAAATCAGTTTTAAATTAATGTATTTATGAAAGAGGTTTAGTATAGAGGGGATGGTTGGTTCAATTTTTGCTTTCTCAATAATGATCATAAAAATCGGAGAACAACATGATGAAAAACGAAAATTACATGAGGACGATCCATAGCAAAGGAAAAGGCTGGTTTTGGTTTGGTTTAACAGTGGTTCTCCAAATCTTATTCATAAGTTTGAGTTATGTCCTAATCAAGATTTAACTTTGATTCTTAACCTTTTTTAAAGCTATGATTTGAGTACAGCTTAACTTACTCAGCCATTCAACTTATGCTAAAACTTATTTATTACGTGCCGGAATCACATCTTGAATCAACTAAACTTGCTATCTTTGAAGCGGGTGCAGGTGGGATAGGGAATTATGAACACTGTGCATGGCAAGTGAAAGGCATCGGGCAATTTAAGCCGGTTAAAGGTGCAAATCCATTTTTAGGGCAGTTAGATGAACTAGAACAACTCGAAGAATGGCGTGTTGAAACGATTGTGCCTGAAGAAAAAGCCAGTGCTGTGGCAAAGGCATTAAAGGCAAGCCATCCTTATGAAGAACCTGCCTTTGAGCTTATCCAAATATTAGATATAGAGTAATTTAGACTTTTTGAATAAATAAATCACGATCAAAACGATATTGGGGGAAGAACACGCCATCATTGGCACGTTCGCCCGCACCAATTACCATCACAGGATGTTGCTGATCATTGAGTTTTAAGATTTTTCGCACTAAAGGTTCATCAAAGCCTTCCATCATACAACTATCAAAACCATAAGCACGTAAAGCCAATACTAGGTTTTCACAAGCAAGCGCTGTGGTTTTAGTCGCCCATAATTTGGCATCAGCAGGGTTAAATGCAGTCACAGGAAGTTGTTTATCGAGTGTGCGGGCAACTTTAAATGCAACTTTTTTAAAGTTACCTAATGCATTGAAATAACCTGTTTTATAGTTGTATGGGATAAAGCGGTAGTACTTTTGAACCGCTGGTGGTGCTTCGGGAAATGGGAACTCACTGATATTTAATTTTGCCATTTCATCCACACGATCTGTACGAGCAACACAGACGATCAATTCAGATGCTGTTTTAGCAGCAAGTTGCCCTAAACACGCTTTAACCAGTTGTTTTTTCTTGGCTGGGTTTTGTACGACATAAAACGTCCAAGGTTGTAAGTTTGATGAGTTGGGTGCAAGAAGTGCCAAATCTAAACATTCATCTAAAATTTCACTTGGAATCGGTTTATCAGTGAACTTACGTACTGAACGACGGCTTTCAACGACTTTACGGAAATTGGCAACATCAATATCCTGTGGGGCAGGTTCGTAGTAGCGTTTCTTTTCGGCGGTTGCATTTGAAGTGGTCATGAGTTCGATATTTTCCAAAATGTTTATTCTTCTATTGGGATGTATCTGAAAAAACCAACTGATGTGGTGTAGAAGTTACTTTTTTATAAAATATAGAATCATTAAATTTTTAGAATCAAAGCTCATCTAAATAGAAAAGCAAGTTACTCGATTGGAATAACTTGCTTGTAAAATCAGAATGGAAGGACGATTTAGACAGGGGCGGTTTCTAGTTTCTGCTCAGGACGTTTGAGTAATGCATAACTAATGCCTGTAATACAGCTCCCCGCTGTAATTGCAGCGAGATATAGCCACGCATGATTAATCGCATTTGGAATCAGTAAAACAAATACGCCACCATGTGGTGTAACCAGTTCGCAGTGGAATAAGGCAACCAATGCACCTGTAACAGCACCACCTAAAATACAAGCAGGAATCACACGCATCGGATCTTTAGCTGCAAAGGGAATTGCACCTTCCGAAATAAAACATAGACCTAATACAAAAGCAGCTTTGCCAGCATCTCGTTCACTTTGATTGAATTTATTTTTTGCTAACAAGGTTGCAATCGCCATACCAATGGCTGGAACCATACCGCCAGCCATGGTCGCCGCCATTGGCATATAGGTATTTGTCGTGAGTAGTCCTACGGTAAAGGCATAAGCTGCTTTATTAATTGGACCGCCCAAATCAATACACATCATTGATGCGAGTACGATACCCATCAAAACAGCATTGGTTGTGCCCATATTGTTGAGAAAATCTTTCATCATTTCAAAGATATGTGCGACTGGCTGTCCAACCACATAGTACATAATCAAACCTACCGATAGTGTGCCTAAAAGCGGAACAATCAGAATAGGTTTCAATGACTCCAAACTGGTTGGCAATTTGATTCTTTTGGCGAGAAATAGGGCAATGTAACCTGCAAGGAAACCTGAAACGATACCACCGAGGAATCCAGCTTCAAGTTGTGTGGCAATTAATCCACCAATCAAACCTGGTGCTAAACCGGGACGGTCAGCAATTGAATAGGCAATATAACCCGAAAGCATTGGCACCATTAAGGTAAATGCTGCTGCACCGATTTGCTTTAATATATAAGCTAAGCTTCCTGTTTCTTCTGATGCATTCAGCCCGAAACAAAGTGATAGCGCAATTAAAAGACCACCTGCCACAACCATAGGCAGCATGAAAGACACACCTGTTAGTAGGTGCTTATAAACGCCAGTTTTTTCTTGGCTTTTATTTTCTGCCGTTTGTTTACTTTGTTTGGATGATTCAAGAACGGTTGCTTCACTGATTGCTTCGGCAAATGCTTTATCTGTTTGCTTGAGGGCAAAGCCTGTACTGCAGCGATAAACACGTTTACCTACAAAACGATCGGTATTTACTTCAATATCAGTGGCTAGAATAACAATGTCAGCTGCAGCAATGGCTTCATCTGTGAGGATGTTTTTTGCACCTACAGAGCCTTGTGTTTCAACATCAATCTGATAGCCAAGTTTATTTGCACCTTGTTGCAATGCTTCGGCAGCCATAAACGTATGAGCAACACCCGTTGGGCAAGCGGTAATCGCAACAAAACGTTGCGCTTGCTGTGTGTTGTTCAATTGAGTTTCAGCTTTGAGTTGATCAATCGGTTGTGCATGCGTTAAAGCGTATTCAAAGGCCTGCTGAATATCTTGGTTCGCTTGTTCCAGTGAAATAGTTACAACAGAATAGGCTTTAAATGGGTCAAGTTGAGTCGGTGTTTGACCAATAAAAACAACTTTACTAAATGCAATGTCAGGAATTTGATCTTTTACTGAAATAGTATGACTTTCAAAACCTTGTTGTTTCGCAAGTTGCGCTAATTTTTTTGTCAGAATCAATGCATCAACAGGATTTTGAGGATGATTGATGACCAATAAGAGAGAGTTAAGGGTTTGCATCAGATTCACTCAAGATTTTGATCGTGGTGTGTTGTTTTAAATCAGCTAAAAGTTCAGGGGGTGGAACACGAAAGCCCACCTGAGTTACGGCATGACTGGCAATCGCCGTTGCTGTTACTAGGATATCGTCTGTCGGTAACTGACATGCTAGTCCATGAATCATGCCTGCCAAAAGAGAATCTCCAGCACCTACTGTACTTTTCACATGTACTTGAGGGGGGTGTGCAGCATAAGCTTTGTTTTGATGAAGCCAATGTACGCCATGTTCACCCATTGAAATGACGATATGTTCAATTTGAGAATTGAGTGATTTAAATAATTGTTGTTGATCTTCAAGGCTTTCAGCTAGCACGCCAAAACTTTCTTGTAATTCATCGGTATTGGGTTTGATCATCCACGGATTCATAGCGATCGCAGCAGTTAAAGCTTTGCCACTCGTGTCTACAGCAACAGGCTTGTTTTGTAGGTGTAGAATTTGAATGAGTTGTTTTAAATCATCCACGCCAAAGCCCAACGGTAGGCTACCCGCAATCACCACATAATCTACAGAGTCACTACATTGTTGAATACGTTTGAACAATGCTTGTTTATCTTCAGTAGACACCTGAAAGCCTTGACCATTAATGTCGGTCATTCGTCCAGACTGTTCAGCAATTTTGATGTTTTGGCGGGTTTCACCTTCGATATAAATAAACTGGTCATCAAACTGCATAGTTTGAAAATGCTGTTTAAAGAGCGTTTGATTTTTTGTACCTAAAAAACCAGACACAATTAACTCATGCCCTAAATCATGTAGCACTTGAGCAACATTGAGCCCTTTACCTGCGGCGTGGTACTGAATGTTCTGCTGACGATTGACTTCGCCAATACGTAACTGTTCAAGTTCGATGGTGGCATCAATGGCAGGGTTGAGAGTAATGGTTAAAATTTTAGCCATGTGTTTGCTCCACGAATGATCGAACGGCAAATGCACTTTCACATTTGAGTGCTTGTTGGGCAAGCTGTTGGCAATCAGCAAAATTAAGCTGACGAATTTGTGCTTTCACTAGCGGAATACTGGACGCTGACATACTGAGTTCGTCCACACCCAAACCCAGTAAAACAGGCACAGCTTTGGGATCTGCAGCAAGCTCACCACAGACGCCGACCCATTTTTGTTGTGCATGAGCTGCACGTACAGTTTGATCAATTAACATTAAAATACTTGGGTGGAGCCCATCAGCTTCGCCAGACAAAACTGGATGTCCGCGATCGATCGCTAAGGTGTATTGGGTCAAGTCATTGGTACCAATACTGAAAAAGTCGACTTCTTTTGCAAGCAAGGGCGCGATTAATGCAGCTGATGGAACCTCAATCATAATACCGACTTCGAGATTTGGGCAGGGATGCTTGAGCAAAACCTCATCTAAAATTGCTTTAGCAGCGCGCCATTCTTCAATACGTCCGACCATCGGGAACATGATTCTTAAAGGACGATCATCTGCAGCACGAACCAAAGCAGTGAGTTGCTGACGTAATAGTTGTGGTTTACGTAAGGTTAAACGGATACCACGCACGCCCAAGAAAGGGTTTTCTTCGACATCGATTGGTAAGTATGGTAATGGTTTATCACCACCGACATCTAAGGTACGTACCACCAATGGTCGACCAGCCAACGTATCTAATACATGACGGTATTCTTTTTCTTGTACATCTTCATCTGGTGCTTGGCGATGCGCCATAAAGACTAATTCAGTGCGCAATAAACCAATTGCTTCTGCCCCATAGTTTACTGCTTTTTCAGTATCTAAAATTTTGCCGAGATTGGCCGCGACTTCGACTTGGTGCTGGTCTAAGGTAATCGCTGGCTCGTGACAATGTTGCTCAGCTTCATGACGACGTTGTTGTTGTAACTCACGTTCTTGGATGGCATCGTCAATCTGTGCTTGAGATGGATTGATTTCGAATGCACCCGTATCACCATTAATTAATACCGTTGTATGAGGTGTGATGTTAAGCACCGCGTCACTTGCACCTACAATCGCCGGAATTCCCAAAGCACGGGCAACAATCGCACTATGTGCACTTGCACCACCCACAGCAGTCAGAATACCTGCGACACGGTCTTTATTCAGGCGTGCAACATCGCTTGGCCCTACATCATGCATGATTAAAATATAGGGTTGCTCAGGTTCTTGAACTGCAACCTCATTACATAAAACAGCTAAGACCTTGTCACCAATATCACGTAGATCAGCGGCACGTTCTGCGAGCAGACGATCGGGTAGAGCAGCTTGGGCTTGAGCTGCTTTTTCAATATATTGATGCCATGCTGCAGGTGCACTTAGGTTTTGATTCAGAGACTGGTGAACTTGCTGAATGAGATCAGGGTCATCCAGCATTTCCAAATGTGCCATAAAGATTTGTTTGATTTCATTGGCTTCAGTTTTGGCTATGAGCTGATGAAGTGTGTTTTTTACACTATGTAGTGCAATTTCTAGTTTTTCCTTTTCTGCTTTTACATTATTTCCAAAACGTTCATATTGGAAATGTTTCGGTTTGATCACATGAGCTGGGCCAAAAGCGAGTCCTGTGGATGCAGGAATACCTGTTGTTGGTGTTGTAATCTCTTCTTCAAACTCAAGAGTATTGGTCTGTTGACTGTCAATTTTATGTTCAATTGCTTCGACCTCTTCACCTAAACCTTGTTGAACAGCTTGGATAATTTTCGAAAGGCCTTCTACAGCATCTGTATCCGGTTCAGCAATGAAAGTAAGTGTTTGCCCATATTTGCAACCCATTGCGAGTAGTTTGGTTAAGCTTTTTGCAGAGATGAATTGTCCATCATCCACAGCAACTCGAATTTCGCCTTGATAAGTTTTGGTAATATTAACCAGTTGAGTTGCAGGGCGGGCATGTAGTCCATGCGCATTTGCCAACACAATACGTTGTGATGGCCAATCTGGGATCGTTTCCGCGCCAACCAGTTTGGCAATATCTTGACGATTATGCTGATCACTGAGTTGTTGCTGGATTTGTGGTTGGAATAATAAATCGAGTAAACGTTGTAATTGTTGGTAATCTAATTGTTCGTGCTGGGCAATACAAATCAAGGTTTGAATTTGTCCGTTTTTAAAATCGATGGTTTGATCAGCTTTGACGATACTCACTGCAGATTGTGAAACATAGTTTTTTGCAGAAATAGACCAAAGCGTATCTTGAATTTGGATGAGATTTTTAGGATCAAGTTGACTGATGAAACCAGCCTCAACTAATTTTTGTTGTTTGAGGAGTTTATTTGCTGACCATAAAAAATCATCAATATCAGTAACTTGAATTTGAGTTTCAATTAGGTTTTCATGTAAAACTAATGTTTCGGGTTGAGCTTGTAAAATCTCAATAATTTGCGCTGCATTTTTAGCGTGTTGGACTTGATCAGAAACATCTTGAGAAAGTGCACGAGTCAGAATTTGCAAAACTTGTAAATGTTCATCAGACTTTGCTGCAATCACAACAGCTAAATAAACTGTGTTTTCACCGTCCCAAACCACACCTTTTGGGAAATGTGCTAAACGAATGCCCGTTTCTAAAATAAATTCACGGGATTGCGGAGAGCCGTGAGGGATTGCAATCCCTTGACCCAAATAGGTTGCACTTTGAGCTTCACGTGCATGTAATCCAGATAAGTAATC
Organism: Acinetobacter haemolyticus CIP 64.3 = MTCC 9819; assembly: GCF_000369065.1. Classification (GTDB taxonomy): domain Bacteria; phylum Pseudomonadota; class Gammaproteobacteria; order Pseudomonadales; family Moraxellaceae; genus Acinetobacter; species Acinetobacter haemolyticus. The sequence continues at coordinate 131,865 of NZ_KB849804.1, forward strand.
TGCTTTGACTAATTGATCTTGAACCAAAATATTGGCTAAACATTCGAGAGCTTCTGCCTTATCCTTAGCAGATTGATTCATATGTACATGTTGTGGCTCAAGTACAAACATAAAACATCCTTTAATGATGAAAATAATAATCTCTGTTAAGTCTATACTTCGATATAACAGCAGAGATATTTTTTTAAATTAACCGTATATGTCGCAGGCAATTGCAAACGATCAACAGCACACGTCAAAGATAAAAAAAAGAAGCTAATTTCCATTTCATGTCTCTGACAATCATGGTTTAGCTTCTTAATTTAAACTTTAACAGATGCTCAAAAAGATATCGAGGTGAAAATCTTACAAATTCCTCTGAGGATACATTTTATAAACATCTATGCCGTTTATATTTGCTTAATTAAACTGTGAGAAGTCCGGCTTACGCTTTTGCATAAAGGCTTGAACTGCTTCCATCATCTCAGGAGAGCGTACGCGTTGCATAAAGATTTCAGCCTCTTCATCAACACATGCAATGATTTCAGCTAAGTCTTTTTTCATCAAAGCCTTACTTTGCTTAATTGATGCCAATGGTAATGCAGCTAACTGTTGAGCCGTTTGTTGAGCCGTTGCATATACATCTTCAACAACATCATTCACTAGATTTGCTTTCACTGCTGTTGCAGCATCAAATTTCTTGGCAGTAAACAATAACTCAGCAGCTTTTTGATAGCCAGCCTGTTTCACGAGTAAACGACTTGCTGCACCTTCTGGAGAAAGACCAAGGCTGACAAATGGAATTTGGAATAGGGCAGTGTTGTCAGCATATACAAGATCAGCATGGAGTAAGATCGTTACACCAATACCAATCGCAACGCCTTTCACCGCAATAATCAGTGGTTTAGAAAAACGAGCTGCAGCTTTTAATAAAACAAATGGTGGTTGATCACCTGCTTTGCCCTCATGTGGCTTTTGAATAAAGCCCATGAAGTCCTTCATGTCATTACCCGCAGTAAAGTCTTGTTCTGCTCCACGGAAAATAACCACACGAACTTCTTTACTTGCATCTGCCTCATCTAAAGCTTTTGCGATCCAAAGATAAAGTTCGCCGTAAAGTGCATTCTTGGCTTCTGAACGGTTAATGGCTAAGGTGAGTACGCCATCTTCTAAATTTGCTTGCAAATGTTGATGAGGTTGTTGAATACAGCTAAGTGTCATCGTACTATCCTTGCTTTAATCCAGATTGATTTTTAAAGTGGTCTCATTATGTCGCATATTTATTTTTATAGTGCAACTGATGAGTTCACAAAAAGTGAAATTAAGCCTATGTACACATTTGACTATCTCGTTTTTATTGGACGTTTCCAGCCTTTTCATTTGGCACATATGCTGACCATTGAAATTGCACTGAGACAGAGTCAGCATGTGATCCTTGCTTTAGGCTCAGCACAACCAGAACGAAATACCAAGAATCCATTTTTGGCTACGGAACGCGAGCAGATGATTCTTTCTAATTTTTCTGAGGAAGATCAAAAACGTATTCATTTTGTGCATGTTATTGATGTTTATAATGATGAAAAATGGGTAAAACAAGTCAAACAACTGGTAAATCAGGTTGTTCCTGCGCATTCCAATGTTGGCTTAATTGGTCACTTTAAAGATGAATCATCTTATTATTTAAAATTATTTCCAGAGTGGACAATGGTTGAACTTGAGAGTTTAAAAGCCTCAATGTCAGCAACACCGATGCGTGAAGCTTATTATCGCGGCGAAATCAAAACTCAAGCTTTTCCAAAAGGTAGTATTCAATTTTTAGAGAACTTTCAAAAAACGCCTATTTATGCAGCGTTACAACAAAAGTTTTTGGCAGGTGACACGAGTAATTTAGACCTTACGGAATAAAGTGAGTTGATGAACCTTTAAAGAACGTCTGTTTTTAAATGTGTTATTAAAAAATCAATGAAGGTACGAATATGTGCTGATGCATATTTTTGTGAGGGGTAAACTAAAGAAAATGGACGACTTGCTCCAGCAAATGGATGCAACAGTTCTACGAATTGTCCATTTTGAATGTCTTGCGCAACGATAAACCGATAGGTTTGTAATAATCCTGCACCATGTTTCGCAAGCGTAACTGTCCCTAAGATGTCATCTAGACAATGTAATGATCCCTTGGTGGTATATTCATGGATCTGATTGTTGACTTTAAACAGCCAAGGAACACTTTTCCCCGTGCTGGGTAAGATGAATTGCAAGCATTCGTGCTGATCTAGTGCTGCGATATCTGTTGGTATTGTATATGAATCAATATAGCTTGCTGCAGCAACCACAACTAATTCAGCATGTTCTAAGGTACGAACGATTAGATTGGAGTCTTTGAAGTATCTGCCACGAATTGCTAAGTCAAAACCCTCCGCAATGAAGTCGACATTTTTATTGGTTAATTGAAGATCAATCTGAATGTTTGGGTATTTTTGTTTAAAAATTGGAATTAGCGGTAATACTCGATAATGTCCATAAGGAGTAGGGAGGCTGATGCGAATTCGACCATTGAGTTGCTGACTTTGATTTCTTAATAATTGTTCAGCTTCAATAATTTGGGTTAAGCCTTGTTGACATTGTTGAAAGTAAATTTCACCTGCATGGGTCAAGCGAACTTGACGTGTACTTCGAACAAATAATTGCGTATTGAGACGTTGCTCTAGACGCGCAATAGAGCGGCTGACAGCAGCTGGTGTCAGGCCAGCAATTTTGGCTGCTTGAGTAAAACTTTTATACTCAGCGACAGCACAGAACAATTCAACACTACTCAACATCACATTTTTTAGTTGTTGTGTCATTTATTACACCATGTAAAAAATGATTTGATCTAAAGGCTATTTAATCACATTGATGTAAATAATACGATGAACAATAACCCTAGCCAGTTTATTTCAACCAATAATTTCTAAATGAGGAAATAGCGATGCCTTATGTTTTGATTCAAGTCACTAAAGAAGGTGTGACAACAGCACAGAAACAACAATTGATTCGTGGTGCAACCGATTTGCTGGTCAATGTACTGGATAAAGATCCAGCCACGACCTTTGTCGTGATTGATGAGGTTGAAACTGATAATTGGGGAGTAGCAGGTGAATCTGTATCTGTGATACGCCAAAAGTACTTACAAAGTTTGGATCAATAAAATGAAGAAACATGCAATATTTGATATTCAGCAGCAAATAGAAAAATATTTTGATGCTTTATATTTCTGTGATCTGGCGCTTTTAAAACAAGTTTTTCATGCTGATGCGATTTATATGAATGTAACTGAACAGCCAATATTACGATTGGATATGGCTGAGTATTTTTCGATTGTTGAAAGCAGAACTTCTCCTGCTTTAAAAAATCAGATTAGACAAGATAAAGTGAAATCTATTGATTTAATCCATGATCAGTTAGCAATCGTACATGTTGAATGCGTGATTGAGCCTAAGTATTTTTATGATGCACTCACATTTACATTAGATCATGATCAATGGAAAATTATCAGCAAAGTTTTTAGTTATCAATTGCTTGATTAGATCCGAAGTCTAGGCATCTTCCCAAAAAATTAGTCGATTAGAGAATGGATCTGTAATGCTTAAATCAAGTGTTTCCCAATCTGTTTTTTCAACTTGTGGTTTTGCATATTTATAATCTTTTTGAATTAACTCTGTGTGCAGGGCATCTAGATTTTCCCAGTAAATGCGGATTGCACTATGTGGACTAGCATCACCAAAGTGTTCAGATAGGTGAATAATGCAGTCACCTTTTGAGATCTGTAGATATAAAGGAAAATTATCTGCAAATTTGTGCTGCCAGTCGATATGGAAACCGAGATATTCCATATAAAAAGTGTGAGCTACATCAATATCAAAAATACGTAAAATAGGAGTAATCGATCCAGAGTACATAATTAACCTTCTAGCGGATGCCAAATTGTTGAGTCCAGTAGTGACGTTGTTGAGGTGATTGATCAGGAGTACAAGCGATCGCGTAATCTGTAAATTTTGGGTGCATCATATTGCTGCAATGTGCTGGGCTTTTAAGCCATGATGCTAGAACCTCTTCAAGATTTTTCTGTCCACGGGCGACATTTTCGGCACCACCGCGACTGTTAAATTGGGATTGCTTTAAGCGAGTTCTTAAATCTTGCCCCGTCGAACTGACATGACCTAGAAAATTGTGTGTTGACATGTCTTTGGAGTGCGTTAAAGCTGTTTTATATAAATGTTGATTCCAAACTAATGGCTTTGCAGCAGCATAATGTTGTTGTCCGCATTGGCGAGATTGACTACGTATATGGTTGATTGCATTCATGATTGCCTGTTGATAGGCTGGATTTGATAGATCCTGACAAGTGATATTTATACTTGCTTTGGGTGTTTGTGTTACAGGTGTTTGGCTAATTTGATTGTTTGGCAGATGAGGAGTGCCAGAGTTGCTACAAGCTGAGATTACAATCCCAAATGGTATCAATATAGATGGCTTAGAAATATTCATGTGATTGCTTAGACTTTAATTATTATGATTTTTTAATAATACTTTATGGCATTAAGATTGAATATGCTTCTTTATGTAAAAAGCGGGATTTAACCCCCGCTTTATGAAGGCTTGAGATTACATTTCAGCCTGAAGTGCTTTTAGATCTGCTAACACTTGTTCTGCATGGCCAGCCGCTTTGACTTTTCGATAGCTTTTAACCAATTTTTGATTATGAAAAATGAATGTTGAGCGTTCGATCCCCATGACTTGCTTACCATACATGTTCTTCTCTTTGATCACATCAAAATGCTTACAAAGAATTTCTTCCTTATCGCTGATTAGATCGATTGTCAGTGCTTGTTTCTCAGTAAAATTTTGATGTGCTTTTACAGAGTCGCGTGACACCCCGATTATTTGGCAATTCAAGGCGTCAAATTGATCTTTTAGGCATGAAAAACCTACCGCTTGAGTCGTGCAACCTGGCGTTGAATCTTTAGGGTAGAAATACAAAATTAGCCATTCATTGGTGAGTTCAGTGAGGTTTAACTCACCATTTGTGGTCGGGAATGTTTGATTCGGTAGTTGGATAGTCTCAGACATGTTTCATCCTTCAATTTGGTCTAATTCAAGTGGTAAAAAAGCATATTCTTCATGATAAACAATATCGCCGCGGCGTACAGGAATAGCTTTGTTAAAAATTGGTCCATCAATCACAGTTGTATGGAACTCACCACCTTCACCACATGGATCAATCCCACGATTTTCAAGTTCTTGGATATATTCTAGAGTTAAGGTTTTGCCTAAATCTTCTATCTTCATTCCTAATTTAAGATTTACGGTGACGATTACACTTTGAAATCCCAAATTAATAAATTCTTCAACCACTTCACGATGTGGGCGCAACCACAAAGGCATACCTAGTTTTAGCCCAACTTGTTGAGTCACTCGATCATGCCAGCACCCATGCTCAGGCATATCCAAATCACCTGTAACTAATACTTCTGCATTTTGCTGTTTAGCTTGTTCAAGTAGTGTAATAAATTTAGTTTCATAATCAGCCCAACTCGAAGATGCCATAAACACGGGTAGACCAATTGCATTAGCTTGAGCGTGGATGATATCGAGTGGCATCGCATGTGAACGTGAGCGTTGTCCTTGCTCTTCCAGCATTACAATTAGCCCGATGACAGTGCCAGTTTGCATAGCATGATACAAAGCGAGAGAGCTATCTTTACCTCCACTAAAAGAGACGACTGATCGGCTATTGGTTGCATTATTTTTCCATTGATCATACATGGTATGGTTCAGCCGATTTAAATAAAATGATAAGTTCGATTTTAACAGAGTTACAAAAAAGCCTGCATAAATGCAGGCTTGATTTAGCAATATAAGCTTACTTTTTAGGAGCTTGCTGCTGCTGTTGAGCAGCTTTCATTGCTTCTTCAGTTAACTTTTCTAACTTGTTAACCAGTGGAGCACCTAAACAAGCTTGTAGGTCTTTATTTTGTTGCTGTACAAAAGCTAAAGAACTTGGGCTTTTCTTGGCGTTAATTGCGCTTTGGATTTCCCATTTTTGTGCCTCAGTTACTTTACCTTGAGCATCAATTTGGCAACCACAGAATTTGCTTACTTCTGCAGCAGTTAATTTACCGCCTTTAGCCGTTTGGTCTTTACATACGTTGACCAACGCTGATTTTACATTGGTACTTTTATATGCAGCTTCGAGTGGGTTGGTGTTTGCCTGAGTTGCAGTTGCAACTAAAGCAGTCGCCGCCATCATTGTAGAAAGAATAAGATTTGATTTTAAAAACTTCATATATGTACCTAATTATTACCCTAATATCGTCTAGTTGGTATAACGCGTAGGATCCGCAATACCTGCTTCGATAAAACCTTGTTGACGTAAACGGCAACTGTCGCATTTGCCACATGCACGTCCTTGAGCATCTGCTTGATAGCAGGATACCGTTTGACTATAGTCTACGCCATGTTCGATACCTAAGCGTATAATATTCGCTTTGGATAAATGTAACAAAGGTGTTTCAATTTTAAGAGGTTTTCCTTCAACGCCAGCTTTTGTTGCAAGACGAGCCAAATTGGCAAAAGCGTCAATAAATTCTGGACGACAGTCAGGATATCCTGAATAATCAACAGCATTGACCCCAATCACGATGGCTTCAGCATCAAAAACTTCCGCTGCAGCGAGGGCGTAAGACAAGAATATTGTGTTACGTGCTGGAACATAAGTTACAGGAATACCTTCTTGTAATTGTTCTGGGACATCAATGTTATGATCTGTAAGTGCAGAACCGCCAAGATTACCTAAATCAATATTAATGACACGATGCTCTACACCTGCACGTTGTGCTAGTGCTTTGGCTGCATCTAACTCTGTGGTAGAACGTTGACCGTACATAAAACTGATAGCAACACAATCATAACGCGCTTGTGCCCAAGCGAGACATGTTGTTGAGTCTAAGCCACCAGACAATAATACGATGGCACGAGAACGCATATTATTTTCCATGATTCAACCTAAAAATATTGATTAAGAACGGATGTGACATTGACACAAACCAATTCTGAAATTTTAACGACCTGATTCATCATTCCAGAGTAGCTTGTGTAACTGGAGTTGAAATCGAACAGGGAGATGGTCGTCTAAAATCCACTGAGCCAAATCACGTGCTAAAGCAGGGAGGGCAACAGCGCCTTTTTCAACAGCAAAAGCAGGAGAGAACCAGACGGTGCTCACTTTATCTTGCAATTGGAATTGTTCAAGTTGTTGTCTAGACCATTCGTAGTCAGCACGATTACAAATCACAAATTTGATTTGATCATGTTGGGTCAGATAGTCGAGATTGGTTAGCAAATTACGATGATCTTCTTTAGATGTAGGTGTTTTTAAGTCAAGAACTTTAGAAACACGCGAATCAACTTTTGATACATCCAACGCACCACTGGTTTCAAGTGATACTTGAAACCCTAAATCACATAAACGCTGTAACAATATTAAGCAATTGGGTTGAGCAAGAGGTTCACCGCCAGTGACACAGATATATGGTGTTTTGTATTGGCTTGCTGTTTCGATGATATGTTCTAGTGATAAACGTTCACCTCCTTCAAAGGAGTAAGTGGTATCACAATAACTACAACGTAATGGACAGCCTGTTAAACGAATAAAAACTGTTGGCAAACCAAAAGTATTCGCTTCGCCTTGCAAAGAATAAAAGATCTCTGTGATACGTAAACCAGCCGCAGGATCAGAGACAGGAATTGCAGAAGAACGTAAGGAAGCCATAAACATTTACCACAAACAAATGCTACATAAGCAGCATGCTATATAAAAAACAAAATCTCTACGACCATGACTGATCGTAGAGACGAGGAATGATCAAGTTCCCAGGAGCAATTGAAGCTCCGTGGAACGATCAAGTTCCGCAATAAATATTACAAATTAGTCTGCACGTAACAAATCGTTCAAGCTTGTTTTAGCGCGAGTTTTCGCATCCACTTTTTTTACGATGATCGCAGCATATAAGCTGTAGGTACCACATTTTGATGGAAGGCTACCTGCAACGACCACAGAGCCCGCTGGTACACGACCATAATGAACTTCACCAGTTTCACGATCAAAGATTTTGGTTGATTGACCAATGAAAACACCCATTGAAATCACAGAACCTTCTTCAACGATCACGCCTTCAACGATTTCAGAGCGTGCACCGATAAAACAGTTATCTTCAATAATTGTCGGATTCGCTTGTAATGGCTCTAAAACACCACCAATCCCAACACCACCAGATAAGTGAACATTTTTACCGATTTGAGCGCATGAGCCAACAGTTGCCCATGTATCTACCATGGTACCTTCGTCAACATACGCACCGATATTGACATAAGACGGCATTAATACGACATTTTTCGCTTGGAAGCTACCACGACGCGCAACCGCAGGAGGAACAACACGTACACCAGCAGCTTTAAACTGTTCTTCAGTCCAACCCGAGTATTTGGTTGCTACTTTGTCATAGAACTGTAGATCACATGCTTCGATTGGTTGATTATCGTTAAGTTTAAACGAAAGTAAAACGGCTTTTTTTAACCATTGATGAACAACCCATTCACCATCGATTTTTTCAGCAACGCGAAGTGAGCCATTGTCTAAACCTGTTAATGCTTCTTCTACAGCTTGACGAATTTCTGTAGGGCAGTCCGCTGCGCTAAAGTTGGCACGGTCTTCAAATGCTTGCTCGATGATTGTAGAAAGCTGAGACATGATCTTCCTTCTTCCAAAAAAAATTTTAAAGATTTTACACTAATTTGATCGAAGAATCTTTGAAAAAAGTCGTTACAATAAATTGTTGGAATTTTATGCAATAAATTTGTCATAAAATGAAATATGTTGTTTTTTATAAATTATTTCCGAATACACAATTACTTCTAATTTGTATCAGAAAATAACAAAAAGTAATCAGTTTATGTATAAAAAGTTGTCAGGCATTCTTTTAATATGAATTCACAGAAACAATTATATCGAAATTGAAATAGAAGTATTTTTTAAGGAGACCTCAATGAAAACTTTGCGTGTTATTCTTGCTGCAGGTGTACTTACAGCGATTGCAGGTACTACATTTGCTGACGAGCAAGTCGTAAGAGAATCGGCATATGCATTTCCTTCATTTTTAAACCCAGTATCTGTACGTGCTGAAGTCGGTACTACTGGTTATGGTGGTGCGGTGTCTTACCGTGTTAATCCATACGTTGGTGTAACCTTAGGTTATAACGGCGGTGATATCTCTTGGTCTGATGAGTTAAAAATCGACGGTACCAAGTATGATATGGACATGGATAATAACAACACTTATTTAAATGCCGAGATTTATCCATGGGGTACAAGTCAAAATACATTTGTTCGTTCGCTTTATGTGGCAGCAGGTGTTGCATACTTAGATAACGAGTATGACTTGAAAAAGCGTATTGGTACCAATAGTTTAGTTCGTGTTGATGGAGAGCGTTTTACCACGGATAACACTCAAACTGCTAACATTGATGGTAAAATGAAATATGATAACAATATTTCACCATACTTAGGTGTTGGTATAAACGCGCCTGTATATAAAAATATTGGTTTGTTCGGTGAAATGGGTGCCTACTATACTGGTAATCCAACTGTAAGCTTAAAAACTTCTGGTGATGATCAAATCATTGGTAGTAACGGCAACACTTTAGAAAGTGCTGTAGCGAAAGAGCAGCATAACATTGAAAACAAAGGTAAATATGAATGGATGCCTGTGGCTAAAGTTGGTGTGAGCTTCAAGTTCTAACCTATACATTCATCATAAAAAAACGAGCGCTATGCTCGTTTTTTATTTATGATTTTTCCAATTACAAGATACTTATACAAATTTACTCTTCAGGATAAGCAACTTTTTTTAGTGCTTTAATATCTGTAGTTGGGGAGCAAAGAGAGATAAACTCATAACCATAGCCACGTAGTAGATGGCCTTTGCGAACGGCGATCCAAGTTGTATTCACGCCAAACATATCCGTTTTAATTTGTTGAAGACGATAATCTCGCTCTGCATCATAAGCGACATCGTTGACTATACCGACGCCCATATTGAGTTCAACATAAGTTTTGATTACATCCGCATCCAAGGCAGACATCACAATATCGGCATGTAAATGTGCATCTTCAAATGCTTTATCAATTTTAGAGCGACCTGTGAAGCCCCCATGATAAGTAATCAATGGATACTCAGCCAACAGTTCTAGGCTGATGTGATCTAATTTACTTAAAGGATGATCTTTAGGTGTGATGATACTATGGTGCCATTCATAATAAGGAACACTTGCTAAGTTTTCTTCTGTGGTTAAAGATTCAGTGGCAATACCAATATCGGCTTCACCTTGAAGAAGCATTTCAGCGATTTCTACAGGACTTGCTTGTTGTAAAACCAAATGAACTTTAGGAAATAGTTTTTTAAATTGATTTACGATCGGCGGGAGTACGTAACGTGCCTGCGTATGTGTAGTGGCTATGGTAAGTGTTCCTTCATCCACTTTGTTAAAGTCATCTGCAAGACGCTTGATATTGTCTGCGTCGACTAACATACGTTCAACAATATTCAGTAAAGATTGTCCGGGCTCAGTTAAGCCTAATAAACGTTTTCCTTTACGGACAAAGAGCTGTACGCCTAATTCATCTTCCAGATCTTTAATATGTTTACTCACGCCAGATTGTGAGGTGTAAAGTGCTGCTGATGCTTCAGTGAGATTAAAGTTTTGACGAACAGTTTCTCGAATAATTCTGAGTTGTTGAAAGTTCATAAATATTTGTTCCTTGCAAAAGCATGGTAATTCGAAAGCATTTTATCTCTAAATTTCCCTAAATCCTCATTTAATAAAGGAAAAATTCCACAAAAGCATGGGATTTATTGCTTTTGTGGACACCTTCCTTTCAACGGACGGTGGGGAGAGTGATTCTTAAGCAACTTGTATGCTTGTTTGATCTGCAAATAAATGAAGCTGAGCAGCACTAATCCAAACCGTTTGATTCGGTTTGAATTGATGTAAGTTTGCTTCCTCTACACTTAATAAAATTTCGATAGTACGTCCACTGCGATCTTGTAATTCAGCGATAACTTTACCTGCAATCCATACTTCGCGTAAAAATGTTGCTTCAATGGTATTTGCTTGAGGTTGAGCGTGAATATGCAATTCATTTGGTCTTGCAAATGCAATCACTTTACCTTGAGGTGCTTGTACCGTTGTTGGTAGTTGAATGCGATCATCACCGATACGGATAATACCGCCAGTATGTTCGCCTTCGAAGCGGTTTGCTTGACCCAAGAAATCAAATACAAATGGCGTCGCTGGTTTTTCATAGACTTCACGGGGAGAACCAATTTGCTCAACATCTCCTTTGTTCATGACGATGATTTGATCAGCAACTTCCAATGCTTCTTCTTGGTCATGGGTTACAAAGATAGACGTGATATGTAGTTCATCATGTAGGGTACGTAACCAACGACGTAGTTCTTTACGAACTTTAGCATCTAAAGCACCAAAAGGTTCATCAAGTAATAACACACGGGGTTCAACTGCAAGCGCACGTGCAAGAGCAATACGTTGGCGTTGCCCACCCGAAAGCTGAGCAGGGTAACGATCCGCCAAAAAGCCTAGTTGAACGAGGTCAAGTAAACGCGTTACACGTTTTTTAATTTCGGCTTCTGATGGTCGAGTTGCTCTCGGGCGGACACGTAAACCAAATGCGATATTGTCAAAAACAGTCATGTGACGGAATAGTGCATAATGCTGAAACACAAAACCTACTTGGCGTTCGCGTACGTGGATGTCGGTTGCATCTTCACCTTCAAGTAACACTTGACCGCCATCTGCTGACTCTAAGCCTGCAATAATGCGTAATAATGTGGTTTTTCCACAGCCTGAAGGACCCAGTAATGCAACTAATTCACCTTCAGGAAAATCTAAAGAGATATTTTTTAGCGCATGGAATGCACCAAAGTGTTTTTCAATATTTTTAACTTGAATACTCATGTGTTCATTCCTTAATGGGTTGGCTGTTTGCTTGTTCTTGGCGGATTTCCAACCAAGTTTTCAAGATCAAGGTGATGATTGCTAAAAATGCCAGTAATGAAGACACAGCAAATGCAGCACTAAAGGTATATTCGTTGTAGAGAATCTCAACGTGTAGAGGCAAAGTATTGGTTTCCCCGCGAATATGTCCTGAAACAACAGAGACTGCACCAAACTCACCCATCGCACGGGCATTACACAGAATGACACCGTAGATAAGACCCCATTTGATGTTCGGTAGTGTCACTCTCCAAAAGGTTTGCCAACCAGAGGCACCCAATACGATTGCAGCCTCTTCTTCTTCAGTACCTTGTGCTTCCATTAATGGAATGAGTTCCCGAGCCACAAAAGGAACGGTAATAAAGATTGTGGCGAGGACAATTGCAGGTACGGCATATAGAATCTTAATGTCATGATCCATGAGCCAACCACCGATCCAGCCTTGTGAGCCAAAAATTAAAACAATCATTAAACCAGCAATGACCGGTGATACTGAAAAGGGCATATCGATAATGGTGGTTAATATGGCTTTACCACGAAACTGAAATTTAGCGACAGACCACGCTGCAGCAACACCAAATATCACATTAATTGGTACGGCAATCGCTGCTGTCAATAAAGTTAGTTTCACTGCTGATAAGGTATCTGCATCGGTTAAAGCATTGATATAAACGGCTAGACCTTGCTTAAATGCTTCTGCAAAAACCAAAATGAGTGGCAAGATTAAGCAACTTAGAAAAAAGATAAGTGCAATGCCAATCAAGCTATAGCGGACCCAAGTCGGCTCACGAGTTGCATCTCGCGCTTGTAATTTGAGTGCTAAAGCATTGCTATTATTATTTAAACTCATTGTGCAACTCTCCCTGTGCGACGGCTCGCCCATGCCTGTATTAAATTAATTAAGAATAAAATGGCAAAAGAGAGAATCAGCATGACCACAGCAATGGTGGTTGCACCAGCATAATCATATTCTTCTAAACGAGAGATAATCATTAAAGGCGCAATTTCAGTTTTATAAGGCATATTGCCCGCAATAAAAATCACAGAGCCATATTCTCCTACGCCACGAGCAAAGGCCAGAGCAAAACCAGTCAGTAAGGCAGGAAATAAAATCGGTAAAATGATTTTGGTAATGGTTTGCCAACGATTTGCACCCAATGCGGAAGCAGCTTCTTCCAATTCGGTTTCAATATCACTCAAAACAGGTTGTACAGTACGAACAACAAACGGTAAACCAATAAAAATCAATGCCAACGTGATACCAATCGGAGTATAGGCAACCTGAATTCCTAATGGTTCAAGATATTGTCCAATCCATCCATTTTTGGAATAGAGTGAGGTGAGCGCAATACCTGCAACTGCTGTAGGTAAGGCAAAGGGTAAATCGACTAAAGCATCTACTATTCTTTTACCAGGGAAGCTATAGCGAACTAAGCACCACGCTAGGAGTAAACCAAAGATCACATTGACAAAAGCAGCGATCAGCGCAGCGCTAAAGCTGAGTTGTAATGATTTTAAGATTCGCTCTGACGTTAGAATTTCCCATAACCCGTCCCAACCAATTCCAAAAGATTTGATAAAGACTGCTGATAAAGGAATCAGTACGATTAAAGACACGTAAGCGAGGGTAAAGCCTAAGGATAGGCCAAACCCAGGCAGCACTCGGGAACGCTGCGACATGATATTTCCTCAAAGAGAAATGTTTGCTAAACAAGCAAATAAGCTAAATATAAAAATATAAGGAGCGAGAGTTAGGCAAATTTCACATTAAAATTTGCCTGAGGCATTCGAGTTCGCGGTTGCATGTTTTTTTCAGGCAATAAGTAGTTCAGAATTTCTGGAAACGGACCAAATCCTGATGCCACATTGACATGACCGACAGCACCTAAATTGATCGGGGTGAGTTTCCATGCTTGTGCGAGTTGTAAAGCATCGACATAACCTAACCATGGATCATTTTCACTGATCAATAAAGTCGTCGGTAAATCAATTTGAAGTTGATGAAAATATTGTTTGTAGTCAGTCAAACTGTGGCGTGCAAAACCACTTTCACCAAAACGTGCAGGATTTGCTGGAGCGACTAGCACTAGATTTTTTACTTTAGCTTTCAATTCAGGATGTTCTGCAAGTGCTGCGACACTGGTTAAGCAACCAAAACTATGTGCAACAACTTGGACTGGAGAGTTGATTGCTTCTAATGCGCTGAGAAACTCGGTAACCCATTCACTTAATACTGGTCGATCCCAATATTTTTGTTGTACACGAGAGCTAGACACCAGTTGTTGCTGTAACCAAGACTGCCAATGCTGTGCTTCGCTACCACCTACACCCGGAACAATTAAAGTGTGAACCATGTCTGCTCTCCTGAGAATTTCTTCTAAAAGTAATTCTTATCGGCTGTTTGCCTTAACAATCTGATCAAAGATCCCGCCATTATCAAAATGCTGTTTCTGCACTTTGGTCCAGCCGCCAAATTCTTTGTCGATGGTGATCAGTTTGAGCGGCTTAAATACGCTTTGGTATTTTTTCAGCACATCGGCATTACGTGGTCTGTAAAAATGACGTGCAGCGATTTCCTGACCTGCTGGTGAATAGAGGTAGTTCAAATAACCACGTGCAATTTGTAGGTTGCCATTTTTAGTCGCATTTTTTTCTACCACTGCAACGGGAGGCTCTGCCAAAATCGAGAGCGAAGGAACGACAATTTCAAATTTGTTTGGTTGTTCACGTATTGCAAGGAATGCTTCATTTTCCCAAGCCAATAAAACATCACCAATGCCGCGCTCAGCAAATGTGGTTGTTGCACCACGTGCACCAGAATCAAGTACTTTGGTCTGTTTATAGATTTGGCGGACAAATTCTTGTGCTTTGGCATCGTTACCATTGGGCTGATGTTTTGCCCAAGCCCAAGCTGCTAAATAATTCCAGCGGGCACCACCTGACGTTTTTGGATTCGGCGTAATAATTTCTACGCCCGGCTTAATCAGATCACCCCAATCTTTAATTTGCTTAGGATTATCTTTTCGTACTAAAAATACGATGGTAGACGTATACGGCGTTGAGTTATTTGGTAATTTTTTCTGCCAATCATTAGGTAGCAATTTTGCATTTTTGGCAATTTCATCAATATCCGCAGCCAAAGCTAAAGTTACAACATCGGCATTTAGACCATCAATAACGGCACGTGCTTGTTTACCAGAACCACCATGTGATTGTTTGAAATTAATATCTTGTCCAGTACGTTGTTTCCAAAAGCTACCAAATTGTTTATTAAAATCTGTATATAGCTCGCGTGTTGGATCATAAGAGACATTTAAAAAGTCTTGAGCAGCCAAACTGGATGCTGAAAGTAAAGCAGCCAAAAGACCAACTTTGAGTTGAGATAAACGCATAAAAACCCCTTGAAATTACATAAGCATTTAGAATATGGATGCAGCATAACGCTGGTTTTTTTGCAAAAAAAATAATAAAAAAAGCATTTGTTATGAAAAAAAGAGAAATATATAAATGTGATAAGTTATGCTGAATCGTTGATAAATAATAAATTTTTATTTCAGTGTTTTAGTTGTTATAATTTTTTAGAATCAAAGAGTTATTCACTTTTAAACTTTGTTTCTTATAAACTGAAAAGGTGCTTAGATCATGCAATGCTATAAAAATGGACAGTTAATTGATTCCATTCCTTTACTTGATCGGGCATTTCATTATGGAGATGGTTGTTTTACAACTGCGCGTATTTTTGATGGGTGTTTTGAGTTAAAAGAACTGCATTTTGCACGTTTACAACTGGCTTGCCAGCATTTGAGTCTAAAAACTGATTTATCCTTGATCGACATGGTTTTTGAACAATTACAACAGCAATTTCAAAGCCTAAATGGCACACTCAAAGTTGTGATTAGCCGCGGTGAAGGTGATCGTGGTTACAGTTTACCTTTACATGCTGCTGATCTTTATGTGTGGTATTACCCTAAAGTAATGCAAGCTTTTCAGCCTGAATGGATTGAGAGTGGTTTACTCAATCATGCCTTGGGTTTAAACATGCCACACCTTGTAGGTTTAAAAACATTGAATCGTCTTGAACAAGTTTTGCTTAAGCAAGAAGCGGATCAACGGGGGTGGCTAGAAGCCTTAGTCAGTGATGTGCAGGGTTATATCGTAGAAGGGGTGAGCAGTAATTGTTTTATTCGTATAAATGATCAGTGGATTACGCCTGAACTTCGTTATAATGGCGTCCACGGTGTGATGCGAGCCAAAATCTTATCTCGAATGCAACAATACAATGTGTCATGCGAACAACGTTGTATTTGCATGGATGAGATTGATCGTATTCAAAACCTGTTTTTTTGCAATGCATTGCATCCAATGCGAGCGGTTGTACGATTGAATGATCGCGCGTTAGCGCAACAACCATACCTTGATTTATTTGAAACTTTAAAACTTAGCCAGATTGATTAATATGCCAAAGCCACCAAACTCAAGCAAAAGTAAGAAAAAACCGAAAGCAAAGCCGAAATCAAGATTTACCTTTAAAGCATTTCTTGTATTTATCTGTGTTTTTACGATGGTGGTCTTTGGCGTGATATGGGCAAATTTATTTAAGCCTTATCCAATGGAGAATAAAAAACAATTATTAGTGATTTCATCTGGAGATACATATTCACGTTTCATTGATCGATTGGCTGAAGAACAGAAGGTAAGTTTCCCGATCATTTTAAAGCTCTATCAGAAATTTATGATACATGACAGTATGAAAGCTGGTGTATATGAGCTAACGAAAGGGATGAGTGTTCGTCAAGTGCTGGATATGCTTGCCAATGCAGATAATGCCCAAATGAATCGAATATTGGTCATCGAAGGGACAAACTTCAAGCAACTTGTACAGAAGTTGAAAAATGATCCGAATGTGACCAATACAATTTTAGATTTGCCTCAAGATCAATTACTAAAAGCTTTAGATATTTCCTATGCTCATCCTGAAGGATTATTTGCACCTGATACATATTTTTTTGCGAAAGGCGAAACAGACAAGAAAATTTTGACGGATTTATATCGTCGTCAAATGAAAGCATTGGATGAAGCATGGGCCAATAAGGCGGCTAATCTGCCATATAAAAATAAATATGAAGCATTAATTATGGCTTCGATTATTGAAAAAGAAACTAGTTTGGATAGCGAGTTACAGCAAGTATCTGGTGTGTTTGTTCGTCGATTAAAAATAGGCATGCGCCTGCAAACTGATCCAACCGTCATATATGGTATGGGAGATAATTACAAAGGTAATATCACACGTAATGACCTACGGACACCAACAGCATATAACACCTATACCATTTTCGGTTTACCTCCAACGCCAATCGCTTTGCCAAGTAAAAAAGCAATTGAGGCAGCTATGCATCCTGATGATTCACAGAACCTTTATTTTGTTGCAACAGGCACAGGTGGGCATAAATTTACAACCAATTTGCAAGATCATAATCGTGCAGTACAAGAGTATTTGGCGGTTTTACGTGCCAAGAAGCAGGAGCAACAGTAAATGTTTATTAGCTTTGAAGGTACCGAAGGCGTAGGTAAAACCACGCTGATTCGTAAAATTCATCAGTATTTTGAACAGCAAGGTAAAGAAGTTGTATTAACTCGTGAGCCGGGTGGTACGCCTTTGGCGGAACAAATTCGCTCTTTATTATTGGCAGTGAATCATGAAGAGCAAATGAGTCATGATACCGAGCTGTTATTGATTTATGCTGCGCGTGCTCAACATTTACAACAAGTGATTTTACCTGCCTTAGCGGCGGGCAAGATTGTGTTGAGTGATCGTTTTACCGATGCCAGCTTTGCTTATCAGTGTTCTGGTCGTGGCTTAAGTCAGGAAAAGTTGCAACTGTTAAATCAAACTTTTGTGGCGAAAATGCCGAATATTACTTTTTGGCTGGATGCATCAATTGAGTTGGGGATGACACGTGCGCGAGAGCGTGGTGCCTTGGATCGTTTTGAGCAAGAGAAATTGAGTTTCTTTGCTAAAGTTCGTGCAGGTTATGAGACTTTATGGCAAGCAGAGCCGGAACGGATCAAACGTTTGGATGCAACACAGAATGCGGATGTTGTGTTTGGAGAGGCGCTGCAATATCTGAAAGAAGAGCCTTGATAATGAGTTTGCCCTGTCTCATAAAAATGCAGGTAAATGAATGCTTTTTGTATTGGTCTTTCCTTACTTTTCAGGGATGAAAAGTAACAAAAATCCTTTGTTGCGCTGACGGTACATCCTTGATACCGCAGCGCAACAGGCGACATCCATGTCGCCTACCACGATAGTAAATAACAACTACAAACTCACTTATAAAGCTTAAGAAAATCAATAGCCTTAAAATATCACTCATTCACCAACGGCTGTTCCACCTTAAAATTTGGTGGAGTCAACACTGTCTTGCGAATTTCATTAGAAAGCTCAGGATAATCCAGTGTGTAATGCAAACCACGTGATTCCTTGCGTTCCATCGCACAACGTACAATCATTTCCGAAACTAGAACTAGGTTACGCAATTCGATCAAGTTCTTACTGACACGATAATCTCGATAGTATTCATTGATTTCACGCTTCAACATTTCGATACGGTGTAAAGCACGCTGTAAACGCTTAGTCGTACGAACAATACCGACATAGTTCCACATGGTTGAACGTAGTTCATCCCAGTTTTGCAGAATCACAACATCTTCATCGGCATCGGTGACTTGAGATTCATCCCAAGATGGTACATCTGGAAACTCAAAGCTTGTGTTGTGTTTGCTCTGAATATCTTCTGCTGCACTCATACCGTAGACAAAACATTCAAGCAGTGAGTTACTCGCCATACGATTTGCGCCGTGTAAACCAGTATAAGAGGTTTCACCAATCGCATATAAGCCATCTAAATCTGTTTGGCTATGTTCATCGACGACCACACCACCACAGGTATAGTGAGCCGCAGGAACCACAGGAATCATATCTTTGGTAATGTCGATCCCAAGCTCAAGCAAACGTGCATAAAGTGTCGGGAAGTGTTCGGTAATAAACTCAGGTGATTTATGCGTAATGTCTAACCAAACGTGACGAATACCTAAGCGCTTGATTTCATGGTCAATAGTACGTGCCACAATATCACGCGGTGCAAGTTCGGCACGTTCATCAAAACGCAGCATAAAACGTTCGCCATCTGGTAAACGCAGATATGCACCTTCACCACGCATTGCTTCGGTAATTAAAAAAGAACGCGCTTTCGGATGATATAAACAAGTTGGATGGAATTGGTTAAATTCCATATTGGCCACACGGCAACCTGCACGATAGGCCATTGCAATACCATCACCAGTTGCAATATCAGGATTTGAAGTATACAGATATGCTTTCATTGCACCGCCACAGGCGAGGGCAGTAAATGGTGCTAAAAAGGTATGAACTTGTTCGCTATCTTCATGCAGTGCATATAGACCAATCGCACGATTCTTTTGATCTTGATGACCCAGTTTGTGCAGGGTGATTAAATCAATCGCAATGTAATTTTCAAATATTGTAATATTTTCACGCTCTTTAGCGCGCTCAACTAAGGTTGTTGAGATAGCTTTACCTGTTGCATCGGCAGAGTGAATGATACGACGTTGAGAGTGACCACCTTCACGAGTGAGGTGAAGTTGTTCATCATCGTCTAAAGTGAATTGCACGCCTTGTCCAAGAAGGAAATCAACAGAAGGTTTGCCGCCTTCAACTGTATGTTTGACAGCATCTAATTCACATAGATGTCCGCCTGCAATCATAGTGTCATTAATATGTTGTTGAATGGAGTCTGTTTCGTCTAATACCGCAGCGACACCACCTTGTGCATAAAAAGTACTGGCTTCTGTCAAGGCTGCTTTTGCTAAAATCGCAATGTTGTAATGACTTGGTAAAGAGAGCGCAAGACTTAAACCCGCACCGCCACTGCCCACAATAATCACATCAAAATGGTGAATTGTTTTTAAATCAGGCATGTCAATCTGCTTCAGTTTTAAACGTTTGCTAATGACAACGCTTTTTGACTAAAAAGGCAAGAGCTAATCTGCCTAGAATTGAGTGATTTTTTAGCAAATGAAACGAGAGATAGTGGTACATCCAATATCAATATTTTCTTAAATAAATCTAGAAAAATTAACAAATTGTTTTAATACATTATCGGTTGGCATTTATAAACTTCGGCTTCTCCATAATTTATTCATATTTGATTGCTGCATTCTGTTGTATGCATTGAAAATATAAACATATTTTTACGAAAAAAAATCTGGGCTTATGCTAAAAACATAGTCTAAATTTTTTGATTATTCATCTGTAGGTTCTTGCTTCATGAAAAGTCGCTATTTACAACAAGGAATGTATGCTGCGGTATTTACGGTTGCAGCTGCTCATGTGAACGCTGCTGCGCCAGTAGATTTTTCAAATCTCGTTGAGCAGGTGAGTCCTGCTGTTGTGAGTGTCAATGTTGTGAAAAAAATGACTCAGGAAGAGTTGTTGCAGCAACAAGTACCAGAGATTTTAAGGCGCTTTTTTGGCAATCAAGTCATCATTCCACAGCGACAAGGACCTCAAGAGAAGACTGCATTTGGTAGTGCTTTTTTTATCAGTAAAGATGGCTACCTCGTGACCAACCATCACGTGATTGCCAATGCGTCACGTATCAGTATTACGTTGAATGATCGTCGTGAATTTGATGCAACTTTGGTCGGGAGCGATGAGCGTACCGATGTGGCCGTACTAAAAGTTGAAGGGGCGAATTTCCCAGAATTAAGAGTAGGGGATGTTAATCAATTGCGAGTAGGTGAGCCTGTTCTCGCAATTGGATCACCATTTGGATTCGATTATTCGGCATCGGCAGGGATTGTGAGTGCGAAGTCACGGAATATGAGTGGTGAAACATCTGTTCCCTTTATTCAGACAGATGCTGCTTTGAACCCAGGTAACTCTGGCGGTCCATTATTCAATCAAAGAGGTGAGGTTGTTGGTGTAAATTCTCGTATCTTTAGTGGTACGGGCGGGTATATGGGACTGTCGTTCTCTATCCCAATCGATGTTGCGATGGATGTTGTTCAGCAACTGAAAGCTAATGGTAAAGTGACTCGTTCTTATCTTGGTATTATGCTGCAAGATATAGATCGCAACCTAGCCGAGGCTTATAAACTACCAAAACCTGAGGGTTCATTAATTACTCAAGTTGCACCGAAGTCACCTGCTGAAAAAGCGGGATTGAAATCTGGGGATGTGATTTTGAAAATTAATGGTGCGCCAATTTCGCGTACCAGTGATTTACTTTATACCTTGAATCGTATTTCTCCGAATCAAACCATTCGATTAGAAATTTTGCGTGATGAAAGAGTTCGTACTGTTTCTGCAACATTAGGTACAGCACCTGATGACACCCCTGCAACAGGTGATAAAAATAGTCCGACCAGTGGATTAGGGATGAGCATCCGAAACCTCACACCAACTGAGCAATCTCGTTTAGATGTTCGTGGAGGGATTCTCGTACAAGAAGTACAGCGTGGTGGCTTAGCATCTCTATCTAATATCGTAGCTGGTGATGTTATTTTACAAGTTAATGGCACTGCAATTAATGATAGTGCAGGTTTTGCTAGAGTAATTGCTGGATTGCCAAAAGGCAGCGTGGCTCGTGTGGCGATTATCCGTCAAGGACAACGTGCGATCTTAGGCCTACGTCTACAGTAACATTGTATAACGTCATAAGAACCACTCTATTTAGAGTGGTTTTTATTTTGTAATCTAGATTTGTTTCTAATACTGTATGCAGCAGATTGGTAAATCAAGTATGGCAAGAAATGAGTACGATTTTTGATTTAAGAATAAGCGTTCAACCTGAACATATTGATGTTCTAGGTCATGTGAATAATGTGATCTATGTTCAATGGATGCAGGATGTAGCGGCAGCACATATTGAAACTTTGGGTTTAGGTGTGGCTCAATATTTGGAGCTTAAACATGCTATGGTTGCGGTGGAACATCATGTTCAATATCGTAAAGCTGCGCTTGCAGGTGACGAAATTATTCTACGCACTTGGCTAGATGATATTAATGCGCTGTATTCTTTTAGGCAGTACGCATTTTATCGTGAAAAAGATCAAAGCATTTTATTTTTGGGAAATACCAAGTGGGCATGCATTGAGATTGCCACTGGCCGTCCAAAACGTATGTCTCCAAGTTTTATCCAAGCTTATCAACCGGTTCCAACTGATTTAAATCCATTGGATTTTTCTGCTCTATATGCGCAGATATAAACCATAAAATCATGACAGTGCGGTCTAGATTGGTAATAATTATTTTGAATACTTTGAATGGTCGTTCTGTTATAATCGCCAACAATTTTGTTAAACCGTTTTGGCTCATAACTTTTTAAAAGTATAGGGCGATTTATTTTCTCAAGGTAACCCATGGCGCAAGCTAAAAAATCCGTAGATATCAAAAATATACGCAATTTCTCGATCATTGCTCATATTGACCATGGAAAGTCAACTTTGGCTGACCGTTTTATTCAAATGTGTGGTGGTCTACAAGATCGTGAGATGCAAGCTCAGGTACTAGACTCTATGGAGCTTGAGCGTGAGCGTGGGATTACCATTAAAGCTGCATCGGTGACGTTGTACTATACGCATCCAAATGGCCAAGAGTATCAGTTGAACTTTATTGATACTCCAGGACACGTAGACTTCTCTTATGAAGTATCACGTTCTTTAGCAGCATGTGAAGGTGCTTTATTGGTCGTTGATGCTGCACAAGGTGTTGAAGCTCAATCTGTAGCAAACTGCTATACCGCTATTGAACAGGGCTTAGAGGTATTACCGATCTTAAATAAGATTGATTTGCCGCAAGCAGAGCCTGAGCGTGTGATCCATGAAATTGAAGAAATTATTGGAATTGAAGCAACTGATGCACCTACCTGTTCTGCAAAAACTGGTTTAGGTGTTGAAGGCGTTTTAGAGCGTTTGGTTGATGTGATTCCAGCACCTGAAGGTGATCGTGATGCGCCACTTCAAGCTTTGATTATTGACTCATGGTTCGATAATTATCTTGGTGTTGTTTCGTTGGTTCGAATCAAACAAGGTCGCATCCGTAAGGGTGATAAAATGTTGGTCAAGTCAACTGGACAGACTCATCCTGTTACTTCTGTGGGTGTATTTAATCCAAAGCATACTGAAACTGACATCCTTGAAGCGGGTGAAGTTGGCTTCGTAATCGCAGGGATTAAAGATATCTTTGGTGCGCCAGTCGGCGATACCATTACGCTTGCATCTACACCTGAAGTTGCAACTTTACCAGGTTTTAAAAAGGTAAAACCACAGGTCTATGCAGGTCTGTTCCCGATTGATTCAAGTGATTTTGAACCGTTCCGTGAAGCTTTGCAAAAGCTACAGATCAACGATTCGGCATTATTCTTTGAGCCTGAAAGTTCAGATGCTTTAGGTTTTGGCTTCCGTTGTGGCTTCTTAGGTATGCTGCACATGGAGATTGTACAAGAGCGTTTAGAGCGTGAGTATGATCTTGATCTAATTAGCTCTGCACCTACTGTAATTTATGAAGCTTTAACCAAAAAAGGCGACATTATTTACATTGATAGCCCATCAAAAATGCCAGATGGCTCAACGGTTGAAGATCTACGTGAACCGATTGCAGAATGCCATATTCTTGTACCGCAGGAATACTTAGGTAATGTGATGACGCTATGTATTGAGCGTCGTGGTGTGCAGAAAGACATGAAATTTTTAGGGAACCAAGTTTCTGTTACTTTTGAAATCCCAATGGCTGAAGTTGTGATGGATTTCTTTGATAAATTGAAATCTTGCTCACGTGGTTTTGCGTCACTCGATTACAATTTTGTACGTTTTGAAAGTTCAGCCTTAGTTAAGGTAGACGTGCTAATTAATAGCGAAAAGGTAGATGCCTTAGCGATGATTTGTCACCGCCAAGATGCTCGTCATCGTGGTATTGCTTTGGTCGAAAAGATGAAGGATCTGATCCCTCGTCAAATGTATGATGTGGCGATTCAAGCGGCAATTGGTGCGCAAATTATTGCTCGTTCTACTGTTAAAGCGATGCGTAAAAACGTTTTAGCAAAATGTTATGGCGGTGATGTGTCTCGTAAGAAGAAACTTCTTTCGAAACAAAAAGAAGGTAAGAAGCGTATGAAACAAGTGGGAAGTGTCGAAATTCCACAAGAAGCCTTCTTAGCTGTATTGAAAGTAGATAGATAAAGAAAGATCAGGCTGGGTAAGCATTGCTTAACCTAGCCCTAAGACGAGCAGTCAGGCTGCGAGTGAGGGTTTGTGGATTTTGATTTTAATTTGATTCTAGTACCAGCGACACTGATTTTTTTCTTGGTGTGGTTGCTTGATAAGTTTGTACTCAAACAACGTGCAAATCGTGGGCGTAACCAAGAAAATTTTATCATTACATGGGCGTATGATTTTTGGCCTGTGTTGGCGGTTGTGCTCGTTTTACGTTCTTTCTTGTATGAGCCATTTAATATCCCTTCTGACTCGATGGTACCAACCTTAGAGACAGGTGATTTTATTTTGGTGAATAAATTTGATTATGGGGTGCGTTTACCGATTGTTAATACCAAGATTATTGATGTTGGTGAGCCTAAGCGTGGTGAAGTGATTGTTTTCCGTTACCCACCACAACCTAGTATCAGTTATATCAAACGTGTGGTTGGTTTACCTGGTGATCATATTCAGTTTAAAGATGGTCAATTGGTCGTAAACGGTGAACGTGTTGCTAAAGTTGTAACTGAGGTGAGCCGTGAGAAAGACGCATTAGAGACACCAGCAGTTTCATATTTTAAAGAAACTTTGGGTGATCATCAGTATTCAGTGCGCTACTTAGATGGACGTAATACACTTGTTGAAGCGTATCAGTTTGCTCAAGCTAAAGGTGCGGATTCGTTTATTCCATTTGTTGCAAAAACCAATGATGTATTTATTAATACACAAGGGCGTGATTGGGATGTAACTGTACCAGAAGGTCAGTATTTTGCGATGGGTGATAACCGTGATCAAAGTGCAGATAGTCGTTTTTGGGGCTTTGTGCCTGAACAGAATTTAACAGGTCGTGCTTTTTATGTATGGATGCATAAAGAACCTGGTCTAAAACTTCCAAGTTTTAGCCGAAATGGTAAAATTGATTAATAAATAAAAACACATAGGAAAGAAAAAATGCGTAAATCTCAGCAGGGGACTTCGTATATTGCAATTTTATTTGGGGTGGTTTTATTTGCAATTGCTGTGAAAGCAGCGATTGCAATATGGCCAGCATATTGGGATGACAAAATTATTGACAGTCAGATTGAAGGCTTATTGAAAGATAGTCCTCAAAATACGACGCCAACCAAGTTTGCATCTCAGATGGATCAACGTTTGGATATGAATGGTGTACGAGATCTTCGTTTTAAGGATATCGCACAAGCTACATATAAAGATGATTTGATCGTCGTGAAAAAGTATGAAGTGCGAAAGCCTTTCATGCTGAATATCAGTTTAGTGATGACTTTTGAGAAGACTTTTGACCAAAAATCTGCCAAACAAGCTCAATGATACAAGACTGCAAGCAAGGATAGGTTACCAATTTCAACAAATTGATTTGTTGAAATTGGCTTTAACGCACCGCTCTGTTAGTCATAAACACAATTATGAACGCCTAGAATTTCTAGGCGATTCGTTATTGGGGATGATCATTGCAAATTATTTATATCATACTTACCCCACTGAAAACGAAGGTCGCTTGACGCGTATGCGTGCAACTTTGGTTCGACAAGAGGCACTAGGTAAAATAGCGAATGACTTACAATTGAGTCGGTCATTAATTTTAAGCACTGGTGAATTAAAATCAGGTGGTCATCATCGTGAGTCTATTCTCGCTGACACGGTTGAGGCCATTATCGGTGCGATATATATAGACAGTAATGATCTCAACTTGCTACAAGGCATTGTGTTAAAATGGTATGAACCTTACTTCGACCATATCGAACCGACGGACCAACTGAAAGACCCAAAATCACGGCTACAAGAGTATTTACAAGCACGTAAAAAACCTCTCCCAGTTTACGAGGTTGTAGATATTCAAGGCGATGCACCAAATCAACATTTCAAGGTGGAATGCTTGGTTGATGGATTGCCGAAAATTCAAGGCGAGGGCTCAAGTCGTCGTTTCGCCGAACAAACGGCAGCGGCTGAAATTTTAAAATTATTGGAGCAATAACCTGATGTCTCATTCAAATGACAATAAGCCAGAAGCAACTGAACAGCAAGACGGCAATAACTTAATTGATCAATTCTTTAGTTCTCAAGGAACTACCATTCCTTCTGATTTTAAGAGCGGTTTTGTTGCAATTGTAGGTCGCCCAAATGTGGGTAAATCGACCCTGATGAATCACTTACTCGGTCAAAAGTTATCAATTACATCGCGTAAACCACAAACCACCCGTCATAAGATTGTTGGTATTGATTCACGTGAGAAATCACAGGCTGTATTTGTAGATACACCTGGGATGCATAAAAAAGAAGTGCGTGCGATTAACAAGATGATGAATCGCGCCGCACATTCAGCACTGCGAGATGTAAATTTAGTCTTATTTGTGGTGGATGCTCAGAAGTGGACCCAAAATGATGAACTCGTTTTGGAAAAACTCAAAAATGCAGATATGCCTGTGATTCTGGTGATTAATAAGCTAGATACATTTGAAAATAAAAATGAAGCTTTACCTTTGATTCAAGAGCGTGCCAAGTTAATGAACTTTGCTGAAATCGTTCCTGTGTCAGCTTTGCGTGGTGCAAATTTAGAACATTTGCGTGACACGATTGAAAAGTACCTGCCTTATCAACCGCCATTGTACTCATTAGATCAAATCACCGATCGTTCTGAGCGTTTCCTTGCGAGTGAAATCATTCGTGAAAAAATCATGCGTCAGTTGGGTGAAGAGCTTCCATATGATTTAACTGTGCAAATTGAGTCATTTAAGACAGAAGAAGCCACAGTCAATGAAAAAACAGGTCGTCTAAAACCACCTTGTACATATATTGATGCGACAATTTTTGTAGAGCGCCAAGGTCAAAAAGCGATTGTAATTGGTGATAAAGGCGCCAAACTCAAGAGTATTGGGATGGATGCACGTGCAGACATGGAAAAAATGTTTGAACAAAAGATCATGCTAACGCTTTGGGTAAAAGTGAAAGGTGGTTGGTCTGATGATGAGCGTGCTCTTAAAAGTCTAGGTTATAGCGATATTTAATTGAACAGGTCAGGTATGAAAACAGCAATCCATGTATTCGCAATTGTAGTCTGTATGTCAATGCTACAAGGCTGTATTCATAAAGTTGTCACTGTGCCTGTTAAAGTCGCTTATAAGACCACCAAAGGTGTTGTGAAGGGCACGGCTGCCGTATGGGTGCCGTCATTCCCGATGGTGATGATGAGGATAAAAAGGACCATAAAAAGAAGGATTAGTATCGTCTTATGATGCGTAATGAAGTCCTACATGGTTATTTGATTCATCATCGTAGATATCGGGAAAAGAGCCATATTGTGCATTTATTTACGCAAGAATATGGTCGGGTGGATGGAATTTTAAGACAAATTCCTCCACCACAATATCAGCCGATTCGTTTGCAAGCGACAGGAAAATCAGAGCTCAAAAATCTCACTAAACTGGAAATTTTGAATCAACCCGTATTTTTTCATGGTGATGCTTTTTTTGCAGGTTTTTATTTAAATGAAATTGTGTTGCGTCTTTGTCCTTTAGAGGAGGCGATGCCGCAAACTTTTCAACAATATCAGTTAATTCTTTTGCAACTTCAATTATTGGCAACGCATGAACACGCACCGTTGTTTCTTCGACAAATTTTACGACAGTTTGAACATGTGTTATTGCAAGAACTAGGTTATGCCATTGATTTTTCAATTGATGCTAATCAACAAGTTATCCAGCATGAACAAAACTATCAGTTTCAATTGAATGATGGTTTTATGCCTGTTGCTCAAGCCTCACGCTCATCTATGTCTGGACGGCTTATTGCGACTATGCAAAATTATGAGCAAGGGCAAGATTTTACTCACGAACAATTGCAATTATTGGCTAAACTATACCGCCAAATGATCAGTTCTTTGTTGGGTGATCGACCACTAAAAAGTCGTCAACTTTGGATTCAAAATACACAAACTTAATCTATTTAAAGTATTGATTGCTTTAATTTGATAAATAATAGGATATTTATATGGCTGCAATCTTGGGTGTAAACATTGATCATGTTGCAACATTAAGACAAGCACGAGGTACTGTCTACCCTGACCCTGTACAAGCAGCTCTGGTTTGTGAGCAAGCAGGTGCAGAAGGGATTACCTTACATTTACGTGAAGATCGCCGCCATATACAAGATGACGATGTTCGCCGTATGCGTCCATTGTTGAAAACAAGAATGAATCTTGAGTTGGCTGTTACTGATGAAATGGTCGCATTTGCTCAAGAAATTCAACCTCAACATGTATGTTTCGTACCTGAACGTCGTCAAGAAGTCACCACTGAAGGTGGATTAGATGTAGTGGGGCACTTTGAAAAAGTTAAGGCTGCAACAGAAGCATTGAAAGCAATTGGTAGTGATGTGTCACTTTTCATTGATGCTGATCTTGCTCAAATTGATGCAGCGGTGGCATGTGGCGCGCCAACAATAGAAATCCATACAGGCGCATATGCAGATGCTGAAACAGATGAGCAGCAACAAGCTGAATTGGCACGGATTATCAAAGGTGCGGAATATGCTGCCTCTAAAGGTTTAGTGGTTAATGCGGGTCATGGATTAAACTTGAACAATGTGGCACCTATCGCCGCAATTCCACAAATCCATGAACTCAACATTGGGCATTCAATTATCGCTGATAGTGTATTTGTTGGTTTGACCCAGGCTGTGAAAGATATGAAAGCAGCGATTCAGGCTGCTGCGAGATAAGTAAATGAGTAGTGTGAATTATGATGAGTTGATGCAACCTGTGATCAAGTTTTTAGGTTGTACTACACCTCAAGCTTGGTTAGATGAAGCCATCAATAATTTGGATATTCTCATGCAGGATCATGCGAATTGTGAGAAAAAAGCAGCCGGAACAGCAATGAATTTGATGTTTCGTTATAGTTTTTTTACTGACTTGCAAGTGAAGTTGGCACAGCTTGTACGTGAAGAAATGCTGCATTATGAGCAAGTTTTAGAATTTATGACCAAACGTGGTCAAGAGTGGAAAGGTTTGAGTGCAGGTCGTTATGCGGGTGAACTACGTAAAGAAATCCGTACATATGAGCCTGAGGCTTTAATTGATGTCATGATCATTGGTGCATTTGTGGAAGCGCGTTCTTGTGAGCGATTCTATTCGCTTGCGCCCATAGTCGATGATGAGCTAGGGCGTTATTATCGCTATTTGCTTAAATCGGAATCTCGTCATTTCGAAGATTATTTGGCTTTGGCTTTGGATGTTGCAAAAACAGCTAAACTTAAAGATCCAGAAGAAAATATTCAACAACGGATTGATCACATTCGTGAAGTCGAAAAGAACTTGATTTTAAGCCCAGATGATACTTTCCGTTTTCATAGTGGTGTACCTGCGAAGGTTATCGCTTAGCTTCTTGGAAGAGAAAATACCTCTAATCGATAGGGGTATTTTTTGCATTAAATTTAAAGCGTAAAAAAGCCCATATCATTGATATGGGCTTTTTTGAATCTTGGCTCTCCCACCTGGGCTCGAACCAGGGACCTGCGGATTAACAGTCCGTCGCTCTACCGACTGAGCTATGGGAGAATCTGAGAGCCATTATAGGCAGCTTTTGAAATCGGTCAAGCTAAAAATGTCATGTTTCTTTCATTTTGATACCATATGCTTTTTATTTGCACAATTGATAGTAAAAAGCAAAAAAAACTTGAACTTTGATTTGGCTGTTGCTAGATTCGAATCAGAAAGAGCGTTTAGGTAAGACCTAAACAGTGTGGATTTAACCCTACTTGCCAGCACTAAAATGGCTAAATCGGAGGTCGAAATGACTATTCTAAATATTGAAACTATTTTCTCAAATTTTTCTTTTTATCAACAAAACTATCTCGATATTTTGCAGGATCCTGAGCATTATTACACCCCTGTAGAAAATTCATTCTTAAATACTTTTCCGTTTAAGCAAAATACTTTGTATTTAGGTGATTTGCTACAGCTATGGTTTGGAAATAAGTGGAAAATTGAGAACGCTCGTAACTTGTTAAGTCAAAAGAATCCACTTTTAGTCAGTGTTCAATCTCCATTATATTTGTTTCAACTAGGTGGAGAACTCATCCTCGGTGCTAATACTGCGCTAGCGTGGTCTGTTGCTGAGCAGAAAGTGGTTACGGTACATGTGAAAAGTATTTGGCAATACGCCGTTTTTAGTCATTTATGTGATCGCCCAAAACATGTCAAAAGTAGTAAGGCAATTGCATAATTGCCCTAGCTTATTTTTAAGTTTTTAAGGTCGTATGATCATGCAAGTTGTAGTTGTATAAGTCTAAAATTTAATCTGGGGATCCATCCATATTTGCCTTCACTAAACTCTCAATCAATTGCTGCGATTGATCATTTTAGCTGTTGCAATTAATTGAGGATTTTGGGGGAAGGGGGCGATAGGTTACCATTAAGGTTTATCGCTCTGTAGCAATATTAGAAGCATATGGACAGCCCTATTTGGTAAAGCTAAGTTGATGATGAGCTAAAACTATATTTACAAATTATTCATTGCGAAAGAGGCGAAGTGTTTTAATCTATTTATTCTTGAATAATAATTTAAACAAAAGGTAAATTTTAAAATGAATGGACAATGTGTTTGTGGTGAAACTACTTTTGAGGTGAAATTAAAAAACCATGATGTTCATGTTTGCCATTGTTCTATCTGTCGCAGACAGACCAGTGGTGTGATTATGACGGTTGATGTAGAACAAGGGAGTCTAGCGTTTTTAAAGCAAGATCATCTTACAGTTTATAATTCATCAGAATGGGGAGAACGTGGATTCTGCAATGCGTGTGGTACCAATATATTTTGGCGTACCAAGGATCAGAACTATTGCAATATTAACGTGTTTTCTCTAAATGAATCACCTCAAGATTTAAAGCTAGATCTTGAAATTTTTATTGATAATAAACCTGAATTTTATGCTTTCCAAAATTCAACTAAGAAAATGACCGAGGCTGAAGTTGTAGCGTTATTTAACGGTGAGGCTGGAGAATAGGAAAGCTGAGATATGAATTAAAGTTAGAGTATAAAAAAAGAAGCTTCATTTTGAAGCTTCTTCATCTTAACTAAGCTTATTATTTTTCAGCTTTGATTGATGCAATTGCGGCATCAACACCATCAATAGATTCAGCTGCTTTTTTGATACGAGCTAAAGCATCGACTAGAACTTCATCAGCAGTTGCGTAAGAGATACGCATAAAACCGCCTAAGCCAAATGCATCACCTGGAACGACTGCAACGCCAGTTTCCTCAAGCAACCATTCAGAGAATTCTGTGCAAGATTTTAAGCCTTTGGCACGAATCAATGGGCGGATGTTTGCATACGCATAGAATGCACCATCGGCAGGTAAGCATGAAATACCTTTGATGTCATTTAAGCCATTCACAACTAAATCATGACGGCGTTTGAATGCTTCAATCATTGGTTGTAAAACGTCTTGTGGACCATTCAATGCGGCTTCTGCTGCAACTTGTGAAATCGACGTTGGGTTAGAGGTTGATTGAGACTGGATCTTTTTCATCGCGCCAATGATTTTTGCAGGACCAGCCGCATAGCCAATACGCCAGCCTGTCATTGCATAGGCTTTAGATACACCATTTAAAACGATAGTACGGTCATATAAGTCTGGTGCAACGGTTGCAATGTTGTAGAACTCATCTTCCCAGCGAATTGGTTCATACATGTCATCAGAAGCAACAAAAACTTGTGGGTGACGACGAAGAACTTCAGCCAAAGCTTCGAGCTCAGCTTTGGTGTAGATCATACCTGTCGGGTTCGATGGGCTGTTCAATACCACTAAACGTGTATTTGGCGTGATCGCAGCTTCTAATTGTTCAGGTGTGATTTTGAAGCGTTGTTCTTCACCACATTTCACAATCACTGGTGTACCTTCAGCAATAATCACCATATCAGGATAGCTTACCCAGAATGGCGCAGGGATGATGACTTCATCACCTTTGTTGAGTAAAGCCAGTGCTAAGTTAAAGAAACTTTGTTTACCACCACAAGAAACCAAAATCTGATTTGCTTGATAGTCCAAGTTATTATCACGTTTCAATTTTGCAATAATTGCTTTTTTGAGGCTTGGAGTGCCATCGACAGCCGTGTATTTCGTAAAGCCGTTGTTAATCGCTTCAATTGCAGCATCTTTGATGTGTTGAGGGGTATCAAAGTCTGGTTCGCCTGCGCCTAAACCAATCACATTTTTACCCGCAGCTTTAAGCTCAGCAGCTTTGTTGGTTACTGCAAGTGTAGGGGACGGTTTGATGGCATTGACACGATCAGAGAGACGTACGTCCACGGCATTATTCCTTCTTATGGGATTAAAAAATAAAAGCAGGTTATCTTAGCTTAAATAGAACTTTTTGTGGTCAAAACTTGCCTTAATCGTATAAAAAGTTACCAAATTATAGGGTAGAAGACAGCTTTTGTTTTTACACATTTTATTTTTATAAAAATCACAAAAAATCTATTACAATAGCGTTTAGAAATTTAGATTTCGAGAGAATTTCAATGAGTACTCAATCACCCAAGGCAAAAAAAGCTTTGGTTAAATTGCCATTTCCGATGCCATCTGCTCAGGATGATTCTGAAGATGCAACGCATAATCAGGTGCGTCCAAAACCTGAGCAATATGCAGATCGAACTTGGATGCCACCGCGTGGCACGCGTCGTTCGATGGGAAAACGTTAAATCGAAGAAAAAAGGATATCTTAAAAGATATCCTTTTTTCTTAAGGGCTATTCAATTAAGGTGCTTTATAAAGCAAACGATTTGGACTACCTGCTGGATATTTAACAATATTCGTTGTTGCTAGTTTCAGCAAATTGGTTGTAATTGTTTGCGGTGATGCAGTGGGGGTGCTTTGTGACATTTCAGCAACAACACCAGCTACATGCGGTGTCGCCATAGAAGTGCCATTTGAGAGTTTGGTTGCAGTATTGCTATCGTACCAAGCCGATGTAATTTGTGTTCCAGGCGCAAAAATGTCCACACAACTGCCATAGTTAGAGAAGTTTGCTCGCGTATCGGTATTGTCGATTGCCGCAACGGTAATCGCTTTGCTTGCTCTAGCAGGTGAGGAATTACACGCATCCGTATTTGAATTACCCGCAGCAACGACAGGGGTATAGCCCTGATCATAAAGTGTGACGATTGCATTATCCAAAGATGAGCTGACGCCACCACTTAGTGACATATTAACCACTGCTGGTTTTTTACCATTCTGGACGACCCAATCTAACCCAGCCAAAACTCCGCTGGACGTACCCGCACCATCACAGCCCAAAACACGAATTGGTACTAAGGTTACATCTTTCGCAATACCATAAGTTGTTCCACCGACTGTGCCAGCTACATGTGTGCCATGTCCATTGCAGTCGGTAGTTCCTTTACCGTCACTGATCGCGGTATATCCTGATTTGACTCGACCTGAGAATTGTTGATGAGAAGTAAGTATGCCTGTATCTACAATATAAGCTGTAACACCTGCACCTGTCTGGGTATAGCTATAATTGGAGTCAAGTGGGAGATTCTTTTGGTCAGTACGATCTAATCCCCACACTGCATTATTCTGAACGTTACTATGAATACTCATTACAGTATCTGGTTCAACAGACAGTACATTGGGATTCTTTTTCATAGCTTCCACAAATGCTTGACCTGCGTTGCTGGGAAGTGAAATTGCAAATCCTTTTAGTACAGATTCATAGGTATGTAAAACTTTTCCGCCATGAGATTTGGCCAGTGTCGCTGCTAAGTCTTTAGATGATGTTTGTGCCTTATTAAAGGTTACAATGTATTGATCTTTGATTGGACCATGTTTGGATGATGGGGTGGTTGGGGCTGCAAAAGTAAAGCTTGCGCAAGTCGTAAAAATTAAGGCAAATAAAGGTTGCTGAATATTCACTTGAATCTCCATTTTTATACGATGTCTGTTTTTCTGTACTGAGTTTTTATTTTTTCTATCCTATTAATTTATAGTTTTTTTAGTTTATCTCCTTTTGCTCAGTGGTTTATGTGGATTTAGCAGCGATTAACTGGGTGTTGAATGGTTAAATCACCACGCCATAATTTAATAAAGTCTTGCTCGTCGATATCGTACAGTTCCATCAATGCAATAATCACGCTGACGAAAATCATGGCACCTTCGGAATTGCTTTGAAAATTAAATATTTTCCCATTTAGCTTACCCAAAATATCTTTAATTTCATGTTCTCTACCCCGCCCATAGCGGTCGCGTGGATAAAGTTCTTCATTCAGTACAATCAAAGCAATTGCTTTTTCATTGGTTGTTAAATTCGTTTTTGATAAAGCTTCTTCGAAAGATTCATAACCATGATCGAAGTAGAAAATAACCTCATCTTTAATAAAAGCGTGCACGATTTCTGCAGTTAAATCGGGGAATTTTGATACGGCATCTTCCTCGATAAATGGACGAAATGATTCAGGGAAAATCACATTTGAATGTATACCTTTGAATAAAGGCGCTATTTCAGAGACTTTATATCCAGCGATACCACAACCTAATGCCGTTAAGAAATATTTCATTTTGGGATGATTCTTTGCATAAATCTTAAAATCATCGACATAATGAGCTATTTGTGACAGGGGCATTTGTTGCATATGTTCGTTCAGCGTTGGAATCGCAAAGCTTTGCCCAGCCCATCCACGTCCGACACCTTTTACTGCCGCAAAGTGCTGAGCAGCAACACGAGCAGCGCCACTGTCATGTCTTCCTGCTAAATCACTACCAAAAACAAATACTGTATCTTCTGGGAGTTCAGTGACAATCGTTTCATCATGATATTGGTAAGACATATTTTTTATCATAAGTAATTAAGTATCAGCTCATGTTGAATGCGTTTCTGGTATGGGTCAAGTGATTTTAAGGTGTCAATGTAATATGACTGACCTGATTATGATTTGCTGCGTAAGTTAGATTTGTACCCGTTATATTTACCACGTTAAATGTTGTACTGGTTACGTTTCGTGAAAGAGTTCCACTATTTAGCTGACATTCCCCAATACTATTGGTTATACAACTGATGGCAGAGGCACCAACACTAAATCCTCCGGTAATTGTGGCATTACTGACAGCTTTTTGATTTTGATCGACAACTTTAACGTTGACCGTTGCTTTCCATGTGCCAAATAACCAATTTCGAGTAGTAGCGCCGATCAGTTGGTTAATGCTCGCTAGAGTATTGGTAGATTGCTGTATTGTTTGGTTAGACGGCGTACTATCAGATGCAGTTGCAGTAAATAATAAACGGTTTGAACTACCTGCTACATTTTTGACAACATTAGGTGTAGACGTCGCAAGGATTTGATCAGTAACCATTTTTGTAGTAGCGGTTGGGGTTCGCTGCAATATCAGAGCAGCAGCACCTGCAACATGAGGTGCAGCCATTGAAGTCCCATTGCCTGTACCAACTGAACTGTTACTTCTGTTCCAAGCGGAAGTAACACCACTACCTGGGGCAAAAATATCAACGCATGCACCATAGTTCGAATAGCTGGCACGAGTATCTGTTTTGTCTGTTGCAGCAACAGTTATGGCATTTGCCGAACGTGCAGGAGACAGATCACATGCATTGGTATTGGAATTTCCAGCGGCAACAATAGGGATAAAGCCTTGAGTAGATAGATTATGGATTGCTGTATCCAACGGTTCGTATGCAGGCCCTCCCATGGAGATATTGACAACGGCTGGTTTTTGCCCATTTTTCAATATCCAGTCAATTCCTGCAATCATATTACTCATCAACCCTGAACCAGAGCAACCGACGACTCGTATAGGGATCAGATTAATTTGCTTGGCGACACCATAGGTTGTACCTCCAGCCAATCCCGCGACAAACGTACCATGCCCATTACAATCATTAGTACCATTAAAGTCTGAGATCGCTGAAAAGCCTTTTTTTACTCGACCTGTAAACTCTTGGTGGGTTGCTAAAATTCCCGTATCAAGAACATATAAATTTACCCCAGCACCTGTATTTTCATATTGATAACTTTGGTTTAACGGAAGTGATCGTTGATCAATTCGATCGAGTCCCCATGAAGGATTACTTTGGATTGCACTGATTTGAATGACTTGATCTTCTTCAACGTAATTGACCAATGGATGGCGTAGCATGGCATTTATAAATGCCTGACTGGCAACCTCTGGTATGCTAATCGCGATACCTTTGAGTGCTTGATCAAAACGATATCTCGTCTGACCGCCGTACTGTGTTTGGATGGTTTGGGACAGTTGAGCGGATTGTCCTGATTGGTCTTTAAATACAACGATATAATGTCGCAATGCTAAAGGAGTTGGCTGAGAGGTTGAGCGGATTTGTTGTAAAGTTTCTGTAAGTTTAGTTTGTTTTAATAATTCATGATGAAATTCAACGGCATTGGTTTGAGCATCAGTGTTTAGTATTTTGACAGGAGCTTTATGGGTTGCTGCAAAAGTAATTACAGCAAGTATAGTGGTAGCCATAGCAATCTTATATTTTGTTTTCAAGATAAGCCTCCATGCTTATGTGATTTCTCATTTCTAAGCGCATTGTGATATTTATTATTCTTGTGATCTTAAGCTGATCTAAAATTGCATAAATCGGCAATTTGTAACATTAATTTAATTAAAGTGTGTATTGTGTCTCGTTTTTTGAAATTATTTTGTTAGATCAACTTATTAGATGTGGTTGATATTTTAGTGATCAACGTTAATTCGAGTTAAAAATCTGACGTGTGGCACGTTGGCTTGATCAAAGTTAAAAAAACGTTAGCCAAATTTTATAACGAGGAGAGTGTGAGGTTGCTTGAAAATTGTAGCAATTTTTCGCCACATTAAGATTTAGGGTTGTATCTGCAAGATTAATCTCAATATCATACAACGATAAGAGTGTAGCAAGATGAACGATATGCAAGAACAAGAGACTGGTCAGCCATTTGAATTAGTCACCAATTATCAGCCTGCAGGTGATCAACCCCAAGCAATTGAAAAATTGGTGAATGGTATTGAGCACGGTTTTCGTAATCAATTGCTACTGGGGGTTACAGGGTCTGGTAAAACTTACACCATGGCGAACGTGATTGCCAAAACGCAACGTCCGACGATTGTGATGGCGCACAATAAAACACTTGCTGCACAGCTCTATGGTGAATTCAAAGCATTTTTTCCCAACAATGCTGTTGAATATTTTGTTAGTTATTATGACTACTATCAACCTGAAGCTTATGTCCCTTCGTCAGATACTTTCATTGAAAAAGATTCGGCAATTAATGATCATATTGATCAAATGCGACTCTCAGCGACACGCGCATTATTAGAACGTCGTGATGCGATCATCGTTGCATCCGTTTCAGCAATTTATGGTTTGGGTGATCCAAATGCATATATGCAGATGCTTCTGCATATTGTACAAGGTGATCGCGTGAGCCGTGATGACATTATTCGTCGCTTAGTTGAAATGCAATATACCCGTAATGAATTAGAGTTTTTACGTGGTACATATCGTATTCGTGGTGAGATTATTGATATTTTCCCTGCTGAATCAGATCAGGATGCGATTCGTGTTGAGCTATTTGATGATGAGGTTGACTCGATTCGTTGGTTTGATCCTTTGACCGGAAAGCTTGTTCGTAAAGTTCCGCGTGTGACCATATATCCTAAGAGTCATTATGTTACACCCAAAGATCACTTAACTCGTGCCATTGATACGATTAAAGATGAATTGAAAGATCAGCTTAAATTTTTTAAAGACAATGATAAATTACTTGAAGCTCAGCGTATTGAACAACGGACACGCTATGATTTAGAAATGATGCAACAGTTGGGGTATACCAACGGTATTGAAAACTATTCACGACACCTCTCTGGTCGTACAGCAGGTGAAGCGCCACCTACTTTATTTGACTACGTACCAGAAGATGCTTTGTTGATTATTGATGAATCGCATGTGACGGTTCCACAAATCGGTGCAATGTATAAAGGTGACCGTTCACGTAAAGAAAATTTGGTGAATTACGGATTCCGTTTGCCGAGTGCTTTAGATAATCGTCCGATGAAGTTTGAAGAGTGGGAGCGTATTGTTCCGACAACTGTATTCGTGAGTGCAACACCAGCATTATATGAGCTGGAAAAATCTGAGCAGGTGGTGGAACAGGTGGTGCGTCCAACAGGATTGATTGATCCTGAGATTGAAGTTCGTCCAGTACTGACGCAAGTAGATGATGTATTGTCTGAGATTAATATCCGCAGACAGTTGAATGAGCGGGTTTTGGTTACAACCTTAACCAAGCGCATGGCTGAAGATTTAACTTCATATCTGAAAGAGTATGGTGTAAAGGTTGCCTATCTCCATTCTGATATTGATACGGTTGAACGCGTTAAAATTATTCACGAACTTCGGACAGGTGTGCATGATGTCCTCGTAGGAATTAATTTATTGCGTGAAGGTTTGGACATGCCTGAGGTTTCTTTGGTTGCTATTCTCGATGCAGATAAAGAAGGGTTTCTACGTTCAGAACGCTCACTGATTCAAACGATAGGGCGTGCTGCGCGTAATGTAAAGGGTAAAGCCATTTTATATGCAGATCGTATTACCGACTCTATGCGTAAAGCGATTGATGAAACAGATCGACGCCGTAATAAACAAATTGAGTTTAATGAGTTACATGGCATTACGCCACGAAGTGCAGTGCGTCAAACCATCAAAGAAATCGATACAGGTGAAGTTCTCACAGATGATCAAATTGATGAAAATGCACTACAACAAGCTCAATCAATCAGTGCAGATGAACAACATCTACTTTCTGATCCAAAGTTGTTTGCAAAACATATCGGCAAATTGGAAAAGGAAATGCTGAAAGCCTCGAAAGAGCTACAGTTCGAGCAAGCCGCTAGGTTACGTGATGAAATTGTTCGTTTGAAAGCACACATGTTGAAATCTTAAACAGTGAAGCGAATTCCTCAAAAGTGATACATATCTCAACAGTTTTTGTTTATAAAATAGACTAGTTTTATTAGTTAACTATATGACTACTTATAACAAATTCTGTTTTGAGGATTTCTCATGCCATTAATTAAAAATTTCCCAAAAGCCAGTTGGCGTCTAGCAAAAATCGCAATCGGTGGCGTTGTTTTAACAGGGTTGGCCGTAGGCACAATTGCCTACGCACAAGCTAAGCCCTTAGCAACCATTGAAAAAGTTGAATTAGATAAGTATCTCGGGGTTTGGTATGAGGTTGCTCGGAAACCTATCTATTTTGATCGAAAATGCGCCTATAACATTACCGCCACTTATACAGTCAATGAAAACGGTAATATTATTGTTGATAATAAATGTTATGACGGTGATGGAAATTTACAACAAAGTTTAGGGGAAGCCTTTGTTGCGAATGCACCTTTCAATAGTAAGTTAAAAGTCAGTTTTTTACCCGAAGGGGTGCGGTGGATTCCAATAGGTCGTGGCGATTATTGGGTTCTAAAGCTAGATGAAGAGTATCAAACGGTACTGGTAGGTGAGCCACGTCGAAAATATTTATGGGTGTTATCAAGAACCCCAAATCCAAATAAAGAAGTTATCCTTGAATATTTAAATTATGCAAAGTCGGTTGGTTATGATATTGGCGATATCATTTATCCAGAGCATCGTTAAAGACGTTAAATTTATTCAAACCATGCTTGCATGGTTTTTTTATTTTCATATAGTGGATAAATCAAGTTCTTTATAAAATTTCCCCAGTTTAGAGGTTTATGATGTTTAAAGGAATTGCTTATTCAGTTTTGGCATCTGTAACTTTTGGGGTTCTGTACTACTATACTCAATTGCTTGGCGCCTTTGATAGCGAACAAACTTTTGGTTGGCGTATTATTGCGACCTTGCCATTTTTAACTTTGTTTATGTGGTTTAGTGGCGATTTGTTTCATATCAAAGCCATTTTAAAAAGAGTGATTGCTGCCCCTAGTTTATTATTACTTTTGATGATTACCTCTGTGCTCACCTCCGTGCAATTATGGATATTTTTATGGGGGCCGATGCATGGTCGTGGATTGCAAGTATCTTTAGGTTACTTTCTTTTGCCTTTAGTGTTGGTGTTAGCGGGGAGTGTTCTGTATGGGGAAAAGCTTTCAAAGTTTCAGGCGCTTGCTGTATTTCTTGCTATGTTGGGCGTTGGGCATGAAATATGGAGACTGGGCAGTATTGCTTGGGAGACAGCGTTAGTTGCGATTGGTTATACCGCATATTTTGTGATTCGAAAGCAAATTAAAACAGATAACTTGGGTGGATTTTGGTGGGATATGATCATTATTCTACCTGTTGCGATTTTCTTCACTCAAACAGGCGATACACCATATTTCAAGTTTCTAGAGCAACCAAGTTTAGCTTTGGTCGTGATGGGACTTGGCCTGTCTAGTGCGATTGGTCTAGGTTGTTATCTTTTGGCGAGTCGCTATTTGCCGTTAATTCTTTTTGGCTTGTTGGGATATTTGGAACCCGTTTTGTTGGCATTGGTCTCATTTGCACTTGGTGAAAAAATTGG
Organism: Acinetobacter haemolyticus CIP 64.3 = MTCC 9819; assembly: GCF_000369065.1. GTDB lineage: Bacteria > Pseudomonadota > Gammaproteobacteria > Pseudomonadales > Moraxellaceae > Acinetobacter > Acinetobacter haemolyticus. Next base: position 172,791 of record NZ_KB849804.1, read on the forward strand.
TGAAGAAGAGTGGTTGACGTATATTCTTATCTGGTTGGCTGTCTTAGTACTCGTGATTGAAGGCGCTAATCATCTTGTCCAGCAAAAACGACGAAAACAGCAGCTTGAGTTAAATCTAAAACATTATCCCAAGCGGCTTAATAATGCGGAAGATTAACCCAAAAATCGCAATCATATTTGTAAAATGATCATCAAGCATTTTTATAGGGATGGCTATTACAATGATAGAGAAAGATTTTTAACCAAAATCACAAAAATAATTATAGGTATTTTATGAATTTATAGTCAATTGGGGCAAAATCTTAGCTCGTTTAGCAGCTTTTGATTCAATCTTGATGATAATTCCATTACAATTATGGCGTTTTAAAATTTCACGCCCAGTATAGATATTAAATTAGAGGACGTAACTGTGAGCAAAGACACTATCGTTGCCCTACATGCAGAACACCAAGGTCGTTGGAAAAATCGTGAGGAAATCGCGGAACGTATGATTGCCTTGATTGGTCAATTGTACCGTGAGAAAAATATTGTTGTTTCTGTTTACGGACGTTCTTTAATTAACCGTTCAGTAATCCAAATCTTAAAATCACACCGCCGCACACGTATGCTTGATGTTGAGCTTTCAGTTGTAAATACCTTCCCAATCTTGGAAGCGTTAATGAAAGTAGAAAACATTGGTTCTGCGGAAGTTGATATCGGTAAACTCGCGGTTGAATATAAAAATGAAGGCGGTGATGTAGACGCTTTTGTTGCTAAAGCTGTTGCTTCGATTCAAGGTAAGGCAACTGCGGTTGAGTCTAAAGATGTAGTTCTTTACGGGTTTGGTCGTATTGGTCGTATCTTGGCTCGTTTAATCATTAGCCAATCAGGTTTAGGTCGTGGTTTAAGCCTTAAAGCAATTGTTGTACGCAAGTCTTCTGACGGTGATTTGGCGAAACGTGCTTCTTTATTACGTCGTGACTCTATTCACGGTACTTTTGCTGGTACAATTTCTGTTGATGAAGAAAACGAAGCAATCATTGCTAACGGTAACTTCATTAAAGTGATTTATGCATCTAGCCCAAGTGAAGTTGACTATACAGAATACGGTATTGAAAACGCACTTTTAATCGACAACACTGGTAAATGGCGTGATGCTGAAGGTTTAAGCCAACACTTGAAATGCCCAGGTGTTGCACGCGTAGTGTTAACAGCACCAAGTAAAGGTGAAATGAAAAACGTTGTTTACGGTGTAAACAATACTGACATCTTGGATGAAGACAAAATCATCTCTGCTGCTAGCTGTACAACAAATGCAATTACACCTGTATTAAAAGTTTTAGACGATAAATACAAAGTATTAAATGGTCACGTGGAAACTGTTCACTCGTTCACAAATGACCAAAACTTGATTGATAACTACCATAAAGCTGATCGCCGTGGTCGTGCTGCAACACTGAACATGGTAATTACTGAAACTGGTGCAGCGAAAGCAGTTGCTAAAGCATTGCCTGCACTTAAAGGTAAGTTAACAGGTAATTCTGTACGTGTTCCAACACCTAACGTTTCTCTTGCAATCTTGAACTTGAACTTAGAGAAAGAAGTTGATCGTGAAGAAGTGAACGAATACATTCGTCAAATCTCAATCAACTCTAACTTACAAGGTCAAATTGGCTATACCAACTCATCTGAAGTGGTATCGAGTGACTTCATTGGTTCGCGTACTGCGGGCGTATTTGATGCGCAAGCAACCATTACTTCTGGTACACGTTTAACTGCTTATGTTTGGTACGACAATGAAGTAGGTTATAGCTGCCAAGTATTACGTATCGCTGAGCAAATGTGTGGTGTGAGCTATACAAAAGTTCCAGCTGAAACAAATGCATAATATTTGTTAGTAAAGCTATACAAAAAAAGCCCAGTTCCCACTGGGCTTTTTTATTGACTGTACAGAATCTATGCAGATTAAAACAAAAAAATCGAAGAGAATAACGACAAAGGGAAAGATTTGGTTAGGAATACTTCATTGTTGCAGTTTAGACGTTTGTTTGCAGTTTTTGCTTTGATAGTTGTTGCCAACTTGTGTGGCGTTTATATCGCAATGTGGGTGTTTAAGCATTTCAATATTTACATTCCATTAAAAGATCAAAAAGTTGCGATTGATTTACAAGAACCGTTACAGGTTCGAGTCAAAGTGAAGGAAGCACTGGATGTTGAAGTAAATGGTCGTGTTGATGCAAAAATTCCAATTAACGAACAACTTAGTGTGCCTTTAACTCAAACATTAACTCCCCGTGTTTACTTTGATAGTCAGGTCCCAATCAGCACGATTATTCCTGTTCAGGAAATTATAAAGGTTCATCAAGAACTCCCAATCGATACCAAAGTTCAAGTAAAGATTCTTGGTAGAGACGTCACGTTACCTTTAAAAGGTTCTATTCCACTACAGCTTGATGTGCCGATTGATATCAAAGTGCCGCTACAACAAAAAGTGCACTTAAAGTTTGATGCGCCTGTAAAAACAGTATTGAAAGAAAATCTAAATATTCCATTGAAGACACAGCTCAATGCCAATATTCCTGTACAAGGCAAGCTGAATGTTCCAATCACTTCTGACTTGAATGCAGCTGTAGATGTCAAAAATACCTTACCTGTCAAAATCGCAGAAGGTGAACTCAAGATTCCGCTATCAAGTATGTATCTGGATCGCGTTGTTTCTACAACGAGTGAAAAGACACCTCATAAAACAGAAATAAAAGTAGGTGAATGAGTCAGATGCTTAAAACATACAAAAGCGCCTTTATTAGTTTTGTGATTTTGACCACATTGGTCGCAATCTTGTTTTGGTTTTATTTGAATATTCAAGCATCGCTCATGGTTTCAGCACAGCAGGCGGATATACGTTTGCCCGAATCTTTAGCCACTCAGATCCAAGTTGGGTAGCATTTACAAGTAAGATCCAAAGGTGAGTTAAACACGGATTTACTCATTGATCGTACTCTGGAATTACCATTGCAAGGCAAATATTTAGCAGATTTAAGTTTTGAAGTTGAAACGCCAATTACAGTGGATATTGATTATCAAACAATGCTTAAAGTAGATGAGGTCATGCCGATAGAGACCACCACTGATCTCATTTATCAGAATAAGTTACTGCCTAAATTCCCTTTAAGTCTAAATATACCCGTAAAGCTAGACATACCGTTTGAACTCAAACGAAGTTATACCGTTCCTGTCAAAATCGTGTTTGAAGGACCTGTACATTTTGCATTTAATGAGTCTATTCATTTGCCGGTGAAGCATCAGTTCTATCCACGTTTAAATATCAATGATGAGATCAATATGAGTTCGATTTCATCGTTCAATGCAATCATGTTTAACTCAGTGCAAGACACAAAAGCAAATTTAGAAATGCAAATGGACCTGCCATTAAGAAATGTAAGACCTTAAAGCCAATAAAATCTGTTTTTTTAAAGCCAAAATCCTATTTGCTGATTTTTCTATTCGAGAATTTTATTAAAATGTGGCAAAATAGCCCGTTTTAAAGAATTTAGAGGATTGGCACATGCGCTTTGTTGATGAAGCAGTCATTACCGTAGAGGCTGGCGACGGTGGCAATGGCGTAGCCAGTTTTCGCCGTGAAAAATTTGTCCCTTTTGGTGGCCCAGATGGTGGTGACGGAGGGCGTGGCGGAAGTATTTACATCCAAGCAGATGATGATACCAGCACACTTGTAGATTACCGATATACACGTCGCTATCGTGCAGAACGTGGTAAGAATGGTTCGGGTGCGAACTGTTCTGGTCGTGGCGGTGAAGATGTCATTTTAAAAGTGCCTGTAGGTACCACGATTGTTGATACTGAGTCTGGTGACATTATTGGTGACTTGGTTGCAGATGGTCAGCGTGTCAAAGTCGCCAATGGTGGTGATGGTGGTTTAGGCAATACACACTTTAAATCATCAACGAACCGTGCACCGCGTAAATGCACGCATGGTATCAAAGGTGAATATCGTGAAGTACGTTTAGAGTTAAAAGTGCTTGCTGATGTTGGCTTACTGGGTATGCCAAATGCGGGTAAATCAACTTTCATCCGTGCGGTGAGTGCTGCAAAACCAAAAGTTGCCGATTATCCATTTACAACAATGGTGCCAAACTTAGGTGTCGTTGATGCAGATCGTCATCGCTCATTTGTGATGGCCGATATTCCTGGATTGATTGAAGGTGCTGCAGAAGGTGCAGGTCTTGGTATTCGTTTCCTTAAGCATTTGGCGCGTACACGTATTCTTTTGCACATTGTTGATGTTCAGCCGATCGACGGATCTGATCCAGCACACAATGCCAGAGCGATTTTGGCTGAGTTAGAGAAATTCTCTCCAACATTGGCGAAGCTTCCTGTGGTGTTGGTGTTGAATAAATTAGATCAATTGCCAGAAGAGTCACGAGAAGAATGGTGTCAGCACATTCTTGATGAATTGCAATGGAAAGGTCCAGTATTTAAAACTTCTGGTCTTATGTCTGAAGGAACCAAGGAGGTTGTGTATTACCTCATGGATCAAATCGAGCAACAACGCGAGCGTGAAGTTGAAGATCCTGAGTACGCAGCAGAAGTTAAAGCATTCCGTGATCAGCTTGAAGCTGAAACACGTGAACAAACCATCGCAGCAAAAGAAGCTTATCGTGCATTGCGTAAGGCCCAGCGTGAAGCAGGACTAGAAGATGACGAAGATGATTTTGACGATGAAGATGATGATGGCGGCGTAGAAAGCGTCTACGTTCGTGATTAATTAGACTGTTAAACTCCCTTTTAATTCCTGTTGTACAGCAATCGTCGCTGTGCAACAGGAAAAATAATTTGAGGAAAAAATGATAGAAGTGGTCGATGGGCAACGTCAGCTCAATGCGTGTAAACGAATCGTTGTTAAAATCGGATCATCTTTACTGACTGCAAATGGGCAAGGTTTAGATCTACAGGCAATTTCGCATTGGGCGAAACAAATTGCAGATCTACACAATGCTGGACATGAAATTATTTTAGTGTCCTCTGGTGCAGTAGCAGAAGGGATGGTACGCATGAAACTTGCGAGTCGACCCACTGATCTACCCAGTTTGCAGGCTTGTGCCGCGATCGGTCAAATGGGCTTGATCCATACATGGTCAAGTGTATTAGATCAACATGGCATCCGCACTGCTCAGGTTCTTTTGACTCATGATGATCTTGCTGATCGCCGTCGTTATCTCAACTCATGTGATGCATTGCAGAACTTGATTGATTGGCGTGTCATTCCTGTCATCAATGAAAATGATACCGTATCTACAGACGAAATCCGTTTTGGGGATAATGATACCTTGGCGGCAATGGTTGCAGGTCAGGTACAGGCTGATTTGTTGATTATCTTAACGGATCAACAAGGTATGTTTGACTCAGATCCACGTAGTAATCCAAATGCCAAGCTATTCTCTTCAGTTCGCGCACTTGATGATCGCTTGTTTGAAATGGCAGGTGGCGGTGGCGTGTTAGGACGTGGCGGTATGGTGACAAAAGTTCGTGCTGCTCGTTTAGCTGCTCGTTCTGGTTGTCCAACATTGATTGCAAGTGGTGAAAGTGAAAATGTACTCGCTCGTTTAATGTCGGGTGAGATGATGGGAACGTTATTTACCACTGACAATGATCGTGTTACCGCACACCAAAAATGGTTAGCGGCTCATCTACAAACTGCTGGACGTTTGGTCATCGATGATGGTGCTGTAGAGGCGATTAAACTGAAACATCGTAGTTTATTACCCGTGGGCGTGAAAGCGATAGAAGGGCATTTTGATCGCGGTGATGTGGTTGAGTGTGTGGATAAAAAAGGACAACGTATCGCAGTTGGACGTGTCAATTTTAGTTCACGCTCTGCTGATCTTGTAAAAGGATTGTCATCAGATAAAGTCCATCAGGTCTTAGGTGAGGCACGTTCTTTGGAAATGATTCACCGTAATCATATGGCGATTTACTGATCAAACATTGTCTCGACCCTATAAAACAAAAAAGACTTCTTTCGGGAAGTCTTTTTTTGGCTTAAATTTTTGAATTATTTTTGTTGTTGAATATTCTTACCCATTCTTGCCAGTAAAATGACTGGAATCAGTCCAACTAAGACAATTAGCAAAGCTGCGATCGCACCATCTTCATATGTTCCTCTAGCTGCTTCAGCATAAAGTTGAGTTGCCAGCGTTTCCATATTGAGTGGTCTGAGCAATAAGGTTGCAGGAAGTTCTTTCATGCAATCTACGAAAATAAGGAGTGCTGCTGAAATAATGGCAGGACGTAATAAAGGTAAATGTACACGCCATAAAATAGAAAAACGATTTTGCCCTAAGTTACGTGCAGCGTCGTCAAAGACACCATGAATACGATTATAACCTGATTCTATTCCACCGATGGCAATTGCTAGAAAACGGACGCAATATGCATAGATCAAGGTAAATGTAGTACCTAGAAATAATAAGCCCGTGTGAATTCCAAGTTTAAATTCCAAGAAGTCGGCAACAGCATGATCTATTTTGCCTAGTGATAGCATGAGTCCAATTGCTAGAACGGTTCCAGGAATCGCATAGCCTAAGCTAGAGATACGGCTAAACCATGTATTTTGAGTAAAACGAGCCGCACTAACGATAAGAAAACCAATAAAAATGGTGATCACTGTTGCAAGGCTGGCTAGGCTTAGCGTATTGATTGAGGCTTGTAGCAAATAATCAGAAAACCCTGCATATTGAAATCGTTTATATGATTCTACGAGTAGATGGCTAATCGGAATCAGAAAACCGATACAGATTGGAATTAACCCTAAACCTAGAAATAGCCATGCTTTGCTTCCTGTGACTTGTTGTGCAGGCATCAATCGACTACGTTGGGCCGAATTCATATAGCGCTGTTTACGTCGTCCAAGTCGTTCTACGATCACCAATAAAGTAATGATCATTAGCATGAAAATAGCAATCTGTGCTGCACTGGCGAGATCGGATTGGTTTATCCATGTAGAGTAGATGGATAACGTAAGGGTTTTAACGCCTAAAAATTCGGTTGCTCCAATATCATTGATGGTTTCCATCAATGCCAAACTTGCACCAACAGCAATCGCAGGTCGAGCTAGAGGAATGGCAACTCTTAAAAAAACTTGATTGGGTTTTAGTCCTAGGCTTCGTGCGACTTCAATCAAACTAGCTGATTGCATCAAGAACATGGCACGCGTACTGAGATATACGTAGGGATATAACACAAAGCTTAAAAGGAAAATACAACCCCAAACTGATCGAATATTAGGAAACCACCAAGGCTGTGCTTCCCAACCAAACCAAGCACCTAAGACTGTTTGTACAGGACCAATTGGATGCAGAATATCAATATAACTATAGGCAATAATATAAGTAGGGACAGCGAGTGGAAGTAGCAATGCCCAATCTAAAAAAGCACGTCCTCGAAACTGATAAGCCGTCACCAGCCATGCACTACCAGTACCGATTAAAATGGTCAGTAGACCGACCCCCAATAAAAGGATGGTGGTATCAACTAAGGTTGGTGGAAGAACATAGCGCAGCAAATGTCCCCAAATATCGCTATTGCCTTGTAATGCTGTCCAAATTAGTGCCAGTACAGGTAAACAAGCCAGTAGGGTCAAAATACCACTAAGCGAAAATAGTAAACGAGGTGAGTCTTTCTTTTTGATCATCGAGGATATTGGGGCTAAGTGAGAAAAAGGCAAAACAAATCAGTATACAGGCAATCTTGATGATCGCCTGTTTACGCATTGTGAGGCTTAGTGATTAAATTGAACTTTATCAACTAAAAGGTTGGCTGTTTTACGATGACGTGCAATATCGCTTAAACGAATTTTGTCGACTTCCAGTTTACCAAAGCTCGCAATAATTGGATCAACTTTAACACCTGCTTTTACAGGATATTCAAAGCCACTTTGTGCATAAATTGCTTGAGCATGGTCAGAAGCTAAGAATTCAAGTAATTGAACAGCCTCTTTAGGATTCGGCGCGTATTTAGCGACAGCAGCTCCTGAGACATTGACATGTGTACCGCCATTTTTAAAGCGCGGTAATACGACATTGATGGCATTGCCCCAACGTTGTTGCTCAGCATCTCCAGTACGCATCGTACCAACATAGTAAGTATTCGCTACCCCGATATCACAAATTTTACCTAGAATATCACGGGCTACATCGCGGTCACCGCCACTTGCTGGTCGTGCCAAATTTGCTTTCACACCACGAAGCCATTGTTCAGTTGCTTTTTCGCCATGATGGGTAATATAAGCTGCAATTAAACTGGTGTTATATGCATGACTACCTGAACGAATACAGATTTTTCCTTTCCATTTTGGATCAGCTAAATCTTCATAATTGATTGCAGTTAAAGGCGTGCGTTCTTTAGATGCATAAACGGCACGTGCACGCATTGATAATGCATACCAGTGGCCATTTGCCGCACGTAAGTTTCCAGGAATAGCAGTATTCAGAACCTTTGAGTTAATACGTTGAGTTAACCCACCTTCAACTAAATCAACTAAATTACCAAAATCAACAGTCAGCATCACATCAGCAGGCGAACGTCGTCCTTCCGCTTTTACTCGCTCAAGTAATCCATCTTTGATAAAAACAGTATTTACTTTAACGCCTGTTTTTTCACTAAATTCTTGTAAAAGTGGTTGAATTAAAACAGGTTCTCTAGTGGTATATAGGTTTACTTGAGCGGCATTAGCCCAGCTACTTCCTAATGCCACTAGTCCAGCTAAAGCAATATGAAGCTTTGACAGTTGTTTCATTTATTTCATCCCTAATCACAAAGTTTAAACATTGAAAGTTTGTTTGGTGCGAATATTTTCGATCGGTGTTTGATCATCTAAAGTGTAGAAGAAGCATGTAGTCAAATCTACGTGGATATACACTTGTTCAGCTGTACTAAAATTCTGTTGATAGTCAACTTGTGCCAATAAGATATTATTTTCATTCTCAATTTGTAGACGTAATTGTTGAGTATGTCCCATAAAACTTGAAGAAATGACCTTTGCAGGTAATCTATTGTCAGCAGCGTCTTTGAAAATGTGAATCTGGTGCGGACGAAAACAACATTGAATTGCTTGCTCTGTTTGTTTTAAGTGTGGAGGTGTTGGGATTGCCCCAAAAATTGTATGAAGTTGACCATTTTCTATTTGTACAGATATTTCATTGAGTGCAGAAAAATAACGTGCCGCAAATAAGGTTTTAGGTTGTAAATAAAGCTGTTTTGGTGTCCCGATCTGAATGATTTTGCCTTGATGCATCAAAATAATTTGATCCGCGATTTGCAAAGCTTCTTCTGGATCATGGGTTACGATGACGGTCGTTGTAGCTGTCTTCTTTAAGATTTCGATGGTGCTTTGGCGAATATGATCACGTAAACGATGATCTAAATTAGAAAAGGGTTCATCCATCAGTAGAACTTGCGGTTTGGGTGCAAGAGCACGCGCCAAAGCAACACGTTGTTGCTCACCACCGGATAGGGTATATGGATAACTATGTAGATGATGATGCATAGAGACGTGTTTCAATGCTTGTTCTGCAATCGTTTGTCGCTGTTGTTTGGGTAATTTTCTTAAACCAAACATGACGTTTTCCAACACACTAAGGTGAGGGAACAGTGCATAATCCTGAAACACTAGGCCAATATTTCGCTCTTCTGCCGGCACTTGTTGTTGTGCATTCCATAAAATGTCTTGTTCAAGTTGAATTGAACCACTGCTAGGCGTTTCTAAACCCGCAATCAACCGTAGCATCGTCGTTTTGCCACATCCTGAATGTCCGAGTAAACAGATAATCTGTCCGCGAGTAGCAGACCATGTTGCCTGATTGACCGCAAATCGAGCTCCATATTGCTTGCTCAATTGTTGGATGGTTAAGACATTGGCCTGAGGTGCAGTATGAGCATTCATGGTCAATTCACAGTACAATTTATTTGAGCAAATAATAACTAATAATTCTTCTCATGTAGAGTCTTTTTCTAATTTCTTTTGCGGTTGCTTTTCATCAACATGTTGTGGATGTATAACGTGTGGAAGTGTTAAATCTTGTCCAACCATGTAAGCGTGATCTGTCAAGCTGAACATTTCAAGATCTTCATGGCTATTACCATAGGCATAAACTTGATGGTACTCATTCAGATTGTATTGTTGCAGTACTCTGATTTTTTTCTGTTCGCAGCTACAGTCCAAAGACTGGTAATGGCCAGAGAGAGTGCCATTAATAATTTCTGTTTCTGTACAAATCAATTCGATATTTAATAATTCACAGATCGGCGCTAAATATAAGTCAATTGAAGCGGAAACAAGCACAACATGATCGCCACGTTGTTGGTGTAAATAAAGTTGTTGAAGTAGATCTGGATCTAATTCTTTAATAATTTGTTGTGCATAATTGATTGCGATACTTTGTATTTGCTTCGCTGTCACGCCTTTAAACATCGTTTGAAATAATCGAGGTCTCATCGCATGTGCAGGATATAGACCTAGATAGTAGGCCTGAATCCAAGGAAGGATTTTCAAGCCTTTTAAAATAACATGATGTTTCGGGAGGGCGAAAAAAATAAATCGGGTAAAACTGTCTTTGGGATAAAGCGTGCCATCAAAATCAAATAAAGCAAGATTTACAGTTTTAGTTGTTTTGCTCTTTGCATGCATGTTTCATATCGTCCATTTACACGGCTTGCAAACCAATTGGTATTATAATCACGGCTCAATTTTGGACCGGAAATTACGACTTGAGGCATGATCGCATATTTTGCATCTTTGCCTGTTTTGCTTTGATATAAATTTTGTAGCGCAGTATAAGTCTGTGTATTTTCGAATTTCTTTGATTTTTCCTTTTTCAAGTCACTTCGAATTTGACGTGGGGTAACTAAAACCCCATTTTCAGCAAATACTGAAATCAAAGCTTTTTCGGTTTGGCTTTGAGTTGGACGAACATTACCTTCTTTATTATAGATAAGTAGATCACCATCTAAATCAATTTCAATATCAGTTAATGCATCTAACATGCTTTGAAAGGCTGCATTACGGCTGGAATACATGCCAGAATTATAGTCAGCAAAGCGATAAATTGCGCGATCATAATCTGCAGGATAAACCATTAAACGATGGATGCCATAATATAGGCCACCGTATTGGGTATAGAGATCATTGCGTAATTCTGCAGTGCTCATACCGATACGTTTATGTTCTTTGGCATAATTAATATGAACTTGCATCGATCCTAGGGTGGTAATCGGATTCATTTTCTCACTAATATCTTGGCCTACAAGTTTTGCAGCGCCAGTTAAAGCACTAATATGGTAATGCTTCGCCATGTAATCAAAAATTTCACGATAAAGTAGATCAAGCTCACGTTCTGTTTTAACTCTACGCATTTGGCGCATATAGTTGTCTTCAGGAGAGGGTTGATTTTTTAGGACTTCCTCGAAGTAACCTGCGACGGTACCACCGATTGTCTCCCCAAGTTTTGCTTCAAATTTTTCATTTAAACGCGTATTAATTTCCTGAACTGCTTTTTCACCTAAACCTGCGACTTGTGGGTCTGCAACAAAATTTGACTCTTGATCCACCACGGCAACAATCGTGCATACATTCTGTTTAGATTGTGGGATATTAAGTTCTTGCATAATGTCATGAATATCTTGTGCCCAAGCGTCACGATCACGTACACGTGCTGGAATCACACTTTTAATCTGATCTGCTTTCAGTACAGGTTCCTTATCATTTGCCCACCATGCAAAATCACCACAAGCGGTGAGACTGACACAGCTGATGATTAGGCTAAGTGTTTTTAATAGCGGACGAGATGAGTATGATTTGTTCATGATCAGGACAACACCACATAAAAAGATGAGTCGAATGGGTGAATGAAGTATACTATGGTGATCAGAAATTGTAAGAAAATATATGTATATTGGTTCATATCGACTGTCAAATAATTTGATCGTTGCTCCGATGGCCGGGGTTACAGACCGACCATTTCGAACATTGTGTAAATACTTTGGTGCTGGGCACGCGGTTAGTGAAATGATGACCGCTGATAAAACCTTGCGTATGAGCAAAAAGAGTCTGTATCGTGCAAATTTTGATGGTGAATTAGCACCAATTTCGGCACAAATAGCAGGTTCTGATCCTGAGCAATTGGCTGAGGCGGCACGCTACCAAGTTGCCAATGGGGCGCAAATTGTTGATATCAATATGGGCTGCCCTGCAAAGAAGGTTTGTAACAAACTGGCGGGTTCTGCTTTGTTGCAAGATGAAGATCTGGTTGCACGTATTTTGGATACAGTCGTTGCTGCTGTTGATGTTCCAGTAACATTAAAAACTCGTCTTGGTTTTTTAAATGGTCAAGAAAATATTTTACGTGTGGCGAAACGAGCTGAAGAGGCGGGGATTGCTGCTTTGGCTCTGCATGGACGTACGCGTGAAGATATGTATTTAAATCATGCTCGCTATGAACTCATAAAACAGGTGAAACAACTCATCGGCATCCCAGTGATTGCGAATGGTGATATTGATAGTCCAGAAAAAGCAAAATATGTATTAGATTATACTGGCGCAGATGCCATTATGATTGGACGAGCAGCACAGGGGCGACCTTGGATTTTCAGAGAAATTGGACATTACTTAAAAACAGGTGAACATCTCGCTACGCCTGACATCGCTGAAGTTAAAGCCGTTTTGTTGGGGCATTTATCTGAACTTTATCAATTTTATGGTGAATATTCAGGTTGCCGTATTGCCCGTAAACATATTGCTTGGTACACCAAGGGTTTACGTTCAAGTAATGAATTTCGGCAGAATATGTACAAGGTTGAAAGTACCGCGGATCAGGCAAAAGTCGTTGAAGCCTATTTTGATCAATTACTTGATCTCGGTCAGCGAATGAGTGATGTACAAGTTGAACAAGTAAATTTGTTAGAGATTAAATAACCAGAATTTGCGTATTTGAAAAAGCCTGTAATTCGATTTGAATTACAGGCTTTTTATTATGCTAAATGAGCTGTAATTTTCTGCAAAATTTGCAAGATCACATCAAACTCACTTTGAAGTGGAGTGCTTTTGCGTGTCACTAAAGCTAAAGTACGACTTGGAGCATCTTCGATGGATTTAATAGAAATCGTTTCATTACCATTCAACATGCTATTTTTAATCGCAATTTCAGGTAAAAGTGTGAAACCTAAATCAGAAGATACCATTTCGACCAATGTTGGTAGTGAACTTGCTTTTAAGCGATGATCATTTTTGCGTTCACCAACAGGGCAGGCACTCAATGCATGATCACGTAAACAATGGCCTTCTTCAAGTAACATCAATCGTGACAGATCAAGATCATCTAAAGAGTTTGCATTGGCAGCATTGCTGTCATTTTTATTGTAAACCAGTGATAAATGCTCTTTTGCGATTTCAGCAACTTTTAAACCGCGTGTATCAAACGGCAGTGCAAGAACAATCATATCTAGATTGCCATGTTCCAGTTTTTCTACAATCTTTTCGCTTTGTGCTTCATGTAGATGGAGTTGAATTTTTGGCAATTGTTGATGCACTTCATCCAAGAGTTGCGTCAAGATAAAAGGTGCAATTGTTGGGATAATACCAAGATGCAGGTCACCTGTTAGCGGCTCACTCATTTCTCGGCTTAAACGCATAAGATCTTGTGCATCAGCTAATAACACACGTGCACGAGCAACAACTTGTTCACCTAGAGGGGTTAAACGGACGTTTTGACGATCACGTTCAACTAAGACGCCACCTAGCAGACGCTCTAGTTCCATGATTCCCCCAGATAAAGTGGACTGGGTAACAAACGAACGGCGTGCTGCTTCAGTAAAATGTAATGTTTCTGACAACGTAACTAAATATGATAGCTGTCTTAATGAGGGTAATGCAGCCATAGTGTCCTAGTGTGATGATCTAAAATGATGAACAAACAAATCGCTAAGTTGCGGGATGAAATGTGCAGGAATATCATGCCCCATTCCATGAATTAATTCAAACTTAGCACCCGTAATTGCTTTTGCAACCGCTTTACCATGACTTGGTGGTAGTAAACGATCTTTTGAACCGTGCACAACCAAAGTGGGCTGAGTGGTATTCTTGTTCAATGGTAACAAAGAACCTGTACATAATATTGCTAAAAATTGTTGAAGTACACCCGCTGGATAAAAACTACGGCGATATAATTTTCGAATGGTTTGAATTGCTTCAACCTGATTCACATAACCAGGTGAACCAATAATTTGAAATACTCTTAGACTATGATTAACAATTGACTCTTCATCACGTGCTGGAGGCCTTCCCAATAAACTGAAAAGTTGTTTTGGATAAGGGAAAGGAAGGAAAGGTTGATTGTTACTCGTAAACAATAGTCCAACTTTTTCTACCTTTTCAGGGTATTTCGCCGCAACGATTTGAGAAATCATGCCGCCCATCGATGCACCTAGTAGATAGGTTTTTTCAATACCCAATTGGTCAATGAGCATGGCGACATCATCTGCCATATCATACAGTGTATAGGGCGCACCTTCATTGCCAAGCCCAAACATGAAACGTCCCATGAGTTTCATTGTATTGAGTCTTTTACCTTTATTTCTAATTTTTGAAGATAAACCAATATCACGATTATCAAAACGAATCACACGAAACCCTTGGTCAATCAGCGCTTTACAAAAGAAATCAGGCCAAAATAACATTTGTGCACCTAATCCCATGATGAGCAGAACTGTTGGATGTTCAGGGTTTCCGCCGATTTCAACATGGAGTTCGATACCATTGCCCAAACTTACTTTGGTCTCTTGCATAAATGCAGTATAAGGCGACACATTAAATTGAAGGGCACTGTTCATGCTGCTCGTTCCAAGTTGAATTATTTTTGTCGGTATTGAGTTTGCAGAAACCTCATTTTTCAACAAACTCGCTATATTTAATAAACCTTAATTTTGTGCAGGAATCAAGTCAGGCACAAGTTTGGTCAGTGTCAAACGCTGTTTTGCAGCTGTTGCACCTAAAAGTACAAAGCCTCTTAATGTGCCTTCTGCATCAACTGCTTTTGCTAACATTCCATCTTCAAAGTCTTCCATCTCCCAAGTCACATCAATATCTAATGGGGCAGGTAAAACAGTGAGTGGTGCTGCAGGGGTTTTTACTGCAACAGGCATCGCTGGATAGTGTACGGCAGTGTTTTGACCACTTAAAGTTTTAGCCAATGCTCGAGCTTGTTGCATGATTGGCATCACATAAGGAAGTAAAGTTCCGTTGACTTCAGCACAGTCACCAACCGCGTAGATATCTGCTTGATTGGTTTCTAATAAAGTATTTGTGATGACGCCACGACTTGTTTGAATCCCTGCTGATTTTGCTAGGGCTGTATTTGGTTGTAAACCAATTGCTGATAAAACGATATCCGCAATCAAGGTTTGTCCATTTGCAAGTGTTACAGCGTAATCTTCACCATCATTAATTTTGGTAATTTTTTCAACTGTTGTTGAAAGGACAAATTTAATTCCAGCTTGTTCTAAGTTGTTTTTGAATAAGTCTGCAACATGACTAGGCAATAAACGTCCCAATGGTTGTGGGGCAAGATCGATTACCGTAATATCATATTCGCTATGTAATAAATCATTGGCAAATTCACATCCAATCAAGCCTGCACCTAAAATAACAACGCGTTTATCTTTACGTTGAGCAAGGTTTTCACGGAAGTTGCGATAGTCGATTAATGAGTTAACGACATGAATATCATCACTGCCATCACCTGAAATAGCTAGACGGATTGGATTCGCACCGACTGCAAGTACAAGTTTAGAGTAGGGTTGCGTAATCGTTTCACCATTTTTTTCTAATACGATTTCATGTGCTTCGGCGTGAATTTCTTTGACCCACGTTTCTGCCTCGATACGCATATTGAGTTGAGTTGCCATTTTATTAGCATCGCCTAAAGCAATTTGCTCAGGTGCTTTATTGCCTGCGAAAGCATTGGATAATGTTGGTTTTGCATAATTTACCGCATCATCTCCACAGATCATAACAAGTTCTTGTTCTGGGCTCAGTTTGCGAAATTCACGAGCAACGGTATAACCAGCCATACCAGATCCGATGATGACGATAGGATGCATGAGATTCTCCAACATTTTTTATATAAAAATTAAACTAAAGAAAAAAGACCATGTAAGCATGGTCTTTTTGACAATCTTAGATTTCAATCATTTCAAAATCGGCTTTTGAAACACCGCAATCTGGGCAAGTCCAATCATCAGGAATATCTTCCCATTTAGTACCTGCTGCAATGCCGTCTTGTGGCCAACCTTCTGCTTCGTCGTAAATCCAACCACAAACGATACATTGATATTTTTTCATGTGACTCTCCAAACTGATAGGTATGCTCAAATTGCCTTTCAGTAAAACTGTTCCATAATGTCGCTACGATCGCTGCAATATAGTACTAACTTGTGTTGATCGGGAGTTAGATTTTTACGCAGAACGACATTTAAGTAAAGTAAATGCAAGAGTTTAATCATTTATAAAAAAAGAGATATGGCAATTCAAGCCGAAAGTCTTGTTATTTGAGCAATTGCTCTAAATTTATTCGTGTCATTCTTCGTGAATGTAATTGAAAATATCGAAACGTATAAAATTGGTGTGAATAAAAAATAAACATTTGAACAAGCGGTATCATATTTTGAGTGTTAATTATTAGAGAATTAAACATATGGAAACCTTGGTATACAGCATAAAAATTCATGCCCCTCAACAAAAAGTATGGGATGTACTTTGGACTCTTGACAGTTATCAGGCTTGGACAAAATTCTTTTCACCCAGTTCAACGATGCAAAGTGATTGGAAGGTTGATGGTAAGACCTATTTCTTAGATGGGGAAGGCAATGGAATGATTTCGACAATTGCAAGCATTGAAGAACCGAAACAATTGATCTTTAAGCATCTCGGTATCATTCAAAATGGTCAAGAAGACTTAGAGAGTGATGAGGTAAAGTCATGGGCTGGAACTTTGGAAAAATATTTTCTGCTTGAATCAGGCGCAGATACTGAACTACATGTCGAAGTGGATGTGCAGCCTGAATACATTGAAATGATGGATAAAGGGTTTAAGCAAGGCTTGGAAGCGATTAAACAAATGTCAGAAAGTTAAGTAAAATTAGAGTATAGATATCGCTAAAAATCCTCGTGGAAAAAACAAGAAAAACTGATAAATATACGCTTTTTTCAAGAATGTCAGGTCGAAAAGATACGAAAATGTTTTGCGATCTGCTATTCTATGTGCCTTTATTTTTACTTAAACCGAGGCAGAGATGACGCAACAAAACGCTCAATCGACTTCTGAACAAACACTTTCCGAAAACGATTTAATCGCACAGCGTCATGCCAAATTAAAGCAAATTCAAGAGACTGCTAAACAAACAGGTAAGAGTCCTTGGCCTAATACATTTAAACGTGAACACTATACGGCAGATTTACAAGAACAATTTAAAGATCAGGATAAAGCGCAAATCGAAGGTGCTGAAAAAGTTTATGTAAAAGTTGCTGGTCGTGTCATGCTTAACCGTGGATCATTTATTGTGATTCAGGATATGACAGGTCGTATCCAACTTTATGTTGATCGTAAAGGTTTACCAGCAGATGTTCTAGAGACAATTAAAAGTTTAGACCTTGGTGATATTATTGCAGCTGAAGGTTATATCGGACGTTCTGGGAAAGGTGATTTATATGTGCACCTTGAAGCTTTTGAGTTGCTTACTAAATCGCTTCGTCCACTTCCAGATAAGTTTCATGGTTTAACCGATACTGAAGCGAAATATCGTAAACGTTACTTAGATTTGATCGTAAACGAAGAAACACGTAAAACTTTTGAGATTCGCGCCAAAGTTGTAGCAGGTATCCGCGCATTCTTAACAAATGAACGTTTCATGGAAGTAGAAACACCGATGATGCATGTCATTCCGGGTGGTGCTTCTGCAAAACCATTTGTGACTCATCATAATGCGTTAGACATGGAACTTTATTTGCGTATTGCTCCTGAGTTGTATTTAAAACGCTTGGTTGTAGGTGGTTTTGAGCGTGTGTTTGAAATTAACCGTAACTTCCGTAATGAAGGGGTTTCAACACGTCATAACCCTGAATTTACCATGATTGAGTTTTATCAAGCTTATGCAGATTATAAAGACTTGATGGAACTTACGGAAAACATGCTTGAGAAATTGGCAATTGATATTTTAGGTACAACTGATGTGCCTTATGGCGAAGAAGTTTATAGCTTCAAAGGCCCATTTAAGAAGATTTCAATGTTCGATGCCATTCTTGAGCATAACCCTGATTTCACACCTGAAAATGTCAATGATCGTGAATTCTTGGCGAAATTTACTCAAGAGGTATTGAAAGAGCAAGTGAAACCAGGTTTTGGTTTAGGTAAGTTACAAACGATCGTATTTGAAGAAACTGTAGAAACCAAGTTACGTCAGCCAACATTCATCACTGAATATCCAGCTGAAACATCACCACTTGCGCGCCGTAATGATGAGAATCCACATATCACTGATCGTTTTGAATTCTTTATTGGCGGTCGTGAGTTAGCGAATGGCTTCTCAGAGTTAAATGACCCAATTGATCAAGCTGAACGTTTCCAAGCTCAAGTTGCGGAAAAGGATGCGGGTGATGATGAAGCAATGCATTACGATGCGGACTTTATCGAAGCGCTTGAATACGGTTTACCTCCAACAGCGGGCGAAGGAATTGGTATTGACCGTTTGGTAATGCTATTTGCTAATGCACCAAGTATCCGTGATGTGTTGTTGTTCCCACATATGCGCCGTAAAGACTAATTTTCGAGTTATGCGGAACATCAAAGACCACTTTTATAAGTGGTCTTTTTTTGCATTCTACGTTAAGAAATGTAATTGTTCGGTTTGGTGATTGAAAACAACCTGTAAAAAAACGATGATGTGCTCATAAATAAATTTGAGAACAGTCTGGATATGTTTTTAAAAAAATCGCTTTATGTCGCATTATTGGCGTCTCTCTCTTCCGCTGTATTTGCGCAAGGTATTGTGTTAAACGATGAAAACTTACGCACAGACTTGAATTGGTTAAACCAACAAGGCGTAATTCAAATCAGTACTTCAACTTGGCCAATGAGTGGAGATGAGATTAAACGCGCTTTATCACAAGCTCAAGTAACCAATAAAGCACAACAGAATGTTATCGACTCTGTTATGCATGCGATTGCTGCGGACAATGCAACAGCAAAAGTAGGGTTACATGCAGGTACTGATCTTAAAACTGTGCCTCAGGCTTTTGGTGATAGTCAAAAGTCCCAGTATCAAGCTGCTTTAGAGTTCAACGCTGGCGGTGAAAATTGGGATGCAAAAATCCGGGTGAATGCTGAAAAAGATCCTTTGATTGACAATGGTAATGATGTCAACGTTGAAGGTTCATATATTGCAGGAAAGCTTTGGAATCAATGGGTCATTGCTGGTCAAATTCCTACATATTGGGGACCAGGACACGACGGTAGCTTGATTCGTGGTGATGCCAGCCGTCCAGTTTACGGTGTCACGGTTCAACGTGCAGTACAAAATGCATTTGAAACGAAATGGTTGTCTTGGATTGGACCATGGCAATATCAAGCCTTTGCAGGACAATTAGATGACTATGAAGCAATTCCAGATACAAAGCTAATCGGTCTTCGATTCACAGCGCGTCCGTTCCAAGCTCTGGAAATTGGTGCTTCACGTGCAATCCAATGGGGTGGGGATGGGCGTCCTGAGAGCTTTAGTTCTTTATGGGATGCAATGTTAGGAACGAGAGATAACGGTGGTCGAGGTAAACCTGATCCTGCCAATCAGATTGCAGGCTTTGATGCTCGTTTGTTCTTACAGCCGTTATGGGGTGTACCAATTAGCTTCTATACCCAATTCGTTGGCGAAGATGAAGCTGGTGGTTTACCTGCAAAATATCTGTATCTAGGTGGTGCTGATTTCTCATCAAGCTATAACAATATGCCGTACCAGTTATATGCAGAATGGGCGGATACGCGTACAAATGGAGAGGCAAAAGGCATTTCCTATAATCATCATATTTACAGAGATGGCTACTACCAACATGGTTTCCCATTAGGGCATGCTATGGGTGGTGATGGACAAATGTATTCCGTTGGTGGGGATATTCGTTTTGATACGATGAATCGCTTAAGTGGACGAGTGTTGTATGCAAACGTTAGCCAAACACAGCGCGTAGAGTTAAATAATGCAGCATTCCCTAAATCAGATAAGATCAAAGGTTTAGATATCACTTGGACTCATTATGTCAAACCAACAATCCCATTAAAGGTAAATGGTTGGGTGAGTGATTCTGATGTGAATGGTAGTGATGGTGGTGTTTCTGTTGGTGTAGAAATTCCATTAGAAAAAAATATGTTCTGTTTCTAATTTGAAAGTATTGTGAAAAGAGGTCTATAGAGGCCTCTTTTTTGTTTGGAGTGAATCATGTGAATTGGGGAATATTTTGTAGATTTTATTATTCTTTACATATCACAATTTTGCATATTTATATGAAAAAACAAGCTAAAGAACTCGTTCTAAATTATTATAATGAATAAACTTTGCTAGCTGATGAAAAAGTAAGTTAGTAAGCATATTGATATCATGAAAAATTGGAGTTGTTATGGCACTCGTTCCTCCACACGGTCTTCCAAGTGGTGGTGTAAAACCACTTATAGATTTTATGGGTAACATGGATAAGGAGGTAAGTGTACATGACTGAGAATAGATTAACGCACCTCAAGCAACTTGAGGCTGAAAGTATTCATATCATTCGTGAAGTCGCGGCTGAATTCGAAAATCCTGTGATGCTTTACTCGATTGGTAAAGACTCTGCAGTGATGTTGCATCTTGCACTTAAAGCATTTTATCCTGCGAAACTCCCATTCCCATTACTACATGTAGATACAGGTTGGAAATTTAAGGACATGATTGCTTTTCGCGATAACATGGCGAAAACGCATGGCTTTGATCTGATCGTTCATCAAAATGTTGAAGGGCGTGAGGCAGGCATCAATCCATTTGATCATGGTAGTTCTAAATATACAGACATCATGAAAACTCAGGGCTTAAAACAAGCCTTGGATAAATACCAGTTTGATGCTGCTTTTGGTGGCGCACGTCGCGATGAAGAAAAATCACGAGCGAAAGAACGTGTTTATTCATTCCGTGATACGAAGCATCGCTGGGATCCTAAAAACCAACGTCCAGAACTTTGGAATCTTTACAATGGTAAAGTAAACAAAGGTGAAAGTATTCGTGTATTCCCGTTATCTAACTGGACTGAGTTAGATATTTGGCAATATATCTATCTAGAAAGTATTCAAATCGTTCCTCTTTATTTCTCTGCCGTACGTCCAGTGGTAGAGCGCAGTGGTACTCTTATCATGGTGGATGATGAGCGTATGCGTTTGAAAGAAGGTGAAGTCCCACAAATGAAATCGGTACGTTTCCGTACATTAGGCTGTTATCCATTAACAGGTGCAGTTGAGTCTGAGGCGGATACATTACCTGAAATTATCCAAGAAATGCTGTTGGCCACCAGTTCAGAACGTCAAGGTCGTATGATTGACCATGATGAAGCTGGCTCGATGGAAAAGAAAAAGCAGGAAGGTTACTTCTAATTTCGTTTAGGAAATTCGATTTCAAATTTTGTGGAGTTTTGAGCAATGTCTCATCAATCAGATCTTATTAGCCAAGATATTTTGGCATATTTAAAACAGCACGAAAATAAAGACCTTCTGCGCTTTTTGACCTGCGGAAACGTCGATGATGGTAAATCAACACTTATTGGTCGTTTACTTTATGACTCAAAATTGATCTACGAAGATCAATTGCAAGCGGTAACACGTGATAGTAAAAAAGTGGGTACGACAGGAGAGGCACCTGATTTAGCATTGCTTGTAGATGGTTTACAAGCAGAGCGTGAGCAAGGCATTACCATTGATGTCGCGTATCGTTATTTTTCGACTGAAAAACGTAAATTTATCATTGCTGATACACCGGGCCATGAGCAATATACCCGCAATATGGCAACAGGTGCTTCAACTGCTGACCTTGCGATTATCTTGATTGATGCTCGTTATGGTGTGCAAACACAGACACGTCGTCATACCTTTATTGCAAGTTTACTCGGTATTAAAAATATCGTAGTTGCGATTAATAAAATGGATTTAGTCGAGTTCTCAGAAGCTCGATTCAATGAAATTCAAGTTGAATACGATGCGTTTGTAAATCAATTAGGTAACCGTCGTCCTGAAAATATTGTCTTTGTTCCAATTTCAGCACTTAATGGCGATAACGTTGTAAATCCATCTGTAAGTACACCTTGGTACAAAGGTCAAACGCTGATGGATATTCTTGAATCAGTGGAAATTAAGCGTGAATCGAATAAACATGAATTTCGTTTCCCTGTTCAATATGTGAATCGTCCAAACCTTGATTTCCGTGGTTTTGCGGGCACGATCGCACTGGGTGAGATTAATATTGGTGATGAAATTGTTGCACTTCCATCTGGGAAGAAATCAACAGTTAAAGAGATTGTGACTTTTGATGGCAATCTTGAAAAAGCAGGCGCTGGTCAAGCTGTTACCTTAACATTAAATGATGAAATTGATATTTCACGCGGTAATGTATTGGTTCGTACCGGTGAGCAACCGTTAATTTCTCGTAGTGTTCGTGCATCAGTGGTTTGGATGACCGAGCACCCTTTGGTTAAAGGTAAGCTCTACAACGTCAAAATCGGCACTCAAACTGTTCCTGCAAAAGTCACTGCAATTAATTTCCGTGTCAATGTAAATACACTTGAGCACACTCAGGTTGAAGAGCTTGAGTTGAATGCAATTGCGGATGTTGTGATTGAGTTTGATGCGCCAGTTGTATTTGATCAATACCAAGACAGTCGTTATACAGGTTCATTTATCTTTATTGACCGTTTAAGCAACGTGACCGTTGGTGCAGGTATGGTTGAAGCTGCTGTTGAGTGGACTGCGCATAGCAATCCAGTTACTGCAGAAGATCGTGCTGCTCGTTTAGGTCAGAAACCTGCTGTGATTGGTGTTTCTGCACAGTTAATCGAGAATGCACAAGCATTAGAAAGCTTATTGATCCAACAAGGTGTGGTTGCGATTGCTAGAGCAAATTTAGCTATTGATCAAATCAATCTGTTACGTGAAACAGGTGTGGTGGTGATTACTACGACTATTGAAGGAACTGATACCGATATTGCTGCTGAAACTGCTGAAGAGGCTGCTGATAAAATAGTCGAATTAGTTCGTCTTTAATTGATTAAGTTAGTTTAATAAAGCTCACCATTTAGGTGGGCTTTTTTTGTTTTTGATCCTGAGTTGACGGTGAGGAAATATATAAAATAGATCAAATAAGTAGAGAGCCTATTTTAGCGAGAAGTTTGACCTTTTAATTTTCTTTTACGGTTGCTTTTATGAGACAATATCAGTTCATATTTTTTGTATTTGGACTCCCATGACTGAGCAATCTCCTGAATCTTTAAGCGATATCGAAATTTTAGACATTTTACAGTCTATGAAAAAAGATGAGCTAGATGTTGAAGCCAAAGAGATCATTCGTAATGGGGGGAAAGCAGGTCGCCAAGAAGCGCACAAACTGGCTTTGGTTGCATTAAATACAAGCTTTGAAGAAAAATTTGTTGAAGCTGTTACTTTAGCTTTAGGTTTAAATGCAGGGCAGGCTAAAAAGATTCGTTATAAGAAAGATCGTATCCGCATTTTAAAAGTACGTGGTATCGATTATCTCGCAATTGACGGAGCAGAAACGGCACAAGTATTGGCTCAAATTGCACAAGCAATCACGCGTGAAGATGCAATCGTAACTGAGGGTTTACACAATATTTTTCCATTTTGGAAAGAAGGTTGGCCAATGGTTCAATTTGACAATGCTTATAAGATTTTGGCTGAAGATATATTGATTCATTACCAAGCCACTTTAGATGAGTTAATCTCGCTATATGGCGGGAATTAACATACGACAATCAGTGATTCATTTAAAATAACAAGGATTGTTAACTTTATGAACTTACCTCATAAAATTCCTCCAGAAGCGCTGCAAATGCTGCGCGATGGGCAATTAATACACGCGATTAAGATCACTCGTGAGAAAACTGGACTGGGGTTAAAAGAATCCAAAGATCTTATTGATCAATATCTAAATGATCATCCTCAAGAACAAACACGAATTAAGGAACAGTTGACTCAACGAAGTCAAAGTGGGCTGAAAGTTTTTGTTGTGATTTTTCTGATACTGGTCATTTTGATTTGGTTTGTAATGCAATAACACAGCAAGCTTGGAGAAAGCTTGCTGTGCAAATGATTATTCTTCTTTTATTGGGAGGTTGTCATTCTCTTGGTTTGAGAGAATTTGCGTGACAAGCAGTTGGTCAATTTTGTAATGGTCAATGTCAACGACTTCAAATTTAAAGCCTGCATATTCGACCGCATCTGCAGGGCGAGGGATTTTACGAAGACGGTACATAATAAAGCCTGCGATCGTTTCATAGTTCTCGTTTTCGGGAAACTCCTCTATCTCTAAGACATGTTTCACATCTTCGATTGGTGTGCTTCCATCGATTAACCACGAATGGTTATCGCGCTTAATAATTTGCTGGTCTTCTTCCATAGGTGTAACCCAATCACCCATGACGGTAATCATGATATCGCTGAGCGTAATAACACCCACAACCAATGCATATTCATTGATAACGACTGCAAACTTTTCTTTAGTCGAGCGGAAACGATCAAGTAGCTCAGAAAGAGTGAGTGTATCTGGAATAATCAGAACATTACGAATCGTTGATTCATTTAACTGAAGTAAGGATTGATTGTTTAAAATACGAACAAGAATATCTTTTGTATCAACATAACCAATGACTTGATCAATGTGTTCATTACATACTAAAAATTTTGAATAAGGGTATTCTGCTAATTTTTGGCGAATACTGCTCTCATTTTCTTTGAGTGTAAAGTACACAACATTTTCACGTGTGGTCATACTCGAGGGTACAGTACGTTCTTCGAGTTCAAATACATTTTCAATGAAATGATGTTCTTGCTTTTGTAAAACGCCTGCTTGAGCACCTGCATCCATGACAGCAGAGATATCATCGAAAGTGATATTGTCATCGCGTGTGGTATTTACCTTAAATAGCCTAAACAATAGGTTTGCGATGGCATTAATTCCCCAAGCCAGGGGTTTGCAAACTTTAATAAAAATTTGAATAGGTTCAATCACACTAATTGCAATTTTTTCAGGTGCAATCATTGCCAGACGTTTTGGCATTAAATCAGCAAATAAAATAAATAGTGAAGTAACGAATGTAAAAGAGAGTGCAAAACCTATGGTTTCTAACCATGCGCCTGTATAAAAACGACCAATCAAATCTACGAAAAAAGGGCGAAAGGCAGCTTCACCTAAAATACCGCCCAAGATTGCAACTGCATTTAATCCAATTTGAGATGCAGCAAAAAAGTCTGCGGATTGCTCTTGCAGATCCAGAACCTTTTGCGCGCGATGTTCACCTGATTCGGCTAGAATTTTAAGTTTAACTTTTCGCGCACCTGCTAGTGCAATTTCGGTGAGAGATAAGAAACCAGCTGCAATAATCAGCATTGCGATGATAATGATATTTTGAACGAGACTCACACGTCACCTGAATTTGAATCATTATTATATTAATGTTTTAACATAAAAAAGTTGTCAAGTTAATCTTTAGATTAACTCGACGTTGTTCATCTTTTATCGTTAATTTTAGTACTGTGAAAATTGAGAGTTATTTAATAAAAATTCTCGATTTTCTTCCTCAATCATTTGGCGAGCTACGAATAAAATCAGTTGTCTTAACCAGCGATGGGCTGGGTGATGATGAAGTAAAGGACACCAAGCCATTTTTAATTCGAATTCAGGAATGTAAAATGGAGGATCTTTGATGACCAATCTTGGGTTTTGTGTTTGAAGCTGTGCCATACGAGTTGGTAAGGTTGCAATTAGATCTACATTTTGTGCTAAGAGTGCTGGCATTTGATAATGTCGTGTAAACACGGAAATCTTACGGCGTTGCCCAATTCGCTCAAGGGCTTGATCAATCCAACCTAAACCAGCTTGTTTATCAGGATTGACACCGAAACCGACGCCCATACCTGTTTTCGATACCCAAATATGTTGTGCATCTAAATAACTTTTAAGATTTAAATGCTGAACGGCAGGGTGCTTATCATTTAAAATACAACTAAAGCTGTCACGCCATACCAAAACTTGATGGAAACTTTGTGGAATTTCATTGAAGCGATTAATCGCTAAATCAACTTTACCTTGTTCCATGTCACGATAGGACACATCACTTGGGGTTAAAAAGTCGAGTACTACGTTTGGTGCTTCTGAACGTAATGCTTTAACTAAACGCGGAACTAAAGTCGCCTCAGCATAATCGGATGTCATGATGCGGAATACGCGATTACTGGTATATGGGCGAAACTCTGTTCGAGGCTCAAGAATCATGGAAAGATCAGACAGCGCATCACGAATACGAGGTTGTAATTCCAATGCGCGTTCTGTCGGGGTCATCCCTTCAGATGATCGAATCAAGAGTGGATCATTAAATAAATTACGTAATCGACGTAAAATATTACTCATAGCTGGCTGAGTGACACCGAGTTGTTCAGCAGCTCGGGTGACATTTTTTTCACGAAGAAGTACGTCAAGATAAATTAATAAATTAAGATCGACTCGCTCCAGATTCATAAAAAAAATACCGAAAATAAAATCCTTGAATTGTGATGAATTATGACATATCTCAAGTCATTTGTGTAACTTAATACTACAAAAAACAACAGCCGAATGATGATGTACAAATAAGCTAGAAATTTCTACTTACGTTGACGGCGATAAGTCTATTGGATGACGCATCTGAGTCTGGCCTAATGCGGAAATAGGGGGGACACTTAGCTTTAACAACGCAGTTTTAGTGTCATTGTAAGCATAGAGACTAAGCTGAAAATGTTTGGAAATAAAAAAAATGAACGCTAATTTAGCCCAAAAAGTGATTTTTCGTATTTCTGAAATTAATTTAAAAACAGATGTTTATTTCGTGTTTTTATGCGGTATTGAAAAATGCCCTCACATATATTTTTTAAGAAAATACCGAAAATTAAGCTAGAATATTGGATTAATCCCTTGGCAAAGACTAAGCTGTGTTCATATTGATGCATTGCTCGAAATCTCGCCGACATTAGAAGCATGATTTTCAGCGTCCAATCGATGCCAATCCCTTAAAGGAAAATATCATGACATATCAATCAGCTTTAGAGCACGTTCGTGCCGTTAAAGAAAAATTAGGTGGCACATGGGGTGCGATTCGCCCAGAAGATGCTGCTCGTATGATGGTTCAAAACCGTTTCCACACTGGTTTAGACATCGCTAAATATACAGCTGCTATCATGCGTAAAGATATGGCTGAATATGACGCTGATAATAGCAAATATACTCAATCATTAGGTTGCTGGCACGGTTTTATCGCGCAACAAAAAATGATTGCAAACAAAAAATACTTCGGTACTACAAGCAAGCGTTATATCTACCTTTCTGGTTGGATGGTTGCTGCTCTTCGTTCAGAATTTGGTCCACTTCCTGACCAATCTATGCACGAAAAAACTTCTGTACCTAAATTGATCGCAGAAATCTATACATTCTTACGTCAAGCTGATGCGAAAGAATTAAACGATTTATTCCGTGCTTTACAAAAAGCTGAAGCTGCTGGTGATTCTGCTAAAGCTGCTGAAATCATTTCTCAAATCGACAACTTCGAATCTCACGTTGTGCCAATCATCGCTGATATCGATGCTGGTTTCGGTAACGAAGAAGCAACTTATTTGTTAACTAAACAAATGATCGAAGCGGGTGCATGTGCAATCCAAATCGAAAACCAAGTTTCTGACGCTAAACAATGTGGTCACCAAGCTGGTAAAGTAACTGTACCACACGAAGACTTCTTAGCTAAAATCAATGCTGTACGTTATGCATTCCTTGAGCTTGGCGTTGATGAAGGTGTTATCGTTGCACGTACTGACTCTGAAGGCGCTGACTTAACTCAAAAGATCCCTGTATCTAAAGAGAAAGGTGACTTGGCTTCTCAATACATCAGCTACTTAGATACTAAAGAAATTGATATTTCTGAAGCTGCTGATGATGAAATCCTGATCAAGCGTGATGGCAAATTACACCGTCCAACTCGTTTAGCTTCTGGTTTATACCAGTTCCGCGAAGGCACTCAGCACGACCGCGTTGTACTTGACTGTGTAACTAGCTTACAAAACGGCGCTGACATGATCTGGATCGAAACTCCAACTCCAGACGTTGCTGGTATTGCTGGTTTCGTAAACGACATCAAAAAACAAGTTCCAAATGCGAAACTTGTTTATAACAACTCTCCATCGTTCAACTGGACGTTAAACTTCCGTCAACAAGCTTACGATCGTTGGGTTGCTGAAGGTAAAGATGTTTCTGGTTACGACCGTGCTAAATTAATGAGCGCTGAGTATGATGCCTCTGAATTGGCTGCTGATGCTGATGAGAAGATCCGTACTTTCCAAGCTGATGCTGCACGTGAAGCAGGTGTATTCCACCACTTGATCACTCTTCCTACTTACCACACAGCTGCTCTTTCTACTCATGAGCTTGCTAAAGGTTACTTCGGTGAAGAAGGTATGTTGGCTTATGTTGCTGGCGTACAACGTAAAGAAATCCGCGGTGGTATCGCATGTGTTAAACACCAAGCAATGGCTGGTTCTGACATCGGTGATGATCACAAAGAAATCTTTGCTGGTGAAAATGCACTTAAAGCTGGTGACGCTAGCAAAAACACAATGAACCAATTCGGTGGCTAATCGCTTCTGATTGATTCAAAAAAACCCTGCATAAGCAGGGTTTTTTTATTGAGTATTCAGAAAATTTAATTTATTAAAAATTTACTACTCAGCTTCTTTCTTTAATTGATATTTATCTGCTAACTCACCAGTAATTTCATTACCTTCTAAATCTAGAGCTTTTAAATAACCTTCAGCAACGAAATATTTACGTCCATCACCTGATTGATCAAGCTCAATAATTGATGTGTTAGCGCTATTGAAGGTGAAGCTACCTTTACTTTCAAATGGTTTACCATCACCTTTACCTAGATAAGTTTCTTTTAATTCGTAAGTTTTATCTGAATTTAGCTCAAGTTCTGTTTCTATTCCTTCACAGTCAGCGCAAGGCAATACACCTTTGTAGGTGCCATTCCAATCTAAAGAGTTTTCTGCTGTATGTGCGTTATCTGCTACAATTGCTTCGCTGGCAGCAGTGGTTGGCATCTGCTCCTCGTTCTTTGTGTTGTCGTTTTTACTACATGCAACTAAAAAAACAGAGGCGAGAGATAGAGCTATAATTGATTTTTTCATTTTAAATTGAACCTTATAACGAGAAATGCTCGTGTCCTAAGTTATGGGTTTTTAACGTGAAAGGGTAGTTGGAGAATGTAAGTTTATTTAACCTTTGGTAAACATGGGGTATTTTAACTTTTGATCGCTACTATTAAATTCGCTAAACAGATCTAAGATCAATATTATGATTTTAAATTTATCTACAATAAAAAAGCCCTAATCAAAAGATTAGGGCTTTTTGAATTTTGGAGCGGGAAACGAGACTCGAACTCGCGACCCCAACCTTGGCAAGGTTATGCTCTACCAACTGAGCTATTCCCGCAATAGGACGCATTATAGAGAGTTTCGTTCAACTGTCAACTCTCTATAATGCTAAGTGTTGAATTAATCAGCACGTCGCCAGATTGTTCCCTGACGTGTATCTTCTAGAACCACACCTTGATCCAATAAAGATTGACGAATGCCATCGGCTTTTGCAAAATCTTTGGCTTTTTTTGCATCTACACGTTGTTGGATCAAGTCCTCAATATCCGTATCAGAAAGCGCAAGGGCATCTTGACCAATATCAGATTTAAGGAATTCATCTACATTGTGTTGAACTAAACCTAGAATATTTGTGAGCTGGCGTAAAGTTGAGTAGAGAACCATTGCTTGTTCTGCTTGTTCTGCTTGTTCTTCTTTCACTGCACGATTTAACTCTTTATTCAGCTCAAAAAGAACAGCCATCGCTTCAGCAGTATTGAAATCATCACACATTGCATTATTAAAGCGTTCAACAAAACTTTGCTCTAAAGCATCAACAGTTTTTTGACCATACACTTGTTGATAGGCTTTAAATGAATGATAGAAACGACTCAACGCAGTTTTAGCTTCTTTTAAAGCAACATCAGAAAAATTGACTGGACTACGATAATGTGATGAGACAATAAAGTAACGAATCACTTCAGGATGGAATTTTTCCATCACATCTCGAATCGTAAAGAAATTGCCTAAAGACTTAGACATTTTCTCACCATCGACATTGATGAATCCAACATGCATCCAATAATTTACATATTGTTCGCCAGTAGTTGCTTCGCTTTGCGCAATTTCATTTTCATGATGAGGGAACATGAGATCTGAACCGCCACCATGAATGTCAAAGTGATTGCCTAAGCAGCAGGTTGACATTGCAGAGCATTCAATATGCCAACCTGGACGACCTTTACCCCAAGGTGATGCCCAAGCAGGTTCATTTTCCTTTGCATGTTTCCAAAGCACAAAGTCAAAGGGATGTTTCTTTTCAACTTCAACATCGACACGTTCAGAAGCACCTGCTTGCATATCATCGAGTTTACGACCTGAAAGTCGACCATATTTTTCAAATTTACTTACTTCAAAATAGACATCGCCATTGCTTGCAGGGTAAGCAGCACCTTTATTTACTAAAGTGCTAATCATATTTTGCATTTGATCGATGTACTCGGTTGCTTTTGGTGCCTCATCAGGTGCAACGCAGCCTAAGTTCGCTGCATCTTCATTCATTGCATCAATGAAACGTGCGGTGAGTTGTTGAATACTTTCACCATTTTCGTTTGCACGAGCAATGATTTTGTCGTCAATATCGGTGATATTGCGAATATAGCGTACTTTCCAGCCTTGGCTACGTAAGAAACGGATAATGTAGTCAAATGCAACCATAACGCGAGCATGTCCAATGTGACAGTAATCGTATACGGTCATACCACAGACATAGATATCGATTTGACCTTCATTACGTGGGACAAATTCAACTTTTTTACGTTGCTCAGAGTTATATAAAACAAAAGGTTGCATAAGGGTTTTCAAACACTCTACAAAATTAGCGTTACATCATAACGTATGCATCATTTTTCATAAAGTTGTCTAGAGAAAAAAGATTAATTCGATGGATAGGGGAGATTGATCATCTATGATTATTCATTTTTGGAAAAGATGTCTCTCCATCTTCCTTGAAAACTTATACATTTGGAAACGTGTATAACTTACAGTTGTGCTAGAATCTCCACAATTCTTTCGATTAAAATCATCCATCATCAAGTGGATAGAGTATTACTTTGAGTCAGACTCGCATGTCACAAGCTATAAATTTTCAGAAAAGTGCATTGGAAACTTTGCGTATTGAACAACAAGCAATCGAAGTGCTTGCAACTCAGGTCGATGAACGTTTTGATCGTGCATGTGAAATTCTATTGCAGTGTTCAGGACGTGTCGTTGTTACTGGTATGGGAAAATCAGGCCATATCGGACGTAAAATGGCAGCGACATTCGCATCTACGGGGACCCCCTCATTTTTCATGCATCCTGGCGAGGCTGGTCATGGTGATCTTGGTATGTTGGTTCGTGGTGATGTGCTGATTGCGATTTCAAACTCTGGTAAGAGTGATGAAATTATGATGCTCATGCCATTGATCAAACATTTGGGAGTACCTTTAATTACGATTAGTCGTGATGATAAAGGTCCGATGCCACAGAATGCAGATGTCGCTTTAACCTTGGGTTTGGCAGATGAAGCCTGTCCTTTAGGTTTGGCACCGACGTCTAGTACTACTGCTACACTGGTTTTGGGTGATGCTTTAGCTGTTGCATTATTAGAAGCACGTGGCTTTACCGCTGATGATTTTGCGCGTTCACATCCTGCTGGTGCTTTGGGTAAACGATTGTTGTTACATGTGAAGCATTTGATGCATACGGGCTCTGAATTACCGAAAGTAAAGCCAGATACACCGATGAATAAAGTGTTATACGAAATTTCTGATAAACGTTTGGGTTTGACGACGATCGTAGATGAACAAGATACTTTGTTAGGCATTTTTACCGATGGTGACTTGCGTCGTATGATTGACCGACAACAAGGCTTTGATGTAACTGCTGTGGTCGCTGATGTGATGACAGAGAATCCACTCACGATTTCTCAAGAGGCTCGTGCGGTTGAAGCTTTAGAAAAAATGCATGAGAAGAAAATTAACCAATTCGTTGTTGTTGATGATTCTAAAAAAGTGATTGGTGTTATTAGTATGCACGACCTTATTGAAGCTGGAGTAAATTAAGCCATGGCATCGTATGCTTTACAAGAACAAGCACGTCATTTACAAGCCTTAGTGCTGGATGTGGATGGGATTTTAAGCGATGGCTTTGTGACATTGACCAATTCAGGCGATGAAATTAAATCATTCGATATTCGTGATGGTTTAGGTATGAAATTGGTTCAAAAAGCTGGTATGAAAGTTATCATCATTACTGGCCGTAAGAGTAATATCGTTGAAAAACGTATGTCAGACTTAGGTGTTGACTTAGTCTTTCAAGGTCGTGAGGACAAAGGTGTTGCATTGCGAGAAGCATGTGCACAATTCAATATTCTTCCTGAAGATTGTCTATATATGGGAGATGATTGGCCAGATTTGTCTGCATTTTCAATCTCTGGTATGTGTGTGACAGTGCCGAATGGTCACGAAGAAGTTCGTCGCCGTGCACATCTTGTCACACAGGCGATGGGTGGTCGTGGAGCAGTTCGAGAAGTATGTGATATGTTATTGACGGCAAAAGGTGTTTACCAAGAACTGCTTGAAAAATATCTTGCTGTGCCACATTAATACAAGTATAGAGTCGATATGCTCAAGGTTAGGTAACCCTGTTTATGGATACCAAAGTTTTATACGTTATCGCTATAGCCGTTGCGAGTGTCAGCGGCGGTTTTTATTACTTTAGCGGTAAAGCAAAAAAGTTAGATGTTGATACTGCGAAGAATATGACCTATTCGGCGCACGGTGTTCATTTAACTCAAACGGATGAACAAGGAAACTTGTATGTTCGTGCTGAAATTAAACAATTACAGCAAGATATGCAGCAAAAAACCTCTCAGATTGATCAACTGAGTGCTGTGATGTACAAGCAGGGTAAAGCCGACGCAACTTTTTCGGCTCGACAGGCGAATGGCTATGATGATAACCATAAAATTATATTGACAGGAGATGTGGTTGTTACCAATTTGTCTGATCAAGGTAACATGGAATTTCGTACCGATGAAATTACAGGTTATCCAAAAACTAGAGAGTTAGAAACACAACATCAAGTGATTATCCAATCGCCATCGTCAGAGTTTATCAGCCAAGGTTTAAAGGCCAATTTGAATGATGGGCAATATGAGTTTTTTAAAGTTCGAGGAAAGTATGCGCCAAACTCTTAATTTTAATAATCGCTTTACTTCCTTAAAGCAATTCACATGTATGGCTGTCATCGCTTTATCTTCTGCTACAAGCTTTGCTTTGCCTTCAGACCGTAATCAACAATTGACGTTGGTTGCAGATCGCGCAACTTATAATGATAAAACAGGTGTTACGACATATACTGGTAATGTTGTGATTGAACAAGGTACGATGAAACTACAAGCTGATTCAATCGTAGCCACTTTAAATAGTAAAAGAGAAATCCAAACTATCACTGCCAAAGGTCAACTGGCTAAATTTCAACAGCAAATTGATGCAAATCGTGGTTTGGCACGTGGTGAGGCTCAACAGATTGTTTACAATGCTGACACGGGTATTCTGACTTTAACAGGGCGTGCATATCTGTATCAGGATGGCTCAAGCATTCGTGGTGAAAGTCTAAAATATAGTATGAATAAAGGTGATGTGGAAGCTCAAGGGTCTTCATCAAATCGAGTGCAAATTATCATTCCACCATCTAGTTCAAAAAGTTTTCCAGGGGCGCGTGATTAATGGAACAATCGCTGCAACAACCACAAACCTTATGTATTAAGCATTTAGCCAAAAACTATAGTAAACGTTGGGTGGTAAAAGATGTGTCTTTTACCATGCAAAGTGGACAAATTGTGGGGTTATTAGGTCCGAATGGGGCAGGTAAAACGACGAGCTTCTATATGGTTGTCGGTTTAGTTCGAATGGATAAAGGCGAAATTCATTTAGATGATTTGGATTTATCTGATCTCGCAATGCATGAGCGTGCACGTAAAGGTATAGGGTATTTACCACAGGAAGCTTCAATTTTTAGAAAGCTAACCATTGCCGAAAATATTATGGCAATTTTGGAAACACGGAAAGATTTAAACAAGCAGCAACGCCAGCAACGTTTAAATGAGTTGTTAGGTGATTTTAAAATCAGTCATATCAAAGACTCATTAGGTATGAGTGTGTCTGGTGGTGAACGACGTCGTGCTGAAATTGCGCGAGCATTGGCTGCTGATCCGAAATTTATGT
Source organism: Acinetobacter haemolyticus CIP 64.3 = MTCC 9819 (assembly GCF_000369065.1). GTDB lineage: Bacteria > Pseudomonadota > Gammaproteobacteria > Pseudomonadales > Moraxellaceae > Acinetobacter > Acinetobacter haemolyticus. Next base: position 207,553 of record NZ_KB849804.1, read on the forward strand.
TATTGGATGAACCCTTTGCAGGAGTAGATCCAATTTCTGTGGGTGATATTAAAGAAATTATTCAAACACTGAAAGATCGTGGGATCGGTGTGTTAATTACGGATCACAATGTTCGTGAGACTCTGGCAATCTGTGAGAAAGCTTATATTGTAAGTGAAGGCTCAGTGATCGCAGAAGGAACACCACAAGAAATTTTAGACAATGAGCAGGTTCGTAAGGTTTACCTTGGCGATGATTTCGTAGTTTAAAATGATTAATATCAGCGTTAGAAGAACCCAGAATGGGTTCTTTTTTTGCATCTGACTTCAATAAAGTGTGACCTAATTTACAAAAAATAAACATTTATAACTGGCTGAATTTGCATCTAAAACGTGGTGTTTTGCACAAGAATAAGAGTAGAATGGTTTTGCTTTAGGCGATAATTACATGATAAGAATATGAGCATTAATAAAGATATAGATGAGGGAACACGTAAAGCATGTATGGATTTTAAGTGGCTATTTTGTGTAGCGACTTTATCATCTGTGCCCGTTACGCAGGCCTCAACCCCAAGTGAGCAATACCATTCTTTAAAGAACAACATATCTCAATTGTTCTCACCCAAGAGTAGTGATGAGTTTAAAACAGCTAATATGCAAAAGTTGAGTAACTTTTCGGTTAACTCAACTGTAACTGAATTACCCGTTGTTGGATCGGGACGTCCAATGGATACATCGGCGCCTGCAGTTGTATGGCAAAATCAGAATAAAACTTTAAAGGATGCAATACAGCTTGCGGTTCAACGCAATCCCGAAATTTCTCAAACCTTAGCAACACTGGCTGCTCAAAATGCCAACATTGACGTCGCAAAAGCAGGTTATTACCCTCAGATATCAGGTGGGGTAAATACTGGAGATCTGACACGAAAAGGTGAGCGGGGGCGGCAAATATTAGCTTTGAATGCAACTCAAATGCTTTATGACTTTGGAAAGGTGAAATCTGGTGTATCCACTGAGGAAGCCAAACTTCTGCTGGAACAAGCCAATGTGTTGGTTAAAGTGGATGATATTTCTTTAGATGTAGCACAAACTATTATTAATATTCAACGTCAACAAAGGCTGATTAGGATTGCAAATCAGCAAATCGCTGGAATCAAACGTATTCAGGAAATGGCAAACTTACGAGCCAATGCAGGCATTAGTAGTCAAGCCGATCCTGTACAAGCACAATCCTATGTGCAATCGGCCCAGTCTGCTTTAATTGCTCAGCAGTCAATATTAAGTCAATTGCAACAGCGGCTCTATACTTTATTAGGTTTTGATGCGCGAAGTGTGCAATGGGCCATTCCGCAAGATTTTGTTCAACAATCAGATTTATATGTAGAGCCTGAGTTTAATACCATTCCGCAAATGATTGCAGCGTATGCGGGGATTGAAGTTGCGAAAAATCAAAAAAGACAGACTCAGGTGAGTAATTATCCTACTTTGTCAGTAAAGGGTGAGGTCAGCCAAGCATTGCATGGTCGAAATCCGAATAATGACAAACGAGGTGGTTTTGATAGTGCAATTATGTTGGAGGCAAGTAGTCAGTTTTATCAAGGCGGTGCTACCACTTCACGCTTGCGTGCTGCGAGTTTTGCAGAAGAAGCAGCCAAAGCACAGGTAAATGCGGTATATTTAAGAGTATTGGATCAGATCAGAACCAGTCGAGAACAAATCGAGAGTAAGCAGCGTCAATTGCAGGTATTAGCGGGTCAACAAGCTACAACTGTACGGACCAAAGAGCTTTATCAAGAACAATATAAACTGGGAACTCGTACACTTGTCGATTTATTAAATGCTGAGCAAGCTATTCATAGTGCAAATTCAGAAGTAGAAATAGCGCGTTATGATATTTATAGCAGCATTGCCCAATATATTGCCGCCACAGGGCGTTCTCGCCAAGCCTATGACCTGAATAATATAAAAATTCAAGGTTTTGAGGTGCAGCCATGATAACAAAAGTAGATTACCAACCTTGGTTACAGGCGATATTAACCATTGCGAAGCATTACCGTATCGAACCATCTGAAGAACGTGTTCGATTACAATTAGATTGGAATCAAAATCAAAATCTTGATGAGGTTCTGACTTTGATTGGTCGCCAAGTCGGTTTAAGTATACGAAGAGTGAAATTTAGCAATGATGTTATTAACCCTTGGCGTTTGCCTGTGCTTGTTGAACTGGCTGATGGGCAAGTTGGTGTCATTGATAAAGCAGATGGTACTGGGCATGTCAGCATTCAACTGAGTGGTGATCAGGGATTAGCTCAAAAGTTTGCTGTAGGTGCTTTAAAACATATTGTTAAAAATGTATTTATTCTACGACCAGAAAAGTCAGTCCCAGATGCCCGTATTGATGAATATATTAAGCCTTACCAACCGAGCTGGTTTTGGTCGATTGTTTTAAGTGATTGGAAGCGCTATATCGATATTATGTTTGCATCTATGATTGCAAACGTATTGGCTCTGGCAACGATTGTATTTTCGATGCAGGTTTATGATCGTGTCGTTCCTTCGCAGTCGATACCTACCCTGTGGGTACTGGCTGGTGGTGTATTGATTGCAGCGATTTTTGAGTTCGTACTTCGTATTTCAAGAGTATATATCTCTGACATTATTGGAAAACGTGCAGATCTAAGGATATCAGACCGTGTCTTTGGTCATGCACTTCGAATTAAAAATAGTGAACGTTCGAAGTCAACGGGTACTTTTATCTCTCAAATTCGAGAGCTTGAAGGTGTCAGAGAGTTGGTGACCTCTACCACTTTAGGGGCGATAGCAGATCTTCCATTCTTCTTCTTATTCTTATTTATCTTTGCAATCATTGGTGGAAACTTATTCTGGGTAATGCTAGCGATTGTACCTTTAATGATTTTACCTGGAATTTTAGTACAGAAAAAACTGGCTAAACTTGCACAAGAAGGTATGCGTGAATCTTCAATTCGCAACGCAATTTTGGTTGAGGCTGTACAGGGAATTGAAGATATTAAACTGTTACGTGCTGAATCTCGTTTCCAAAACCAATGGAATCATATGAATGAAGTTTCTGCAGATATTAGTATGCAGCAACGTAAAATTGTAGGGGTTCTTACCGCATGGACACAAAAGCTACAAGGGCTTACTTATGCGATCGTAGTTCTCGTCGGATGTTTTGCGGTAATGGAAGGTGAAATGACCACGGGTGCATTGGTCGCATGTTCTATTTTGTCATCACGTATGTTAGCACCTATTTCTCAAATCACAGGTATATTAGGGCGTTTGCAGCAAGCCAAAGTTGCCAAACAAAGTTTGGATGAGTTGATGCAGCGTCCTGTAGATCAAGCTGACCATGCACATCTTGTGCATAAAGAAGTATTACACGGTGATTATGAGCTTAAAAATGTAGTCTTCCAATATGGCGAGGATGATCCTCGACCAAGTTTGATGATTCCACATTTAAAAATTCGTGCAGGGGAGCGTATTGCAATTTTAGGGCGTAATGGCGCTGGTAAATCGACTTTACTGCAAATCCTTTCTGCAATGCAGACGCCAAACTCTGGTTCAGTACATCTAGATGAGTTAGATATTAGCTTGATTGATCCTGCGGATGTGCGTCGTGATATGGGCTTATTAAATCAAAATGCGCATTTGTTCTATGGAACGATCCGTGAAAACTTAACGCTAGGTGCTCCATTAGCACGTGATGAAGACATTTTAAAAGCCTTGAAAGTTACAGGTGCATTAAGCTTTGTGCATGAAAAGAAAGAAGGTTTGGACCACTTGGTGTTAGAAGGTGGGGTTGGTTTCTCTGGGGGACAACGACAAGCATTATTATTAGCGCGTTTACTCATTCGTCAGCCAAATATTTTATTGTTAGATGAGCCAACGGCCGCAATTGATGATGTTGCAGAAAAACAATTGATTGATCATTTAAGGGGTTGGCTGGGTTATCGTACTTTAATTGTTGCAACGCATCGACGTGCGGTACTGGAGTTAGTTGACCGTATTATCGTCATGAATGATGGAAAAATCGTCATGGATGGGCCAGCAGATAAAGTATTACAACAATCAGCTGCAAAACAAAAAACAGTTTAAAGAGGAAAATTCATGAGTGATCAAGAACAAACAAGCAGCCGTCCCATGAATGTGACTTATAAGGAGCCAAAATTGCCGAGTTCATCCATCATTGTATGGTTGATTGGAATTGGTTTAGTGGTACTGCTCGTTTGGGCATGGGTATTTAGTTTAGAAGAAGTTTCAACAGGTACAGGTAAAGTTATTCCATCTTCAAAAGAGCAGATTATTCAGTCACTTGAAGGCGGGATTTTAACTAAGCTAGATGTCAAGGAAGGGGATATTGTTGAAAGTGGGCAAATCTTAGCGCAGTTAGATCCGACTCGTTTTGCTTCAAATGTTGGTGAATCACAGTCTTTGCTTATGTCAGCTATGGCCACGGCAGCACGTTTACGTGCAGAAGTGAATGGTACTGCACTGACTTTCCCAGAAGAGGTACTAAAAGAGCCGAAATTGGTGAAAGAGGAGACAGCACTTTATTATTCACGTCGTGCTAACTTAGAAGAATCTATTGCTGGTAATCAGCAAGCACTGAGATTAGTTCAACAAGAATTGGCGATGACAGAACCACTGGTGGCAAAAGGTGCGGCAAGTGAAGTTGAAGTACTTCGTTTAAGACGTGAAGCCAATGACTTACAAAATCGAATTAATGACATCCGCAACCAATATTATGTAAAGGCACGTGAAGAACTTTCTAAAGCCAATACGGATATTCAAACACAACAACAAGTTGTTAAAGGTCGAACCGATAGCTTGCAGCGTGCAGTTTTTAGAGCGCCAGTTCGTGGTATTGTCAAAGAAATTGATGTCACTACTTTAGGTGGCGTTGTACCACAAAACGGTAAGCTTATGACCATCGTTCCTTTAGAGGATAAGTTGTTGATTGAAGCTCGTATTTCTCCTAGAGATATTGCTTTTATTCGTCCTAATCAAGAAGCTTTGGTTAAAATCACAGCCTATGATTATGCGATTTATGGTGGTCTAGAAGGTAAAGTGACAGTGATCTCACCAGATACGATACGTGATGAAGTAAAGCAAGACCAATTCTACTATCGTGTTTATATTCGCACCGACTCTGATCGTTTGTATAATAAATCTGGTAAAGAATTTAGTATCACACCAGGTATGGTTGCCACTGTTGATATTCGTACTGGACAAAAAACGGTATTAGATTATCTATTGAAACCGTTTAATAAAGCCAAAGAAGCTTTACGCGAACGTTAATCTCTGTTCTTCTCTCTAAACCTCGCTTAGGCGAGGTTTTTTATTTATGCTAGAAATCGTTATAATCAGTTTTTAAGTTTGTATTTCAGTTTTATGCCTTTCACCATTGCCACTTCGGTAACTTTTGAAGAAGAAATTAAAAAAAGTCGTTTTCAAGCGATTGCTGCAATTGTTGAAAATGAACAACAAGTTAAAAACTTTTTGGAAGAAAATAAAGATCTATCTACGACGCATCAATGCTGGGCGTGGAAGATTGGGCACAATGTTCGATTCAATGATGATGGTGAACCGTCTGGTACCGCAGGACGACCGATTCTTGCCACCATTGAAGGAAATGATTTAACCAATGTAATTGTATTGGTCAATCGCTGGTATGGTGGTATTAAACTCGGCACAGGAGGTTTGGTCCGTGCTTATGGCGGTTGTGCTGGTCAATGCTTGATGTTGGCTGAGAAAATTGAGCTGATTCAGAAAAAGCAGATTCAATTTGCTTGCTGGTTTAATGAATGGGCAATCCTTCAATATGAATTAACGCAACAACAGATTGACTATCAGGAAAGTTATAATGAAACGGGTATATTGGTTGAAGCACGTTTGCAGATTCATCAAATTGATGCTTTAAAAAGTAAGCTTCAGGATATTACGCGTGGACGTGAGCAATTAAAAATAATAGAAGAACAACGTGATGAATGATCCTTTACTAAAATATAGAGAGCAACATAAGCAACGCTTAAATTATATGCCTTGGTTGTATTGGTCATTGAAACCAAAGCATCGTGAATGGGCTGAGGTATGGCAAGCTGAATATCAAGCTTATTTGATGGAAATGGAAACGGTTGAAATTGGGAAGAACTGTTTTATTTCCCCTTTAGCTCATATTTTTGCTGAACCAGGAAGGAAAATCAGTATCGGCTATTATACTTTTATTGCGGCAGATTGTACTCTACATGGTCCATTAGAGATTGGTAATGAAGTGGCGATCAATCACCACTGTATCTTGGATGGTGGACGTGCTGGAATTAAATTACATGATCAGGTTAGGATCGCGGCTTATAGTCATTTATACGCATTTGATCATGGTATGGAAATGGATCGAGCCATTTATCAGCAACCAGTTACGTCGAAGGGAATTGAAGTCGGGCGAGATGTATGGTTAGGCGCCCATGTTGGAATTAAAGATGGAATAAAAATAGGTCATCATGCGGTGATTGGAATGAATAGCATGGTCACTAAAGATGTTGCTGATTTTGCGATTATGGCAGGGAATCCAGCGAAATTAATTCGCTATCGGACTGAATAAAAAGCATTAAAAATCTTGTGAGATTCGATACATAAATTTAACCCATCATGCTTTTTTCTGTGTTAAGTTAAAAATAAGTAAAAGACCTAAGGTGCTAAACCTAAAGAGAGGCGAACATGAAGCGCGTAATTGCATGTATTGATTCTTCACCCTGTATCGATGCTGTTGCTGAAGCTGCGGTATGGGTTGCGAAGCAAACGCAAAGAGAATTAGTACTGTTGCAAATCTTGGATTATTATCCTGCAAGCTATCATTTAGGTGAAATCAGTGGTGTTATTGGTTTTGAGAGCAACGCAATGCTGCTCAAAGAACTGGCTGAATTAGAACAGAAGCAAAGCGAATTAGCGCTGGATTATAGTAATAATTTACTGAATCATATTTCTGATTTGATTGAGAAACAGTATGGTCTAACCAGCAGTAAGATTCAGGAAAAAGGGGATTTTCTTGAGCAAAGTTTTAACTTATTGAACGAAAATGACGTTGTGATTATTGGACGTGTTGGGGAACGTGCGGCCGAGAAGAATAAGCCGATCGGAAGTAATGTTGAAAATTTCATTCGAGGCGCAAATTGTACTGTGATCACGGTGGGTGAGCATTTTGAGCCACCAAGACGTTTTATATTTGCTTATGAATATTCTCCAACGTGCCAAAAAATGTTGCAACGCATTGCGCAGAGTGATTTATTAAAAAACCTGCAATGTCATTTGCTCTATGTGGGTGATCATCCAGAAATGTTGGCCGAACCTGAGAAGTATTTAACTGATGCGGGTTTAGAAGTTATGTCAATCTATCGTTATGGCGATGTGGCACAAAATATTCTTGAATATCAACGAGAACATAACATACAGTTAATCGTATTAGGGGCGTTTATTCATAGTAAAATCCACCAGTTCTTCTTGGGTAGTATTACCACAACGATTTTCCGCAATGCTAATGTGCCCTTACTTGTCGCTAAGTGATTCATTTTACTCCATATAGTTATCCGCAAATACTGTGGATAACTATATGGAAAAGCACTAGGGATAAAGATAATTTATTGATATTTAAAAATTAAATTGAATAGGTTGTTTTTTAATCTCTATTTTACGATGGCAATAGCAAAGCCATCATGCCCCTTAGAACCAACGGTTTGTAATGCTGTACATGATAAAAGTTTTGGGTGATTTTTAAGTGCGGTAAAGGTTTCGCGAATGCCTTCAATACTTGGCTTTTTGTTATTATCATCCAAGATATCACCTGCACGAATCACATTATCGAGAACAAGTATCGTCCCTGAATGAGCTAACTGTAAGCTAAGTTCTAAATATTCAGGATAGCTTTGTTTATCTGCATCGATAAAAATGAGGTCAAAAGGTTCACTATTCTCAGTAATGAGTTGATTCATCACATCAGCGCCGCGCCCTTTTTTTAGCTCTATATTGGTAGGCATATTGGCAAAATCGATATTTTCTTGCGCAATAATTACATGAGTGTCTCGACCTTCAACTGTCAACAAATAACCATCTTCAGGCAAAGCTTTCGCTAACCAAATCGTACTATATGCCGCAAAAGTTCCAAGTTCCAATACCCGTTTACACTGATTCATTTGAATCAACATTTGTAAAAACATACCTTGATTAGGTGCAACAGCCAAATGATTAGAGAATCCTTGTGTATCTGTATTATCTAATGCGTGTTGAAGTTTTGGATCTGTGGGAATTAAATGCGAATTGATATAGTCATCAATGTCAGTCCACAACTGTTGCATAATCAATTTTACCTTTGAATCTGTTAGCTGCATTTTAAACATTTATATTCAGAGTGCAATTTGATTGCTGAATTATTCATTGTAAACAGCAAGAAAAAGAGATCAGATGATCTCTTTAAGTCTAGTGCTTCAAATTAGAGATTACACATCGAGCTATTACGGCTCAGATCTGGTCCCCAAGTTCGATATCCTTGTGTATCAATATGGATCTGACCTGAACGATACAGCCCAATACCAAGATTTAGACTTTGACCATGTTGTATCCAAAACTGACAGAGCTTAAATTTTGTTTGTTCAATATAAGCATAATCCTGTGGTTGAGGATATTGAGGACCAATACGAAAATCGATTGCGGAATTAAACAAATGTCGCGATGAACTTGCTCCACCGGCACATTCGTTTAAGGGGAGGTCACGATAGACAGAAGTCACTTCGAAATCGGTGAGGATTTTTGCTGAAATGAGATATTTGAAAACACGTAATGTAGAGAGTGAGTTGCCCCATAATTCACGATTTGGAACAGCGTATTCAGAACGACCACACTTTTGCCAATCTCGTGCAGTACGTAAGAGCTCAAAACTTGGAATAATATGTGCGACTTGATTGCGAGCTAAATATTGTTCGTATTCGCGAACACGTGCGTAGTTATCACCTTGTCCTAACCATTGACGATAAGATGCAGGTTCGACTTTATCTGGAGCTGGGCGTGTTAGAGTAACCTGCTCCTGAGGAATATAAATTCTTTTAGCTTGATTTACTTGTGTTTTAGAACTAACACAACCGACCATCATCACAGGGACGATAAAGAATGATAAAAAACCCTGTAATTTTTTTCGCAACATAAACGGCAATTCACAATCTATAGGCTTATTATTTTAATGCAAAACAGCCCATATATAATGGATCAATTGCAAAGAAATGTGTGTTTCGAGTATTAAAAAAGACCAGATTAACTGGTCTTTTTCATTATTTTTCTAGATATTGCAATTTGTTTGGTTTGCCATTCCATTCTTCACGATCAGCAGGTTGCTCGCCGATTTGAGTAATGTTATTGCCAGCCCATTTTTCAGATAACTCAGCATTGAGCTCGATAAAGACTTCTTGACCTTCAGGCAATTCATCTTCAGAGAAAATTGCATTTGCTGGGCATTCTGGTTCACATAATGCGCAGTCAATACATTCATCTGGATTGATAACAAGGAAGTTTGGACCTTCATAGAAACAGTCTACAGGACATACTTCAACACAATCTTGATATTTACATTTAATACAATTTTCAGTGACAACAAAGGTCATGGCGACAGCTACCTAAAAATACGGTTTTTGTTTGGAATAGGCTATTGTAGGCAAAAATAGGGGAAACAAACAATTGCTTTTATTGATATTGTTTATTTATACATGTGAAAAATATAGTAACTGATTGATAAATTTAAATATGTTGTGCTGGTGCATTGATTTTAAAGACATAATATACAGAAGTATTGATGATGAATTGGTTTATCTTTTGCTTTAAGGGTTAATAGAGAATTATTTTTGATCAATGCTTATATTGAATAAATAAGGTGAATATCTTCTGGTTCTAATTCCCATAGATGATGATCAGGTTGTGTTAATAATTTGGCACCATGTCTGAGGTAAAAGTCCACAGTACGTTTACTTGGTGTTGCTGAAATATAGAGTTGTTTTGCACCCAACCGTTTCGCTGACGCTATAGCAGAATACATCAATTGTGCTCCAATTCCTTGACCTTGGTGATCTGCATCAACATAAAAATATTGCAATAATTTTGCGTCTGGATAATCTACGATCATTTGGTTGGAAACAACTTGTACGCCAACTAACTGGTGATCTGAGTTAAATGCTCCGATACATAATCCATCTTGTTGGCAGATTTGTTTTAATAATGGTGGATCATTTTCTAGATGATAAGCATCCCAATTTTCAACATCATAAAAACAATCAATTAAATCTAAATCTTGCCCCTGTTGAACGTACATTTGAGTGATCAATTCACGGCGGTTAATCTGCTGCCAAATTAAATCGATTTCTGAAGTATTAAGTTCTCTAAGCACAATATTAAGCATTTGTTCCTTCAATTGATGTCTTCGTCTATTTTATAGATCATATAAGGGATTACCTTATTCGAAAAAGCTCTCAGACAAGCATTGAGGTCTTGTTCTGAGAGCTTGCTGTTTAGGATTTGAGAGCAGCTTTTAACGAATAAAGTTGTTCAAGTGCCTGACGCGGTGTGAGATCGTCAACATCGATTTGATGTAATAGAGCTAATGCAGGCGAGGCTACTTCAACCTCAACAATTTTTTCAACTACTTGAGTTTCTATCTCATGTTCGATTGAGCTAAACAAATCATTCTGAACCGTATTTTGAAAATGTTGGTGTTGCTGTTTTTCCAAGATTTTTAATCGCTTTTGTGCTTCTTTAATGACGTTTGCTGGAATACCTGCCAGTTTTGCAACCTGTAAGCCATGACTTTGACTCGCTGGTCCTTGTTGGACTTTGTGAAGGAGAATGAGATTGCCATTTAACTCTTGTGCAGTGACGTGGTAGTTATCAATACCTGTTTCACTACTTAGTTCGGTCAGTTCAAAATAGTGGGTGGCAAATAGACATAAACATTTCACACGTTTAGTTAGATCGAGTACACAGGCCCAAGCTAAAGATAGTCCATCATAGGTACTGGTTCCGCGTCCAACTTCATCCATGAGTACCAAAGATTGGCTGGTCGCATGATGTAAAATTTGTGATGTTTCAGTCATTTCAACCATGAAGGTCGATTTACCTGTCGATAAATCATCGGCTGAGCCAATACGGGTAAAAATTCGATCAATTGAACCTAATTTTGCTGATTTAGCAGGAACGTAGCTTCCACAATATGCCAAAAGACTAATTAACGCCGTTTGACGCATGAAGGTTGATTTACCTCCCATGTTTGGCCCTGTGATAATCGCCATACGATGTTGAGGGTCAAGAAAGGTATCATTTGGTGTAAATGGTGCTTTGTTAAGAGCCTCGACAACAGGATGGCGTCCTGCGTGAATCTTAATGCAAGTTTCAGGTGTAAATTCTGGTCTTGCCCAATTATTTAATCTTGCTTGGTGGGCAAAATTAGCCAATACATCAATATAAGCAATCGCCGCACTCATCATTTGTAATTGGGCAATATTTTGGCGCAGTTCATCCAATAACGATTCGAATAAAAGCTTTTCACGGGCGAGGGCACGTGATTCACTCGATAAAACTTTATCTTCAAAGCTTTTTAGTTCTGGTGTGATATAGCGTTCAGCATTTTTCAATGTTTGACGACGAATATAGTCAGCAGGTGCTTGTTCTGCTTGAGCCCGGCTGAGTTCGATATAGTAGCCACTCACACGATTGTAGCCGATTTTTAGCGTATTAATACCTGTACGTTCACGCTCTTTAATTTCTAAATCAATGAGGAATTGTCCTGCGTGATCACGGATTTTACGTAATTCATCGAGCTCATCATCATAACCTTCTGCAATTACATTGCCATCACGTAGTAATACAGGTGGGCTTTCTACAATCGCAGCCATCAAGTGTTCATGTAGGCTCTTGAAGTCTCCAAGTTCTTGATCAAGCTGAAGAAGTAACTTAGATTGCTGCGTTTTCAAAACAGGTGCTAAAGCATGGCGTAAAAATGGAATCTGTGCGCAAGCTTGACGAAGCTGTACTAAATCTCTAGGGCGTGCACTACCTAACGCAACACGACTGAGCACACGTTCAATATCTCCAATCTCTTTCAATACTAAACGGACTGGGGATTCATGATAGCCTTTGAGCAATTGTTCGGTTGCATCCAGTCTTGCGTCGAGAATCGCAGTATCACGAATAGGCTGCATAAGCGTACGACTGAGTAAACGCCCGCCCATAGCCGTTTGGCAGTCATTAATCAATTGGAATAATGAGGTTCCATGTTCAAATAACGGTTCGATAATTTCTAAATTGCGGCGTGTAATTGGGTCGAGTGCAATAAAATCGGTACTTTGCTCAATTTGAATCGAACGAATATGAGGTAATGCTGTTTTTTGAGTTTCTTTTGCATAATGAATCAATGCAGCAGCGGCAGCTTTGGCAAGAGGTAATGAGTCTAGACCAAACCCGGACAAGGTTGAAACTGCGAACTGATCGCACAAAGTTTTTTGGGCATTATTGAGATTAAAATCAACATTGGGACGTTTGGTGACAGAGCAATCTAGGTTCTTCTTAATATGTTCAATAATGTTTTGATCAATTAAATCCTCATCAATTAAGATTTCGCTTGGCATCAAACGAGCCAGTTCAATTGCGAGCTGTTCAGGTTTATAGTCTTGTTGTTGTACTTTAAAGATACTGGCACTGAGATCAAGTAAAGCGATCCCGATTTGATTTTGTTGGATGCAAAGTGCGACAAGATTTGAAGATTGATAGCTTCCGAGCAAGGCGTCGTCAGTGAGTGTACCGGGTGTTAGAACACGTACAACTTTGCGTTCAACAGGACCTTTACCTGTAACCTCACCAACCTGTTCACAAATCGCAACAGTACGACCAGCTTTAACTAAACGTGCTAGATAACCTTCTGCTGAGTGATAAGGTACACCAGCCATTGGAATGGGTTGACCATTGGCTTTACCACGATGGGTTAGCGTGATTCCTAAAAGTTTGGCGGCTAGGTGAGCATCTTCGAAAAATAATTCGTAAAAGTCACCCATACGATAAAACAATAGCGCATGTGAATATTCCATCTTGACCTTGAGGTATTGCTGCATCATCGGTGTGTGGGATGAAAGATCAGCCATAACTGTGTCACTATTCATGCGTATTAAATCCTTAAAAAATAAAGCGTCAATATGAGAGTATGAGATTTTGGTTTCTAATAAACGTGAATAACTTTGATGTACATATGAATAAACAAAACAAAAAAGTTTACGTTTTAGTGTACCTCTTTTATGTCAAAAAACTCTTCAACCGAGTATGAGAAATGAGGTGATTTTCTCATGTTTGACATCTTAGCAAATCGGATTGGATTCACAAAAAAAGATTCCTTGTTTAGCTGAAGAAATAAACAACAAAAGGAGAGGTAAGGTAAAAATGAGTTTGACAATATGCGTGTTATTTACTCATCTAAATTTAACTTTAAGCAAATTCTTCATAAATTGTACGTTATAGTTTTTGTAATAAATATTTGATTTATAATATTTTAATTGTTTTTACATTTTTGGTTACAAGGCTTTTGTCGACAAACTTATTGTATATTTGTCATATTTTGCTAGCAAAAACTTAGTACATCTTATTTTTGTTGTTAGCGGTGTACTTTTATAACGCATAACTGCTTTTACGGTAACTCTCTTACTTTGCAATACATTTTGTTGCAATTATACCATTTAGACTCAGTGCAGTTATGTTTTTTCTAATTTAAAAAAGGAAGTGTTTCAATGAATAATATACAAATTAAAGTGAAGGACCAATTTGAAACCGAAAATATTGCAGTTGCGTTTATTAAAAAAGTGAATGAACACGACATTCCTTTATTCAAGCGCATAGAGCATATTGAAATTGAAGGGGAAATCTTAAGACCGAATATGGAATTACTTTTCGAAAACCCTAAAGATGGACGTATTTATCAATTTGTTGATATTGTAGATATAAATTAAATTTTAGCAGCTATAAAACCCGATCTGGACTTAGCCTAATAAGCTGGATGGTTATTCTGAGGACTGAGCTCTGTACTCTACAGGGCTCAGTCCTTTTAATTTAACCTTGATTTTGTCCAAGATCATAAGATTTTATTTGATCTGCTCTAAACCTTGATCATCGATAATATGTTTCGCTTGTGGTGATTTCACAAATTGAATTAACTCCTTAGCCAATACTTCATTTTTAGAGTTTTTCCCGATACCTGCAGAAAATATGGTCACTTTTTGATAGGGGGCAGGAATAGGTCCTACTAATTCAACCTGTCCATATTTACCTGTAAATGGTTTGATTTCACTGATTTGTTGGAAACCAATGTCAAATTGTCCTTCCGCGACACGTTTAGCAACTCGATCACCGACAACCTTTTCGGCTTTAGCACGAATTATCTTATATTCTACGGGCTGAAAACTTGGGAAAACATCCTTTTCAAGGTGTGTACCACTCGCACTTGCAGAATATCCAATTTGTCGTGCATCTAATAATGCTTTTTTAAAATTTTCAGCAGAACTGATATCTGGTTTTTTGGTGCCTTTGGGTATCGCCATGCCAATGCTAGAGTTGACTAAATCTACATGCGTATTTGAGTTGAGATAACCTTTGTCTATTAGTTTGTTGAGTTCAGGTGAGGCTAGAATGACGACATCGAATTGTTCGCCACGCTCCAGCCGATTTGGGATAGATGTACTTGAGGCTCCCATAGATGAACCTGAGGATAGCTCAATGTTATGACCTGTTTTTTCTTCAAAAAGAGGGATGAGTTTTTCCATAGAAGAATAAAACCCACCAGAACTAATTACTTTGAGTGTATCTGCATAAACTTTAATCGGACTGAAGCTAAAACTTACTAAGCAAACAATTGTTAAGAATGGAGATTTTTTCATGTTAGATCGCTTAAATTGAGTACAGTATGGAAAATGACTACAGAGCACCATATTGTTGATGAATAAAGAATTTCTTGTTTCAGATGCTATTTTCTGGGCGATGTTATGACATAGCGCTGTTGTTATGGAATAGCACAAGAAAAATAGGTGTGAGATCTGACACAGACTGGAAATTAGCTTGAGTTCTTATATATTGGCATTTAGAAACCTCCTTGTTCTATATTGTTATGTTTTACCTGATCTGGTTCTTAGTTAATTAGTTTCAACTTAGCTGAGATCAAAGATAATCTTTTGAGTAGAAGAGAGATGTTTTATGCTTAGTATGAACATGCCATCAATATTTCAATAATTAGAAATAGCTCTTTGACTCAATAAAGAATGTAAACCCAAATAAAAGTAAGGAGTGATAGGTCAAATCTAATGAGGTATTTAAAAAAACTAATGGCGTTCTAGAAAATTAATTCAGAACATGGCCAGCTTTTGTTCTGTACAAGCGCTTTAACACAGGCTTTGATTGCTGATTTAGCGGCTAACGCAGCAGGTGATAATTGTTCTTCGGCGATGCTCACTAAATAATTGATACGTTCAATTTCTGGATCTACGATTTTAAGTAGCTGTAATTTATGTTTATATTCTTGTAGACAAGCACTCCCAGGACGAATACTTACAAGATCTAGGTGAATCAGACTATCCATGAGTAAATGTAACCCATCAATCTCATAAGCAACGTTTACTACACCAATCTTATGTTCTAAGAATTTTCTCAAACTATGTCTTTGGCGAGGTAGAACTAAGGGAATATCACCAATGTATTGAGACTGAATCACACCGCTCTTGAGGCAGTCATGAAGATGATGTTTTTCTAAGATTTCTCTACGTCCCATTAAATACATTTGCTCTCGAACTAACGGTTGTATAGACCATTGCCTGTCTACTTCATTGGTAAAAATAATAGCGAGATCAAGTTGACGTGAGTTAATTGCTTGTATCAGATTGCCAGATAGGGTTTCTATCATTTCAAGACGAATGTCAGGATAGCGTTCTGACATCAATTTCATTAATGGTATGCCCAATAATGCTGTAATTGTGGGGGGTAAACCAATACTGACATGACCTGAGAGCCTTGCTGAGTGTGCTGCATCAATTGCAAAGTTGATCTGTCTTAGAATTAATTGTGAATGTTTTAAAAATGCGAGCCCTGCTGGTGTTGGCGATACTCCAAAAGCATTTCGCTGTAATAAACGTATACTTAATTCTTGCTCAAGCTTACTAATTTGCTGACTAATCGCCGAAGCACCAATATCAAGTTTCTGGGCTGCTTTTCCAATACTTCCTGCTTCAACCACCGTTAAAAAGTATTTTATTTGTTTAATTTCCATGAAAAAGTTCTCTAAGCATCCATGTTAAATATTTCTAAAAATATTACTAAACATATCAAGTAATATTATTTTAATAGTGTCTACAAAATTAATGCTTATTCAAGCAAAAAATATACTGATCTTGGGTGGAGAGAGAACGTAATTCTGAGTTTTAAAGATTTAGCCTATATTTTTTTTAAATACCTTAGCAAGTGTTTTTAATATTATTTAAATCAAAACAATGGTTTAAATTGTTTTTTACGTATATGCAATTTGGCGCTAAAACACTCTGAAATTCAATACTATTTAAAATAATTAAATACCCCTTTAATTCTTCGCTATCACAGCAGCTCGCTGTTTCAACTTAAAGTAAGGAAAATTTGAGAGGAGAGAGATCGATGGACGATGTTCTCATTGTTGGCAACAGGAATGCCGCGTTGTATCAGAAATGTTGGCTTGCTTTTGAATGTTCATCATCACATGAATTAGGTTTGAATTATAAACAGAAAATAACAATAAGTTAGTTTTGAAATGCATACGAATTTTATCGTGTTTGCTGTCTTAGATTGTGTCTAAAACCATGTAATAACTCAGGTTTTTATTGGAATGAGGCTCTATCTCACGACGCTTACATTGAAACTCGCTGTTTAGAAAAATTTTCAAATCACCAAGGCTAAACAACGATCAAGGAGGTTCTGCAATGGTAGTAGGGAAAACTTTAATGGATCACTTAAACAATAAGGATGTTTTTATAATGAAAAAACTTTCATTTGCTCTAGTTACATGTTCGATTCTGGTTTTCACTGGATGTAATACTAATGGTGCAAAAGAGGCAGGACAACCTAAACGTCCTGAATGTATTGCCCCAGCAAAGCCTGGTGGTGGTTTGGATATGACTTGTAAATTAATCCAAGCAGGTTTGAAAGAAACTGAGGTTTTAAATGATCCAATCCGCGTAACGTATATGCCAGGTGGAGTAGGTGCGGTTGCCTACAATAAAATTGTGAGCAATGATTCTGCAAATAATGAAGCTGTAATTGCATTTTCCACTGGATCATTACTCAATCTAGCCCAAGGTAAATTTGGAAATTTCACAGAAAAAGATGTGAGATGGCTTTCAGGTGTTGCGGTTGATTATGGTTTAGTTGCCGTACATAAAGATTCGCCTTATCAAACCTTGGGTGATCTGATAAAAGATCTACAAAAAGACCCTAAGGGAATCAGTTTTGGTGGAGCAGGCAGTGTTGGTGGTCAGGATTGGATGCAATCAGCAATGCTTGCAAAAAAAGCAGGAATAAATCCTTCGGCAATGAGTTTTGTTGCTTTAGAGGGAGGGGGCGAAGTTCTGACAGCGCTTTTAGGGCAGCATGTCAAAGTGGCAGTTGGAAATATTAGTGAAGTCAGTTCAAATTTAGAAGCTGGCAGAATACGAGTACTTGCTGTATTTGCAAATGAGCGTTTACAAGGCAAATTTTCAAACTTACCAACTGCGAAAGAGCAGGGTTATGATATTGAATGGCCTGTGATTCGTGGCTTTTACATGGGACCTAAAGTCAGTGATGATGCTTATCAATGGTGGAAAACATCATTCGATAAAATGATGGAAAACAAAAAATTTGAAACCGTTCGTAATAATCAGGATTTGTTGCCATTTGCACTGACTGGCGATCAGATCACAGCTTATGTCTACAAGCAAACTGATCAAATGCATCAATTATCTGCTGAATATAAATTATCTAAATAATCAATGAATGAGTGCCAAATCGATGATTTGGCACTTTTCGTCGTGTTAAGGAATAACAATGAAATCAGAACGTATCCTAACGGGGATTATTGCCCTTTGTGGTTTGGGTTTGGTGATTTATGCAAGTAACTTTGATGCGCCAATCTCCTATGACTCTGTGGGACCAAAAGCCTTTCCTCTTTTGATTATGGGACTGATCACGGTGAGTGCTGTCTATTTGACTGTTAGACCCACGATCATGTTTGAACCTGTTGAGTTAGGCTGGACTAAGCATTTGCTTTTTAGAATTACATTATGTGTATTTGCGTTGACTTTATATGCAGCTTTATTTGAGTTACTAGGGGTCATTATTGCAACAACATTGATGGCAATAGCTATAGGCAAATTATTCAAAGGAAAAACAAGACCAACCATTATCACCGCCTGTATTTTGGGTGTAACAACCTACTACTTATTTGATCGTGTTTTAGATGTGCCATTACCAATGGGATTGCTGGGTTAAGGATGACAAATTTATGGACGTATTAAGTTTCTTAATGACTGGCTTTGAGGTTGCACTGCAGCCACAAAATTTATTAATTGCATTTATTGGTGCATTTGTTGGAACTATTGTGGGATTGCTTCCTGGTTTGGGGCCAATTAATGGTGTTGCGATACTTTTACCTTTTGCATATGCATTGGGTTTGCCAGTTGAGAGCGCATTAATTTTACTTGCTGCAGTTTATCTGGGTTGTGAGTATGGAGGGCGAATTTCGGCAATTTTAATTAATGTTCCAGGTGATGCTGGTGCCATTATGACCACGATGGATGGCTATCCTTTAGCTCAGCAAGGTAAAGCTGGTATTGCTTTATCACTTTCCTCAGTGAGTTCATTTATTGGAAGTATGGTTGCTTTTATTGGAATTGTTTTTTTTGCACCGATTTTAGCGAACTGGGCGATTGCATTTGGGCCAGCAGAATACTTTGCTTTGATGGTTTTTGCGATTGTGTGTCTAACTGGTTTGGTGAGCACTCAGCCCTTTAAAACATTAATCATGGCTTTGATTGGGTTGGGTTTGTCCACGGTTGGTATGGATGCAATTACAGGCGTATATCGTTTTACTTTTGATAGTGTGGGGTTAAGTGATGGTATTGCTTTTACAACCATCGTAATTGGTTTATTCAGTGTCAGTGAAATTCTTCTACTATTGGAAAGAACAACCGTTGGAAAAGTTGTACTTGCTCAAGGCAAAAGATCTTTATTTAATTTAAAAGAGTTATTGAGCTCATTAGCAACCATTATTCGAAGTTCATTCATTGGATTTTTTTCAGGAATTTTACCTGGGGCGGGGGCAAGTGTAGCGAGTGCTATGGCGTATACCACTGAACGTAAGCTGGCGGGTGAAAAAGGTAAGTTTGGTCAAGGAGACTTGCGAGGATTGGCTGCTCCAGAAAGTGCAAATAATGCCGCTGCATGTGGATCATTTATTCCCATGCTAACTTTGGGTGTGCCTGGATCGGGTACAACAGCCGTTATGATGGGAGCTTTGACGTTATATAACATTACACCAGGCCCTCAACTGTTTGCAGAACAACCTGTATTAGTCTGGGCTTTGATTGCTTCGCTGATGGTTGGGAATATTATTCTTTTGGTTTTAAACTTACCATTAGTTGGTTTTTTTGCCAAACTACTTAATATTCCTAACTATATTCTTATCCCTGTAAGCAACAGTTAGTTTCGTCGGTGTTTATGCAATTCATAGTACGATTTTTGATTTATTACTGTGTATTGGTTTAGGTGTTGTCGGCTATATATTAAGAAAGTTTGATTTTCCATTGGCTCCTTTAATCTTAGGCTTTGTCCTTGGTGAATTAATGGAGTCCAATCTACGCCGTGCTCTTTCTATTTCTCATGGTGAGCTAAACATTCTGTGGGATAGCAATATAAGTATAGGCTTGTGGGTGATGTCAGGATTGCTTCTGATTTTACCATTTGTCAGAAAATACTTATTTGTCAAAAGACAAATGCGGAAATAAGCTCTTTTAAAGGTCAGGATTCCTGACCTTTTTTATGATTATGAAAAAGATTACTTTCAATTCTTTGGGTTTGTATTTGCGGACATTGGTGTTATTGCTATGAATTATTTTGAATTACGATGGTCTTGGTTATATGGAGATTGCATCTAGCCGATTACTCGTTTAGATAAGAAAAATTGATCGTCACTCGATAAGTTGAATTAAGTTAGCTGCATCGATATATGGTTTAGGGATGTACTTTTGTGTTTGTGAAACAAAGCATTTCTTTGTAACCCGATGGTTAAATAAAGATACAACTTATTTTATTTTTAAATAATAAAATTCAATGTCTTATGTAGGTTGGCAATAAAAATATAATACTTATAACTCTTGTTACAACGCCATAGTCGACAAGCATTCGAAATTTTTACATAGTTCTATACAGATAAAATTGGGAATCGGGAGAATTACTCATGAATATGAATAAGGTCACGGTAAGGGTAAAGGATCAAGAAGAAAATGAATCAATTGTTATTGCACAATTGAATGAACTTGAGGACCATGAGGTTTCATTTTTCAAACGAGTAGAGCATATTGAAATAGAGGGTCGTGCGATCTTTCCAAATATGGATTTGCTATTTGAAGATGAGTTCGATGGGAAAATTTATAAATTAGTTGCTTTAGTGAATGATAAAAGACTAGTGTAATAATGAAATGATCTATTCTAGTCCGAATAAAAATGCCCATTGATTTGTATAAAATCAGTGGGCTTTAATTTAATTTGACTGAATTGATTCATTATCATTGTTGATTATTCTGAAGTTCATGTTTGGGAGTATTACATGGATATACTAAGTAATGGGGTTAAGTCCTTTCACAATATCTTTAAACTCGGAACCATTTAACCAAAAAGATTTCTTTAAAAATAGCGTCGTCATAATACTTTCAGCAGCTTCACTATTTTCGTTCTCACAGAATATTCCATAGCTATTACCAAGAACAGTATTGTTCTCAATGAGACGAATAAAGAAAGCATGTTGTTCGTCAGCATAACCAAGAATAGCATCGCGTTGATTGTTCATTTTTCATGTCTCCACATCAAAAATATTTGCATAAAAGCTTACTATTTAGATCAAATATATTCGTGAATTAGATCAATAACTTAATGTCTTTGATACAAGAGTTGTATATTAAGTTATTCATTTAAAACAGTAATTTAATTTGTTCAACATCCTTGTTTTGACTGAACAAGCTAAAATCTGATCTATGAAATTCATTGTTATGCAAAATTAATTTTTCGTCAACTTGAATTTGTAACTTTTTCAAGTTAAATTAATTGAAAGCATTTTTAACTTGGGTAAGGGGGAGTTATGTCCAAAAAGACTGAGTCGGAGCATGGTGGAGCCAGAGCCAATGCAGGACGAAAAGCCCAATTCAGTGAACCGACCAAAGTGATTCGTGTTCCTGAATCTCAGGTCGATTTCATCAAAAAATGGTTACTGAATAATGTCAAAACTGGCGCACGGAATGATTTGACGTCGACAATGAAAATCCAAAACGTGCAGGCAAAGAATGATCGAATTTATCATATTCCACTAGCAACTGAACGTGTTGCAGCAGGTTTTCCTTCACCTGCTCAAGATCATGTCGAGCAAGCTTTGGATTTAAATGAGTTTTTAATTCGAAATGAAAACTCAACATTTATCGTGAAAGCCAATTCACTGTCGATGTTGGATGCTGGGATTGACATTGATGATCCCTTAGTGGTGGATCGAAGTATTCCTGCCAAGTCAGGTGATATTGTAATTGCCTTGATTGATAATGACTTTACTGTAAAACGTTTAATGATTGATCATCATTTTAATCCTCCAAAAGTTTGGCTAAAAGCAGAAAATCCTGATTATCAAAATATTTATATCACTGAAGGACAGGAGTTGGTGATTTGGGGCGTCGTGACCTATAACTTGAAACCAATGAGATAAACTTATGCCATTACCACAACGTATTTTTGCTTTGGTCGATGTAAATAATGCTTATGTTAGTTGTGAGCGTGTGTTTAATCCAAAGCTAGAGAATCGTCCTGTGGTGGTTTTGTCGAATAACGATGGCTGTGTTGTTTCCCGCTCGTATGAGGCAAAACAATTGGGTATTCGAATGGCTGTACCTTTTTTCCAAATTGAAGAGATCATTCGCCAGTATCATGTTGCTGTATTTTCAAGTAACTATGCTTTGTATGCAGAAATGTCTCGGCGATTTATGAATATCTTGGCAAGCTTTGTTGATCCTTGTGAGCAGGAAGTCTATTCAATAGATGAGTGCTTTTTAGAACTTACAGCTTATCAACATCATTATGATCTAAGCAAATATGCATTTCAGATTCTGTCTACTGTAAAGAAATGGTTGGGTTTACCTTGTTGTATTGGGATTGGTTATTCAAAAACGCAAGCAAAGCTCGCAAATCATTTGGCAAAAACGCATGCCAGTTTTAACGGAGTTTGTAATCTCGTTGATGAGGATCCTTGCATCATCGAGGATTTATTAATGCACACCCCTGTAGGAGAGGTATGGGGGGTGGGACGAAAAATTCGTCAGCGTTTGGAAAAAATGAATATCTACTCTGTGATGGATTTGCTCCAAACTGATCCGAAAAGGATGGGTAAGCATTTTTCGGTGGTATTGGAAAATACGGTTAAAGAGCTTCAGGGCGTTGCATGTTTAGAAATCGAAGATGTCATTTCTGATCGTCAGCAAATTTTAAGTAGTCGTTCATTTGGACAACCGATTGAAGATAAAAATAGCCTCAGTGGTGCACTTACCGAATTTGCTTTACGTGCAGTTGAACGACTTCGGAAACAAAAATTATTGTGTAAAGCCGTGGGTATAAGTATCCGCACCAATCGATTCAATAAAGACGCGTATTATCGGCCTTTTACGGTGGTGTATTTGGTCGATTATAGTGATGACCGTTTAGTGATTATGAAAGCGGTACAACAGGGCTTAGATCGGATTTATCAGGCGGGGCATCGCTATAAAAAAGCAGAGGTGATTTTGTTAGATATTATTCCTCAACATCGTCATGCTGTTGATTTGTTCTATAACACAGAAGAAATGCTGACCCGACAAAATCTTTCGGTTGCGTTTGATGAAATTAATGAGCGATTTGGGCGAGATGTAATGACTTTTGGACGCTTGATTGGACCACAAGGGCGAGCGTGGGGAATGACCCAAAATCATAAATCACCAAGCTACCTAACAAAGTGGGAGGATGTGTTAAGGGTTGGGTAGATTGTTTTAGAGTTTATATAAATTTTAGTGGTTTAAAATATAGATATTCCCATTCTGATAATAAGGAAAATTAACAAAATCAGGAAAAATATTCTAATAAACTGACTACCATAATGTAGTGCTAAAAAAACTCCGACAAAAGAACCCAGAATATTACAGAATGCTATGATTAAACCGATCTCCCAGAGGATATGACCAGTTGGTATGAAAAATAGCAGTGCTGCACTAAATGTACCTAGGTTCACTACCTTCGCGGATGCGGAGGCACTGAGAAAATCAAAACCAAGTACTTTGACAAAAAGGAAAAGTAGAAAGCTTCCACTGCCTGGACCAAAAATGCCATCATAAAACCCAATAACCCCACCAAAAACGATGCCTAAAAAAATTTCTTTATGACCACATTTGATATCAGTGCTATACGCTCCTAAATCTTTTTTTAGAAAAGTATAAACGGCCATGATGATGAGCAAGAATAAAACGCTATATGTCATAAACTGCTTTGGGATATGAGCGATTGACATAGCGCCAATAAATGCAAATACAAAAGCTGAAAGCATTGTGGGGATTAGAAGTTTCCAAACAAACTTAACTTTGTGTACATATCGAAAGAAAGATGATGCTGTTCCAGCCCATACAGCCAATTTATTTGTGCCCAAAACGGTGGCAATACTATGTTGTGGTAGTGCATTTAGTAAGGCTGGTATTTGCACTAGACCACCACCACCGACAGCGGCATCAATTAAACCACCACAAAAGGCAAAAAGTCCCAAGATAATGAGGGTGGTTTCATCAATCATAATAGTGAACCAATAGATTGTATTTAAATCTTAAAAATTGGTGTTATAAATAGACTTTTAACTTCAACGCTTAATACATAGAAGTAGTCGTTATTGTTGAAATTACGATAATTGAATGCTGATTACAAATGACTTATATTGAGTTTTAAATTCTATAAAAATGAATAGTTAAAATGGAATTAGCCCAAATCAGAATGTTCAAAACGGTTGCGGATACTGGAAGCATTATCAGAGCATCCGAATTATTACATTGCGTCCCTTCGAATATAACCACCCGAATTAAACTGCTTGAAGAAGAATTGGGTACTCAGTTGTTTATTCGACAAGGGAGAGGATTAGTCATTAGTCCATCTGGGGTTATTTTTCTTGAATATGCAAATGAAATCTTATTTTTATGCGATGAAGCGAGTCGTGCAATCAGTATGAACGCACCGCCTTCTGGCGTATTAAAAATTGGTGCAATTGAATCATCTGCGACCAGTAGATTGCCGAAATTATTATCTCAATACCATCAAGAATATCCATTGGTTAAACTTCAGTTTAGTACAGGAACTTGGCCACAACTGATCAAGGATGTTTCAGAGTTTAAACTGGATGGAGCAATTATAGCAGTTGATCAAAAGCATCCATCTATTGAACGGCTGAAGATTTATAAGGAGGAGTTGATTGTAATTGCTTCACCATCCTTGGGTGAATTAAAGCAGCCAAAGGATTTATCTGATAAAGATATCTATATGTGGCCAGTAGGGTGTCCTTACCGCAGCGCTTTAGAACATTGGTTGAGCCTTAATAATGTCTCTGTGCAAATTACGAGTATGGCAAGTTATGCAACAATTCTAGGATGTATTAGTGCTGGTTCAGGGGTATCACTGGTTCCCAAAAGTGTTTATGAGCAATTCAAAGGAATAGGTGGGATACGAGGGTACTCATTTGAACAGATACCATCTATCCAAAGCTATTTTATTTGGAATAAGAAATCTAAGGGACATCGTGCAAAAGATGTTTTTATAGATTTACTGAAGTCAGTATGCTGATGTACCTAGAGGGGAGCTTAACTCAAATTAAAAAAAGACAGGTCGAAGCCTGTCTAGGGTGATGATATAAAGCATAGACTATAAACTTTTTGCATAGGCTTCGAGTTGATCGACCACAGTTCCCCAGCCACTAAAAAAGCCCATGTCTTCATGTTGTTGTCGAGCTGTGGGTGTGCGGTGACGTGCAATCGCTGTATATTTGGTTGAGCCATTACCAAGGTCTTCAAACAAAATAATCGCCGTCATAAATGGATTTTCACTTGGTTTCCAGTCTTCAGTATAAGCATCAGTGAACACTAATTTTTCATGCTCAATAATTTCTAAAAATACGCCGTGATTCGGAATCTGATTACCATCGACATCAAATAGCGTATTAAATTTTCCACCAACTCTTAAATCAATTTCACAAGACACAATTGCGTGAGGCTTGGGAATAAAGAAATGTTTAATATGCTCTGGCGTAGTCCAACATTCCCAGAGTAATTCACGTGGTACATTGATGGTTCGCTCTAGTTTTAGATCTGTTTGAGGGTCAAGGTTCATTTTTTCTTTTCCTTTGTAAATTGAGTGCGTAGTCTTCTAATTGATTTAAGCGTGTTTCCCACATGGTTTGTTGTTGATGTAACCAGTGTTGCACAGGATTTAATGCATTTGGGCTCAGTGCATATGTTCTGACTCTGCCATTTTTTAGGGTTGTGATAAGTCCAGCTTCTTCTAGTTTTCTTAGGTGTTTCAGAAAAGAAGGTAGTGCCATCGCATGTTCTTCTGCTAATGATGTCGTGGTCGCGTCACCATGAGACAGACGAGTCAAGATAGCTCTGCGTGTTGGATCACTTAAAGCATTAAATAAAAGATCGAGTTGCGAATCATACTTAGCCATATAGCTAAGTATTAGCTCAAAAAAAACACAAGTCAAGAAAAACTTATCCAAAAGGCTAAGTTTCCCAGTAACTCAGTTGTAGTACATGCTCATAAATAAAAAATGATGGTTTGATATTCAATGCTCAAACTCGTTAGTGAGCTCACCGAATATTTTCCCACCATTGTTTAAAGCGCTGATGATCGTTATCGAGTTCAACTAACTCACCAATCATCGGTGTCGCAAGTCGATACTTTCTCGATTTTGAATATTCTGTAATTCTAGTAATTGGTTCATACCACGGATGTTTGGCTAAACTAAACTTGGAATGATGAACAGGTATCATATTACGTGCATTCAATTCCTCAGTGGCTTGAGCAACCTCATTCGGGTGACAATGTACCGCATGCCAAGCGGCATCATATTGTCCATTTTCCATCAATGCCCAATCGAAAGGCCCATATTTTTCACCGATTTCGACAAAGTGTTTGTTATAGCCACCATCGCCAGTGTAAAAAATCTTTTTATTTGGTGATTGAATAATAAATGAAATCCATAGATTTTTGCCGCCATCGAAAGCACGTCTTGAGTCGTGATGAGTGGTCTCGGTGATGATAGTAATACCATCGTCAAACTCAATGTGATCTCCCTAATCTTTTTCAATCAGTATATCTTTGGGATAACCCCAATATTCAAAATGTTCACCAACACCGAGCCCTGTGATCACATATTTGACTTTGTTCTTTAATTGCAAAATGGTTTTATAATCCAAATGATCATAGTGATCATGTGAAATCAGTAAATAATCAATATCAGGTAATTCATCGACGGTATAGATATCAGTTCCTTGATAAGCACGAGTTCCCCAAGGCAGAGGCGAGACTTTGCCACTCATGACTGGGTCAATTAAAAAAGTTTTACCGTGGAGCTGCATAAAAACAGAAGAATGCCCGAACCAGATGATGACATCCTGTTGAGGATTGAGTGTCCGTAAGTTGGTTTTAACCGAAGGGATAATATCTTTGGGGTGACGATGCGGAATGGTTTTAATAAAGGTTCTATATAGTTCAATGAAGGTGTGGGAGCAATCTGTCATGCCTCGTTTTTCGGTGAGATTGCGAAATTGACCTTGTCTATAGTTGGGAGAGTTTTGAATACGTTGTAGTCGTTCTCCAGAGGGTAGTCTTCCAAAAAGAGGGTGTCGTGTATAGAGAAAACAGATAAAAATAAGTAGGCTTAGAGCGAGAGCAAAAACAATAAGCATAAATCGCATTACCTTTTATTTGAGCATTCGATAGTCAATATTAATAGAAAGTAAAAGCGACAAAATGATGAAACATTGATAAAAAGTCGATGAATGAAAATGTCGTGATCGTGATATAGCTTAATTTTTATTGTGATCATGCAAAGCTGAAAAAAGTAAGTCAGCGGTGACATGATTGAGCAAAACGAAGCCATTAGCGGGAGGTGGTTTATGCTAGACTATGTGTGGATAACAGTATTCATCACTGTGAATAAAATGAGTAAATAAGATGATTGGGCAGCAGAGAAACATATTAGCGGCGATGGGAATAGATGTTTGGATTCCTAGAGACGTTGTATGTCAAAAAAATACTGCACCAAGTCTGTGGCGAGATCAGATCATTGATCAACCGACTCAATACAGTGAACCTGTACAGAACAATGATGCTCGTATTACTCAAGATGCTCCAATGGCATCTGTGGAAACTCAGCCCGCGATAGTCCGAGAGAGTTCACAACAGGTTGAGCTTGACGAAAAACCAGTTGTTAAAGATTCGGTTATAGAAAAAGAGCAAATCGTCATCACTGCACCAGTCCAAGCGTTTGAGTTGCAGATGTACGTTCTAGAAAATTGTGCTCTTTTAGTGGAAAGTAGTCAGCTAAATGATGCGCAACGACAACTATGGCAAAATATTCAAAAAGCTCGACTTGGTCAGTATGCTGAATTGAAATGGCCATTTCCACTGGCCGCTTTTCAGGAAAGTCGTGGACTTTCGTCTTATATTCAAGGCTTTTTAGATGCAACAGCAAACAATAAAAAAATTCTTTGTCTTGGCCAGCTCGATTTTATTCAACATACCAATATATTGCATCTTGCAAGTTTAGAGGAAATGATTGTTCAACCTTTATTAAAAAGACGGTTATGGCAGCTTATGCAGTCGTAGGAAATGGAAAGCTCAGAATGAAGAAAGTCGTTGTATTTAGTCAAATTGATCAAGACGTTTTAGCGCGCTTACAACAAAGTTATCAGGTTGTGGTTCTCAACCCTAAACTAGGGGATATTAACGAGCAAATCCGTACTGAAGTCGTTGACGCAGATGCCATGATTGGTGTAGGACGTTTACTCAATGAAAGTAATTTAGCACCTGCACAAAAACTAAAAATCATTTCGACTGTTTCAGTTGGCTATGACAACTATGATGTTGAGTATCTAAATCAAAGAAAAATTTGGCTTGCGAATACGCCACATGTATTGACTGAAACAACAGCGGATTTAGCTTTTAGTTTGCTACTGAGTGCGGCACGTAAAATTCCGCAATTAGATAGTTGGACCAAGCAAGGACAATGGAAACGGACTGTACCGATTGATCAATTTGGTGTGGATGTTTTCGGTAAAACCCTTGGTATTATTGGGTTAGGTCATATTGGTGCAGCCATTGCACGTCGCGGTTTTTATGGTTTCAATATGAATATTTTGTATCATAACCGCCGTGAAAAAATCGAAGTTGCTCAAGCCGTTAATGCACAATATCGAGAATTAGATCAATTATTACAACAATCTGATTTTGTCGTGGTTGCGGTGGATCTAAATAGTGAATCAAAAGCACTAATCGGAGAGGCACAATTTGATCTCATGCAAAAACATGCGGTGTTTGTGAATATTGCACGTGGTTCCGTTGTCGATGAAGATGCACTTATTCAGGCATTGCAACAAAATAAAATCTTTGCAGCAGGTTTGGATGTCTATGCAAAAGAACCTTTGCAAGACTCCCCATTGTTTGAGCTTGCAAATGTAGTCACTGCACCACATATCGGTTCAGCTACTTTGGAAACACGCCAAAAGATGGTGAATCTCGCTTATCAAAACCTGATTGATGCTTTAGAAGATCGCGTACCCCGTTATTTAGTCAATCCAAAATTTGAATAATTGCTTACAACTTGATTGCTGATTAATTGTACTCAACTATCTTTTAAGCCTGCTTAATATTGATACACTTGCGCCCTTTGTGATTTGGTCTTGGGGTGCGTGTGTTCGAGAAATTAGCTGAGCAGAGTTTAGGCTTAATGGGGTGGGAAATTGACAATCATTGGGATTTGGATATTGATCAATGTGTCATGATTGCCGCACCACACACCAGTAATTGGGATGCATTATATGCGCGTTTAGCGCTTAAAGCGTTAGGAGTGAATGTTCGTCTAACGATTAAAGATAGTTATATGAAATTTCCTTTTGGCCCATTTGTACGTGCAATGGGAGGGATAGGAATTGATCGCAGTGTGAAACAACAAGATCAACAGCGACCAAGTATGGTGCAGCTCATGAGTGATTTGTTCAAAACCCATCCTAAACTTGTGATGCTTGTTACTCCAGAAGGAACTCGTGCTAAACAAGAACAATGGAAAACAGGGTTTTACCATGTGGCTGTGGCAGCAGGTGTGCCAATTGCACTGGCTTATATGGACTATGCCAAGAAAAAAACAGGGGTTGGAAAAATTGTCTATCCTTCGGGTGACTACGAAAAAGATATGACAGAGATCATGGCATTTTATGAAAATATTCACGCAAAATTTCCAGAGAAATTTAGTGTTGACCAACGTTATACATCGAGCAAATAATCTACATTTGATTGTTCGGATATAAAAGAAGACAGGAAAGCTGTCTTCTATAACACTTTGTTGCAAATTCTTCTCATTTTCGATGTTATATTAATTTTCTCGATTAGAATCATAGAGAAACCACTTGAGATCGCTGCTACTCGCATGTGGCTTAATTGCCACCACTCAAATTAGCCACACTCAGATTTTCTTGCCATCTCAAACAGCGGGACAAACAGAAGTGCCTGATATTGGCAGCGGCGTTGGTTTGCTTGATCAACAAAAAGAAAAATTTATTGGTGAAAAAGTATATCGACAAGTGCATCGACAAATGCCGACTATTCAAGATGCTTGGTTAGAAGATCAATTTCTACAGGTTTTCTCAGGGATTCTTAGTCAAACTCAACTTGGGCAACCAATTGGTCTTATCGTTATTAAAGATCCTCAAATTAACGCGTTCGCTGTGCCAGGTGGATTATTTGCCCTGAACACAGGTTTGATTACATCAGCAAAAAATTTGGATGAAATTGCGGGTGTTATGGCGCACGAAATTGCCCATGTTACTCAACGTCATTATAGTCGCTCACAAGAAGCATTTAAGGGGCAGGGACTACTTGCTCTCGCTGGGATTCTTGTTGGCGCAGCGATTGCATCACAGGCAGATGGTGATGTTGGATCTGCTGTCATGATGGGAACGCAAGCTGCATTGATCGATAAGCAGCTTAGTTATAGTCGTAATCAGGAGCGTGAGGCGGATCGTATTGGTATGCAATTTATGTATGCCGCAGGTTATAACCCTCAGAGCATGGCAGATTATTTCGAAACCATGCATCGCGCGACTAGTCGAGTGAGTTTTTTACCAGACTTCTGGTTGACCCATCCATTAACCACCGAACGTATGAGTGAAGCTCGTTTACGTGCCAATCAATTACCTCGGGTTAAACCTAAAATTTATGATCTCGATTTTGAAATACTGAAATGGTATACCACCGTTACGTCTAATCAAGCCAACGAAATTCAGTTATTAGCATTAGCAAATCAAAAAAATACTGCAGCTCAACTGGCACTGAGTAAATTTTATCTTGAACAAGGTGATTATACTCAAGCTCAGGCAAATCTTGATTTGGTCAAAAATAGATTAAAGTCACATGTATTGGTGCCTTTGATCCAAACTGATATTTATCTGGGTCAAAATAAATTAGCACAAGCACATGATGCGATTAGTTCAATCCAAAAAACTATGCCTGAAAATAGAGCTTTGTCCTATAAGTTTGCTGAAGTATTGATTCGACAGGGGCAGGTAGCACAAGCGCAAAGTTTGGTGCAGCGCTTCATCCATAAAAATCAGAGAGATATTCAAGGTTGGGCACTATTACAACGTGCTGCAAATTTAGATAAAGAGTTACCATTACAAGCTGTCAATGTCTTATGTTATCGTGCTGAGGTTGAGTATTGGTCTGGTTATGAAGAGAATGCGATTAAGTCATTGCTTCATGCGCAACGATTGGCAAAAGGTAATATGGCAATGTCTGCAAAAATTGATGCACGTTTAAAACAAATGCAAGATGACCGCCGTAGAAAAATTTAATTCTTATTAGAAAAAGTGTAATTGGGGGAGCGAATGGTTAAAGGGCAATGCCTATGTGGGGCTGTGCAATATCAATATCATGCAGAGATCGAAAATAGTATCTTGTGTTATTGTCAACACTGTCAGCAAGCACAAGGTGCATTTGCAGGTTGGAATAGCCCACTTGATCAAAGTAAGTTTGAGTTTGAGAAGGGGCGAGATCAACTCAAAGAATATTTCCATACACCAAATAAAGCACGCGTTTTTTGTCAGCAATGTGGTAGTCCAATTTATTCGTATCGTACTGACTTGCCCAATGTGATCCGATTGCGTCTAGGCACTGTGACTGAGGGGCATATTCCTGCGCCGACAGAAGAATTTTTTACCGAGCATAAGCCAAAATTTATTGAAGTAAGATAATATGGCAGGCTTGAGTGTTAAAGAAGTTAGAAATTGATGAAGAAAATTATTGTTTTTATTTGTGCAATTGGTTTTATGGGGATTTGTTCAGCGGCTTCAGTTGAACAATATGTGCGTACAGTAGAAAAAATAACGACAACTTATGCGCAAGATATGCGGAACTTTCTGCGTAGTTTAGATCCACAACTTTCACAATTTACGCCTGCACAACAAGCCAAATACTGTGCCATTGTGAATCAATATGTTCAAGACTCTTATGCAGCAATTGAAAAGAATAGATCACAATTACCGAGAGAGTATGCCAGTATGACCAAACAAAATGTGATTGAGCAAGTCACTGAGTCAAAGGAAATGCAAATGCTGAAAAAATATAATATTCAGTGTGAATTTAAATAATCGAAAGACTTTGGGTTCATTATTGCAATGAATCCAATTTTACAAAATAGGGAATATAAATGAGAGTTAAGTAGATTAGCTTAATTTTGCTTTAATTTTAGCAGATACTTGTGAAGGATCGGCACGCCCGGCTATGATCGGACGTAGAGAATTCATCACCTTACCCATATCTTTCATGCTAGTAGCTTCTTGAGCAGCAATCGTTTGCTCAATGATAGAATCAAGTTCTTCCTCAGTCATAGCTGCTGGTAGAAATTGAGAAATAACCTCAACTTCGGCTTGTTCTTTACTAGCTAAATCATCTCGACCAGCGCCAGAAAAGGCTTTGATCGATTCTTTACGTTGTTTAATTTGCTTTTCAATGACCGCAAGAACCTGAGCATCGTCAAGCTCAATGCGCTCATCGACTTCGATTTGCTTAATTGCTGCTTGTAGACCGCGAATTACCGTTACTGTTGCCATATCTTTGGCACGCATTGAATTTTTTAATACGTCAGTAATTTGGTTTTTTAAAGTCGTCATAGTCTTTTCAGCAGTCAATCACAAATTAATTAGTAAAGGCGAGTAGTACGTACAGATTCGCGAGACAATTTCTTTTGGTAACGCTTAACTGCAGCAGCTTTTTTACGCTTACGTTCTTGAGTTGGTTTCTCATAGAATTCGCGCTTACGAACGTCAGCTAAAACACCCGCTTTTTCGCATGAACGCTTGAAACGACGGATAGCTACGTCTACTGGTTCGCCTTCTTTCAACTTAACTTGTGGCATGTAAAATCCTCTAAGATTATGGATAAGATCTAACGCACAATGCACTAGATCGCAAGTGAAGGTCAGTATTTTACTCATTTACAACTCAGATCACAAGTCTATAATAGCTTCGATATTATTTTTGATCGTTGTAAAGGCAGTTTAATGATAGTTTTGGGCTTAGAAACTTCGTGTGATGAAACTGGGTTAGCACTCTATGATAGCGAACTCGGCTTGCGAGGACAGGTTCTCTATAGTCAGATTAAACTTCATGCAGAATATGGTGGTGTCGTTCCGGAATTGGCTTCACGTGATCATGTTCGTAAAATGATTCCTTTAATGAATCAATTGCTTGAACAAAGCGGTGTTCAAAAACATGAAATTGATGCAGTTGCTTATACACGTGGTCCTGGCTTAATGGGCGCCTTGATGACAGGTGCATTGTTTGGTCGAACATTGGCTTTTGCTTTAAATAAACCTGCAATTGGGGTGCATCATATGGAAGGTCATATGCTTGCACCATTACTTTCAGAAACACCACCAGAATTTCCTTTTGTGGCTTTATTGGTTTCAGGTGGTCATACACAATTGATGGCGGCTTATGGCATCGGTCAGTATGAGTTACTGGGTGAATCGATTGATGATGCCGCAGGTGAAGCTTTTGATAAAGTTGCGAAAATGATGAAGCTCCCTTATCCAGGTGGACCTAATATTGCCAAGTTGGCTTTAAATGGTGATGCTCAAGCTTTTGATTTTCCTCGCCCAATTTTACATCAAGGTTTAGATTTTTCATTTAGTGGTTTAAAAACGGCAGTTTCTGTCCAACTTAAAAAACTTGGTGAAGAAAATCGTGATGCCGATATTGCAGCTTCGTTTCAAGAAGCGGTGGTTGATACGCTAACTAAAAAATCAGTAAAAGCGTTAAAGCAAACAGGTTTAAAGCGATTGGTGATTGCTGGAGGTGTGAGTGCGAATGTTCGTCTACGTGAACAATTAGAAACTTCACTGGCAAAGATCAAAGCACAAGTCTATTATGCCGAGCCTGCACTGTGTACTGATAATGGTGCCATGATTGCTTTTGCAGGTTATCAGCGTTTAAAAGCTGGACAGCAAGATGGTTTAGCTGTAACGACGACGCCACGTTGGCCGATGACCGAGTTAAAACCAACCTAAATTAAACGCATCCTTTTGATAGGTTGTGAGACGATGAGTAAATCAGAGAGGTCTCTGGATTTACTGAACTATTCTTATATTTAAAAGTCAGATTCTTGATTGATATCCATAGCGAGTTTGTTGTTAACGCTATCGTATTAAAGTATTGGATATATTATTTATTTTGATGAGTGAAAACTCATCGCGGAGTATAGACGTTGAAAATTTCTTATATTTTTACTTGTGGCCGATTAGAATCTTTATTTAAGATTCTATGCCTTACTCAAAAAGGTGAGGAGGCGGTTGCATCAAAAGAAAAAGTAATTGAACAATATAGAAAAGATATCGCTTTAGGGCGTCCATTTGAAGAAACTGAACTTTATCAATTGATTGAACAAAGTGAAGAGAAAATTGTCATTAATCGTTTAAGTAATATTCTTCGAGAAAAACCAGCTCAGCAGAAAAAAGACTTTGATGCGGATGAATATAAGACGGGTGCATGGTCTGAGTTTAACGATTATAAGTTAGCCGTTCGATTTTCTAATGCAAAAACTGAGCTAAGTGAAAAACACTTTGAAAAGACGGGTGAATACATGACCAGTCGTGGTATTGCGAAATTAACGGGTTTCAATCCAGCGAATATCAAAAATATGTTGCAGCATAAAAGAAGTGTAGTAAGAAAAATGCTGACAACTTTAGAGAAGTTAGCAAAAGAGTATTGATATTAACGTTCTATAGTAGAGCGAAAACGATGCAGAGGAAATTTATTTTCTGCATCGAAAGTCAAATAGTCTCATCCAATGTTTGATTTATATTTTGATGAATAAGAAAAAATCAGCTGATTCTGGTCAGCCTATTTAGCTGTATTTATACAAAAAATTCCTATTGAGGAGGTCTATTTAATATTAAATAAAATGATTAACACACATTTTAATGCTTTTAAGAGCTAAGTTTGAGCATCCATGATGAATACATTTTTCTGCTGAGAATCCTTCATGACTAAGAACAGCTAGAAATTGTTTTACCGCTTTAACCTCACTTTCTGATAAAAGATGGTTTTTAGTATTTAATTTAATACCTAAGATCGGGTAAGGCTGTTCCGTCGGCGAACACTCAAAATACCACCATTGCAGACATTCTGAACATTGGTAGGATGTTGTAGAATAATTAAAATCTGGTATTGTTTCATTAGTAGGAGGTTCTTCTCTGAAGTATTCTGGAAAGTTATAAACTGCCTTAAAATTAAAACTAAAAAGATTAGTGAAATCATCTGGGCATGCAAAAAAAGATTTTACCATTAGGCATTCACACATATTAAAAACTCGCATAGGTTAGTTAATTATTTTTAGACAACACAGCCAAACACAAAAAAATCAAAATCATACCTATCCAACCAATCAGTGCTAATCGCTCACCGACCAGCAATACTGCAAACAATGCTGCAACAAGTGGCTCAAATAAAGTAAGCGTGGTTGCGGTGCTGGCAAAAATTGTTTTTAAAGCATAACCAAATAACAAATAACCGAGAAACATTGGAATAAGCATCATATAACCGACAACATAGAGGTTAATCGGTTCATCAAATAGATTAGACCCAGTAAAAAACAATGTAGGCAACAAAATTAAAGCGCCAAACCCAAAGATTAAGCCCATGGAGGCTTTAGAGTCGACACCACGATCAATCATTTTCTTGGCAGCCCATGAATATAAAGAATAGGTAAGTGCTGCAATCAGTCCAAGAATAATCCCAATCGTTTTCTGATCTGTGGAGATATTTTGTGTTGACCCATGAGAATGTGATTCACCAATGGACAAAAGAAACACACCAATAACGCCAAAAATGAAGCTGATAAACCATTGCTTTGAAAGTGATTTTTTATCAAAGAACTTTTCCAGGAGTGCTGTAAATAAAGGTGCTGAACCAATTGAAATGACTGTGCCAATAGTAATCCCTGCCATACGCATCGACGAATAGAAAGCCAATGGATAAATAGCAACAGAAACTACACCAACTAACAGTAAGGGCAAGTAGCTACGAATCTGGGGTAAATGACCGAGAATATTTTTATGGGCGAGTAAGGCTTGTAACAGGCCACCACCACCCATTGCAATCGCCCCAATTGCCAAAGGACTTAGATTAGGTGCATAAGATGCAGCCGTGCCTGTTGTTCCCCATAGAATTGAAGCAACTAGAACTGCGATAAATCCATAATGTGAACTTAAGTTGAATGTGGAGCTTTTCAATTTGAAATCTCTTGTTCTAATAAGGTCTGAGCCATTTGTCTAGCAGCAAAAACTTTTGTACTTGAACTTTCCAAACCGGCGAGGACGATAGAGCCTTCTAAAAGAAAAGAAAGTAAAAGAGAAAGCTGTTTGACTTTTTCATCATCGGCAATAAATTGGCTTAGATGCTGTGCCACGATACTTTCAACTTCATCTTTATGTTTTTTCACAGCTAAACGTTCTGGACTGTGAGCAGGAAATTCTGCTGCGGCATTGAGTAGTCCACAACCACGAAAACCATTTTCGTAAGCAAATTCAGCATGATCTTGATAGGCATCAAAAACAGCGAGAATGCCTTCGATCGGTGATTGGATTGTTGCTTTTCTTTTTTCGTATAAATCTAACCATTCCTGATGACGAGCTTCGATATAGTAAGTCACCAGTTCGGATTTGGTTTTGAAATTGTTATACAGCGACATCTTGGCGACGCTAGCTTTTTCAATAATGCTATTGATCCCTGTATTGTTAATCCCATCGTTATAAAACAATACAGAGGCTGTTTCTAAGATTTTTTGTTTTGCAGATTTTGTGCTCATAAAATATCTATTAGGTATACCGATCTACCTAATATTAAGTTGATCATACATTTGAAGCAAGCATATATTGCTTTTTACTTCTGATTTGAAAATCAACTTATTGAAAATGAAGCGATAAAAATTATTGATGGGCTGTGTTATTCATTGGGTTTTTTGCTATGGATAAAAGCTAAGCCGTAGATGGGCCATTTCTTATCTGTTTTAATGTTATTGACAAGCCAAGCTACAAGGACAAGAGCGATTGACCCTAATAACACTGGAAAAAATAGAAAACTCCATTCGTACTGGATGCTATTTGCGGTGAGTAAGATGACCAACGGATTAGCGCCAGCTGGTGGATGAACACAACGTAAAATTTGCATGGCAGCAATCGCACAACCAACGGATAATGCAATACTTATCGCTGAAACACCAAAGATTTTTAAAAAGATTAAGCCAATAAATGCTGAGACAAAATGCCCCAAAATTACGTTACGAGGTTGGGCTAGAGGGGATTGTGATACCGCATATAAGATCACACAGCTTGCTCCGAAAGGTGCCATGATAAATAAGTTATCAGTTAATTTGCTGAGCAAAATTAAGATCAAAATACTTAATGTTCCACCAATGAGGCTTCTTAAAATATCAATAGAATGAGGTAAAGGAGCGAGATGTTCTTTACCATGAAATAGTGATCGCATGTTGATCTCACAGGGTGATTGCTTTCCATCAATAATAGAACTAAAATTAAAAATAGTACAGATCTGTACTATTTTTAATTGAGTAAATTTTTATGTCAAAATCAGCGAATAAAATTTTGAATACCGCAGAACGATTATTTTATGAAAATAGTTTTGTTGGTGTCGGTGTTGACTTAATTCGAGATGAATCAGGTTGTTCAAAAACAACGATGTACACTTATTTTAAGAATAAAAATCATTTGGTGAAATCTGTGTTGCAAGCAAGAGACGAAAAGTTCCGACAGAGCTTGCTCAATTATGTGGCTGATACCAAAGGTAGAGAAGCACTGAATAAGTTAATTGAATGGCATTTGCTATGGTTTCAAGAGGATAATTTTAAAGGATGTTTATTTGTTCGGGCAGTGGCTGAGTCGCATTCAGGTGATCACGACATTATTGTAGTTTCTCAGCAACATAAACGATGGATCAGAGATTTGATTGCACAATATCTTGATGGCTCGATCCATGCTGAAATATGCATTGAAACGATCTATACCTTGATTGAGGGTTTAATTAGTCGTTTTTTGGTGGAAGGATATGATGTAAAAGTTGCTGAAGATATCAAACATGCAATCGATCAAATTATGGATGCATTTTCTCATGAAAGCCGATGAATCACCATTAAACCTTTAAGTTTTATCAATCAAAGGTTTAATGATGTTTTATATTAAAGCTAAAAGAGTTTATTCACTAAACAGCTTTTGATCTTCTACATCGATATATTCGATATAGCCACGTCCTTGAACGGGTTGACTCAAATATTCACCTGTGAAAGTGTAGGCACTAGCATAGCCAATGCCATGCCCATAACGAAATGGACTATCAATTTCAGCATAGATTTCTAAGATTTTTTGATCTGCAGTGTCTTTTACCATCCATGAGAATAACTGGGGTAAACGCATTTTCTTACCACTAGGTGAAACATAGTCATCGACTTGATGAGAGATGACCCTAAATTCAACATGGGTATAGATTTCTGCTGGTCGATCAGTGTGTCTAACATGTAGAGAATAAGCAGCAGGCTTTCCTAAAATATCCGCTTTGGTTAACAACAATTGTGTTGTCTCATTTAGGTTGATAATTTGATAGGTAAAGAAATCAAGCGGTAGCTTATACGCCTCAGGCAATAGTTTTTTAATAATACCATGTGCGCCAGCTGCACGTGCATATTCATAGGTACATAAACCTTCTGCTACAGTCGTTTCACCTCGATATTCAAGTTGACCCTTGAATTTAGCCAACAGGCTAAAATGATCATAAATAGGAGTCTTGATAAACCATGAGACTTGATCAGTGACATCTAAATCAAATTCAAAATGTAGACCATGATAATCACCTTGAAGATGAATATGAGGTAAAGTCCCTGTAATCGAAACTTCTTCACCCAATTCAATCTGAGTGCCATTTTCTAGAATCTTGGTTTCATCTGAAATGATATAGGCTTTTAAGAGATGCTGATCTAATGCCGCTGTACTTGAAAAAAACGTTGCCGTGTTTCTTGGGTCACCTAAAGTCATGTCATCATGGTCAAAAGCCAGTGCACCGGGTGTTCCCAACAAAATCATAATATTCAAATAACGGTGTGGTTCAGGTAGTAGTGGAAAGAAGATGCCATAATGTGTCCACGTATAAAACTTCTCATTGGTTCTTGGAATAATAATTTTAGGTTCAGAAAATGGAAGCGTTGAGTATTTTTTAGCTTGATCCAAAGTACCTTGTGCGAGCAACAAGCTTTTGCCCAAGATTTTACTGGTCAGGGAAGTGGGTGGCAGTTGTTTTTTCATCTTTATTCCTATACTCATCTTATGCTGAGACTTAGGTTAAGAAAAACAACTGCGATTGCTAAGCGGAAATAAGGACAGCGCTACAGCTTTTCAGGACATTTATTGATTGGTTTTGTTGGACAATTTTTCTAAGTTTTGCGAGCCGATCCAATGCTTTGAGAACTGATAGGCTGCACGCCCAGAGCGTTGACCACGTGCCTGACACCATTTCAAACTTTCGCCACGAACCAGATCGTTATATTCCAAACCTGCTTTAGTAATGTAATGCTCAACAATTTCTAAGTACAGTTGCTGATCCATTGGATAGAATGACAGCCACATGCCGAAACGGTCAGAAAGCGAGATTTTTTCTTCGATGGCTTCTTGTGGATGCAACTCTGTATATTGGGGTACATCAACTTTACGCACCGGGGTATTTTCATGCATAAATTCGGGCAATAAGTGACGACGGTTACTGGTGGCATAAATAATAAAATTGCTTGATCCTGACTGTAGTGAGCCATCTAAAACACTTTTTAAGCTACGATAATTTTCATCTTCTGCATTAAATGCCAAATCATCACAATAGACGATAAATTTCTCAGGACGATGTTCAATCAGTTTTTGGATCTTAGGCAGATCAGATAAATCATCACGTTCGATTTCAATTAAGCGCAAACCTTGTGCTGAGTATTCTGTCAGTAAGGCACGAACAATTGAGGACTTACCTGTACCACGCGAACCTGTCAGTAAAATATCATTTGCAGGAAAACCATTTAAAAACTGTAGCGTATTTTGAATGATTTTATCTTTTTGGCGCTCAATTCCTTTGAGATCTTCTAAATACATTTTTTTAGGTTGTTGTACTGCAACCAATTGTTGATTTTCCCATCGAAAGGCAATTGCAGAAAAATCGGTGGGTTGTTTTGGTGCAGGGAGAACTTGTTGAAGCTGTGTTAAAACACTCGATAATGATTGGAGAATAGAATCAGGTAAATTGAGGATCGCCATAATGAATACAAACCAAACTCAGTAATCAATGATTAAGGATACTAGCATTGCTTTCGCGGAAAAAAAGAAAATATCATCATAAATATTGCAATACGTCGATTTAACCCTTGATTGTTGCGACAGCTTTTTGCATTGTATAGGTGCACGATTCGAAAAATACGATTAAAAATTGGGATCATCCATGTCAAATCTGCTTTTAGGAAAAAGAAATACATACCAAACTTATCGAGTGGGTGTGTTGCAAGAGCGTTTAAGACATACAAGTAGTTATGAAGAGTGGAAAGAGCTTGCTTTAAAATTAGATCAGGAAATGGGGACTGAGGCATGGAAATATGACAATGAATCACCTTATTTCGATGCTGAAATTCTGTCTAGGCGACACAACCTGTTAAAGAAATATCGAACACAGCATCGCACATTAGATTTAATGTACGTGTTGCGAGAAGGTTTATCTTATGATTTTGCCAATATCGGGCATCCGATGTTGTTTGCTGAAACCTATATTGGCACGAAAAAAATTATCGAAAACTATGTAGAAGAAGTAAGTGAATGCTTCCGCTATTTAT
Source organism: Acinetobacter haemolyticus CIP 64.3 = MTCC 9819 (assembly GCF_000369065.1). Classification (GTDB taxonomy): domain Bacteria; phylum Pseudomonadota; class Gammaproteobacteria; order Pseudomonadales; family Moraxellaceae; genus Acinetobacter; species Acinetobacter haemolyticus. The sequence continues at coordinate 248,558 of NZ_KB849804.1, forward strand.
CATCAAGTGAATGTATAACGTTCCAGCTTAAAGAAAAAATCCAGTTTTTTGAAGAATGCCAAAAAGCCTATGGCCAACCTGCATTGATGCTGTCTGGTGGTGCGACATTGGGGCTATTCCATACGGGTGTTTGTAAAGCACTATTAGAGCGTGATTTGCTCCCCAAGGTTATTTCTGGTTCGAGTGCAGGGGCAATCATGACGGGAATGCTCGGTGTCTCTTTACCAGACCAGATTCCAGAGTTACTCACTGGGGAACATTTTTTTCATAAAGCATTTCGTTTTAGAAAAATTATAGAGTTGATCAAGGGTAATGGTGGCATTGCTGATGTGATGTACTTAAAAAAATTCTTGGTACAAAACTTAGGCGATGTGACGTTTGCCGAGGCTTATCAGCGTTCAGGATTACATATCAATATTGCTGTCGCCCCGTATAATACCGCACAAAATCCGCGCATTTTAAATGCTTTAACAGCACCTCATGTTTTAGTCTGGAGCGCTGTGCTTGCTTCATGTGCGGTTCCTGTCCTATTTCCACCAGTGCATTTGACCAGTAAACGCTATGATGGACAACATACGCCGTATATGTCGAATACCAAGTGGGTAGATGGCAGTATGCGCAGCGACTTCCCTCAAGAAAAAATGGCAAGGCTGTATAATATTAATTACACCATTGCGAGTCAGGTAAATCCACATATTGTTCCATTTATGCAAAGTGATTCTGCGCGATTCCGTCGTGATGTGTTGAGTTGGCCTGAACGAATTATCAGGCATCAGGGTAAAGCGGTGGCGATGGATGTGATGGATTTAACACGTAACTCTTTGGGAAGCTTTTTCCCTATACGTCGCGCGCTTGATCATGGTTATGGTATTTTAGGGCAGCGCTATTATGGTGATGTCAATATTATTGCCAAATATGGTTTAAGACATTATAGCTATATGCTACAAAATCCACGTCCAAAACTCTTTCAGGTTTTACAGCAAGAAGGTGAGCGTGCGACATGGCCTAAAATTGCCTCAATAGAAACCCATGCACGCATTGGTAAAACCATTGAACATTGCTTAGCATCATTGCGAAAGCAGGAAGAAAAGCAGCAAAATGAGTTCTACTACGTGGATCTTTGATTCAAATATCCAACCTGATGAATTAAAGCTTCGTACTAAAAGTCAAAGCTATGCGTATGGTCGACGACTATATACTTTTCAAATGGGTCAGGAGATGTATTGGCTTAAATTCCATTTAACCAATACCAACCCGATTTTACAGGCTGCTTTTCAACATGAGTTAAGTTTCTATCAGTCGTGTTCATCCGATAACGCTTCGTTTCTTATTGATCATCGGATTATTTCTTTGGCACAGCAAAGCTCAGTTCTTCGTGATTTAGGCGAGGGGATTGGTTTAGTCGTATTGGATTCAGTTCCTTTTTTTACTGATTTGAATCCATGCCAACCACTTGAAACAATTAAACAAATGATCCAGCAAGCTTTATATGCGCTTGGTGAATTACATCAAATGGGATGGATTCATGGGGATTTAAAGGTTGAACATTTCCGATTATATAAAAATACATGTCGATTGATTGATTTCGAGCAAAGTCTGCAATTGCATCATGAAACTCATAATTTGAACGCAACACCACACTATATGGCACCTGAGCTATTTCATGGCAAAAATAAATCAGTGCAGAGTGATTTATATGCTTTGGGAATTATTCTATATGAATGGTTGACTCAGACCAAACTGAGAGCAAATAGCTATCACGATTGGGCCGTATTACACTGTCAGCAGCTGCAACTTCAAGTTTCCAAGCAATTGGAGCCATTTTTGCCATTATTAAAAGGTTTGACTCAAAAACATTCTGAGCAACGTTTATGTTCTGTTCTAGATGCACAAGTCTTGTTAAATGATATTAATCTGCTGCAAAAATAAACATAAATAATTGATTTGAATATTATATGTTCATTTAAATGGGTTTTTTCTCAGAAAGACTTGTCATAAAGCTGCTTTCTCACTAATATGCATAGCCATCGGGGGCGTGGCGAAATTGGTAGACGCACTGGATTTAGGTTCCAGCGCCGCAAGGTGTAAGAGTTCGAGTCTCTTCGCCCCCACCAAATTTAAAAAGCAAGAGTATCTTGCTTTTTTTATGGTTAAATCAGAGATGAGTTAATCATGAAGTTATAGAGGATTGGTGTAATGGTAGCATGACGGTCTCCAAAACCGTTCGTCAAGGTTCGAGTCCTTGATCCTCTGCCAAATATGAAAGGAACTTTTTTAAAGTTCCTTTTTTTATTTCTGTATTTTTTCATTTGTATATGAAAAAAGCATTAGCCTTGAGATGCATAGTTTTTTATAAAAAAGGACTTGTCAGCAGAAAGGTTTATCACTAATATACACATCCATCGGGGGCGTGGCGAAATTGGTAGACGCACTGGATTTAGGTTCCAGCGCCGCAAGGTGTAAGAGTTCGAGTCTCTTCGCCCCCACCAAATTATTAAAAAGTAAGAACTTACTTTTTGAAGATTAAGTCAGAAATGAGTTAATCACAGCGTTATAGAGGATTGGTGTAATGGTAGCATGACGGTCTCCAAAACCGTTCGTCAAGGTTCGAGTCCTTGATCCTCTGCCACTTTGCAAGTATGCAATGTAAATAAAGAAAGGCTTAAATCAAAAAGGTTTAAGCCTTTTTTGTTGTGTATTTAATCGTGCTGTTATTGTTTCAAGAGGCTACATACATGGTTTTAGCCTCTAAATTGTTATAACGTATTGAGTTAAATTGACATATCAAGATCATCATATTCGTGTAAGGTTTTCCCTCGTTGAATGTGTTCTTGATAATGTTGAGCGCGTAGTTGATCTAGTTCTGAACCAGATACGCCATCTTTCCAATAACCTGCAATACGTACGTCATTTTTATCAAACTGTTTATCTTCAACGAAAAAATGACGTAATGCTCTTGCCTCATTGCGTTCGCATGCCGCCCAGATCGTTACATTTTCATAGTTTTCTAGTTGAAATGCTGCTTTTAATAGGAGGCCTTTTTCTAGAGCGTGATGATCTTTATGCAATAAGTGGATCTGAATCTGATCGAGATTGGGGAAGTCACAAGCAATATTTTTTTCAGCACTTTCTATATAGATATCCGCACTGATGCCATGTGGCCAATGTTTAAGTATCGAATAAACAGCGGGAACAGCCGTATCATCTGCAAAAATAACAACATGCTTTTGAGATGAGAAATTTGGAATAAAATGAGGTCTTGGTCCAATTAGTCCAATTTTTGTGCCGACTTGTGCTGAATTAAGCCACTGCATCGCAGGGCTTAAATCTTCATGTTTGACAAAATCAATTTCAATTTGAGCATTTATTGGATCAAAAGAACGGATCGTATACACACGAGAGATGGGTTGACCGGCTGCGTGCTGAGCAACCAGTAAACGAATTGCCAAATTTGGAGACTTCCAAAGTTCTTGTTGGGTTGTATGTATCGTGCCCTGAATTCGGATAATGGATGGAAAGGGAGCTTGGATTGAAACAACGGTCATCTCCAGCTGTTCCATATCTTGTAAATGGTCTTTCTCTTTCAGTAAATTACTGGATTTTTGTTTCGATTTCTCTGCTATTTTTGTCATTGATATAACCTAAGTTAAACGATCATGATAGGTGTTGTGAGGTGAAGTAATCACAGTCTTTATTTACTAAGATAGCGAAGTGCTCCATAATTGTAAATGATAATTGTTATCAATTGTGTTTGTAGAGTTGAAATATTCTCCGTAAAAAGTCTTTAAATGAGTTTTCTTTTTAATTTATATATTTGATATTAATAATTTATTTTAATAAATAATATTCAGAGTCGCGTTCATGTTGATTCATTAATTAATAATTAAAAATGATTATCATTTGTATTATTTTACTAAGCTATCAAACCTCGAACAAAAAAATATAAGAGATAAGATTTTTAATGGTTACTTTGACAATCCATTTTGAGCTATCTGGATCAAAATCAATGATGCCTTAAAGGATCATTTTCCAGTATTTTTATCACTTTATTTTTGAATGTTCGATTTGAAAGTATGAAATAGAAAATATGTTGAGGATTGAACTGTATGCAAAAAGATTTAAATCAAGATTTACTAAAATTTAATAGTAAAAATATAGATTTAGAGAATTACCTGAAAAAAATTTATGAAAATATATCAGGTAGAAACTCGAATAAAACAGCATTGATATTCAATGGTCAGCAGATCAGCTATGCTGAAGTAGGGCAGAATGTCATTAAGATTGCTTCTGCATTAAAAAAGCAGGATTTAAGAATAGGATCAGTGGTCGCAATCTGTTTGAGAAAAAGCCCTGAACATATTTATACCGCTTTAGCTTGTGCGTTAACGGGGATGATTTGGTTACCGATTGATATGGATTCACCATCATCAAGGCTTCGTTATTTACTCTTAAATAGTCGTGCTGAGATTGCGGTCAGTGACTCGTTGGTAGAAGGTATACCGAATTTAAATATCAATGAGGCCTTACTCAATACCATCGTATGTGATCCAGAATGGCGTTATGAGATCAATCGTTTACCATCGTATTATTTATATACGTCTGGCAGTACTGGTATGCCGAAATGTGTTGTATTAAACAATTTGGCAACTGCAAATGTACTCTCGCATACCATCGCAGAATGGAAGATCAGTTCTGACGATGTCGTTATAGCGATAACACCTTTTCACCATGACATGTCTGTGTTTGATGTATTTGCTACCATGGCTGTTGGTGCAACGTTGATTGTTCCATCATTTGAACAGAGTAAAAATGCTCTGGTTTGGGCCGAGCTAGTAGAACGATATAAAGTCTCGATTTGGAGTAGTGTTCCAGCGATTGTGGATATGTTGGTCAGTGTGACCCGCACTGAGCAACTACAGTCGCTCCGTTTAATCGCGCAAGGAGGTGACTATATAAAACCTTCGCTAATATCCAAGTTAAGACAACAATTGCCGAATGCGCGCTTATTTTCATTGGGTGGTCCTACAGAAACCACAATTTGGAGTATATGGCATGAAATTAGTGATACGGATCAGGCGGTTATTCCTTATGGCAAAGCATTAAAGAACAATCAATATTTTATCCTAAATGAAAATATGCAGCCTTGCCAAATGGGTGAGGTGGGCACCATGTATATGGTGGGGATGAATTTATCAAATGGATATTTACGTGATGGAAAGCTTGATTACCAAGATTTTATGGAAATTCAAGTCAATGATAATGAGAGACAAATTGCATTTCGTATGAGTGATCAAGGCTATTTCAGAGCTGATCAAAATATTATTTTTGCTGGGCGTCAAGATGGCTATTTAAAGATAAAAGGCGTGAGAATTTCGGCTGTTGAAGTTGAAAATACTTTATTGAAGAATCCGAACATTCATCACTGTGTTGTGGTGGGGTGTACGCATCCAACCACTGAAACCCAGGAGTTGGTAGCGATTTACACATTAGCAGATCGTAATAATAGTACTGAGTTAAATGGTTTAGAATTAAAGCGTTTTTTAAAAGCTTATTTGCCTGACTCACATATCCCATCTAAATATTTAGCCGTCGATCATATCCCATTAACCCGAAATGGTAAGGTTGATCGAAAAACGTTGCAGACATCGGCTCAAGATCAAATTTACTCGTCTTCTGCAAAAGCGCAATCTAGATTTGATAATGTTGGAAATTCTGTTTTGATGATTTTTCGTGAATATATCGATGAAAATAAAGATGAAAAAATGGATATTTTCTATAGAAGTGAGATATTGGATATTGGAATTAAGCCGAAACAACTGATGATTATTGCACAAAAGCTTTCTCAAAAGCTTGATACACAAATTGATTTCTATACTTTGATCTCATGTAAAACGGTTCAAGATGTTGTGAATCGAGTACAGCAGCAAATAAATTCTTAGATCATTTTGCAGTAGCATGAATGCTCGTTTGAGTAGCCTTGAATTGAAAAGGATCGCAATGTGCTTAAAAGCTGGATGGGTAATCCGTTCTTTTAAGCACACGATTGCGGTGATACGTTTTATACGAAATTTAGATTTCTGCTAAGGTTGCATTTATTTTTTCGCAAATACTTTCAACAAGTGGAGTGGGAAAGCGGTGCGCTTGATAGGTGATAATCATACTAAGTTGATGTTGCCCATTAATGACATTTTCCATGATTTCAAAATGTAAGCCGAACATAGATTCCTCGCGTTCAGGCAAGATTTGACGGTAAGGAATATCCCGCCCATGCGGTGCTTTTAACGCACCATTTAATGCATTATTTGAATGAATATGGATAAACACATCGAATAATAATCCTTCGTCGGCATGCATGCCTAAAGCTTTTTGTATATGGTTAATCGGGATATCCGCATATGCCATTGAATCATTAATCATGGTACTAATATTTTGAAGTAATGATTGGAATGAGTCTATTGGATTAAATACAGTACGGTGAGCAACCATTGTTGTGAAGTAACCCACGGTATCAAAAAATTCAGGATCAGTTCGTCCAGATGCAGATGTACCAATCACGATTTCTTTGAGTTGTCCTTGTTTATGCAAAGCATCTGCGATAGCGGTATATAGAACTGTAAAAATAGAAGCGTTTTGCTGTCTGGCAAATTTAGCAAGCTTGTTATGCATTTCTGATTCAAACTTGAGTTCTAGCCATTTGACTTGAGGTGTTTTTTCCGAAATATCAAACGCTTGATTTGGAGTGGCGAGTTGTAATCCTTTGGTTGCATCCTTTAGCATATCTGTCCAGTAATTAATGTGATTCTGATTGATCCCTTGTTTCTGTTGAAGCAACGAAAAATCATGGATTGTGTGAGCTGGTGCTTCCCACATAGGTGTTTTTTCATTTGAACGAGCAAGATAAGCATGTCTGAGGTCTGACATAATCGTGTTTAAAGACCACTCATCAATGACCATGTGATGGACTAAAAATGATAATGTTTGTCGACCTTGTGCATTCCGAAGTAAGCGTATTCTGATTGGTAGCTCATGGCGAAGATCAAATTTATATGAGGCTTCATTTGCAAGCGTGATGTTTTTGCTTTCATTACTCCCCCAAAACCATTTTTTTTGATCCAACGCTGAAATTGGGACAGTCTGTTGATAGGTCTGTCCATCATGAGTATGGAATGTTGTACGCAAGCCTGCATGTCTCTCCACAACATCTTTAATTGCTTGAAAGAAGATACCTTCATCTATTTCTTCCAAAAACTCTACTGCAAATGGTAGGTTATAAATTGGACTGAAATCGAAACTTGAATATGCTTGCCAAAGAAAATCTTGAGCCAGGGTAAGCGGAGCTTTTGCTTGATTTTTTAATGTATTGGTTTTAATCCTATCGGTTTTGATGACGGCATAGGTTGCCAAACCTGCAGCAGATGGGGATTTAAAGAAATCATTAAATCGAATTTCAATCCCATGTTTGTTGAGTAAATTCCCAATAATCCGTGTTGCTAATAATGAGTGACCACCAAAATCAAAAAAGTCATCATCTAGAGTCAGCTCAGGCTCGGCGAGTGTATTTCTAAACTCCTCCAAAATGACCTGAGAAACGTAGCTTTGATCAGTTTCTACCTGAGTTTCTGTCTTGTTTTCAACAAGATGATTTGGTATTTCAATTTCAGTTAGGGTGAGTGAAACGTTGTTTCTTGAGTATTGTAGGTATTTATCTTTTATTGCCTCGATGAAATTGGCTGTTTGATAGCATTGGTCGAGAATGGGGTGAAGGATTAAAAGCAGAAAAAAACCTTGTTCAGTATCAAAAATATAAGTTGAAAAAGGTGGATTGATTTCAGCATTCCAAACTTGTGCTTTCAATAGTGTTACTTGGTCAAATATTTCTTCAAGCTTACTATTTTTAAGTTCTAAGCAAGCTGACCAATCATCAAACTGATATTTATATAAATCACCGTCATCGCTAAATTTATAACGAACATTCAAATCAGGTGTAGTTTCAACAATTTCTCGAATTGTTTTGCTGAGAAGTGGAAGATTAGATTCTTGATTTAGCTTCCATAGATTAAAGTGACGAGCTACTTGCTCTGGTTGTTGTAATTGCAACATCCAGATGCGCTCTTCGTAGTCACTAACAGGCATGAGAGATGAAGTTTCGGAAAGTTGTGCCAACATAAGTGAATCCCGTTTTATAAATTAAACTATTTTGATCATTTTTCATTTCGCAAATTTTAGGCATCAGATTAAAGTTTATATAATTCATGATGTTATTTATTTGCATACGTGTAAAATCCCCAGATTTTGAATGAATTGATCACCGCCTCAATGCTTTACATGTGGTAACAGGGGTTACATTTTACTTAAAACATACTATAATTGATTCTCATTTACATCAAGATTATCATTTTTAATAATAGCTGTAACAATAATCTACATCTTGCTAGTTATTTTATAAAACATTGATTAGTAAAGAAATTATTTTAAATTGGGACAGTTAATACCGCTTGAAAATGATTTTAAAGACCCATGAATATTGATCTTAATTCATTGTTCTTGGGAGAGCTTGCTATTTACTTACGACAAAATTAAGGAATTTTCATGAGAATATTCAATCATGAAAGGTCAATAAACACATTAAATATTGAACATATTTTCAATCATCATTTTTGTATGCAGCTCGATTTGCGATTCTTTTCAGCTTTATCGCGTATTAGTGGGGCATGCCCCTAATGCAACTGGGCTTATTCTGTCTTTTTATTGTTTTATGCATCGGTTCATTGTTGCTCGGTGCTGAGCAAATTGAATGGTCTGCCTTGCTTTCATTTTCTGGAGATAGCTGGCTGACGCTCACAGCAAGCCGTATACCTCGTTTGATTACGATTGTGCTAACAGGTATTGGATTGTCAGTGTGTGGTGTCATTTTACAGCACATTGTTCGTAACAAATTTGTTGAACCAGGAACTTCAGGTGGTTTAGATGCGGCCAAATTGGGTATTTTGGTATCGTTAACTTTAGTTCCAGTGACGAGTACGTTCAGTAAGATGCTGTTTGCGATGATTTTTAGTTTTATCGCCAGCTTAATCTATATTGCGATTATTCGCCGTATCCGTTTTAGAAATACGGTATTAGTTCCTGTGATCGGTTTGATGTATGGCAGTGTGCTGAGTGCATTAGCTGAGTTCTATGCTTATAGCACCAATATTTTACAAAGTATGCAAGGGTGGCTTATGGGGGATTTCTCAAGAATCGTCCAAGGTCATTATGAAATCATTTACATCATTTTTCCGATTGTTTTATTGACTTATTTGTTTGCTCATCGCTTTACCGTGATTGGAATGGGTGAGGAGATGGCCTCGAGTTTAGGATTGAGTTATGCCGTTATGGCTGCTACAGGATTAATACTCGTTGCGATTACTGTGTCAACAACGGTCATTACTGTCGGAGCAATTCCTTTTGTTGGGCTCGTTGTTCCAAATTTAGTTGCACTTAAATACGGTGAAAATTTATCTAAAACCTTACCAATCGTCGCATTAGGTGGTGCTTCATTATTATTGCTTTGTGACATTATTGGTCGCTCAATCATTTATCCCTTTGAAGTTCCAATTGGGCTAACGGCTGGAGGTGTCGGAGGCGTTATCTTCCTGATCCTTATTTTGAGAGGGCTTCGATAATGCGTATGGCGAAGCTATGGATCGTTTTTCTGATAGTGCTGTGTCTAGCTCTAGTGTTTGTATTCCTAAATTCGGGATTGGATTTCGATTATGTCATTCCTAAACGACTTGTTCGTCTTGCAACAATTGTTCTAGGCGGTATTTGTGTTGCAGTTTCCTCGATCGTTTTCCAGACAATAGTTGGTAATCGTATTTTAACCCCTTCAATTATGGGCTATGAAGCGATTTATTTATTCTGGCAGGTTTTACTGCTGTTTGTTCTCGGGACGCACGGATTAACCCTATTGGGGTTAAATGGCAACTTTTTTATTTCTCTTATTTTAATGCTGCTCTATTCGTGGGTGATTCATAAGTGGTTATTGCCATTCGGTCGAAACGATGTCTTTTTGCTATTGCTACTGGGTTTAGTTCTTACGATGGTCGTTGGAACGATTACTCAATTTATTCAGCTTAAAATCAGTCCAGGGGAGTTTTCTGTTTTCCAAGGGTTTAGCTATGCCACGTTTAATCGCTCCCAACCAGAAACACTCTTTTATTCTTGTTTAGCTGTAGCAGTGGTTTTATGGCTGGGCAGAAAAACATTGCCTGTGCTGGATGTTCTAGTTTTAGGTCGTGAGCAGGCGAAATCACTTGGAGTTGACCATCATCGTTATGTCAGCTTTTATTTGGCAATGATCGCGATTCTGGTCGCAGTATCTACAAGTTTGATTGGCCCTACAGCATTTATGGGCGTATTTGTTGCAAATATCGCCTATGCATTGGCGGGCAATTATAAGCATAAATTAACCTTACCCCTCGGATGTGCAGTCACGATAGCCATCTTTATTGCGGCTCAAATTTTGGTTGAGCATGTTTTCAATTACAAAACGACTGTCAGTATTCTGGTCAATCTCGTATGTGGTATCTATTTCCTTACGCTGATGGTTCGTGCCAGAGGTGTTACATGATTCAGGTCAAGAATATTCATAAATCCTATGGCGCAAAGCCTGTACTTTCTAACGTAAATGTTGAGTTTCCTACACAGCAAGTGACGTCACTGATTGGTCCAAATGGTGCGGGAAAATCGACTTTACTCATGATGATGGCACGTCTAGTTGAACCAGATAAAGGTGATATTTTTTTAAATAATCAAAATATTGCCAATATAAGTACAGCGGCATACGCCAAGAAGATTGCAACTTTACGCCAAGCCCCAGGATTTAATCTGCGTTTAACAGTAGAGGAATTGATTTCATTTGGTCGATTCCCATATAGCCGTGGCGCTTTAACTGAGCAAGATCATCAAATCATTGATGATGCGATTGCATTCCTTTCTTTAGAGCCATTACGCAAATCTTATATTGATGAAATTAGTGGCGGTCAACGGCAAATGGCTTTTTTAGCGATGACGATTGCCCAGCAGACAGACGTACTTTTATTAGATGAACCCCTAAATAATCTCGATATGAAACACGCCGTTCAAATTATGCGTGCATTGCGACGTTTATGCGATGAACAAGGTCGGACGGTGATTTTGGTGATTCACGATATCAATTTTGCCACTAATTACTCAGACCATATTGTCGCATTAAAGAACGGCAAACTTCATTTTAGTGGACCAACAGAACAAGTCATTACAGAGGCGCAATTAACGGATCTGTATGAGCTTGATTTTGAAATTACATACAGTGAGCGTGGCTGTATGTGTAATTACTTCAACTCATTTGGAGCTTGAATAAAGATGAACTGGAAAAGAAAGTATTGGGGTTTAGCCCTAATCATAACAGCGGCTATAACATTACAAGGATGCGATCAAAAAGCTGCTGATACTCCCCAAAATGTACAGAAGTTAGCAGCACCGATCACGGTGAAGCATATGCTTGGAAGTACAGTCGTTGACTATCTTCCGCAACGTGTTGCTGTACTTGATATGAATGAAGCTGACTTTCTGGATCAATTAAACATCCCGATCCTAGGGATGCCAAAAGATTATGTTCCGCACTTTCTGGAAAAGTATAAAAGTGATAAGCAAATTCAAGATTTAGGTGCAATTGTACAGCCTAATATGGAGCGAATTTATGCACTTAAACCAGATTTGATCTTGATGACACCATTGCATGTTAATCACTATCAGGAGTTATCTAAGATCGCTCCAACTATTCATTACGACATTAATTTTAATGATAGTGAGAGTAATCATATCAATCTCGTTAAAGATCATTTGATGACTTTAGGTCAAATATTCAATAAAGAAGATTTGGCTCGTGAGAAAGCATTGGAACTTGATGCGGAAGTGAAGCAAGTACAGTCAGTGACTGCCAACCGTCCTGAGAAGGCACTGGTCGTTTTACATAATAATGGTGCTTTTAGCAACTTTGGTATTCAGTCTAGATATGGCTTTGTTTTTAATGCATTTGGGGTAAAGCCAGCGAGTAAGGCTAAAGATACAAGTTTGCATGGACAGCCGATTTCGAGCGAATTTATTAAACAAGCAGATCCAGACATTCTTTACATTGTCGATCGAACTGCCGTGATGGAACGTCGCTCAACAATTAATGCTGCAACTGTAGAGAATCCATTATTACGTCAAACCAAGGCTTGGAAAAATGGTCGCGTTATTTTTGTCGATGCGGATGCGTGGTACACCACCGCTGCAAGCCCAACCTCACTCAAAATAGTGATGGATGACGTGAAAAAAGGCTACCAATAAGCTGCATCAAGAATAGCTGAATAAGATTTTAAAAGCATAAGTTTTCACTATTTTACTTGGTATTTCAAGTAGATGGTACATAGAACAATGAATCACAACATTAAAGGTCTTCAAATGAATAATGTTATATATAACCGTAATTTAGAAACTGAAAATCGTAAAATATTTAAAAAACATTCATTTGCATTAAATGGTATTGCCTCTGCAAGGATGGCGTTACGATTTGGTTATGCATTGGGCACAGTCTTTATGATCTGTGCATCAAATGCGCATGCTGATGTGGCAAATGTCTCGACAAAGGGGATTGACCAACAACAAAATGCTCAGTCGAATGTCGCATCGTTACCGATCATTACTGTAAAAGCCGAACAAGAAGATCATTACGCAGGTGGGCAGGTTTCATCTAAAAGCTCATTGGGTTTTTTAGGTGATAAAACCTTTACGGAAAATCCATTTAATACCATTGCATATACGGATACATATATCGCAGATAAACAGGCAAAAGATATAACAAGTGTGATTGCGAAAACGGATCCATCAGTGTTCACCAATGGGGCAAGTGGTGGCTGGAGTGAAAACTATTATATCCGTGGCTTTGAGTCGAGCCCGAGTGATATGTCTATGAATGGATTGTTTGGTATAAGCCCATATTATCGAACTTCACCTGAAATGTTTGAAAAAGTAAATGTACTTAAAGGCCCATCTGCACTACTTAATGGCATGCCACCAACAGGTTCTATAGGTGGGACAGTTGATCTCACGACCAAACGTGCCACGGATGAACCATTAACCCGTTTGACTACGACATATATGTCTGATTCTCAGATTGGTGGGCATTTAGATGTTGGACGACGATTTGGTGCGGACAAAGAATTCGGTGTGCGAGCAAATGCGGTATATCGAGATGGCTCTGGACCAGTAGAAAAGCAGGATTTGAAAACAGAGTTATTTTCATTAGGAATGGATTGGCGTGGTGATCGTGCGCGAGTTTCGACAGATATTTATACAGCCAAAGATCGAGTTGATGGCGTAACACGAGGTATTAATCTTGGAAAAGATATTGCGATTCCAAAACCACCTAAACCTGAGACTTTACTTAATCCAGATTGGTCTTTTGTTGACATTAAAGACAAGGGAGCGATGATACGCGGTGAATATGATCTTACCAACAACGTGATGGGGTATGTAAGCTATGGGCAAAGTAAAACAGAATATAAATATAATGGTGCGATATCAGCAACTGTTTTAGATAACACTGGAACATTCCAAACAAATATTGGTCAACTGGCATTTGATGTGGATAAAAAGTCTGCCGATGTGGGGTTGAAAGGAAAATTTAATACAGGTGCTGTAGGACATGAATGGGTAGTCAATGCGACATATTACAAACATAATCAAGATGATTATGGGGTAAGAAATGTGGCAGGTGCTGAATGGACGACTAATCTTTATGATCCAATTTGGGGAAAAGCTGTTCCTTTTAATACGCCTCTAATATCTAATTCTGAATTGCAATTAAATAGTTATGGTTTGGCGGATACCTTATCTTTTATTGAAGATCGCTTACAGTTAACTTTAGGTGTACGTTATCAAGCGGTGGAAAGTAGTAGTTTGTTTGTACCGACATCGACTTTGACTAAATATAAAAAGAATGCAACGACACCAGGAGCCGCAATTCTATTTAAAGCGACAGATAACGTTTCGATTTATGCAAACTATATCGAGGGCTTAACCAAAGGTGATGCAGCCCCCCTTACTGCGGCAAACTATCCAACGATATTTGCACCTTACAAAACGAAGCAAACAGAACTTGGTGTGAAGTTTGATCAAGGTACTTTTGCACATACTTTGTCATTGTTTGAAATCAAAAAACCAAGTGCTTATACTGATTTAGTGACTAATATATATACATCTGGAGGAGAGCAGCGTAATCGAGGAGTTGAATGGAGCTTCTTTGGCTCGCCAATTGAAAATGTACGTTTAATGGGGGGGGCATCTTATATCGAACCTGAAGTGACTAAAACAGCAATCCAAAGCAATGAAGGAAATATGGCCATAGGTGTCCCTAAAACACAAGGGAAATTGGGCGTTGAATGGGATAGCGAAGTTGCACAAGGCGTTTTAACTTTATCTAGCAATGCAACAGCTGTTTCAAAACAGTATATCAATCAAGAAAACACATTGCATATTCCAGGTCGCACGTTGATTGATGTCGGTACACGATATAAAACCTCAATCTCAAATCATCCTATTACTTTTAGAGCAGACATCAATAACTTGACCAATAAAGCTTATTGGGGAATGCCTAAACTATCGAATTTGGCTTTAGGCGCACCAAGAACGTATATTCTATCTGTATCATATGACTTTTAATTTGTTGTAATCTTCAAACGAATAAAAAACCCGCAATCGCGGGTTTTTTTATGATATTCATATTTTATCTCGGTAAACCATAGTGCTGGAAAGAAGACTGTTTAGGAATTCGATAAGCACTACGTCCTAACAACTGATTAATAATCACTGAATTTCGTGTTGCACCGATCCCTAGATCAGGTGAGCCAACACCTTGTTGAAAAATCTCAGCATTTTGAATGAAAATTCTCCCTTGTCCCTGATCACAGCGTGAAGCTGTGAAGTCTTCTTGAACAATACAATCTTGTTGTTCATCAACAGCTAAAACAGAACCTTTCATATTTTCAAACCATTCAGGCCAATCATGGACATAGCCTGTCGCTGCAACCAGTGCATCAGTTTCAAAACTACACTGTTGATTCAGTTGAGTATGTAGACAGGTTAAACGAAGAGAACCTGATTCAAGTTGTTCGATTGACTCAACTTCACAGCTTGAATATAAGCTTAGTCCAGATTTTTTCCCGCCGACGGAACGTTCATAGAGAACGTCATAGATCTCCCCGATGGTCGAGAAACTAATTCCCTTATAGATAAGTCCCTGACTGGCTGCTATGTCACGACGTTTTGCTCTAGGTAGGCTTTGGAAATATTGCATATATGCTGGTGTAAAACACTCTTGTCCAAGTTTGGAATACTCCATCGGATGAAAACCTGCTGAGCGTGTCACCCATCGAATAGATGCACCTGCCTCGACTTGTTCTGGAGTCAGTGCATTAAATAGCGCAAGTACACATTCTGCCGCACTTTGGCCAGAACCTATGATTGTGACTTGCTTGCACTGTTTAAGCTGTTCCTGAATTTGTGCAAACTCCGCGGAATGTTTTACCAAAGGGTGTTTACATGTTTCAAGCCACGTAGGAATTCGAGGCTTAGTCCCAATACCAATCGCTAAATCTTGACTGATATATTTTTGTTTTTCGCCTGAGGCTGATTCACTTTCTATAATAAATTTATCGAGCTTTGAGTCATATTCAACATCAGTGACGTTTTCTCCAAATCGACAAGCTGGTAATTGTTTTGAAGCCCAACGACAATAATGATCATATTCACGTCGAGGAATTAAAAAACTGTCGTAATAATAAAACTGATGTAAACGATCATGTTGATGTAAGTAATTAATATAACCTAATGGATGGCAAGGGTTAGCCATGGTGACTAGATCAGCAAAAAAAGGAACCTGTAAGGTGGTACCTTGTAAAAGTAATCCTTCATGCCAACGGAACTCTGGCTTACGCTCCAAAAATATACTTTTTATCTCAGGGTGGTGTGAAAGTAGAGCCGCTAATCCTAAATTGAATGGTCCAATACCAATTCCAGCAATATCTATATTTTTCATGAGTATACTTTATATAATTCCACTAAGTTTAATGTTCAAAATACGGGTGAATGGGATACGAGAAGTTTTTCTACATCTGAAATGTTTCGACAATGAATAAGTTGAGCAGGTGAAAGCTGAATCGCGTAAGTTTCACGAATGCGCTTTGAAATGATCTTTAGATGCTGTGGACGAAGTCCTAAATGAGTGAAATTTATCGAATCATCGGTTATGTCATTATTAGATTGACCCAATGCCTCTAAATAGATTTGCAATAGTTGATGACGTTGTTTAGTTGTCTTTACTGTACTATTCTGAAGTGAGTTGTATTGATATTGAGCGACATTGTTCTTGAAATATTGCCTGTTGCTTTGAAGCGCAGTAACAAACTCAGTCAAATCAAATGTAAAAATGTTTGAGTCGATGATTTGGTAGATAGCGGATTGAAGCATATGTAAAAAGTCATCAATCATCTCTGCTGAAAGCGCATCTTCGGCATAATCAATATCGAAGACTAAAGTCTCATCATTTCCTGTGCTAAAACGGATATCGATTGCAACTTGGGGTGTTTGAGTAAGCCCTTCCTGTAGTTGAATAGCATGTGATTCTGGCAGTACCGACCAAGATAAACCATTGGTAATGACGATAGGTAATACAGGGACTTTACCTGTTTTTTCAAATAGGAGTCGGGCGAGATCAACACCGGAAAATGATAGATGCTGTAAACCCGCTAATATTTCTGTTTGTAATTGATTGGCTTGTTGAACAAATTGCGCTGTATATTTCCATTCCACAGCAATAAATGTGGAGCTATTTACAAATGGCCCCGTATATAAAGGTAAGGTAGGAATAGCAACACATAACGCCTGATTAGTACTCCAATGAGACAACACTTGTAAAATGACAGACATAATGACTGAGTTTTTAAACAGTGAATGTTTGGCTCCAATTTTGGACAATTTTTTAAATTGATCTTTTGAAATGATTAGCTTTTTACGTTGGTAACGCGATGTCATCAATTGTTGTAATGGGGTCGTCCACGGAAGTTGTGGGATATCAGTCAATTTGGAAAATTTTTCTTCCCAATATCTTAAATCAGATTGCTGTTTAGACGAGTTATGGACTATTTCATGTTCTAGCGTTTGTGTTTCAATATCATATTGTTGACCATCAAATAGTTCTAACATCAGTGTCGCAATAGATCGACCATCTAAAATTAATGCATCAAAGCGAACAAAAATCGTTAATAGATTATTTTCTAATAAAAAGACCGTGATATTCCATGGTGATTGGTTTAAGTCGAAGAGATCATGTGTATATTGATGTTTATAAGATTCTATTTGATCAAAAGCGAGTTCTAGCGATAACGCCCGCAGATCTATTTCTTTTAGATTAACTGTAATTTGGTCACTTAGATATTGAGTTAATTTATTTTTATCAATATGCGTGCGTAGGCTTTCATGTCGCCGTACCATTTCGATTAAACGTTGTCTTAATAAAACAATATCCATGTTGCCATGATATTGACGAAACTCTTGCATAGCGCCCCCCCCTAGCGGAAGTGTTTGAGTACGACCTAATAAATACGCTTGTTGTAAGGCATTTAGTGGTTTTACCGATGTTATATGTGATTTTGGGTGCTGTTCTGATGCGGTGATTGGGATATGAAGCTGTTCAGGATCAGCTGCAAGCTTTCTAAGTAAATCACTGAAAGATTCAAATAAACTGCTAATCCATGTTTTGGGCAAGTGATCCAAACGGATATCCCAGTTGACTAAAATACCGCCATTGAGATTGACAACTTGAGCATCAAGCGCAACTTGAGGACCTTGTGAAATGACCCAATTCATTTCACCGAAAACCCGATGTACACGTTCAGAAAATAAATCACTATCTGCTAAATCGAGTGCTGCTGTAAATACCACTGGCGCAAGTTCAGCACGTCCATGATAACGTGATAAATCACGTAGGATGTTGACACCTGGATAATGCGAGTGTTCGAGTAAATCGAGCATTTGATTTGCTATTTGCTTACACAGTGTTGCTAAACTATCTGCTTGCTCCATGTGAACATCAAGGATTACCAAATTAGCAAAATCACCAATACTCCGTTCGATATTTTTTAAAATAGGCTCACGCCAGAAGGTTGGAATGTTTAATCTAAACGCTTGATCTTGGGTCGCATTTCCAAGCGTATATGCAAATAACCCTAATATTAGATTAGAGATCGTAATGTGCTGTTTTTGTGCCAGTTGTTGTAACGCTTTGCGGATTTCAGGCTGTAACCATGTACTTAAACGATAACTTTTTGCTGTTTCTAATTTTTCATGAGTGATAGGTAGTGATGGCGCAGGAGTCATATTGGGTAAGCGCTGTTTCCACCATAACCGATCTCGTTGATTTAATTTTTTAAGATCGGGATCTGTACGTGTTTGGTGATGCCATTCAAAAAAGTTCGGGGGTGGAACGTATGATATGTCTGGATCTTCATAGAATAACGATAGATCCTCCATCAGCCGACGAAAACTTGATGGATCAATTGCGATCATATCGGTATCAATATGAAAACGAAAATGCCCATTCTTCAATACACTGATAGAAAACCTTGCGGTTTGACCATTACTTAGATCTAGTTTTTGATGTGTCCATTGCTCACGTTTTTGCAACAGCGCTTGCTCAAGTTTATTTTCGCTTAGCATCGAAAAATCTTCGACTTCTAATATCGCATGGGGAGTCTCAGACATAATGTTTGGGATGCCATCGACACTTAAATTTAACCGTAGCAGGTCGTGTTCTTGATAAAGCCTTTGAATGGCTAAATTTAATTTTTGTAGATCGATGATTTGACCATCAAATTCAGCATAAAGATGGGCTGAAACCCCACCTAAATCAGTACTAGTAGACCGCCCAAACCAGCAGGCAGCTTGCATCGAAGTTAATTCACACATTGAACGATAACTCGGTTGACAAATTAATCTTGTTTTAGCATCATACAAACAAATGAAAATGATTACCAGTTGCATTTGATAGTCATTTTTAATTAGATGCAGAAAACAGATCGTTTGTTTTGTCTCAATGTATTTCTTTTACTGCGATATAGATTAGAACTATATTTTAGTAATTAAGAAAAATTGAAATGTATACAAAATCAATAGCTTGATAACCATTAAACCAGTTTTTGAATATTTAGAATGATATGAAAAATCAGATGATTGAATTTGTTTACTGGTCCAAGGAGAGGGCGCAGCGTTATCGAAACAAAGGTTACTGGATCGACCAACCTTTAACGCGAATTTTGACGGTAGGTGCTAAGTTGCATCCACATTCACCTGCGGTGATTTGTGGTGAACGACAGTTTAGTTATGCTGAGTTAGATCAGCTATCAAGCAATTTGGCTTCGCGATTGGCTGAAAATGGCTTGGGTAAAGCTGATACCGCTTTGGTACAGCTTCCTAATGTGGCTGAATTTTATATTGTCTTTTTTGCATTGCTTAAGGTTGGTGTTGTACCACTAAATGCATTATATAGTCATCGGCAATATGAGCTGAATGCATTTGTTAGGCAAATTCAACCCAAGCTTTTAATTGGTTCACGGCAGCACGAAGTTTTTCGTAATAATCATTTTATTGATGCACTTCATGAGCATTGTTTAGCGCCTGAGATCGTTCTCATGCTTAATCATCAGCCGACTGATTTTAGCTTGATTGAATGGATTGAAACCGCAGCGACAAGCGTTGTGGATATTGCGCCTACGGCTGCGGATGAGGTTGCATTTTTTCAACTATCAGGTGGAAGCACAGGAACACCGAAACTGATTCCACGTACACATAATGACTATGATTATAGTGTGAGAGCCAGTGCTGAGATATGTAGTTTAAGCCCAGCTACTCGGTTACTGTGTGCACTGCCTGCACCCCATAATTTTATGTTGAGTTCACCAGGTGCATTGGGTGTTTTACATGCAGGAGGATGTGTTGTGATGGCACCTAATCCTGAACCGTTAAATTGCTTTGCACTGATCCAACAACATCAAGTCAATATGGCATCTTTAGTCCCTAGTGCTGTCATTATGTGGTTGGAAAAAGCACCTCAGTATCAGTCTCAAATCCAATCTTTGGCTTTGCTTCAGGTTGGTGGTGCAAGTTTTCCAGAATCTTTAGCACGTCAAGTGCCTAAGGTTTTGGGCTGTCAATTACAACAAGTCTTCGGAATGGCAGAGGGCTTGGTTAATTACACCCGATTAGATGATACAGATGAACAAGTTTTCACCACGCAAGGACGTCCAATCAGTCCTGATGATGAAATCAAAATTGTTGATGATCAGTCTAGGGAGGTTCCAGAGGGAGAGGTTGGCATGCTTGCAACTCGTGGACCTTATACTTTTTGTGGTTATTATCAAAGTCCTGAGCACAATCGGCAGGTGTTCGATCAAGACGGATATTACTACTCAGGTGATCTTGTTCAACGTACTCCTGATGGTAATTTGCGTGTAGTAGGGCGGATTAAAGACCAGATCAATCGCGGTGGTGAAAAGATTGCATCAGAAGAAGTAGAAGAATTGATGCTTTTACATCCCGATGTTGTTCATGCAGCACTGGTCGCAATCAGCGATGAGAAATTTGGTGAAAAGAGCTGTGCATTCATTGTTTCTCGTGCTCCTGAACTCAAAGCCGTCATGCTTAGGCGTCATCTCATGGAGCTGGGTATTGCACAATATAAGCTTCCAGACCAGATCCAATTCATTGAAAGTTTGCCACTTACCGCCGTAGGTAAGGTGGATAAAAAACAACTTCGCACTATTTTAAATACATCTATAACATCTTAAATCAATATTGAGCAGCATATGGCTATTTCAAAAATTTCGACCTATCTCATGCCTCAACCAGAGAGTTATCCAAATAACAAAACAGATTGGCAATTAGATCCAGCTAGAGCGGTTTTATTAATTCATGACATGCAACGTTACTTTTTGAATTTTTATGATGTTGAAAGTGAGTTGATTAAAACAGTGATTGATAATCTGATTCAATTAAAAAATTGGGCACATCATCACAATATTCCAGTTGTTTACACCGCACAGCCTTATGAGCAATCAGCTGAAGATCGCGCATTACTGAATGCAATGTGGGGACCTGGTTTGCCAGCTTCTACAATTGATCAGCAGAAAATTATTGATCAACTCTCTCCAGATCAACAAGACATTGTCTTAACCAAGTGGCGTTACAGTGCTTTTAAACGCTCAGACTTGCTTGAGCGAATGCAACATTGGAACCGTGATCAGCTCATTATTGGTGGTGTGTATGCACATATTGGTTGCATGATCACAGCTGTTGAAGCTTTCATGAGTGATATACAACCATTTTTAGTCGGAGATGCAGTTGCCGATTTTTCAGAAGAAGAACACCGTTTGGCATTGCAATATGTATCTTCACGTTGTGGTCAAGTCATGGATACCGAATCTGTAGTGGGGCATGTGGCAACAGGTATTACACGACCTTGGTTAGAGCAAAAAGTCCAGCAGCTCATTGAAGAAGATGAATTAGATCCAGAAGAAAATCTGATTCTTTATGGATTGGACTCATTACGAATTATGCAGTTTTCTTCGGAACTCAAAGCACAGGGAATCAATATTAGTTTTGAAGAATTAGGACGCACGCCCACCTTATCAAATTGGTGGTCATTGGTTGATGCAAGGCAAAGGATTGCGGGATAAATGATTGGATTTATGTGGTACGAGGCAAATCCTAGTCGCTAAATTTATATACAAAATTTACATCTTTGATAGCGACTCCTTAGACGACTTGTAATCGTCATAGCAACGGAGCAAAAAATGATTTTATCGCCTGCTGATCAAGACCGAATCGAAAACTTTTGGAATTATTGTTTGAAGCATCAATATTTTAATATTGGCTATCCTGAGTCTGCAGATTTCGATTATTCCTCATTATTTCGGTTTTTCAAATTCTCTATCAATAATTGTGGTGATTGGAAAGATGACAGTAACTATGCCCTAAATTCCTTTGATTTTGAAAAGGATGTTATGCGCTATTTTGCTGAGTTTTTTCAAATTCCATTTGAAGAAAGCTGGGGATATGTAACCAATGGGGGGACTGAGGGCAATATGTTTGGGTGCTATCTGGCACGAGAGTTATTCCCAGATGCCACATTGTACTATTCAAAAGATACGCATTATTCAGTTTTGAAAATTGCTAAATTATTGCAAATGAAATCTTGTGTGATCGAGTCATTAGATAATGGTGAAATGAATTATGATGATTTGATCAACAAAATCCAAACCTCAAAAGAAAAGCACCCCATTATTTTTGCCAATATTGGAACAACCATGACAGGTGCTATCGATGATATTGGGCTGATTCAAACGCGATTAGAGCAAATTGGATTTTTGCGGCAAGATTATTATATCCATGCTGATGCTGCACTTAGTGGCATGATTTTACCTTTTGTTGATCATCCTCAGGCGTTTTCTTTTGCTGATGGAGTCGACTCGATTTGTGTTTCTGGTCATAAAATGATTGGTTCACCTATCCCTTGCGGCATTGTCGTGGCAAAACGTCAAAATGTAGGACGTATTGCAGTAGATGTCGACTATATCTCCACTCGTGATCAAACGATTAGTGGTTCGCGTAATGGACACACGGTTTTACTTATGTGGGCTGCAATTCGAAGCCAAACATTTTTACAGAGACGGCAAAGAGTTCAACATTGCTTGAAAATGGCACAGTATGCAGTTGATCGCTTCCGAGCTGTGGGCATCCAAGCTTGGCGAAATCCCAATTCAATCACTGTGGTTTTTCCATGTCCTTCAGAGCGCGTATGGAAGAAGCATTATCTGGCCACTTCTGGAAATGTAGCTCATTTAATTACCACAGCACACCATCGTGACACTCGACAGATTGATCGCTTAATTGACGACGTCATTTTTGATCTTCAAGGCGCATCGAAACGTACTGTTGGTTTTTAATCGTCTCTACGAATATGTTCTGATCGAATCAATCTTTATTTTTAGCTAGAGCCAATCATCTAATAATACGCGGATAGCACCGCTAGGAAATAATTTATGCAATTAAATCTTCTAAAAAAACAGTTATTCAATGACGTTTTAATATCTTTATTATTCAGGATGAAAATAGGAATGCATGAGGATGGAGGCAACGACAAACTCATTCAGAATGCGGTTATTTTATTCAGTATCAAGCGAGCTGAATATGTGTGATTTAAAGTTATCTCAGGTGATGACAGAGCCATCTTTAGCCCCTGCACTAAAACCTGCATTTCCTAAACTATTGATCGGAACTTTAATTGCTGTGCTTTCAGGTTTAGCGATGCTAACTGCACTATGGGGAATGATGCAACTCATTGGTAATTTGTCTGCTTATTGGGTCATTTTTTCTGTTACGTTTTGGGGTGTTGGTGCAGTATTCGCAGGACTTTCTTCTTGGCTAGTACACGATGCTGAAGCTGGATTTTCAGCTCGTTTACGCCGTCAAGTGGTTCATCATCTTACTCGTTTGCCTGCAACGACACTTGCCAAGCAAGGTGATCAAAAATTAAAGCGTTTAGTTTCAGATGATATTGCGACCTTACATCATATGGTGGCGCATTTACCTTCAGAGATTGCAATTTTTGTTGTGATTCCTGTGGCTTCAATTGTTTTGCTGTTGCTATTGGTTGGTCCAATGGCCCTTTGGGTGTTGTTACCCGGTGCTATAGCGTCCCTGTATTATTTGATTGTGGTACCCCATGTATCGAAACGAGATGGTGCTGCGCGGATGCAAGTTATGCTCGATATTATCGCGGCTGCTGATGACTATGCGCGTGGTATACGGGATAATCGAATCTATGGTCAACAGTCTGGTGCCTTAACCGCCTATACTCAGTCTGCACAACATTTTACTCAGAATATGGTTTCTTGGGTAAGCAAAGTGGCAACACTTGCTGCTGTGGCAATAGCCTTATTACAGGCCGTTGCAACTTTTGCAATTGCATATCTTGTAGCTTATCAATATGACAGCATGACATTGGCTGCAATACTTTTTTTTAGTCTGGCGATCGTGACACCTTCATTGCGCTTAGGGCATGGACTGGATTATGTGGCTGCTGGACGAGCAGCAGCTACTCGGTTAGCTCTATTTCTAAAGGAACCAACGCTCCCATCGGGACATATTCAACAGCTTAAAGGCAATGCCCCTCTTGAAATTGTAGAGGCAAGCTTTGTTATTGATGGTCAATCTGTGTTTGAGAAAATGAGTTATTCATTCCCACCTCAATCAATCACGGCAATTACAGGACCTAGTGGTGTTGGAAAAACAACACTTCTGAGAGCACTTGCTGGTTTAGCGGTATTAGAAAAAGGTGTTGTCCGAGTTGCAGAAACGGACTTATCTGAATTACATGAAACGTTGCGACATCAAAAGATTTTATTTATCCCTCAAGGTGGCGATGTATTAGCAACTACAGTCAGACAAAACTTGGTTTTATCTGCAGTTGATGCAACTGATGAACAGCTTGAACAGGCGTTGTTCAAGGCTCAATTAAAAGTCGATCTGGATGCAGATGCAAGTTTACTTTCAGGTGGTGAAAAACAGCGTATTGGCATTGCTCGTGCATTTTTATCATCAGCATCGGTTATTTTATTAGATGAACCAACAAGTGCACTAGATGATGCCAATACTGAGAGGTTAATGCTTGAATTAAATGATCTCGCCAAAAAACAAAATAAAACGATTGTCATTGTCACACATGATTTAGCTTTGGCTGCTGGTTTAGACAGTAGGTTAGTGCTTGATGCAATCAATGATGCAGGGAGAACTCTATGAATACTGTAGCTAAATTAAACCATGAACAGATTTTTTCAAAGCTCCCACCTGCTGCCAGACATAAATTAATTGCTGTTGGAATGGGATGGGTTTTTGTTGCAGCAATTGAAGCAATTGCTTATACCGTACTTGCATTTGCTATGGTGTATCACTGGTCTCCTATAGGCGTTGTAATTAGTGCAATTGTCGCTATTTTGGTGACAGTGATGGTTACTCGTGCAGGTTTTCTTACTGGTGTTCGTTTGGCTGGAGATTTATTTGAAGAATTGGGTCGATCTTTAGCTCGTGCCAAACTTTCTTGGTTTAGCAATGAACAGCGAACTCAAGTTGCGGCGATGGCAGGTCAGGGAATACCTGGATTTATGAGCGTTCCTGCACATCAACTGCAAACATTTTTACATGCGCCATTTATGCCGTTGTTCTTATTGGTTGGAATCGCATTACTTGCGGGGTTACGAACTGCACTGGTTGCTTTGGTTTTGGTTTTGCTCTCGTTATTGGCACAATTCCTTGCGCAACGTTCACTGATGCGTACTGATGAAAAACGTAATCGTGTTGATTTAGCTGCTTCGCAAGCAACTTTAGAGTTGGTGGATCATATTGAGTTATTGCGAACAGCAGCAGGTCCAGTCGGTGCGGTTCAACGAATTGAGCATCGTTGGCAAGAACAAGAAGAGACGTTATTTCGTATTAATCGTGCTGCAGCATTTGCAAATTTTGTTGCAACCTTTGCAAGTGTTTTACCTATTGCTGGGATGGCAATCTTTCTCGTACTGACAGGTAGTCTTAATGCTGCGCTAGTGCTGGCACTGTTGATATTGATCGGACGTGCGTCAGCCCCTTTAGCTGAACTCGCCGTGGCAGGATTGCATATCAACGATTTGCTTTCGTCCTTACGAAACTTTAATCAGATCACACATCCACCAGAGTTACCTAAGCCATTGCAAGCTCAAACTCCTGTTGGTTTTGATATTTCGATAAAAAGCATCAGTTATGCGCCTGCACTTAAACATATTACTTTTGATATTCCATTCGGGAGTAGAGTATGGGTAACAGGGCCAAGTGGGAGTGGTAAAAGTTCATTATTAGAATTGTTGATGCGGTTCGATGATCCACAAAAAGGAAAAATTACATTTGGTGGAATAGCTTTAGATCAAATGAATGATGAGGATTTGGTCGCAAACATTGCTTATGTCACGCAAGAGCCGATTCTATTCACGGGAAGCCTCGTGGAAAATATTAGGCTGGGAAAACCTGACGCCAGCCCAGAAGAAGTGGAAACTGTGGCGAGAAGGGTGGAATTGGGAACGGTTATTGATCGTAGTTCAGAAGGGATCAATCAATCAGTCGGACAACAAGGTGCAGCATTGTCAGGAGGAGAGCGTCAACGTGTCGCGATTGCCCGCGCATTACTCAAAGATGCGCCAATTTTAATACTAGATGAAGCGACCTCTGCTTTAGATGAAAAGACTGAGCAAGCAATTGTTGCCGAAATTCGTAGTCTGTCTTCTACCGTTATTTTCGTTACCCATCGTGATGCAACGATTTGGCAACCAACCGAAACCCTAACTTTAACCGACCTGACTTAATTAATGTTCAACCCCTGAGTCTTGTGCAGTGCTTAGGGGCTGTAGGATCATTAAAATGAATAAAGATCAATATAATATGTTCTGCTTACCGCCTGCAGGGAGTAGTGCGAGTATTTATTATCCATGGAAGAAGCAGATATCTGACAATATTCGTATTATTCCTATTGAATATTCGGGTCATGGACTAAAAATAAATGAACCCTTGATGGATGATCCTGATCTATTGGCGATGCAAATTGCCAATGAAATACAAGCTTACCCCGAAACAGCGTTTATTTTATTTGGACATAGTGTGGGAGGCGGTTTGATCTGGAAAGTACTCAATTATCTGAATGAAAAACCAGTGATTGATCAGTTGAAATTGATTGCAATCAGTGGTCGTCCAGAACATAGTTATATCCAACATATGCGCTATAAGCATGCGTTGACGGATAAAGAAATTATAAATGAATTGAAGCGATATAATAATTTCCCCGATGAAATCCTAAATAATCCTGAGGCATTGACTTTTTTCCTCAGAATTATTCGTAATGATTTTTATCTAAGTAGTCAATTGTTGGGTGAAAAACTGAGTAAAACGAAGGTTCCTGTCATCGCATTTTATGGTAAAGATGATCCTGATATTCCAAACAAAATAATGATGGATGCATGGCAGCAACACACAGACAATTGGTTAGGTAGTGTTGAGTTGGACGGAGATCATTTTGATGTGTGCTGAATTAGCAGGAGACTTTCACTTGGGAGATTCTAGGCAGCTAACCGATAAAAGTCTTCTGCCATTTGATTTGGTGTCTTAAAATCCAAGCCTTTTTGAATTCTTCGCTGATTATAAAATAACTCTATATATTTTGTAATATCCGCTTTGGCTTCTTCCCTTGTTTTGTAGTTGCGATGATGGACTAGTTCATTTTTGAGTATGCCCCAGAAACTCTCTATCGGTGCATTATCGAAGCAGTCGCCTTTTTTGCTCATTGAACCCTGAAAATCAAATTTCTCAAGTAAGTTTCGATATTCATTACTGCAATATTGGCTGCCTCTGTCTGAATGTACAATGAGATCTTTAGCAGGTTTCTGATTGCGAATAGCCATATTCAATGCATCACAAACAAGCTTGGCTGTCATGCGCTCATTTAAGCTATAGCCAACAACCTGTTTCGTGTAAAGATCTTTGACAGCTGCCAAGTACAACCAGCCCTCAGCCGTCCAAATGTAGGTAATGTCACTCGACCACGCAAGATTAGGCTTCGTCATTGAAAACTGTTGCTTGAGTAAATTGTCATAAATAGAACGGTTGTGATCACTGTCCGTGGTTCTTTTGAAACGCTTATGGCGCTTACAATACAACTGATTTGATTTTTTTATTTGGCGCACAGCATACATACTTATTTTGATACTTTGCGCTTGTAAATGCTTGGTTAATCGAACATAGCCATAGCTTTGTTTGGTTTCTTCATGGGCTATTTTGACCAAAATTGTCTGCTGATTTCGCTGAATTGATCTTTTACTCATGCCTCGCTTTAGCCAATCATAAAAGCGAGAAACGGATACACGAAGTAATCGAGCCATTAAAATAATCGGAAATAAGTGGCTTTGCGATTTCATATAGGCGTACCTCACTGACTTTCTTTGGCAAAGTACGCTGCTGCCTTTTTTAAAAATTCACGTTCCATTTCAGCTGTTTTGAGCTGTTGTTTAAGCTTCTTATTTTCTTCGAGTAAGGCGTTTAGATCGGGCGAATACTGTTTTGTGCCTGCTAAAGTTCCAGCCTTTGCTTTGTTATTCCAGTTCGAAAGGGTTTGCATTGAAATGCCAAGTTGTCTAGCGGATTCCGATACATTACCTTGGTTCTCTTCAATGGCTTTTATGGCTTCAGCTTTAAATTCTGCGGTGTAAGTCTTCTGTTTCTTGCTCATGGTAAACTCCTAATGAGTATGTATAGTTTACCAAGTTAAACCCTCCTGTTTTTTAAGCACACATCATTTTTATTTTTTAGATCCCGAGACACGAATAAAAATGCTTAAAAAAATTTCACAAACAGTAGAAAAACTGACGTTGAATGTTGCTTGATATGCACGCAATTTCTGACATAACAGATTGGAATACACAGTCCATACAATCTTTGGGTCATTTCAATATTCAACATGAAAAAATAACGTGCTTCGGATTAGAAATACATAATATTCAAGTTGAGCCATTAACAACGCTAGCTCAGCTTGATGATCTTTATCAGCATTTTAATATTTTTTTTCCTCTTAATATAAAGAATGCAGGGTTAATTCGACAGTTAGAGTTTTTTACGGGACGTCTGGCTGCGAAATATGCCTTACATGATTTGAATTTGCAGGATTATATTATTCACCAAGGTCACCAAGGTGAACCAATATGGCCTGACGCTGTTATTGGAAGTATTAGTCATGTCAGTCATCAGCGTTTATGTTGTGCTATTGCATATGCTCAAAATCATAATTGTGCTGATAAGACATTTGGGATCGACATAGAATCGAAAAAGTGCCAAACATTGTTTCAACAGAATGATGAAATTTACCATGTTTTTCTAAGTGAAGATGAGCAAGCAGCACTTGCAAATACAGGCTTTAAAAAACCTGATTTATATTTGCTCGTATTTTCTGCAAAAGAAAGTGTGATCAAAGCCTTTTATATTAAATATAAGCAAATAATTGATTTTAAATCAATTCGTTTTGATGGGATAGTAGATGATTTTATCTGGTTTCGTATTCATCTCGGTTCCTCACTGAAGAATACCATAGTTACCAAAGTTCATTTTTTCGATACAGATAACGAGATAATTACAATTTCTTGCATTTAAAACATCACACATTATTGATAATGATAATCATTTATATTAATGTGTTTAAGCACTTATACATTTCCTATATTTAGAAGAAGCAACACTAAATCCGCTTGAAAATATCAATGCGAGAGGCAACTTAAACATGATGCAAACTACAACATCCGCAGAGCAAAACTTAGAGAACAATGATCAACATAAATTTTCATGTTTTTCTACGAAAAATTATCATTTAACGGTGAAAGACTTTGTTAAGACAATCAATACACCTGCTGCAAATATCACATTGTTTAATGATGAAATTGCCAAGTGTTTTGATGAGATGAAAAAACAGGGTAGTCGCAATCCGATTCTGATCGGCGCAATCCCTTTTGATATTACAAAGAAAAGTAGCCTGAATTTTTACGCTGATTATCAAAAAAAGCCACAGAAAACATCGGATTTTCATCCGTTGCGAGATCGTGATCAAGTTGAAGTTGTAAATAAATCACTATTAATTCAACGTCAAAAATTTGAAGGAGCAGTGCAGCTCGCTTTAAATGCTTTTGAGGCAAAAAAGGTTGAAAAAGTAGTTCTTTCTCAAGCTGTTGAGTATGAATTTGATCATCAGCAAAAACCTGAAAATTTGTTAAGTTCGTTATTAAAACAAAATCCAAATGCCTATAATTTTGTGATCCCCGTAGAGCATAATCATTATATTTTAGGTGCCAGCCCAGAATTACTTTTATCGAAACAGGATCGCATTGTAAGTAGTAACCCTTTGGCAGGATCCAGACCTAAATCCAATATTTCAGAAAAAGATTTGTGCAGTAAACAAGAATTACATCATTCGGAAAAGGATCAGAATGAGCATCGAATCGTGGTCGAAAACATACTTAAAAATCTAGTGAGTTACTGTGTTGAGCTTAAAGTTTCTGAATTTCCCGATATCTTAGAAACCTCAACCATGTTGCATTTATCATCTGAGTTTCAAGGTGTTCTCAAAAGACAAGCACCCAATGCACTCAATCTTGCATTGGAGTTGCATCCGACACCTGCAGTATGCGGTTCGCCCACAGATGTAGCTAAGCAATTTATCTTAGATCATGAAGGTTATGATCGGCATTATTACACAGGTTTGGTGGGATGGATGGATGCAGATGGTAACGGAGAGTGGGTTGTTACTATTCGTTGTGGTTTGCTCAGTGAAAATAAAATGCGCGTGTATGCAGGTGCAGGAATTGTTAAGGGATCTGATGCTGAAGAAGAATGGTTTGAAACCGAAGCAAAAATGCAAACGATGTTAAATATTTTTAATGCAAACAGTGCTGTTGGATGATGAGTTCTGATCAGTACACGCTGGGTATAAAATTTATAATGAGAATTTGATTGTGAATATGACTGAGAAAAAGATTGCATGGGTTGTTGGAGTAAACCAAGGAATTGGACTAGAAGTCATGCAGCGTTTATATGCTGAAAATATACAGGTGGTCGGTATAGATAAAGCAAAAGATCAAGTCCCTGAGCATTTTAAGGAAATGATACATGTTTGTGATATACGTGATGAACAGCAAATCGCTAAACTCTGTCGCACCTTATTGTTAGAGAGTCCTCCAGACTATTTTATCCATATCGCTGGGGTTTTACATTTAGGTGAACATGATGAAATTTCGTTTGCACAATGGAGAGAAACATTCGAGGTCAATCTGTTTTCACCATTTCATTTTTTTCGCCATTTAAGCCCATATTTTAAAAAGAAAAAGATGGGAAATGTAGTCATCATCTCCTCTAACTCAACAAAAGTACCCCGCATGAATATGTCCGCATATGGCGCATCAAAATCGGCACTCACATATTTCACCAAAACAGTGGCACTTGAGCTCGCTCAGTATGGTGTACGCGTTAATATTATTTCCCCAGGTTCAACAGCGACGGCTATGCAATATCAATTATGGGAAAATGCTCAGGGTGAACAGAATACAATTCTGGGTAATCTTTCGCAGTTTAAGGTGGGGATACCGTTAAAGAAAATTGCGAAAGTGAGTGATATTGCCAATGCAGTTCTGTTTTTTATTGGTGAACAATCAACGCATATTACAATGCACGATTTGGTCATTGATGGTGGAGCAACATTGGGCAGTTGATTTTATAGTAGCTTTTCCATTCAATCTCTCAACTATCTTATCGATGGTTGAGAGATTTTTTTGATGTTGTAGAAAAATCACAACTGTTTTAACTCTATATTGCGTTAATAAATAAACTTAGAAATTTTATCTGCCATCTGAATGACCAAATCTGCAATTTCATTTTTAAAGTAATGCTCATCATAGGTGCCTAATGGACAACTGACAGATAAAACAGCGGTCATTTTTCCAGTCGATTGTTTAAAAATAGGCGCAGCACAAGCAGCCATATCATGATTGAAATGTCCCCAACTGACCATTGATCGTTGTGTTTTTACAAAGCCTAGTCTTTGAAGCAGTTCTTTCATATTTTTCGGTGTTAATTCAGAAAACGTATCCCATTGATTAAAGTGTTTATATCGCTCACGAATTTCACTTTCACTTAAGTCAGCGAGCATCATTTGCCCAATCACTGTGGCGTGCGCAGGCCAGCGCGTTCCTAAACCAATATTGCTGGTAAAAGTTCCATTGGATTGCACATTATTGATAAAGACAATATGTGTACCCTCTAAAATAGATAAATGTACTGCAAGTTTGGTTTGATCGCGCAGTTCTTTCATCAAAGGGGTGGCTAGATCTAAGAGCGATTGTTTCGACAAGCTATTAAAACCAAGCTCCATCACTTTTGAATCAAGCGCATAGGTTTTTTGAGACGCTTTTCTGAGGAAGCCACATGATTCTAAGGTGTAAATCAGACGGAATGCGCTAGAACGATTTACGTCTAATATTTCGGCAATTTCCGTGATGGTCATTTCTTGGGTTTGCTGGTTAAAGGCTTGTAAAATTGCCAAACCACGTACCAAACCGGGTACTAAATAGCGATCATCATTTTTTGTGAGTTCAGATTCTTGAGAGTCTGTTTCTATCGTTGGGTTCATCAGCTTAATTTTCCTACAAAAAACGCAAATAATAAAAATTTAATTTTCTTAGAGTTCTATTCTAACTGCAAACCAGAGCCAAAAGATAGTTTTATATATAAAACAAAATTTTTTAAGTAAAACGTAAAATAATGTGTAATAAATATCAAACATATGATTTTAAACAATATATATAGTTTGACAAAAAAATAAGCATAGGAGTATTCTTAATTAAAGTTTGTTATATCAAATAATGTTTTATATATAAAACAAATGAGGATGCAAGGATGAGTTGGATCTCAGTTTGTCAGCAAGATGACGTAACCGAAGACGAGCCAAAAGCCATAGAAGTTGACGGTAAGAAAATTGGCGTATTTTTCATCGACGAAAAATATTTTGCCATCGAGAATGTTTGCCCACATGCCTACGCATTATTAACAGAAGGCTTTATTGAAGATCAGACCGTTGAATGTCCTTTGCATGAGGCGATTTTTGATATTCAAACAGGTGAGCTAAAGAGTGGACCAGGATGTCGTGATCTATGCACTTATCCTGTACGTGTTGAAGGGCAAGAAGTTCAAATTCAACTCTAGGTCTTAATGAGAAGGAAGGAATCGCGTGAAAACATTTAATGAGAAGCTAGCTAACTGGATCCATGCAGTGCCAGCAACCGAAGCAGGAATTAACAATATCCAAGTTCCAGGGCAGCCAGAATTATTAATTTGGCAAACTCGTTATAAAGAACCAACGGTTTATGAGCAAGACTTTGTACAACATTTAATCAAAGCATTTTCAGCGGGTGTAACTGAGCTGAATGATCTCGTACAGACTTTAAATCAGCAAGGTTTCCGTTGTGAGTCTGGTGAGCTTTGGACTTCTGAAAGTTTTTCAGAAGAAATGCAACGTTTAGGTTATTGATTCAAGGAAGAACGATTATGAACGCAGCAGTATCAGCTACGCCGAGTGTCGAAGAATATTTAGATTTAGGTTTACGTGATCAATGGCATCCAGTGCTTGCAAGCTGGGAAGTCGCCGCAAATCCAGTGGGTATCACTCGTTTGGGCGATAATATTGTGGTTTGGCGTGATGACCAAGGTCAAGTTCATGCTTTAGAAGATCGTTGTCCACATCGTGGTGCACGTCTTTCTTTAGGTTGGAATCTTGGAAATCGTGTGGCTTGTTGGTATCACGGTGTTGAGGTTCGCCATGACGGTGTGGTTGAAGATGTACCAGCGGTACATGAATGTCCAATGAAAGGCACAAAATGTATTAAAAGCTATCCAGTGATCGAAGCACATGGTGCAATTTTCCTTTGGTTTGGGATCGACCCAAATGAAGAACCGAAAGCACTCGATTTTCCTGAACAACTTGCGAGTGAAGATTGGAGTGCATTTCTTTGCCAAGCAGATTGGAAAGTGAATCATCAATATGCGATTGATAATGTCATGGACCCAATGCATGGTAGCTATTTGCATTGTACTTCGCACTCAATGGCTGAAGGGGACCGCACTGCAGAAATGAAGCACCGTTCAACTGAACATGGTTTTGTTTTTGAGAAAGAAGGTCAAATTGGTGTGAATTTCGACTGGGTTGAATATGCCAATACAGGTGCAAGCTGGTTACGTCTCTCGATTCCTTATCGCAAAGATTTTGGGCCGGGTGGTGAGTTCTGGATCGTGGGCTATGCAACACCAATTGATGCTAACAATACCCGTGTATTCTTCTGGCGTTGTCGTAAAGTTAGTGGTTGGCAACGTAATGTGTGGCGCTTCCTTTACCGCAATCATTTAGAAAAATTGCATTGGGATGTATTGGAACAAGATCGCATTATTTTAGAAAACCTTGCACCGAATGCACGTCAACAAGAATTTCTCTACCAGCATGATGTCGGTTTATCTCGTTTACGCCGTTTAATGAAAAAAGAAGCAGAAAAGCAGTTAAAGAAAATTGCAGCTTTGAATACCTCAAACCGTATTGAAATGCAGGAAGAAGCGCATGGCTAATGTTGCATTGTTACAAGGCAAAAAAGTCCTTGTCACAGGCGCGGCAAGAGGCTTGGGACGTGACTTTGCACAAGCAATTGCTGAGGCAGGTGCTCAAGTTGTCATGGCGGATATTTTAGATGAACTTGTTCAGAAAGAAGCGATTGAACTTCAACAACGAGGTTTAAAAGTTGAGGCTGTAAAAATTGATTTGTCTGATGCTGTTTCAATTCAGCAGGCTGTAGAACAGGCTGTTGAATATTTAGGTGGAGTAGACGGTTTAGTCAATTGTGCTGCTCTAGCAACCAATGTTGGCGGTAAAAGTTTAATGGATTATGACGCTGATCTTTGGGATCGGGTCATGAACATTAATGTCAAAGGTACATGGTTGGTGACTAAGGAATGTGTTCCATATCTCAAACAGGCGGATGCTGGAAAAGTGATTAATGTCGCTTCGGATACGGCTTTGTGGGGCGCACCGAATCTGATGGCTTATGTTGCGAGTAAAGGTGCATTGGTTGCCATGACACGCTCGATGGCGAGAGAGCTTGGGCAATTCAATATTTGTATCAATACGCTTTCACCGGGTTTAACACTGGTAGAGGCGACTGAATATGTACCGCAAGAACGTCATGATTTATATGTGAATGGTCGTGCGATTCAGCGTCAGCAACTACCACAGGATTTAAACGGAACAGCACTGTATTTACTGTCGGATTTGTCTTCATTTGTGACAGGTCAAAATATTCCAGTGAATGGCGGTTTTGTCTTTAATTAAGGAGTTTATCTCATGATTACAGGGATTGAGATTTTAAAGTTTGGTGTTGAGGACAGGGCTGCTTCCAATAAGTTTTTGGCAGACTTTGGATTAACTCAGAGAAGTTCAGATATTGAAGGTACTGATCTTTATCAAACCCAAAATGGTAGCAAGATTTATTTGTTTGATTGTGATGATACACGTCTACCTCAGGCCATTGAATCAGGCTCTACCTTACGTGAAGTGACGTGGGGGCTTGATGACGCCGAACAAGATTTAGCAGATTTAGCAGATCGTTTGGCTGATGTGGATGGATACCAAGCCACCACTGATCTGGTGCAATGTATAGATCCAAATGGAATGACGATTCGTTTTCAACAAAGTTTCACGCATGAGTTACCTGCACTAAGAACTGAAGGGATCAATCAATATGGCAGTGTAAATCGTATTAATGCTGCTAGTCCTGTATACGAGAAAGGTCAACCTGTGGCGATTGGTCATGTGGTGTTCTTTACTCCAGATTTAGAAAAAACTGAGAAATTCTATATTGAAAAACTAGGTTTCTATCTATCTGATGCCTATCGTAAACGTGGTGCATTCTTACGCTGTCGTGGCAAGGGTTTTCACCATGACTTGTTTCTATTGTCGATTCCAAATAAACCTGCTGGTCTAAACCATGTTGCTTTTGTGGTTCGTGATATTCACGAAGTGATTGGTGGCGGTTTGAATATGAACCGTTCTGAGTGGTCAACTTTTATCGGTCCTGGTCGGCATCCAATTTCTTCGGCTTATTTCTGGTATGTCAATTCACCATTGGGTGGTGCATTTGAGTATTACACCAATGATGATTATTTGACTGAAGAATGGCAGCCTCGTGTTGAAGAGCATCGCTTGGAACTATTCACTGAATGGGCGATCGAGGGTGGTTTAGATGACCATACCCGCCGTCAGGTTAAACCTGCATAAAACGCGATGAAGCAGGGAGAAATACTATGGAAAGAATCGTGATCGTTGGGGCGGGACAAGCCGCAGGTTGGGCTGTTAGTACGCTGCGTCAAAATGGTTTCTTAGGTGAAATCCATGTGGTTTCCAATGAGGATCAGGTGTTTTACGAACGTCCGCCACTTTCAAAACAAGTACTTTCGAAAGAGGCGAGTTATGAAAGCTTAAATTTGTTTTCAACAGAGCAGGTGCAAGAATTTAATATTCAATGGCATAAGCCTGATGTGGCAACCCAAGTCGACCGTCAGCAGAAGCAAGTGGTTTTAGAAAGTGGCCAAATATTGCCTTATGACAAGTTATTGATTGCAACGGGAAGTCGTGCTCGTGTGCCAGTTAACACATGGCAGTTTATTCCAAATGTTGTCACGCTTCGCAATGTACAAGACTGTGAACGCCTTGCAGAAATTTTACAACATGCTCAAAAGTTGGCAGTTGTTGGTGGTGGTTGGATCGGTTTAGAAATTGCAGCGACTGCTCGTAAACAGGGCAAAGAGGTTCATATTTTTGAATATGGAGATCGCCTTTGTGCTCGGAGCGTTAGCCCAGATGTATCAGAATTCTTAAAAGCAATACATGAACAACAAGGTACCAAAATTCATTTAAATAGTAAAAACTTACATTTGATCGAAGCAGGCAATCACAAAGTTGAAGTGGTAAATCATCCCAATACGAGTGAACTATTTGATTGTGTGGTGGTTGGTGCTGGTGCTGATATTGCAAAAGAGCTGGGTGTCAATGCTGGCTTGGATGTCAAAGACGGTATCGTGGTGAATTGTTTTGGTCAAACCTCTGATCAGGATATTTATGCTGCAGGTGATGTAGCGATTCATCCAAGTTTAGGTTATTGCATTCAGTCATGGGCAAATGCGCAGAACCAGGCGATTGCAGCAGCTAAATCGATGCTGGGCATAGAAACAGAATATACCGATATTCCATGGTTATGGTCGGATCAATATCACTTCAATATTCAGATATTAGGGACTTATCAACCAGAAAGAACCAAGCAGACAGTGGTACGTAGAAGTACGGATGATCAATGTAGTTATCTGTATCTGGATGATCAAAATTGTTTAATCAATATGATCGCAATCAATGACTCAAAATTGGTCAAATTGGCAAAACGTTGGATGCAGTCCAATACCGTATTAGACCCAAAACTATTAGCAGACCCAGAATTTAATGTCATGAAATTAAAACCATAAACATTAAATTCCGGTTCATGACTCAATCGAAGGAATGAAGTATGAGTAATGAAGAAAAAAGTGGATTTAAGCATTGGGTGCCTGCTTTTGTCCTGATGGTGTGTGTTGTACTCGCATTTTTTGACAAGATTAGTATTGCGGTTTTATTTGCTGATCCACATTTCCAAGGTGCAATGGAGATTGCGGAGAACAAAGCGAAGCTAGGATGGTTGATGACCAGTTTCTTGCTGGCTTACGGTTTTTCATCTGTATTTCTCAGTTTCCTAGGTGATATTTTCGACCCAAAGAAAATGCTGTTTTGGAGTGTTGCATCTTGGGGTGTGCTGATGCTGTGCATGGGCTTTACCACCAGTTATGCAGGAATGTTGTTTTTACGCGTTTTACTGGGTTTGGCTGAAGGTCCATTGTTTGCACTCGCATATACCATTGTTAAACAGACCTATACCGATCGTCAGCAAGCACGTGCGTCAACGATGTTTTTATTAGGCACGCCGATTGGTGCTTTTCTAGGCTTCCCGATCACAGCTGCTGTATTAGCAAAATATGATTGGCATACCACATTCTTTGTCATGGCTGCACTAACACTTGTTGCTTTGGTTGCGATAGTAATTGGTTTGCGTGATCTACAGCTGAAGAAAACGATTGAATTGGAATCGACCAGCAAACGTGTCAATTTCAAAGGTCATATTCTGAATACCAAAGTCTTATTACAAAACCGTGCATTTTGGTTGGTATGTATCTTCAATATCGCTTTGATGACGTATTTGTGGGGATTAAACAGTTGGGTTCCATCGTATCTAATCCAAGACAAAGGCTTCAATCTTAAAGAGTTTGGTATTTATTCAAGTTTTCCATTCATTGCGATGCTTATTGGTGAAATCATCGGCGCATTCTTATCTGACAAGACCGGACGCCGTGCGATCCAAGTTTTTGGTGGCTTATTGGTGGCAGGTATTTTCATGTACGTCATGGTGATTATGACCAATCCATTTTTGGTCATCGCGGCGATGTCTTTCAGTGCAATGGCGTGGGGTTTTGGTGTCGCCGCAGTCTTTGCATTACTTGCACGAGTGACGACGGCGGATGTCGGTGCAACCGCAGGTGGAATATTCAATGGAATGGGCAATTTTGCCAGTGCAATTGCCCCAGTTCTTATCGGTTACATCGTGATGCAAACAAACAGTTTTAATTTAGGAATTACCTTCTTAGCAGCAGTTGCCGTGATTGGGTCGTTCTTCTTGCTTCCTTTATTGAAACGTTATTAATCAAACTATTCATCAAAAATCTAGGAGTTAAACATGTCTACTCAACAATTTGAATCATGGAAACAGCCTGAAGGCGCTAGTTTGGAAGATTGGTTAAACACACGTATCGCACGTTTTGAAACACGTAAATATGATTTCGATGCGTTGAAATTCCAAGCAGATTATGACCCGAAATATCGTCGTGCTCAAATGCGTTATATGGGAACAGGGGGCAACAGGTGTAGTCAATGATGGCAACACGGTTCCAGCTGAAAACTTTACTTTTTCAACCATGGTTTTACCTGCGCAATGTGAAGGTCCTTTGCATATCC
This sequence comes from Acinetobacter haemolyticus CIP 64.3 = MTCC 9819, assembly GCF_000369065.1. Classification (GTDB taxonomy): domain Bacteria; phylum Pseudomonadota; class Gammaproteobacteria; order Pseudomonadales; family Moraxellaceae; genus Acinetobacter; species Acinetobacter haemolyticus. The sequence continues at coordinate 287,409 of NZ_KB849804.1, forward strand.
ATCACGATGTTGAAGAAGTGTTTTTCATGTTACGTGGCGAGATTGATCTGTTCATTGAGCATAACGGTGAAAAATTTCAAACCAAATTGAAAGAGCGTGATCTGATTTCAATTCCGCCAGGTATTTATCGTGGCTTGTTTAACCCTGGTCAGGAAGATGCCTTGATGTGTGTGATGTTGGGTGCTGGAAAACCAACTATTCCAAACTATCCACCTGAGCATCCATTGTCTCAAATCAAACGTTAATCAACGCGATTAACTGTAAAAAGGAATGAAGTGATGACTTTGATTGACACATTAGCCCAATACCCAGTGAAAACCATTGAGATCGATGGTCAGCTGCAAGCCTATCGCGAAGCTGGACAAGGCCAAACGCTGATTCTTTTACATGGTATCAGCTCTGGTTCTGCATCATGGGTCAATCAGCTTAATGTCCTTAGTCATCACTTTCATGTCATTGCTTGGGATGCACCGGGTTATGGCTTATCTGAGGGTTTAAATACGGAACAGCCAAATGCAACCGATTATGCTCAGCGTGTGCTGGCGATCATGGATGCATTGGCGATTTCTAAAGCCATCATTGTAGGTCATTCATTAGGTGCATTACAGGCAAGTGCTTTTGCCCATCTATATCCTGAACGTGTTGAAACCTTAATCATTGCCAATGCAGCGCAGGGTTATCAACGATCGGATGAAGACACCAAAGCACAGGTTTATCAGAAACGCCCAAATCTATTGAAAAGTTTGGGCAATGCGGGGATGGCGGCAAGCCGTGGTCCACATTTAATTTATAAACAAGACCCTCAAGCACTGGCATTGGTTGGTGAAGTGATGGGGCAGCTCACTTTAGACGGTTTTACGCGAGCATCGTATTTGTTGGCGTATGACGAGATTAGAAATTATTTAACAGATATCAAAGTTCCATGTGTGGTGATTGCTGGTGACAAGGATGAAATCACGCCTGCTCAAGCCATCATGGAGCTGGCTGTGGAAATGCAATTGAGCCGATGTCATCTCATTACAGATGCAGGTCATCTGAGTTATGTCGATCAACCTGATCAGTTTAACGACATTGTTTTATCGGCAAATTAATTAAACGAGAGATATGGATATGAGCTTCCAAGTTGAAGGAAAAGTAGCAGTTGTAACAGGTGGCTCCTCAGGCATTGGTTTGGCTGCTGTGGAAATTTTAGTTGCAGAAGGTGCAAAGGTCGCGTGGTGTGGTCGAGATGAAGCGCGTCTAGCGGTATCAAAACTTTATATTTTAGAGAAATATCCTCATGCCAATATTTACACCAGTATCTGCAATGTTTTGGACAAAGAAGATGTCAAACGATTTGCACAAGATGTCAAGCAAAACTTAGGCAATGTTGACATGTTGATCAATAACGCGGGTCAAGGTCGTGTGTCAAATTTTGAAAATACCCAAGATGAAGATTGGATGAAAGAGATTGAGCTGAAGTATTTCAGTGTATTACATCCCGTTCGTGCATTTTTAGATGATTTAAAACAGTCTGCATGTGGCTCAATCACCAATGTGAACTCATTGTTAGCGTTGCAACCTGAACCGCACATGATTGCAACCTCATCTGCACGTGCAGCGTTATTAAATTTAACGCATTCACTGGCACATGAATTTACCCAATATGGTGTCCGCGTGAACTCCATTTTACTGGGTATGGTGGAGTCAGCACAGTGGAAACGCCGTTTTGAAACGCGTTCTGATCCAAATGCAACGTGGGAACAGTGGACCGGCAATATTGCTAAAAATCGTGGTATCCCGATGCAACGTTTAGGTAAGCCTGAAGAACCAGCACGTGCCTTGGTCTTTCTCGCATCGCCTTTAGCATCCTATACCACAGGTTCAACACTCGATGTCTCTGGTGGATTTAATAAGCATTTATAAGGTGTGCACATGAAACAGTTGATGATGATTGGTTTTGGCGCGATGGCAGCAGAAGTGTATGCCCATATGCCGCAAGACTTACAACTTAAATGGATTGTGGTACCAGCACGGAGTGTTGAAAAAGTTCAAGCGCAAGTTGCTCCTGACGTGCAAGTGATTAGCTCGATTGATCAATGTCAGGGCACACCTGATTACGTGATTGAAGTTGCCGGCCAAGCTGCGGTGAAAGAGCATGCGCAAAAAGTATTGGAAAAGGGTTGGACTATCGGCTTGATCTCGGTTGGGACTTTGGCGGATAACGAGTTTCTGATCCAGTTAAAAAATACCGCTGAACAGCATGATGCCCATTTACATCTTTTGGCAGGTGCGATTGCCGGAATTGATGGGATATCAGCGGCTAAAGAAGGTGGCTTGGAAAAGGTCACATACAAAGGATGCAAGAGTCCAAGAAGTTGGCGTGGCAGTTATGCAGAGCAATTGGTTGATTTAGATCAGGTGAGTGAAGCAACCGTTTTTTTCCGTGGTACAGCGCGTGAAGCTGCATTGAAGTTTCCAGCCAATGCCAATGTTGCGGCGACGATTGCGCTTGCAGGTTTGGGAATGGATGAAACCATGGTGGAACTGACGGTTGACCCAAACATCAATAAAAACAAGCACACCATCGTGGCAGAAGGTGTATTTGGTGAAATGACGATTGAATTGGTCGGTGTGCCTTTGGCGAGTAACCCGAAAACCTCGACATTGGCTGCACTCAGTGTGATTCGTGCCTGTCGCAATAGTGTTCAAGCAATTCAGATTTAAAGGATTTGATCATGGTAAAGGAAATTTATATCGCTGGTGAATGGCGATTAGGTCGAGGCGACACGATTCAAAGTCTGTTTCCAGCAGATCAATCTGTAAATGCTGAGATTTCAACGGCGAGTTTAGATGATGTCAATGAAGCGATTGAAAAGGCTGATTTGGCATGGCGTCAGGCGGACTGGCGTAACAGTCTACCGCATGAACGTGCGCGGATTTTGTATAAAGTGGCTGACATTATTGAAGCGCGTGTGGATGAGCTATCCAAGCTACAAACCCGTGATAATGGTAAACCATTGGCTGAAACGCGCGCTTTAACTCTAAGTGCAGCGGCAACAGCGCGTTATGTGGCAGCAGCCTGCGAGACACTAAATGATGAATTAACCACACAACGTGCGCCAGACTTTATGACCGTGAGTGTGCATGAACCTGTGGGTGTTGTGGCAGCGATTACACCGTGGAACTCACCGATTGCCAGCGAAGTACAGAAGCTAGCACCTGCGCTTGCTGGCGGTAATGCAGTCATTTTGAAACCAGCAGAAGTGACTTCTTTAATCGCATTGGAATTAGCAAAAATCTTTGAAGAAGCTGGTTTGCCTAAAGGTTTATTGAGTGTGCTCGTAGGACGTGGTTCTGTGATTGGTGATGCAATCGTAAAGCACCCATTAGTACGCAAAATTTCATTTACAGGTGGAACCAGTACAGGTCGTCATTTAGCACATATTGCCGCTGACAAGTTGATTACAACGTCTTTAGAACTTGGCGGAAAATCACCAACGATTGTGATGCAAGATGCTGATATTGAGCTTGCAGCAAAAGGTGTGGCTTATGGCATTTTTAGTTCAGCAGGACAGGCATGTATTGCTGGATCACGCTTATTTGTGCATCGCAGTATTTATGATCAATTCTTAACACGTCTAGTTGAAATTACCAAAGGCTTGCGCGTAGGACATCCTGAAACCGCAGGTGTGCATTTAGGTTCTTTGATCAATCCGAAACATTTAGGCTCAGTCGATGCTTATGTTCAGTTAGCCAAAAAAGAAGGTGGTCAAGTTTTGGTTGGTGGTCAGGCATTGACGGATGGTGAATTGGCAAAAGGTAGTTTCTATTTACCGACCATTATCACAGGCCTCGACAACTCAGCTCAAACCTGTCAGGAAGAAATCTTTGGTCCTGTGTTGGTGGTGATGAAATATGACGATGAAGCCGATTTGATTGCACAAGCCAATGACAGTTGTTTTGGTTTAGCCGCAGGGATTTGGACTGAAAACTATCGTAAAGCTTGGCAACTTGCACGTGCTTTGGAAGTGGGAACAGTCTGGATCAATACCTACAAAAAATTCTCGATTTCTGCCCCTTTTGGTGGTTTCAAAGAAAGTGGAATTGGGCGTGAAAAAGGTCGTTTAGGCATCTTGGCGTATATGCAACAAAAAAGCATTTATATGGGATTAAGCGAACAGCCAAATCCTTGGTGCGATTAATAAATTCATGGAATGAAATAAAATTTTTGAGGAATACAGTAATGACAGAACGTGTAAATGTAGGCGAAGCAATCGCTCGTGTTTTAGAGGCGCACCAAGTTGATAGTATCTACGGCGTTATTTCAATTCACAACTTGCCAATTGCTGATGCAGTCGGTCGTCGTGAAAAAATTCGTTTCGTCGCAGCACGTGGTGAAGCAGGTGCGGTGACGATGGCAGATGGTCATTCACGCTTTAAAGGTTTAGGTGTCGCCTTGACCAGTACTGGTGCAGGTGCAGGGAATGCTGTGGGTTCATTGATTGAAGCGATGAATGCAGGTAGTCCAGTATTGCATTTAACAGGTCAAGTTGAACGTGAATATTTAGATCGAGATGCGAGTTTTATTCATGAGACCAAAGATCAACTGACTTTCTTACGTGCATCGAGCAAAGCTGCTTTTCGTATTACTAGCCCTGACAATGCGGTAGGCGTGATTCGTGAAGCAATTCGTGTAGCGACTACTGTCCCAATGGGGCCTGTTAGTGTTGAGCTACCGATTGATGTTCAAGCAGCAGAAATTGATTTACCCCTGAATCTAGGTCCAGTCAAAGCACTTGAATTGCCACAAGCAGATCAAGTTGAAGTTGATTTGATCATTGATGAAATCAAAAAAGCCAAACGTCCAATTTTTTGGATCGGTGGTGGAACGCTCAATAGTGTGGATGAAGTCAAAGCGATTGCTGACGTGGGTATTCCAGTAGTATCTTCAACCCATGCGCGTGGTGTGCTAGCAGATGACCATCCACGTAGCCTAGGTGCATTCCATAACTCAGCAGGCGTTGAACAGCTTTTAAAAGATGCTGATTTATTGGTTGTTGTTGGTTCTCGCTTACGTAGTAATGAAACCAAGACCTATTCAGTGCAATTCCCTGACAATATTATTCAGGTCGATGCTAATCCTGTTGCACAACAACGTAATTACAAAATTCGTAATTTCATTTGTGGTGATGCAAAAGATGTATTGCAACGTATTCTCACAGGTTTAGTAGGTGTATCTAAAATAGATACTGAATATGATGCAGCTGTTGTCGATGCGAAACAGGCAGCAATCAATGCTTTGCGTACACAGCTTGACCAATATGCGTTGATCTGTGATCACCTTCGTGCAGCACTACCACAAGATGGAATTTTTGTTCGTGATATTACGATGTCAGGTAGTACATGGGGCAGTCGATTGTTCCCAGTGCAAGCACCGAATCAAAATATTCACTCTTTAGCAGGGGCGATTGGTCTCGGTTTAGCAACAGCAATTGGTGCTTCAATTGCCAATCCAGACAAAAAAGTGATCGGTTTAGTTGGTGATGGTGGTTTGATGTTGGGTATTGGTGAGATTGCGACGATGGCGCAAGAAAATACCAATTTGGTGCTGATGGTCATGAATGATGGTGGTTATGGGGTTATGCGCGGTATTCAAAATAATTACTTCGGTGGTCGTCAGTATTTCAACGAATTACACACACCTGATTACCAAGCATTGGGTGAGGCGATGGGCGTGAAAAGCTGGAAAGTCGGCAGTGCAGAAGAGTTTAAAACAGTGATTCAGCAAGCAGTTGATTTCCAAGGTCCAAGTGTGATTGAACTGGATATGCATTCAATTGGGCCACTCAACTTTGCAGGTCCTCCACAGAAGAAATTGTATTAATCCATCTCAGCATTGCTAGGTAGTAGCACTGCTGAAGAATGATTTGTAGGCAAAAATTTTTGTCTACAAATCGATAAAAACTATGTTTTACAGGTAAAACAAAAAACAGAACCAACAGGATGGTTGGTATCAAAGCGAAGGAACATGATATGAAAAAGACAATGATGGTCGCGATGCTTACTGCATGTTATTTGGGTACAGCATCTCATGCATTTGCACAAAGTTCAGCACTAGAATGGAAAAGTGAAGATGGGACGGATTCTGTCAAACTGGGTGGCGTAGTGCGTTTAAATCAACGTTACGAAAATTGGGAGGGGCCAAATGGTGGTTTTGGAAAACTCTATTTTGATATTTTCCGAGTCGATCTGAAAGGCAAGTTTGATGATGCCTATTTTAATGCCAGTTACCTCTTTCAAGATCAAGGTAAGCGCTCGGTAGAAAAAGCCTATGTGGGTTATCATTTGGATGAAAATAACAGCATAGAAGCTGGTTTTGTCTATAAACCCTTTGCAATTTATCCTTATCCACAAAATGGTTGGACTTATCATATTCCATTCTTTTTGGGTTATGGGAATAACATCGCTCCAGGCTTGAATTGGAATTTTCAGAGTAAAGAATGGGACATGAAGCTAGGCTATTATCCTGAGATGCTCGCAACCAATCTTCGTTATTCTCCTGAAAGTGCCACCTATGATGATTTAGCTGAAAATGCATTCCCAACACAACAAGGCTATCAAAATGAAAAACGTCATCAAGTGAATACAAGGATTGTTCGTAAGTTAGAAACCGAATTTGGCAAGCAAGAATTTGGTGTATCAGGTGCTATTGCTCAGCTACACAACAAGATCACAGATAAAAATGGTAAGTACTATGCTGTGGGACTGCATACAGATAATAATTACAAGCGTTTTAATTTACAAAGCTCAGTGATTCATTATCAATATGATGCAAAAAATCCTGATGGTGTAAACAACGATAAGACTTTAATGGGAGCGAATGGTTTAACGCCAGCTTACTTCATTGCTTCCGAAGGAACCATTGCGAGTTTAAACCTCGCTTATACATTACCTGTACAAGACATGGGGAAACTAAAAGCGATCCGTTTCTACAATGATTATAGTTATTTCGATAAAAAACGTGAGGATTGGTCAGATTCTCAAATGAATACCACTGGCATGATGTTTATTGCTTCACCTTTCATGGTGTGGGCGGATTATACATGGGGTAAAAACGCCAATATTATCGGTGGTGCAACCAATGCCACGGGCTTTACCTCAACTGTTTCTCCAAACAGTGATAAATGGCTTTATCGTATCAACTTAAATATTGGTTTTAGTTTTTAAACTTCCTAAGTATAGAAAAATAAAAAAGCAAAGCCGAGGCTTTGCTTTTTTATGAATGAGTTGTCAGCTTAGATTTTGCTGATCAAATCATTGATTTGTTTTGCTTGTTCAGCAGCATTACCTGTATATGTTGCAGGTGTAAGCTCTGCTAAACGAGCACGTTCATCAGCTGGAACTTGAAGAAGCTCATCACCATTTACGAAGTTCACCATCATGTCACGTGTCATGGCTTGACCACGAGTAAGCGCTTTTAGTTTTTCGTAAGGTTTTTCAACGTTATAACGACGCATAACCGTTTGGATCGGCTCAGCAAGAACTTCTTGTGCTTGGTCTAAATCTTCATTTAAACGGTTCGCATTGAGTTCAAGTTTACCAATACCCTTTAAGCAAGCATCAAAAGCAATCAAGCTTTGCGCAAAACCAACACCCATGTTACGAAGAACAGTTGAATCGGTTAGGTCACGCTGCCAACGAGAAACTGGAAGTTTTTCACCTAAGTGACCCAATACCGCATTTGCGATACCTAAGTTACCTTCTGAGTTTTCGAAGTCAATTGGGTTTACTTTATGAGGCATCGTTGATGAACCCACTTCACCATCTTTTAATTTTTGCTTGAAGTAACCAAGCGAAATATAACCCCAAACATCACGGTTAAAGTCGATCAAGATCGTGTTATAACGACGCAATGCATCAAACAATTCAGCCATGTAATCATGTGGCTCAATTTGTGTGGTGTATGGGTTGAAGCTTAAACCTAAAGACTCAACAAATGCTTGCGCATGTGCAGCCCAATCAATTTCTGGATAAGCAGAAAGGTGAGCGTTGTAGTTACCTACAGCACCATTGATTTTGCCCAATAATTCAACATTTTCAAATTGCTTGATTTGGCGCGCTAAACGATATGCAACGTTTGCCATTTCTTTACCCAAAGTTGTTGGGCTAGCAGTTTGACCATGTGTACGAGACAACATTGGTTGTTCAGCATGTGTGGTTGCCAAAGTAGAGATTGCATTCAGAATTTGCTTCATGCTTGCAACTAAAACTTCACGACCATTTTTAAGCATCAATGCATGAGACAAGTTGTTGATGTCTTCAGAAGTACATGCGAAATGAATAAATTCACCTGCATTTTTTAATTCGTCGATGTTGGCAATTTTTTCCTTAAGGAAATATTCAACTGCTTTCACATCGTGATTAGTTGTACGTTCGATCTCTTTAATACGATTGGCATCTTCTTCAGAGAAATCAGCAACAATCGCATCTAAAGCGGCATTGGTTTCAGCAGAGAAAGCTGGTACTTCGATAATTTCTGCACGATTTGCAAGTGCTTGTAACCAACGCACTTCAACAGTGACACGAGCGTGGATTAAACCAAACTCAGACAAAAAAGGGCGTAGTGCATCGCATTTGCTTGCATAACGTCCATCAAGTGGTGAGAGTGCGGTTAAAGCATTCATACAGATTCCTTAATCTTGGAATAAACATAAAAATAAATTCGTTGAAGCATCGGTTTAAACCACCTGATACTGCAAACGAGCGAGAGCTTGAATATCGTTCAACAACTTACGTTTTCTGAAAACCATCGTCCATGAACTACCACCGAGTTGTCGCCATAAATGCGCCAATTGTATGCCCGTAAACAAACATGCTCGGATTCGATTGGTATGATTAATATCTTTAAATGCTTCAGCATTACCACGAACGAGAATACGTGGATTGATTTGCCCAGCAGTTTCAACATATGTTTGTGCCAAACTGGCAATGACACTTGGATGCAAATAATTGTTATCGAAAAAAGACAACTGTTTGAGGATTTTTTGTTGAGATTTTTCAATAATTTTAACGTATTCGGGATTGCTATAGACCTTTTTTTCCAACTGCAACAATGCCATCGCATAAGACATTGGCAGTTTAGTATTACTAAGTTTAGGAATTCGAGATTTTGGTGCAGTATTAAAAGGCTGGGTAATACAGCCTTCTAATGTTTTTAATCCTAAGGAAATATCGGCAAGCTGGTTAAAAAAATCTAAGGTCTGTTTTGCATTATTATTTGTTGGACGGATATTTAGGCTGGCTTTGACGAGGAGTTCAAAATAGAAGTTACCACTTTCCCCAATACTTTGTTGACCAGACATGGCTGTCATATGTGTCAACTGGGTTGCCTGAAAAACTGCAGCCAATGCCAAAGCACGGTTTTGTTGAACATTCAACGCTTGGTTGGGCTGAAATGGGAACTCCGCCATGCTACGCTTCCAATATCCTTAGATAAAATCGGGTTGAGGTGCATTAGTGTGGTGAATTACGCCACCGCCTAAGCAGACCTCTCCTGAGTAAAACACCACACTTTGCCCAGGAGTAACGGCTCTTTGTGGTTCGTCAAATTCAACACGAATACCATTTTCGTTATGATCATCACGGTAAATTGTACACGCTTGATCAGGTTGTCGATAACGCGTTTTGGCAGTGCATCGGAAACCTGATGTTGGAATTTCCTGTTCACCAGCAACCCAGTCAATCGACTCGCTCCAAAGTTGCGTACTTTGCATCAATGGATGTTCATGGCCTTGACCAATCACTAGTCGGTTATTGGCAACATCTTTGTGTAATACGAACCATGCACCTTCTTGTGCACCTTTCATACCACCAATCCCGATACCGCCTCGCTGACCCAGCGTATAGTACATTAAGCCGTGATGTTCACCAACTTCTTTACCATTGTCTAAAACAATTTTTCCAGCTTGAGCAGGGAGGTATTGTTTTAAGAAATCACTAAAACGACGCTCACCAATAAAACAGATCCCTGTTGAATCTTTTTTCTTGGCTGTAGCGAGATCTAGTTCTTCAGCGATTTTTCGAACTTGAGGTTTTTCAATTTCACCAACAGGGAATAGCGTCTTGTTGATTTCACGGCCATGCACTGCATGTAAGAAATAGGTTTGATCTTTATTATTATCAACGCCGCGTAGTAATGGCGCGTAAGTTTCACCACGTGAATTTTGCGTACTCGTACCACGACGTGCGTAATGACCGGTTGCAATGAAGTCAGCACCCAATGTCATCGCATGATCAAGGAATGCGCGGAATTTGATTTCTTTATTACAGAGAATATCAGGGTTAGGCGTGCGACCAGCGGCATATTCTGCTAAGAAATGCTCGAATACACGATCCCAGTATTCCATTGCAAAATTTGCTGTATGCAGTTTGATCCCGATTTTATCTGCTACGGCTTGCGCATCCGCCAAGTCTTCAAGTGCTGTGCAGTATTCCGTACCATCATCTTCTTCCCAGTTTTTCATGAAAAGACCTTCAACTTGATATCCTTGTTGAAGTAAAAGCGCGGCAGAAACAGAGGAGTCTACACCACCAGACATACCGACGATGACACGTTGTTGCATCTAATTAAGCATCCAAATGAGAAGTTAATGAGGGAGAAAAAGGGTGCTCATAAATAAGCGATAGAGGATATTTCTTGCCAGCGAGGGCATCTTGAACAGCTTTTAAAACCAATGGGCTACGTGCACGAGCTGTTTCTTGTAGCTCATCCAAGTTCATCCATACTGCACTGACAATACCTGTATCCAGTTGCGCATTTTCTTCAACTGAAGTGACATGTGCTAAAAAGCAAAAACGGTAATAGGTACGATCAGGAAACATTGGAGGTGTATAGGTATAAATACCGAGTAAGTGATCAACTTCAACATGATGACCTGTTTCTTCTAAGGTCTCACGGATCGCTGCCTCGATAATGGTTTCACCGCATTCGACATGACCAGCAGGTTGGTTAAACACAGTATGTACATAGCCCTCACTGTGTTCTTCGACAAACAAAAAACGTCCGTCTTTTTCGACTACAGTGGCGACTGTGACATGAGGTGTCCAAGCGGTCATAGAAAGCACCATGATTTTAAAAAACGTATTCTACAAAATTTGTGAGTTTTTGGCTACGGGATGGTATTGATTAACTTTTCAATCTACTAGCGCATTAAAACTAAAAATATTGATTTCTATATTTGATTAACTCTTTAACTGCAAACTTAACGGAATCGATTGGAACACTTTCGGCATAGACTCTACCAACGTCTAAGTTAGGGTATGTAAAAAAAGGATCTTCATGTAGTTGAAATAGAAAGAAAACAAACCTGTCATTTCTTGCTGCTCTTTTTGAGAAGTCATCAAATGTTTCTTCTAAAGTAAAATAGTAATTATCGATAAAATCATTGTTTATAAAAATTTTATCTAAAAAGTTGATTTTATTTAATTCATTGTTTAATAAATATTTATTTTCAATTAAAGATTTTAAGGATGCAATAAAACTCGGCATATATGTAGGTGAATCAAAGGTGCCAAAACAAAGTCCATTAATATTAATTTTAATAGGAAACAGGAATTTATTTTCAATTTTTTGCTCTAAAATAGAAAAATAAAAATCTTCTTTGCCAATATTCATTAATTTAGCCTAAAATTATTTTATTGAGAGATAATCATTCTTCACTTTCACATAATTCTGTGCTGAATAGGGTAAAAATGCTTTTTCTTTATCTGTGAGAGGACGAACTTGTTGCACGGGACTACCAACATAAAGATAACCACTTTTTAAAACTTTACGGGGAGGAACTAGGCTGCCAGCACCGATCATCACATCATCCTCAATAATCACGTCATCTAAAACTACGGTATTAATGCCGATTAGTACGCGATTACCAATGGTACAACCATGTAAAGTCACATGATGCCCAACAGTCACATCTTCACCAATCACTAAAGGTGAACCGTTTGGTTTAGATTGATTTTTATGGCTGACATGCAACATACAATGATCCTGTACATTACTATTTTTGCCAATCTGAATCGAGTTCACATCGCCACGAATGACCGCAAAAGGCCAAACCGAAACATTCTCAGCTAATTTGACATCACCAATCACGACAGACATATCGTCAATATAACAGCTTGCATCAATATCTGGTGTTTGGTCTAAATAAGAGCGAATGTTTTTAGTCATGGGATCAACCAAGATAAACGATAGTGGAATTATAAAGTAAAAAAGCATTCAGACTAAACAGCCTGAATGCTTAAATTAACTATTCAAAAGTCAGGGCTTAGAAAAAGCTGCTAAAGAATAGCTTGATACGATCGATCATGCGTGCAAAGAAGCCAGCTTCTTCAACAGGTTTTAGTGCAACCAAAGGTTTTTCAGCGATGACTTTGCCATCAAGACTTGCAACCAATTTCCCGATCACTTGACCTTGTGCTAAAGGCGCATTGAGCTGAGGTTGAACCACAAGTTGTGTTTTGATTTTATCGGCTTGACCTTTCGGCATCGTCACATTGAAGTTTTCAGCTAGCCCAATCTGTACTTCATCTTCCTTACCAAACCAGACTTTTGCTTTAGCGATTGCTTGGTTGGCAGGTTGGACATTTGCAGTTTCAAAGTTCGCAAAGCCCCAAGCTAACAACGCACGTGTTTGATTTGCACGTTCGTTCATGCTTGGTGTACCAAAGATCACCGAGATCAAACGCATCGGACCACGTTTGCTTGAGGTTGTTAAGCAGAAGCCAGCTTCACTGGTGTGACCTGTTTTTAAACCATCAACACTTGGGTCTGTATAGAGCAAAGCGTTACGGTTACCTTGTTTGATCCCATTAAAGGTAAATTCTTTTTCAGAATAAATTGGGTAATATTTCGAACTATCTTTAATAATATGCTGAGCCAAGATCGCCATATCTTTAGCAGTCGAATAATGACCTTCCGCAGGCATACCCGTTGAGTTCACGAAGTTGGTATTGGTCATGCCAAGACGTTTGGCTTCTTGGTTCATCATGTGAGCAAATGTACCTTCATTGCCCGCAATGTGTTCAGCCATTGCTTTTGATGCATCATTACCAGATTGAACGATAATGCCGCGTAGCATTTCCAATACAGTCGCAGTGCCATTCAACGGAACATACATACAAGATTCAGCGCTGCTGCCACGGCACCATGCTGATTCATTCATGCGTACATGTTCGTCTTCTGTTAATTTGCCTTGTAATAATTTTTGTTCAATGATGAAGCTCGTCATCATCTTTGTCATAGATGCGGGTGCAAGTTTTTCATCTTCATTTTTTGCAGCGAGAATCTGTCCAGTTTCATAATCCATTAATACATAGGATTTATTATTTAATTCTGGTGGAGCAGATAGGACAGTCGCTGCATATGAAAAGCTTGGCAAAAGTAATAATGCAGCAAGAGCGCTTTTTCGAGTCATTCTAGGTAGTTCCAATATCTTATATGGTGCAGATGAGCCTAGCATTTTAGGGCAAAGCAAAGCCGACTTCTATGGGGGAAGTCGGCTTTTTCATACAGTATTGTAACTAAGACTTATGGAGCGCTGATTCCAGATAAGGTGTTATCAATATTTCATTTATAGTTTTGAACATCTTCGCAAATTTGACGATTTTGCGCTTGAGTTGCGGCACTTGCATCTTTGCGTGCTTCAACGAGGAATTTTTGGAAATCTTTAGCTTTGGCTCGTGTATTTAATACATCCACAGCTTTAGATTCTTTAGGTAAATATTCTTTAACTAAGCGTTCATAACCTTGGCTAAATTTTTTATCCTCATCAATCAATTTTGGACAAATTTCAGAAAGTACATAGATTGCTGCAAGTTCTTCTTGCGTTGTACTTTGTACCGTTGAAGTGACATCAATATTTTCTGACTCTTGTTTTGCATTGGCTGCAAAAGTAGTTGATGCGAATGCACTTGACGCAATCAGCAAAGACAAACTTAGCGTTTTAAAAACATTTTTCTTCATAACAAGCTAAACTCAAATCAGGGTTTACATAGTTTGCATAACTTAGCATAGCCGAAAAATAAAATTGTATACTTGCTGTAGGAACAATGGAGGAAATGTGATTTTAAATCCAATCTTGGCGTTTGATATTGACAAATCCTAGTAAAAACAAGAAAAAAACCTTAATGAGGAGCAGTATAATGACAACTAAATTTTGTGGTGGTGTTGATTGCACTGAAGCTTCCACCACATCAATTTGAAGCAACAGTTGCTTTTTATCGTGATGTGCTTGGTCTTAAACCAATTACGGATAAAGGATCAGAGATTGGTTTTGAGTTTGGTCCAGTAAAATTATGGATCGATACGGCACCTAAAATAAGTCAGGCAGAGCTTTGGCTAGAACTATTTACTGATAATTTTTCAGAGGCTGCAAAATATCTTAATGATGCTGGCGTTGCGCGCTGTGATGAAATTGAACCTTTGCCAGAAGGATTTAAAGGAGGATGGATTAGCAGTCCAGCCAATATTATTCACATGGTTCGAGAACCTAATGCTTGGTAATTGAAGAGATGAATAAATAAGGCTTGGATTCAATATTCTGAATCAAAAATAATCAAGCATTTTAAATATGATTTTCTATTTATATAAATTGGTAGCTTGGTTTTAGATTGCTAAACTAAGCTACCACATTCAAGGTTAATTAACCTTCAAAATTAAGTACATCTTCACAAACAGACTTCTGTTCAGCTTGATCAACTTCTTTCGCTGCCGCTCGTGCTTCTTTTAATGATATTTTAAAATCATTATCCGTTTGAAGGCTTTGCAATGATGCTGATTTATTTGAATATCCTTCTAAATACGATGCAATGATCTGATTGATGTTTTGATCAAATTTAGCATTTTTCCCAATCAGTTTTGGGCACATCTCGATCAAAACTTGAGCGTTCGCGATATCATCTTTAATCAGCGCATCCGCTTCTTGAACCGAAATTGCTTCTGCAAAAATTGCTTGAGCTGTAAAAAGTGAGAAGCTAACCCCAATAATACGAATAAATTTAGATAAATGTCTCATGGCTGCATAAATTTCTAATACTATGAAGTGGTAAATATATATAATTGAAGGAATAATTCAATTATGAAAACTGAGTAGTAAAAGGGCTATTGACATATTCTACCGATAGGTTTGAAGTAGCAATCGCCCAAAATTGAAGAGATGAGAACGTAGTGAATATTTTGATTGCAAATGATGATGGTGTTTTTGCCCCAGGGCTTCAAGCGTTGGCTCATGCATTAAAACCATTAGGCCGTGTTGTTGTAGTTGCACCTGAAAGTGAGCGAAGTGGTTATTCAAGTGCCTTAACACTCGACCGTCCTTTGCGACCTGTTCAGATTTCCAAAGACGTATGGGCAGTAAATGGGACACCAGCAGATTGTGTTTATTTGTCCATGAATGGTTTATTTGATTTCGAATTTGATCTCGTCGTGAGTGGTATCAATAGCGGTGCAAATTTGGGTGATGATGTATTGTATTCTGGAACAGTAGGGGCTGCATTTGAAGGCCGTTTAATGAAGCATCCTGCAATTGCTGTCTCACTTGCTGGTTCAAATGTACGCTCTTATGAGCAGCCGCAAGATTACGCTAGAGCTGCACAATGGGTACATGATTTTATTGCCCAAGGCTTACCGATTTTACCGCCTCGTCATATTTTTAATATCAACATTCCTGATGTTGAACAAATTAAGGGCACCAAAGTAACTTATCAAGGACGCCGAGGACAATCCAAGCCGATTAGTAGTCATGTGGATCCTCGTGGACGTCAAGTATTTTGGATCGGTTTGGCAGGAGAAGCTGTACTGGAGCGACATCCTGCATCGAGCAGCCATATTCAATCTGACTTTTTTGCTGTTTCAAATGGCTATGTCAGTATTACTCCGATTCAAATGGATGCAACCAACTATGAGGTGTTAGATAATTTGCATAATCACGTGAATGGTTAGTCATGTGAATGTTATAACTTTGTGAATATCGTGCGTGAATACTCGTTTTTTCTCACTTTTTTGGTACTCTAAGGCGAAAATAGATTAAGGATTTTTCGATGAGGGCGAAGATGCACTTAAACCACGTCTCGATTTTTCAGTCAAAAAAAATGGTCAAAACAATCGTATTGTCTATGGCTGTTGTTACGGCGGCTATTGTCAGCGGTTGTGCATCTAAACCTCAAGTAAGTGGTGGTGGGGCGAGCCATGTGAATGCTCCAAACTATTACACAGTTCGTTCTGGTGATACTTTGAGTGGGATTGCAAATCGTTATGGTATGAACTATCTCGATATCGCAGCAATAAATGATATCGCACCGCCATATCGAATTTATGTTAATCAATCCTTACGTTTAAAAGGTTCAGCCGCTCAACGCACCACATCAACACAAGCAATGAATCAGGCAGCACCTATTCAGCGTCAAAGTATTAATATTCCGACACAACAGCAAGTTGCGCCACCACCAGTTAGACCTGTTACCCCAACACAACAACGCCCTGTTGTTCCAGTAACACCACCATCAACATTGGCAAGTGGGCTACGTTGGGTAAAACCATCAAATGGTCCAGTGATTCAAGGATTTAATCTGGCGAGTAACGTGAAAGGTACGCGCTATGGAGGCAACGTTGGTGATCCTGTGTTTGCTGCTGCAAATGGACAAGTGGTTTATGCTGCTGACGGCTTAAAAGAATACGGTAATTTGGTCTTGGTGAAGCATGTTGATGGTTACATCACTGCCTATGCACATAACAGCAAAATGTTGGTCAAGAGCGGTGATAATGTGACTGCAGGGCAAAAAATTGCCGAAATGGGGTCATCTGGGGCTTCACGTGTCATGCTAGAGTTTCAAGTCCGTTTAGATGGTAAACCAATCAATCCAACAACGGTTGTACCAAACTAATTTTATTGTTAGGGCCTTTTAAAAGGCCCTAACAAACTTTCAACAAATTGTTAATAATCACTAGTCTATCAATAGACTTCTCTGTATACTCAATGTGTTTGCTTTTATTAGAACAATAAGCATATTAATAAATTGAGAGGGATGTGTATGTTAGATCAATTGCGTGCAATGGGGGTTTTTGCTTGCGTTGTAGAAAAAAGTTCATTTAGCGGGGCAGCTAGAGACTTAGGAATAACAACAAGCGCAGTGAGCCAGCAAATTCGCTCATTAGAGCAAGAAATGGATGTTACCTTACTTCATCGTTCCACTAGAAAGTTGAGCTTAACAGAGGCAGGACAAGCATTTTTTTTAAGTTGTCAGGAAATGTTGGCAGCAGCAGAGCGTGGAAAAATTAGAATTAATGAGCTGCGTGATGATCTTGTTGGGGATTTACGTATTGCGACAACACCAGAATTGGGTGCATTGCATGTGGTTCCCGCGCTGTCTCATTGGATGTCCGCTCATAAAGGTTTAGCGGTTCATTTTGAAGCGGATCATCGCTATATTGATTTAATATCAGAAAGAATTGATATTGCGATTCGGATGAGTCTTAAAGTAGATGATCCACAATTGACGGTCGTTCCATTGGCACGTGTAGATCAGATTTTGGTTGCCTCCCCAAGCTATTTAAATCAATCGCCTCCGATTACGCGACCAGAAGATTTGATTCACCATGAATTACTGCCTGTCACTTTAATGCAGAACTTTCAGCATTTCACTTTTCGCCATGGTTTGAGTGGGGAAAATGTGAATGTGGAAATGCAAACCCGTTTAGGAACAAATAATGTTTTTGTCGCTAAATCATTATGCCAGCAAGGCTTAGGGATCGCACGTATTCTGTATATGGATGTGCAAAAAGAATTAGTGAGCGGTTCTTTGGTTGAAGTTCTACCTGATTGGCAATTACCGACGTATACATTACAAGCATTAACTTCAAAGCGTGAACAATACCCAGTCAAAGTCCATCGTTGCATTGATGCACTGAAGCAATATTTTGCGCAACTTCCAGGAGGACGTTCCTTACAAGGAGTTGCTTAGTCATCAGCGAGATGTCGCTCTAAATTTTAAAAGCCATGTTTCCTTGGAAACATGGCTTTCTTACTTATTTGCGTCTAGCTTTTACTTTAGCATGAGACTTAAGTGATTTTACTTCAACTGTTTCATCCACAGATTTAGACTCGGTTTGGTCTTTCTTGGTTTTTTTACGCTTTTTCTTTTTCTTAGGCTCATCATCTTCGACAGCTTCGCCATCTTCAATTGCTTGCCAATATTCCAGTTGCTCCATAACTGCGGCATAGATGGAATTTTTACTATATCGACCTTTTTTATCGAGTGTTCCCACTGGTCGAGCCATCAGAATTTCTAATGCTTGATCAATTGTATCAATCGCATGCACATGGAACTGTCCAGCTTCTACAGCTTCAATCACATCTTGGCGTAACATGAGGTGTTGCATATTCTGACGTGGAATAATCACACCTTGCTTGCCTGTTAATCCTTGAAGTTTACAAGCATCATAGAAGCCTTCAATTTTAGCATTGACGCCTCCAATTGGTTGGACTTGACCCAATTGATTCATTGAACCTGTAATTGCCCATGATTGGTCGATTGGGATTTGGCAGATTGCAGAAATTAATGCAGATAACTCAGCAACGGTGGCACTGTCACCATCCACCTGTCCGTAGCTTTGCTCAAAGGCTAAAGCAGCAGAGAAGTGCAGGATTTGCTCTCGGCCAAAGTGTGCTTTAAGGAAGCTCGACATCAATAACACACCCTTGGCATGTAAAGAACCACCAAGTTCTACACTTCGCTCGATATCGAGAATATCGCCGCCACCTTGGTAGACAGACGCTGTTAGACGAGAAGGTAAACCAAACTCTACATCAGCATAATGAATCACTGAAAGCGCATTGATTTGTCCTAGACGATGTCCAGATGTTTCGATCAGTTGTGTACCGCGAGATAAATCTTGCCAATACAATTCGCGTAAATAGCCTAAACGATATTGGCGATGGTGTAATGCTTGATTAACATGATCATGCGTAACAATTTTGTCGTCTGCTTTAAATGCATGATGATGTGCTTCGCGAATTAAATCACCCAGCGTAGAGGCATGTAAGGATAAGGAGCTTTGATCCTCGGCTTGACGACTTGAGTCTGTTAGCAAAGCAGCAAGTGCTGAACGATCAAATGGTAACAGTTTATCTGCTTGTACGTAGTCAGCAATCAGTTGCATATATGCTTGTTCATTACTGTCATTACGTTGTAATGTATCAGTGAAATCAGCACGTATTTTAAAGACGCTGCCTAGCTCTGGTTCTACCTCTAAAATTTCATAATAAATCTCAGGTTCAGCTAATAAGACTACTTTGATTTCTAATGGTACTGATGCAGGTTCAATCGAAATACTACCCGTCAACGTTAGCATATGTTCTAAAGATGATAGTTTTAGATGGCCTGACTTTAATGCGCGCTTTAAGCCTTGCCATGCATATGGTTGTTCAAGTAGTTGCTCTGCTTCGAGCATCAAAAAACCACCATTCGCACGATGTAAGGAACCTGGACGAATTAGTGTGAAATCAGTTGTAATCGTTCCGTTGTGCGTGAGTTGCTCGACATGTCCAAGTAGATTGTAGTGGGTTGGAAAGTCTTCAAAAATGACAGGTGCGCCGCTATTTGGTTTGTTTGCAATGATGACATTGGCTTGATAGCGAGCTGGTACGCGATTAAACAAAGCAGGGGTAAAGTCATCCTCTTCTTGTTCTAAAATTAATTCAACATTTTCGATGATGTCTTCAGCATAATGCTTTAAATATAATTCGAGACCTTTGACCTCTTTATTTTTATTTAGAATAGATTCAATACGAGGCATTACGACCTGAGAAGCAATATCGCGATTTAAACTGGAGACTTGGTCGCGTGCATCATCTTCTAAATCACCAAGATGAAGACCTAAGCGTTCAAGTTTTTTCTCCATATAACGAATATTGGAAGAAATGTCAGATCTTTCTTTACTACTCAGCGTACTGAGGTCTTGTTGGGTTAATTCATGATACTCATCATCTTTAAGTAACATCGGAATAAAGACATGCTTATCATTTCTAGAAACTAATTTTAAGTCGAGCCCTTCACCTTCTTTTGTTAGTTCTGCTAAAGCTTGTTGTTGTACTTCACCTGTGGCTTGGCGTATGCGTTCGATGCGATTGTGATAGCTTTCTGCACTAAATCGACGTTCTAGCTGTTTTAAGATGATTTGCCATGTCTGTTGTAATGCATTTTGAAATTTTGAACCTTGTCCTGCTGGAAAACGCAAGGCGATCGGTTGTCTTGGATTTTTGAAATTATTGACATATACCCAATCATCAGGTGTTTGCATGGTTTTGGCATGCTGTTGCAATAGACGTTTAATCATCGTGCGTTTGCCTAGACCAGCCGTTCCTACTGCGAAGATGTTATAGCCCGAATAAGGTAAAGAGATACCTGCCTCTACTGACGCCCGAGCGCGATCTTGCCCTAAAAAATTATTGAGCGGCTTGATCCGTTTAGTCGAGCTTGGAATTTTAGCCAAGTCGGGAATATGTGTAAGCTGATTTGCTTTTAGTGCTGTTTTTGTGAGTGTTGCTTGTATATCTGCTTGTTCAAAGGCACTTGGAATTGCAGTGATATTTGCTGTAATCGTGTTTGTTGGTGTTAAAGATAAAGTTGTTGCAGTCATTTGATCAAGTTTTTGGGTCACTGTTGCTATCCAACAAATAAAACGAAATGTAAGTCATTAACGTTATACGGGTTTAACCTCAAAGATCAAGCGAACTTGTGTTTTTTATCGACAAAACAAAACAATGGTTGCATAAAGCAACTTGCAAGCAAGGACAAGAAACGATTGAATAGGCAGATTCTCGCATGTTCATGGAAAATAATAAGCAATGACGACACAAGCCTCTGGGTGGGCATCTGCATTTAAAGCATTTTTAGACCGCCGCGCTCTGATTATGTTATTTCTTGGTTTCTCCGCAGGGATACCAATTTTATTGATTTTTTCAAGCTTATCTTTATGGCTAGGTGAGGCTGGAATCGATAAAACAGCAGTCACTTTTTTTAGTTGGGCGGCATTAGGTTATTCTTTTAAATTTGTATGGGCGCCGTTGATCGATGAGCTACCTGTACCATTTCTAACCAGAACGCTTGGGCGTCGTCGAGCATGGTTATTAATTGCTCAGTGTTTGATTATCTGTGCGATTTGTATAATGGCATTTTCAGATCCTTCATTGGGTCGAAGTTATTTAGTACAAATGGCTGCTGGTGCAGTTTTATTGGGCTTTTCTGCTGCGACCCAAGATATCGTTATTGATGCTTATCGTATTGAACTAGCAGAAACTGAGATGCAAACCATTTTAGCATCAACTTATAATGCAGGTTATCGCATTGGGATGATTGTCGCGGGTGCTGGAGCTTTATTCTTAGCTGCCTATTTGGGTACAGCAAAAGGTAATTATATATACGAAGCATGGAAATATACTTATTTGACCATGGCGGCTGTTATGGTCGTCGGGATTATTACCACACTGGTTGTTCGTGAACCGAAAGTTGATCGTGTCTATAAAGATTATAAGAAGACTGATTACTACCGCTTGGTATTGGTATTTTTTCTAGCAGTCACAACTTTTGTAGTGACGTATATTTACTCTGGTCATTTAACACAAGCATTGATTCAAGCAACCGCGATTAAAGATACTGCCGCACTTTTTGGTTTAGAAGCACTGCGGTTTTTGACAGCGACAGCAACCGCTATTTTTATTGGCTTTAGTCTTGTTAAAATGGGTGTTGTAAATCAAGAAATGGCAAAAGAAACATGGGTCGCGCCTATTCTAGATTTCTTTAAGCGTTATGGTGTAAAACTCGCATTAGTTTTATTGCTGTTGATCGGCTTCTTCCGCGTATCCGATATTATTGCTGGTGTGATTTCCAATGTGTTCTATCAGGATCTGAATTTCAGTAAAGAGCAAATAGCGGAAGCCGTGAAAGTATATGGCGTACTATTTAGTTTACTGGGTGGCTTTTTAGGCGGCTTGCTTGCACAACGGATGAACATTATGAAATTAATGTTTATCGGTGCGGTACTTGCAAGTTCGACAAATCTAATTTTTATTGGTTTAGTAAAATCTGGAAAGCCATTGGATCAGGTTCAGATTCAGGTTGGGCAACATTCTTATCAAGCGGAAACAGATGAAGTCGGTTATTGGAAAGTCCATGTGCCTACACAGGCACTCGTACAGGCGGATTCGGTGCAAGTAGCTGCACAATTCAAAAACCAAGCTGAATCTAAAATTCAACTAGAATTGCCATACTTAATCGCAACACAGCAGCCTCAAATTCAATTGCTACCGATTAGTCATGACGATCATCTTAACATCAATGAATTAAAGCAGAGTTTGGTGATTAAAGGACAGTTGGCAGGTATTGATGCCGATCAGTTAGATGTTGAACGACCTGTTGTATTGAAGTTAGATGGTCAAGAGTTCATCGCTAAAGTTGATCAGTATGGCCTATTTAGTGGTGTGATCAGTGGGCAAATACTACAATCGTCAACCAGTAAAACGATCACTGCAATCGCAAATTTGAAAAATTCTGGCGAACAAAGTT
Organism: Acinetobacter haemolyticus CIP 64.3 = MTCC 9819; assembly: GCF_000369065.1. Taxonomy (GTDB): domain Bacteria; phylum Pseudomonadota; class Gammaproteobacteria; order Pseudomonadales; family Moraxellaceae; genus Acinetobacter; species Acinetobacter haemolyticus. The sequence goes on from NZ_KB849804.1 coordinate 310,011, forward strand.
TCGTCGCAACGCGACAGTATTATGTTGAGTCAGCAACTCCTGTTGCGACAACTTTAGATGTTGATATTCAGCCAATTGCACCAATTAGTCCAGATGAGCAAGGTAATACAGAGCTATCAGGTAAAGTGATCAAGCAATACAGCTCGCTATGGCTATATTTCGCGATCATCGTGGATAATCTTGCGGCAGGTTTGGCTGGTGCTGCATTCATTGCATTTTTATCGAGTTTAACCAGTGTCTCTTTTACAGCGGTTCAATATGCTATTTTTAGCTCATTAATGACTTTAACCCCCAAATTATTAGGTGGTTATTCGGGTACGATGGTGAGCAATATGGGCTATCCGAATTTCTTTTTAATGACGACTTTAATTGGTATTCCGATTTTAATTTTAGTGGTTTGGGTCGCGAAATTATTACGTGATCATGAAAATCAAACAACACAACAGCAGACAGGTGAATAACGATGCGCATGTTACATACGATGTTACGAGTAGGTAATTTAGAACAATCTTTAAAGTTCTACACTGAGGTACTTGGTATGAAATTGCTACGTCAACGTGATTATGAAGAGGGGCGTTTTACCCTTGCTTTTGTTGGCTATGGTGATGAAGAAAATAATACCGTACTTGAGTTAACCCATAACTGGGATACCAGCAGTTATGATTTAGGCAATGGCTACGGTCATATTGCGATTGGTGTAGAAGATGCTTACAAAGCATGTGAAGAGATCAAGGCGCGTGGTGGTAAAGTTGTGCGTGAAGCTGGACCAATGAAGGGCGGTGTAACGGTTATCGCTTTTGTTGAAGACCCTGATGGTTATAAAATTGAACTCATTCAACAGGATCAAAATGCTCGTAATAACTAATTTGAATTCATCTTAAGCTGAAGATTTCTCATTTAAAAGCGCTAGTATTATTTATATAGCCCAGTATGATGTGTCGATCAAATGGTCAACAATATCATATTGGGCTTTATCATAATTAATGGGTGAATAGGAATAAGTTATGTTCAAAATTTTGGCATTGGATCGCTTTACTCTTCTCTTGGTGGCGATGGTTGTACTTGCAACATTTTTACCCGTTTCAGGTCAAATAGCATCTTATTTCAATATCCTAACCACAGTCGCTATCGCAATACTTTTCTTTTTACATGGTGCAAAATTATCACGCGAAGCTGTGATGGAGGGAATGCTACATTGGAAAATGCATGCCTTGGTCTTTGCCTTTACCTTCTTAATTTTCCCTGTACTTGGTTTGATGGCTAAACCTGTTTTAGAACCATTATTGGGGCAACAATTGTATTGGGGCTTTTTGTTTATGTGCTTCTTGCCATCAACAGTACAGTCTTCGATCGCCTTTACTTCAATGGCTAAAGGTAATGTTGCTGGTGCGGTGTGTAGTGCATCTTTTTCTAATATTATCGGGATGTTTATTACCCCGATTCTGGTTAGTTTTTTTATTCTAGGGCAGAGTCAACATGGTTTTGACCCTACCAAATCAATTATACAAATTACCTTGCTATTATTAGTCCCATTTATTCTCGGGCAGATATTACGTCCTTATATTTTTCCATATATGGTCAAAGTGCCGAGTATAGTTAAAGCATTTGATCAAGGGTCGATCTTAATGGTGGTCTATGGCGCATTTAGTAGTGCTGTCGTTGCAGGATTGTGGCAGCAGGTCAGTGGTATAACTTTACTTTACCTTATCATTGCTTGCTCAGTGTTATTGACCATTGTGATGCTATTGGCTTTTTATGTCCCGAAATGGTTTGGATTTAATCGAGCTGATCAGGTTACGATTTTCTTTTGCAGTTCAAAGAAAACCTTGGCCAGTGGTGTGCCGATGGCGCAGATTTTATTTATTGGGCAACCATTGGGGATGATTGTTTTACCGATCATGATTTTTCATCAGATCCAGTTAATGGTATGTGGTGTAATTGCAAATCGTTGGTCAAAATCAACACAAGAATAATTCGCTAAATTTGATTTATTGGCGTATAATACTCGCCACTTGTTGGCTTTGCTCTGACTTTTAGGGTCTCGGTGGGTCAAAAGAAATGGTCTGTTGTCGTGTTGGTCTGCAAGTTTAGAACACTTTGCCTTCCTCATATTTTGAGAGTGATCAATTGCGATAACAGCTTAAGCCTTTCTTACTATTAGGAGCATCGAGCATGCGCGCCGATATTCATCCAAAATACGAAACTTTAGTTGCTACTTGTTCATGTGGTAACGTTATCGAAACTAAATCTGCTTTAGGTAAAGAAACACTTTATCTAGATGTATGTTCTGCTTGCCACCCATTTTACACTGGTAAACAAAAGAATGTGGATACTGGCGGTCGTATCGACAAATTCAAACAACGTTTTTCTGGTATGTCACGTTCTATCAAACGTTAATATCAAAAAACAAAAAACGGGCTTTATGCCCGTTTTTTTATGCCTACTGAGTTCCTCACCCATTTAATAAATGATGAGGAACATTTCAAGTTGTGTAGAGAAGGATTTTCTATTGATCTTGCACATCTGTTAGACGATCGAGTTTTTTCTGGAAGTAATTTCCTTGCAGAAAGCGTGTTTCAACATTCCAAGCATTGGCAAATAAATTCATATCGTTCAATTCGGTCAAGAATATTTCAATTGGTTTCTGTGCAATGAAATGTAGAACTTTCTCTTGTAAGTTGGCCATATCTTTCTCAGAAGAAAGCATCTTTGAAAGGTTGGGATGAAAACTAATATATTGCGTATCGATTTGCTGTAGGATCGTGTCGCTATAAAGAGAATTACCAAAACCACGAATAGCAACTTCAGCACCATGTTGACGTAACAATGCGATTTGAGGTTGAGCTTGAGATAGATTTTGTTGGAGTGCTTGTTCGGAGAATTGTAAGATAATTGGATGAGCCTGTTTGCTACCAATGATCGTGAGTAGCTTTGCAACCAGTTCAGGTAACTTCTTATCATTCAGCAAAATGTGATGATTTAGATTAATAATCAATTTTGCTTTTGGATATTGCGTAATGAAGTTATGCAGCTGTTTACACGCTTCGACTAAGATCCAACGATCCAATTGAACTGATAACTCAGGATCATCTTTTAAATCTGAAAGATCACTGATTTCTTGCCATTGGTTATTATGTATAAAGCCGCTAGAAACTTCATAAGTGTGCGTATATTGATCCTGTTTATCATAGGTTTGCTGATATTTTAAATGGATATCACCTGCTTCCAGTTTTTGTTTCAGATCTTGTAATAAACTCAACTGAACTTGCTTTGGAATGTGTTCCGTGGTTATACCAATATTGGCATCAATTTTTGGCGTATTGATGACTGGCAGTGATTTTAGGAATGCCTTAGAAATAATTTGCTCAAAATGAGCTTCATCAGGAATTTGCTTGTTAAGTTCGCAATAGCCTAATTTTAGATGTAATGGAAATGTAGATTGTTCAGTTGCGAGGAGTTGGGGTTTTTGTAGGTTGTTCAGACTGATCAATAATGAGTTTAAAACTGCTTTTGATTCAGCTTGAAATAAGCCCGCATAGACACCTGTATCTATTTGATAGACAGGGGCGTTGACCTGCTCTTTAATAAAGTTAGGAATGCTAGAAAAATATGCTTTTGCGCCCCGCCAGTCTTTTTGAAACACCTCATTTGGAAAGTTATTCAAGCTAAATAAAACCAAGGCATTGTCATTGGCTGGATGATTCAGCATCTGGCGATTAATTTGTTGTAATGCATTAAATAAGTTTGAACTTTTCTCTGTGCTATTCGATGCGGTATTGGCAACGATTGCAGGTTGATTAGCAGTTCCACATTCAATATTGAGTTGTATTTCATCTTCGTTGCCTGAAGGTAAGAATTCAACTTGTAATGGATTGTTTTGAATCGTTGGATTTTGAGTACGAAGTTCAAAACGTGCTTGATCAAATTGACCTTGTGAAATCTTTTTAAATCGTAATTTAAACTGGGCTAGGTCTTCTGGTTGTAATACATCAAGAATGGGTAGACCAACCAGATCATCTGCCCTTTCAAAACCAAAAAGATTCGCATATTCAGCATTTACACTGATATGTATGCCTTCTTGAAGCATGGCTACAGCTTTATGGCTTTCAGCGACAAGTGATTGCGCTTGTGTTTGAGCTGCTTCTAGTTCGCTGAGTAAGCGATGTTCACCTTGAACCAAGCGACTGTAAGAAAGTGCTCGAACAATATGGATATAAAACTTTTCAGATGATTCTAGATTTAATACGTCATAAATTCCTTTATGAATATAGGACTGATATTGATCTGCTTTGAAATCTTCGGGTTCAAGTAATAAAACTGGGAGGCTCGGTTGAGTCGAAGCTTGAATAAGAGAGAGGGTTTGTTCAATTTTTAAATCGTAAGCACGTCCAAAAATCACAATATCCCAAGGTAAATTCAACTGCTTTTCAAATGTTTTTAGATCATCTAATAAAGTCGCTTGAACTTGATGATCTTGAGCCGAAAATAAAGCTAAAATTTGATTATAACGTAATTGGTTATCATCAATAATTAATAAGCGTGTTTCAGTCCGTTTTAGTTTTTTAGAGAGTAAAGAATTTCTCACTTTAATGCTTCCCATAAATCTTGATCAATTTTGTCCATATTTCTTTGTGCCATAAATTTGCGAAGAACCGGTTGTTCTTCGTCATTCAGTAGTTCAAAGTCAAATTGAACAAAACTTTGGGTGATTAATTGTGCGTTTAATAGATACACTTTTACTTCCTCTTTCCCCAATCTTAAATGAACAGCTTGGTGTTCTCGAAAAATTTGTGAACCTGGTAATATTAAAGTCGTTTTGGTTTCATCCAAATTTTGATTTTTTAATAAAAGCGCTGGGTGATAATTACTAATATGTCGATCTGCTTGAATACGAACAGCACAAGGGAAAATCTCTTGTGCTAAAACCTCTAAACCGAGTTCCAAGCTTTTCTCGGTCGATTGTTTCAGCCAACGAATCACACCACCGCGCCAATGCCCATGTGATGTTTCTTTAACTAAGATGTATTCTCCTGTTCTTAAATTTTTAGGGGCTTCACCTGACCATTTAATACGATAACCGTTGACACTAATATCGAGTATATCGGCTTGATGAACGGTTTTACTTTCGCGGTTTAAGCGTTGAATCGCAGACTCTTGATTTTCAGTTGTATTTTTCTTATCCCAAGAAGACATAAAGCGTGATTCATTTTGTAAATTATAGCTATGCTCTAAGAATAAAGTTTCAGCAAAGTTTTTTGCTTTTGATAAATAAAAATGTGCGGTGAGCAAACCAAAACAAATGTGTAGCTGAGCATTGTATTCATAACGTTCATGGCGACGTTCGGCAATGGTTCCTAAAATAGTTTGCACATGAAATTTTAAAGCAGGTGTTAAATAAATTTTCTCGTTTTTAGAGACATATTCAGGGTTTTTATGCAGTGTAGCGGTAACATGATCTAATAAAGAATGTGTGCTGATAAAAACATTAGGCAAAAAGCCAGAACTTTGTTTCTTATTATAAATGGGTGGGTGATCTTTACTGGTATCAATCACATATTTGGTTAACTCAGTTTCTTTAGAGAGAACTTGAACCATTTTTGCCCAATCAAAGCTACATTGGAATAAAGCTTGTATTTCAGATTGACGAATTTGATTGGTGTTGAAAATATCCATCAGAATCAATTGAGCATAAGCCTGAGATATTGTACTCAAGGGATTAGGTGTGCCTAAAACTTGCTCCAAATTACTATGATGGTATTTGTGTGTAACGGCGGCATCGTAAAGTTGATGAGCGATTAACCATTGTCCTGCAACAGGTTCACTATAGAGCATATGCTGTTGATACAATAATTGAGTCAACTGTTGTAATGCTTGGAAGGTCGCAAGTGTACGCGCAGTTTGTAAGTTCTTCTTTTGACTCAATGCAAAAATCGAAAATTTTTGCTGATCAAGTTGGTCATTACTGCGACGGACAATATTGATATAAACTGCTGCGAAGTAGCATCTTAACAACATCGCAAGCTCAATTATGTGTTCATTTCGATCAGAACTAATCACACCTTGATTGAAAAAGTTTTTCTCTAAACTGCCTAGAACATTTTCAATTGTTGGATGTAATACTTGAACCAAGTCAAAACGTAAAGTTTCAGAGCACTCTAACTCACTGAGTTCTAATAATGCGGCAAATAGGGCTTTTGATGTATCACCCAATTGCATAATCGATAGATTAGAAATCCACTCATTTAAACTTTTGGTATTTGTGTCACAAAAGCTGAGTTTGTCCCGTCTTAAGACAGTTGGAATTTGAAAAATATCCGAAAAAGCATTATTCATCATTGTGTTATCAATCTCAGAACGTTTGAACCCCAAAAAGCGGTGTTTTATTTTTTTCGCCCGCAATTTCCCTCACAAGTTTAGGCACTAAATAGCCTGGCAAACTTGCTAATACATCACTGTATATATGGTCTATCTCTGAAGACCTTAGATCAAAATGTTGAGCACCTTTTACTTTATCCAAAACATGTAAGTAATAAGGCATTACTCGTGCATCAAATAAACGGTTACTCAACTCAGTCAAAGTTTTTGCAGAATCATTCACACCTTTGAGCAAAACCGCCTGATTTAGCACGGTAATGTGATGTAATGATAACTGTAATAACTTAGAGCAGGTGAAATCATCAAGCTCAGCTGCGTGATTTGAGTGTACCACTACTATAATGCGTAGCCTACTGTTTTCTAATATAGAAATCAGCTCTTCATCGACGCGGTTTGGAATAACAATGGGAACACGTGAATGAATTCTCAATATCTTAATTTGAGGGAGAGATGCTAGGCGTTCTAACCATAATGAAATTTTTCGATTGTTCAGCGTCAGTGGATCGCCACCACTTAAAATTACCTCATTGATGAGAGGATTTTGTTCAATATAGTGCTTTATATTTTCCCAATCATCGTTTTTCGGTAAGTTTTCTTGGTAGGGGAAATGACGACGAAAACAATAGCGACAATGAATCGCACATGCACCTGTTAATGTTAGTAAAAACCGAGATTGGTATTTATGCAAAACACCAGCCATTTGATTGGCTGCTTCTTCGCCTAAAGGGTCGGTTACAAACTCGGGATGTTCTTCCAGTTCAAGATGATGCGGTAGAACTTGTAGTAATAGGGGATCAAGTGGATCACCAATGCTCATTTTTCCGACGAATGCACGTGGGACACGCAATTTAAACTGTTCAGAGGCGAGGATTGCCCCTGATAATAGTTGATCGGTAGATAACTTAAGCAGATTTAACAGCTCTAAAGGATCAGTAATTAGGTCACTGAGTTGTGATTGCCAGTTTTGCTCTTGATGTAAATAGTTTATCATGCCATACGTTAAAATAGTGTTAGCCGCAGCTGTTTGCTTAGTCTAGCATTGGGGCTTGTTTAACGTTCATATATGAATTGCGTTATCGGTTAAAATTTAATCATGCGAGGCGTGAAACGCAGGGAATGGCTATTCCCTTGCCAAGTTTCATAACGAAGTATGAGGAAGTTTTAGCCATAACCCTACGGGACAGGGAGACTTTTTGTCGCTACTGCGTTATGTATGGTTCATTTAGAATAACTAAATTTCACCATCCATGCCTTGTATCGTTGAAAAATCTCCTCTGTCGCAACCAAATATGAACGTTAAACAAGCCCATAAGATTTGATTTTTAAGTTTGGAGTGCGCCTTTCATGGCCTATTATTCTACAAATGATTTTAAAGCTGGCCTTAAGGTTATGCTTGATGGAAACCCATGTTCAATCATGGAAAATGAATATGTAAAACCAGGTAAGGGTCAGGCATTTAACCGCGTAAAATTGCGTAACCTTCGCTCTGGTAAAGTATTAGAAAAAACTTTTAAATCAGGTGATTCTTTAGAAGCTGCTGATATTGTAGAAGTTGAAATGGATTACCTTTACAACGATGGTGAAATGTGGAACTTCATGGATCCTGTCACTTTCGAGCAAATCGCTGCTGATAAAACAGCGATGGGTGATGCTGCGAAATGGTTAAAAGATGATTCAAATGAAAAATGTACAATTATGTTGTTCAACGGTGTACCTTTAACGGTTAGCCCACCAAACTTCGTTGTGCTTAAAATCGTTGAAACTGATCCGGGTGTGCGTGGTGATACTTCAGGCGGTGGCGGTAAGCCTGCGAAACTTGAAACAGGTGCAGTTGTACGTGTTCCATTATTCGTACAACAAGAAGAAAGCGTTCGCGTAGACACTCGTACTGGTGATTATTTAGAACGTGCATAATTGATTCTAAATATGCGATGATCGAAAGGGATGATAAAAATCATCCCTTTTTTTATGCCAAAGTATTAGATAAATCAACTTTTAAAAACGATAAACTTACGAAGATATTTCCGAAGAGAAAATATAGGTATGGAAAGCCATGTAACAGCTAACGAAAAGTTATGTATTTGAGAGGTTCTGAATGGAAACAACACAAACAAAATCATCACTTCCCTCTAAGCTCTTATGGAGTTTGGTTGCCATTGTAGGTGCGATCTCATTTGGGATACTTGCAGTGAGTCGAGGTGAACATGTCAATGCAGTTTGGCTAGTGCTCGCTGCAGTCTGTGTGTATAGCATTGCTTATCGGTTCTACAGTTTATTTATTGCCAACAAGGTTTTTGAATTAAATCCCAAGCGATTGACCCCAGCGCATCGCTTAAATGATGGTTTGGATTATGTCCCAACCAATAAATATGTGTTGTTTGGACACCATTTTGCTGCAATCGCTGGAGCTGGTCCTTTAGTCGGTCCAATTTTAGCCGCTCAAATGGGTTACTTACCAGGAACGATATGGCTTTTGGTTGGTGTCGTGATTGCTGGTGCGGTACAAGATTTCCTTGTTTTGTTTATCTCAACACGTCGAGATGGTCGCTCATTGGGTGAAATGGCAAAACAGGAATTGGGTACCTTTGCAGGTGTGATCGTCATGCTGGGTACGCTAGGTGTGATGGTAATTATTCTTGCGGTACTGGCTTTAGTTGTGGTCAAAGCCCTTGCTGAAAGTCCATGGGGCGTATTTAGTATCGCAGCAACTATTCCGATTGCTCTGTTCATGGGCATTTATATGCGTTATCTGCGCCCAGGGAAAATTGCAGAGGTTTCAATTATCGGCTTTGTCCTGATGATGGCTGCCATTGTATTTGGTGGTGATGTTGCAAAGCATCCTTATTGGGGTGAGTTTTTCACCTTAACTGGAACGCAACTCACATGGGGACTGATTATTTATGGTTTTATTGCCTCTGTGTTGCCCGTTTGGTTGTTACTGGCGCCACGTGATTATCTCTCGACCTTTCTTAAAATTGGTGTGATTGCGGGTCTGGCTGTTGGTATCTTATTTGCAATGCCTGAACTGAAGATGCCTGCGGTAACACATTTTATTGATGGTACGGGACCTGTCTTTTCAGGAAGTTTATTTCCTTTCTTATTTATTACCATTGCTTGTGGTGCGATCTCTGGTTTCCATGCTTTGGTTTCTTCAGGAACAACCCCAAAACTGGTTGATAACGAAGTCAATATTCGCATGATTGGTTATGGTGGTATGTTGATGGAGTCTTTTGTCGGCATCATGGCAATGATTTGCGCCACAGTTTTAGATCCAGGTATCTATTTTGCGATCAATGCACCAGCTGCGGTATTGGGTACAAGTGTCGAATCTGCTGCGGAGGCCGTACGCAATCTAGGCTTTGTGGTCACGCCTGAAATGTTGACTGTTTTGGCCCAAGAAGTGGGTGAAAATTCTGTTTTATCTCGTACGGGTGGTGCACCGACATTTGCAATTGGTATGGCGCACATTATTTCAGAAATTTTCAATAATCGCTCGATGATGGCATTTTGGTATCACTTCGCGATTTTATTTGAAGCTCTATTCATCTTAACAGCAGTAGATGCTGGAACTCGTGCTTGTCGTTTCATGGTTCAAGATACAGTGGGCATCGTTGTCCCAGCAGTGAAAAACTCAAGTTCATTTGTTGGAAATCTGATCGGTACTTTTGTCGCTGTTGCAGGATGGGGGTATTTCGTTTATCAAGGGGTGGTTGATCCTCTCGGTGGGATTAACTCCTTATGGCCATTATTTGGTATCGGTAACCAAATCCTCGCCTCAATGGCATTGATTCTGGGTACGGTGATTTTGTTTAAGATGAAAAAGGAAAAATATGTTTGGGTGACGATCATTCCAACGATTTTCCTTGTCATCACCTCAATGACTGCGGGTTGGCAAAAGATTTTCCATGATAATCCCAAAATTGGTTTCCTTGCTCAATCCAATCGTTTTTCAGATGCGATCGCCCGTGGTGAAGTTCTCGCACCAGCAAAATCGATCGCTGAAATGCAAACCATTGTATTGTCGAATCAAATCAATGCTGCACTATGCGCCTTCTTTATGATTGTTGCTGTGGTTATGATTATTGCGTCAATTGGTGCAGTTCGTAGAGCCTTGGCAAGCCCAACGCCAACAGCAAAAGAAGCGCCAGCGGTATTTACTGAAACCCCAATGACTGCAAATAGTCTAAAAGGAGGTCATGATGGAGTTTAAGATAGCGCGTAAAAGCGGTTCGATCATTGTAAAGATCATTAAATTTACGATCATGTCGCAAAAACAATTGTTGTTATCCCCACGAAATTGGTCTCGGATCGCAGTGTTGTGGCAACGTTTGCAGCAAAGTTTTCGTTTAATGGTAGGTGTGCCTGACTATGAAACGTATTTACAGCACATGAAAACACATCATCCAGATCTGACCCCTATGGATGCAAAAACGTTTTATCGTCATTGTGTCGATGCACGTTACCCAAGTTCGGGAAATATGAAAAAATGTCCTTGCTAGAAATTATTTGATTTCTTTGAAAAAATTATAAAACAGTGTATGTTGAATCATGCACTGTTTTATTTTTGGGGAGATAGAATAATGTGGGGTCTGGAAAAAGTTTCAGCTCAAGATCATATGCAGCAACATCAAAAAATAAAACAAGATATTCAGGGCTATGGCACTAAAATCGAACGTTTTTTAGTTGAAGTGAATCAACTGATTCTTGATAAGCCACAACAAACCAAATTGGCACTGACTTGCTTATTGGCAGGTGGTCATGTGCTATTTGAAGATTTACCGGGATTGGGGAAGACTACATTGGCGAGTGCTTTAGCACGGCTAGCAGGTCTGCATTTTCAACGTATTCAATTTACCAATGACATGTTAGCCAGTGATGTGATTGGTATTAATATTTTTAATCAAAAAGAACACGTTTTTGAGTTTAAAAAAGGACCTGTTTTTACCCAGATATTGTTGGGTGATGAAATCAATCGTTGTAGTCCCAAAACGCAAAGTGCGCTGTTGGAAGCAATGGAAGAGGGCGCAGTCACGGTTGATGGTATCAATTACGAATTGCCACAACCTTTTTGGGTCTTGGCCACTCAAAATCCACTGTTTCAAAGTGGGACTTATGCTTTGCCTGAATCGCAATTGGATCGTTTCCTGATGCGTTTATCTTTGGGCTATCCATCTCGTCAGGCTGAAAAATTGTTATTACAGCAAAGTTCAAGACAATTGCTGATTCATCAATTAGATGCGGTTTTTGATCAAGCCGATATTTTGCAGTTACGTGAACTTGCGCAGCAGGTTTATCTTAGTGAAGCTGTTTTAACATATATTTTAGATCTTGCTGCTGAAACAAGAAAACAACCGCATGGACTGTCTACGCGTGGCGTACTGGCTTTGAAAGCTGCATCACAAGCATATGCATTAGTAGAGGGGCGTAGTTTTGTGAGTACAGACGATGTGCAGGCTGTATTTGTTGCTGTGGTAACGCATCGTTTAGGGGTGTCGGAAGCAGAAGTGGAAAGGATTTTGCAATCGGTTAATGTGTTGTAGTCGAGAATGAACACATGCAGAACAGATTAAAGCGCAGACTACAACAGTGGGTATCAAAGCGATTTCAGGTGGAACAAAGTAAAACCTTCTTGCAAAAGGATGTTTTGGTATTTATTCATACTCATGGTCTGCTATATATCGTTCTTATTCTGATTACCTTTATTGCAGGCATTAACTATGCAAATAACCTGATTTTAGGTCTTTGTTTTTTAATGAGTGCAATTTTATGCATTAGTTTTTATCTCACTTTTAAACAATTATATGGTCTACATGTTGAGCTAATAACGGCAGAGGTGGGGCAAGTCGGTCAGGTTTTAACATTGAAATTAAACTTTAAACAGCCAACAAAGACGAATCGATATTTACAAATCCAATGGCAACAACAGCAACAGCTCTTTTATTTAAATCAGACTCAGCAGAGTATTGAGTTGGCATTTTTTCCACAACAGCGCGGCATTTATCAGTTTGATGCAATTAAAATTTATTCGACTTATCCTTTGGGATTGGTGCGTGCATGGACATATTTAAATTTAATGGAAAAAGTTTGGATTGCGCCCAAAGCTTATGAATGGCAAAAAGAACATAAAAATCAGCCGAGTGCTGCGCATGATCGTTTAGATGAGTTTCGTGAGCTAAGAGCATTTCAGCATGGGGATTCTTACCAAAATGTTGCATGGAAACAGGTGGCTAGAGGGCAAGGATTTTTTATTAAAATGTTTGAGGCACAAGCAACACAACAGTATTTAGAAATTGATTATCAGCATATTCCTGCGCAGAGCCACGAAGAGAAGCTGAGCTTTATGATGGGCTTGATCGAACAATGTGAGCAATATGGTGATGATTATGCAGTGATTTTGCCGCATGTACGTTTGGATAGAGGTCAGGGAAATACGCAATTGATCCAAGCAAAACGCTTGTTGGCACAGGCGTAATGACATGATGACAAAGCAAAATTATTTTTCTGTTTTGACTGTATTGATTTGTATCTTGATTGGACAACTGGCTTTTATTCCTGTCACTTTGAGTGGTTTTTGGGGAATTGTATGGCTATTAATGTTGTGGCGTTATCACAAGCAGGATTTAACACCGATATCTAAACTTATCCTCCTTGGGTTTATTGCCATCTCATTTGGTCTAATTTATTTCCATTATAAAAGCTTGCTGGGAGTGGAACCCGGCGTTGCTCTATTAAGTACGTGTTTATTTGCCAAAAGTTTGGAAGCGAAAACAACACGTGATTTATTGATTGTATTTAATTTTGCTTTATTTGTAGGCGCAAGCTTGCTGTTACATAGTCAAGCATTTTGGATGGCTTTGATTGTCTTCGTAACATTTGTCATTTGTTTGATGGGGTTATATCGTATTCAAACGGGTTTGTTTAACCAAAATAGATTATCTTCAAATCAGTTAAAGCAAGATGCTAAACAGATTTTTAAGTTCATTGGTATTGCCACACCATTTTTTATTTTGTTATTCATTTTCTTTCCTCGACTTCCGCCACTTTGGGCGATTCCGATTCAAAATGACCAAGCGATAACAGGTATCAGTGATCGTATGTCACCTGGGGATATTGCACGTTTATCGCAATCTACGGCGTTGGCATTTCGGATTGTTGCAGATATGCAGCAGCTTCCAACACGACAAGAATTGTATTGGCGTGCTTTAGTTCTAGATGAATATGATGGTGTAACTTGGACCAGTAGTTATGTTAATCAACAGATAAGAGGGACACCTAACAGTTCACGTAGTGTGACATATCAATATTTACCCGCAGACGAGCAAAGTAACTGGATTATGGGGTTGGAATATTCTATTCCGCAAGAAAGGTATTTACAGCTCTATCACGATGATAGTATTCGTCCAATTAAATTGATCAAACGTAACCAACCTATACAAATGCAATGGTTGGGTCGTACAAGTGCAGAGCGTCGCGTTTTATCAGCCCAACAATTTGAGTTAAATACTCGATTTAATGAGGATTTGGATAAAAAGGCGCAAGAATTAGCAAATGAATTGTTTGAACAGAGTCAGCGTCATCCTGAACGATACGTTCGAGCAGTATTGACGTGGTATAGGCAAAATGGCTTTGTTTATACTTTAACCCCCGGTACATTGAGCGGAAATCGCATCGACCAATTCTTATTTTCTAGTCGAACAGGTTTCTGTGAGCATTATGCATCGAGTTTCGTCATGTTGATGCGATATGTGGGTATTCCTGCGCGAGTCGTCACAGGTTACCAAGGCGGACAACGTGCTCTTGATGGAAAAAGTTGGGAAGTTCGTCAGCTAGATGCACATGCATGGAGTGAGGTGTATCTGGATGGACGGTGGCAACGGGTAGACCCAACGGCAATCATCGCACCACAACGCTTCGATACCAGTATGCAAGATTATTTAACTCAGGATCAGCGGATCTGGGGAGATCAGCAGACCAAAGCTTGGCAGATGCAACAATTTAAATTTTTGAAGAATGTCCGTATTTGGAGCGATTATCTGGGTTATCAATGGCAAAGTAAAGTTGTCGGCTATGATGTTGATAAACAGAAAAACTGGTTATCTAAAATAGGATTAGATACGACTTATGGTTACGTTGTCATGTTGATTTGTGGCGTAGCAGGAATATTAATTCTTTATATATTTTTCTCATTATGGCAACGAAATCAACAGCAAGCACCATACCACCGAATGATTTTAAAATTTCAAAAAACTGTTCCCAAGCATATGCAGAAAATGCCCGCTGAGACATTTCAGGTTTGGATACAACGTTTATCGGCTGATCTTGAAAATCATGAGGCTTTTGAACAAGTGGTTGTGTTGTATCAGAAAATCGTATTTTTGGAGCAGGGCAATGCTAAAGATCTTGCGCAATTTAAGAAGTTGCTTAAAGACTGTGCGATTGCAATCAAACAGGCTCAAAAAAACTTGTGATCAGTCAGAAAAATGCATATCATGCTTTTCATTCTAGGTGTATAGCTCAGTTGGTTAGAGCGCTACGTTGACATCGTAGAGGTCAGCAGTTCGAGTCTGCTTATACCTACCAAGATAAAACAAAGGCTTACAAGCAATTCAATGACTTGTAGGCCTTTTTTAATATCTGCTATTTGTCGCTGTTGGCGCAAATGTTGTGCATTTTGGTGAAAATACGCCATAATTTACGCCAAGATTACGCCAAGACCCATACGATGAAATTACCCAAACCTAGAAAAAGAGGTGATGCTTACCGAATCGAACTTATGTTTGATGGTAAGCGCTATTCAGCTACCCGAGATACTCCAAAAGAATGCGAGCAATGGGCTGCTTTAAAGATATTAGAACTTAAGGCCAATGCTGGCGAATCCGTATTAAAGGAAACCAAGCCTGTATTTACCTTCAAAGAATTATTTGATGAATATTTCGAGAAAGTAGGCCGCCACTCAAAATCTAAAGACTGGATCCTTGTTCAATACAAAACTTTTGAAAATAAGTTTGGTGAACTGGCTTATAAGAATATTTATGACATCACACCCCAAGATTTAACAGCTTGGCGTAATAGGCGAAGTACCCAGGTAAAAGAAAATACTGTTCTTAAGGAAATTTCACTGTTTTCCGCTATGTTCACTTATGCTCAAAAGGAAATGTTCCTGTTGGATGTAAATGCATGGATGCAGATCACTAAGCCAATTAAGCCTGAATCTCGATATCGACGGATTGCTCAGCATGAAATAAATAAAATGCTTGAGCTACTGGAGTATGAAATAGGGCAGGTACCCACATTGCCACAACACTATGTTGCATGGGGATTCTTATTTGCCATTGAGACTGCTATGCGAAAGGGTGAAATCCTCAGCATGAAGCGTTCTGAAATTTATGATGGTTATGTGCATCTACCTAGAACCAAGAACGGATCCAAGCGCAATGTACCCCTATCTAAATTCGCAAAAGAGTTAATAGCATTGATTCCTCATGAAGATGAGAAAATTATTCCTCAGTCAGCAGATGCATTTAGAAAGCTGTGGGAAAGAAGAAAGGCTGATTCGGGTATTGAAGATTTGCACTTCCATGATACCCGACATGAAGCTATTTCAAGAATGGTGAAGATAAGAAAATTACCGGTAGAGGTGCTGGCTAAAATTACTGGACACAGAAAAATCGAAGTACTGGTAAATGTTTACTACAATCCAGATGCAGCCGAACTGGTTGAAATGTTCAATTCATAAAAAAAGAGAGCCTAGTTAGCTCTCTTTCTTCCACGCTTAGTTTTTGAATCCTTGAGCATCTGTGATGCTGCTGTTGGATCATATAAAAATTTACCTTCCGTACCCTGATTAATGGCTACCAGTTTTCTACGAACGGTTGCAGCTGAAACACCATGACGCTGTGCAATCTCAGCAGCAGAAATCAATTCAACCTTTTCCTGCCGCATTTCCACTACTGTTGCACCACCAATGATTGCACCTAAAAAAAGCTGCGGAGGTGCATCAGATTCAACAGTAATGGTGTACTTAAGTGCCCCCATCAGACTAACTCCTCTAATATTGTTCCATTTCAGACCACACCCGAAGGTGTGGCCAGATCCGTGTTAGTTGCTTTGGAACATATCGAACTGATCTTCGATCAATTTCTTTTTCTGCGCGTAGGCTTGCAGTAATTCCTGTTGATGCTCATTGGTCAAATTCGGCTTAGCTGCATTCATTTGCTGTGCAACTTGTCGAATGTCTTCACCGTTCTTGGCATCAGAGATCAGGAGGGTAAGACCGTTTTTAACTGATCCGCTTTTGAGAGGATCTACAGCAGGTGCTTGTGAGGCCTCAAACTTGGCACGTACTTGCTCAATGTTTGCTTGAAGGTATTGGGCATCTGTCTGATTCAATCCGCTGTCATTCTCAATCTGTTCTTCTAGATCTAGTACATCGGCCAGCGACTTGGCACCATTCAGAGCTTTGGCATATTCCTTTTTCATTTCCGCAGAGCTTGGCTGTTTCTTCTGCTCAACCATAGCTTCGGCTTCTGCTTGAAGGCGCTTCAATTCATCTACGCTTAACGCCCCATCTCCGACATCATTTGATGTTTGATTTTGGACATTTTCAGCTTGTTGAGCCGGCGGAATATCTTCTACTGGTGCGTCTTCCACGGCTTTAGGTTGACGTGAGCGCTTTGGCTTTTCTTCTGCAGGTACTTCTTCGACAACCTTAGGCTGGAACTTTTGAGCCTGAGCATTCACCAGTTTTGTGAGTTCTTTGCGTGCCGAGTCATCTGTAATATCAAATACTTTTTCTTCTAAAGCATTCAGTTCGGCAGGTGATTTAACGGCAAGGATGTCGCGTTTTAATTGAGATGTATCAGCCTTAACTACCAGTTCCTGATCCGGTGTAACGTCAATGATCTGGTCTTGTTCTTCTTCAGCAGAACGTAGGCCCATCAATAACTCTGGTGCATAGACACGGCCAAAGAATGAAGCAGCACGATAGCGCAGCATCTGCTCAGGCATGGTTTGCCATTTAGAGCCGTTCTTCTGGTACCAGCCTTCCTTCACTGCCATTTCTACAGAAATAGTTGAAGATTTTAAAATGATAGGCTTGCCGTTTTCGTCAACCGATCCTTTTTCTTCAACCCATGCATAACAAGACAGGTTTTGAATTTTAACTTTTTTGGTGACGTTGCTTTTACGTCCGTTGTTCCATTGAGTTTCCTGATACTCGACTTCTTTTTCGCCCAAGTCTTTCATCTCAAAACGTAATGAAGTGAAGCGACCACAGCTATTAATTGCAGCCATAATAAATTGTGATGACCAAGCTGGACGACCTTCAATGATGTAAAGGTTTTGCATCACCATTAATTCATCTGCACCGAGTCGATTAGCAATATTTAGAGCAATAATGCAGTTAGATAAACCGCTTGGGTTTGGTTCTTCACGATATTGCCAATTGCCATTGTTATCCTTGCCAGCCTTGACTTTTGTCACTGCGCGATATTGTTCTGGTACCAACGTTGAATTTGATAGCATCTTCGCTACACGTTGAGATAACTCGAAAGCTTCGAGATTCAATAAGCCAACTGAGATAGAAGAAGTAGCAACTTGATTTGCTTGAGCATTCATAATAAAAATTCCTAAAATTAATTAAAATCGTTTTGTAGAGCGAGTTTGGTCATGTACGAAGGGAGGAAAATTTCTTCTAATTCGAGTGAGTAACCTTGCCATTCGTTCATTAATTGAGATTCAGCGAGTAGTTCTTTTGCTTTGCGATAACGTACTTCACCCACGCTTAAAAACAGGTCAGAAGCCTTGTATTGCTTAGCGACAAAAGGCGCATCACTCTCACCAACTAGATATATAAAGTCGGGCTTATCTTCGGTTTGGTAATACTGTTGAAAGCCTTCGCGGTACATTGCCGCAGATAGATCGTATGCAAAGTTTCCACAAGCTTTCGAGAACGCCATAGGACGTGCATCATTCGCCGTTTTAACGTCTAAAATCAGTCCATTTGGAAAGCGGTCACACGGAATAATGTGATAATCGGGGCGCACACGTAGCTGCAAATCATAGATTGGATCAGTGAAGAAAATACTTGCTTCAGGAATACCAGGATTATTCTGCATCACTGCATACATGCTTAATGCTTGTAAGCTTTGAACAATGCGTTGTGCCCCTGATAACTGTTCATCTGAAATTGTAATTTTCTGACCGTTTTGAGCTTCCCATGCATCCCACCATTCGACACGTGCAATCGAATCAGCAGATGGATTTTTAGCATTACGCATCACATCCGTTGGTGGTTTTGGTGCATCAGCAGGTAAGACAACAAACTCAGCTTCAAACTTTTCAGGCTCTAAAAACAACGTATGAGCAAGTGTTCCAAAATCTAAGTGTTTTTTTGACTCTCTTTCATGCTCTTTAGCAATGTTGTAAGAGTAAAAATGTGCAGCACTACGTAATAGGTCTTTTAACTGACTTGAGCTGTACTCTGGGCGAGCGTGATATTCATCATTGCTCATATCAGCAATTAAATGATTATCTTGAGCGATAGTAACTAATGAGTTCATAGTCAGTTACCCCAAAATAATGAGTGAATAAAAAAGGTGAGGACATACCAAAGCACTAGTCCAGTGCCTAGAAATGCGAATAGTTTTAGGGTGTCGATGACATTTGCAACGAAGTGTTCCCAAAGTGGAATACGTGGCACAGGTGGGTGCTGATACAAACGAGCAGTCGTTTGACTCTTTATAGGCTTTTGTTTCATAATGACCTCGTAGTTTGAAGCACATCGAAGGTTAGAAGGGTCGGTGTGCTTTTTTATTGCTTACGAGGTAAATATCGCATTAACGATATTATGTGTCAATAGTTATCGCGATAAAATATCGCTAAAATGATACAAGTTGACATGAAAAAACCACCGCAAAGGTGGTTTAATATTTATTTTCGTCTGACTTGATATTGGCTTTCACCATTTTCAAGAGAAAAAAGGGCATCTTCAATATTCAAAAAGTCTACAACAAGATATGATTCTAGGGCTGATTTTCTTTTGTAAAGCCATAGAAGGAAAACTAAAATCGCAATCAAAATAAAAAACAATCTAACTGAAAATTGAGATGGGTAATTCCAAATTTCATACATAAGTTCAAAAGTATATACGGAAATGATAAGTCCAAAAACCAAACAAATAAAATCAATATAGTTATTTTGAATTGATTCAATATTGTATAGACGTTTTACAGCTAAATCTCTTAGTGTTCCATAATCCTTACCTAGGTGGTAATTCATTTTTTTGGCTTCTTCATGTCCAAAAGTTGAACGCTTATTTTCAATAATCCTTAATGCTGTATTACAGTCAAAAATTACTTGAAAGCCCCGTTTGTGCTCCCAAGTATTTACAAGTTTTTTGGGTTTAAAAACCAAAGCCTGCGTAAGAAGTTTATTAATCATAATTTTTACCAAGTCTCAGTTGTTTGCCAAGACCATGCCCAGCCAATAATTTCAAATTCTTCTTCTTTAATTTGTTCAGCAGTCAATTTTTCTTCGGGATATTCTTCATGATTATCACTTGTTACTCGAATACCCCCAAAAGGCAGATTATATAAGCGCTTGAACTTAAATAGACCACCGTGACAAATAGCATAAACTTTGCCATCTTTTACCATTTTTCTACCCAAATCCACATAGACAGTATCACGGTCATTGATAGTTGGCTTCATAGAGCCGCCTTCAGCAGTCATCGCAACACAATTATCTTTGCTTATCCCTAAATTTCTCAAAGTAGATTTCGAAATACGCAATCTACGCCATTCACTTTCCAATGCTTCTCCAACCGTTCCAGAACCACATGCTACTTTAAAATTTTTAAAAAATTTAATCTCAACCTCATCATCTTCAAGTGGGGTCATAGAATCCCAATCCTCTATCTTTACGGATTTGGGTTTAGAACCACCATTGATCAGATAAGTTGATGTTGTGCCTAAAGCTTCTGCAATTGCCTGCATATTTGCAGCAGATGTACTTTTTTTATCATTTTCTAAATCTGAAATAGTAGATTGAGTAACACCAGCCTGCTTTGCAAGAACTGGCTGAGACCATTTCTTTTCTCTACGCAATGAACGAATACGGTCACCTACAGACATCTCTATATTCCTTTTACTGAATATCGCTATTGTGATTTAAAAAAGTATCGCAATGGCGGTTGATTAAATATCGCAATCACGATAAATTATCTCTATGACAATTTTTTGGAGATTGCGATGACTATTTGGAGTCAATTAATTAATGATTTGCAGGACAAAGAGAAAGGAAATATGACCCAGCAAGAAATTGCAAACGAAATTGCAAAAGTCGTTCCTTGCTCTCAGAACTACATCAGCGATTTAAAAACAGGGAAGAAGGGCAAGCGCCTTTCGCACCAAATCGCTCAGGGTTTGATAAATCTTCATCAGCAAAAAGTTCAACCTTCCGCTTAGGTGATGCCATGTCAGAGAAATTAATCGAAAGCATCACATTCAAATGCACGTATGAAGAAAAACGAGAGTTTGAAGCGATTGCACGTGCAGAAAAGACGGATATATCAAAGTTAAGTCGGGAGTGCATGAATAAAAAAATCACTGAAGTTCGGGAGTACATCAATTCTCTCGCAGCATTCACCAGTCTTACCACAGATACGTCAGATACAAGTTTCGAGTTGGTATCACCCCACAGAGTGATTGACGTCACCCCAAAACCTACAGGCACGAAAAAAGCCCAACTGCTGGAACAGATGGGCTTTTTCGCCGTTCACACAGATATGTAAACGAGATCGATATGAAGAATTTAACACGTATTGCGGAGGCTGTGAAGAAATGAATACAGCAAAAGTAATCCAGTTTCCAAAACAAACTGATCCGCAGCCCAAACAAGAGGCTGGAAAGAGCATGTATAGCGATAAGTTTGAAAATGGCTATGTGATGTCTAGCCGATTGTATAGAAAAGAGGTGTGGCCGTTTCTAAGCGATGCTGCACGTAATGTTTATGCTGAACTCGAAAACCGTATTAACGGACACAATAAAGAGTCAGATTTTGTTAGTTATTCTCAATTGCAAGGTGATTCTAGCTTGCAGGATGCTCGCCTAATGAGTCGTCCAACGGTCTCAAAAGCATTAAAAGAGCTATTAGATTTAGGCGTTATTTCCATCACTGAATTAGGAAAACAAGGCGTAAAAAAATACAAGTTAAATGATATTTCTTTAATAGATCGGTTTACTAACTACACTAGTGTAGTAACTAAACCAGTTCACCTAGTACACCAAAACCAGTTTACTAACTACACCGAAACTAGTGTAGTAACTACACTCACAATAGATAATAAGAATTATATAGATAATAAGAAGAATAGCGCGCAAGAAAAATTCGAACCGCAAAACAATTCGATGTTGCAATTCATCGAATACCACGCTGACAACTTTTCTGATTTCACTTTGAGAGAACTTACCCAAACTTACCCAGTTCGATCAGATTTTATCGCACAAGCTCAAATCAGCTTTCCAAAACTCACAGTCGCTCAAATCGAGGACGAGATCAAAAGACTCGCACAGTGGTCAGTGACGGCTGAAAAACGCACATCACAAAAATGGATGACGACTTGGTTGAACTGGCTCAAGAACATCGAGACGAAAAAACCGAAAGCTGACTCACCAAAACCGGCAGCGAAAAAAGTACATCGCTACGGTCAGGGAGTAATTAACCCATGAGAAATATTTCTAAATTCAAATCAGTTTTTGAAGTTGATTTTCCAGTTGAGGTTGCTGATCAAGTTTTGGCACGTATGCAAAAACTGTACGGCGATGCATTCGACAAAAAATACGGTGAAATCGAAGCAATTGAGCTACAGCAAACAGCTTGCACGGTGTTGAACGGACTAAGCCCAAATGATCTACGCCGTGGCTTAGAGCGCATGAACGCAGAAAAATGGTGTCCGTCACTTCCTGAATTTAGATCATGGTGTGTGCATGACGGTGACTGGTGGACGGCAGAACAAGCATGGGCGAAAGCTTTAAATTTTGATGCTGATAAAACACAGAAAATCACGACTTTAGCAAAGCAAGCACTTGATGAAGTTCGTCATATCTTGAAAACAGAAGGGCAGAAAACAGCTCATTTCGCATTCCGAGATATCTACAACGATTATCTCGACAGAGCAAAAAAAGCTGGTCGTGTTCAAGTCATGTGGATCAAGCCACAGCAGAGCCAAACAGAGCAACCCCAAAGCCATCATAAGCGCACACCGATTCCAGCCGAACTTGCTGCACAGCTCAAATCGATCTGCAAGCGTGGGGGTAAAGCTATATGACGAATCAATCACTTAGAAAACCACAAGGCGCAACACATGGAGAATCTGACGGCACATTTTGGATGAACTTAAACGGCGCTTGGTATCACTACAACCCACATTTTAAAAAATGGGCCACATACGTTGGAAAAGTGAATCACAGCTTTTTGAATAAATTATTCGAGTTGGGAGCATAAAAACATGCGTTGGAGTCAAGAACAGCTAGAAGCCCATTTAAATGCTCACAGAAACAGGGCAGATTTGAGCAAGGAGCGATTAAAAGCGGAAAATGATGCAAAGGTACGTAAAGCTAAAGGCAGTGTATTAAAACGCAATACAGAGCTAAATGGCGATAATGAGGGAAAACTAATTTTAAGCTGTGAAATCGCAACCTGTCCGCCGTCTGTAAATCACTATTGGGATGTTTCAGGTAAGCGTCGATATTTGAGCGATAAAGCAAAAACGTTTCATGCCTTAGTTCGAGTGTTAGTACCACCGAAACAGACTGAAGCAAGATTAAAACTTGATGTCACTTTTCACTTTCCAAACCACCAAACACGAGACATTGACAACTATCTGAAAGCAACCATCGACAGTCTTGTGAAATGTGGTCTATGCGTTGATGACGAACAGTTCGATGAACTCATCGTAAGACGTGGGAATGTAGTGAGAGGCGGCTTAGTAAAAATCAAAGTATTAGAACTATAAGAGGGCTGGTCTATGAGCAATTTAGGTTTTGATTTAACGGTTGATAGTAGTGTTTTCAAGGACTCACCTCGCGCGCGCGCGCGTTTCTTTGACGCTAACAAAAAAGCCAAAAGATTCATTAAGGCGCGAAACAACTACAAAGCACCTGATTTCGGGCGAATGCTCTTGGACCTGCGTAACTTAAATTTTTCACACGAGAAGATTGCCATGCTTTTGAAGGTAAGCGGCTCGACTACAGTTTCGGCATGGGCCACTGGTACACGTCCGTTTTTCGAGAATGGCGAGCAGTTAATCATGCTTTGGCAAGATCAAACAGGTATTGATCGTTTTCCACGAGAGGGCGAGCAATTGACGTATAGATACAAGATCGGGCAGCTCGACATATTCGAAGACGGCGGACTGTGTGATCAAGTGATTAGTGAGTTAGATGGCGTGACCACCCGTGACGGAGAAGGGTGATGAATAAAAACTACATAGGCAAGATTTGCATTCGTAGAGGCAATAAGTTTCAAGAGCCGTCAGCGTGTTTTATCACTGGGATTAATGGCTTTGGAATGCTGGTTTGCCGAGTGATAAATACTGGCTCATTGGTGATGACTGAGCCTGATGATGAAGGCGAATTAATTGACTTTGATTTTAAGAAATTGGAACTGATGAGAGCTGAGTGGGCTGTGGAGAGTGCTAAGCGTTCTGTTCAGGTAACCGAGGAAAGATATCAAGAACTTTTGGAGCAAAGCCTATGAACGCGATCAAATACATTCAGCAGCACGGTGTTGATAAGGCGAGGGAGTTATTAGCTCGGTTACATAATCTTGGTTGTCCTGATGATATGCAAATCACTGTAATTAATGGTATGTGGCATCGCACAGCTAATGGTTTTACTTATCCTGACCTCAAGCGCTTAGTTGAGAGCGTGGATTTGGTCAATGAGTACGGCTCACTGAGGACTGCAAAGCAAATAACGTGGGTAGATAACAAGCCAAGGTTGGTACAAGCCATCGCAGACTATGAGGCTATTTATGGAGGTGAGCATGTTTAAGGTTGGGGAAAATGTGGTTCTTGTTGGTGAAGGTACTAAAGATTACTTGCTAGAGATTGATAGTCATATGTACACACCAAATATGCACCGAGTGAAGATTTTAGCTACAGGTCAATTTGGTCCAGTATTTAAAAAAGATATTCGCTTGGCTACAGAAGAAGAAATCGCAGCAGGTCACCGCATCGACACCGAAACGCTAGACCATCCCGAAAACCATATTAGCCAAAATTGCAAGGTGATTGATCATGAGAAGTGAATTTGAGAACAGCATCAAGTGGTCTGCAAGTTATGAAAAGCTTGTTTATCAACACGGTGAGCGCCTTTTTATCTTTGATGATGGTAAATACAAGATTGCAGCAGTTCAGCTTGCTTGGGAAATCTTCAAGGAACAACAATCGAAAGTGGGTGAGCTTCATAAAATCAGTGTTGCTTTGAATACCGAAACAATCAGACAGCGCGAACAGGTAGCACACTACTTGGTTAAAAATGCAGAGCTGCAAAAGCGAGTGGATGCTGCGATCAATGCGATTAATGAACATTACGAAAGTGATGGTATGAGCGGTTTAATGTTTATCGATCTAAGAGAGATTCTGTTGGGAGAGCAAGCGCTCAAGGGTGGTTGTCATGAATGATAAATACTTTTACATATTCCTAAGCGTTTGCGTCATTTGTTACACGGTCGCAAAGATTAACGGAGTTGACTTATGACCATTTTATTAGTCAATTATGCAGTCATTATTACTATTTGTTTCTTCATCTTGCGATGGATGTTCATAGATTATATTCGGCTCATGGACATGGACATGGAAATTGAGAAGAAAGATCGAGTTATTCAAGAATTAGAACAGGATGCTATTAAATTCTTTGAAGAAAGATAGATTAAACACCCAACAAACCCCGATAAATAACCAAACACACTAAGCCTTAATCAAAACGATTGAGGCTTTTTTATGACTACTCGCCGTCAAGTACAAACACCCGGTGCTAAAGCTGCACCCGAAGAAACAAAAACAACTGCTGAAAAAGCTGATGAAGCGTTGGCGCAAATCAATGCGGATGATGAGAAACAGCCTGATATTCAAGAGGTTGAGCCTGATCAAGAATCATTCCCTGAATTTAATCACTCAAGTGAAGCAATCTTAGAAAATCAAGAAAAAATTCTTGAAGGGCAGAAGCGTATTGAAAACAAATTAGATCAACTCTTATCGGCTGGTAGGATTAGTGCGCCAACTAAAAAACGCTGGGTACAAGGCAAGAAAGGTCTTGAATATAAGGAAGCATAAGCTATGTGCGGTGGATCATTTGGAAAAATTATTTCTTCTGTGACGAATGCATTTGGTCTTACAGACACCAAAGCCGATGCTAAGGGTTTTGATGCTCAAGCCGCAGATTCGGAGGCAAAGCGAAAAGCCCAAGAAGAAGCGAACGTCTCAATAGCACAACGTAAGAAGCGAAAGGCTTCAGAGGTTCTTTCGTCAACGTCAGAAGATGATAAGAAAAATACACTTGGGGGCTAATGTATGAGTGATCTAGCAGACCGACTTTGTAAGCGGCTTGATGAGCTTAAAGCAGAACGTGCAAAGTATGAGGCACATTGGACAGAATGCTATCAATACGGTGCGCCAGAGCGTCAACAATCGTTCAGTGGTAGTAGCGGACTGCAAGACACTCGTAAGAAACAACGTGCAGATTTACTAGACTCTACAGCCGCAGAGTCAATTTTAACGTTTGTATCAAGTCTCATTGCTGGCACAACACCAGCAAATGCGATTTGGTTCAAAGGCATGATTGATGGAATGGGAGATGATGCCGTCTTAACACCCGGAGAGCATTGGATTGAACAAGTCTGTCAATTCATGTGGCGTAATATCCACGGCGCTAACTTTGATTCAGAAATATTTGATTTGATATTAGATTTCGCTGTGGCTGGCTGGGGTGTGCTTTACGAAGATATTAATCGTGAAGCTGGCGGCGGATACATGTTCCAAACATGGCCAATCGGTGAATGTTTTATTGCGTCTACTCGTCAAGATCAAATTGTGGACACGGTTTATCGTCATTACGAAATGACAGCAGCCCAAATAGTTAAGCAATTTGGGAAGCACAAAGTCAGTCAAAATGTTCTAGACGCATCTGAGAAAACACCTGATCAACGTTTTAAATTAGTCCATGTAATTGAGCCACGTACAGGCACACAGCCAAGTGATAGCCGTGTTTTATTGCCAAAGAATATGCCTTTTGCCTCATACCATGTTGAGGTTCAGGAAAAGAATATTCTTAAAACCTCAGGTTATAACGAGTTCCCATGCGCAGTGCCACGATTTAGAAAAATACCGGGTAGCGTTTACGGCATAGGTTTAATGTCTATTGCATTACCTGATGCAAAAACAATTAATTCATTGATGCGAGATACCTTGCGCAGTGCTGAAATTGATGTTCTAGGCATGTGGATTGCAAAGGATGATGGCGTCTTAAATCCTCGCACTGTGCGCTTAGGTGGGGGGAAGATCATCACGGCTGATAGCGTTGACTCAATGAAGCGCTTAGATTCAGGGTCAAACTTTCAAATCTCAGAAAATCTTTTAGATCGCTTGCAGAGTGGCATACGCCGTAAGCTCATGGCGGATAGTTTGACTCAGCACTACAACACGCCTCCAACCGCCGCAGAGATTTACGCGCGTGTAGATATGATTCGTCAGCAGCTTGGACCGCTGTATGGCCGTTCACAAGCTGAATTATTAGTTCCCATTCTTGATCGCTCATTTGGTCTTGCATATCGCGCAGGTGTGCTTGGTGAAGCACCTGAAGAACTTCAAGAGCGCAATATGTCTTTTAAATTCACTTCTCCTTTAGCACGAGCACAACAGCTTGAAGATGTAGCAGCCATTGAACGCTTTATGGGTTCTATGGAGGCAATTACTATGGCCGATCCTGACGCAATGGATAACGTCAATATGGATGCTATTCCACAGGTCCTAGCACAGCGCTTAGGTGTGCCGACATCAGTTATGCGTACTGATCAACAACTTAAATCATTTAGGGATGCTAAAGCAAAAGCACAGCAACAGGCTGCAGCTCAGGAACAAGAGGCTGTACTGGCTCAGCAAATGGGTGGGGCAATGGCTAAGGGTCTCGAGAACGAAATCACTAGCGAGGTTAGATCATGATTGTAGTTTTAGCAGTCCTAACAATTGCTTTATTTGTCGCTTGCGTTGGACTTTTTTCGCTTCACAGTCGCTCAGAAAAGTTTAAACAACGTTGGTTTAATGAACTAGACATTTCTAGTGCTTTGCGAAATGAAAAGCATCATGAGTGGGAACGAGCAAACATTGCTGAAGAACAAATTACAGTACTCAAGCAGTCTTTCAGAGATTTGGCTACTGAACAAAGTAAGGAGCTTGGTTTTGGCAACCATGTTCAATGGCGTTCGACAAAGAAACCTACATCACAGACATATCGCATTCATTTCGATATTGAGCCAAACGGCCAGCGAATTTTAGAAGAACTGACGGCGAGATTTAAACGAAATGTATTTACCAATGACGAGCGAGAAACATGCAGGCGTATCGGTAGAGCCGAAGTCGTTGATTTCATTTTAAACCGCATTAACACAGCTAACGATCCACGGTATAGCGAACAGTTAGAAATTATGGAGAAAGAGACACATGTCTAATGAAGATCAAAATATAGATACGGCGAACACACCACTAGTAGAGCAAGCGCCACCAGTAGAAACGAAAGTGCCTGTTAATGATGCAGGGCAACCGCCAGTAGATAATCAACAACCACCAGCAGATAGCAATCCACCTACAGAAGAAAAGCCTAGCGGTACTGTTCCTGAAAATGCAGATGCTTACAGTGTCGAGCTTGAAGGCTTTGATATGGAGGCGTTTTCTGCTCATGAAGGCAATAAAGCTTTTCTTGAAAAGGCGCACAGCTTGGGTGTTTCCAACGAGCAAATGACTGCAATTCTTGAAGCATACGAAGCAAACAATGCTGTAAATGTTGAATCACTTCAAACCGAATGGGGCGGAGAGTTCAATAAAAATATCGGCTTTGCTAAGCAAGCAATCGAAGCGGCAGGCATGAATATGGACGATGCCGATGGTCCAATGTTCGGTATCAAGATGGCTGCATGGATTGGCAAGCAACTACAGGAAGATTTGCCGCCGTCAAATACCCAACAAAATGGAGCTGAAACGGTAGAACAATTAATGCTAACAGAAGCGTACAGCAATGCTAATCATCCTGATCATAAGAGTGTGGCGGCGCGTGTAAGTCAATGGTTCCAAAAAAATACACCAGAATGAGGGTTAAAGCATGTCTCAAGACTTTGCAACCAATAATGAAATGATCACCGCCGCTTTTAAGCGAGAGTTTCACACAGCCTTTGAAACTAAAGCTCGTACGACTGCATCTACTTTGCAGATTCTTGCGAAAGATCGCGGCATGATCAACGGTTCTTCTTTTACGGTCAACGATATGGGTGATCTTAAAATGAAGGAAATGACAAGCCGATTCCAAGACACGGATTGGTCTGTTCCTGAGGCTGGTACACGTTTGGCGATAATGAAGGACTTCGGTCTTTTTGTTCCTATCGACCCACGTGATGAGCCTAAATTATCAGCTAATCCAACATCTGAATATATGCAGTCGTGTCTATCTGCTGAATATGATGAACGTGATAATACGATCATTAAGGCTTTGGGTGCTTCAGTTCAGCGTAAAAACGCTGACGGTGAAGACTATACTGCAACGCCTTTACCAGCAAGTCAGATCATTGGCGCAAGTGCTACGCCAATGAACAAAGTCAAGATTGTTAAAGCGCGTGCAATCATGCGTAAAACAAAAATGGATAAACGCGGTCCTATGTACGCGATTTATAACTCGGAAATCCTTGAGCAAATCCTCATTGATGACGAGCTAACCAAATGGGATCGTGACACCATTCAGTCAATTCAAGACGGCGATGTTGCTAAGAAGTGGGCAGGCTTTATTTGGTTGCCTTATGAAGAATTGCCTGATGGTGCTGGTGGTGCTACTGAAGGTCGTACATTCTTCACAGCATCTAATGCGGTTCACTTTGGGCGCAACATGATTAGCAACTTTGATATTGCAGTTCGTGCTGATAAATCAAACGTTAAGCAAATCGGCGGTATTGCATCCTATGGTGCTGCACGTTCACTTGAAGAATGTGTAATCGCACTGGATTACTTGCGTTAATCGTTTTGCCTCACATCTTGGGTAGGGTGTGGGGCTTTTTATCTCAAAAATTAAGGAATCATCATGAGCAAATCGGAACAACAAATCGAGCAAGAAATCCAAGAGAAAGGTTTGAATGCTCCTCGATTAACACCTGAACTTATTGATAAAAAAATCAAAGCAATTCGCTACAGTACGGGTGATAAATTCGACCTAGCTTACTGCGCAGATGATTATAAAACATGTGGGTCACCACAATTAACAATCTGCATTTTATCACTTGAAAATGGGTTCACGGTTACGGGAGAGTCTGCATGTGCAAGCCCTGAAAACTTTGATCGAATTATTGGGCAGAAAATTGCCTATCAAAATGCACGTGAAAAAATTTGGCAGTTGGAAGGCTATCTATTGAAAGAAAATCTCCATCAAGTTGAGTTAGATAAACAGTTCTAACACCCAACAAACACTATCAAAACCTCGGTAACTATAAACAAAAGTTACCGAGGTTTTTTATTATGGCCGTCACAAGAGTCAGTATTTGTAATGCCGCATTGCGCATGATAGGCGAAAGAGTCATAGCTAGTTTTGATGAAGATACGGAACTTGCTGAGCATTGTCGTGATATTTACGATCAGACGCGTCGAAGCATTTTGCGTGACCATCCATGGTCATGTGCTCGCAAGCGCACGATTCTATCGCCAGTGTCCACACACCCAAGCTTTGGTTATAACCATGCATTCCCTTTGCCTAAGGACTATATTCTTATAGTCGATCCGGGTACGAACTGCTATGAGGTCGAAAGTCGGCACATTCTAGCCAACACAAATAAAATTAGATTGGTTTATATATTTGACAATGATAACGAAGACACTTGGGATTCAATGCTTTCTGAAGCAATGAGCCTAAAACTCGCATCGAAGATGTGCAAGCCAATTACAGGTAGTGATGCTGCAGGTGAAACGGCTGAATATAACTATCAAAAACTAATCAAGCGTGCTCGATCTGTTAATGCTCAAGAGCGTCCAAGCCAAGATATGCAATATGCAGACTCCTCCTATTTAGGAGATCGTTACTAATGAAAAGCTGGATATTAAAAAACAATCTCAGTAGTGGGGAGCTATCGCCGTTATTGTGGACTCGTACAGATGTACAGCAGTATGCAAATGGGGCAAAGAAATTACTTAATGCGTTGCCTCTGGTTGAGGGTGGGGCAAAGAAAAGACCAGGCACTAAATTTAGATCTATTTTGGCTGGATCACTACGGCTAATCCCATTTATAGCTAACTCAGAAAACACATATTTATTGATTCTTGGTGTTTCATTTTTGAAGGTTTATAACCCTAGAACACATGAGGTTGTGTTTGAGAGTTCTACGCCTTATGACACAGTAAAAAAAGTTCAAGAGGTCCAGTTCGCCCATACAAAATATCGTATGTTCTTTGTGCAAGGTGATTCACCAGTGCACCGATTTATCTGTTCAGCAGATTTTACGAATTGGCAGTTCGCGTCGTTCACATTTAATGTGCACCCTAATGATGAGCTAGGCAGTAGCCCTAACGTAGCGCTTACGCCTTCTGGTACTGACGTTGGAAAGATTATATCTCTAACTGCAGCTTCATTCCCAAATTGGGTCAGCACTGAAACTTATCTCACTGGTGAGCGTGTTATTTACGCTAGTAAGACTTGGTTAGCCACAATAGACAATAAAGATAAGGAGCCGAGCGGGACGAATCCAGAGTGGGAAGAAGTCACCAACGAAGCTGCAAGTGTTTTCACAGCATCAAGTGTTGGATCAATTGTCGAGATCAACGGCGGACAAGTCAAAATAACTGAATACATCAATCCATCTAAAGTGAATGGTGAGGTTTTGGTTAAGCTGACCTCTACAGTGCAGGCTATAGCTAAGTCTTGGGCACTAAAAAGCATTGCATTTAGTGCAACGGCTGGCTATCCGAAAGCAGTATGTTTCTTTAAACAGCGTTTAGTGTTTGCTAATACAAAAACTAGTCCTAATCAAATGTGGTTTAGCCGAATTGGCGATGATGGAAACTTTCTCGAAACCACAGAAGATGCAGATGCTTTTAGTATCGCGTCTAGTTCAGCCCAATCAGACAATATTTTGCACCTTGCACAGCGTGGCGGTGTTGTTGCGCTTACAGGTGGTTCAGAGTTTCTAATTAGCTCAAATGGTGCATTAACACCAGCATCAGCGCAAATTGATCAGCATACGAGTTATGGCGTACAAAAAGATGTGCGTCCGTGCTTAGTAGGCAGTGAATTATTGTTCGTGCAACGCGGTGGGGAACGCCTAAGGGCGCTATCTTATCGCTATGAAGTGGATGGTCTTGTATCGCCAGAGCTTTCGGCTGTGGCTACTCATGTGCCAGAAGATCACGGCGGTATCAAAGAGCTTACTTACCAACAAACACCAAATAGCATTGTATGGTGCGTACTCGGTGATGGTTCAGTCTGCAGTATTACTTTAAATCGTGATCAAGAAATGAATGCATGGGCACAGCATGATTTTGGTTGTAGTGTTCTTTCAATCTGTGCATTGCCTACAGCGCTGGGAGAGGATCAGTGTTTCATGCTCACACAACGCAATGGGTCTACAGTGCTCGAAGAATTAAGCGAGGCAGCTTTGAGTGATTGTGAATTCGATATTGATGTGATCAATGGTACTGGATCGATTCTTAACTTAGATATTCAGGTTCTCAATTCTCCAATGGTTAGCTACAACAACCAAGATGGGTATTTTTATTCTAGCTATACGACTGCAGGTACAGAAATAAATTTACCCGTATCTGATTTAAGTCAAACAGTCTATTTAGGGCAACCATATCAAACAGAAATTGACTTATTGCCACCTGATTTTAGCCAAGTACCAGCAACGGCAATGTTTCATAAAATCATCGTGCATGAAGCGGCTATATTCTTAAATCGCTCAATTGGTGGATTCATTAATGGTAAGGAGTTATCTACAAAACTTTATAACCAAAGTGCATTTACAAACCTTCCGTACACAGGTTATGCGTCAGAAAAATTGCAAGGCTGGTCAAAACTTCATGATCTAAAGATGCAGATAACACACGACAAACCTGTGCCTTTTCACATGCAATCTATTTCTATGATGGTTTCTATTAATGAGAAATGAGATGCAAGTACGGAAAGCAACACTTGAAGATGTGGTTACGCTTGTTGATTTCGGCAAGCGTCTAACTCAAGAATCCCCAGTGTTTTTAAAACAGGGCTTTGATGAGAACAGCGCCGCGGACTTATTCGCATATTTAATCAATAAGTATGAATCAATATTTATAGCTGTAGACCAGTATAAAAACCCTATTGGCACAATCATTGGTGTGATCGATAAAGATTGGCGCACAGGCCATAAGCTTGCTTTTGAGCAAGGCGTTTACGTTTTGCCTGAATATCGCCGTTCCGAAACAGCAAAAGGCTTGATTAATACCTTTGTTGAGTGGGCGAAACTTCAAAATGCAGATCGTATTCAACTTGGCACTATGACAGGCATTCATGCGGATAAAGTTGTCAGTCTCTATGAAGGTCTAGGCTTCTCATTGGTCGGCTATGTTTTAGAGATGGAGGTATAAGCATGTGTAAAGGTGGTGCTATTTCTAGTTCACTGGAAGCTGTGCAGGGCTTTAGTAATGCGGTTACGGCGGAAGCGGTAGCAAAGGGCAATGCAAAGACCGTGCAATCTATGGCTAGACTCAATGCAGCAAAGATCAAAGATCAAGGTCGTAAGAATGCATCAAGTGCTCGTGCTGCTGCGGCTGAAAATGGTTTAGATGTGAATGTCGGTGTTCCAACTGTATTTGAAGACGAGCATTTAGCAGATGCGGCATATAACGCATCAATGACCGAGCAGGATGCAACCAATCAAGCCAGACAAATACGCCGCCAAGGTTCTCAGCAGCGTAATAATTATGGCTTGAAAGCAACAAGTTCAGTGATTGACACCTTTGCACAAGCCTATGGAGGGTGGAAATAATGGCTTTAATTCCTCGTTCACTGGGTCGAGTTGGTCCACAGCCCACATTGCAACAGCAAACGCCTTTAACAGGTCTAAGTGATATTGGTCGATCCATTGGTGGCGTAGTTCAAGCACGTGATGAACAGCAAAGAGAAGCAGAAGTAACAGCCAAACGATTAGAGCTATTTAACAATCAAATGGCTGAGAAAGAGGCAAAGGTTAAGCTTGACGATACGCTTACATCCGAAATGAGCGAGCAAGTTACTTTGCTTAAAAACGAAGTATCAAACGGTTCGATGAAGGCCCAAGATGCGAATGCCAATCTTCAAGAGTGGTCAAAGGCTCGATATGGGCAGCTTGAAACAGAATTACCTGATCATGCCAAACAGGATCTAAAACAATACTGGGATTCAAATATTAGTCGTCAGACAACAGGATTTTTGCCACTTCAACTTCGTGCTGACGTGCAAAAAGGCGCTGTATTGGCTGATCGAATGACAGAAATAGCTACACGCTATGATCGCGCCCAAGGTCGTGAGTATTTAAACTCTAATTTGCAAGAATTGAATCTATCAGAAGCTGACAAGCAAGCTCGAATCTATAGCTATGAGTCAGTGCGCGATTCTATGGATATTGACGGACGTATCACTGATGCCGTTGCCAACAAAGATACAGTCGACTTACAAGCCTTAGTTACTGACTTAGATTCAGGAAAATACGGCTATACAGACGGCAAGGCAGCACAACAGAAGAAAGCTCAAGCATTAAGTCGAATCGATGCTATCAATAAGCAAATTGAAGTCGAAGAAAACAAGCGTGTTACTTCTGCTGGCAAGGTTTTAAATGATTTTAAGTCACAGGTTTTGACAGGTCGTGCTTTAGATGAAAGCTATTTGTCCAATGTTGGCGAGGCTGTAAAAGGCACAGAATACGAGTCTGAATATAATTTTTATAGCCAGCAATCAAATAACTTTCAAAACTTCGGACGCAAAACTACAAGTGAACAGCTTGCTTTAATCAATGCTCAAAAAGCAAAGATGAAAAACAGCAGCACTACGGATGCAGTAAACGAAGATAAGATTTTAAATGTCTATGAGTCAATCTATAAACAAAAAGTAGACACACTTAAAAACAACCCAAACCAAGCTGTGCGCGAAGCAGGGTTAGAGACTCAGACGTTGAGCGCACTAGAACTAAGTGCGAACCCTAAGTCGTTCGCCGCTAAAGCAATTGAAAACGGCGTGAATCAAATCGCACTTAAAGACCCGAATATCACAGTTAAGCCAATTTCAGAAGAAGATTTACCCGAAGCTAAAAAGGCTTTTGATGCCATGGGGGTAAACGAAAAACTTACTTTTATTGGCAATATGATTGATCAGTCTAAAGGCATTCCAGACGGTAGCAAGATTTGGGGCGCAACACTGGGGCAATTGGGCGGCGGTGACATGAATTATGTGATGGCAGGCGTTGCCAAAGCAAACAAATTTAGTTCTACAGAGGGCAGGGATTTAGCTACATCAATTGTTTCAGGTACTCAACTACTTAAAAACAAGCAAATGATCATGCCAAAAGAAGATGATTTGCGCTTAGCGTTTAATGATTATGTTGGTCAAACACTTACAGGGACATCTGCAAATAACGCTTATGAAGTATTTAAAGCTGTTTATGCGGACACAATGAATGCACGAGGTTTTAGCCATTCAGCAAAAGATGACTCACCAAACAAGGGCATATTGCATACAGCTCTAAGCATGTCGACAGGTGGCGTATACACGCAGCCTAGCTCATATAGAAATTACATGGGCGAAAAGGGCAAAGATTGGAAAGTAACCAAGCCTTATGCAATGAAAGATGATGAATTTGAAAACCGTTTAGATAAGGGTTATTCAACCATTTCAAAGCAAACAGGTATAAATTCTTCAGACCTTAAACAATTGCGCTTACGTCAAGGAAAGCCAGCACAATCGGGTGATATCCAGTACGACCTAATCAATGAGCGTGGTCAGCCATTAGTTGTTGATGGGGCTATTTGGCGCATTAAAATGAATGGAGTTGTCAAATGACTTGGTTCAATACATTTGCAGATGATGATCAACAATCTGTAGAAAAATTACAGCAACAAGGCATAACAGGAAAGCCAACGACAACTAAAGAAGTTGGATTATTTGATGGTGCGGCTTCTGCACCATTTCGAGGTGCGGCAGCAGGCTTTGCAAAGGTTGCTGATACTGTTACAGCACCGATTGATGCAGTAGTTGATCGCGTTGGGTATAGCTTTAAAGACGTTTCAACCAATGAATTTATCGAGCCATATTCAGAGTATAAGGCGAATAAAGAAAAGGCACGTGACAGCCTTGTGCTGGAAGGTATTGGCGCATTAGAAGATAAGCAAAATACAGGAATGGTAGGTAATATTGGTTTTGCGCTTGGTGATTATGCAACACGAGCAATTACTGGTAGCTTGATCGGCGGAGTAACTGGTGCGGTCACAGTAACAGGCACATCAGAAACCAATTACAAATATAAAGACCTAACCGCTAAAGGTGTTGAGAGCGACACAGCTTTAAAAGTTGCAGCTATAGACGGCGCTGTGGCGGCTGCATCCACGGCTTTACCTTTGTCGTATGGTTTTAAAGGTACTGGGGGCGTGATTAAAGATGCTGCTTTGTCGGTAGGTGGTGCAACACTTCTATCGACTGGCGGACAAGCTTTGAGTGGTGAGGTGCTTGATTCAGCAGGCTATGAGAAGCAAGCCAAAGAGTACGAGGTTACTTATCAGAGCGTTGCAACAGATTTAGCCCTTAATGCTTTATTGTTCGGTGCGGCGCGAGGATATTCACATCATGTTGAAAAACAAGTTAAGGCTGAATTAGACGCTTTAAATAACGATGTCGATGCAAAAGCAACTCAAGTTGAAAGTGTTTTAGAAGTTAATAAAATGCAGTTTGATGATGCAGCCGCACCAGTCAGACCTAATAACACAATACAGCAAAATAATCATTTAATGAATTTAAGTGATGCGACAGAGCAAATTAAAACAGGTCGACCAGTCAATGTAACCCATGCCGTGCAAGGAGAGGAGAAACAGCGTTCAATTGATTATGAATCAATGTCATTGCCCAACAACGCTAAAACAATTGCACGTAGAGCAACACAGGAAGGCATAGACCCAAGTGTTGCCTTGACCATCTCACACATTGAAACAGGTGGAACGTTTAGCCATACGGCAAAGAATCCAACTTCTAGCGCACATGGCTTATATCAAGTCATCGATAAGACATGGAAAAATCAAGGCGGAAAAGATCGGAATAACATTGATGAGCAGATCCGCATGGGTTTTAAGCACATCAAGCAAGCCAATGCAGCAATGCGTAAAAGCTTGGGGCGTGAACTACAACCGCATGAACATTATCTAGGGCATCTTTTGGGCCCAGCAGGTGCAAGCCGAATTCTCAAAGCTGATCCAAACGCTAAGCTTATTGATATTGTAAAAACTTACGATAAGAAAAATGCCGATGACATTGTGAAAAACAACGGCATGTCAGGGATGACTGTAGAGCAAGCAATCGGGAAATGGCGAAACAAGTGGAATCAGTTGAGCGCTAGATATGGCGGCAATGGCACTAGCAAAGTCGTTGGCATGGATGGATCAAGCTATGATGTTGCTTATGAAGTCAGATCATTAGATGAACTCATTGCATCCAATGATGCCGCTTATGGTGTCAATCCGTTATATCCAGCAGAGCTACAACCACGTGACCGTACACGCGAAGCATCACGCCAGCAGATCGAGAACATGGCTAATGATTTACGTCCTGAACTCTTGGGCGAGTCAAATATGTTATCCAACGGTGCGCCGATTATCGGTATGGATAATATCGTGGAATCGGGCAATGGTCGTACCTTAGCGATAGGAAAAGCCTACTCAGAAGGCAAAGCAGATGCATATCGTCAATTTGTAAGTGATTTTGCAAATAATCGAGGTATGGACATAACAGGGATTAACAACCCTGTTTTAGTGCGGACACGCTTAACAGACACGGATCGTGTGCAGTTCGCAAGACTTGCAAATGAAAGCGATGTGGCGCAATTCAGCGCGTCTGAGCGCGCTATCACAGACGTGGATAGATTGCCTGACTCATCACTCATTAAGATCAATTCCGATGGAAATATCAACCTCGATGGGAGTATGGACTTTGTCCGTGGCTTTGTGAATCAGTTGCCACAGTCTGAACGAGGATCAATGATCACGGCTGAAGGTCGCTTAACCCAAGATGGTAAGCGCCGTATGGAAACTGCTTTAGTTCAACGCGCTTATGGTGATTCTAGTCTTGTAACGAGACTGGCTGAGAACCTAGACGATGACAGTAAAACAGTCTTAAACGCTTTGTTGCGTTCTGCACCACAATTGGCTCAATTGTCTGATTTAGTGAAACAAGGTGGACGGCATAACAACACCATTGCACAAGACTTAGCGCAGGCAGCACAAAAGCTCAGTGATTTAAAAGCCAATGGTTTACGTGTAGACGATTATCTAAATCAAGGGCAATTGATCGATGATGGATTGTCTGTAGGTGCACGTGATTTCTTAAATGTATTTTCTGAGAACAGCAGAAGCGCAAAAGCGATTGGTGACAACATTCAAGGAAAGATCAACGAAGTTGATGCAATGGGCGACCCACGACAAGGCAGCTTGTTTGGTGATGGCCCAGAAGAATCAGCGGCATTAGACATCATCATGCAAAACCCTGATCAACAGATTTCAGTTAGTCGAATGCGTCCTGATGGTGAGGTGGAAGAAATCACAATGACTTTGCGTGAACGCTTAGATGAATTGGAAGCTGAAGCACGACAAGCACAAGAAGATACATTAGCAGCACAAACAGCGATCAGTTGTGCTTTACAGTTTGGAGTTTAAGTGGCTTAATAAATAAGCTGATATAGCAGTTGAGTACCGATAGCCATAAGGGAAAGAGCCACGTTTCGAGTGCACTGCGAGCGCCGAGTTGTATTGGTTGGCTAATCTGCGGATAGGGTCGCTCCCGACAAGGCATTTTACCTGAATGCTTTCCGCATCCAATTTCAGGTATTGCAGAGGTGCATATGAATACCAATCCATACGAAAGAATATCGAAAAATATATGTCAATTTGAAAATGAAATTAAATCTGATCCAGATGTGATTTTTCTCACTAGAAGATTTCATGCTGAGTTAGTACATTTTAATCAAAACCTTTATCTTAAGTATATGCCAGAAGAAAAAAGTTTATTTGGCATGAAATATTTTATTGTTCGAGACCATGAGTTAGAGGGATTAGATTTCCAGTGTTTTAAATCGTCACACCTTAATGATCTTGTAGAAAGATATAATAGAGACAACCGATGGCAAACTTATGAACTAGAAATATATGTGCCAACTCTATCAATATATGATGTGAGCTTTATTTCTAATGGATCGGCTGCACCAACATTTTCTGATATAGATCCACTCAAAAGAATAAAGATTGTTGTACCAAATACAGTTTTAAAAACATGGACTAGCTCTGAATTCCCTGAATCTGAATCAATAGGTAAAAGGTTTAGAAGATAGTTACCCAACAAACCACACTTTAAAAAATGCTCAGATAGACTAAAACTATCTGAGCATTTTTATTATGAAAGAACAATGCAAACAAGCCGTAGCCAAAGCACTCGGCAAACAATCTCTAAATCAACAAGAAGCGACTGATATTGAAAATCGCATTAAAGATGCGATGAAGTCTTTAGCAAAAAAAGATCTTCAAAATTGGCGAAATTTATCTGACTCTGACAAGCTCACTGAGGCTGGCAAGTTTGTTGCTCAAGACATCCAAGAACAACTTAAACGCAAGCATAAGATCGCAGCTCAAGACATTCTGACTCAATCAAAAAACCTTGCTCAATTAGATCATCCGACATTAACAGCCAGTGAGGTTGTTGATCGCATGGTTGCACCGCATGGCGATATGTCGGGGGTTCAATCACTGGATTCAAAAGCACGTGCGATAGCAGGGCTTTATCGTGGGGACTTGGTTGACTTCTACACCAACATTAAAGGCGGCTTAGGCGTATTTACTGACGCTGAATTGGTACAGAAGATTGTACGTGAGCGTTTTGGAGACACCACAGGCGATCCACTGGCTAAGAAGATCAGCGATAAAATGGGTGAGACATTTGAAACCATGCGTGAACGCTTCAATCGCTCAGGTGGCGATATTGGTAAGCTTGATGATTGGGGTTTGCCGCAAACACATAGTCTAGAAAAAATTGCCAAAGCTGGAAAACAAGCATGGGTTGATAAATCT
Organism: Acinetobacter haemolyticus CIP 64.3 = MTCC 9819; assembly: GCF_000369065.1. Lineage (GTDB taxonomy): Bacteria > Pseudomonadota > Gammaproteobacteria > Pseudomonadales > Moraxellaceae > Acinetobacter > Acinetobacter haemolyticus. The sequence continues at coordinate 349,954 of NZ_KB849804.1, forward strand.
GAACAGCTTATCGATACATCAAAATATGTGCATGAAGATGGTACATTTTATTCACAGCAAGAAATACGTGATTTGCTTGAATACTCGTTTGATACGCTTACCAGCAACGGCGCAAATAAAACAGAAATAGGTCGTCAATCATTTGGTGGCAATTCAAAAGTAACAAGTAGACATTCTGAAAGCCGTGTCTTACATTTTAAAGATGCGGATGCATGGATGGAATATCAGTCCGATTTTGGTGGAATGCCATTTGTAGACTTGGTTGAGGCACATATCAATGGATTATCTAAAGATATCGCACTTGTAGAAAATCTCGGGAGCAATCCTAAAAATGCGATGCGTATTTTAATGGATGCAGCAGAGCAAAAGGATTGGTTGAAAGGCGTTGAAGCAAAGAAAACTAACAGTTCGCGTAAACGCGCTCAGACGATGTTTGAGGAGTTTACAGGTCAGAATACACCACAATCAGAAGTATTGGCGAATTTGGGCTTAGCATATCGATCTATGAACGTTGCTTCGATGTTGGGCGGTACCACGTTATCATCGATCACTGATCAAGCCATGATTGCAAAGACCGCATCTATTCACAATATCGCTTTCCGCCATACCTTTGGTGAGTTGCTGACACAATTAAATCCAAAAAATAAAGAAGATCGTGAGCTTGCACATAGTTTGGGTTTAGCCACTGAGGAAATGCTAGGCTCTATCAACCGTTGGGCTGATGATGGCTTGACCTCTGTTCAAGGCAAATCTGAAAAACTAGCCAAGGTTTCAAACGGATTGGCAACTCAAGTGATGCGTATCTCTGGACTAAATGCACTTACCGCAGCTTCTAAAGTTGGGTTCTCTAAAATGTTGATGCACAAATACGGAACTATGACGCGCAATAAATCATGGTCAGATTTATCTGCAGATGATCGTGAGCTTTTGCAAAAAACAGGATTGAGCGAACGTGCATGGGAAGTAATGCGTTTAGCTGATCCAGTTGTGGACCGAAAAGGTAATCAACTTATGTCTGCTCGATCTATCTATGAAATTCCCGATGAGAAATTAAAGCAGTTTGGAAGCCCACAAAAAGTACGTGATGAAATAGCAACTCAATTTCAAGCACATTTACTTGATGAGCAAGGCATGGCAGTGGTTGAGGCTGGTTTGCGTGAGCGTACTTGGATGACAGGCGGTGTGAAAAAGGGCACTGCTATGGGGGAGATTATAAAAGGGATCACTCAGTTTAAATCATTCCCTACATCTTTTCTGATGCGGCATGGTTCACGTGCAATGAGCATGGAGAAGGGAACTTCAAAAGCCGCATACGGTGCATCTCTATTTGCAATGACTACACTATTAGGGGCGTTGGTCGTTCAGCTTAAAGAGCTTGCGAACGGTAATGATCCTTCGACTATGTGGGATAACGATGATCCACAAAAGACAGCTAATTTTTTCACACGATCAGCAGTACAAGGTGGTGGTTTATCTATTCTTGGTGATATTTTGGTGGCAGGTACTGACACAAGTGGGCGAAGTGCAACCGATTTTGCTATGGGCCCATTGGGTGCAGATTTTAAAACGGCTTTGGGTTTAACCGTTGGTAACCTTACTCAGTATTATGATGGAAAAGATACCAATGCATCGAACGAAGCTTTTAAAGCAATCAAATCTAAACTCCCAGCGCAAAACTTGTGGTATACCAAGGCTGCAACAAATCGCTTAGTATTTGACGAAATACAAGATTTTGTTGCACCAGGATATCGAGAAAAACTTTTACGTAAAGCAGAACGCCAGCATGGCCGAACTCGCTGGTGGGGTGATGATCTCACTGATGTTCAATCGCCTGATTTTGAAAAAGTAGTCCAGTAAACCACCCAACAAACCTTAATTTAATCCCTTGTATAACAACATAAATACGAGGGATTTTTTTATGCGTGATGAACAAGTTAAAAAAATTGAAAATCTTGCTGAAGAAGTGACGGATGATTTTATTATCACAACATGCAAGGCAATCAACACAACCATTCATACTAAAGAAGGACGTGGTGATAAGGGCTTTCTTTACTCAATTTCCCAGAAGCAATCCAATATTCTTGCGACGCTTGAGCGTGTCTTAGCATTTAAAAATGGAAAGATACCGCCTATTAGTGCTACGGCTGCAACACAGGAAAAATATGAGCAGCAATTAATAGAGAAAGCCGAGAAAGAAGCCGAAAAACTTAAACAACGCCTAAGCTGATGACCAAGCCGAAAATATCATTTTTAGCTTTCTTTCTACTTTGGGCTGAGCTTCAAGGCTGGAAAGTACCGCTATTCCATGTAGCGGTGTGTATATTCCTTGAAAAATTTTATCTTACTGGGCGCACTGGGTTGCTCATGCTTCCGCGTGGGCATTCAAAATCCAGTATTTTAGATGTGTTTAATGCATGGGTTATTTATTGCTGGCCAAGCACTCAGATATTACACCAAGGCACGACAGATGCTGATGCATACAAATGTTCGAAAGGGACAAGGGATGTATTAGAGCGACATCCTCTATGTATTGGCAATGTCTCTGTAAAAATTAGACAAGGCGAGGTTGAGCGGTGGTTCGTAAATGGTACGCCCGATGTTCGTTACGGCACTATGCTTGCAAAAGGTATCTTGTCTGGTGTTACTGGTCATCGTGCTCACTTTATTCAAAATGATGACGTAGAAACACCACAAACAACTGCTAATCCTGAGCAGCGAGAGAAGCTACCTAAAAAGCTATCTGAACAAACACATATCGCTATACCGGGTTCTAAAAAATTATGGATTGGTACGCCTCACACCCATGATTCTTTATATGAAAAAATTAAGAAACAAAGAAAAGTAGATAAATTAATTCTCAAAATGTTTGAGCATGAAAAGCGTTTTGAAGACACGAAAGAAGGTCAGAAAGTTTTACTGGACTTTGAACCAATACATGCATTTTCAGGCATCGGAGTAGGTGCAAAATATTTAAGAAAAGGCGAGCATTACAAATGTGAAAGGCTAAAAAATGTATGGCAAATTACATTTTTGGAATCTAACTATATCGTAGATTTTTATTCTAAAGGGATATGGGAAGAACGATTCACACCTGAAGAAATGGAGTTCCGCCGAGAAGAATGTAAAACACTCAACGAGTGGGACTCTCAATATCAGATGCACGCTAAACCTATTGGTGATGTGCGCCTTGATCCTGACAAAATTCTTGCCTATGACTGTGAACCAGTGCTTAAACGTGCCAATGGGCAACATATCTTGTTGCTCGGTGAGCGCCGTATTGTGGGTATGTCAGCAAAATGGGATCCATCCTCAGGAAAACTTAAATCTGATATTTCATCCGTAGCCTTGATTTTTCATGACGATCTAGGCAATAAATATTGGCATAGATCGATTGCTCTTACTGGTCCTGATATTGTGACTGATGATAGTGGAGCGATAATAGGCGGGCAAGTTTGGCAGCTCTGCGACCTGATTGAAAAGTTCCACATCCCAAAAATGGTTATTGAGACTAACGGTATCGGTGGGTTTGCTGGATCGTCCTTAAAAGCTGCACTGAAGAAACGTAAAATAAGATGTGGTGTAGAGGAGCGCCATTCCATTCAAAACAAGAATAAACGTATTTTAGAGAGCTTAGAAGGACCATTAATGTCTGGGCTGTTGTGGGCGCATATTTCCGTGCTTGTGAAAACCAATCAAAGTGGAGCAGAAGAAGATGCGCCAGCCGCAAAACAAATGAGGGAGTGGAACCCAGCCATTAGTAATCAGCCCGATGATTATCTTGACTCGGCAGCAGGTGCAATAGTAGACCAGCCTGAACGAGTAGGAAAAATACACAACCAAAACGAGCCGAATGAAAGCCCTAATTGGAGGACGGATGGCGGCGTTACTGATGCTGCTTTGGATTTTGAATATTAGGGGTTCGGGCTATGTCAGTACCAGAGCAAACGCCATATGTAGAATATACGGCAAATGGGTCGACAACAAACTTCGCTTTAGAATTTGATTGCGATAAGCAAGAGTATTTGATTGTTACATTAGATGAAGTTGAACCGCCAGTAGGCTCATGGAATTTGACTGGTAATTCTGTAGTCTTTTTAAATGCGCCGAGCAATGGTGTGAAAGTTGAGATCAAGCGTAATACGCCATTTTCTAGAACTACAGATTATCAGACTTACAACAATTCATTTCGTCCACCAGCAGTTAATAAAGACTTCGATTTGATTTGGTGGAAATTACAAGAGCTTGGTTATCGAGATCACGTTATATGGTTAGCGCTCTTAAAAGAAATTGATGATCGAAAGTTAGCTGATACGAATATGCTTGATTATATTCTAAATCAAGATAATGCTTTAAAAGCAGACTATATAGATCGTGATGCTAAACTTAAAACTTATATAGACCAAATGATTTCTTTAGTAACAGGTGATCCATCATTTCAAGGAATTTTTGCAGATTTTGTGATAGATGGTGATAAAAACCAGAAGACTATTAATGCAGAGCAAAACGAGCGTAAAAGCGTAAAACTGTGGTCAGATGGCATCGTTGATGCATTGTCAAAATACGACAATGTTGATTTTGATAACAATGAAACACTAACCTCAACCGTTCAACTATCTTCAAATAAATCTGTCTTATCGAATAGTCACACTCTAAATCAAACAACCGCGACAACTATTGTTTTAGAAGCGGATTATGCAGCTTCAGACATAATGATTGATGGTTTGCATATCTTACAAGATAAATCAGGTCCGATCGGCGGCGGAACAGATAACAATCATGCAGTAGTAAAAATAAAGGGGGGTACAAGAAACACAATTAAACATGTTACTAGCGACGGACAATTGGGCTTAAGCTTTGGAATGGGCGAAATTGGTGCTTCTGATAGACGCAGTAAATTCAACACCGCTTATAACATCGCATTTCTTAATACCCATATGGGTGTTGAGCATATCGGCGCTGCTTATAACCACACGCGAGATATTGTTGTTGCTCCTACAGAGTTTAAGGGAATTTTTCATGGTATACGTATTACTGGATATGACAATATCGAAAATCCAGCGGAGACAGCACATGCCCCAGCTCATGCTAATAGCGGGTCAGATTACTATATTCGGAATATGACTAACGGCATTTCTGTGCAAAACAGTGCGAAATACAATAGTTACGATCGAATTTTTGTTACTGAAACTGATCGCGCTTTACAGTTGTTACAAGGCACAGTTGTTGGCAACAACCCTACTATGAACCACTTTAATGTGATAGCGGAGAAAGTTGGGCAAGCGCTTGTTAATCAAGGTGGGAATCACAATGATTTTGAACTTCTTGTTGACGGCTCTTTATTTTCAGATCAAGGGATTCAAGAGTTAACGGGGTACACGGGTAAAGGCTTTAACCGTTATTCTGGGATTATTAAGAATAGTGCTAAGACAGGTGCGCAGTTCCGCTATTCTCATAACTTATATAATCTTCAAGTAAGCTCTGCGGTCGGTAATGGGGTCAACATAAATGGTAGTTACGGCAACGGTACGCTAACTGTAAATGGAGCTACAGGCACTGGTGTTTCGCTTGCTGGCAACTACAACAATTTGCAAGTTGTCGCTACAGAGTGTTTGAATGCTTTAGTTGTTGCGGGCGCGGGTAACACAGTAAATATTCAAACTGACGGTAATGTCCAGATCACTGGATCAGGAAATACGATCATTGGGCGTATTGGAGGAAATCTAACAGTAACTGGCAATGGCAATAAGTTTATAGGCGAAGTAATTGGCACTGTGACTCGAACAGGCACAACTGGGAATAATTTTTCAGGCTTAAAAGGCTGGTCTGAAACAGTTGTTTTGTCAGAGTTAACAACTGATGGATCAGCACGTATTACAGTTGCGGTTCCCAAACATACTAGTGCTCAGATTCGAAGTATATTTGCGACTATTCCTGCGAATACGAATGAGTACGAGCTGAAAGTAATCAGCATATCTGGTGCGAATGTGGTGTTTGAATTGCAAAATGGATCTGGTGGAGGGGTCGCGTCGACCGCTGTGACCTTTAACTACTCTTATTTTTGTTCATAAAAAAGGGGCTTTAAGCCCCCTTTTTTATGTAGACCAAAAATACCAAAGCATTATTGTATACATTACATATCCGGCTAGTAAAAGCTGTTTTTCTTTCGATTTAAGCTGTAATAGCGCGATGATAATGATTGGAAAACATGCGGCTAAGAAGCGTGATGAGTACCCCGAGAAAAACACATTGAAGAAAACCATGCTTAAGATAATTAAGCTGACATAGAAGAATGCGTTTCTTTCAAGATTTTCTGTATATGCTTTAATTGTTAAGTAAACAAAGTAAATTACCCAAAAGCTCATGTAAAGAACGGGAGATGACATGTCTTCATATTCTGCTCGTCGATCCCCAAGTTGTCCTAAAATTTGTGACATGAGAGGCCCTGTAACAATAGCAAGCACTAAACCAGCCGTAATCGCAATTGTGTTTTTGAGCATAAAGTTGAGTCTTTTCCATTGCTCTAATTTTGTAGCAACAAGAAAAACACCAAGGAAAATCACAGCAGAGGTATGAAAAAATGGTGTAGATAGAAGAATTGGGATATATAACAGATTCTTTCTTTGGTAAAGAAGGTAGGCTAAATAAATTAATGCCATTGTAAATGCAAGACGCATTTGCGAAAAACAAAAATCAATAAAGACTGGGTTGATTAAAAAAAGAAAACTATAGTAATTATGCTTAAGGGTAACTAAAAGTATAGAAATAAATAATATGAATGAGCTGATAATATAAAAGATATGATCAGAGCTTAAGCCATTTTCAGTGGCAATAAAGATTAATTTATGCCATCCCCACTCAAAGCTTATCTTGGACAGCAAAGTGTCATAATCAAACCAAAGGGTTTTATTGAGAGTATAGTCTATATAGCTTACATAGTTCGCTCTATCAACATAATTCGAACTTCTTAAGGCTTCCCAAGGTATAAGCACAATAAGGTATGTTGAGAAGAGTGCAATCAAAAAAGCGTAAATACTTTTTTTCTTTATAAGGAAATTCATACTCTATATCAAATCCAGTTATTTATTTGATTGAAAGGTTTGGGTTCTTAAAATGGCCCATACATCCTTTATTTGATGATATGCCTATATTTCCGCGAATATATACCATAAATTTATTATTACTCCATGAGTTAAAACAACTATTTGAGTTGTAGTCTACAGAGTTAAGCGTAATGGATCCTAAAGAATCACGGTTAATAGCACCCAATAAAAGTCCATATTGAGATTTGTTATCTTGATGATTTTCTATAGAGATGGAAACAGGAGAGGTTGAATGATTATATCTACTTAATCCAATTTGAATTCCAGGGCCTGCATTTCCAGACGTTACAATATCTTTTAATTTAATATCTTTAAGAATCATAGAGCCATTATTCGGCTCAATATCAATCCCACTCGCTGGTTTTGCACCTTTAGTATTGGTTGCTTTAATATTATTGGCCAAGAGTTTATTAACAGAAGTAATGGTTAACCCTTGTCTTCTATTATCATTCATGCGGATATTATTTAGATTGATATTGTAGGTAGAATTTTTTCCATTAGTTCCTACATAAATAGCATCGCCCCACATCTTATCTACATTCATATCTGAGATGAAAATATTTTTAGAATCCCTTATTTCGATTCCCATACCCCACTCACCGATATTTCCTAAATGGGTATATTTGTCACCAACTAAAAAACCACCAGAGATCTTTACATTCTCTACATTTTTAATCTGAAAAACACGGTAGCTTCCATGTTTGGTCGGAATAACGGTAAGCCTAGTTCGTGGATCTAGCTTAATTTCACTTCCATTTTTTGGAATAATGGATTTGTTGGCATCGATTTTGTACGTGCCCGCAGGAATGGAAACCACTTTTTGTTTCTTAATAAGCTGATTTACATAAGATGTAATATCTGTATTTTCAACAAACTTCGCCCATGCACTAGATGTGAAGCTACAAGCCGCAACTAAAAATATAATTTTCAACTTCATTGATTTTTCTTCTTAGAGGAGCCCATGCCAAATTTTAAGCTAATTAAGCCTAGTGCTGAATAGATTGCTGCCATAACTACAAAGTGACCAATATCAATAGGGTTATTCAGCTTTAACTCAACGTAGTAGGCGATAGATACAGATACAAAGATAGTAATAATTTGGGGAATGTTTTTTTTCAAACGATCTAAGAATTTGCTGATTGACATGTTGCTGAGCTTATTTTGAGTTGACAATATTGTAAGGTAGAGTTTATTGCTTAGCAAATTACATCTTGTTTAAGCTTAGGTATTGTTAACAGCTTTTAGTTCTTCTATGTCATTAATGATTATGGTCTCATTACGATAAGAGATCGACTTACAAGACTCAAATTTTTTACTTTTTGTATTGAAAATCAATTGACATCCTGAATTAAATGATAATTTTTTTGTCATAATTTCAATTTTACAATCTGTAAATTTTCTTATAACTGATATGTATTCCGTAAATGCTGGTCTAGGTAGGAATATCTTTTCGCCAGTTTCAAGATTGAGGAGATAATTTGGACGATGGGAGAAATCAGTTCCAGCCCAGGTTTCATCATTAAGAGTGATCATTGCTGTAAATCCTGCTAGTTTACTCATCACTCTTTTCACGATAGTGCATTCAGTAGAATTTATTTTTACAATATCTAGATATTTGGCAGTATCCCCCACAGTTACATAGTAAAAATCATCACTTATGTGATGGATACAATGGATATGATAGACTAGTGAATCATTTTGATAGGGTTGGTAAAGATGAATAACAGTATTTTCAATATATGCGATTCTTGACCCAGGATTGTTATACTCTCCGAGAACAAATTTATCATCACTTACCATTGAAATAGTTTCTTCCCTACTATTAATTAAAATATTTTGTATGTTCACTTGAAAAGTATTAAAAGATTTCTTGATAGGCTCAATTATATTCTCTTGTTGACAAGGACTGGGTCTATAAAATAAAAAACAGAAAAGGCCATATACAGCCTCATGAACCCTTTTCTCTCTAATACACCCGATTATTAAACCTAAAACCTTAAAGTTTATGGCTCTAATTTTAAAATTTTCTGAATAACTTGTAATTCCTTTATTTTTTATACTTTTCAAAATTTCACCCTTAGCCGTAGATTTAATGAAATAGTAACTTCTTATCTACTAAAGATTAACCCAAATTTAAGAATCTTTTTACCCAACAAACCACCATCAACCCTGATCTTTAATTAGATCAGGGTTTTTTAATATCAAAAATTGGGGGCGGCATGTCCGATCAAAGAGCAGCAGTAGCTGAGGTGGCAGCAACCATTTCATCCGCTGCATCAAAAACAACGTATGCAGGGGCTGCTTCTGGTTTTGTGGCATACCTTGCATCAATCGATGTGCTGGCTTGGCTAGGTATCGCTATTGCATTGGGTGGCTTTGCGGTGAATTGGTACTACAAGCGACTTGAGAATAAGCGTGCTGATGAGATTCACCAGCTCCGGATCAAGCAATGGAGAGAGGAAGCCTAATGTCTAATAAAACTAAATATTACGTGATTGGTTCTTCTTTGGTGCTTGCCACCGGGATGTGGATTACTGGTCCAAGCGAAGAGCAAGTGCAAGCAACAGCACAAAAAGAGGGCTTTACATCCAAGCCAGTGATTCCGGTGAAAGGGGATGTTCCGACCATTGGCCACGGCACTACGGTCTATCCAAATGGCGTGCGCGTGAAGATGTCAGATCCGGCGATTGATCGCAAGACAGCGCTTCAATATCTCAAGCTGCACATGGATAAGGATGCACAGCGATTTAATAAAACCATTCTGAATATTCCAGTTTCTCAGGGTGAATACGATCTGTATCTGGATTTCACCTATCAGTACGGTACCAGTGCCTGGTCTGGATCTTCAATGCTGCGCAATCTCAAGGCGAAAAAATACAAGGTAGCTTGTGATTCGCTATTGAAATGGAAATACGTGGCCAAGCGCGACTGTTCAATCCGTTCCAACAATTGTTATGGCGTATGGACTCGCCAGCTGGAACGCCACGCGAAATGCATGGAGGAAAATTAATGCCAATTCTATTGCTGATCTGGAACAACAAACGCTGGTCCTTAATTGTGGTGCTGTGCATCGTGATCCTTTGCCAGCTCTTTCAGGCCAATCGTTTAGCCGGGGATTTACGCAAGACTGATGTGAAGTGCCAGAATAAAATTAATAAAAAACTTAAATCGTATCTTGATGCTGAAAAGAAAGCACAAGAGCTGGCCAACAAGGCAGGTGAAGAATATGAAGAATCAAAAGAAGTTGAACGCGTCAAAACAGAAACCATTACACGTGAAGTGCAAAAGATCGTGGAGCGTCCTATCTATATCCATACTAATTGCTTTGATGACGACGGGGTGTCAGCAGTCAATGCCGCTGGTAATACCGGCAAATCTTAAAACACCTTGTCCGGACTTATTGGAATTAAAGTCTGGCCAAGCAAAAGAAGTACTGCAGGTGATGGTGAATGATCGAAGGAAATATATTGATTGTCAGTCCAGGCACAAGGCTCTTATTTCAATTATAGAAAAGCCCTACAAATGAGGGCTACCTACATAAATTCGGCTGCTTAATTATCTCAGAAACCGATTCAGGTATAATTACACTTTTGACTACAGGAGTTAAAAGAGTGTCTTTCTCATAAAAGTCAAACACTATTCTGTATTCATTCTCCCTGCTGAAAGTTTCAGGTTTTATATGTTTTATATTATCAAATAGCCCAATTAGATTATTCTTTTCCAAGTCTATATTATTATTATCTAAGTATAGAGTTCTTTTTGTGTAAATTATGTCCTGTGCATAGCTTTTTATAGATAAATTATTTATATCAATATTCTCTTTAGTAAATATCTTTTCACCATTATTTAATAGTTTTTTAATTTCATTAAATAAAGATAGTTCTATTTTTTTGATAAATATTGATTTTTTAAATATACTTAAATACCAATAATCATCGTAATCAGAAAAAATACTTACTGAGTCTTCATGTTTTTCTAATTTTGAAATACAGAAAATAAATCTATTATTATTTATCCAATTAAAAAATACTAAATAATCAACCTTAACACTTTCTGGTGTCATATCTTTAATACTTAAATTTTTTACATAAGTGTAAAAATCACTATCATGACTTTTATTTATATGATTAAACAAATTAATATCTATATATTTATCTTTTAAATTTACAATAATATTGAAAAAACCTTCCTTTTTATCCAGTATTTGAAGGCTTTCCGTCTCTCTATATTCATGAAGAGTCCCAATTTTAATCGTTTTTGAATTTGATACATTAAACTTTTTTGAGCAACTTTTAACTAAAAACATTTTAAAAACCTTAACTTAAAACAAACTAAATAAATTTAACGACAATCGATTCTAAATTATTCTCAAACCCCCACTAGAATCCTTCCTAAAAATCTCTTCATTCTTTATCATGTGTACTACGTAAAAGTAGGCTCACGTTTTAACGTTCAGAAATGTTTTCTGAACTCATATAAAAATAGATGATATAATCAATACTAACAAGCATTTGTCAGTTGTGGATAACTACTCGTTTACTCCAAATTTACGCCAATTAACAATAACTATATAATTTAATTATATTTTCCGTACTTTGACATCGTAGAGGTCAGCAGTTCGAGTCTGCTTATACCTACCAAAATTCACTGTGAAAACAGTATATTAAAGCCCACTCAAAAAGTGGGCTTTTTTGTTTTCGGTGTTCAGACTTATATTGTAGGTGAAAACATTTATCATTTTTGGCTTTGCGCGGAAATGTCCTACGCTGAAACAACCAGAATTGCGAATAACTATTTAGCTCAAAAACATTCTTATCTTTCGTAACTCAAATATTTAAAAATTAGCCCGCCCATTTTGGTGGGTTTAATTTATATAGAGTGAGTTAGTCGGATAAATATTGGTAAAAAATCTAATTAAAAAAGCCCCTCATATCTGAGAGACTAGTTATACCAATTATTTGGTATGAATGGCTGTAATTTCTTAAATAACTAAACAAATCAAATTGATAAAAGTAGTTAATAGTATAATAAATCAGTGCACTAATTTATTCTTTATAGTAGCAGAGCCTCAAAACTGATTCTAAGGCGCTGTTAATAACAAATTATTTGTTATTTGGATCAGCTTGTTCATTATTCTCAGGCAGATCTTTTACGTTGCCAGGAACTTGTGTCGGTTGAGTTTCAGTAGGTGGTGTTACAGCAGAATGCTCCATTGCTTGAGCTTTGATAACTTTTGCATGGTTCGTTGTATTTTGAGAAAAACTTTTGAAACCTGACATTTTTATCTTCTTAACTTCACTGTGGAGATCTCATAGTACGCTTTAAATCCAGATACACTACGGTAGTTTCAAGACTTATATGTGTTGATATGTGCTTGAAAAGTAGTTTATATCGATTAAATATTTCATAAATAAAATCAATTATATATAACTGCTTGAGTAGTATCGTTTAAAGCTTGAAACTACCCTGTGCAAATTTCAAGTGTGAGTACATAAAACACACATATATATTTTTATAAAAGATTAACTTAAAAAACAATAAAACTTAATGGTTGTACAATTATAGTTTGTATTCGATAGCCGCTAAGCATAGTATGATTAATTAAACTGGAGCATATGAATGCTAAAAGACATTACAATTATTGATTTCCAAGGCAAAGAAAGAAGAGCACAGGCAAACTATACAGAAGTAAATGCTAATAAAATCAATCATTCATCGAGAGTTCGTAAACCTAACGTTGAATATATTTTATTTAAAGGAGAATTTATTTTTCCTACTTTAGATTTAGTTTTCAACAGCTCTGATGGCAATAGCTATTATATAGAGTGAGCATAACCCACTTCAGTGGGTTTTTTAATGCTTGACGCTTGAGATGGAAAGAAATGAGCAGAGCAGATTGGTACTTACTCTCATTAGCGCAAAGCGAATCAACCTTCTGAACGGATTACTGCGTACAAAGCTCTGCTAATACAGATGTGATAGCAGGGCTTTTTCTTTTTCAAATTCGAGGATTAATCTATGAAATTTGTAAATTGTCAGGCTTGTAAACAACGGAGGTAATGGCTGTATGAACAAACTAAGCAATCGATCAGTTTTATCCAGCGAGCAATTGCCGCTCTCTCAAGTGCTGGAGCTGTAATTTCCCCGAACAATAAAAGTATCTAAAAAGTAGAGTTTTCTCTTAAGAGAGAAGCAGAAAATTCTGCATAAGGATATCTAAATTAAATTTGAAAACAGTATATTAAAGCCCACTCAAAAGTGGGCTTTTTGTGATTGTAAGGTTTTAAAAAAACAATCTGAGAAGTGCGTTAGAGGTATCTATTCTAATTCGATTTGATGGTCGTCTTTTGTCACTTTAATTTTCAATTTTTTATATTTTCGCTTATTGGGATCAAGTGCTGAGTTTGTCACCTCTGTTGCAAACACGGAATCTTTCATCAAAGTCCCATATGCTTTATATCCTAAGATTATACGATTTGGCTGTTGACCATTTCTAGAAACGTAATAATCAATCATTTGATTTAATTCATTTAAAAGACTTGTATCACTCATGGTTAAGATGCATCACTTTTAAGAATTTATTAAATAATAATATAATTCAACTTTGTTATCTATATGAAAAATAGAAAAAATTTATTAAATCATTGTCATAAAATTGAAATATAATTGGAATAATTTTTTAAATTACATGATATTTCAACTTATTTAAATCCTTTAGCTATTTCTTCAAATTTAGATCGATAAGCTTAATAGAGAATTGTTTTGAGATGAGAGCTTCTTAAAAGTGATTAAGCATTTTTAAGCAAATTTCAGGTAGAAAGATGACAGGGCTTATGTGAATAATTGAGTTTTAGGCTATATTCCATCTTTTGGATGGGGAGGATGAATGTAACTTAAAAAGAGAAATTTATAGGCTTTTGTGAGTCAAAGCTATTCGCGTCTAGCGATTCGGATTATTGTATCTGTTACTTCAAAACTGGTGGGAGTTTAACCCACTTGACCTAATCACATATTGGTGATAATTTAAACAATACGGAAGTCATATACGATTTGGGATTTAAGAGAAATCTTGCCTAGATAATAAACGTTATGACAAACCCGTATACATCAGCTAACAACGAACGAAACGATTGAGATCGTTTTTAAAAATGTTCAAGGTTGTAGAAAAGCCCGTAAATCGGGCTTTTTTAATGTCTACAACTTAGAAAGAGCATTAAGGCAAATCAAACCAAATCATTTGACTGTCTTGTGATGCGGTAATGGTTGCAGTCTCATCAAACAGTAAAGCATCACCAGCTTTGACTACATGATCAGCAATCATAACTTCACCAGAAATCACATGAACATAGTTCACTTTTTTCTTTGCACTGATCTCCAATTGTTGATCCTTTTCAAGAACAGTAGTTTTCACTTCTGCATTTTGACGAATCAACATTGGTGCAGACTCATCACCTGCAATCAAATGCCATTGGTTAGGATGGTCTTTTGGGTTTAAGTGAATTTGCTGATAAGTTGGTTCAGCATCTTGTACATTCGGTTGAATCCAAATCTGTAATAGATGTACCGCTTTATCATGCTTATTCATTTCACTATGGGTAACGCCTGTACCCGCACTCATCAACTGCCATTCACCCGCATTGATTTGACCCTCATTGCCCATACTATCTTTATGGGAAATGGTACCATCAAGAACACAAGTCAAGATTTCCATGTTGTCATGAGGGTGAGTACCAAAACCATTATGTGCTGCAACCGTATCATCATTAATCACGCGGAGAGCACTGACACCCATGTATTTCGGGTTGTACCAGCTCCCAAATGAAAAGCTATGGTAGGTGTCTAACCATCCTGCTTTTACATGACCACGGTTTTCACTACGATGTAGATAAGCATTCATGCTGCATCTCCCAAATTATTGTGTTTTGCTTAATGCTTATAGTATTGATTCATAATGATGATATATAGTCTTTAATTGCGACATATTGTTCTATAAATGCAATGATTGAGTATGATGCATTTTTATGAGTTGAATAAAAAAGGCCGAATAAAATATTCAGCCTTTTCAAATTAGTAAGCTAATTTACCAATTTATTATTTTGATTTATTTCCAAGCTGCGGAATCGCAGAACCTTGACCCACAGAAAGTAAACCAGTTTCTGTATAAAGACCAAGTTTTGCACGGGTATCAGTAATATCCAGATTACGCATTGTTAACTGGCCAATACGATCCATTGGTGTAAATACTGAATCACCTTTCTCCATTGTTAAACGCTCAGCTTCATAAGTGAGGTTAGGAGATTCAGTGTTCATAATGGTGTAGTCATTACCACGTCGTAACTCTAAAGTAACTGTACCCGTAATAGCTTTAGCCACCCAACGTTGTGCTGTTTCACGTAGCATAAGTGCTTGTGAGTCGAACCAACGACCTTGGTAAAGCAAACGACCTAAACGTAAACCGTTAATACGATATTGTTCGATCGTATCTTCGTTATGAATACCTGTCACTAAACGCTCGTAAGCAATGTGCAATAAAGCCATACCAGGTGCTTCATAAATACCACGAGATTTGGCTTCGATAATACGGTTTTCAATTTGGTCAGACATACCTAAACCATGACGACCACCGATACGATTTGCTTCTAAGATAAGTTCAACAGGATCTTCGATACGTTGACCATTTAATGCAACAGGGAAGCCTTCCTCGAAAGTAATTGATACTTCTTCCGCATCAATTTTTACATCATCTTTCCAGAATGCAACGCCCATGATTGGGTCTACGATTTTGATGCCAGCATCAAGGTATTCCAAATCTTTTGCTTCGTGAGTAGCACCCAACATGTTTGAGTCAGTTGAATATGCTTTTTCTTTTGACATTTTATAGTCAAAACCATTGTCGATGAGGAATTGTGACATTTCCGCACGACCACCTAACTCATCAATGAAGGTTTGGTCTAACCACGGCTTATAAATTTTAAGCGCTGGGTTGGTCAATAAACCATAACGATAAAAACGTTCAATATCGTTACCTTTATAAGTCGAACCATCACCCCAAATGTTCACATCATCTTCTTTCATTGCAGTGACAAGCATTGTACCCGTTACTGCACGACCTAAAGGTGTAGTATTGAAATAAGGAACACCACCAGTGCTGATGTGGAATGCACCACATTGAATCGCAGCAATACCTTCAAGTGCAAGTTGTAAACGACAATCGATTAATCGAGCTTTGACTGCACCGTATTGTTCAGCTTTCTTTGGAATCGCATCATAGTCATCTTCATCAGGCTGACCCAAGTTTGCAGTATATGCATAAGGTTCTGAGCCTTTTTGTTTCATCCACAATAAAGCTGCTGAAGTATCGAGACCACCAGAAAAGGCAATCCCAACTTTTTTGCCTACAGGTACGTGCTGCAAGATAGTTGCATTATCAGTCATTGCTTGTCCTAACGTTTATTAGTAAAGACACCGAATAGGTCGTCTTGAGAATAAAAAATCGAAACTATTGTAACACTTTTCGTGCAGCAAAGTTTTGTAAAATCGAGTTGATCATGGTGAAAATTAAAATTTTTATAGCGCTTGGTATCTTTTTGCGATTTGAGTGATCTATTAAAGTGGAGGCTCAAAATAGATAAATAGATTTTTCATATTACAGATACAACTAATTTTTACCGTTGATGGATAAAAGCTTTGAAATCATGTGGGTTAACAAGTTCAACTTTTGTGGGAATAACACTTTTTGATGATAGCCATTGCATGTGATCAACTTTAATAAAGTTTTCTGAGGGGAGTGTATATAAATAACCAATACGATCCCAATTGACGCTACATTGGAAAAGTTCAACATAAACGAAGTCATCCTCAAATTTAATGCTGAATCGAGCCTCATTGGATAAGCTGAGATATTCAATTGCAAATAATTGAGCAATTCTTTTATCTTCAACGGCATATATGCCAAAAGCATTGTCCATTTCCCCATCGCCTATAGCTTGTTTTGGTTCAAGATATTCTCGATAGCTTGAAGAACCGTGGAATAAGAGTAGAGGTTTAGATGACATATTGTTTTGTTATTCTTTGAAATTTGAATGTTATATCGACTATATAGTTTGCCTGTATACATGTATTGACGTATTTGACCACGTTTTAGTAAAAAAGTGTCATCCACTCCAATAACAAATCAAAGTACTATGCAACAAGTTGCAAAGCCAAAAATATAGAAGGAATACCATGACTAGCTATGCAAATATATTAAAACCACTACATTTGGGATTCACCACCATTAAAAATCGTGTGGTAATGGGCTCGATGCACTCAGGCTTAGAAGATCGTTTCTATAACTACCCTAAGCTTGCGGCTTACTTTGAAGAAAGAGCCAAGGGTGGTGTTGGACTAATCATTACAGGTGGTATTTCTCCTAATCGTCAAGGTTGGTTATTGCCTGCTGGCGGTACTATGAATAGTTTGGCTGATATTCCTCACCATCGTTTGGTAACCCATGCCGTACATAAACATGGTTCAAAAATTTTAATGCAAATTTTGCATTCTGGTCGTTATGGTTATCATCCATTTTCCGTTTCTTCCTCTGCGATAAAAGCACCGATTAATCCGTTTAAACCGCGTCAAATGTCTGACTCTCAGATTTTGGCAACCATCGATGATTATGCACGTTGTGCAAGCTTGGCAAAAAAAGCGGGTTACGATGGTGTAGAAATCATGGGTTCAGAAGGCTATCTAATTAACCAATTTCTAAGCAATCATGTAAATAAACGTACAGATCGCTGGGGTGGTGACATTGAAAACCGGATGCGTTTCCCAGTTGAGATCGTAAAAGCAATTCGCGCTAAAGTTGGTGAAAAATTTATTATCGCTTTTCGTTTATCGTTGTTGGATTTAGTACACGATGGTAATACCATGCAAGAAGTGATTACTGTAGCCAAGGCATTAGAGAAAGCTGGTGTAACGTTATTAAACACAGGAATTGGTTGGCATGAAGCACGTATTCCAACGATTGTAACGTCGGTACCTCGTGCAGCATTTGTAGATTATACCGCAGAGGTTAAACAGCATCTTTCAATTCCTGTTATTGCTTCTAACCGTATCAATATGCCAGATGTAGCTGAAGAGATCGTTGCATCGGGTAAGGCCGACATGGTGCAAATGGCACGTCCATTCTTGGCAGATCCATATTGGGTGAATAAAACTGCGACCAATCGTGTTGATGAAATTAATACTTGTATTGCTTGTAACCAAGCGTGTTTAGATCATGCATTCAAAAATCAGCGTGTGAGTTGTTTGGTCAATCCACAAGCATGCTTTGAAACAGAACTGGTTTATATCAAGACCAAAAAGCCAAAGCGCATTGCCGTTGTGGGTGGTGGTGTCGCAGGGATGTCTGCTGCCACTGTTGCTGCAAGCCGTGGACATGCTGTGACTTTGTTTGAAGCCAATAGTGATGTTGGTGGCCAGTTTAATCTAGCTAAAGTTGTGCCTGGAAAAGAAGAGTTTCATGAAACCATTCGTTATTTCAAAGTGCAACTTCAACAAACAGGTGTGGACGTTCGTTTAAATACACGCGTAAGTCGTGAAAAATTAGAAAGCGAAGGATTTGATGAAGTTGTGGTTGCAACAGGGGTTGTACCGCGCGAGTTGAAAATTCAAGGCAGCACAGCACCACAAGTACTATCTTATGCAGAAGTGTTAAGAGGTGCTGAGGTTGGACGTAAAGTTGCAGTGATCGGTGCAGGTGGGATTGGTTTTGATGTATCAGAGTTTTTATTAAAACCACCTCATCAGCCTCAACCGCAACCTTTAGCGGAATGGCAGCGTGAGTGGGGTGTGGATCCTGAAGCAAATTATATTTCAGAAGGTGGTATGCAACGCCCTGAAGTTGAAGCACCTGTTCGTGAGATCTATTTATTACAACGTAAGACGACACCACTCGGAATTGGTTTAGGTAAAACCTCTGGTTGGGTGCATCGTGCGCAATTGAAAAAACACGCAGTGCGTATGCTTCGTGGTGTGCAATATAAAGCAGTGACTGATGAAGGATTGTGGGTTGAGCACAATGGGCATGATCAATTATTGCGTGTTGATACGATTGTTGTCTGTGCAGGGCAAGAATCTGTGAAGGATTTAATGCCTAAAGAGGGGGAGAATACCTTTGCAAACTATCATATTATTGGTGGTGCGAAGCTTGCGGCTGAACTAGATGCTAAACGAGCGATTCGAGATGGTGCAGAGTTGGCGGCAAGACTTTAATAATTGATGAAACATTATGCATTTGAATACATTGCAGTTAAATTTTTCTTGAATAAAGGAAACAAGCTTTGTATTCTTACGCACATGGAAGCGTGGCAGAGCGGTTTAATGCACCGGTCTTGAAAACCGACGAGGGTGTGAGTCCTCCGTGAGTTCGAATCTCACCGCTTCCGCCAAATTCAAGTTTCTGACACTGTTTAACACTATATAAGATTTTGATTTATAAGGTTAAAGTTGGAAATATACAATATGACAAGCCGTGACGCACTACGCCAATCGGGTGTTATAAAGTAGTAAAAAATGCAGTAAGATTATTTCTTACTGCATTTTTTTATATCTGAACTATGGCGACTCGTGGAATCAATAAGCTTAGTGCTTTACAAGTTAAAAAAGCTAAACCTGATCCTGACAAGATGTATAAGCTGTCAGATGGGGGAAACCTATATCTACGTATTGACCAGAGCGGCAGCAAGTACTGGATTTTCAATTATACCCGTCCATTTTTAGGTAAGCGCAATGATTTGTCTTTAGGTACTTACCCTGAAGTTTCACTGGATGATGCTCGTACTATTCGTGATGAGTATAAAAAGTTAATTAAGCAGGGCATAGACCCAGCAATGGAGCGGATTGAAACCAAGTCACAAAAACAAAAAGAAGCCGAAAATACTTTTCGTGTTGTTGCACAAGCATGGTTGTATAAACGTGAGTTAGAACAAAAGCAAGATGATGAAACGGTCCGTCGTTTAAAGCACGATGTCTATCCCTACATTGGTGATTTAACCTTTCCACAGCTTACCTTAGAAATTCTTGAGATTAAGGTCTTTAAGCGCATTATTGAGCGTGGTGCTTTGTCTGTTGCCAAACGTCTTAAATCAGATCTTAACCAGATATTTAAATCAGCGCGTAAGAAAAAGCTCATTCAATATAATCCAATTGAAGATATTGAGCTTCCAAAGCCTTTGGGTGGAAATTTTGCCGCCGTGACAGAGGAACAAGATCTAGCACCTATGCTGAATAAAATCTGGAATTACTCCAAACTGTATCCACGCTGTTTGCTGAGTACACAGGTAGCCTTAAAAATTTCTGCACTGACCTTTCAGAGACCAGGAGAGATTCGTAAATTGAAAAAAGAGTATTTCTATCGTGAGGAGAGATGCTTTAAATTTAGAGCTAGTAAAACTAAACAGCTTCATATTGTGCCATTGTCAGATCAGGCTTTTGATCTAATTGAATCCATCATCGATTTGCACCCTTATAGTGAGCATATCTTTGTGGGTCGAGATGGTAAAACCATTATTTCTGACAATACGATTAACTCAGCTTTAAAGCGTTTGGGCTATGGTGGTGAACAGACAGCACATGGCTTTAGAGCAACTGCACGTACTATGCTTGATGAGATTTTAGAACAGCGTGTAGATTTTATTGAGCATCAATTAGCTCATAAGGTTAAAGATAGCAATGGCACAGCCTACAACCGAACCAAGTTCCTGAATAACCGTCGGGAGATGATGCAGGAATGGGCTGATTATTTAGAATCTTTGCTTGAATAGGCCGAGAAAATCTTACTTTGAATATTTGCGACATAATTTGTCGTAAAAGTCCTTTTTAATATTTTTTTTTAGCTGAATTGCTTTTATTTTAGATTTTTAACTTAATTGAGTGAAAATATAAAATGAATGAAGATAGAGCAATATACATAAAACCAAATCATTCAGGTATCGATATACCAAAATTAGATCCTGTTTTGATTAATAGAAATCAGTCTGAAGGAAAAGAGACAACTTTAGTTCTAGATAGTAATATTTTAATTAGGATGGAGAGGGTGGTTAAGTCTGGCAACAAGTGGCGATCTGTGAGAGAAAAAGGATTAGATAACTTAGTTGGATTACTCCAAAAGTGTAGACCTTATAGTGTTTGCTTATCTCCTGGTTTTGCATTAAAAGAAATGCCACCACAGAATGCTAAGGTCGCTATGGACTTATATGAAGCTTTTTGTTCAGTCCATCTACCAAATTTTATTGATACGCCTACCAGTACAAGAAAAGTTCATACTGGTATTAACAATGATTATGGCTTCAATGATTTAACATATGAAGGGCTTTGTTGCACAAACCTATCTGTAAAGGGTTTTTCAGCGATATAATTTTCAAATGAAGAAGCCTACACACAAAATCTACCGCACAACCAATTGGCCCGCATATAACCGAGCACTCATGAGTCGCGGAAATATTGCCATTTGGTTTGATCCTGCTACGCAATGGTATGCGCCATCAAAAGGCAAACAAGGGCGAAATCAAACCTACTCCGACGCAGCCATCCAATGCTGCTTAATGATTAAATCCTTATTCCGTCTGTCTTTACGTATGGTCACTGGCTTTGTGCAAAGTCTGATTAAACTTTGCGGATTAAATTGGATAGCTCCAGATTACACCACGCTTTGTAGAAGACAAAAGCATATTGATATTGTAATCAGCTACCAAAAAAGTAGCGATGGGCTGCATCTACTCAT
>NZ_KB849806.1 GCF_000369065.1 Acinetobacter haemolyticus CIP 64.3 = MTCC 9819
CCGTAGGACGTATGCGGTATTAGCATTCCTTTCGGAATGTTGTCCCCCACTAATAGGCAGATTCCTAAGCATTACTCACCCGTCCGCCGCTAGGTCAGGTAGCGAACTACCCTTCCCCGCTCGACTTGCATGTGTTAAGCCTGCCGCCAGCGTTCAATCTGAGCCATGATCAAACTCTTCAGTTTAAAATCATTAGTAGCTTATGGCTACAAATCTTGGCTCATCAATTTTCTGACATTAATTTCTCAAATAAACTTCGAGTAATTTCTACCATTCAATCAATGAAATATTTTCGATCGATTAACCAGTAAAAATCCACACAAGTTGTTCTTCTATTCTCTTAATGATCTTCTCGATGATTCGTCATCATCAAGCTAGGTCGGCTATATTACTCTCAATCTCTTAAAAGTCAACAGGTAATTTAGATATTTTTAAAACTTATCAAACAACCCAAAAATCTAACCACTAAAGCCAAATCCTTGTTTATCAACAAGTTTTTATCTGCATCACCGCCGATGGATGTGCATTCTACAGCATTTCCCACCCAATGCAACACCCTCATCTATTTTTTATTATCAAGTGAACGTTTTTAGATCAAATTTACATTTCTTCTTATATTTTGTTAGTGAATTTGCTTTAATAAAGAGTGAATAATTAAATCGTATTCCTTTTACATAGCTATTGCGTTGAGTGACGCAATCACTTTATGACAGTATTTCGCTCAAAGCGATTAAGGATTTATATGCATTACTCCAATTTTATCTTGCTTGGGTTGTTAACTGCTGGAGCATGTTCATCCGTATTTGCTCAAAATGAAGTAGCAAACGCAACGAGCCCAGCTACAGAAGCAACTGCAAGCCCAACAACTCAAAGAATAACCACAATTCAAGCAATCAAAGATTTAAAACACTTAACCAAAGATGATCTAAAAGTAAATGCAAATGCAGCCCAACCAGATGAGGTAAAAGATCCTTTACAGGGATTAAATCGAAAAATTTTTACTTTTAACGATGCTCTAGATCGTAATTTACTCAAACCTGTCGCTATACAATACGCAGCTAAAGTTCCAGAACCTGTTCGTAGCCCTTATCGCCAATTTAGAAAGAATTTAGGCGAACCTTGGAATGCTGTAAACCAAATTATTCAAGGCAAACCTAGTCGTGCTGCAAAAACATTAGGTCGCTTTACCATCAACACATTAACAACTTTAGGCTTTGCCGATCCGGCACGCCGCTTAGGTTTACAAACTGAAGAAGAAAGTTTTGGTGTGACATTAGGCTATTATGGTGTCCCTTCTGGTCCTTATGTCATGTTGCCTTTTTTTGGTCCAAGTACTTTTCGTGATGGCGCTGGCCTAGCAGCTGATAGTTTTGGTCGTCCCCAAAAATATCTACTTGATGATCAAGACGGCATTTATTGGTCAACTAATGTATTACAAGCCATTGATACGCGGTCACAAATTCTAGATATTGAAGAAACGCTTAGAGGCGATAAATATTCCATGATTCGTGATTTTTATTTACAGCGTAAAGCATTCCAAATCGCTGAGAAACGAGGTGATGCGAATGATATTTCCTTTGTAAATGGAGAAGATGATTTTGATGACGATACTTCACTCGATAGTGATACTGAATAATTGATTAATAATATTGTCTTACAAACTTCAGTGTTACTATGTCATTTCGACTATAGTAACACTATGTTTTAGGTCATCTTTCATCTATGATGAATTAAAAAATGATCACCCAAAGGATTGACTATTCGTCTATGTATTTCATCCAACCTACGCGCTCAATACCTTTCTTAGATCAAGCTTTAACAGAGTTACCGACTCTACAAATCATTCAAGTTCATGATTTGGATTTATACGATCAAACGATTATTGCGATTGCTGATGTACAAGATTTTTTAAAATATCAGTGGAAACTCCCAACGATTGTGCTCGCTTTCGAGCATGAAGGCGCTGCCTTGGCTCAAGCTTGGGAAATGGGAGCTTTAGCTGGTTGGATGTGGGACAATTTGCCTAAAAATCCTAAACACGCTTTATTTAAAATTGATGCCCAATACAAACGCAATCAAGATAGTCGAGATTTGCCTTCAGCAGCTGAACTACAAAAACGCTTATTGCCAAACCCAATCACACTGCCAAATTATCAATTTGAATCTTTTTTCCAACCCTCTGCCTATTTGTCAGGTGATTGGTATGATTATTGGCGTTTGAATGATAAAGAAGTATTATTTTATCTTGCGGATGTTTCTGGGCATGGTGTGACGAGTAGTTTATTGACTTCATGGATGGCTGCCTTTCATGGTCGTTCAAAAACACCAAGTCAATTGATAAAAAAACTGAATGCCATGTTGATGCAAGAAAATATTGAAAAACATATTACAATGGTTGCTGCTATTCTAAATTTAGAAACCAATGAAGTACGTTGGTCTAGTGCGGGGCACTACCCCCCTCCAATTATTTTCGAACCAAACCAACCACCACAAATTTTAACCACAAGTAGTTTTCCTTTAGGTCTTACAGAAGAACTAGACGTGGAAGAACATCATTGCATCCTCAACCCTCAAGCACGGTTTATTTTATGCTCAGATGGCGCATTAGAACCTTTTGATGGCAGGCTCAATGATCAGTTCAACCAATTAGTTGAACATCTTCAGAACAATGCTTTCCAAGCTCCTGAACATGTTGCTGACGATATAGCAATCCTAAGTCTCTGTCGATTGAATTAACTTTAAAATCAATATTTTAACCAAGTCACACCATCCAAGTACTTGTGTCTAGAATATCACTATGGGATAATTTTATATCCTTTCTCTGAAAATGGCATTTATATGTCAACAGGTCATGTTGAATATGCAAGTTTGAACGGAACGCATATTTTCAAGCTTATTGGCGAAGTGCGTGCTCACTCTTGTATAAGTCTAGACAAACTACTCAACCGAATTGAACAGCAGCAAAATGTTGTTGGTGCAATCGTTGACTTAACCCAAACCACATTTATTGACAGTACTGTTTTAGGCATACTGGCAAAATTAGGTTTAAAGCTTAAGCAAGCTCACAACATACAAGCTGTCATGCTTTCAACGAATCCAGATATTACAACCTTGGCCAATAGTATGGGCTTAGGGCAAGTATTTGTGATTTTAAATTATTGTGGCGATCCAAATGTATGTACTTTAGAGCTTACAGAAGAACATGTCACACATAGTGCTATGTTAAATACTGTACTTGATGCGCACAAAACGCTGATGCGCTTAAATGAAAACAACCAGAATATGTTTGAACCACTGGTTAAACAGTTGCAAAAAGAACAAGACTGCTTGAGTAATGATGATCACAAGCAAAATGCTTAATCATTAAATTATATATTTCGGCTAGCTTATGACCTTACTTTCCGTTGTACAAATGAACTCCCAAGATGATATTGAATTAAATTTCTCTATTATCGAATCATTGATTCAACAAAGTAAGGATCAAGCTGCTGAGCTAATCGTTTTTCCTGAAAACTTTGTTTGTTTTGCCGCAGGTAAACAACGTCAGACTGCAGAACAATTTGAAAGTATTCAAAAACGTTTAGAAGATTTAGCACATCGTCATCAGATCTGGATTATCGCTGGCACACTTCCTTGTCCATACCGCCCTAATGGTTCAATCATTTCTGACGGTCGGGTTCGTACGGTAAGTTTATGCATTAGTCCTGAAGGTACTGAAGCACGTTATGACAAAATTCACTTATTTGATGTTCAAGTCGGTGATGCTGTAGGCGGTTATCAAGAATCAAAGTTTTTTGAACCTGGCGATGAAACCATTATTGCCAAAACGCCTTTTGGCAATATTGGTCTTATGGTCTGCTATGATCTGCGCTTCCCTGAGCTGGCTCTAACACTGCGCCAACAAGGAGCCAATATTTTAACAGCACCTGCAGCATTTACTTACACGACAGGTCAGTTGCATTGGCAACTACTGCTTCAAGCACGTGCGATGGACAGCCAATGCTATGTTCTTGGTGCAGCACAACAAGGATGGCATGGGCAACAACGCCAAACATGGGGACATGCAGCTATAACAGATAGCCGTGGACAGCTCCTGCAAATGGTGAACACTGAAGGTCATGCTTTAATTACCAGTGCAATTGATCTAACAGAACAAAAGACCATTCGTCTCTCAATGCCATTGATGCAACATCGTCGATTATTGAACTATTAATTTTTATCCCAAATACTTGTGATCCGCATAATTGAAAAATTTAAATCTGACTGAACTGGTCAATTTTCAGCTATATGCTGGGATTAAATCGTGATTTAATACAAATGATTAAATGACTTAAAACCAAAGCAAAATTGTGCTTTGATTTAATCACCACTCACGACCATTTTTATTTTAAGCTTTAATTCATGTTTAGATTGATTGCAGCATTTTTACTTCTTGGGGCTACTACACAGCTATACGCAACATCAGTAGATGAAAATACACACGAGTCAACACCGACATCCACTCATTCAATGACACCACAAAATTTATCTTTAAATGCATTTGGTCAGTGGGTTATTGGCTGGGGTACAGGTCCAGAAGGTGCGAGACAGCGTCTAGATTATATTCAACGTGAAGATGTGGTGATTATTAAACAAAAAGGCACAACACTGGAAATGATTCGTGCATGGCAACAATATTATGAAAACGAAGTCCAGAATAATGCCAACAATCCAACAGCACGCTATCGTGCTCGCCTGATGAAAAAAATTGCAGACTTATGGTAATTTTTTCTTGTAATCTTTCTTTCAGTATTCGCATAAGTCTCAGCACTTATGCTTTTTTATTTTAAGGGTATAGCAACGTTTGCTGACTTGTATTTTAATTTAGATCAAGTACGATCAAATGGCATTGAATAGTATTATTAGGAATAAGAATTATGTCTCTTGAACAAGTTGTTTATCGCGCAAAAGCAAAAGCGACTGGTG
Source organism: Acinetobacter haemolyticus CIP 64.3 = MTCC 9819 (assembly GCF_000369065.1). Lineage (GTDB taxonomy): Bacteria > Pseudomonadota > Gammaproteobacteria > Pseudomonadales > Moraxellaceae > Acinetobacter > Acinetobacter haemolyticus. The sequence continues at coordinate 4,966 of NZ_KB849806.1, forward strand.
GTCGTGATGGTCGTGCCACCTCTTCTGATGGTGTATTGGATGTCAAATTAGGTGTACCAAAAGAAATGGGCGGTGCTGGTGGTGAAGTGACCAATCCTGAACAGCTTTTCGCTGCCGGTTATTCAGCATGTTTCTTAGGTGCTATGAAGTTTGTCGCAAACCGAGATAAATTGAAAATTACCCAAGATGCTTATGTCGAAGGTGAAGTTGGGATTGGCCCCATTCCGAATGGTTTTGGGATCGAAGTCACATTGAATGTGTATCTAATTGGCTTGGAACAGGCTGAAGCTGAACAACTTGTAGCAGCAGCGCATATCGTCTGCCCTTATTCAAATGCGACACGCAATAATATCGACGTAAATTTTAATATCGTAACTGCTTAACCAAATAAAAAACAGCATGCATTAGCATGCTGTTTTTTTATAATCTTAATTAAAGCTTACTCTTCAGCAGCTTCATTGGTAACTCGTAAGACTTCCTCTAAAGTGGTCTTACCTGCCAATACCTTTAATAAGCCATCATCACGAATAGACGCAGCTTGACGACGTGCATGATTTTCCAACTCGTATTCAGCAGCATTACCATGAATCAAACGGCGCATTGACTCATCGACAGGAACAATTTCATAAATCGCGGTTCGCCCACTAAAACCTACATGTGAACATTTATCGCAACCATGAGGTTCTGGCAGCTCCATATGCTCATCTACTTTTAGATGTTGAAAGACTTGCCGCTCAAAAGCATCAGCTTTACGCCAAGTCACACAATGCGGACATAGGGTTCGAACCAGACGCTGTGCAATCACACCAATCAATGAGCTTGCCAGCAAGAAGGGTTCAATTCCCATATCTTTTAAGCGTGTCACCGCACCAATTGCAGTATTGGTATGTAGCGTTGATAACACCAAGTGACCCGTTAAAGAGGCTTGTACTGCAATTTCCGCAGTTTCTAAATCACGGATCTCCCCCACCATCACCACATCAGGATCTTGACGTAACATCGCTTTGAGTGCACGTGCAAAGGTCATATCCACTTTGGTATTCACTTGCGTTTGCCCAATGCCTTCCAATTGATATTCGATTGGGTCTTCAGCCGTCAGAATATTGCGCGTATTGTCATTCAGATCAGAGAGGGCGGCATATAAAGTAGTGGTTTTACCCGAACCTGTTGGTCCAGTTACCAAGATAATGCCATGAGGACGATGCACCAACTGAGTCAAACGATCATAATCATTTTGCATTAAGCCTAAATGGGTCATATTTAAACGCCCAGCTTGCTTATCCAACAAACGCATTACCACACGTTCACCATGCGATGATGGCAATGTTGAAACACGCACATCGACTTCACGCCCAGCAAGACGTAATGAAATACGACCATCCTGAGGGATACGCTTTTCAGCAATATCCAACTTTGCCATGACTTTGATACGTGAAACCAATAACGGTGCTAATTCACGGCGTGGTTGTACGATTTCTCGAAGCTGACCATCCACTCGTAAACGTACTGAAAGTTTTTTCTCGAAAGCTTCGATATGAATATCAGATGCGCTTACTCGAATCGCTTCGGACAATAAGGCATTGATCAACCTGACGATTGGCGCATCATCTTCTTGATCCATTAAATCTTCAGCCTCAGGTACTTGATCAGCGAGACTCAATAAATCAGGATGATCTTCCAAGCCTGCCGCAACTTGCTGCGACTCACCTGTATCCCCGGCATAGCTCGAACTTAATAAAGCATGAAACTCTTGATCGGTACACAATTGATCATGTCCCGACTTCCCCAAAATTCGTCGAGCTTCCTGCAAAGCAATTCGCGCAGTATCCTTACGCCGCACAATAAAAACTTGATCGCCTTCGTAACGGAACAAAACACCATGACGTTTGGCAAAACTATAAGGAATTTGTATTTGTTTAAGTATTTGCATCACACAAATAATGATAAGAGAAAGTATTGAGTGTACTCTAAGCAGATTACAGCGTGAAGTCTGTTTAGCATACTCACAAAGGAATTTTGCATCTTGTCTCAAAATAATCAATACGAAACTCCACATTCAAACAGTTTGAAGTGGTGGGGCGAACAAAAATTCGATATTCAGCAAGCCAAAGCTTGGCAATTCGGTTCATTGCTATTCCGCCTTACCCGTGGAATCAAAGAATGGCGTCTAGAATATCATCGCCCTCAATCTCAGCATGACTATGAGCAGCAATGGCAAGCGTTGCTGGATACAGAGTTTGCAATGCCACACCCTGCAAAAATTGAACGCTATATGTTTCACAAAACCAATGATAGCTTTCATTTAATGCCTCGCTTAGCAGATCGATCTGTGGTAATTAAACCCGTCGATCCGATTTATATCCCCGCAGGTCAACGTGGTACGCTCTATATCAGCACACCGTTATGGATTGCAGGCTTGGTGGATGGCTTAACCGAACCGTTATTCGACATTCCTGTCATTCAACCTAAAGACACTTGGTTTGGTAAAAGTCCTCAACAAGGTGAAGTTTGTTACGCCACTTCTGTTGATGGTCGAACTGATCTCAACTTATTACCACCCCGTGCCTTTCGAGCCGTTACACCGATTGAATTTCACAACACCAGTCATCACCAATTACGTTTTGATCGAATGAATGTCCCCGTTCCTGCACTGCCGCTATTCTATAGTGAAGGCACTGGACGACTATGGACCTCGAAAATTAAAGTTTATTATGATGGTGAAGAGTTAGTTCGTATTCGAATTGAAAATCGAACACCACATCAGGCAGGTGAAGTCACTTATATTCATCCTCCACGCTCACCCAATAGTACTTTTTTAAATATGTTTGATTCATTCTTTTAAGAGGTTGCTATGCCAGATACGAATATTCCAAAAGATGTTGCTAGCAACCTCACCAGTATTTTCACCAATATTAATTTTGAACGGCTCAGTGAAATCGCAGTCGCGATTATTTTGTGTTTTATCGGGTTTGTGATCGCTCGATTAGTATCCAATGCTTTTATCCGCACGATTGGCAGCCGTTTCAATGCACACCAACGCTTACTGTGGCGTCGGGGTATTTTTTACTTTATCTTCTTGTTATTCATTATGACCAGCTTGAGAGAAGCAGGCTTTAAACTTAGTGTCTTCTTAGGTGCAGCGGGTATCTTAACTGTAGCTTTGGGTTTTGCTTCACAGACTTCTGCCACCAACTTGATTAGCGGTCTATTCTTGATTGGTGAAGGCTCATTTGAAGTCGGTGATACCATTCAAATCACACTCATTCGTGGTCAGACTATTGAAGGTGAAGTCATCTCAATCGACCTATTATCAGTCAAACTCCTGACTTTGGATAATGTCTATATTCGCCTCCCCAATGAACAACTGATTCGAACTCCAGTAATGAATTTATCAAAGTATCCGATACGAAGGATTCCCATCACATTGGCGATTAATTTCCATGAAGATATTATTAAAGTCAGACAAGTTCTATTGGAAGTTGCTACAAAATATCCACTAGTCATGGATGATCCAAAACCCGCAGTCGCTGTTACAGCGTTTAGAGAATCAACCATTGAACTTTTATTTTCTGTGTGGTGTCGTCAAGAAAATGCATTGAAAGTACGCGATGAAATGCAAGAACGTGTCCGCAATGGATTCTTGGAAAACTCAATCGAAATCCCAGTGCCTAAAATGGGCTTAATTGACCGACCTCTACCATTAGAAAATGATGAAATCGATCAATACGCAAACCAGAAAGCACTCAAAAAAGAACCGAAAGAGAGTTAATCAGCTCTCTTTCTCAGTCTGATCAAGTGCAGGTGGCAATGGCGCTAAATAGGCAATCACCAACATAATTGCCCCTGAACCAATAAATGAAATAACACGCGTCAACGTACCACTTTGAGATAAGTCCAGTAATAACAGCTTAGCAACTACGATTGCCAATAATGCCGCCCCAACAAACCAAATCTGACGAAGATGGCGGCGACTAGAAAAAGTCATCAAAATAAATGCCAAAATAACCCAAAGCAACGTTAAGCTTAATTGCACATCACCATTCGACCAAATTTCCACACTCCATAGTGGTGTGTTGAAATAATGATGCATTGCTCGCACCACCACACTACTCAAAACCAATAATCCCATCAAAATCGTCGAGACTTTGAAGCTCCATTCAATTGAACGTTCAGTACTGAAGTCATGGTGATAAATAATCCAAATCAGACCAGCAAACATCAACAATGAGAAAATATCAGTAAAATTTAACAGTGGGAAAAAGTAATATTGCTCAGCAGAATAAGGATCTAAACTAATCAACAACAACCAGAACAAGGTTAAGCACCAAACAGGTAATTGTTGAAGTAACTGCATTCGTTTTGAGCTAAATGACCACACCCCATAGAGAAGTGGAACAATTGCAAGTGCGACAATCGGCATCGCTGGAAATAGAGCTAAACCAATAATCGCCAGACTTAACCACAACAAGGTTGACCAAATATCTGTATATACTTTGGAATTAGAAAATTTGAGACGAAGTAGCATCAGACTGAGAAGCACTGCCGCCAGCGCAAAAGTGGCCTGACTTAAAGCACTTGGCCAATGCCATACTGCATATACGTTTGCTGCAAAACTTGCTGCATAAAGTAAAAATAACAGACCCGCCAACAAGATCAACTGAATACGATCCCAACGGACTTGGCCTTTGTAATCAACAAGCAAGCTATAAATTACGAGTAATCCAGTTGCAATCGCTAAATATGGACTCAAACCATGTTGTTGCCATTGCATGAATTCCACACCTGCAATCGCTCCTGCATACATACCCAAAATGACAAATATGCCACTTAGCATACGTGCACTGAAATATTTCTCCACATCCTGATAATGTAGTAAATAAAATGCTGAAATGAATTGAGCCAATGCATAAATCATAGTACTCAAAATTGGAAATTGCTCAGTTGACCAAACCTGAAAAATCAATGCCACTGAGCTTAACAACACTAAGGCAACCCCAATATAACGGCTAAGACGATAACGTTCCGTTACCCCCCAAACAATTAAAGCAGTTCCTTGAATTACCCACCCCGTTGAAGTCCAATGTGCACCTTTGGCCAATGGAAAAATCAGTGCCAAAAATACGACTGCAAGAATAAAAAAGCTTTTTGCCAAAATCGAAAGCTGTGGATATTGGCGCTTAATCCAGATATTTAAAACTAAATAAATTAAGGCAAGCGCAACAGCTCCCCAAGTCAATGCTTGAGTCGAGTTATGCATCAGATAAGCATGCAGAGAAAAACCCAATACGGGCACACTAAAAATCAACCCGATATCTAAAATCGGCTGTAAACGAGGCATATCTAGTTTTACATCATCATGCTGCTTTTGAGCACGTAACATCAACTGGCTATAGCGAACACTCAACCAAATAAATAGTGCAATATGCAACCAGAGGATGATATCCAGCGTATTAAACTGTTGACGATCAGCATAAATGCCAATCACAGCACCGCCGATTAACATCGTGGCAAAAAAAGCAATTTGATGCAGAATTTTCCAAGGCTGAATAAAATTAACAACAGCAACGGCTAGGTTAATAAGGAAGTAATAAGAAAACAGAAAAATTACATCTGGATGGTGTTGCGGAATCACCAACGGCGCAAGATAAGCCATGGTCAATGCCAACAATGCCAAATACAAGGCTTGTTGCTTTAGACTGAGATAAACAGTCAGCGAGAGCAAAATCACAAATAAAATGCTTGCACTCGTTAGACTTGCAATCACACTAAAATGATGTGAGAAGATCAATGTCAGAAAAACAACTGCCAATCCCAAACCTTGTAAAGCAACTGCAAATAACTGATTTTTCTTTTGTAATATATATCCTACAAATGTCGTTATACCTCCAGCAGCGGCAATAAAGCCAAGCTTAGCACTCAAACTTAACTGCCAATGTTCGCTTGCAAATCGAAGCAATAAGACAACCCCAACCATAAGTACAGCCACGGCAACACGCAAAATAGGATTACCATGCATCATCCAATCAACAGCAGGTCGCCACCATGTTGGTTGTTCGATTTGTTTTGAACTCATCTCATCTATAGAGGATTGTGTGGTTTGATCATGCACAGGTGGTTGATCAGCACGCATCCATGCTGGCTGCTCTGATTGTGAACCGGAAGCGGATAATGACGATTGTGGTAATGGGGCTTGAGTCAAGGAATCTGGATTTTGGAGTTGTGGGGACACCTTCGTAAGATTGTCAGTTTTAGACAGACTCTGATGATATTGCTCTAAATGTAAAAGTCTCGTTTGAAATGCACTCATGGTTTGAATCAGACACAAAGTAAGCACCAATAATGCCCCACCCGCTAACCACATCCACGTATTGGCATAAGCAAAAAGTGCAATCAGTGAAGTACTATATATAACGATTCGTTGAACAGTAATACTCGCCGTTTGTGCGAAATAACTGGGTGCAGCCTGTTCCAATTGGCGTAAACGCTGATGAATCTCAGAAAGAATGTGCACAATAACGACAGTTAGACCAATTGCCGCGGCAACAATTGTTGCTTGCCACTGGAAAGCAACAGCAAAACCCAACAAAACAGTCAATGCAATTAAAACAATAATAATTCCCTGTTTATCTTTTTTATACATAGGCTTAGATCAATAATGACAAATTTATTAAATCTATCTTACTGGATCACTGGGTAAGCAGCTATTTTTACATACAAAATTCTGCAATTTTTAAACGACACCAGCCGCCGCCTGATCACACCACAACAGGGACAACCCAGACTTTTTCACGTAAAATACCCGTCAGTTCATAATAAGGATTTGCACAATGCCACCTTTTGTCTTGGTTGACGGGTCTTATTTTTTATTTCGTGCTTTTCACGCATTACCACCATTAACCACATCTACTGGCTTACATACCAATGCAATACGTGGTGCAAGTTCTGCGATTCAAAAACTCATGCGTCGCACTCAACCGACGCACATGGCGGTTATTTTTGATACACCAGAGCCCACCTTTAGGCATAAATTATCACCAATTTATAAAGGTGATCGCCCAAGCATGCCTGAGGAGTTATCACAACAAATTCCTTATTTACATGCACTGATCAAAGCACTAGGCATTCCCCTTTACAGCCTTCCTGGTGCTGAAGCCGATGACATTATTGGCACATTAACCAAACGTGCGCTTTCAGAAGGTCACCATGTTCTTATCTCAACAGGAGATAAAGATATGGCGCAACTTGTCAATCCACATGTAAAGCTAGAGGATAGTTTCAAAGAGCGTGTTCTTGATGAAGCAGGTGTTTTAGAAAAGTTTGGGGTACATCCACATCAAATTATTGATTATCTTACGTTGATGGGCGACGCCTCTGATGGCATCATGGGAGTTCCTGGCGTAGGTGCTAAAACAGCAGCAAAGCTACTCACCGAATATGGCTCACTCGACAATATCATTGCCAATGTAGATCAACTCAAAGGCAAAATTAGCCAGAATATCAAAGATAATTTGGACAATATTAAAATTGACCATCAGCTTGCGAGTATAGTCTGTGATCTTGATTTAGCCTTAGATTGGCATGATCTTAAACTCAGCAATCCGAATATTAATCAATTACGTGATCTCTATACTGAATTAGAATTTCGTAATCAATTACAGTCTTTGGATCATCCTAACAACCCAAATACGCCTGCATATCAACAGACCTCGCAAAGTATTGTTAAATCAGAACAGAAAACTGAGCAAGTCATCGCCGAGGATCATGCCAATCTCTCTAGTCAAGATGATCAATTAGGTGATGCAACTTATCATACGGTGCTCACGCAAGCAGATTGGGCGACATTGTTGCAACGCATGCAACAAGCAGATCATTTTGCGATTGATACAGAAACAACCAATTTAGATTATCGTATTGCTGAACTTGTTGGTTTCTCAGTCGCATTTGATGCACATGATGCCTATTATGTTCCTGTTGCTCATGATTATGAAGGAGCACCTGAACAACTCAATCGTGAACATGTTCTGGAACAGATCAAACCGATTCTCGAAAACGAACAAGTAAAGAAAATCGGACACCATTTAAAATATGATGCTCATATCTTTGCCAATCATGGTATTACGATCCAAGGTTGGTACTTCGACACCATGCTCGCTTCTTATGTATTGAATGCAGCAGCGACACGACATGGTATGGATGATGTAGCACGCGTTTATCTCAGCCATTTAACAACCACTTTTGAACAAATCGCAGGCAAAGGTGCGAAACAAAAAACCTTTAACCAAATTGAACTCGAAGTTGCTGCGCACTATGCTGCTGAAGATGCTCATGTAACCTACCGTCTATATGAAGTGTTATCCGCTAAACTTAAACATCATCCTGAACTTGTAAATATTCTACATAACATCGAAATGCCTGTTGCACGCGTACTAACAGGTATGGAAGAAGATGGGATTAAGCTTGACCACGCATTCCTAGATCAACTCAGCGTTGAATTCTCTGAAACTATGCAAACTTTAGAGAATCAAGCCACCGAATTAGCAGGCGAAGCATTTAACATCGCCTCTCCAAAACAAGTTGGTGAGGTGCTATTTGATCGTTTAGGCCTCAAAGGTGGTAAAAAAACAGCTACTGGTCAATACAGCACCAGTGAAAGTATTCTAGAAAAAATCGAGCATCCTTTAGCAGAAGTAATTTTAGAGCATCGTGGTTTAGCTAAACTTAAAAATACTTATACAGATCGCTTGGTTGAACAATCGCATGATTCTACACACCGTGTACACACAAGCTATCATCAAGCTTTGACAGCGACTGGACGCTTATCTTCAACCGATCCAAACCTACAAAATATCCCAATTCGTACACCGATTGGTCGTCAAATCCGCAGAGCTTTTATTGCACCCGAAGGTCGTGTCTTGTTGGCAGCCGATTATTCACAAATTGAACTTCGTCTCATGGCGCATTTTTCTCAAGATGATGCGCTGGTCCATGCGTTCCAACAAGGTCAGGATGTGCATCGTCGTACTGCTGCGGAAGTGCTTGGTATTGATATTGAAGATGTTACCAATGACCAACGCCGTCAAGCGAAAGCCGTCAATTTCGGTTTGCTTTATGGGATGTCTGAATTTGGTTTAACCCGCCAATTAGGGTTTACACGGGAAGAATCTCGTAGCTATATTGCACGTTATTTCCAGCGTTATCCGGGCGTTTTGGATTATATGGAACGCACCCGTCAAATTGCTCGTGAACAAGGCTTTGTAGAAACCATTCTAGGTCGTCGTCTGTATACACCTGATATTTTGGCAAACAATAAAATGATCAAACAAGCTGCTGAACGTGCTGCGATTAATGCACCACTGCAAGGTAGTGCCGCCGACATCATTAAACTTGCCATGATCGCAGTCGATAAAATTTTACCAAAAGACCAAGCAAAACTTTTACTTCAAGTACATGATGAATTGGTATTTGAAGCAGATGAAACGATTGCAGATGAGCTATCTAAACAAATTGCGGAGGTGATGCAATCTGTCTTAGATATTTCAGTTCCTTTCGTGGTAGAGGTGGGCCAAGGTCAAAATTGGGACGCTGCACACTAATCCTTTGTAATAAAAAAGAGATGCTCAGCATCTCTTTTTTATTGACTCATATTCTAAAATCAAGCTTAGATAATCGCTCTGAGCATGGTTTCAGCAACAAACAATACCAAAAATGCAAGAATCGGTGATAAATCAATCATCCCCATATTCGGCATTACTTTACGGAATGGCGCAAGAATTGGCTCAACCAGTTCCTGAATAACCTCAATATATGGCGATCTGAATTGTGAAAGCATCATAATCCAGCTACAAATAATAAAAGCAAAAATCATATATTTAAGTAAGGTCACCAAAGACAATAACATTTCTTTGATCGTCGAAACGATAAAGTAAATGGTGCTTCCTGTGCCAATACCCGATAAATGCTTTTCTCCCCACATTTTCAAGAAATAAAGCAAAACCACCAAAATTAATGCTGCTAAATTTACTCGCCCTTTGCCAACGGTTGGGAAAATACGACCAAATATATCTACAATCTTGGTTGCTTTCGCAGTGGAAAGCACCACAGGATTATAAGGACTGACTGCCGCCAATTGCATTAAAAAACGGAAAAAGACCAATAAAATTGCAACATTGATCAAAACACCAAAAATTAGCGCAGAACTAGCACCCATAATTGTCTTATCCTACTTAAACCGATTTAGTCTTGTCACTCAACTCTTGCGCTAGCTCTTGGCTACGCTTTTGAGCCGCTGCAAGTGCTGCTTGAATATTCTGTGAAATCTGGGCACGATCAAACACCTCTAATGCTGCCTGCGTCGTACCATTTGGAGAAGTCACATTTTTACGTAACTCTGCTGGAGAATTAGAGCTGGTTATTGCCATTTGCGCCGCGCCTAAAGCTGTCTGCAAAGTCAATGCTGTTGCTACTTTTTCATCCAAACCAAGATTCTTTCCTGCGCGAATCATACTTTCCATTAAATAGAAAAAGTAAGCTGGGCCAGAACCGGATACCGCTGTCACTGCATCTATTTGGGCCTCATTATCCACCCAAATCGTCAAACCAGTCGCCGCTAAAATTTGACTGGTTAATTCACGGTCTTGCGTCCCTACTGCCGCTGGAGCATAGATCCCATGCGCACCCGTTTGAACCAATGCTGGTGTATTTGGCATCACCCGAACAACTCGTTGACTTCCACCAATTAAGTCTGAAATGGTTTGAATCTCTGCGCCAGCAATAATTGAGATCACAAGTTTATCTGACAACAGCCCTTTTAATGGTTGTAATACCGTTGCCAACACTTGTGGTTTAACTGCCAGAACAACCACATCCGCATTTTTAATCGCTTCGAGATTATCTGTGGTGGTCTGAACGCCTTTTTCTTCTAATATTTGACGAATCTGCTCAACAGGATCTGAAACTGTAATGCGTGTTACGGGTAAACCGCGTGAAAGTAACCCACCAATCAAGGCCTGCGCCATGTTACCGCCGCCAATAAAACAGATATTTTGATTCAATGAAGTCGCCATGTCCTACTCGTGATATGAAAAAGACTGATCAGAAAAATCATTACAGTCAGAAATTAAACTTGGTTGCCAACCGCCCTGTACCACATACTCAGATTGCGCCAACCAAAAACCCTTTGGGCTAAAAACCCCAAGCATAACATTATCTACGACTAATATTTGAATTGTATGACGTAACCAAGGCAAAATCTGTGCTTCTTGTATCGCTTTTTTTAGCGGCCAATGCCCCACTCGACCATAGAGATGAATTTTTTCCCCACCTTGTCGCTTGAGCAACTTTAATTCTCGTCCAAGTAATTCTGGCGCAAGCCCAACTGTTTGAGAAATAATTTCAAATTTTCCAGCAGCAACCTGTATAGATTGCCCTGCAAAAAAACAGAGGGGGGATATATTGGGGATCGTCGATACTTTTTCAGCATAAAGCTCATCATGCGTAAGACGATATAATCTTTTCTGATAGCGCAGGTAATAATATGGATGAATATGCAAACTAGCCTGTGCGTCTGGCTTAGAAAAAATAACTTCATTTTGTAGACGCTTGACCATCTCATAACTTGGACGATATTGCCCATCACCTTTAATCCAAGCTGAAAGTAATTGGCGTTGCCGTGCAGTGGAAAGCTGAGCTAACTGCTCTAAATCAAGCTGATGATCGACAACACATTGCTGATAATCTGCCTTTAACACATCATCCAAGATTTCAGCAGCATCCTGCATTAAATAACTTGTTCGTGCTACAGCTAACTGCATTTTAGGGAAGCGCTTTTCTAAGACGCCCCATAACTCCTCTCTACACCACGCTCGATCATAATGAATATCCGAATTGGTCGGATCAATCACATATTCAAAGCCGAGTTGATTTGACCATTGTTCAATCTGTTCTCGGCTTAAATCTAAGAAAGGTCGCCAAATGGTAAAATCTTTTCGATTGTCAATTTGCTGCATTGCAGCCAACCCATTGACACCAGCCCCAGAAAATAACCGAAGTAATAAAGTTTCAGCTTGATCCTGTTGATGATGTGCCAGCACAAGAATTTCATGGCAATCTAAATGTTGTTGATACGCTTGATAACGGACATGCCGTGCTTGTTGTTCTAAATTGCCTGCATCAACAGATACTTTTTGAATAATACAAGGGATATTCAAAGCTTCAGACTGCTGTTGTACAAGTATTCCCCATTCAGCACTCATCTGCTGTAGCTGATGATCAATATAAATCGCACGGATTTGCTTGGGGAAAATTTCAGACATTAGATACAGCAACAGCATGGAATCCATGCCGCCGCTACACCCAATTAAGAATTGAGTTTTTTCTGTAAAATGCTGTGCTTGAGTTAAGACGCGATGCCTAAATTGCTGCTGCCAAACTTCATTAAACGTTGATAACGTGCGTCGCATCGTGCTTGTGCATCCATTGGTTGCAATTCATCTAAAGCTTGTTTTAACACATCTTTTAGGTCATGCATGACTTTTTCAGGATTTAAATGTGCACCTTCACCTTCATCCACAACGTATTCAACAATACCTAAAGCCTTTAATTTATCAGCAGTTAATGCCAATGCTTCACTAGCTTGTGCTGCCTTTTCAGCTGTTTTCCATAAAATAGATGCACAACCTTCAGGAGAAATCACTGAATAAATACTATGTGACAACATAATCACACGATCAGCAACACCAATACCAAGCGCACCACCCGAACCACCTTCACCCAATACAGTGGCAATTACAGGAACTTTTAAACTAGAAAGTTGTGCCAAACTGGTCGCGATCGCTTCTGCTTGACCACGCTCCTCAGCACCTACGCCAGGATAAGCACCCATAGTATCAACAAAGGTAAATACTGGTAAATTAAACCGTTCAGCCATATCCAGTAAACGTTGCGATTTACGGTATCCTTCAGGATTACACATACCGAAGTTGTGCTGTAACTTTTCACGAGTACTTCGTCCACGATGTTGACCAACCACCATGACTGGACGACCGTCAAAACGAGCCAAGCCACCAATCATTGCACCATCATCACCAAATAAACGATCACCATGTAGTGCATCAAACTCGGTAAAAATTTCACTTACATAATCAAGAAATTGCGGACGCTCAGGATGGCGTGCAATTTGAACCGTAGTCCAAGCCTTGGACTGAGTCGCTTTATTTTTCATACGTCGTAGAAAATCCCTAACAAGGATATAAGGTATATTGACACTTTATAAGCCGCGTATAATTAACTCAAAGGTCAACAATCCTTATGTTAATCAACAAATTTGTCTGACTGAATATTTAACTCAATGTCCCAATTTTTAAATTGCACTTGCTCATCATGCAAGTCAGCAACTAACAAAGGCCATTGTTTAGCATCGCCAGATACGCTCAATTGCCATTGTTGATCATTTACCACACTCAGTTCAATGGCAGGAAGCATCTGATCGCTACGACTATGGTTAAGTAAAACAGCTAGGCGAAGTAATAGACAAAGATAGACTAAATGCTTTCCTCCCACCTTAAAAACATCATTTTTTGCATCAGCACGTAACTTACGTCGATGATGCGAAACGAGATGTGAAAGATGATTTTGATCAATTTGAGAGAAGCCTGGAATATCCGAATGTTGCAATAAATATGCTCCATGTCGATGATATCCGCCATGACTAATTGCTAAACCAATTTCATGTAAATAAGCGGCACGACGCAGTAAGTCACTGTCTTCAGTCGTTAAATTTAAGGCATCAGCAACACGATCAAATAAATGTTGCGCAGTTTTGACGACACGTTCTGCTTGTTTAGGATCCGCGTTGTAACGTCCCATCAATGCTTGAACACTACGATCACGAATATCTTCATGTTGGAAACGACCCAGTAAGTCATACATGACACCTTCGCGTAATGCACCATCCGAATAGGCAAGTTTATCAATATCTAATACATCAAAAATTGCATACAAAATCGCCACCCCTGCTGGCAAAACTGCTCGACGATCTTCGCGTAGACCTTCAAAGTCAATTTCAGATGTATGCTTAAATTTGAGTAAACGATCTTTTAATTTATAAAGTCCTTCTCGGGTGAGATTTTCTTGCTCATCACTCCATCCAAGGTGCACTAAAATCTGACGACAAGCTTTAATGGTACCACTCGAACCGACCACGGTATCCCAACCGACGGATTTATAAGTATTGGCAATACCTGACATTTCTTTGCGTGCAGCAACTACTGCCTTGTCAAAAGCTTTGGTTGAAATCTCACCATCAGCGAAGTAGGCTTTGCTATATGCCACACAGCCCATTTGCAAGGACTCAGTATGTAGCGGTTCAAATTTCTCACCGATGATAAACTCAGTTGAACCACCACCAATATCGACCACCAAACGACGTCCACCATTGGCCATGGTATGGGAAACCCCAAGATAGATCAGACGCGCTTCTTCACGACCTGCAATGATTTCAATGGGTTTAGGTAAAATTTCAGCAGCCTTCTGGATAAATTCATGTCCATTTTTCGCTTGTCTAAGTGCATTCGTTGCTACGATCCTCAAACGATTCGGCTGAACTGAACTCAAACGCCCAACAAAACGCGCCAAACAAGCTAAGCCTCTTTGCTGTGCAGCTTCAGTTAAATTTTTATTTTCATCGAGTCCAGCAGCTAACTGTACTTTTTCTGACATTGAAGCAACTTTTTTCACTTCACCGTGATCAACACGAGCTATTGCGAGATGGAAACTATTTGATCCCATATCAATCGCAGCAAGTAATTCCTCATCAATCAGAAAATCAGACATTATTAATATAAACCCATGCTCAATTCACGCATTAGAGTAATTCACACGCTTAGAATTTTAAAGTCATTTTCATCAATAAAAACCAGGTATTTCACTTTTCTTGCATAAATCATTGTATAAGTCGATGATCGGCATCGTGAGCAACCATTAGACTTTTTACTTCGAAACTTGAATAATCGTAATCACCCCTTACATAAATAGGGTCTGTTGATACTTCAGGTATGCTTTGCGTTATAGGCTAAAACAACACTAATGAGGCATGAAATGCAGACAATGGCGTCCCCTTGTCAATTTTCATAACGATTTTAGTGGCAGTTTTAGCCATAACCCTTCGGGACAAGGATATTTTTTGCTGCTACTGTGTTATGTCTTGCTTATTTAGATCACTAAACTTCGCAAAACCTGCCTTGTATCAGCTAAAAAATATCTACTGTCGCATGCATCCATGAAATATCGACAGACCCTCACGTAGCAATGTAATATTCACTCTGAAATTGAATTGATACTTTTTTAAAAAATTTGGAGCAATCCCATGTCTGCGACTATTGTTAATACATCTGATGAAAACTTCCAAGCAGATGTTTTAGATGCTGAAACTCCCGTTCTTGTTGATTTTTGGGCTGGCTGGTGTGCGCCTTGTAAAGCAATCGCACCTGTACTTGAAGATCTATCAAATGAGTACGAAGGCAAAGTCAAAATCGTCAAAGTTGATGTTACTGCTTGCGAAGAAACAGCTGTGAAATACAACATCCGTAATATCCCAGCATTACTTATGTTTAAAAACGGTGAAGTCGTTGCTCAACAAGTTGGTGCAGCACCGCGTTCTAAACTTGCAGCATTTATCGATCAAAACATCTAATTTATAGATGTTTTTATGTCTATCTGCGGAACTACGTTTTTATTGAACAGCGTAGTCCGCGGTAAACATTGACAACACAGCCAATTAGGTCTATATTTCTCGATCAAGAAGCTTTGAATGGAATCTACTTCATTGCGCTTCTTACAAGACACAAAACATAAGATCGCCGCTCGGCAATAACAATTGTTTTCACATTTCTCTCTGAAACAATGAACCAGACTACTGAATCGTGGTTGTTTAAATACAATTACCTCAGCATGTATGTACGCGGTCGATTTTTTATTCTTCCCTTAACGTAGTCCTCCACTTATTCCATTCTGTCTGACCACTTATGAACTTAACTGAACTCAAGAAAAAACCCATTGGCGAACTCATTAAAATTGCGGAGTTTATGGGCCTTGAAGGCATGGCACGTAACCGCAAACAAGATATTATTTTTGCTATTTTAAAACGCCATGCGATGAATGGCGAAGAAATTTTTGGTGATGGCGTTCTCGAAATCCTTTCTGATGGTTTTGGTTTTTTACGCTCCGCTGCTGGTTCATATTTAGCTGGACCAGATGACATTTATGTCAGTCCATCCCAAATTCGTCGTTTTAACTTACGTACAGGTGACACGATCACTGGTACGATTCGCCCACCAAAAGAAGGTGAGCGTTACTTTGCCTTATTAAAAGTCAACCAAATTAATTACGACACACCTGAAAACTCACGTAATAAAATTTTATTCGAAAACTTAACACCTCTATTCCCAACCGAACAACTTGTTATGGAGTTGGGGAATGGTACAACTGAAGATTTAACAGCACGTGTTGTCGATTTGGTTGCGCCGATTGGTAAAGGTCAACGTTCAATCATTGTTGCACCGCCTAAAGCGGGTAAAACCATGTTATTACAGAACATCGCTCAATCGATCGTCCGTAATAATCCAGAAGTTTTTCTTATCGTACTTTTAATCGACGAACGTCCTGAAGAAGTAACAGAAATGGAACGTACTGTCCGTGGTGAAGTGGTTGCATCTACATTTGATGAAGCACCTGCTCGTCACGTACAAGTTGCAGAAATGGTCATCGAAAAAGCAAAACGTTTAGTCGAGCATAAAAAAGATGTCGTGATTCTGCTTGACTCGATTACACGTCTAGCTCGTGCATACAACACCGTGATTCCATCTTCAGGTAAAGTCTTGACGGGTGGTGTAGATGCACACGCATTAGAACGACCAAAACGTTTCTTTGGTGCAGCCCGTAATATCGAAGAAGGTGGTTCACTCACCATCATCTCTACTGCTTTGATCGAAACTGGCAGTAAAATGGATGATGTGATCTATGAGGAATTCAAAGGTACAGGTAACCAAGAGATCACACTTGATCGCCGTATTGCTGAAAAACGCGTTTTCCCTGCGATGAATATCAAAAAATCAGGAACACGTCGTGAAGAACGCCTCATGGACGAAGATAACCTTCGTAAAGTATGGATTCTCCGTAAACTGCTTCACCCAATGGATGAGTTAGCAGCAATGGAGTTCTTACTAGATCGCATGAAAGAAACCAAAACCAATGATGACTTTTTTGATCAGATGAAACGCAAAGCAGCAAACTAATCTACTGTGCGACCCAAAGCAGCCACCTTTATGGTGGCTGTTGTTATTTGGTTGACATGGTTACATAATGGTTACAATTTACCTTGTTTTTATCAAAAGTCACTATCCAATTGATTTAAATATAAATAAATATACCCTCAAAAGCATTTTGTTCAATATCTCCGATTTATAAACACTAATCCATAGTTATTTTCTATCAAAAAATAACCAATTTTTGTCCATTTTTGACGTTTTGCCAGACAGAATAGTAGTAATTCATGATGCGCTTTGATAGGATAGCAACTGACTAGTTAGGCTGCTCCCTGCGTTATTTCCTAAAAATTTTAGGAAAAATAAAAGCACAAACAGACTAACTCAGGTTCTTTTTAATCTCACAATTTTATGAGAGTGATGCCATGTTATTCAAAAAATTTGCTGTTATTGCTGCTGTTGCAACTACTTTAGCTTTCGTTGGTTGCTCTAAGAAAGAAGAAGCACCTGCTACTGACGCAACTGCTGCTGCTTCTGAAGCTGTAGCTGCTGCTTCTGAAGCTCAAACTGAAGTTGCTGCTGCTGCTTCTGAAGTTGCTGCTGCTGCTTCTGAAGTTGCTGTTGCTGCATCTGAAGCTGCTCCAGCTTCTGCTGCTCAATAATCTATTTATAGATTATAAAAAAAGAGAACCTTTGGTTCTCTTTTTTTACGCCTATACTTTCTGAGATTCAAAAAGTTAAGATGAAAAAGCAGATCAATCGACCTGCTCGTTCCCCACACGCTGTCTAAATTTTTGACCTGCTCTGAACGTTACTACACGGCGCGCAGAAATTGGAATCTCCTCACCCGTTTTAGGATTACGTCCAGGACGCTCACGCTTATCACGTAGCTCAAAATTACCGAATCCAGAAAGTTTGACTTGTTCGCCAGAAATTAATGCCTGACTAATTTCGTCAAAAAACAACTCGACCATTTGTTTTGCTTCACGACGATTTAAACTCGTTAGCTCACTTAAATGGTCCGCCATATCTGCTTTTGTTAATGCTGTCATGAGGCCCTCAATGTCGCTTGATAAGTGTTTTCCAACACTTGAATAATGTTATCCATACCAGATTTGATTTCAGCATCTTCAAGCGTACGAGCCGGATGTTGCCACAACAATGCAAAAGCTAAAGAGCGCTTGCCTTGTTCAACCCCTTGCCCCGTATACACATCGAACAACCATGTGGAGTCAAGTAACTCACCACCTGTTTGTTCAATCATGCGCTGAATATCTTTCACTTCAATATTATCAGAGATTAAAAGCGCAATATCACGTCTAACCGATGGAAAACGTGATAATTCTGTAAAATTAGATACATAAGATTGCAAAACTGCTTGCTGATCTAGCTCAGCAACCCATGTTGTACCCAAATCTAAATCATTTTCCAAAGAAGGATGCAAACGCCCCAAGTAACCAATTGACTGTCCATTTACCAAAATTTCAGCTGATTGTCCTGGGTGTAGCCATGCTCTCTGCGTACGAGCAAACTCTGCCTTCACTCGACCTGCTGCCAAAATTTCTTCAATTTCACCTTTAAAATCAAAGAAATCCATTGCTTGAGGTTTTACATGCCATGATTCAGGTGCAAGTGAACCCACAGCAATCAATGCCAACGTTGGAATCTGCTTAAGATCATGGATATCTTTTGCACCTTGATAGTCAAAACGTAAGCCTAACTCAAAGAAGCGGACACGATGTTGTTGACGATTCAAGTTATATTGCACACAAGGAATCAAGCTTGAAAGTAACGTACTACGCATCGCAGCTAGATCACTTGAAATCGGATTAGCCAACATCAAGGGCTGTACAGCTGGATTCAGTTGTTTTTCCAATTTTGCATCAGCAAAACTAAAACTAATCGCTTCTTGATAGCCTAAAGTTGCTACGGTTTGACGTAGTTGTGCAATTTCAAAACGATCTTGATACTTCTCTAACTTCACATCAATCTTTGGCAAACTGATTTGGATGTTGTCATAGCCATGAATACGTGCAACTTCTTCAACTAAGTCTTGATAGATTGCGATATCATAACGATGCGATGGAGGAATCACATTCCACTCACCTTGTGCTGTCGTTTCAACCACACAACCTAAACGCATCAACGCATCTGCGATAAAATCACCCGCGACCTCATAACCCAGTAGTTGATCCACTTGAGCCTGCTTTAACTGAATCGCTTCACGCGTTGGCAATAAAGCCACTTGTTCAGCAACCGTAATTGGACCAAACTCACCACCAGCAAATGTCTGAATCAACTCACATGCACGATGCATCGCGATGATTGGCAATTCAAAATCAACGCCACGTTCATAACGCTGTGATGAATCAGTATGTAAGCCAAAACGACGCGCACGACCAGCTATTGCTAAAGGTGCAAAAAATGCACTTTCTAAGAAAATATCTTGTGTTTCATCCGTAACAGAAGAGTCTAAGCCTCCCATGATGCCAGCAATCGCCAATGCTTTTTGATCATCCGCAATGACCATGATGTCATCTTGCAATTCAACTTCTTGATCATTTAGCAGCATCAATTTTTCTTTTGGCTGAGCTTGACGGACTTGAATCGAACCTTTTATCTTCGTCAAATCAAAAGCATGCATTGGTTGACCCAACTCAAGTAACACATAGTTGGTAATATCAACCAAAATACTATGGGTACGAATACCTGAGTGAGCTAGAGCTTGTTCCATCCACTCTGGTGTAGGGGCTTTCACATTCACATTTTTGATAATACGACCTAAATAACGCGGCGTACCTTCAGTCGTGATGATGACTGCTTTTTCATCAGTGATGGTTGCAGGAACAGGTTGAATATCAGGTTCATTCATCTTCAACTGATTGATTACTGCGATTTCTCGTGCAATACCACGAATACTAAAACAGTCACCACGGTTTGGCGTGATACTGATGTCAATCACATTGTCATCAAGTTTTAAATATTCACGGATATTCATGCCAACAGGTGCATCAGCAGGAAGCTCTAACAAGCCATCAATCTTGTCTTCTAAATCAATTTCAGAAGCACCACATAGCATGCCTTGTGATTCAATACCACGAAGCTTGCCTTTTTTAATTTTGAAATCGCCTGGTAACACTGCACCAATGGTGGCAACAGGTGCTTTCATCCCCACACGAACATTTGGCGCCCCACAAACAATCTGTAATGGCTCACCCGAACCAACATTTACAGTCGTGACACGCAAACGATCTGCATCTGGATGCTGCTCAACCGTCAGAACTTCACCAACAACCACGCCTGTAAATGGCTTTGCCACAGGCGCTAACTCATCAACTTCTAAGCCAAGCATGGTCAATTGATCAGACAATGTATTGCTATCAATTGCTGGATTAACCCACGTGCGTAACCAATTTTCACTAATTTTCATGTGTATAAACCTTATTTAATCCTGAAAAACTGTTTAGGCAAACTGGCGTAAGAAACGCACATCATTTTGGTAGAACATACGTAAGTCATTAATGCCATAACGTAACATTGCAAAACGCTCTACCCCTAAACCAAAAGCAAAGCCTTTGTACTTATCAGGATCAATACCTGCAGCACGTAATACATTTGGATGTACCATGCCACAGCCCAAAACTTCTAACCAACGACCACGCTCATCCATAATATCCACTTCAGCACTTGGCTCAGTGAATGGGAAATAGGATGGACGGAAACGTACTTTTAAATCTTTTTCAAAAAATTCAGTGAGCAAATTAATCAACAGACCTTTTAATTCTGCAAAACTGGTGTTTTCGGCAACGTACAAACCTTCGATCTGATGAAACATCGGTGAATGCGTTTGATCTGAGTCACAACGATAAACACGGCCAGGACACACAATACGGATTGGTGGCTGATTGGTTTCCATCGTACGGATTTGCACACCCGAAGTATGAGTACGGAGTAAATGAGTTGCATCAAAATAGAAAGTATCGTGCATTGCACGTGCTGGGTGATGCCCCGGAATATTCAATGCCTCAAAGTTGTGATAATCATCTTCAACTTCTGGACCATGTGCCACTTGGAAACCTGCTTTGGTAAAGAACTGACAAATACGCTCTTGAACTTGGGTCACCGGGTGGATACTTCCCATACGTTGACCGCGGCCAGGTAAAGTAATATCAATGGTCTCACTCGCTAATTTTTTAGCAAGCTCAGCTTGTTGTAATGTTTGTTGACGCTCAGTCAATGCAGCGTTGATCGCTTCACGAACAGCATGAATAGCAGCACCTTGTACTTTACGCTCTTCAGGATCCATTTTTCCAAGTGCTTTCGATTGCTCTGCAAGCTGGCTTTTTTTCCCTGTAAATTGCACACGTACTTGATCGAGTGCAGCAAGGTCTTGAGCCGCTGCAATGGCAGCAAGCGCTTCAGTGGTCAGGGCTTCCAGTGACATAGTAACTCTCAAAGCAACAAATTATAGAAATATAATAAAACGCTATAGTTTATCAGCTTTTTACCTATTTTTTGAAGATTAAGCCTATTGAAAAAACATATGTCGCAACAATTTGCTAAAATCTTTCTTATCGCTAAAAGTCAAAGAGTAAAAACAATGGCGCTCGATCAAATTTGGAAAGTTCAATTGACGCTTGTCAGCTATGGCAATGAGTTTTTACAACAAAATCTTCCCTTCAGTGTCTGGGTTGATCACCCCATCTTTGCTCAACATCATTTCGAGTTCCGTGACCTCCAGTCACAACATCTTTTAGCACAACACTTTCAAGTTTGGTTGGAAGGTTTAAAACGTCAAGGCGTTGATCGATTAAGCTTGCACAATGCACAGCTCTTACAAGATCACCAAAACCCTAACGCCAATGTTGAATTACTTCCCTATGCTCACTTCATCGTGAGCCATGAAGGTAAAAATAAAACTGCATGGATTTGTGGGCATGAACTTGCTGAGTGGTATCAACATGACAATCCTTTCGAAGCACCCACCTCACAACAAATTTCACTAAGACAGGATGTATTTTGGCGTTACCCACTTCCAGACTCAATTGCTAAAAAAGTGACCCAAGAATTAAAAAATAATGACTGGCACGAAATTGAAAAGTTTATTAACCAAGAGCTTTTTAGCCATAAATGCGCAGAAAACTTCTTAGAACCAGAACAAGTAGAGCTACCTTTTTATGGTTATGAACTAGAACACAGCCATTTAGATCATGCTGACTTGGCTATTATTCCAACCACCTATCAAGCAGATTCAGCTCATCAACTCATGTATCGTATGTCAGCATTGACAGATTTTATCGAGAATCAACGTCGCCATCCTTATAACACCGATGGAGAAATGTTAAGTCCTGAACAACAAATTGTCTTACGCAACTTCGGACAAAAAACAGATGACTTATTTGCGAAACTGATTTCAAGAATTGCTAACCACTATAAAAATATTGATTTTGAAATGCCGATGGAACCCTATGACCGTACTATGGATGTAGCGAAAACGCCAACTCAGGCAGCAGCCCAACATAAAATGAATCATATCAGTGTGATAAAATTAGTCTTCATCACGATCATCATTTGTGGATTGGCTTATTATTTCGGATTATAAATATCCGTGTAATCAAGCTCATCTTCATCAATATTCATAAAATCAGGCTCAGGTGTTTGCTCAAATTGCACTGCAAGAATATCGGAATGCTTGAGTAAACTTGCCTTTGCCACACGATGCATACCGTCCATCACTCGACCCTGCGCACAAAGAATAATTGGGTAATTGAGGTCTGCATCCTGAATCAATTGAATATGCTCAATGATTTGCTGAGTTGTTGGATATTCATCTGTAAACCAATAGGCCTCGTTGAGTTCTTGAATATCATTCAGTGCAACTTTTTTGACAATGAAATTTTGGGTCAGTTCTACTAAGCGATGAACATCCCAAATACAAGTATCGTCCCCCACTTGTCTAAAGTGATATTGTCTGCGCATGTTTTAATCCATCATTAATTTCAGATATGATAATGAGCCTAGCTTCCCACCAATAACAGCATATATAAAACGATGACCGATAATTACTGGAAGTTTATATTAGGTTTGCAACATAATGCTCAACTCTATTTTGACCATAAAATTGCTGAATATAAGATCGAACATAAATGGTGTGATATAACTCATGATCTGTTTCTGGTACGTGATTTAGAAACAAATGAATTACTCTATGATTCCATTTCACACTTAATTGCCGATCTCAGAGACCAACAGATTCAGCATTGCCAGCTCACTCCCTCAGACCTACTATTGCCTGAGTTTACCCGGCATTTTAAACAATTCATTTTTGATACAAGCAATTATCCTGTAGCCGTCTTCTTGGGAAGAGATCAAAATTTTGCTTTAGTTAAAGTACATGCAGAAAAAGTAAAGAAGTTCTCGACGTCTACAGATCCTCGTGAATTTCATGGTTTTGCATCCTCTCAAAGCTATAATAAATATCTATTGTTTACTCTCA
Organism: Acinetobacter haemolyticus CIP 64.3 = MTCC 9819; assembly: GCF_000369065.1. Lineage (GTDB taxonomy): Bacteria > Pseudomonadota > Gammaproteobacteria > Pseudomonadales > Moraxellaceae > Acinetobacter > Acinetobacter haemolyticus. The sequence continues at coordinate 28,720 of NZ_KB849806.1, forward strand.
TCAGATTAGATCAAAAACAACTCCAGATTATTGATGCGTTCAACAAAAATCTGAATTGGAAAAACTTACATGAGGATTTTCAAAGTAGATTTTTAGATAGCCCATTTAATTTTAAACAAGATAAAAGTCTACTATTAACCAATAACCTATTTTTAAAAAATGAAATAAGCGATTATCCTCTTCTTGATGAGCCGAGCCCTGAATTCAATCTGGCATTTTCTTGGATAAATAAACTCGGTGACTTACAAGACCAAATTGGAACTGAAGTGGCAATGGCGCTAGCCTCAAGATCATTTCATGCTGATATTATTGATCAGAATTCTATAAAAATAGATCTTTTCCAAGAGGATCTAAACAATGCATTCATCAGCTTAGTTTCACATAGTGCAAATAGCTATGAGAAAGCATATGTGAATGAAGATTTTTCCTATATTCCTCCACACGCACTACAACATACATCCCAGATTAATAGTGAAACGAATAATGAACTGAACAGTGATAGCTCTACAGAAGAAAAACCAACTTCTGTTACAGCTTCGACACTTTATCTTATCTTCTTTTTAGCGGTTGTCATTGGGCTACTCTACGGGGTGTTCTGGTTAGTTAACCATTATGAATTCGCCAAATTCATGGTGATTACCTTTGGTGTGATTATTTTTCTAATGATATGGTCCAGAAAGTAAAGAATAAAGCATAAAAAAGACCGCTAAAAAGCGGCCTTCTTTGAATCTCTAAGCTTATGCAGCTAATGCGCCTTTAGCTTTTTCAGCTAAAGCAGCAAATGCTACTGCATCATGCATAGCGATGTCAGCTAATACGCGACGGTCGATGATCACTTGAGCTTTTTTCAAGCCATCGATCATGCGGCTGTAAGACAAACCGTTTTGACGAGCACCAGCATTGATACGCGCAATCCATAAAGCACGGAATTGACGTTTCTTTTGACGGCGGTCACGGTAAGCGTATTGACCAGCTTTGATTACCGCTTGGAACGCTACGCGATAAACACGTGAACGAGCACCATAGTAACCTTTAGCGCGAGCAAGAATTTTTTTGTGACGGCGATGAGCCACTACACCACGTTTTACACGAGCCATTTATAATCTCCTTAGATGTATGGGCACATAGCACGAACTGATGCAACGTCACTTACGTGAACCATTACACAACCGCGCAATTGACGGATACGCTTAGCAGATTTTTTGGTCAAAATGTGGCGCTTGAATGCTTGTTTGCGCTTGAAACCGTTTGCAGTCGCTTTAAAGCGTTTAGCTGCACCACGGCGAGTTTTTAACTTAGCCATAGTAACCTCTTTTAGTCACCTGTTCGGCTCGTTTGCACTATTGCAAATCGACCTGCAGGTAAGGAAGGCAGTATCATATAGCATCTTCGTTTAAATTTAAAGCAAAATTTCTGATCACAAAATACAATCGATTTGAGCCACATCAACAATGTCGAACTTACCTGGAGCTAACGAGAATCTACAACATAAACAGAAAGTAAATTAAGAAAATAATCCGAGATATAAGCCATACATAAACAAATAGCGTCCTGCTTTAGCAATTGTGACAATCAATAAGAACCGCCCAAAATGCTCTTTCATCAATCCAGCAATCAACGTAATCGGATCACCTATGATCGGCACCCAACTCAACAATAACGAGTAAAAACCATATTTATGATAGATCTGTTGTGCTTGCTGCAAACGTGGTTCTGAGACAGGAAACCACTTTTTATCTTTATAATGCTCTATTTTCAATCCCAACCACCAGTTAACACAAGAGCCCAAAACATTTCCAACTGTCGCAACAAGCAACAAATAAAATGGATTGGACATCCCCTGCACCAATAAAGTCATAAGCACAGCTTCAGACTGTAAAGGTAGTAATGTTGCAGCACCAAAAGCAGAGAGAAATAATAGAAAATAGGACATCAGGGTGTGAAAGCACTTACATAGAGATCAAAGCAATGCCCAGACAATATCACTTAAACTGATTCAATCAAAGTAAGTTTATCCCATGCTTGTCTAAGTTTCTGTGGGTTCATTTGTATCTTAAAAACCGCTTGTATTATTTCCCCAAACTCATGCGGGGTTGATAAAACCTTTTTATCAGATTTTTCTTTACCATGAATTCTCAATACCTGATCTTTCAATGTCATTCTGGCTTCCGTGGTCGCTGTAAATAACATTAAATGTTGAGTAAATAATGATTCAGGTGACGTTGATATATACCAATTGGCAATTTCCGCATCCGCCATCGCGATCTGTTGATCAGGATTAATTGCATACACATTGACCCATTCATTATGTAAAAAAACCTGAAGCATATACTTCACATCTGTCAGCACAGCCATGTCCAATCCACACTGTGCAACATCCACAAATCGAAACTGTTCCAAAGGTGTTGACTGCGCCTCTCCGATACAATCTAAAGATAGAATTGTTGTTGGTGTCATCCCCCCAAAGCCGGGATCATATAAAAATAATTGCTGATCGATTCGCACCAACGTGACTAAATGAGTACGGATAGGTGCTGTGGTATGTGCACTTTGATAATAGACACGACCTAATACATTATAAGCGTCATATCCCAACTCAGTTAATGCAATTCTGCTCAGAGTGCTGTGCTCCAAGCAATATCCTTCCCGATTTTCATATAATAATTTTTGAGCAAGTTGTTCAGGTACTAATGAGACTTCCTCCCCAAGAAAAGAGGATAGATTACCAAAAGGAATGTGCTCAACATGGTAACTTAGCAGAGTCTTTAAGTTCTCTAGCGTAGGTAAACAGTGCCCTTGAAAATCAAGTTTTTTTAAATAGTCTGTCGCGATTGTAGAGTTCATAACGCTTTATACTTGTTTTAAAATTACATTATCCTATACCGATCATCGAGCTTTAAGTCTAAAAATTACACAACTATAAAATAGTCACGCTGATAGGGCTAAATGCATGGTTTTAACACAGATTATTTCTTCATTTTGGCGACCTTAGATCGCACAGAAAAATTCACGACGGAAAAAATGAATGGAAAAGCAAATGCGACCCAAAATGTAAGGTCTGACGTTACAACTCGTTGATATAAACTAAGTTGGATACCATCATCTGAAACTGCCGCCCAGTCCATGGATACCGTATGATAAAGATAAGTGCTTAACAACAACGACAGGCTTAAAAAGCTCACGAAAAGCCAAGTGCTACCATATGAGTTTCTAGTTTCCACCTGCAGCCAAGCAAATAACGTAGAAAATAAAAGCCCCAATACACCGATCAAAGCAAAGACCAAAATCCCCAAATGATCTTCGGAATAGCGATTGTGTAGCAGAGCGCAGACGATTGCTGTAAGTACCAACAATCCCATCGCAATCGCCCAATGTCTCAGATAAAGTTGTTGTTTCACAACACGTATTATCCTACTTTGATCGATAAAGCTCTTTGTATGGCAGGACGTGCAGTTAAGCGATCGATATAATCTTTCACATAAGGATAATCTTCGAGTTGAATACTTTGCCACTCATAGCGTAATGCCCAAGGTAAAATCGCCATATCTGCGATCGAGTATTCACCAGCTACAAACTTCTGACCAACCAGCTGTTTATTCAAAACACCATACAGCCGTTTGGTTTCATTGATATAGCGCTCCGTCGCATAAGGAATACGCTCAGGTGCAAACTTGTTGAAATGATGGTTTTGCCCAAGCATCGGACCAAAACCACCCATTTGCCACATCAACCATTGCTCTACCTCAACTCGCTCTTGCTCATCAAGGGGATAGAACAATCCAGTTTTGCGACCTAAATATTGCAAGATTGCGCCAGATTCAAATACAGAAATTGGTTCACCACGTGGACCATTTTGATCAACGATTGCTGGAATTTTATTGTTTGGAGAAATCCTTAAAAAGTCTGGCTGAAACTGATCATTTTCTAAAATATTAATCGGGAAAATTTGATATTCAAGCCCCATTTCTTCTAAAGCAATCGTTATTTTATGGCCATTGGGGGTACCCCAATAATATAAGTCAATCATTTAGTTATCCTATTCATCTTTATCTTGACTGTTGTTGCGTTATATCACATTTTTCAGAATTTGATCAGCACAGCAGCACGAAAAAGAAACAATAAAATTATGTTTGCACAGAGCATATTAAAAGGTGTATTTGATTTTTATCGATTCGCCAAAAACTCTTTCGCCTTTTCCCCTACAAATCGACGACCAGCGTTATCCCCCTTGATCCACTCATCAACCGAAAACAGATCAAATAAACCTACTTTGACTAAGGTTGGGATAGCACACTCTAATTCAGCCTCCACCTCACCTCTTGTACCTGCATTATATAAATTAATATTATGCAACATGGTTGCTACAGTGCCTGTTTGTACCTGACTACCGTCTTTTAAGCGAACTTGAGGCAACACCTCACCCTCTTGCACCACTTTTTGATTTATTTCAGACAACTCATGTGTACCATTAACGATAGTCATCTTTTGATTCTCCAATGATAATATACTTTACTTTTCAACTAAAATTAACATAAATCTGCTCAAAAATTAAGCCTTGTTTCCACATTTGTATAAACAAAAAAACACCGCAATAGCGGTGTTTTTTTTATTAAGAAAAAATTACTTTTTCTTTTTCGGACCAAGCAGCATACCCATTTGGCGACCTTCCATTTTTGGAGGTTGCTCAACAACGCCAAACTCAGCCACATCAGCTTCAATTTTTTGTAATTGAGCAAGACCAAGCTGTTGGTGTGCCATTTCACGACCACGGAAACGTAAAGTAATTTTCACCTTATTTCCTTCTTCAAGGAAACGTAAAATTGCACGCAATTTTACTTGGTAATCACCTACGTCCGTCGCTGGACGTAACTTGATTTCTTTCACTTGCACTTGATGCTGTTTTTTCTTCGCATCTTTTTGCTTTTGCTTTAAGTCAAATAAGTGCTTGTTGTAGTCCATGATTTTACAAACAGGAGGTTCTGCATTAGCAACGATCTCAACAAGGTCAAGATCAGCTTCTTCAGCAGCACGTAATGCTTCATTTAATGAAACGACACCTTTCTGTTCCCCATCAGCAGCAACGAGACGTACTTCTTTCGCACGAATCTCATCATTAATGGCTGGACGGTTACTTTTAGCACCTTGTTGTTGGTTACGATCAGGCTGTTTAATCTTTATTACTCCACAATGTACCGGCCGCGTTCGGCAACGGCAGATTTCACTAAATCAATGAATGCATCAATTGACATAGTACCTAAATTTTTTCCTGAGCGTGTACGCACATTTACGGTGCCCTCTTCAACTTCTCGATCACCGAGAACCAAAAGATAAGGAATACGCTCTAGGGTACGCTCACGAATCTTAAATCCGATTTTTTCATTTCTCAAGTCAGAAATAGCACGAAGACCACTTTCTTTGAGTTTTGCAACCACTTGCTCACACGCATCTGCTTGTGAATCGGTAATATTCATCACACAAGCTTGAATTGGTGCAAGCCAAGGTGGCATGAAACCAGCGTAATGTTCAATTAGTATACCAATAAAACGCTCAAAACTGCCAAGAATTGCACGATGCAACATAACTGGTTGATCACGCTCATTGTCTTCAGTCACGTACGAAGCATCTAAACGGATTGGCAAGTTGAAGTCACACTGGATTGTACCGCACTGCCATACACGACCTAAGCAGTCTTTCAATGAAAATTCAATCTTCGGACCATAGAATGCACCTTCACCAGGTTGTAGATCCCATGCTAAGCCTGCATCATTTAAAGCATCAGCCAAAGATTTTTCAGCAATATCCCAAAGTGCATCGTCACCCACACGCTTTTCAGGACGTGTTGAAAGCTTCATTTGTACTTCTTCAAAGCCGAAGTCTTTATAAACATCTAAAGTCAGTTTAATAAAGTCTGCAACTTCTTGACCAATTTGTTCTTTGGTACAGAAGATATGCGCATCATCTTGAGTAAAGCCACGTACACGCATGATACCGTGTAAAGAACCTGATGGTTCATTACGGTGACAAGAACCGAACTCCGCTAAACGGATTGGTAAATCACGGTAAGATTTTAATCCTTGGTTGAACACTTGCACGTGACAAGGGCAGTTCATTGGCTTTACTGCATAATTACGACTTTCTGAGTGAGTCGTAAACATGTTTTCAGCATAGTTTGCCGCATGTCCTGATTTTTCCCAAAGCGTAAAGTCTACGATCTGTGGTGTCTTAATTTCTTGGTAACCATTGTCCTGCTGAACTTTACGCATGTATTGTTCAAGCACTTGGTAAATCGTCCAACCATTGGCATGCCAGAACACCATACCTGGCGCTTCTTCTTGCATGTGGAATAAGTCTAAAGCTTTACCAATTTTACGATGGTCACGTTTTTCAGCTTCTTCAATACGTTTGATATACGCAGCCAACTGTTTCTTGTCTGCCCAAGCTGTACCATAAATACGCTGTAACTGCTCATTCTTGGCATCACCACGCCAGTAAGCACCAGAGATTTTAGTGAGCTTGAATGATTTTAAGAATTTAGTATTCGGTACGTGCGGACCACGGCACATATCCAAATAATCTTGATGGTAGTACAAGCCCATTTGAGTTTCTTCTGGCATGTCTGCAATCAAGCGTAATTTATATTCTTCGCCACGTGCTGTGAATTCTGCAATCACTTCATCACGCGGTGTCATCTTTTTAATAACGTCATAATCTTGATCGATGAGCTTTTTCATACGCTCTTCAATCGCAGCCATATCATCCAAAGTAAATGGACGTGGCATCCAGATGTCGTAATAGAAACCTTCTTCGATCACTGGACCGATTACCATTTTCGCTTCAGGGAACAATTGCTTAACCGCATGTCCGACTAAGTGCGCACATGAGTGACGAATGATTTCTAAACCTTCTTCATCTTTCGGGGTAATAATCTGAACTGTTGCATCTTCTGTGATTAAATCACAAGCATCCACCAAACGATCATTGATACGACCAGCAACGGTATTTTTCGCTAGGCCCGGACCAATGCTCTGAGCAAGTTCCATCACGGAAATCGGTTGATCAAATTGCTTTTGATCACCATTTGGTAAAGTAATGATTGGCATAATAAAATCCTTAAGGAGTGATGCCCCGCACAATGGAGCATATCACCGCGAGATTATGTATTGAGGCGGACCTCAAAAAATAAAAAACGGCGGATAAAAAAGTACCCGAGATTTTACACAGGTTTAGACAAGGAAGAAACCTTTGATTGGAGAAAAACCCAAGTCAAAAATATATCTCAGACTAAAGCCTTAGTGATTTCGTGTCAGCAGCGTACTATGGTGATATAGATATATGGGGACTGCGGTCATTTTTAACACCCCAGCAAATTTCCTCATAAAATAAACATGGAGCAATACACATGGTTAGTGCATACGACGAATTACCCAAAAACCCAGCGAACTTTGTTGCGTTATCACCATTACGCTATTTAGAGCGTGCAGCTTATATTTACCCGAATCAGGCCGCAATTATTCATGGTAAACGTCAGATTACATGGCAACAAAGCTATCAACGCTGTCGTCAATTTGCACACCAACTGACACGTTTAGGTATCCAAAAGAACGATACCGTTTCTGTACTTTTACCAAATGTTCCAGCGATGATTGAAGCCCATTTTGCCGTTCCCATGGCAGGTGCCGTTCTAAATACGCTAAATACGCGCTTAGATGCCAAAACCATTGCCTTTATGCTAGAACATGCTGAAGCAAAAGTGCTTTTAGTTGACCCAGAGTTTAAAGCGATTGCAGAAGAAGCACTCACATATATTCATCAAGATATGATTGTAATTGACGTTTTTGATAATGAGTATGAAGGTGAACAACTGCCCCTTGGTCAATATGAATATGAGTCTTGGATAGCTCAAGGCGATCCTGAGTTTGAATGGTTACTTCCACAAGATGAATGGGATGCGATCAGCCTGAATTACACCTCGGGAACAACAGGAAATCCAAAAGGTGTGGTTTATCATCATCGTGGTGCTTACCTCAATGCAGCAAGTAATATTTTGGCATGTGGCATGAAACCTCGTGCTGTGTATCTTTGGACCTTACCCCTGTTTCATTGCAATGGCTGGTGTTTTGCATGGTCTATTGCCGCCAGTGGCGGAACCAATATTTGTTTACGTCGCGTCGATCCAACACTAATCTTTCAATATATTGCCGAACACAAAGTAGATTATTTCTGTGGCGCACCGATTGTTTTATCGATGCTGATCAATACGCCTCAGGAACAAAGAACCGCATTTGACCATCATGTGGAGGTGATGGTTGCTGGTGCTGCACCGCCAGTTGCGATTATTGAAGGGATGCGTAATATCGGCATCAATGTCAATCACGTCTATGGTTTAACCGAAACCTACGGTCCTTCAGCGCTATGTGCCTCACAAGCAGGTTGGAGTGAGTTATCTATCCAAGAACAAGCTCAATTGCATTCACGTCAAGGCGTTCCATACCCTCTACAAGACAGTATGCGAGTACTTGATCCTGAAACCATGCAACCTGTGCCAAATGATGGCGAAACCATGGGCGAAATCATGTTCCGTGGCAATATCGTCATGAAAGGCTATCTCAAAAACCCACAGGCCACTGAAGAAGCATTTCAAGGGGGTTGGTTCCATACCGGGGATTTAGCCGTATGCCATCCCGATGGCTATGCCAAAATCACGGACCGCTCCAAAGACATTATTATTTCAGGTGGGGAAAATATTTCTTCATTAGAAGTCGAAGATGTTTTGTATCGACACCCAGCAGTCATGACTGCAGCCGTAGTCGCAAAGCCTGATCCACGTTGGCAAGAGGTGCCTTGTGCTTTTATTGAATTAAAACAAGGTAGCACAACTTCACCAGAAGAAATTATTCTGCACTGTCAAAAAGAACTTGCACGCTTTAAAGTTCCTAAAGACGTGGTAATTACTGAGATCCCTAAAACATCAACTGGGAAATTACAAAAATTTATTTTAAGAGAATGGGCAAAAGAACGAGCTACAAGTGAGTTTGGAAATTAATTGCCTAAATGCAAAAGAAGTTTCCTTAGAAACTTCTTTTTTTCAAGTTAACCTTGATCAGATAACAGCGCGACTTGTTGTACGTAGTTTACAAACTTACGTTTAGAAGCTTCGAGCTCTTCCTCACTCACCTGTTGTTTGATGTCACGATGAATACGAAGAACATGCTGACGTAAAGTATGGCGTTCTGATGCATTAAATACTTTGCTGAATTCATTAATGATCGGATCACCTTGCTCAATCATACGATCAACCCAACGCATCAATTGCATTTGTTTCTTTGCACCTTGTTGCGGTGTGAGATAAGACAAAATTATGCTTTCATCTTCATTACGCAACAATTTGCCAATTCGCTGAAACTGACGACGACGTGCTTCAAATGAACTAATTTTTTGAACTTCAAGCAACGCATCTATCAGACGTTCATCCACAGGAAGTTTTTGAATTTGTTTTACATTCAATTGAGCCAATTGCTCACCTAAAGCAGCCATACGTTGTACAGCTTTCTTTTGCTCTGTTCTACTCGCACGCCCTTCTAATGACTCAAAATCTTCATCGGTATAACGTTGGGTACCACGTGCCACTATTACTCTGCCTCATAAAATTTTGCTGCGAACAGCGTTTGAATTTCTTCCAGTGCTTTGTCTTCATCAGCACCATCAATCACTAACCTTAATGTCGTGCCCTTACCCGCACCCAACATCAACAATGACATAATATTTTTTGCATCTACCAGCTTATCACCCTTACCAATTTGAATAGAAGAGCGAAATTTGGTCGTCACCTCAATCAGTTTACCTGATGCGCGTGCATGTAAGCCAAGTTTATTAATTACATCAATTGTTGTGTCTATCATGACCAGTGCTTCATTTCTCTATGTAAGATTTGGACAGCCCATTTTGCCTCAAGGGCTTGCTTGAGTCTATCCACGATATAAACTGAACGATGTTGTCCACCCGTGCAACCCACAGAAATGGTCATATAATGGCGATGCCCCTCTGCAAAAGCAGGTAGCCACTTTTCCAAGAAAGCATAAATATCAGCAAACATTTCATTGGTTTGCTGACTGCTCTCTAAAAATCGACGTACAGGTTCATCTAAACCAGATAAACGACGTAAATCTAAATCCCAATGTGGGTTAGGCAAATGACGGACATCAAATACATAATCAGCATCTAAAGGGATGCCATGCTTATAACCAAACGATTGCAAAATAACAATTAAGTTATCAGACTGCCCTAGTTTGGACAGTAAAATATGTTTTAAATCATGAACACTTTTATCTGTCGTATCAATATGCACTGTAGAGCGAAATTGTATCGGAATCAGCAGTTGCTTTTCTTCTTGTATACACTGCAATAAACTATTAAAACGGCTCGCTAAAGGATGCGGGCGTCTAGATGCACTAAAACGAGCAATCAAATCTTGATCTTGGGTAGTCAAATAAATGACATCAACTGAACCATGTCTTTTTAATTGCTCAAACACATGATCAAACTCTTGCATATCAGCACGTGTGCTTCGAATATCAACACCTAACGCCAATTGCTCCAGATTATTTTCATGATCAAGTTTCGCCACTATTTCAGGCAACAGTGCCAAAGGTAAGTTATCTATACAATAGTAGCCTAAATCTTCAAGCACTTGTAACGCTGAAGATTTTCCTGAACCAGATTGTCCTGTGACGATAAGAATACGCTTCATGGCATGTTGCCCTTTTTATTCTGAAGTTCTAAGTTTTAAAATTTACTTGTAAATTATCGATTAAACGCGTCGTACCTAATTTTGCCGCAACGAATAAAACCAAATCTTGATCAAATTGCGTAATCGGCTGTAAATTGGTTTGACGAGCTTCCACATAATCCACAACAAAACCTGCTTGTGTCAATTCAGTTGAGATATTTGCTAACACTTGCTCCAACACTTGACCATCATGCAATTGCTGTTCCGCTTTCTTTAACAACTGGTAAATTTTAGGGGCAATTTCACGTTGCTCTTGAGATAAATAACCATTGCGAGAACTTAAAGCCAAGCCATCCTCAGCACGCACGATGGGCACACCAATCACTTCCAAAGGCATATTTAAATCTTGTACCAACTGACGAATCACCGCGAGTTGCTGATAATCCTTTTGACCAAAGAAAGCATAGTCCGGCTGTACCATATTAAATAATTTGGTAACAACAACCGCCACGCCATCAAAATGACCAGGGCGAGACTTTCCACACAAATCATCGGTAATTTGCCCAACACTAATATTGGTCAAGCGTGGTTGTGTTCCATACATTTGCTCAACAGAAGGCGCAAAAATAATATCGCAACCCACATCCGCCAACAAACGACTATCTTGCTCTAAAGTACGTGGATAGTTATCAAAATCTTCACCCGCACCGAATTGAATTGGGTTGACAAAGATGCTCACCACAACCACATCACAAATCTTTTTAGCAGCACGAACCAAGGTCAAATGACCTTCATGCAAATTTCCCATCGTCGGGACAAAACCAATCATTTTTTTGTTGCTGCGTGCTGTTGCAAGTGACGCAGTTAAGCCTTGTATCGTTGTTTCAGTTTTCATGAATTAAAGCTCAACTTGGAAAGTATGTTCTTTAGCTGGGAAAGATTGGTCTTGAACAGCAGCATGATAGGCTTTAAATGCATCTAAAATTGCTGTTTCACCCGCCTGTTCTTTCATAAAATTACGGACAAAACGTGCAACTCGACCAAAAGTAAGCCCCAACATGTCTTGTGCAACCAATACCTGCCCATCTGTTTCATTACCTGCACCGATTCCAATCACAGGCGTATTTGGAAATAACTCAGCGATCTCTTTACCCAACTGAGCAGGAACGCATTCTAGCAGTAATACTGACGCACCTGCGTCAACCACAGCTTGACAATCTGCAATTAATTGATCGGCCGCTTCGCGTGTTCTTGCCTGCAATTTATAACCGCCAAACACATGTACTGATTGCGGCGTCAAACCTAAATGGACACAGACGGGAATACCATTGCGAGTCAACACTGTAACTAACTCACTGAGCCAAGCACCACCTTCAATTTTGACCATTTGAGCACCAACTTGCATCACGGCTTTAGCACTTTTTAAGCCATCTTCAAGTGTTGCATAACTCATAAATGGCAAATCAGTCATGATTAAGGCATGTGTATTTCCACGGCGGACTGCCGCAGTATGATAAGCCATATCTTCAACTGTAACAGGAAGCGTTGAATCTCTTCCTTGAATCGCCATCCCCAGAGAATCACCGATTAAAATCGTATCAATTTGAGCCAATTCCATTGCTTTCGCCATACTTGCATCATAGCAAGTCAGGCAAGAAAACTTGCGTCCGTCAGCTTTAAACTTTCTTAAGTCACTTAGACTAATCATGATGATGTCCTCTACAGGCGTTTTCAGAACGAAACAATCTTAAGCAGCCGCCCAAGATTGATCGGCTATTACAGTCAAGTTTGCTTGCTGTACCAGTTCTAAGTCTTTTAATGAATGACCATTTAATTGTAAATGAGCATCTAAATCTAATAAGGGAAGAATTACAAAATCACGTTGTAAAATACCAATATGGGGCACAGTTAAACGTTCATTTTGAATTTGTTCTTGACCATAGATTAACAGATCAAGATCTAGGGTTCGCTCTCCCCAACGTCGCAAACGAACACGCCCCGCATCTTGTTCTAACTGTTGCAATTGGTCTAACAAGTCAAGTGGTGTCAATGTCGTGTCCAGTTGAACAACAGCATTTAAATAATGTGGTTGATCTTGAGGTCCCATCGGTGGACTTTGGTAAAGACGAGAAACCTGAACTTCACCCAACATTGATAATTTCGCAACAGCTTCACGAAGAATTTGTTGCGAATCACCTAAGTTACTACCTAAACCGATATAAGTACGAATCGTCATTGAGTCGGTCCAAAAACGACTTGCTTTAAATCACGTTGCACACGTTTTCGCTTTAAAATTGGATGATCTGAATTGATTTGACCTGTATCTGCCGCCTTTTCAAGAAAACGATTTGCTGAATCACCAGCCCGCACACGCTCTTTTTTCGCACGACGATTTCTTGGTTCTGGAACATCAACCAATGGTTCAATTTCAGTATGCTTCAACTCTTCGGTGTCAGCAGCTTTACGTCGGGTCTTCGTACGTTGACGGTTATACTGACGAATAGCGGCTTCTTTTTGGTCAGTGGTCATTTCTTGGTAATTTTCCCACCAAACGCCCATACCTTCAGTGCTGGCATCACCTGATTTCTCACGTAGCAACAAGAAATCGAATCCTGCACGGAAACGCGCATGCCCAGCTAATGCTTCTATTTGTTGAGGTTTTGGATTGAGCAATCGACTTTGCATTTCCCAAACTTCACGAATAAAAGTTTCAGCAAAACGAGGAATAATCGTACGAGTTGCTTGACGCTTAAGCACATCAAGGCCTGCTTGAGCACGCGCTTCAGCTGGAACGACGCCTTTATTGAGATAAAAATCACAGCGCTCTAAAAAGGGTTTCCATAACAAGACCGCATAGAAAAAAGCAGGATTGATGGTTTTACCGATTTGAATTCGCTGATCAGTATTCTTGGCTGCACGCTCGATAAATGAGGTGATGTTTGGCGGAATTTCAGCAAACAATTGTTTCCAAACACCAAACTCAATCAACATCGGCAAAACCTGAGTGAGATGCCCCATAGTAAAGAGCTTTTGTGACTCATCATAAAGTCGATGTGGTGAAACATCACGCAATAATTGCGTCATCTCAACATCAAAAACGTCAAGAATGGATTGATCGATTTGAAAGTTCAGTTTCGCCGCAAAACGCAATGCACGCAACATGCGTACAGGATCTTCCTCAAAACGCTGAGCTGGCTCACCCAAAAACCGTAAAGTACGGGTTTTGATATCTTCAACACCTTGGCAGAAGTCCAGCACAACTCCCTTACGAGGTTGATAATAAAGCGTATTGATCGAAAAATCTCGACGAGCAAAATCCTGCTCAATTGTTCCCCAATTATTATCACGAAGAATCATACCAGAAGCACTGGTGACTGCTTTTTTCGGAGGGGCACGGAAGGTCGCGACTTCGATCAGTTCACGACCAGAATACACATGAGCTAACTCAAAACGTCGCCCAATAATACGACAACGCCGCCCAAACACTTCTTTTACTTGGGCTGGAGTAGCATTGGTTACCGCGTCAAAATCCTTTGGATTAAGACCTAACATCATATCGCGAACACCACCACCTACAATATATGCCTCATAACCTGCTTTAGTCAGACTATCGATCACATCTAATATTGAGGAAGGGAGTTGAGTTGTGGACAAACCACATTTTGACGCACGCAAAGTTTGCAAAAGACACTGTCTCCTACGTCAGGACGTAAATAACAATTTGTCGCTAATCATAGCTCTAACACACACAAAGGGCAATTTATTCTGCTGAAGTTTCAAGATATCGGTACGCATTTTTTTACCACCAACACTTTAACCAACCTATAAAATAAGTCTCGACCTATTCTTTTCAAGCAGTTTCGGCCCAATTCCTTTGACATTCATGAGTTCATCTAATGCTTTAAATGCACCATGTTTTTGTCGATATTCAATAATCGCTTGGGCTTTTTTCTCACCTACACCACTTAAACTTTGCAACTGCTGTAAGTTCGCTTGATTTAAGCTAATTTTATCGCCTGAAATATTTACAGAAGATGAAACAGGTTTCACATTTTGTTGCTGGGTCGGTCTAGATAAATAATATTGGTCATCTTGTCTAGCCAATTGCTGATCATGTTTTTGTTGCTGTGCTTTCCACTGTATATAAGACTGATCAAATTGTTTTGCATTCAGGTGAGAGATAACCCCGAACCCTAGAATAATCAATAATAAAAAATTAATTTTGCTGCGTAACTGCGGCAATTTCATCAGAGCTCCCCTCAAATTTTAAATGTCTTTTTGCTTGCTCCCATAGCTGGTCCATTTCCGCCAAACTCATTTCTTGCAAGTCTTTCTGTTGTCGATGTGCTTGTTGTTCGATATAGGCAAAGCGACTTCTAAATTTATGAATTGTCGCCAGTAATGCCGTTTCACTCGACAGCCCAAGTTTACGACCTACATTGATCAAAGAAAATAGACAATCTCCAAATTCTTCTTGTATTTCATCGGTTTTTCCCGTTTTAAGCGCTTGTTGTAATTCTGCTAGCTCTTCGTCTAATTTTCCGTAAGCATCCTCTACCGTTTCAAAATCAAAACCAAGTTGTGCTGCTTTTTTTTGGATTTCATCCGCTTGAACTAAAGCAGGTGCATGCTTCACCTCATCTAATCGAGATCTTGGCTTACCCTGTTTCTCTTGCTGCTTAATTTGTTTCCATAGCTCGCTTACCTGTTCAGGGTTCAAGTTCTGAAACTTTTCAGCTTGAAATACATGCGGATGACGTCGAATCAGTTTCTCACTAATTGCATCAACCACATCATGAAAATCAAAAGCCCCTTGCTCACTGAACATTTGTGATTGAAAAACCACTTGCAACAATAGATCTCCAAGCTCTTGACGAATTTCATCCAAATCACCAACACGAATCGCAGCTTCGACTTCATAAGCCTCTTCAATCGCATAACGCGTTAAGCTCTCAGGTGTTTGTTGTTGATCCCATGGACATTTTTGTCTTAGCTCACGCATGATTTCTAATAGCTTTTCCATGATTATCTCCTCACCCCTTACGCTGTTGCAGTTTTAACCAGCTTCTGTCTAATATACGCTGGTCCGAAAAGTATCAATATAAAGTAAGGAAAAGCAATGCAACATAGTGTTTTTATTAGTGGTGCAGCTCAAGGCATAGGTGCCGAAATTGCCCGTCTGTTTCATCAAAAAGGCTATAAAGTAGGCATCTACGATATCAACTTAGAACAAGCGCAAGCTTTAGCTACGGAACTGGGTGCAAATACGAAAGCGGGTTATTTAGATGTTAGCGATTATCCACAATGGCAAATCGCATTACAGGAATTTCAAAACTGGGCAGGCGAACTCAATATTCTAATTAACAATGCTGGAATCTTATATTCTGGTGCTTTTGAAAATACAACCATCCCCTCTCATCACCGCACAATTGATATCAATGTAAAAGGTGTTCTTAATGGTTGCCATGCAGCTTTAAATTATTTACAAAAAGCGAGTTTTGCTCGGGTCATCAACCTCTCTTCTGCTTCAGCTATTTATGGACAAGCCGATCTAGCCTCATACTCTGCCAGTAAATTTGCCGTGCGTGGTTTAACTGAAGCTCTAGATGTGGAATGGCAAAAATATAATATTCGTGTGCTCGATGTTATGCCATTATTTGTGCAAACCAGTATGGTAAAAAATATGGATGCTGGGAGTATTCAAAATATTGGTGTGGATTTAACTCCAGCAGATGTTGCACAACAGGTTTTCGCTTTAACACAACAAAAAAATCACTTCCTTATTCCTACCCACACTCCTATTGGCATTAAAACCAAACTGATGTATCAATTATCACGTATTAGCCCACAGTTTTTAAACCGAATCACCAATATATTATTATCCAAGCAAGCATAAAAAAAGAAAAGTGCTTTATATTTTAAACAATATAAAGCCTAACAACCCTACATATTAATTCACTTTTCACACAAATATAAAAATCATTAAAAATAAAACCATCACATTAATCAATAAAAATTAAAAATAGCGCACAAAACAGTAAAACTGAAAGTAAAAAAATATTATAAATCATTAAATTAAATAAAAAACAAGATTACAAATAAAACCTGATCAAATACCACAAAAACAATAGACAGACAAGTCTTTAAAATATTTAAAAAAAATAGTGACTTTAAAATTTATTTTAAATAGAATCCGCCTGCTACAAAAATAGCAACTTAATCTAAAATCTTTTAAAGTGTTTATAATATGAAAAAATTATTAGTTTTAACTGCTGCTGCAACGTTTTCTTTCTCTACTTTTGCAGCGACCGAGGGTAAACCATTTTCAACTGCTGAATTAAAGGCAATGGATTGCGCAACACTTTCTGTTGAGCAATCAAATGCAAAACGTGAGTTAGCAAGCGCAGAGAAAAATATTGCGAATATTAATGCAAATGCTCAATCACCAAACAAGGCAGTAAGCAAATGGGCTGGTCTTGCAAGTGGCGCATTAACTGCTTTCGGTGGCAACTCTGAAAAAACTGCCAAAGCCAGTCAAATTGCAAATAATCTTGCGGGCGAAGAAGATACATCTGACGTAAATAATTTGACTGTTCAAGAGTCAATTAAAGCGAAAGCCCAAGCAAATATTGAAAATATTGCAACATTCCAAAAAAGCAAAAAATGCAAAATCTAAAAATCACAATCAAACCCATTTTGATTTTATGATGATGCCGTGTGCTTAAAATAATAAAACCCGCCTATTGAACGATCCCCCATGAAAGCAGTCAGTTCAAAAAAGCGGGTTTTATTCTAAATATAATTAACTACCTTGTACTAAACGTCTCGCACTAATGATGCCGGGTTGTTGCTCTAAACGAGCCAACAAACGAGAGAGCTGTGCTAAACCTTTCACTTCAATCAGCAACTTCATATTAGCAATCCCATCCGCCTCAGAAATCGTATTGACCTGACGAATATTGATTTGATCAGAGAAAATCACTTGAGTGAGATCTTTGAGTAAACCACGGCGATCATAGGCCTCAACCACAATCTGAACGCTTTGTCCGCGTGTTGGTTGCATTTCCCAATCGGCTTCAACTGCACGCTCTGGTTCATGTGTCGTCATACGCACATAATCTGGACATGCGACTTTATGGATGCTCACCCCTCGATTTAAAGTGATATAACCACCAATCGATTCACCATGCACGGGCTGACAACACTGTGCTATATGCAATTCCACATTGTCCAAACCATCAATCAAGATACCATGTGCCGATAATGTATGGCTTGCACGTGGATTTAATGCTGGTTTTAACACCAGCTCTGGTTCATCTTGATCTAAATGCATTTGACGATTTACTTGGTTCATCAATGCATGCAGACTAATGTCACCACTCACCAATGCCACCAAAATATCATCACCTGACTTCAGGTTAAAATGAGATGAGTAATCGTTTAAATCAATACTTTTTGGATGAATAGCCAGACGAGCGAGCTCTTTATTGAGCAACTCACGTCCCACTTCGACGTTCTTGCTGCGATCTTGCTGTCTAAACCAATGACGCAATTTATCTCGCGCACGAGCTGTTTTGATATAACCTAAAGAGTTAACCAACCAATCTCGATTTGGCTCACGGTCTTTTTTGGTTAAGATCTCAACTTGCTCACCTGTTTTTAAAGTATAAGTCAGTGGCACATAACGCTGGTTTACACGTGCTGCATAGCATTTGTTTCCAACTTCAGTATGGACGTGATAAGCAAAGTCAAGCACAGTCGAGCCGCGCGGTAACTCTTTAATGTCCCCATCACGACTAAACACATAAATCTTTTCAAAATTTTCAAAATCTTGAATTTGATCGATACCATTCGACTCATCATCTTCAGCATGCGGTGTCGTTTCCGTTCGCTCCTGATAATGCTCAAGTACAGCGCGAAGTGAATGCAATCGATCATTAAAAGAATGATCCGTATTTTTCGCACCTTCTTTGTAGTTGAAATGAGAACAAACTCCCAATTCAGCTTCTTCATGCATCTCAAAAGTACGAATTTGAACTTCGAGTGATTTATTTTCAGCAATCACTGCCGTATGCAAAGACCGATAGCCATTGGCTTTCGGGTTAGTCACATAATCATCAAACTGGTTGGGAATGTGTCGCCATAACTGATGTACGATCCCTAAAGCATGGTAACAATCTGGTACCGTTTTTAATAACACCCGCACTGCACGAATATCGTAAAGCTGGTCAAAGCTAAGATTTTTGCTTTTCATTTTTCGATAAATCGAATAAATGTGCTTCACTCGCCCCGTGATTTCAGCATGAATATCATAAGCATCCAGTTCGGTTTTAAGCTTATCAATCACAAACTGAATATACTGTTCACGCTCTAAACGTTTTTCATTGAGCAAAGAAGCAATTTCTTTGTATCGTTCTGGCGCTAAATAGCGAAAAGCGAGATCTTCTAGTTCCCATTTTAGTTGGGCGATTCCTAAACGATGTGCAAGTGGAGAATAAATCGTTAAAATTTCACGTGCAACACGTTCTTGACGCTCTTTGCTTGCAGTTGCCAACTCACGTAAAGCATAAGTTCGCTCTGCCAGTTTAATCAGCACCACACGTACATCTTCTGTCACAGAAATCAGCATTTTATAAATGCCGTTTAGATGTTCACGTTGATTATTATTAAAATGATCTTCTAGACGCTTATTTTTTTCAATCAGCTCCGATAGCTTACCCATTGCAAGCGTGCCTTTTACTAGGCCCAGAACTTGCTCGCCAAACTCACGCTGAATATCCTCTAAGGTGATCAGTCCTTCACGTACACTTCGATATAATACTGCCGCTGACAACGTATCTTCATCTACATGTAAATGCGCCAAAATATCCGCCATACCAATACCGATACTGAAGGTGTTGGTATGATGATTAACCGTGCTTTCAAACTCTTTTTGTAAGGTAAGCTCTGCAACCCGTTGTAGCTGCTTCAGCTCAGCCCCATCCAAGATATCACGCACTCGATCTAGCCAAGATACTAGACTACTTTGCGCTTCAGCGGCATGTTCTACAGTCGCTTCCTCAGACAACTCATGGAGTCGTCCAGGTAACTGTTCACGTACTGTGACCATACCATTCTCCTCTGGATATGTAACTCATGTTCTAATCGTTTATCTCTTAAATTTTATCAGACTCATTTTTTTCAAATAAGGCAATAGATTCAACATGTTCAGTATGGGTAAACATATCCATTACCGCAGCTTTTTTAAGCTGATAACCATGTTGTGCCAGTACACCTGCATCCCTTGCCAGTGTTGAAGGATTACATGAAACATAAACGATTCTATTTGCTCCGAAGCTCGGTACATATTGCATCACCTCAAAAGCACCCGATCGCGGAGGATCAATTAATAATGCATCAAATCCTTGTTTCGCCCAAGGATGATGTGAAAAGTCTTTTGTTAAATCTTGTGAAAAAAAGATAGCTTGGTTCAACGAATTTGCTTTCGCATTTTCAGTTGCACGCAATACCATTTCATCACTTGCCTCAACACCTATCACCTGACCAGTATCTCCTACACATCGTGCTAAAGGTAGAGAAAAGTTGCCTAATCCACAAAATAGATCAAGCACACGTTCCCCTTCCTTTAACTGTAGCAATTCACATGCCAACTGAATCATTCGTGCATTTACCGCACTATTCACTTGGGTAAAATCCAATGGTGAAAATGCAAAACGAATATCGAAATCATCTAAATGATAGTGTAACCGCATTGGTGCTTGCACATCGTCGACCCGATGTAAACTATCAGCGCCTCTGGGTTGTAAATACAACTGCCACTGTCTTTGTAACGCAAATTGACGCAAATGGTTGACATCCGACACATTTAATTCTTCCAAGTGGCGAATTAATAACGCAACTTCGTGATCCCCCATCGCCAATTCAACATGACCAATGTGTGCTTTGGCCATCAAGCCTTCAAGACACTTTCTCAACTCAGGTATCGCATCAGATAAAGTCTGATCCAATACCTTGCACTGGTGAATGGTGGTTAAATGATTACTGTGATGCTCTCTAAACCCCATGACCAAACGATCTTGTCGCGGAATATACCGCACACCAATTCGGGCACGACGACGGTAATCTATTTTGCTAGAACGAATTGGTGTTAACCATTGTTCAGGTTGTAGACCAGCAAAATGCTGTAAATGCGATTGCAATACATTTTGCTTCAACAAAATTTGTTCGTCAGGATGAATATGTTGCAAGCTACAGCCACCACATATCCCAAAATGCGGGCAAATTGGTTCTACCCGCCCAGTAGCGGCCTCACCTTCTAGTTTCAGCATTTCTGCTTCTTCTAGACGCGTGGTTTGGTGGGTAATTTTCGCTTGAACCGTTTCACCCACCAAGGCATTGCGAATAAAAACTTTCTTACCCTGTTTTTCTTTAGGATGGTCAGGGTGAGTTCCATAGTGCGCAATACCACGACCTTCATGCGAAAAAGCTTCCACTTTGAAGGTATAAATTGGCTGATGTGCCGGGCGCTGTTTCGCTTTATGTTTCAAAAGATGAACCTAATTTTTGGGCGCAAACGTCGGTGCGGTAAATACAGTATATTGCGATGTTTGGCGCCATACTTGTAAAAAATCTGATTGTTGCGTTTGCGTTTGTAAATAATCAATGGTTGACTGAATAAACTGCTGATGATCTAGTTGATTTAACTGACCTTTTAGTAAAAGCCAACGCAAATAAACCAACCAAGTATTCAGTACATCACCCTCACAATAACTGGTTAGTTTTAACCAATTATTGTTACGTACATATTCTGGCACACGATAACCAGACTCACCACGCTTTCCAGGAAAACCGAGCAAGCAAGCAATATCATCTAATTTCTGGAAATTTCGACCATTAAACATGGCCATCACATCCATCAAGTCGACATGTCGATGATGATATCGGTTTTGATAGTTATTAAACCGCTTCTGATTGTCGATTTCGCCTTGATCAAACAAACTTGGGGCAGATAGTCCGTGATACATCGCTCGAAATAAAATGACAGGCAAATCAAACTGAGAACCGTTCCAACTCACAAGAGTTGGCTGTTTTTTATCAAAAATCGATAAGAATTTTGCCAGCATCTCAGCTTCAGTATTTTGCTCTTGGCTAAATGAAAATAAACGAAAGCCTTTTTCATCGATCCACAAACCAGAAATGCATACAATTTCGTGCAAAGGTAACCGTTGAAAATCCATCCCTGATTCTTGACGGCGAATCTTGGTCAAGGCCTGCTCGACATCAGACTCAGGTAAATCAAGATGATATAAATGAGCGCCAGCTTTTAAATCAGTGAGCGTTTCAATATCAAACACTAAAATCGGAAAACGTAAGCTCATTTTCAAAACTTCCTCAGAGAACTGAAGAATTCTCTCTTTTTAATAGAGAGCTTGGGCGTAATTTTATTCATCATCTTTTACTGAGAATAAACCCGTTGATAAATAACGATCTCCACGATCACAAATAATGCAGACAATCACAGCATCTGGATTTTCTTCAGCAATTTTAATAGATGCCCAGACCGCACCACCAGACGATGTCCCTGCACTAATCCCTTCGCTACGAGCCAGTTTACGCATGGTACGCTCTGCTTCAATTTGTGGAATATCAATAATACGATCGACTCGACTACGATCAAAAATCGTTGGTAAATATGCCTCTGGCCAACGACGAATCCCTGCAATACTTGAACCATCTGAAGGCTGTAAGCCCACAATTTGAATCTCAGGATTTTGTTCTTTTAAATATTTAGACACCCCCATGATGGTGCCCGTGGTTCCCATTGAGCTGACAAAATGGGTAATTTTCCCGCCCGTTTGTTTCCAAATCTCAGGCCCCGTAGTCAGATAATGTGCTTCCACATTATCTGGATTACCAAACTGATTTAAAACATAACCCTGACCGTCAGCCTGCATTTGCAAAGCCAAATCTCGAGCTCCTTCCATGCCTTGTTGCTGAGTAACTTCGATTAACTCTGCACCATAAGCTGACATAGCATCTTTACGCTCTTGGCTCATGTTATTCGGCATGATCAGTTTCATTTTATAACCACGCATGGCTGAAACCATCGCCAAAGCAATTCCTGTATTACCGCTGGTTGCTTCAATCAAGGTATCACCCGGTTTAATTTGACCGCGTTTTTCTGCCTGAATAATCATGTTATAGGCAGGTCGATCTTTCACAGAACCTGCTGGGTTATTGCCTTCTAATTTTGCTAATACCGTGGCTTGAGTATGACTTGCTAAACGCTGTAAACGCACCAATGGTGTTTTACCCACATATTCATCTAGTAAAAATTCATCTGCTAAAAAATCTGGTTGCGTATTGGTCATGATCGACACCGATATCAAGGTGGCGTCTATTGTATGAAAAAAAACACAAGACTGCATCTTTTCCCACTGCTTTTTATAGTGAGATAAATGCTAGCCTGTTTAAAGCATGCTAAGATATTTTGCAGAATGATAAGTCTGACCCAACTATGTCAAATTTCAATAAAACTCTTTCTAAACGTTTACGGCTCAATCATGCCTATGGACAGCTGATCGCGCTGATTCTGGTTCCGATTGCGATTTTGACAGGCGTAGGCATTTTGTGGGTTTTATCTGAAACAACCAATGCCGCGAAACAACAGCAAAATGCAGAAGCATCTGCGATTTTGGCGCGTTATCATCAAACAGCAAATGAACTACTTCACTTGGTCGAAGAACAACCCGATCAATATGACCGTGCGCAAAACCTGTTTCAAAAAATGTTTGATGAAAAAAACCTACAACGTGCGGTTTTAATTGACAATAAAGGACAGACTTATTTAACCATTGGTTATCAGAATAATCGTTACTGGCCTAACTTTCCGAAAAACAGTGATTTTTTTGGCCCTATTTCCCACAATCACAATAGTATTTATGGCTCTAAGCTGGATAGTGAAAATCCAAATTCTGTTTGGTTGATGATTGAATTAAATAATCATCCACTCGAACTTGCGCGTTATAAAATCTTATTATCACTCGTCGCAACCGGATTGATCACCTTATTAATACTGTTATTTTGTCTAAATGTTTTTTCTCGTCGCTGGCTAGCGCCGCTATACGAAATTCGTATGCAAATGCAGCGCCTAAATGCAGACACTTTAGATCAACATATTGTGGTTAATAGCACAGGTGAATTGCGCTTACTGCAACGTGATATCGCCAATGTCGTCAAACGACTTCATTTTAGTTTTTTAGAGCTTAAAGAACATACTGAACAGACTGAAGAAGATCTACGTCGTACATTGGATACTTTAGAAGTTCAGAATATTACTTATCGCCAAGCACGCGACCAAGCCATTTCATCTAACCAATCTAAATCCGTTTTCTTGGCAAATATCAGCCATGAATTACGCACACCGCTCAACAGTATCGATGGTTTTATCCATTTATTATTACGCCAACAAAATTTAAGTAACGAACAGAACCTCTACCTGCAAACGATTCGGAAATCTTCTGCTCATTTATTGGCGTTAATTAATGATGTACTCGATTTTTCTAAAATTGATGCCGGTAAACTTGAGCTCGAGACCGCACCCTTTGATCTCGAAGAAGCCATTTTCGATGTGATGGATATGTTGTCACCTTTGGCAGCACAAAAACACATTAATATGGCATTCTACTATGCAGAAAATATCCCGCAGCACGTGGTGGGTGATGCATTACGCTTTAAACAAATCCTGACCAATCTGATTTCCAACGCAATCAAGTTCACTCCTGACGGTGAGATTATTGTGCGTGTTCGTATGGAAGATGATGACATTGGTCAGTGTTTATTGCATTTCAGCGTACAAGATAGTGGAATTGGCTTAAGTGGTACCGATCGCAAGAAATTATTTGAATCTTTCTCACAAGGCGATGCCTCTGTTACGCGTCAATTTGGTGGCACTGGACTTGGTTTAGCGATCTCCAAACAATTAGTACATCTAATGCGTGGTCAAATCGGCTTTGAAGACAACCAAGAACGTGCGCCTACCGAAAAAGGTTCGACTTTCTGGTTCACCGCAGCATTTAAAGTTGAAGAAGAAGATGCTTTCGTTGAACATCCTCGTTTTGATCATCTACAAGTGGTATCTTATTTAGCGCATCCAGCGACGGCAAGCGTACTGCGCCTCTATCTTGAAAATTATCATGTGGCGCATATTGAGACACAGTCAATTTTAGATTTATTCAGTCGCCTCAACCATTTGAATCAGCAAGAAAATACATGGTTGATTGTAGATCACAGTGGCGATACAGAAGCTTTATTGAAAGAGATTCGCCAACGTTATCATGGCAATTTAGCGGTTTATGGTTATCAAATGAGCCTTGATCCAAACATGCTCAATGAATATCGTGCTCGCCCAATCTATCAACCATTAAGCCGTCGCGAGCTTATTCAGCTCTTAGCAAATCAGCCAATTTTCGAACAAGAGCCTGAAGACTTCAATGGTCAAGGGTTGCATGTCTTAGCTGTCGATGATCATTTACCAAATTTGATTGTCTTAGAAGCATTACTAGGCGAACTCAATGTAACCACCACCAAAGCATTGAGCGGGCAAAAAGCGATTGATCTGATTCAAGAGCGAATTGAACAGAAGTCTCCCCCATTTGATCTAGTATTTATGGATATTCAAATGCCTGTGATGTCAGGCATTGATACCACGCGGGCCATTCGCTCACTCGAATCAACGCTGGATACGGGCATGCAACTTCCAATCATTGCCTTAACTGCACACGCCTTGGCAGATGAGAAACAAAAGTTGCTTAAAGTCGGCATGAATGATTATGTGACCAAACCAATTCAAATGGAACAAATCATTCAGATCCTCACCCAATGGACCAAGAATAATTTTAGTTCACAGCCAACCACCACCGAAACAAAACGCCCAATCGAGTCAATTGATCCTCAAATCTTAAATTGGCAACAAAGTATTCAACTCGCTGCTAACAAAGAAGATTTAGCGCAAGATTTATTAGGTATGTTAGTGGATAGTTTTGATACCGAGCTAAATGAAATGCAACAGCTGATTGAGGTCGAGGATTTCCCTCAACTTGAGCATGTTTTACATCGTCTCTATGGCGCGACGCGTTATGTAGGCACGCCAACCTTGCAAAGAATTGCAGGTGAGTTTGAACAATTTGTTTCTACCTTACGCAAAGAACGACGCAAGGCAGATGATGTGTTTATTCGGGAAACCAATCATCGCTTTAATGAGCTTAATGCCGCTATTGAACAAGTTAGGCAAGCAGCAAATCTCGTCTTGAACGGACACGACAACTAAGATGACTGTCGTGTCATGTTTCATGACAAAAACTCATGCTATGCTGCCAATCATCAAACACAATAAGAGTATGACCAATGGCACTTTTACGCGTTGAAAAAAACAATGGAATCGCAACAGTTTCGTTAAATCGTCCAGACAAACGCAATGCAATGAGTTTTGCATTACTAAAAGAATTGGTCTCAACAGCTAAAAAAATTGAAAAGGATCGCTCTATTCGCTGCGTCATTTTAACAGGTGAAGCACAGGTCTTCAGTGCAGGTATCGATTTATCAGACCTAAACAACCCTAAAAACACCGCATTTGCGGCATGGGAACTGATCAAACCTGGACAAAGCCTATTCCAAAAAGCTTTTCTGATTTGGCAAAACCTACCTATCCCTGTTATTGCAGCAATTGAAGGATATTGCTTCGGTGCAGGCATGCAACTTGCACTTGCGGCAGACATCCGGATCGCAACACCAACAACACAAATGTCGATTATGGAAAGCCGTTGGGGACTTGTGCCCGACATGGGCTTAACACGTTCACTCAAAGGGCTTATTGGGGTTGACTTAGCCAAAGAGCTTACTCTCACTGCTCGGATTTTTGATGCTGAATATGCCAAAGAAATCGGCTTAGTGACGCACTTGGATACAGATCCTCTCGCCAAAGCCAATGTCATCGCTCAAGAGATGTTGCAACGCTCACCAGATGCATTGATGGCAGCAAAACGTGTTTTAGACGCGATGGAGCATCAACCAGAAAAGGCTCTACGTTTAGAAAAACTTTGGCAACTCAAACTACTATTAGGCAAAAACAGTACGCTTGCGCGTAAGAAAGATAAGAACCCTGAAATTGAGTTCTTACCTAGACAATATAAATAGACGTTGAGAAGCTTATAAGTGGGGGCATTCGGCACGCTCCCGCAAATAGACTCAAAAACAGCACAGGCTATAAACATGATACTTGATCAAAGAAATCCCATCGCTTTCTTAGGTATGGGTTTAATGGGCACGCGTATGGCAGCCCGACTGCTTCAAGCAGGCTACTCAGTTGCTGTTTGGAATCGTAACCCACTTGCATGTGAAGCATTGATTCAACAAGGTGCAACCGCCTTAACTTTAGAAGAAATTGGCAACTACCCTGTCATTTTGACCTGTTTAGCGGATGATCAAGCCGTTCAAAGCGTTTTTAACCAGTTCCAGCCTCACCTAAAAGCTCAACAAATCATTGTCGACTTTTCGAGTTTATCTGTTGCAGCAACACACCACCTTGCAACTACAGCACAACAACAACACGTTATATGGATTGACTCCCCAGTATCTGGTGGAACCACAGGTGCAGAGCAAGGTACTTTAGTAATTTTTGCAGGTGGCGATGCCAAAACAATTCAGCAGCTCGAACCAATCTACTCAGTACTCTCCCAGCGTGTTACCCGAATGGGCGAATCTGGTACAGGGCAAGCCACGAAGATTTGCAATCAGTTGATTGTTGCAGCCAACAGTACGCTGATTGCGGAAGCAGTTGCACTTGCAGAGCAAGCAGGTGTAGATACCCGTTTGCTCGCCCCTGCGCTTGCAGGGGGGTTTGCTGATTCCAAACCTTTTCAGATTCTTGCACCGCGTATGGCAACACATGTGTTTGAACCTGTGCAATGGAAAGTCCAAACATTATCTAAAGACTTAAACAATGCGTTACAACTCGCGCAAAGTTTTAACCTAAAGATACCTGTTGCACAAAAAGCCTTAGCACAGTTACAAGCGCACCAACAAAATGGCTTTGCTGAGAAGGATTTAGCCACTATCATCAAACTTATAGAATAATAATTAATGCTTCATGGAGTTTGATATGAGCCATCTTGCAGTCAATTTATCGATGATTTTTACAGAAGTGCCACTCATCGAACGTTTTGCATTGGCACACGCACACGGATTTCAACATGTCGAAATCCAATTCCCATATGAGCTTGAAATATTTGATATACAAGCACAACTTAACCAATACAACCTATCACTTTGCCTGATCAATGCACCTGCGGGTGATCTAATGCAAGGAGGTAATGGCTTAGCAGGTGTGCCTGGTTTAGAAACGACATTTCACCAAGCACTAGAGCTTGCAATCAGTTATGCAACCGCATTAAATGTTCCGCGTATCAACATCTTGGCTGGCAAACAACCTTTGGATGCAGATTTATTGCCATGCTTAAATACACTTGCAAGCAACTTAAAACTAGCTTGCCACATGTTGACTGAACATCATATTGAGCCTGTCTTTGAAATGATTAATGGCACAGATATGCCACGTTTTTTAATCCAGAACATTGCTCAAGGTCAAGAAATGCTAGAAGCAGTGAATCACCCAGCGTTAAAAATGCAATATGATTGTTACCACATGGCAATGATGGGCGAAGATGTGTTGGCGGGGTTACAAGAAAATATTCATCAAATTGGACACATCCAATTTGCGGATTGTCCGAGTCGTCATGAGCCTGATACTGGAAATATCCCCTATAAACAAATCTTTGACTGGTTATTACAAAGTGATTATCAAGGAATAATTGCGGCTGAATACAGACCAAAAGAGCATTCAGATCAATCATTTGCATGGAAACAGAAGTATTTTTCCAATGATGTGAATACATAAACTGTTACGGCTAAAATTTGAGTTTTTTTGTTAAAAACGGTATATTTGAGGATGAGCAATTGTCAGGAAAATATACCCTCTATGAATTTAGAACCATCGCCCAGCGCTTCTAATTCTCACGACCTAAAAATCACAACATCAAACAAAGATGTACACGCTTGCTTAAAAGTGGTACATGAAGCCCTCACTGATGTAAAAGCCAAAGATATTTTAGAACTTGATGTAAGTTCTATTAGCAATGTCGCTGATGCAATTGTAATTGCTAGCGGTACTTCAACTCGTCATGTCAAAGCCCTTGCTGACAATGTTGCTGATGAAGCACGTAAAGCAGGTTTTCGTCCGATTGGTGTCGAAGGTGAACGAGATGCCGAATGGATCTTAATTGACTTAGGTCACGTTGTAGTTCACGTCATGTTACCTACTGCTCGTAAGTTTTATGACCTTGAAAGTTTATGGCGTACACCTGAATCTGTTGCCTAATCCCTGATACACAAAAAAGCGATCTATTAAAGATCGCTTTTTTATTACCTATCTTATTAAGCTCAATTCCTCACTCCAAAATTGACATGACAAATTGTCATATTTAAGACATTATAGAATCGCTTTAAACTCAATCGATAAAAAGTCATAACTGGAGTGAACGAAGTGAAAATTCTAATTACTGGTGCTAACACAGGAATTGGTTTTGCGACCGCTGAACAACTGATTAAACAAGATCAACATGTCATTTTAGCTTGTCGCAACCCGCAAAAGGCTAAAGAAGCACAAGACAGATTACGTGCGTTAAACCAAGGTCAAGTTGACGTAGTATCACTTGACTTAAATAGCCTCGAAAATACAAGTAAAGCAGCCGATGAAATTGCAGATCGTTATGGCAATCTAGATATATTAATCAATAATGCTGGGCTTTTTTCCAAAACCAAACAGCTCACTCACGATGGCTTTGAGCAGCAATTTGGGGTGAACTACCTCGGACATTTTCTATTTACCCAAAAGCTACTTCCTGTACTAAAACAAGCACCCCAAGCACGAATTATCCATCTCGCATCCATTGCGCATTGGGCAGGGTCAATTAAGCCTAATAAATTTCGCGCTGAAGGTTTTTACAATCCTTTGTTTTATTATGGTCAATCTAAACTTGCCAATCTCCTATTTAGCAATGCACTAGCTGAGCAAATGGCCGGCACCAGCATTACCAATAATGCATTGCATCCTGGCGGTGTTGCATCTGATATCTATAGAGAACTGCCAAAACCTGTTTATGAAGTCATGAAAATCGGTTTAGTACCCACTTCTGTTCCTGCAAAGCTGATTACTCAAATGGCGATTGGAGATAGCTGGGCCAACCGTAATGGCGAATATGTTAGTGCACATATGCCAGACTGGAGATCTCCTCATGCTAAAAACCAACAGCTTGCCCGTGATCTCTATGCTCAATCTATGGATTTTGTAGAAAAGTATCTTTAAACGATTAGAACGAAATAAAAAAGCCACCCGAGGGTGGCTTTTCAATCCTGATGAGGTCAGATTAGTGACCACCACCATTGATTGCTTTCGTCATGTCTTCAACAACTTTCTTCGCATCACCAAAGACCATCATGGTTTTTTCATTGTAGAACAAGTCGTTGTCTAGACCAGCATAACCTGTTGCCATAGAACGCTTGATCACCATGATCGTACGAGCTTTGTGTGCTTCAAGGATCGGCATACCATAAATTGGCGAGCTTGGATCATCTTTCGCAGCTGGGTTTACAACGTCATTTGCACCGATTACAAGTACAACGTCAGTTGCTGGGAAGTCAGAGTTGATTTCATCCATTTCTAAAATGTCTTCATATGCAACATCAGCTTCAGCTAACAATACGTTCATGTGACCAGGCATACGACCAGCAACTGGGTGAATCGCAAAACGTACTTTCACGCCTTGCTCTTTTAAGATTTCACACAGCTCTTTTACCGCATTTTGTGCACGGCCTTGCGCCATACCGTAACCCGGTACAATCACAACGCTATCAGCATTTGACATCAAGAAGCCAGCATCATCCGCAGAACCTGAACGATAGTTACGTTGTACTTGCTCACCTTTGTCAGCAGCAACCGCAGTACCACCCATCGCACCACCAAACAATACATTGATGATCGAACGGTTCATTGCTTTACACATGATGTAAGACAGAATCGCACCAGAAGAACCTACAAGTGAACCCGCAACGATCAACATGTTATTTTCAAGTGTGAAACCAATACCTGCGGCAGCCCAACCAGAGAATGAGTTCAAGAGTGATACCACAACTGGCATATCACCACCACCTACTGGTGCAATCCACATCCAACCAAATGCCAGTGCAAATAGTGTCATGATATAGAATGCTGTTAAGCTATCAGTTGCGAAGTAGATACCACCAAATACAAGCATTGCAATAAATAATGCAGCTTGAACAGGTTTTACCCATGCACCAGAGATTGTTTTAGCCCATTTCTTCGCAGCCAATTTACCGTAAGCAAATACCGATGCAGTAAAGGTAATCGCACCAATGAAACAACCTACAAATAATTCAAAGCGATAAGTACTACTAAAACCAACAAAAGCTGAGTGACCTTGTGCCACCATTGCATCGTTCACCAATACAAGCTGTTCTGCATCGTATTGACCGAAGTGTGCAGCTTTTAATACGGTTGCGATTGCAATCAATACTGCAGCCAAACCAACCAAAGAGTGCATCAATGCAACCATTTCTGGCATTTGTGTCATAGGAACTGCACGTGCTTTAGCGATACCGATTACCGCACCAGCAGCCATTGCAACACCGATCATCCATACCACTGGACCTTCAGCAACGAAGAATGTTGTCAATACGGCGATTGCCATGGCAACCATCCCGTAGCGGCTACCTGCAATTGCAGTCTTAGGACCAGACAAACCACGTAAAGTTAGGATAAAGAGGACAGCACCTACTAGGTAGAACCAATCCGCATAATCTCGAATAAATTCCATCGCTTAGCCCTCTTTTTTCTTTTGCTTTGGTTTAAACATTTCCAGCATACGAGCTGTTACCGCAAAACCACCAAAAATGTTAATGCTTGCAAGGAATACAGCGATTGCACCTAAAATACTAATCGGGTTGATGGTCTGAAAATGCACAGAACCTTCAACACCAAGAAATGGCAAACCAACTGTTTGAATCATTGCACCAACAACAATAATTGAAGACAAAGCATTCGTTACGGCCATAAGTGGTGTATGTAACGCAGGCGTTACACCCCAAACAACGTAATAACCTACGAAGATGGCAAGGACGAAAATTGTAATCGTTTCAACCATGAGAAATCTCCTTAACCACGCTTGAGCAGTACTTGACCGCCATGTGTCACGAGTAACGCTTTTTGGATTTCATCTTCTTGATTGATCGCAAAGCCTTTTTCTTTATCAAACAATGTTTCAAGGAAGTTGAATACGTTACGTGCATACAATGCAGATGCCTCTGTCGCAACTGTGCCTGGAATGTTTGGAATACCCAAAATTTTCACGCCATTTTCAGTAACAACAGTTTCGCCTTCTTTCGAACCTTCAACGTTACCGCCAGTTTCAACCGCCATATCTAAGATGACTGAACCTGGTTTCATTTTGGCAACGGTTTCAGCTTTGATCAGACGTGGTGCATTACGACCTGGAATTAATGCAGTCGTGATTACGATGTCAGCATTTGATACAGCTTTATCTACGATCGCAGCTTGATCTTTGATGTATTGCTCACCAGGCTGC
This sequence comes from Acinetobacter haemolyticus CIP 64.3 = MTCC 9819, assembly GCF_000369065.1. Classification (GTDB taxonomy): domain Bacteria; phylum Pseudomonadota; class Gammaproteobacteria; order Pseudomonadales; family Moraxellaceae; genus Acinetobacter; species Acinetobacter haemolyticus. The sequence continues at coordinate 61,162 of NZ_KB849806.1, forward strand.
CAACCATATCCGCTTTTCGCAGCTTCAGCAGCACGTTGTTTTTCTTCATCGGACATTGGTACGTCTAACCATTTACCGCCTAAAGACTCAACCTGCTCTTTTGCTGTCGGACGTAAGTCAGTTGCTTCTACCACTGCACCTAAACGTTTTGCAGTCGCAATCGCTTGTAGACCCGCAACACCAACCCCCATGATCACAACACGCGCAGGTTTTACGGTACCCGCAGCTGTCATTAACATTGGGAACATGCGCTGATATTCAGCCGCTGCCAACAATACAGATTTATAACCTGCCAAGTTTGCTTGAGAAGAAAGTACATCCATGTTTTGTGCACGTGAAAGTGTACGTGGAAGTAATTCCAAAGCAAAAGCAGACACTTGCTGTGTAGCAAACTGATCTAATTCTGGATTGCGGTAAGGGTCAAACATTGCTACTACAGTGGTATTAGCCGCAAGTTTTTGAATTTCGTCACCTTTCGGAGCACGTACCTTCAAAATAATTTGGCTACCTGTATATGCATCGTCCGTAATGGTTGCGCCAACTTGTTCATAAGCACTGTCAATATAGGCTGCTTTAACACCAGCACCACGTTCAATGACAATACTATGACCTGCGTTAATCAACTTCTTAACTGTCTCTGGTGTAGCAGCTACACGACTTTCACCTGCGACAGTTTCGGTTGGGATTCCGATCTGCATGAGCGTTCCTCAAGCTAGTTTTTCTTAAGTAAACATCGCGACTCGCAATGTTTCCCCCAGGAGTATTCTTTGTAGAGATTTTGGATTTTAATGGAACTTTTTTAAAATTCCACCCAATATTTATTTAATAAATACCTATATTTTGAACTGATGATTCACATTCGAATTTAAAACTTGTATGCTCAGCACGTTTGACTTTTGATAAAGCAAATGCTGATTGAGATAAGTTTTTTATTCAAATCACTTGTCTTCAAGTCAATAAAGCTGGCTTACATTACGCATGTTTTAAAACATGATCACCAACCAAACTCTATAGTATTTATTCGCCTCTTTCCTTTTAAGCTCACCATCAGAGCACCAAATGCACATGATTGATATATCCATATGATGATTTACAAGCTTTACAAATTGAGGACTTGATTTGGCATCATAATCATGCAATTTCGTAGTGGGATTGGCTTATTTGAACTTTTATTGGTCTTTTCGGCGACTTGTTTTACTGATTTTTCACTGTACGTAAATTTATAACTATTGAAAACTCAATTATTTTCTCTGTATTTAGGTTTAATCTTTCCAACAGACCCTCAAAATGCAGCAAAAAGAAATGTAAAAAACCAATTCAGCATTTTTTCGAGTGATATTTATGACGGTTTTGCCAGACAATTTGATCTTATTGCACAATATTGGTGCATTTATTCAACAGATCCTCTGTCTGCTAAGTCTTTTTGATTCAATAAAAATAAAATTTCCTGAAAATGAGCACCCATTGCTTGCTCTGCTAAGCAATCATCTGGATTTCGCAATGGACATTGTTCCAAAGACAAGCAACCACAACCAATACACTGATCCAACTGCTGGCGTAATTGCAATAACATCATAATTTGCTGATCAAGCTGTCCTTGCCATTGTTGTGACATGGTCTGCCAGTCCTTTTTACTTGCGATCTGTTGCTTAGGTAAGGTCGCAAATGTCTCTTTGATTTGTTTTAAGCTAATTCCAACTTGCTGCGCTGCTTTAATAATTGCAATCCGTCGTAACATTGCCCGTTGATAGCGACGCTGATTTCCAGTCGTTCTCAGCCCCCAAATCAATTCTTTTTCTTCATAAAAGCGAATCGTCGGGACACTCACACCACTCCGTTTTGCCAACTCCCCAATACTGAGCCAAGTTTGTAATTGTTGTGATTTCAAAATTTACTTGACCTCTAGTTAACTTGAGCTTTGATACTAGCATAACTTCGTTTTCTTTATGGAATCTTGCTATGAATCTTATTAACCCACCAGCCTTTAAAATGATCAATCCAAGTGAGCTATACGACCCGATCAGCAATGGGTATAGCCATGTCACCGTGATTCAACCCAATATGCGAACTATTCATATTGCAGGACAAGGTGGCGAGAATAAAAATGGTGAACTTTCACAAGATTTTGACCAACAGGTACAACAAGTCTTTTATAATATCCAATACGCTTTAGCATCGGCACAAGCCAAACTTCAAGATATTGCTGTTTTACGTGTCCTCGTTGTCAATCATAATGAGGATAAACTTCACAGCTTCACACAAATCATGCAACGCTTATGGAAAGATCATCCATACCCTGTGTGCACGCTTATACCTGTGCCATGTTTAGCATTGAAAGGCATGCTGATCGAAGTTGAAGCAACAGCATATATCGCATAACCAGATCGAGAGAATCATGTCTGCACCTCAAGATATTAGTCAAAATAAGGCCCTGCTATGGTTTATGGCGACTGCATGTGGTTTATGTGCGGGCGCTAACTATTATAGTCAGCCTCTGATTCACTCTATTCAACAATATTTTCCAGTGACGGAGGGCCAAGCAGCGCTCACCGTTACTTTTGCTCAAGTGTCTTATGCTTTGGGCTTGCTTTTTATTGTACCTATGGGCGATGTCGTCAACAAAACCAAGTTCATTCCACTATTAATGTGTTTATGTGCGCTCGGTTTATTCGTGAGTGCCTTTTCGGTCAATTTACCCATGCTATGGCTTGGTACGATTATGGCTGGGATGTTCTCCGTTGCAGCACAAATCCTGATTCCACTGGCGACAATGACCGTCAATCCTGAAAAGACAGGTGAAGTGGTCGGATTTTTGATGAGTGGGTTATTGGTTGGGATTTTACTGTCGACCAGTTTGGCAGGATTATTTTCTAATTTATTCCACTGGAAAATGATCTACGTTGTTAGCGGTATTTTAATGCTTATCCTTGCATATGCTTTAAAAAGCCGTCTCCCTTATGTAATGCGCATGAAACTGAATTATGGGCAAGTCTTTGTTTCAATGGGACAACTGCTCAAACAAGAAAAGCGTTTAGTCTTACGTGCACTTTCAGGCGCTTTTGCCTTTGCCGCTGTTAGTATCTTATTTTCCACTATTGCATTATTACTCACAGCCGCACACCATCTTCCAGACCTTATGATCGGGATGGTCGGATTAGTTGGTATCTTTGGCGCCTTATCTACACAATATATTGGTAAATATGCAGATCAAGGCTATACCAAACAATTGACATGGATAGGCTGTGGCTTATTTATCATTAGTTGGATCTGTTTCTATTTCGGACAGATTTATTTATTGAGTTACATCCTTGGCTTTGCATTAATTCAGCTCGCTTTAGCCCTTGTCCATACCAGCAATCAGAGCATTATTTTCCGTTTACGTCCTGATGCCAAATCTCGGATTAATGCGATCTATATGACGGCATATTTTACTGGAGGTGCGTGTGGTTCAGCCTTAGGGATTTTTTCGTGGAATCACGGCGGGTGGAGCATGACGTGTTTGGTTGGAATCTGTTTAGTGTTTGCGTGTATGTTGTTTAGCTTTTTGGATAATCGTATTTCCGCTCAAAGTATTCAAGCATAAAGTCATAAGCCAAGAAGAATCAATACTCTTCTTGGCTTAATGTTTTATAAGATGAGATTTTTGGTTTTTATCGGCGCAATATCTTCTCGCGCTGCAACAAACTCAGGTCGAGGTTGGAGCCCCCCAAGAGGTTGTTGCAATTGGTTGTCGATACTATTGTAAACAAAGAAAATATTACTTCGAGAAAACGGTGTAATATTGCTGTTTGAACCATGCATCAAATTACAATCAAAAAATACAACACTACCCGCACGTCCAGTACAAGAATGAATACCGCCCATATCCGCTAAATAACGCAGTAGACTTCCGTCAGGAACACCGTATTCTTGCTTTTTCAGTGACTTTTTATAGTGCTCATCCGGCGTCTCACCTTGGCAAGAAATATAATGTTGATGTGATCCCGGAATCACTAGCAAAGGCCCATTATGCTCATTATTGTCAGTCAATAAAATCGAACAACTGAGCGCACGCATTCTCGGCATACCATCTTCACTATGCCATGTTTCAAAATCAGAATGCCAAAAAAACTCTTTGCCATGTAGTCCAGGTTTATAGTTAATCCGTGATTGGTGTATATACACTTCACTGCCCAATAATGACCGAGCAATGTTTAAAACACGCTCATCTGAGACCAAGTTTTTAAACACTTCATTGAGTCGGTGGACATTAAAAATAGAACGGACTTCCTGACTTTCACGCTCAATAATTGCTTCTGGTCTTTGCTGCATCGCATATGCATGACGCATTTGATGTAACTCGTCCAGCAGATATTTGACCTCATCTGTGCTAAACAAATCATCTATTTGCAAAAAACCATTGGTTGCATAATCTTGCTTTTGTTGTGCTGTTGCCCCTTCAACCAGAATCGAATCATAAACGACGGGATCTGCACGAGAAATAATAGCTGCCGCATCACTTCTTCGTGTCAGATAAGGATTGCTCATTTGCATATTTAAGCCTCCTCCTCCGTCTGCTTCATCATTTGTGCAGGTGTTGCATAGACACCATCCTTATCATGCACTTCATTCCCGACCAATGCAGGATTGAAGGTACAGACTAAAACTAAATCAGTTTTAGCACGCAGATAGTGATTGTCATGCTTATCAAGCGCATATAGTGTTCCAGGTGTGATTTTATACACCTCACCTGATGGGATCAGTTCAACCTCTCCTTCACCTTTGACACAATACACAGCTTCTAAATGGTTCTTATACCAAATATGCGTTTCTGTACCTGCAAAAATGGTGGTTTCATGCATCGAAAAGCCCATACCATCATCTTGTAATAATAAGCGGCGACTTGCCCAAGTTTCTGTTTGCACATCACGCTCAGTATTTAAGATATCTTGTAGTTGACGAACGATCATGAAACAACTCCCTGTACTTTTGCATTAGATTTGGTTTTATGTTGAGATGAATGAGAAGGAGAATAGGCTTGAACCACGTGTTTAATCGCTTGTTCAAGCAAATCAATACCTTGCTCTAAAGTTTGATTTTCAATGGTTAATGGGGGTAGTAATTTCACAACCTCTCCCCGACTGCCAGAGGTTTCAATCACAAGACCGAGCTGAAATGCATGTGTAGTGACTTCATCAGCCCAATCTGGATTTTTAAATGCAAGTCCTTGCATCAGACCACGACCACGATGAGTCAATTCCGCAGTCGGAAATTTTTGCACGATCTCTTGTAAACGGCGATGAACCAAAGCTGATTTTTCTACAAGTTCAGTTTGGAATTTTTGATCAGCCCAAAAATGTTGTATTGCCTTAGTTGCCGTCACAAATGCGAGATTATGTCCTCGGAACGTGCCATTGTGCTGTCCCGGACGCCAAATATCCAATTCTGGCTTAAACAACACCAACGACATCGGCAAACCAAAACCAGATAAAGACTTTGATAGAGTCACGATATCGGGATTAATCTCAGCAGTTTCAAAACTAAAGAAATGCCCCGAACGACCGCAACCTGCCTGAATATCGTCTACAATCAATAAAATGTTATGTTGCTTACATAGTGCAGAAAGACGCTTTAACCAATCAATGCTGGCCGTATTTAAGCCACCTTCACCTTGCACACACTCCACAATAATTGCAGCAGGCAAATCCACACCACTGCTTCGATCCGTCAATAATTTATTAAGCATGTCGATCGTATCAACATCTGGACCGAAATAACCTGCGTAAGCTGCATGATGGACATTTCCCAAAGCAACGCCTGCTGCTTCACGAAACTTTTGATTACCTGTGAGTGCCAGTGCACCCAAACTCACCCCATGAAAACCATTGGTAAACGCAATAACATTATGACGTTTGGTCACATTTCGCGCCAACTTAATCGCCGCTTCCACAGCATTGGTTCCCGTTGGGCCTGTAAATTGCAACTTATAATTCAGACGACGCGGCTTCAAAATATATTGTTCAAAGTTTTCAATAAACGCCTTCTTTGCAGAAGTTGCCATATCCAAACCATGCACAATTCCATCTTGTACCAGATAATCAATTGCAGCCTGCTTCAGCACAGGATGGTTATGTCCATAATTTAATGTGCCTGCCCCTGCGAGAAAGTCGATATAAGCACGATCCATTTCATCCACTAATACTGCATTTTTTGCGGTTTTAAATACAGTGGGGAAAGAATGGATATAGCCGCGGACTTCAGACTCCAATCGACTGAAAATATTCATGAATAACTCCAAGTAGTTAAAAAATTAAAAGACTTAAAAAGTCGCTCAATCCCATTTCCAAAGACCAATGGTGTACAGATCTTCTGGTTCGTGTTGGGTATCAAAAGGTTCAGGCTGAATCGGTTGAAGTGCTTGTTTTGACAAAAAAGGACTGACTTTGCAATCAACGTCAAATCGTTCAGCGAAACTTCGGAAAAGATTTTGAGAGGCTTTGTTACTTGGAGAAATTGTTGTTTTTAAAAATTCTAATTGTCGGGATGCTAAACATTGTTCTTTTACTTGATCAAGGAGCAAGGAGCCAATTCCTTTTCCTTGCTCACTGGGCGATACTGCGATCTGCCACAAGAAATAGGTGTTGGGGTCTTCTGGACAAACATAGCCTGTCACCGCACCACAGATCTGATCTTTATGATCATAGGCAACAAAACAGGTATCGGTATGATGCTCGGCAAGTAATGCGTATGCATACAATGAATTAAGATCCAAAGATGGACAAGACTGAATCAACGCATGCACTTCACGTACATCTTGGGGTTGAAAATTACGAACTCGACACTGATTCAGTTGATGAATAATTGATGATTTGGTCAAACGAATTGACTGTCTTGATAAAGCTTCCACGCTATCTCCTTTTGTATTTCCATACTCGGCATACTCAAGTTAGTAGTGGCATCAGAATCATGAGACATTAGTCATTGAACACAATCAAACTTATAATCTTTATTACCTGTTAAAAATTTTGTACTGACTTTAATTCGGTACTTTTGCCTCAAGCAACTGGGCAAACTGCTCTAATGAAATCACAAGACGTTGCCGCTCATCATCCGTTAAAGCTTGTAAAGCCAGTGAAAAACCTTCAGGTAACGCAGATGGTGATTGATCTAAGAGTTGTTCGCCTTTTGAAGTTAAGCTCACATGTACATGGCGACGGTCTTGTGTATCTCGCATTCGTAATACCAAGCCCTTTTCTTCTAGACGATCAACAATTCCAACAACTGTACTTGGACTCACAAAAATGGCTTTACCGATCGTAGACATACTACATGGACCCATTTTTGCGATGGTCATAAGGGCAACTAATTGCGGCGTTGTAATCTGGTGAAGTTGAGACAACCGTTTGGAGTATAACTCCACACATTGTTCAATCCGCCGAACACTTTGTAAAACACGAACAGCATCATCCATCTTAATCACGCACAAAAAAAGCTAAACACACTATTGTAGTACGTTGTACATGATGTTGTCTGTATTTTCAGAAAAACATTCGTGTTCTATCTATTCGCCTTAATCATCACTCCAAATACATTTGATCTCTGATACCTTGAGTAGAAATCATTATAGGTAGTGAATATTTCTTCTTCAAATCAATTGATCTCAAATAGTTTCAACAAGAACTATTTTATTCAGAATAAACAAATAAATCACTTATTAATCAAGAAATTAAAAATCATGTAATTTTATGTAAAATCATAAAAATAACGATGGTCGATATTTACGAACAAATATCGACCATTTCTAGCTTTATCACATAATCGTGATTTACTTGTCCGATCTGCAAACCGCATCAAACTTTTAATCTCAACCAGCGGTAAATCATAGGTGATTGAATCATCTAAAAACGTTAAAGCCACACAAATAAAAGTGATTTTTCATGCATTTCTCAGTTCATTCAGAGATTAACAAGCACTTCAAATTGAGCGTTGATTGACTCGCTTAGACAACTCTTCCGCTGACTCCTTTCGCTCCGAATAACGATCTGTGAAGTACTTACTTTGTCCACGTGTGAGCAAGGTAAATTTAAACAACTCTTCCATCACATCAACAATACGATCATAGTAAGACGAAGGCTTCATGCGACCATCCTCATCAAACTCTAAAAATGCTTTAGGAATCGAAGACTGGTTTGGAATCGTGATCATCCGCATCCAACGCCCCAAAATACGCATTTGATTAACACTATTAAAGGATTGCGAACCACCACTGACTTGCATCAATGCCAAGGTTTTACCTTGCGTAGCACGAATCGCACCACCCGCAAGCGGAATCCAATCAATCTGTGATTTAAAAATTGAACTCATCGAACCATGACGTTCAGGTGAACACCATACCATTCCCTCTGACCATGCCAATAACTCATGTAATTCTTTGACCTTTGGGTGCTCCATATCAGCATCTTCAGGTAGAGGTAAACCTTTTGGATGGAAAATTCTCACCTCAGCACCCAAATATTGCAAAATGCGTCCTGCCTCCATCACCGCTAAACGACTATAAGAGCGTTCACGATTTGAACCATATAACAATAGAATACGAGGTGGATGTTCCAACTCTACCGCCTGAATCTGTTTAAATTCAGGCTTAGCTAACAGTTCAATTTCGATATTTGCAACATCAACATCAAATTCGTTCATTGGGAAAATACTTCTTCTTTAACCACAGTGAAACACTCACCAGTGCAATTAATACAGGAACCTCTACCAACGGACCGATTACAGTCGTAAATGCAACTGGAGAAGCTAAACCAAACGTCGCAATCGCCACAGCCAATGCCAACTCAAAATTATTACCAGCCGCCGTAAATGAGATAGCCGTAGTTCGAGGATAATTATTCCCCATTGCTTTACTCATAAAGAAGCTGATAAAAAACATTAAGACAAAATAAATCGTCAATGGAATTGCAATACGAATCACATCTAAAGGTAAGCTCACAACATCACTACCTTTGAGACTAAACATCGCCACAATAGTGAACAATAATGCAAGCAAACTTAAAGGGCTGATCTTAGGCAAGAATGTATTTTGATACCAATCTAACCCTCGCGATTTAACCAAAGTCAATCGTGTCAAAAAGCCAAGTAAAAATGGAATGCCAAGATAAACCAATACGGCATGTGTAATCGTCCAGAAGTCAACGTCAATAACCTGCCCTGCAACCCCAAAGTAAGGGGGTAAAACAGTTAAAAATAACCATGCATAAGTACTGAAAAATAAGATCTGGAAAATACTATTGAATGCGACCAAAGCCGCAACATATTGATTATCGCCGCAAGCAAGTCCATTCCAAACCAATACCATTGCAATACAACGTGCTAGTCCAATCAGAATCAAACCAGTCATATACTCTGGATAGCTATGCAAAAAGATGATCGCTAGTAAAAACATGAGGATCGGTGCAATCAACCAATTCTGTACCAAAGATAAAACCAAGGTTTTTTTATCTTTAAATACTTCTGGCAAGGTTGCATAATCTACTTTAGCCAAAGGCGGATACATCATCAAAATCAATCCAATCGCAATTGGGATATTGACGGAATCCACACTCATTTGGTTCAAACCGACAGAAACTTGCGGGAAAAATACACCGATCGCCACCCCAAGCCCCATTGCCAGAAAAATCCAGAGGGTGAGATTACGATCTAAAAAGGACAATCCTGATTTAGCCATGTTTAATCCAGTTAGTCGATCTGTGAGATTTGATTAATCGCAGCAATTTTTTCTGGACGTGTCATATTGCTAAGATCATGTGCAAATAGCGCATCAAGACGGCGATTAATATGATCAACGGTCTCTTGGAAAGCTTTGAGCTTTTCATCTTTAGGTAATTCTAAATGTGAAGGATCCGCCAAGCCCCAATGCGCCTTGATTGCACCGCCTAGATAAAGCGGACATGCTTCTTGTGCCGCCGAATCACAAACTGTAATCACCACATCAGGTTGGTATTGCTCACAATCATCGATGGTCTTACTCCAAAGCCCATCCGTTTCAAGCCCTAAACTTTGTAAGGTTTCAATAGTCAATGGATGCACTTGTCCTGAAGGCTTACTGCCCGCACTATAAGCCTTCCACCCCACTGGCGCACGATGATTAAAAAGCACTTCTGACAAAATGCTACGACAGCTGTTACCTGTACATAAAAAAAGAAATTTCATAATGTTTTACTCACAATAACTTTGTGTTGATAGCGTCGCTAATGTTGAAAGATTACCCACTGATGTGGTGCTTAATATTTTCAAGATGTTATGACACCAATCGGGCAATTGTGGATTAATACTGTAATACACCCATTGGCTCTGTCGTCTGTCTTGCAATAACCCTGAAGAACGCAATAAAGCCAAATGTCTAGAAATCTTTGGTTGGCTCAGTTGTAATTTTTCAGTGAGATCACATACACACAATTCTTTATTTTCTACGACTAAGGTGACGATATTGAGACGAGTTTCGTCCGATAAACATTTAAAAAAATTGACTTGATCCATATCCACCTCTAAACCTCATATTTGAATATGCAGATAATCACATATAAAAACTAAATATTTAATTTACTCTTTGCCCATTTTCATCAATAACTTGCTCACCATCTTCTTTGATAAAAGCGCCTTTTTGTGGCAATGGCAAAATATCTAAAACTACTTCAGATGGGCGGCTTAAGCGTGTACCCAATGCCGTCACAACAAAAGGACGATTAATCAAAATCGGATGTTCAAGCATAAAATTAATAAGCTCATTATCGCTCCAATCCTCACGCTCCAGCGCCAAATCACGATATGGATCGACATTTTTACGCATTGCGTCCCTTACAGATAAACCAGCATCAGCGATCAGTTGAATCAACTTCTCTCTTGTAGGTGGTGTTACCAGATATTCGATTACCGTTGGTTCGATCCCCGTATTGCGGATCAAAGCCAAAGTATTTCTAGACGTCCCACAAGCAGGGTTATGGTAAATCGTTACATCTAAAGAAGCTGTCATTTGGATTCATCCAAGGTTTATATTCTTATATCTTTATATACGAATTAGCATATATAAACAATATGTACGATCTTTATTTTTATGTGGCATTGTTGCAAAAATATTCAAAAGTTAAGCTTTACCCAAACCATTCAGATTTAAGTTACAACTTGGATAAGCCTTTAGAGGTAAGTTGTGCTACACAGCCACATCCGAAGATATCGCTTAGGTGTTTACAGCTGTTTTAGCGATGTAAAATATTACGGAGGTAAATGGATCATATTGAATAGAAAATACAATGCTGATTTTATACAACAATATTTAATTTCTATCGCATAATACCCATGTGTGAAAATGAAAGGTTTCTATAATGGTTGAACAAGCTGAGACGCAAGTACTTGATGCTGAAATCGCTCGACTATTACTAAAACAGAGAAAGAGCAAAGGCTGGACTGTCGCTGAATTAGCAGAATATTCTGGCGTAAGCCAAGCCATGATCAGTAAAGTCGAACGAGGTGCTTCTAGTCCAAGTGCGGCAATACTTGGTCGCTTAGTAAATGCTCTCGGCATCACCTTATCTAAGCTTTTTGCGGAAGCCGAACTAAGCCAAAATACCAGCGTTCTTCTTTCTAAGAAACAACAGCAACAGCATTGGACAGACAACCAACTTGGTATTACACGATGGTCAATCTCTCCTGCTGGAGCAAATCCAGAATTGATTAAAATTGAAATTCCTTCATCAAGTGAGTTTTTTATGCCAGCAAATGCATATGAAAATCTCAATGGACAAACCATCTGGCTTTTAAGTGGGCAACTTGATATTCAAATTGACGCTCAGTTATTTCATTTAGAAACTGGGGATTGTATTGCGCTTACGGCTCCTGCCGACTGTAAACTAAGCAATCCAGATCATCAGCTACCGTGTGTTTATATCGTTGCGTTTGGTCAGAAGAAGTCTTAGAACTAAAATCCAATTCCTCTTAGCTTGAGACTTTGCTACTAAAAATCGCACAACAACTTTAGTTTAAGAGGCTATGCTTAAGTGCAACAACGGATAAGCTCTACCTTGACTATCTACTGGTGAGTGACCAGTAACTTGAAAGCCCATATGTTGATAAAAACCAACTGCTTGCTGATTCTGTTCATTCACATCAATGGTTAAGTTTGGATAGATAGTTAATGCATGTAATAAAAGTGCTTTTCCAACACCTAATCCTCTAGCAGCAGCGTAAGCGTCCGCTGAATCCCATACCTATTTTTTAATTCGATTTAGGTTTCCAGCAGTGCGGCAGCAATTCTTCAATTTGGGTCACTTTGTGTGTCGGTAACCTTTTCAGCACATCACTTAAATAGGCATACGGATCCAAGCCATTCAGCTTTGCTGACTGGATTAAAGTCATGATGTTTGCCGCTCGCTGACCACTGCGCAGCGAACCTGCAAACAGCCAGTTCTTGCGTCCCAACGCCCAGGGACGCATCTGATTCTCTACCCAATTGTTGCATATCGGTAGATTGCCATCATCCAGATAGCGGCTTAAGGCTGGCCAACGCTTCAGAGTGTAATTGATAGCCTTGGCGGTGGGAGAACTCGATGGCACTGTCAGATGATGTTGGTTGAGCCATTCATATAGTTGTTGCATCACTGGTTGACTATGCTGTTGTCGGTATTCGCGGCGGTCTTCCGCTGTACCATCGGTCTTTTTCCTGAGTTCTGCTTCTATCGCATACAGTTTCTGAATCAGCACTAAGGCCTGTTCAGCAACCTGACTTTTCCCAGTTACATGCAGTTCATGGAATTTACGACGTGCATGGGCCATGCACCCCACCTCAATCACCTGGCCTGATTTAAAACGTGCTTTATAACCACTGTAATCATCACAGACTAGATAGCCCTGCCAGCCTTTCAAGAACTCTTCAGCATGCTGGCCTGAACGACTATCCTGAAAGTCATAGATCACCGCCTGAACTGGATTATACTGTGTGGTGGCATAGGCCCAGACATAACCTTTCTTCGGTTTTTTATTATTCTCACCCATCCGCATGATGGTGACCGGTGTTTCATCTGCATGCAGCACCCGCTGTTGCAGCACCACCTCTTTTAAGGCATTGGCCAGAGGTTCCAGTTCTACACCGCAGCGACCTATCCAGTCAGATAAAGTGGATCTGGACAGTTCAATTCCAGCCCGCTGATAGATCAGACGCTGACGGTACAGCGGCAAATGATCGGCATACTTCGATACCAGCACATGGCTGAGCAATTCAGGTGAAGCAATGCCTTTATCAATCACATAGGCGGGCATCGCTTGCTGAGTTAGAGTGTCACACTGATCACAGACCCATTTACCACGCACATGCTGTTCCTTATAGAACTGTGCCGGTCTGAAATGCAGTTTTTCACTGACATCTTCGCCGATACGACGGAGTTGGCAGCCACAAGCACATTGGGTTGATGCAGGTTCATGCTCAATACGGATGGTGTGTAGATGATCTGGCAGTGGTCGACGTTTAGGTTTATTGGTTTTGGCTTTCTGTGTCGCTGCATTGGTTTTATCTGCATTTAGCCGTTCCAGTTCTAGATCAACCGCGGCAATATCTTCTTCAACCGCTTCATCCCACAGATGGATTTGTTTTGCCGTTAAGTGTTCATTCTTTTGGGCGAATTTGTGCTTTTTAAACAGCGCCAGTTCATGCTCGTATTTTTGATTGAGAATAGAAAGATGTTGAACTTTGGCATCCAATTGTTGGTTTGATTGTGCTAGAGACTGATGCTGCAGCGCCAACTGCCTGGTGAATTCCAGCAGTTGTTCATGGGTCAGTTGGCTTAAGTCAGGCAGCGTATTCATGACCGCAGTATGCCTGAGGTCATGAGAAGAATGAAATAGAACGTTTGGAGAATAGCAGAATGGTCGAGCCTGGTTTAAAGCATCGTCACCACCTGCTGTCGTCCAATGCGCTGCCAGGGCAAACCTTGGATCAGTGCCTGTAACTGTTCCGGGCTGAGGGCCACGGTTTCACCTTGGTGAACTTGAGCCCAGTGAAATTTGCCCTGTTCCAGCCGCCGGGCACACAGCCAGATGCCCAATCCATCATGTACCAGCACTTTCATGCGATGGCCACGTTTATTACAGAACAGGTAAGCACAATGCGGTTTGATGTAGCCAAAGGCTCTCACCACCTGAGCCATGGTCGTATCCATACCTGCACGCATGTCCATGGGCTGAGTAGACAACCAGATTTCATCAATGCGGATCATGTTGCAAGTGCCTTGAGTAATTCTGCCAAGGCAGGTATTTCTGATGTCTGCCATTTTAGCTGAATATCATTATTCGTATGAGGCACGGTGATACACAACGTGATCCTCTCATCAATAGGTTGGCTGATTGCAGCAGTGTAAGGCAAAGCAATAAATGCTGGATTCACATGAGTAGGATCCTGCACGGCACCCTCATGATGGCTGAAGATCCTGATCCAACGACTGACAAGGTTGGCATTAATACTATGTTGCAGTGCGACCGAAGCGATCGAGGTATTAGGATTTTTGCAGGCATTGACAATACTGAGTTTGAATTCTTTGCTGTATTTTCGGCGTTTTTTAGCAACAGGAGGTGTTGCTGAATATATATCCATGTTCATGGATTAAGTCCCCACTTGTTTTTAGGTGGGAACTAAATTAAGGCTTATAGGATCGCTTGGTAAGGCTGTGTTAGCCGGATGCTTACGCAGCAGCATCAATAAACAATGCTTCCATATGTCCATCATGTAAGAACATAAAACCTAATGCTTGGTCATCAACATTAACCGCAACCCACACAGGTGTTTCTGAAAAAAAGCCAACCACTTCTTTTTCAATTTCTATACGATCATTTGGAGTAAGAAAATCATGTGTAGCATCAACAGAACTTTTCCAGATGGCAACCACTTGGTCACCCTCATCTGGACGTGACATTCGAATCTTTAACATATTGTATCTCGCATTATCAAATTAAAATTTTGGTGAAGAATTCCTCTAGAATGAATAATTACCAGCCATTAAATTTACTATAGTGAATAAATAATTACAATAGTGAATTTTATTCATCTACTTTCCTGCTGCACCACATTCCATATAGATTTTAAAATGCAGGAAGAACTTCTTATCACAATAAAAATTCCTTCTGCTCAGCCAATCAATCTAAGTGAGGTATATCTGCTTTTCTTAATGCGACATGATCAGCCAAATGTACTGATTTTATTTTTATGTTAATATTGCGCGCAATTAGCCCATTGATCATTCAGCAAGATCAAGCACGGGCTAGCATTTTCGACCTCTTCCTCCGATCCAATGTATTGTATTCAGCCCATACAAATATGTGCAGTGTATTCCTTTTGCTTGATTACAGTCCGATTGGCTATTTAAGGTATGATTTTTAATGACGCTTAAGCAAACTGTTGAAACCATTGAAAGCCCTCGCATCAGTGTTGCCCCGATGATGGATAGGATCTATTCTTATAAATAATTATTTTATTACAACAACTTACACCCAATAAATATTTACAGGGTTGCAATACGGTTTCAATAGCTAAATTAAATTAATAGAGAAAGTAGCTCACATTTAAATCAATTTGCTAAATCATTGTCATTTCAAGTTTATGTTTGCGCTTTACCCAATCTGGCAAAGAACGTTCAAGTAAGCGATAAAACTCTGGACCGTGGTTATGGTGCTTTAGGTGACACAGTTCATGAATGATCACGTACTCAATACACTCTTTCGGTGCCTTAATTAAATCGCGGTTTAAGGTCAGAGTTCCGCTTTTTGATAGACTGCCCCAGCGCTTTTTGAGTTGCATGATTTTAATGGTTGGCTTGACTGCATCTGAATGTTTGAACTTCTCCCAACAATCCGAAAACACCTTTTTTAAATGAAAATCAGCCTTTTCTCGATACCAATCATCAAGTAGCGACTCCACATGGTCTGTTTTACCATTGGCAGATGTTACCCAAAAAAAGCCCGCTTTCAGCGCTACACCGTTGTCAGCGCCTACTTCAATTTTTAGCCGATACTTCTTGCCTAGATACAAATGGCTTTCACCACTGACGTATTTGCGAGAAGGGGTTCTTGGGTCAAACTGGTCAAAGTAGCGAATTTGGCGCTTGATCCAGCGAGCGCGCTTTTTCACCTTAGCTTCAATCGCCTCACGGTCAGTGCCTTCAGGAGCTTTCACAAAAACTGATTTATCAGGGTGAACCGATATTTCCAGCGACTTGCGTTTGGAAAAAGCCAACTGGAAGGGGATTTCACCCCCTCCGTATACAACCGCTAGCCTTTCAGCACTTGCCGTTAGTACCTCGGCCTGCTTGATGGTTGATGACATCAAGAATGCCTCCTGTGCTTCGCAATCTGCATGGTTTTCTCAATGATTTCGTCCATTTGCTCTAAGCTCAGCATCACGCCGTACTGCTCTTTGACTTCATCATAAAGAAAATCGTCAATATCATTCATCGCCGTTTTCTGAACGTCTGCATCGTCCCAAAAATCAACCTTCCAATAAGCATCAATGATCTTTTGTATCGCCAACGATGTTTGTGCCGCAATGGCATCAAGCTGAGCATCATCTAACTCGTTGCGTGTTGCCACTTGCTGAAACTGTGGCTTAATCAAGCCAAAGTAGGCACACGCTTCGTCGTTTTCACGAATGCAATCAGGCATATCATCATGCTGCTTCGTGGCCACTTTGTTACGAATGTCAATTACTCGGTTGAGATATTCCAAGTCTAAGATGCGTTTAGCCTTAAAGTCATCAATAGCGGCTTGGATCAGCTTCGAAAACTTCTCATAAAAAGCAGGGTCTTCGTCCATATTCTCCGAAATACTTCGCTTTGTGGCGTGGGCTATGGTGTCTGCCTTCGACGCCGTAGTCTTAGCTTGATAAACCCCTTGCTCTTCTTTCACTGCGGTAAACATTTTTTCGTCAAAAATATTCACAGGCTCATTAAGCTGAGTCACTTCATTAGCCTGAATATGAGTATCCAACAGCTTTTTAATTTTCGGCTCGTAATCGCGATAATCAATCGCCTCGGCGTAACGCAACTTAACCGCTGCCTTTAAGTTCTGAAAGCGTTTTAAATCGTTTTTATAGGTTTGTAGCTTCTTCTCATCAGAGCTCATGATGAACTGCTCAGACGATAAAGCGATGGCTAAAGATTTACTGTATGCTGATAAACATTCGTAAAAGTCTTCACGCAACTCGTCATCGGCCAACAATACCTCATAGGCTTCTTCATCTTTTGAGTTTTTAACGGCTTTAAACAAATCCCATAAGTCAGAGTAACGCTGTGGCAGCTTAAACACTTCCTCATTGATGGAGGTGAGCGTTCCTGCTAAGTCATCTTCGTCAAACCCTTCAAAGGCTTCATACATGGTTAGGGCTTTATCCAACTCGCCTAATACGCTGGCATAGTCGATGATATAGCCAAACTCTTTACCTTCGTACAGGCGGTTAACCCGAGCGATGGCCTGTAATAGCGTGTGCTCTCGCAGGGTTCGGCATAGATACAGCACAGTGTTGCGCGGTGCATCAAAACCGGTTAATAGCTTATCCACCACAATGAGTATTTCAGGGTCATCACCATGCTTAAACTGGTTGATGATTTGCTTGGTGTACTCTTCTTCAGAGCCAAAACGCTTCATCATTTTGTCCCAGAATTTACCCACCTCATCGGTTGTCCCTTCGTCTACTTCATCGTGACCTTCACGGGTATCTGGGCCAGAAATCACCACTTCAGTGGTGACGATGCCAATATCCTGTAGAAACTCTTGATACTTTAATGCAGCCTGTTTGCTTGGGGCGACTAGCTGAGCCTTGAAGCCGGTGCCTTGCCAGTTAGCACGAAAATGCTCGCTGATATCAAAGGCGCGCATATATATTACTTGATCGGCCTTGTTTAGCATTTCAGCGCGTGCGTATTTCTTTTTAAGGTCGACCTTTTGCTCTTTGCTTAAATCAGCCGTGTGACGCTCAAACCAGAGATCGATAGCCGACTGATTCTGCTCCATCTCAACATGTCGGCCTTCGTACAGCAGTGGCAATACGGCTTCATCGGCAACCGCTTGTTTAATGGTATAGTGCGGCTCAATCAGGCCACCAAACTTGGCAAAGTTATTCTTTTCTTTTTTCAGTAGTGGCGTACCAGTAAAGCCAAGAAAACAGGCATTGGGCAACATTTGGCGCATTCGGGCCGCCAATGAGCCAAAGTTGGTACGGTGACTTTCATCGACCAATACAAAAATATCGTGCGACTCATCAACAAACTTCTCGGCCACCCAACCTTTATCAAATTTATGAATAAGCGTGGTGATCAAACCCACTTTGTTTTTCAGGTGCTTAACTAAGTTTCGGCCAGACGTGGCACGTTCACGGCTTAAACCACAGGCCGCAAAGGTATTACCCAGTTGTTTATCAAGATCATCCCGGTCGGTAACCAAAATGATCCTGGGGTTGATAAGCTGCGGCTCTAGAGCCATAGCGCGGGTGAGCATCACCATGGTGAGTGATTTCCCCGAACCTTGGGTATGCCAAATAACACCACCTTGGCGGTTTTCTTTTGCACCATTGCCTTTATTGGTTAGGCGTTTAATTCGGGCGATAGTCGCTTTAATAACAAAATATTGTTGATAGCGGGCTACTTTCTTAATGCCACCATCAAACAGGGTAAAGCGATACACCAAATCTAATAAACGCTCTGGACGGCACAGGCTGTGAATAGCATTGTCTTGTTCCGTCACCAAGCGTTTACCTTCCGCCTCTAGCGCATCAAAAAATGGCCGTGCGGCGGCAAACTCGCCACTGAATAACTGTGCTTTTGTATCTTCGTCTAAAGCGGTATTTACGCCTTTATCGACATCGGCCGGTTTGTCTTCTTGCTCTTTCCACACGCCCCAAAATTTCTTAGGTGTGCCTGCTGTGGCGTATTGGGCGGCGTTTTTATTCACTGCCAGCACTTGCTGCACATAAGTAAACAGGCGCGGAATATAGTCATCACCCTGGTTACGAATATTTTGTGATACGGCTTGCTCTACATCCACTTTGGGTGATTTACATTCAATCACGCTAAAGGGAATACCATTGACAAACAGGACGATATCGGGGCGCACGGTATCGGTGCTGCGTGCGCGCTCAACCGAGAACTCAGCGACTACATGAAAGCTGTTATTGCTCGGGTTTTTCCAATCAATGTAGTTGAGGGTAAAGCTTTTTGAGTCCCCCTCAATGGTTTGCTCCATGGCTGAGCCTAAGGTGATTAAATCGTAAATCGACTCATTGGTTTTTTGCAGGCCATCAAACTTAATGTTTTTCAGCTTTTGGATCGCGGTTTGAATGTTCTCTTCGCTAAACAGATACTCGCCACCTTTATAGTTAATGCGGTTAATCTTTTTTAGCTGCTGACGTAGCACCCCTTCCAAAATCACATTGGCACTGCGCCCCCCCCTTTCAGCCAGCGCTTGCTCAGGGGTGAGGTACTGATAACCCAAATTGATTAACTGTTGCAGGGCAGGAATTTGCGACAAGTACTTTTCGTTAAACTCGAAGCCCGAAGGCTCCGAGTTTGCTGCGTAATTGACTGGAGGTGTGCTCATGCGCTTGCCTCCTGATAAGTCTCCTCAGAGAGGTGCTGAGAACTGCTCACTTGCCACTCACCAGTAAGCAGCTTTTGCATCAGACCGCGTTTCTGGCTGCGGTATTTTCCAAGGAGCCCTTTTAGTAAATCAATTTCCTGCCTTGCCGTGTCTAGTTGGGAGGCTATTTTTACTTGTTCATCCATATCAGGGTAAGGAATTTTAACGGTCTCGAAATCTGTAGAACTAATTTGTTTGCCGTCACGAATACCAATAACCGCAACCGACAAGTACTTTTCAATAAAAATATATGACTTGAAAAAATGTCGGTAGAAGCCGGAATGTATTTCTTTCCTTGAGCTAAGTACTGTATAAGCTGGGCTAACAATTCCACGGTAATCAGAATATTCGAGACCTCCTTGGAATGAACGTAGACTAATTACAAAATTCCCCTTTTCCACTAACTTATAACCTGCTGTGCTGCCCGCAGGTGACATTACTCGGCCACTTAACATTGACCTTGGCACGACGCCTTGGTCTTGAGTTACCGATAAAAGTTCTTCGTCTGGATGCCCTTTAGAAGAAACTCCAGTAAAAAGTTCTCTTGCATAATAATGATTCCAATCAGGACATTTTTTACTAATAAGGGATTGCGTTAACCATTCAAACTGCTTTTCCTTGGCTGTAATTAACGCCTCAGTTTTAGCGATGGTGTCGTCCCAAAGAGCTAGCGCACTAGCGATCTTCTTTTGTTCACCTTTAGGTGGTATAAGGATTGGCACCTTATTTAGATCCTTTTGGCCTATATTTGCTCTTACCACACCTTGTGAACGTCGGATCATTTCTCTTCGAATACTGCTATTGTTGAAACAGTAACCAGCAAATAAAGGATCTAGAAGCTCTTTTTTCTGTCTACCACGAATAACGAAACCGCCAAATGTTATTTCTGCCTCATCAAGGTAAACGGATGAAAATGCAATCTCGTCTGGTACTTCTGATGTACGGTTAAATAGAATGTCGCCATATTTTACTGAGTACTCTGCTTTTTGTTTTTCAGTAATTTCCACCTTCCCAAGAATATTGCACTTTTTCATGAAGTTTCTTTTGAAGATGTCCATTACGTTTACGAACTCAGTGCCAGAGCCGTAGGAATTTTTATCTGCATTAACACCGTTTTTAAACTCCATAAAGGTACCAAGAGTTGTTAATTTCCAACCGTAAGGCACCGTTTTTAATTTACTCATTGATCACCCTCCAACTTCTTCTGCGCACGCGCTAACTGGGGAATGCCTTTTTCCGGCGTTGGCAAATCCTCTGGCATAGTGCCGCCTAGCTCTTCAATAGTGGCGCGCACTTTGGCACCCACTTCAAAATGGGTTTGGTTGGCATGGGCTTTATTGCTGACCTGATCACGCTTTAGCTTCTCTTCTGTTTGCGTGGCGCGGAACAGGTTAGCAGCAAGCTCGGTACTGCCCATATGGTCGAGGATTTTTTGGCTCTTTTTTAAGCCTTTGTGTTGGTGAATGGCTTTGTTGTCTAACCCACCATACAAGCCTTTGTAGCCATGGTTTTGGAAAATGGCGTAGTCCAAACCAGACTCAACTCCTGCATCTTTAGCCGCAGCAGCCAGTTGCTTGTTGTGATCGGCCAGTTCATTGCGCAACATTAAACGCTTTTGGTCTTCATTAAGTTGCTGAAAGCCAGTGTCATCTTGTAGCTCTTGGCGACGAGTCTGAATGGCAAAATAGGTCTGGCCATTGGCGATCACCGGCTTGCTGGCATCACCGTTTTGCACAATGAGGTAACAGGCGTAACGGGACAAGGCAAACGAGTCCATTTTGCGCTGGGCACCTGAGCCAATTTCGACCATCTCGTGGATCTCCACGAAATGGTCTGCCACCGCTTGGCCACTGTTTTCACAGGCTTTTTTGGCTTTCTCGATAACTGGTAAAAAGTTACGGTACTCTGCATAGTCCAATACTTTCGCCAACTGGCGGGCCAGCCAAATTTCACCACCTTGTTCATTAATCACGCGAATACTTTCAAAACTGGTGTGTTCTGGTTGGGTAAGCTTTTTGTTACTCATCGCGCACCTCCCACCATTTTCGTGACGTCACGCAATTGGTTTGTAGTGCCGTACTCACACTTAGACACCATTTTGTTGGCGTCAACAAAATGGTTGTTGTTCGTCATACTCATTCAGCCACCTCCGTTGTGTTGCTTTGCGCCTCGTTAGGTACGATATCCTTTAACAGCGCTGCCATTTTGTTGCGAACCTCGGCAAGTTCGCTTTCAAGGCTGGTGATCTCAGCCTGTACCGCCACAATATCGACCTCAATTTCTTCTTCGAAGGTGTCGACGTAGCGCGGAATATTCAGGTTAAAGTCGTTCTCTTTGATCTCGTCAAAGGTGGCTAAATGGGCGTATTTTTCTACCTCTTCACGGGCTGTTACCGCTGCAACAATTTTGTCTAGGTGTTCATCCAGCAGGATGTTTTGGTTTTTCCCTGCTTGGTAGTGGTCTTTGCCGCTGGCATCAACAAACAGCACGTCTTTGCGGTGTTCATTGGCACCGCCTTTCTCACGTGAGCGGTCAAATATCAGAATTGCCACGGGAATGCCGGTGCTTGGGAATAAGTTGCCGGGCAAACCGATCACGGCATCTAATAGGTTTTCCTCAATCAGTTGTTGACGAATACGGCCTTCAGCTGCGCCTCTAAACAGCACACCATGAGGGACTACTACGGCAATACGACCTTCTTTTTCAACGGCGGCTTCAACCATATGGCTGATAAAGGCAAAGTCTGCCTTTGATTTAGGTGGTAGACCGCGCCAATAGCGGTTGTATCTGTCGGATTCAACGTCTTCTGAACCCCATTTGTCGAGTGAAAACGGTGGGTTGGCAACCACATTATCAAACTTCATCAGTCTGTCATTTTCGACCAGCGCAGGTGAAGTGAGGGTGTTACACCATTCGATACGAGCAGAGTCGGAACCGTGCAAGAACATGTTCATACGTGCCAGCGCCCAGGTGCTGCCGTTGACTTCCATGCCGTAGAGTGAGTAATTGCGGTCACCCACTTGGCGTGCGGCTTCAATCAATAAACCGGCTGAGCCACACGCAGGGTCACAAATACGCGCCCCCGATTTTGGTGCAGATAGACGCGCAACCAGCTCAGAGACTTTATGAGGGGTATAGAATTCACCGGCTTTTTTACCTGCATCGGAGCCAAAACGCTCAATAAGGTAGATGTAGGTATTACCAATGACATCTTCAGACACGCGCGACGGGCTCATGTCGAGTGCGGGCTTGTTGAAGTCATCCAGCAAGGTTTTTAGGCGACGGTTACGGTCTTTGGTTTTACCCAAGTTGGCTTCGCTGTTGAAGTCGATGTTACGGAATACGCCTTCTAACTTGGCTTTGTTCGCGGTTTCAATATGCTCTAAAACAATGTTGATCAGCTCGCCAATGTTGGGTTCGTTTTTACGCTCTAACAATGAATAGTAGTTGGCCAAAAATGTGTCGGTAACAACGGTTTTCTTCTCTTTGGTTGCTTTGTCTTCTACTTCTTCTGTGAGTTCTACTATTGGCAGTACAAAACGCTCGCGCTCAAGCTTACGTCTGATACGGACGTCGTCGTCACCGTACTGCTTTTTATATTCTGCGTAGTGGTCATTCCATACATCGGAGATGTATTTTACGAACAGCATTACTAGGATGTAGTCTTTGTATTGCGCAGGGTCTACCGCGCCACGGAAAGTATCGCATGCAGCCCATGCTGCATTGTTGATGTCTTTTTGTTGAATCTTGTCGTTCATATCTTTAGTCATATAAATTCCTCAAATCTGGTCAGTGTCATAAAGCGGGGCAGGCTATACCGGTAGCGCCCCGCTAGCTGTAAGTTAAAAGGTTAAGAATCGAGTACGGCTGATTGAGTCCAAGTAATCGACCGCCCAAATGGAGGGTAAATCGATGTACTGTCCTTTATGGTGTACCGTGCAATGACTTCACCTTGCTCGTTTAGCTCTTCACATTCATAGGTATCAGTGTCTTGGCCTTTTCGTTGCGACCACTGACTACTTACGATGTTGAGGGTATGCGACTCGGGTACACCTATTTTCTTTTTGTATTCATCACTCATAAGGGCTTCTATCCTTTAATGTCTTTAGGGTCGTTACCATGGCTATCTTTGCGTTGTATCTGGCCGTCTTTGCCATGTACAACAAGCTCAGAGCCTTCGCGCTTGCTTTGTTCGCGTGCCGCAGCTTCGGCCTCTCGTTTGGTGCTGTGTACGCTTGAAGCGCGTTCTGCACCGCCTTTTTTGTTCGCCCACCCATCAGGATGTGGTACGACATGTCGGGTATTGCCCTTGCTTGATGATGTATTCTTTGCCATAATTTAGGCTCCTGTTTTTCAAATGAAACGTGGATTAAAGTTTTGCTAAAAGTGCTGTCACACTTTCGGCTCGTCTAAACCCAGTAACTTTCCTTACTGGGTATTCACTGCTAAATTCATTAATATTGCGTCAGTTAACACCTCCTTTTTCTTTGCTAATGTATTCATTAGCTTCTGCTCGTTGATGGATAATTGGTAAATCTCAATGATCTTTTTCTGCACATCGAGACTAGGGACTACTATCTCCAGATCTTCAAGTGCAGGTTTGCCAATCATTCTTACTGCCGTGCCTGTTGCCTTACTTTGCAATACTGCTTGTGAAGTCGGTTGATTAATAAACCAGCATAAATACGCAGGCATTACCGAATCACTTTCAACCCGAATTCGCAGCAGTGGCGCAGCGATAACAGCATCATTCAACTCTTGGTCAATCAATGCTGCCGTATTGGTTTGACCTCTAGAGCGAAATGCTAAGTCGTTATGTTTAACTCTGTGATGATCCTTTAAGTCCTGCATAGCAATCTGCACTAGCTCTTGGACATTTAGTCGGTTATCTTCAGTTAAATCCTTCATCTGGATAACAGAGATATTTCCATTAGTGTCTGGCTCAAGCTTTGACCTAAAAGAGTGCCCCATCTGTACAGAGGCAATTTTTTTCAAATTAACTTTCATTATCACCTCAAATGCGTTGTAATGGCGTTTCTGCAATAAATTAAGTCTAAATGAGATTTTGTTATTGTCAACATGAATTTTTACAGAAATGGCATTTTTGCACTTTTATTTTAAAAATACTCTTTTAAGAACATAAATTCACGGACATTAAAACAAATAGTACTATCCACAGCAGTTAATATATTTTGAGTTATACCCCCCATAAATGACTGATTTTGTATCGATAAATATTTATCTATTTTGGCCACATGTTTTTTGATTATTTTTATAGAATTGTTTTTGTCTTCTAGAATTATGCTTCCAACTTTTTGCTACTGTATAGACATAAGCAGGTAGATCATCCCTTTCATCAGGCAAGCCCGTACCTCGTGCAACACGAAGTTTTAAAGGATAGTTCTTATATTCAATCAAATGAAGAAAATAAAAACTACGCTCTTGACGTGTGCTGAACTTTTTATGATACACATTTCTCAGATGAGGGTATCGTTCTCGTATACCGTCATTAGGATGAATATTTTCAGGTTGTAGGTACTGAAATTTCAGTTTTTTCATATTGCCTCCTAGGTCACATTACCTAGAAGGGGTCCTCTGCGTAGTAGTTCATTGTTTTAAACCTTTAATTTATCGTTGATCCATTGTTTTTAACGAATTCTCTAAGCTGCCAATCCTTCTCTTTATTTAAAATAATAACTGATGGTCGTATCTTTATGATCTCCCCAGCCTGTCGAGATATCCGTCAATTCAACACCATTTTTCTGGTAACTTTTTACTCGGTATAAATAAGTACGTGGTGGAGAAATATTATTCGTTCGTACTTTTTCAATAAGAATGAAAGTCTTGTCATCTAACCATTTTACCCTCAATGGTAATGGGTCTTGACATTGTCCCATTTCAGCATACATTGCAGCATCTTTACCATTCTTGGAAAATGACAAGCCTGCACATTCTACATCGGGTAAATCTAAGACCAGTCGTTTTCCAACTAAGCTTTCTTTTGCGCCTGCACTAGCTAATGTTGAAAGGCTTACACATAGTCCTGCGAATATTAATTTTTTCATTTGATATGACTCTTTATTTATTTGGAGGTTAAAACACATTGTCAATAGAGCCACACTGTAAGATGTGCTGTGAGAAATTGACTGGATTGTCATAAAGGCTGATAAAAGTAATCATGTCATTCAGATCAGAAGTATCTCTTTTACTCGTGACGAGAATTTTTTGAATCTTACGTGCCATTTTGTTGTTGTCCTTATTTTCGATTAACGATCATTCACATTAAACCAGTATGAATATTCTTTAGGTTGACCATTCACTAAGACATTACTGAGTTTGACATCATAAATGATATTGTTTTTTAAACCATCGAAGTAGAACTGGATATTATTTGGAATCCCCATACCAAGATTGTCATAGCTAATATCTCTAATTTTTTGCTCACCACCACCTCGCTCTGTTACCACCAGTTTTGCTTTGGAATAATCTACATTTTGATTCGCCCAATAGTCATTTTGATCAATGAGGATAGAAACAGAAAGTATTGCTCCTTTCATAAAGTATTTCGAAGGATAGTTGTGATATGGATAAGCAATCACACCAAGTTTTGCAGTGGTTGGATTCTTCTGGAAATAAATTGTTTTATGAGAAGTCCCAACCACATAAGGAAATTGAGTATCTTTAATTGATGGTGCATTGACTGAACCATAAGCAGACTTTTCCATAAATGGATTAATGATCCACCTACGATGACCAACATTATTTGCTACAACATTCAATTTATCATGTGTCATATTTCTAACACTTTCGGCAGGCGAATAATCATACATGATTGATCTCACACCCATTTCAAGATTACTGGTGCTTGCACCAACAGCACCAATATCAGAGTAGCAGTCTGTGTTAGGTTCTGGATAATGGGTCAAGATATTGTTTGCAGCAAGAATAAGAGCGGTCTGCATCATGCCAATTAACAATCTAACCTTCTATAAATACAAATCACATTACAACCTATCCAATTGATTCAACGATATTTT
Organism: Acinetobacter haemolyticus CIP 64.3 = MTCC 9819; assembly: GCF_000369065.1. GTDB lineage: Bacteria > Pseudomonadota > Gammaproteobacteria > Pseudomonadales > Moraxellaceae > Acinetobacter > Acinetobacter haemolyticus. Next base: position 87,843 of record NZ_KB849806.1, read on the forward strand.
TATTCTAACCTTCCATAACAATGTAATACATGCAATTACCAATTTTTGTGAGTAAGATTGTGAGTAAGCCCTTTCAAAAATAGCGTTACTCACAACATATGCTGAACGATTTAAAAATCAAAAGATTAAAACCACGTGAAGAATTATACCGCATGGCTGATCATTCAGGGCTCTGTATAGAAGTCCGCCCATCTGGTAGCAAATTCTGGCGTTATCGTTACCGCTTTCTTACTAAAGCAAAAATGCTCACAATCGGTAAATATCCTGAAATTACTTTAGCATATGCTCGATTAAAAACTATTGAATATCGAGAGCAACTTGCCAAAGGAGTAGACCCAATAGGTCACCAGAAAAATGAACGCCTTGAAGCAATTAAAGCAAATAATGGTACATTTCGGTTAGTCGCAAGTGAATTTATAAATTCCCGAAAAGCTCAACAATCCAAGGAATGGGAACAACGCCGAAGCAGTTATTTTGAGAAAGATGTTTACCCTCTTATTGGTAACAAACCTATTCATGAGATTGACTCTATTGATATTAAAACTGTGCTTGATAGCACTATGGCAAGAATCAAAAAATCAGGAAGAGGCACAGGAGAAGTTAAAGGGATTTTTGTAAGACAAATCATTGGTGAGGTTATGGAATATGCAATTATCACAAAACGCATTTCTATAGATCCTACTTATGTTCTTAGGGGTTACATTAAACAGCCAGATGTAACCCATGCCAGACCATTAACTGAGTCTGAAAAAAAAGTACTTATGCTTAAGCTCAATGCATACGGTGGCTCAATTAGCACACGAAATGCTATTAAAGCCGCAATATACACATGGCTTAGAAGCATTGAGATACGTCGAGGTAAAAAGGAATATATTGACTTTGAAGATAAGACATGGACGATTCCAGCAGTATCAAGGGCTGATATTTTGGCTGGCAAGCGCAATATGAAAAAGAACAGAATGCATGTTGTACCATTGTCTGACCAAGCCATTGAAATCATAAAAGAGCAATTTGCACTTTATCCAGATAGTGAATATATATTTGCAGGAGAAGACGGGGAAATGATGGGTAAAACCACATTGAATACAGCCCTGAGTAATATGAAATTAGAGTTCAGGATGCATACTCTAAGAGCAACTGCATCCACTGTGGCTAATGAGAATGGTTTTAATAAGGATTGGGTTGAATTACAACTTGCCCACGTTTCAGATAATAAAACAAGGGCATCGTACAATCATGCTCAATGGTTAAATGATCGTAAAACGATGATGCAATGGTGGGCTGAACATGTAGATAGTTGGGATAAAAATAATAATCTATAGTATAGGTATAAATTCTTTATTTTTTCCCAAAAAATATGTTTAAAAAGTTAGATACATAAGTTGAAAACAACTCTATGTATCTAAACTTAATTCTATTACATTCTCACTTCCAAATAGATTATTCACTGTTACAAGTGCTGTATCAGATAATGTCTGAGTAGCTAACACAGCCAGTCTCGTCATTGGGCGAGAAATAGATACATAGAAAAGATTACGAGCTCTATAAAAACCTTTTGTGTTTGCATTAGTCAACTTTTTAGTCTCAAGCAACTCGAGAAGCTGTGGCCATTTATAATTATTCCATCCACCACCTAAAACTACTAATACATTCTCAAACTCTGCCCCCTTAACACTGTGCTGAGTTGCAAATGGAGTTTGCTTTTCAATAAACTTTGTAACTTCGATTACTTCTTTATATGGAATTTCTCTTAATTTATTATAACGAAGTAGTGTTGAAGACATTTCCGTGTCAGGTGAATTTCTTAGAGAAATAAGCTCATCGTCTCGTCTAAGCACTCTATCTGGGGGGGAGGGACGTTTTGTCTGCTTAAGATGATCTATCACTTGCCCTATAGTCCCCTCTTGTCTTAGTTTTAATAATTGATCCATATCCCGTCGCCAACAAGATTTATCTTCATGCTTCGTTATTGCAGGCCTTGAGCCAAAGATTTTAAACATCTCACCATAATTTGATAAGCTATAGCTAACACTCATTGGTTCAACTATTTCTGCAAAAAATTTTATTACAGGGTCTTCTTTTTTAGCAAATTGATCATTACGTCCGTCAAATACTTTAATTAATTGAGGGTATCCTTGTTCAGATGCTAAAACATTATGGCTTAACATCAGTATCTTAGTTTTTTCAATATCCCACCCCTCATTTTGTAGCCTCTGTATCAAACTTGTACGAGTAGATCGAGCTATATCTATTGGTAAATCATCTTTAGAACTTCTCTCATCTGTTCGTGTCCCCTTATAAGAATTAGTATGAAAAAATCTAGCTTCACCTTTTGCATCTGGCGAACTGACAGCTTGTGGTAAGTCTAGTCTTAAATTATTTAATATATCTACAATTGCTGGAACTGATCGAAAATTTGATCCCTTTGCAATCTCTTCGATTGGATACTCTGCCAATTCATATTCACTACCATAAATAGTCTGCCAATGGTCTCCAAAAAGACCAAAAAGTGGTCCCACCTTTGGTTTTAAGAAATACTCTGTAATAGCATCCATAAATTGGCGATTGGTATCTTGATATTCATCAATAAAAACTACCGGAAACTGATTGCTAAATATTTTCCGAAACTTTTCTTTACTTAGTAATTTAGCCATCATCGTTGGGATATCATCATGACTCAGTGTAATTTTCTGATCATTAACACCAAAAAAGCCCAACTCGTATTCCACTGATTTAGACCCAATGCCACCACCTTGTTCAACTTTTTCTTTTCTTGAATCATCTTCAATAAGAATCTCTCTTATGGCTTTTTGAAATTGGCGCATAAAAGCCCATGAGAATCCATGTATAGTATCGACTAAAATTGCTGGATGGTCTTCAATTTCTTGGGCAATCTCATTTCTTGCAACTTCCGTATAAGTAATACAAGCTACTTTTTTACCTGTTTGCGTTAATGATCTACCACGCTCTTTAATAATGGATTTTAGAGCATGAACTAAAGAAAATGTTTTTCCCGCACCTGCGCCAGCTTCTAGCCGGAAACTTCGTCCTGCTTTTATAGCTGCATTAATTTTTGCTTCAGCTAGTTGAGCTGCAATTATTGCTGGATTGTCTAGAATCTCACTCATGCTACTTATTCGCCTGTAGTTAATTCATAGTTTGATTTTTTTATAGTGTCCATTTCAGATAACCAAATTAGACCTTCCTTGATATATCTTGGTGCCGACCAATCTTCTATTAGAATTGCATATTCTAAGGCGAAATCAGATTTAATAAGCCCTTGTGCTTTTTCCCAAGCAGCAACAGCAATATCTTGTCCTTCAGGTAATTCAAATTTAGAAAGATTAGCTAATATGAAAGCATCCTCATAACTTCTAGCGCATATATTAGTTTCTGGATCTTCTGGTATTTGATATGCAATTCTACGGAACTTAATTTGTTTCTCTTGAGCAGTTTTAGCAATCAAGACTGACGGGGAAATTTGACTATCCTCATTTTTAGCTTTTTTCTTAACTTTACCAGTATCATCGACTTCTTTAGGATAAAACCAGTTTTTAATGGCAGCATTAGATGTATTCTGACCATCAACTACTGGGCATTTCACCCATGCATCTTCCTGTTTTCCATTCTTAGTTATTTTGCCTTTTTTTGTTGAATCTAGATCAGTGATTACTAACGTTTTCAACTCCAGAAAGTCAAGGAGTGGATAAAAAATATGCGCATGTGCTCCACCAACCTCAACACAAGTAACATATTGTCTGGCTAGTTTTTGTGGTTCATCAAGAGACTCATCAACTAATTGACATAACTTTGGCATTAATAAACGTTCTGTTGTCCCTTCAACTAAGATAGCTTTATCAGCAAAGTAAAGATCACATTTCGTTAAGGTCATATATTGATGTAAAAATTTTTGATCTTTAACAGAAATACTACTCAACCCCTTCTTAAAATCTTTAACCTTTGTCTGACGTACGTTTTCTATCTTATGAATTTCATTATAAAAATATCTAACAGCATCAAATTTTGCAGCATTCGCAACATGTGGGGAGTGTGTTGTGATAACAAACTGGATATTCCATTTATCTTTGTTAGAATAATTTTCCGATAATTTTTGAACAGCCACATTTAATTGATTGATAAAAACCTCCTGCATTTGAGGATGTAAATGAGCTTCTGGCTCTTCAATAAATATTAAATGAGTAGCGGGGCTAATTGATTTTGATCTATAGATTTTGTGATAGCTTGCTAACTGTAGCAACATGTAAATCAAATTACGGGTTCCTAGACCATTATACCCTTCTGGTAAATGTACTCCATCAACTCCGCTATAAACGACCTTAGTATGCCCTGATAATAATGATTCCACGTTTAATGATGTCTCTGGTCTTATCTCAGTATCATTAAGACTTGGAAATCCCATTACGTTCATAACTGGTAATAATTCTTTAAGCATGCCATCAAAGTCGAGTTGGACATTATGCTCAATATTTTCAACAGATTGCTTTAATCTTATAGCTAAATTTTGATCTGCCTCAGCAGCAGATGGTGCTGTAGCTGTCTTAAATAGCTCACTAAGCAATTTACCTATTACATCAGCATCCCCTAGTTTTGTTTTATCAAGATTTCTTTGAGCTAATACAAAGTTACATTGTAATAATGCTGTTAAAGCAGATGTGCCTTCAAAATCTCTCGTATTTGTACTATCAGTAGGATCAATTGCACTTACATGAACCCCATAAGCTTTAGACAAATTACCCTTCAAATTTTTATAAAAATGTGTACGAGGTTCAACCACTGCGGAAGATGGGGTAAGGTCAAAAAGCAAATGCATATTTTTCAAAATAGGCCGATACTCAACTCGCGCAATAGCCGTTGTAGAGTCTTCATCTAAATCAATAATAAAAGGGGATAGAGAACCTAAATCAGGAGAAAGTTTATTATATTGAAATGTAAGTATAAGAGAAATTCGAGGAAGTGTTTCGAATATTACTTCTGAACTTTCCCCCGCCTCTCTTAATTCTTTAGCTTTTAAAAATTTTTCTCGTGATAAAACTGAAAAATCCTCTAGCCGAAATCTTGTTCCAGATTCACCACAAAAACAATCAAAAATACTGGTAAAAGATGTCTTTCCACTATTATTACGTCCAACAATTACAGTTGAATTCTCTTCCAATCCGAATTCGACATTCTCAAGAAGCCTAAAACCTTCTACTTTAATTTTTTCAATGCGCATTATTATCCCCAATTATTTATTTTAAGCTTTTAAAAATTCGACTATGAATATAGCTTAATAACTAAGATATTATTATTTCTAAAAATAATAATATACAACTTAAGCATAAACTTTTTAAAGCTATCTAACATAATCTTCAAAATAGAAATTGCCATCTCTACAAGCTAACTACGACTGAGCCTTTTTTCAACACAATAGATCAGTAACGTAAACACATCGAATAGTTTTCAACTTTAATTTTACTTCAATCAAAGCTTGTCTGCCGCCCGTCTTAATATTTATCCTGATATAAGAAATCAGTTCTTAATATTTGTACCACGATACAAGCAATGTAATATAATAAACAAATAAGTTGAGTATATTACATGAAAATATCCTTGCTCATATCCTCGCTACCTACACAGAATACAACCACTCGTATGAGAGTCTGGCGATCTCTCAAAGCAAGCGGCGCAGCAATTCTAAGAGATGGCGTCTATTTGCTCCCTATTTCCCATAGTGAAAAGTTTGATCCTATTGCTAATGATGTTATCTCAGAACAAGGGGCTGCTTATATCTTTCATGCAGAACAACCCTTAAATCTTGAGCTTGCTTCTTTTTTCAGTCGGAAAGAAGAATACGATGCTCTCTATAAACAACTGTCTGAATTAAGAGATCGGCAGACCAAAGATGAAAAGAAAGAGCTGCTCAAGCAAATCCGGAAATTAAGAAAAAGTATCGATGCGCTTGTAGAAATTGACTACTACCCCGATGAAACTCAAGCACAGGTTCTAAATGAGCTTTCCTCTTTAGAACTTTCAATTGCACGTCTTGGTGAAGTGAATGAACCACTAGCAATACAAGCTCATATTCAACTTCTCGATAAAGCTAGTTATCAAAACAGAATTTGGGCAACTCGTAAAAGACCTTGGATTGATCGCCTAGCTTCTGCATGGCTAATCAAGACATTTATTGATACCTCACCAACATTCATTTGGTTAGAAACGCCAAGTGACTGCCCAGAAGAGGCATTAGGATTCGATTTTGATGGTGCAACTTTCAGTCATATCAATCATTGGGTGACCTTCGAAGTTCTTTTACATAGTTTTGATCTAGAAACACCTGCATTAAAGAAAATCGCTGAAATTGTTCATTACCTTGATGTAGGTGGGATTGAACCTCCCGAAGCAATCGGTATTGAAAAAGTTATTCAAGGAATTCGAAGTCAGATAAGTGACGATGATCAATTATTTGCATTATCGAATCACATTTTCGATGGCTTATATGCCAACCTATCAAGAGAATAATCATGGAACAAGAACTTGTTATAGAACCAGAACAAGAAATACAGTCAATTTCATTTTGGCAAGCATTTCTATTCTGGCTGAAATTGGGGTTCATTAGTTTTGGTGGGCCAGCAGGACAAATCGCTGTCATGCACCAAGAACTCGTTGAACAAAAACGTTGGATTTCTGAAAAACGTTTCTTACACGCTCTCAACTACTGCATGTTATTACCCGGACCTGAAGCTCAACAATTAGCAACCTACATAGGTTGGTTAATGCACAGGACTATAGGTGGTATTGTTGCTGGTGTCTTATTCGTTTTACCTTCTTTATTTATCCTGATCGCCCTTTCATGGGTCTATGTAAAGTTTGGTGATGTTCCTATCATTGCTGGTCTCTTTTATGGAATCAAACCAGCTGTTGTTGCTATTGTCTTTCATGCAACTTACCGGATTGGCAGCCGATCATTAAAGAATAAGTTTTTATGGGCAATTGCTGCACTTGCATTCGTTGCTATCTTTTTCTTTAACCTTCCGTTTCCTTTAATTGTTCTAAGCGCTGCAATCATTGGATACTTGGCAAGTAAAAAATATCCAAGCTTTTTTACTGGTGGAAGTTCACATCAGCAAGGTAAAAAAGATTATGGTCCAGCATTAATTGATGATGATACTCCAACCCCAGAACATGCCATATTTAGTTGGAAGCACTTAGGAAAAATTTTATTTATCGGTGCAATTTTATGGTTTACACCCATTATAGGTTTGACTCTTACCTTGGGATGGGAGCATGCCTATACACAAATGGCTTGGTTCTTTACTAAAGCGGCACTGCTAACATTTGGTGGAGCTTATGCGGTATTACCTTACGTGTATCAAGGTGCTGTAAATTTTTATGGTTGGTTGAGTCCAACACAAATGATCGATGGTTTAGCACTAGGTGAAAGTACACCCGGCCCACTGATTATGGTTGTTGCATTTGTCGGATTTTTAGGTGGCTTTAATCATGCACTTTTAGGAAGTGATCATGTATTTTTAGCAGGTGCCTTAGGTGCTGTCATTGTTACTTGGTTTACGTTTCTATTTTCTTTCATTTTCATTCTAGCTGGCGCCCCAGTGATTGAATCAACACACAATGAATTAAAGTTTACTGCACCTTTGACTGCAATTACTGCTGCTGTTGTAGGAGTAATATTGAATTTAGCACTCTTCTTCAGTTATCACGTTTTATGGCCCAATGGATTCAACCATTCTTTCAACTATGAAGCCGCATTCATTGCAATTGCAGCATTCATCGCCTTGTTCCATTTTGAAGTCAAAGTCATGTATGTGATTTTTGCCTCTGCATTCTGTGGCTTGATTCTATATATTGGTGCATAAACTTATAGTTTTATTTCTTAATAAAAAAGGAAGCTAAGCTTCCTTTTTTGTACCATTAGTGGCAGTGACGATCCCCTGTCTTGCTATTCGTATGGCAGCCTGAAGAATCCGTACCACCTGAATGAGCAAAAGCATTTGTTACCGCAAGCCCCATTAAACATACAAAGATTAGTTTTTTCATGTTGTTCACCTTTTTTATTGAACGATAAAACAAGTTTGAAATTGTACAACAAATAAACGGGTTACTTCTAAGCCATTAGTCGAAAAGAATTATTTAGGCCACTTTTGATGATAGTCATCAATCACATACTCATGCACATGTACACCATTGACTTGGTGCTGAACCACATGATCGTGGTCTGCGGGTAAATCATCATGGCTATGTGCTAGAAAATCTTCATCTTTAGTTGTCCATAAACGTAATGCAAGAATGAGAGCAATAATCGCAATAACAGCCATCGGAATAAAAGTCTGTAATGTGCCTATATTGGTACTTAACCATCCAACTAATGGATAAGTAATTAACCAACAAGCATGAGAGAAAGCAAATTGGGCAGCAAACAATGACGTTCTATTCTCACTCGATGCAGACTTGCGAATTAAACGGCCTGTAGGTGTTTGTGAAACAGAATATCCAATACCAAGTACAAACCAGAGTGCAAGCAAACCATTATAGGATGTAATGAAATAACCACTTAACAGCCCGATTACAAGAATTGTTGTACCAGTCAACATAACTGATCGATCAGGAAATTTATCCAATATCTTTGGCAAAACAAAAGCCGATAACATTGATCCAAGACCAAATAAACCAAATGCCCATGTCGTTGCATTTTCAGTAAGTTTAAATGTCGATTGAACCAGTACAACAGTATTTACAATCACAACCGCACTCGCCGATGCAATTGCTAGATTTAAAGCAAGCAAAGCCTTAAGTCTTGGCGTATTAAAATAAATTTTAGCTCCCTGCTTTATACGACTATAAACACCTCTAAATTCAGGTACTTTGGCAACTGGTAATTTTGCACTTACTACAAACAAAGCAGAACCGATAAAACCCAATACTGTTCCTAAAAACAGATTATGGTAGCTCATGACAGTGAGTAAGAAACCTGCCAGCATTGGACTGATAATATTTTCCAAATCATAGGCTAAGCGAGACAATGACAAAGCATTGGTATAGTCTTTTTCTTCAGGAAGAACATCTGGAATCATTGCCTGAAATGTTGGTGTAAATGCAGCAGAAGCAGATTGCAAAATAAAAATGAGAATATAAATTTGCCAAATTTGCGTCACAAACGGTAGACACAATGCTGTTAATGCTCGAATAACATCTAGTCCAACCAATACTTGTTTTCTTGGTAATCTCTCAGCAAATGCAGATGCTATAGGTGCTACACCGATATAAGCAATCATCTTAATTGCCAATGCAATACCGAGAACTTGGGCTGCGTCTCCCTTTGCAATATCGTATGCCTGTAAAGCTAGGGCGATTGTGATTAACCCCGTTCCGATTAGCGCTATTACTTGGGCCAAAAACAAATGCCGATATGTTGTGTTTTTTAGTACTTCTAGCATCTTATGGATTCCTTTTAGAACCTGACTTCTTTAGCAATTGAATCTCCTTGGAATATTATTCCAAGGAGATTGATCAAAACTTAAAAGACTTTCTTCATTTCACTAAACTGCCCTTCTACAAGTAGAGTTACAGTCACTGGATTTTCAGTACGGTTACGCCAGAACCAACCATGTTTGCCATCAAAAGCTGCCTTTAAGACGCCCTGCTGAGTTGTCTCATTCTTTCCTTTACCATAGCCATGATAGAACCCTTTAGGAGCATTCACTGGATCACCATGAGTATCATAGTTAAGACCGCCTCCTACTGCTTTCCAATCAAAGTTGACACTTGCACTTTGTGGCATTGTCAGTTTCACTTCGGTTGCTTGGCCCGGTTTAAGCTCAATACTAATGCTCTCTTTATTAATAGCAGGCATAATCATTTGAGCATTATCAGCTGCCGTTTGAGTCGAAGTTTCCACTGATATTTGTTCAACACTATTCACTGCCTGTGCAGCATTGATACCATTTTCTGACTCTTCAGCTAGTGATTGTTTGATTTCTCCCATTTTCGTTAAACCAAGCACTTTACCCATACCTGTCGGATCAATTGCATACTCCGCAGGCATGACACAGGTAACTAGCACAACAACAGCACTTACGGCAGCAATTGCTGTTGATTTAATTAACTTTTTTGATGAAGGTAATTCGATATCTTTTGGAATTTCAGCGTTATACATAATTTAGATCCTTATTGAGTAATGAAGCCAGTAAGTTGATAGCCAACAAGTAAAAAACCGAGAAACATGAGGAAGACATTGCTTTGATAAGCTGTTTTAAAGAAATAAGGTGTCTTTCTCCAAAACGTCATTAATAACAAGATGATGCACAGAGCCATAAACTGACCTAATTCAACCCCAATATTGAATGAGATTAAATTTGCCAACAGTCCATCACTCGGAACTTCATATTCCTGAATTTTTACTGCGAGTCCAAAACCATGAATCAGACCAAAAATTAAAGTCGCGATTTTCGTGTTTGGTTGAAAACCAAACCAACGTTGATAAGCCCCCAAGTTATCAAGAGCCTTATAAACAATTGAAAAACCAATGATTGCATCGATGATGTAGGCGTTTATCGAGATGTTGTAATAAACACCTACCAGCATCGTAATCGAATGCCCAAGTGCAAATAGGCTGACGTATAAGCCGATATCTTTCATTCGATATAAAAAGAAGATAATGCCAACAAGAAATAATAGATGGTCATATCCAGTGACCATATGCTTCGCACCCAAATAGATGAATGGAATTACTTGAACGCCATAAATTTCTTGAATATAGCCCTTATCACCTTCTGCTACTCCATGAGCAAAAAGTGTAGGACTTACCAATGTAATGAATAAAGCAAGTAATAGCTTTATGTAAGCACTTAATTTCACAATGTGTGAAGCAATAATTTGCATGTATATCAAACTCCAAAATTTAAAATGAATTGAAAATCCATTAACTTTTTGGGCGGTTTAAAAATACGACTCACCATCAGATAAACATATTCTTTTGACCAATCTAGAATCGATATCCCCTTTAAGAGATGGGCTAAAGCGGTCGATTTAAGTGCGTCATAGCCAACAAAATGTTCATAGTAATTATCTTGGTGACTATGTGAATGTTGTTGACTTATCTCATGATGGTGAGAGTGAATTGCATCAATTGAAACGTGTCTCTGAAATTCATTTACAGTTACATGCTCATTAAAGTGCAAACATAAAGCGAGACTGATCATGCAGACTAGCCACATCATCACAAATTTGCTTTGTTTATCTCGCAATATATTTGTCATTAAAGATGCCCCTAAACAACCTGTTCAGCAGCATCGTTTGATTTTCTTGACCTACCTTGGTTAAACCACACATATAAGGTTGGCAAAATAATCAAAGTCAGTAAGGTTGATGAAATAATCCCACCAATAACGACAGTTGCAATTGGGCGCTGAACTTCAGAGCCAATGCCTACGTTTAAGGCCATCGGAATAAAACCTAATGAAGCGACCAAAGCTGTAATCAACACGGGACGGAGTCTTTCCATTGCACCATGTTTCACTGCATCAATGACACTTTCACCTTGAACTCTAAGTCGCTGAATGGCTGAAACAAGAACCAAACCATTCAGCACAGCAACACCCGATAAGGCAATGAAACCCACAGCCGCAGAAATGGAGAATGGGATATCACGTAGTGCTAAAGCAATCACACCACCTGTTAGTGCAAATGGCACACCTGTGAATACCAAGATACTGTTTCTAACATTACCTAAAGCCATATAGATCATGGCAAAGATCAGAATTAAAGCAATCGGTACTACAACCATAAGACGATTTGAAGCAGATTCCATTTGCTCAAACGTACCGCCCCAAGTCAGCCAATAACCATCTGGTAATTTAAAATCAGCAGTCAGCTTAGATTGTGCTTCTGAAATGTAACTACCAATATCAGTTCCACGAACATTTGCTGTAATGACGATACGACGTTTACCATTTTCGCGAGAAATCTGGTTTGGTCCTTGAACATTTTTTAACTCGATCAATTCTGATAAAAGAACACTCGAACCATCAGCTAAACTCACAGGAATCTGATAAAGCTTCTCTAGGTCTGTTACCGAGTTTTGGTCCATGCGTACCACAATGTCGAACTTTCGATCTCCTTCAAACACCTTACCTGCTGTCTCGCCTGTAATTAGACTAGAAACCTGTTTTTGCACATCCTCTGCATCAAGCCCATAGTTGGCAATCATGTCTTTTTTCAGCTCAACAGAAACCATGGGTAAACCAGACATCTGTTCGACTTTAAGATCAGCAGTACCATTGACTCCCTCTAAAATCTTAGCGGCAGCGTTTGCTGATTCAAGTAACTGTTCCAAATCATCACCATAAATTTTTACGGCAACATCGGTTCTGACACCTGAAATAAGTTCGTTAAAACGCATTTGAATCGGCTGTGTAAACTCATAATTGTTTCCATATACGCCTTTAGATACGCGTTCAATTTCAGCAACAACCGCAGACTTTTCCTTATCAGGATTAGGCCACTGACTACGAGGTTTCAGCATGACAAAGTTATCTGCAACGTTAGGTGGAACAGGATCAGTCGCAATTTCAGCAGTCCCTACTTTGGCAAAAATAGTCTGAACTTCTGGAATTTTCTTAATCTCTTTTTCTAACGTGTATTGCATTTCAATTGCTTGAGTCAACGACGTGCCAGGGATACGCAAAGCATGTAGTGCCACATCTCCCTCATCCAAGGAAGGTATAAACTCTGAACCTAAACGAGTCGAAAGACTTGCACTAAAAACAAAGAAAATAGAGACAAAAGCAATTAGCAAATATCTGTGATTTAAAGACCAATCTAAAATTGGGTTATAAAACCTTTTGATACCATGAACGATTTTTGACTCTTCTTCTTTAATTTCACCGGTAGTGACCAATGCCACCATTGCAGGGACAAACGTAATTGAAAGTATCATTGCTGCCACTAAAGCCATAACCACTGTTGCAGCCATTGGTGTAAACATCTTTCCTTCAACACCAGTCAAAGTCATTACAGGTAGATACACCAAGATAATGATCAATTGACCATAGAGAATCGCTTTGCGGGATTCTTTAGTCGCCTCAAACACAGTCGTAAAGCGTTCTTGCCTTGTTAAAACTCGCCCAAGCTCTTTTTGTTTAATTGCCAACTTTGCTAAGGAAGCCTCAACAATTACAACAGCACCATCTACAATAATCCCGAAATCTAGTGCCCCAAGACTCATAAGGTTTGCACTAATTTTTTGGTTCACCATACCTGTGATTGTCATCAGCATGGATAATGGAATAACTAGAGCTGTAATCAGCGCAGTACGGAAATGACCAAGAAATACAAACAGAACAACGATTACTAGAATCGCACCTTCTAAAAGATTCTTTTTCACCGTCTGTATCGTTGCATCAACCAAAGTTGTACGGTTATAGACCGCTTTTGCTTCTACACCTTCTGGTAATGATTTTTGAACTTGCTGTAGTTTTTGATCAACAGCATGAGCAACATTTCGTGAGTTCTCACCGATAAGCATGAATGCTGTACCCAGTACAATTTCTTGCCCATCTTTAGTTGCGGCACCTGTACGTAATTCGTGACCAATAGATATTTTGGCAACATCTTTCAATCTGAGGATATAACCATTGCTCGTCGTAATCGGGATATTCTGGATTTGCTCAATTGAGTTAATTTGAGAATCAGAACGAATCAAATACTGTTCACCATTTTTCTCAATATACCCCGAGCCTTTATTCATGCTGTTCTTAGAGATAGCCTCTAAAATCGCCTTCTGATCCAGCCCTATGCTACGTAAATAAGCATAATCAGGTTGAACTACAAATTGTTTGAGATAACCACCAATGGTATTGATTTCATTAACACCCTCTACATTTCGAAGCTGAGGTTTAATCACCCAGTCTTGTAAGGTGCGTAATTCCGTTGGTGAAAGTGGATTAGGATTGTTCTTGGCATTTTCAACGGTATACATGAAGATTTCGCCAAGTCCTGTAGAAACAGGCCCCATAGAAGTTGCAATTCCAACGGGAAGATTTGGTGTCACCCCTTGTAGCTTCTCATTCACTAATTGTCGGGCAAAATAAATATCCGTCCCTTCTTTGAAAATTGCCGTCACTTGTGACAGGCCATACCGAGAGACTGATCGGGTATAGTCTAAATTTGGAATACCAGCCAAAGCCGTTTCAATAGGATAAGTCACCTGAGACTCCATCTCCATTGGAGAGAGTCCTTGAGCTTCACTATTAATCTGAACTTGTACATTCGTAATATCGGGAACAGCATCAATTGGTAGCTTAAAATAGTTATAAGCCCCCAATGCACCGACAAATAGGAATACGATGAGTACAAGCCAACGATTCTTAATCGAGAGTTTAACAATCTGATCAAACATATTCGCTACTCCCCTTAATGGTCATGAGTAGCGCCAGATTTACCTAGCTCTGCTTTTAAAAGATATGAATTTCCTGCGGCATAAACCTGTCCTATTCGTAATCCAGATTTAACTTCCACATACCCATTGTATTTATCGCCAAGCTCCAGAGGTCGAGCTTCAAAATCGTTACCAACACGAATGAATACCACGTCCCAATCACGGAAATTCTGTAACGCATCTTCACGTACAACCATTGGCTTTTGACTTTGATTTTCAAAAATTTGAGCCGTGATTAACTGTCCAGAACGCCACTTAAACTGATTTGGTATCTCAATAAATACCTTCGCTGTACGTGTTTTAGTATCGATGACATCACTAATATATTTGATCTTGCCCAATGCCTCTTCTGTGCCTGTCGGACTTTGAGGTTTAACTTTGACTCTGTTTGTAGGGTTTATAGCATTAAGCTTGTCAGCAGGAACATTTACTACCGCCAAGAGTTGCGAAGTATTTGCGATTTTAAAAATAGGGGTTGAAGAGCTTACATTAGATCCAACAGCACCAAGGATTTCTAATATTGTTCCTGACATTGCTGCACGAACTTCAACTGTTCCATTACCTGAACCGCCATAAGAGCTTATTAAGTTATTCAACTCATTTGCACGAGTTTGAGCAGCATCAAAATCTCTCTTTGCAGAAATATAATCAATCTCAGGTGATACACGCTTTTGCCATAATGCTCGTTCTTGTTCCATTTTTTGTCGAGCAAACTGTAGAGTATCCAAAGCAACTTTACGATCCGCATTCAAACGAATTAAATCTTGGCTTTGGACAACAGCAAGTAAGTCTCCTTGACTTACTTTATCCCCAATATTACGGTAGGTTTTTATCAGTGTTCCACTGGCTTTTGGTGCAACAAGGCTTTCAAAATTATCAGGAAACTTCAACTCACCTTTCAGTTCCAAAGCATTTTCAAACATCATTGGTTCAACTTTTAAGAGCTCTAAACCACTGCTCTTAATACTACTGTCTAACATGGTGACACGACCTTCTTTCGTATCCCACTTCCAAGTATGTTTTTTCCCTTGATAATCGACATTTACAACCATTAAAAACGAATGTGGCTCATAGACAATTTCATTTCCAATCAAGTAATCACTCTCTGGTTTAAATTGAATATTTTGCTCAGCATCTAAACGCTTAATGTATATATTCGCTTTTAAGTCTTCAGGTTTAAGCGGCTTGTCATTCAAATACCCATAAACACGGAGGTGTGGTTCCACTCCTTCTTCAAATATCTTAACCTCAGCAGAGAAATCTCCATCTCGATACAACCGACCACCGTGAGGTCCTTTCTCATCTCCAGCTACAGCTACTTTTTCTTCGGCGACCTCACCATGTCCACTCACTTGTGTCTTATTACCGGTTTTATACCAAGCAATAGCACATAAGACGATAAGTAAGGCAACGACACCAGTTGCAATCAATGTATTGGTTTGTTTATTCATATTCTTGCCCTTATTCTTGATCTAAATGAGTAATGTAGTTGCGCTCGACTTCTGCAATTTCTGTCTGCAAAGCCAACCACAAATCGAATCGAGCAAGATGTTTGTCTAGCCAAATTTGCTTGATGTTATTGAACTCAAGTAAAGAGTTTTTCCCTGCTTGGTAACCCATCTCTGCAATTCGCAGGCTTTCATTTGTTGCGGGCAAAACGGTTTGATCATATTGCTTAATCGCATCAATTAAATTGGAAACCTCAATAGATTTGTTTTCCAATTCAATTTTAGAGTTACGACTCAAAAGCATAGACTGTGTTTCTGCTTTCGTATGCTCTGCTTGAGCAATCGCAATATTGCCCTTATTTCGATTAAAGATATTGAGGGGTATTGACGTTGAAACTTGGAAGACTTTGTCATTGGTTTCTTGGTAGTTCCTAACCCCGACTCCCAAAGTAATATCTGGTATTGCTTCTTTGCGGGCCAGTTCAAACTGAGTCTTTTTCAGCTTCGAACTCAGCGTTGCTTCTTGCTCAGACAAACTTATTTTGTTTGTGAAATTAAAGCTTAACGGAACCTCCAATGCATTACTTGGCAGGTTGGAAGTGAACTTAGAACACAGATTTTTCTGGAACTGAATCTTCTTCACTTCATTTTGATGGCGCAATTTCGACTCAGATGAAAGTGCTATGCTTAGCTGAGCATCGGAAGGAATTACTCGCCCGTACTTAAGCCGTTCGGAAAGAACGTTAGCTTGTCTGGCATTCAATTTACTCTCAGAAGAATAAATTTCAGCACGCTGAGTAGCTACATACCAATTCGCCATACAGATTCTTAAATCTGCTTTGAGTTCAGCCTGACGCTTTGCTATTTCGAACTGATTACGATCACCTTGAAAACTCGCAATCTGTTTTCTCAAGGAAAGTTTATTACTAAGAGGAATCTCTTGTGACAGTCCCAATAAGGTTGTTGGGCCATCCAAATCCTTCAGTTTAGAATTACCGAGATTATCCAACTCCACATTGAAAGTCGGATTATTTAATCTACCAGCAAACTTTTGATTAATTTCATAAGCTTGCTCGGACTGCTTTAAGCTATTGAGTACAGCATCACTTGCGATTACCTGCTTTTGTAGTTCAGCATAATTCGTTTCTGCGAATACATTTGCTGCTGTTGCTACAAATCCACAGGTAAGAAATATCTGATATTTTTTAGACATGACTTTACCTATACAAAAAAATTAAAATTAATTTTTGTATAGAAAAATCAATTATGTAGGACGATTAAGTTTTTAGAGTAGGTATAAGAATTACTAAATACTAGAGGGGATCGCCGCTTTAAAAAGGCTCGATAAATAGGCTTTTCAAAAAGCTGGAAAAAGAATAAAACTAGTGGAAGTGCGAAACTCAGAATAAAGACTGGATCTATGCTTAGATCACTATCAGAAGAAATTGGTTTTACTGAATGATGATAAATTGGCTCATCAATGTTCTTCCAGCTATGTGCTTCAGCGTCATGATCAGTAGAGTTTTTAAGAGAATCACTATAATGCTGCAAAGACCAATGACTTGATGCATCATCCTCAACGACAATACTTAACTCATGTTGGTGTTCAATATTCTCAAGTAAGACAGGCGCCCACGCATGAACTCCGGTAATTGTTATCGTAAACAAAAACAGGATAAATGCGAGTATAAGCTTAGACAACCTACTTGAACGCATAGCGATGGAAATACTACTGATTTGCTAACAAAATACTAAAAAGTTTTATTAAAGTAAATCTCTCTCCTCAACATTTGAGAATGAATATGTTCGAAACTATTACCAATATCAGCAAAAGGAGTATGAATAAGCTCAAATCCGATCTATCTAATACTTACCCATTTTTTAGGGCAGCTATTAAGCTAAATTTGAGCTAAGTTTTCTACAGTCGTCAAATCATCCGCTACTGCTAGATAAGTATGTAATTATTAAATTCGGCATTAAGCAAAAAATAAGGGAAAAACTATTCCTTTATTTTTAGATAAAATAAATTTTAGGCAACATCCTCTTTAAAGTACTGATGCTTTCTTTTGGAATTATGCTTCCAGCTTTTAGCTACCTTGTAGACTGAAGATGGAAGATCATCCCATTCTTCTGGCAAACCAGAACCTCGTGCAACACGAAGTTTTAAAGGATAATCCTTATATTCGATCAAATGAAAAAAATAGAAACTACGTTCTGGATATGTACTGAACTTTTTAAAATAAGCATTCCTCATATGGGGATATCGTTTTCGGATACCATCATTAGGATCGATTTTTACAGGGCGCTGGTACTGAAATTTCAGCTTTTGCATATTACCTCCTAGTTTAAATTATCTAGAAGGGATCCTCTGCGTAGTAATTCATGTTTTAAAAACCTCTGGTCAATTATCGCTTTAGCTTTATATATTTAGCCTACCTTAGATCAAGCTATTTAAAATAATAGCCTAGCGTATCGTCTTTTGAATCTCCCCACCCCGTCCATATCTGGGTCAATTTTACATAATGCTGATTAACGCTTTGAACTTTATATAAATAGCTACGTGGTGGAGAAATATTATTCGTTCGTACTTTCTCAATTAGAATAAAGGTCTTGTCATCTAGCCATTTTACTCGAAGTGGTAAAGGATCTTGGCATTGCCCCATTTCGGCATACATTGCTGCGTCCTTACCATTTTTGGCAAAAGATAATCCCGCACATTCGGTATCTGGCAAATCTAAGACCAGACGCTTTCCTACTAGGCTTTCTTTTGCACCAGCACAAGCTAGTGTTGAAAGACTTAAACATAATCCTGCGAATATTAATTTTTTCATTTGATTTGACTCTTTATTTATTTGGAAGTTAAAACACATTGTCAATAAAGCCACACTGTAAAATGTGTTGTGAAGAATTGACTGGGTTGTCATAAAGACTGATAAAAGCAATCATATCATTCAGATAAGAAGTGTCACGTTTATAGGGCTGGCTATAAATATAAATCTGTTTGGGTGTATAGATCTTTTGATTTTGGAAGACTTCGCCATTAAAGACCTTTAAATGTGGATATTGCTGAAAGACTTTTTGGGTTTTACTTCTATTTTGATCATCATGCATAGAAGCTTTATCCCACTGCTGTTTAAAGCTTTTGAATTGCTGCCCTGTATGGCGACTGAATTTAATATTTAATCCGCTCTCAATTTTTTGTTTAGTTGTGGCGATGTCATCTCGACGATAGATCGATGTACTTGCTCCTGCAACACTGACATGCATTGAGGTCTCAATGCGTTGAATCGGATTGCTTTTGTTTCTAGGACGATAGACGGTTGTTTCAGGGCAGTCCTGACAGAAATTTTCATCGTCTGAATCATCGATAATGGTCGTCTCTTGCTTGCTATATTGCTTTTGAAATTGTTTCTGAAGTTTGGCGATCGCTGGTGTTGGTATATCTGCCCTGTCACCCAACGCCAGTTGGTTATTAAAAGATTGTTCATTTTCAGTCCAATCCAGACAGGATAAGCCTTGCTCCAGTGTTAAAGATGAGGCAGAAATAGGTTGAGCCGTCGCGGTGTGTATCATGAGCAGCGAGATACTCGTGACAAGAAATTCTTTAATCATACATCTCATTTTGTTGTTGTCCTTATTTTCGCTTACCGATCATTCACGTTAAACCAGTAGGAATATTCTTTAGGCTGACCATTCACCAAGACATTGCTGAGTTTGACATCGTAGATCACGTTCAGTTTCAAATCGTCGAAGTTAAATTGGATATGGTTGGGAACACCGATATTTTCATAGCGTATATTGCTGATCTTCTGTTTAGCTCCACTACTTCGTTCAGTGACTACAACAGTGGCTTTGGCGTAATCCACATTTCGATTGGCAAAGAAATTCTTTTGATCGGTTAAAACTGAAATCGAGAGAATTGAACCCGCCATATAATATTTGGCTGGATAGTTGTGGTAGGGATAGGCAATCACACCGAGTGGTGCAGTGGTTGGATTGTCGAAGGGATAAACCACTTTGTAGGACGTACCGACCACATAAGGGAATCGGGTATCTTTAAATGATGGCGCATTAACTGAACCATACGCCGATTTTTGTAAGAAAGGATTCAGCATCCAGAGTCGATGTCCCACATCTCCAGCAAAAAGGTTTAATTTATCATGCACCATATTGGTAATGCTTTCGGCAGGTGAATAGTCATTCTTATTCTGTCTCACCCCCATCTCAAGGCTACTGGTCCTTGCACCTACCGCACCAATATCTGAATAGCAGTTTGTGTTTGATTCTGGGTAATGGGTCAAGATGTTGTTTGCAGCAAGAATCAGCGCCGTCTGCATCATCTCATCTTCATGGGCATAGTCGTATGTAATACTTGGCAGCCCATGCAAGGCACGAACCGTATTGATTTCATTTAAAAATTCATTTCTAAAATTTGCACTGAGCTTGCCTGCATAACAGTTGTTGATATCGGGTGCCTCGCTCATAGATGAAGCTTTAAATACATCAAAACTGATGGTCAGGCTCTCTGCTGCCAGTGTTTTGGTATCACCCTCCTGGGTGAGTTTAAGGGTACATGCCCCCGCACCAATCCCCTTGAGTTCTCCCAGACTATAGGTACAGGTTGATGAAGAAAGGCTGCTAATCGTGACAGGTAGTTTGGCACTGGATTCCGTATCCAGTGAATACACACTCTCCGTCAGGATATATTTGATTTTTAGTGGGGTAATGGTTTGCTTGAGCTTATTCACGCACACATTATTTTCTAGATATTGCTCAGCCGCACAACTCACATTGACGGTCATGCTGCTATTCAGTGCTAGAACTTTTGCCGTCCCTGCCTGTGTCAATACCAGATTACACTGACCGACTTTATGCGCTTTAAGTTCACCGCCACTTACACTACAGATGTTGGGTGTGTTACTGCTAAACGTTACTACTAGACCTTGATCTGTTTGCAGCGATAATGGATAGCTTTGACCTTGGATCAGGTTACTCAATGAGAATGCCTGAATATTCTGCGGCGCCTTATTTCTACATGTCCCCTCTTCTAGATATTGAGTTTCAGCACAAGTTACAGGCTTAGGATTGGTACTGCCATTATTAGGATTTTCCGTTCCACCACCATTGGATGAACTGGACTCTCCTCCCGAACCACCGCCACACCCGACCATTGCTGTACTGATTGCCATCATTAGAACTGATGGCATGAACGATTTTGAAATCATCATGATTGACTGCCTTAAATTTTTATATTGTTGTTATTGATAATGATCAGCCGATAATAATTGACGGATTTCACTGGCCATTTGTGGACTACGCCATGGAAATAGAACTTTTAGGCTGTAATTCGGTTTGAATGGATCTCGTGTGCCAATATTGACTTGGAACTCACGTTTCATCGGTGTCCGATGGACTTGTTGGTTAACATGAGTTCCCATCATTGGGTTACTGATCACCGTGGTTGTCGTTCTAAAGCGATCTTCAACCAGATTGTAATGACCCACAGAGGTAATGTAGTCGAAAGGATATTTCACTAGACGTTGATCAGGCTGATCAAACAGGATGATGGTTTTGTCCTGAGAGTTAATCCAGACACCACGGTTTTGATAATTAAAAGTTTCACCCTGACGTTTCAGTTGTTCGGTCATTCCGTCAAAATAGGTATTTCCATATTGATAGAGGTAGTAAATGATCACAAACCAGAATAGGTCAAATCCAAAGAAGATATAGCCGAAAGCACCAAAGGAAAAGATTTTGCCAATGATCAGAAAGATCACAATCGGCAAGACCACACACTTTAAAAATAGCTTAGATTTTTGTGGACGGTGTTCAATAGGTATGATTTTGGGTTTGCTTAATTCAGTCATGGTTATTTCCCGCATGTTCAATGCAATGCACAATCACCAGCAGATATAAAAAGGTTTATTTTATAGGCGTGACTTAGCCATCCACCGTTGGATTGTTCTTGTAAAAATATTGTTTGAATACAGACGAATAATAAAAATTAGCCGTATCGCCCTCGTTGCAAAGCACAACAAGGTTGAACATGGGGTGAGGCACAAATTAAATAAGACAGATACAGCATAAGAAGCTCCTAGATGTTTATAGAAGTTCTACCAATTACTGCTAAATAATGGTGGCAGAACGAAAAGGGGTTAGCAGACTGATCATCTAGGAATCAGCACACCCAAAGGTGTCCCCCTTCCGTCCTACCATAGAAAAAAAGGGGGACGAGAGGATTCCCACACTCAATTTATATCCAAAAATATAAACGTCATGTGCTAGATGAATTCGGTCTGCTAAAACCGACTGGCAATGTAGGCCAGCGAGCCCATATTAATTTTATCCAGCGCTTTAGTCAATTTTACAAAGCACTAAAATCTATACAATCAGATTCACCAAATGTAATCGCATTAAGTCTTTGATTTTTCCCATAGAGTCAAATTCGTCCGATCGATAGGCTCATTTTGCTTTGATGGATGAGGCTAAAATGGACTGTTGTTCTCTATTAAAATAAAACAATAAAATAAAGAATTAAATCCGGCGCAGCTCAGCTTTTACATTCGACGCATTGAGATGAATCAATGCCTAATGAGCTGTTAATGAGAAGATTGCGATTTACTCAGGCTGATTTAAAGCGATCAAACTGACGTTCCCTCTTCTTCAGTAATATCCTGTAAATGAGATAGAATAAATAATCAGCAAAGCTCAGCAGGTCGCTTGGATGAACTCAGCCAGTACAGCAACAGTTTTAGCAGAAGCCGTATTGAATACCGCGGATTTACTCGGTCTTAGCCAAACCCAACTGGCTACTGTGATGGGTCTCGATCTCGCTTCGATGAACCAAATCGAAATCTCAGCTGTATTAGAACCCGCATCTGCACATGGTGAAGCTGGATTATTACTGATTCGTCTTTATCAAAGCTTATCAACACTCACTGGCGATGATTCTGAATGGATTGATTATTTTATGAATGCATTCAATACCGCAACCGATGGTATCCCGATTCAACAAATTCAAACCAGAGAAGGCTTAGAGAAAGTCTTAATGGTTGTTGAAGCCCTAAACAATCGATGATTTATTTAACTCATTCTTTTAGCGAATCAGCTTCAATTTGCTTGATTAGAAATTCTGATCATCATTAGCATCACTTCCGTTAAAAACACAGCAAAGATTAAAATTTGTGCTCAACAAACCACCACAAACATGATTCACAATCAAATTCCCAGCCGTCAGAAATTAAAAATATCTTCAGCAGAATCAATAAATTAATTAATGTTAAGATATGTAAAAAGATCCAATCACAGAGTTGACAGCTCAAGCGATACCCAGTTAAGCTAACTCTACACAGCAAAATCTGTGTTCAGGCGTAGGAACCTGATATTATTCACAAGGTGCAAAATACAGTCGCACTCGCGGCTATTTTTTTGCCTGTTGTTTAGCAGTCGTTATGGCGGCTTGACAGGACAGCTTTATGCTGGCCGTACCTTGTGAGCGGTATTTCCTACTCCTGTTAAGCTGCCACCATCACCGTAGGAAAGTGATGCTGGTAAGCCTTATAAACTTACTCACAAGGAAACGACTATGAACGCAATTCTTCATGGTGCAAACTCTTGCACACCTAAACAACAAGCTGGTCAACTGATTGTTGAACTTGGCAAATCAATTTCAAATCCTCAGCGTCAAACACTCGCCAATCTTTATATTGCTGTTGATACTGCAAATTCCTTGCTCAAAGAGCTTGAACAAGCACATCAAATCATTCGAGAATGTATGCATGAAATGAATGATGAACAAATTCTCAAAGTCGGAAAGCTTAATCAAAATAATAACTTCTCCTCTTTATGGGCATTCCGCACACATCAACGTCACAAGATGATTGAACGTGCACAACGTGTGCTACGTGGGGCGAATCATGTCCAAGACCAATAATAACCTCCTGATTTCTGGAGACTATCCTCTGATTGCTTCGCCAACGCTTGCAAAAGCGTTTGGCGTGGCTGCCGCCAATTTTTTACAGAAGCTGCATTACTTTTTAGAAAATAACGAAGGAAAAACCTTTAATGGAAAAAAATATTGGTTCCATAGTTATGAACAGTGGCAAAGCACGCTTGGCGTGTACAGCATCTCAACAATCAAACGAATTGTTGCAAAGTTAAAGCGAGCTGGGATTCTTGTGATTGAAAAGTTAGCACAAAATAAATGGCTGCAAACCAATTTCTATACGATTAACTATAAGAAACTCAAACAATTCATCAAAGTCGACAGTCAACAAGATCATCAGGCTAAAGTGAAATCACCCATTTCTGCTCCAGTCGCTGCACCCAGCTTGCAGAAGCCAGCACCAGCACATACTATTCAACCGAGTGCACTAATTAATTCAATTCAACAGGCATTTCAAAATATCAAAGTTAAATCAAATACATTTGCACCAACATTAAAAGTGGCAAAGGAATCCCTTATACGCCCTGACTTTGTCACGCGTGAATCTTATTCAATAGTTGGATTAAGCCAACCACTCCACCCTGCGGCATCCAAGGAAATATTAAAAAATATGGATATGGACTACCGCTGCTTTTATCAAGCACTGCGGCAACAACGGGTAGATATTGATTATGATGATCAGCGTATTCAACAACTGTTAAAGTATCAGAAGCGAATTCTTCAACATATTGCATATATCAAACAAAATTTTGCAGGACATGAGCGTTATCAATGGCATACGCTTGAACAATTACAGATGGAAAACTATTTTAAGAAATAGGTCAAATTGCACTAAGACCAATTCAGTTGATCCGTCCATAGAAAGTATATAGACAGATCAACTGATTTAATTAAAGGCTGAACTAATACATATTAGAAGTCAAAATCAAATTTTTTAGATTGAACAAGTTGTGGTCTATTCTGGTTTTCCTGTTCACGTTTTCTAACTAAGGCTAATTCATACTCATTTTTATAGCGTTCGCATAAGTTGTTTTGACGTATTTGCCAAATGTTCTTTCTATATTCTGCTACCTTATCTTGATCTTCAGGATCAGTGCTATAGAGTAACGACCTCGGAATTTGTGGGACATCTTTTAAATTGGTTCCATTTTTTTTATTATAATCTTCATTAGATAAGCACGATACTGCACTGCTCACTTCGATTTCCATACCATGAATTTCTATAATTTTTGTGGGTGCATATTTTTCTAAAAATTCATTTATTATTTTTTCAGTTTGTGTTCGGTAGTGAAATAATATATTACGACCAAATCCAAGCACATCCGCAGTAATTTTTAATGCACCTCCTTTTTCAGGATTTTTTTGACGATATTGCTTAAAGAACTGCTCTGGGGAACGTTGAATATTATCCAACATACTTTTTTCTGAAAATAATAAATGTAAATGTGGCTGTTCTGACTGTCCATCGAGCTCAGCCACATGATTATGAATTGCGATTGTAGATGGCATTTTATATTGACCACAAAACTCATGCATTAATCTTTCAGACAACTCTATACGGCGATTTTTATCCAGTTCTTTTGGCAAAGCGATTGTAATATGTGATGAGGTTCGTCTAGTCTCACTTGTATATTTATCTGCTGCATACCAAAACTTTTCAGGATGATTTTCAGACCAAATCGGCATATTATAGGATGCACAATATTCAAGTTCTTCAATCTCACTTTTATGCTTTGAAAAATATAAAGTACGCGTAATATAGTGATATGCATTTTTTGAGAGTCTATACTTTGAATCACCATCACTCAATTTTATTTGACCATCACCTTTAACGTTGTGACTCAAATGAAAATAATACATTTTTACTTCCGATATCAATTTAATTGGAATATCGGATCCTACAAAATTTTAAAAATTCATGATTCGTTTCGTGAAGAAAAATGAAAAAAAATATTTTTCAATTAAAACGCATGAGCAATACCACTCCCATAATTTCAATTTACATAATAAAAACAATAACTTAGTTGTGTGTTTTGTTTGTATGTGGAAACAGTAAATCTAAAATATGAGTAACACATAAAATAATTAATAATCAATTACTTAAAACTAAAAGTGCTGCGCAGCACGAGGAGAAGTGTCTTTTAAAGCGAGCGAAGCGAAATTTAAAAGACACGGAAACGAGATATAAAAAATCTTTTTTGCATTCGCAAAAAAGATTTTTTATCTGTCCCACCATTAACAGCAACAAAACTAACAGAAGAGTAGTTTTTTTTGAAAAACCCAACATATGACGATTTTTTTTAAGATTCTGTGATATACCAACATTTTCTTAAATACAGATGGTTTAAAAAATGGTTAGAGCTAGATTAACAGTAGATGAAATGATTTTAAGTGTTGAAAAGCACTTAAAACAGATAGCAAGACGCACTCATTCAGATGAGTTAATACTACAATTGATTCGATCAAAAACTGCAAATCAATTTACAGAAGAAGACATTAAAAATTTGAGGAATAAATATCATAAAGTTTTAGAATTAAACAGATTAGCAGAGTTAATGGACTCTATCTGCACAATCGCAAAGAGTGATCGCTCTGATATTGAAAAGGACATTGTTGATTTTAGTGGATATGAAGACCCTTTCTCTCAGACTGATGAAAGATTAAAAATAGCCTTAAGGATGCTAAAAAACTACAATCGAAGAGTTCCTGATTTAATAAAACAAAAAGCACATGATGAAATCAAAAATTCATTTCATAGTTCTTATAGACAAGTAAAACAAAAGATAAAAGATCGAAAGCAAGAGAATCATGAGAAATTTTTTTTAGGAAGTGTGCTTATATCATTTTTTAAATCACAAAATATTGAAATGAATTATCTTGAGAATACACTTAAAATGATAGAGCTTTATCAAATAAAAAATTATTTTAGAAAAGAGCTGTTTTTAGAATCAGAAATCAAAGAATTTAAATTTTCAGAGCAAGGTAGAAGCTTTAACGACAAGAAAAATGTTATTTTATCTAACCACAAGAATCCTTTTAAAAAATAAATAATAAAATTAAAATTAAAAGATAAAGCAGTTACGTTTAGCTCATTTATTTTAAATGAGCTAAGCAGTCGACGTTGTTATTACCAAAAACAAACAAAAGATTATTTACTGATATAATAAAAAAAATAAGTCTTTTTTTTGATTTTTTAAACATATCTCATCTTTTTTTTAATTAATTTGATAAATTCAACTCAGATCTTATTTCATCAGAGCAGATTAATGAATAGTTTAAATTCAGAATTTACTTTATATTCAATGCTAACAATGCGTTATCAAGCACCTGTTGTTCAACTTGAAATCATTTTGAAAGATTATTTTCCTCATATGAATAAACAAAGTGCGAACAAACGTGCTTCTCGTCAAGATTTGCCCTTCCCAGTTTTTAAATCTGACAACTCTCAAAAATCACCATATCTAGTTGATTTAAAAGAATTTTCAATATATCTCTATAAACAAAGTCAAATTTCCGCTAAGGACTGGAGAAGTTTGCATGAATAATTATCATGCGAGCTTCTTTTATTTTCGACTAGATATTGCAATTTCCGCATTCTGAATTGCTTCTTTAAAGTCCAATCGATCATTTCGACGTCTGATTTGTACATAACGCTCTAGACTTGACCAACTCTCATGTAGCGTATGTTGTTGTAGCTGAGGGATTGTCAAACCATTTTCTGCTAGTCTGGTCGCCCCTTCGTGCCTCAAATCATGAAAACGTAAATCTTGAATTCCTAACATCTTCAATCCTTGTTGCCATCTCGCCGCAAATGATTTGTGATTAAGCGGGATAAGTAAATCTATATCCCCTCCTAATTTTAACATCCGCTCCCGAATATCAGGTTTCATCAACTCATCAATTACATTTTGTGTATTTTCATCAATGACAAAGAATTTATCATTTCCTTTACTGCCATTTGGATTTTTGAGATCTCTTACCAACCACTCTTTATGCTTTTTATCATAATCACTCAGTTTCAACCGTGAAATTTCAGCTTCACGACGACAACTATAAATAGCAAACCATAAAATCAGATGTACAGGAATCGCTGTACGTCTTTGTTTCCATTTCTTGTAAAAATAATTCGTTAATATCTGCAATTCTTCAGATGTGACTAATCTACTACGCTTTACGGATTTTGTAATAATGCGTGCATCTCGCAGCCCAGCCATTGCCTTATCTAATTCACTAATATCAACTTTTTCACCCCACGTTTGTTCTGCATACTTCAATACAGATTTAATATATTGTAAATCTTGCAATGCTGTACTGGCCTTGATTGGCAAAGCGTCAATTTCCGGAACACCTTTTTTCCTAAGCAACGTATGTGCGCTATAATCTTGTCTTTTTAAATCCTTGAGTTTTATTTTTCCAATCGGCCAGTTACATAAAAATCGTAATCCCATACGTTTAGAACGTCCAAAACTGGCGACCTCATTAAGATATTTTTCCATTGCTTCAGCCAAGGTCAGATTTGATTTGGTCTGGGACTTTTTATTTTGATGTAATAATTCTGGATTTGCTTCCAATTCAACTTCACGTTTTTTTAACCAAGCTTCTGCAAGCGATTTTTTACTAAATGTTCTGGATTCGGTATAATTTACTTCTTCTCGACGAATCTGTAGCAAAGCTCGATAACGAATCTCTCCAGTGGATGTAACACGCTTAGTTATTGTACTCATTTCTATTGCAACCTTGGAAATTGAAACTATTTCATGGTTGCAATATGGTTGCATTGATAGCTAAAAATTGCAACCATATGCTAAAATACGCCACTATATGCACCTTAAGGAATTAACATAAATGACTGAAATTAATAACAATGTAGAAAAAATAAATGATTTCAGAATCAGCGTAGCCCCGATGATGGACTGGACAACGAAGGACTATCGTTTCTTTGCGCGTTTATTTAATCCGAATGTTGTTCTGTATACCGAAATGGTCACCACAGGTGCGATTATTTACGGTGGTGCAAATCGTCATTTAGACTTCAATAAAGAAGAACACCCAATTGTATTACAGCTCGGTGGTTCCAATCCGCAAGAGTTAGCAACCTGTACCAAAATGGCTGAAGACTGGGGCTATGATGAAGTCAATTTAAATGTTGGTTGTCCAAGTGATCGAGTACAGAATAATAAGATCGGTGCATGTTTAATGGCGGAGCCAAATCTAGTTGCTGAATGTATTCATAGTATGCAAAAAGCTGTATCGATTCCTGTAACCGTCAAACATCGTATTGGTATTGATGACATGCAGTCCTATGAAGAAATGCTGCATTTTGTCGATACAGTCGCTGCAACAGGCTGTACCCATTTTATCGTGCATGCACGTATCGCGATTTTGCAAGGTCTATCACCAAAAGAAAATCGAGAAGTGCCACCGCTACGCTATGAAGATGTTTATCGTTTAAAACAAGAGCGCCGACATCTTACGATTGAAATTAATGGTGGTATCAAAACCTTTGATGAGACACAACAACATTTACAGCATGTTGATGGTGTCATGATTGGACGTGAAGCGTATCACAATCCTTATTTGCTCGCTGAAATGGGACAACTTTGGAATCTAGAAGCGCCTGATCGTTTTGAGATTATGCAACAAATGATGCCATATATTCATCAACGTGTTGCAGAAGGCGCACCATTATCAATTATCACACGACATATTCTAGGTTTGTTTCAAAACTTGCCGGGTGCACGCAAATGGCGTCAAGCCCTAAGCGGTGGCAATGCAAAAACTATTAATGATATTGAAAATGCAATCCAAAATATCCAAGCGGCCATGCAACGCACTGAAGATTATATTCGAGCGCAAAAGTGTGATTAAAATCACACTTCACCCCTTTATTCAATCAAAATGAAATATTATTTTACAAATCATTTTATTTAAACTAAACAAACCTCAAAGGCATGATAAAAAAAGAATTATTCAGGCCGCTGTTTTTATAAGTTATCCACAGCACCTGCAAAATGATACATTATTACATTACAAATGACTTTTCAGACGATTTTTCGCTTACCATGTCTTCCGCCAAGAGTCTGGCACTAAATTTGGTTATATAGAAAATGCGATAGAGTTTGACGATGATTTATGATGCGCCCTCAGTTGATCACAGCATGGTTCACACCCCACCCCATCAATTGATTGTGACCACCCCAAAACAGCCTGCTATAGATGTAATGACATTTGCTCAAAAGTTAACACGTAGAGCATCTTATCGTAGCTCATCACAATGTGCGCGGTTTGTTCGCATCGCACTACAAGCAGCTGGTGCCAATATTGTGAATCATCCTGTTGCCGCATCTGATTGGGGAAGAACCTTACAAGATATCGGATATAAAAAGATTAGCCCTGCTTTTGACAATCCACAAAAGGGTGATATTTACATCATTCATCGTACTGCCAAACACCGCTATGGTCATATTGCAGGCTTCTCTGGTACGCAATGGATCTCTGATTTTAAACAACGTAGTCATGATATTTACAAAGATAAAAACGTGACGTATAGCTACTACCGCTTAAGTTCAAATTATATCTAATCAAACCTCAGGGCTGTGATCATCAGCCCTTCTTTGTATCTAACTTTTTTAGAACTTCTGCCACCGCAACCATCGCAAAACTTGATGTCACCACCACGGCTGATCCATAGCCACCACAGCGCAAGCCAGCACTTGGATTAAATGCAGTATCTTCCGATGTCGAACAAGCTTCTGTATTTGAAAATGGGTTGTCGATTGAATACACGCAAGTAATCCCAAACTTTTCTTTAGGCTTCTTGCAGATACCTTTAGAGCGCAATTGAGCGCGTAACTTCGCCAACATCGGGTCTTGTTCTGTCTTTGATAGATCTGCAACTCGTATTTTGAGAGGATCGAGCTTACCGCCTGCCCCACCCGACACAATTAACGGGATCTTGTTAAAGCGACAATGCAGCATCAATGCGAGTTTGGCTTTGACATCATCGATACAGTCTAAAATGATATCTGGAGTAGGAGTTAAAACCTCTTTGATATTCTCAGGTGTTAAATAGTCATCAATTACATTCACTGTCATGCGTGGATTGATCTGACGACACCGCTCCGCCATCACTTCGATTTTTTCTTGTCCCAAAGTGGATGTCATCGCTGGAAGCTGACGATTAATATTCGATGCGGCAACCACATCCATATCGACAATCGTTAACTCACCGATCCCTGTACGCGCCAACGCTTCTACCGCCCAACTCCCAACACCACCAACACCGATCACCATCACATGACTTTTTTCATAATGGTTAAATGAGCTTTCTCCATAAATTTTTGCCACACCAGCAAAACGGCGGTCATATTCATCATTTACAGGCAAATCAGTCATAACAGTGGTGGTCTATATCTTTTAATCAAAGCACTATTTTAACTCGTTTAATATCGTTTGGGTTAGGTAGATGAGACTTTGATTGCAGATCGATGACGTCCACTTAATATCATCAAAATTATAAAAATAACAACACTTATCGATAAGGCCAACAAATTGGCATTCATCCAACCCAGCTTAGTCAGAATTGGTGCAGGGAGGAAAGCACCGAGTGTCGCAAATAAGGCAATCGTGGTTTCATTCATGCCTTGTACACGATGCTTTTGCTGATCATTTAAACCAGCCAAGAGCGTAGATGCACCTGAATACGCAAAGTTCCAGCCTACACCCAGAATAATCAGTGCAATATTGATATAAATTCCTTCTTGTCCAAATATTGGAATCAAAGAGGACAGCATCAACAAAATAAAACCGATATAAATTGTGCGATGTGTTCCCCAACGCTGAATCAGCTTAGATACAAAGAATGAAGGAACAAACATGGCCAAAACATGTAGCTGAATAGAAATCGAAGCATAATGAAATGAATGGTGTTCCTTTAAATGCAAGGAAGACATTATCATCATGACATTCATAATATAGTAAGCAAATGCCCCACTGATCACAGCCACGACAATCATATTAATGGGCAATTTAGCTCGTTGTAGCGACTGGGTCACAACTTGCTGTGCTTGCAGTAATTTAAATTTTTGGTTCCAAATATAAAGAATTGGTGACAACAACAATGCCAACACACTGAAAATTAAGTAAATCGCAGTAAAATCAGGTAGACCTTGCACCTGTTGAAATTGGATCGCCAAAACAGGTGCAATAATCGCAGCGACGACGCCACCAGAAATAACCATCGCTGTGGCTTTGGGGATTAAATCAGAATCGAGACGATCAGAGGCAGCAAAACGATAAAAGTTAGCCGTAGAAATGAATAAGCCTAGCGAAAAATGACTAAGACACAATAAATAAAACTGTTCACTTTGTAAGGCGAGATAGCCAAACACACCTGCTAAAAAAAGACAAATGCATCCAAACTGAAATACCAAATGTCGCCCCAACTTTTTCATTAAAAATGAAAAGATAAACGTCGTCAGTAACATGGCCAAGAATTGCAAACCATAAGGCACGGTCGCCAAGGCCTGCGTGGGCGCAAGTTTTAAGCCAACAATCGCTGAAACCGTGACCGACAATACCGCTGCAATTAAATTAAATGCTTGAGCAACCAATAAATAATAAACATATCGCGGCAGCTGATTCAAAACCATGATTCCTAGAGATTAATCGTTATCACATTAACGCTGAAAAGCTAAAATTCAAATAAAAAAGATGAAAGACTAGCTTTCATCTTTTAAAAAACAACTCTTTTGGCTTTATGCCGCGATTAGATTCCGCAATACATAATGCAAAATACCGCCTGCCTTGAAATATTCCACTTCATTTAAAGTATCGATACGGCACAAGACCTTAAATTGATCTTGCTGACCATCTTCACGAAGCACACTCACATCCAACGTTTGATGCGGTTGAATATCATCCGATAAACCGTGGATAGAGAGAACTTCTCGCCCAGTTAAATTTAAAGACTGACGCGATTGCCCATCGATAAATTGCAACGGTAAAACCCCCATCCCAACAAGATTCGAACGATGAATTCGCTCAAAACTTTCAGCGATAACCGCTTTTACACCAAGTAAATTTGTTCCTTTAGCAGCCCAGTCACGCGAAGAACCTGTGCCATACTCTTTTCCAGCGATAATTACTAAAGGCGTTTTTTGCTGCTGATAACGCATCGATGCATCGTAAATCGAAAGTTTGTCACCACTCGGAATATGAATGGTATTGCCACCTTCTTCGCCACCTAACATTTCATTCTTAATTCGAATATTGGCAAATGTGCCTCGCATCATCACTTCATGATTACCACGACGCGAACCATATGAGTTGAAATCTTTTGGATCTACACCTTGCTCCTGCAAATAACGTCCCGCTGGACTATCCTTCTTAATATTTCCCGCTGGAGAAATATGGTCAGTCGTCACAGAATCACCTAACACCGCTAAAATACGTGCCTGTTCGATATTCTCAATTGATCTTGGTGGTTGATCAATCTCATCAAAGAAAGGTGGATGACGAATGTAGGTTGAATCATCTTGCCACGTATAAGTCTGACTTTGTGGGATTTGAATCGCCTGCCATGTTTCATCACCATCAAAAACAGCCGCATATTCCTTATGGAACATTTCTGTATTTACTTTTTGCAGCATCTGATCAATCTCAGCCTGCGTCGGCCAAATGTCTTTCAGATAAATATCCTGTCCATCTTTCCCTTGCCCAATCGGTTGAGAGGTTAAATCCGTACGAATATTTCCCGCTAAACCATAAGCAACAACCAAAGGCGGTGATGCCAACCAATTGGTTTTCACCAGTGGATGAACACGCCCTTCAAAATTACGATTGCCTGACAGTACAGAAGCGACATTTAAGTCATGACATTGAATTGCTTCTTCAACTGGATCAGGTAAAGGTCCAGAATTTCCGATACAAGTGGTACAACCATAGCCGACAAGGTTATAACCCAATTGATCTAAATAAGGAGTCAAACCTGCTGCAGCAAGATAATCTGTTACGACTTTTGAGCCTGGTGCAAGTGAACTTTTCACCCAAGGTTTTCGCTGTAGACCTTTTTCAATTGCTTTCTTAGCCAATAAACCTGCGGCTAACATCACACTCGGATTTGAAGTATTGGTACATGACGTAATGGCTGAAATCACCACATCACCATGATTCAAAGGATAGATTTGTCCATCAATCGTACATGCAGGGCTTTCGTGAGGCAAATTAGCCTGCTTAGCCGCAACCGCTGTGCCACCTCCGCCTTCATTTTCCAATTGTTCTTTCATTTCATCGACAGGCTTTAGTGTTAGTTCCATCAATGTATTGAAAGTCTTTGCTACATCCGCTAGTAGCACACGATCTTGTGGACGTTTTGGACCAGCTAAACTGGCTTGAACCGTACTCATATCCAAACTTAATGTATCGGTAAATACGGGTTCATCTCCTGTATTTCGCCATAAACCTTGGGCTTTACTATAGGCCTCAACCAAATCAATTCGTTGTTGTTGACGGCCCGTCAATGCCAAATAGGACAATGTGACTTCATCGATAGGAAAAAAACCACAGGTTGCACCATACTCAGGTGCCATATTGGCAATCGTCGCGCGATCAGCCAACGGCAAATCAGCTAAACCATCACCATAGAACTCAACGAACTTACCGACCACACCCTTTTGGCGAAGCATCTGTGTAATCGTTAAGACCAGATCTGTCGCAGTAATTCCCTCATTTAGTCTGCCCGTTAATTTGAAACCGACGACTTCAGGGATCAGCATCGATACAGGCTGCCCTAACATTGCAGCTTCCGCCTCAATCCCACCTACCCCCCAACCCAAAACACCTAAGCCATTGATCATGGTGGTGTGTGAATCTGTACCCACTAAGGTATCTGGAAATGCAAATGTTTGCCCTTCATCCTCACCTAACCAGACGGCTTGAGCAAGATACTCCAAATTGACTTGGTGACAAATGCCTGTACCAGGTGGCACAACACTAAAATTATCAAAAGCAGATTGCCCCCAACGCAAAAATTGATAACGCTCGCCATTGCGCTCCATCTCAATTCTCACGTTCACATCAAATGCATTTTGATTGGCAAAATGATCGACCATCACCGAGTGATCAATTACCAAATCAACAGGTGACAATGGATTAATCCGATTCGGATCACCGCCTGCTTTGGCCATCGCAGCACGCATGGCGGCTAAATCAACGACAGCAGGTACTCCTGTAAAATCTTGCATTAGGACACGTGCTGGGCGATATTGAATTTCTTGATCAGAGCGTTTGTCTTTTTGCCAATCAACTAAGGCTTGAATATCCTCAACTTTTACACTTTTTTGATCTTCAAAGCGCAATAAATTTTCCAATAAAACTTTTAAAGACTTGGGTAACTTATCAATATTACCGAGTTGCTCAGCTGCTCGCGCTAAGCTATAGATTTGATAGGATTTAGAACCGACTGTTAGTGTTTGTAATGCATTGAAACTATTAATTTTGCTATATCTGGCCATAAGGTTACCCTCCCAGTATTGGCGCTTTGTTTATTATGAAGTGCTTTATTTAATGTACCCTTGTTTGGGAAACAATGTGTTCCCTTTTAGTATCTTATTCAAGCTGAGATTATGTTCTTATTATTCTAAAATTTTATATTCAAAGTGCTCAAAGAGTTTTGCCATATTTGTTGGGCAAGTACTTCTTGTGATTGTTCAAGCATTGCAGCTAAATACTCTAGAACATAAGGTAAATTAACAGGGGTATTACGTGTGCGGTGTTCGGTCGATGTTTGACAGCATAATGGTGTCATATCAGGACAATCCGTTTCAATCACCAGATGTTCAACGCCAATTGCTTGTACCACTTGATGTAATTTCTTGGCGTTTGGATTGGTGATTTGTCCTGTGATCCCAATTTTAAATCCGAGTTTTACCAATGCCTTCGCTTCTTCAATCCCACCACTAAAGGCATGTGCAATCCCACCCAATTTAAACTTCTGTGCTTTTAATATCGCGATACTTTCAGCATGTGCTTTGCGAATATGCAATAACACAGGCTTATTATATTGGTTGGCCAGTTCAAGCTGGGCGTTAAAATAATATTGTTGTTTGGCAAATAATTCAGGCTGCTTATGCTGTTTTAAAAAAGTATCTAGACCAATCTCTCCCACCGCAACACAATCATGTTGCTGTAATATCCGCTCAAGCTGTTGTAGATGAGCCTCATGATGTTGCTCAATATAAAAAGGATGTAAACCGGGTGCGAGATACGATTTGGGAACATTATCCCAACCTTGTAATTGTTGATGGGTTTGAATCAATGTATCAAAGCGGGACTCAATAAAACCGATTAAAATCAGCGCTTCCACGCCGACCTGTTTTGCCTGCACCGCCAACTGTTGCCGATCTTGATCAAAATCGGCAACATCGAAATGGGTATGGGTATCAAATAGCTGCATATTGAGTTACCTATCCCTTCTATTATTTTGCAATCTACTGACCTTCAAGTTTCATAGGAAGTTAGGAAGATGTCACAGGTGTCGAAGCTGCTGGCGCATCCACTTTCGGTAAGTACTCAGGTTTTATTACACCTTGCAGTTGATCATAAGGAATAACCAGACGCGGCAAACCGACTGCATAAGGACCTATTTCGTATTCACCATATTGTAAAATTAATCCTTGTTCTCCAAACAAGAAATTCTCCGTCATTTGAAATGGCCATGCTTGCTCATATTCCTCAGGATTATTGGCAAGTTTAGTATCCAAAATCCATGTTTTAAATGCATCATGGGTCAGCTTTTTCAACACAGCTTGCTGTTTAGGTAACAATAAATCTTTTAACTGAACCTGCTTTTGCTGCACTAAATCAAAATTAAAATATTGTTGTGCAGTGGAGCCATGCGCTCCCCCCATATAACTACTACTATTTAAAACAATCGTTGCCAAGCTACCTTCTGTTTGTAAGATTTTAGGCTTTACCATCAAACTAATCTGATGACTAACGCTCAAGGCTTTTAACTCTTCGTCTACTTTAATAAAAGCATTGGCATACTGCTGAACTTGAGGCCCTATTTTTTGTTCTTGTTCGGCTGCTTGCACAGTAGAAACCGCTGTATCAGTGTCAACAACATCCAGCATTTTGCTTAATTGATCTAAAATTTGCTGATCTAAGAATTGATCAATAAATGGAAAATTACTCTGCAATCGCTCTACCACAAATTCAGGACAAGCATTCCCCTTACATTCTGGCAAAGTTAGCTCAACTTTCACTGTTTCACCACGTAGAGTTGTTTCTGTTTGCTGCTCTACAACAGAATCTTTGGTTTGTTCCTGTGCTTCTTTCGGTTCTGATTTTGGTTGGCAAGCAGCAAGTAAAATTGCACAGGCAAGAACGCTATATTTATAAAATGTTTTCATCTGGAACCTATAAGCATTGTTATCACACAAGATTTTTTAAATGCTATCGAACTTCATTTGAAACTACTAGGCATACATGCAATTTCTATACGTAGCCGCCCAAAATTTAAAACATTTTTTGGTAGATTTCAGGTTGTAGCATTTGTTTCGTTTGTTCAGTCGTAAAGTAAATATCCAGTTGTGGTGCATCTTTACTAATCTCATTGGCACGATAATGAATACCAATCCCTTCACCATCAAAAAACCAATCTGCTTGCCCCCAATATAAAGTTTTCGGAAGCTGTTTATTGACCTCAGCAGACTGTTGTTCACGCCATGTTTGATAATGTGCCTGAATTAGACTATGCATCGCCGTTTGTTGATTCTTTTGAATCACATCCAATACCGTTAAAGATTTTAGCAGCTTCCGATCAGCAACAAAAAAATAGTAACGATCCTTGACCGAAACATCTTCTTGTTTACTATCTACCCCAATCTGCAACAATACATATTGGTTGCGTTGTGAGGCAATACGAGTGCTCATCTGTAACTCATAGGCTTTATTTTGTGAATATTTATCCTGCCACTCATCAGACTTTTTCACATATGCATTGATCGCTTGTTGCAAGCTCATATTTTGCTTTAATTCGATTTGATGCTGAATCACATTTGACTGTTGCTGCTCAATCCATGAATTAAGCCAATGATCTTGAGTATTGACCGTTTGAATCGCAATATCGATACAGTTTTTCTTCTCACAAAAAGGTAAAGCATACTTCGCTTTTGCTTCTTGGATATTTAAATAAGGCAATACCTCGGCTTTTTCTATTTTAGATGTCTGCTGTATTGTGGAATCTGCCTCGCTTTTATCAGGACGATCACATGCGGTTAAAGCCATTATTCCCATCATTAAACTGATCGTAGCAAGTGGTTTTAAAATATTCATGATTACTCATCCCTTTATTTTTAGCATCTTCAATTAAAAACAGCTTCTAATCATAGAAGCTGTTTTTATATTTTTAATGTTCTCGTGTATTACGGAACTCGATATCAGGCCAACGCTCTTGCATTAACTGTAAATTAACACGACTCGGCGCAAGATAAGTTAAATGACCACCACCATCAACTGACAATTGATCATGTGCTTTTTTCTTAAATTCATTAAGGATCTTTTCATCGTCACAATGAATCCAACGCACCGTATGAACATTCACAGGCTCATAAATACAGTCCACTTTATATTCTTCTTTTAAGCGATAGGCGACCACATCAAACTGTAACACACCGACAGCACCAACGATCAGATCATTATTAATTTGCGGCATAAACACCTGAGTTGCACCTTCTTCAGATAACTCTTTTAAACCTTTTTGCAATTGCTTAGATTTCAAAGGATCTTTTAGACGGACACGGCGGAACATTTCAGGTGCAAAGTGTGGAATCCCTGTGAAATGTAATTTTTCACCACTAGTAAAAGTATCGCCAATCTGGATGGTACCGTGGTTATGTAAACCAATAATATCGCCCGGCCAAGCTTCTTCTAGATGCTCACGCTCACCTGCGAGGAAAGTCAATGCATCACTAATACGTACATCTTTACCAAGACGCACATGATTCATTTTCAAGCCTTTTTCATATTTACCAGAGCAAATACGCATAAAGGCGATACGGTCACGGTGTTTCGGATCCATGTTTGCTTGAATCTTAAAGACAAAGCCTGAGAATCCTTCTTCGTTCGCATCGACTGTACGTTCTTGAGTCGGATGTGCTTTAGGTTCTGGTGCCCAATTGATAAAGGCATCCAATACATGATCAACCGCAAAGTTACCTAGTGCTGTACCAAATAGAACTGGTGTTTGTTTACCTTGTAAGAATAACTCACGATCAAGTGGCTCATTCGCCATTTGAACTAACTCAAGTGACTCTTCAAAAGATGCCCAAGCCAACTCTCCAACTTTCTCACGAATATCCGCATGATCATAACCATCACGAACTTCAATATCCGTAATGGTTGAACCAAAACCAGCTTTATATACATAAAATTTGTTGTCAATCAGGTTGTACACACCTGCAAAATCACGCCCCATACCTAAAGGCCATGTGATCGGTACACAACGAATATTGAGAACATTTTCAATTTCATCAAGTAATTCCAATGGCTCGCGAATTTCACGGTCCATCTTGTTCACAAATGAGATAATCGGTGTGTCACGCATACGACACACTTCCATCAATTTAATGGTTCTTTCTTCGACACCTTTTGCACCATCGATCACCATTAAAGCAGAGTCTACTGCTGTCAAGGTACGGTAGGTATCTTCCGAGAAGTCTTCATGTCCCGGTGTATCCAATAAGTTGATAGTGTGCTTTTTATAAGGGAATTGCATAACCGACGTGGTGATAGAGATTCCACGTTCTTTTTCCATTTCCATCCAGTCTGAGGTTGCTGCACGATCAGACTTACGGCTTTTTACCATACCCGCAACCTGAATTGCTTTCCCCCATAACAACAGTTTTTCTGTCATCGTTGTCTTACCCGCATCGGGGTGGGAAATGATCGCAAATGTACGTCGTTGGGCAACCTGTGCTGCCAATTCGTCTTTAAAACTCATGAGAAAAATCTTCAATATATACGCAGTTCAGTACATATCATTTTCTAATATGAACTAACTGAAAAAGTGAGAATTCGAAATTGGCGCAATTGTAGCAGATTTCAATGTTTATTGATCTAGGCTTTCTTTACCTTAGATATTGCGTCTCAATTTTTACATTTAGATTTAGTATTGATGATTGATGATTGATGATTGATGATTGATGATTGATGATTGAATTTAATCATCAATACACATATATCAACGCATCAGTAAACAACTGTTGAAAGCCATCTCGGTGATGACCGTTCAATACTAAACCGTCTTAATGTTATCTCACAAACCAAAGCCACCGAAGATAGGTGGCTCAGCATCGTCCTCATCCAAATCAAAACCACCAAAAATTGGGGATGGATTGTCGGTGTTCGTAGGTGGATTATTGTTAGAACCAGAGTTATTACCATTACCAGTATTTGATGAAGGAGGCGCGCCATCTTTTGTAGAAGGATATTCATCTAATAATAAAATGGTGCTTAAAGGGTCACATTGAGTCCTTTCCTTTATACTTTCATCATCATACATACTACCTTGCGTCTCTGCGTAGAATTTTTTTGAATATTGTGCCTGATAGTTTGCCGTCCAATTTTGTAAAATATTCGGCAAATTAAATGTGTAGAAATATGTTCGCGATTCATCTGGCTGATACACATTTACGGTTTCATCATTTAAACAATAATCTGTTTGCGTTATTTTTGCAGTTTTAGTACCTGTAAGCTGGAAAGCGGCTTTACAGCTATTGATATATTCATAAATTGGAGATGAAGTTGTATTTTTGACTATTACTTGAAGCTTAAATCTTGTCGGGCTTGAATCCTTCATACCATATAGATCTACCCGATCTCCCATTATCATTGGAGTATGAGGGAAATAATGGCGAACAAACTGTATTTTACGTTCTATTCCATTACAGTTTTGAGTAATCGGATTTGGATAGGCAACCGCATACAACAGACCATCTTCTTCCATACGATCTGGCTTAACATCAGGTTGAGGCTTAGGCACTGGGCTTTCAGTTCCTACAGACAACCCTCCTGTCCCTGTCCCCCCTAAACTGACACCAACATTAAAATTGCCATTTTCATCTTTACAACCTGTAAAAAAGAATGCCCCCAATAAAACTAAAGAAAGTTTATATTGCGTAGATTTCATGCATATTGCCCCGATAAGCATTTTATAGATGTTTTACAGATGACATCCTATCAACTGTTTTTTTGTTTATCCCTTCACATTTTAACAGATAATCGAATTAATCCTGTGATTAAGATATACCATTTTTCTTGGCAATAACCGTGCTTCACCAGTAAAAAAAGGGTGCTTCCATGCTGAAGAAGAGCAACCCAAAAGGAGCTTCAATAAAAGAGAATTTGAGCAAATATATAGCCAATCTACACCACTCAAATTCTCATATTTTTAATCTTCATTTAGATCATGACTGATCTAAAATGAATAACTCAGACCAACACGCCCACCAACTTCATTGCCGCCAGCGAAACCAACAGCACCACTCAAAGATACTCGATTGGAAATAAATGAAGTTACAACCCCCACAGAGCCAGCAGTTTCACCCTCGAAATGACCTACACCAGCAAACAATGCTACTTGACCAGAACGAATGTTTGGAACCGCTTGTTGGGCTGCCAGTGCAATAGCGACACCACGGTAGGCAGTTTTCTCGATATCATCCAAACGGCGACTCGCATGATCAATACGACCGTCTAGACGGGCAACTTCTGCAGTACGCTCTGCTGCTTCGGCATTAATACGACCATCCAAACGATTTACCTGTTTAATGCGCTCTGCTCTTTGTTCCGCATCGCCTGCGATACGAGCTTGTGCCTCAGCATTAATCGCTGCTGTACGCGCCGCAGCTTCTGCTGCATCACCCGCAATACGAGCTTCAGCTAAAGCCTCATCCCCTGCAATACGTGCTGCCTTTTCCGCTGCATCTGCAGCAGCGCGGATTTGAGCTTCATTATCAACTGCGGCAATACGTGCTGCTGTCTGAGCTGCATCTGCATCTGCACGGATTTGAGCTTCGTTATCAAGCGCAGCTTGCAAATCAGTATCAGCCGCAATACGCTGATTTTTTTCTACGGCAAGTTGATCATCTGCATGTGCAATTAGCTCAGCTCCAGAAGTTAAACTCGCTATTGCATTATTCAATTGTGAAACATTGATTGCATCGTGGTCATTTATACCATCAGCCACCTGACTGATCGTACGAACGGCTCCAGTGAAAAAACCACCAAAACTCACCGTGTTCTCAGTACTACCCCCCCCACCATTGTGAGTATCAGCATTATAGCCAATCGCCACAGAATTCTTATCATCTGCCCATGGCTGCCCCGGCTTCGTTGGATCATTTGAACCGATTACAATCGTATTTTCTGCACTACCTGTTGTTTTGTGCCCAATATGAATTGCATTTAATCCACCGCCATGTGCATCGTGACCGATGTTTAATGCATTTTTACCGCCTGTTTCTGCATTAAAACCTAAAACCGTTGCATTTTCTGCATTTGCCCATGTTTCGCTACCAATCGCAGTTGCACCATCGCCACCCGTCCAAGCCACGTGCCCCAAAGAGCTAGCTTGGCTGCCATTAACAAGACTACCACGACCAACTGCCGTTGCATTATCACCATTAACTGTTTGGCTATTCCCTACAGCTATACTATCTGTACCTCCTGCTGCAACTGTGGCACCAAGTGCAATACTATTATCCCCGTTGGCATTCGCGATACGTCCTACAGCAACAGAGGAATCACCATTGGCATTATTTGCTGAACCAGCAGAAAAGCTATCATTCCCCATTGCATTGCTGTTATAACCGATGCCAATACTAGTTTGACTGACATCAATTGCTTGACCAAGAATAATACCCGTTGCAGAAGGATCAACATTAGCAAAATTTGTTTCTCCTCCCATCGCATTACTAAAACCTGTACCTGTACCAGCTGGATCTTCCCAAACTGGTGCTGCATAAGTATGACTTGCAAGCAAGGCAACTGTTATTATTGATAATTGAAAAGTTTTTTTCATTACATCATCCTTTTATTATGACTAAATCAAACCCAGTGTTAATAACCAAGTACGACTTAGTTCCCTCCGATGACATAAGCGACGCCCGCACGACCACCAAACTTGCCGCCCTCAGCAACACCGACCGCACCACTTCCAGAGAAACGATCACTGAATGATGTCACCACACCAAATGCACCTGCAGCTTCACCTTCGTAATAGCCCATGCCGCCAAAGACTGCGACTTGTCCTGGTTGAATGCTTGGAATCGCTTGTTGAGCTGCTAAAGAAATAGCAATACCTCGATTTGCAGTCGTTTCAACTTGATCCAAACGACGATTCAATTGGTCAACACGACCATCTAGGCGCTTTACTTCTGATTTGCGTGTTGCAGTTTCTGCATCAATACGACCATCTAAACGATTAACCTCTACAGTTCGTGCAGCTGCTTCTGCCTCATCGCCTGCAATACGTGCGGCTTTCTCGGTATTAATTGCGGCAATACGTGCAGCCTTTTCAGCTTCATCACCTGCAATACGTGCGGCTGTTTCAGCAGCATCACCTGCGATACGTGCAGCTGTTTCAGCAGCATCCGCATCTGCACGGATTTGAGCTTCATTATTAATAGCTGCTGTTCGTGCTGCTGTTTCCGCGGCATCTGCATCTGCACGGATTTGCGCTTCATTATCAATTTTGGCTTGTAAGTCAGCATCTCCTGCGATGCGTTCCGCTTTTTCCTGAGCAATTTTATCGTTAATTGCATCTAAATCAGCTTGGCTTGGTGCTGTATCAATATCAGCAAGTGCCGCATTTAACTGTCCTAGATTTACCGCATCATGATTGTTAATACCATCTGCAACATAAACCACACGACGATCACCCATAGCGACAGTGTTATCTTCATCCGCAACGGTATTTGCCCCAATTGCAACTGAGTTCACACCTGTTACTTTGGCACCAGCACCAATTGCAACCCCACCCTCAGAACTTGCTTCTGCACCACTACCAATAGCAATCGAATTTTCCCCACTTGCAACTGCGTTACTGCCTGTTGCAATGGCATTATCTGCTGTTGCTTTTGCACCAAAGCCAAGGCTTGTTGCATACTCGCCCGTTGCTTCTGAAGTAGAACCAATCGCTGTTGCACCTGTACCATCAACCGTAACGGAGTCACCAAATGCACTGGCATATTGACCTTTCACA
Organism: Acinetobacter haemolyticus CIP 64.3 = MTCC 9819; assembly: GCF_000369065.1. Taxonomy (GTDB): domain Bacteria; phylum Pseudomonadota; class Gammaproteobacteria; order Pseudomonadales; family Moraxellaceae; genus Acinetobacter; species Acinetobacter haemolyticus. The sequence goes on from NZ_KB849806.1 coordinate 131,954, forward strand.
TCACTATTTCCACCCACCGCTGTAGATTGACTATCATGAATCGTAATATTATTACCTACAGCCGTACCGCCAGCACCTGTGACCTCATTATTACTCCCCACAGCAACGGCATACTGATCATGGGTCGTATTATTATTCCCGATGACCGCAGAACCAAAGCCATCTACAGTATTACCAGCCCCTCCCACAAAGCCTTCCCCACCAGTTACGGTGTTGTCTGTACCAACTACCGTAGTATTCGCAGCAGCATTATTCGTACCAACAACAGTCGTGTCTGGTCCTGTCGCTGTATTATCTGTACCGATATTTGTTACAGCCGCATAAGCATTCACAGTCAATAAAGCGGTTGCCATCACCGACAATTGAAAAGTTTTTTTCATCACGTAGTCCTTTGTAAAACTAATTAATTATTGATAAATATCGATTTTATTAATCTAAACTCGAGGTTATACAGTCTGTGGCATGAGTCATTAAAATCAATATTTAATGTGTATTTTGCACATATTTAAAAAACTAACATATAGTTTTCTCTGGTGCAATAGTGAGATCCATTACACATAATATTTAAAATTAAAAATAAAATATTGATTTAAAATGAATTAATTAAATAACAAACATAATAGATTTGTACGATATGAAATAAAATTTAAAAAAATATGTTCAATATGTACATTATTTATATTTGATGCTACATTTTGCTAAAAATTTGGAGCAAACCAGTTGGCAAAAGCAGGACAGATCGTCATTTCATCGAAGCTTAAATCGAATGTTGACTGGTTCAACTTATCTGTACTACCACAGGAATTATAAGTAACTTCTATGCGAGCGTATTCGTTGGATCTGCGAAAAAAAGTCATGGCAGCATATCGCCAGACAAACCATAAATCGAATGTTTGCAAACAATTTAATATTGCAAGATCTACTTTAGACAATTGGATTTTACTGGAGAAAACAACACAAAATTTAATTCCCATTCCCGCTGTTAGGAATGGACGAGCATTTACAATCAAAAACTTAGAAAGCTTTAAGGTATTTGTTGAAACAACACCTTTTACACAAATTAGCGACTTGCTTGAGCCATTTGAAGAAAAATTTGGTTATCGAATATCGTATTCAATATTATGGAGGGGCTTAGAAAAAATTGGGAAAGTCAAAAAACAGAGAAAATAATCTCTTATTCATCATATTGATATACACCAAGCCTAAATCGTTTGTTTGCTTCTGGATCATTTTCATCAAGCTTGCAATAATCTATAGCTGCAGAAATGATTGCTTTAGACATTAAATTCCAGAGGTCAACACTTAACTGATTAAGCTTTTCAACAGATTCTTGACTCAACTCATCTGCAAATATCGCTTGCTCTAAAAAATTGCTATTTTTAGTCAAGTTGCTTATTCCAGCTGATAAATGATCAGAAATATTTTGCGTAAATAACTGTTTACTTTCATCTGCTTGAGGATCTGGTGTAAAGCTTGAGTTTTGCAAAACGATATAATCTTCTTCCTCAATCACAATCCCTAATCGCTTTAACTCTAATAAAATAGATTTAGGATGTTTTTCTGAAGAAACCTGTTTAACTAAGTTTTCAAAACTATACTGATCACCCTGAAAAGGAATCTGTTGCGGTAGTTTTTGATTAATCCACATCCCAATTACACGTGCAGGAACACTAATCGGTAGCTGTAAGTCAAATTGATTTACCAGTTGATACTCACCATAGGATTGACAAAAGCTTCTAACATCACGGCGGTTTAGTCCCGATAACAAACTAATCGCAGAATCTGTTTTCTTCTGTTTAATGGCATCTAATTCTTTTATTGCTTCGTTATAAAACAATGCTTTCAATGCAGTTGAAAACTCATTATAGCCAATACCCGATTTGATGAGCCAATGTATTAGTTGAGGCATAATACTGACAACATGCTCTAAAGTCGTTTCAGTATCATGAGACAACATTGTGTCCTCAGAAACGACCAAAGTTGACGTGTCTTTACTCATTCCAACTCCACATTCGGTCTGGTATCAATAGCAAATAGAATCATCGCTATTCTAACTGAATTCAACCCTTATAAGGATTATGATTGTAGTCTTTTTTTTCAAAAAAGCCGATGAAGTTGACCCAAAAGTAAATTAAAAACATAAAAATACATTAAAATTCAATATTGTATGAAATTAATCTAATTTTATCTTTACTCAAACAACCACTATTTGTAAATCTAAATATCCATTCGATGTCTAATCATGCTTTGCAAGTATTTTCAAAATCCATCTTATATCGGAGTTTCATTTTAACTCTTGTTAGCATAATCATTGCAAAGATAGTTTTTCCATATATTAGTATTCAATAATTAAATCCCTCAGAGTATTTAGTTTTTTAATATGAGATTTACATCAAATTTTTACGTCTCAATTATAGCTTGACACTTTCATCACCACTTACTAAAATGTGCAAAATAGACATTTTTAACAAAAAACATATCACGCTTCACACACACATAGAAATCGAATAGGTGTAATCATGAAAAAAGAGCTTATTTTGGGTGTTTCTTTCATATCGTTCTTATCCTTCTTCACGATCTTATTAATTATTATTGAGTGATTTATTAAGATAAATCACGATATCTATTTACCAAACCATCGTCTTTTCAATAACGCCCAATGCACTAGATTAGGCTGGGTATTATTCTTTACTCGAAGAACATTCAGTCAAAATCGTAACTTTAGCTTCTTTCATGATTTAGCTACTATTAAGTAAATATCGATACTTAAATTCAATAACGATCTCATCTGAGCAAGAGTAAAAAATATGTCACAACAAGATTATGAAAATGGACTTAAAGTACGTACCGAAGTGATGGGTGAATCATTCGTAAAACGTGCGCAAGACAGTACCGTACCTTTCACTGAACCTTTACAGAACTGGATTAATGAACATGCTTGGGGTTCTACATGGCAACGTGAAGGTGTATTGCCCCGTAAATATCGCTCGCTAATTACCATTGCATTTTTGACTGCACTCAAAAGCCCAACCGAACTTAAAGGTCATATTCGTGGTGCATTGAATAACGGCGCCAGTGTTGAAGAAATTCAGGAAGTTTTATTGCATAGCCTACCTTATTGCGGTGCACCAGCAACACAAGAAGCATTTCGCGCTGCACTTGAAGTGATCAATGAATATCAGCCAGAATCTACGCATAAATAGTTTTAAATGCGAACTAAATCTCTTCCAATATCAATCAAATAAAAACTTCAATTCATTAATACACATTTTGCCATCTTCTTTACTTGATTGAGTGACTAAGATGGCATAGATGATGAATGAGATCTTTTGAATTAAGTTTGAAGATAATGGAGTATTCAGTTGAGTAAAAAAATACAATCCAATCGTGATGGCATACAATTTCCGATACCATCAGGAAGAAAAGTACCCAGTACAACTCAAACCGCAAAACAAATCCTTAAATCAGCACTACAAAGTGTTGATTCACCTTATGCCTCTAAACTCATTGCCGAAAAAAACTGGAGAAAAAATTACCCTGTTTATTTTCAAGAATTGGTTAAAGCAGGTATCGAATCTGTCGATCATCCTATACGAATTGCACAGAGTGGACTGGAAGCGGCCAAAGCCTCATTTAATTTTAATCGTGCAGAACAAAATGATGCTTTAAGTCATGCCATGGCAAATATTAAAGATCAACCATTTGAACGTTTTACTTTAAAAGGAACAGGCAGTTCAACCATTGAACCGTGGTTTATTCCTTATCATGGCAAAAAATTACAAGGCGAAGCGCTATTACAGCAAATTGATCTTTGGGAACAACAACAGGTCATCGAACCTAGTCATGCCAAGGCACTCCGCTTACTCAATCAACATCCTGAATGGTTTGATTTATCAAAACGCACTATGGTGTTATTCGGTGCAGGCTCAGAAGCAGGTCCTTTAAGTTGGCTGGCAAAATGGCGTGCCAATATTGTTGCAATTGATTTACCAAACCCTGCGATTTGGGAAAAAATTACCAAAGTGATTGAAACAGGAAATGCGACTTTAATTGCACCTCAGATCTCTACAACAAAAGATGGACAGCAGCTTGGTGCCAATTTACTGACTCAAACACCTGAGATTGCCAATTGGTTAAACACCTTTTCCGAGACTTTAGATTTGGCAGGTATCGCATATCTAGATGGGGAAAAACATGTCCGTGTTTCGATTGCGATGATCAGTATCATGGAACAAGTCAGTCAACACAAACCTGATAGCAGTATCATGTTTATGCTGACGCCGACCGATATCTATGCCATTCCAAAAGCAGTCGTACATTCTATACAGGATAAAATTAAACAGCGCCCAATCGTAGAAAAACTGCTCACTAAATCCATTCACAATATTTCTCTTAGCAACTTTTTCAAACCCAATTTGAAACAGTTAATTCAATCAGATAATGGTCAACAATATGGCATTTCCGACTGCATGGTGATTGAGCAAGGTCCAAACTATGCACTCGCAAAACGCTTGCAACAGTGGTTTGCGATTTCTGCACGGGCGCGTGGTCAAAAAACCGTAATCAATATTGCCCCATCAACAACCACTCATTCTGTTGTGAAAAATCCAATTTTAAAAGCAGCTTTTTCAGGTGCAGATTTATTTAAAGTTGAAACATTTAGCCCCGAAACCACCAATGCAATTATGGCTGCACTTTGGGTACATGATTTAAATAATCCAGAAAGTGCGACCAACCCAGAAAAGGTATTGGATCATCCACTTGAACTGATCATGGAGAATGCCAATCATGGCGGATTATGGCATGTCCCTTATTTGGCGAGAACAGCTCTGCCCTTTGCTGCGGCATATGGTTGGGTTAGAGAAAAGTTTTAAGATCGATAAACCTGTACATTGATCGTCATGAAAAATTCACTTGTAAATTTGCGTCATCGATTGCTAAAATCCGCGCAATTCATTTTAAGGGGCTTCATTGTGAGTACTTGTTCTAGCGACAGTTGTAGTCGATCTATTTTCGTCTAGTATCCACAAAAAGCTCTTCTCTTAAGACCTTTCCTTGTGGATACAAGGTAAGGTCATCTGTACATTTCAGACCTCTGTTTTATCTATCCAAGATTTAATGAGATAACAAGCACTCACATTCGCCCTCCAACAATAGGAGTGATGTGTATGTTCAAATTCAAAAGTCAATTACTAAAACTCGTTCTCAGTGTCACTGCATTGTCGATCAGTATGCAGCTCTTTGCAGGGCGACCAATGCATGTAGATGATGCATCAGTCGTCGATGCAAAAAGCTGCCAACTCGAAATGTGGATGCAAAAACATACCGATGATCGAGAGTACTGGAGTATTCCAGCTTGTAATTTTGGCTCTAACTTCGAACTCGCCTTGGGTATGGGACGCACGGATACAGATCAAGCAGACCCGAAAAATTATGCAGTTCTACAAGGCAAGACATTACTAAAAGCATTAGAAACAAATAGTTGGGGAATAGGCTTGGCCACCGGTAGTCAGTTCAATGTAAATGATTCCACTGATCAGATTTGGTATATCTCTGTTCCAGCCAGCCTATCCACTATGGATGATGCTTTTATTGTGCATGCTAATCTTGGCTGGTCACATGAAAAACAAGATCATCGGAACTTTTTCACTTGGGGAGTGGGCAGTGAAACGCAGGTTGCTCCGCGCCTCGCACTCACGACTGAGTTATATGGCAATGATCGCAAAGAATCATTCGTACAAACAGGTTTTCGTTATATGTTGCGCAAGGATCGTATTCAACTTGATACAAGCTATGGAAAACAATTACAAAGAAGCAAGCAAAGTGATTTCTTCTCACTTGGGCTTGTTTTATATAGTTCAGCCTTGCTTCCATAATTTATAAAATCGCCTTAGGTGCAAATCTTTCGCCTATTACGATGAAATGACAAGTAAAAGTAATCTACCCCTAAAAATTTCATTCCACGGTCAGTGGGACTGTTTTTTATAGTAAAACACTTAAATTGATCATTTTGGAATATAAGTTAAGCAGATGAGTCACTGAGCTAATTTCTTTTTTCTTCTAATATGCGGCTATTCCATCGCAACCTTAGAGTTTTAGGTTCCAATGACTCAATTGCCAAAAGTTAAACGTAATTTGCTTGGTTCTCAAGCTGCACAGAAAATCTTCAGCAGTCGTACAGCTCAACGCACACAACATGTATTTACGAACGCAGCTGATCGTATTTTAAGAGGACATCAACTGGTCTTATCAGGAAAAACACCTTTTGATGTCATTTATCAGCGTGAAATCATTAGTTTACGTCACTATACTGCGCATTCGAATCAATCCCCTAAACATCGTATTCCTCTTGTGATTGTTCCTCCTTTGGCTGCGAACATGTTGATTTATGATCTATTTCCCCATCGTAGTCTAGTTCGTTATTTTCTGGCTCAAGGATTTGATGTCTATCTCATTGACTGGGGGAGCCCGAGTCTACGCCAAGCCAAATATAATCTTGGTACTTATGTAAAAACGTTTATGCCTGATTTTATTGAAAAGGTTCGTGAGCATAGCGGTCAGCAACAGCTTTCACTTTATGGTTGGAGTTTAGGTGGTGCACTTTCGCTATGCTACACCGCACTTTTCAAAGACAAAAACATCCAAAATCTACTGATTTTAGCATCCCCAATTAACACGCATAAATCAGGTTATATGGGCAAGTTTTATCAGCGCCTGACCATCCCTGCAAAATGGATTCGCAATAATACCAACTTTCGTATTCGTCAGATTCCAAGTCGCGTCTTTCACATTCATGGCTGGCAAAACACGCTAGGTTTCAAACTTACCGATCCTATCGGAAACGTCAAAAACTACTGGGAACTTTTAAAAAATTTGAATGATCGTCAGTTTGTGATCAACCATGCAACTTCAAGTTCTTTTGTCGATAACATGCTGGCTTATCCTGGTGGTGTCATGCGCGATATCATCATACGCTTCTGGATAGACAATGAGTTATCAACAGGTCGAGTTCAATTTGGAGATCAAGTTGCAAACCTAAAAGATATTGATTGCTCAGTACTGGCAATTGGTGGAGATACAGACATCATCGTCACAGCTGAAGCTGTTCGCCCACTCATGGATTTGATTAGCAGTGAAGATAAACAATTCAAAATCGTAGCTGGCGGGCATATGGGATTGGTATCTGGCAATCAAGCACCTCAAGCCGTTTGGCCAGTGGTCAACCAATGGTTAGCGGAACGGTCTGATTAAACCATCTATACCATTGAAATTTAGGTTGTTGATTTATATCCAAGCAACAGCCTAATCTCATTGATACTTAAGCAAAATGTTGTTGCCGATGCAATACCAAACCTTCAACATTGACAGGGATTCCTAACAGGTAACCTTGTAATTGATGACAACCTAATTTAGTTAAAATATCTGCTTGCTGTTGAGTCTCTACACCTTCTGCTGTCACGGTTAAACCCAACTTTGTGGCAAGGTGGATGATACTTTCTAAAATTGCTTCTTCTTTTGAGTTTGGCTGCAAATCAATAATAAACCCACGATCAATTTTAAGTTCATCTACAGGCAAATCTTTTAAATATAAAAAACTCGAATACCCCGTTCCAAAATCATCAATCGCAATACGAATACCGAGTTGTCGTAAGCGTTCCAAAGTGCGAACACTGGCATCAATGTGATGCATGGCTGTTGATTCTGTAATTTCGAGAATTAGATTATGTGGTTTGATCTGATATTGTGCGATCAGTTGTTCCAGTACACTAAATAATTTTTTATTTTCAAATTGTAGTGCGGATAAATTTACAGCGATCGGATAAAACGGACTGTTACTCTGTTCCCATTTTTGAATTTGCTGACACGCTTGCTCTAATGCCCAATAGCCCATTGGAATGATCAAACCTGTTTTTTCAGCGCCGTCAATAAACATCTGTGGCGTTAATAATCCCAAGCTTGGATGTTTCCATCGGATCAATGCCTCAACACCACAGACTTCGTAATTCGCTGTAAATTTGGGCTGATAAAACAGAACAAACTGCTGCTCATCTACTGCTTTGTATAAGTCATTGATCAATTTTGATTGACTACGCACGTCCTGTTGATCAGACATTGCATGAAACATTGTATAGGTATTACGTCCCTGATCTTTAGAGGTCAGCATGGCAATATCTGCATTAATCAGAAGATCTTGTATATTACGGCCATGCTCAGGATAGATCGCGATCCCCAAACTGGCTGAAATATTAATATCCTTTCCTGCAATCAAATAAGTTTCTTGAATATGATGCAATATCTCATCTGCAAATCTCATTGCCTCAGCACTTTCGGTATTTTCTGAGATAAGAACAAACTCATCTCCTCCGATACGGAAAAGCCGCTGATTTGCATTTAACTTCGATTTCAAACGATGTGCCATTTGAATCAAGAGCTGATCACCAATGTGGTGTCCAAATGCATCGTTCACTGATTTAAAGCGGTCTAAATCAATATAGAAAAATGCGACTTTTTGATTGTGGGCGAATTCAAACATGAGGTGCGACAGTTTGAAAAGTCTTATGATAATCAACAAGCTGAGCAAATTTCTCTAATGGTGTAAGCCAATCTAACGCTTTTCTAGGACGAGTATTCAGTGACATGGCAACTTGATTTAAATAATGCTGATCTGCCTGATTTAAATCAATCCCTTTAGGTAAATATTGCCTAATTAAACCATTCATATTTTCGCATGTGCCTTTTTGCCAGGGTGAATGTGGGTCACAGAAATATACATCTATGCCTAAATCTTCTTCAAGTATTTTATGTTCTGCCATCTCGCGTCCACGGTCATAGGTCAACGTTTTACGCAGTTCTGCAGGTAAATATTTCAGAGCTTCAGTTAAAGCCTTGCGCACTGATTCTGCCTTTGCATCAGGTAATGTTGCCAAGATACAGAGCCGTGTATTTCGTTCAATAAGTGTTGCTATCGAACTTTTATTGTCTTTACCTTTAATTAAATCAGCTTCCCAATGACCCGGTATTTTTCTTTCTTGAACTTCGGCTGGGCGCTCATGAATAGTTTTAATATCCTGTAATATAGAATCTTTTTTAGGTTCACCGTTAGCTTTTCGCTTTTTATTTTCATGACGCAGACAGGATAATAAGTCTTTTTTCAACTCACCCTTTGGTAATGCTCGTATCGTTGAATAAATCGTTGTATGGCTTACATTCATTGTTTGATCCAAATCAGGAAATGTCTTTAAACGCTTTGCTATTTGCTGAGGAGACCATAAACAACGGATCGCTTCAACAATAAATTTCCAGAGGATTGAATCGATTTTGAGTTTTCTGTGACCACGTCTACGTCTAGCGAAGGTGTTATCAGAAGCATATTGAGCTTGATAAACGTCATTGATGCTATTTCTTTTAAGCTCACGATAGATCGTACTAGGATGTCTTTTAATGAGTTCAGCAAATTTTCTGGCTGAAAAGCCTTCTTTTCTTGACTCAAGCATTAATGCAGTACGATCTTCAAAGTTAAGATGATGGTATGACAATTTTATATACTCCATAAACCCTTTAAATTAATTAGGTGGTTTATGTCGCACTTCAAGTTTTACTCTGCCGTGTAAATGATGAAGAGGGAAAATGACTTCGGCGTAGTCAGTTAAAAATAAACGGTTAGGCAGTTTAGTTAATGAGTCATGCAGTGACTGTGTCGCAAGCTCTTTATTAATCAGCATGAGCTGCTGATTACGTTGCTCCAAACGAGCTTCCAATACCGCCACAGCAAAGCCTGCAACAAAAACCAAACTAGCAATAAAAATAATCGTAAATAATAAAATACTTTGTTCAGTTTGTGCAGGTTTAGCGATGTCAAATAGGCTTTCATTAAAATATGTCGCCGCCATACCTGTGTAATGCATACCGACGATACTGAGCGCCATGAGTAGAGCAACAACTGCTTTTAGAGCAACACGGTGATGAACTGCCACCTTGTATTTAAAAACAAAGAAAAAGCTTAAACCAGAGCCACTGATTGCAATCAAAATCGAGCAAATCACCAACAACGGATCATAATACATTTGATGGTAATCAACCGTCAGTGCCATCATACCGGTATAGTGCATACCTGATATGCCTAAGCCCATAAAGACCGCACCTAAAATTAGACGAGCAGTCGGCAAAGTAGGTCTCGTGGTTAGCCATACCGCAAAAATTGATGCAACAGCACCTATCAGATATGACAATACTGTCAATCCGATATCAAAATGATATCCCTCTGGCAAATGACTTGCCAGCATCCCCACAAAATGCATTGACCATATCGCTAATCCAAGGATTAGACCACTCGCAATTAAAATGCTCTTTTCAAACTTTTTATAAGCAGCTTTAAAAACGAGTTCTTCCATCGAAACTGCAGCGTAACATGTTACCACTGCAACCAGAATGGAAACGATGACCAATGTGCTATCGTAATCAACGTGTACCATAAAGGACTTCCATGATTATTCAGTACTTTTTTTTATTTACGGAGCAATATGCCCAAAAAACCAGAACGATCCTTCACACTCAAGAAAGCGACGAAATACAATTCATAAACTTTTCTTAACAATAACATCATCTAGCATAAGGTCAAGTCTTTTTCACTTTATAAATCAATAGAATATAAACATAGAATTATTTCACCCCAATGAAATCAACTGTTTCATTCATTCTATTTTTATCTATAAATTCCGTCTTAGCTAGATTTTTATAATCGTTCTATCTCGCTATCAATATACATTTAAACTGCACAACTCCCCCATATTATGCAAAATTTTATTTATTCTGATCTTTTAACAACAGAAGTATGTTCAAAACATAATCAATATTAAGCCTATTTTTCTGTTTAGATTGTTATAACTCTGTTATCCAAACAAAAAAACCTTGTTATTTCAACAAGGTTTTTTTAACTAATTCAGAGACTAAGAATTAGTTTTTTCTCTTTATCAACAATCTTGTTTGCTTGAATCCAAGGTACGAAAAAAGATGAAAGCACTGCTTTCATCTTTTTGAGGCACGTAACAATAAACATAAAAAACCCACTCAAATAGAGTGGGTCTTCGCATTCAAATCAATTGATTCGAGAAATTAGTTTTTCTCTTTATCAACGATTTTATTCGCTTGAATCCAAGGCATCATCGCACGTAATTTAGCGCCAGTCACTTCGATACCGTGTGCTGCATTTTGACGACGACGAGCAGTCATAGATGGATAGTTCAATGCACCCTCTTGGATGAACATCTTCGCATATTCACCAGACTGAATACGTTTTAATGCATTACGCATTGCTTCACGAGACTGTTCATTGATTACTTCAACGCCAGTTACGTATTCACCGTATTCAGCATTGTTTGATACTGAATAGTTCATGTCAGCGATACCGCCTTCGAACATCAAGTCAACGATCAATTTAAGTTCATGTAAGCATTCGAAGTAAGCCATTTCTGGTGAATAACCAGCTTCAACCAAAGTTTCGAAGCCCATTTTAACCAACTCAACCGCACCGCCACAAAGAACTGCTTGCTCACCGAATAAGTCAGTTTCAGTTTCTTCACGGAAAGAAGTTTCGATGATACCTGTACGGCCACCACCTACGCCAGAAGCGTAAGAAAGTGCAACATTACGTGCATTACCAGAAGCATCTTGGTGAATAGCGATAAGATCAGGAACACCTGAACCACGTTGGAATTCTGAACGTACAGTATGGCCAGGTGCTTTTGGAGCAACCATAATCACGTCTAAGTCTTTACGTGGAACAACTTGGTTATAAAGAACAGAGAAACCATGTGCAAATGCTAAAGTTGCACCTTCTTTGATGTTTGGCTCAATCACATCACGATAAAGTTGAGATTGGAACTCATCTGGAGTCAAAATCATGACTAAATCAGCTTGAGCAACAGCTGCAGGCACTTCAGATACTTTAAGACCTGAGTTTTCAGCTTTTTTCCAAGATGCTGAACCAGCACGTAAACCTACAGTTACGTCCACACCAGAGTCTTTCAAGTTAAGCGCATGAGCGTGACCTTGTGAACCATAACCAATGATGGCAACTTTTTTGCCTTGGATGATTGATAAGTCACAGTCTTTATCGTAAAAAATTTGCATCTGTTTTCTCCGCTAAAATTTTTGTCATTTCCCTTGTTATACAAGGACAGATTTGGTCGCTCCCAATTTTGGCATTGCTTCAACCAAAATTGGGAGAAATATATACTAAATTGTTAGAACTTTTTCGCCACGCGCGATGCCTGAAACACCTGAACGTACAACTTCTAAGATGGTATTTTCAGCCAATGCGTCAATAAAACCATCAATCTTGTCCGTTGTACCCGCGATTTGAATTGTGTAAGTGGTCGGCGTTACATCCACGATTTGAGCACGAAAGATATCGGCAGTACGCTTAATTTCAGCACGTGCTGCACCTAAAGCTTTCACTTTGATTAACATCAATTCACGCTCGATGTGCGCACCTTCTGACAAATCAACCACTTTTACAACTTCAACTAATTTGTTGAGTTGTTTAGTGATTTGCTCAATTTTATGATCATCACCATAAGTGGTTAACGTCAGACGAGATAAAGTTTCATCTTCAGTAGGTGCCACGTTCAACGTTTCAATGTTATAGCCACGTTGACTAAACAAACCTACAAGACGAGAAAGCGCACCAGCCTCGTTTTCAACGAGTACAGAAATAATATGTCTCATTATGTACGCTCCCCTTTACCTAACCACATATCCTTCATCGATTGACCCGCAACTAACATTGGGTAAACATGCTCTGTACGATCAACCATGACATTAATGAATACACATTTGTCATTGATCGCCATCGCTTCAGCAAGCTTAGATTCCAACTCATCTGCATGGTTAATCTGGATACCCACATGACCATAAGCTTCCATGAGCTTGGCAAAGTCAGGTAATGAATCCACATAAGAACTTGAATGACGTCCTTCATAGTTCATATCTTGCCACTGCTTAACCATACCCAAAGCTTGGTTGTTTAAGCATAGAATTTTCACATTTAAGCCATATTGCTTACATGTTGATAATTCTTGGATACACATCTGAATTGATGCTTCACCAGTGATACAAACCACTTGTTGGTCAGGGAATGCAAGCTTTGCCGCCATGGCATAAGGTAAACCCACACCCATCGTTCCAAGACCACCAGAGTTGATCCATTGTCGTGGACGCTTATATTTATAGTAGTTGGCACCAAACATTTGGTGTTGACCTACGTCAGAAGTGATGATTGCTTCACCATTGGTCACACGATCTAATGCCTCAACCACTTGCTGAGGTTTCATTACACCATTTTGACCTTCTTCATAACGCAAACCATGAACTTTACGCCACTCATTAATTTGAGACCACCATGCCGCAATCGCTTCAGGGTTTGGCTTAGATACGTTCATTTGTTTCAATTGCACCAGCATTTCTTGAAGAACTGGCTCTACAGCACCCACGATTGGGATGTGTGCCATAATCGTCTTCGAAATCGTTGCAGGATCAACATCGATATGAATGACTTTTGCATTGGTACAGAATTTTGCAGGATTATTGGTTACACGGTCATCAAAACGCGCACCGATCGCTAAAATCACATCCGCATTGTGCATCGCCATGTTGGCTTCATATGTACCATGCATCCCTAACATACCCACGAACTGTGGATCATTACCCGGGAATGCACCTAATCCCATCAAGGTATTGGTTACAGGGTAACCCAATAGATGCGCAAGCTCAGTCAATAGACCTGAAGCATTGCCTTGAACAACACCACCACCCGTATAAATGATTGGGCGCTTCGCTGAAATCAATTCATCGATTGCTTTACGAATTTGACCTGAATGACCGCGTGAAGGTGGCTGGTAAGAGCGCATTTTCACTTTTTCTGGGTATTCATAAGCAAATTTTTCTGCTGGATTAGTCGCATCTTTTGGAATATCAACTACAACTGGACCTGGGCGGCCAGAAGACGCGATATAAAATGCTTTCTTAATAATTGCAGGAATTTCGCTAGCGTGACGTACTTGGAAACTGTGTTTTACGATTGGGCGAGAAATACCCACCATATCAGTTTCTTGGAATGCATCCTCACCAATTAAATGACTCGCAACCTGACCAGACAAAATCACCATTGGGATTGAGTCCATATAAGCAGTTGCAATTGGTGTGACTGTATTGGTTGCACCTGGACCAGAAGTCACTAGTACAACACCCGTCTTGCCTGTTACGCGCGAGTAAGCATCAGCCATGTGACCTGCTGCTTGTTCATGACGTACGAGGTAATGATTGATTTTGTCTTGTTGAAATAGCGCGTCATAGATATGTAAAACTGCGCCGCCTGGATAACCAAAAACATGCTCTACGCCTTCGTCCGCAAGGGCGCGAACGAGCATTTCACCACCAGATAAAAGTTCCAACGTGATTCACCCTAGTGTTTGCACAATTTATGGAAGACATAAACTGTGTTTCATTCATTAATTTATGCACTTTTTATAAGTGTGCATATTCTACTCGTTTTTGCTGCAATAGGAAAAATTTTCTGACTCATCAGCCGTATAAGCTGTTATTACATCTCGAATCAAAACATGTTGGGATAAACATATTTCAAAAAATCATCCTCTCGGCTAGAAAGAATGTCCATTGCAAGCCATGTTATTTATTCGAAGGGTGATCAAATAAACACATATAAAACTAAAGCAAGCATTTTTGTTGCTTTCCTGCACAAAGTCAAGATTAAAGGAACAGATTTTATATAATATTTTTTGGCTGCTGTTTTTTTAAACAGTGCAGTTATAAAAATAACAGCATATTCAAATGAGTTTTATTTCAATTATTGTACTTTTGGTATTTATAAATTCCAGTTAAAGTATTTATTTTGAATATTAAACAACTGATCAGATCAAATGATCTTGGGGAAAATGACAATGCAATCATCTCGTTTAAAAACAATCATATCCATAACCTTAACCAGTTTATTCATGCTCTGTTCTGGCCAAATATATGCTCAACAATATTATAAATGGATCGATGCGAATGGTTCGACCCATTACACCACTACTCCACCACCTAAAGGAGCAAAACGCTTAGATAAAATTTCAACCTATGGTTCAAATAACAGTCAAAGCAGTGCCAATGCATCTTCACAAAATCAGCAAAAATCACCTCAACACACCACCACATCAACAACAAATCATCCTCAACAAGAAAGTACGCCTAGAGATGAAACATACCAACCTAAAAATATACAAATAGCAGAAGCGCTGGCAGATCGATAACTCAAAAGTTTACGGAGAGTGTCCAAGACATTCTCCTCACTTATATCCAATAAAAACACTGCTAAAAACTGACATTTCACCTGATTTTGCGCTATGCTGTGCAGCAATCTTAACTTTACTTTTTTGTTGTATCGCATATCCCTATGACGACTTCTCACATTGACTCCGAATATCAAGCAAGTGCCATTGAGCCTCAAGTTCAACAAGACTGGGACAATCGCAAAGTTTTTAAAGTTGCAGACACTGTAGAGGGCAAACATCGCTATATCCTGTCGATGTTCCCTTATCCAAGTGGCAAACTGCATATGGGGCATGTGCGTAACTACACCATTGGTGACGTGATCAGCCGTTTTTATCGTTTAAAAGGTGAAACGGTATTACAACCAATGGGCTGGGATGCATTTGGTTTACCAGCTGAAAATGCCGCGATCGCTCATCAAGTTGCACCAGCAAAATGGACATTTGAAAATATCGCATATATGCGTGACCAATTAAAAAAATTGGGTTTATCTGTCGATTGGGATCGCGAATTTGCGACCTGTACACCAGAATACTATCACTGGGAACAATGGTTATTTGTTCAGCTTTATAAGAAAGGCTTGATCTATCGTAAGCTTTCAACTGTAAACTGGGATCCTGTAGACCAAACCGTTTTAGCCAATGAACAAGTTGAAAATGGTCGTGGTTGGCGTTCTGGTGCATTGGTGGAAAAACGTGATATTCCAATGTACTACTTCCGCATCACCGACTATGCACAAGAATTATTAGACGATTTAGATACATTGAAAGATGGTTGGCCGCAACAAGTGTTAACCATGCAACGTAACTGGATTGGTCGCTCTACGGGTATGGAAATTACCTTCCCATCGAGCAACACCGAAATTTATGCCGACGGATTAACGGTTTATACCACTCGCGGTGATACCTTAATGGGTGCGACCTATGTTGCGGTTGCGGCTGAACATCCAATGGCGTTGAAGGCTGCTGAAAATAATCCTGAATTGGCTGCATTCATTGAAGAATGTCGCATGGGATCGGTTGCTGAGGCTGATTTAGCCACAGCCGAAAAGAAAGGCATGGCAACCGGCTTATTTGTTAAGCATCCAGTGACAGGTGCAGACCTACCAGTTTGGATCGCAAACTATGTGTTGATGTCATATGGTTCTGGTGCGGTGATGGCCGTACCAGCACATGACGAGCGTGACTTCGAATTTGCCAATAAATTCAACTTACCAATCAAACAAGTGATTGATGCCAAAGGTGCTGATGATGCTGAATACTCAGCGACTGAATGGCAGGAATGGTACGGCTCTAAAGAAGGTAAATTGGTTAATTCTGGCGAATTTGACGGTTTAGATTTCCAAGCTGCTTATGATGCTTTCCTCGCAAAGTTAGAACCACAAGGTTTAGCAAATGCTAAGGTTCAATTCCGTTTACGTGACTGGGGTGTATCTCGTCAACGTTACTGGGGTTGTCCAATTCCAATGATTAACTGTAACACCTGTGGTCAGGTGCCAGTACCAGAAGATCAGTTGCCAGTGGTATTGCCAACAGATGTGGTGCCAGATGGTTCTGGTAACCCACTGAATAAAATGCCTGAGTTTTATGAAACTAAGTGTCCTAACTGCGGCGGCGATGCGCGTCGTGAAACAGATACCTTGGATACCTTTGTAGAATCATCTTGGTACTATGCTCGCTATGCATCTCCAGACTTTACTGGTGGAATGGTTAAACCAGAAGCTGCTCAAAACTGGCTTCCAGTCAACCAATACATCGGTGGTGTAGAACATGCCATTTTGCATTTACTTTATGCACGCTTCTTCCACAAATTAATGCGTGACGAAGGTGTAGTACAAGGTAACGAACCATTTACGAATTTGCTTACTCAAGGCATGGTGCTTGCAGATACTTTCTATCGTGAAGCTGAGAATGGTAAGAAGACTTGGTTTAACCCTGCGGACATCGAATTAGAACGTGATGAGAAAGGTCGTATCCTTTCTGCGAAATACTCAGGTGATGGTCAAGAAGTTGTGATCGGCGGACAGGAAAAAATGTCGAAGTCGAAAAACAACGGGATCGACCCACAAGCAATTATTGACCAATACGGTGCAGATACGGCACGTGTCTTCATGATGTTTGCTGCGCCACCAGACCAATCTTTAGAATGGTCTGATGCAGGTGTGGAAGGTGCTAACCGTTTCTTAAAACGCGTATGGCGTTTAGCTGCTGGATTCTTGGAAACGGGCAATCAAACAACTGTCATCGATACTGCGAACTTGTCGAAAGACGCACAAGATTTACGTCGTAAAACGCATGAAACCATCCAAAAAGTGGGTGATGACATCGAACGTCGTCATGCGTTCAATACAGCGATTGCAGCGTTGATGGAGTTACTCAATGCAACTAACAAGTTTGAAGCAAAAGATGATAATGATGCTGCTGTAGCACGCGAAGCAATCACTACGTTATTGATTTTACTTGCACCATTTGCACCACACTTGAGTCAAACATTATTGACTCAGTTTGGAATGGATTTAACTACGGTTGAATTCCCTCAAGTAGATGCATCTGCATTGACACGTAATACACAAACGATCGTTGTACAGGTGAATGGTAAACTCCGCGGTAAATTAGATGTCGCTGTCGATATTTCAAAAGATGATTTATTGACTTTGGCTAAAGCGCTACCAGAAGTTCAACAATTCTTGACGGGTCCGACCAAGAAAGAAATTGTTGTACCAAATAAACTTGTGAATTTGGTGGTTTAATTTCTTAGTTATGTTCCCTCTCCTCTCAGGAGAGGATTAGGGAGAGGTTATTTTCCTCATCCAACCTTCTCCTAAAGAGAGTAGGAACTTTATCGAAACAAAACCGCATCAAAGCCCGCTGTTATTCAACGGGCTTTGATTCTAAAATATGGTCAATTTATCAAGATTACATCTTCCGTATTTGATGGAAGATCATAAGGACAAAGCATGCATATAGCTCAACGTTTCGCTGCGATTGTTTTAACTTTAGGTCTAAGTGCAGGCTTAGTCGGCTGTGGCTTCCATTTAAAAGGCAACAATCCAGCGGCAACACCACTGGTTTACAACAAGTTGACTTTAGTCTTGCCCGACTACACCGATGAGCTTGAAAATCGTTTAAGTATTTATTTAACGGCAACAGGTATCCAGCTCAGCAACTCAAATGATGCTTATGTGCTCCGTGTACTGGATTATACCCCTCGCCGCCAACTTCTTAACGGTAAATTAACTGAAGTGCTTCTTCGTTTAACGGTAACTTTTCAGATTGAAGATCGTGAGGGTAACAAAATTACTGAACCTCGTACTTTAACGGCTTCACGTACCTACCAATACGATGTAGCAACGGTAAACACCGATAATCAGCAAGAAGCATATCTTAATCGTATTGTGATTGATGATGTCGCACAGCAAGTGACACGTCAAATTGCAGCGAACCGCCTTCCTAAAGCTCAATCTTAATTCTGATTTATGAAACTCGATTATGTTCAGGCTTTAAAACGTGTTGCAGAAGCTCGTGGTGCATGGATTATGCATGGGCAAGAGCCTTTGCTTGAACAGAATCTACTGGATGCGTTTCGCAAAAGCTGGCAAGAGCAAGAAGTTGAACGTCAACGTTACGACATCAGCAGCGCCAATGACTGGAAAAATGTTTTTAATGCGCTAAATAGTTTATCTTTATTTTCGCAGCAACTTGCCATCGAAGTTCATGGCAATGTTAAACCTGATGCCAACGGCATCAAACAGCTCAAAAGTTATATCCAACATAATGAACATAACTTGTTGTTGATTGTTTTACCAAAGCAGGACAGTAGCAGTTTAAAATCTGCTTTTTTCCAAGTGGTCGAAGCAAATGGCGTCGTTGTTCCACTCACTGCAAATTATCCTCAAGACCGTCAACGCATTCTAACCATTGAAGCAGAAAAGCTTGGCATTCAACTCAACAATGATGCATGGCAATGGTTGATGCAGCACCACGAGCATAATTTGCTGGCCGCAAAAAATAGTTTGATGCGTGTTGCAGATACTTTTCCTGACATTCAGCAGATTCAAATCGAACAGCTTTATGCGTGTTTACAAGATCAATCGCGCTACACCACTTATGATTTAAGTGATGCTCTATTGCTAGGTAATCTAGCTCAGTCGGTCAAAATCTATCAATATCTGATCGCCGCAGGTGAACCCGACAGCCTTATTCTCTGGACGCTAAGTAAAGAAATGCGTTTGCTAATGCAGTTATTTGAACAACCACATAATGCTATCCAACTGGGAATTTGGAAAACCAAAGTCTCACAGTATCAACAAGCATTGCGTCGATTAAATCCAAGACAGTTTTTAACGTGGTCTGATTTATTATTGCGCATTGATGCTGCAATTAAAGGAATGTCTCAAGAGAACTCAGAGCATTTAATGCTGCAAGCCATCAGTGAACTCTGTGGACGCACATTATTTACCCCATCGATCTAAACAAAAAATTAAATAGAGAATAATTCTCATTTTAGGTTAAAAATATTCACGCTTTATCCTTATTTCACTTTTATACTAAATAAAATTTTTAACTTTGCACTCGTCCCATGCCAAAAATGATTTCTAAAAAGATGAAACCTGTAAAAACAATCATCATTGTGGTCTGTATTATCGTGATTGCTTTATTAAGCTGGCTCA
Organism: Acinetobacter haemolyticus CIP 64.3 = MTCC 9819; assembly: GCF_000369065.1. Taxonomy (GTDB): domain Bacteria; phylum Pseudomonadota; class Gammaproteobacteria; order Pseudomonadales; family Moraxellaceae; genus Acinetobacter; species Acinetobacter haemolyticus. Next base: position 151,950 of record NZ_KB849806.1, read on the forward strand.
TGTTAAAGCCTAAAACAGAAACCCCACAATACATCACGGCTGAAGTAGGACGTGGTGATATCGAAAATTCAGTTTTGGCAACAGGAATTTTAGAGGCCACGAAAATGGTCAGCGTGGGTGCACAGGTTTCTGGTCAGGTCAAAAAAATGTATGTGCAACTTGGCGACCAAGTCAAACAAGGGCAACTCATCGCTCAAATTGACTCAGTACGCCAAGAGAATGAGCTAAAAACAGCGGAAGCCAATATCAAAAATCAACAAGCTCAACTGGCCGTACAACAAGCCAATCTCGCCAAGGTTGAAGCCGAATATAAGCGTCAACAAACCATGTTCAGCCAAGATGCCACCTCTCGTGCTGAGCTAGAATCAGCACTAGCAAGTTATAAAACAGCACAAGCTCAAATCGCAGCAATTAATGCACAAATCGAACAATCACGTCTAACGCTTGCAACAGCTAAAGAAGATTTAGGCTATACCAGCATTGTTGCACCGATGGATGGGACAATTGTGGCGATTGTGACTGAAGAAGGCCAAACGGTAAATGCGAACCAAACTGCTCCGACCATTGTCAAACTCGCAACGCTAGATAACATGACCGTCAAGGCGCAAATTTCTGAAGCAGACGTAATGAAAGTGGAGAAAGGTCAAACGGTTTATTTCACAACGCTGGGTAACAGTGAAAAGAAACACTATGCAAAATTGCGTCAAGTTGAGCCTGCTCCAAATTCAATCAATACTGAAACCTCAAGCAATAGCTCTTCATCCTCATCAAATTCGGCTGTTTACTACAATGCGCTATTTGATGTGCCAAATGAGGATGGCAAATTACGAATCGACATGACAGCACAAGTTTACATTGTCTTAGCTGAAGCTAAAAATGTACTAACGATTCCTGCGGCAGCGGTACAAAGTAGCAAACGCCCTGCTCGTAAAGATCGTGCTGCGCCTGCATCAAATAATGAAACCGAGCAACGTCCGAATAACCGCCTTGAGCTAAGTCCAGAACAGCGTCAACTGGTCGCTGACGGAAAAGCCAGTATCGCAAGTGTACGTGTCATCCAAGCAGATGGTTCTGCCAAAGCACAACCAGTATTGGTGGGCTTAAACAACCGTGTCACAGTTGAAGTCATCAAAGGTCTTAAACAAGGTGATCAAGTAATCATTGCTGATGGTTCAGATAGCTCAAATGATGCAGCCAAACGCAGTAGCCAGCGTGCGATGAGAATGTAATATGACTCAAGATCAAATTCATTCAAGCAAACCACTGCTCGAAGTCAGTAACCTGACCCGTGAATTTCCCGCAGGGGAAACCACGGTCCAAATTCTCAAAGGCATCAATTTAAAGATTTATGCAGGTGAGTTGGTTGCGATCGTCGGTCAATCAGGATCGGGCAAATCAACCCTAATGAATATCCTCGGTTGTTTAGATAAACCGACTGAGGGAAGTTATTTGGTCAATGGTCGTGAAACACGGCAACTTGAACCTGACGAACTCGCGCAATTACGCCGTGAATATTTTGGATTTATTTTCCAGCGTTATCATTTATTGGGTGATCTGAGTGCATCGGGCAATGTCGAAGTTCCTGCAATCTATGCAGGTGTAGACAATCATTTGCGCCAAGAACGTTCCGCAGAGCTGTTGTCTGAACTCGGATTAGGAGAACGTTTACATCATCGCCCAAGCCAACTTTCAGGCGGTCAACAGCAACGTGTATCGATTGCACGTGCTTTGATGAATGGTGGTGATGTTATTTTGGCAGATGAACCGACGGGTGCATTGGACAAAAATAGTGGTATTGAAGTCATGCGAATTTTGCGTGAACTCAATGCCAAAGGTCATACCATTATCTTGGTGACCCATGATCTAAATGTTGCCAAAAATGCAACGCGTATTATCGAAATCAGTGATGGTAATATTATTTCGGATCGTGCCAATACGCCTGAAAATACTGATCCAGACCTTGAACATCAACCGTTGCAACGGGAGCCGCAAAAGAAAACTTCTGCTTGGCGTTCTTTCTTTGATCGTCTCGGTGAAGCTTTTCGCATGGCACTGCTTGCAATGAATGCTCATCGCATGCGAACCTTTTTAACCATGCTTGGGATTATCATCGGGATCGCATCTGTCGTCTCTGTTGTGGCGCTCGGGAATGGTTCGCAGAAACAAATTCTAGAAAATATTAGCAGTCTCGGAACCAACACCATCACGGTCTATCAAGGTCGGGGGTTTGGTGATACATCAAGGGCCTCCCAAGTCAAAACTCTTGTTCCTGCGGATGCTGATGCATTAGCTGAACAGCCTTATGTCGATGGGGTAAGTCCATCTGCAAACACCAGTGTAACGTTACGTTTTAAAGATACCGAAGCTTCCGCAACCGTAAATGGTGTGAGTGAAGACTTTTTCTATGTTCGAGGCATGACCTTCAAATCGGGACAACCTTTTGACAAAGCTGGTGTCACCCAACGTGCACAGGATGTGGTGATTGATGCCAATACAGAAAAGACTTTTTTTGCTGATGGTACCAATCCTGTCGGTCAAGTCATTCTATTGGGAAGTGTTCCAAGCCGAATTATTGGTGTCATTGAGGCTGAAAAAGGCTTTATGGGGAATTCTGACAGTTTGAATGTCTATCTTCCCTACTCCACTGTGATGAGCCGTATGTTGGGACAGTCCAATGTTCGTAGCATCATCGTGCGTATTAAAGATGAATATCCAAGTACAGCGGCTGAAAATGCCATTCTGACTTTGCTTGAACAACGTCACGGCGCACAAGATGTCTTTACTCAAAACTCAGACAGTATTCGTGAAACCATTCAGCAAACCACAGCCACGATGACTTTATTGATCTCAGCGATTGCCGTCATTTCTCTGGTCGTAGGTGGGATTGGCGTGATGAATATTATGCTGGTTTCGGTGACTGAACGAACCCAAGAAATTGGGGTGCGTATGGCGGTCGGTGCAAGACAAAGCGATATTTTGCAGCAGTTTTTGATCGAAGCGATCTTGGTCTGTCTGTTAGGCGGTGTTCTTGGTGTCCTGCTCTCTTTAGGCATTGGTCAAATCATCGGGCATTTTGCCAAAGGCGTGATTGAAATGAGTTACTCAACCACTTCAATTGTTGCTGCCTTTGTATGCTCAAGTTTAATTGGTATCGTTTTTGGTTTCTTACCAGCACGAAACGCAGCACAACTCGATCCAGTTGCTGCTTTAGCAAGAGAATAATAGCGAAAAAATCTATCCCAGAAATATGATACACGTGAACGTCATCCGCAACCTGCGTGGTATCAACAAAATATTATTTCTGCGATAGATTAAGATAATTGAAAAAATATGACAGGTTTTGCGGATGACAATGGTTTTGCCTACTTTTCCCGAAAGAAAAGTAGGTCGAGCCGAAGGCTTAACCTGAAAAGGGATGAGAATTCGATAAGACTCCGTCTCGATAATCATGCTCTTTCAAATTATTAAAGGAATGACAAACAATGTTATTCAAACCACATAAAATCGCTCTTGCACTTTGTCTCAGCACTTCCTTAGCTGGCTGTTCTGCTGTGGTCAAAACACCGTATAACGCACCAACAGTCCAAGTACCACAACAGTTTCAGTACGATGCTCAAAAAAAACAAAATGTAAAACTGACTGATCAATGGTGGACATTATTTAATGATGCTCAACTCAACCAACTGGTTGATCAGGTTTTGGCTAAAAACAGTGATCTTATCGTTGCGGGTATCACCTTAAAACAAGCCCGCTTACAAGCAGGATTGGCAGAAAATAGACAAGGACTGCGTACCAGCTCCAGTGTATCTACAGGTCATAACTATGACCTACGCTCAGGAAATGGCAGTGATCGTGGCTTATCCACCAGTGTTGGCGTGAGTTATGAGTTAGATTTATTTGGAAAACTCGCCAATCAAACTGAGGCAAGTCGTTGGGAAGCTCTTGCAAGCGAACAAGACCTCCAAGCAACAGCGCAAAGTCTTGTTGGTACAACAGCAAAGTTATACTGGCAACTGGGCTATCTGAATGAACGTTATCAAACAGTTCAACAGAACTTAGCATCTACACAAAAAATATATGAATTGGTTCAATCTCAATACCGAGCAGGTGCAGTTTCGGGTTTAGACCTTACTCAAGCGGAACAATCGGTACAAAGCCAAAAAGCCAGTTTGAGCCAAATTGAACAACAACGTGTTGAGGCACGCACTGCCATTGCGGTACTGCTTCATCAACCTGTACAACAATTAAATATTCAAGAACCTGCCCAACTACCAAGGAATGCTTTGCCAAATATCGGAGTCGGTTTGCCTGCGGAAATCTTATCTCGTCGTCCAGATCTGCAAGCTTCGGAATTACGTTTACGTAAAACCCTTGCCAATAAAGATGCGGCCAAAGCGAGTTATTATCCATCGATTAATCTGACAAGCAGTGTCGGTGCTTCGAGTACCTCTTTGACTCAATTGCTACAAAATCCAGCGTTAACCTTGGGTGCAAGTTTAAGCCTACCCTTCCTTCAATATAATGATATGAAGAAAGATATTGCGATCAGCGATCTGGAATATGAAAAAGCAATTATTCAATATCGCCAGACGCTATATCAGGCTTTTGCTGATGTAGAGAATGCTTTATCCAATCGAACTCAGCTTGATCAACAGGTGCAATTGCAACAACGTAATCTAGAGCTAGCGGATAAAACAGAGCGATTAACGGAGGTTCGTTATCGTAATGGTGCGATCGCTTTGAAGAATTTACTGGATGCTCAAGCGACCACCCGTAACGCACGACTCAGTTTGGTTGAAACCAAACAGAATCAGTACAATGCTTATGTGACCTTGATGCAGGCATTGGGTGGAAGCCCGATCAAACAATAGTCTATCTAGACTATTGTTTTAATTCTGCTTGGTCTTCCGTATTGGTATGAATCAACTGAGAAGATTTCACTTTATCTTGGGCATCAAATACAACCTCATATGAGAGTTTTTGCCCATTAAAGTAGATCTCAGTTGGTGAACCAATAATTTCCCATAGACCAATTGTGGCAATATCCGCAGTCGTGTGCCACAGTGTGCGGCTGATTCTTGCTGCTTTTGAATATCCTTGTTGAAAGGTATAAATCTCTTTACGTTCGCCATTTATGGTTTCTGAGGTGACTGGCGCACCCAATTCAGAAATCACGTTATTACGATGTTTTCCGACTTCTAAAACGGTCAAGTTCTTTTTATGCGGTTGGTTACTTGCCATAACCGCTGCACAACCTTGTAGCGATAGTAGCATCGCTAAACCGAATACAATGATAATTTTCTTCACGTTATGATGACCTTCCCCGAAATGTTAAAATAATATGTTTATCGACACTCTATTTAAAAATTTTCGATTAAACAAAAAACCAGCATTAATTATCATATAAAGTATGGGATGACAAATGATTAATTATACTTATTGATATATTTTCAATAGATCGCTTATTGTCGAATTAAATATAAGATCAAAGTTTATGAAGTGATGTTGTCCATAGCTTTTCTGTTGACGTAAATATTGCTGTTTTATATGCTGATCGAAATACAGATAAAAAGATAAAAGACTATTTGGTTATGCGGCAAAGTGCGCCGTTAAATTGCAGCTAATCAGTTCTCAGTGCATTACATATATTCGGTGAAATAGTGGACAAAATAAAAGTACCTTCTATTGAAGACTATCAAAATCATACAGGTTTACACTATAAAAACCTTTGGAAAGAAGTTGGTGAAAATTGGAGGTGTCCAGCTTGTCGTAGGACAAAATTCCAAATAATGCGCTGGACTAAAAGATTTCCAAATACCCCAAGAGCATTTATGGATTGGGTAGCGGCACTTCATCGCCATCATGATCATTCTGTTAGTATATTTAATCAACAAAATTCACGTTTTTGTGAGACAGTTATTTGTGACCAATGTAACTCTGCTGATGGGGCTGCTAAAAGGAACCTTATGTTACCTAAAGAGTTTTCATTTTCACCTTATGAAATTGGTCAGTTCGTTATTACTACCCCACATGGAAAACATCAGATTAATTTCCATCTAGCTTGGTCAATATACCAGCAATTGAACCGACCCAATTAACGACGTGTTATCAATAAAGATATGGAAGAGATTTATGGCGAATAATTGGCATATCCCCGCTGATTTAGAAAGGGAGATCAGACAGCGAGACAGAGCTTGTGTTTACTGTGGAAATGAATTTCTATCGCATAAAGAATCTATTAAAGCATCTGCAAGCTGGGAGCACATCATAAATGATGCATCGATAATCACACGAGAAAATATCTGTCTATGTTGTCGTGGTTGTAACTCTAGCAAAGGTCAAAAAAAACTCTTAGTTTGGCTGCAAACTAAGTATTGCAAACAGCGTAATATTACTGAGAAAACAGTTTCCTTCATAATCAAACAGGCAATCGCAAATGAACTGTAATGCGACAAATAACAAAGAGATACTGTCGGATAGATTTTCTACAGAATTATATGTAAAAGAGATTTTTAAATGACTGAAGAAAAAATGGTAGAGGTCTTTGTTCCAGCGTTGGTGACATTATTTATCAGGGCAGAAGAAATTGCTAAAAGACCGCTTTCAAAAGAAGAAATATTACGAATCCGAGATAGTGCCACAGTTATTATGACTCCGTTGTCAGTAATGCCTGCTTTATTGAAAAGCCGTGGCTACCATGATCTTTATGCTCCTGAAGTATGGGAACAATGGCAACTTTATCGTGAAGGTGAACTTGATCTCAGTGTTCGATAAAATGAAAAAAATCTCATTATCATTTTTGGCAAGCGCGACATTTCTCATTGTCGGTCAAGTTTAGTTTTTATGGCAAAGTAGTTAGGCTAGATGATTAGCATTATTGAGAACTTAATTAAGGCGCTATGTTCATAAGCGCAAAATGAGAAAACCCTATGGCAGCATGGCAATTTAAAGTCTGCTTAATTCCCCAAAGCTGGTTCAACACGAATGGGATAGACATTTCTAGATTTTATGATGCAGAAGGTAATTATGATGCCTCTTTTACTTGGAAAAATCATCCAGTAAATGATGTAAAAGGTGAAATTATAAAATATTACCCCTTATCTAAATCATGGCATGAGGACATAGTTAGTTTCGGAGATGAAGAAAAAACTGACGGACAAGTATGGTATGAAGAAGGTGTCTTAGAAAACATTCAGTTTCGAATAGATATGCGTGGCAATTTTGTTTTAGATATTGAACAAATTATTGCTATTGCACAAAAGTTTTCTTGTGTATTTTTTATACCTGAACAAAAGTGCATAGCTGAACCAAATGTATTTAAAGTAATCAGTCATATTAAAAAATCAAATGCATATTTATTCGCTAAAGATACTGAACAATGGTTTAGCAGTATAGAAGACTATAATAAGTGAGTTCAAAAGGTGGGGGATATTTTTATAATTTCACTATCTTCTAAAAAATAAAGCCGCTATCAAAGCGGCTTTATCAAATAAATTAGATTAATCTAATTATTCATCATCCATCATCGACTGGCTCATACCTACCGTATTGAAGCCACCATCAACATACATGATTTCACCCGTAATACCCGAAGCCCACGGTGAGCAAAGGAATAATGCAGCATTCCCCACTTCTTCAATCGTCACATTACGTTTTAGTGGCGCAATCTTTTCATTCGCATCAAGCATTTTACGGAATGATTTGATACCAGATGCCGCCAAAGTACGGATTGGACCCGCTGAAATCGCATTTACACGAATACCATCTGCACCCAAGCTAGAAGCTAAATAACGAACACCTGCTTCTAAAGATGCTTTTGCCATACCCATCACGTTGTAGTTTGGCATCACACGCTCAGAACCTTGATAAGTCAAAGTCAATAAACAACCTTGGCGTGCTTGTAATAAAGGCTTCGCTGCACGAGCCATCGCAACAAAACTATAAGCACTAATGTCATGCGCGATTTTAAAACCGTCACGGTCTGTCACGTCTGTAAAATCACCATCAAGCGTATGTGCTGGTGCAAAACCGATTGAATGCACCACACCATCTAAACCATCCCAATGTTTTGCAAGTTCGACAAAGGCATTATCAATTTCTTCATCTACTGCCACATCACAAGGAAAAACCAAGTTTGAGCCAAATTGTGCTGCAAAATCATCAACACGTTTCTTTAACTTTTCATTTGGATAAGTAAACGCTAACTCCGCACCTTCACGATGTAAAGCTGCAGCAATACCGTAAGCAATTGATAATTTGCTAGCAATCCCAGCAATTAAAAAACGTTTACCAGTTAAAAGTCCTTGTGACATCTTATTCTCACTCGAAAAATTTTCACCCATGATGCCAATATTCCGTGTTTTTCGGAATTGCATAATGCATCTTTTTTCTCAATCCTACAAAAAAACACGCTGAAATCGCTTGCATCTCCCTCAGTTTAAAAATGACGTCAGATGCATAAAACGATTCAGCGTGTTTAGTTGAAGTCGATAAAACAACTCGAATCTATGCTTACTTCTGAATTAAGCTCAATAAGCGCATAAATGAATAATACATCCAAACCAAAGTTGCCAATAACGCGATACTACATACCCACTCAAAGTTTTTAGGTGCATTTTGAGCAGCAGCATTTTCAATCAAATCAAAATCTAAAATAAGATTTAAGGATGCAATTACCGCAACAAAAGCAGCAAAACCAATTCCCAACCAATTGCTTTCAAAGATATAAGGAATGGTCGAACCAAGTGCAAAACTTAAAAAAATCTGTACGACGAATACCAATGCAATCGCAATCGAAGCAGAAATGACTACAGCCTTAAACTTCTCTGTAGCACGAATCACTTGGAACTTATACAAAGCAAACAAAACCAAAGTGGTCACAAACGTTGCAAGTAAAGCTTGTAATGGCACACCAGGAAATTTCACTTGGAAAATGAAAGAAACACCACCTAAAAATGCACCCTCAAATAAAGCAAAAGGAATCGCCAAAGCTGGGGCTGTATTTGGTTTAAACGTGGTGATTAAACCAAGCGCAAGACTACCAATAATACCGACAATCGTCGCTGCATAAGCAATTGAAAAATTAGCAGTCATCGCACAATATAAAAATAATGCAATGCCTAATGCCGCTGCAATCACGGTTAATAGCACAGACTTCTGAATAGCCCCTTGAATGGTCATGGGCTCGGCTACATTACTATAGGTTTCAACACGGGTTAAAATAGGGTTATCGCTTTGCATGTCTGCTCTCTTTTTATAGTTAACGAAATGAAAATGTGAGTGTAAGCGATTTTGCAATTTAGCCCAATATTTTTTTACATTCGATAAAAAAGGAGCCGATTTAAGCTCCTTTTCTCATTAATAATGATCTATTCCTTTAGAGAAGATCAAATACCATGATTATTTATCATTATTCATAATAAAAAAATATTCACGGTAATATTTTAACTCTGCAATTGAATCTCGGATGTCATCCATCGCCAAATGTGACGCATTTTTCTTTAAGCCACTCATAATTTCAGGTCTCCAGCGTTTGGCTAACTCTTTCACTGAAGATACATCCAAGTTTCGATAATGGAAAAATTGCTCTAATTCAGGCATTAAACGATGCAAGAAGCGACGGTCTTGGCAGATCGAGTTTCCACACATTGGCGATGATTTTGGATTGACCCATTTCTTTAAGAATTCTAATGTCTGCTGTTCCGCATCTTGTGCAGTCAATTTACTGCGACGCACACGTTCAATCAGACCAGATTGACCATGCTGTTTGGTATTCCACTCGTCCATTGCATTTAAAATCACATCAGACTGGTGTACGGCTAAAACAGGACCCTCAGCTAAGATATTAAGATTGTCATCTGTAATAATTGTCGCAATTTCAATAATCTTGTCGTTATCAGTATCAAGACCTGTCATTTCGAGGTCGATCCAAATTAATCGTGTATCAGGGGTGCTGCTCATGGATGGCGATTCTAATGTGCTTAAAAACATCAATAGTAGCAAATTAATTACATCTTGGCTGTAATTCTATAGCGGCTTCGTGCTATTTTTGCGGTCTTGAAAGTGTGGATTTTTTGGGATATGAATGGCTTTAATTCGTAAGCGTCGATTAACTGAACAGCAGCAACGTCGTATTGAGAAACAACATAAGTCTCGTCAAGATGAGATTGATACATCGCAAGATTTAGATGGACTGGTGGTTCAGCATTATGGTCGTCAACTCGAAGTACAAGCTTTGTCTGTACCTGCACAGCATCCCGAAAAACCGCTGGTTGCAGACGGTGAGCCAGAACCGTTTTGGAAACCGATTGAATTAGATAGCATTTGGCGTTGCCATACCCGTACCAACTTAGAGTTGCTAGTGACGGGTGACCGTGTCAAATGGCAAGCAGATCCAAATACAGGACTTGGGATTATCACGGCGATATACCCTCGACAATCCTTACTCACGCGTCCAGATCGTTATCATAAGGTCAAACCCGTAGCTGCCAATATCAGTCTGATCGTGATTGTATTTGCGCCCCTACCTGAACCTGCACCGACATTAATTGATCGCTATTTGGTCGCGTGTGCAGATGCCAATATTCCAGCTTTATTGGTGCTGAATAAATCTGATCTGCTCACAGAAAATGATCCAATTCTAACCTTGCTCAGCGAATATGAAGCTTTGGGTTATGAAAGTTTGATTTGCCAATCACAAGGTGATTTGTCTGCGCTTGCTGCGCGGCTGGACAATGAGACGGTTGCTTTTGTAGGGCAATCAGGGGTAGGTAAAAGCTCACTGATTAATACTATTGTTCCGGACGCTGCACAGAAAACCAATGTCATCTCAGAAAACTCGGCATTGGGGCAACATACCACCACCTCAACCCGTTTGATTAAATTTGGAACAAATGGTGCATTGATTGATTCTCCGGGAATCCGTGAATTTGGACTCTGGCATCTGAGTTTGGAAAAAGTACGTACAGGCTTCCCAGAAATCGAAGCACACTTAGGGCTTTGCCAATTTCGCAACTGTACCCATACCCATGAGAAGAATTGCGCGTTGAAACAAGCGGTTGAAGCTGGAGAGATTTTGCCTCGTCGTTTAGACAGTTATTTACGACTGAGCGATGAAATCCAAGAAGCTCAACAAAAAAATTAACATTAATTAAAACTTGCCCTTGAACTAAGGTTTTTGATCACCATTGAGATAAGTTATACTCAGTGGCAATTTTTGATTTCTAACTTTAGGTGACTTGTGGAACGTTGGTTTGAGTTTATGGGGAATCACCCCTTCTTGTTTGGCACACTTGGGGTGTTAATCATTTTGTTCTTTGTTTTAGAAGGACAGCGCAATGGTCGTAAAATTTCACCACAATCTTTAGGTATTTTGGTTAAAGCAAAAAATGCCATGCTGATCGATCTTCGTGATGCGAAAGATTTCCGTGAAGGTCACATTAGTGGTAGCCGTAACATTTCTTACAGCCAAATCACCAGTCACATAGATGAATTAAAAGCCAGTGACCGTCCATTGGTCTTTATTTGTAACTTAGGGCAAGTTGCAGGCACCGCTTTGCAAAAAGTGGGTCATGCAGACAGTTACCGCTTAGACGGCGGAATTAGTAACTGGAAAGCACAAGGCTTGCCATTAGTGAAAAGTAAAACCAAAGCTTAAGGAGAGACAGATGACAACTCCAAACGTCACGATCTATTCAACACTTTCTTGTCCATATTGTGTCCGTGCGAAACAATTGCTGGAACGTAAGGGTGTTGCTTATAAAGAAATTAATCTTTCCAATGAAGCGCCGGAAGTTCGTATTGAGTTAATGCAACGTACCAATCATCGTACCGTGCCACAAATTTTTATCAAAGACCAGTTTATTGGCGGTTTCGACCAACTTTATGCTTTAGAGCGTGAAGGTAAACTCGATTCATTATTGGCTTAACTACACTCCAAAATTTAAGGAAAAACAATGAGCGAAGAACAAGTTCAACCACAACTCGCGTTAGAACGTATCTACACAAAAGATATTTCATTTGAAGTTCCAGGTGCACAAGTATTTACTAAACAATGGCAGCCTGAACTTAATATCAATTTATCTTCTGCAGCAGAGAAAATTGATCCAACACATTATGAAGTGTCTTTGAAAGTTGTGGTTCAAGCGAACAACGAAAATGAAACTGCGTTCATCGTTGATGTAACTCAATCAGGTATTTTCTTGATTGATGGTGTAGAAGAAGATCGTCTTCCATACATTCTTGGCGCTTATTGCCCAAACATTCTGTTCCCGTTCTTACGTGAAGCAGTAAATGATTTAGTAACAAAGGGCAGCTTCCCACAATTGCTTCTTACACCAATTAACTTTGATGCTGAGTTTGAAGCAAATATGCAACGCCTACAAGCAAATGCTGATGCGGAAGGTCAAGCTTAATCAAACTTAAGCTTACTTATAAAAAGGGACTGATTTTTTCAGTCCCTTTTTATATTCACCCCACAATAGTTCTAAAAGTCAGGTTTATCCTTGCAGTACTGACTTTTTTAGTGGGCGGTAAACGATGTAGCCAATGCGTTTGTGTCACATCTTTCATGACCAATAAACTACCATGCTCTAAATATAGTTCTACTTTTTCTTTACTTTGTTTATGTTTAAACGCGAATTTTCGTTCTGCCCCAAAGCTTAATGAGGCAATCGCACCATTTTTTTTCAGATCTGTTTCACCATCACTATGCCATGCCATTCCCTCCTCACCAGAATGGTAAAGATTGAGTAGACAAGAGTTGAATGTTTCGCCTGTTAACGTTTCAACCAGTGCTTTGAGCTCGATGAGTTCAACTGTCCACGGCAACGCATATTTATTCATGTTGGAATAGGTATATTCAAACCGCCGATCACCATACCAAGCCACTTTACGTTTGGTGGTGAATAGTTTGCCAAAAATCAGTGCTTGATCATTTTCCCAAGCAATTGTATGTAGCAATGCCTCAAAATAATGATCTGCCGCCGCTGTTTGCACCACTTTGCCATAGTACTGTACCGTACCATCATAAGGTAAATAATTCTGCTCTGGATCAGCTTCAATATCAAAAAGTTGCATCTTTCCACTTCTTATAGGCCTGCTTCATACAATGTCCACAAGGGCGATAACCTTGTCCCCTTGCTTCATGCTCATCAGCAAAAAACACCCGATTACTTTTTAGCATGCGCTTCCCCGAAGTACAGGTCAATCTGCCATAAATTTTAAGTTGAGCATTGCCTGCAAACCGAATTTCCTGCTGTTTTAATTTTAGATGTAACTCAGTTTGCTCTAATTCACTATGCCGCCACATCAGACTAACTCATCGCATCATGGAAAATAATACCGAGGCTATAACGCTCACCTTGCAGGATCGGACTTACGCCATGTTTGATATTGACCCGATAATAGCCCTGACTGCCTTTTTCAGGTTTAAACTGTGTCGTAAAAACCAATATATCGCCTTGCTCTGGCTGCATCACCATCACCTTGGATTGAGCTCGAGGGATTTGTTGAGTGAAGACCAATTCACCTCCCGTAAAATCCACATTTGGCTGGCTTAATACAATCACCAGCTGTAAAGGAAAATAGACCTCACCATATAAATCCTGATGAAGTGTATTAAAACCACCTTGTCCATATTTCAAAATCAGTGGCGTTGCCAGCGTTTGCCCATGTTGATGACATTGCTGTAAAAATTCTGCATGTGAGGATGGAAATGAGCGCTCTAATTTCAATACCCTAAACCATGCATTGGCTATCGGCACCAGATGGGGATAAACTTCATGGCGTATCCGTTCAATCAGATTTGGTAAAGGATAAGTAAAATATTTATATTCCCCCAAACCAAAGCGATAGCGTTGCATCTCAACTGATTTACGATATAGATCAGGTTGCGAATATAGCTGTTTGAGCAGATCACATTGCTCAGTCGATAAAATCTGCTTAATCAAGGCAAATCCCTGTTGATGTATTTGCTCAGTGATAACATCCCAATCCAGCGCTTGAATCTTATCGATCACGGCTTGGATCTGTGTCAGTTCAGATTGCTGCATGTGTTTGAACACCTTCCCAGCCAATAATCGCCGTTTTACGGACGCTGCCCCACTCATAACCACCAAAGAGACCACTTGACTGAATTACCCGATGGCATGGGATTAAAAATGCCACAGGATTACTGCCGATCGCCGATCCTACCGCACGGGCTGCTTTAGGATGATTAATCACTTTTGCAAGCTCACCATAAGTCGCAAGTTGTCCCATCGGAATTTTAAGCAGACTTTGCCAAACCTTGAGTTGAAAATCAGTTCCTTTCAAGTGCAGTTTAATCTCAGCCAATTGCTGCTGGTCTTTTTGAAACAAAGCTAAAGCACTCTGTTGAAAAGCATCAATCTGCTCAATAAAGACAGCTTGAGGAAATTGCAGCTTTAACTGCGCTAAGGCCTCAGCACGATCATCGACAAAACTTAATGCACAAATCCCTTTATGCGTCGATGCAATCAGTACTTCACCAAACAAAGTCTCTGCGAATTGATAGTGGATCGTCAGACTCTGACCACCATGTTTATATTCGGCCGGAGTCATGCCTTCTATCTGAACAAATAAATCATGCAAGCGGCTGGTACTGGACAATCCTGTGGCAAAGGTCGCATCAAAAACACTACCCTGCTCCTGCTTCAAAATCTGTTTGGCATATTCAACACTAATATACTGTAAAAACTTCTTAGGACTGGTGCCGACCCAATCCGTAAATAACCGCTGAAAATGAGCAGGGCTTAAGTGAATATGTGCGGCCACCTCATCCAGTTGTGGCTGTTGCTGAAAGTTCTGCTGGATATACTGAATCGCTTGAGCAATGCGCTCATAATTACGTTGTTGTGAGGACATATCATCACCTCTCATCATTCATGTTTTCACTGTAGCAACTTTGTCTTTCAGTGAAAATCTGAATCATGCTCAGTCTTAGCTTTAAATACTAACCAGCTGAATTCAAATAAAAAAAGCTGCACTTTTTTAAGTACAGCCTTATCCTATTATTCCTACCACTGATCAATTAATGCGAATAATACTTATGCCCTTGGTCACGTAACGTAGCAATTTTTTTGCCTTGTTGCTTTGCTTCATCTAGCTTACCAGCTTGAACAAGCGCTTTTGCTTTATCAATTTCGACAATAATTTGCTCAAATAAATCCGTTGAGCTTGGCACTTTGTCAGAAGTATGTGCAGCCAGCTTAAACTGTTTTGAATTTACAGCTGCACCGCGCATATTATTTAATGCAGCCGTTGCATCTTGTGGATTTTTAGCTTGATTAAACACTTTATAATTTTTGCCAAGCGTTTTCATATCATCTGCAAGGCTCGCAGCCATAACAGCACTGCTCAATGAAAAAGACGATACTAAAATGATTGTGGCTAAAGTTCTTTTCATCATCAGGATATCCCTAATAAAAACTGTGGCTATTCTCGGTTTTACGCAGATCCATCGACCACCTAAGCTCAACAAGCTCAAATGTCTATGCTGTTTTAGCATACATAAAAAATGCAACGATTTCGTTGCATTTTGATAAAACGACAAAATCAAGTTACTCTATTTTTGCAGTAACGCATCATGGATGGCTTCAACCAATTGTTGTGATATTTCTTGCTTAGACGCTTTCTCTAACTCACGTTTCTCTAGATGATAGGATTGTGCAAAGAATACGGTCATCGCATTTTCATCAGAAGCAAAACCAATATCAGGGCGAGAAACATCGTTACATGCAATCATATCGAGCTTTTTAGCAACCAACTTCCCTGCTGCATATTCTTCAACATTACGTGTTTCCGCAGCAAAGCCCACCATAAATGGGCGCTGTTGTTGCTGTGCAATCGTCGCAACAATATCAGGATTTTTCACCAACGATACTGCCAGCTCATCACCCGCTTTTTTGATTTTATGCTCAGCTACTTCAGCCACACGATAATCCGCAACTGCCGCAGTCGCAATAAAGATATCGCAGCCTTCTTTGAGCTGATTCATACTGGCATCTAGCATTTGCATTGCGGATTTTACATTAATTCGCTCTACACCATTTGGGGTATCTAAACTGACTGGCCCCGCCACCAACGTTACTTTTGCGCCTGCAGCATAGCATGCGGCTGCCAAAGCAAAGCCCATTTTACCCGTACTATGATTTGAAATATAACGTACAGGATCAATCGCTTCACGCGTTGGCCCCGCAGTAATGGTGACACGTTTTCCTGCCAATAAACCAAACTTTTCCGCAATCGCACGTTGTGCTTTATGGAAGTAAGCAGCGACTTGTCTTGCCAAGTCCTCTGGTTCAGGCATACGTCCCAAACCCACATCACCGCAAGCTTGCTCACCTGCATCAGGCATAATGACATGCACGCCATCTTCAACCAAAGTTTGTAAATTACGCTGAGTCGCTTTTGCCGCCCACATCTGTTGATTCATTGCAGGTGCTACCCAAACAGGTGCTTTAGTTGCTAAATATAATGTGCTGAGCAAATCATCAGCTAAACCATTTGCAAATTTTGCGATCGTGTCACAACTTGCAGGTGCGACCAACACTAAATCTGCCCAACGCGCCAATTCGATATGTCCCATACCTGCTTCAGCTTCTGGATCAAGTAGCTCTGTATGTACAGGATTACCTGAAAGTGCCTGAAAGGTTAATGGCGTAATAAAAGCTTGTGCTCCATGTGTCATGACCACACGGACATCAAAACCAAAGTCTTTTAAACGACGTACCAAAATGGCACTTTTATAGGCAGCAATGCCACCCGTAACCGCCAATATAATGTTTTTATGAGGAATAACACTAAGATCGAAGCTCACAAACAGGATACCTTGCTGTTGCAGTGGCGCTCACAATAGCATTAAATACGATCAGACCCAAGTGATGGGTTTTTAAAAAGTCATAAACACAATAAAATCAAAGTGAATTTAATAATGAATCAATCTATTAAGCAGTCCATCAAAGCATGGCCTGAACAAGAACGACCAAGAGAACGTTTATTACTTCAAGGGGCTCAAAGTTTATCCGATGCAGAACTTCTTGCGATTTTTTTACGCTCAGGTTCTAAACAACATTCCGCAGTTGAACTAGCGCGCATCCTCATTCAACACTTTGGTGGGCTGAATCCTATTTTTGATGCTTCACTTGAAGATTTATCCCAATTCAATGGCATCGCCTCCACTAAATATGCACAGCTCATGGCAGTAAAAGAACTTGGACGGCGCTATTTAAACAATCATTTTCAACAACAACGACTTTGTCTGGATACCTCTAGTCTGGTACTCGACTATTTACGCTATGAATTGATGGGTGAAAAACAAGAAGTCTTTGCGGTACTGTGTTTAGATGCTGAGTTAAGGAAGTTACATTTCAAGAAATTGTTTTTTGGCTCACATCATTCGTGTAGTGTTTCATTGAATCAAACGCTGCGTTATGTATTACAACAACAAGCCTGCCAAATCGTGGTTGCGCATAATCATCCCTATGGAATTTCTCACCCTTCAACTGAAGATCTTTACCTTACACAACAGCTCAAACAAGCGTGTAAATTACTTGAAATCCATCTGATCGATCACTTTATTATTTCGCCTGAAAGCTATTTTTCTTTTTCTGAGCAACAACTACTCAACCCTACTAAAATCAAGCAATCTGGTCTTGACAAAGGTTAAAGCAAACGAGAATATCAACTGATAAAATTAATGATCCAAATAACATGATTGTTCGTGACCAGCCAAGTATTTTTAGAGTTTTGTTCTCATGGCGTGGGACAATTTTACCCAAAATTTTACCCTCACTCGGCTTTGTTATGCTGGTCTCAGCCATCATCGGTGGTATTGAGTATGTCAATTTATACCGCTTTCCTGAAATTCCATTAGTTGGCTTCACCCTGATCGGCGTTGTACTCTCGATTTTCCTTGGTTTCAAGAACAGTGCTTGTTATGAACGTTGGTGGGAAGCACGTAAACTGTGGGGTGTATTAATTGCCACGGCTCGGCATTTTGATCGTGATTGTCGTGTTCTAACCCAAGCACGTCGTGAACGTGTAATCCAAAATGTGATTGTGTTTGCCAACGTTTTACGTGACCGTTTACGTCATCAAACTGCCAATCCTACAGAGCTGACTGAAACAAGTGGTTTAAGTCCGCAAGCGCTGACTCAACTCTATCAACAACAAAATGCGCCACAGTACACACTTAGCTTAATCCAATGGGAGCTTTTACAAGCACTCAAAGAAGGCGAAATCACAGATATTATTTATACTCAAATGAATCAACATGTAGCAGCATTAAGTGAAATGCAGACAGGCTGCGACCGTATTGCGAACACCCCGATTCCATTTGCGTATTCTGTTTTGCTGAATCGGACGGTGTATTTTTTCTGTGTCATGTTACCGTTTAGCTTAGGCTCGTTATTAGGCTTAGTCACGCCTCTTTTAGTGGGAATCTTGGCTTATACTTTTCTCGGTTTGGATGCATTAAGTACCGAAATCGAGGAACCTTTCGGTACACAAAGCAATGACTTACCATTAGATGCAATGGTACGTAACATTGAAATCGAGCTACTCGGTACTCTAGGTCGCCCGACCCCACCGCCAATTCAGGCGCATGATCATAATTTATTATGATGTTGGATATTTAAATTGCTCCCAAACACCTCGTTGCCCTTCTTTAACTCGAGGTGTTTGTCCTAATTTAATCCAAGGCATATTGTCTCCATGAAAATCACTGCCAATCGATACCGCTAAATCACATTGCTGAATCATTCGATCCACCATTTGTCGAGTCGAAGCTGGTTCTATACTTGGCGGCAACTCAACGGCATCACCACCACTTGCAGCAAATAACTCAATCAGATAGCGGATATTGGTCGCAGAAAGATCATAACGTGTTGGGTGTGCTAACACGGCAAAGCCCTGACTGGCATGAATCACATCGATGGTTTCTTTTAATCCAACGCCATCAAACTTAACAAATGCTTTTTTGCCTTCTTTGAGAAAGCGATCAAATGCTTGTTGAGGGCGGCTCACGATATTCTTTTCGACCAAGGTTTTGGCAATATGTGTTCGTGTCACGCGATCCGCATGTCCATCAACTTTGGCGATCACCTCAGGATAAATATCAAAACCAATACATTTTTCCAATAAATCACAAATGACTTTTGCACGTTCGGCACGGACTTTCTTCTGCTGTTCCAGCAGTTCCCTGATCGGGGTTTCATCCTGCATATTCAAAGCGACAATATGCACCCCATAACTCTTTTTGGTATTTGGTCTAGACCATTGGCTTGATACCTCTACACCTGAAATCAGCCGAATATCATGATCTTGAGCATGCTCATCAAGATAACGCTGCGCCCGCGTTAAACCATCCATCGTGTCATGGTCAGTCACCGCTAAAGTATGAATTTTTAAATCCACAGCGGCTTGTACCAATTGCTCAGGAGAGTAGGTTCCATCGGAAATGAGCGTATGTGTATGTAAATCGACACCGAACATGGTTTGTATTATGCTATCTGACCTATTTCATCACTGTACTGTAACATGAAAGCGTTGCTCGACTATCTCCCTCTGATTATCTTCTTCTATTTTTATAAAACCACTGACCCTAAAGATAGTCAGCATCCATTGTTGGAATTGGTTGGCAGTACTGGCAATACCGATCAAAACCACATTCTTGTCGCAACCTGTGCCTTACTTATTTCCACATTGGTGGTGTATGGCTGCTTATTTTTATTCCAAAAATTTAAATTGGAAAAAATGCAGTGGTTTATTGTGGTCATGTCCGTCATTTTTGGTGGTATTACCTTAGCATTCAGTGATGTAACCTATATCAAATTAAAAGCGGTCATTATCAATGTCGGAATTGGTCTCGGTTTTTTGATTACCCCATTATTCAACAAAGAACGTATGCCGATTATCCAGAAAATGCTTGGCTCAGTATTGGAGCTCAGTAAAAAAGGCTGGATGAATCTTAACTGGGCATGGTGTGGTCAATTCTTCTTACTCGCGAGTCTGCATTATTTTTTCGGCTTTTTATTTTTAGATGGAAAATACTGGGGCGAATTCACTGCTTTTGGCGATATTATCGTTTCTCTCAGTTACCTTGCTGTTATACTATTTTGCTTGAGAAAGCATTTTAAAACCACCACCTAATTTCCGTTATTGAGCCAATGCTATGCCCTATTTCGTACTCAGCTGTACTGATCGTGAAGGTACTTTAGAAAAACGTTTAGCAACACGCCCACAACATATAGAACGCCTACAAAAACTAGATGATGAAGGACGTTTGATTGCTGCTGGTGCTCACCCAATCGACCCAAATAATCCACAGGCTGGTTTTTTGGGCAGCACGATTATTGTTGAATTTGATAGCCGCGAAGCATTGGATGTGTGGATTGAAGAAGAACCATTTTTAAAAGAAGGAATTTACGCAAGTATTGACGTAAAACCTTTTAATAAAGCTTTTCCAAAAGGGTAAATCATGCGTATTGCACTACCAAGCTTATTCGCTCTAGGTTTACTCTTTAATACTACAATTTGGGCTGTAGAAACTACACCAGCAGTTACAACCGCTGCTACCACACAAAGTACTGCAAAACCACTCACAGCAGAACAAATTGCCAAAGCGAAACAACAGCAAGAAGCAAAAGTAAAAGCGCTGGTTCAAGATCAAGCCAATCGCTTAAAGCAGCTTGAACACGCCAATCTTGAAGCGCTTGCACAAAATCAGGAATTGCAGTTAAAAAATGATAATTTAACAGTGCAAGTCCAAGTACTACAAAGTGAACGTAGTGCTCAGATGTTCCTGTATGGTGCTATGACGATCGCGGTAGGTGTCATTCTCGGCTTCTTTATTGCTAGCTATGTTTACACCAAACGTCGCCGTCAATGGTAAACACAATACTGTAATTTATGTCTCACTCATCAAAAATACAAACCGCTGAATTGGATTGGGAAATGGTCGATGGTATTGATCTTCCCATTTCTAAACAGTTTGGTGATGTCTACTTTTCCAAAGATAATGGTTTACTCGAAACTCGCCATGTATTTTTAAATGGCAATGATTTAAACGAGCGCCTATCACAACTCAACGATTATCAATATTTCTGTGTGGGTGAAACAGGTTTTGGTACAGGATTGAATATCTTGACCCTATGGCAACTCTGGCAACAGATTCGTCCAAATAACCACAGCCATTTACATGTCATTAGTGTAGAAAAATTTCCGCTTCGCCGAACTGATTTGATCCGAGCGCTGAATGCTTGGCCAGAGTTAGCGCCTCTAGCACAAAAGCTCATTGCACAATATCCCCTACCTATTGCCGGATGTCATCGTCTTAGCTTTCCAGAGGAAAGATTTAGCATCGATTTATGGTTAGGTGATGCACAAGATATTTTCCCAAATATCCCTAAAACACAAGCTGTTAATGCATGGTTTCTAGATGGTTTTGCGCCTTCTTGTAACCCAGACATGTGGCAAGAAAATGTGCTGAATAATATTGTACGTTTATCTGATTTTGGAACGACCTTTGCATCCTTTAGTGTAGCTGGTGTACTCAAACGAGGACTGAAACAACATGGTATTCAAATCAGTCGTCCACGTGGTTTTGGTCATAAAAGAGAAATGCTCAAAGCGATTTGGCTCGATCAAGCATCCTCGGAAACACATTCGATCGATTCAATAAAAACAGTCATTCGTGCTCAGAATGATCAAATATCCCAGTTCACCAAACAACAGAAAATCGCAATTATCGGCGCAGGAATTGCGGGTTTAAGCACAGCATGGGCATTTGCCCAGCGTGGTCATCAAATCACGATTTACGAGCAAAATGAGCCACTCTCAGGCGCATCTGGTAATCCTCTTGCCTTACTCAACCCCAAATTATGTCCAATCGAACAGGCACATGAACATTTGATGACCTTAAGCTGGCAGCATGCATTGAATTTTTATGCACGTTTCAAAGCTTTTCGAGCCATTCAAGTTGAGCAAATGGCCTTAAAGAATCCAGATGAACTGTTGCAGCTAGCCGAACAATATCCAGACCAAGTATTAACGACTCATGAATCGGATGAAATTAGGCCTCAAACAGAATTCCCATGTTTGACGTTACAACAAGCAGGTGCCGTGGCACCACATCAGCTCCGTGATGAAATCTTACAACATCCCAACATTGCTGTGAAAAAAGCCAAAGTTTCACGCTTAAATAGCATAGGAACACAAACTAAGCTATGGCAAGATCAACACCACCTTGCCACTGCCGATCACGTCATTGTTTGTTGCGCAAAACAAAGCGCAGCATTGTTTGACCATTATCCTGTTTTAAAACCGATTCGTGGGCAAGTGAGTTGGGTTAAAAATACCAATCAAGCATTATCTCTTGAACAAGCCTATAGCTATGGTGGCTATTGCATGCAATTGGATTCATCACAATTGATCTTAGGTGCATCCTTTTATCCGAATCGTGATGACACTGAAGTTTTGCTTGAAGATCATGTGCATAACTACCAACTTATCCACAGTATCTTTCCAACATATGCAGAGCAACTTTCCGCTACAGATACTTGGCAAGGTCGAGCATCAGTTCGTGCACAAACTTTGGATTACTTTCCGTTGGTAGGCAAGATACAAAACGATCCATCTATTTATACGTTTGCGGGTTTAGGTTCTAAAGGTTTTTTATTTGCACCATTATGCAGTGAAATCTTGGTGGCATTGGTATTAGGTGAACTTTGTCCTGTACCACAAAGCTTATTGAGTAAACTCGATCCTCAACGCTTTCAAAAGAAAGCTAAAGTAAAAAAACCGTATTATTCAGGTTAAATTATTATTCATATATAACGATGACTTAAATCTGTTTTTTAAATTTGCCAAAATACATAATGTATCTTGGCAAATTTTAGGGTTCTTTTAAGCACCTTGCTCCAAAGGCAAGCCGGCATCACGTGCTGCACGTGTTCCGCCCATGAGAACCACATATTCACGAGAACTATCAATCCCGTCTAACAACTCTGCCGCACGTGGTGCTTTACTACCACCACCACATAGAATATAAATCGGCTGATCCGCTGCAACTTGAGTCAAACTATCCGCATTTAACTCAGCAATTGGACGATTCATCGCCCCTTTAACATGAGCCTCTGCATACGCTTTGGTATCTCGGACATCCCAAATGACAGCGCCTTCTGGGAACTCAAATGTTGTAATTTCTTGTTTACGGATCATTGTGCACTCCTTTGATGTAAACAACACTTGGCAAATGAAGAAAACCCCCTTAGCATCTCAGATATTCTTTCCCTTTGTAAAGGTCTAACCATGCCTTCTTTTGATATTGTTTCTGAATTAGAGTTATTTGAAGTCAATCATGCTGTGCAAAACACACAAAAAGAGATTGGTACTCGTTTTGACTTTCGCGGACAAGACGTTTCGATTGAGTTAAATGAGAAAAATAAAGAAATTAAAATCTCAACTGAAAGTGACTTCCAATGTGAGCAAGTTTATACCATGCTTGAAAATCACTTCTACAAGCGTAAAGTGGATGTACAAGCTTTAGATCCTCAAAAAGCAACAGCTTCGGGCAAACATGTTGTTCAAGTGATCAAGCTTAAGGATGGACTTGACTCAGATACTGCAAAAAAAATTAATAAAGCCATTAAAGAAAGTGGCATCAAAGCGCAATCTTCTATCCAAGGAGACAAAATCCGTGTCACGGACAAAAAGCGCGATACTTTACAGCAAGTGATGAACTTTTTACGTGAACAGCAATTTGGTCTACCGCTGCAATTTAATAATTTCAAAGACTAAGCAATAGGTTCGCTATGGCAAAAGATAACCGCCTTTATACGCTGGTTAAAACCACTTCTAAATTTCCGAAAAGCATCCGTAGCACACTATGGAGTAAAGCCTTTGGTCGTGTTGTTCCAATGGTTGGAACTGCAAATATTCGCTATTTAGAAGTGGATAAAGACCATGTCACAGTTCGTATCGAAAACCAACGTAATATGCAAAATCATATTAAAGGCGTTCATGCAGCTGCAATGGCATTATTGGCTGAAACAGCAACGGGCTTCTTAACAGGCTTACATGTACCCGATAATCGTATTTTATTGATTAAATCGTTACATGTAGATTATTTGAAAGTGGCACAAGGTGGTTTGACTGCAACAGCAACATTATCAGCCGATCAACAAAAGTTTATCGCCGATAATGAAAAAGGCGAGTTATTGATTCCCGTGACCGTTATTGATGATTCTGGCAATGAGCCCATCCAATGCCAAATGCTTTGGGCATGGCTACCAAAACGTAAAAAATAGTAACTGATCTAAACTTCTTTGAGATTAGTTTTCAGCCCAAGATAAATACACTTGTATTTCTTGGGCTTCTTATTATGAAAAAAATTTATTTTCTTCCACTTATACTTTCCGTGACAGTTATTAGCGCCTGTACTTCAGTTCTTTCAAACACCCCGCATATCCGTTCATCCGAGCTAACAAATACTGTTAATCTCTCAGAACAAAATAAGAAAATCGTGGTTGATTTCTATGAAGGTGTTTTTCTAAAACATCAAGTTAAAGCATACGCAGATCGTTATATTGGTGATCAATATATCCAACATAATCCTAATGTACCTGATGGTAAAATGCCTTTTGTAAACTTCTTTACGCAAAAATTTAGCAATAATCCTCAGGCAAAAAATGTCATCAAGAAAGTAATTGCTGAAGGAGATTTAGTCGTTCTTCACGTGCATTCTACTGAAAATGATAGTGATCGAGGCAGAGCGATTATTGATATATTCCGTGTGGAAAATGGAAAAATTGTAGAGCATTGGGATGTGATACAAAATATTCCAGAAAAGAGTAAGAACTCAAATACCATGTTCTAGACCTTGTGCTAATAAAATAAGACCAAAACTAGTTTTGGCCTTATTTTTAATCGCTTACACAATCTTTTCAATCATAAGCATTAACTGCTGCAAATATTCGGCATCCATCTCATCAAATTGATTCAGCTCTTCACTATCAATATCCAGAACGCCAATACATTCACCATTCTTCATTATCGGTAACACGATTTCTGATCTTGAAGCAGAGCTACATGCAATGTGTCCTGGAAACTGATCTACATCAGGCACAATCATTACTTGCTGCTGTTCCCACGCAGTGCCACACACGCCACGGCCTTTAGCTATACGAGTACATGCGATCGGCCCTTGAAATGGTCCCAATACTAATTCATTTTGTTTAACAAGATAAAAGCCAATCCACAGCCAATCAAATTGTTGTTTTAACGCTGCACAAATATTCGCAAGATTGGCGATCATATCAGACTCACCCTCAACAATTGCCTGAATCTGCGGAATAATACTTTGATATTGCTCGGCCTTATGACCTTGCTGTAAAACTAATTCTTCAGCCATTCTCTTTATTCCAAATAAAATAATATTTTTAGCGCATTCCTAATCACAAAACCTTAGCTTTATCGAATGCTGCAAAAGCCTGTTTAATCTCCTCGGCGATCACACGCTTATTACCCTTTATGTCAACTGCCACAAAAGTAAACACGCCTTCCGTAATACGAACAGGTTCACGAGAGTCATCATGGCTATTCCACACTTCAATTTGGACTTGTACTGAGGTGTTACCCACTTTCAAAATTTTGGTATAACAACTAATAACATTCCCCACCTTCACGGGAACAAGAAAACTCATCTGATTAATTGCAATGGTTGCACAACGCCCTTTACTAAACCGCTCAACGTGAATGGCACCGGCTAAATCCATCTGTGAAACAATCCAACCACCAAACACATCCCCGCTCCAGTTGGTATCAGCTGGCATTGCAATTGTCTGTAATGATAGAATTCCTTCAGGCTGGTTTGGGCGCTCCGTCATATTAATGTCCTTGATGTTGTTGTAATTGTTGGTCTAACCATTGTTGTAACTCTGGCGCCCTTAAAGCACCACTAATTCTTGCCAACTCTGTCGTTTTATTCATTAAAACCAGTGTTGGAATACTACGAACATTAAATGCAGCACTCAAACGAGGATTTGCCTCAGTATCAATTTTTGCAAAAATGACATAAGGATTTTGCTTAGCAACTTGAGTAAAATGCGGTGCCATCATTTTACAAGGACCACACCATTCAGCCCATAGATCAATCAAAACAGGGAGATCATTATTGCTAATAAAATGACTAAAATTTTGTTCGTTTAACTCGATCGGCGTTAAAGGTAATAAGGCTTGATGACATTGGCCACAATTTGGATGAACAGCTAGCTTTTCTTCAGGAACACGATTTTTTGCACCACAGGATGCACAGACAATAATCATCACATCACTCCAATATGTTGATGTAAAAATTCTAATTGGGTTGTGACCGCTTTTTCAAACCAAGAACCATGATAAATATCAAAATGCTTCATTTCCCACTCATGATAGCTCACAAAAGGGGCGATATTGGTTGCGGCTTCACGACTAGATGCGATGGGAATCAAACTATCTTGTTTTGCTGCAATGAATAAAACTGGAATATTTATCTTGCGTACATACTGAATAGGACGATAACGCATTAAATTAAAAAAAACACGAGCAGGAACTTCCCCACTCCAATAATAATCAGGATTCACAATGGAATGATAGCCATAATAACTATCAGAGGTTGGTAGAAAACATAATTTATATTGGTCTACAACAGGTAATGTCTTTGGTACTAACCCCATTTTTGATCCCATATAATCTTGGCTAGAACGCTTTAACGCTTCGGGATAACGCTGGAGTGGATAAAGTTTAGCGGTTTCAGCACCATCAACATAAGGCACTTGTACCATGACAGCTTGAATATTTTTTAGATCCGTGGCCAAACTCAGGGCATATCCACCACTTAAAGAGGTTCCCCAAAGAATGATTCGTCTGTTATCAATCAACTTACAATTTGACGCAAACTGAACAATCGTCTTCCAGTCATCAAGCTGAGCAGTTAAAGAGACTAACTCTCTAGGCTTTCCTGTACTCCCCCCCCAATAGCGATAATCAAATAAAATGACCGCATATCCTGCTTTTGCAAACCGCTGTGCATATTGAACTAATTTAAATTGACGCAAACCAGCAAATCCATGAGCCATGATAATAACTGCTGGCTTAATGTTAGATTTGGGAAGATAAAAATCTGCTGCAATTGTTTCATCACCACTCGGAACATACAACGGCTCAACGGTATAGGTGTGCATGCGCGCTCCATTTCATTATCTTTTTACTGAACATCACTTATTTGTTATAGACATTTAAACTCAAGATCAAGCTTAATGCTATGATAGAGCATAAAATGTTTTGTTTGTTTTTGGAGTGACAAGATGTCAGAGAATGTAGGTTTTGCAGGTCAAATTGGCCCAGAACACGTAGAACAAGTTGTTGAAAAAGGCTTTAAATCTATTATTAACAACCGTCCTGATATGGAAGGTGGTCCTGAACAACCAACTAGTGCTCAGATCGAAGAATCAGCGCGTAATGCAGGATTAGATTATGTTTATCAACCTGTCGTTGCTGGTCAGATTACTGAACTTGATGTTCGTGCATTCGCAAATCATTATAATGAACTCCCAAAACCAATCTTAATGTTCTGCCGCACTGGCAATCGCTCTAACAATTTATATCAACTCGCCAAACAAATGGATTTGTTGGATGATTAATATTTTAAATTAATTAAGCCATCCGAATAAAAAGACCAACTTACTAGCTAGTAAGTTGGTCTAAATTTTTAATTAATATCTATTTAATTTCTAAATAGACAGTTTGAGATTTACCGCCAGGAACATTTGTTGTTAATTTCACATCATCTCCTGCCGCACATTTAAGAAGTCTAACGGTATAGCTAACAACCTCATTACCAACATTACCAAATGTATTTGGTGTAAATAATTGCATGGTACTCGGTACTGGTAACGAGCCACTAATAATCTCTGCCTCACATGAGTTATTATTTTCAGTGTTATCTTTTACAGTAACAGAGACACCAGTTCCTGATGGCATCGGTACTGTTTTCTGAGTATTACCAAAAACTTGGAATTTAAAACTTCCATTTCCAGATAAAATTCGTCCAGTATCTTGTTCAATACCACTCCCCCAAACAAAAGTCGGTGTATCATGAGAGAAAGCAAACAAAAGCTGCTGACGTAAAATAGCACTCAAACCATTATTACAAGTGTTTGGAACATTAGGTTGCGAAATTGATGAAGCTGCACAAGCTAAAGCACCTGATGCTTTCGTATAAATAAACTCACCCACATTATGTATATTATCTTCGTTATCATCGCGGAAGATACTACCAATATTATGGGTTAGTTGATCAACACCTTCTGTGTATAGTTGATCACCATTAACGTCAATATAATCCTTATCACCTTCCACATAGGCTAATACAGTAACACGATTGTTTATAGGACGAGGATTTTGAGTAATTAATCTAACCGAACATTCTCCCTTAACTGAAGCACAACTCGGTTCAATTCGCCCACCCTCTGAAACAAAACTAATTACCGTACCATCTGGTACTGGATTACCCAAACGATCAGCCATACGGGCTACAATCGTCGAAACATCACCATCGATATCCGTTCGTAAGGCTTGCTTTGTTACAGACAAACTTAGTGCATTTTGAGTAACTCGCCCACTTGAAACAGAAACATCTTTAGATCGAACAAAAACGTTTTTATCAGATACTAAAGTTGCTTGAATCTCTACAGGGCCAGGAGTATTACCTGGATACAAATTCACACGTACCTTACCAGAAGAATCACTTTTTACGATTTTAGAAGCGCGATTCCCTAATGATACGAATTCTAAATCTATAGGGGCATCAATAATTTTAAGTTCAACCTCTTTATCTTTTGCAGGAGAACCATTTGCATAAAGTGTAAATTCAATCTGTCCAGAAGCAGCAGATCCACTACTCTTAATACCAAGATTAACAGGACTAGTTGTTGTATAAACCAATGAATCAGGCTTAATTTGCGCAATCTGTACAGGTATTTCTAAGCGAGGAATGTTCTGACCGCTAACACCAATTGTTTGTGAACTTTCACAAAGTTCGCCATTGGCCGCAATTGCTTTATAAGAAGTTACAATGTTTCCTTGATTAGAAGAAACCACTGTAGCTGGTTCAAATGTACCGCAAGTTGCATCAAAAGTTACACTTACATTATTCTGTGGTGAAAGTGTTGTAGCATTTAATGATTTCAAAGTAACATTTGTTGTACCACCAACCTCAAGATTGTTTTCTGCTACTTGTAAGTCACTTAAAATAATATTTGTCGCTTGTAAAGAAAAGTTTTTAGGCGATGTCGCTACTGAAAGACCATTGTAATCAGCAGATGCTGAAATTTGATAAGCACCTGTTATATTAATATTTTCTGGACGAACTGAAATAATTGCATATCCATCTGCATTTGTTAAAACAGCACCATTTGAACTACCTAGTATCACCCCTCCAGTTGCGGAGAAAGTGACTAAAGCACCTGAAATACCATTATTTGACTGATCTGTTACTTTTACTTTTGCAATCACACCTTCACTGGTTATTGCTACTGTTGGAATATTATTCTGATCTAATAATTCAAGTGCACCAATATTAACTGCTTTTACCTCTTCACCTGTACCAGGATTAGTTGGATTAGTAGAAGAATCACCTCCTTGGTTATTATAGTACCCCTTACTACCACCACCACCACAGCTTGCAAGTAAAATAGCCATACTGATAACAGACAACTTGAGTGTAAGTTGTTTTTTGTTCATAGTCATTCCTTTATATCCCCAATCAAAGCCCATTATGGAATAAGATTTTTTCATTATAAAAATATGCCTAATGTAACCATAATATTAATTTTCTGTAAATATACTTTATTAATGAGTAAAAAAAATTAAAGAGAAGTAGATCAAGCTTTTAGATAAAATTGATAAACACAAATTATTTTATTAGTTTTAAATACAGTGAAGATCATATTCATACTACAAAAATTATTTTGCCAATATAATACCTTTGCTAACCGCTTATTCGCCACCTCTCCCATATGGAAAAGAGAAGCTTTTTACGACGATCCAAGTCATTGCATAAAGCTCTTAAACTAAATAGGCAGTATATAAAATTCCGCCCAATAAAAAACACCCCTAACCTGACGGTTAGGGGTGTTTGAATTTAAAAGCTGGCGATGACTTACTCTCACATGGCAAGTGCCACACTACCATCAGCGCGAAGAGGTTTCACTTCTGAGTTCGGGAAGGGATCAGGTGGTTCACTCTTGCTATTGTCGCCAGCAAACTGTTTTGGCTTTGGGTGGTCTTACTTTTGAACTTATTAAGTTCATGCCACTTAGTACCGAAAGAGTTATTAACGGATTAGTTAATTGGGTCTGTATTGTAACTAGTTTTGACACTAAATCAAGTTATGTATTGAATTTATCTTGAATACAACAACTGTTTGGGTGTTGTATAGTCAAGCCTCACGAGCAATTAGTATTGGTCAGCTTCACACGTCACCGTGCTTCCACACCCAACCTATCAACGTCCTAGTCTCGAACGGCTCTTTAGAGGAATAAATTCCTAGGGAAATCTTATCTTGAGGTAGGCTTCCCGCTTAGATGCTTTCAGCGGTTATCCCTTCCGAACATAGCTACCCGGCGATGCGACTGGCGTCACAACCGGTACACCAGAGGTTCGTCCACTCTGGTCCTCTCGTACTAGGAGCAGATCCTCTCAAATTTCCAGCGCCCACGGTAGATAGGGACCGAACTGTCTCACGACGTTCTAAACCCAGCTCGCGTACCTCTTTAAATGGCGAACAGCCATACCCTTGGGACCTGCTTCAGCCCCAGGATGAGATGAGCCGACATCGAGGTGCCAAACACCGCCGTCGATATGAACTCTTGGGCGGTATCAGCCTGTTATCCCCAGAGTACCTTTTATCCGTTGAGCGATGGCCCTTCCATACAGAACCACCGGATCACTAAGACCTACTTTCGTACCTGCTCGACTTGTGGGTCTCGCAGTTAAGCGCGCTTTTGCCTTTATACTCTACGCGTGATTTCCGACCACGCTGAGCGCACCTTCGTACTCCTCCGTTACTCTTTAGGAGGAGACCGCCCCAGTCAAACTACCCACCAGACATGGTCCTCGTCCCGGATAACGGGACAGAGTTAGAACCTCAACATTACCAGGGTGGTATTTCAAGGACGGCTCCATTGGAACTAGCGTTCCAACTTCAAAGCCTCCCACCTATCCTACACAAGTAAGGTCAAAGTTCAATGTCAAGCTGCAGTAAAGGTTCACGGGGTCTTTCCGTCTAGCCGCGGGTACACTGCATCTTCACAGCGATTTCGATTTCACTGAGCCTCTGCTGGAGACAGCGCCGCCATCATTATGCCATTCGTGCAGGTCGGAACTTACCCGACAAGGAATTTCGCTACCTTAGGACCGTTATAGTTACGGCCGCCGTTTACTGGGGCTTCGATCAAGAGCTTCGCTTACGCTAACCCCATCAATTAACCTTCCAGCACCGGGCAGGCATCACACCCTATACGTCCACTTTCGTGTTTGCAGAGTGCTATGTTTTTAATAAACAGTTGCAGCGGCCTGGTTTCTGTGGCTGCCAATAGCTCAGGGAGCAAGTCCCATCACCGTCAGCAGCGTACCTTCTCCCGAAGTTACGGTACCATTTTGCCTAGTTCCTTCAGCAGAGTTCTCTCAAGCGCTTTGGTCTACTCGACCTGACCACCTGTGTCGGTTTCGGGTACGATTCCTGTGTAACTGAAGCTTAGAGACTTTTCCTGGAAGCATGGTATCAGCCACTTCACTGTACAAGTACAGCTTGCTATCGACTCTCAGCATAGAGCACCCCGGATTTGCCTAAGATGCATGCCTACTGTCTTCCACCTGGACAACCAACGCCAGGCTGACTTAACCTTCTCCGTCCTCTCATCGCATTACACAGAAGTATTGGAATATTAACCAATTTCCCATCGACTACGCCTCTCGGCCTCGCCTTAGGGGTCGACTCACCCAGCCCCGATTAACGTTGGACTGGAACCCTTGGTCTTTCAGCGAACGGGTTTTTCACCCGTTTTGTCGTTACTCACGTCAGCATTCGCACTTCTGATACCTCCAGCATACTTCTCAATACACCTTCATCGGCTTACAGAACGCTCCCCTACCACTTGACTAATGTCAAATCCGCAGCTTCGGCACATAGTTTTAGCCCCGTTACATCTTCCGCGCAGGCCGACTCGACTAGTGAGCTATTACGCTTTCTTTAAAGGGTGGCTGCTTCTAAGCCAACCTCCTAGCTGTCTATGCCTTCCCACATCGTTTCCCACTTAACTATGATTTTGGGGCCTTAGCTGGCGGTCTGGATTGTTTTCCTCTTGACTACGGACGTTAGCACCCGCAGTCTGTCTCCCGGATAGTACTCATTGGTATTCGGAGTTTGCATCGGTTTGGTAAGTCGGGATGACCCCCTAGCCGAAACAGTGCTCTACCCCCAATGGTATTCGTCCGAGGCGCTACCTAAATAGCTTTCGGGGAGAACCAGCTATCACCAGGCTTGATTAGCCTTTCACCCCTATCCACAAGTCATCCCCTGGCTTTTCAACGACAGTGGGTTCGGTCCTCCAGTTAGTGTTACCCAACCTTCAACCTGCTCATGGATAGATCGCCTGGTTTCGGGTCTATACCCAGCAACTATACGCCCTATTAAGACTCGATTTCTCTACGGCTCCCCTATTCGGTTAACCTCGCTACTGAATATAAGTCGCTGACCCATTATACAAAAGGTACGCAGTCACACCACGAAGGTGCTCCCACTGCTTGTATGCATGCGGTTTCAGGATCTATTTCACTCCCCTCACAGGGGTTCTTTTCGCCTTTCCCTCACGGTACTGGTTCACTATCGGTCAGTCAGGAGTATTTAGCCTTGGAGGATGGTCCCCCCATATTCAGACAAGGTTTCACGTGCCTCGCCCTACTCGTCATCATTGTGTGTGCCCTTTCGTGTACGGGAATATCACCCTCTACGTTCGCACTTCCCAGAGCGTTCCACTAGAACACACACAACTTAATGGGCTGATCCCCGTTCGCTCGCCGCTACTAAGGGAATCTCAATTGATTTCTTTTCCTAAGGGTACTGAGATGTTTCACTTCCCCTCGTTCGCTTCAATAACCTATGTATTCAGTTATTGATACCCGCCTTATAGCGGGTGGGTTCCCCCATTCAGATATCTCCGGATCAAAGGATATTTGCCGCCTCCCCGGAGCTTTTCGCAGGCTATCACGTCTTTCATCGCCTCTGACTGCCAAGGCATCCACCACATGCACTTAATTACTTGACTATACAACCCCAAACAGTCGCTAACCCTTACAAGTAAGGTTAGGACAGATTGCTATGTTTGTTTTTCAACTCACATCGCTCTCATCCAGTTTGTTGCCTCGTGCACTTAAGCACCGTACAGCTTCAATCTAAATTCATATACCAAAACGCTTGATTCAGTGTTTTTGCTAGTTCTCAATTTCATTCTTTCGAATGAATTGAGTGAACAATTTATTTCAGACTCAATTCTACTAATCTGTTAATGATTAACTACAGCCTCGTCAGCTTGCAGTAAACTGTGATAAATCACAGA
>NZ_KB849807.1 GCF_000369065.1 Acinetobacter haemolyticus CIP 64.3 = MTCC 9819
TTGTTTATCAACAAGTTTTTATCTGCATCACCGCCGATGGATGTGCATTCTACAGCATTCACAACCCAACACAACCCCTTTTCTTATTATTTCCTTTTGCATGTTTCTTTTTTCGACAAAAAAGGTGGGTTTGTCTATTTTATCCGCGAAAATATGCACTTTTTATCGTTCTGAATGAAAAAAGATGCCCGTATTGGACATCTTTTTTATTTTGATTGATCGATTAGGCTTAACTACGAACCACATTGAGGAAATATAAGTGCCGTTCATATTGATCAATAATGTCTTGGATCAAATCTTCTTGTGTCCAATCCATCACATCATAATTTTGACCACCTTCTCGTAGAAATACTTCAGCTTGAAAGTATTCTCGGTCTTCATCCTCAGCCTCACTTTGCCCCAACATAAAACTAGGTGGCGTGGTTTGATGTGAAAAAACCGTATATTCAAAATTAATTTCCTGATGGTGATCCACACGTAAGCGTAAACCTTGTTCGGTTTCATCAATACTGACTTGTAATTTACGGCGTTTAAATTCAGCTTGTACAGCCTCAAACGCTTTTCTTACTTGTGTCGCAATATATTGCTTGACCTCTTCTTCAGTATGCGGGTAATGCATGATCAAACCTAAGCGTTGCTGCCAACTGCGCGGGTTGTTCATCGCTCTCGGTGTTGTTCGTGCCTCAGTCAACATTTTGGCTTTGGTCGCATCAAGATTTAATGCTTTTAATAAACCCCAGCTCATCAGCAACATGATTAACGCAAATGGCAGTGCGCTGACTAACATTGATGCCTGCAAAGTTGATAAACCACCAACCAACAACAAACAGATCGTCAGTGTTGCAATCAGTACCACCCAAAATACTCTTTGCCATGCAGGCGTTTCCTCATTTTTGGCAGTTAAATAGTTCACCACTAATGCACCTGAATCGGCTGAGGTCACAAAGAAGAGTAGAACCAGTATCGCAGCCAATAAGCTCATGACACCAGAAAGCGGCAAATGATTTAAAAACTCAAAAAGAGCAACTGATGAATCTTCTTGTACCATTTGCATCAAGGCAATATTGTTTTCTTGCATGATGCTAAACAGTGCGGCATTCCCCCAAAATCCCATCCATACAATCGTGAAGCCTGTTGGAATAAGAATGACCCCAAGAATAAACTCTCGAATGGTACGTCCACGGGATACGCGAGCAATAAACATCCCTACAAATGGAGACCAAGCAATCCACCAAGACCAATAAAATACGGTCCAACCGCCAATCCAGCCTGTTGACTCATAAGCTTGAAGATTAAAGGTCATCACAAATAGATTTGAAAGGTACTGTCCAGTATTTTCAACCGTAGTACGTAATAGATGTAATGTCGGTCCAACTAAAAAAACAAAGGTAACCAAAACGACGGCAAGGATTAAGTTCAGCTCAGATAAGCGTTTCACCCCCTTTTCTAGACCTGCAAATACAGATAAAGCTGCCAAAATACTGACAAAAATAATCAGCATAATCTGTGTAGATGTGCTTTGATCAAGACCAAACAAATAGTTTAAGCCTGCATTGACCTGTAACACACCGAAACCTAATGAAGTCGCAACTCCAAAAATCGTACCAACGGTCGCAAAGGTATCAATTGCATCTCCCCAACGCCCATAAATACGTTTACCAATAATCGGATATAAGGCAGAACGTGTTTTAAGCGGTAAATTATGACGATAAGCAAAATATGCCAGTGATAAACCTACCAACGCATAAACAGCCCATGCATGTACTCCCCAGTGGAAGAAAGTAATTCTCAATGCCTCTTTGGCTGCTTGCACTGTTTCAGGATCACTATTTGGTGGGGTTACATAGTGCATAACCGGTTCAGCCACACCAAAGAACATCAGTCCGACGCCCATACCTGCAGTAAACAGCATCGCAAACCATGAACCTTTACTATAGTCTGGCTGACTATGATCTGGGCCTAGTTTAATATTGCCACTTGCAGAACAGGCGATATAAACCAAAAGAACAAGAAAAATCGCCACACATAAAATATAGAACCAACTAAAAGAATCGGTAATCCATTGTTTTGCTTGGGCAGATAAACTCTCAAAAATACCAGGGGTAAAGATTGCAAACGAAAGGAATACGCAAATAATCAATACCGTGCTAAAGAAAACATTTCGGTTGACGTTGGACAACCAAGATGGTGTTTTGGAATGCATATTTTCTCCATACTATTCTAATAGCTATTGCGTCGCTTCGGCACACTAGAAGACGGAAAGTGAATAATTAAAAACGTCTAAACTATAAAAAAACTCATCAGAGTTTATAAAAGGAATTATCAAAGCTGTGGGTACAGAAATGATAACTTTCCAATAAAAAACCACTATGTCGGTTATTTTTTAGGGTAACAAAGAATGTACTGAACACCTAATCATCAACCACTTTGCTCACCAATACACTACACATTACTGTGCGTTGATAATCACAATGTGACATTTAATCCGTCGTTAAAAAGGCAATAATCATTTTCGCTAATTCTTGTTGAAGTCTTTGTTCTTCAATTAAAAATGTATTTTTACTGGCATAACGCATCATGGTAAATAAAGTACTATTGATAATCACAAAAGATTTATGCTTTAAGGTTTCAAAGTCCCACTGGGGATAATATCGCCCAAACAAATACATCCCTATTTCTAGAAAATGTTGTTCCAAAACCTGTGCGGCTTCAGACTCACTATAGGCATGCCAATTTTTTAAAATCTCAATAAAAAAGCCTTGATCAGACTTTAATGTTTCGAAACCAAAGGCAATGCTTAATGTGATGATGTCTTGAATAGAAGCTTGCTCTTGCAAGACCACTAACTGTTTTAAAGCTTGCCCCAAATTTTCACTTTTACGTAATAGCAACTCGGCAATAATTTGCTCTTTATTTTCGAAGTATTGATAAATCGAGCCAACACCAACACCTGATTTTTCAGAAATTTTAGGCGTGGTGACCTGTAGCACCCCATGCTCAGCAATGCATTTTTGAGCACCCTCTAAAATACTTTCCACAATCATTTTGGCACGTTGTTGCTGTGGGCGTTTTCTCATGTACAGCCTCGATTTAAATGCGAATTGAATGCGAATATTTATTCGTATTAAGCTTTGATTAGATAATAATCTAAGGCGTGATGCAATGCTAAATCTAAATAAACCTAAGCGTTTGGCTTCCTATGAAAAAATGGTCCAATCCAGTATCACCAGCAAAGTATTAAGTTATTTAGTTAACCAAGACATACAGCCAAATTATGACGAATATCTGGCACTCAATACAGCATTACAAAGTGGTGACGAGCCAATGGATCAAGTGATGCAGTGGATGTTGCAAAACCCCAAACTACACCGTAAGTATTTTGAAACCGCACTTTATGAAGGACTCGATAAACTCCCCCATAACATTCCAGAGCTTACTGATTTTTTTCATTTGGTTGAACAAAAACCAGTTTGGTATGAGCAACATAAAATTGACGCTGCAATCAAATTTACCTATCGACTAGGTATCAATAATGGTTTGATTTTAAGAGATTTATCATTAATGACAGGCTACATGTATCCTGGATTTAATCAGCCATTGATTTTGACAGGTGCATTAAAAAAACAAGCTGGCACTCGTCTTGCTGAAACCACGAAATGGTGGGTGGATATCACTGAACCAGATGGCTTTACACGTTTTAGTAAAGGTTTTACCTCAACGATCTACGTTCGTTTCATTCACGCTCTGGTTCGCCATCAACTGAGAAAGTCAGAAAAATGGGATGCTGAAACATGGGGTCTTCCAATCAATCAATATGACCAAGCAATGACCAATATTGCATTTAGTGGCGTGGTTTTAATTGGTATCCGCGCTCTCGGTATTTTCCCAAATAAACAGGAAGTCGATAGTTTTTTACATTTTTGGAAATATGCAGGCTGGTTAATGGGAATTGAAGAGAAATGGCTGGTTGATCAAGAGCGTGATGGTTGGAAACTCATTTACTGGATGCAGTTTGCTCATCCTAAATCTGATGCGAGCAGTATTTCACTGGGATCTAGCCTTTCCAAAGAACCTTTTGAACGTCAATACCGTTATTTACGTACTTTTCAACAGAAACTCGCCTATAAACAACATTTAGAAATTACCCAGTTTTTTATTGGTCGTAAGAAAATGAAACGCCTTGGTTTAGATGCTCAGTCTGCGTCATGGTTTGCTTACTATCTGATACTTCGTAATCTCACCCTCTATACCAGTGCCAAATATATTGCGCCAATCAACCAATTTCTTGAACGAAATGGACGACAACTACAGAAAACGGGGCTGTCGTTATATCGAAAGCAATCACAACAACTTGCCAGTATGCATCAATAACAATTGAAAAAGCCCTCAATCAATTGAGGGCTCTATCTTTATATCAACATGTTGATTAGTGATCAGATGCACCTGTAGCACCCACCCCAGTCATTGAACGAACATACTGTGCATCAAATGCTTTACGCTCTTTTTCAGCACGTGCTGACTTATCCGTTACAGAGAAGAACCAGCAGCAGAAGAATGAGAGTGGCATCGCAAATAATGCTGGACCGTTGAATGGGTTTGGTGCAGTGTCAGAAATACCCAACGTATCAACCCAAACAGCTTTAGAAAGAATGATGAGGCTGACCGCACCAATCAAGCCTACTAAACCACCGATAACTGCGCCACGTGTAGTCAACCCTTTCCAGAACATAGATAACACTAAAATCGGGAAGTTTGCACAACATGCAACCGAGAATGCTAAACCGACCATGAATGCAACGTTTTGTTTTTCGAATAAAATACCAAGTACCATCGCAAAAACAGCTAAACCTAAAGTTGCAATTTTTGACATACGTAGCTCAGATGCAGGCGTAGTTTTCCCTTTTTTGAATACGTTTGCATAAAGATCATGTGAAATCGCTGATGCACCTGACAGAGTTAATCCAGCAACCACCGCTAAAATTGTGGCAAAAGCAACCGCTGAGATAAAGCCCATGAATAAATCGCCACCGACGGCATCACTCAGATGCACCGCAGCCATGTTATTCCCACCCATCAACTCTAACTTTCCAGTGACTGCCATTTTTGCAACATCAAGGAATTGCGGGTTGTTGGCAACGAATAGGATTGCACCAAAACCAATGATAAAGGTTAAAAGGTAGAAGTAACCAATGAAACCTGTGGCCACTACAACCGATTTACGTGCTTCTTTCGCATCTTTAACGGTAAAGAAGCGCATTAGAATATGTGGTAAACCAGCCGTACCAAACATTAGCGCAAGACCCAGTGAAACAGCATCAATCGGATTTGCTGTCAACGAACCAGGACTCATAATTCTTAAAGCTTCATTCCAGCTTAAGTTATGCGCTTGACCATAGGCTTCAATCGCTTGATTGAACATATTGGTAAAGCTGAACCCAACACCTTTCATCACCATAAAGGCCATGAAAGTTGCACCGCTGAGTAACATCACTGCTTTAATGATCTGTACCCATGTCGTTGCCAACATCCCACCGAACATGACATACGCCATCATCAGTAAGCCAACAATCACTACCGCAACATTATAGTTCAGACCAAAGAGTAGTTTAATTAACTGACCTGCACCTACCATTTGTGCAATCAGATAAAATGCAACCACCACCAATGAACTCATTGCCGCAAGAGTACGTACAGGCTTCTCTTCCAGACGGAAAGACACCACATCTGATAAATTATATTTACCTAAATTACGTAAACGCTCGGCAATTAAGAACAATACGATGGGCCAACCGACCATAAAACCGAGTGAGTAAAGGAGACCATCGAAACCTGACATGAAGACCATGGCAGAAATACCCAAAAACGATGCGGCAGACATATAGTCACCAGCAATCGCCAAACCATTTTGGAAACCGCTAATACCGCCACCCGCAGTATAGAAGTCTTTAGCAGATTGAGTTTGCTTTGCGGCCCACTTGGTAATGAATAGCGTTAAACCAACAAAAATTGCGAACATGATAATCGCATGCCAGTTGGTTGCTTGTTGCTCTGCCGCGCCCAAATCAGGTCCTGCAAATGCAATACTTGAACAACAAAAACTGATCACCGCGAAAAGTTTTGCTGTAAATGACATTCCTTTCATCTTAGTGCATCCCTTTTTCATGCGTAATCGCCTCAACTTCCTTGAGTGCTTCTTCGTTTAATTGATCAAGTTTATTATTGGCAATATAGGAATAGACACCACATAATAAAAATGACAACACGATGATGCTCAAACCAAGGGGGATACCTACAGTGGTTACTCCTCCGCTAAATGAGCTTCCTAAAAATTCTTTGTTGTAGCCGACCAAAAGCATAAAACCGACATAGATAAACAGCATAATTCCTGTGAGCGTCCAGCTTAAGATGCTTTTCCTTCTCACCATTTCCTTAAATTTTGGATTTCGTAGAATCTGATCTACTTGTGAATCATCCATAACCAACTCCTTATTTTTGTGTCCGACCATGGACCCCTTTTTCTCTACGGGATTCTTCACTATCCAAGTTAGCAAGTTTATGATGATGCCGTAACTTAGACTTTGGTCGCTACAAACGCATTGATACACATCTCCAAGCCCGTGCTTCGGGTATGATAAAAAATGGAATTTGATCACGTGAGCAATATGAACAGTTGGCTTATTCTTGGCATACTCGCACTTTATATTGCGCTGTTATTTGGTTGTGCTTTTTTTGGAGAAAAACACGCCAGTCGCCTCAGTGCACGTGGTCGAATGCTGCTATTCAGCCTGACCTTAGGGGTATATTGTTCATCTTGGACATTTTACGGAGCAACAGGTGCAGCTGTCCGTGATGGAATCCTGTTTCTACCTATTTATCTTGGGCCCTTATTATTTATTTGGTTTGGTTATGATATTTGGAAACGTTTAGGACGTATCCGACAATACCATTCCATTTCTTCCATCGCTGATTTCATTGCTGCTCGCTACGGCAAAAGTGGTCGTTTGGCAGCCTTAGTAACGATATTGGCAGTAATCGCGATCGTACCTTATCTCGCCCTTCAGCTCCATGCGATTGCCTTAAGTGCGGCAGTAATTTTAGAACCCAACTCACAAATTCATACCACGACCAACAGTGTCTTGATGCTTACAGCGCTGTTAGCCATTTTGGCAATGATTTTCGGAACACGTCATATTGCAAATACTGAACAACACGGTGGGCTCATGCTTGCCGTCGCGTTTGAATCTTTTGTCAAATTGTTTGCTTTACTCTGTGTTGCTGGATTTTTCTTGTTGCAGTCCCCTGAAAACATTAAACAGGTCAGCCATGATGTATCGCAGCATTTTTATAATGTACAGCAACTCGGCGTACCTGAAACCTTCTGGGTTCAAACTTTACTTGCTGCCCTTGCGATGATTTGCCTTCCACGCCAATTTCATGTTGCTGTGGTTGAACTTCGTGATGAAAAGCATATTCATGGCGCACGACTCTGGTTTGCCATCTATTTAATTTTAACAACACTCGCGATCATCCCTATCGCGAGTTGGGCTTTAAATGCCCTTCCTGAATCATTGGGCACCTCAGATATTGCTGTTTTAGCATTACCACTCAGCTATCAGCAGGATTGGCTGGCGCTTTTAGCTTTCTTGGGAGGCTTTTCCGCATCCACAGGAATGTTACTGGTTGCGTCAGTCGCACTTTCCATCATGCTGAGTAACGATTTGATTATGCCTGCACTTTGGCATTTCAAAGTGATTTCTCGACATGATCCCCAGCTTCCCAAAGTGCTTAAGCTAACACGGCGCATCAGTATTCTGAGTGTTATGTTACTCGGCTTTTTATTTTTTAATTTCTTTAATGATATTAATCAACTTTCAGTATTTGGTCTTTTAGCATTTAGTGCCGTAGCACAATTCGCACCTTCTCTCATCGGCGGATTATATTGGCGTGGTGCGAGTCGCCAAGGGGTCTATGTCGGATTGATCGTTGGTTTTTTCATGTGGAGTTATACTCTACTTTTTCCGACCTTATTACGCAGTCTGCCTGAAGATTATCAGAACATTGCCCAACATATCTTATTGTTTGGGCCGTTTAACATTCATAGCCTCCGTCCTGAAGCGCTACTCGGTTTTGAGTCGTTTGCGCCATTAACACACGGTGTGCTTTGGTCTTTAGGATTGAATCTCATTTTATATATCTGGATTTCAAGACTTTACCGCCCAAGTATTGCCGAGCAAATTCAGGCTGAGAGCTTTTTTTATTATGAAACCAAGCCTGTAGCATCTACGCATGCAACTGTAGATCTGAATGATTTACATCAAAATGCAGCTCGGCTCAAAGTTGGAGACTTATTGGCACTTGCCAAACGCATTACGGGAGAACGACCAACCAACCAAGCCTTCCAACAATTCTGCGAACAGAACCAC
This sequence comes from Acinetobacter haemolyticus CIP 64.3 = MTCC 9819, assembly GCF_000369065.1. Taxonomy (GTDB): domain Bacteria; phylum Pseudomonadota; class Gammaproteobacteria; order Pseudomonadales; family Moraxellaceae; genus Acinetobacter; species Acinetobacter haemolyticus. The sequence continues at coordinate 8,424 of NZ_KB849807.1, forward strand.
ATTGTTTTAAATGAAAATCATGTCGCCAATGGTATGTGGTGGCGGTTCACTGAACAATATCTCGCTGGCATTATTGGGGCAGCCTCTGCACGAACTTTATTGACCACAGCACTCATCAATAATGGTTTGGCCTTGGGACAAGTGGCCAATATTTTGGATCAGGCCTCACAATGGCAACGTTTTAATCAAAACCTGTTGATGACCATGATTGATCACATGACACAAGGTGTAAGCGTGGTCGATAAAAATATGTGTTTGGTTGCTTGGAATAATCAATATTTAAAACTGTTTGATTATCCCAAAGATCTGGTTTATGTCGGTTGCCCGATTGCCGATTTGATTCGTTATAACGCAGAACGTGGTGAATGTGGCCCCGGTCCTGTTGAAGAACATGTACGTAAACGCCTTCACTGGATGAAGGTTGGAAGTGCACATGAGTTTGAGCGAATCCGTAAAGATGGGCGTGTCATTCAAATGCGAGGCAATCCGATTAAAGGCGGTGGTTTTGTTACCACCTTTGCAGATATTACGGCCTTCCGTACCAATGAAGCGGTACTCGAAGAACGTGTGTACGACCGAACCCAGCAGCTTGCAGATGCACTGAAAGAACAGCAATTAGCACTCGAGCAAGCCGATAAAGCCAATCAATCTAAAAGCCGCTTCCTTGCCGCAGCCAGCCATGACTTACTACAACCCATGCACGCTGCACGCTTGTTCAGTACCGCATTAGAACAAAGCGTACATTCAGCCGAAGACCAACAAACACTGCAACAACTTGATCGCGCCTTATATGGGGCGGAGAGCATGTTGTCTGCACTGCTAGATATTGCACGATTAGAAGGCGGAACGATCCAGCCTAAACGTCAAGCTTACGCACTACATGATTTACTCAGCGATCTTGAACTGCAATTTAAATCGATTGCCGCTCAACGAAAGATTCAGCTCCATGTCCACGATACAAAATTTTGGGTCGATACTGACCCACAATGGATGCGACGTATTATCCAAAACTTTGTCAGTAATGCACTGCGTTATACTGCCCAAGGTCGTGTCGTGGTCGGTGTTCTACGTTCAGCCCAGCGTCCACATCATATCCGGATTGGTGTATGGGACACAGGACCAGGCATTAATGAACAACAACGGATCAAACTTTTCCAAGAGTTTGAACGCTGCGGACATACCTCACCTTGGGGAGAACAAGGACTGGGGCTTGGCTTGGCTATTGTCCAACGCATGACTCATTTATTGGATTTTCCAGTCTATGTGTACTCTGAATTAGGCAAAGGTTCCTGCTTTATGATTGAAGTGCCTTTGGCGGAAGCAAGAAAATCTCATGTCGTACCTACACAAAATACTGCGCTGCAACATACTGCCTACAAAGTACTATGCCTAGACAATGACGAGACCATTCTAGAAGGTATGCGCACCTTATTAGGTAAATGGGGATATAAAATTTTCACTGCCACCGAACCAGTTCAGGCACTTAAAATGATTGAACAAGAAGATATCCAAGTCTGGTTGATCGATCAGCATTTAAACCATGACCAACTCGGCTTAGATTTTATTGAGCAACATCGACCTACCCATGTACCAGTTGCGTTGATCACCGCAGATTCAGATCCTGAATTACCGCAACGACTCAAAGAGCAAAATATTGTGCTACTTCGAAAACCCTTAAAACCGGCTGCTTTACGGGCATGGTTATCAGGATTAAAAATTATGCCGATGTAATCAATTCTGTGAACTGATTAGAGATTTCTCTTTGGTCAAAAGCGTAATGTCTCAACAAAATAGCAATATATTTTGAAACATAGGCGGAAAGCATCAAAATAATTGGATTTAGCTGATGATTAAGTGACCAAAACGCTCAAAGCTTTTTTGACTATGGCAAAAATGTTCACTTACATTACAGAACATTTGTATATTTATTTACAATTTATCATCCTATTGTTTTCATTAGACTTTAAATACAAAAATCAACACATAAGACTTTAGTCGTATTCTGCTTGCTTTCTGAATAGCGCATAAATTTATGCGAATCACGAGGAACCTAGGTTCATGTTTCATGGGTTTCTCATCATTATTATCAGAAAGGACATTGAACATAAACCAGCAGCCCACAACAGAACTTCGTTCACAGCAATTTTATCGCCAATACAGTGCCAATGCGTTATTGCCAGAATTGGACTGGAATGCGATTTTTGTACAAAATAAATTAAATGACGCGCATATACGTGCACTTGATACGCTTTATCAAACAGCAATTCCTTTGGCTTTAAAGGTCTTTGATGAATTGAATTTTGATGTATTTGCACCTGCTGCATATCAGCCTCAGGGACTTGGACTGTTTGAAAAGCTCGCTCAACAGGAAGAATTGTTTTTAAATACATTAGAAACTGAATCAGCACATCTCGATGAAGAAACACGATATCAAATGTGGAGTATGTTATTACGTGGCGGTGCGGTGCTTGTCTTTAAAGCATGGCTTGGTCATGTCAAAGTAGGGGCTAACCAACTCGATCGTACTCAATTTGATGAGCTTTCAGATTTATTGTTCATCAAAACACGCCCTGAACAATTGGCACAACATTTAAAAATTCGTAGCACAGCTGAATTTGGGCATATTTTCTTGATGTATGAAAATGATGTATTCTTAGATCATTTTAACAGCTTAGAAACGGCTGCTTTGTTTGTTGATCTGGGCGTTTATGATGCTGCATTCTTAAGTCTACGTGATGATCGTGTCGCCGAATATCTCAAAGCCAATGGATATGTCACTCAAGAACAGATTGATGACCTACAATGTGCTCTCAATCCGTTGTACTGCGATAGCCTAATGCCAAAACAAGATTGCTTGGCTTAACCGAACTAAAGCCACAAGATCGATTGTGGCTTTTATTTTTAATATTAGAGCTAAAGAAGGATCTAATCCAGCAAAGTGATCTCATATTTATCTAATTTTCCATCTGTTGTTTTATATAGTTTCAAATAAATTTGTCCAGCCTTATTCCTACCCTCAATTCCTATTCTAAAATCATAAAAACCTGACCTACCCAAACTTTTACCAGCTTTATAAACATTATATTTTTTGATAGCCCCATATTCTTTTTGAACAATTGGATCCTGATATACTATTTCATTGATATATTTTTCATTTTCCTTATTATATATTAAATTAAATGCTAATTTTCCAGCGAAAAACGCAGCTATCAAAAATAAGGGAATAACAATAATTTTTTTCACAACAAACCAACCTTCATTAAATTTTTAAAAATCATATTAATTATTACTGAATAATATGTTCTGCTAAAAACATAGCCTCTAATTTAGTAAACTAAGCAGACCCATCCAACACCTACTTTTAGTAACTGATTACTCAATTGTTTTAAAGAATTTATTATTTTTCCGCATCTACTACGAACATATAAAAACTATAATTATAAAAGTTAGCAAAGTGATTATAAATAATCACTTTGCTATTTTACAATTAGAACTTCATGCTCATGCGCATCCAGTAATTTCGACCAATATTATTGAACTGTTCACTTGCGCCATAACCAAACATCGAAGCGCCTGCTTTATTAAGATGCTCGGTATAAGTTTTATCTAAAAGGTTATCAATACCAACCGAAACATCCATTGCCTTGGTTAATTGATAACTACCGTTCACTGCTAATGTATTAAACGCCTTGCTTTCATTCATATCATAACCCACCACATTCCCTTCATTTAGGCTGATACGATTCTGCTTAGCGACCACACGCCACAATAGCCCCAAGCTATACTTATCCTCGACATAACGAAGATTAATACGTCCTTCTAAAGGTGCAATTTGTGGCAAGGCACGATCATCAGAGGTATTTTTTCCCCAAGCATACATGGTGGATACATCCGCTTGGATCTGATCATTAAATTGGTAACCTACACCCGCTTCTGCCCCAGCAATCGTTGCATCCACATTACGCGCCAAAGGCTGTCTCTTAGCCGGTGTATTATATTCCAACAAAATAAAGTCTTTGATTAAGCCGGCATAAGCAGAAGCCCAAGTATTCCATGCACCATGTTCTGTTTGAAAACCAACATCCAGCTGTGCTGTACGTTCATTTTTGAGATTGTTTAAATTATCAAGCATACGATAGGTGGTTTTCCCCATCATATCGGTTGCTCCAATCCCACGATTTGTTGAAGTGCTATAGAGCTCCCAGAAATCTGGGCTACGTTCAACATAACCCAAGCCTGCATAGGTTTTTACGCCATGTTCAGGCACAGCTTTTTCGATACGAATAAAACCACTTGCCAATGTATCACGGCGATCTTTACCATTTTTCAAGTTATCAATTTTGACTTGATCAATACGTGCACCTGCAACTAGTTTTTGGTCAGAATCAACATTGTAGGTCCACTCGCTAAACCCACCATAAGACTGGAATTTTAAATCTTCAGCATAAGGTGAATTCATTGACGGCATGGCATACATCACCATGTCCCCACCATGTTTATTATGCTGTGTGTCTACGCCTGAAATGACACTAAACTTATCCCAATCAGTTGTTACGGCGAAACGCGTATTTAAGGTCCGGCGATCAACACGCATCGACATTTTATTGGGTATAGTCATGTCCATACCATGCATTTTCATCGTCGTCATGGGTGGTGTACGCAAGCTAAAATTATCCATGATGTGATCGTTATAACTATAATCCACTTGGGCTTCGATCTTTTTAATCACCTCATTTAGATTCTTTTGTTCAGCATGTAAACCAAGGCTTTCTCGTTTAAATTGCGAACCATCCATACTACGGCCTGCATAGGCTGCTTCGCCATCTCCCTTACCAGCACGCAGTTCCAACCATGAATCCTGTGTCGGTTTCCAACCTAAGGCGAGATCAGCATTCCAACGCTCCCAATTAGAATGAACGGTTTGATCATCACCATCTTTATAATTGTCGGCTACGGAGCGATTGGCATTCAAACGTGCATATTTCGTCTCATCCCCAATTGCGGCTTCGACATTGTGATCTAAACGTCCATATGACCCTGTTACCACACTCGCCTGCCCACGATAAGGCTGATCTTTGCTGAGACTCTCTGGTTGACGCTCAAAAATCACCGTGGCAGCCGAACCTGGTGTTGCATACCGTACCGTTTGTGGTCCTTTAATCACGGTAATTTTGTCAAAGCTTTCAGGCTGAATATAAGAGGTTGGGGCATCCATACGACTCGGACATGCCCCTAGATTTTCACTACCATCAACAAGCATTTTAATCCGTGAACCAAACATTCCACGGAACGTTACATCACCATTGGTTCCCCCATTTTTAATCGCATTAAAACCCATAATGCTTTGTAAATAATCTGCCCCATCTGTTGCTGGCACAGGTTGGATGGGCTTCTTCGGATCGGCCTGTACCACCAAACCATTGTTTTGATTGGGTTGTTGTGCGGTGACGACAATCGGTGCAAGTATCACTTGAGCCGTTTGAGATTGTGGTTGAACTTCAGCATTTGCCCATACCATCGCGGTATTTGAGGCAGCAAGAATCGCAACCGTTAATGGTTGTAATAAAAATTTAGGTTGAGCCATGATTGGTCTCTCTTAAAAACATAAGTAAAACTGGGCTAGAGTTATGCAAACCCTAATAAAATAAAGTTTTAATTTATGCTGAAAGAGGTGGAGCCCGCCCTTGGGGCAATAAGAACAATCGTTGTAGTGCAAAATAAACATGCTTAAAAGCTTGCTGATATGCAACTAAACGGATTTGAATCCGAACTAAAACCTCTTTGACGCCAAGCTCAGGTGGCAAGATCAAGTTGGCATAAACGGTACAATATTGGCATTGATGATTGGGATCGTGGTGATCGTGCTGTGACACCGATGCCTGAGTCTGATCAAACTGATGACCAAGATGCGAAGAGTGCTGCGCATGTTGATTATGCGCTGTTATGACTTTCGGTAGTAGCAACGCCTGTGTAATCGTTTCACAGACCGGTGCAATCTGATATTGCTTCGGCAGTAATGGCTGCAAGAATACCGCAATCTGTAAACAGACCGCGGTAAACGCAAGCAATAACCCACAACGAAACAAAGAAAGCATCTTCAAATGATTTTTACAGTTTAGCGTTTAACTGCAACTTTCTCTTTTTCACGTTGACGAACCACTTTTTCGACCTTTTCACGCGCACGTTGGCGTTTTAGTGGTGATAAATAATCAACAAAAAGTTTGCCATTTAAGTGATCCATTTCATGTTGGATACAAACAGCGAGAAGTTCGTCAGCTTCTAACTCAAATGCTTGACCTTCAAGGTTAATTGCTTCGATTTTTACGCGTGACGGACGCTCAACTTTATCGTATATTTGAGGCACAGAGAGACAGCCTTCTTCATAAGGCTGCGTTTCTTCAGTCAGCGGAGTGACTTTGGGGTTAATGAACACCATCGGTTGGTTTTTCTCTTCAGAGAGATCCATAACAATAAGCTGAATATGATGATCAACCTGAGTTGCCGCTAAACCTATACCCGGTGCCTCGTACATGGTTTCAAGCATATCTGCTGCAAGCTGACGAATCTCATCAGTGACTTCTTCGACTGGCTTGGCAATGGTACGAAGGCGGGGATCAGGGAAACTTAGAATAGGTAATAAGGCCATACTGACATCCTCAACTTATGCCGTTGATCAGAAAACCGACTGAAGGGAATGCTTGATCAAAAAAAATTGTGTGTAAAGTCGTTATTATAACGCAACTACACACATAATTTTTAGGAATTATGATAATGAAAAAGGTTTTAAACGGCATACAATCATTTCATGCCTTGGGGTTAAAAAAACAACTGATTGCCGCTGCAATATGTGCAGGACTAGGCATGAGTGTCAATCTTGCACATGCTGCAAGTCCGAACGTTAGTCCACCCTCAGTAAAAGTGGGTGCACCACACGTTTATGTGGTCAAAAAAGGCGATACGCTTTGGGACATTTCAGGTAAGTTTTTAAGCAAGCCTTGGCGTTGGCCTGAGATTTGGGCAAGCAATAAGCACGTTAAAAACCCACATTGGATCTATCCAGGCGATCGCTTATTGCTTTGTAGTTTGAATGGCAAACCATTGGTGGGTAAAGATGAGGGAGATGGCTGTGCGGGTATTATTCGCCGTTATACAGGCAACACCTCAACATTACGCCCACAGGTGCGTGTCGAAGCACTCAACAATAGCATTCCAGTTATTCCACTGGCGCACATTCAACAATGGCTCGAGCGTACTTCGGTTCTTCCAGCTGATGCAATTGCGCATACACCTTATATCTTGGGTACAGCCGATCAACGTGTACTCGCTGGTAAAGGTCAACGTGTTTATGTCCGTGGTAACGGCATTGAAAATGGTCAACGCTATGGCGTATTCCGTGAAGGTGAACCGTACACCATCCTTGATGAACATGGTAAAAAGCACATTCTTGGCGTTGAATTGACCCAAGTTGCTTCAGGTGTTGCCATTAGCACTGAAAAGGATATTACCACTGTTGAGTTAACCGATAGTTATAACGGTGAAGTTCGTCGTGGTGATCGTGTCATGCCTGAACAAGATGCCATGTTACCAACATTGTTCTACCCAACCGATGCAAATCAAGTCACTGATGGCGGTAAAATCATTCGTGTCATGGGTTCAATTGGTACAGCCGCTAAAAATGGTGTTGTCACCGTCGATCGTGGTACAGCTGATGGAATCGAAATCGGACAAGTATTTAATGCTTATCAAGACGGTGAAACAGTTAAAGATCCGAAAACGAAAGAAAATGTCAAATTACCAGGACAGTATGTCGGTAGTGTGATGATCTTTAAGAGCTTTGACCGTATCAGCTATGCGTATGTGCTTGAAAGTGAGTTACCAATAAAAATGGGCTCAAGTATCAAACCACCTCGTTTAGATAACTAAGTAGATGGCATATGTTGAACCAATTATTACCTCACCATTACTCTACCGTGCTGGTGTGGTATTTGGTTCAACATTCACTTTCTAGCTTTCAAAAAATTATCGACTATTTTGGTGATTGCGAACAGGCCACCCAAACTGAGCGTTTTTCTGAGTGGCAACAACTGGGCTTACATGCCAATCATTTAAAACGTTTAGCTGAATTTCAAACACCTGAAGGGCAACAACAATTTGCTCAGTTAGTAAAATTAATCTGTCAACATAGTGATTTTATTTTAACACCCCAAGATATTGGCTATCCAACACAACTGCTCCCTTACTCAGACCATCCACCGATACTTTTTGGACAAGGGAATCCACACGCTTTATTACAACCACAAATCGCGATGGTAGGAAGCCGCAAACCGAGTCCTCATGGGCGCCAAGTCGCTTATGATTTTGCGTATTATTTAAGTGAAAAAGGTTTTTATATTAGTAGTGGTCTAGCCCATGGTATTGATCATGCTGCACATCAAGGTGGATTGGCTCATCAACGTACCATTGCTGTTGTTGGAACAGGATTAGACCGTGTCTATCCAGCTCAGCATCTACAACTAGCCCAGCAAATTGCACAGTCGGGTGCTATCATCTCCGAGTTCATTCCCTCCACTATGCCTTTACAACAACATTTCCCTCGTCGAAATCGTATCGTCAGTGGTTTAAGTCTTGGTGTAGTTGTAGTTGAAGCCGCCATCAAAAGTGGTTCTCTCATTACTGCCAATCAGGCGGCTACCCAAGGAAAAATGGTGTTTGCGATTCCTGGGCATATCTATAGTGAACATCATCAAGGCTGTCACCAACTCATTCGAGAAGGTGCAATCTTAGTCGATCATCCTGAGCAAGTAATCGAGGACTTAGCCTTACCTACTCAATGGCAATCTGAACAACAATCCTCAGAAAAATCCTCAAATGCGGCCCCTAACCTTCCCTCACACTTGGTTGGTCTATATCAATGTTTAGACTGGGTTGGACAAGACATAGACCAACTCACACAACTACAGCAAAGCAATATTGCTGAGCTTACTTCACACCTCATGGAACTTGAGCTATTAGGTTTATGTACACAACAAGGCGGACGCTATTTACGTTGTCGCCCAATGCTTTAAACTAAGCAATGTCTCCTCCTTTTTTCGTATACATAACATGATTACTTCCTCTGTTGCTGATGCAGCTCAACTTTTAAAACAAGGACAAGTACTCGCCTATCCCACTGAAGCCGTTTGGGGGCTAGGTTGTGATCCATTCAATGAACAGGCTTTTCAAAATGTCCTTGAATGCAAGCATCGTCCAATTGAGAAAGGTGTCATTTTATTAGCAGGCTGTATCGAGCAAGTAGAGCATTTATTACAAGACCTTGAACCCGCGATTCGGCATCAGGTGATTAATAGTTGGTCAGATCGTGTTGAAACAGAACGCGCAACGACATGGCTATTACCCGCAGACCAACACATTCCGACATGGATCAAAGGACAGCACCCTTTAGTCGCGGTGCGCGTCACTACACATCCATTATGTGTCCAACTTTGTCACCATTTTGGTGGATTTGTTGTGTCTACCAGCGCTAATCCTGCCGGGTTAGCACCAGCTCGCAGCTTAGAGGAAGCACATAACTACTTTGGTCATTCCCTACATTACTTAGCAGGCAATTTAGGCTTGAGTCAAGAACCGAGTCGGATTCTCAATGCGTTAACAGGTGAAGTTGTTCGCGCCTAAAATAGGCAAAAAAAAGCTCAGTTATATAGGGATAACTGAGCATAAAAAGGATGTGTATAATCACATCCAGAGGGTTCGAAAATTCGGTCAGCAAATAAAAAATGTATCAATTTGCTTCGGTGTTTATTATGGCGGAATCATCTCATTTATACAAATATATTATTCTCCTAACAAAAAATGTGAAAAGCATACCATTTTTGTCACCTTTGGATTTTCAATAAAATTATATTTTTATTTTTATTGAGCTTTTTTTTGATGATAATTTTAGCTGTTCTTCAAAATATACTTGTAATATCAAATAGAAAGAATCGTCTTCATACCAAATAAAATGCGCGTTTGTCTATTTTTTATACAAACACGCATTTTATTTACATCTTAAGTTGTCGATTCTAACGCACGAGATGGCAGTTTTAGGCTTTTTTTCTGTGCCAGAATAATCCCAACCAAGATCATAAAACCACCAATACTATGATAAATTGTCCAGCTTTCCGCTAACCAAAAACTCGCGATAATTGCTGTAAACACTGGCATCAGATTCATAAAAATACTGGTTCGATTGGGTCCAATGACCTGAACAGCCAACATCCATAGCAAAGGCGCGATTAAGGACGGAAAGACGCCTGCATAAATTACACTTGCTGCATTTTCAGCATTGATCCAGTCCAGCCCAAACCAAAGTAAAAATGGCAGGTGGTATACCAATGCAAATCCGATTTGAACATATAAACTGGTCATGAGCGGCAGCTTTAACTGCCACTTTTTAAGGAATACACCATAAAAAGCATAAAATCCAACTGCAAGTACCATCACAGCATCACCCCAATGCCCGCCCTGCATAAATAAGCTGGAAATATGACCTTGCCCCATGACATAAAGCAATCCAGCAAATGACAGTACACTTCCTAAAATCGCAAATCGATTTGGGCGGTCTTTTAAAATCAGATATGAGATAAAAATGGTAAAGATAGGAACGAAAGCATTGACGATTCCCATATTGGTGGCAGTGGTGTAATGCGCTGCCGCGTAGGACAAACCTTGATATAGCACCATACCAAAAGCACTTAATACCGCCAATTTTGGAATAAGAGGGCGAATCAAAGCGCGTTGCTGCCAAATCTTAGGTAACATAAACGGCGTTAATATCAGAAATGCCACCAACCAGCGATAGAAACTGATACTAACTGGTGAAATATAATCAGCAACATAGCGGGTTACTGCAATATTCAGCGACCAAATCAAGACTGCAATCAATGGCAATACAAATGCCCATTTCTGATATTTAGATAACTGACCCATCAGTTTGTCTCACCTTATTACAACCATGCAAATATTGTGAGAGATGTCCAAAATAATTGAAATATCGTATATCAGACATTTATATCGCGCTTTAGACATCGATCATTCGAATAATTCCCATGTCCGCATCGCATGCTCAACCACTTTATGTAATTGGGTGACCGTTGCACCATCCCGTGCTTGCATGGTTAAGCCTTGTAACACCGTGGCATAGAAATCAGCCATTTCCGTTACGGGTGCAGTTGCTGCCAAGTCACCCTCGGCAACCCCCTGTTGCAGACGTTCTAGTAGTCTTTGCTTGGTTTTTAAACGTTTTTCTAAAATATTATGCTGAATTTGTTGTGCATTATCCGAACAGTTAATGGTCGCCACCACCAACATACATCCTGTTGGTTTATCTGGCTGTGCTAAACGTTGGACATTGTCATAAAGATAAAGTTCGAATGCCACTTTAGCAGTCTTTGCTTCTAAGAAGATCGCTTCAATAGGACAAGCCTCATGCGCCAAATAATAATCAATACATTTATAGAAAAGCCCCGCTTTATCACCAAAACTACTATATAAACTTGGTGCCGTCAGCTCCAATGCTTGTGTTAAGTCACTGACAGATGTCGCTTCATAACCATGTTCCCAAAACAATAACATTGCTTTTTCTAAAACCTGTTGTTCATCAAAGCACTTTGGCCGTCCACGCTTTTTTTTGAGCGTGTCGTCACTCGGTGCTATTAGGGAATCATCTGCATGGGTCATGGCAATCACAAATATTTTTATAACGATCACTATTAAATTAATTGACGCCATCGCTTTTATCAACTATTTTATTTTTTAACGATCGTTATAAAAATTCAATCTTTTTCAATTTTATTGTTATCTATATAACAATAAAGGAAATTATTATGGAACAATCATCTCCCACTGATATACGACCCATTGAGTCAAACCCTTCTCAAGGCAATTGGTTTGCACTGCTCTCCGTTACTTTAAGTGCTTTCGCGCTGGTCACTGGTGAATTCCTTGCTGTGGGCGTGCTTAATGAGATCGCACGAGATTTTCAAGTGTCCGTTGGAACAGCAGGTTTAACTGTTTCGCTAACGGCCATCGTCGGAATGTTTGCCGCAGTATTGATCCCGATATCGGCCAAAACACTGGATCGCCGGACACTATTACTACTGTTAACCTTGCTCATGATTTTGGCCAATTTCATTACAGCTTTTGCGTCCAACTTTGCATTATTACTGTTTGGACGTATTATTTTAGGGATTGCGATTGGTGGCTTTTGGGCAACAGCAGTTGCTCTCAGTGGTCGCTTAGCTCCACCGCATTTACCGATTGCTAAAGCAACGGCTTGGGTCGCTTTCGGGGTGACTTTAGCAAGTGTACTCGGTGTACCTATGGGCACGTGGTTGGCACAGTATAATGGCTGGCGTACCTCTTTCACCGTCATATCACTCATGGGAATCTTGCTTTTTATCTTCCAATACCTCTATTTACCTCAATTAAAACCATCGTCTTCGCTGCGTTGGAAAGAACTTCCAATTCTTGTGCAACATCCCGCTGCTCGTAAAGGGCTGATTATTTTTATCTTTATGGGATTTGCACACTTCGCAGTTTATAGTTATTTTTCAGCCTTTTTTAAACATCAGATTGATTTCTCTGATGGGCTGATTAGCCGTTTACTTTTGGTATATGGAATTGCGGGGATTTTTGGCAATATCTTTGCGGGTTATCTCGGGCAAATCAATATTCGCTATACTTTTGCAGTCAGTGGCTTTGCATTCTTTTTGGCATTTCTAAGCCTGCCAATGTTTGGTGCACATATCATGACCGCCATGGTGTTGACGGCTTTATGGGGCTTCGCTTATGGCATCATACCAACGGCAGTGAATATCTGGATGTTTACCCACGCACCAGAAGCAGTAGAAAAAGGCATGCCAATGGTGACATTGACCTTCCTCATTTTAATTGCCTTAGGCAGTATGTTTGGCGGAATTATTGTCGATCATTTTAATGGCACCATCTTATTCTTTGCCATGCTTCCGCTGGTACTTTGCTCTCTAGTCTTGATTTTCACGCTAGCACGCGGTTTAAATAATCCTCAACTCAGCTGTGAAAATGAATAGAGATATTCCCCATGAAGCATGATCTGGCTAAACAATTTCCTTTTTTACATGGTATTGAAGTGCATGAATTTCTTTATCAAATAGATGACGTTGTTAGCCCTCATTCTTCACTTTGGGGGGACTTTAACTTCAGTCTCAATGGAACTTTAGAGTTTGATATTGAAGGGAAATATTACCTTTCTCCCCCCAGCTATGGACTGTGGTTACCCCCACGTACTGAACATCAATCGCTGCCCGTCGAACATGAAATTCATTATATTTGTATTCGTCTGCACCCTAAATTCGGGCAATTTTTAGGAAATAGTTGCCGTTGTTTTAGTATCCAACCTTTTTTCCGCGCATTGGTCATTCAAATCCTCGAACAACAAAAGCAAAGCCATTCACCAGAGTACTTGGAGCATCTACTCCAAGTGTTGTTCGATCAACTCAAACAAGCACCGACGTATTCCCATTATCTTCCGCAAAGCAATCATCCTATTTTATCTCCTATTTTAGAAAAGCTTGCTGATCCTGAGTTATTTCATTTGAGCTTACAACAGGTTCTTCATCATTTTAACGTGAGCGAACGACATGTATTACGGCTGAGTCAACAAGAGTTACAACTCACACTCTCAGAATGGCGCAATCGAGCAAAAATTATTTTTGCAATTAATCAAATTCGCGAAGGAATGACCATCAAACAGCTGGCATTTGCACTCGGCTATCATCACAGTTCAAGTTTTATCGAGTTCTTTAAACGCTACACAGGACAAACCCCCATACAACTTAAAAATGCAACGCTTTAAAGTTATACATTTTTCAGCATATTTTGTATGTATTCATATCAATAGCATTGCACTCTAAAAGATTAGCAGTTAAAACAAACAAGTGATTTCACAACAACAAATTAGGACACCCTCCATGAGCCAATCGGTTTATCACATTCCAGTTAAAGACATTAAAGGCCAAGACATTGATCTAGAACAATATAAAGGCAAAGTTTTACTCTTGGTGAATGTAGCCTCAAAATGTGGATTGACCCCTCAATACGAAGGTTTAGAAAAACTATATCAAGCGAAAAAAGATCAAGGCTTGGAAATTCTCGGCTTCCCTGCCAATAACTTCTTAGAACAAGAACCGGGTTCAAATGAAGAAATCGAACAATTCTGTTCACTCAATTATGATGTACATTTCCCACTTTTCGCCAAGATTTCTGTGGCCGGTGATGATAAACATCCACTTTATCAAACATTGACCCAAGCGATTCCTGAACGAATCGGTGAAGGACCTTGGTGGAAAGATCTTGTAGATTATGGTTTAACACCGAACAACCCACCAGAGGTTCTTTGGAATTTTGAGAAATTCCTGGTCAATAAAAATGGTGAAATCGTTGCACGCTTTGCACCTGATATCACGGCAGATGATGAACGCATTGTGACTGCGATTGAAGCTGAATTGGCGAAATAAGTTTAATCATCACTGAGAAGAATAGCCTTATTCTTCTCATACTTCAGCTCAAACCAACCTGTATTATCTTATTGCATGAAAATGTTAACGAATTGCAAAAATCACATTTTTCTTCACACTTTCTGATTATAGTGACGCTCTTTTCAGATTTTGATGAAGTTCTGTCATGCTTAAATACCGCCCAATCTCCGCGATTCTTTCTGCAGCAGCATTGATTAGCACGATTGCGCTGGTCGGTTGTGACCAACCTCCTCAAAAGAATGAACAGGCTCAGCAATATACTGAACAAGAACAAAACACCCCTTCGAGCACCGAGCAAGACGCTCTATCCAATATTGCTGACAACCAAAATCTAAGTCACGGCAATATGTTTAATATCATCCGTGATGTTGCGCAATTGCAACTCAAAACAGATGACTACACAGCATTGCTCCAGAACTCACAGAGCCAACTCGAACAGGCGATTCAAAACCAGAATGTTCAACAACTCAAAGAAAGTACTGCAAAACTTAAACAAGAGCTTCATGCATTACATGATGTTTTGTTGTCTTTGCAACTCAAAAGCACCGAAGTAGACCAAATCCGCCAAAGTCTGCTGAGCGCAAATCAACAGTTACTCAATCTACCTCTTTTACATGGTCAACAAGACATTAGCCAATTAGATTTTGAAAAAATCGCAGCACAGTTTAATAAAATTCAGGTCGATATGTTGAAACTTGCAGCTCTTGTTTTAGGTAATCCAACTTCAGAAGCAGATCAGCCAAACTAATCTCATAAATTTTCTGATTTTTAAATCTTAGATAGCTTGAATTGAATAAGGTGGGTTGGCATCGTTTGGGGCTTGTTGCTCCAAATCTGGTAGCTTTTCCGCATGTTGTGACATTTGCTTATACTTTTGCAGTTCAGCATTTAACTGTCTCACATGCTGTTTCAATTCAATCGATATAAATTGGTCTGCCTGTGCCAATGCAACCCAGCCTGCCTGAGCTCTGCGTTTAGGGTGATCATGCGCTAATTGTTTTTGTATCCATATATACAACCTTTGTGCACGTTGATAAGCCTCAAACTTATAAGCATATAAGGTTGTTGAAATGATTGCTTCTGGGATCTTCCCCATCAACTTTGTTTCAATCTGTCTCAGTTGAAATGCGTATAAATCAACTCGATATTTTAATAAATTCTGATTAAACCATTCTGCAAAGCGAATCAACAAATCGACGACCAAATCGGATTGCGCCTTCAACGCAACTTTCTCAGAAGTAGGTCGGCGTTGCTCAATCTTGTGTATCCGCCAAGTTCGATATACTGCAATCCCCCCAATAAAGAAAGCACCAATTGAATCCGAAAGTGCACGCCCCATTGTAGCTTCAACAGCCAAACTATTTTTTGATATTGAACTCGAATATTTATCCTGCGAATACATCCCCAATATGGGTGAATTTATCGATGTATTAAAATTACGATATACCGCAAAACCAGTATTCATTAATGGGATCGGTAAAAACTCTTCATTGCCAGTTGAATGCTGCAAACATGCAACAGCTGAGCGCTGCACTGAAGCATAGCTCAAAGCAAAATCAGCAAAGACAGAAGGATATTTTTCTTGTAAATGCGCAAGTTCAATATTCACAATAATCGCAATATGCGGATGCTGTCGTGCAAATGTTCCTATTTGATCGGCATCTAAGCTACATTTTACTTGCATAGGTGTGCCATCAACGATCAAATCAAAACTTGCAACATCAGTATGCTCAACAAATTCGATGCAATGTCCTTGTTGACTTAGATTATACGCAACTTGTTGTTTAGCAAGATAAGATGACACTTGTAACAACGCTGCATCATGCTGGTAATCAGATGTTGGGATTTGCTTTAAGTTATAAAATGCATCGGGCTCACGATGAGCGGCTGTTACCAAAGCATCCAGTACCAATGGATTTATTTGTAAGTAGTTCCAAATAAATCCCATACGATGATTGACCGCATTAATCCCACTGACTAACTTAAGATCACGCCCCATGAGAATTTTTTGCAATGCCGTATTCGCCGCTTTATGACGATCTAAGTTCATCGTAATTTCATGGTTATTGAGTAATTTGGGTGCACTCTCCACCACATTTTTATAATAAGGAACGATAAACTCATCTGTGGTTAGCCAATGATTCAAGGAATATCCAACAAATTTAAATTTATGCTGTATACCAAGCAATGATTTAGGTAATTCACGAGGCTGGGATTGCAAGTTTGCTGGCAATAACAGCACTACAGCCCTTTGTGTTAATTGCTCATGTAAATGCGGTTGTTGAACACAATCAAGATTGGTCAAACATTCTAAAGCCTCAACCGCATCACGCTGTCCTTGCTCATTATGATAATCATTTCGACTCAACAAACAGTGTATAAAATCATAGTGCACACTTTCAGGATGATAAGCTTGCTGTTGAAATAGCATACGATAATTTTTAATTGCAGCTGACCAATCCTCTAAACGAGAATATAACTCGGCTAATGCTAACGTAACGGAAGGATTATTATATTTATCTTGTAACTGGTTAAGAATACTCAGTTTTAGATCACTATCTTGGCAAGCGAGTAACTGAGTTAACAATGCGGCTCGTTCAGATATCGCAAGCGGTGACTGAGCATGTTGCAATCTAAAATTGAGCCCTTGCTCAAACCACGCATATCGATGAGCATGTTGTGGATAGGCCGGGATAAAAACCTGATTGATGAGTTGAATCAAACGCAATGAACAATGCGTTTCATCGACTGTACTGTGTCGGAAATTCCAAACTTTAGGTAAGTTTAGACTAAAAAATTGCGTATAGAGATTAGCCGTTAAATCAGGCTGTATTAATGTCACGAGTTTTATCTGATCTTTGACAGACAAATGATGTCCTTGTTGTTCGATACGATCCAAGCGCAACTTTAAGACATTACTTGCTAACATACTTTTCCTAATTTTTTCTTTAATATACGCATTCGTTATAGCTTACAACGATGTCATCCCTTCATCGTTAAGCATTCATCATATTATGTTTCGAGATAATAAAAAAGCACCTTCAAAACAATCTAAGATTGATATTGAAGGTGCTAAAAACTGAATTAAGCGTTGTTATTATTTAAAAAAATCGCTAATTTACTTTTTATCCAAACTAATACTCTGCTTACTACACTTTCCAGCTTGTGCAAATTTATACTCAGCAATCGCTTTTTTACCTGTCTCTAAATCTACTTGTTTCAGGTTCGCGCCACCTGTGATTACACCAGGTTTGATATATTGCTGAATAAAATATTGTTTTCCTGCTTCTGTATTCAGTGTCAAATGATTCGGTGAAAAATCTGATTCAGTCGAAATCGTATGTTTCTGGTTACCCTCCACCTCTTTTAAGAAGAATGTGCCACGCGCAGTTTCACCTAAACACTCTCCGTCAATCCAAACATCTTTTTTGAGTGCTGCACCCAACACACTATTTGAACGGTAAACATAAACCGCAGCTTTACCTTCTGTAGGTGCATCAAGTTTTTTTGCTTGTTGAGACAATTGCGGTGTTGCTTGCGGTACGGAAGCACAACCAACAAATGTCAGTGCAAGAATGGCTGGAAGTAAAATTTTCATTATGATAATTCTCATGAAGTTATATATTGCGAGCAGTACTTTATATGAAAATGAGAACTATTTGAATTTTGTTTCCAGTTTATTTTCCAATAAAAAAGCCACCTGACGGTGGCTTTTTCAATCGAAAATCAGTACTGATTAAAGTGCGCGATTTTTGATTTTACGAATCGTTTCAAGCTGTGCTGCAGTTTCTGCAAGCGAAGCAAGTGCAGCAGCAGAATCCAAATCACTCTTTTGATTTGCGAGCAATTGTTCAGCTTGTTTACGAGCTTCTAAAATTGCCGCTTCATCTAAGTTGTCCGCACGGATTGCAGTATCTGCAAGTACAGTCACAACATGAGGTTGAACTTCTAACACACCGCCAGATACATAAACGATTTCTTCTGTACCATTTTCCAACTGAACACGAATCGGGCCCGGTTGGAGCAAAGTTACAAGTGGTGCGTGCCCTGGTAAAATACCAAGCTCACCACCTGCGCCTTTTGCGATTAACATCGTAACCGTGCCAGAGTAAATCGACTCATTCACACTTACAACATCACATTGCATCGTCGCCATGAGAATCTCCTTAAATTAGAGTTGCTAATTAAAGTTTCTCGGCTTTAGCAATCACTTCGTCAATACCACCAACCATATAGAACGCTTGTTCTGGAATGTGATCGTATTCACCAGCTAATAGACCTTTAAAGCCACGAATCGTTTCTTTAAGTGGTACTAATTTACCAGGTGCACCAGTAAATACTTCAGCTACGTGGAATGGTTGAGAGAAGAAACGTTGGATTTTACGCGCACGGTAAACAACCAATTTATCTTCTTCAGACAATTCGTCCATACCCAAGATTGCGATGATGTCTTTAAGCTCTTTATAACGTTGCAATACGTTCTGTACAGAACGTGCAATTTCATAATGCTCTTGACCAACAACCAATGGATCTAGCTGACGTGAAGTTGAGTCAAGTGGATCGATCGCAGGGTAAATACCTTGTGAAGCGATGTCACGGCTCAATACAACTGTTGCATCCAAGTGAGCAAACGTAGTTGCAGGAGATGGATCTGTTAAGTCATCGGCTGGTACGTATACTGCTTGGATCGATGTGATCGAACCAGACTTAGTCGACGTAATACGCTCTTGAAGAACACCCATTTCCTCTGCAAGTGTCGGTTGGTAACCTACTGCAGATGGCATACGGCCTAACAATGCTGATACTTCAGTACCCGCAAGTGTATAACGGTAGATGTTGTCTACGAACAACAATACGTCACGACCTTTACCATTTTCATCTTTCTGATCACGGAAATATTCAGCCATGGTCAAACCAGTTAACGCTACGCGTAAACGGTTACCAGGTGGCTCGTTCATCTGACCGTAGACCATTGCTACTTTGTCAAGAACGTTAGAATCTTTCATTTCGTGATAGAAGTCGTTACCTTCACGAGTACGCTCACCAACACCAGCGAATACAGATAAACCTGAGTGCGCTTTAGCGATGTTGTTGATCAACTCCATCATGTTAACGGTTTTACCAACACCAGCACCACCGAACAAACCAACTTTACCACCTTTAGCGAACGGGCATAGCAAGTCAATGACTTTAATACCTGTTTCTAAAAGATCAGTAGAAGCTGCTTGTTCTGCATAAGAAGGTGCTTCACGGTGAATCGGCAAACGCTCTTCAGTCGCAACTGGACCCGCTTCATCAATCGGACGACCCAAAACGTCCATGATACGACCAAGCGTAGCAGGACCTACTGGAACAGAAATCGGTGCATTTGTACTAGTTACATTCAGGCCACGTTTAAGACCTTCTGTAGAACCCATTGCGATGGTACGAACAACACCATCGCCAAGCTGTTGCTGAACTTCTAATGTAGTTTCAGTACCGTCAACTTGGAGAGCGTCATAGATCTTAGGAACGCTATTGCGCTCAAACTCGACGTCGATAACCGCGCCGATGATCTGAATGATACGACCGCTACTCATTGCTGTCTCCTCAATTCAAACTTAATAATGTTAAACGGCAGCGGCACCGCCAACGATCTCGGAAATTTCCTGAGTAATCGCGGCTTGACGCAGCTTGTTGTAAATGAGTTGTAGGTCTTTAATCAATTGTCCTGCGTTGTCTGTCGCTGCTTTCATTGCGACCATACGAGCAGATTGCTCACATGCAACGTTTTCAATTACACCTTGATAAACCATCGACTCGATATAGCGAACCAACAAACCATTTAACAGCTCTTCTGCTTCTGGTTCGTAGATATAATCCCAACCATAAGTACGGTTAAGATCTTCGCCTTCTTCTGCTGGTGCCAAAGGAACAAGTTGTTCAACTTTAGGTTGTTGGGTCATCGCATTGACGAAACCATTTGACACAAGGTAAATACGATCTAATTCACCCTTATCAAATGCATCAAGCATCACCTGAACAGAACCTGTCAACTGTTCCAAACTCGGTGTATCACCAAGTTGGGTAGTTGCACCAAGCACTTTACCGCCGTAACTCTTAAAAAACGAAACCGCTTTTTGACCAATCAAAGCAAATTCAACTTCAATTGACTGCTCTTGTTGTGCTTTGACATGCTGCACAACTTTCTTGAACAAGTTAATGTTCAAGCCACCTGCCAAACCACGATCTGAAGACACCACGATATAGCCAACACGCTTAACAGGGCGTTCAACCATATAACGGTGTTTGTATTCAGGGTTTGCTTGAACCAAGTGAGCAATTACACGGCGCATATTATCGGCATACGGACGGCCTTGAGCCATGCGCTCTTGCGCACGACGCATTTTAGAAGCAGCTACCATTTGCATCGCGCGAGTAATCTTTTGCGTGCTCTTGATACTAGCTACTTTGGCGCGAATTTCTTTTAAATTTGCCATACGCTTAACCTAGTAGTCGAAAGCTCTTTCGAGCTTTCGAAGGTTGATCCGTGAACCAAACTTAACTAAAGCTTAACTTAGTAAGTTTGAGTCGCTTTGAAGCTCTCAATACCTGCTTTGATTGCAGCTTCGATGTCTTTGTTGTAATCACCAGTTTCATCGATCTGTTGCATTAACGCAGCATGTTCAGAGCGGAAGTAAGAAACCAACGCAGCATCAAAGTCTACGATTTTCTTCACTTCTACGTCAGCCATGTAACCTTCGTTAGATGCATATACAGAAATAGCTTGGTCAGCAATTGAGTATGGAGCATATTGTTTTTGCTTCATTAACTCAGTTACACGTTGACCATGCTCAAGTTGCTTACGAGTCGCTTCATCAAGATCAGAAGCAAACTGAGCAAACGCAGCCAATTCACGGTATTGCGCTAAAGCAGTACGGATACCGCCAGACAATTTTTTGATGATCTTAGTTTGAGCAGAACCACCAACACGAGATACAGAGATACCCGCGTTCACAGCAGGACGAATACCTGCGTTGAATAATGATGTTTCTAGGAAGATCTGACCGTCAGTAATCGAGATTACGTTGGTTGGTACGAATGCAGATACGTCACCAGCTTGAGTTTCAATGATCGGTAATGCAGTTAAAGAACCAGTTTGGCCTTTAACTTCGCCGTTCGTGAATTTCTCAACATAGTCAGCAGAAACGCGAGAAGCACGTTCAAGAAGACGCGAGTGAAGATAGAATACGTCACCTGGATACGCTTCACGACCTGGTGGACGACGTAATAACAATGAAATTTGACGGTAAGCAACAGCTTGCTTAGACAAATCATCATAAATGATTAACGCATCTTCACCACGATCACGGAAGTATTCACCCATTGTACAGCCAGAGTACGGAGCTAAATACTGCATTGCTGCAGGATCAGCAGCCGCTGCTGCGACAACAGTTGTATACGCCATAGCGCCAGTTTCTTCTAGCTTGCGTACAACGTTTGCAATTGTTGATTGTTTTTGACCAATCGCAACATATACACACTTAATGCCAGAGTTTTTCTGAGCGATGATCGCATCGATCGCCATTGCTGTTTTACCAGTTTGACGGTCACCAATAATCAACTCACGCTGACCACGACCTACAGGGATCATGGTATCAACTGATTTATAACCAGTTTGAACAGGTTCGTCTACTGACTGACGCCAAATTACACCTGGTGCTACTTTTTCAACAGCATCAGTTAGTTTTGCATCAATAGGGCCTTTCCCATCAATTGGGTTACCCAAAGCATCTACTACACGGCCAAGAAGTTCAGGACCTACTGGAACTTCTAATACACGACCAGTACAACGAGCTTTTTGACCTTCTTGCAGGCTTAGGTAGTTACCTAAAACAACGGCACCCACTGAATCCTGTTCTAGGTTCAGTGCCATACCGAATAAGCCGCCGTCGAATTCGATCATTTCGCCGTACATGGCATCCGCAAGACCGTGAATACGCACGATACCGTCAGATACCATAACAATGGTACCCTCATTTTTTGCGGTCGCGCTGGTGTCCAGATCGCCGATACGCTGTTTAATGAGCGCACTGATCTCGGATGGATTCAGTTGTTGCATTGCGCTATTCCTCAATCTTTTTTAAGTTCAGTCTTTTTGCTATTACGCAAGAAGACGAGTCCGCATTTTTTCAAGCTTGTTAAGCGCAGAGTCATCTATCACTTGGTCGCCTGCACGAATCACAACACCTGCGATCAACGCCGGATTAACGGTCACAGTCATTTGAACTGTTTTGTTAAAACGTTTTTCTAGTGCATGAGCTAAAATATGCTCTTGCTTCGCGTCCATCGGGAAAGCAGATTCAATCACTACTTCCAAGGTGTTGTTGTTCTGCGATTTAAGTAATTCATATTCTGCTGCGATTTCAGGTAACAACGTTAAACGATCGTTATCTGCAAGAAGTGTCAGAAAATTTGACACTGCTTGAGATTGATCTTCACCTAAAACCTTCGCAAAAAGACCTACTTGTTCCGCAGGAGTCAGCTCAGGGCGATTTAAATAAGCGGAAAATGCTTCATCTTGCACCGCAGCACCGAGCAGTTGTAACGCATTTGACCAAGCGTCAGTTGCATTCTGCTCAGATGCATAAGCAAATGCTGCTTTAGCGTATGGGCGTGCCAACGTCAAGAGTTCAGCCATATTTCCCTCGCTTAAAGTTTAGCAGCCAGCTGAGTCAGCATGGCATTATGAGCTTCTGCGTCAACTTGTTGGTTCAGAATTTTTTCTGCGCCATCAACTGCCAAAGCAGCAACTTGTTGACGTAATTCTTCGCGAGCAGCATTGATGTCTTGATCAACAGTTTCTTTCGCCTGTTGACGAATACGCTCACCTTCAGCCGCAGCTTGGGTACGCGCTTCTTCGACCAATTGTGCCGCACGACGGTTCGCTTGTTCGATCAATTGAGCCGCTTGTGCTTTTGCTGCATCGATCTCTGCCTTTACTTGTGCTTGCGCATCAGCTAAGTCAGCTTTCGCTTTTTCAGCAGCATTTAAGCCATCAGCAATTTTACGCTGACGCTCACTAATCGCATTGATTAGTGGTGGCCAAACAAACTTCATACAAAATGCGACAAAAACCGCAAATGCAATCGCTTGGCCAATCAATGTGAGGTTGATATTCATTTCGCTATTCCTCAATATGTGGATTTAGGAATTAAGCTATTAACCTACAAATGGATTAGCGAAGATGAAGAACAAGCCAATACCAACACCGATCATAGGCACAGCATCAAGAAGACCCGCGATTAAGAACATACGAGTTTGAAGTTGTGGAGCCAATTCTGGTTGACGAGCAACAGCTTCTAGAAAGCGACCACCCAAAAGACCAAAACCAATCGCAGTACCTAAAGCACCGAAAGCGATCAAGATAGCAGATGCAATTGCAACTAGACCTAAAGTGAGTTCCATGAAAAATTCCTCAGAGGTTAGGTTATTACCAAATTAAACTAAAAATTTAAGCCCAACCATCAACTGATAGTTAGGCAATACCATTAATGCTTTTCGCTTGCCATGCTCAAGTAAACGATGGTCAGCATCATAAAGATAAATGCTTGCAACGTGATTACAAGAATGTGGAAAATAGCCCAAGGCACAGATAACGCCCACTGGATCCAGAACGGCAATAATGCGATCAAGATGAAGATCAACTCACCCGCATATAAGTTACCGAACAGTCGAAGAGCCAACGAAACTGGACGAGCAAGGAAAGTTACTAACTCCAATACAAGGTTCACTGGAATCAATAACGCTTTTGCAAATTTATTACTTGGGTTAAATGGGTTAAGTGCCAATTCGCCAACAAAACCACCTACACCCTTTTCACGAATACTATAGAACAAGATCAAGGCGAACACAGATAACGACATACCTAAGGTAATGTTCGGATCTGTAGTCGGTACAATCTTGAAGTAAACATGATGCGGGTCCATACCAAATACGTGAGCACCGATTTGTTGAGCTAGGACAGGAATCCAGTCAACAGGCACTAAGTCCATCAAGTTCATGAGGAAAATCCACACAAAGATGGTTAATGCCAATGGTGCAATTAAACGTGATTTGCCATGAAAGGTGTCACGGACACTTGAGTCCACAAACTCGATAATCATCTCGATTGCTGACTGGAATTTTGTTGGAACACCTGCGTTAGCAGCTTTCGCAACAATCCAGAACATCAAACAGAAAATAATACCAAGTCCGATAGACCAACCCATTGAATCCAAGTGAATTGCAGTGAACCCCATCGATTGAGCTTCTTCAGCAGACTCAGCCAATTTCCATGTCCCATCTGGCATTTTGCCATAGGTCATATTGGTCAAGTGATGCTTGATATACTCGGTCGAAGTCAGGGCATGTTCTTCAGCAGCCATAAATCACACCTGGTCAATGTCAATCATTAAAAAGAGGAAAAATGAATATTGCGGACTGCAAATATCTCACTCTACCCTCCAAAAATCTTTAAATGTGCCCTATTCTCGTTGTTGCAATCGTGACACCCAAAATGGCGCAACCCACGACATTGCTTGAACGAGAATAAATCCACCCAACAATGCAACCGGTGACAGCGGTTTAACATTGCTCAAAATCAAAATAAAACCCACGATCACAATCGCAAACTTACCGAGCATTCCCCGATACATGTTGAGCATGACTTGTTTTGATGCCCTAGCACCAGCCGTCCTGAACGACTGCCAAGCAAAATAACAATATGCTAACCAACAAACCGAGGCCCCAAGCGCAGCACTCAAACCAGCAGTTCTATCATTTATCATCCATGCCAGCAAAGCTGCAACTGGAATCATACATGCTTGTAAGAAGACCAAAGCTTTTGCTAATCGTCGGTCAATCAAGCGACTAGTTCGGCTCATTTTTTACCCACTCACAGCATAACTGCTTGACAAGTTTTAATCATGATCGTTTCGAATCGCTGGCATTATAGAGTTACACCCCTGAACATGCAATCTTTTATCGACCTAAGTCTGCTTTTTTCGTTACCATATTTTTTGACGATAGAGTCAACGCATTTTTATTTTTTTGATCAATTTTGAACACTTATCACGCATTTATCGGTTTTTGAAGCCAATTTTTTCCAAGCAGCAATAAAATTGTCCTCACCGTTCATGCTTTCATCCACTGTTTCAAAAATGACGGGATTTAACCTGCGATAGACATTTTGATTCGCTGAAATTTCAGCCAACAAACACATCTGTGTTTTTGGACGATTGTCATTCAAATACTTAATCTGTGCGGCTGTTGGTGCAATGTGTGGATCATCAGTCAAAGCACCTGCAAATTTCAAATTCAGTGCTCTTTCTAAATACTGATATGCATCATGATAAGACCAATATGGTTTTGACTTATGACTACTTTCATATTGTTGCGCTGTTTGTCGCATTTGCTGCGCAAACTCTCGTGCATTGGCTGTGTATTTCGCTTTGTTTTCTGGGTATTGTTGCGAGCGTAAGGCCGCGATGAAAAATGCAATTCGAACCGCGTTGTTAGGTTCTAACCAAACATGACTATCAACTGTATTATCCAATGATGCACCACGTAAACTACGCTGTGGTAAAATTGTCAAAATACCCGCATCTAAAAGTGAAATGGCTTTTCTATTCTGACTTAACAATTTATCTAATGGTGCTTCATGTGCCTTGCCCAACCAAATCACCAAGGAAGCATCCTGAATGATTTTGCGATGTGCAGGCGTTAAGTGGACATCATGTCCCGTCTGATCACTTAAAAGAAGAGTTGGCGTTTCCACACCATTGGTCACTTCTTTTGCAATCAAATAAATTGGCTGTGTTGACACGACTAAGCTTTGCGTCCAGCCCCATGTGCTTAATAAGGAAAAGGTGACGAACAAAACAAGGCGCAACATTACAACACTACTCAACTTGGCAAGGCATGTTATAATATAACAAAAGTTCAAAAATGCCTATGTCTATTTTCTATATTTGCCACAGCTTCTATCACAAGTATGACTTATATAGTGAGTTCTCAATGAATTGCATGGTATGATGTAGGGTCTATTGAACACACTACACATTTCTATTTTTTTAGATGCTTGCTAAATCTAGTGGCTTGGATCACTTTTTAATGTGTGCGTGAAGATCAATAGACCCTTGGCTAATAATGAGGTCCATTTATGAGTTCTTGTTCACATGAACATGACAATGCTTTACACGGTGTTCATGGTCATCATGATATCAAAGCACGACTTGCTGAAGCAGAATATCTGTGTACCACAACTGGTGCACGGCTCACACCTTTACGCAAAGAAGTCCTTGAACTCATTTTAAATGCCTCTGCACCGATGGGTGCTTACGATTTGTTGGCAAAATTAAAAGGCCAAGCTGATCGCCCTGCTGCCCCACCAACAGTGTATCGGACACTCGACTTTTTGTTGGAAAAAGGCTTAATTCACCGTCTCACCTCAATTAATGCCTATATCCCTTGTTGTCATCCACGTGAAGGGCATCAAGCTGCATTCCTAATTTGTACAGAATGCCATATGGTTAAAGAGGCGTCTGCTCAAGGACTGATCCAGCAACTTGACCAATTGGCTGCTTCCGATCAATTCACTGCTCAGCACAGCATTATTGAAATTTCTGGGAAATGTCATCAGTGCAGCACAGCACCCTAACAACTCCACTCATCCAGTTGGAGAATATCTCTGTTCAACGTGATGAACGAGAGATTTTGAGAAATGTTGATTTTGACTTAAATGCCAAAGAGATTGTCACGCTCATC
Source organism: Acinetobacter haemolyticus CIP 64.3 = MTCC 9819 (assembly GCF_000369065.1). GTDB lineage: Bacteria > Pseudomonadota > Gammaproteobacteria > Pseudomonadales > Moraxellaceae > Acinetobacter > Acinetobacter haemolyticus. Next base: position 35,765 of record NZ_KB849807.1, read on the forward strand.
GGTCCAAACGGCGCAGGAAAGTCGACTCTCATTAAAGTATTACTGGGCATCATGTCTCCCAATAAAGGCAAAGTTCATTTTTCGAAAAAGTTAAAAATGGCTTATGTCCCACAAAAATTCAATCCATCTGCAAGTTTACCACTTCGTGTTCAAGACCTATTGGATTTAGAGTTTTGCGAGAAACGTCTTCGTCAAGAAATTATCCACGATACTGGCATCTCAAAATTACAAGAATCTAGAGTCCAACAATTGTCTGGAGGCGAACGCCAGCGTGTTCTTCTAGCTCGTGCATTATTACGTCAACCTGACATTCTCATTCTAGATGAGCCAATGCAAGGTTTAGATATCCAATCCGAAGCAGAGTTGTATGAATATGTTCGCAGCCTACCTGAACGCTATGGCTGTGCAGTACTGATGGTTTCACATGACTTACAATGGGTGATGCAAGGAACACATCGTGTGGTTTGTTTAAATAAACATATTTGTTGTAGTGGCTTACCTGAAAGTATCCAACAGCATCCTGAGTATCAAGCTATATTTGGGACGCAACGGATGTTTTACCAGCACCATCATAACCACTGTGTGCATAGTGATCATGCTGAGCCATGTGCGCATGACCCTCGCCCCCATATTCATCCCGAACCAAAGGTCTAAGCCATGATGGAATGGTTACAACTGCTATTACCCGCTTGGATTATGGGAACATTACTGGTGTTCTTGACCGCACCACTCGGCTGTCTAATGCTATGGCGCAGAATGTCTTTCTTTGCAGATACGATGGCTCACGGTACGTTGCTCGGGGTCGCAATCGCAGGAATTTTGAGTCTTCCTTTTTGGTTAGGCGTTGGTTTTTTAGCGCTATTGTTAGTTGCCATCTTATGGGTTCTTCATGATTCTCGGCTACCTAATGATGCATTGCTGGCGTTGTGTTCAGCCACACTTCTCTGTGCTGGCTTACTACTGATTCAACAAGTCCCAAGCCTAAGACCAGAGTTATTAAGCTATTTATTTGGCGATCTACTCAGTATTGAATGGTCAGACTTACCTATTTTTGCGGTAGTCATCATGATCGCTTTGGTGGTGTTATATCGTTCATGGTCTGCACAAATCCAAATCGCAATTGATCCAGATATCGCGATGAGCGAAGGGATCAATGCCAATTGGCAACGCTTAATTTTTATGTTGCTTCTGGCTTTGTTTACGGTCTTAGCACTGCGTGCTGTAGGCTCATTACTCATGGGTGCGCTATTAGTCATCCCAGCATTGAGTGCACGTCTCCTTGCTCACTCGCCTAAACAAATGGTGCTTTGGGCATTCTTGCTCGCACAATTGGGTATTACAGTTGGCTTATGGTCAAGTGCAGCATTAAATATCGCGACGGGCTTAAGTATTGTCCTATTTATGGCGCTGATCTTCGCCGTGATTTTTATGCTTCAAAAATTTAATAGATCGTCACAGACAAGCTAATCCGCATTTTTTAATTGGATTGCTGGATTGCGCCAAGTAGCAATGCAGCACAGCTAAACATCATCGCGAAGCTTCGATTTAAATATTTCTGCTGTTTTGGTGATCGCAATAATCTCAATACTTTTGAAGCTAACCCTGTATAACCCGCCATCACAATCAAATCGATTGTCACCATGGTGATCGCCATAATCAGATATTGCAACCACTGTGGTCGCCCTAAGTCCAAAAACTGAGGCAACACCGCCAATAAAAATACAATCGCTTTGGGATTACTCATATTGACCACAAATCCTTTAAACATCAAAGCAGAAGCAGATTTGTGGATGTATTCTTTTTCAATCTCAATGGCTTGAATGGGTGCTGTCCACTGTTGATACGCCAAGTAAAGTAAATAGGCAACACCAAACCATTTCACCAACTGAAACGCCCAAGGTGTTGTCGCAAACAATACACCGACACCCGCAGCAACAATCATAATTTGAAGCAGCAATGCAATTTGCAACCCTATCACATTCCAATACCCGTGCTTAAACCCATGATTTAAGCCACTCGACATGGAGACAATTGCTCCCGCACCAGGTGAAATACTAATCACCCAGCAGGCCAACATAAACGCAAACCAGACTTGTAAAGACATAGCAACACGGCAACATAAAAAGTGGAATTATACCGTTTTTATTTTGCCATGATCTTATGTGATAAGACCATAAAACTGAGCAAATAAACTTTTAAGCTCAATCAACATCAGGCACAATGATTTATTTTCCGACCTTTAAAAAATAATGAAGGAGTTTTTAATGACTGCTCAATCTGTCATTCTTCCACTACCATCTGATCATGCCCGTTTTATTGTTTTGCGCTTAAAAGATTTAACTATTCTTGAATTAAAACAACAGATTGATGCTCTACTTTCAACTCGTGATCGCCTGATTAGCCAACATCCAAATGGTCAAATTAAAACAGCAATTGCCTTTGGTCCTGAACTTTGGGCAAAACTCTACGCAGAAACACCCGCAGGTTTTAAACAACTTAATCCTGAACAAGGGGCATTTAATATGCCTGTCGTGCCTGCGGATGTATTTATTCATATTGCCAGCGCCCGCGCGGATCTATGCTTTGCAATGAGCCAAGCCTTCTTTGCGGGTATACAAGATAAAGTTGAAGTGCTTGATGAGCGCGCTTGTTTCCGCCAATTTGATGGCCGTGATTTGACTGGCTTTATTGATGGCACGGAAAACCCACAATTCCCTGAAGACCGTGCAGAAGCAACCCTCATCCCAGATTCAGCAGGTGTATTTGCGGATGGTAGTTTTATTTTTGCACAACGCTATGTCCACGATTTAGCCAAATGGCACCAACTCAAAGTTGATGCACAAGAACATGTGATTGGGCGAACGAAACTCGAATCAATCGAACTTGATGACGATGTAAAGCCTGAAAATGCGCATGTTGCTCGTACTGTTGTCGAAGATGATGCGGGTGAAGAAATGGAAATTTTACGTCATAGCCTACCTTATGGTGATGGCAAGGGTGAACAAGGCCTATTCTTCGTCGCATATACCAACAACTTAAACATCATTGATGAAATGTTAAAACGCATGTTTGGTACCACTGGAGATGGTATCCATGATCGTCTATTACACTTCACCACTGCGGTAGATGGTGCTTATTATTTTGCACCTAGTGATGAACTGTTAGCTGAAATTCTAGAAGTCTGAATGACCAGATGCTATGTCAATGCAGTGACATAGCATCCTTTTTCTCATGTGATGAAATCCGAACAAAAAAAGATTTATAGGAATATCTTAAATCCTCACAAATCCCTCTCCCCTTAAAGCTGCAAAATTTGCTATATTTAGCGTTTTTCCGCGACATTTATTTCGGTAACTATGAATACGGCAATACAAGCAGCTCTCGATCATGCGGTACACACCCTGCAACAACAAGGCGTACTTCCTTCAGATTGGACCAACACGAGCCATTTAACCCGTACTAAAGACCGAAGTCACGGAGACTTTGCTTCGAATATTGCGATGATCGGCTCTAAAGCAGCAGGCATGAAGCCTAGTGATCTTGCTGAAAAGATATTGGCTGCACTCCCTGAGGTTGCAGACATCAGCAAAGCAGAAATTGCAGGTCCTGGTTTTATTAACTTTTTCTTAAACGCAGATCAACGTTTTGCTGTACTTGATCAGATTGAAGCGCAAAAAGATCAATATGGCCGTAGCCAAGTCAATGCAGCCAAGAAAATTCAGGTTGAATTCGTCTCTGCTAATCCAACATCAAGCTTACATGTCGGTCATGGACGTGGAGCTGCCTATGGCATGACTGTTGCGAACTTATTGGAAGCAACTGGAGCAAAAGTTGATCGCGAATACTATGTCAACGACGCTGGTCGTCAAATGGATATTTTGGCGACTTCAACCTATCTCCGTTATTTAGAATTGACGGGACAAACACTGGTTTTCCCTAAAAATGCCTATCAAGGCGACTATGTCAAAGAAATTGCACAAGAAATTATTAATAAAGATGGCAATGCCTATGTTCGTGCAGTAGCAAACATCTATAAAGATGTACCAGAAGACGTACAATACGCTGAAGCATTAGATGCTGAAGGCAATAAGGTTGTGCTATCTGGTGACAAAGAAAAACATATCGATGGACTAATTGCCAACTCACAACAACAATTAGGCGAAGGCTATCGCGTTTTCCATCAAGCAGCGTTACATGCCATTTTAGACGACATTAAAGATGACCTTGCTGATTTTGGTGTGACTTTTGATGAGTGGTTCAGTGAAGCATCTTTAACAGAAAAAATTGATGAAGCATTAGCAACACTTGATCAGCGTGGCTACCTCTATGAAAAAGAAGGTAATATCTGGTTTAAGTCGACTGAATTTGGCGATGAAAAAGATCGTGTTGTAAAACGTCGTAATGGTCAAACCACTTATTTTGCCTCGGACATTGCTTACCATTTGAATAAATTACAACGTGGTTATACCGACCTGATCGATATCTGGGGTTCTGACCACCACGGTTATATTTCACGTGTGAAAGCAGCGATTGATGCGATGGGTTATGACTCGAAGAAACTGACCGTACTTTTGGTTCAGTTCGTGAGTTTATGGCGCAGTGGTGAAATGGTACAAATGTCATCTCGTTCAGGCCAATTCGTAACTTTACGCGACTTGCGTAAGGAAGTTGGCAACGATGCTGCTCGTTTCTACTATGTCATGCGTAAATCTGAGCAACATATCGACTTTGATTTAGATCTTGCTGTTTCACAAAGCAAAGACAATACAGTGTATTACATTCAATATGCGCATGCGCGTGTAAACAGTATTGTGAACCGTGCTAAAGAGAAAGGCATTGCATTTGACGTTGCATCTGCACGCCAAGTTGTCAACTTATTAACATTGGATGCTGAAACAGAAATTTTAGCTAAATTAGCAGCTTACCCTGAAATTGTAATTCGTGCTGCGAATGTCTATGAACCACATCAAATTGGCAACTACTTAAAAGATCTTGCTGCGTTATTTCATGGATGGTATGCACAAGATGGCGTTAAATTTGTTGATGAAGCAAATATTCCACTATCTCAAGCGCGTTTATTACTTTCAATCAACGTGCAGCAAGTATTGCGTAATGGTTTAGAATTATTGGGTGTGTCCGCTCCTGAGGCAATGTAAGCAACACTCTTACGCAGCGTTGCTGCTCATGTCGCAAGACGGAGGGCTACGCCCGAAGTGTCACTCATAAATAAAATGGCACTTTGTAAAGCAAAATAATGACAAAACCTTGATTGATATCGGCCAAACAAAGCATTATTTTTAAAGATAATGCTTTGTTTCTTTCAAGATTCAAGTTACAAATAATATAAGCTCAATCAGGGAATCGCTTTTCTTAGCGCGTCATATTGTTTGAGTGGTTCTAGCCAATAACGCAATGCATGGCTGAATAAACAGCCCCTTAGGATTAAGAGGAATCTCCGGTGTTTGGAAAAACGCAACGTGGTGTATCTGAACGACCAAATAAACCCAAAAAACCACTGATTCCAAAGTGGTTGGGCATGCTTGTTGCAATTCTTGCAATCTTATGTGTAATCGTGATGCTGATGTTGTGGAAACCATGGCAGCCCGTTCCAGCTAAAAGTCAGATCACGTCTGAACATTATCAAGAAGAAAATACCAATAAAGACTACCGTTTTTACGACTTACTTCCACAACAGCAAGTCACTCCTATTCCTGAACAAGCTGTACCAGAAACCAAACAGCAAGGTAATGTCGTGATTATCGAGTCACCTCGAGTTGAAGCGACCACAACAGAGGAATCTGAGGGTGGTATCACTGCCAGTGAACAAACTCAACCTGCTGCACCGACCTATATTCTACAAGTTCGTAGCTATCCAGATCCTGACAGTGCAGATGCTCGTCGTGCAGAGATCATTCTGAATGGTTTATCTGCGGATGTGGTGAGAAGTGTTGAGAATGGTCAAACGTGGTATCGGGTCATTTCAGGTCCTTATGATAGTCAAGAAGCTGCTCTTGCCGCACAACAAACCTTGCAACACAGTGGGATTGATTCCATCGTCATTAAACGTTAATTCGATATACTCAACACAAAAAAGGAACGATGACTCGTTCCTTTTTTAATGGGTGTCTCTTAAACGCATTCAGAATCTAAACTTTTCTGCTCAGCGCGCTGAAAAGCAGCACGTTCCTGAACTCGTTGAACAAAAGCCTGTATATTTGGATATTTACCATGTAAACGCTTTTGTAATGCCATCAATGGAAATGCCATTTGAATATCTGCAAAAGAAAATGCTCCTGCAAAATAATCATGTTCTGCCAAATAATCTTCTAAATAAATAATATGCTCTTTGACACGAGGGCGAACGAAGCCTGCTTTGACACCATCCGTAATTTTGTTGGCAATTGGCCGAATTACCCAAGGAACGTGTTTACTCACACTATTCAATACTAAAGTCATCACCAACAAAGGCATCAAAGAACCTTCAGCATAATGCATCCAATACAGATATTGATGCTGATCTTCCATGTGTTGCGGTTTAAACTGTTGCTGCTCATCATAACGTTGTTGTAAATAATCCAAGATCACGGCAGATTCTACAATGACCTGTGCATCATCAACCAAAATCGGAGCCTTGCCTAGCGGATGAATTTGCTTAAGACTTTCAGGAGCGGTGTAGTTGGGCGACCTTTGGTAGTATTCAACTTGGTAATCGATACCAAGCTCCTCTAATGCCCACAGTATTCGAAATGAACGTGAGCATTGCAGATAATGTAAGGTAATCATTTTTATGCCTGCCATGTGCTACGCAACTGTTGTTTAAATCCCTCTCACAGTTGCGTTTAGAATTATATTTTGCCCAAGCACAATAGCATTATCATGTTAAAGAATCACCGTCTGTATGTCTAAACTGCGTAACAAAGTTTTAGTTACTGGTGTTTTACTACAGACATTGAGAAGTTTTTCTTTTAAATCTTGTGAAACAGGTTGGGCAAATATTACTCGACGTTCAATATGTTCCTGCTGTTCACGATTGGTATGAAAATCAACTTCAACTGAAAAATCACCGAGTTCTATCTCTTTATGTTTAGCATACATACGCAAAGTAATCATCGTGCACGATGCTAAGCTAGCCGTGAGAAAATCATACGGCGCTGGCCCAGTATCATGCCCACCAGCAGCTTCAGGTTTATCGGTCAAAAATTGATGTGTACCACTGCTTACTTCACCTTGCCACGGCGCAGTCAATGCCTGTACTTTTGCACTTGCAATCACACTCATTTCGAAGCCCTCATTTGATCTGGTAATGTAGGCGCCTCTAAGCGTTTACCTTGATAATCAGGAATCTCTCCAAAACGAGAATGATGATTAATCCAATCTTCACGTGCTTGTTTTAGATCTTCCATGGTACGTCCGACGAAATTCCACCAGAGCAAGATAGGCGACTCAAATGGCTCTCCACCAATTAACAGCACACGGTGACCTTGGGTTAACTCAACTTCTATTTCAGTTAATCCAGTTTCTAGAACCACCATATTGTCCGTGTTTAGCTCGTGTCCATTGACTCGGGCTGTACCTTCTAATGCCATAAAGGCATATTCAAATTTTGGATTGAGCGGAATTCGGGTTTTGGTATCGGTTTGTGCAGTTAAATCCACGCCAACCAAAGGTGTATGCACCTCAACAGGTGAAAGCGTATTTAGAAACTCACCGACCAACACTGTAAATTCAACTTGATCTTTAACCACAACAGGTAATTCTGGATAATGCTGAAAATTAGGCTCCATATTGCGCTTATCATCAGGCAAAGCAATCCATAGTTGCGCTGCATGCATCTTGGTTTCGATCTCTGGTGCAACCTCAGTATGAGAAATACCACGGCCAGCTGTCATTAAGTTGACCTGCTTAGGACGTATAAGTTGCTTAGAACCTAGACTATCAGTATGCATCATGGTGCCTTCAATCATCCATGTAAAAGTCTGCAAACCAATATGCGGATGTGGCCCGACATCTAAGCCATCGCCTGCGGGAAAGCTCACTGGGCCTGCGTGATCGAGAAAACACCAAGCTCCGACCAAGCGTTTTTGACGACTAGGCAACGCACGCTTAATCATGGTGCCCTTGCCTATTTCTGCAGATCGAATCGTAAATTCTTGAATAAATTGATTGATATAAGTTTCGCAGTCTTTTGAATCAGAAATATCATAGTCGTTATTATTGCTCATGATTTCGCTCTCTTTTACCTATGCTATTGCAATGAGTTGTTTTATTGATCTTAGCAATACAAACACGATTCAATATAGTCTTTTGGTAATACGCTGAGTACCATTCATGAGACAATCAAAATCTGTTTTCACGATCATTGGTGCAACAAATTTTTAAGGCTGTGGTGGGAGGTCCACAAACAAAGCCGTCAAACGCCGAACCAATGGCAGACACACCAATACCGTTGGGTATGCGATTGCCCAAGATAACATCCATGTCGCAAACCATTTTGAAACAAATTCGGGTATAAAACCTAAATTCATCGACAGATTTATAAACGATATGATTCCGCTCATTAAAGCTGATAATAAGAATGGTACAATCCAAACCGCATATTTGGCAGGTAGTTTTTTAAATTTCAATTTTCGCTTCTCAATACCATGTTAGTGAAGATCAAATCAACGCTTCACATTTAGCATGAAGTTTTTCATAAACAAACTGGTTTGGCATGCTGTTTTTAGTTTTTTTAGCATAGAAGTTTTTTATCTGAAGCAATAATAATATCAAAACAAGTGTTTAACCCCTATCTTACACCACTTCCACCTGCCCAACCTGATGATAAGCACGATTAAAATACACCAAACTTTGGTCATGCTGACTACGTTGAATCGCTACAATAGGACAAATAAAAATAGTATGCGTCCCGATTTCTTGGATTTGATCAATTTCGCAATCAAAACTTACCAAAGCATCATCCAAAACAGGAGCACCTGTTTCTAACTCGGTCCAGATACCATGTTTAAAGCGTTCTTCGGGCGCTAATTTAGACGAAAATACTTTAGAAATATGTTCATGATGTGCGCCTAAGACATTGACAGTTAAAATTTTATTTTCAACAAAGTGTACATGTGAACTCGATGATTTATTCATACAAACCAATAATGTCGGCGGCGTGTCCGTCACACTACATACTGCAGATGCAGTAAATCCATAACGACCTGATAAACCAGTAGTCGTCACAACGCTCACGGCACTGGTCAACAAAGACATCGCATTTCTAAAGTCTATTGATTCAATCATTATTCAGTTCCAGCAATTGAGCCATACGCTTATGTGCTTGGCTATATCATTCGACTTGATCAGATCAGCATTTAATTTACAGACATGCTGAGTAAAATGAGATCTGCTTTTCATCAAAATCATGATTGCCGATTTACTCAAATAAAATCGGCAATCCTATACACATTACTATTTCAGTATCTATCTTAAGCAGAAAGCTCTCTACGAATAATGTCAGCACCAGCACTTAAAGCATTGAGTTTGCCTCTTGCGACGTCACGTGCTAAAGGTGCCATACCGCAGTTGGTCGATGGATAGAGTTTGTCAGCATCCACAAATTGAAGTGCTTTACGTAAGGTATCGGCAACTTCTTCAGGTGTTTCAATTTGATTAGTTGCTACATCGATCGCGCCCACCATTACTTTTTTACCTCGAATCAGTTCAATCAGATCCATTGGTACACGAGAGTTATGGCATTCTAAGGAAACAATATCAATCTTGGATTTTTGCAGCTTAGGGAATGCTTCTTCATATTGACGCCATTCTGAACCCAAGGTCTTTTTCCAATCAGTATTGGCTTTGATCCCATAACCATAGCAAATATGCACGGCAGTTTCACATTTAAGACCTTCAAGTGCACGTTCTAGAGTCGCAACACCCCAATCATTCACTTCATCAAAGAAAACATTAAATGCGGGTTCATCGAACTGAATAATATCTACACCTGCGGCTTCTAACTCTCTCGCTTCTTGATTAAGAATTTTGGCAAATTCCCAAGCGAGTTTTTCACGGCTTTTGTAGTGACCATCATATAGTGTATCAATCATGGTCATTGGGCCTGGTAACGCCCATTTGATTGGTTGCTTAGTCTGTTGACGTAAGAACTTAGCATCTTCAACAAAAACAGGTTTTTGACGGCTTACAGCACCTACAACTGACGGCACACTCGCATCATAACGATCACGGATTCGAACGGTTTCACGTTTTTCAAAATCTACACCGTCAAGATGTTCAATAAATGTAGTTACGAAATGCTGACGGGTTTGTTCACCATCGCTAACGATGTCAATGCCTGCAAGTTGTTGCTCATGCAAGGACAAACGTAAGGCATCTTGTTTGCCGTGAATCAACTCTTCATCTTGCAACTTCCAAGGTGACCAAAGCTTTTCTGGTTCTGCAAGCCAAGATGGTTTTGGTAAGCTGCCAGCTGTTGAAGTCGGTAATAATATTTTCATCGTCAATCATCTTCTCAATATGAATAGTTAAACAGCAGCACAGTTTTGATCAGCGTAGTTCTTTGTCCACTGCTCAAGAATATTCTGATAGGGTTTGATGAACTGCTCTTCAACGAATTTGCCTTGTTCAATCGCCAATCGGCTACGCTCTTCTCGGTCATATACGATGCGAGTCAGTGAATAATCTTGATTCTTCAAACTCGGTTGATAAAACGTTCCTGCCACAGAGTTAGCGTTGTAAATCTCAGGACGATAAATCTTTTGGAAGCTTTCCATGGTACTAATTGTGCTGATCAACTCAAGGTTGGTGTAATCACTTAACACATCACCTGAGAAATAGAAAGCCAAAGGCGCAACGCTATTTGGCGGCATAAAGTAACGAACTTTTAAGCCCATTTTTTGGAAATACTCATCCGTTAAAGAGTATTCATCTTGCAGGTATTCGACACCCAAAACCGGATGTTGATTCTCGCTACGGCGATAAACTTTACTGCTCGAAACACTGAGGCAAATCACAGGCTGTTTTTTAAATTTTGCTTTGTAAGTATCAGAGTTAATAAAGCTCTTAAATAAGTTGCCGTGTAGATCACCAAAGTTTTCTGGTGTTTTAAATTCAGACTGATTTTTATTATGATCAAGCAATAACACACTAAAATCATAATCACGTACGTAAGAAGAAAAATTATTTCCGACAATGCCTTCAATGCGCTGATTGGTTTTTTTATCAACAATATTGGTTTTTAATATTTCAATCAAAGGCAATGCATTTGTATTGCTTTCAGCATCAATTTTCATTTCAACGGAAATAATTTCAAGTTCGACAGAATAGCGATCGCTATTTGGGTTATCCCAATGTGCCAAAGTATTGAAACGATTGTCGATCATTTTTAAAGTATTGCGTAAATTTTCTTGACGACTTTCGCCTCTAGCCAAATTCGCAAAGTTGGTGGTAATGCGAGTATTGTCCGAAGGGCGATAGTCTTCATCGAAACGAATACTCTTTATCGTAAATTTAAATTCTTTACTCATTGATCTGACACCCTAATTTCCGTGATAAATCTAATTTCTTTATGATGTGATTTATACCCGATTCACAACATGAATAAAAATGATTTAGTTTCATAGAAAAGTGAGTAGAATTCATCTTTGTGAATTTGTTATTTATTAACAATGGGTTGGGTGCAAGAAATATGAAAAAATCAATTCAGTTTTAGAAAAAGACATACTTAATTATTGAGGATTAGTTAATTAAACAATTACTCTCCAGCATTAGCTTCTTAAAGTAACAGCATATCCAAAGCAATCATGTGAAAAATAAATAATTATCTTAGAGCTTTTAGCAAATACTAGACTCTATAAAGAACATTAATAAATATTAAATTGATATGAATAGATTCATATCACCTTATTAAAAATTCAAAATGGCATTAAATCAAAATCATGATAATCTATATTGATCAATGTACATTAAATAAAAAACTTAATTAAAAGTATTTGGTTAGAGATAAAAAATGACTGCATATGCTATTGCTGTAATACATAAAACTCAATTTGATCCAGAGATAAAAGAATATTTGAATCTCATCGATGAAACGTTAGCACCATTCTCTGGTAAATACCTGATTCATGGTGGTCCCTATGTACCACTAGAAGGTACTTGGTCTAGTGATCTGGTTGTCATTGGATTCCCCTCAATGGAGCATGCTAAAGGTTGGTATGAATCGGAAGCTTATCAAGCAATTCGTCATCTTCGTACTAAACATTCTCAGGGGGAAGTACTATTAGTTCAAGGCGTACCAGCAGAACATAAAGCTTCCGACCTTCTCAATCGTTAGATCAGCCAAATACATACAAAAAAGCCCGAAATAATTCGGGCTAAGAGACTCGATTTTATGCTAAAAGTAAGTACTAGCTATAGGATCATTCCCATTCAATCGTCGCTGGTGGCTTAGATGACACGTCATAAACAACGCGTGAAACATCTTTGATTTCATTCATGATACGGGTTGAGATTTTATCAACTAAGTCATACGGTAAATGAGCAAAACGCGCTGTCATAAAGTCAACAGTCTCCACCGCACGAAGTGCAATCACCCATGCATAACGACGACCATCACCAACTACACCCACTGATTTGACAGGTTGGAATACAGCAAACGCTTGTGCAGTCTTGTCATACCAACCGCTTGCACGAAGCTCTTGCATAAAGATGTCATCTGCAAGACGAAGAATATCTGCATATTCTTTTTTCACTTCACCCAAGATACGCACGCCCAAACCTGGACCTGGGAATGGATGGCGATAAATCATGCTATGCGGTAAACCAAGTGTTGTACCCAATTTACGCACTTCATCTTTGAACAAGTCACGTAATGGTTCAACAAGATCAAAAGCTAAATCTTCTGGTAAACCACCCACGTTGTGGTGTGATTTGATGACGTGTGCTTTACCTTGTTTGCTTGCAGCAGATTCGATTACATCTGGGTAAATCGTACCTTGAGCCAAGAATTTCACACCATCTAACTTACGTGCTTCTTCAGCAAAAACTTCGATAAACTCACGACCAATGATTTTACGTTTTTTCTCAGGATCAACTTCACCCGCCAATGCCGTCAAGAAACGTTCTTCAGCATCTGCACGAATCACACGGATCCCCATGTTATCTGCGAACATCTGCATCACTTGATCACCTTCGTTTAGACGAAGCAAACCATTGTCTACAAATACACAAGTCAACTGGTCGCCAATCGCTTTATGCAATAGTGCAGCAACAACAGATGAGTCCACACCACCCGATAAACCTAATAAAACTTTTTCATTACCGATTTGCTCACGTAACTGTTCTACACGTAAATCGATAATGTGTTCAGGTGTCCAAAGACCACGACAACCACAGATTTGATGAACGAAGTTCGAAAGTAATTCTGCACCTTTCGCTGTATGCGTCACTTCTGGGTGGAATTGCACGCCGTAGAAACGACGTTTTTCATCGCTCACCGCAGCAAATGGGCAGCTTGGTGTACTTGCTGTTACTTGGAAACCTTCTGGAATCGCGCTGACTTTATCGCCATGGCTCATCCATACATGAAGTTGGTTCTCACGATCTTGTAATTTTCCGATTAATTGGTCACGCACCAAAATATCGACTTCTGCATAACCAAACTCATGTACTGTACCTGGCTCTACTTTTCCGCCAAGTTGTTCAGACATGGTTTGTAAACCATAGCAAATACCTAAAACAGGCACGCCTAATTCAAATACGATCTGCGGTGCACGTGGACTGCCTTCTTCATGCACACTCTCAGGGCCACCTGATAAAATAATCCCGTTTGGATTAAATGCACGAATGTCTTCTTCAGACATGTCATATGCGTACATTTCAGAATAGACACCTGCTTCACGTACTCGACGTGCAATGAGCTGGCTATATTGAGAGCCGAAATCCAAGATAAGGATACGATCTTCAGTAATTTGAGTATTGGTCGTCATGGCTAATCAGAATGGCAAATGAAATAAGCGCCATATTCTAACATTTTTCATGCTTTGGCGCATCGCAATTCATCATCTATCTGATTTTTTAGTTTCTATATGCAATCGCCACTGATATTTAAGTTAAAAATTTGCAAGGCAACCGATAAAAAGAGAGCCGAATCAACATTTCTAGTGAATTCTGCTCAACACAAAACAAAAATTGGTGCTAAGATGATGTGGCGAAAATTTGCATTACCACGGAAAGGTACTCAATTACCGCCATCGTTTCCTCCGATTTAATGGGTTTCGATGTCCTTGAGAAAAAGGAAAACTAAAGGGGACTGAAAGCCTAACTTTATTATTGGTGAATGACCAATACCCCAACCATATCACTATCATCCATGGCTTGCTTCTTCATGAGCAACAATTAGGACTTGAAGGACCAATAAAATAATGTTTCAAGAAATGATTGCGGATTTTCAACAGAATTTCTGGTTATATATTTCCATCCCATTTATCAGTGGTTTAATTGGCTATGTGACGAAAGTCGTTGCTGTTCAAATGATGTTTTCACCACTTGAATTTAAAGGCCTTAAACTATTTGGTTTACCCATTGGGTGGCAAGGGATTGTTCCACGCAAAGCTGAAAAAATGGCGACCACAGCCGTTGAGCTAATGACCTCAAAGCTGATCAAACCAGAAGAGATTTTTGCTCGGCTCGATCCAAAACGCATCGCACAAGAAATCGAAAAACCACTCATGGCAGCGGCAGAAGATATTACCCGTGAAGTTGCTCAACAGTATCAACCAGGTTTATGGGAAGGAATGCCAGAGTTTGCACGTCAAAAGCTCATTAAACGTGTACAAGCCAAAGCGCCTGAGATTGTTGAACATATTATGGGCGAAGTACAAAAAGATGTAGCCAAGTACTTCGATATTAAACACATGGTCGTCAACAACCTACTCAAAGATAAACGCTTACTCAACGAAATCTTTAAGAAAGTCGGCAAACAAGAGTTTAAATTCTTTAGCAATGTCGGCTTTATTTTTGGCTTCGGGATTGGTGTGATCCAAATGTTCTGCTGGGTTGTGACACAAGGACAATACCCTTGGATGTTGCCATTGTTTGGTGGATTCGTCGGTTTCTTTAGTGACTGGATCGCCTTACAAATGATGTTTAGACCTCTCCATCCAAAGAAGGTGATGGGCTTTACATGGCAAGGTTTATTCATTAAACGCCAAAATGAAGTTGCCGCCGATTATGCTGCCTTGATTTCTAAACAGTTACTTACCTCTCGTAACATGATGGAAGAGCTTTTCTCAGGTACGCATTCTGACAAAGTGATTGAATTGGTCAGCCGCCATGTAAAACAAGAAATTGACTTACAAGCGGGTGTAGTTCGCCCACTGGTGGTGTATGCAATTGGTGGTGAAAAATATCAAAACCTAAAAGCGGACGTTGCTGAACGTATTTTGCAACAACTACCAGAGACGATGCGTTATGTGGAATCCTATGCTGAAGATGCCATGAATGTTCGCAATACCTTGGTTGACCGCATGCAGAAGCTGAGCCCAGAAGAGTTTGAAGGCATGCTCCGCCCTGCCTTTAAAGAAGATGAGTGGGCACTGATTATCGTCGGTGCAGTACTTGGCTTTATGGTCGGTGAGATGCAAATTTTGTTTATGCTTTAAACTAAGCGCCCCATGAAAACAAAAAGGAAGCGAGTGCTTCCTTTTTGTTTTTTTAAGCTTAGTGATGATGTTTTTCGATCTTGATCACTTCTATATCAGTAGGTTTATAACGATGGGTATCAACTTCACCAACTAAACGAACATGATCACCGACCTTCAATCCAGCTTTACGCCAGATATCATCATCGACCTCGATGCTAATCGTTCCAGTACGATCTTTAAATTCGTAATGGTCACTGTGTAAATGTTTGGTAATTTGCCCAGTTAACGTAACACCAGTTTCATCAGATAATTGAGCAACCTGACTCACGGTCACAATATTTTGAGCAGCTTCCTGTATAAGTACATGATCATCCTTACCTGCCCAAGTTTGGCTCGTTAATGACAGTATCAATCCAAGCGTACATCCAGCGATGATTGTTCTCATTTTTACTTACCTTGTTTTTAAATCTGATCATAGCTAAACAAAAAAATAGCTGAATGTCGGCTTACATTTGTAATAATCGGTAAATTTAAATATTAAAGCCCCCTTAGTCACATTAACTAAGGGGGCAACAAATTAGTTTTCGATTTTATGATCTAAGCTCAAACGCCCAGCACCGTATAGCATCAGATAAAATAAACCACCAGCCATCGCTAAGTTTTTCATAAAGTTGATTTGCTGTGCCTGATCATCTGCGCCATGAAAGAGAAAAGCAGTCAAAATACTAAATACACCTAAACCAAAGGCAGCAAAACGTGCTTGGAAACCAAATAACAACGCCAAACCACCACCAAATTCAACAAGAATGGTCAACGGTAATAAGGCAGCAGGTACGCCCATCGCTTCCATATAACCTGCTGTCGCGCTATAAGCAGTAAGCTTGCCCCAACCAGCAACAATAAAAATATATGCCATGAGAATTCGCGCAATTAAAGTGACGATATTTTCAACGCCTGTTTGCGTTACGATATTTTTGACAACAACATTCGGATTAAACATAATTGATTCCACACTGTTTGTTTTTTAACATAACAACAGTGTATGTATGTTTTATTTTGCAATAAACATGATATTAGTTAATGCATCGTTCTATATTTGAAACAAAAATAAAATTATTGCGCCTGATCACGTCAACCCCTGTTACCAATTAATTTGCTTTTTATACTGACATTCCATCCCTGCACTGCTAGGATTTAGCTCAAATTTATAGCGTTAACATTTTCATGGAACTCATTGATTTTATTCTACACGTTGACCAACACCTACTCGAATTTATTAATAATTACGGCGTATGGATCTATGCCATTTTATTTTTAATTATCTTTGTCGAAACAGGCTTTGTGGTGATGCCATTTTTGCCTGGAGATAGCTTACTTTTCGCTGCGGGTGCATTAGCAGCATCAACGGGTGTGATGGATCCTTGGGTACTGGGTGTCTTATTATTTATTGCAGCTGTTTTGGGTGACACCGTTAATTATCATATTGGTCACTATATTGGTCCTAAAGTATTTGAAACCAATTCCAGATTTATTAACAAGCAACACCTCATGAAAACCCAACAATTTTTTGAACGTCATGGTGGCAAAACCATTATTTTCGCTCGCTTTGTGCCTTTCGCACGTACCTTCGCGCCATTTGTCGCAGGTGCAGGCAGTATGAATTATAGATATTTTCTGACATACAATGTGATTGGTGCGTTCTGTTGGATCTCCTCTTTTATCACGCTCGGATATTTATTTGGAAACATGCCGATCGTCAAAGATAATTTCACCTATTTAATTTTCGGTATCATTATTGTTAGTGTTTTGCCGGGTGTGATTGGCTTTGCTCGCCAAAAAATGAATCAACGTAAAGCATCCTCATGATGCCAAGCACTCGTTTGAATGGCTTAAAATACTCGAAACACCATAGGTAACATACAAATAATCAACAGCATTGCCGATCCTTTATATAAGTGATCGGCTTTAATTCCTGCGAAACTTCCAGTCAACAAAGCACGTCCAAACACCATCCAAAATATTGAAACAGGAATTAAAATCAAACTAAAGATGGTAAATACAATTGCCGCATTTTGAACAGAATTCCAAGCTTCCGCTGGAAAAATCCCTGCTGCTAGCAACACCGTTTTCGGATTTTTTAAGGTCGATACAAACAGTTGAGTAGGACGAATGTGTTGGTGGCGTTGATCATGTTTTTGTAGATGAGAGCTTTTCCAAAGATGAAATGCCATCCACAATACATATAATAAGCTGCCAATATGCAGCATCACATCAAAAGCAGGCCAAATCGGTTCAAATAGATGAATAAATAGTGCCCATAAACTGATGCCGTAAATATACCCTAACCATTCCACTGGGATAAAAACAAGCGTTTTGGGAACACCTTGTTGGTGGGTTGCACTGGCAAGCATAGCATTGGTTGGACCAGGGATAAGTAATACCGCCAGCATCGCCAAAACAAAAAACCAACTCTCAATCATAGATATACCGAACAGCCATACATGGGCGCCACGATAAACGAATTTAGGGCAGACAAACAAGCACTAAGAAATAAGCAATCAAGGCTGAAAGAGATAATAATGGATCATACAAACTACAAATATATGATTTTTATTATTTTTATTTGAAACATTTTGCTAATATTTAGTTTTATCGCCATAGTTAACTACAGCGATAAATCGATAGAAAATAATTAATTTGTGCGCTGCTTCACAATAATTGGACATCCCTTAAATTGTGCAGCTTGTACGATTGCATCTTGTTGACCCAGTACTTTCGCCAATTCAGTGTTCTTGGTATTCATGGACTGACCCATATTGACCGAAACAGAAGGACCAAAGCCCCAACCGCCTTTGCCCCAACCACCGCCAAGTCCAACGCCTACCCCAACACCTGTACGTTTTGGTGTTTGCACACCATTATCAATATAGTGTTGGATACGATTGTACTCCGCTTGTAGCTGTTGGCAGTTCAAAGCTTGATATTGGGTAGGCGAAACATAAGCGGGTTTAACCGTCGATGCACAAGCACCCAATAATAAACTGACAGCCAAAACTGGCATCCAATAGAAGCGTTTCATAATGTTCTCTTATTGCTTAGATTCAATCTCATTGAACAAAGTGACATAAGCAAGGGTCAATTTATGTTCAGCTGCGAGATGAACCAAAGGTAAATTCTTCTGATGTGATTCTTTCATCAATACAGATGGTGGCAACATACTTTCAAGTACAGGCAAACCATCATCCTTTAACTGTTGAACCACTTCGCGTGGTAATTTTGCTTGAGATTGATATTGATTGACAACAATCCCTTCAATCTCTAAGCGATCATTATGATCATCTTGCGTTTCGATCACATTTTCAATCAAAGTTTGTAACGCACGTTTAGAAAATACATCACAATCAAATGGAATCAGCACGCGATCGGCCGCAATCAATGCCGATAAAGTAAAGAAATTGAATGCCGGTGGAGTATCGATAAAAATACGATCATAACGCGCGCTCAGTGATTGAATCGAATCACGCAACTTATAGATTTTGTGTTTACTCTCTAGTGCATGTTCTAGTGCACCCAAGCTTGGGCTTGCAGGAATCACATCTAAATTTGCAAAGGATGTACGATGTACATAACTGTCTAAACCTTTGCCACGAGGTACTTTCAGGATTGAACCTAACGCATTGCCAATCAAGCTTTTTTGCTGGGTTGCACCCAAGATATCTTCAAAAAAGTTTTCAATATTTGGCTCTAGTGCCGCTTTATCCGCAGAATATGTTGCATCTTCACCCAAAAGGTATTGGCTGGAGTTTGCTTGTGGATCAAGATCAATCACCAAGGTTCTTAGCCCTTGTTTAGCGCTGATTGCAGCTAGATTGATTGTAATACTTGATTTCCCCACACCACCTTTTTGGTTAAATACCACACGCGTTAACATGATTTCCCTCTACAATATTTTTTGTAAACTGCACGCAGTTTAACCTAGAGCCAAAACAATTACTAAGACAATGTCCAACAATTACGCAAAAACAGGTTTGATCATGACTAAACCTAAAGTACCTATCAAAGCAACTGCACCGATGATAATACCTGCACGGCGTTGTACCAGTAAAATACTGTCGTCTTTACGAAAAGCTTTGATCAAGGATGAACATAACACGATGAATAAAATGACTTTGGCATAAAACCAAGGTTGCACATCAAAGTTTTTCATCACCAATAAGATCACTCCTGTAATCAAAATCACGGTCAAGGATAAATGCTGCATCGCCACTAAGCTTTTCCGCGCGGTAGGATTCGGTTGTTCATTTTTAACACCGACAAATAATGTTGCGGCACGTGCAACAAAAGCAATGATTAACAGACTCACTGCCGACATATGAATAATTTTGGTAAGTAAATGTGCGTCCATGATCAATCCTTATTGTTTAGGTGCATGTGCACATTCTGGGCTTGCAGGTGCTTGTCCTTGCCACTCACTTGGTACATAGGCATGAATTGCGAGTGCATGTATTTTTCCAGGACTCATTAATTCTGCAGCAACTGCATAAATTTTCTGATGACGTTGAACTAAACGTAATCCTTGAAATGCTTCACTCACCACAATCACTTTAAAGTGGGACTCTTTCCCTGGAAAATACCCTCCATGCCCAGCCGACTCATTGATCACCTCAAGATGACTTGGGGCAAAGCTTTGTAAGCGTTCAATCAATTGTTGTTCTAAGTTCATCATTCACTCTATTAAGGTCAAATCGAGATTGCTCATTAGTATACATCACCCATAGATTGGTTAAACTTTTGTGCAAAATTTTGCTTTTTTCTATTTTTGACCACGAAAATGCTTTTATTTTATGCAATTAAGCCAATTCTCTGCATAAAGTTGTTGACCCTTATTTTGCTTAATGTATTATAGCTGGCACGCGGGAATAGCTCAGTTGGTAGAGCATAACCTTGCCAAGGTTGGGGTCGCGAGTTCGAGTCTCGTTTCCCGCTCCAGATTGGTTTTTTTAAGTGTAAGTTTTCGTAAAAACTGCTCAATATGCGGGAATAGCTCAGTTGGTAGAGCATAACCTTGCCAAGGTTGGGGTCGCGAGTTCGAGTCTCGTTTCCCGCTCCAAATTTAAAAGGCCCTAGTCGAAAGATTAGGGCTTTTTTCTTGTTGATTTTATTATACTTTTGAAAATTCCGCCTTCCTTTGTGATTCAATTCAATAAAAAATATCCTTAATGTAATTTGTATTTTGTGACCAAGATGTGACCATGGCGTGCCCACGACAATAAAAATGGTCTTAATTGATCTCAAATGCTCTTATTCCATCTCTACTTTTTAGCCCCCTCAGAGCTTTTTTGGGTGTAAAAAACACATAACTCTTTTCAAAGCACAGTGTTTTTTACCAATCGTTCAATAATTTGTGACCATTTCACTTTTTGATGTGACCATTTGTGACCAAACTAGTCATTATCATTTTGATTATTATCAATTTTCTTAAAAATCAATAAATCACCCACTCCCACATCTAATGCAATACAAATTTTATCAATGGTTTCAAAATCAATCCGTACAGATTCATCATTATAAAGTTTGTGCAAAGTAGATTTATTAATTCCAGTACTTCTTACCAAATCAGCAACCTTAAGTTTCCTTTCTGCTAATAAAACTGCCAAGTTTGAAATAATCATAAAATTTCCTACTTAAATCATAAAAAGTACTTGCAACAACATAAAAATATGATAATTTATGTCTTAGGAATAATTTTTCCTAGTTACCTAGTAAAAAATATGAGGCTCTATTATGTCATATACCTATCTCACAGCCCAGCAACTGGCTGAAAAAATCCAGTACGACGCTCGTACCATTCGCAACCAGCTGAAGGACAGTGTCTTTATTGAAGGTGTTCACTACATCCGTCCTTTTGGTGGCCGCAAAATTCTTTTTGTTTGGGAACGTATTGAAACTGAAATGCTTAAATTCACTGGTTTAAGCATGGATGCTTTGCAATAAGGCTTAGGAGGTTTAACTGATGGCTACCATCCGGGAACGAAGTGGCAAACTGATTGCCGATTTTCGCTACATGGGCATTCGTTGCAGAGAAACAACTAGTCTTGAAGACAATGCCTATAATCGTCGTATTTTGAAAAAACGTCTCGAGCAGCTGGAGGCGGAAATTACTTTGGGAACTTTTGAATACGAAAAGTACTTTCCAAAAAGTAACCGTGTTGAGGAGTTTAAGGAAAAAAGAAGTAAGCAAATTGCTGTACAGACCAAAGTTCCTCTTTTTAAAGAGTTTACTGAATTGTGGTTAAAGCAGAAACAAGTTGAATGGAGAACCTCATACCAGCAAAAGGTTTCAATTGTGATCAAAAACTATTTGATTCCTGCTTTTGGTAATCAGGTTCTCTCGAAAATCAAGAAGTCAGACTTGCTGAACTTCCGTGCCTCTCTCGCCAAAGTGACTCACGGAAAAAATCAGACAAGTCTGAAAGCATCGAGAATCAATCAAATCATGACGCCTTTACGTATGATACTCAATGATGCGGCTGAACGATACGAGTTTGAGTCGCCTTATAAAAATATTAACAATCTGAAGGAAAGCAAGATTGAAGTCACACCTTTTTCTCTGGAAGAGGTGCATAAAATTCTTACCACAGTGCGTGAAGACTTCCGCCCCTATTACACCATTCGCTTTTTTACGGGTATGCGTACCAGTGAAATCGATGGTCTGCAATGGAAAAATATCGACTTACAGCGTCGTGAAATCCATATCAGAGAAGCGTTAGTGAATGGTGTGCTTGGCGGAACCAAAACTTATGGTTCTGACCGCACGATCCAGATGAATGACCGCGTTTACCAAGCCTTTATGCAACAGAAAAGCTTAAATAATGGTAAATCAGAGTTTGTTTTCTGCAATCGTGATGGTGGACCTCTCGATTACCGTCTGGTGAATAAACGTGTCTGGCATCCGATCTTGCGCTTTCTAGGATTGAAGTCTAGAAGAGCCTACCAAACACGTCATACAGCAGCAACTCTATGGCTGTCAGCAGGAGAAAATCCGGAATGGATCGCACGTCAATTGGGACATTCAACGACTGAAATGCTATTCCGGGTCTATAGCCGTTACATCCCCAATGTCACGCGCCGCGATGGCAGTGCATTTGAAGCCATGCTGGAAAAACTAAATACAGAGGAGCTTGCACATGAACAGTAAAGCTTTCTTTGGTGGTGTGGTCGTCAGCCCTGAAGCAGATATGGTCGCTCGTGAATTAATCCATGAGCTACACATTCCCAAACTGCACAATCTGGCCTTTTTGCTGGAAATCAATAAATGCTTCGATGATCACCAAGCATTAAGACTCTGGCTACAGCGAATGCTGGATGAAGGGCAAGCTCATTACGATGACTTGGCTCAACAGGCCCGTCTCCGCTTAATGAGTCTCGCTCACTCATAAAACGAACATAAAAGGTCATCAAATCGATGACCTTAGCCCCTTTATACCTATAAAAAGGTGAACATATGAATAAAGATATTTCAATTTGGATGCCACTCTATATTGGCGACCTACAGGCGAAATTTGCACGAATGACAGCAGAACAAATTGGTGCGGCACTGCTGTTAATGATGGATTTCTGGAAAAATGGTGCCATTCCTCATGATTTAGCAACAGTATGCAGCATCACGAAATTACCGCAGCACACCAAGGCTAAAACTTTGTTAAATACGCTGATGGCCCTAGAATTGTTTGAAGTCGAGTCTGAGCAGATTCATTCAAATTTCTTAAGCAGTTTAAAAAGCCAAGCATTGCAAAATCAGCAAATGAAATCTGATAAAGCTAAAAATGCAGCTCAAGCACGTTGGGGGAAATCCGCTAGTAATGCTCAAGCATCAACCAAGCAACGAAAAGTAAATGCTCAAGCAGCTCCTGAGAAGAGCTCGAGTATTACTCAAGCCATGCTTGAATCATGCCCTTCATCTTCATCTTCATCTTCATCTTCATCTTCATCTTCAAATTTTGAAGAAAAAAATGAGAGTTTTTTAGAAAATTCAAAGTAGATTTAGGAGATTAGTCATGAATACCATGCTTAAAACACTCCAGTTTCGCGCAGAAACAACGGAAACACTTTGCGCTACCCATCATATACCCCTGATGGAAATTGCTGGTCACAGGCTCTGTAAATTATGTGCGAAAGAAACCGTCCACCACTCAAATGCAACCTATGAGGATGAACTGCAACAACGATTGCTACAACAGAAAATCAAAAACTCGGGGCTGAATAAACGCTACCTAGATCGTGGCTTCAAGAATTATGTAGTTGCATGCCCTGCTCAAGACAATGCCATCAAACTATGTCAGGCTTTTGCACAGCAGATTATTTCTGGTCAGAATCCGAACATGTTGATGATTGGTACACCGGGTACAGGTAAAACCCATCTGAGCGCATCAATTATTCGCAACATTCTGCATAACAGTACAAAATCTGCACGCTACTATACCAGTGCAGAAATTGCTCAAAAAATGATGGACACCTGGTCAGATGCTTCACGCTCTGAAAAGGAAGTTATCGAGCATTTCTCCAGTTTTGATTTATTAGTGATTGATGAATATGGCTTGCATGACCGGCATGAAAAACGCCTAGAGATGGTACATAAGGTTCTATATAGCCGTTATGACAATATGAAATCTACCCTGCTGATTTCCAATTTCACAGTCCAAAATATGCAGCGGGATTTAGGTGTCCGATTGTGGTCACGGTTGCATGAGAACCATTTGATTGTAGTGCCGTGTTATTGGGATGACCGACGAATAAGCGGATAATCGTAACTCTCTCTTAAGCCAATTATCTCACTGAAATAATTGGCTTTCTCTAACGATTCCAAACGTTCAATCAAATAGACAATGCCATCCCATCTAAGACTTGTTACAGTGTTCTTATTAGTTTTTACAAAAAATTCAAACCAAAATTAAAACAATAATGCACAAAAAATTACAATAAGATACACTTAAGTTCAAATTAAACCCACCTACGTCACATTATGAATAAAGAACCAAATATTCTTATTAAATTCTGGGATTTTTTGACACTCAAAACCTACCATAAAAATTTATTGACAAGTGGTGGTTCGACTTATCTTACAGTTATTTCATTTATCATGATTCTTGCTGCTTTGTCGGAAGGTTTCGCATGGGGGTTTTTAGGTAGTACTTTTACTCCTAATTCACCTTACGTCGGCTGGACTATCGTAGGTGGATTCGTTTTTCTTCTAATGTGGTTTTTCGACCGATCAATGGCATCTGCTGATCTATTAAAAGATGAACATGAAAAAACCTTGAATGGTTTGCAATTAACAAAAGAACCTTTTTATTCACGGTCGGGTATCAAATCATTCATAGCAAAATATTTTCCATTTGCTATCAGGATTGGAATTGTCTGTTTATCTTTATATATTACTGCACCTTTTTTAACTCAATTAGTTTTTAAAGCAGATATTGATAATAAAATGATGGAGCAATACAAAGACAATATTGCTCTAGCGAAAAAAAATGGACTGGAAAGTCGTGATAAGAAAATTGCAGAGCTTGAACAGTTAGTCAACAATACTAATGAAAAATTACAGGTAGAAATCAGTGGCAAAAGTGGCACTGGATATGGCCGTGGCTACGTTGCTCAAAGTATTGAAAGGCAATTAGAAACATTACAATCAGATTTAAAATCAACTCGTATAGAAAGAGAAAGTTTTTTAGCCAAATTTGATCAAGCGGTGGATCGCGGCAATGAAGAAGAATTAAAAAAATATGGGATTACCATTACAAAGGATAGCCCAATATTTAGGCAACAAGCCATTGAAGAATTTGAAAATCAAAAAGCTTTTAATCAAACAAAATATGCTGTAGATGTTTTTTTAATCATTCTCGGAACGATATTAATCTCTGCAAAACTTATGCAACCTCGTACTTTGCAGATGTATTTTTCAAGTCGCTTACAAGAGAAATGGGCGCTATATAAACTCGGAACATTCGACAAATATTTGCCGGAACAGGAACGAAGTGATCTTATTCTACAAACTAATCAGTCTATTCCTGAAGAATTTGAGGAGATCATGGTTCAATATGCTCAAGACCAACGTGAACGGAAAAAACAAGAAATATTAATGATTCAAGAAAAAGAAAGACTTACTCGAGAAAAGCAGCAGAAGCAATTGTTAGAGGAAGAGCGTTTACTGGCCAAAGCGAAACAGGAACAAGAACGCCAAGAATTAGTCGAAGCTGAACTAAAAAAAGCACAACAAATTCATTTTGAACGTCTTGCCAAAGAAAAAGCTGAGATTGAAATGCGTGAAAAATCTCGTGTGTTTTATGAAGGGCAAATTCTAAAAGCTTTAAATGAAGTAGAAGAAGCTGAAATAGAATATTTAAACAAATTTTCTAAAAAAATAGATCAACTAGAAATTGACGAGAAAAACTTAATTGAAGAGCTCCATGATATTGAACGTACTTATAAAAACCATGAAGACAATATCGATGCTCGAAACAAACGAATTAGTATTGCTGAAGCAGATTTAGCTGATATGCAAGACCTAGCACGTAAACTTCAGCGCCCAGAAGAAAATCATACCATTGAAAGTTTGCGAGCCTTTACGACTGCAGAGTCTGCGGTCGTTGAGCAAAAGACCTATATTAAAAACATTAAATCTTCACTACTAACTTTTGAAACAGATCAGAAGTATTTTCAAGAAAGTATGGCTCGTATTCGTGAACAATTAAGTAAAACTAGAGCTACATTAACTGAGCTCAAGGAACCTTTAGAAATTATTTCTACCTTTCGTTCCAAAATTGAAGCACGAAAAATGGAGCTATTAGGAGCTGAGGGCTTAATTGATACGCCATATGAACCACACCATGATGAAGAGATACCGATGTTGGTAGAGAAACTGAAAAGCCAGCTTTCGACTCAAGTACCGTCGTATATGTCTTAAGAATAAATTTATATGATTTGGTTAATTTTTTTCGTGGTGACAATTTTAGGCTATAGCAGTTTTATTTTTATTAGAAAGATAAAACTGCATCGTAGTCGCTGTGAGCATATCCGTGCAAGTTTACATTTACCTACAGAAAATCAGAAAAATGATTATTCAGGTTTTTTCCCAGCAGGCTTAGCTATCGGTGAGTATTTATGGCAAGTTTACAGTATTGATCCAAGCGTAATTAAAGCCGTCGATTTTAGTAGCCAGGAAGAGTTAAATTCAGCATTAGATGTCTCAAATTATTTAATGTTGAATATGTTAGAGAAAGATGAAACTTCTTTATCAGGCTTTAGAAATCGTCTAATCGGTTATATTGGTGAACAAAAAGTAAGTGATCTGTTAGATAGACAAACCCATGAAATTGTCTGGGCTAGCACATCCAATCAAGAAGTCTGGGACTTAAAAATTGACGGTGATCTCGTAAATGTCAAAACCATTCTAGATATAGACAGCATTAAAATGACAGCTTTGGCACATCCAGATGTGACTTATTTAGTGCCTGAAGATACCTATCAAAATATTGGAATAGATAATATACAGCCATTAGAAGGTTTGAGTCATGCCGATATATCGCAACAATTTGACTCTACCATCGAACAGGCAAATGGTAATGCTGCCTTAGATTCATTCGATCTACATTTGCCTATTGCAAGCGGAATAGCTGCATTCAATGAAAGACAACGTTTATTAAAAGCTGGTGGAGACAAAAACTCGATAAATAAGAACGTTCTTATCGACTTTTCTTCCAAAACTGTAGGGAGTCTGACCATGGCAAAAGTTGGTGCATCCATCGGGCTTGGTTTAGGGAGTCTTGTGTTTATGCCAGTTATTGGAGGTGTTATAGGAGCAGGAGTTGGCGCATTAATCGGTTCAAAAGTGGGAGGTGGCTTTGGTAAAAAGATCAAAGAGTTAGAATTACAAAAAGAAAAGCTTCGTTTGGAACAAATGCTGGATAAATTTGGTCTTCAATACTTACCGTATATTAAAAAATTAAAACACCAAGCTAGTATACCCTTACAAAAGCAAGAGCAAGCATTTCAACTAATCGAACAGAGATACAGTCAATATCTAACATCACAAAAATGGAAACATTATTTTTTCCCCGATTTAAATTTTATTTTTTATGATGAGCTAAAAAAAATAGCTAAGAACAACTTAGATAAGTCTTCTACCAAATTTCAAAATATCGAAAATACACTTATGGCTATAGAAAATGAGAAAAACTCAAAAGCATTGGCAATCTTAGTATTAAATAGCATTTATTTACGTGATTTCCTTCATATAGATCTGGTGCAAATTAAAAAAATTTATGACCAGAAACGTAAAATATATATTGAAAGGTACAAATTATATCCTGATCAATTTCCATTGACCCAAGATATCATCAACTACAATAAACTATATAAACAAGGGACCTAAGGTCTTTCTTATAAACCAATAGATCGAAAAATTTGCTTATCTTTTCCGCCCAACCAAACTAAATACTCATTCTCTATTGCCTGCTTATACGCCCAATCGGCAACCCGATGCGAACGTTGCAGATCGGTTAGAAAACCTAATTGAGAAATCTCTTGAGTGATTAGTCGATCATGTAAATGATTACGTTCTCTCCATTGATCTAGGAATTGCTCGGACGCCAGATAATTACTTTTTTGTGAATTACATTTGTCATCTGCTAGCACAAAATTATGTCCGGTATCGGCAGGATATAAAGACCATGGAATAAAATGATCCACGGCATATTTTGCCCTACCCATCATATACCCCTGATGGAAATTGCTGGTCACAGGCTCTGTAAATTGTGTGCCAAAGAAACCGTCCATCACTCAAATGCAGCCTATGAGGATGAACTGCAACAGCGATTGCTACAACAGAAAATCAAAAACTCAGGGCTCAATAAACGCTATCTAGACCGTGGCTTCAAGAATTATGTAGTTGCATGCCCTGCACAAGAAAATACCATCAAGCTATGTCAGGCCTTTGCACAGCAAATTATTTCTAACCACAACCCGAACATGTTGATGATTGGTACACCGGGTACAGGTAAAACCCATCTGAGTGCATCAATTATTCGCAACATTCTGCATAACAGTACAAAATCTGCACGCTACTATACCAGCGCAGAAATTGCTCAAAAAATGATGGATACTTGGTCAGATACTTCACGCTCTGAGAAAGAAGTCATCGACCATTTCTCCAGTTTTGATTTATTGGTGATAGACGAATATGGCCTGCATGACCGGCATGAAAAACGCCTAGAGATGGTACATAAGGTTCTATATAGCCGTTATGACAATATGAAATCTACCCTGCTGATTTCCAATTTCACAGTCCAAAATATGCAGCGAGATTTAGGTGTCCGATTATGGTCACGATTACATGAAAACAATTTGATTGTAGTACCGTGTTATTGGGATGATCGACGAATAACCAAATAATACGACTCTTTACTTAAGCCAATTATCTTGCTGAGA
Source organism: Acinetobacter haemolyticus CIP 64.3 = MTCC 9819 (assembly GCF_000369065.1). GTDB lineage: Bacteria > Pseudomonadota > Gammaproteobacteria > Pseudomonadales > Moraxellaceae > Acinetobacter > Acinetobacter haemolyticus. The sequence continues at coordinate 64,891 of NZ_KB849807.1, forward strand.
TGATTGGCTTTTATAATTAGATTTTTCAAAATTGCATTAATCGCATATTCTTATTAAATGGACAGATATTCTTATTTGAAGCTGAACACCCGTTCTTATTTTACATGGACACCTCAGAAAATTAACTCTTAGATAAATTTCCATGAATTGTTAGAGTATACCTGTACCTGTCTGATGCTTTAATAAAGCTGCCAATTGTGAACCTGATTTTAGCTTCTCTGTATAAGGGCAACCTTGGTCATTAGGTGCCCAATGTGGACATCTTAGATAATATTGATCTAACAACCCAATACCATTCTTTTTCTTTTGTAAAACCATCGGTTCAGCATGCATTGGGCAACAAACAATGTTAACACCTTGCTTTTTATTCCTTAGATCAGACTGTAAATCATCCATACGTTCTATAATACTTTCAGACGTACTATGATCCTGAAGAATAATATTGAAGTCTTGAGCTGAAAGACTAAATTCAGGTGCGGATGTATCTGTCATTAATGCTAAGTCTTGTTGAGATAAATTTTCACGATATTCACATAAACGAACCTGTTTATTATTAAAATACCAACCCGTACATCCCCAATAGAAATCTTGTGGATTTACATGAACTAAATTACGTGCCCACTGTAATTTCATAGGTCTTTGACATTTAGGGCATGTCTTTGCCATGGTATCTGCAAAAGCATTCCATTGAAGGACATGGGTTGTTTCTAGATCAATATCAACTTTATGAATATTATTTTCATTCTGTTGAAATCTATCAGCAGCAATAATTTGACTATCACTTTTAATGCCTTGTTTTAGAAAATTTCTTTCCTCATCAAGCTCATACAGCCTTTTACGTTGTTGTTCAGTAATACGTCCTGATTCATTCAATTTTCTACGCAAAAATTGAATTTCTTGATTAAGCTCATGTATTTGATCTTGTTTTTTGTCTCGTTCATCGTAGACAGTCTTTGTCACGATTTCTTTTGCAGTGAAATAAGTTTTAACTGTAGAAACCACTTCAGAAACCACACTCACTGCTGCACTGAATAAAGACCCAATGCCAGAAAACAACATATCAAAAAAGCCCATAATTTCCTCGTAAAAGAAAGTCTATGACTTAGTCATAGACTTTCGATTGCTTATTTCACTAAATTCATCAAACTACCAAAACTATCAATCACAGAATATTGAACTGCATCCCCCAATGATTGATTTTCTTGATTTAAAGTAGCGAAGAACTTTTCAGCACTTTCAATTTTACGTTTCTCTTTTTCCCGTAGGTCACTGTCTAGCATTGAGCCTTTAGTTTCTGCAACGAAATAGATTTGGCGCACTTTATCCTTATTGAAAGCAATTGCCCAATCAGGGTTATAGCTACCGAAAGGCGTAGGGATCTGGAAACGATCAGGGAGTTTAGCGTAGACAACCACTTCATCGGCACCATCCAACTCTTCGACAAACTTACGTTCATTATCTGAATCGGTGACTACGTAATCCCAAATATGACGCTCTGCCTTGTATGCCTGTAATGGAATATTCTCATTACTTACAAATATTTCATTGTCAGGATAAGTGCTATCTAAAGGATTATATTTCAGTCCTTGAATGACCATTTTTGCTTGCTGTTCATTGATGATACGACTCATTTCACGAATGAAAGCTTCTGGATTCAACTTAAACTGTGCAAATACCGCAGCGTTAATTCCCTGTAAGATATGGGCAACCGTTTTACGAGTGAGATTGGTATCATCGACAATATTCCCAATCAGGTCATAGGTCACTTGAGACTGGATAGAAATATCCACAACCTCAGTTTTTGAAGTCACCTTCCCAAACATTTCTTTGGCTTTGACTTGCTCATAGGTGGATTCATCATTCTGTGTCGCTTCTGCAAGTTTATAACTCAGCGTTTCCACAAATTTGTTGTTACGCTCAACAGCAATACGTTCAACAGCACTAATACTTTGCTCAATGAGTTTTTCAGAATCCAGATGAATCTGATAAACCGCTTTACGGTTAATACGAGACCATAACGCCTGGAATTCTTTTCGTTCTAAATTGGTTTGGTTGATCGTATTGGTCAGCTTCTTATTGCCATTATCAGCCATACCTTCCAAAGCTTTTGGATCAAACAGCCCATCAATCAGCTTGTGAATTTGCTCAGTATAAGCCACTAAACTTTCAGGCAATTCAGCCAGCGTACCTTGATCTTTCGCTTCGTGATACTTTGGCGTTAACTGATCATTGTCATCAATATAATCGTGCTTAGACAGATGTTTATTAATCTGCTTTGCCATCAATTCAGTGACTTCAACACTAGAACCATCTGATAACTTAAAGATTTTCCCTTTAAAGTAATCAGGCGTCGCTTGTGTCGGGCGGTTCTGAATCGTATTCAGAATTTCTGATTGTAGATTCGACACAAACTCTTTGTAACTTTCATTGGTCACAACTGTGAGATTATTCAGTTTGTGAATTTCTCCTAATGCCCCTTGGAAATGGTTGGCATCCATACGTTCGCCAAATTTATTCACTGCAAGGCGCATACCACGGCCAACTTCTTGGCGACGAGAAATCACATTATCTGAATGCTTTAAAGTACAGATCACAAACACGTTCGGGTTATCCCAACCTTCCCGTAACGCTGAGTGAGAGAAAATAAAACGAGTTGGCTCTTCAAAGGAAAGCAGGCGTTCTTTATCTTTTAAAATCAGGTCATAAGCGTCTGTATCATTGGATACCTGAGCTTCTTCAGCCTTCTTATCAATCGTTGGATTGGCAAGACGTTTTGATTTCTTATCAATTGAGAAATAACCGTTGTGAGTACTGTCTACCTTAACTGCTTTCAGATAGTCAAAATATGGGTCATTTTTTAAATTTAGATCCTCAATTTCATTGAGTACCTGTTGATACTGTTCCTTGAAAATTTGAACATATTCACCATCTACAGGATTATTATCCTCATCATATTGACGATATTTAGCCACTTCATCAATGAAGAAAAGACTCAGGACTTTAATACCCTGATTGTATAACTGACGTTCTTTTTGAATATGTGCACGAATCGTTTCACGGATCTGAATGGTTCGCATGATCTTTTCATCAACATGCCCTAATGCTTCACCCACATGAATTTTTGTGCCATTCAAGAAAGTCACCGAATTATCTCGTGCATCAATGTCTGAGACAACATAACGGTCATTGTATTGTTCGGCCTTATTGGAAATATCGTAAAGGTTATCGCCTTTACTCACCTTTCTGACTTCACGCTTAAAACCATTCTTGGTTTCAATCTCAACTTCTAGGCGAGCGACAGGTGAAGATTTAGATACAATGATGTCTTGTAAGTATAAATACCCATGTGTGCCTGATAAGCCCTGTACTTCCACACCCTTAACAGTGATTTTTTTCACCAATTTTTGGTTGTAAGCATCCAAAGCATCCAAGCGGTAAACAAGGTTATAATTGCGCTTATGTGTCGCGGAATAGCGCAGAATAAACAATGGGTTGAAGTTAGATAAAGACTCTAGGGTTTTATCCGCCCCCATCTTTTGCGGTTCATCCAAGATCAAAATTGGACGGTTACGACTAATCACATCAATTGGACGACGAGATTGGAATTCATCCAGTTCATCATAGATACGACGGTTATCTTTACCTGTCGCATTAAACGCTTGAACGTTAATCACCATGACGTTGATCCCACCATTCGAGCTAAAGCTTTCCAAATGGTGTAATGCTTTGGAGTCGTAGATAAAGAAACGGGCCTTTTTGCCGTATTGCTCTTGAAAGTGATCAGCCATCATATTCAGGCTTTTGTAAACGCCCTCACGAATGGCAATGCTTGGTACGACCACAATAAATTTTGACCAACCATACTGCTTATGTAATTCAAACATAGTACGGATATAGCAATAGGTTTTACCTGTACCCGTTTCCATTTCAATATCAAGGTTTAATGGGCTTTTGGTCAGGTTCTTGCCTTTGCCATTATCATCCGTGATGAGTTGAGATGATCTTTGTAATCCACTTGCTGCTTGTACGTCCTGAATGTTTTTCAGTACGGCTTGCAGATCAAAAATATGGGCATTCTCAAAACCAACATCTGCAACAACTTTTTTAGCCTTACCACCTTGTAAATCCAAGGTTTCTTCAAGCATATCAACCTGTGCAGTTGCTTTTTTTACTTTAGCTGCACCTTGGTCAATCATGTAACGATGACCTTCAGAACGTGGTTGCCCTTTAAAGCAATCCACAATCGCTTGTACAGAGTCTTTCTGATACCCAAGGGTTTTAAAACGGATTTCCATTGTCTGACCCTCTTAAAGAAACTTCACTTCGGTATCAGGAGAGAGCTGTTTAAAGCGTTCTTTGATATTGGTTTTATCATGGTCAAGATGAATGGCTTTTTCTGCTGATACGAAGCGCAAAGGATGATCTTTGGCAACTTCATCAACCACATCAAATGTCAAATCATCAAAACACGCTACAAGGCTATTGCCTGCAACATAGAACACTTCTTTTCCTGCAATAGTTTTACGTTCGATCGGCAAAGAAAGTTCAAGCCCCCAATCCAACATGACTTGGAATAGTAAGTCTTCTGCTGTACGGTCTTCTTTAATGTTTGAAGCCATGTCTAAAAGGTCAGATTGTTTTAAAGCATCTGGTGCGTAATACACATCCTTCATATTGGTTGAGTCGATTTTTAAAACACGGAAGCCAATATCTAAGTTTTCAATACCTTCTTTGCTAGCATTATCTTCTATGATCTTTTTACCTGCACGACGGATACGTTCTTTAGATATTTCGGCAATATTTTTATAACCTGCTTTATAGGCATCAGATTTTTCATCACTGGCTTCAGGTAATTGCACCATAATAAATTTACGTTTCCCACCGTCCTCTGCATTAAGCTGCATTAAAGCGTCGGCTGATGTTGAGGTTCCCGAGAAGAAATCAAGAAATATATCTCCATTATCCAAATTAGACAGTTTCAATATATATTTAATTAATTTAGTTGGTTTAGGCGTTTGGAAAATATCTTCAGGAAATAACTTTAGTAATTCATACTTTGCTTGACGGTTGTGCCCAGTTTGTTCCAAATCAATCAATAATGTAGAGGGAGGCAAGCCCTCCATATCTGCAAGATATGTTCTTCTTTTAATGTTAGTTTGCATCTCATTGAATCTAATTTCACCACTAGCAATTTTTTGCTGCATCAATGCTTTAGACCATCTCCAACCGTTTTTAGGGGGGGTTATAATATTCCCATTTGGAGCAACCAAATCATATATAAGATTTTCCCTATAATTAGGGGAGTTTAATGGATTTCCATCAAAATAAGGCCCTTTAGGATCATTGTCAGGATTTTTGAAATGTGTTCTCTTGCTATCATCATGTAATTTCTGTGGTTGCCAAGAGCTTTGTTTTGAATAGATTAATGTGTGATTGTGGTCTATTGAGAATTTCTTAGCATCATTATTACTATTATCTTTTGATCGCCAAATTGCATCAGCAACAAAGTTATTAGAACCAAATACTTCATCACATATTTTTTTCAGATTAGCTTGCTCACCATCATCTATACTGATAAAAATTGCACCATCATCTGAAAGTAAATTTCTAGCTAATTTTAAACGGCTATATATCATACTTAACCAATCAGAATGAAAACGCCCATTGCTTTCGGTATTCGCAATTAAGCGATTTCCTTCTTCATCGACTTGATTGGATTTTTCAAAAAACGCTTCGGTGCTTTCAGCAAAATCATCTTCGTAAATAAAGTCATTACCCGTGTTATATGGCGGGTCAATGTAAATCATTTTGACCTTACCCAAATAATTCTCTTGCAGAAGTTTTAGTGCTTCGAGGTTATCACCTTCGATAAACAAGTTTTCTGTCTTATCAAAGTTAACGCTTTCTTCACGGCATGGGCGCAAGGTTTTCGCAATTGGTGCATTGGCGGTTAGAATGGCTTCTTTTTTACCGACCCAATCAAGACGATAGCGTTCTTGCTCACCTTCAACCAAAATTTGTGAAAGTTCTTGTTTAAGCAAGTCAAAATCAACAGCTTTTTTCAGTTCACCATTTTCATCTTTGGTTTCAGTAATACAGTTGGGGAACAGTGCTGAAATCTTTTCGATGTTTGCGTCTACTAAGTTTGGCGAGTGCATTTTTAACTTGTCCATCAATATACCTTTATATTTAATTCACTAATTTGTTTAAATCGGATTCAAGTGCATGAATATGCTTATTGAGTTCAACCTTACGATTAAACTGTTTTTCAGTTCTCAACTTGGATTTCAGCTTATCAAGCTGCTTTTGCAAGCTTTCAAGTTGTTGAGATTTTTGCAATTGAAGTTCAATAGAAACCGATTCGTCATCGTTTTCTTGATCTTTACTTGATGCAATCGGCAATATCTGGGCGATGAAATGTTCATATAGATCAGCCAGTTTTAAGTAAAGGGGCAATTCAATACGATCATGATCTTCTAGCCACTCAGAAGCATAATATTGACCTATCACAGCTTTAGTTTTGTCTACTTGATTCAAACGCTTATAGGTTGCAATAACTTTCACTTTATCTTGATAAACCACTTCAAAAATAATTGGAGTGAGAATGAGCTTATCAATGAAAGATAGAATTGACACATCTAAATCTTCAACCCGACTTTTTACTCGAAAAATCTGAATTTCCTTTAAGTCTTCCTGATCCTGCAAGTGAATGGTCGATGATGCCAACTTATACGTCCAGCGTATATTTTCCACTTGGTCTACAAATAACTGCTCGACCTTGCTATTGGCTTTGCCCTGTTCATAAAATTTATTTTTCGGAATTAACCGATCAACTTTTGCCTGCTGTGGAAACTTATACAAATTCATGGTTAAACGTCTTCAATTACGATAAAGCTAATCAGCTCGAAGTCATTCAACCCCGAAACAACATCGACCAAGGCAGAAGTCGTTAAGCCCGAAAACAAGCTATCAATATCCTTTTCAGCTTTTACCTGCTGAATGGTATTGACCACAATATCCAATAATTCAGAATAATGACTCATATTACGTCCATCATTGGTTTTCAGGTTAAACTTCTCATACACACTCGGTATAGGTTGATCTTTTCCTCGACATGCTTTACGTGCCACATCCAACAAGTACTTGGCTTGGGTGTAGTCATATACCACCTCACCATTTTGGTTAATATAAACCAAATAAAACGGATATAAACGGTTACTTTGACTGTTAGGCGACTCAGGGTGTCGCGCTCTTAATGTAAATATGACACCCGAGTCCAACCCCATTGCAGGCTGTGCAGGCACAACTGCATGCAGCCCATTGGGCAATCTCACCAATTCAGGATGCTCTTCTAAATAACTGAGCAAATCCATACGAAAATCATTCAGCCCCAAATCGGTAATAGATACCCCTGTGTTGGCATCTTCTAAGTCTAAAACTTCAGTTTGAAGCTTTTGTAATTGTTCTCGACGATAGGCGATGTCATTGGATTGAGCACTCAACACGTTATCATCACCAGTACTGGTCATGTCCACAATTACCATCCGATTTTCGACCCGCTCTCGAAGGTTAATGTAATCATCCAAGCTAATGTCAGGCCAGTAGTTGACGAGTTGAATCACGTTGTTTTTAGACCCAATCCGATCTACACGCCCAAAGCGCTGTATGATGCGTACAGGATTCCAGTGAATATCAAAATTTATCAAATAGTCACAGTCTTGTAAGTTTTGCCCTTCAGAAATACAGTCTGTCGCAATCAGTACATCTATCTCTCTAGGCTCTTCAGGGAATATGTCCGTCTTTTGTTTAGACTGTGGTGAAAATAAAGTGAGCAAGCCTTGCATGTCATAGCTTTGACGGCTGCCCACTCGGGTTTTGATCGTGGACGTATTATCACTACCAATAATTTTGGCACTGTGCAGACCATAGGTTTCTAGCAAAATCGGAGCAATATGCTCATAGATATAATTTGCTGTATCCGCAAAGGCAGTAAATATGATGACTTTACGGTTATTGGCATTAATTGGGTTCTGAATTTTCTCAACAACATGCGCTTTAAGATGTTGTAGTTTGGCATCCTTTTCAGCGTTAATTGGCTGAATCATTCGCAGTAAACCAAGAATAATGTGGTAGTCACCGTCTAGATCCGTTTTCCAGCTCAACAGATCCATATCAGCCAAATGAATTTTGAGCTTATTTCCGATTAGATCTTCGGTATTGAGTAACTCACCATTCTCATCCTCATCATAGCCAAAGTCTGGTGAAATACTGACCTCATCATCTGCCTGACGAGCTTCAAAGTCCGCAATTTTAGCGAGTACATTTTCAATATTTTTCTTTAAAACGTTCAATGTCAGCCTAAACGCATGGACAGAACTTTCTAGGCGTTTCAGCAAGTTGACCGTCATCAAGGCCTGTAAACTTTTTTCACGGTCTACCTGTCTTAATTTACCTTTGCCTTCTACACGAGTATCAAAAATTTCTTCATACTTTTTTAAAGCACTTGGAAAGATATAACTGACTGGTGCATAAACTGACATCTTGATTAAAGACAGATCTGCATAAATTTGATTCAGAGAAACACTATCCTGATCGGTTGATAATGCACAACGGAATGAAATCGGCTTGAGTCGTTGAGGGAACTGTCCAATATCTTTGGTGTCATAGAAAGTTTGAATGTGTTTTCTTGAACGCGCAATCGTCACACTATCTAACAGCTTAAAGAAATCGAAATCTAGAAGGTTCAGAATCGCTTGAGTTGTCCGTTGGGCAGGATCTAGTTTTGCCCAGGCATTAAAGCTGGCCTGTGCTCTACGGAATATGGTTTCGATATCACGTTCAGTATCGAGCTTATTTTCCAATAACGCTGCATTCCCTTCATAAGCAAGGGCGAGCTGATTCTTAAGGTCAGTAAAGTGATTATTTACTGGCGTAGCAGATAACATTAACACTTTAGTTTTCACACCCTGACGAATCACTTGATTCATTAAGCGGTCATAACGTGTTTCTCGATCCTTAAATGTGCCACGGTTACGGAAGTTATGCGATTCATCAATCACAACTAAGTCATAGTTGCCCCAATTGATTTTCGCCAAGTCTATGCCTAGGGTTTCACCACCTTTGCGAGAAAGATCGGTGTGATACAACACATCGTAGCTAAAACGGTCTTTGGCAAAAATGTTCGTGACTAGATTGGCGTTATAATTCGTCCAGTTCGCTCCCAATTTCTTAGGGCATAAAACCAGAACACTCTTGTTTCGTAATTCGTAGTATTTGATCACTGCCAATGCAGTGAAGGTCTTACCTAAACCCACACTATCCGCCAAGATACAGCCATTATAGGTTTCAAGTTTATTGATAATGCCTACGGCTGCATCTTTTTGGAAATTGAACAGCTTATTCCATACTAAGGTATCTTGATAACCTGTCAGGTCATTCGGCATCACATCTGCATTGATATCTTCTAAAAAATCTTTGAAGATATTGTAAAGCATTAAGAAGTAAATACGTTCAGGTGGATTTTCCTGATAGACAGACTCAATGTGTCGAATAATTTCACTGGTGACATCTTCAACTTTTGAGGGGTCATTCCAAATTTGATTGAATAGCTGAATATAGGTTTGCACCATCGGCTGCTCATCAAAGCAGTTCACCATATTGGAAATCGCATTGCCTTTTTCAAAACCGAGTCCCATCGGGGTAAACCCTTGAATAGGCATATAGGTTAAAGACTGCTCAGGTTTTTGGATGCTGATAAATTCCTGCATCGGCGCATTGCTATTATTTGACTTAAATTTTGCTTTTCGTCGTATCCAATCTGCACATTCTTTAGCAATTGCTTTTTGTGATAACTGATTTTTTAAGTGAATTTCAAATTCTGTCCCGTACAGACTGCTTTCACGATCTTGTTTAGGAATGACAAATTCACGTTTTTCCTTTTTTAGCTTATCTGTGACGTTATCAGCGACAAAGGTTGGTGACGTAAAAACAAATTGCAGTTCTTCGATCTTTTCTAATTCTTTTTTTAAAGCAGCGTAAGCATAGATGGAGAAATAGGAAGCAGCGATCTTTAATCTGGACTTACTACTGAGATTTCCCCCAATATCTGAACCTAATGTGCTGTTGATATTATCAATGAGTTTCATTTGTCAAATGCAGTAATTAAGACAATATGATAATAGCTGATATTTTTCTTATTAATTAAATTATCACTTTGTTCTCACAACGAATTTCTATAAGTTTAGAGACTAGTTTTTTTTCACTACCATCCAACCAAACCAAATACTCATTCTCAACTGCCTGTCTGTATGCCCAATCAGCTACCCGATGCGAACGCTGAATATCGGTTAAAAAACCCAATTGAGAAATCTCTTGTGTGATCAGCTGATCATGTAAATGATTCCGTTCCAGCCATTGATTCAAGAACTCTTCCGAGGCCAGATAGTTACTTTTCTGAGAGTTACATTTGTCATCTGCCAGGACAAAGTTATGCCCCGTATCTGCTGGGTAAAGTGACCACGGTATAAAGTGATCTACTGCGTATTTATTGTTTTTAAGACTCTTGCCACAGTAGAAACACTGACATTCTTGTAGGTCAATGAGAAAGTTTGCGACTTGCCCCAATTGACTACGACTAGGAGCAAACATAAATTCATCCAAATCAGGTAGCCCATCCAAGACAACAAGGTTTTGTTTATTCAGTCGAACAAAGTCAATCCAACGTTTCTGGCACAGCTCTTCAATAATTTCACTGAACTGCCTCAAGCAATACATCACTTTTGGCAATAATTGCAGCGATTCCTTAGAGTCATTCAAGTGGTAGAGAAATTCAAAAGTTTGCCCATTCAGATTTTGCAAGTAGACTACAGGCATTCTTTTTACTGTATCAGCCACTGATTTTCTCAGTTTTAACCAAAAAGTTGCATCCCTTCTTGCAGCGGCGATTGTTTTATATTGCTGCTGTGCTATTTGGATTTCACTGATGATCTTTGCTTGCTTACCTGTACTTTGTTGAATGGTAAAAGGTTCGTACTGGTTAAACTGAAACGGCAGTGACTGTTTCCAGTACAGGTCAATAAACTTTTCAGCAATATCCTGATATTCCAAATGCAAGGCAGCACCGGTATCTTGACCCTGTTCAATCGCCAGACGTGTGATACTTATCAGTAAGGCAAACTTATATGTCGAAGTAAACGTCCCTGACTGCAAAATCTGCTGAATATGCTTTAAGAATTTCAACTGTTCTTGAGGGGTTGGTATTTCGGCTATACTGAATAACATATCTAAGCCTGCACTTTTCTAATCAGAATATTAAGCCACTCTTCTGTACGGTCTGGACGTTTATCTACAGTAATCCATTGCTGTAACAGTAAAGCCTGATCTATTTGTTTGAGTAAGTCGTAAGCTTGCTGCTCATTCAAGTCAGTAAAGCTGCGCCCTTCTTTCTCACGGTCTCTATCGCCATATTTAAAAGACATATAACACACACCATTTGGCTTTAATGCTTTAAATATGCACCCCAGTACTTCAGTCAGGCGATCTCTTTCACAGTGCAAAAGAGAAGCACAAGCCCAAATCCCATCATACTTAGCTAGTTCATTCAGCTCATAAAAACTTTGCTGACGTACCTCGATGCCTGTCAGCTGTCTCGCCTTTTCAACCAGCTCGGCAGAATAATCAATTGCCTCAACTTGATAGCCTTTTTTCTTAAATGCCAGAGTGTCACGCCCAGAGCCACAGCCCAAATCTAGGATCAATGCCTGTTCCGGCAAATATCTTAGAAATGGTGTGTAAAGACTTTCCATCTCAACCTGATAGGTATTTTCAAAAAATGCTTGAGCATGTTGATTGTAATAATTTGATGTTTGATTCATTGTCTAAAAGCCAATATCTTATGTTAAAGAACATACTGATATTTCACTAGATAAGTCAAATGATCAGTCCTATGAATGAATCAAACTCTTATTTCACTGTATCCGGACAACTGAGATAGAAACCAAACTGGTTCTTGTAAATGGAAAAAATATGGGCTTCAGATTTCGCAAGAGTATTAAAATATTACCTGGATTAAAAATCAATCTGACGCATAAAGGCATCAGCAGTGCAAGCATTGGCACACCTGGTGCTTCTTTAAATATTAGCAAAAAAGGCACCCGAACCAGCGTTGGTATTCCAGGCACAGGCCTATCCTATTCCAAGCACCAACCCTATAAGAACAGAACTGGCAACCAAGACAATCCTGCTCAGGAACAACAACCACTCTATACATCACATACTGAGAAACCTAAATCGAATGTCTGGATTTGGGTAATTTTTGGATTATTTTGTTTTATTGTCGGGGCAATTATTTTTTGAATTTAGCCATTCTTTGTACCCCATAATATCCACTGCTAGGCAAAATTTAATTCATTCATTACTATGGACGGATGTTAAATACAATAAAGGCTGCCGCTGATGTCTGATAATGACAGTACTCTGGATTATGATGAAAATGATTTAATCGATTCTCCCTTGTCTCAAATTTTACAAGAGGATAATGAGCAAATTGAAGTTCTAATTTATCGATTACCCGATAGTGACTGGACACTGGAAGTGGTAAACCAAAATGGTACTTCTACGGTATGGGATGAAACATTCCCGTCAGATCAGGAAGCTCTATCTGTCGCTTTAGATGGAATTAAAGCCGCAGGCGGTATTCAGGCCTTTTCCGAACTCAGTGACCTCGAAGCAAAGAAAAATATTTTTCCTGAATCGCTTACTCGCCATTAAAAATGAAGTTGCTGGCTTGGATCTGAGTCAGTATTTTTTGGATTCTTAGAACCTGTCGCGTGATAGGTTCACTTCAACCCAAACCCATCTAGGGTTGAAGGGTCAAAATTTTCATCAAACATAAACTCATCTGCTCGCTCTTTTCTTAATGTCGCCAAGGCATAAAAGAAACATTTCTCACATAACTGCAATTCATATCTTTCCCCGTCATGCTTGGAACCATAGTCCCAATGCGCCGATAAAGTTCCAAACTCCAGTTGCGTTGATTGATTACATACATCACATAAAACATCAGTAATGACTTTTACCTGTTTCAGTTCTTTGATCTCCATATGCAATTCCTTGTAAATCCAACTTAAATATTCTACATATTTACTAAAAACATAATTCAATAGGGTTTTAATTACCGCTAAAAAGATTAAAAACACTATATATAGTGAAATTTACAATTTAATAACACAATATAGGGTGTGCAACCCTTGACTCCCCTATAAAAAATACGTGAATATTATAGCTTATTTTTCAGCCACTTGGCATAGATATGGGGAGACATCAACATATGTCTATAAAAAAAAAGCTATTGAAAGTCATCGTGTATCTTCAAAAAACTTACAATTAATGTGTTATCCAAAATGTATGCATGCCTACCAAATCTGGATTGCTCTATTTTTTCAGCTTAATGAGAAACAGCAAAACTATCACTTGAATTTAACTTTTAAGCAGAATATCGAAATCCCTCTTCTGACAACAGACAAAGCTGATCACTATTTTTTTAGTAGTCATTTCAGCTGGATCTATGCTTATTTTTACAATAAGTATAAAACTGAATTTACGTTTAGAGCTTCTGAAAAAAATAATTCCTACGAATTCACCATCATGGCTTTAAGCGAAGTCAAGGCCTTACTATGTTCCGGATTACATCACTCAATTCATGGCTTAGATATCATCGCACATTGGCTAAATGAACAATACTTAGCCGCACATCTTCAGGAAGTTTTCGGTCAGGAAGTTCTAACTATCAATCATCTACGAGAATTATCAGGACTGTCTAAATCCAAAAGTCCAGTAAGTTCTATTTCAAATTATGCTGGTCCACTTTCATTGGAAAAAATTCTGGCTGGAATATCATCATGAACGGATATAGTTACTTAGAAGATACTCAAGAATTAAAGCTTGAGCCGTTTCGAGAATTCTATCAAACACTAGCAGAAGCAAAGCTAGAAAGTTTTCAAAATTCAATCAAACACTAGCAGAAGCAAAGCTAGAAAGTTTTCAAAATTCAATCAAACTCAATGACTTCATTAAACCTACTGAAATCGTTGAAATCAAAAATATTATAAATCAACAACTTGCAGACAAATCAATCAGTGAATATCCTTTGGTTCATTACCTTGTTGCAGTGATCAACACCCCTTCAGCCTATCAAGCTAATGCACTGAAATGGGCCATTTTCAATACTCAATGTATTGAATCGCTTGATAGCCAAGAACATGCCTCCACTGTAGCTAATCTTTGTATGCGTTTTCGTTTAGCCAGCACAAAGCGGGAATACCATTGGCTTTATAGCTTCTTACCAGCTCTTCCTATGGATTTGGAGGATCTGCTTGAGTTTTTAAATGAAACTGAAGTAGAGAATAAAGATTTACTTGAACGTTCTACTCCAAAATTAACAGCAAAACAAATTGGCCAGCTGTCAAATCTACGTGTTATCTATCAATATGTCTTTACTCAGTCTGAACGTTTAAAACGAAATCGCCAAAGCAGTTCAGGTGCCAAAGAAGCTCCTCAAACTGATGTTCAAAAGATATCAAGAATATCTCTCGATGATGAACAAACGTATCAGACTCATTTTGAACGCGGTATAGCAAAACAACCACGTGAGGATAAAACTATAGAAAAAGTTGAAGACCATAATTTTGAATTCAATTCACTAGAGCAATGTTCTATTACAGCTCAGATCAATAATCTCAAAAACAAAATTCTGCATCAAAACAAGAATGAATTAATGAGCAAGGCAAATCCTCATGTCTTCGATTTGCCTACTGCACAGTACATTATGCAAATTTTATTAGAACAGGCAGAAAACTCTCCAATTCATGCATTGCTTTTATTTTCAGTACTTAGTTTGACGCATTATGAAGAGCTACTAGTATTCCGAACACGTTTCTTACTAAGCTCAAAAAGTAAAGAAATCCGCTTTAATCATGAAAACTGTTTTTTTCGTCAAAGTATTGATAGCTCTAAATTTAAAGATACATTTTTAAAAGAATACATGCTCAATATCGGCAATTCTTTTACCATCCCCTTACCCAAAGTTTATTTGATGCAGATACTTCAGCTAAAAAAGTGGGATAAAGCCGATATTGCTTCAGAGGTACAAGAATATCTACGTAGAATCAGCAATGAGCTTACTTTTCCTTTAACAGCGCAAAATCTTCCGCGTTTAATCAGTGATATTACGCTGAATGAACTTGGATATGAGTTAGAAAGCAAACTATTGGCAGGAGAAAACGTTAATAACTACACGCCATGCCATTATTTTTCAACAAAAATTATTGATATCTTAGATATTTATATTCAAACACTTGATCTGGTTGGTCCTCAGCTTGACACTGGATATATTGAGGAATTTAAATCCCCTATTACGTTTGGCAGTCAGCAAGTACCGGATCTCCCATTCGTCCAGTCTTTTTTTTACCAGCTTGACCACCAAGTTCGGAATAATCCCAATCCCTTTCAGACTTTAAATCATTATTCAATCTGGCTTTGGCATATTTGTATGCTGACAACTTCAGCACGGCCGAGTGAGTCCTTCCCACCCAATCTAGATTATATTGACCTTGACAACCAATTGATGGCTGTTGCAGATAAAGAGCAGCGTTATTCGGGCACCATTGGACGCTATTTACCTTTTAATAATTTTCTCCGTGATGAAATACAGCATTACCTAAAGTATTTGAAACATTTTCTGCACCTCACTAAAGCCTATCTGTCGCAAGAACAAGTACAAGCAATCCAAGAGGTCTTGGATGGTGAACATCTCTTGCTCTTATTTTACAATTCGAAAGGATATGTCCGAAATCTGGAACTTTCTGATATTCAAAAATACTGTACTGAAATAGCATTACAGCGCAATTGGACCCGCCACTTCGCTCGCTATTTTTTTGCCCAATACTGCAATGAAGATCTAATAAAAGGCATCTTTGGTCATGACGAAGCTATGCAGGAACTGTTTGACCGCTATTCAGGTTTTGAGACAACAGATTACGATCAAATTAGAGCAGCACAAGACAAGCTGGTCGGACTCTTAAAGCTTAAAAGTATGTCTACATTTAACGGGTTCCTGATTGAATGAGTAAACACCCACACTCCCTTAAAAGAATAAAAAAGCATAGAAAAAACAAAGCATTTCTTCTGAACTTGTTTAGTGAGAAATGTATAGAACTGACGCCTGAGAACTATTCGGAAATTTGTCGTCAAGTTGATAATCAGCTTTTAGAACACTGTAAGTCAAACATCCGTAGCTATCAGATGGCACGTATAGAATTTGCTAAATATATCAAGCGCTTTAATCTTTCATCGAATCAGTACTATCCAGTGCCTGCCGCTCCCGTAAGGTACGAAAGGTCTCTGCCACTACAAAATATTGAAACCTTAAAACATGGTAAAAAAGTTACTCAATTTGCCCAAAATATGATTGCTTACTGGACAAAACGAAATGACTTCAGTCCCACCCAATCTCTTGGCTTTTGTTTGATCAGTTCAATATTATTTAATGGCATTTACAACCATGCCGAATTGCAATTTTTTTTAAAAATCATTTTAAAAACAAAGAAATTTCAAAGTTTTTTAAACCTAAATCATATGGTAACACTCGAAATCCCGAACCGGAATTTCGGTAATCAGCGTATAATTAACCCTGATTTTTCAGTCAGCTATACAAAAACGTTTGTGCTACACGACATTGTGAAATGCTGGATCTACAGACTTAAACATCAAAAGTTTGATTTATTTTCGGATATTGAAGATGCAGAACATCTGATTAACGCTTGTATTATTGAATGCTTCCCTGAGGAAAAGATACGTTGTAAAGACCTGTTAAAATACGGTTTTTACTATACACAGTTCCTGAAAAACTGCGGACTGGATCAAATGTCCATTTGTATCCTAAAAAATGAAATTTACAGTTCCAGCCCTCTCGAAAAACAATTAGCAGCCTATTTTATTCAGTCTGAACCCACGCCTACCCATACAGTTCAGAATATTTGTGAAAAACCTCAGAAAAAGCCTACGGTCACTATTACGTTAGATGAAGTCGATATTTTAGTAGAAATACGTCAAACTATTCGTGCAAAAAACTATAGCGATCAACTCATAGAATTATATGCTAAAAAACAGTCTCCAGCCTTGGAACGTTTGCTGCTGTGGAGCATTCTACGCTCAAAATTAACGGAACCTCAACTGGACCTTCTCAATCATATTATTCAGCAGCAGCAACGATTTAAGCGCAAGCTTATACGTGCAGATTTTCAGCCGGTCAAGCAAAGTTCTCTGAAGACCATGTTTTCACAGTTTGCAGTCCATTGGCTGCAGGCAACGCAAGACAAAGACATTTCATCATTTTCAAATGCCGATTTTGAAGATCTGTATGGAGAAATGCTTCTACTGAAAGCAGAGACAGCTCGAGCAACTCTACAAAAACGTCTACAGGAGTTTCATCACAAACAGACCTTATTTTTTAACACACCCAGTGTTGATCTGGATAATTTAATCCAGGTAAAAATCTGCAGAACCGCATTGATCTCGCCCCATATTTTTTACCGCATGCTAGAGCAGCTCGAAAATACTCAAGATATTTCAATTCAGGATAAAAATATATTTAAACTGATTTTTATTCTGGGGTTCAGAGTCGGACTACGGATCAATGAAACATTGAATATCTTTGTACGTGATTTATTTATTAGTGAAGATGCTGTGATGCTCACCATTCGCAACAATCGCAATAAAAATCAAAAAAGCTACTCTGCTTACCGCAAGATTCCTCTGCATCATCTACTTAAAGCAGACGAATTACATGCATTGAAAACATATAGTCAGAATAGAAAACGTCTGCTAAAAGAACAAGGAAAATCAGTTGCACAGCCGCTGTTTTTAAAACAGTCCTTAGAAGAAACTCATGAAAATGAAGTCAATGCTCTATTGAAACAATTGATCCAGCCAGTTTTTGGAGAACACAATTTTACTTACCATAGTCTGCGCCATTCTGCATTTAATCATCTTTACCTGGTTTTAAAAAACTCAACTCTTGCAGATGCATTTACTGACTATAGCCCACATGAGCAATTACGTATCCGTTATGCCTTGCTACGAAACAGAAATACTCAGCAAACCTGGTATGCACTTTCTCATTTTGCCGGGCACCTAACCCCTGAAACGACCTGTTCAAACTATCTGCATTTAATGCATCTAGCAATTAGCTACCAGCTGAATCAAATGCACAGCCCGCTTCCTAAAGAAGCCTATTTTAATATTCTGAAACATGATGATTCTATTAAATATCCTGTTCAGCAGCGGGCGATCAAACAGTTTTTATTTGAGCAACTCACTAAAGACCGTTACAGGCAACATGATCATCAATTTCAACTAGGTCAACAGAAATCGCCTGATTCACTGATGCTAGGAGCTCATGACTCAGAGATGACTTTTGAATTATTGCATCACATTCTTGCAGTAGAAAAAGAACAAGACCTTATGTTACCTGAAGCCATTCCTTTGCAAATCGCGCAAAAATTACGTGCTAGAGCCCAGCATTTGAAAACCTCCTGTGTAAACCAAAAAAAATCATCGAGGTTATTTACCACAGATTTTTTAAGGAAAACTCCGAATGCATTGGTCACCATGTTGCCAACCAATCAGGAGGAAAAAAAGGTCATTCAACATGTTCAGGAGCGTTATGCAAATGTACAAAGTAAATACAAAAAACAGCTTCATACGATCTACTCAATTTATCTTGAAAAAGTTCAGCCCAATTCAGCCCAGTTAATTTTTGAACTCAATGAAAAACGGCAACTGAAGAAACTTCTTTCTTTTATTCATAGCCTATTTCCCAAAAAATATCTTCATTTAGAACTCTCTCAGCAGAGCAAGACAGAGCTCAAAAGCACATTACAGGATTTAGCATTACGGACAGAAAATTTTAGCCTGAATGAGGAGGAAGAGCGAATCAAGTTCTCTTTCAAGTATAAAGATGCAAAAGCACTTGGGGTATTCAAACTACTGATGTATCTCATGATAGTTTCTCATCTTTAATGCAAATTATTGGATAAGTTTGCCACGCATTCTTATTCGTGGTTTACCAGTCATTCCTGTAATGATTTAATATAGACTTCCAAGCGTGAGTGATTAAATTAATCATTTTAAAGAGCAATAACTGTTTGTCCCACTAGCCAAAAATGTCTGTCCAAGTTAGCACAAAATTTAATGATCATTTAAACAAGAATTTGCAGTATTGATTTACAATTTGAAGTGAATAAAAAAAGTATAAATTGCCGCAGTGGGATGAAATTGAAGCAATATTTTCAGAATATGATGAATAAATTGTGAATCGGTACTAAATTAAGGTATCAGGCAAGGCAAAGCGCTGCCCATCGACCTCATTGCTCCAAACCACTTGTACCAGATATTCCAGATTAACCTGATAGCAAATACCGGTTCCTCGCGACAACAGGCGAAACTGATTGAGCTTAAAGCAGGTTGTTAGGCTCTATTAGATTGTAAATGTCTAATTAGACTTCTTTAATCTAATAAGATCTAATCAGGCCAATTAAGCACCCTCCTTACCGATCAAATGGCTTATTTTATAAATCCATTATTTTGTGTTTTAATAGATATATATAGATATAAGACCCAATATTATGGATTTAAAATTCAAAAAACCTGAAGAGGTTGTTACTTTATTATGTGAAAGGCTTCGCAAAGAACGACTTTATCTAGAAATGACTCAGGCAGACGTCGCTACACGTGCTGGTATTAGTGTGAATACAGTATCTAATCTGGAAGCTGGTCGAAATGTTTCATTTGAAAATTTAGTACGCGTTGCCATGGTATTGGGCCGATTAAAAGAATTAGAGGAACTCTTCAAACCTCATTTAAACAGTGTAAATGACATTCTCCGCTATGAGAGCAATACGGCTCGCCAACGTATCAAAAGGAAATAAGTGCATGCTCAAAAAACTTAATGTTTACTACAATGGATGGGGTGAATATTGGCTTTGGGGTACACTGGTCTCCTCAACCGCAATCACAGGTCGGCCATTAATCGCCTTTGAATACAGTGCAGAAGCGATCAGTAAAGGTTTAGAACTTTCCTCTTACCTACTTCCATTAAAAGGTGACTCATTAAGAACGAACTTTCCTACACATCAAATGGGATTGCCAGGTCCTATATATGATGCCCTACCCGATGGTTGGGGCATGCTTCTTATGGATCGCTTATTTAAAAAAAATGGACTCAATCCAGCACGGATTGGGCCATTAGAACGACTCACGTATATTAATACACATGCAATGGGGGCATTATCCTTTGAACCTTCAGCACCTGAGTTAGCATTAACTGAAAATATTCCACTGATTAAACTCGCTCAAGAAGTTCAGGAAGTTCTCAAAGGAGAAGGTGCAGAATTTTTACAGCATTTATTAATTATGGGTGGATCTCCACAAGGTGCAAGGCCAAAAGCGCTCGTCTACCGTGATCCTGTCACCAACGAATTCTCAACAGTTAGCTCACATCAACATGAAGCATGGCTGATCAAATTTCCCGCTCAGCAAGAGCATCCTGAAGTTTGTGCAATTGAAGCTGTCTATGCAGAATGTTTGCGTCATTGTCATATTGACACCCCTGATACTCAATATTTTACTCTTCCGAATGGATTAACCGCATTTGCATCAAAAAGATTTGACCGCCATGAAGGTATGCGTATCCCTATGCAAAGTTTAGCTGCCTTCACCGGAGCTGATTTTAAATCACCAGGGAGTTTAGACTACAGTAACTTTCTTCGCGCTGCACACTTTTGCACCAATGATGTTCGCGAAAAAGCAATTGCATTCAAGCGAGCTGTTTTCAATGTAGTCTTCAATAATCGAGATGATCATTGCAAAAACTTTTCATTTCTGATGTCCCAAAATGGGCAATGGAAACTCTCCCCTGCCTATGATGTTACTTTCTGTGAAGGGCCAGGTGGATATCATCAAATGGATATCATGGGTGAGGCACTGGATATTCCTCGACAAGCTCTTGTAAAACTTGGTACTCAGGAAGCGGAACTTTCTGCCCAAGAAGTCGATGAAATTATTAGTTCGATTTGTAAGGTTGCAATCCGATTCAGCAATATCGCTCATGATCTATTACCTGGACAAATTCAAGCAGAAACTATCCAAATGATCCAAAATAGGATTGAGCATAATATTCATTTATTGAATTGAATATAAAACATTTTCATGAGGATTAAGAATCATTATATTAAATCATATAATATTGTTATTTCTCATGAAAATCAGTATCAAAAAATAGGTGACTTTTACAAACTAAAATGTCTAAAATAAAGTGACCAAAATACCCTTAAATGATCTAAATTACTAAAAATTTTACTCCACCAAAAAACACATACTATCAATTAAATCATATACTTATAATTAGCGTCATTTAATGGAATAAATCTCGGTGACCTTGCCAAGGTTGGGGTCGCGAGTTCGAGTCTCGTTTCCCGCTCCAAATTTAAAAGGCCCTAGTCGAAAGATTAGGGCTTTTTTCTTATTGTTTAAATTGAATTCTCACTGAGTCTTCGTTCCATTTTAAAACTTATCAATTTTTCATGTTCATATGTTTCTTCCAATATCACAAACTCTTTGCTTTCATAAAATTTCCTAGCGGTGAGCGTTGATTCAAGCTTAATTTTATCAATCTGATAAGAGCTAGAAAGAGAAATGATGAAATCAACCATTGCACTTCCTATACCATCGCCTTGATAATCAGGTAAAACATAATTTAGAAGGATGACTCCACCTTTAGACATCAAAAGGCTTTGTTGCACAAACCTATCTGTAAAAGCTTTTTCAGCGATATAATTTTCAAATGAAGAAGCCTACACACAAAATCTACCGCACAACCAATTGGCCCGCATATAACCGAGCACTCATGAGTCGCGGAAATATTGCCATTTGGTTTGATCCTGCTACGCAATGGTATGCTCCATCAAAAGGCAAACAAGGGCGAAATCAAACCTACTCCGACGCAGCTATCCAATGCTGCTTAATGATTAAATCCTTATTCCGTCTATCTTTACGTATGGTCACTGGCTTTGTGCAAAGTCTGATTAAACTTTGTGGATTAAATTGGACCGCACCAGATTACAGTACGCTTTGTAGAAGACAAAAGCATATTGATATTGCAATCAGCTACCAAAAAAGTAGCGATGGGCTGCATCTACTCATAGACTCTACAGGCATGAAGTTTCTAGGTGAGGGCGAATGGAAACGCAAGAAACATGGACCTGAATATCGTCGCCAATGGCGTAAACTACATATTGGTATAGATGCTGAAACCCTTCAAATACGCGCTATTCAACTCACTACAAATAATGTCAGTGATTCACAAGTGCTTGGTGATTTACTCGATCAGATTCCACAAGATGAGCAGATTGACTCTGTTTATACCGATGGAGCTTATGACACCAAGCAATGCCGTCAGGTCATTGCAGATCGGCAAGCGCATGCGGTGATTCCACCTAGAAAAAATGCGAAACCATGGAAAGATACAAAGATCAGCTCGCTAGAACGAAATGAATTACTTCGAACAGTTAAACGTTTAGGCAGGAGACTATGGAAAAAATGGTCAGGCTATCATCGACGAAGTTTGGTGGAAACCAAGATGCATTGCATTAAATTATTAGGCGATAAATTAATGGCAAGAAGCTTTCCTAGTCAGGTGAATGAAATTCATGCACGTGTAGCAGTCCTCAACAGGTTTACGGAATTAGGTCGACCACTTACCCAAGTTACGCCTTAAATTTGGCTCAATTAGGGGCGCTTTGCATTTCAAATCTTTGTGCAACAAAACCACATCAAAATAAAACCTACAATCTTATTGTCCTTTTTGTACATATACGAATAAGAGTTGTTTATCCAATTAATTATATTTTCTTCAGTTTTATTCGATAACCATTCATCAATAACATTTTGATTATTATCATGATCTAAAGAGCAAGATTCTATACTTTGCTTGATAACATTTAAAATTTCTTTTGAATCTTGCTGTTGAGCAATCTCGATCATATTTGAAACTCAAACAATTCTTAGTACTAAAGTTTAATTGAATAAATCATACTTGTAATCATGAGTTCAAATTACGTTTACGACGTCAAATTTAAAAGGCCCTAGTCGAAAGATTAGGGCTTTTTTCTTATCTCTAGATTTCACAACTAGGATTGATCAGTAATCTTCGTTTTTAAATCTAATTCATTTGATTGCTGATAAGTTTGCGTAATTCGGTCACGTGGCATAAAGGTTGTTGCGACTATCGCAATCATTGCCATCGAACCAATATAAATCATAATCAAATATGGATTGCCACCACCGACACTCAATAACTTGGTTGCAATCAACGGTGCAATACCACCACCCAATACACCTGCCAACTGCACTGAGATAGATATCCCACTATAACGAATTTCAGCTGGGAACTGACGCGCGAATAATTGTGCTTGCGGCGCATACATAATCGGGAACACCACACCAATCGCCAATACAATCGCAGTCCACACTAGTACAGGATCTTTGGTATTGAGCATACTAAAGAATGGATAACTAAATACTGCCAGCACACATAAGCCAAACATAAACATATTGCGCTGACCGACCTTATCAGACAAATGTCCACATAAAGGTGTCATAAACAGAATCACGGCTGCACCACAAATGGTAGCAAACAAAATATCTTGTCGCGGAATACCCAATTGGGTCGTGGTATAAGCCAAGGTAAATGTTGATGCAATATAAAACCATGCGTTTTCAGCAGCACGCGCCACAATAATTGTAATCAACTGTTTTGGATGTTGTTTAAAGACTTTTAAAGCAGGAACTTTAATGTTTTCAGCGTGTTGCTTAACCTTCTCAAAGTCAGGAGATTCAGGCACTTTGACACGGATATACCATCCTACACCCAGTAAAACGATACTTGCGAGGAATGGAATACGCCAGCCCCAACTAAACAATGCTTGTTCGGGCAGTAAGGACACCAAGCCAAGCGCTATTGAGGCCAACATTAAACCACCACCGGTACTGGCTTGAGGCAAACTACCCCAAAATCCTTTTTTGCCCTCAGGTGCATGTTCAACTGCCATGAGCACAGCACCGCCCCACTCTCCACCCATTGCCATACCCTGAATAAAGCGCAAGATCACTAAACAAATTGCAGCCCAATAGCCGATTGTTTCATAAGTGGGTAACAATCCAATCAATACAGTGGGAATACCCATCAACATTAGAGTCAGTAACAACATGGACTTACGCCCGATCTTGTCACCAAAGTGACCAAATACTAGACCACCTAAAGGTCGTCCGATGAAACCCACTGCATAGGTACCAAATGCTGCGAGTACACCTGTCAGTGGGTCAAGATTAGGAAAAAACAATTTGTTGAAAATCAGTGCCGCTGCCGCACCATAAATAAAAAAGTCATACCACTCGATGGTGGTACCAACCATGCTAGAAATCCCTGCCAATCGATGTGACGACTTTTTAGGGGACGAACCGTTTCCATCTGTTGCTTGCATCACAATTATCCTTATTTAGATCTTTTTGTTTTAACTTTGACGCTTATGGACAACCCTGACCATAAGCGTTTTAACGCTCTATATTTCAGTGAGCTTTTGTTATTTTTATCAGGTGAATTTAGCTCAGCTTTTCTAATATTTGCTCCAGTTCTGGATTGGCTTGTTTCCATTGTGGTTGTTTGTCTTTATCGACAATCAGTGCACGCACGCCTTCAATAAAGTCTCCATGCTCAAACCAAATATCCTGTAAATCACGTTCAAGTTGCATGCATTGTTGCAAAGAAAGTCCGCGTCCAAGATGTTGTAGTTTCAAGCTGGTTTGTTTTGCTACGAATGAGCGTTGTTGCAGTAGATGCAATAATTTGCTGGCCCATGCGTTTAACTGCTCATCTTGTTCATTTGCAAGACTTTGCTCAATCTCATCCAAATGTTGAAAACCAAAATGTTTACGAATCGCTTCAGCATGCTGTTTCAATTCACTCTCAGCAGGGCGAGTGATAAATTGAGCAATAATGTGTTCAATCTCTTCTTTGCTTAAACTGGACGTCTCAACCAAAGCTTCTTGCAAGGCTTGAAGTTTTTCGCTCGGCACATGGTAGTCAATCAAGTCCAAATAAAGGGCATCACTGCTACTGATTTGCTCACCTGTAATCGCCATATACACGCCTATGTCATCCAAGCGCGATAGGAAATGAGTAGCACCGACATCTGGGAAAAAACCAATCGCTGTTTCAGGCATGGCAAAGCTTGATTTTTCACTACTCACAATGATGTGGCAGGCTTGCGCTAAGCCAAAACCACCACCAAGCACATAACCATCGAGCAGAACGATGACAGGTTTTTGGTACTCACGTATGGTGGTGAGCATCTTATATTCGGCACTAAAATACCCCTGATGATCGGTCGTGCCCAATTTATAGCTGTCATACAGATAGCGAATATCGCCTCCTGCACAAAAGGCTTTCGGGCTATTCGATTTGAACAAAACGGCTTGGATAGCAGCATCATTTCGCCAAAGTTCAAGTTGAGTTTGAATCCCCTCAATCATCTCTAGCGATAAGGCATTCAGATGTGTCACTCGATCTAAACTGATCATGCCTAGACCACCTTGTTGCTCAATCATTAAGTGATTTTCTTTGTTCATTTTGTTGATCTCTTATTGATTTTTAAAATTTGCCTGCCGCTTTTCTACAAATGCTTGCATGCCTTCTTTTTGGTCCGCAGTGGCAAAAATTGAATGGAACATACGTCGTTCAAATCGTAATCCTTCGGTCAAATTGACTTCGAAAGCTCGATTAATAGTTTCTTTCAGCATCATGTTTGCGGTCAGAGAACGTGTCGCAATTTGTTCAGCGGCTTGTAGGGTTTGTTCGAGTAGGTCTTCTTTGTTGAATACACGTGCAACCAAACCACTTAACTCAGCTTCTACTGCACCCATTTGTCGTGCGGTGAGGCACATTTCCATGGCTTTGGCTTTACCAATCGCATGAGTTAAACGTTGTGTTCCACCGATTCCTGGAATTACGCCCAAAGTCACTTCTGGTAAGCCGAACTTGGCATTATCAGCGCAGTAGATAAAATCACACATCAGTGCCAATTCACAACCACCACCCAAAGCATAGCCACTCACCGCAGCAATCAAAGGTTTACGGCGTTGAGCAATACGATCAGCAAGATGGAAAAAATCATCAAAATAAATATCAGGAAAATTTAGCTGTGCCATTTCCTTAATATCCGCACCTGCTGCAAAAGCTTTTTCCGAACCTGCCAACACAATACAACCAATCTCACGATCCTTTTCCAGTTGGTCGAGAGCTTGATTCACTTCACTGATCAATTCACTGTTTAGCGCATTTAAAGCTTTAGGACGATTGAGGGTAATTAACCCAACACCATTACGCTTTTCTAATAAAATAGTTTGCCACTGCATCATTCAATCCTTGTTTGAGTTTTATAGACTACGTGCGATCACTAAACGTTGAATATCGCTAGTACCTTCATAAATCTGACAAATTCGTGCATCACGATAAATTCGCTCGATTGGAAAATCTTTCAGATAGCCATAACCACCAAAGACCTGTAAGGCACTTGAACAGACACGCTCTGACATTTCAGAAGCAAATAATTTCGCCATCGATGCTTCATTCAAACAAGGCTGACCCGCTTCTTTAAGACGTGCAGCATAATGAACCAGTTGTCGTGCAGCTTCGATCTCTGTTGCCATACTGGCAAGACGGAAGGCAATCGCTTGATGCTCGAAAATTGGTTTACCAAATGTCAGACGTTCTTTGGCATAGTGTGTGGCTTCTTCTAAGGCTGCACGCGCCAAACCTACTGCTTGTGCTGCAATCCCGATACGGCCACCTTCTAAATTGGCAAGTGCAATTTTCAGACCCTCGCCCTCTTTACCCAACATCAAACTTTTATGCACACGCACATCGGTCAAAGCAATCTGACAGGTATCCGAAGCATGTAAACCTAACTTTTCTTCGACACGAATGACCTCATACCCCGGTGTATCACGTGGCACGAGAAAGGCACTAATACCCTTTTTACCTGCGCTTGGGTCAGTCACGGCAAAGACGATAATCACCCCTGCATTATGACCAGAAGTAATAAACTGCTTTGCACCATTGAGAATATAATCGTCACCGTCTTTAACCGCACGGGTTTTGATGGCTGCTGCATCTGAACCGGTATGGGGTTCGGTTAAAGCAAATGCGCCGATCATTTCGCCTTGAGCTAGGGGCTTTAAAAAACGCTCCTTTTGCTCGTCATTGCCAAATTTTAAAATAGGTACACAGCCCACCGAATTATGTACGCTCATAATGGTCGAGGTCGCACCATCTGCTGCTGCGACTTCTTCGAGTGCCAACACATAGGCCAAATTTCCCGTATCTGACCCACCCCATTGCTCTGGGACGAGCATCCCCATAAAACCAAGCTGCCCCATCTGCGCCAACGCAGCTTTGGGAAAGGTGCCATCTCGATCCCAATCACTGGCATTCGGTTTAATTTGTTCTTGGGCGAAACTTTTCGCCATATCACGAATTAACAATTGTTCTTCGGTAAATTGCATTGTTATTTCCCTTACCCTGCTTTTGCTTGTTGCTTAGCAATTTCCTGATTGCGCAATAAAAAACGTTGGATTTTACCACTCGGTGTCTTCGGCAACTCGGTAACAAACTCCACTAGACGTGGATATGCATGCGCTGAAAGACGTTTTTTCACAAATTGGCTTAATTCTTCTGCCAAAGCAACCGTAGACTGCACGCCTGCCGCTAAAATAACAAAGGCTTTAACCAGTTCGGTACGATCTGGATCAGGTACACCAATCACCGCAGCTTCGATCACGGCATCATGTTCGAGCAATGCACTTTCAACATCAAATGGACCGATGCGATAGCCCGATGTCGTGATCACATCATCGCTACGCCCTACAAAACTCATACTGCCATCACTATGTAACTCAGCGGTATCGCCTGTTAAGTAATAATTGCCAACGAAAGGTGATTTACGGCTTTCTTTATAACCACCAAACCACATCATTGGCGACTGGCTGATATCCACCGCTAAAATTCCGGCGGTGTCTGGCGGAAGCTCTTCGCCTTGCTCATTGACCACGGCAACCCGATAACCCGGACTTGGAAAACCTGCCGCACCTGCACGTATTTCATGGCTTAAACCGTGATGGTTACAGACCACCATACCCACTTCAGTTTGTCCGTAATGATCGTAAATCGGTGCATCTAAAACTTGTTTAAACCAGCGAATCACTTCTGGATTCAGCGGCTCACCTGCACTACTGACCACACGGAACTGACCTTTTAACGGCGCCATTTGTGCTGGATCAGCTGCCATCATCATACGATAGGCCGTTGGTGCACCTGCCAAGTTGGTGATTTGATAATCCTTGACGATTTGACACAAACTATCCGTACTGAATCCACCCTCGTAGAACAACGTCGCATGTCCCAAGAATAACGGCCCCGTAATCGCATAGTACAAACCATAGGCCCAACCCGGATCAGCAATATTCCAAAAAGCATCATCTTCAGTTAAGCCAATCGCATCTTGCATATAGCGACCAAATGCAATCAAGGCTTTTAGTGGAACTTCGAGCGGTTTTGCAGGTCCAGTAGTACCTGAGGTAAACATCAATAAGAATGGATCATGCAGATTACGCATGACTAATTCACATTGATCAGACTGCTGATTCAGCTCCTGCCAAAAATTAAAATCGCTGGCCTTGAGCGCTGAACCTCCTGCATCAGCAACGGTCACGATAGCTGGACATTGTTCAACTTCATCGAGCTTGCTGCGATTGCCCACATCCGTCACCACTAACTTACTTTGTGCAAGTTGAATGCGATGCTCAATCGCTTTTGGCCCAAAGGCCGTAAACAGCGGTTGATATACCGCGCCAATTCGCCAAGCAGCAAAGATCGTCACGATCAGTTCAGGCGTTCGTGGTAATAAACCCGAAATACGATCGCCTGCCTGTACACCTCGTGATTTTAGAAAATTGGCAAATTGACTGGACCACTGTTTTAGTTGAGCAAAGCTATATTGCTCCTTGCGTCCATCTTTGCCTTGCCAGTACAAGGCGATTTTTTCACCGTCTACATGTCGGTCACAACACTCAAAACATGCATTGAGTGCATCCAACGAACCTGACAACATGTGTTGAGCCGTATTTTCAAAATCAAATGCGTGTGCCACATCTTTATAATTCAACATCTCTATTCCCTCAGTCTGGATTTGTAGTTATTTACGACAGAGTTGCATTTATTGGTTTACAAGCCATCCAATGGCTTGATGTTTAAACTTCTTCTGGAAGATATTGCTGAATAATGCTGGAGAAATCCAAATGCGCATTTCCACGCATGCACATCTGCTGATATAGCTGCTGCACCATACCACCTAACAAAATAGGCTGTTTGACCTGACCCGCAGCTTCGACTGCCAGACCTAAATCTTTCAGCATCAGTTGTGTCGCAAAGCCATCTTGATAGCCACGTGAAGCAGGCGCATTTTCATTGATATGTGGCCACGGATTACAAATCTCTGAACTCCAGCAACGACCACTTGAAGTATTCACCACACCTGCCAATGCTTGCGGATCAATCCCCAATTTGGCACCCAATGCCATGCCCTCTGCCACAGCAGCCATCGAGATCCCGAGAATTAAGTTATTGCAAATCTTGGCAATTTGTCCTGCGCCAACATCGCCACAATGAATGACATTCTTGCCCATGTGGCTGAGCACAGGTTTGACTTCCTCAAAGGTCTGATCATTGGCACCCACCATAAAAGTGAGAGTGCCTGCTTGTGCGCCAATGGTGCCACCCGACACAGGCGCATCACAGATGTGAATATTTTTAGTTTGCGCAAGCGCAGCGATATCTTTGATGGTCTGCGGGTCAATGGTACTACTATCAATACACAATGCCCCTGCCTTTAAGACTTCCAGCACGCCCTCCTCACCGAGGTAAACCTCTTTGACATGCTTGGCTGCTGGTAACATGGTGATCACCACATCTGCTTGTTGGGCTGCTGCTTGTGGACTGTCGCAGACCACGCCACCTGCTTCAGCAAAGTGCTGATTCGCCACTTCACTGAGGTCATAACCATAGACTGTAAGACCTGCTTTGAGCAGGTTATGGGCCATTCTGCCGCCCATATTTCCGAGACCGATAAAGGCGATATTCATCCCTGATTCTCCCTTAACGTAAACTGATGGTGGTATTTACACCGCCAACTTCATGGCTATCTTCAAACCAACGACTGGTAATGGTTTTAGTCTGCGTATAGAACTGTACCGCCTGCTTACCATAAGGACCTAAATCACCTAGCTTTGAACCACGCGAACCTGTAAAGCTAAAGAATGGTACAGGCACAGGAATTGGAATATTAATCCCCACTTGACCAATATCAATCAGGTTCTGGAAGTTACGTGCTGTCGCACCACTTTGAGTAAACAGTCCAACACCATTACCAAATGGATTGGCATTGATCAGCTCAATCGCTTCTTCTAAAGTATCGACAGAAATAATCGCCAAAACTGGGCCAAAGATTTCTTCTTTATAGATGCGCATGTCTGTGGTCACGCCATTAAAAATAGTCGCACCAACAAAGTTCCCTGATTCATAACCTTTGACCTGCACATCACGACCATCGAGTAGTAGCTCTGCACCTTGCTCGACACCGCTATTAATCAAATCAATCACGCGTGCTTTGGCACGTTGAGAAATCACAGGTCCGATATCTGTATTCGGTTCATGTCCTGCATTAACTTTCAAGGTTTTGGCTTTTTCAACCAGCTCTTGAACCCATTGTTTGCTTTCACCCACCATCACAGCAACTGAGAGTGCCATACAACGTTGTCCTGCTGCACCAAAAGCCGCACCGACCAAAGCATTGAGGGTTTGTTCTTTGTTGGCATCAGGCATCACCACCACATGGTTTTTCGCACCCATCATCGACTGCACACGTTTGCCATGTTGCCCTGCGAGGTTATACACATGGGTACCCACCGCAGTTGAACCGACAAAGGAAATCGCTTTGATGTGGTGATGTGTACACAGACGATCCACCACTTCTTTACCACCATGTACCACATTCAACACACCAGCAGGTACACCTGCTTGAATCGCAAGTTCGACCAACATCATCGTGGTTAATGGGTCTTGTTCAGAGGGTTTAAGTACAAAGGTATTGCCACAGACAATCGCCATCGGGAACATCCACAATGGAATCATGGCAGGGAAATTAAATGGAGTGATGCCCGCACAAACACCCAATGGTTGTTGCAAAGTATAGGTATCCACACCACGTGCCACGCCTTCGATGTACTCACCCATTTGTAAAGTACCGACAGAACAGGCATGTTCGACCACTTCTAAGCCACGTTGGATATCGCCTTCTGCATCGGCTAAGGTTTTGCCTTGCTCAGCGGTCAATACTTTAGCAATCTCTTTCATGTTGGCACGAATCAAATCTTGCAACTTCAGCATGATGCGCATACGTGCTTGAATCGGCGTTAGACGCCAAGTGGCAAAAGCATCTTGTGCAGCTTGAATCGCAGCATCAACCTCTTGAACCGTTGCAAAAGGCACGCGACCAATCACTTCCTGCGTCGCAGGATTGACAATATCTTGCCATTGCTCGGTTTCAGACTCGACAAACTGTCCATTGATCAATAATTTGGCTGTTTCCAGCTCGATTTTCTGGATTGTATTCATAACCTCTCCATAGGCCCTATTTTTATTGTGTTCAGATGTTTGAAAATAGCGATTCGTCGTATTTTCTTTTTTTAACCTTTGGTTGAGACTAGCAAACAAATCTTTGACCACCAACGCAAATTAATGCACGATTGGTGTGCAAATATGCACAAGGGACACAATAACAATGAAAGTGGATTGGGATCATCTACAGTTTTTTCTGGTTCTGGCACGAACCAAAACCTTAACCAGTGCGGCACGCATCATTGGCGTCGAGCACAGTACGGTTGCTCGACGAATTCAGGCATTGGAGCTGGCTTTAGGGACGACTTTATTCAAACGAGAAGCTTCTGGTTATGAACTGACGTTTGAAGGTTTAGCACTCGTTCCTCAGGTAGAGCAAATGGAACAAGCCTTTCTTCAGATTGAAAAACCACATCAACCCTTACAAGGTCGTGTGCGAATTGGCACACCTGAAGGCTTTGGGACTGCATTTCTTGCACGACTGCTGGCGGAGTTTTCGATTCGATATCCTCTGCTCACCATCGACCTAATTCCTGTGCCGAAAATGATTAAGCTTTCGCATCGTGAAGCCGATATTGTGGTCTCGATTGAACGTCCCACATCTGGTCCTTATATCATCACGCGCTTGTCAGATTATTGTTTAAAAATTTACGGCAGTAAAAATTATTTAGCCAACACTCCCCCCATTCGTCGTTTAGAAGATTTAACCCAACATCGTTTTGTCAATTATATTGATGATTTGGTCTATAGCCCTGAGCTGTATTGTCTAGAACGCTTACCCTTAAAACTCACTGCAAATTTTCGCAGTAGTAGCATTTTGGCACAGCAAATTGCGGTCAGTGCTGGCGCAGGGTTAGCCATATTACCCAAGTTTCTAGCAGATGATAAACCTGAGCTTGAAACCGTTTTAGCTGAACAAGTTCGTTTCAACCATACCTTTTGGATGCTGACATTCGTTGATTTACAACATGAGCCACGAATTAAACTGGTTTGGGATTACTTACGCAAACAAGCTGATCAATACCAACATTTGCTCATTGATTAACGATTCAAATGACAGATATAAAAAGAGCCAGTCTTGTAGGCTAGCTCTTAGCATCTAGGATTTGAGACTGTTTTATACCAGTTCTCGTTGAAGTTTCCGTAATCGTGGTTTGTACACCAACTGATATGTTGCAGCCAGAATCAACAACCACAATGGACTCACATACAATGCTTTCAAGGTATCAGGTTCAAGTGCCAAGATCACCAAGGCAAATAGCAAGAAGAGAATCACCAGATAGGACATCCAAACGCCACCCGGCATTTTAAAATTCGACTGCACATGTAATTCAGGACGCAATTTACGGTAGCGGATATAGCACACCATAATCAGACTCCATACACTGATGAATAAAATCACGCACAGAGCACTCGCCAAGGTAAATGCTTCCAGTGTATTCGGTACGAAATACTGGAGTACTGCACCCCCCATAATAAAAACGCAGGAAAAAAACAGTCCATTGGCAGGTACCGCTTTCTTCGATAAACGTCCCAATGCCGCAGGTGCTTGACCATCTTTAGATAAACCAAACAACATTCGGCTGGTCGAAAATACGCCACTGTTCATGGATGACATCACCGACGATAACACCACCAAATTCATAATAATTGCAGAAGTGACAATCCCTGCATTCAGGAATAATTCCACGAATGGGCTTTTATCCGCACGAATACTATCCCACGGCGTAACAGCCATCACCACCAATAAGGCCAATACATAGAACAAAATGATTCGAATCGGAATCGCATTAATGGCTTTTGGAAGATTTTTATGCGGATCTTTGGTTTCAGCTGCTGTGGTTCCCACTAACTCTACCCCGACAAAGGCAAAAACAGCAATTTGGAAACCGGCCAAGAAGCCATCCAAGCCTTTAGGGAACATACCGCCATGCGACCAAACATTACTGAGCGATGCTACCGCACCTTCAGGCGCTTGGAAGTGACTAAAAATCATATAGCCGCCGACGCCGATCAAGGCAATGATCGCTAAAATTTTAATCAAGGCAAACCAAAACTCAATCTCACCAAATAAACGTACTGTCAACAAATTAAGTCCCAGCACAAACAGCACACAACCCGCACTAATCAATGCTTGTCCCATCGGCGTAAATGACACACCTTCAGGTAACCAGAAACCAAGATAATTAATGACTGCGGCCAAATCCGCAATTCCGACCAGTACCCAGCCCAGCCAATAGGTCCAGCCAATATAGTAGCCTGCCCATGGCCCGATCAAATCATGTGCCATATCCACAAAAGATTTATACTGTAAATTGGCAAGCAACAACTCACCCAGTGCCCGCATCAAAAAGAAAAACATGGTCCCGATGATCATGTAAATAAACAGAATCGATGGGCCTGCCAAGGAAATGGTTTTTCCTGACCCCATAAACAAGCCTGTTCCAATCGCACCACCAATGGCGATCAGTTGTAAATGGCGATTGGAAAGTTTGCGTTGTAAATCATTTGGCGCGTGTTGATCATTTGGATGCTGTTGCATAACCGTCATAAAAAAGTTCCCTTTTTCTTATTCGTATATGCGCCAGCCTTTTTATTTTGTTGCGAAAATTCGCTCTCTTTTAAAATGGCGGACGCATATTGATTGCAAGAAAATACGCATCTACTGCTGTTTTATCTACAACAAATACGTTACTTTTCACCTTTTTTTATATTATTTAAGCAAAACGATCTCTGTTTGCTTTATTTTTGTGCTGCAATCACTGCAATCTCAATCAGCCAATTTGGATTGACCAAATCTGCTTGAATCGTGGCACGAGAAGGTGCAACACAACCTTTTAACCAATCGACATAGATCGCATTGACTGTCGGAAAATCTGAGAGATCTTTTAGAAAAAGTTGAACCGACAATAGACGTGATTTATCGGTATTTGCCGAATCGAGAAGCTGCTCAATCGTTGCGAGAATATCTCGAGTCTGCCCTTCAATATCGAGGTCTGGATTTTTAGGCACTTGTCCTGATAAATACACCACTTTGTTAAAAACAGTGACTGCACTCATCACTTCGGTGCTATTGATTTTCTGAATATCAGAATGAGACATGATGATTTCCTTCGTCTTGATTGATAAATTTGACACGTGCGGTCACCCCACACATCAGTTCATAACCGACGGTGCCTGAGGCTGCTGCAACATCATCAATGGGTAAAATACTTCCTGTTTTTGAGGTCCCCCAAAGCACAACTTCGCTACCAATTTCAGCATTCGGTACAGGTGTTAAATCCACTGCCAACATATCCATACTGACTCGTCCAATGGTTCGGGTACGAATTCCATTGACCAGTATCGGGGTTCCTGTAGGAGAGATGCGTTGATAACCATCGGCATAACCACAAGCGACGATGCCGACGCTCATGGCATGTTCAGCGACAAAACTTGAGCCATACCCCACACTTTCATTGGTTTTTAGCTGCTGGATTGCGATCAGTTCACTACGCAAACTCATGGTTGGCGCAAGTCCCCAATCTTGGATACTGTGCTGAGGGAAATCAGGCGAGCTGCCATACAGCATGATGCCGCCACGGACATAATCGGAATGTAGTTGTGTTGGATATCTGAGGATGGCGGCGCTATTACTGACCGATCTTTCACCGGGTAAATCTTGAATATGCGTCTCAAATTCTGCCAGTTGATAGTCCACACCCGCTTGACCAAAGCGCTGCCCATCCGCATCGGAGAAATGCATCATATGGGTGATTTTCACGACATTGTTAAGATGCTGAAGATGTCGCCACACTTGGCGATATTGTTGTGGCTTGAACCCTAAACGATTCATACCACTGTTCATTTTAAGAAAAATATCAAACTGAGCTGGATAAATATGTTGTTGTAACCACTCCAGCTGATGTTCACTATGCACCGTGAAACTGAGCTGGTATTGAGCACAATCAAATAAATCTTGAGGTGAAAAAATCCCTTCCAGTAACAGGATTGGACCTGTCCAACCCAATGCACGCAGACGTTTGGCTTCCTCAATATCGAGTAAGGCGAAGCCATCCGCTGTTTTAAAGGCATCATAGACGCGTTCGATTCCATGCCCATAGGCATTGGCTTTGACCACCGCAAACACCTTGCTATTTGGGACTGTCGTTCTCAATAGTTCAAGATTTTGGCGTAAAGCCTGCGTATGAATGATCGCAGTAATTGGACGAGGCATAATCAACTTCCTTGTAGCTTAAAATTATGCCGCGTGTGAATAACGCTGGATCGATAAACCGTCAGTACTAATCTCGGTACGATGATTCATCACTAGATCGCTGATCAATTTGCCTGAGCCACATGCCATGGTCCAACCCAAGGTGCCATGACCCGTATTTAAGAACAGGTTTTTATATTTGGTTGCACCAATAATCGGTGTACTGTCTGGTGTCATTGGACGTAAACCTGTCCAGAATGAAGCTTGTTGTAAATCACCACCTGGGAATAAATCTTGGGTCACCATTTCCAAAGTTGCACGGCGATCATCATTTAAGCCCAAATTAAAGCCGCTTAATTCCGCCATCCCTCCAACACGGATACGTTGGTCAAAACGCGTAATCGCAACTTTATAAGTTTCATCCAAAACCGTTGATTGCGGTGCAAATTTTGGTTCAACAATTGGAATCGTCAATGAATAACCTTTGACAGGATACACAGGAAGATTCAATTGCAATGGTTTTAAGAAATCACGCGAATAACTACCAAAGGCAAGCACGAAACGATCAGCTGTTAAAACCACACCATTGACCAGCACACCTTTGATTTCATCACCTTCAACAATCAATTGCTCAACATTTTGATCGAATTTAAATTCGACACCTAAATCTTGCGCTACTTTTGCCAAAGCATTGGTAAATAAATAACAGTCGCCTGTTTCATCATTTGGCAAATGCAATCCACCCACCAATTTATCAGTGTGTGCCAGTGCAGGTTCAACGCTGCCGAGTTCTTCTGCATTCAATAAATTAAAATCGACACCACATTCTTTCAGGACTTGGATATCACGCTGCACCGCTTCAAGTTGTGCATCATTACGAAACACCTGCAAAGTGCCTTTAGAACGATTCTCGTAGTTGATACCCGTTTCAGTTCTCAGTTGGCGTAAACAATCGCGGCTATATTCCGCTACACGCATCATGCGCTCTTTGTTGACTGCATAACTTTGTGGATTACAGTTTTTCAGCATTTGTGCCATCCACTGTAACTGCCACATACTGCCATCGATATTAATGGCAAGCGGTGCATGATGTTGAAACATCCATTTCACGGCTTTAAATGGAATACCTGGTGCTGCCCATGGGGTTGAGTAACCTGGCGAGATTTGCCCTGCATTACCAAAGCTGGTTTCTTTTGCTGGACCAGACTGACGATCAAGCACAGTCACTTGGGCACCTTGTTGCGCAAGATAGTAAGCACTTGCTACACCAATCACACCACTTCCTAAAACGATAACGCGCATAATAGGTCCCTCTCGCTCACTAGTTTATTTAACTAGTATATTTTTGCTCCAATAGTTTTTTTGACTGTTTTTATAGGTATAATCTAGGTAATTTAATCGATTTGTCGCGAAAAAATTAAAATAAAAGGAAATAATCTATGCGTAAATTAGACCGTATTGATCGCTTGATTTTAGATATATTGCAATGCGAAGGACGGATTGCAATTAGTGAGTTAGCTTCCCGTGTCAATCTGTCTACCACGCCATGTTCTGAGCGTGTAAAGCGATTAGAACGTGAAGGCATCATCATGGGCTATTATGCTCGACTCAATCCCGCTCATGTCGAGCGTAGCTTATTGGTATTTTTAGAAATTAAACTCTCAGCCAAGTCAGGTGATGTATTTGATCAAGTCGCACGCGATTTAGTTGATATTCCAGAAGTGCTTGAGTGCCATCTCATCTCTGGTGAATTTGACTATCTAGTGAAAGCACGACTCAAAGAAATGAGTGCCTATCGCCGACTATTAGGTGATTTATTAAAAAAACTACCTGCTTCAGCATCCTCACATAGCTATGTGGTCATGGAAGAGGTCAAGGAAAGTTTCTATTTAGATGTAAGCAAGTAAAGCCCACGCCCCAATCCATAAAGTACGTACAGCGTTCATTAACTGTAACCGCTGATGTATTTTTTCTAAGAACGCATAAAAAAAGATTCAAAATTCAATGTAATGTTATACTATTACATAATTATTTTTTGTCTTTCTTTGGTTGATGATTTATGCAACGCACACTTGGATTTTGGTCTTGTTTGGGGTTTAGTTTTTTCTCAACAATCACATGGGCTGAAGATCGTACCACAGTACTTGAAACCATTCGTATTCAAGCAGATACAACGCAACAAGATCTTCATCAGAATAATAGCGGAACCAAATTCTCCCACGATGTCCTCGACATTCCCTTTAACCGTTCATTTCTTTCTCAACAGGTGATCGAACAACAAGATGTGCAACGCATAGATGATGCCTTAACCTTGGTTAGCGGCGTCTTCCATCAAAATAATTATGGCGGTGGGTTTTGGGATAATTACTCCTTCCGAGGTTTTAGTAGCGATCCCAATCTCGGCGCTGTAACCATTCGCAATGGTTTAAGTGTCAATCGCGGGGTAAGTGCACCGAAAGATATGGTCAATATCGAATCATTGGATTTCCTCAAAGGACCGATGGCAGCACTCTACGGTCGTGGAGAAACAGGTGGACTACTCAATATCAACAGTAAAAAGCCTGAATGGGAAAGCCAAAGCCAGATCAACCTTCGCGCCAATAGCCAAGAGCAATATCGCATTAGCCTTGAACATACGGCGCCAATCAATGATGCGCTTGCTTATCGTTTTGCAGTCGCCCATGAAGACAATCAAAGTTTCCGTGATCATGTTAGTAGTGAACGTTGGTTCTTTTCACCCCAACTCACGTGGAAAATCTCAGACCAGACCCAACTCGATTTTGACAGCGAATTTACCCAACATTTAGGCACATTTGATCGCGGAGTAAGTACTGTTCAGAAACAGTTTGTGATGAATCCGAAAACCTTCACGGGTGAGCCACGGGATGGTGACATGCGGGTAAAAGACCATTTTTATCAATTGCGTTTAAGCCATGTGTTCAATGATGCTTGGAAGCTGAACAGTGCACTCAGTTATAAAGATGCACAAATGGTCGGTTTCTCGACTGAACCACGACGTGTACAAGCCGATGGACGTACTTTGGAGCGCCAACGTCGCTATCGTGATTATCAAAGCGAAGATGTGCTGGCACAAACCGAATTACTTGGAAAATTAGACACGCCATGGGCACGTCATGAAGTCGTGGTCTCTACAGAATTGGGACAATTGGATTATCGCCAATATCAATTACGTCGTAACCATAGTGCCGAACACCCAAATACCATTGATATTTATCAGCCTCATTATGGGCAATCTCTACCGAGTCTCGCGAGCTTTACCAATACCGATGAGCGACAACGCTATTTCGCCATTAATCTACAAGATCAGATGTTCTTTGATGATCAATGGAGCATTTTGGTCGGTACTCGCTTTGATCGAGTCGAACAAAACTTTGAAAATCACCTGAAACAAACCCAGCACAAGCAAAACCTTAACCAAGCCAGCCCACGCCTTGGTGTTAATTTCAAAGCATCAGACCACTGGTCATTCTATAGTAACTATGGTCGTTCATTTGCGATGAACAGTGGTATGGATCGCAATGGTGACAACTTTGCCCCAGAAAAAGGTCAAAGCTATGAAATTGGAAGTAAATATCGAATCGATGACCGCAGCCTGCTGAGTGTTGCCTTATTTAAAATGCAAAAGCAGAACGTGCTGACCACAGATCCAATCGACAATGGTTTTCAAACGGCTGCAGGTGAAGTCAGCAGCCAAGGTGTTGAACTGGACTTCAACAGCCAATTCACAGACCGCTGGTCACTCAATGCCAATTATAGCTATACCGATGCCAAGATCGAGAAAGACCAAGATTTAGTCAAAGGCGCACGCTTGAGCAATGTTCCTAAACACCAAGGCTCAATCAGTACCAACTATGAGTTTTTACAACAAGGTGCAGTGAAAGCAGGTATCGGTGCCAACCTAAGCTATGTCGGTGAGCGTAGTGGTCATAATCTGGATAATGGGTTTAATTTACCGAGTTATACCTTGGTAAATTTAAATGCCTATTACGCCCCATCAGATCGTCAGCGTTATCAGTTCAACCTGAACAATCTGTTTGATAAGACCTATTATGTTTCGAGTTATAGTGATGTATGGGTTCAACCGGGTGAACCTTTGAATGCCTCAGTATCGGCACAATTCAAGTTTTAATCGATGTGGCTCAGCCCACTGAGGGCTGAGTCACATTTTATCCATGCTTATTCATCTTCATCATAGATATAGCTCATACAACCCCACCCATCGTACTCACCTGAAAATTCTTGTGCGATACGCACCATCCACTCTTCTAGATCAGCAATATCTTCATATTCCAGCATCATATTGACGTGTACATTTAACACCCACATATCGGAACCATCTGAATGTAGCTCTTCTTGATAGAGGGAGATTTTTTGTTCTTGGTGTAAAAGATGTAGAGCACATTTTTCAACCTGTTCTTGTTTTTCAAACACGATTGAAAATTCAACCTCATGCGGCTCACTTAGGTCATTCCCATCTTCAACCATTTGCCACAGTACATTGCCATTATCATCATCTGGAAATTGGTCATAATCGCGTGTCATAAGAATATCCTTTGTTATGTTGTCAGTGAAGGGTCTGTTGACATTTCACAGATGCTTGCGACAGCGAACATTTTTTAGATGATACAAGGCATGTTTTGCGCAATTTAGTCATTCTAAATAAGCAGAACATAACGAAGTAGCAGCAAAAAATGTTCCTGTCCCATAGGGTTATGACTAAAACCACCCCAAACTTCGTTATAAAACTTGACAAGGGGATCGCCATTGCCTACGTTTCATGCCTCGTTTGTGTCGTTTTAGCCTATAACGCAATGCATGGCTGAAACGTCAACAGACCCTCATTATTTGGCTATAGATTAACCTATTTTTATGTCAGTTTTTAGACGCATCAATATAATAATTGTAGCGAACGCCCCCGCTAAATGATCCCCATAAATTAGTTTGTCTGGAGATCATATTCGATTGATAACACCACTTGATCCAAGCATCGGATACCGTTTTCAAAAATAGGTTCGGGATAGTTTTGAAAGACGTTACGCTCGATATGGGACATACGAAAACCACATTTTTGATACAGCGCCAATTGATCAAGGCTAGAGTTGCCCGTTTTTATCCATAAAGTGTGAATGCTAGACTGCTGCAAAGCACCAACCACATACAAAATCAAGGTCTTGGCTAAACCTTGTCCCTGCTGACTTGGATCAACCGCAAGATTTTTTACTTCGGCTTGATCTGCATTTTGAATCAAACAAAGCTGAGCAATAATTTGATCTTGCTCATTTATCATCACAAAAATATCTGCCTGCAACAGATAAGTCGAGATCACAGCCCAATCCGGATCAGCTGCAAACAAAAGCGACTTAAGCTGTGCTTGTTGCAGCTCTGTCAACTCAAGCCAAGTACGACATTGGACTGGATACATGATTGCTCCTTTCTGCGGAAGCTTAAAACCTTACCTCAGCATGAATTTCTATGTTTTGCTGATGAAAAGGATGTTGAAAAGCCAAATAAGCTGCATGGAGGGCCATTCGTTTCAAATGAAATTTGGCAGGTTCGGGATGATACAATTTATCCCCCATAATTGGGTGTCCAATATGCATCATATGAACGCGTAGCTGATGTGAGCGTCCTGTCACTGGCTCTAAACGAACGCGGCTCTGATCCGTTTCTGCATCATAGTGCAACGATTGGAATAGAGTCTTCGCTGGTTTCCCCAATTCAAAATGAACCATCTGACGCGGGCGATTCTCCCAATCGGTAATCAGTGGCACCTCGACACTGCCCTCAGCTTGAATCTTTCCCTGTACCAATGCCTCATAATATTTTTTGACTGTCCGTGCCTGAAACATTTTGCTGACTGCCACTTCCGCATCACGATGTTTGGCAAACATCAATAAACCTGATGTTGCCATATCCAAACGATGCGTCACTTTGGCAGATGGATATTTTTCTAACACACGTAAATAAGCACTATCTTGATGCTCTGGTAAGCGTCCCATAACCGACAACAAACCCGCTGGTTTATTCACCACAACCAAATCATCATCTTCATAGAGGATTTCTAATGGTTGCTGGGGTGGTGTGTAAATAAAATTGTCGTTTAGCGCCATGTAGATCAAAATAGTCAAAGAGAAAATCAGCGCAAATCATAAAGAAATTTAGGCAATACCGCAAAAGCATTTCTTCTACCAAATAAACAAAGATCTGGTTGAGGTTTCACGTGAAACCACAGCTTATTCAACTGAATTTAAATTGATTTAATTAGGTCAAAACCTGTAGTTCAGGCTGATCATCCAATTTGAAAAAAGGCAATAACAATGCCTCCATATTATAAAACCCTTTCGGTTTATCTTTTAGATTTTCGATGGCAAATAAAATACCGTTGCCAAAAGCTTCACGGGTGATGGATTCGTGTTTGAGTCGCACCGTTTGGAATGGAAAACCAAATAAAATTTCATGCACTC
Source organism: Acinetobacter haemolyticus CIP 64.3 = MTCC 9819 (assembly GCF_000369065.1). Taxonomy (GTDB): domain Bacteria; phylum Pseudomonadota; class Gammaproteobacteria; order Pseudomonadales; family Moraxellaceae; genus Acinetobacter; species Acinetobacter haemolyticus. The sequence goes on from NZ_KB849807.1 coordinate 107,414, forward strand.
CCACAATCCCACCTGCACGTACTGATTTAATGCTGTCTTCAGGCAGATCAAGTTCTCTTGTGATGACTTTGGCTGTACCTGAAACCTCAGGTTTTGCCTTAAAATGTTCTTCAATCACATCAATATCGGTCTCAGGTGCAATATTTTTCAAAATCTTTGCTGCAAGAATGACAAAATTGATCCCAAGAGTAATATTAGGTGAATGTAAGACACAAGTTTGAGTTGCAAGTTGTTTTAATTGTTGAATTCGTTGCTCAGGATATTGAGATACCGCACTGATAATCGTGATACCGCGTCTCGCCGCTTCCTCAGCATAGTAATCCAAGCCATTTTCTGAGGAAAAATCAACAATAATATCGACTGGATAACGATCTAAAAGTGCAACTATAGAATATTCATCTTTTGAAAAAATATGGCTAGGTTCATCGGATTCTATTCCCAAGAAATCAGCAACCGACTGCTGTTCCAACTGTTTTGATTGACGGATAACCCATTGTAAATTGGTCTTTTTCGACTCTAATAATACTGATGCAACTGCACGGCCTGTTTTACCAAAGCCAATAATACCCACTTTCATTTGAATTGTCCTTTCATGCATTTGAGGGCTTCCCAACATCCCCCAATCGAGATTTATCAGATACCAAGATTCATCTCATAAATTGTGTAAATACCCTCCAAAACACCAAAGTCAGGCTCAAACTAGCAACTCAGTTTGACACTGTCAATCAAGTAAAGCATGTTAAAAATGAATCTATATAATATAACTATTTGAAAATAATAAACTTATTAAAGTGTCACATTATATGTAGCCAACAGAAGTTTTGTATAATCAATGATTTATATTGAACAAAGATGAAGAAATTAGAATGAAGGGAGGCTCAGTTTTTAGTTTTTAGTTTTTAGTTTTTAGTTTTTAGTTTTTAGTTTCAGAATTTTGAGGGTATCAAGGGAAAACATGTTGTTTACTTCAACACCTATGACTTTGTAAGCCATAACCTTTGCCTATAAACTTTTGATCTATAGCGTCCTAAGCCGAATCGAGACCTTTTGGGTTTGTACACACTTGCTTTGTAAGCATCGGTGCATGCTACTCTTTTCGATCCCTTTCACACCCTTGAGACATAGTTTAGGCAGATCGATGTGGGATTGTTTTGCTAAAAACCAAAAGATTTTTTATGTTTTTAGAAACAATTTCTGATCAATGCTTAAATATTGGAAATATTTCCCACAGCCAATAAAAATATGAGATTTATATTCCGATATATTCAAATTTACATGTGTATTTTTTCATTTAGGCACGAAAATTATGCCCAAATCACCATAATCGCAGCTACGATCACCAACCATAAGCCCAAGTGGTCTGTTCTCGCTAATTTTTCTTTAAAGAAAAATGTTGAGATCAGTAAGCTAAATAAAATCTCAATCTGACCGAGCGTTTTCACAATCGCAACGCTTTGCATACTCATTGCACTAAACCAACCCAATGAAGCAAGGAAACTGCAAACACTGACCTTAAAGGTGAGCCCCAATCGTTGCCACATTTTATATAAGGTCTGACGGCTAAAAATCCCGAGATATATCAACATAATGATGCATTGGAAGCTAATTAAGCTACACAGCACCCACGCCGCGCGATGGAGAAATGGCAACATGCCGAGTTCTAAACTGGCTTCACGGACTAACAATGAAGTAATCGCAAAACATAAACCACTACCTAAGCCAATCATGAGTGTTTTGATTGAAAGTTCGGTGTGTTGCCGTCCTTTACTCAGTAAAAATACTGCCACTGCGCCAATCGAAACGCCCACCCACCCCCATACAGTTAAATGCTCATGTAAGAACAACACCCCGACCAATGCCGCTAAAATGGCTTCACTTTTGGCAAGTCCGACCCCAATGGCATAGTTCTTTTGTTGAAATAATTTGACCATTAAAGCGGTTGCATAGATTTGGCTCACCCCAGCAATCACCACATAGAACCAAAATTTATGGGTGAAACTGACCTCGCTCGTCACAGGTTGTTGGTTATAGAGAAAAGCCAAATAACTAAAGGCAAAAATCGGTGCAAATAGAAATCTTGCCAGTGTCGTGCCATAAACATCGACTGTGGTACTGAGTTGTTTTTGAAATGCGTTGCGCCATGCCTGCATAAATGCAGCCATCAAGGTAAATAAAATCCAAGTAAAAGTCATAAAGGCGAATGCACAGTCAAAATATGCATGTAATTTACTCGTTTCATTGTAATTTTTCGAGCTTTGCATTGAATAAATTGTTTGATGGTGTAGATCGCTCTCTTATTTTCGCTCACAAAAAAGCCCTATCGAGTGATAGGGCTTTCTTCAAAACAGCGGATAACTGTTTGGTGTTTGCGGCTTAGGCATTCTTACTGTTAAATTGATTGCCAAGGCATTTGGTACACGGAGGTAAACGATCAGTACCAATTTCTAAATAAGTGCGATGTCCGCATTGGACACAAAAATAGAAGCCAGTTCCAGGTTTTTCGCCAGCAGTAACCATCTTTGTTCTCCATAGATTTTAGAAATGGTATATATACTATAGCGTGATAGTTTTGATTATTTATTGACCTTTCTGACAAGTGGTGATGGCGCACAAGCAAAAGACCTAAATGTCTTTAATTTTAAATGAAGAATATCGCAAAGATAGATCTTGTAAAGATAAAAAATTAGAAGAGTTTTATTACAAGTCTCATTTTAAACCAGTACGTCGATTAGATAAGTTTGGTACCTCATCAACCTCCTTAATTAGTCCAACGGCATGTTCACCATCTAGAGAAAAACAATCCAACTGATATTTCTGATTCGATTTTACTTCTACCTGAATAGTTGGCTCAGAATATTTATTCGAATAAAAACTACAATGAACTTTAATATCATGTTTGCCAGGAAGCACATGTGTTACTAAAGGAAATCCCAAAACAATTCTATCACCATATATTTTTCCATCGACATTAATTAGGTAGGTATGACTTTCATTACCTTGTCGATTAGAATAAATAATAGCGACTTGATCCAAAGGTTTCTTTTCTCCTTCATAAGCCTTTGTAATACCGCCCATTGTTCCATATACTGAAACACAGGCTGGAAGTTGAACAAAAACACAGATACTGGTTAAAATTTTAAAAAAATATTTAAATTTAATCACTTATACAAATCTCAAAATTGATTGTAGGAAATATGATATTCTAATAAACAGTTAGTCAAGAAACTATAAAAGCAAATGGAATCACCTGTTATATTATTATAATTCAACAATACAACCACTAAAAAATCTTTCCTAAAGTTAAGTCCTATTTATAAATAGGACTTAAAATCTACATAAAAAACTAAAAACAATGTCTTACACTACGCACTTAAACTAAATTTGCTCATTTATAGTATTAATTCATTAGCGAGTATATACACCATCACAAGAAATAATATCTATCTGATTACCTTTATTATCTACATGATAGGCTGCTGCCATAACCAGTAAATCGTATTGAAAAAGCATCTCTACTCGTTGATTTCCTTCAGCAAGTAATAAAGTATTCATCACAGGGTAACCATCTGTAATCTTGTCATTTTCTTGCTGATTTATTTTAACTTGATAATCAAATTGACCACTTTTAATCGAAAGCAGCTCATCTGTCTTTTGAATTTCACAAACTTGCTTATCTTTCTGTCTTAATTTTTTAGACTTAAAATCAGGCAATAAGCTTGAAGAACAATGCGTCAATAGCCTTGTGCTTCCTTGATACTGCTCTCCCGAACAAGCTTGATAATTAATTTTTAAACGTACGTAATCCTCTGGTATAGCAGGAATAGCCTCAACTTGTCCTTTAGCAACTAAATTGACTAAGTCTGAAAATTTTTTAAATTTAGTCTCAGCATGAATTGCCTCTTCCAACTTATCTAATCCAGTATAATAGGAGGAATTGCTCGTCAAATCACTTGTAATTAGATTTAAATCTTGGTCAAAAGCATAACCTTTCTTCTTTAACTCTTGTTTTATCGCTTCATTTGCTTTGTCTAAATCCAAATGAGTAAGAATAAGGTTGGAGTTAAACCAATCTTTAGACTCTTGCTGAGATGCCAAAGCAACGACTAAGGTTGTAATAGGGTTAATATTAACAAAGACGTCTTTATCAAATACATAAGAGTAGTATGTGTCTTTTACTGAAACGACTTTTAACTTACATGGGAGCTGTTTACGGTCTACCTCACCAGACCATGATCCATAGAGATCACTTACAACGTAAGCATCCGGCTAACACAGCCTTACCAAGCGATCCTATAAGCCTTAATTTAGTTCCCACCTAAAAACAAGTGGGGACTTAATCCATGAACATGGATATATATTCAGCAACACCTCCTGTTGCTAAAAAACGCCGAAAATACAGCAAAGAATTCAAACTCAGTATTGTCAATGCCTGCAAAAATCCTAATACCTCGATCGCTTCGGTCGCACTGCAACATAGTATTAATGCCAACCTTGTCAGTCGTTGGATCAGGATCTTCAGCCATCATGAGGGTGCCGTGCAGGATCCTACTCATGTGAATCCAGCATTTATTGCTTTGCCTTACACTGCTGCAATCAGCCAACCTATTGATGAGAGGATCACGTTGTGTATCACCGTGCCTCATACGAATAATGATATTCAGCTAAAATGGCAGACATCAGAAATACCTGCCTTGGCAGAATTACTCAAGGCACTTGCAACATGATCCGCATTGATGAAATCTGGTTGTCTACTCAGCCCATGGACATGCGTGCAGGTATGGATACGACCATGGCTCAGGTGGTGAGAGCCTTTGGCTACATCAAACCGCATTGTGCTTACCTGTTCTGTAATAAACGTGGCCATCGCATGAAAGTGCTGGTACATGATGGATTGGGCATCTGGCTGTGTGCCCGGCGGCTGGAACAGGGCAAATTTCACTGGGCTCAAGTTCACCAAGGTGAAACCGTGGCCCTCAGCCCGGAACAGTTACAGGCACTGATCCAAGGTTTGCCCTGGCAGCGCATTGGACGACAGCAGGTGGTGACGATGCTTTAAACCAGGCTCGACCATTCTGCTATTCTCCAAACGTTCTATTTCATTCTTCTCATGACCTCAGGCATACTGCGGTCATGAATACGCTGCCTGACTTAAGCCAACTGACCCATGAACAACTGCTGGAATTCACCAGGCAGTTGGCGCTGCAGCATCAGTCTCTAGCACAATCAAACCAACAATTGGATGCCAAAGTTCAACATCTTTCTATTCTCAATCAAAAATACGAGCATGAACTGGCGCTGTTTAAAAAGCACAAATTCGCCCAAAAGAATGAACACTTAACGGCAAAACAAATCCATCTGTGGGATGAAGCGGTTGAAGAAGATATTGCCGCGGTTGATCTAGAACTGGAACGGCTAAATGCAGATAAAACCAATGCAGCGACACAGAAAGCCAAAACCAATAAACCTAAACGTCGACCACTGCCAGATCATCTACACACCATCCGTATTGAGCATGAACCTGCATCAACCCAATGTGCTTGTGGCTGCCAACTCCGTCGTATCGGCGAAGATGTCAGTGAAAAACTGCATTTCAGACCGGCACAGTTCTATAAGGAACAGCATGTGCGTGGTAAATGGGTCTGTGATCAGTGTGACACTCTAACTCAGCAAGCGATGCCCGCCTATGTGATTGATAAAGGCATTGCTTCACCTGAATTGCTCAGCCATGTGCTGGTATCGAAGTATGCCGATCATTTGCCGCTGTACCGTCAGCGTCTGATCTATCAGCGGGCGGGAATCGAACTTTCCAGATCCACTTTATCTGACTGGATAGGTCGCTGCGGTGTAGAACTGGAACCTCTGGCCAATGCCTTAAAAGAGGTGGTGCTGCAACAGCGGGTGCTGCATGCAGATGAAACACCGGTCACCATCATGCGGATGGGTGAGAATAATAAAAAACCGAAGAAAGGTTATGTCTGGGCCTATGCCACCACACAGTATAATCCAGTTCAGGCGGTGATCTATGACTTTCAGGATAGTCGTTCAGGCCAGCATGCTGAAGAGTTCTTGAAAGGCTGGCAGGGCTATCTAGTCTGTGATGATTACAGTGGTTATAAAGCACGTTTTAAATCAGGCCAGGTGATTGAGGTGGGGTGCATGGCCCATGCACGTCGTAAATTCCATGAACTGCATGTAACTGGGAAAAGTCAGGTTGCTGAACAGGCCTTAGTGCTGATTCAGAAACTGTATGCGATAGAAGCAGAACTCAGGAAAAAGACCGATGGTACAGCGGAAGACCGCCGCGAATACCGACAACAGCATAGTCAACCAGTGATGCAACAACTATATGAATGGCTCAACCAACATCATCTGACAGTGCCATCGAGTTCTCCCACCGCCAAGGCTATCAATTACACTCTGAAGCGTTGGCCAGCCTTAAGCCGCTATCTGGATGATGGCAATCTACCGATATGCAACAATTGGGTAGAGAATCAGATGCGTCCCTGGGCGTTGGGACGCAAGAACTGGCTGTTTGCAGGTTCGCTGCGCAGTGGTCAGCGAGCGGCAAACATCATGACTTTAATCCAGTCAGCAAAGCTGAATGGCTTGGATCCGTATGCCTATTTAAGTGATGTGCTGAAAAGGTTACCGACACACAAAGTGACCCAAATTGAAGAATTGCTGCCGCACTGCTGGAAACCTAAATCGAATTAAAAAATAGGTATGGGATTCAGCGGACGCTTACCTTACAACATCTGTTTTAAAACCAGTGCCATTCACACATTTAGCAGTGACGTTCAGTCTAATATTATCCAAAACATTGCCATATGCACGTGCATTACCTTTTAACGTAATATACTCAACTTTTGTCTCTGGTTTTGTCTCTGGTTTTCCAGTGGAATTATTTGAATTACCGCTTCCACCGCCACCACATGCTGTAAGAAAAACAGTACAAAGTAATGGTAGTATTATTTTTTGTTTAGAAAGCATTTTTGTATCATCTTAGGGAGTTAAATATACTGTGCAGTAGACCTCTTTCATAAATCATTTTTTGCTCAGTTCCAAATTATAGATCCCAGCAATTAGATTGAACCTCAATCCCAATCTTTTTCCTCGATTGCGATATCGCTCAGCAAGGATTTTGAAGGTTTTCAAACTGCCAAATACATGCTCAATGCCAATTCTTCTTTTGTTAATTTCTCGATTGTAAAGCTTTAGCTCAGGATCTAGTTTGCAACGTTTTTTTGCTTTTAATGGCAATAGGCTATTCCGATACACTGTGTAAATCCCTTGATAACCCTTATCTGCAAGGATAAAGGCACCTGCAGGAATCTGATTCAAATTGCGTTTGAAAAGTTCGAAATCATGTACAGCACCACGACTTGTGCATAAACTCAGAATTTGCTGAGTTTTATAATGAACAATGGCTTGAACTTTGAAAGTATGTGCCTTCTTCTTACCACTATAGCTTTTCTTCTGTTTTTTTAGGCCTTTGTATTGGAATTTCTGTGGCATCTACGATCACAACATTCCAGTCAATACCTTCGCCTTCAGGCAAATGTTTTGGTAAATTAAATAAATTGGACTTGATGAGGCAGTCCTCTACATGGTGTACGATTCTTGAAGCAGTGGGCTCTGACACGCCATAACTTGTTGCAACATGGAATAATGTTCGGTATTCACGCCAATAGCTTAAGCATAAGAGAATCTGATCTTCTTGGCTTAATTTAGGTGGTCTACCTTTGGCAGGAACATGCATTTTCAATTGCTCAACCATTAAATTAAAGGTTGACCATGAGATGCTGGTATATCGCTTAAACTGTGTTTCAGAAAGCTTCTTTGAATCGATGTATTTCATTCAAAGATTATGCATGAATGTTTAAGATTCTTCGGTACAAATAATCAGCAATAGATAGGTCGTTTTTTGATTTATGAAAGAGATCTAGTATAATCTATAGTATTTTTATTTCAAAAAAATAAATTTAGCCATCATCATCATTAAAATAATCTAATTTTTAGCTTTTTAATCACCAAGAAAAAAGCTCTATTGTCGATAGAGCTTCTTTACCATCAGTAGTTGTGCGCTCAATCTCCAACCAGATCAGAGCACGGAGAGATATTCTCAATTGCTCTATTTAACTGTGATAAGTTTCAAGCTTGCCTATAAGCCTTTCAAAAATTATTGATAATACTATTCTGATTTTACTCGTTTTCCATCAAAACCAATTACAGTATATGTTTTAACTCCATGGCGAATTATCTCACAACAATGGTTTTCTCACGACCTTTTACAAGTTTTGCTTGTTTAAATTCATTGAACCATTTTGTCGCATCTACGTCTGTTAAATCACCTTTGGTTGAATAACTAATTCGATGCAAACCGTCATTTCCTCGAATAACACGAGCCAATTCACATTGCTTTAAGTGCCCCATACATTCGGGAAAATCTACTTTATAATAAATATCATCTATATCTGATTCTAAAATTTTAAACTCTGTCGAAGGACATTGAGATTTTCTTTGTGCCATGAATTGTTCAGTAAATTCTTGTGGCGTACTCTTATTTCCCTCTAAGAATTCAATTGTTAACATTTTTGACCATTGTCCAATCGAATCATTCAAAGGAATGAATTCACGGATATAACCTTTACCCACACCAAATTGCTTTTGATATCCAACTTTCCAATCAGCTACATCAATATGACTTGCTACAATCGCTTCTAATGGTTCTTGGTGATAGAGCGTAGCACAACCAGATAAACCCATAAAAATCATAAAGGCGCATAACATTTTCTTTGACACTAATATCACTCCAATAATATTCAAATAATATTAGGATACTCTGCTAACTATTTATGAGCTAGCAGAGCAAGGCCACACAATCACATTCGACTAATCAAAATGTATTTTATAAAGAAATTAAGCCACTTGACCTTCTAAAAAGTCTTGTGCAAAACGCTGCAATACACCGCCCGCTTCATATACAGAAACTTCTTCTTCTGTATCTAGGCGGCAAGTTACAGGGACTTCAAGAATTTCTTCTTTACCATCAGCAGTTGAACGCTCAATCACTAAAGTCAAAGTCGAACGCGGTGAGATATTACCAATCACGCTATATAGCTCAGTACCATCTAAACCTAATGTTTTACGATTCACACCTGGTTTAAACTCAAGCGGTAACACGCCCATACCCACTAAGTTAGTACGGTGAATACGCTCAAAACCTTCAGCCACGATTGCTTCAACACCAGCAAGACGAACACCTTTCGCTGCCCAGTCACGGCTTGAACCTTGACCATAATCCGCACCTGCAACAATAATCAACGGTTGCTTACGGTTCATGTAAGTTTCAATCGCTTCCCACATACGCATCACTTCACCTTCAGGCTCGACACGCGCTTTTGAACCTTGTTTAATCGTGCCGTCTGAACGAACCACCATTTCATTAAACAATTTCGGGTTAGCAAATGTTGCACGTTGTGCGGTCAAATGGTCACCACGGTGTGTCGCATATGAGTTGAAGTCTTCTTCAGGTACGCCCATTTTGTGTAGGTATTCACCCGCAGCCGAATCCATCATGATCGCATTTGAAGGCGATAAATGGTCAGTGGTGATGTTATCACCCAAAATTGCAAGCGGACGCATGTTGGTCAACGTACGTGGTGCAGCCAACGCCCCTTCCCAATACGGCGGACGACGGATGTAAGTACTCATTGGACGCCAGTCGTAAAGTGGGCTTTCCGCTTGCTCAACTTCACCGAGGTCAAACATAGGAATGTAGACTTTACGGAATTGTTCAGGCTTCACAGCTTCTTTTACCAGTGCATCAATTTCAGCATCAGATGGCCAAATGTCTTTCAGGTAAATTGGATTACCGTCTTTGTCTGTACCCAGTGCATCTTTTTCGATGTCAAAACGAATCGTTCCTGCAATTGCATACGCTACCACCAACGGCGGAGATGCAAGGAATGCCTGTTTTGCATATGGATGGATACGACCATCGAAGTTACGGTTACCCGAAAGCACCGCAGTCGCATATAGGTCACGATCAATGATTTCTTGTTGAATCACTGGATCAAGCGCACCTGACATACCATTACAGGTCGTACATGCATACGCCACGATACCAAAACCAAGTTTCTCTAGGTCTTTGAGTACGCCAGCTTCTTCAAGATAAAGTGCAGCCGCTTTAGAACCTGGTGCAAATGAAGATTTCACCCAAGGTTTACGCACTAAACCAAGTTCATTGGCTTTACGTGCCAATAGACCTGCTGCCACGGTGTTACGTGGGTTTGAGGTATTGGTACAAGACGTGATCGCAGCAATGATGATCGCACCATCAGGCATTAAACCGTCAGTACGGTTTTCAACCACACCTGCAATACCTTTTTCTTTCAAGTCAGCAGTTGATACACGTGCATGTGGGTTTGATGGCCCTGCAATGTTACGAGTCACGGTTGAAAGATCGAAACGAAGTACGCGTGGGTACTGCGCTTTGGTCATATCCGATGCCCAAAGACCGATTTCTTTGGCGTATTGCTCAACCAATGCCACTTGTGCATCTTCACGACCTGTTAGGCGTAAATAATCAATGGTGTTTTGGTCGATGTAGAACATCGCAGCCGTTGCACCGTATTCAGGAGTCATGTTCGAGATGGTTGCACGGTCACCAATCGACATGGTGTCTGCACCTTCACCGAAGAACTCAAGGTATGCACCAACTACACGTTCTTTACGTAAAAATTCAGTGAGTGCCAATACGATATCCGTCGCTGTGATGCCAGCTTGACGCTGACCGACAAGCTCAACACCGATAATGTCTGGAAGACGCATCCAAGATGCACGACCCAACATCACGTTTTCAGCTTCTAAACCACCTACACCCACTGAGATCACACCAAGTGCATCCGTATGTGGTGTATGGGAGTCTGTCCCTACGCATGTGTCTGGGAACGCTAAGCCATCACGGTTTTGAATCACTGTAGACATTTTCTCCAAGTTGATCTGATGCATGATGCCGTTACCCGCAGGGATCACGTCGACATTTTTAAATGCGGTTTTCGTCCACTCGATAAAGTGGAAACGGTCTTCGTTACGACGATCTTCGATTGCACGGTTTTTTTCAAACGCGTCAGGATCAAAACCGCCATATTCCACTGCCAAAGAGTGATCCACGATCAACTGCGTTGGAACTACTGGGTTCACTTTAGAAGGATCGCCACCTTTGTCAGCAATCGCATCACGTAAACCAGCAAGGTCGACGAGTGCGGTTTGACCTAGGATATCATGACAAACTACACGCGCAGGATACCAAGGAAAATCCATGTCCTGACGGCGTTCAATCAATTGCTTTAAATAATCAGTTAAGTTTTCTGCATCAGCTTTACGTACAAGCTGCTCTGCCAACACTTTAGATGTGTATGGCAAAGTTTCATATGCGCCTGGCTGAATATCTTCAACGGCTTGACGCACGTCATAATATTCGAGCTGGGTACCTGCCAGCGGTTTACGGTATTGATTTGTCATTAACCACGCTCCGCCAATGGTTTAAATTCTAAGTTTTCAGGGCCGGTATAGTTCGCGCTTGGGCGAATGATCTTGCCGTCTTGACGTTGTTCAATCACGTGTGCAGACCAACCCGCTGTACGTGCAATCACGAATAATGGAGTGAACATTGCTGTTGGAACACCCATCAAGTGATAACTCACCGCACTGAACCAGTCAAGGTTCGGGAACATGTTCTTCACTTCTTTCATCACTGCTTCTAAACGCTCAGCGATGAGGTACATTTTGGTGTTCTCTTGAGCCTCAGCCAAGTCATGCGCCACTTTCTTGATCACTTCGTTACGTGGATCTGAGATCGTATAAACTGGGTGTCCAAAGCCGATAATCACTTCTTTCTTCTCTACACGGCTACGAATATCTGCTTCTGCTTCGTCAGCGTTGTCATAACGTTGTTGAATGACGAATGCAACTTCGTTGGCACCACCGTGTTTTGGACCACGCAATGCACCAATACCACCTGTAATTGCTGAATACATGTCTGAACCTGTACCTGCAACAACACGTGACGTGAATGTAGATGCGTTGAACTCATGCTCTGCATACAGAATCAAAGAGGTATGCATTGCTTGAATCCATTGCTCAGATGGTTTTTCACCATGCAACAAATGCAAGAAATGCGCAGCGATTGAGTCATCATCTGTTTCAACTTCGATACGACGACCGTTGTTGCTGAAGTGGTACCAATACAACAACATTGAACCTAAGCTTGCCATCAATTTATCAGCGATGTCTTTTGCACCTGCTTCATTGTGGTCTTCATGTTCAGGCGTTAAACAACCTAAAACTGATACACCTGTACGCATCACGTCCATTGGGTGTGCAGATGGTGGTAACTGCTCAAGTGCAGTTTTCAATGCTGCTGGTAAGCCACGAAGTGCTTTAAGTTTTGCTTTATAGGCTTTCAACTCAGCTTTGTTTGGAAGTTTGCCATGTACAAGCAAGTGCGCAACTTCTTCAAATTCGCTACCTACTGCAAGGTCAAGAATGTCATAACCACGGTAGTGCAAGTCATTACCACTACGACCTACGGTACAAAGTGCTGTGTTACCTGCAACTTGACCACTTAACGCAACTGATTTTTTTGGTTTGAAGCCTGTTGGAGTTTCATTACTGCTCATAAGATTGTCCTTTTTTATATCCTGGGTGAATTTCTTAGCGGTGTCGTACCGAACTCTCATCTGATTTGAGGATAAGCCTTCGGTTGGACTTACTTTTGATGGATCAAAAGTAAGCAAAAATCCTTTGTTGGCCTGACGGTACCTCCTTGCTACCGCAGTCCAACGTGGCGGCATCCATGCCGCCTTCACGATCATTGAGACTTTCATGAAACTGATAAAATACTCTTTTTATCTCCACTAGAAAGTCTTTAATTCGTGAAATCCCTCTCTTTCTGGGAGAGGTTAGAAAAGCTAAACTATTTATTCTTCGCAAAAGTTCCATCAAGATACTGTTCAAACGCATGGTAATTAATACGTTCATACAATTCTTGACGGGTTTGCATGGTGTCAACAACGTTCTTCTGTGTGCCTTCTTGACGCAAAGTCACATACACATTTTCCGCTGCTTTGTTCATCGCACGGAATGCTGAAAGTGGGTACAACGCAATGCTCACATCCGCAGAAGCCAATTCTTCAGTCGTGAATAATGGTGTAGAACCAAACTCAGTAATATTTGCTAATACAGGTACTTTGGTTGCATTTGCAAACTGCTTATACATTGCCAATTCAGTAATCGCTTCAGGGAATAACATATCCGCACCTGCTTCGATATAAGCACCTGCACGATCAATTGCTGCTTGTAAGCCTTCAACTGCAAGTGCATCAGTACGCGCCATAATCACAAAACTTTCATCCGTACGTGCATCCACTGCCGCTTTGATACGATCAACCATTTCTTGTTGGGTCACGATCGCTTTGTTTGGACGGTGGCCACAACGCTTTGCACCCACTTGGTCTTCGATGTGCATTGCTGCTGCACCAAACTTAATCATTGATTTAGTGGTACGTGCAATGTTGAATGCTGAAGCACCAAAACCTGTATCCACATCAACCAATAATGGGAGATCACAAACATCCGTAATACGGCGTACATCCGTCAATACATCATCAAGGTTACTAATCCCTAAATCAGGTAAACCTAACGAACCTGCGGCAACACCACCACCTGACAAATAAATTGCTTTATAGCCCGCACGTTTTGCTAACAATGCATGATTGGCGTTAATCGCACCCACCACTTGTAATGGTTTTTCATTTGCGACCGCGTCGCGGAATAGCTGTCCAGCAGATTTAGCCATGTTGATGTTCTCCTTGGGTTTGCAGCAATGTTTGCTCAACAATTTTGTAGGATGCATTGATATGACGATGCATGAGCATTTCGGCAAGTTCACCGTCACCTTCTGCAATCGCATCTAAAATGCGGATATGTTCGTCCCAAGCTTTGCTCGGACGATCAGGGGTATTTGAAAATTGAATTCGATACATACGAATGAGGTGATACAACTCATCACATAACATTTTTTCTAAGGTTTTATTACCGCTGCTTTTAATAATGCAGTAATGGAAATCATCTTGACCTTCTTGTAGGTAATAGCCCTTACCTGCTTTAAAATTTTCATCTTCAGCATGCATTCGCAGTACATCACGCAATGCCAAAATTTGTTTTTTATCGATATGCTGTGCTGCTAATTTGCAGGCTAAACCCTCAAGTGAAGCACGAATTTGATAGAGTTCTTGAAACTGTTGTAACGACAGTGACACTACGCGTGCGCCCACATGCGCAGTACGCTCCACCAGTTTCTGCCCTTCCAGACGATGAATGGCTTCACGCAATGGACCACGACTGATACCGTAAATCCGCGCCAGTTCAGGTTCAGATATTTTACTGCCCGCAGGAATTTTTCCTAAAACGATCGCCGATTGGATTTGCTTAAATACGTGTTCCGTCAGTGTTCTTCCCTGACTCGTGCTTATATCTTGTGGAACAAGGGTATCTTGCATATTGTCGACAATCTCTACGGTTTTGATGATTTTATAACGAGATAATACAAATAATGCAATAGGATTGTCGACAATAAACAGACCTACTCAGTCAGTCTGAGATTCTCATCATTCTGACCAGATCCATTCACAACCATCAACCAAACCTAATAAAATACAAATAAAACAAATCTTTAGTGTGCATAAATAGGCTTTACACACCTTCTCCAATGTATCTTCCAGCTTATTTGTACGATACATGCTACGACTATGGTATGACAGCTTGATTGTAGACAATCCTTATAATCGAGCACTTTGCTACGAATTTTTGTAAGTAAATACTGCACCAGAAATGTAAATAACAGCGTGCTTCATCATCGCTTTATTGGTACATTATTGGGCATCTGGAGTCATGCTCCACAAGACACATCCATGCACCTTGTTGAATAAAAGGACATTGTTAATGTTTCAACATATCCCACCTTATGCAGGCGATCCAATCCTCTCATTAATGGAACAGTTTAATGCTGATTCACGCGCTGAAAAGGTTAATTTAAGTATTGGTTTGTATTACAACGAGGACAGTATCGTTCCACAGCTCGATACCATTGTCGAAGCTCAAAAACGTATTGCACCTAAAAATACTCAAACCAAACTTTATCTTCCAATGGAAGGTTTCAAACCTTACCGTGATGCGATTCAAGCGTTATTGTTTGGTGCAAATAGCCCTGCAATTCAACAAGGTCGTGTTGCTACCATTCAAACGCTGGGTGGTTCAGGTGCATTAAAAGTGGGTGCAGACTTTTTAAAAACCTATTTCCCAAATTCAGAAGTGTGGGTGAGCCAACCAACATGGGACAACCATGTGGCAATCTTTAACGGTGCTGGCATCAGGAGCAACTTCTACCCATACTTCGATGCAGAAACACGCGGCGTTGATTTTGATGGCATGTTATCAACACTAAAAACTTTGCCTGAACAAAGCATCGTGTTGTTACACCCATGCTGCCACAACCCGACAGGTGCGGATTTAAATCCAGCACAGTGGGATCAAGTGATTGCGGTATTAAAAGAGCGTAACCTCATCCCATTCCTCGACATCGCTTACCAAGGTTTTGGCGATGGTATGGAACAAGATGCTTATGCGATTCGTGCTTTAGACCAAGCAGGTTTGAACTTCATCGTCAGCAACTCATTCTCTAAAATCTTCTCACTTTATGGTGAGCGTGTTGGTGGTTTAACTTTCGTATGTGACGATGCTGAAGCAGCAAAATGCACATTCGGTCAATTAAAAGCAACAGTACGTCGTATCTACTCTAGCCCACCAACAACTGGTGCATGGTTGGTTGATCAAGTATTAAATGACGCTGATCTGAATCAACAATGGCAAGGCGAAGTTAAAGAGATGCGCGAGCGTATTATCAAAATGCGTAGCATCTTAAAAGATGAGTTGAGCAAAGCACTTCCTGACCGTGACTTTAGCTACCTTGTAAACCAAAAAGGTATGTTCAGCTACACAGGTTTGACGGGCGAGCAAGTCGACACTTTACGTGAAGAATATGCAATTTACCTTGTTCGCAGTGGCCGTATCTGCGTTGCAGGTTTAAATATGAATAATATTTATAAAGTTGCAAAAGCAATGGCTGAAGTGCTAGCAAAATCAGCTTAACATCCCCTTGCGGAGCTATAATCGCTCCTCATCTCCCTTTCAAAAGGGAGACTTTATGGATCAAAAAAGGTTGTTTCACGTGAAACAACCTTTTTTATTTTCTAAGCTAAGAGTGGTTGAAATGAGAAACGCTCAACCACCTAAAAATAAGACTTTCTCTTTGCTTAATTCTGTATCAATCAATGTTCAATTACGCTTAGTCTTTGTATACTTCAACACATTGATAAACTACAAACAGCTCTTTTAAATGACTCAACTAACTTGCTTCAAAGCGTATGATATTCGCGGGAAATTAGGTACAGAACTGAACGAAGACATCGCCTATAAAATTGGCCGTGCATACGGACAAATCTATCAACCTAAAAAAGTGGTGATTGGTTGTGACATCCGTCTGAGTAGTGAAGGCTTAAAGCAAGCAACCATTCGTGGTCTGAATGATGCAGGTGTCAATGTTCTCGATTTAGGCATGACGGGTACTGAAGAAGTTTATTTCGGCGCTTTCCATCTTGATGTACAAGGTGGCATTGAAGTGACCGCCAGCCATAATCCGATGGACTACAATGGCATGAAATTGGTTCGTGAAAATGCACGTCCAATCAGTGCAGATACAGGATTAAAAGACATCCAAGCACTCGCTGAATCAGGTGCTTTTATCGAAGTTGAGCAAAAAGGTTCGACTGAAAACTATAATATTCTGCCAGAGTTTATCGATCACTTATTAACCTACATCGATCCTCAAAAAATTAAACCACTCAAGCTGGTGGTGAATGCAGGCAATGGCGCAGCAGGTCATGTGATTGATGCGATTGAGCAGAAATTCCAGCAACTCAATATTCCAGTTGAATTTATCAAAATTCATCATGAAGCAGACGGTACTTTTCCAAATGGTATTCCGAACCCAATCCTCATTGAAAACCGAGACAGCACCCGCGATGCTGTGCTTGCACACCATGCAGATATGGGTATTGCATGGGATGGTGACTTTGACCGTTGCTTCCTATTTGATGAGAAGGGTCAATTCATCGAAGGCTATTACATTGTTGGCTTATTGGCACAAGCCTTCTTGATCAAACAATCAGGAGAGAAAATTGTGCATGACCCACGTCTAGTCTGGAATACCTTTGATATTGTCGATCAATATCAAGGCGTCGCAGTACAATCAAAATCTGGGCATGCCTTTATTAAAGATGTGATGCGTGAACACAATGCAGTTTACGGCGGTGAAATGAGTGCGCACCATTATTTCCGCGACTTTGCTTATTGTGATAGCGGTATGATTCCTTGGTTACTCACCATTGCATTGCTTTCCGAAACAGATCAATCACTCTCAACACTTGTTGAAAATATGATTGCCAAGTTCCCATGTAGCGGAGAAATCAATTTTAAAGTGGCCGACACACAAGCAACGGTTCAAAAGATCTTTGATCATTATGCAGACCAAAATCCACAGATTGATCGTACCGATGGTGTTAGCCTTGATTTTGGTGCATGGCGTTTAAATGTTCGTGCGTCAAATACAGAACCATTACTTCGACTGAATATCGAAAGCCGTGCAGATCGAAATCCACAGCCAATGCAAAGTTATGTGGATGAGCTAACTGCACTGATTCAAAACTAATATTGTAAAATCACACGTTAGTTTGATTTATTAACGTGTGATTCTTTGTTCGCGAAATCAATTTATAGACTTATCCAAGATAATCTTGAGTAGTCCTTGAGTAGATACATCAAATTTGGATATATCATCTTGTTCACGATTTAGGATTGGTAACAGTTGATTGGCAATTTCTTTGCCTTTCTCAACACCCCATTGGTCAAAAGGATTAATATTCCAGAGTACGGATTGCACAAAGACTTTATGTTCATACATTGCAATCAACATCCCTAAACTATAAGGATTTAACTCTTTTAATAGAATTGTTGAACTTGGTTGATTACCTGAATATTGCTTATAAGCAGGTAAATCCTGTAACTCATCAACCGCAAGGGCTTGATTACCAAAAGCCAATAATCTTGATTGTGCCAAACAATTTGATAATGCTAAATGATGCTGTTCAACTAATGCATCTGCATTTTCCACATAGGTAAACTGATTGCCGTTATAGCGTTTTACGGGTGCGATAAAATCACAACTCACCGAATGTGTACCTTGATGTAAAAGTTGATAAAATGCATGTTGTGCATTCGGTCCAACCTCGCCCCACACAATTGGACAAGTTGCAGTATCGACTTTATCTCCATTTCGCTGAATCGACTTTCCATTCGACTCCATTTCTAACTGCTGTAAATACGCCGCAAAATATTTTAAGCGTCCGTCATAAGGCAATACAGCATGGGTCTGAATATCTAGAAAATTGTTATTCCATGCACCTAGCAAGCCCATCAAGACAGGAATATTTTGATGAAATGACGCGTTTTGAAAATGTTGGTCAATCGCATGCGCACCAGCCAACAGTTGCTTAAAACCTGCTACACCAATGGTTAATGCAATTGGCAAACCGATACAAGACCATAGAGAGTAACGACCACCGACCCAATCCCAAAGTTGCAATTGTTTATCAGCTGCAATGCCCCATTCCGTCATTTTTTCAGGCTTAGTTGAAACCCCAATAAAATGATTTTTCAGAATTTTATCATTACTACCTAATGCTTTTTCTAACCATTGACGAACAGTTTGTGCATTGGAAAGCGTATCAATGGTGCCAAACGATTTTGATGAAATAATAAAAAGCGTTGTTTCGGGTCGTAACTGATGTAATAAATCAGATAACTGACTTCCATCCATGGTGGAAACAAAATGTACAGCTAAAGGTTTAACCGTCGAGACTTTAAAATCAGACAGTGCATGAGTCACCATCAATGGACCTAAATCGGATCCACCAACACCGATATTGACCACATCTTGAATCACTTCACCTGTTGCACCGCGATATTGTCCCGCATGAATTTTTTCTACTAAGGCATACATACGATCAAGTTGTGCATGGACTTGTGCTGTGATTTCAGACTGAAACGCTGAATCTCGTGGCAGTCGTAATGCCCAATGCATCGCTGCGCGCTGCTCTGTATAATTAATTTGCTCAGATGAAAATAATGTTTTGATCCAACGCCCTAGGCTTTGTGCATCTGCGAGTTCAACCAACGCTTTTAAGATGTTTTGATCAACACGATGCTTACTAAAATCCAAGACAATTTGATCATGTTCAACCGAGAAGAGGCTAAAACGCGCAGGATCATCTGCAAACAAAGTATTGAGGTGGACATCTTTAAATTGCTTTTGCAAAGAGACTAAACGCTCTAAAACAGAAGCCTGCTCTTGTACAGGAAAAGGCTGTATGTGTTTAATCATAATTAACGCCCCACACCCATATAAGCAAAACCTTGTGCTTTCACATAATGAGGATCATATATATTGCGCCCATCTAAAATCAACGGATGTTCCATCAACTGAATGAGTTGCTTAAAGTCTGGACTCCAGTATTGCTTCCAAGCAGTTAAGACACACAAACCGTGAGCATGATGTACTGCATCATATTGATCATTACAGAGAATTAAATCGGCTCTTTCACCATAAATCATCGCGATTTCATCTAATGCTTGTGGATCATGTAAACGAACCGTTACGCCTTGCGCCCACAATGCTTTTAACATTTGATGTATCGGTGATTGTTGAATACTTGAAGTATTCTCCTTAAATGAAGCCCCCCATATTGCTATGGTTTTGGCTTGTAATTCTCCATGATAATAATTCCACAATTTACGGAACAGAATTTCTTTTTGTTGTTCATTAATATCCCAAACTTGCGCGAGTAATTGACTTTTGACTCCAGTATTTGCAACAGTACTTGCCAACGTCAAAACATCATGAGAAAAATTCTCCCCACCAAAGCCTGCACCAGGATACAAATAGGCAGCACCAATTCGATTATCCGCAGCCATTCCCTGTCTAACCGAAGCGATATCAATACCGAGTTTTTCAGCAACCACCGCTAAATCATTAATATAGCTAATTCGGGTTGCTAACATGCCTGAAATACTGAGTTTGGTAAACTCCGCATCCAAAATTGGCATGAACAAATATTGTTGCTCTAGAGGAAAAAAAGGTCTTAATAACTCTTTGACTTTGCTTTGGGCACGACTGTCTAAGCACCCAACGATTAACTGCTTCGCTTGAGTTAGACTTTGCAAAGCATTACCTTCCTGAATTGTATCAGGTAAATAAACCCAATCATCTTCTGAAAGGATCTGCTGCATTTTCTCAGTGCCATGTAAGCCAAAGGTCGAAGCATTGATCATTAACTTGGGGTGAATAATGGTTCTTTGCTTAAGAGTCTCTAAAAGCTCAAAAACGAAGGCTTCTTGAGTTTGATTAAAGCTGAATAAATATCCATCGATATCTAAAGGAAGATTTTGAAGCGCAGCATATTTTAGAAACCCACTCTTCAACTGTTTTTCTAATAAGCGGCTGACATTTTCATCATGAAATGCATATTGCAAATCATTTTGTTGTTTCTGAGTATCTGAACACCAATACACAAAGTGCCCAGATTCAGATAGAAGTGCAGACATCACCCCAGCATATAAGGTATTGCCAAAAACTGCGATTTTCATAACCGTTAACCCTAAACCTATAGGGCTAACTCGCGAATTAAGCCCTTAAAATCTTCACCCAGTTTTGGATGTTCAATACCATAATGTAATACAGCTTTAAGATAACCAATCTTACTGCCACAATCAAAGGTTTGACCTTTCATACGGTAGGCTTCAACAGGTTCAAGTTGTTGCAGGCTTGCAATAGCATCTGTCAATTGAATCTCATTACCCGCACCACGAGGGGTATTTTCCAACATTGTCATAATTTTGGCAGGTAAGATATAACGACCCACAACCGATAAATTCGAAGGTGCTGTTCCCACTGCGGGTTTCTCAACAATCCCTTGCATAACAATACTCTCACCTTCATTTGGAGAGTTTGCCACATCTACAATACCGTATTGATCGACCAAGTGATCAGGCACTGCTTCGACCATAATTTGCGCAGCTTGCGATTGCTCAAAGCGTTGAATCATGAGCAACAAATCATTTTCTGGCGCAGTATCTTTCACCAACACATCAGGCAGCAAAACAGCAAAAGCGTCATCCCCCACGATATCTTTTGCACAAAGCACAGCATGTCCTAGCCCTAAAGGTTGCGGCTGACGTACACTCACGACGCTGACATGTTTTGGTAGAATATCAGTAATTTCTTTGAGTAAATCGAATTTCTTTTTTTGCTCTAACGTTGTTTCAAGCTCAAAGTTGCGATCGAAATAATTTTCAATCGATGCTTTGGAAGAATGCGTAACCAAAATAATTTGCTCGATTCCCGCCTTTACTGCTTCATTCACAACATATTCAATCGCTGGACGATCTACCACCGTTACCATCTCTTTAGGAATGGATTTACTTGCTGGCAGAAAACGCGTGCCTAAACCTGCAACAGGTAAAATTGCTTTTTTGATCATAACTTTTCTCGAATTAATTCACTCTGACTTCGCCACTACGCTTATAACCGTCCACATAATGTTCCAGCTGGGTCAAAGCCCAGTCCACATCATGATCAATCGCTGTCATTTGGTTGATTCTAGCAAAAATATCTTGGATCTCTTCTAGCGGATAATGCTTTTCAAAAGAACGAAGAATTCGCGTATGTTGGGTGTATTCTGTATTTTCCTGATCAATCAGCAACTCTTCATACAGTTTTTCACCTGGTCTTAAACCACTATAAGCGATTTCAATATCACCCTCTAAAGAACCTGTTTCACGCACTTTTAAACCACTGAGTTTAATCATTTGACGTGCGAGATCTTGGATGCGAACAGGCTCTCCCATATCCAGCAGAAATACATCACCGCCTGAACCTAATGCGCCAGCTTGAATCACCAACTGTGATGCCTCAGGAATGGTCATAAAGTAGCGTGTTACATCTGGATGCGTCACTGTAATTGGACCACCGACAGCGATTTGCTGCTTAAATAATGGCACCACCGAACCCGAAGAACCGAGAACATTACCAAAACGAACGATACTGATTTGCGTATTTGGCTTCGTCTCGGCAACAGCCTGACAATAAAGCTCAGCCATACGTTTAGACGCCCCCATCACATTGGTCGGTCGCACCGCTTTATCTGTTGAAATAAGCACAAAGGTTTCTACACCCTTTTTCACTGCTGCATTCAAACTACTTGCCGTACCAATTGCATTGTTTTTTAAGCCTGCAATTGGGTTACATTCAACTAATGGTACATGTTTATACGCAGCCGCATGATAGACCGTCTGTATGTGATATTGTTCGATAATTCGCTCAAGCTTTTGCTGATCTTGTACCGTTCCTAAAATAGGAACAATCTCGCAGGTTGCGGTGCGTCTTAGCTCTTTATCAATATCGTATAATGCAAACTCAGTGAGTTCATATAACACCAAAAGTTTGGGTTGGTTTTTAATAATTTGACGACATAGTTCTGAGCCAATTGAACCACCAGCACCTGTCACCATCACAACTTTATCTTGAATATTTTTAACCAATAAATGAGCAATTGGTGGTACAGGATCACGTCCTAGTAAGTCAATAATATCGACTTCTTGAATATCTGAAACACGAATTTCACCATCCACCAACTGGGTTAAACCAGGCAGCTCGGTGATTTTAACACGAGCAGATTCAAATTGTTGAATGATCTCAGTTTTGCGTACACGACCAACAGAAGGCAAGGCTAAAAGAATTTCATCGATGCGATCTTTTTCGAAACGTTGTAGTGCCTTTTCTACCGAATAAACCTTTAAACCACCAACAATCTGACCTTGTAATGATGCATAGTCATCAATAAAAAATACGGACAAATGATCATCAGAACGGTTCAATGCAGCTGCAATTTGTTGACCTGCATCCCCTGCACCATAAATTGCAATTCTTTTCCGCCCAAGTTCAGAATAGAAAGAGGCTTTCACCACAAAACGGATAAATGCACGACTCGCCCAAACCCATGCAAACATCATAAAACCGAACATGAATGGAATCGACATAGGCACATAAGCTTCAGTACATGCATTAAGCACATATAAAGCAATCATGGTCAATGCGACAGCAAATGCCAATTTAACAATAAAAACCTCATCAAAGGTTCTTACGATAAATCGGTACACACCTGTAACACCTAAGCTAATCACCGCAATCAAACTGACGAGGAGAATCCCATGATCAATACCAGGAATAACCTGCGCACCTATATCAAACAGGCGAATGGAATAGCACAACCATAAAATGATTGGGAAGACTAAAATGTCTAAAAAAACAAGAAAAAGTTGTTTATATAATCTTGGCGCTGAGGCAAATTGATGAATAATCTTTTTCACAGTGATCTTCTAATCATCCTACATTCAGTTCGATCTTTATACGCACTTCTGATCTCACTCGAAATAACTTTTACATATGATGTACATTATCTTTAAAATAGTAAGATATGCACCTCACATCCTACTATTTTTATGAATTAGTCTGCGATTCTAATTGACCATCAATGTATGTAATTTCTCAATTGCATCTACGGTTTTTTGAACACTCAATTCACTCAAAGTTGGATGAACCAAAAACATTAAACTCGTTTCACCGAGTTGTTGTGCATTTTTCAGACGCTCAACAGGTCGCCAAGCAGTATCATCAAAAGCATGTTCCAAATAAACCTCTGAACATGACCCACTAAAGCACGGCACTTGCTGAGCATTAATTTCTTGCATCACTCGATCACGCGACCAATCTTCAGGTAACGCCTGCTCATTAATTTGGACATAGCATTTATAGTGAGCATGCACATAATCCTCACTTGGACGATGTACTGTAAAATATGGTGAATCATCAAAAGCAGCCCATATCTTTTCTGCATTAATCGTCCGCTGCTGAGTCCACTCAGGCATACGCTGTAACTGAATACGACCAATTACAGCCTGCATTTCCATCATACGCCAATTCGTGCCGAACGAATCATGTAACCATCGGAAACCTGGAGGATGTTGCTTGTTATAAACGCTATCGTAGCTCTTACCGTGATCTTTATAAGACCACATTTTTTTCCAAAGTATTTCATCATTGGTGGTGACCATACCGCCTTCACCGCCTGTCGTCATGATTTTATCTTGGCAGAAAGACCAAGCAGAAATATGTCCGATAGAGCCAGCGGGTTTGCCTTTGTATTGAGCACCATGAGCCTGAGCACAATCTTCAATAACATACAAACCCTTTTCCTCAGCAAGTTGCATAATCGGATCCATGTCACACATCCAACCTGCTAAATGCACGCAGATAATCGCTTTAGTATTAGGTGTTAAAACAGCTTCAATGGTTCGTCGCGAAATATTTTGAGAATCTAACTCAACATCTGCAAATATAGGATTTGCACCAGCTGTGACAATTGAACTAGCTGAAGCAAGAAAAGTTCTAGATGTCACAATCACATCATGTCCAGCACCGATACCTAATGCCTTAAGTGCTACATCCAATGCAACCGTTCCATTCGCTAAAGCTACCGCATATTGAGTACCAGCAAATGTAGCAAACTCTTTTTCAAATTCGCGACACTCCTGCCCCGTCCAATAGTTCACCTTATTTGAAAGTAATACCTTAGATACGGCATCTGCTTCTTGTTGAGTGAAACTTGGCCATGGTTCAAATGCAGTGTTTAACATCTTAATTTACCTTCTCATTGACCATTATCAAAAATGGCATGCTTTTCCGCTATCATTTACTTATATGAAAAAACTGTCTTTTTCATACAGTTTGTATTATTTCTTTTCCAATATACGTGCAGGATTTCCTACCACTGTTATGCCTGCCGGTACACTTTTAGTTACCACAGCGCCCATACCCACAACAGCACCTTTTCCAATAACTAGAGGCTTATCAGGTGTGCCCTGTTTAATTACTGCACCTGTCCCAATATATGCATGATCCTCTATATGAATATTGCCATTGCATTTTACGCCAGGAGCAAAGGTGACGTAATCGCCAATTACACAGTCATGCTCGACATAACTGTACAAATTAGCATGAAAGCATTTACCTATCTTGATATTTGACGTAATTGTCACGAATGGGCTCAGCGCAGCACCCTCTCCGATCTCAACCTCATCCATAAACAAGGTATTGTCAGCATATACAGACCATAGATTCATTCCATCTTCTGCAAGACGATTGGCTATCTTTTCTCTAACACTACTATTGGCAATCGCGATAAGCACATGTTTATTTAAGTAATTTAAATCTTTGAAAGTCTGATAGTTTAATGCCACATGACCATTAATCTTTTGAGACGCGACCAAGCTGTCATCTATAAAGTAGAGTTCGGCTTGGATGCCCATCCGTTGTAAGTGCTGACGGGCAACTGGCATTAAACTTCGGCCACAACCTGAGGCGCCATAAACAGCATAAATATTATTGTGGTTCATTCTGATTGTCCGATGCTGAACCTGTAAACTTGGTCATCGTTGCTTCGCCTGCTTCACTGATATCATCTTTAGCGATCACTTTTTTCACTGTTTTCAACATGATTTTAAAGTCCAACCAGATCGACTGATTTTCAACGTACCATGTATCTAGTTTAAACTTCTCTTCCCAGCTGATGGCATTCCGTCCATTGACTTGCGCATGGCCCGTCATACCTGGACGTACATCATGACGCTTGGCTTGATCTTTATTGTAAAGTGGTAAATATTCCATCAGTAATGGCCGGGGTCCCACAACACTCATATCACCTTTAATCACGTTCCACAGCTCTGGCATTTCATCTAAGCTAGTCGAACGAAGCATTTTTCCAAAAGGTGTTAAACGTTCACTATCTGGCAAAGGATTACCCTGTTCATCCAGAGCATCCTTCATAGTGCGAAATTTAATCATTTCAAATGGTTTACCATGGAGACCTGGACGTACTTGTCGAAACAATATTGGCGAACCTAAGTTCTTTTTTACTTTATAAGCCACAAAAACATATAAAGGAGATAAAAGGACTAATGCAGTAGAGGCAATTACAATATCTAATAAACGTTTGATCATTTCAATAATCCCATTTCAGTTAGCATATGTTTATTAACTGCATCAACATCATATTTATTTAAAGCAATTTCACGAGATCTTTTGCCCATTTTCGCAATTAACTCAGGAGAATCAATTAATATCTTCATAGCTTCTAACAAGCTCTGGACAGATCTAACCTCAACTAAATATCCATTATCGCCATGGATTACAGTTTCTTTACAGCCAGGTGCATTCGTTGTAATGATAGCTCTTCCCATTGCCATAGCCTCAAGCACAGTTCTAGGTGTTCCCTCTCGATAAGAAGGTAATACATATACAGAGCTAACTTCGATTGCAGGACGTACATCAGAAAGTTTACCCCAGTATTTCAGCCTACCATCCGCAATCCACTCGTCTAATTCTTGTTGAGTAATCGCTGTTGGGTTCTCATCGATCCATCCGACCAAGTGAAACTCAGTTTCTGGGTATATTTGCTTAATCTGTTTAGCTGCCTCAGCAAACTCTCTTACGCCTTTGTCAACCAATAAACGTGCAATAAGCAAAAAAGATATCTTAATTTGTCCAGAATTACTTTTAGGTGGCTCAACAACTGTAAAGTCTTGAACATTTACTCCAGAACCATTCACGACTACTGTAGGCTTATTGTGATTAACTAAGTTTAGATCGTGGAATAATTGTTGATCATCGGGATTCTGAAAGAATACTTTGTGGCTATGTAAAAGTGCATATTGATATAGTCCATGCACAAGCTTCTGAAAAAAACTGCGACGACTACCTTGTTCTACATTCTGAAATGCATAACCAAGTCCAGTAATCAGCGCAAAACGATGAGGTACCTTAGCTAGCCATGCAGCTAAGGTGCCATAAATAACAGGCTTAATAGTATAGGATAATACATAGTCTGGTTTTACTTTTTGCATCAGTCTATATGTTGCCCATAATGTTTTAACGTCACTGAGTGGATTAGTACCAGTACGTTGCATTGGTATTGCATGTATATAATAGCCTAAAGCTTCCAACTCCTGTTGTTCTGTTTTAAACAATCTCAAATCAGGCGCAATAATATGAATTTCAAAACCTTGACGTTGAACAGCTTGAAGTAACTTTCCACGAAAATTCAAAACTGATGGGAGGTAACTACAAATTAAAATAAATTTTTTGTTCATTACTTCCTCACTATCTTAGTATTGAAAAAACATAATAATAGAATTAAAAATAAGATATTAGGTATTCTATTTTGCAGAAATAAAGCTGGATCAGAATTAGAGAGCATATAAGTAAAAGAAGTAACCAAAAAAGCATAAAAACCTAATAAAATAGGATTTTCTTGGCTTTTAGCTCTAAACATAATATCAAAAAACCTAAAGAAAATACCTAAAATAAAACCATGTAAAATAACTCCGATGATACCTAACTGTAAATATCCAAAAGCTACAGCTCCTGGTGGTATTTCGCTATCCCAAACCCCGTAAACTATATAGGTATTAAAATATGATATTGAATCAGGAATATCAAAACCTAAAAGTTTAAAAGGCTTAAATACCCAATAAACATAATCCCCTAAATACCTAAAATTATAATCATATTGCATAAAGTTAATCAAAGATAAGTATTGATGACTGAATTCCGAAACAATAATATTATAAGAATCATACAAAGTTATTAAAAAATCATTTTCAAAAAAAACATCCTTATCAAAATTTTCATTATTTAAAGCAAATAAAAAAGTTTTACCAAACAATATATATATAAAAGCAATAAATGCAAAAATAGAAGTCGCTAATATAGGAATTTTTTTGTGGATAGAAAGATAAACCACCAATATAGAAATCAAGAAAGCTATACCTGCTTCTCTACCAGCACTTAAATAAATAGAAAATAAAGCAAAAAAAGATATAATCACAAAAAATAAATAATCTATTTTTTTCACTTGTTTTTTATAAAAAATAAAAGCAAGCATAATCATAAAAGAGAGATTTATATATTTCGAGAAACTAGCAACAAATGCAGCTAAATAGTTTTTATTGTCATCAGTACCACTTCTTATCTGCGACATATTTGATAAAACATATTCCAACCCCCCATAACTTTTAATAAAAAATAATAAAGAAAATAAACCAACAAGAAAAATAATTAGAGAGGTTTTTCTTACTTGCTTAGCACTAAAATCCATCTCAATTTTAAATTTCTTACTTCGCATAATTAAAGTTCCTAAATACATAGAAACAAAAAAAATAAAAACCACAAAAATTGGAGCCAAATAATTAATATCATAAATATTTGATAAAAACCTAGGACTAGCAACCTTATTATAAGAAAAAATTAAGGCTAATGGGGCTAAACAATAAATAACTACAGACCACACCAGCACCATAAAAGTTAAGCTAACACCAAACTGCTTATATTCCTTAAATAACCAGAATATTAATGAAAAAAGCATTAAGACAATAAGAAAAATAGCCATCAAATATAAATCCTATTTATATTTTTAATGAAATTATCAATAGAGAAGTCTCTAGATCTTTTTATATTAAAAATCTCTATATCCTCTTTTAATTGAGGATTTTCTATTAATCTTATAATTTCTTTACTAAAATTAGCTATTTCATTTTGAATTAGTCTTCTATTATCTATCAAATATTTACTATCCCCCACATCTCGACTAACTACTGGTAAGCCTGTAGCCATTGCCTCAACTACAACATTAGGGAAACCTTCAGTCTTAGAATGTAAACAAAAAATATCCATTGCTTTTAAACATTGCGGGATATCTTTACGTTGGCCTAGTAGCCTAAAATTATTTTCTAATTTTTTTCCCTTAATCCACCTCATTAACTCTTTATTCTCGTTTGTATTATCTCTTCCAACTAACATAAATATTAATTCTGGAGACTTCTCAACTAGATTCTCTGCCACATCTATAAAAAATTTTTGATTTTTAACAACATTGAACCTACCTACTGATCCAACTACAATAGCATCATTGCTTATATTAAATTCTTGCCGTATTCTCTGACGATCTTCTTTACTAGCTACTAATTTATCTAATTCAAAACCATTGGGAATAACGTGCATTTTTTTTTCATCATAACCCAGCTTGACATGGACCTCTTTAGAAATATGTGCGGCACATATTATATCTGATGGAATAAAATAAGATAATTTTGCACAAATTTTACTTAATATAACTGTTAGCTTAGAACCACCTTGAGAAACATCAGTAGTGCGAATCCCCCATATAATTTTTTTTATTTTTAGGGTCTTAGCGACTACTCCTCCAATAAAGTCCGCATGATACATCCAGGTTTGAACAATATCTGGCTTAATCTCTTTCAATAACTTTCTTAAAGAAAAGCATACTTCAAAAATAGACAAGATATTTCTCATATTCAAAGTATATACAGTAATTCCCTCTTGTTTTAATTCCTTACCAATTACTCCGAGGTCTGTTAAGGAAATGACTTCATGCTTAAATTTACCTTCCAACCGACTATTTAAAATTAGCCGTTTAAGCATTAATTCAGCCCCACCTACATTTAAACCTATAATAATATGTACAACCTTTCTCATTTGATATTTAACCAACTAGACACTTCTAGATCAGCTTCCTCATTACTGAACTGCTGTGTTGCACCACCAGGATAAAAAGTAATTTCACCAAATTTAATGTCACCATTTAAGTTATATAAATCAACTCGACAAAAAACAAAGGGGTTAGAAATTCTTTCCGCATACTCAATCATGACATTTAAATTATTTGGTTTTTTAACTAGACTAGTATCAAAATTCTGTCTTCCTACAGTAAAATTCATTAAGTTAAATTCACGATCATAGATATTTCGTTTAGCAGAAGGATTATGTGTACCATCCTCAGCCGCTGTATCAATATCAACAAAAATCATTTTGACCTTACCATGAAAACAGAAAAATCTAAAATCTAATAAAGGCTCGGTAGTCTCCAAAAAATTTTCTACTAAAATTTTAGGTTTAATATTTTTATAATTCCACTCTCGTGATTGAAAGTAATAATTCATTTTTAAAGCTGAATTGAACTTTTTGACAATTTTATCACAATCAAAATTATCTTTATTTGAACTGTCATAAAGTGCATTTATTCCTGAAACATGATTACATTTTATAAAATATTTACCGTTTAACTCTTTGAATGGAATATCTTCTGCTTTATCGTATATTCCATATATTTCTGTTAAAAGGTTTTCTAAACCTATTGATTTTAAATATTTTCTTACCTCAACCTTATCACTACATTGAGTCATAAGAGAGTTTCTGTTATTTATTTTAAGCCACCATAGTTTTTCATTAAAAAATCTAGGATTCTCAAGATCTAAAGTTTTCCCTGTATTTTCCCTATATTTTATCTTTGCAAAAAGCTCGTCACTCATTTTTGAGGTAGAATTAGTTTTTATGACATTTAAAAAACTATAAATAGCTTTTAGAAATTTACTATTATTAGATAAATCTCTAATATATTTTTTAAGATAAAAATACATATTTTACACCCTAACCATATCGATCTTTTTAGAATTCAAATAGCACAGTACAAACCTTACTAACCAAGTAAACATAACACCCAACAATGCTCCGACTGCCATATATAGATAAGTTAAAATACTTACCATAAAGAATCCTATTAATGAAGTAATTATAGTTATATTTCTTAATGCTTTATCCTCACCAAGTGCTCCTAATAAATTTATCCCATAAGCTATCATTAAACCATATATAATAGGAGCCAGGGTTTGTATATACATTAAGCTTCTAGCAAGGTTTAAATTATCATGAAAAATGAATTTCAAACCAAAAAGTGTTAAAGATATTTGCAATAAAAATAAAACTAGACTAGAAAGAAGAATAACTTTTAAGAATTCCTTAAACTTTGATATATCTCTAGAAAGAATAGGAAAATATACTTTAGATATTATTCCTAAAGCTTGTTCTGAAATATTCATAACTTTTCTAGCTATATCATATATTGCTACATGAGCTAATGTACCAAAAAAACCTAAAACTATATAAGAATATATATTATAAAAGTTAGGAAGTAAAATATTAACAAACATACTCCAGTCCTTTTTTAATTTTAACACAACTCTTTTTAAGCTTACTATTTGAATACTTTCAAAGTCTAAATATTTAAAAACAAAAACAAAATAAAGAAAAAAACTGAACAACTGACCTACTATATAAAATGCAGGCACTAGATATATCTGCTCTTTATTATTAACCAAAAATAATATTAGAAAAAAAGAAATTATCTTACCAAAAACCTCACCTATAGCTATTTTTTTCATATCTTCTAACCCCTGAAAAAACCAGGAGGGACATAAAGACAGAAGCATAACGTTTAAAGAAGATAGACCAATTAGTAAAATATTATTTCTAATAAAAGGAATGAAGGCCGACAGGAATATTAACAATACAATCCCAGATATACTTAAATATATCTTACAAGTTGTAATCTCCATTAATAAAATAGTGTTTTTTCTATTGTCAAATTTATTTATAGAAACTTCACGTGTACCCGTGTAGGAAAATCCGTAGTCTATTAAGGTATTTAAATAAGCACTTATAGCAGTGACTATTGCCAATAGGCCTATTAACTCTAAACCTATGGTGTTCATTAAATGAGGTATAATAAGTAAAGGCAACAACATTGTTGTTATCTTAACAAATCCTAAAGACAGAAAATTTTCTATAATTTTCTGTCTACCAGGAACTGCTAAAAACTTAATTAATTTTTTTCTCATTTTAAAATGTTTACATACCACTGCATTGCTATATTAATTCCTTTATCAATACGAAATTTAGGCTCATATCCTAAAAATTTTTGAATTTTCTCGACAGATGCTTGTGAGTGTCTTACATCTCCAGCTCTAAAGTCACGATATACAGGCTCTTTCTCATAAATCACCTTATTTTCGCCTAAGGCAAATTTAATCGCATTAAATAAATCATTTAGGGTAGTTCGATCTCCTACAGCGACATTATAGACTTGATTTTTTGCTTCTTCATTTATCGTAGTAGCAGCTAAAATATTTGCCTGAACTGTATTTTCGATAAAGCAGAAATCTCGACTGGTTTCACCGTCACCATTGATAAAGACATCATCGCCTTGAATCATTGCCGCTGTCCACTTTGGAATTACCGCAGCATATGCTCCATTTGGATCTTGACGCTTTCCAAATACATTAAAATAACGTAGACCAATACATTTAAAGTCGTATGTACGAGCGAATACATCTGCATATAACTCATTAACGTATTTAGTTACAGCATATGGAGATAATGGATTACCGATATTTTCTTCTACTTTAGGAAGTGCAGGATGGTCGCCATAAGTCGAGCTACTTGCTGCATAGGTAAAACTTTTTACCTGTGCATCACGAGCAGCTACTAACATATTAAGAAAACCTGTAATATTTGCGGCATTAGTCGTAATTGGATCAGCAATGGAACGAGGGACTGAACCTAGAGCTGCCTGATGTAAAACGTAATCAACATTTGCACACGCTTTTTGACAGTCTTCAAGATTTCGAATATCACCTTGGATAAATGTGAATCTCGCCCACTGTTCTGTCGTAACTAAACTCTGCACTTCATCTAAATTATGTTGATGACCCGTTGCGAAGTTATCTAGGCCAATGATTTTTTGATCTAGTTTTAACAAGGTCTCAAGCAAGTTTGAGCCAATAAAACCAGCAACTCCCGTAATTAACCAGATTTTAGGCTGTTGTTTTAATTGCTCACACACTGATTGATATTGGCTCATTTTTAGTTTCCTTATGATTTATAAACGGATATCTGACTCTGCTTGAGATAAAACATATTTTAAGTCATATAAAACATGATTTGTTTTACCCAAAGCACGGATAGCATCAGCACCCATTTCTTTAAACTGCTCATGCGCAACAGCCAAGATCACCGCATCATAAGTATTTTTTTCAACTGACTGAACGGGTGTAATCCCATATTCATGCTCAGCTTCTGCTTGGTCAACCCACGGATCATACACATCAACTTGTGTCTCGTATTCTTTTAGCTCAGCTACTATATCAATAATTTTGGTGTTTCGAATATCTGGGCAGTTTTCTTTAAAACTAAGGCCTAGGATTAAAACTTTGGCACCTTCCACCTGAATTTTCTTTTTAATCATTCCTTTAACAAGCTGAGTAACGACATAAGCACCCATATTGTCATTTAAACGACGACCAGCAAGAATAATTTCAGGGTGATAACCAATTGCTTGAGCTTTATGAGTTAAGTAGTATGGATCAACCCCAATACAATGCCCCCCAACCAAACCAGGACGGAATGGCAAGAAGTTCCATTTAGTACCTGCAGCCTCAAGTACGGCTTCAGTATCTATGCCCATCTTATTGAAGATCACAGCCAACTCATTAATCAGTGCAATATTGACATCACGCTGCGTATTTTCGATTACTTTAGCAGCTTCAGCAACTTTAATACTCGGTGCTTTATGCGTTCCCGCTTCAATAACTAAGTTATAAACCTGATCAACAAATTCAGCAATTTCTGGCGTTGAACCAGACGTAATTTTAAGAATATTAGTCACACGGTGCAATTTATCACCTGGATTAATACGCTCTGGACTATAGCCTGCGAAAAAATCCTGATTAAATTTTAAACCAGATACCTGCTCAAGCACTGGAATACATGCTTCTTCTGTTGCCCCAGGATAAACAGTTGACTCATAAACAACGATATCTCTTTTTTTCAAGACTTTACCAATACTCGTAGAGGCTTTTATTAGAGGTGTTAAATCGGGTTGTTTATAGTCATCAATCGGAGTTGGAACGGTGACAATAAAAAAATTACAATCTTTTAAATCGTCTAAATCTGCTGTATAGCTCAAATGAGAGGCTTGCTTTAATTCTTCTGGCGAAACTTCTAGCGTGTGATCTTGCCCACTTTTAAGTTCATCTACACGCTTTTGATAAATATCAAATCCAACAACCGAGACTTTCTTACCAAATTCAACTGCCAGTGGTAAACCGACATACCCTAAACCAATAATTGCTATTTTTAACTCGGCAAGTGTTAGCATAAATAAAGCCTTATCCCTTACAATTTTTATCTGTAGATACTGCATAGAACAGCAATGAAATAATTGCGCGTACTATATAGTAGATTTTTTATAGCCTCTACATTTCAATTGTATGAATGTGTTTACAAGCTTTCATAACCCATACACTGCCAACCCAATATTGTGAAGCTCATCACAATATTATAAATTAAATGGTAAGTTTTATACTTAGTAATGTTTAAATCAATTTACTTATCATAAAGTCAACGATTGTCTGACTAGCCGTGCCGTCACCATAGGGGTTGTGTGCTTCAGACATCGTCTTATAGGTTGTTAGATTTTCTAATAAATCAATCACAGCATTTTCAATTGTATTCACATCGGTGCCTACTAAACGCACCGTTCCTGCCTCAACAGCTTCAGGGCGTTCTGTTGTATCTCGCATGACTAAAACTGGTTTACCTAAAGAAGGAGCTTCCTCTTGGATACCACCGGAGTCGGTCAAGATTAAATAGCTACGATTCATCAAATAAACAAAGGGTAAATAATCTTGAGGTGCGATCAGAAAAACATTGTCAATATTTGCCAGCAGTTCATTTACAGGCTGCTGTACATTTGGATTTAGATGAACAGGGTACACGATCTGAATATCAGGATATTTTTTTGCAAGGTTTGCCAAAGCAGTACAAATATTGAGAAAACCTTGCCCGAAGTTCTCACGGCGATGGCCGGTAACTAAAATTAATTTTTTACTTTTATCTAAAAAGCTAAATTCTTGCTCGAACGTCTTAATGAGTTGCTGCTCTTGTTCCACTTTGGTTTTAACCTGAAGTAAAGCATCAATCACGGTATTCCCTGTAATCACCACTGTTGCGGGATCAACATTCTCATTCATCAAATTCTGATAAGATGACTGGGTTGGCGCGAAATGATAATTTGCGAGTACACCCGTGAGTTGACGATTTGCTTCTTCTGGCCAAGGTGAATAAAGATCACCGGTACGCAAACCTGCTTCGACATGACCAATTTTAATTTTATGATAATAACCCGCTAGTGAGGCTGCAAAAGTTGTTGCAGTATCGCCATGCACAAGAATCAGGTCAGGCATCCATTCTGCAAATACTTGTTCGAGTCCTTTCAAAACGCCTGAAGTTACATCCGATAAGGTTTGTCCAGGTTTCATTAAATTAAGATCAAAATCAGGCTTTAAACTAAATAATTCTAAAACTTGATCGAGCATCTGACGATGCTGCCCCGTCACACATACCTTAGTTTCAAAGTCTTGATCGTATGCTTGTAATTTTAATGCTAAAGGTGCCATTTTAATTGCTTCTGGTCGTGTACCGAATATCAGTAAAATTCTTTTTTTCATTTGATCTCACCTATTATTTTTTATACGAAGCCATCATACAACACATCCTCTCAACGAAAACTGTTCAGAACTGTTTTACTTCATTAAGTTACAATTACAATAAAAAGGTTCTGTTCAAAGCGAAAAATCCTCACAGGAAAGAAAAGTCTGTTTATAAATGCCGATCATTGCAGTAATACTAAACATACAAAGCCCCTATATTTCTCAATGCTTTTTTGAGTTTTTTCAGCTAGAATTGGACAAATTCTGGGCCTCAAGACTGTGAGTTTTTAGGCTACTGATATTAATTAGATATAAATAATCAAGGGTCGTGTGTGAAGTATTATCAGCTTTTTTCTATTCTCGCGGTGAGTATCGCTGCAACTAGTTGTGCTGTTACCTCGGGCTTACAAACCTATGACATCCCAGCAGAAGGGCTGTATACCACCGATCTGGGAACAACAGTCAATGTCATTAAGATAGATCAGGAAAACCTAGCTGCTGTGCAACCTGCACAAGTGAACTATCAGCATCAATACAACACTTTATTTCAAAAACAACAAGTCAGCTATCGTTTAAGTGCAGGTGATGTGCTTTCAATTCAACTGTGGGCTTACCCTGAAATCACTCCATCAGTTAATACTGTAAACAATGAACAAGCTGTCCAAGCTTTAGGTTACCCGATTGATGCGAGTGGCTATATTCAACTCCCTTTAGTTGGTCGTTATAAAGCGTCCGGGAAAAGTTTGGCACAACTGAATACTGAACTACGTAACCAGTTTGCACGTTATTTAAAAAATCCTGATGTTATCGTTCGTGTTTTATCTTATCAGGGCCAACGTTATTCAGTACAAGGCAGTGTGCTTCGTGGTGGTCAATTCTATTTAAATGACCAGCCAACCAGTATTTATACTGCACTTGGTATGGCCGGCGGCATTAATGACAAAGGCGCAAATACTTATATTCAGTTGATTCGTAATGGTCAAACTTACGATCTGAACACAATCGAGCTTGAAAAGTCAGGCTACTCACTACATAAACTTTTAGTACAACCGAATGATACGATTTATGTGAGCACGAGAGAGAATCAAAAAATTTATGTGATGGGTGAATCTGGTAAGAATCAGGCGTTACCTATGCGTGATCAAGGCATGACCTTAAGTGATGCTTTAGGTGAAAGCTTAGGAATCAACCCGCTATCAGGCAGTGCTAGTCGTATTTACGTACTCAGAACCAATCCAAATGACCGCAGCACGGCACTGTATCATATGAATTTGATGAGCTTGGGTGATTTTGGTCTTGCCAATCAATTTAAATTGCGCAGTAACGATATTGTCTATGTGGATGCAACTGGTTTAACGCGTTGGCAGCGAGTGGTCAACCAAATTATTCCTTTCTCAAGTGCTTTATATAATATTGATCGTTTGGGGAACTGATGCAGATTAAAAATATCTTGGTGATCTGTGTAGGAAATATCTGTCGCAGTCCAATGGCAGAATATTTCTTAAAGCAAGCCTACCCCCAACTTCATATTGAATCTGCTGGTATCTCAGGCTTAACAGGTCATCCAGCAGATGAAAAAGCGCTGCATTGCATGCAAGCACTTGATATCGACATGAGTGCACATATTGCAAAAAAGCTAAAAGCCGAACATCTTAAAAATGCGGATTTGGTTTTGGTGATGAGTCAAAATCAACAAAAACATATTGAACAAACATGGCCATTTGCTAAAGGCAAAGTCTTTCGCCTAGGACATTGGCAAAATAAGAATGTGTCCGATCCCTATCAACATGATCAAGCTTTTTTTGATAGTACATGCCAGCTGATTCAGCAGTGTGTGGCTGATTGGAAAAAATATATTTAACTTTTAGATTTAAGATTATGAGCCAAAATACCAATACTGAAGATACGATTGACTTAAAGGAACTTTTCTTTGCGCTACTGGCACAATGGAAACTGATCGCATTATGCGTCATGCTCAGTCTTGTATGTGCATTATTATATTTGCGTACCACACCAAATACATATTCCGTCGATGCGCTAGTACAAGTTGAAAGTAGTAAAGGTGCTTCAGCTGCACTTCTGGGTGATCTTTCTCAGGTTATTGACCAAAAATCCCCAGCCCAATCTGAAATCGAAATTTTAAAATCGCGCTTAGTCCTTGGTTCAGTGATACAAGCATTAAATCTCGATCTCAATATTTCAAATCCCAATGATACTTTTGCACAACGATTGCTAGGCAAGCAAAATTATGCATCAGAATATAGCCCTAAGGGTGTCACTTTTCAGGATAATCAAAAAGTATTTGAAATTCGCAAATTTGAAGTACCCAATGAATTTTTAGATAAAACTCTTCGTTTACAATTTAAAGGGAATCAGTTTGAATTAATTGATACAAAAACTGATGAAGTGCTGTTATCTGCACCTATGAATCAGGAAAATCAACTATCCAATCGCTACGGAACCTGGAAGCTGAATGTTTTCTCAAAGGATCAGCTTAATACGGATTATCTGATTAGTAAATTTTCCTTACCATCTGCAGTAAAATCAATTAGTGCTAGGTACTCCGTTGCAGAAAAAGGTAAATTAACTGGAATTTTAGGACTGAGCTATCAAGGTGAAGATAAACAACACATCACCAAAGTGCTCAATGCAATCTTATCCGCTTATAGCGCACAAAATGTTGCACGAAAATCGGCAGAAACAGCTCAAACACTCAAGTTTTTGGATGAACAATTACCAGAGTTAAAACAACAGCTCGACAAAGCTGAACGCGAGTTCAATAAGTTCCGCCAACAGTACAATACTGTGGACGTTACCAAAGAATCTGAATTATACCTCACACAGAGCATCACATTAGAAACTAAAAAGATTGAACTCGAACAGAAACAAGCAGATATTGCAGCCAAATATACGGCAGAACACCCAGCAATGCGTGAAATTAATGCCCAAATCACTGCGATAAAAAAGCAAATTGCCGATTTGAACAGCACATTAAAACAATTACCTGATCTACAAAGACAATATTTACAGCTTTATCGTGAAGTTGAAGTCAACACGCAATTGTACACAGCGTTGTTAAACTCTTACCAACAGCTTCGTATTGCCAAAGCTGGCGAGATTGGTAATGTACGTATTGTGGATACTGCTGTAGAACCAGTAGAACCAATTAAACCTAAAAAGTTGCAAATTCTAATACTTGCTATTTTCCTTGGTGGTTTCATTGGGACTTTGATTGCTTTATTACGCAATATGTTACGTACCGGGATTAAAGATTCATCTCAGATTGAACGAGAGCTTGATCTACCTGTCTATGCAACAGTACCACGCTCCCCAGTTCAAGAAACTCGTATGAGTATTTTGAAAAAGAAAAAGAGCATTCCTATTCTTGCTGTTAAAAATAGTGATGATATTGCTGTCGAAAGTTTACGGAGTATTCGTACCGCCATTCACTTTGCACTGAGCAATGCCAAAAACAATATTGTGATGATCGCAGGTCCTGCACCTGAGGTCGGTAAGTCATTCATCTCAACCAATCTTGCAACGATCTTTGCTCAAAGTAATAAAAAGATCTTACTGATTGATGCGGATCTTCGTCGCGGTTATTTGCATAAATACTTTAACAAAGACGTGAAACCAGGACTTGCTGAATTACTGACTGGTCAAGCTGAACTGAGCCAAGTGATTCAGGAAACCGAAGTGTCGGGCTTAAGTATCATGACTCGTGGCAAAAACCCAGCCAATCCATCTGAAATTCTAAGCTCTGAGCAATTTAAAACATTGCTTGAAACCCTCAGCCCTCAATACGACCATATCATCATAGATACGCCACCAATTTTGGCAGTAACGGATGGTATTATCATTTCTCAATACGTCGGCGTTACTTTATTGGTTGCTCGTTATGCCAAATCACAAATGAAAGAACTTGAGCTCAGTTTGAATCGTTTTGATCAAGCTGGCGTCAAAGTAAATGGATTCATTTTGAATGATATTCAACGTGCAAGCGGTGGTTATGGCTATGGTTATAACTATGCCTATGCCTACAAAGCAAATAACAAAGACGACTAAACCCTCTTTGTTTACATGATGATAAAGCCAGATCAATGATCTGGCTTTATTGCGAAACCAGATACTAACATCTTTTAGAAAACATAAAGCCTATAAAAAATACACGCATTTTTCTGATCAGTTATTCAATGCGAAAGCAGAGACATGCTAAGATCAATGCCATATTTTTTATCAAAATCTCAATTTTGGACATCTCATGAGTAAAGCGTTACCTGTTATTGTCGCAGCCGTTTTAGGCGGTGCAGCCCTTGTTCCAATTTATTATGCCACTCAACATCCTGCGACTGAGCTTGGTAGTAAAGCTGATAAAAATGCAGCCCCAGTTGCTAAAATTAGCTACGCCTTAGGTTATGAAGTTGCGAAACAGACTCCACCAGAGTTAGAAACAAGCGCATTTATCACAGGTTTTCGTGATGGACATGCAGATAAACCTGCTGCTTATACTGAGGAAGAACTACAAGCCGCTTACGTAGAATTCCAACAAGATATGCAACAAAAGCAAATCGAAGAGTCTCAAAAAGCCGAAGCAACCAGCAATACATTCTTAACAGAAAATGCCAAAAAAGAAGGCGTTAAAACCACAGATTCGGGCTTGCAATATAAAGTCACGAAAGAAGGCACAGGTAAAAAACCAACCGAGACTTCAGTGGTGAAAGTACATTACAAAGGTCAGTTGACTGATGGTAAAGTATTTGACAGTTCTTATGATCGTGGTGAGCCAATCGAGTTTCCACTCAATCAAGTGATTCCTGGCTGGACTGAAGGTTTACAATTGATGAAAGAAGGTGGTAAGGCAACCTTCTATATTCCTGCAAACTTAGGTTATGGTGCTCAAGGTGTTCCAGGCTCTATTCCGCCGAATAGTACTTTGATTTTTGATGTTGAACTCATCGCAGTTAAATAATAAATATAGGGAGAGCATGTGCTCTCCCTTATTTTTGCAAATGCATTCTGGACGAAATAATGAAAAAATTAAGTTTAATTTTAATGAGTATGCTGATGGGTAGCGCTTATGCGGCACCAATCACTTTGAAAAGCCCACAACAAGAACAGTTGGGCTATAGCTACGGTTATTTAATGGGTAAAGGCAATGCCAATACCCTCAAAGATTTGAATATTGATGCTTTTATACAGGGCTTAAAAGAAGCAACTCAAGGCAAGCCAGCATCCTTAAGTGATGAAGAAATGGCAAACGTATTAAATCAGTATAAAAAGCGCATAGAAGCCAAACAACTGGTTGAGTTTCAAGAAATTGCCCAAGAGAATGACAAAATTGGCAAAGCATTCTTGGCAGAAAATCGTAAAAAAGCCAATATAGTAACCACAAGATCAGGTTTACAGTATCAAGTGCTTCAAGCAGGTAAAGGAAAGTCACCTAAAGCTAGTGCAACGGTAAAGGTTAACTATGAAGGACGCTTACTGGATGGTACAGTGTTTGATAGCTCAATTGCCCGCAATCAACCGGTTGAGTTTAAACTCAGTCAAGTGATTCCCGGTTGGACCGAAGGACTACAAACCATGAAGGAAGGTGGCAAAAGTCGTTTCTTCATTCCGTCGAATCTTGCTTATGGTGAAGTTGGTGCAGGTGATGCGATTGGCCCTAACAGCACACTCATTTTTGAAATTGAGCTCATCGAAGTTAAGTAATTCAGATTTGAAATACCCCTTCTTTGAAAAAAGAAGGGGTATTTTTTTTAATGCTTATAATTTAGTGTTTCAAATGTCTTGGTCTAAATCCTGTTACGAATAATCCAACAACGTAAGCAACTACACCAAGTACGCATAAACCCATGACCTCTGCAACACGTAACCACTGTGAAATATCACCTTGATACCACGTTAGGCCATACCACAAGGCAGCAATCATTACGATATTGGCAACACTAAATTGGAAAGCGAGTTTCTTCCAGTGTGCCCCAAAGCGATAAATATTGCGCTTGTGCAAATAGTAATAGAGTAGGCCTGCATTTACTAAAGCCGAACCTGAAGACGCCATCGCCAACGCCATGTGCTCCGCTTCCCAGCCATTCAATTTAAATAAACCAATAAACAGGACATTTAAAATCGCATTTGCAGCAACTGCGATTAAGCCGACACGCACAGGTGTCTTGGTATCTTGTTGTGCATAAAAACCTGGAGCAAAAACTTTGATCAGCATAAATGAAATGACACCTGCACTCATACATTGCAAAGCCAAAGCCGTCATTTGTGTATCTTGTAAGGTAAACTCACCACGTTGGAACAAAGCCTGAATAATCGGTGTAGACAACATAAATAAAGCAATGCTGGCTGGAATGCCCACCAACATGATGATCTTTGCTGCCCAATCCAACATTCCTCTAAACTTCGTTTGATCCTGTTCCGCATGTCGAGCCGACAACGATGGTAAAATCACGGTACCAATCGCGACCCCAATCAAACCTAATGGCAGCTCAGTCATACGCTCGGCACTATACAACCATGATACTGAGCCATCTTGCATAAACGATGCCCAAATCGTGTTCAGTAATAAATTGATTTGAGTGACAGAAACACCAAATAACGCGGGCAGCATTAACTTTAAGATACGATCCACACCTTCGTGTTTAAAATCAACTTTTGGTGGAATCAGTAATTTCTTTTTCCATAATTCAGGGATCTGGATCGCCAGTTGCAGTACACCCGCCACCACCACTGCCCAGCCCAGCGCCATGATCGGTTCTGCCATAAAAGGTGTCAGCCACCATGCACCTGCGATCATTGCAATGTTCAGTAGTACGGGGGCAAATGCAGGTGAGGCAAAAGAACCATAACTATTTAAAATACTGCTGGCGAAAGCCGTCAGTGACATAAACATTAAGTAAGGAATAGTGAGGCGAAACAAATCTACCGCAAGTGCAAATTTTTCTGGATCTTTATGAAAGCCAGGTGCATAGATATAAATGACCACAGGCGCGGCAATCATTGCAATCAGCGTCAGCAGTGACATCGCTGTTAGTAAGCACCCAAAAACACGACTAATGAGAATTTGTACTTCGGCATGGGTGCGACTGGTCTTATATTCCGTCAAAACAGGAATAAAAGCTTGTGAAAATGCCCCTTCCGCAAACAACCGTCGAAAAAAGTTGGGAATACGAAACGCCACGACAAAGGTATCGAAGTCCTTACCTGCACCAAAAACATTGAGCAGTACAATGTCTCGTACCAATCCAAGTACTCGAGATAACATCGTCATTGCACTGACAATAACAGTCGATCGCCACAATGCCATCGCACTCACCTACGGCTTATTTTTCAAAAGCGTTATTGTAATAAAAGTTCAAACAAATTTCGTTGTAGAATCATAAATCTGATGCTGTTTTTTCACATGATTTGTATTTCGAGAGCATATTACGAAATAATTGCCAGTC
The DNA here is from genome assembly GCF_000369065.1 of Acinetobacter haemolyticus CIP 64.3 = MTCC 9819. GTDB lineage: Bacteria > Pseudomonadota > Gammaproteobacteria > Pseudomonadales > Moraxellaceae > Acinetobacter > Acinetobacter haemolyticus. Next base: position 150,562 of record NZ_KB849807.1, read on the forward strand.
AAAATATGGGCCAGGATCAGTTTTACGCTGAGGTGCAATATCCGAATGCCCTGCAATATGGCGTTGAATCTTAGGATATGCTTGACGCAGTGTTTGCACCACCTCAACTAAGGCTTGATATTGTTCAAGCTCAAATGGCAGATCATCACTCCCCTCAAGTTCAATACCAATCGAATAATCATTGCATTCTTTTTGGGCAAGATAACTCGAACGGCCTGCATGCCACGAACGGTGCTGAAAATTCACAAATTGAATGACTTCACCTGTCCGCAAAATCAACAAATGAGCCGATACCTGCATACCTTCAATGGTCTGAAAATAAGGGTGCACAGACCAGTCCAATTGATTCTGAAAAAACTGCTGAATATAACCACCATCAAACTGCGACGGCGGTAAGCTGATGTTATGAATCACAATCAATTGAATATCGATATCCGCGGGGCGTGCGTTAAAATTTGGTGATGCAATCTGTGTTGCACCCAATAATATTCCATCTTGAACTTGCGTAAATCTAGATTGTGACATTGTGACTCGAATCAGCAATTTAATATTTATGTTTCCATTTTGACATGCTTTGTCCAGAATAATCGAGATGAAATACTTATTTTTTAAGCCGAGGGTGCTAATATAAGCCCCAAGTTTTTTAGTCAAAATCTACTGGAAATGGTATGAGTATTCCTCAATCTTTGCTTGAACAATCTATTCAAATCAATATTCAACAAGCATTACAAGAAGATATTGGGGACGGTGATATCACCGCCATGCTCACACCAGCAGATGAACAAGCAACTGCAACCATTATTAGCCGTGAAGAAATGGTCTTGGCGGGTCAACCTTGGGTCAATGCACTGATTCAAGCTTATGACAACACGGTTCAAGTCACTTGGTTAAAACAAGAAGGTGATGTTGTGGCTGCCAATGAAGCTTTTTTAAAGCTTGCAGGTTCAGCCCGTAGTTTATTGACAGTGGAACGTCCAGCTTTAAACTTTATCCAGACACTTTCAGCAGTTGCAACCAAAACAGCCAGTTATGTAAAACAACTGGATGGCTTACATACCAAACTACTCGATACACGAAAAACCTTACCGGGTTTACGCATCGCACAAAAATATGCAGTGGCTGTAGGTGGAGGTCAAAACCATCGTTTAGGTTTATTTGATGCCTTCCTGATTAAAGAAAACCACATCATGGCAGCGGGTGGTATTGCACAAGCTATTACTAAGGCCCATGAAATCGCGCCGGGTAAGCCAGTCGAAGTTGAAGTTGAAACTTGGGATGAACTCAATCAGGCACTTGAGGCAGGTGCGGATATTGTCATGTTAGATAACTTTAGTCAGCAACAAATGATTGATGCTGTAAAACATGTTGCAGGTCGCTGTAAATTAGAAGCTTCTGGCAATATCACCATTGAGAATTTACGCGAAGTTGCGACAACAGGTGTGGATTACATTTCAATGGGTGTGCTCACCAAAGATGTAAGAGCTGTTGATTTATCGATGCGTTTTAATGCTTAAGCCTTCTCGGAGTCGTTTTTATTCATCGTTAATTGCTCAGTAAACGAAGCATCTGGTTTTGAATGATCAGATGCTTTGGTCTGTTCAGTCCACGCTGATTTTGACTCCGTCACATCATTTGGTCGCGGATCAACCGCCATTAATACAAACGTAACTGCTGTTAGAAATACCAGAAATATCTGTAGCATCATTTCCCCTATCATTCTTCATTTCAATTTTTGCTCAATCTATCAAAATAAAATGGGGTAAATCAGAGTGCTCTGTTACTTTATGCAAAGGCTGATTGCGCTTATGTTTACCAGAGGAGTTCGCGCTACTTTCGTTTGACTTCATACACACATATAATGCGAAGCAACTCAATTTAAAATAAAAATGAATTAGACAAAATGGATAGCATATTTGAAAGCGTATTTCATATCATTTTTAAAATTTTCAGATTCATTTTTATCGCCAACATCAACGTGTAAATTTTGATAGCGATGAAGTGTGTATTGTCAGCTTTCTTGCTTGGCTGTTTATTATTTTATTCTGCGTCTACTGGTTCCTTATTCGTTAGTATTTCATACATAAGCAGCCTAACATCTCCGTTAGACTGCCTATGGGCGACCATTCAGAAGCAATGAGAGCCTCTAGGTTTCAATAAACCCCATATATGGATCTGAAATAGAGTCTTGATTGGTTTCTATACGGCCTGCAAAGCGTCGGCTGTAACTTGGCTCATTTTCAATGCTCACGGTAAAATCATACCAACCACCAAAGTCAGACATGTCCCAGCTTAATTCACTCTCAGTCGCAGTCGTTTCGATTTGCCATATTTGATTAGGTAAATAGGCATTCGCCTTTACAATCAGTTTGGCCGTATGCATACCATCATTCCGTACTTTCAGGATTAGTTTAGGGTCGCACTCCTCCATACACACGCGAATCTCTGGCCGTGCTTGGACTTGTACTGACTGTATTAAATTTCCAGTGAAATGGCGATGAAAACCATTGGGTCCCAATACCCATAAATCGTACTGTTCATCTTGAGTCTGCCATACATCATCCAATTGCTGACCCGCTTCAACCATATATCGACGTGGAATCGCCTCTAAATTTAATTTGTTATATACATGAAAGACTGCGGCATGTGTTCCTGTATTAGAAAACATCAGCTGCACGGTTTTACTCGATACATCAACTTTTGCACTGGTATGCAAAACATAAGGTAACGCTCGTGATGGGCGAATCCCCATCACCTGCACTGGAAAGCTTTGATTTGAAGGACGGCTGACTTGTGCCAAGCGCTCTTGTGCTTTACGAATCGCATCTGCCTCAGCTTTACTTTTCTGCCCTACAAGATTTGGCAAAGGTAAAAGATTTGGTGTTTTAAAATCAAAAGCTGAGGTTAAATCACCACACACAGCACGACGATATGGACTAATATTTGGCTCTTCCACACCAAAACATTGCTCCAAGAAGCGAATCACAGAGGAGTGATCAAATACTTGTGAGTTTACCCATCCGCCACGGCTCCAAGGTGAAAGAATATACATCGGTACCCGGACACCAGGCCCATAGACACCGATCCCATTACTCACTTTTGGATCAGTGAAATTGGGTTGACCTAAAGAGGCTTTGCCATGCGTGGCATATTCATAGGACATCTGCCCTTCATTTAAAGTCGACTTACCGTGTACTTCTCCTGAAGGATCCTTCGATGGTGCGCTAGGAGATGGTACATGATCAAAGAAACCATCATTTTCATCAAAGTTAATTAAGAATACCGTCTGGCTCCAGAGTTCAGGATTGTCTGTGAGCGCATTTAATAACTCTTGGATATACCAAGCACCTTGTACAGGACTAGATGGGCCAGGATGCTCACTATAAGTTGCGGGTGCAATTACCCAACTCACTTGTGGCAATTGCCCTTGAGCAATATCATCTTTAAATGACGCCAAAAAGCCACCATCTGGCATGGTATTGGCTATTCCTTTATATAAAGGTTGATGGGTATCAATCGCAGGATCATAAGCTGGGCAAGCGGTAAGGTGATTGACAGGTTTGCCTGATAATTCATTGGCACGACGGTACTTTTTAAAACCAGCTAAAGGATTATCGGTAAAGTTATCTGGCATATTTTGATAAACTTTCCATGTCACCCCTGCTTGTTGTAAACGCTCTGGGTATGTCGTCCAATCATATCCAATCAAAGATGATCCAATTGAATCTAGATCATTGACAACACTGGCAACATTTGCCGCAGTTGGACCATTGGTTCCTGTCCAAATAAACATACGATTTGAATTTGTTCCTGTATGCATCGCACAGTGGTATGCATCACATAACGTAAAAGCATTCGCTAAGGCGAATTGAAACTCAACTTCTTGTTGTTTGTAGTAACCCATTGAATGAGGTTGCTTGTATTTAACCCAATCTCCCATACGGCCATGATCCCAAGCGAACTGACCATCTGTCCATGAATGTGGTGTTCCACTCACACGTTGAGCATTACCCAGAGTGCTGTCCAAATGATATGGATAAACTTTGTTTTTATTTGCGTCATATTGCTCCCAAACCTTTCGCTCTTGGCTAAGTGGAATAGTGAAGCGATCACCAAAACCGCGCACGCCTTTCAATGTGCCAAAATAATTGTCAAAAGAACGGTTTTCTTGGGTCAAGATCACCACATGTTTGACATCTTTGATCGTTCCTGTCTCTACTTTAGCATCGATAGCGAGGGCTTTTTGAATACTGAGTGGGAAGCTCGTAAGTGCAGCCGTTCCAAACAAAGCTTTCGTTGAATTCAATAAAAAATCACGACGATTCATGGGTTATATGTCCTTAATTATTGTTCTTATGGGGCACAATGAATTTTGCAGTTTGATGTTGGCGGTTTTGGATCTGGCGTTGTGTTATTGGTATCGCCATTATTATTTTCGTCGCATGCGCTTAATAAGAGAAAGCTACTGCTTAACAGGGCTAATAAGAAATATCGCATTTTACTATCCGTTAAAATATTCGTGCAGATAGTCAATACAATGTAAATGACAGTTCAATGATGGATTTATAGCAATTCGATGACATCTTCATCGATAAAAAAAAGGCGGTCTAAAAAAACCAGACCGCCCGCACTATCAACTGGAACTTACCAACCGAGTGCTTGCTGTTGCTTCTGAATCAATTCCGCGATTCCTTTTTCTGCAAGCTCTAACATGGCATTACACTGTTGGCGAGTAAACGGTTTATCTTCTGCCGTTCCTTGAATTTCAATGAATTCACCCGCTTGTGTCATCACCACGTTTAAATCCGTTTGGCAATTTGAATCTTCTTCGTAGCATAAATCGAGGAGAACTTCGTCTTGATACATTCCCACCGAGATTGCAGCAATCAGACCTTTTAAAGGGTCTTGTTTAATTTTTTTGTTGCTCAGCAATACATTCATTGCATCAACCAAAGCCACTGCTGCACCTGTAATTGCTGCGGTACGCGTTCCACCATCCGCTTGGATCACATCACAGTCAATCGTAATGGTGTTTTCACCTAACTTCTTCAAATCCACCATGGCACGCAAACTACGACCAATCAAACGTTGAATCTCTTGAGTACGACCACTTTGCTTACCGCGTGCCGCTTCACGATCACTACGAGTATGTGTCGAACGCGGTAACATGCCATATTCAGCAGTCACCCAACCTTGCCCTTGTCCTTTTAAAAATCGTGGAACAGAGTTGTCAATGCTTGCTGTACACAGCACTTTGGTATGACCAAACTCAACCAAAACTGAACCTTCAGCGTAACGGGTATAGTTACGGGTAATTTTTACCTCTCGTAATTGGTCTAATGCTCTCTGGTCAATACGCATAATGATTCCTTAAAACTATGGCACAAATATAATTGCACCATAGTATATCTCAATTACACGCACTTTCCCTTTTACTTATTGGTGACGAGCACCGCTTGATCGCTCAAGTGACGCTCTATCTTGATTAAGCTACTTTGCCAAATATACCTTTTACCGTCTCAGTAAAGCTACGCTTGGTCGCCACCAAACGATCTACCACATTGTCAGGCAAAGAGTGAATCGCCAGACGTTTATACACACTCACGATCTGAGATCCAAAAGGAGCAGTATTGTACTGTTGACCATATTCTGCACAGACTTCACGTACTTTTGGTGCCATTTCGATATAACGGTTGGCAGGTACATCAGGGAACAAATGATGTTCAATTTGATGGCTCAAGTTACCGCTTAAGAAATGCATGATTTTACCGCCAGTAAAGTTTGCTGAACCACGAATCTGACGCAAGTACCACTCTGCTTTGGTTTCATTATCAATGTTGTCAGTGATAATTTCAGAGTCTTCTGTAAAATGACCACAATAAATCACGGTCGATGCCCAGTAGTTACGGATCAGATTGGCAACAAAGTTACCTGCTAATACTGGCAAGAACATTGGACCCGCGATCAATGGGAATAATACATAATCTTTACCAAACTGACGTACCATCTTTTTACGTAGATTTTTTGATTCTACATACACTTCTTTCCAAGTCTTGGTGCCATCAAACAATACTTTTTCCATCTCTAGACGTTGTAAAGCCAGTAGCCATTCAAAACCCGTAGATAATACAAAACCCGTTGGTACGTTAAATAAAAAGCGAGGTTCCCACTTTTGCTCACGGCTCATACGCATCACACCATAACCACTAATGTCATGATCCATGCCAACCACATTGGTATAGGTATGGTGCTTATAGTTATGGGTATATTTCCAGTCCTCACCCGTACACACGGTATCCCAGTCATAGGTTGCACCATTAAGCGTTGGATCATTTAACCAGTCGAACTGACCATGCATCACATTATGACCAAGCTCCATATTTTCAACGATTTTAGATACGCCTAGCATAACGGTACCTAATAACCATACAGGTGGAATCCAACCACCAAACATCAACATACCACGCGATGCAATTTCGGTGTAGCGTACAAAGTTACGTACTTTATAAATATAATCAGAATCTTCTTTGCCAATTTTAGCCATGGTTTCAGTACGGATGGCATCAATCTTACGGCCAAACTCTTGTACTTCTTCTGGTGTTAATGCACGGCTTGTGTTACCGCCAAATTTGATTGGAGGAATCGTTTTAGTCGGATTTACTGTCATCATGTTCATAATATTATTCTCTATCTGGTCAATATGAATTAAAGGTCAATCTCAACGGGACTCACTGCTTCACTCACACACAACTTAATTTGCACATTGTTTTGGTTATCGATTTCACCTGTAAGTTGATTTTTCACTGCACCACTGATCTTGGTACAAACACAGGTATTACAAATCCCCATACGGCAACCAAAAGATGGTTTCAAACCTGCAGCTTCAGCACTGGCTAACAGGTTGCCACGGCCTTCAAACTCTTGCATACTGCGACGGAAATTGACTGGTTGGATTTGAGCATCCACATCCATCGTCACGGGCAAGAAGCTTTCTTGCGTTAAACGGTCTAACCAACCACGTTTCGCCCAGATTTGACGTGTCGCTTTCATCAAACCTGGAGCAGCACACACATAGGTTTGACGTTGAGCAGCATCAGCACACAAACGATCCAAAGTTTCTTCATCAAAATAAGCAGGTTGTTCAGCACTATCGACAATAATGTGTAGGTTAAAGTGCACATATTCTGCTGCCAGTGTTTCCAATTCAGTACGGAACGCTGGATCACGTGAGTAATAAATCAACGTTACAGGTTGATTTGAACGAGCTAAAGCCTGTTTCGCAATCGGAATAATCGGCGTAATACCACTTCCTGCAGATACCAAAAGAATTGGTTGTTTACCTTCTTCTGTATCAAAGTCTTTTAGCGTAAATTCGCCCATCGCCTGAGTAATTTCAATCACATCACCAGCACGTGCGCTGTTGGCTAAATAGTTAGATACTCGACCTTGTTTTTTGATACCTAATACCAATTTGTCGTGACTTGGTGAACTCACCAAGCTATACGCTCGTTGATGCTGCACACCATCAATACGAACCGTCACCATCACAAATTGACCAGGCTGATAGGTTGTAAATTTATTGTTACTGCTTAAAGTGACCTTGATCATTTCATCGGCAATAGGCTCAATCGCTTCGATTTTTGCCATAATGCGACGCAAAGTCCACATCGGGTTAACCTTTGCAAGGATAAAATCAACAAAATCTTCTCGAATCCAATGTGGCTGATAACTTAACTGTGCGCTCATACGTTCCTCGTTTTGTATCTGGCTATTTATTTTGAGTGAACAAATGTTCGTGTAGTGAACATGTGTACACTATATTTATTTGTGTTCACTGAGTCAACACTTGTTCACTAATTTTCTGAGTGTTTTTTACACTTTTTTATAAATGCTTAAATTTTCTTGAAAAAAACAACGCCTCGAGGAGATACTGAACCTGCTGAAAATGTGACTGAATTTGCCAAAAGCTAAAAAGTGTCTAATTGAGCAATGGATTAAAGCTAAAAAAAAGCTATTTTTTTTGCTAGACTATAGGGTCTGTTGGCATTTCACCTTGCGAGCTATTCAGCTCTCATTGCGACAGAGAACATCTTTTTGACGATACAAGGCTTGACTTACGAAATTTAGCCCTTCTAAATGAGTAAGGCATAACGCAGTAGCGACAAAAGATGAACCTGTCCCGCAGGGTTATGGCTAAAACTGCCCCAAACTTCGTTATGAAGCTTGACAAGGGAGCCGCCATTGTCTGCGTTTCATGCCTTGTTTGTGTGGTTTTAGCCTTATAACGCAAGGCATGGCTGAAATATCAACAAACCCTACTATATGGTTTTAATGGATCTTATTCATGTCGATTAGAGATGAACGAAAACAACAGAGTCGGCAAGCTCTACTGGATGCAGCACTTCACCTCAGTACCTCTGGGCGCTCATTTAGTAGTATTAGTTTGCGAGAAGTTGCTCGCGAAGTTGGTTTAGTACCAACAGCGTTTTATCGTCATTTCCAAGATATGGAAGCACTGGGGCAAGAGCTGGTTGATCAAGTCTCTTTACATCTCAAAAGTCTGATTCATCAACTCGGTCAAAGCTATCTAAAACATAGTGGAGCAGCTAAAACCCGCACCAGTATTGAGCTGTTCGTGCAAGCGGTAAATCATAGTCCGCAACAATGGCAGTTTATGATTGCCGAACGTTGGGGGGGATCCGAAACGGTAAGAATCGCAATTGCACGTGAAATTGAGTTTTTGATTGAAGATCTCGCTATTGATCTCTGCAAGCTTGAAACCTTCAAGCACATTAAAGACGCCAAACATTTACAAGTCTTATCAACCATTTTAATCAATATGTCTTTTACATGGGCGATGACATGGATCAATCTACCCAAACAGTTTGAGATCGATGATTTATTAGAACAACAGAATCTATTTATAGACAACGCAACCACTCAGGTTCGTTTGCTATTTAATGGGATCTCAAATTGGGAACCACAAAACGTTTGACTATATCAAGCCCAAAGTTTGATATATAAAAGCATTGCTTCGCGTTATTATGCATTAGACAATCAAGCATTGCCGTTTTAGAACACTATGAGGAGCTTATAAGCATCATGAATCCTGATCGTCATACACAGTTCTTAATTCGCAAAGAAAAAATTTTGCAGGTTGCTGAAAAACTATTACTAGAAAACAACCAAGAAATGACCCTAGATGAACTGGTTGCCGAACTGGACATTGCCAAAGGTACACTATACAAACATTTCCGCAGCAAAAACGAACTGCTACTAGAACTTATTATTCAAAATGAAAAAGAAATTTTAAAAATTTCAGATAAATATAATACTGATGTCAAAGAATATGCGCCTCGCTATATGCTCTATCATCTAAAAGCACCAAGTCGTACGATTCTATTGCATCAATTAGAAGAACATCTCACCATGACTGAATCAAAGTTAAAACATCTCTTTGATGAGCTCTATGAAATTCGTCAGCAACGTATTGTTTCTTTGAAAGAAATGACCGAAAAATATTTAAAGTCGCAAAATTATGACATGTCGATTCGTGATTATTTATCTTATATTTGGTCACTGACCTACGGTGCAGCATTATTGTTAAATTCAAGCTATTACCAACGCTCAATCGGCTCACGGGAAAAATTAATTAACCTTTATGTCAATCAGGCTCTATCGTTGCCTACACAAAAAGTGCAAATTGACATAGAAGCTTTGGATAGTGAATAACCCTGAATAAAAAAGGACTGTGGTAATTCCTCAGTCCTTTGTATTTGAGTTTAATGGCAATTTTATTTGCCTTTACGCTCTTTTTCTAATAAGAAGTCAACCACTTGGGTGACTTTTGCATCTTCACCCTGTACCACATATTTCCCGTTTACCACGACTGCAGGTACGCCTGTCAATTGGTACTGTTGAGCCAACTGATTTGATTCCGCAATTTTTGCAGTGATTGGGAAAGAGTTAAACATACTATTAAATTTCTGTTCTGGCACACCGTAACGCGCAAAGAACTTCGCTTGAGAGGCTTGGTCAAAGATCTGCTGACCACCCTCATGAATCGCATGGAACAATGGAATATGAGTTCTCTTACGAACACCAAGCGCCTCTGACACATAGTAACCACGCGCACCTTGTTCCCACACTTTATTCATGGCTGCTGGTGTACGAAGGAAATACACATCTTTTGGAATTTTCTTTAACCAAGTTTGCATATGCGGCTCAAGGTTATAGCAGTGACCACAGCCATACCAGAAAAATTCACGGACTTCGTATTGTCCTGCTGGCGCAACCGTTTTTCCAGGATTGGCCACAACTGTATAGTCTTTGCCTTCAACAAAATTGGCAGCCATTGCATTCATTGAAAACGTCAACGCAACTGCACCTAAACCACTGAGTACTAACTTTTTCATTGCCTGTGCTTTTCCTCTAAGCATTTTTCGTAAGTTTATATGCTAAATATAAAGCAAACTCGACTAATTCGTTTTTCTTCTGTGAAGTTTTTTATAGGATTTATCGCTTTTTTTGCCAGAATCGCTACACTACCCAAAGATTAAACCGAAATAATCATCCTAATATAGAGGTGACACCATGTCGCAATTGAATGTTGACCCGCAAGAAATCGCAAAATTTGAAGCATTGGCTGCCAAATGGTGGGATCAACATTCGGAATTTCGCCCGCTCCATCAAATCAACCCCTTACGCCTAAACTGGATTGATGAACGCGTTGGTGGTTTAGCGGGTAAAAAAGTCCTTGATGTCGGCTGTGGTGGTGGAATTTTAGCTGAGAGTATGGCACGTCGTGGTGCTGATGTTCTTGGCATTGATATGGGTGAGGCTCCGCTTGCAGTGGGCCGCCTACATGCACAACAAGAAAATGTACAAAATATCGAATATCGCCAAATTCCTGTTGAACAACTAGCACTAGAGCAAGCAGGTCAATATGATGTCGTTACTTGCATGGAAATGATGGAGCACGTACCTGATCCTGCATCAATTGTTCAAGCTTGCCAAAACTTGGTGAAACCCGGTGGTCATGTGTTCTTTTCAACTATTAATCGCAATCCAAAATCCTATTTATTTGCGATTATTGGCGCAGAATATGTATTGCGCTTACTGCCAAAGGGCACACATGATTATCATAAATTCATCCGCCCTTCAGAAATGGCACATGATATTCGCAATGCAGGTTTAACCCTCAAGGAAATGATTGGCTTACATTACAATCCGATCACCAAGCACTATTGGCTTGCCCCAAATGTCGATGTGAATTACATGGTTCATACTACGAATACAGGTGCTTAATGAAAGCTGTTTTATTTGATCTAGATGGCACCTTAATTGACACAGCAGCTGACTTTATTCGAATCATTCAGCAAATGTGTCGGGACGAGCAACGTCCAGTCGTTGATGCAGAACTCATTCGCACCCAAGTGTCCGAGGGCGCGCGTGCTATGGTGAAATTGGTTTATCCTGAATTAGAACTCACTGATCCTATTTTCTTAGCACATCGCCAACGCTTTTTAGATGTATATGGTGACAACATCGTCGTTGATACCGATCTATTTGAGGGCATGTATCCATTACTTGAACAACTTGAGGCAAATCAGATTCCTTGGGGGATCGTGACCAATAAACCACGTGGTTTGAGTGAGTCCTTACTGGCAGAATTGCAACTGACTGAACGTTGTTCTGTTTTGGTTTGTCCTGAAGATGTGAGTAAAACTAAACCAGATCCTGAACCCATGTATTTAGCGGCAAAACGACTACAGATTGATCCTAAAGAGATTATCTATGTCGGAGATCATCCCCGTGATATTGATGCGGGTCGTCATGCAGGGATGTACACCATTCTAGCTGCATATGGCTATTTACCTATTGAATCCCGTGATGATCTTAGTGCATGGCAAGCAGATGCCATTATTCACACTGTTGCTGAGCTTCAACAATTGCTCCAACAGAAAATCACAGTTTTAGCAGAAAATCAGGGTATGATGAGTTAAACAACTCAGATAACAACAGGAGGCATAACAATGAAATATTCAGAATATCAACCTCGCCCAGATCTACTTAAAGATCGCATTATCTTAATCACAGGTGCTGGTGATGGGATCGGACGAGCTGCTGCGATGAGTTATGCCCTTCATGGTGCAACTGTGGTATTACACGGTCGTACCTTAAACAAACTTGAAGTCATTTATGATGAAATTGAGGCTTTAGGTGCGCCGCAACCTGCTATTCTCCCATTACAACTCTCAACGGCATCGAGTCATGATTATGAGCTTTTGGTCGATGCCTTAGAACAGCAGTTTGGTCGTTTAGATGGTATTTTGCACAATGCTGGCATGCTAGGTGATCGTGTGGAACTCGCAAATTATCCTGTGGATGTTTGGGATGATGTCATGGCGGTAAATTTACGTGCGCCTTTTGCTTTAACTCAAGCCTTATTACCTTTACTCGAAAAATCAGATCATGCTTCTGTGATCTTTACCAGTTCCGGTGTTGGGCGTGAAGCACGTGCATTGTGGGGTGCTTATTCTGTTTCCAAGATTGCGACGGAAGCCATGAGCAAAATCTTTGCCTTAGAAAATAGCTTCCCAAACATTCGCTATAACTGTATTAATCCAGGTGGAACACGTACCGCAATGCGTGCTAAAGCCTATCCAGATGAAGATCCAAAAGTGTTACCTACACCAGACAGCATCATGCCTGCCTATCTTTATCTGATGGGTGATGATAGCCTAGACATGAATGGGCAAAGTATTGATGCGCAAGATTAAGACTTTATGAGAATAATTCCAAACAGCATTGAAGACTAACTTGATGCAGAGAGCCGTGTAAATTATCTTCATCTTTTTAAAGGAACAATGAATTGATCTTCACAGTTTCTCTGCATTTTTAAGGTACAGTTTTCACATGAGAGACATCCGATATTAGGTGTATCATGAAAAATTTTTTCATTATTTTGATGTTAGGTTCAACTGCCTTATTGGGGAGTGTAACAAGTTTTGCGAGTCCTCCATTTGATCGCGATGAAGATACGCGAGGCAAACATGGTCGCAATTTTGAACGTTCAGATAATGACAACCGGATGCGTGAACGCCGGATGCGTGAGGAACGTGGTGTAGAGCGCTTGAAACAACATCGCTGGCAAGCGGGATATGTCATGCCCCAACACTACCGTGGCAATGGCTATAAAATAGATTATAAAGAAAATAATCTACCGAAGCCGGGACGTAATCAACAATGGTACAAAATCAACAACGACTATATCTTAGTTAACTCAGATGATAATAGTATTGTCACTATTCGAGCATTCTAACTACACCACATAGTCCTATACGAGATGGATGGCTCACAAGATCGCACTCAAATTTCATTTGAGTGCTTTTTATTAAACTAAATCATGTGAGTTTGAGTTTTTTTGTTTAGAATCATCTCATATCTGTTGATTTGAGATCGGTATGCCAAGTAAGCCTGTAGAAAAATTGCATCACAGCACTCAACATTATGTACATTGGTTTCGCCATTCTGCACCTTATATTAATGCACACCGAGATAAAACGTTTGTTCTGATGTTCGGTGGTGAAGCCGTTCAGCATGAAAATTTTCAGCATATTATTCACGATATTGCCCTGCTGCATTCTTTAGGCATTCGCTTAATCCTCGTATACGGCGCACGTCCTCAGATTAATCAAAATCTACATCAACAACAGATTGAAACACCGTTTCATCAAAATCGTCGCATTACCACACGCGAATCTCTACGTGGTGTGATGAATGCCGTGGGTTCAATTCGCCTAGAAATTGAAGCTCTATTATCCATGGGTTTAGCCAACTCGCCGATGTACGGCGCACGCATTGATGTGGTTTCAGGCAATTTCGTGACTGCAAAACCTTATGGTATTCGTGAAGGAATCGACTTCCAACTCACGGGCGATGTACGTTCAATTGATACCGATGCAATTCAACGTCATTTAGATAATCATAATATTGTTTTATTAGGGCCAACTGGCTATTCGACCACGGGTGAAGTCTTTAATTTACTCGCTGAAGAAGTCGCAACCAAAACGGCAACTGCATTAAACGCCGATAAACTGATTTTCTTAGGTGAAAAACAAGGACTAATCAATGATCAACAACAACTGCTACGCGAGTTAAGTCCACGTCAACTTGAACCCTATATTCAACAATTCCAATCACAATATCCTGAGTTTGCCTTACACCTCAAACAAGCTCAACAGGCATCATTGTCTGGTGTACATCGCGTGCATCTGATTTCTTATGCCTATGATGGTGCATTGATTGAAGAACTATTTACGCGTGATGGGGTCGGTACACTAATCACAGATGCCCACTATGAGGAGGTACGAATCGCCAATATTCAAGATGTCGGTGGTTTGATTAACCTACTTCGCCCACTCGAACAAGAAGGAATTCTGGTCTATCGCTCACGCGAACTTCTTGAAAGCGAAATTGAGCAATTTGCGGTGATTGAACGTGACGGCATGATTTTGGCCTGTGCGGCACTCTACCCCATCCCTACGGCAGAAAATGAAATCCGTTCAGCAGAAATTGCCTGCGTTGCTGTGGATTCAAACTATCGAAAATCCAATCGTGGCAGCCAGATCTTGCAATTTCTAGAAACTAAAGCCAAACAACAAGGCATTCAACAACTGTTCGTGCTAACCACTCGCACGGCCCACTGGTTCTTGGAACAAGGCTTTATCGCGGCCAGTATCGATGATTTACCCAATGCTCGCCAAGCGCTCTATAACTATCAACGTAACTCCTTAGTCTTTAAAAAAGTTTTAGTTTGAGTTCATTTAGGTTGTAGATATTTTTATTTCTCATAAAGATATCTACAACACATCAATATTACTGATTGATCTAAAATAAAAAATAGTCGTTTTCTTGAAATACCAAAATTAATTAAATTAAAAACAATATCTTATAAGCTTTTCTGATGATCGCGTTTATACAAAGCATGGCTAAGCTTATGCAATCTTGTGTTTTGCACTTTTCCTTATAAATAAAGCCTAATTCGTTATTTTTTCTATCATAGAAAAAGTTTTAGCGTGGTTGCTCATCTTAATTCAATCTTTGATTTTTTGGGGAGCACAACCAACATGATCATTTCAAGCAAGCATTCATGGTCATATCTCATCATTGCAGCGAGCCTTGCCAGTTTGATGGGAATCACAGGTTGTGCAAAGAAACCTGAGCAGCAAGCAACAACACAACAAGAAACCACAACATTCAATATCGGCTTTCAAAAGTATGGCATTTTGCCGATCGTTAAAACCAAAGGTGAATTAGAAAAACGTCTTGCTGCTCAGGGAATCAAGGTGAAATGGATCGAATTCCCAGCGGGTCCCCAGCTTCTGGAAGGTTTGAATGTAGGAAGTGTGGTTTTTGGTGAAGCAGGCGAAGCGCCACCGATATTCGCACAAGCAGCGAATCCCAATTTGATTTATGTCGCCAACCAACCACCTGCTCCAACAGCTGAGGCATTAATCGTTCAAAAAGACTCACCTATACAATCGATACAAGACTTAAAAGGTAAACGAATCGCGCTTAATAAAGGCTCGAATGTGCATTACCTCCTCCTTAAACTACTTGAAGCTCACAATCTCAAGCTCAGTGATATTCAACCTGTTTATTTACCGCCTTCAGATGCACGTGCGGCCTTTGAAAAAGGCGTGGTCGACGCTTGGGTTATTTGGGACCCGTTCCTTGCTGCAGCCGAGCACCAAATCCAAGCCCGTGTAATCGCTAACGGCGAAGATCTGGTGAACAACCATCAATTTTATTTGGCAGATCGCCAATATGCGGAGAACAATCCAGCAGTTTTACAAACAGTGATTACCACACTGAATCAAACCACAGACTGGGTCAAAGCACATCCTGACGATGCAGCAAAATTACTCGAAAAGCCGACTGGTCTTGGGTTTGATGTGTTAAAGACCTCGATATCTCGTATGGGTTTTGGCGTTCAACCTATTTCAGAAAAGGTTGTGACAGAACAACAAGATGTGGCTAACGCGTTCTTCGCACAACAACTGATTCCAAAGCAACTTGTGATTCAAGATGCCGTATTAAAGAACAACATTCGATAATAGGGGATCATCATGACGTTATTAGCGAAAGTTTCTATTCTCGGCTTACTGATCTCTGCATTTTCAATCAGTGGCTGCCAAAAGACCGAATCTCAAAATACGGAAAAAGCGGCTTCAAGCAATCAACACACGGCGATCAAAACACTGACAATTGGCTTCCAGAAATCATCGCTCGCCTTATTGGTTGCAAAACAACAAAAACTCTTTGAACAAGAATTTCCCAAGACCAAAATTGAATGGCGTGAATTTCCAGCAGGCCCACAAATGTTAGAAGCGCTTGCAGTTGGTGCAGTTGACTTTGGCTATGTCGGGAATACGCCTCCCATTTTTGCACAAGCCGCAGCAAAACCGTTACGTTACATTGCCTATGAAGTCGTTCCAGCCACTGGTCAAGCGGTATTGGTTCATGCTAAGGATCAAATTGATACCCTTCAAGATTTGAAAGGCAAGCGTATCGCCGTACAAAAAGGTTCAAGTGCTCATGAGCTACTTGCAAAAACATTGCAAAAAGCAGGCTTATCATGGCATGACATTCAACCAATTTGGTTACCGCCTGCCGATGCTCGTGCAGCATTTGATAAACAAGCCGTAGATGCATGGGCGATTTGGGAACCCTACCTAGGTACTGCCGAGCTACAAGGTCATACCAAAACCTTGATCGATGGCTCAGCTTTTCCTACCACTTATTCCTTTTATATTAGCAATCCAAGCTTCATTCAAAAGCATCCAGAGTCTGCCCTCAAGTTAATAAAGACCATCAATCTTGCAGATCAGTGGATTGTGCAACACCAAGACCAAGCCTTACAGATCTATGTAAATAGTACTGGGTTAAGCACTCCTGTAGCACAACGTGTACTCGATAAAAGACCGAAACCCTCTCCTGTTCAACCACTGACTACTGAAGTAATTCAGCATCAGCAACAAATTGCCGATTTATTTAAACAAGAGCAATTGATTCCTGTGCACATTGATATCCAGCACAGTGTTTGGACAACTCAATAAAGATTGATTTTATAAGGAATATCAACATGAATATTTTCTGGTTTATCCCCACTCACGGTGACAGTCGTTATTTAGGTACCAGCAAGGGTGCACGTCAAGTTGATCATGCTTATATGAAACAGATTGCTGTAGCGGTGGATAATCTCGGCTATGCAGGTGTATTAATTCCAACGGGACGTTCTTGTGAAGACCCTTGGATCACAGCCGCCAGCTTAATTGATGCCACCAAACAACTTAAATTTTTGGTGGCACTGCGCCCAGGCATTACCACACCCGCATTGGCCGCACGAATGGCAGCAACCTTTGATCGCCTGTCTAATGGTCGTATTTTATTGAACCTAGTGACAGGTGGTGATGAACAAGAGCTTAAAGGTGATGGCCTGTATGAAGACCATAACACGCGTTATCAAACCGCATCCGAATATGTCAAAATCTGGCGTGAAATCTTGACCCGCTCACATACAGGTGAATCCTTAACTTTTCATGGTGAGCGGTTAAGTGTCGATGATGCCAAACTGCTCTACCCGCCCGTACAACGTCCTTATCCACCGTTATGGTTTGGCGGTTCATCAGAAGCTGCTACTGAGTTAGCGGCGGAACAGGTCGATACCTATTTAACTTGGGGTGAGCCTCCTGCTGCAGTAAAAGAGAAAATTGAATATCTCCGCGCCAAAGCTGCAGCTAAAGGTCGCACACTCACTTATGGCATTCGCTTACATGTGATTGTTCGCGAAACCAATGAACAGGCATGGGCAGCCGCTGATGAACTGATCCAATATTTAGATGATGACACGATTGCAGCAGCACAGAAAAAATTTGCGCAAATGGACTCTGTTGGTCAGCAACGAATGGCCGCTTTGCACGGCGGACGTAAAGATCAACTCGAAGTCTCGCCAAATTTATGGGCAGGTATTGGTTTGGTCCGTGGTGGTGCTGGTACAGCTTTAGTTGGTGACCCAGAAACTGTGGCTGCACGCATTCAAGAATATGCGGATTTAGGCATTGATACCTTTATCTTCTCTGGATATCCGCATCTAGAGGAATCCATTCGATTTGCCGAGTTAGTCTTTCCTTTACTTCCCTTACAGACACGACAAAAACTGGCACAACCGCATTTGACTGGTCCTTTTGGAGAAATCATTGCCAACAACTATGTACCTGAAGAAAAGCAATCCAGACTTCCAAGCAAGGAAAGCGCATGACCAAACAACTTTATTTGAGCAATGTTTCACGTGGAACAAAACATATCACTAAAGGTTTGCTCCCTTGGCTATTTCCAATTCTACTTTTGACCATTTGGCAAATTGCGTCAAGCTCAGGCATTTTACAAAATCGTGTTTTACCCGCTCCAAGCGCAGTGGTGAGTGCATTTTGGCAACTATTGGTCAGTGGTGAACTTTGGCAGCACGTCCAAGTCAGTGCTGGTCGTGCCTTACTCGGTTTATTGATTGGAGGTGGTTTAGGCCTCATTTTAGGCTTATTAAATGGTTCATCTCGCATCGCATCAACCTTACTTGATACCACCTTACAAATGATCCGCAATATCCCTGCACTTGCTCTGATTCCATTGGTGATTTTATGGTTCGGCATTGATGAAACCGCCAAACTGTTTTTGGTGGCTGTTGGGGTGTTTTT
The DNA here is from genome assembly GCF_000369065.1 of Acinetobacter haemolyticus CIP 64.3 = MTCC 9819. Taxonomy (GTDB): domain Bacteria; phylum Pseudomonadota; class Gammaproteobacteria; order Pseudomonadales; family Moraxellaceae; genus Acinetobacter; species Acinetobacter haemolyticus. Next base: position 169,317 of record NZ_KB849807.1, read on the forward strand.
CCCGATGTATATCAACACCTATCACGGTATTCGTTCCGTTGATCCTCAACTGATTGAAATGGGTAAAAGTTACGGACTCAATCGCTGGCAACTCTATAAAGAGATTATTCTCCCCGGTGCCATGCCTTCGATTCTGGTGGGACTCCGTTTCTCCCTAGGCTTGGTATGGGTCTTACTCATCGTTGCAGAGACGATTTCAGCACAAGCAGGTATCGGCTATATGACCATGAATGCACGTGAGTTTTTGCAAACAGATATCGTTTTGGTCGGTATTTTACTTTACGCCTTACTCGGTAAATTAGCAGATGTCCTAGCACAAGCATTGGAACGTTATTTATTACGCTGGCATGCGGGTTATCAAAAATAAAAGGGGGACTAAAATGAGTAATTTAAACCTAAATTTTCATGACAATCATGAAATTCAAACACTTACTGAAGTAAAAACAGCACCCTCATCTGCCAATGGGGCAGAGATTCTGATCGAACAACTGTATAAATTCTATGCAGAGGTCAAGGTGCTTGAAGATTTAGACTTCCAGATCAAAGCCGGTGAATTTGTTGCAATCGTTGGTCGGAGTGGGTGTGGGAAAAGCACCTTATTGCGCCTTATCGCTCAATTAGAAAAACCCAGCTATGGTGAAATCAAATTTCAATCTGCTCGAAATTTTCGTGAAGGCATTAGCAATGCGGATATTCGAGTCATGTTCCAAGACCCAAGATTATTGCCATGGAAAAATGTTTTAGCAAATGTGCAACTTGGCTTATCCAAACATCAGCATACGCTGGCAAGTACGCTATTAGAAAAAGTTGGCTTAAAAGACAAAGCCTCACAATGGCCTGCACAACTTTCAGGTGGTCAACGTCAACGTGTTGCTTTAGCACGAGCATTGTCTCATTCTCCACGCATTTTGCTGCTAGATGAACCACTTGGAGCGTTGGATGCATTAACGCGTTTGGAAATGCAAAATCTGATTGAACAACTGTGGAAAGAACAAGGCTTTACCGCAGTTTTAGTCACCCATGATGTCAGTGAGGCCGTGCAATTGGCTGATCGAATTATTCTGCTCGATCAGGGTCATATTGCACAGGATTTCAAAGTTAATCTCCCCCGCCCTCGTAAAAAGAGCATTGCTTTTGCGCAACTCGAACAACAAGTCCTTGATGCGGTTTTAGCCAGCTAAAACCGTGTACCTCTTCAAAATTGCACTAAAATATCTCAAGCATCATGCAGATGCTGCCGCGATCATGATCGAATTATTAACAAAATATGTATTTTAGAGTTTAGATTCTAATAATTATCAAATAGATCCCTACCACTGATCGTAGAATCACAACTTTTTAAATAAAAAAACTGTGTTGTTGTGCACAAATCCGACAATTTATCTTACAATGTCAAAGACATTTTTTGAATCAAGCTCGCAGATGGAACAGAAAAAAAGTACACAAAAGCGCAATCAACTGCTGAATGCTGCCCTCGATGTTTTCTCTGTCTATGGGTTCAGTGGTGCTAGTCTCGATGAGATTGCTCAGCTTGCGAATATGCATAAGTCGAATATTTTCTATTATTATGAAAATAAAGAATCCCTCTATGTGGAAGTCTTGACCACCGTATTACAAAAGTGGCTTGCTCCCTTACAAACTTTAGAGTCAGAGCTTGAACCAACAGAAGCACTGACCCACTATCTGATTCAAAAACTTGAAAGCTCGCGTGACCAGCCTAAGGCTTCTCGTTTATTTGCACTGGAAATTATTCAAGGTGCGCCACATATTTTGCCCATCTTAAAAGGCCCTTTGAAAAAGCTATTTAAGCGTAAAACCAAAGTGATTCAAACGTGGCAAGAACAAGGCAAATTGTCTCAAGATATTGATCCAGAATTATTGATTATCAATATTTGGGCAATTACTCAGAACTATGCTGATTTTGCAACGCAAATGGAGATGGTGACGGGTAAAACATTACGTAACCGCAGTATGTACCAACGCACTATTGAACACACCGTACATTTGATGCTGTATGGCGTAATTCCTCGTTAAGTTTTCTTCACGAGCCTTATTTTAGTGATTAAAATACACGAAAAAAGCGACTTCAATAGTCGCTTTTTCTTGCCAAAAGGTTAAGACGATTGTTCAACTGAACTAATCAAAATGTGGAATATGAATAGTCACGAAAAAGCCGTTCAAGTGTGCTGAACCTTAGAACGGCTTACGTTGAGATAAAAGGAAAAGTTAAAAAATTACGCATCAGGCGTATTATGTTAATTTTAGACAATCTTAAAATTATCTAATTCAGTCCAGTCAAAATAACTCATAAATAGAATTTATAGTTAAATTTCAGAATCTGAAAAAATCAATTTCTCTTTAATAAGTTTTCCATCAATCATTTTCATTTGATAAAGATCAATTACATAGTCATTTTCTGAAAGTGTTTTTTCTATATTTTCTATATCTTCTGAGGCAGTTCTAGCTCCAAAAATTATAGATTTAATAGATTCCTTTGGAATATTTACATCAGTAAACAAACTTTCCGATTGATATTTAATATCTATCTTTTTTTCTTTAGTTTGAGTATCTAATGTCGTTTTTATTTCACCAAAACTTTCACTAAACAGAAGTCGATATTCTTCTTCATAACTCCAATTTGTACGCTTCGAAAATATGACATCTTTTATCATTAAATCTCGTACTTCTTTTGTCTCTCCGTATAAAAGCATATCTATTGGATTAGATAGTGGCTCTAGGTTTTCATGGTATCTGACATGATTTTGTCTTAATAACCGTGGTTCCTCAACATACAATTGCTCTAACTCAATAACACAACCATTATGTTGATCAGCATAATGTGCCCACATTAAGTTGTTATCATATCTTCCAGTAACGCAAAGAATGCGAAAACATCGAATCAAAGCTTTGTTTATGTAGTCTCTATAATCTGAATCAAAATTAGTTGACATGCTTAACATAGATTCAGCTATTCCCTTAACATCAAAAGTGCCACTTTGCATTGATAACTGCATCACTCTAATTGTTAGCTGAGTTACATCACTAAATTTGGTCGTATCATACTGTGATTGACCTTTTGCACATTGAGTTAAGATTTCTATATATTCTTCAAAAGCACTTAAATATTGATCTTTAGTAAATGGTGTATATTGACATTCTTCTAAATCATTAAACAAAACTGGACTAGACCAACGTAATGATTTATTTTTGAGTACTATGTTTGCAGTTGAAATACTAGTGTATTTATAAAAAGACATGGAAATTTATTTCTTAAAAAAAGTGTATTAAATCTAATTTAAAAAATAGAAAAATCAATAAATTAAAAACATTTTTTATACAATATTTAAAAAACTAAGGATTTAGATCATATCCCCATTTAACATAATGGCGCTTATGCGTAACCAGCTTGCAAGCTAAAGTAACTTTTAAATTTCAACAATCTACCGATACGCAAAAGCCCACTCATACAAACTACAAGGCTAGACCGTTGCCTTTAAAAATAATCTTGATACAGCGCCAATAATTTTTGTGCACCAAGTAATAAATTCTCTTCCCAATCAAGATGTGCCGTATCATTGGCACCATCCGTTATGTATTTGACTGAGATCAACCGCACACCCAGTTTTTGACAAACTTTGGCTAAAGCATACGCTTCCATATCCACCAAATTACAGCTGACCTTTGGTAAACCTGTTTCAAAAGAATCACCTGTACCACAAATGCCTTTGGGTAAGTGTTCAAAGTGTGGTTGAGTATAAATCTCTGCGGGGATGTCATCATCCATTGGAGTTACGCCTACAGCAAAACCCAAAGGTGATACATCCATATCACGTTGCACAAATGTCGTCACTTCTACCAAGCTATGTGCATCAAAATGCGAACTACCCGCACTACCTAAATTAATCAGCGTCTTGCAGCCTGTTTTCTGAATCACTTCAAAGGCTTTGAATGCCGCATTTACTTTGCCGATTCCACTGTAATGAACGTCAATACCAGCTTGCTCAAACAAACCTTTAGATTCATTCGGCAACGCCATAATCAGGGCAATATCAGCATTCATAAAAGACTCGTTTAAATAAAAATAGAGACAAAAAAGGTGTGCTAAAGCACACCTCGATATTATCGCATCTTCTGTTGCAACGCAGCCAAACAAGGCGAGAAAAACAGTTGACCGCTATACGCACCAGCTACAGTTTTTTTCATTACCAAAGCCCACAGCCCTATTAGCAATAAACTTAGAACCACAGCGATAGATTGTAAAAAAGCAACTTGCAGCTGATGCGCTAAGTTAAAGATCGCTAAAATAAATACACCGAATGGGAAAGTCAGTCCCCACCAACCCAAATTAAATGGAATCCCAGTACGAATATGGCGCAATGTGGTCAAAATCGCGATTCCAAACCACCATAGTCCAAAGCCCAATAATACCAAACTCGCCACAATGCCTAATGCAGGCAGTAAGTTTGCTAAATTTTCAAAGCCCATCGCCTGCATGATACGTGGTGCTTGTTCCCCCAATAATAATAACGCCAAAGCCCCTGTGCCAATTGGTCCTAAACAAAGCCAGCTAGAAATTGCCACCTCTTTCTCAGGCAGTTGATGTAAAGCCAAACGTAGCATTAAGATGGTCAGAATTGCAAAAGCCGGCAATACAGAAATCCCCCATAGCACATAGCCTGTGACTAAAATATTGAATGCGTGCTGATCGGCAGTTAAATGTTGTAGTAATACTCCCGCTGAACTCGCAGCCACCTCACAAGCCACTATCGGTAATAACCATACTGCGGTCATCCGTTGTAATAAATGATCTTGGCAGCTAAACATACAAAATGGCACGATCCATGCGATCATCACAGCGAGAAATACATCGAAATACCAAAGATACTCCGCAATTTGCACCGCAATATCACCATATAAATGCGTTCCAAAGCTGAGAAAACCATTGATTATCGTCGCCAGCCCCATCGGAATAGCTCCTAAAAACAGGCTCATATTAGGATGACTAAAAATCTGTTTTGCTTCCGTTGGAAATAAAATCCAGCGCAACATATAAAGCACACTAAAACTTATAAAGAGCAAAATATTCAATTGCCATAATTGTGTCGCCAACTTGAATAATAGAGCAGAAGCAAAAGGTAACTGTGCTAAAATCATTGCCACAACACCAGTTCCCATAGTGGCTGTAAACCAGTTTGGGGTAAAATGGCGAATGACATCTCGACTTTGTTCTAGCTGATAAAATGGCTTTTTCATCTCTATCTCAATATTCAGCAACATGGATTGATTTTAGTTCAGCCTTTAAATAAGAAAAATTGATTTATTTTTATTTAATCAATCAAATTTACTTATATAAAAATACTTAAATATTGAAATTTCTCTGTGTAAAAACACAACAACAAGACGAAACGCTGAGAATATGGCAATATATAGCCTTTGTAAAAATCACTGTATTTAACGCCCATGAAGTTGCTTCGTCTCAACGCATTATCGCCAAATTTTCAGTTACCTCCGACTGCGGTAACGATTGGCAATTTTGATGGTGTCCATCTTGGTCATCAAGCGATGATTGCCCAGCTGAAATCGTTAGCATCTGCTCAAGGCTTAAAAACTTTAGTGATGATTTTTGAGCCACAACCGCTTGAATTTTTTAAAGGTTATGATGCCCCACCCCGCATTAGCTCCTTACGAGAAAAAGTAGAATATTTAACTGAACTAGGTGTGGATTACATTGCGGTAGCAAAGTTTGATCAATACTTTAGAAGCCTGAATGCGACTGAATTTGCGGATTTACTCAAATTTAAGCTCAATGCCCAAACCCTTGTTTTGGGAGATGACTTTCATTTTGGCAAAGACCGCCAAGGAAACAGTGAATTCTTAAGAGATTATGGTTTTAATGTCACCAATTTAGATACGATTGCACTGAATGATGAACGTGTCAGTTCAACCCGTATTCGTCAGGTTCTACAAGAAGGTGATCTGGCATTAGCAGCTAAACTGCTGGGTCGTCCTTACAGCATCACGGGTCGTGTGCAATATGGCGATCAAATCGGACGTACACTGGATTTTCCAACAATTAATGTTCGTTTAAATCGTCATAAGCCTTGCCTAAGTGGCATCTATGCAGTCGATGTGGTGTGTGAAAATGCCTCACTAACAGCAAAAGTCAAACATACAAACCCTGCCCTGAACGGCATTGCAGGGTATCAAAGTGATAGCTTATTCGGTGCTGGCCATGTGGGGACTCGTCCTGCGATCGAACAAGTTCAGCCTGAGTGGCGATTAGAAGTACATTTCCCTGATGTTTCTGCTAATCTGTATGGCTTATTAATGCGGGTAACCTTTCTTCACTATTTGCATGGTGAACTGAATTACCCTTCGCTTGAAGCACTCAAAGCTGGAATAGATGATGATGTGCAAAAATTACGAGACTATCGTAATCGTACTTCAGAATTTCCTTTTTAAATTTAATTTTCATTTGTAATACATGTCAGTTTATACACTGATCAAACTGGAAGAAAACTTGCATGAGCGATAAGCAAACTCCTGAAAATGCAGTGGATTATAAAGCCACACTCAATTTACCTCATACTGAATTTGCGATGAAAGCAAATTTGGCTGTGCGTGAAGCCAAATGGTTAGAAGAGTGGTATGCCGACAACATTTATCAGCAGATTCGCGCATCGCGTATTGGCAAGAAGAAATACGTGCTACATGACGGTCCTCCCTATGCCAATGGTCAAATCCATTTAGGTCATGCGGTTAATAAAGTCCTCAAGGACATTATTATTAAAAGCCGTGTATTGGATGGCTTCGATGCACCTTATGTACCAGGTTGGGACTGTCATGGTCTGCCAATCGAACTTAAAGTGGAAGAAAAAGTCGGTAAGGTTGGCGTGAAAGTAGACGCATCAACGTTCCGTAAAGCCTGCCGTGAATACGCTTACACACAAGTTGAATTACAAAAGAAAGACTTCGTGCGTATGGGTGTGTTTGGTGACTGGGACAATCCGTATCTGACCATGAACTTTAAACAAGAAGCGGACATCGTTCGCTCGCTTGGTGCGATTGCTAAAGCTGGTCATATTGAACCGGGCTTAAAACCTGTGAACTGGTGTTTGGACTGTGGTTCTGCACTGGCTGAAGCCGAAGTTGAATACGAAGATAAAAAATCAGATGCAATTGACGTTGGCTTCACCGTTGTTGATCTCAAAGATTTAAGCGCACGCCTAAGTGTTGATGTTCAAGATGTAACGGATATCGTGATCTGGACGACCACGCCATGGACACTACCTGCCAACCAAGCAGTTGCGGTACATGCCGACATTGACTACCAACTTGTTCAAATTCAGAACGATCGTGGTGCGCAAAACTTCATTCTTGCTAAAGATTTAGTTGAATCTGCGATCGAGCGTTACAAGCTCGAAAATCCAGTCGTACTGGCTGATTTTAAAGGCGCTGTCATCGAAAACCTATTATTACAACATCCGTTGATTACAGATCGCCAAGTCCCTGTGATCGTCGGTGAACATGTCATCGCAACCAGTGGTACAGGTGCCGTACATACCGCACCGGGCCATGGTGTGGACGACTATAAGGTTGGCCTACAGTACAACCTAAAAGTGGATAATCCAGTTGGTGGCAATGGTGTATATTTACCAACAGCACCGATTTTTGCTGGTGAACACATCTATAAAGCTAACCCAAAAATTATCGAAGCATTGGGAGCAACAGGTCGTTTGTGGGCGCATCAACCGATCAAACACAGCTACCCACATTGCTGGCGTCATAAAACGCCAATCATCTTCCGTGCGACACCGCAATGGTTTATCAGCATGGATGCCAAAGGCTTGCGTCAAACTGCATTAAATGCGATTGAAAATGACATCGAATTTGTTCCAGATTGGGGTAAAAACCGTATCCAATCGATGATTGAAGGTCGTCCAGATTGGTGTATTTCTCGTCAACGTACTTGGGGCGTGCCAATTCCGTTCTTTGTACACAAAGATACCAATGCGTTACACCCACGTACACCTGAATTGATCGAAGAAGTTGCCCAACTGATTGAGCAAGAAGGGATTGATGCTTGGTATAACCGTGATGCCAGCGACTTCATTGGTGCTGATGCCGAACATTACAATGCTGTTCGCGATACCTTAGACGTTTGGTTCGACTCAGGAACCACACACTACGCAGTATTGCGTGAACGTGAAGAGTTGCAAGACCCTGCTGATCTATACCTTGAGGGTTCAGACCAACACCGTGGCTGGTTCCAATCGTCTTTGTTAACTTCAATTGCAATCAATGAACGTGCACCTTATAAAGGCTTACTCACACACGGCTTCGTCGTAGATGAGAAAGGTCGTAAAATGTCTAAATCATTAGGCAACATCATCACGCCACAAGATATCATCAAAGATATGGGTGCAGATGGCTTACGCTTCTGGATCGCTTCGGCTGACTATCGCTATGAAATGACCGCAGGTAAAGAGATCTTTAGCCGTGCCTCTGATGGTTATCGTCGTATCCGTAATACCCTACGTTTCTTATTGGCGAATTTAAATGGTTTTAAACCATCAACCGATGCATTACCTGTAGATGAACTGATTGCATTGGATCAGTACATTTTACAACGTGCGGCTGAAGTACAAAAAACCATTCAGCAAGCCTATGAAGAGATGAACTTCCACATTGTCACTAACGCATTGACCAATTTCTGTATCAATGACTTAGGTGGTTTCTATCTCGACATCATCAAAGATCGTCAATACACAACAAAAGCGGACTCACAAGCACGTCGTTCAGCACAAACTGCGCTGTATCATTTGGTACAAGCTTTCGTTCGTTGGATGTCACCAATTCTAAGCTTTACCGCTCAAGAAGCTTGGCCATTGATTCCTGAACAAACAGATAAATATGTATTTACGGCTGAATGGTACGATATCCCAACTGCATCAACAGCAAACTTGCTTTCTGAAGCAGATTGGCAAACATTGATTAGCGTAAAATCAGCAGTAAATAAACAGATCGAAGCAGCACGTAACGCTAAACTGATCGGCAGTAACTTATCTGCCAAAGTTGAACTTTGGGCGGATGAAGCTTTACAAAAACTGCTAAACCAACTGGCTGACGAATTACGTTTTGTCTTGATTACCTCTCAAGTCATCGTCCACCCTTATGCAGAACAAGGCGAAAGCACTGACCTTGAAGGTTTACGTGTGAAGGTCTCAGCTGCGGATGGTGAAAAATGTGTACGTTGCTGGCATGTATTACCAGACGTAAATACACATGAAGGTCATGCGGGTTTATGCGCGCGTTGTATTGTCAACGTCACTGGCAGTGGCGAAGTGAGAAAGTATGCCTAATTCACAAGCAAAACAAGGCTTGTTCCAATTCTATCCTCATAACTTGCTGTGGCTTGGACTTTCAGTCCTTGCCATTGTGTTGGATCAATGGACAAAATGGATCGCAAGCTCACATTTAAACTATGCAGATCCTGTACCCGTATTGCCTTTTCTCAATTGGACCTTGTTGCATAATTACGGTGCCGCATTTAGCTTTTTATCTGATGCAGGCGGATGGCAACGCTACTTCTTCACCTCACTTGCAGCAATTGTTTCGATCATTTTTGTATTTTGGCTCATGCGTATGCCTAAGAAAATGATTATTTTACCTATGGCGATTGCTTTGATTTTAGGCGGTGCAGTTGGTAATTTGATTGATCGCGTCAGTCTGGGTTATGTTGTCGATTTTATCCATGTCTATTATCAGAATAGTCATTTCCCTGCCTTCAACCTCGCAGACAGTGCCATTACCTTAGGTACGATTTTGCTTCTCATTGACACCTTCTTCTTAGAGAAGAAACGTAACCAAAAGGCGGATGTATAATGACTGACATTATCGAACCAAACGAAGAAATCCGTATTCAAGACGGCTCAAAAGTTGATTTGCATTTTTCAGTATCGATTGAAAATGGTGTTGAAATCGACAATACCCGTGGTCGTGAAGAACCTGTCACTTTAGTGATTGGTGATGGAAATTTACTTCCGGGTTTTGAAAAGGCTTTATTTGGTTTACGTGCAGGTGATCGCCGTACCGTACATTTGCCACCAGAAGATGCTTTTGGTCCTTGGAACCCTGAAAATGTTCAAAGTTTTGATACGGTGAAATTTGAGCAACGTCCTATCGTTGGTCACATGATTGAATTTGAAGATAAGGCCAAAGCAACTTTGTTTGGCATCGTTAAATCAGTCAATGAGGACATTACTGAAATCGACTTTAATCATCCATTGGCAGGTAAGAATATCACCTTTGAAGTGGAAATTTTCAAAGTTACCCCTGCGGGTCAGCAAGGCATTAAACTGATGTAACATAAAAGCTCTCAAATGAGAGCTTTTTTTATCCCCAAATAAAAGTATAAGATCATATTCAACAACTCATTTTCAAAACTTCAATTCAAACAATATAGGATTAAAAATGCTCATTTATATTATTGTCGGTAGTGTACGCGAAGGAAGAACTGCAATTAAAGTCGCAAACTGGGTACAGCAAGCAACTTCTGAACTCGCGTTAAATAATATTCAAACAGAAATCGTAGACTTAAAAGAATGGGATCTGCCTATTTTTGCGGGCGCTCATCCGCCAGCTTCAGGCATCTATGATCAGCCAAAGCAACAAGCATGGGCGGATAAAATTGCAACTGCTGATGCTTTTATCTTGATTAGTCCTGAATACAATCATGGTTATAGCCCAGCACTGAAGAATGCATTGGATTACTTAGGTAAGGAATGGCAAGGTAAACCTGCTGCTTACATCGGTTATGGCTCAACCAATGGCTCTCGTTCGATTGACCAGATCCGTCAGGTGGGTACACAACTTGGCTTGATTGATTCTAATGCGACCTTAGAAATTCGGGATATCTTCAAACGCAATAAAGAACAAACCTTTGAAGCAAATGAATTTGAGGTGAAGGGTTTGAAAGCAATGCTTGAGAAATTACAGAAATATCATTCAGCTTAGCTGTAAGCCTGAACGTACATGGATCGGGGTCATTGACGAATATACAACGCCTCTGATTCACCTTAATATACAAATCATACAGAGACAGGAAGTCTCATTGAAAATAACAAGACCCACAGGAAGTGGTTGTTTATAGGAAATAAACGACAATAAACTAAATACGAAGAAGCCCCGTCAGGATGATGGGGCTTTTTTTATTAGGTATTTTTTCTACCTAATAAAGTGTCGCGTTTAATCCAAAAGCCTTTGCGAGGCATCGATGTCAAATTGCACACAGACATGTAATGCTGGTTCTCAACGCTTACGTTCCAAAGGATTCTCTCGGGATGTCTGCTGCCCCAGCTGTTGGGCGAGCCCGATAAGAATTTGTTCGGGACCCCGGATGTAGCAAAGCCGGTAGATGTCTTCGTAATCGACAACTTCATCAACCACTGTTGCACCGAGTTTGCTAAGCCGAGCAAGGGTATCGTCGATGTTCTCTACAGTGAACATGACACGCAGGTATCCCAACGAGTTCACAGGCGCTGTACGATGATCGGACTCGATGGCGGGAGTGTCGAAGCGCGAAAGCTCGATGCGGCTGTGGCCGTCGGGGGTGCACATCATGGCGATCTCGACGCACTGATCGCGCACTCCAGTGACGCGACCAGCCCATTCCCCTTCGATGAGCATGCGACCTTCGAGGGTAAGACCGAGTTCGGTGAAGAACTCAATGGCGGCATCGATATCTTCCACTACGATACCGACATTGTCCATACGCTTAACTGTCATGATATATCCTTGGCGTCCGTTTAACGTTTGAGCGAAGTGAACGGTTTGAACCAATGTTATACGTTTCACATGAACTCTCCTTGTTGGCGTGTATTAAAAATCCAAACCGTGCCGAGTTGCTCTGCACACTGAATCAAAAAAGAAAGTCATTGAAGTAATTCATTTTTGGATCTCTTGTACCTAATATTTCAAAGCGGCACATAGATTTTGTGATTTCTTCATGGTCTAACATCGCGAACCTAGAACATTCTTTAGATTCAAGTGCGACCTGTGGTTGAAAATTTCTATTGATTGAAAACTGAATTCCTTCGAATGCAACTACAATGGTCTGGCCGTTTACTTTTAGATCGGGTTTCTCACTAGTGGAATTCGCAAAAAATGCTTGAACTTCTTGAGCTATCTTTCTATCGAAGTGTTATTGGTTTGGCGAAAAGTTATGAATGCTTCGTACATAAACGGCCTACGTATAACTACAGTTATACTGCATATTTGCCGCATAACCAAAATGAATTTACAACATAACTATTTTATTCTCGTTATATACAAAATACCAAAAAGAGAAAAACATACTTGCCAAGTTATAATAGTTCAAAATAAGCACCATACACAACCATCAAAAATATTAGAGAAAGTCGCCTATACAGCACGATATGAACATTTAAGCCTATTAACAGAACGCCTATATCCAATGGATTAAACGCTGTATCCTTTATATATCAAATAGGTCAGCACTTAAACTGTAATGGTGTTTATCTTCCTAGTACTTTACAGAAAAAATATCCAACTTATGCAACACAATTGTCATGGTTTTGGTTATTTATTGCAGCAAAAGAAGCGACTAATCCATCCTTACGCCACAGCTTCGCTACGCATTTGCTACAAAAGTAGAGGTAAGACACCTCACCATACAATCCCTACTTGGTTATAGCAGCATACAAACCACTATGATTTACACTCATGTATCAAGGCTAACCAACTCGACACAATTAGCCCATTAAATTTAAATATTTAACGTGCAATAAAAAACACCCCTAACCTGACGGTTAGGGGTGTTTGAATTTAAAAGCTGGCGATGACTTACTCTCACATGGCAAGTGCCACACTACCATCAGCGCGAAGAGGTTTCACTTCTGAGTTCGGGAAGGGATCAGGTGGTTCACTCTTGCTATTGTCGCCAGCAAACTGTTTTGGCTTTGGGTGGTCTTACTTTTGAACTTATTAAGTTCATGCCACTTAGTACCGAAAGAGTTATTAACGGATTAGTTAATTGGGTCTGTATTGTAACTAGTTTTGACACTAAATCAAGTTATGTATTGAATTTATCTTGAATACAACAACTGTTTGGGTGTTGTATAGTCAAGCCTCACGAGCAATTAGTATTGGTCAGCTTCACACGTCACCGTGCTTCCACACCCAACCTATCAACGTCCTAGTCTCGAACGGCTCTTTAGAGGAATAAATTCCTAGGGAAATCTTATCTTGAGGTAGGCTTCCCGCTTAGATGCTTTCAGCGGTTATCCCTTCCGAACATAGCTACCCGGCGATGCGACTGGCGTCACAACCGGTACACCAGAGGTTCGTCCACTCTGGTCCTCTCGTACTAGGAGCAGATCCTCTCAAATTTCCAGCGCCCACGGTAGATAGGGACCGAACTGTCTCACGACGTTCTAAACCCAGCTCGCGTACCTCTTTAAATGGCGAACAGCCATACCCTTGGGACCTGCTTCAGCCCCAGGATGAGATGAGCCGACATCGAGGTGCCAAACACCGCCGTCGATATGAACTCTTGGGCGGTATCAGCCTGTTATCCCCAGAGTACCTTTTATCCGTTGAGCGATGGCCCTTCCATACAGAACCACCGGATCACTAAGACCTACTTTCGTACCTGCTCGACTTGTGGGTCTCGCAGTTAAGCGCGCTTTTGCCTTTATACTCTACGCGTGATTTCCGACCACGCTGAGCGCACCTTCGTACTCCTCCGTTACTCTTTAGGAGGAGACCGCCCCAGTCAAACTACCCACCAGACATGGTCCTCGTCCCGGATAACGGGACAGAGTTAGAACCTCAACATTACCAGGGTGGTATTTCAAGGACGGCTCCATTGGAACTAGCGTTCCAACTTCAAAGCCTCCCACCTATCCTACACAAGTAAGGTCAAAGTTCAATGTCAAGCTGCAGTAAAGGTTCACGGGGTCTTTCCGTCTAGCCGCGGGTACACTGCATCTTCACAGCGATTTCGATTTCACTGAGCCTCTGCTGGAGACAGCGCCGCCATCATTATGCCATTCGTGCAGGTCGGAACTTACCCGACAAGGAATTTCGCTACCTTAGGACCGTTATAGTTACGGCCGCCGTTTACTGGGGCTTCGATCAAGAGCTTCGCTTACGCTAACCCCATCAATTAACCTTCCAGCACCGGGCAGGCATCACACCCTATACGTCCACTTTCGTGTTTGCAGAGTGCTATGTTTTTAATAAACAGTTGCAGCGGCCTGGTTTCTGTGGCTGCCAATAGCTCAGGGAGCAAGTCCCATCACCGTCAGCAGCGTACCTTCTCCCGAAGTTACGGTACCATTTTGCCTAGTTCCTTCAGCAGAGTTCTCTCAAGCGCTTTGGTCTACTCGACCTGACCACCTGTGTCGGTTTCGGGTACGATTCCTGTGTAACTGAAGCTTAGAGACTTTTCCTGGAAGCATGGTATCAGCCACTTCACTGTACAAGTACAGCTTGCTATCGACTCTCAGCATAGAGCACCCCGGATTTGCCTAAGATGCATGCCTACTGTCTTCCACCTGGACAACCAACGCCAGGCTGACTTAACCTTCTCCGTCCTCTCATCGCATTACACAGAAGTATTGGAATATTAACCAATTTCCCATCGACTACGCCTCTCGGCCTCGCCTTAGGGGTCGACTCACCCAGCCCCGATTAACGTTGGACTGGAACCCTTGGTCTTTCAGCGAACGGGTTTTTCACCCGTTTTGTCGTTACTCACGTCAGCATTCGCACTTCTGATACCTCCAGCATACTTCTCAATACACCTTCATCGGCTTACAGAACGCTCCCCTACCACTTGACTAATGTCAAATCCGCAGCTTCGGCACATAGTTTTAGCCCCGTTACATCTTCCGCGCAGGCCGACTCGACTAGTGAGCTATTACGCTTTCTTTAAAGGGTGGCTGCTTCTAAGCCAACCTCCTAGCTGTCTATGCCTTCCCACATCGTTTCCCACTTAACTATGATTTTGGGGCCTTAGCTGGCGGTCTGGATTGTTTTCCTCTTGACTACGGACGTTAGCACCCGCAGTCTGTCTCCCGGATAGTACTCATTGGTATTCGGAGTTTGCATCGGTTTGGTAAGTCGGGATGACCCCCTAGCCGAAACAGTGCTCTACCCCCAATGGTATTCGTCCGAGGCGCTACCTAAATAGCTTTCGGGGAGAACCAGCTATCACCAGGCTTGATTAGCCTTTCACCCCTATCCACAAGTCATCCCCTGGCTTTTCAACGACAGTGGGTTCGGTCCTCCAGTTAGTGTTACCCAACCTTCAACCTGCTCATGGATAGATCGCCTGGTTTCGGGTCTATACCCAGCAACTATACGCCCTATTAAGACTCGATTTCTCTACGGCTCCCCTATTCGGTTAACCTCGCTACTGAATATAAGTCGCTGACCCATTATACAAAAGGTACGCAGTCACACCACGAAGGTGCTCCCACTGCTTGTATGCATGCGGTTTCAGGATCTATTTCACTCCCCTCACAGGGGTTCTTTTCGCCTTTCCCTCACGGTACTGGTTCACTATCGGTCAGTCAGGAGTATTTAGCCTTGGAGGATGGTCCCCCCATATTCAGACAAGGTTTCACGTGCCTCGCCCTACTCGTCATCATTGTGTGTGCCCTTTCGTGTACGGGAATATCACCCTCTACGTTCGCACTTCCCAGAGCGTTCCACTAGAACACACACAACTTAATGGGCTGATCCCCGTTCGCTCGCCGCTACTAAGGGAATCTCAATTGATTTCTTTTCCTAAGGGTACTGAGATGTTTCACTTCCCCTCGTTCGCTTCAATAACCTATGTATTCAGTTATTGATACCCGCCTTATAGCGGGTGGGTTCCCCCATTCAGATATCTCCGGATCAAAGGATATTTGCCGCCTCCCCGGAGCTTTTCGCAGGCTATCACGTCTTTCATCGCCTCTGACTGCCAAGGCATCCACCACATGCACTTAATTACTTGACTATACAACCCCAAACAGTCGCTAACCCTTACAAGTAAGGTTAGGACAGATTGCTATGTTTGTTTTTCAACTCACATCGCTCTCATCCAGTTTGTTGCCTCGTGCACTTAAGCACCGTACAGCTTCAATCTAAATTCATATACCAAAACGCTTGATTCAGTGTTTTTGCTAGTTCTCAATTTCATTCTTTCGAATGAATTGAGTGAACAATTTATTTCAGACTCAATTCTACTAATCTGTTAATGATTAACTACAGCCTCGTCAGCTTGCAGTAAACTGTGATAAATCACAGA
>NZ_KB849808.1 GCF_000369065.1 Acinetobacter haemolyticus CIP 64.3 = MTCC 9819
TTGTTTATCAACAAGTTTTTATCTGCATCACCGCCGATGGATGTGCATTCTACAGCATTCACAACCCAACACAACCCCTTTTCTTATTATTTCCTTTTGCATGTTTCTTTTTTCTACAAAACTAGTGTTTTCGTTGTTTTTATCATCTATTTATGTATAAAAAGCAGGCTCATGGCCTGCTTTTTATTTTTTTCTTTATGGTTTAATCGGTGAAAGTCACACGTGCAATGGCTTTTTTACCAGATTGGATGATTAAAGTGACATTCTCTTTTACAGAATAGCTCATATCGACCACATTCCAATCGACTTTAACAGCACCACGACCCACCGCATCTTTAGCTGATGCTGCATTTGGGTTTAAACCTGTAACACGAAGAATGGTTGCAATAAATAACTCACCACCAAACTCACCACGAGAAATGATTACTTCTGGTGTGTCTTCGGGTACTTCGCCTTCTGTTACACGGTTGCCTGCGCTCTTATGTGCATTTTCAGCCGCTTCTGCATCATGGAAACGCTCAACCAGCTCAAGCGCCAAAATACGTTTAATTTCTTGTGGGTTACGACCAGCAGCCATTTCATCAAGCAAGACTTTGATTTCATCGAGTGACTTAAAGCTGAGTAGATCAAAGTAACGTTCAATCAAGCTATCTGGCATCGACAAGATTTTTTGGTACATCGCACCTGGTGTGTCAAATACACCAATATAGTTGCCTAAAGATTTAGACATCTTATTGACGCCATCTAAACCTTCAAGAATTGGCACAGTAATACACACTTGTGATTCTTGACCATAACGACCTTGTAAGGTACGGCCCATCAGCAAATTAAAAGTTTGGTCTGTTCCGCCTAACTCGACGTCTGCTTCAAGCGCAATTGAATCATAACCTTGTACTAATGGATATAAAAACTCATGAATTGCGATCGGTTGATGATTGTTATAACGCTTGGTGAAGTCATCACGCTCTAACATACGCGATACGGTTTGTTGGCTCGCCAATTGAATCAAATCAGCTGCCGTTCTTTGATTAAACCATTCTGAGTTAAAACGAACTTTGGTTTTATTTGGATCTAAGATTTTAAAGACCTGTTCTTGATAGGTTTTCGCGTTAGCAAGAACTTGTTCTTTAGACAAAGGCGGACGCGTTGCACTTTTCCCAGATGGATCGCCAATCATCGCAGTATAATCACCAATCAAGAAAGTGACTTCATGCCCTAAATCTTGGAAGGTTTTTAATTTATTGATGAGAACCGTATGTCCTAAGTGCAAATCAGGTGCCGTAGGGTCAAAACCTGCTTTTACACGCAGTGGACGATTCTCTTTGAGTTTCTTCAGTAAATCTTCTTCAGAAATAATCTCATGCGTGCCTCGTTGGATGAGAGCAAGCTGTTCTTCGGCGGGCAAGAAATTTGACATCACAAAACCTAAACACATCAGTTATTCAATTTGTGCGATATACTAACATTTTTTCAACATCTTGCAGGGGAAGTTGTTTATGAGCGCAATCTATATTGGTGTAATGACTGGCACGAGCATGGATGGTGTTGATATTGTTGCAACTTCATTCGAACCTTTAACTTTGCACGCCACATTGACCGTCCCATTTGATCCAGAATTACGTGATGAGTTGATGGCATTAACGCTACCAGACGATAACGAAATTGATCGTATGGGAAAAGCAGATGTTGCATTGGCACAAATGATTGGACAGGGTGTCAATCAACTGATTGAAATGAACGGTTTAGACCGATCACGAATTAAAGCCATTGGTTCACATGGGCAAACTATTCGCCATCGTCCTGAATATGGTTTTACCTTACAAATTGGTGATCCCAACATCATTACTGAAATTACTCAACTTCCTGTCATTTCAGATTTCCGTCGTCGCGATATGGCGGCAGGTGGGCAAGGTGCACCTTTGGTTCCAGCATTCCACCAAGCATTATTCCAACATGACAGCATTCACCGTGTCATTCTCAATCTAGGTGGTATTGCCAATGTCAGTATGCTGCCTGCAAACAATCCAAATGCCGTTTATGGTTTCGATACAGGCCCAGCCAATATTCTGATGGATGCATGGTGCCAACGTCATACTGGAAATGCTTATGATGAGAATGGCGATTGGGCAGCTTACGGACAACCGATTCGTTCACTTTTAGATCGCTTACAAAATCATGAATTTTTTGCTAAAGAACCACCTAAAAGCACAGGCCGAGAGGACTTTAATTTAGAATGGCTCGATGACCAAATAAGTGATTGGCGCAATGATCTCGACTATGATGAACTGGAAGATACCCCAGAGAATGTGCAAGCAACGCTGATGAAACTCACCACACGTGCCATTAAAAAAGCCATTTATAGAAGCAAAGATTTAATGCCAACAGGTGAAGTTTATGTCTGTGGTGGTGGCGCTTATAACTCGCATTTGCTAGAACAACTACGTTGGCGTTTACGTAAGCATAATTGGTCAGTCCAAACGACGGATGCTTTAGGTTTAGCCCCAACATGGGTAGAAGCAACAGCATTTGCTTGGCTAGCAATGCGCTTTATTCAACAACTGAGTGGTAATTTAGCTACGGTTACAGGTGCATCTGGTGATCGTATTTTAGGAACAATTACGGCGGTCTAAGCATAAAAAAGCCTCTCAGACTTTCTCATCGAGAGGCTTTTAAACAAATCTATCTTAGATTGAAAATGACGAACCGCAACCACAAGTGGTCGTTGCATTCGGGTTTTGCACCACAAAACGCGAGCCTTCCAGACCTTCTAAATAATCAACCACTGAACCCACTAAGTATTGATAACTTAAAGAATCAACCAAAACTTTGACATCGCCATTGCTGAATTCCGCATCATCTTCGTTGACCGTTTCAGCAAAGTTAAAACCATACGAAAAACCAGAACAACCTCCACCCGTGACGTAAACACGTAACATCAGGTCATTATTACCTTCACTTTCGCGCAGTTGGCGAACTTTTTTAGCAGCATTATCTGACAATTCGAGAGCTTGGGCGGTCATGGATGTTCCTCAGACTTCAATATGTCTTTCATAAATAAAAGACCCAATATTTAGTATAGCATACCTAATATCGGGTCGGTCTTTGAACTTTTAAAGTGTCGTTACAGACTTTTTCACAAGATTATTTGTAATTTTCGTCCTGTAAAGCGCACTCGAAATTCTTGGCATCTTCACGGCAACGGAATTGCCATAATAACTTCATCATACGCTTATCGTAGATACCGCGTTTGGTTAAATCAATACGTGCCTCACGCATTAATTTCTGATATCCAGGTTTGTCAGAAGCTGGTATTTCCATCCAATACTTTTGTGGAATGTCAGCTTTCATTTTGCCTAAAATATCAAAGGCCCGTGGTAATTGAGAACTCACCCATTGTCTGGATTTTTGCCCAAAACCTTCTGGGAATTTATCGGAACGAATAATAATATTTCCCGTTACTTGCAAAATTGGATAATTTACAATCGCACCTTTTGTACCTAAGCCTTTATGTAACTCTAGTGGTTTAAATGCAGCAGCTGGTGCGCCAATGATATCAACCTGACCATTGTTAAATTTTGCCCCGAAGTTAGTCACATCTGAACTTACCGCTTGCGCACCCACTTGAGCTGCCATAATTTTTTGAGCATCATCATAATCTAGTACAGCAATTTTCTTGCCTGCAGCCTTCGCGACCGTATTAATATTACGATCGTTGACCATCAAATAAGCATCCCCGACAGGAATAACGCCCACCACTTCATATTGACCGTTCACCATTGCTTTAGCAAAGGTTGGACTGGCTAGGCCTTGCATAACTTTGACTGCAAATTTTAGGTCTGTAATCGCGCCAATCGCGTCGAGTGATCCTGTAAATTGGTTAAACTGACGACCACGCATGCCCGTGATACTGACAGCATCACATTTGCCAGCCTTAAAATCTTCTGCAAGTACAGCTTCATTTTGTCCCACACGCAACTCAATGTCCGCACCCCACGATTTCGCAGCAATCTGATAGTCTTTCATCAAAGCATAGACATCACCATTTCGACCCACTAAATCAAATACACAAAGGGTTTGCTTTGCTTGTGTAGCGGCAGAAACAGTGGCGATGCTTGACGCAAGTAAAATTGTTTTAAACCATTGCATGTTATTTTTTCCTTTGCATCTAGTTTGAGTGTTGTTGCATAACCTTAAGCTTGTGAAGAACAAATGAAGTCCCTCAGATAAAGGCTTTCAAATGAATATATGTTTAAATTCGGTATTGTTTCATCATCCTGATCAAACATATTTTTAAATCATCACGATTTCATCTGATTTTTATGCTTCTATCATCACGGTGTTTCGTCATGAAGACAATGACCTTAATGACATAATCAAAAAAACAAAAAGCCTAGATAAATCTAGGCTTTAAGTATGCTTTTTTGCAATTCTGGATTATTCACCAGGTAATGCACATTCGAAGTTCGCTTTATCAACTGAACAACGTGCTTTCTTTAAAACAGACATCATGCTGGCATCATAAATACCACGCTTGGTTAAATCCATACGACCATCACGTAATAGTTTTTGATATTTAAGTTTGTCTTCAGCACTTAAATCCATTCTGTATTTTGCAGGAATTTCCGCTTCTAAACGCTTGATCATTGCAAATGCTTTCGGCAATTGTTTTACATGCCAATCACGTGACTTTTGACCAAAACCTGCTGGGAATTTCTCAGGACGAATCACTAAATCTGCAGTTACGTGCAAGACAGGGAAGTTAAACATCGCACCATTGGTACCTAGACCTTTGCTTAATTCTAATGGTTTATAAGCATAAGCAGGCGCACCCACCATATCTACCTGACCATTGTTAAACTTAGCAGCAAAGTTAGAAATATCTGAAAGTACGGCTTGCGCACCTACGCGTTGTACCATGATTTTTTGTGCATCATCATAACCAAGCACAGCAAATTTCTTACCTGCTGCTTTTTCAATTGAGTTGATACTCTTATCACGCACAAAGATATACGCAGAACCTAAAGGTGCAATACCAGCGATTTCGTATTTATTGTTTCCTAAGTTGGTGGTCATTTTAGCAGCATTACGTGCATCTAATACAAACGTAATTGCGCGTTGCGCAATTTCATTGCTCGTTACACCACCTAATGAGTCAATTGAACCAGCAAATTTATTGTATGGACGTGCACGCATTGAAGTCATTGCTACAGCGTCACACTTACCAGCTTTGAAGTTGTTATCTGCAACAGCTTCATCAGTCAATGCAACCAAATTTACATCAGCGCCCCAACCCTTAGCAGCCAATGCCCAATCCTGCATCATTTTGAATGACTCACCAGATCTACCCAATAAGTCAAATACACATACGTCTACTTTGTTTGCTTGAGCTGACGCAGAAAAACCCATGATGGATGCGGTGATCGCAGCGAACGCAATTTTTTTCATTTTTTCTTCCTTCTACAAACTTATGTCTGTCTCCTTGTACAAGGCAAATATTAATCATGTTTTATGGAAAAAAATAGAGTTAGTACTCTATTTTTTGTGTCAATATTGCTACATTTTGTCATTTTTTAACCAGATTATGGTTTATTCACCGCTTAAAGAACATTCAAAATTTGTTCGTTCAACCGTACACCGCGCACGTTTCAACACATTCATCATGGTTGCATCGTATACACCTTCTTTGGTCAAATTCATTCGCCCATCACGTAACATTTTTTGGTAACGAACTTTATCTTCATTCGATAAATTGATACGAGCTGCATCCATACCCGCTTCTAAACGTTGTACCATCGCAAAGTTACTTGGTAATTTTCCAACAAACCACTGACGTGATTGCGCGCCAAAAGAACTAGGAAATTTTTCTGGGCGAATAATCAAATCTCCTGTGATATTTACGACTGGAAAATTAAACAAAGCACCATTTGCTAAACCTTTGTTAATCTCTAAAGGTTTATAAGCATAAGCAGGTGCAGCAATTACATCCACTTGGCCACGGTTAAATTTTTGCACGAAGTCTGAAATATTAGAGGGTACTGCAACCAGATCAATACTTTCCACGATGGCTTTTTGCGCTTGATCATAATGTAAATATGCGAATTTCTTGCCTTTGGCCTTTTCAATGGTATTAATATTTTTATCACGCACAAAAATATAAGCTAAACCAACTTGAATAATCCCTGCAACTTCAAATTTCTCACCATTGAAAGTCGCCACTAAACGGTGTTGATTACGTTTATCGAGCACAAATGAAATCGCTTTTTGTGCAATTGCATTACTAGTGACTGCACCCACAGCATCAATCGAACCCGCAAATTTATTGTATTTTCGCGCACGCATAGAGGTCATATACACTGCATCACAACGTCCTTGGTCAAAATCGCGTTCCGCTTTTTCCTCATCCTGATAAGGAATTAGTTCAATATTTGCTTTCCATGTTTGTGCAGAAAGACGCCATTCTTCAAGAAGTTTATAAGACTCACCTGCTCTTCCTAATAAATCGAATACACAAACTTTTTGTTTTGCTTGTACTTGTGAGCTCATCGCAAATAAAGCCGCAGCCCCCAATAACCAAAGTCCTTTTTTCATCTTGTTTTCCCTTCTGTACTGTTCTGCATGTTTTTCCATCAATGCAAAATCAATATAGTCAAATTTTGATCAAATTAACAGTATTTTTATATACATACATCGGATTATTATCAGTTTTAATCATATTCATCACACTTTTTTAAAGCTCTTTTTCGATTGCTGTAGAAAAGTTTGCATTCATTGGGATAGCCCTTAAAATGCTGCTATCTATTCGCTATGCTGCATACTTATGATCCAGTTTGACCAAGTTTCACTACGCCGTGGTGGCCGAATTTTATTTCAAAAGGCCTCTATGCAACTTCATCCAGGTTGGAAAATTGGCTTAACGGGTGTAAACGGTGCTGGTAAATCGACCTTATTCGCAGCGCTCTTGGGTGATTTGGTTGCTGACGAAGGTAACTTAATCCGTCCTGCGGTATGGACAGTTGCGCACATGGCACAAGAAATTAAGGCCTTGGAAATGCCTGCGCTTGACTTTGTTCTTTCAGGCGATGAGGAATACTGGAGTATCAGAGAAAGATTAGCTCACCCCGATCAATTGAGTAACGATGATCTAGCCCAACTGTATGGGCGTTTTGATGAGATTCATGGTTATGTCGCTCCTGCAAAAGCGGCTCAATTGATGGCTGGTTTAGGCTTTTTAGATCATCAATTAAGCTTAAATGTCGCCAGTTTCTCTGGTGGTTGGCGCATGCGTTTAAACTTAGCACGTACTTTGATGAGTCGTTCAGATCTCTTACTACTAGATGAACCGACCAACCATTTAGATTTAGATGCTATCTTGTGGTTAGAAGACTGGCTCAAAGCTTATGAGGGGACACTGGTTCTTATTTCTCATGACCGTGATTTTCTTGACGCAATTACTGATCATATCCTGCATATCGAAAACCAAGAATTGACCCTGTACACAGGTAATTATTCAACTTTTGAAACCACCCGCAGTGAACGTTTAGCACAACAACAACAAGCTTTTGAGAAACAGCAAGAAACTCGTGCACATTTACAAAAATTTATTGATCGATTTAAAGCGAAAGCCACCAAAGCACGTCAAGCGCAAAGCCGAATCAAACAACTAGAACGAATGCAACAACTTGCTCCAGCCCATGTAGATACGCCCTTTACATTTAGCTTCCGAGAACCGACCAAAATGAGTTCTCCGCTATTAAGTTTAGATGCAGCCAGTATTGGTTATAGCGACAAAATCATTGCAGAAAAAATTCGCTTACAAATCACGCCAAGCTCACGTATTGGCTTATTAGGAATGAACGGTGCTGGTAAATCAACACTGATCAAAACTTTAGTGGGTGATTTAGCATTATTGTCTGGTGAACGTAAAGCATCTGAACTACTCAATATTGGTTACTTTGCGCAGTATCAAATGGATGCTTTAGATGCCAATGCCAGTCCGATGTTGCAACTTGCACGGATTGCGGATAAACAAATCAGTGAAGCATCATTACGGGCTTTTCTGGGTGGGTTTGGTTTTAGTGGCGAACGTATGGATACACCATGTGAAAGCTTCTCTGGTGGCGAACGTGCGCGCTTGGCTTTAGCACTCATCGTTTGGCAACGTCCAAATGTTTTAATTTTGGATGAACCCACTAACCATTTAGATTTAGATATGCGTCATGCACTCAGTATGGCATTACAAGATTTCGAAGGCGCTGTGGTACTGGTTTCACATGAACGCCAACTCATTGCCAGTGTCTGTGATGAATTATTGTTAGTACATGCAGGGCGTTGTACTGAGTTTGATGGTGACCTACAAGACTATGCAAAATGGTTACGAGAAGCACGTCAACAACAAATCAATGCCCAAAATGCATTACAACAACAAGCGACCAATCAACAAGCAAGCAGCGTGAAAGTTGATAAAGAAGCACAACGTAAAGAAGCTGCTCGACGTCGTGAAGTCACCCGTCCTTTGCGTAAAAATATTGAAAAAGTCGAAGCTCAAATTGGAAAGATTCAGCCTCGTTTAGTCGATATTGAACATGCATTGGCTGATAGTGCATTGTACGAAGCTAATCGCAAAGATGATTTAATCAAGCTCATGAATGAACAAAGTGAATTAAAAAACAAACTAGAGCAATATGAAGAACAATTGCTCACCTTCATGATGGAGTTAGAAGAATTAGAAGCGTCATTTACGCATTAATTTAAAAATATAGATCCATATATTTACTGCATAGAAATATATGGATCTTAGATACATGTAGATATTTAAAAACCTTTAAGCCTGTTCCCAAGCTCAAATCAACATGCCCGTAACATAAATCTGTATTGAATAATGTTATTCTTTTATCTCACTTTTTAATCTCGATTAAAATTTGAATTTTCTCAAAAAATTGAGCTTTGGCTTCAGGCTAGATATACTCAAGCCCCATTATTGTAATGTTATCACCTACGAATGAATCTTGAGGGTTAGATTCGTTTAATATTTTTTGTACTGCAATTTGCTGAGTACGTTATTTGGGACACTACAAACTGAATGAACTCTTTAGACTTTCTTTTTAATTTCGAACACTTCCTGCCAATCCTAGTTCAAGAATATGGTTTATGGATTTACGCTATTCTCTTTCTGATTATTTTTTCTGAAACAGCTTTTGTTTTCATGTTCTTCTTACCCGGTGATAGCCTATTACTTGCTGTTGGCGCTTTGTGTTCAGTAGTCGAAATTATGCATCTTGGCTATATGATTACACTGCTTTTTTTCGCTGCTGCATTGGGTTATATGGTGAATTTCCATATTGGTCGCCATTTTGGTGATCGAATTTTCAATACAGAATCTCGCTTCATCAAACAAGAATACCTACAAAAAACCAATGTGTTTTTCTTAAAGCATGGTGGGAAAACTATCCTTCTTGCCCGCTTCATTCCTTTTGCACGCTCATTTGCACCGCTAGCAGCAGGTTCAAGCAATATGAATTATACGCACTTTGTAGTTTACAATATCCTAGGTGCGTTGCTGTGGATCAGTGTTCTAGTTACTGCAGGTTATTTATTTGGTCACGCGATTATTCAAGTGAGTGATTTGGTAGATAGTTAATCCTTTAGTGTTCCACGTGAAACCTTCCCTGCTAGTTTTCAAAAAAAAGACGATGCTCCAAGGCATCGTCTTTTTTTACATCCAGAATTTAAGCGTCAATATCTGCATTGAGTGCGTTTTCTTCAATGAAGGCACGACGAGGTTCAACATCATCACCCATGAGACATGAGAACATACGATCCGCCTCAATCGCATCATCAATGGTCACTTGCAACATATTGCGATTTTCAGGATCCATCGTGGTTTCCCAAAGTTGCTCAGCATTCATTTCACCCAAACCTTTATAGCGTTGAATCATCATGCCACGGCGAGAGTCTTGTAAAATATGCTGCCAAACCTGATGGAAACTTGCCACTTGGATACGACGCTCACCTTTCTGTAAGTAAGCCCCTTCTTCAAGTAACTTAAACCAGCTCTTTGAGTTTTTAAGTAAGCGCGCATATTCTGCTGAATTTAATAATCCAGCATCTAATAAATAAGCATGCGGTAAGTTATGGACGTACACCGTGACACGTGGCCAATAATGTGCTGATTTCTCACCTTGAGCATTTTCACGCTCAAATGCTTCTAAACTGATTTCAGGACGAAGGTTCGGCTGCAATGCTTCAATGGCTGAACGCAATTGCTCTGCCCAAGTTTCAACATACTCACGTTCGTGGTTATGATCGATTTTAAATGCATCTAGTTCTAACAGACCATCTAACAAACTTGCTGGATAACGTTGTGTTAAACGCTGTAAGCTCTTTTGTGAAACTTGATAATCTGCGATCACACTCGCCAATGCTTCCCCACTAATCGCAGGTGCATCCGCACTCACATGTAACGCCAACTCATCAATTGCATTTGAAATAAGGAAGGTTTCAAGCGCTTCATTGTCTTGAAGATATTGCTCTTGCTTGCCTTTTTTCAATTTATACAATGGCGGTTGAGCAATATAAATATAACCGCGTTCTACCAACTCAGGCATTTGGCGGAAGAAGAAGGTCAACAACAGAGTACGAATATGTGAACCATCCACGTCCGCATCGGTCATGATAATGATTTTGTGATAACGTAATTTGTCAGGATTGTATTCTTCACGACCAATACCACAGCCTAACGCCGTGATTAAAGTGCCCACTTCTTGACTTGAAATCATCTTGTCAAAACGCGCACGTTCAACGTTTAGAATTTTACCTTTCAGCGGTAAAATTGCCTGCATTTTACGGTTACGACCTTGTTTAGCACTCCCGCCCGCAGAGTCACCCTCGACCAGATATAGTTCAGACAAAGCTGGATCTTTTTCCTGACAATCTGCCAACTTACCTGGTAAACCTGCAATATCCAAAGCACTCTTACGACGAGTCATTTCACGTGCTTTACGCGCCGCATCACGAGCACGAGCAGCATCGATAATCTTGCCAGCGATTGATTTCGCAGCTTGCGGGTTTTCTAACAAATAGGCAGAAAACTCTTTGTTCATCGCCTGCTCAACCGCAGGTTTCACTTCACTCGACACCAACTTTTCTTTGGTTTGTGAAGAGAATTTAGGATCAGGCACTTTAACTGAGATAATTGCCGTCAAGCCTTCACGGGCATCATCCCCAGACACCACAACTTTTTCTTTTTTGAGCAGGTTTTCATTTTCCATGTAGCTATTTAAGCCACGGGTTAATGCTGCACGGAAACCAGCTAAATGTGTACCACCATCTTTTTGTGGAATGTTGTTGGTAAAACAACGTACATTTTCTTGATAGCTATCATTCCATTGCAACGCCACTTCCACACTGATGCCATTATCTGCATCGGTAGTGAAATGAAAGATTTCATTGAGATGCGTTTTACCTTCGTTGATATATCGAACAAACTCAGATAGACCACCTTCGTAGTCATAGACATTTTCAAGATTGACACGTTCATCACGCAATACAATGCGGACACCCGCATTCAAAAATGATAACTCACGCAAACGACGCGCCAAAATATCGACATTGAAAATGGTTTGACTAAAGGTTTCAGCACTTGGCCAAAAACGCACAATCGTACCCGTACGATCAGTTTCACCAATCACGCGTAATGGATATTGTGGATCACCATGATGATATTCTTGCTGGTGTTCCTGCCCAGCGCGATGGATCGTCAGTTGCAATTTACTGGATAAGGCATTTACGACTGAAACACCAACACCATGCAAACCGCCTGAAACTTTATAACTATTGTCATCAAATTTACCGCCTGCATGCAGAATCGTAAGAATCACCTCTGCAGCAGAAACCCCTTCTTCAGGGTGAATATCAGTTGGGATACCACGACCATTATCCGAAACACTCACTGATTCATCTTCATGAATCGTGACTAAAATTTCATCACAGTGTCCTGCCAATGCTTCATCGATGGCGTTGTCCACCACCTCGAATACCATGTGATGTAAACCTGTACCGTCATCAGTATCCCCAATGTACATGCCAGGACGTTTACGAACCGCGTCTAATCCACGTAATACTTTAATACTAGAGGAATCATAAGCCTTTTCATTTGTTTGTTCTGTTTGAGAGACTGATTGAGACTCTGAACTCATGGTTACTCCCTAGTAAATATCGAATCTATCCAAAAATGAGGAAATAAAATTATGGCGCAGCAGGACTGACTTGACCGTGAACAACATGGAACAATTGAAAAGAAATCGACAAATCATGTAAGTGTTTTAATACCGACGTATGGTCTAAGGTGGTCATAAAAACCTGACTTCCTAATTGACTCAATCGCTCCATTAAGCGTTGTTGTGCAGCTAAATCTAACTCTGCTGTCAGATCATCTAATAATACCACAGTTTCCTTATTACTCGCATGTAGCATTGCAATTTGTGACAGTTTTAATGCCATGATTAACAACTTTTTTTGTCCTCGTGATAACACATGAGCAGCATCACTGCGCATGGCATCGCCCTTGGTTTTTAAGCGTAAATCAGCACGATGCGGCCCATACTCAGTATAGCGTCGATCCAAATCTTTTTGATGTTGCTGTACTAAATCTTGCAATAGCCCTTGCTCAGTATGAAACCCTGCATGGTATTCCAATTCGATTTCGATATCAGGCAAAAGTTGCTTTAAATCTTCCTTAAAAAATAAATTCCATTGCTCTAAAATACCGACTCGCTGCGAGTGCAAAATTTCACCATAATCGCTCAACATTTTGTTCCATGGCTCCAAATCAGCCAAGGTCAAATTCCGCCGTGTTTTAAGTAAGCTATTACGCTGCTTAAGTGCGCGAGAATAATATTGCCAAGCAAAGTAAAACTCAGGTTCCACGTGGAACATCAACCAATCTAACAACTGTCGCCTAGGCTTGGCACCTTGATCAATAATATCGGTACTTTGTGGATCTAAATGTTGCAATGGTAATCGCTTGGCTAATTGTCCTTGTGTTGCAATGGTATCACCATTGATTTTAATCAACTGTTCACCAGAAGCCAGTTTTCGCATCCCCATCCGCTCATGAACTGATTGTGCAAAGACAATCGCATCATCAGCCTCATACTGAATGTAATGTTTTGGAATATGAGTGCGAAATGAACGACCAGTAGCCAACAAATGGATCGACTCCAAAATTGAGGTCTTTCCAGAACCATTGGCTCCATAAAAAATATTAAACGGTTGCAACTCAGTGAGTGCAACCGCTTTTAAATTTCGTACACGCTCGATATTTAAACGCGTAATTTGCATGCCTTAAACTCAAATGATCAATGTTGATTAAACACGCATTGGCATCACAACATAAGTTTGATCAGGATGAGCAGGATCTTGTACAAGCACCGATTGATTTGCTTCGGTCATGCTCATTCTTACATCATCCCCATCAAGAACACTCAATACATCCAAAATATATTGGGCATTAAAGGACATCTCTAAAGGCGCATCTTGATACTGGATAGCCAAATCTTCAACAGCTTCATCTTGTTCTGGGTTATTGGCGCGTAACTGTAATGAATCTTGATTGAAGTTTAAGAAAACCCCTCTCAGTTTTTCATTACTCAAAATCGCCACACGCTGTAAGGATTGTTTGAAAACATCATGTGCGATGAGAACATGCTTATCGCCACCTCTTGGAATCACACGACGATAGTCTGGGAACTTACCATCAATCAGCTTCGTGGTAAAACGTACTGTGATATCGCTCTGCTCTTTGTCTCGGCTCGGCGTGTTGATGGTCACATTTAATAATTCACGACCAATCAACAGGGTCAACTGTTCATCTTCGATACTCAGCAAACGTTGTAATTCACCAACAGCTTTACGTGGTACAATTGCTTGCATTGGAGCGGATGCAGTCGAAGAAGCTAAAACTTCACACAATGCCAAACGGTGCCCATCTGTTGTTACAGTTCGCAATTGATTCTGATCAATTTCTAGCAAAGTACCTGTGAGATAAAAACGTACATCCTGAACCGCCATAGCAAACGCTGTTTTTTCAAATAAGCGTTTTAACTCACGTTGGGTCACTTGAACTTGTGTCCCCTGACTATTTTCAGTGGTGAGCAAAGGATAATCTTCAGCAGGCAAGGTGCCCAAAACGAAACGACTATTACCTGATTTTAAAATACAGCGCTGATCTTCCGTAATTTGTAGATCAATCAAGGCTGCTGTAGGTAGAGATTTACAAATTTCGACCAATTTACGCGCAGGAACAGTGGTTTCACCCGGCTCCAAACACGCACCTTCGGCTAAATTTGTGCTTGCCACTAACTCAACTTCCAAATCAGAACCTGTAATGGTTAACGCATGCGGTGTAGTTTGAATTTTGACATTCGAAAGAATATTCAATGTATGACGACGTTCTACAGCCCCCACCACATGAGATAAAACATTGACTAAACTTTCTTTAGCGATTTTCAAACGCACGGTTTATTCCTCTTACAACGGAAGCTGATTACGAATATTAGCAGTGTACTATGCTGCACTTAAAAATAGTTTGCAACTAGGAAAATAGAGTCAGTTGCAATAATGCTCAAAACTAACTTTGCAACAAACGTAGTAAATTTTTATAGTCTTCATTAAAAATTGGATCTTCTTCTCGCAAACTGACAACTTTTTCACAGGCATGCATTACAGTACTGTGGTCACGACCACCAAAAGCCATACCGATTTCAGGAAAACTATCCCCTGTCAATTCACGTGCCAACCCCATTGCCAACTGACGAGGTCGAGCATAAATACGTGTGCGTTTAGGTCCAATCAATTCTTTTAATGGAATACGAAAATACTCACTTACTACACGTTGGATATTTTCCACACTAATGGTTCTCGCACGAATTGCCAAGACATCTTTCAACGATTCTCGTACCACATCCAAATCGATTGCAGTCCCTTTAAAACGCGAGATCGCTACGACTTTATTCAGTGCACCTTCAAGCTCTCGTACATTGGCAACCACTTGTTGGGCAATAAATAAAGCACAATTTCGAGGTAAATCTACACCACTATTTTCAGCTTTTTTTAACAAAATCTCGATACGAGTTTCGATGTCTGGTGGTTCAACTCCCACTGACAATCCCCAAGAAAAACGGGAAACTAAACGCGGGTCTAGTTCAGTCAACTCTTTTGGATAACGGTCTGAAGTCAAAATGATTTGCTTTGATTCATCCAGTAAAGCATTGAAGGTGTAAAAGAACTCAACCAAGCTCGCTTCTTTACCTGCTAATAAATGAATATCATCAACCAATAATAAATCTAAAGAACGGCAATTCTTTTTAAACTCTTCAACTTTTCCTTTTTGCAATGAACTAACAAAGTCCTGCACAAAACTTTCAGAAGTCATATACATCACACGAGCGTTGGGTTTAGCTTGCAGTAAAGCATTACCTACAGCTTGCATAAGATGCGTTTTACCAAGACCTGTCGGTCCATATAAAAATAATGGATTATGTTGTGAAGCTCCCAACTGGGTTAAAACCTTACGGCAGGTTTCTGCTGCCATTTGGTTAGAGCGACCTTCAACAAATAGTGAAAAAGTAAATAATGGATTGAGTTGTCTTTTCTTAGGAATCTTGTTGGCATTTTGGCTCGGTTGTACCAAATCAGCCTCTTTCTTTATTTTTGTCGGAATTGGAGTACTTGTATTCAATGCAGCAGTTGTGGTCGCAGGTTGTTCACTACTCGCTAGAATAGTACCAGGACGCGAATCAACCAAAATCTCGACTTGGCGTACTCGACCTTCCGACAATTGCTCAGCCAAAATAGAAATCAACTCAAGATGATTATCTTGGATATAACGCGTCCAATAGGGGTTAGGTGCGTATAACCGCATCACATCATCAACTTCTTCCGCAACCAAAGGACGAATCCACATTGCAAAGACGTTATCAGATAGCTCTTGTCGCAAGCGAGTTAAGCAGTCTGTCCAGAGCATGTGCATCCCCTATTTATCCATTTTTAAATTTAAAAAACAAAAAACCACCACCCTTGCATTCCGAAGGGGTCGCCATTCTAACCAAGTTATCCACATCTGTCAGGAAAATTTCAGATACTTTCGATGAAAAAGAAAGCATTCGTGAATTAAATTTAAATTCAAAGCACTTGTGAATAACTTTTAGCACATCCTGTGGATAGTTTTAACCACTAAGTTATCCACAATCTATAAAATCAATAAAAACAGAGTTACCCACAAGGTAACCATATGTTTAATGATGAAAATATGTGGTTCTCCACAGAAAATATCCACCCTAATAGTAATAAATTTAAATTTTAAAATTTGAATTTATTTATAAATCGAACCCGAAGTGTGGATAACTGAGCATATCGAAATTTAAATTCAAAATCCAAAGAATAAATTTAAAACATTTGCTTTATTGTGGGTAAGTCTATGGATAGGCTGTGAATATATCTTATTGTTGATATAATTTAAATAGATAGCTTGTGTATGTTTTTTGTTTTCAAGAATAGAGAAGAAAGTGTACGACCAAAATATGAAAGAAAAAGTACAAGATAAAATGTAAAGTTTTTGATTTTTGATTGACAGCGTAAACATTGCACAATAAAATCGCGGACCTTTATAGAAAGATCATTTTGGGAGTTTCGATATGAAACGTACTTTCCAACCATCTGAATTAAAGCGTAAACGCGTTCATGGTTTCCGTGCTCGTATGGCAACTAAAGCTGGTCGTCAGGTTTTAGCTCGTCGTCGTGCGAAAGGTCGTCATAGCTTAACTGTTTAATACTGTTAAGCTGACCAGATTTGGGTGATGACACTTTACAGTTTTGGCACTGAATTTCGTATTCGTTGTGCTGCAGATTACAAAAGTGTATTTGATGGTGCGCTTTTTAAAGTGCATCAGCCCCATTTCCTTTTTTTAGCAAAATTAACCGAACAGCCAAATAGCCGTTTGGGTATTGTCGTTGCTAAAAAAAAGGTGCGTCGTGCACATGAACGAAATCGGGTAAAACGTCTTGCTCGTGAGAGCTTTCGTTTACATCAAGCACAATTTAATGCTGATATCGATATTGTGGTAATGCCTAAAGTAGGTATAGACACAATTTCAAATCAAGAATTACATCAACAATTAGATTTTGCTTGGCAAAAATTACAACGTTTAGCAAAAAAGCATTCAAAAGTCGCTACCACCGCCCTCCAAAATTAGAGATCTCCAATGGTACGTATCCTGCATTGGTTGATAAGATGCTACCAAATCGCAATAAGTCCATTATTGGGGCCACGTTGCCGCTATATTCCAACTTGTTCTCAATATGCTATAGAAGCTTTACAAACGCATGGGGCAGTTAAAGGAGTCTGGCTGTCAACTAAACGCGTTTGTCGTTGTCATCCTTGGGGAGGGTCGGGTTATGACCCAGTGCCGCCTAAAGCAGTTCGTTTTATTTCGTTTCATCAAATAGATTCTCAAATGCATCACGTTGCTGTACCCTTTCGTGATCGTTTATGTAAGCAAAATTTCTCTAATCATTTGGGATATTAGTTATGCAACAATGGGCCAGATTTGCAATTCTTGGAGCCATGTTTGTTACCGCATATTTGCTTATTTTGGCTTGGCAAAAAGATTATGGTCATGCTGCACCAGCTCCGCAACAACAAGCGGCAGTGGTCAGTGCACATGATGTGTCTGCAGATTTGCCAAATGCTCAAAATGCAACAGCGGCTTCAGACTTGCCACAAGCAAATGTGACTGCATCACAACAAGCCACAGAAACTACCTCTGTGAATCAGCAACTGATTTCAGTACAAACCGATCTCTATCATCTTTGGATTAATCCAAAAGGTGGTGACATTGTTCGTATTGAGTTATTGAGCCATGATCAAAGCAAAAATGGTGATCAACCATTTGTCATGCTGGAAAATGATGCGAACCGTACTTACGTCGCTCAATCAGGCTTAATTGGATTAAATGGACCAGATAGCAGCCGAAATGGTCGTCCAATGTATGATGTTGAAAAAACAGCATATACAATGGAAGATGCCAAAAAAGTGGCGACGACAGATGGTGCAAGCAGTCAAGTTTTGACTGTTCCATTGGTCTTTAAAACACCTGAAGGCGTTGAAGTGATTAAAACTTTCACTTTCACTCAAGGTGAATATCCAATTACCGTTAAACACCAAGTCGTTAACCGCAGTCAGCAAAACTGGCAAGGTCAAATGTTTGGTCAGTTAAAACGTGATAACTCAGATGATCCAGGTAAATCTGACCAAGGTATCTTTACCTTAGGGACCTTCTTGGGTGGCGCATGGGGTACACCTGATGCACATTACAATAAACTCAAGTTTTCAAACTTCTCTGATGAGAAGTTAAATCTTGATGCGAAAAATGCTTGGGTTGCGATGGTTCAGCACTATTTCGTGAGTGCATGGATTCCAGGTAATTTAAAACTGACGCAAGCGGATGGTCAGCCATATACTGCTAAATTAGAATCACGTCAGTCTGCGGACAAGATGAATATTATTGGCTTTACTTCTCCGACCATTAATGTGCCTGCAGGTACGTCGATGGAAGTTGATGCAAAGTTCTATTCAGGTCCAAAGATCCAGTCTGAGCTGAAAGATTTAGCTGTAGGTTTAAATCAAACCGTAGATTATGGTTGGTTATGGCCGATTGCAAAACTATTGTTCCTTGGCTTGCAATTTTTCCATAACATCGTGGGGAACTGGGGTTGGTCAATTATTCTTTTGACGATCTTAGTGAAGCTGATTTTGTGGCCACTTTCATCGAAAAGCTATCGTTCGATGGCAAAAATGCGTGTCATTGCACCTGAAATGCAACGCATGAAAGAAGAGTTTGGCGATGACCGTATGCGTTTCTCTCAAGAAATGATGGCATTGTATAAGCGTGAACAAGTAAATCCATTATCGGGTTGTTTGCCGTTGTTACTGCAAATGCCAATTTTCCTTGCCCTGTATTGGGTACTCATGGAAAGTGTGGAATTACGTCATGCACCTTGGTTGCTATGGATTCAAGATTTATCGGCGATGGATCCTTGGTTTATTTTGCCGCTACTCATGGGGGTTACCATGTATGTGCAGCAAATGCTCAATCCACAACCGACTGATCCAATGCAGGCAAAGGTTTTCCGTTTGATGCCAATCATCTTTACGGTATTTATGTTGTTCTTCCCAGCAGGTTTAGTCCTTTACTGGATTGTCAACAACGCCATTACGATTCTGCAACAGTCATTTATCAATAAGAGTGTAGAAAAAGATCGTCTCAACAAGGTTGAGTCAGCGTCTTAATTCTCCAACTTTTACTGAATAAATCCGCTTAAGATGGTAATCTTAAGCGGATTTTTATTTGGCTGAATTTTAGGGTTGTGAAGTGAAAAATATGCAACATCAAACCACAATTGCTGCGATTGCTACACCGTTGGGTCGTGGAGGTGTGGGAGTCATTCGTCTCTCTGGACCGAAGGCTTATATGATTGCCGAACAACTCACACAAAAACAACTACCTACTGCAAGAATGGCGGCTTTTCGCCAGTTTTATGATGTAGATAATTCAGTGATGGATGAAGGCATTATCTTGTGTTTTCCAAATCCACATTCATTTACCGGTGAGGATGTGGTGGAAATCCAAGGACATGGTGGTCCTGTGATTCAAAATGCATTGTTGGCGCGCTTGCTTGATTTAGGTGCGACAGCTGCAAAGGCGGGTGAATTTTCCATGCGTGCCTTTGAAAATGGCAAAATGGATTTGGTTCAAGCAGAAGCGATTGCAGATTTGATTGATGCAACCTCACAGGCAGCAGCACGTTCAGCGGTACGTTCTTTACAAGGTGCTTTTTCAACTAAAATTAATACCGTTTTAGAAAAATTGATTCACTTGCGTTTGCATGTGGAAGCCGCGATTGATTTTCCAGAAGAAGAAATTGATTTTTTAGCGGATGGTAAAATTCTAGCGTTATTGGATGATGTACAAGATTCTGTCAAGGCCGTACAACAATCGGCGCGTCAAGGTCAATTGTTACGTGAAGGTTTGCAAGTCGTGATCGCAGGTAAACCGAATGCTGGAAAATCGAGCTTATTAAACGCATTGGCTGGACATGAGCGTGCCATTGTGACCGATATTGCGGGTACCACACGTGATGTTTTACACGAAAAAATCAGTTTGAATGGCCTGCCGATTACTTTAACGGATACGGCTGGTTTACGCGAAACAGGTGATGTTGTTGAACGCGAAGGTATTCGCCGAGCGATCAAAGAGATTGAGCAAGCGGATTTGTTACTGTTGGTATACGACTTAAATCAAGGTGATGAACCGTTGCAATTGGCACATGAATATTTTGCAGATCATCTTGAGCCGAAACGGTTATTGTTGATCGGAAATAAATGCGATTTAACGGGTCAACCAGCAGAAATGACGGATTATCAAGGTTTCCGCCACATTCGGGTTTCAGCAAAACAGGATATGGGGGTTCAGGTGCTCATAGATGCGATTACAGCGCATGCAGGCTTCCAGCCCGAAGAAGATACCTTTATTGCCCGTACGCGTCATCTAGACGCAATGAAGCGCACTCAGCGCTATTTGGCAGAGGCTCGTGAGCAGCTTGTGGTATTTAATGCAGGTGAGCTTGTTGCAGAGTCTTTACGTTTGGCACAAAACGCCCTCGGTGAAATCACTGGTGATTTTAGTGCGGATGATCTGCTCGGAAAAATCTTTGGTTCGTTTTGTATTGGGAAATGATTCCAATTAGAAAAGTGTTCCACGTGAAACATCTCGGGTATTGGTTTGATTTTGGTTGTGACTCAGTAAGTCGTGCTGTATAGCCTTGTGAGACGGATTACAATAGCGGCTGATTTTTGATTCGAGTGTCAGTCATGTTAAAAAAAATTGGGATATTCTCATTATTGGGCTGTGTTTCTATGATGAGTTTAGCCAATGTGGAAACCTTAAAAAGTAATCTAAATAAAAACTATCCCGATATCCAAGTGACCAATATTCAAGCCACTGAAATGACGGGTTTATATAGTGCAAATCTAGATAATCAAATCATCTACCTCGATGAAAATGCCGAGCATATGTTTATCGGTTCAATGGTGCGTTTAAAAGACCAAAAAAATCTCACAAAAGATTTAGTACTTAAGCAAAATTCAATTGATTGGCAAAAACTCCCTTTACAAGATGCAATTAAAACGGTCAAAGGGAATGGTAAACGTCAGCTCGCTATTTTTTCAGATCCAAACTGTCCGTACTGTAAGCAATTAGAAGCAGAACTGGATAAGCTCAATGATGTAACGATTTATACCTTTATCTATGCCTTAAAACCGCAATCTATCGCTGTTTCTAAGCAAGTTTGGTGCGATGCAAATCCATCCTATACATGGAAAAATTTACTGCAAAAAAATGTTCAACCTAAAGCAAAAACCTGTGCCAATCCAATTGATAGAAACCTAGCTTTAGGACGTAAATTAGGCGTGAATGGCACACCGACTTTGATTTTTTCAAATGGCTTAAAGATGGTGGGGGGACGTAGTGCTGAAGATATTCAAATGATTTGGAAGGAATTGGGACTATAAATATAAACCTCCCAATTCATAACAATCATGAATTGGGAGTGATTTCTATGCCTCTAGCTCTTCTTGGTAACGAGGTTGTAGATGAATAAAATAATCACAGCACCGACCACAGATGCAATAAATCCAGCCGCTGAATTTTCACCATATAAGCCGAGTAATCGGCCGCCATAGGTTGCCAATAAAGAACCCGAAATACCGAGTAAAGTGGTAACAATAAAGCCAGCTTTGTCATCACCTGGATGGAGCGCTCGTGCAATTAAACCCGCAAAGAAACCAACGACAATTGCTACAATTAGAGACCACATTGTTATTTCTCCTTGTTTTAACAATAGTATTTGTAGTTATCCTGCTTGATGAGGAGAGCTTTTGTCTGTAGCGGATTGCTTATTTATGTCGTATTTTTGTGCAGTGTTGAGATATTTTTAATTAGGATCTAAAAATAAAAAAGCGACGAAATCGCCGCTAAACAGGTGCTTGAGTTACTTTTGCATGGGCAGTTCAAGCACCGATAATACAGATTTTTTATTGATCAAAGACCAATTTCACCGATAAATGGAAGATGACGATATTTTTGATCATAATCGAGACCATAGCCCACAATAAATCGATCTTCGACTTCAAAACCTAAGAATTTGACTTCTAAATCAATTTCACGGCGTGATGGTTTGCTCACCAGCGTACACAATTCAATTGAATTGGGCTTGCGCGTTTGCAACATTTGAATGACTTTGTTGAGTGTATTGCCTGAGTCAATAATGTCTTCGACCACCAATACATCTTTACCGTGAATTTCACCATCCAAGTCCTTCAGAATTTTGACGTCACGACTAGAAGTGGTACCACCACCATAGCTTGAAACGGTCATAAAATCGAGTTCATGCGGTTTTTCAATCGCACGGCATAAATCTGCCATAAAGATGACTGAGCCACGCAGTAAACCAATCAATACCAGTTCTTTATCACTTTGAGCATAGTGTGCATTGATTTTTTCACCTAGCTCTTTCACTTTGGCTTGGATCTCTTCACTGGAAATCATTACGCACATCGCAACAGTCATCGATAGATTCCTAAAACTTTAAAAATGGGAAAATAAAAAAGGTGTTGACCTGCAACACCTCGAAATCTTGAGTTAATGTGAGAATTTTAAAACAAAATGAGTTTTCATGCATCTTTTGATGATGAAGAATATGTATCATTTTGCCGTGAAGCACTGTCTCGCTTCAACAAAACTGCGCAGCTCATGGCAAAGATGATCAATCCAATCCTACGCTTATTGAATACTCTAGTTGGCGCTATAGGCTTTTTGTCCATAGATATAGGTTGCCTCGATATTACGGTCATCACCCATAGTAAACAGCGCAAATAAGCTGTCATCAATTGATTTAGAACGAGATTGACGTAGTTGTTGTAAAGCCGTTGCTTGCAGATTTAGCACGACAAAATCCGCTTCTTTACCGATATTGAAATTGCCGAGCTTATCATCGAGATCAAGTGCTTTTGCACCACCTAAGGTTGCATGATACAGCGACTCAAAAGCAGAGAGTTTATCACCTTGTAACTGCTGCACTTTATAGGCTTCATTGACGGTTTGTAATAAGCTAAATGAAGTCCCTGCCCCAATATCTGTACCCAAACCAACTTTGACTTGTTGTTCCCAAGTTTTCTTTAATGGAAATAAGCCACTACCTAAGAACAGGTTTGACGTTGGACAAAAGGCAATTGCAGAGTCAGTTTCATGCATGCATTGCCATTCTGCATCTTCTAAATGTACGCAATGCGCGAATACCGAACGCTGACCCGTTAAACCATAATGATGATAGACATCGAGATAGCCCTTTTGCGCTGGGAATAAATCTTTAACCCATGCGATTTCATCTTTATTTTCACTTAAATGGGTATGTACATAAACATCAGGATATTCTGCTTTAAGCTGCCCTGCTTTTTCTAGCTGTTCTGGTGTAGAGGTTGGTGCAAATCGTGGTGTAATCGCGTATAAGGCGCGGCCTTGGCCATGCCACTTTTCGATCAGGGCCTTAGAATCATCATAGGCGCTCTCTGCAGTGTCACACAGTGCTTCAGGTGCATGACGATCCATCATGACTTTACCTGCGATTAAACGCATTTGGTACTGTTCTGCGGCTTCAAATAAAGCATTCACAGACTCAGGATGAACAGTACAAAACACCAGTGCCGTAGTGGTGCCATTTTTAAGCAATTCCTGCACAAAGAATTTTGCAATTTCTTCGGCATAGGCTTGGTCTTTGAACTGGATTTCAGTTGGGAACGTATAGGTATTGAGCCAACTGAGTAATTGTTCACCGTAGGCACCGACCATTTCTGTTTGTGGAAAGTGAATATGGGTGTCAATCATGCCAGGAATGATCAATTGATCTGGATAATGTTGAATCTCAACATCTGTAGGCAGGTGATCTTGAGCCGCATCCCAAGTGCCAAACCAACGAATTTTGCCTTGTTCAGTGATCAGAACACCATCTTCGATATAACGGACTTGGTCTGCGATTTCAGTCGCTTGGGAAACAGTTTTTTGAATATCTAAGAAGCGACCACGAATAACCGTGATCGGAGTAGCCAACGTCATAACAACCTACAGTTTTACTTTTTTCGGTTGATTGTACCTGATTTTGTCCAAGTTACTGGAATATTCGCCTAAATTAAGCGACTAAAAAGTGTATAAATGTGATTAAATTTTTTGAGTCAATTCACTTTACTTTAAGGTCAAGATCAAGAACTGTATGGATAATTTAGGGATCTAAACAACAATGGCGCTGCATCAAATACACTATCGAAAACTTTTCTCTAATATAATCTTAAATACCCCTGAACTTTGTGAAATGTTAAAACAACTTGCATGGATCGAGCCGCAAGCTTATATAAGTGCAGGCGTGCTTCGCAATACAGTTTGGGCTTGTTTACATGATCAGACTTTTAACTTAAAAAATAGCGAAATTGATGTAATTTATTACGATGAGCAAGAACGAAACAACCAGATACAGCAGCGATTAAAGCAAAAATTAGAAGAATTCTTCCCTCAGCAGCAATGGGATGTGGTGAATCAGGCGTTGGTACATACATGGTATCGTAAGGAAAATGGTGAGCAAATTCAGCCAATATCATCGATTGAACATGCTTTATCGTTATGGCCTGAAACAGCAACGGCAATTGCTATTCGTTTTGATTGTATAGGAGAACTGGAATTCGTTGCACCTTTTGGTTTAGAAGATTTATTTGAATTACGATTGCGTTGGAATGCTGCATTAGTAAGTTATGAAACTTTTAAGCAGCGTGTAAATTCTAAAAAATGGTTGCAACAATGGCCTAAATTACAATGGGTTGATCCAATAACAAATTACACAATACCTGAATAGAAAAAAGGGCCTTCATTGAAGACCCATTTGATATGCTTTTTAATTATTCCGCTTGATGTTTATTGTGACGTAACGATAGATACGCCGTAATACTCAATACCAAGATGATAAAGCCGAGTGAGATCCAGATCGGCATGTGGAACACATCCAACAACAACATTTTCGTACCGATAAACAATAAAATAATACCTAAGCCATAAGGTAAATAATGCATTTTGGTTGCTGCGCCAGCGAGTAAGAAGAACATTGCACGCAAGCCTAAAATTGCCATTAAGTTTGCAGTTAAAACGATGAATGGATCAGTCGTTACAGCAAAAATCGCAGGAATCGAGTCCACAGCAAAAATGACATCAGAAGCTTCGACCAGTACTAATACTAAAAATAGCGGCGTCGCCCACAAAAGTCCATTCCGGCGGACGAAGAATTTATTGCCTTCTAGTTGAGGTGTAATGCGTAGGTGTTTACGTAACCATTTGAGTAAAGCATTGTCTTCGATATTGCTTTCTTCCTCCTGCCCTTTAAGAAATTTAAAGCCGGTGTAAACGAGGAAAGCACCAAAGATATAAAGAATCCATGAAAACTCTTGAACGAACCAAGCGCCAATAAAGATAAAGATGGTTCTAAGTACAATTGCGCCGAGAACTCCATAGAGCAAGATTTTGCGTTGTAAAGCAGGTGGAATCGTGAAAGCAGCAAAGATCATGAGCCAAACGAAGACATTATCGATTGCTAAGGACTTCTCAAGTAAATAGCCTGCGAAGTATTCCATGGTTTTTTGATTGGCAATGTTCACCCCAACCGTTTGCTGGAGATACAGCCACAATGCACCACCAAACAGTATGGCGGCAGTGACCCAAGCAATACTCCAATAAGCAGCTTGTTTAAAAGGAACATTTTGGTTTTGCTTCTGTTTAAAACCTAAAAAGTCGATGCTTAACATCACCGACACAATGCCAAAAAAGGCAAGGTATAGCCATAAATTGCCGATAGTTTCCATCACTACTCCCTATCTGGCAAATGGACATAAAAAAACCTTGACCAGTTGCCAGATGAATTAAAAAAAAACATCTGTTTCAACATGATCAAGGTCTTGCCTACATCACCATGAGAGATGATGCTCAGAGTCCGACTTTTTGCAAAGTGTAATGACGGAGCTCTGACACCTGAGTTTTAATTTCAACACTCAGGTTTGGAGGAGGCTACTCCCCTTGTCAACAAATACGGTATGGATGATGCCATCCAAATCTGCGCGTAGCATTACATAATTTGAGTAAATCTGCAAATGGATGCTTCATGGTTTCGCATTAAAAATGTTTAGAATTTCATGCCGTAAAAATTGATGGCGAGGGTTTTGTTTGACGTGGTCATGCCAATACATCCCCATCGTGATTTTTGGTAATTCGATAGGTAAGGCATGAATCTGTAATGTTTCCGCATAATGCAGAT
Organism: Acinetobacter haemolyticus CIP 64.3 = MTCC 9819; assembly: GCF_000369065.1. Lineage (GTDB taxonomy): Bacteria > Pseudomonadota > Gammaproteobacteria > Pseudomonadales > Moraxellaceae > Acinetobacter > Acinetobacter haemolyticus. Next base: position 26,458 of record NZ_KB849808.1, read on the forward strand.
GATTCAGAATACTTTGTGGAATGGTTAATATCGCATTGGGGTATTGTGCCAAGACTTGTAGTGCTGTTGCGTAATGCTGGCAACGCAGAAAAACTTGTCGAGATAATTGTTGGCGATTCAAATAAATATCTTCCAATAAAACCCCAGTGCGACGAGAAGATACCCCAATATGTGGAGAGGATAAGTAGGTTGCTAGATCCATTTTACTTTGTTGGGTACACACCACAAAATGATCTTGGATGAGTTGTTCAAACTGTAGATGTGCTTGATGAGGTTGTACTAGATCAATCACAAAATCGATCTGTTGGGCAGATAAGTCTGCCAGCATTTTTTTTCGGTCCAATTTGGAACTTAAAAACTGAATATCGAGATTTAACTGTGCAAAGTGATGTACCAGTCGAGGAAAAATAATCGGCTCAATTTCATCGTGAATCGCAATCTTAATGCTTTGCAACATGCTCGGAACAAACTCTTGCTGTGGCACAGCAATCTGTTGAATCGTCAATAACGCCTCTTGGATTGGATGATAAATTTGCTCTGCATAAGGCGTTGGAAGCATCTTTTGTCCACTTCGTACAAATAATTCGTCATTTAACTGTGTACGTAAACGTTGTAAGGCATGACTAACGGCAGATTGGCTAATACAGAGTAATTGAGCCGCTTTAGAAATGCTTTTTTGTTCAAAGATCGCAATAAAAAGTGGGTATAAATTAATATCGATTCGGTGGAATTGCCCGACTTCGAGCGGATTTGTATTATGAATCTGGTTCATAGTTTTAAATAAAATAAAATCATTTCATTCATAATAAGTTTTCGCTTAAGGTGATGTAAAGCAGCGAATCCAATTTTGCTAAATATTTACCTTGAGGGAAATGATGATGTTTACATTATCTGAACGCGCACAGGATTTTATTGCACGAACGCAAACCTTTATTCAACAAGAAATAGAACCGATTGAAAAAGCCTTTTGGGATGAGGTCCATCATCTCAATGTCGATGGCGACTGGACCAAATGGCAATGGCCAGCCCAACTCGAACAATTAAAAAGCAAGGCCAAAGCAGCAGGCTTGTGGAATATGTTCTTGCCAGATGCGGAACTCGGTGCAGGTTTATCGGTTCAAGAATATGCGCATATTGCTGAGTTGACAGGACGTAGCCTCCTTGCACCAACGGTATTTAACTGTAATGCACCTGATAGTGGCAATATGGAGCTGCTATGGCGCTATGGTAGTGAGCTACAAAAGCAACAATGGTTGCAGCCCTTACTTGCTGGGGAAATACGTTCTGTATTCTGCATGACTGAACCTGCGGTTGCGTCGAGCGATGCGACCAATATGCAAGCCACGGCGGTGATTGATGGCGATGAAATTGTTCTGAATGGGCGTAAATGGTGGTCATCTGGCTTGGGTGATCCGAATGCTAAAGTGATCATTTTTATGGCATATACCCCTGATTCAAGCAAAGACCGTCACCATCAGCATTCGATGGTTCTGGTGCCGATTGATACCCAAGGTGTGACTATTGAACGGATGTTGCCTGTCTTTGGCGATTATGATGCGCCGCATGGTCATGGGCAGGTCAGTTTTGACAATGTGCGTGTCCCTGTCAGCAACTTCATTGGTGGTGCTGGACAAGGCTTTGAGATTGCTCAAGGACGTTTAGGGCCGGGGCGGATTCACCACTGTATGCGTTGTATCGGCGCAGCGGAAAAAGCCCTAGAGTTGATGATTGATCGTGGCATGTCGCGTAAAGCCTTTGGTAAAGAAATTCTTAAACTCGGTGGAAATTTAGAACGTGTTGCTGAAGCACGTGTGCAAATTGATCAAGCCCGTTTATTAACCCTTTATGCCGCTTATAAGATGGATACCTTAGGCAATATGGCAGCCCTCACTGAAATTTCTGCAATCAAGGTCGTCGCACCAACCGTATTGCAGAACGTAGTCGATATGGCGATTCAAATTCATGGTGGTGAAGGAGTATCTCGTGATACGCCATTGACTGCATTTTTCAATCAGGCACGAAGTTTACGTTTAGCCGATGGACCTGATGAAGTGCATAAGGGCATGATTGCTAAATTAGAATTGAAAAAACGTGGTTATGGTCGCGGATAAGGATATAAAAATGACAGTAATTGATGTGGGTGGTCAGGTTCGTCATGGCGAAGAACTCGATATTTCCGCTGTTGAAACATGGTTAAAAAAACAAGGTATCGTGCTCGAAGGTCAAGCACAAGTGACCCAATATTCAGGGGGAGCATCAAATTGGACGTATCGTATTCAATATGAAAATACCGATTTAATTTTACGTCGTCCGCCAAAGGGAACTAAAGCTAAGTCAGCACATGATATGGCGCGTGAATACAATGTGCAGAAGCATCTTGCACCGTTCTACCCTGTCCTGCCTGAAATGGTTGCATTGTGTCAGGATGACAGTGTGATTGGCTGTGATTTCTATGTGATGCAGCGGATTGAGGGCATCATTCCAAGAGCTAATCTACCCAAAGAATTACAACTCGATGAGCAACAAGTTCGGCAACTTTGTTTAAATGTACTCGATAAGTTGATCGAACTGCATCAAGTGCCGTATCAAGGCACAGAACTTGAAAAACTGGGCAAAGGTGAAGGCTATTGTCGTCGTCAAGTGGAAGGTTGGGATGGCCGTTATAGCAAGGCGCTTACACCGAATGTACCTGATTTTAGCTTTGTGCGGGAATGGCTAAAGCAACATATTCCAACGGATACGAAGACCTGCGTAATTCACAATGATTGGCGTTTTGACAATGTGATTTTAGATCCACAACAACCAACTACAGTGATTGGCGTACTTGACTGGGAAATGGCGACATTGGGTGATCCACTGATGGATTTGGGTAGCGCCCTCGCCTATTGGATTCAAGAAGATGACGATGCTTTGATGAAATCTAGCCGCCGTCAACCAACCAATCTAAAAGGCATGCTGACACGTCAACAAGTCGTGGACTACTACTTAGAGAAAACTGGGCTGAAACCTGACAATTGGGCCTTTTATGAAGTGTTCGGTTTGTTCCGTTTAGCCGTGATTGCCCAGCAGATCTATTATCGCTATTACCATCAACAAACGGATAACCCAGCCTTTAAGGATTTTTGGATCATGATTCATGCCTTACATATTCGGGCACTCAAATTAATTGCACTGAACAATGCTGAAGCACAGCAGTTAATTCCCAAATATGGCGCAAAGCTAAAGGATATTTTAAAAGGATGAGCACAATTTATTTGGTGCGACATGGGCAGGCGTCTTTTGGGGCGGCCAGTTATGACCTACTCTCTGCAAAAGGTGAGCAACAAGCACAAGCGGCGGGTGAATTTCTGAATAAAACTTTGAAAACTTCACCCTTAGTGGTGGCTGGGTCAATGCAACGCCATCAACAAACAGCACAATTGGCCTTGGCTCAAAGTTTTGATGATGCACCAATTCAAACCGAGTCAGCTTGGAATGAGTTTGACCATCAACAAGTGTTTGCCAAATACGATGCGCGCTTTAAACAACCTGAATTATTAAAGCAGGATATTGCTCAAGTAGCGAATCCACGCGCTTATCTGGCCAATATCTTTGATGGTGCGATAGATCGTTGGATTGGAGAACAGTATGACCACGAATACCATGAAACATGGTTAGGCTTTCAATCACGTGTTGAAGGTGCCTTACAGACGTTATGTCAGCACATTGATGTTACACAACAACGTCAGGCGGTGGTGTTTAGTTCGGGTGGTGTGATTTCTGTAGCGGTTGGCAAGGTATTAGGCTTGGATGCCAAACAGATTTTTGCCCTGAATTGGTCAATCGCCAATGCCAGTATCACCACGCTACGTTGGACTGATGGACGTTTACAGTTACTGAGTTTTAATGAGCATCATTATTTAAAAGCACACGATGCAGAACTTTTAACATGGATTTAAATAAGAATAGGTGAAGGAAATGACAAAGACGATTTTAATTACAGGTGCAAGTTCAGGTTTAGGCGCTGGGATGGCACGCGAATTTGCGGCGAAAGGCTACAATCTAGCACTGTGTGCACGTCGTTTAGAACGTTTGGAAGCCTTACAACAAGAATTGCAAAGCCAGTTTGCAATTCAGGTCAAAATCAAAACCCTTGATGTGACTCATTACAATGATGTCTTTACGGTTTTTAAAGCTTTTCAGCAAGAGTTTGGCTGTATTGATCGAATTATTGTCAATGCAGGTGTGGGCGAAGGTCGCCGTATTGGAAAAGGGCATTTTGAGGTGAACCGTGCCACGGCAGAAACCAATTTCATTTCAGCATTAGCGCAATGTGAAGCAGCAGTAGAAATTTTTAGGGCGCAAAATAAAGGGCATTTGGTGGTGATTTCTTCGATGAGTGCGATGCGGGGCTTACCGAAGCATTTATCAACTTATGCAGCGAGTAAAGCAGCAGTGGCACATTTGGCTGAGGGGATTCGAGCGGAGTTGTTGGATACGCCAATTAAGGTCTCGACGATTTTCCCTGGTTATATTCGCACTGAATTGAATGAGGGTGCGAAGAAGTTGCCATTTGAAGTGGATGAGAAAACGGGTAGTCAAGCGTTGGTGAAAGCGATTGAGAAAGAGCCTGTGAAGGCATATGTACCGCAGTGGCCGTGGTTGCCAATGGGCATAGCAATGAAGATTTTGCCGTTAAAATTGGTGAATAAATTGAGTTAATTACTATTCAAAATAGATCGGAGATATCTCTATTTGGAAAGTTTGATAGCCTCATATAGGCTGAATCATTGACCTGTTTGGATATAGGCGTTTCCTTACTTTTCAGGGATGAAAAGTAACAAAAATCCTTTGTTGGACTGATGGTATATCCCTATACCACAGTCCAACGGGCGGCATCCATGCCGCCTTTCACGATAGTGAATACCGTGACAAAATTAGATGATTAAAATAGGCTATTGGCTAAATTACGACAAAGCCGTAATCAATTTTTGGTGTAAACCACCAAAACCACCATTGGACATGATCACCACTGCATCGCCCTCACCTGCTTCATTGACCACACGGGCAATGATCTCATCCAAAGAACGACTCACTTCAGCTTTGTTTGATGAAGCTGCAATCACAGGTTGTAAATCCCAATCTAAACCTTCTGGTTGATACCAAATCACTTCATCGGCCAAACGCGCAGAATGTGCCAAACCATCTTTATGGCTGCCCATACGCATGGTATTTGAGCGTGGTTCAATGATTGCCCATAATTTACGTTCGCCTAAACGTTTACGTGCACCATCCAAAGTCGTTTCAATCGCCGTTGGATGATGGGCGAAGTCATCATAGACTTCGATGCCACGGACTGTACCTAAAAGCTCCATACGGCGTTTCACACCACCGAAGTTAGATAATGCTTCACAGGCTTGTTCAATGCTGACACCGACATGTTGTGCAGCAGCAATGGTTGCCAAAGCATTGGCAACGCTATGCTGTCCAGTCATGCTCCATTTCACTTCCCCGATCACTTTGCCATTTTCAAGAACTTTAAAATGGCTGCCATCGGCACTGATCAGTTCAGCAGATAAAGCGGCTTGGTCATTTGGCTCAAGACTGGTACGAACCACAGGTGTCCAGCAGCCTTGTTCTAAGACTTCATCAATATTGGTCTCAGTAATTGGAGCAATAATACGACCTTCACTTGGAATGGTACGCACTAAATGATGGAACTGTTTTTGAATCGCAGCAAGGTCATCAAAAATGTCGGCATGATCAAATTCAAGATTATTTAAAATCGCGGTCTTTGGATGGTAATGGACGAACTTAGAACGCTTATCGAAGAAAGCAGAATCATATTCATCAGCTTCCACACAGAAATATTTGCCACCACCTAAACGTGCGCTTTCGCTAAAACCAAGTGGTACGCCACCGATCAAGAAGCCAGGGTTTAAACCTGCTTGATCCAATACCCAAGCCAGCATAGTCGTAGTAGTGGTTTTACCATGTGTACCTGCAACACCTAATACATGTTTGCCTTGTAATACATGATCAGCTAAGAATTGTGGACCAGAAATATAAGGAAGACCTTCATTCAGCATATATTCAATCGCATCAATGCCACGTTTCATGGCGTTGCCAACGATGACAAGATCAGGATGTGGTTGTAAATGGCTACGGTCATAGCCTTGCATCAACTCAATACCTGCATTTTCGAGTTGCGTCGACATCGGTGGATAAACATTGGCATCTGAACCTGTGACTTTATGTCCTAAATCTCGTGCTAATAGAGCCAAAGACCCCATAAAAGTGCCACAAATACCCAAAATATGCAGATGCATCGTGCTTCTCTCTTATTCAATCACGTAATAAACGTGTGTAATGCAATTAAAAATTTGCTTGAAAAGATAGCAAGGCTGTTATGGAAAAGATAGTCAAAATTCGTTGTTGTTTACTTAAAATTAAAGCCAGAAATGTTAAGATTTCAGCGTTACCGTTGCAAAAAAATAGACACTATCCTCTTCACCGTTTTGCATAAATTTAACAACTTTATTCAATGGGAATATAAAACTTTCACCATCCGTAAGTACAGCGGCAAGTTCAATTGAATGGGCTTTTTCTTTAAAAAAAATCAGGATTTATTTCTTTTGCTGTCTCATAGTCGACCCAATACCACTTTCTATTTTTATCATTTTTTCTTATTACTTCCCCGACATAAGCTCCTGTGCGTAAAATCGTCTTAAATCTTTGATCATCTGAGGTTTGATCTAAATTGGTCTTTCTTAAATCAGATAAATAAGTATCAATCAGTTTTAAGCTTTCAATAGAATAGTCTAGTTTTTTAGGGTTTAAAGTCTCAAACTGATATACAGGGTCATTTTTTTCACTATAAAACATGTCTGCTAAATCTGATAGCGCCTCATTTTGATTGTCGAGATCTAATTCTACTGAATGACTTATACTGATTGAGAAGCACAAAATAGTCGTTAAAAATAATTGTTTCATAGCATTCTTAATTTTTTCAAACTCTATCCAAAAACTGATTTTAATATAAAATTATTGCAAAATTTTTAGAGTAAATACAATTGAGCCCTACTCTTTTAGCGCTGTGTTTATTGGTTATTTCCAATTGTTTTATGACCTTGGCATGGTATGGTCATTTGAAATATTTACATGATGCTCCGATTTGGCAAGCAATTTTATTGAGTTGGTGTATTGCCCTACTCGAATACAGTTTTATGATTCCAGCGACCAAACTATTGAGTCAACATGGCTGGGGTCTGGGGCAAATGAAAATTACTCAGGAAGTGGTGACCTTGCTGGTGTTTGTCCCATTTTTACTATTTATGTTTAAACAGCCTTTTAAGTTAGATTATGTTTGGGCGATGCTCTGTTTATTGGGCTGCGTCTATTTTGTTTTCCGCAATCACAGCTAATTTTTCTGCGATCAGTTCAAGCGTTCTGTAGTTGGGGATGCTTGAAAAAACCGCTATAATATCTGCCAATTTATTCCTTTGTGTTTGGCGTAAGTCGAGACACTGCCCTCTTTTTTTATCAAGTTTTGGAAAAGCCAATGAATGCGGTCGCAACAGATAGCCAACCTTTAGTCGGGATTATCATGGGTTCTCAATCAGATTGGGCAACACTTGAACATACCGCTAACATGCTCAAACAATTGGGTGTGCCTTTTGAAGCTGAAGTGGTTTCTGCGCACCGTACACCAGATCGTTTATTTGAATATGCTGAAACAGCACGTGATCGTGGTATCCAAGTGATTATTGCAGGTGCTGGTGGTGCGGCACATTTACCAGGAATGTGTGCAGCAAAAACTGATTTGCCTGTGCTGGGTGTACCTGTTAAATCTTCGATTTTAAATGGTGTAGATTCATTACTTTCGATTGTACAAATGCCTGCAGGTATTGCAGTAGGTACATTGGCGATTGGTCAAGCGGGTGCAACCAATGCAGCCATCATGGCAGCGCAAATTCTGGGTTTAACACGTCCTGAGATCGCAAAAAATGTTGCGGATTTCCGTACTGCGCAAACTGAGAAAGTGTCGAGCAAAAATATCCCTGGTCATGAATGAGGATAAGCAAAGCAACGCTTTGCCCGAATGCAAGGCGAAGACTTTGTCTGAGCAAGTAGAGTCATATAAATGAATAAAACCATCGGTATTTTTGGTGGCGGACAACTTGGACGCATGATGGCGCAAGCAGCTCTGCCACTGAATATTCAATGTAGCTTTTTTGAAGCAGAAACGGATTGCCCAGCGGCGATTTTAGGTCCAGTCTTTTCAAGTAAAAATGAGCATGCCTTGCAGGATTTTATTGCCAGTGCAGATGTATTTAGCCTTGAATTTGAAAATACGCCTGTTGCGGATGTGGACGTCTTGACACAAACCAAAACTTTACACCCTCCTCGCCTTGCTTTAGCAACAGCGCAGAATCGTTTGGCTGAAAAATCCTTATTTGATGAATTAGGTATTCCTGTTGCGCCGTATCGTGCAGTAGATAGCTTAGACAGCTTAAAACAAGCAGTAACTGATCTAGGTTTGCCAATCGTTTTAAAAACCGTAACTGGTGGCTACGATGGTAAAGGTCAATTTGTTCTACGTTCAGAAGATCAGATTGATACCGCTTGGGCTGAGCTTGGACCTGCGAAAAGCTTAATCGCTGAAAGTTTTGTGAAATTCAGTCGTGAAGTATCCATTATTGCGGTACGTGGTCAAGATGGTGATGTCAAAACATGGGCATTGGCAGAAAACCACCATCACAATGGTATTTTGTCGCACTCGATTGTTCCTGCGCCAAATAGCACCGATTTACAACCTGTTGCACAAGACTACATCACACGTTTGTTGAATCATCTCAATTATGTAGGTGTATTGACGCTTGAATTGTTTGTGACAGAACAAGGTTTATATGCCAATGAAATGGCATGTCGTGTCCACAACTCTGGTCACTGGTCGATTGAAGGTGCAATTTGCTCGCAATTTGAAAACCATATTCGTGCAGTTGCAGGCTTGCCACTCGGTGCAACTGATGTGGTGCGTCCGACAGTCATGGTAAATATTATTGGGCAACATCCAAAATCGGAGGATGTTTTAGCACTCAAAGGTGCACATTTGCATCTATATAATAAATCTGAACGTGAAGGTCGTAAGTTAGGGCATATTACATTGATGCCGAATAATCGTGATGAGTTAACGTCATTGTGTCGTCAACTTGCTCAAATTTTACCTGTGCCATTGGCATTAACAGATGAGATGACCATCTAACTTATCCACAGAACATCAAAAGCGATCTTCGGATCGCTTTTTTTATCACTTTAAATTCATAAAATAAAAGATATAGTAAAAAGAGGTTGTGGATAACTTTTCTTTAAACTTTGAATTTAAATATTGTCTCTTTATTTTGAATTTAAAACTTTGATTTGGGTGTGTGTTATTTTAAATTCAAAAAATCAAAGCGTTTTAAATTTAAAAGTTTGAAGGAGGTTGAGTTTTGAATTTAAAGTGGTTTTGTTGCACAAAGATTTGAAATGCAAAGCGCCCCTAATTGAGCCAAATTTAAGGCGTAACTTGGGTAAGTGGTCGACCTAATTCCGTAAACCTGTTGAGGACTGCTACACGTGCATGAATTTCATTCACCTGACTAGGAAAGCTTCTTGCCATTAATTTATCGCCTAATAATTTAATGCAATGCATCTTGGTTTCCACCAAACTTCGTCGATGATAGCCTGACCATTTTTTCCATAGTCTCCTGCCTAAACGTTTAACTGTTCGAAGTAATTCATTTCGTTCTAGCGAGCTGATCTTTGTATCTTTCCATGGTTTCGCATTTTTTCTAGGTGGAATCACCGCATGCGCTTGCCGATCTGCAATGACCTGACGGCATTGCTTGGTGTCATAAGCTCCATCGGTATAAACAGAGTCAATCTGCTCATCTTGTGGAATCTGATCGAGTAAATCACCAAGCACTTGTGAATCACTGACATTATTTGTAGTGAGTTGAATAGCGCGTATTTGAAGGGTTTCAGCATCTATACCAATATGTAGTTTACGCCATTGGCGACGATATTCAGGTCCATGTTTCTTGCGTTTCCATTCGCCCTCACCTAGAAACTTCATGCCTGTAGAGTCTATGAGTAGATGCAGCCCATCGCTACTTTTTTGGTAGCTGATTGCAATATCAATATGCTTTTGTCTTCTACAAAGCGTACTGTAATCTGGTGCGGTCCAATTTAATCCACAAAGTTTAATCAGACTTTGCACAAAGCCAGTGACCATACGTAAAGATAGACGGAATAAGGATTTAATCATTAAGCAGCATTGGATAGCTGCGTCGGAGTAGGTTTGATTTCGCCCTTGTTTGCCTTTTGATGGAGCATACCATTGCGTAGCAGGATCAAACCAAATGGCAATATTTCCGCGACTCATGAGTGCTCGGTTATATGCGGGCCAATTGGTTGTGCGGTAGATTTTGTGTGTAGGCTTCTTCATTTGAAAATTATATCGCTGAAAAAGCTTTTACAGATAGGTTTGTGCAACAAAGCCATTTAAAGTTGTGGTTTGTGGGTATCTATTTGATCTGAAACAATAGAGTTTAAGTTTATTTCTTTATTTTTTATAAATGTATGGTGTGAAATGAATTTATAAGTGATTGCTATTTTTGAATTCAAAACATAGGAGTTATCTATTTTTAAATTTAAAAGAAATGATGCTTTTGAATTTAAATCTTATGTTTTAAATTTAAAACTCAATTTTGAATTCAAAAATTACGATTTCAAACGTTGTAACGTCAATGATCGTGTTATGTTAATCCTGAAATTTAAATTCAAAAATATGGTTTAGACATCATGCACCGTTTTCCTCTTTTTCTAGGCACTGCCTTATTGACCTTATCTTATAACGCTCATGCTGAGTTGATTATCAATGGCGCAAAAGTTTCAACCACGACGACGACGCCTGCAGTAAGCAATACCAGTACATTTAGTCCAACACGTGATTTTCAAAGCTGTATAGCCGGTTTACGATCTCAAGCAATTGCATCTGGTGTTTCGGCTGCAAGTTTTGATCGTTATACCCAAAATCTAAGTGCGGATTATTCAGTGATTGATCGTCTGAATTATCAGCCAGAGTTTTCTACACCGATTTGGGATTATTTATCAGGCTTGGTTGATAATGAGCGTGTACAAGCAGGACAACAAAAACTTGCGCAACATCGTGATGTGCTTAGACGTGTAGAACAAGCTTACGGCGTGCCTGCTGAAACGGTGGTTGCAGTTTGGGGTGTCGAAAGTAATTATGGTGATATTTCTGGTCGATATCCTTTATTACAGGCATTAGGTACATTGAGCTGTGAAGGTCGTCGTCAAAGTTATTTCCGTGGTGAATTTTTTGCCACTATGCGTATTTTGCAACGAGGTGATGTGACTCAAGATCAACTTTATGGTTCTTGGGCAGGAGCATTTGGTCACACGCAATTTATGCCATCTACTTATGAACGTTTAGCCGTAGATTTTGACGGTGATGGTCGCCGTGATCTCGTATCGAGTATCCCAGATGCTTTGGCTTCGACAGCAAACTTTTTAAAACGTGCTGGATGGCAAACAGGTATGCCTTGGGGTTTTGAAGTGAAAATTCCACAAGGTATGTCAATTTCTGGCGAAAGTCGCCGCAATAAAAAATCACTTAATAATTGGATCGCACAGGGTGTAACACGTGCAGATGGAACAGCTTTGATCCAAGGCAATTTGACAGGCAGTACTCAAGCAGGTTTGATTTCACCTGCAGGTGCGAATGGTCCTTTATTTTTAGTGTTTAGAAATTTTGATGCGATATATAGCTATAACGCTGCTGAAAGCTATGGTTTGGCAATCGCACATTTGTCTGATCGTCTGCGTGGTGGAACACCATTTTTAACGGCATGGCCTACAGATGATGCGGGAACATCAAGAGCAGAACGCCGTGAAATTCAACAATTTTTGATTCAGCGTGGTCATGACATTGGTGCAGTGGATGGTTTGATTGGTGATAAAAGTCGCCAAGCCATTCGTCAAGAGCAAACTCGTTTGGGATTAAATCCAACAGGACGCGCAGGGCAGCAAATTTTACGTGCTTTCCGCCAAGAGCAAGCGCGTAAAATGATGCAATAAGCTAATCATGTGAAAAGGTCTGCCAAGTGCAGACCTTTTTTTATGGCGCAGCGTCTAATTTGACGGCTTCTAAAATATCAAAAATAACCGCCGTAACATCTTGGCTTAGATCCCGATCATTAAAAATTTCATAAGCCGTAATTGTGACATCAGTATCACTTGGCAGTTGTTTTTGTTCTTCTTCGATTAAATGTTCAATTGGAAGCAAGGTTTGTTTCACTTCCAAATGTAAAATCTCGTCATAAGGCACATTTTCATCTTCTAATTCAACAATTTGTTCGTTGAAATAAGGAATCAAAATCGAATGAAGAAAGGGGCTAATATCTTCAATATTTAGGATTTCGATATCACGAGTCTGCTCAATCGTACTGATGTGGTCGTTCACTTCAATGAGGATATGATAATAACTCATGCTGATCTCCATTTAGATTAAAATGATGCTTTCACACCACAATAACATGAATAAATCAAAACAATCGACCCATTCTTGTTATCTCATAAAAACATCAGCTTAATCGATTTATCTTCAGTGAGACAAGCCTAATAGCGCTAAATCTGTGTCAGTTAACCTAAAGTCTTTTGCATCTTGTACTTTGATTCTCGGATACATCAAAGATTGTGGATCTTGAGTATGTTTCAGACCTAAAGCATGTCCGAATTCATGTGCCAAGGTGAGGCGTAGGTCATCAATTGAAGAAAACTCATAAATAAAGATTTGTTTTCCTTGAAACTGTCCCTTGTGTAAAACTTGTGGGGCAAACGTTTGATTGAATTGCTCGATGGCTTGCGTCAGTTGCTGATAAAGTTGTTTCGACTTTTGAGTTTGCAGATCAAACTGTTGGGTGAGTCGTTGATGTTGTTCTACGCTTTGTTGATAGATTGGCGTTTCTATTTGATGTTCATGTTTTAGTGATTCAAGATGTGCCGTCGAAATAGCAATTTGTCTTTTAAGTTCTTGTAGTTGTTGGTTTTCATTTAACCAAATCTGTTGTTGCTGTTCCAGTTGATGTAAATTTTCCGAACGTTTCATGCTGCGAATCTGGCGTTGATCCATCACCAAATGAATCGAAAATTCAGCATTTGGATCATAAACGAAATAGTTTTGACCCGTATCTTTTTCCCAAATCGCGGCTGCTTGTTTGCTGATTTCAATCATTTGCTGTTGCGTGATATTCAAGCGAGGATCAAAATCAGCAATACGATAACGGAGTGGATGACCAGTACCATATTTTATGGGCGTAGAATTCTGTACCGAGGAAATTTGAGCAAAAGAGGCTGTATGGCCAAACATGAACATACATGTTGCCAATAGGAGAGGGAGCAAACGCATAACAGGAGAAATAAAACAAGAAAAAGGATGTATTTTAATCAGCTTTCATGATTAGTCAATTTGGGGAAAGGTATTTAAATTGATTGATTTAATAAAAAATCATTGAAAATAAATAAAGATACAAATGTATAAAAATTAATCTATTAAATATAATTTATAGTCAATTTTGGTGATAGATTAATCAAAAATAGCACGATAACAGAGATTTATTTTTTATGATCTGAGATTTAAATAGGGATAAAATCGTTAAAATTTTAGATCGTGCTATGCCAGTCAATTTCTAAAAATTATTTCCTATTTCATTTAATATAAAAAACTGTTTGCTCAAAAAATAATCAAAAACAACTGTAACTTTACGGTTTATTTGAGATTAGTACATGGCTTTAACTAGGGCTTTATCACTTTGTGTTAGTGCAAAGCGTTGTAAATTCTGTTGTTGAATGACAGGATACATGAGTGAAGTCGGATCATCGGTATGTGGCAAGCCTAAGGCATGCCCAAATTCATGTGCCAATGTTAAACGGAGATCATCGGTTGAACTAAACTCGTAAATCGTGATTTGTTTGCCATTAAAATTTCCTTTATGGAATAGACGCGGTTTGAATACCTGATTGAATCGCTGTGCTGATGATACAAGTAGCTGATTATTATCATTTAATTTTTTGATTTCTTGGTTGAGTTGTTGAGCTTTTAGATTGTGTAGATTCACCTCTTGTTGTAAAGCTTTGGACTGTTGATGTAATGCTTGCTGACGTTGTGCCAATTGATCGGCTAAGGATTTAGATGAAGAGCGCTGTTGGTTGAAGTGTTTTACATCTGCATTATATTGCTGAAATTGGGCTTGTAGTTGATTCTGTTTGATGGCCAGCAATGCATTATTTTTTTCAAGCTCTGCTCTAGCTTGTTGCAACTGTTGATTTTGATGCTCCCATCGTTGCTGCTGTTGATGAATTTGATCGAGGCTTTGCAGACGATGACTACTTTGTTGTTGTCGCTCATCATAAATCAAATGAATGCTGAAACTCGCTTCAGGGTCATAAATAAAATGCTGTTTACCTGTTTCTTGGTGCCAAATATCCGCAGCTTGTTGGGTAAGTTGAATCACTTGCTGCATGCTCAAATTAAAGCGGGGATCAACCTCTGCGATACGATAAAATATGGGCGTTTGAATAGCTTTATGGTCATGTTTATGGGTGCTATGTGACGTATTTTGGGCATGGCTAAGGTGCGGAATCCCCATGCATAAACATGCAATGATATTCAATGCGGCAGTTAAATTTCGCATGACCTTTATCCCCAAATAAAACTTATTTTTGGATAATTTTGTAAATAGGTCAAAAAGCTATCTAATTAATAAATAAAACAAAAAATGTGATTTTATTTGAGTAAATATAATAATTGATCGAATAATAGGCAAAATATAAAATCAAGAATTTGGCTTTCTATTTGCACATAAATTTATAAATATCAGTCCATTAATGTTAAAGAGCAGAATTTTAAGCGCAAAGTAGCTAAAAAATGCTCATTTGTTATCTTTTGTAAAAAAAATTATAAACTGAAAATATTTTGCCTTTTAACTGCAAAATTGTTGATTTATGACATTAAAGGTCGCTGGCTGTTTTAGCTGTGAGTTACTTATTTGCTTATATTAATGCTTCAAAAGCAGCTGAAGTTTTACGACAGTGTTAAGTCCGAGATTTTATGCTGTCTACCGAGCCATCAATAGATCACGATCTGTCTGGGTTAGGTGAAAGTCAGTAAAGTTCTGTTCTTTCAAAATCGGATGCATCAATGCTTTGGGATCATCAGTATGCTGTAATCCTAAAGCATGACCGAATTCATGGGCTAGCGTTAAACGTAAATCATCTTTGGACTCAAATTCATAGATAATAATTTGCTTACCATTAAATAAACCTTTATGAAATAAATGAGGCTGAAAGCGTTGTTTATATTCTTTCACAACATCATGTAATTGCTGGTCAAGCGCATTTAGTTCATCTACTTTTTGATTTAAGTTATTGATTTTTTGATTAAAGTTGGTGGTTTCTTGTTTTAATGCATCGACGTTGTATTGTAAGTTTTGTTGTTTTTGCTGTAGATGTTGTTGATAGGCACCAGTCATTGGGTTGAGATGTGCATTTTTTTTCTCTTGATTATATTGTTGGATTTGCTGATCTAGTTGTTGACGTTTTAAGCTTAAAGATTGTTTCGTCTCAACTAGTTCTTGTTCAATATGATCCAATTGCTGTTTTTTATCACGCCACTGTTGTTGATTAAATTCTAATTGGCTTAAATGGGCACGTCGTTGTTCGCTTTCAATTTGTCGTTGATCATAAATTAAATGAATGGCCAGTTGCGCATTTGGATCATATACAAAGTAATCTTTACCTGTTCCATCTTTCCAAATTTGAGCTGCTTGATGGCTGATTTCTTGTACTTGTTCTAGGCTAAGTTTAAAACGAGGATCAACTTCAGCGATACGATAACGAAGACGCGTATCAAAAGGATGTGTTATGCGATCAAGCAGAGAATTAAATTTAAGCTGCGGGTGCTGATGGCTTTGATAACCAGACCATAAGATAAGGAAGAGTAATCCTGAAAAAATCAACAGACGAATCATTTTAGTTTCTTCTGAAATACGGCGCTCAATTGAGTTTATTAATCGTGCTTGCAGATCAGACTATAACAAAAATAGCGAGTATCGGGAAATGATATGATTAAACGGCAGATTTTGTTTTAATGCCTTATATAAGATAGATAAATAAAAAGATTAAGGAATAAAAATGCTGAAATATTTACTCAAAACTCCTGACATAGCATGGTCTGCGACGTCACCGGCCTTAGCAAATACTGAGAATTTAACCATTAAATATTTAGGTACAGCGGGTTTTATCCTTTCGGATCGAAATCGTACAGTCGTACTTGATCCTTTTATTAGTCGTCCCACTCTATGGCATACACTGACTCAACCTTTGCTCAGCGATCCAATATTGGTTCAGCAATATATTCCTCACGCAGATGATGTACTGATAGGACATGCCCATTATGATCATATTTTGGATGCGCCTGAAGTATGTAAACAAACAGGGGCACGATTAATTGGTTCTCAAGCGAGTTTAATGTATGGGCGATCGGCAGGTTTGTCTGAACAGCAAATGCTTGAAACAAAAGGGCGGGAAATTGTTGAATGTGGTAAATGGCAAGTTGTTGGGTTGCCTTCGATTCATGGCAAAGCATTGTTTGGTCGGGTGCCATTACCAGGTGATATGACCACACCGCCACCGTATCCACCGAAATTTCATCACCTACGGCATGGGCAGGTATTTAATTGGTGGATTAATACGGGGCATCTTCGCGTTGTACACATTGATTCAGCTGACTTTATTGAACAAGAATTGCAGGGTAGGCAGGCAGATATTGTTTGCTTATGTGCCATTGGGCGTAAATATCGTCCAAACTATGTTCAGGATGTCGTAAGACTCCTCAAGCCAAAATATATTATTCCATGCCATTGGGATACGATGGTAACGCCAATTGATCAACCACCCCAGTTATTACCTGATGTGAATATCCCTGAGTTTTTAGGCGAAATTAAGGCTTGTGGAGTAGTACCTTTGTTTATACCGATTTTGGGTGAACTGTATTTTGATCAATATGTAAAAACTTAAGGCATAAAAAACCGCGCTTGCGCGCGGTTTTGTTTATTTTATACATACCAAAGGGTAGGTATTTTTTGTATATTGAATAGACGGCGTGGCTAATTTATCTGCTGGAATTTGAAAAGCATTTTTCAGACTTTCATGTTTCCATGCTGGCCATTTTTTTACTTCTTCTTCTACTTTATCTAGGTAATCTAGTAATACTGACATAGTTAGTTTCCTTCTTTTCTTGCTTTTGTAATTAGAGTTTTAAGATCAGTTACCATGGAGATTTCTCTTTCTAGATAAGAAACAGCGAGGAGAGGCATTCTAACAGAAGCATCCTGCATTCTCCAAGTTACAATATCTCCTTCCTTATCTTTTCTTGTTATAGCATATCCGCTACCGAGATTTGTAGAAAAAAGATTAAAAAAACTACGAGGACCTACTCCGACAAATGCCTCAAAGTTCACTTTATTTTGTTGCACTATTTCTAGTGAAATTGAATCACAATGAAATTTAATTGCCTTACTTTTCGGATAAGGTTCAATATATATAACTTTTTGAACACCAGAAGCTATGATATGTTTTGCACAATTATGACAAGGAAATGTGGTGCAGAATAGTGTTGTATTAAGCGTCGGTATATTGTTTCTAGCGCAAGCAAGTAAAGCTTCCATTTCGGCATGGACTACTCGGCCATATTCGGTAATATCTTTTATTTTGCTTTTAGCTAAATGATCTTTTAACTCATTTAGCTCATCTGGATTTAGCTTGTTAGTGATGGATATAGGTAGGTTTGTAAGTATATCTGAAATAATTTCTTTCTTTTCTTTGACATTAGAGTCTACCCCTATTTTATAGTCTCTCCCATTTTCTAAATCTTCTACTTTTTTCTTATCATTATTATAGACGGGCCAATATAAACCACCTCCTGCTTTTGGAATATCATTGGCACCCGTAGAAAGTATATTTGAGTTCTGTGTAACAACGGCACCTACTTGTCTAGATAAATCTGCTGATCTTAAAGATGCAGAAAAAGCCATATACATTGCATATTCATCAAATGTAGGAGTTATGTAGGGATTACCAAAAATTAAGTCCAATATTCTCCAAATATCATTATTTAATTTATCTGAATCACCATCTACATTTATAAAAAAATCAGATAAATGGAAGGTATCAGCAGTATGTTGGCCATTTTTAATGGTTTCATCTGCATCTCTTTGGATTAGTTTTATTGCGTCAGAATTAGGAATTAGTTTGGTTTCTTCTAGATATGAAAGTCTTCGTTCCTCGCTAGAAAATACACTAATTAAGAAAAAGCCATGAGAATAGATTTTTCTTAGCATCTGTACTTCTTCTGGATGTTTTAATGAATTAATGATGTATGCAATTCTTTTTTCTGGTTTATCTCTAGAGGCTCTCTTTCTAGAAATTGTAGCCGAGATACCTAGTGAAGTAGCACCGTTGAATTCTTTTCTAAGATCATTACCTCGATCCATTAGATATGAAATTCGATCATATTCATTATTAAAATCAGGTGGCGGATCGAATAGGTCAGCTATAATATCTTTAGATACTTTAATATGCTCCGTAGAGTATCTAAAAGCTTTTAAACGACTTTCTAAGATTTTATATATATTATCTAAATCAATTCCAATTGCGCCAACAAATGCAATAAATAATTCAGAATCATTATTTGGATTTAGTATATCTTCATAATTCATTGTTTTACTTTTTTTAGACTGTTTATATGATTTTAAATAATTCGTCTTAAATATCAATAAAAAACCGCGCATAAGCGCGGTTTTTTTCAATCTGACAAATTATTTTTTGTCATCTTTAACTTCTGTGAACTCAGCATCTACAACGCCATCGTCCGCTTTTTGTTGTTGACCAGCATCACCACCTTGGAATGCATTTGGATCAAAACCTTCTGCGCCGCCAGCACCTTGTGCTTGTTCATAAGCACGTTGAGTGATTGGCATCAAGATGTTTTGTAAAGCTTCAGTTTTCGCTTTGATGTCTTCAACATCATTTTCTTTAGTTGCTGCTTCAAGCTCAGAAACCGCAGTAGCGATTGCAGTTTTTTCATCTTCAGTCACTTTGTCACCTAGATCTTTAACTGCTTTGTTAGAGCTAGATACTAAAGCATCCGCTTCGTTACGTGCTTTCGCTAACTCTTCAAATTTACGGTCTTCTTCAGCATTCGCTTCAGCATCTTTAATCATTGCTTCGATTTCAGCATCAGACAAACCTGAGTTTGCTTTGATCTGGATTGATTGCTCTTTACCAGTGCTCTTATCTTTAGCCGATACTTTTAAGATACCGTCAGCGTTGATGTCGAACGATACTTCAATTTGCGGTACGCCACGTGGAGCAGGTGGGA
Source organism: Acinetobacter haemolyticus CIP 64.3 = MTCC 9819 (assembly GCF_000369065.1). Lineage (GTDB taxonomy): Bacteria > Pseudomonadota > Gammaproteobacteria > Pseudomonadales > Moraxellaceae > Acinetobacter > Acinetobacter haemolyticus. Next base: position 45,941 of record NZ_KB849808.1, read on the forward strand.
TATCGCCTAATTGGAAGTTACCCAACAATTTGTTTTGTTGAGCCATTTTACGTTCACCTTGGTAAACAGAAATATCTACAGCAGGCTGGTTGTCAGCAGCAGTAGAGAACACTTGTGATTTCTTCGCAGGAATCGTGGTGTTCTTCTCAATGATCGGAGTTAATACGCCGCCCATTGTTTCGATACCTAAAGTTAACGGTGTTACGTCTAATAAAAGTACGTCAGTTTTGTCACCAGACAATACCGCACCTTGAATCGCTGCACCAATCGCAACTGCTTCGTCAGGGTTCACGTCTTTACGTGGCTCTTTACCGAAGAATTCTTGTACTTTTTGCTGAACCATTGGCATACGAGACTGACCGCCCACCAAAATCACGTCAGAGATGTCAGAAGTCGAAAGACCAGCATCTTTAAGCGCGATTTTACAAGGTTCGATTGTACGAGCAACTAAATCAGCAACTAAACCTTCAAGTTTTGCACGCGTTACATTGATCACTAAGTGTTTAGGACCAGTTGCATCAGCCGTGATGTATGGAAGGTTGATTTCAGTTGCATTTGATGAAGAAAGCTCGATTTTTGCTTTTTCAGCAGCTTCTTTCAAACGTTGTAACGCAAGTGGATCATTTTTCAAGTTCACACTTTGTTCTTTCTTAAATTCTTCAACCAAGAATTCAATTAACGCGTTATCAAAGTCTTCACCACCAAGGAAAGTATCACCATTAGTTGATAACACTTCGATTTGTTGGTCGCCATCAAGGTCTGCGATTTCAATGATTGATACGTCGAATGTACCACCACCTAAGTCGTAAACTGCAACTTTACGGTCGCCTTCTTTTTTGTCCATACCGAACGCAAGTGCCGCAGCAGTTGGTTCGTTAATGATACGTTTAACATCAAGACCTGCAATTTTACCCGCATCTTTAGTTGCTTGACGTTGAGCATCGTTAAAGTAAGCAGGAACTGTAATAACTGCTTCAGTAACTGTTTCACCTAAATAGTCTTCTGCAGTTTTCTTCATCTTTTTCAAGATTTCCGCAGAGATCTGTTGAGGCGCTAATTTTTTGTCGTTTACTTCAACCCAAGCATCGCCATTGTCTGCTTTGATGATTTTGTAAGGTACAAGACCGATATCTTTTTGTACTGCTTGATCTTCGTAACGACGACCGATTAAACGCTTGATTGCGAATAATGTGTTTTTCGGGTTGGTTACAGCCTGACGTTTTGCACTTTGACCAACTAAGATTTCACCATCTTTATATGCAATGATCGATGGAGTGGTACGTGCACCTTCAGCGTTTTCGATTACTTTTACTTTATCGCCTTCGAGTACAGCAACACATGAGTTGGTAGTACCTAAGTCAATACCAATAATTTTTGCCATTTGGGATGTTCCTCTAAAATTTTGTGAATCCCCGATTTCTCCAGTAATAAAGGGGAGATTCAAAAGGGGATTTTCTTGTTATTCGATATGAGAGTTAATCGGTTTTTTTCAAGCATTTTTGTGAAAAAAAATCAAAAAACTCTCAATTTTTTGCATTTTTGAGCAAATAAAGGCTTTGCTCCAGAGGGTTATTGACCCACCATCACCATTGCTGGGCGAAGTAGGCGACCATTTAAGGTATAACCTTTCTGTAACACTGTACCGATTTCATTTGCTTTGGCATTTGGATCGATACCTACAGCTTGGTGTAGATCCGCATTAAAACCATTTTGTGTATCTGCTTCGACTACCCCAAATTTTTCAAGTGTAATGAGGAGTGATTTCAACGTTAGTTTGACACCTTCAAGCACAGGTGTTTCTTCTGCGCCAGCGGCTTGAATTGCACGTTCGAGATTATCGACAGAATCCAATAATTCTTTGGCGAACTTTTCCAGCACAGTATCTTTGTGCTTTTCAGATTCACGTTGAATACGTTCAACACTCTTTTGTGCCTCGTAAACCGCATTGGCCGTACGTGCTTTTTCGAGTTTCAAGCTTTCTTCAAGTTGGGTGATGTGCGCTTGTAAATCTTCAACGCTAAGCTCGTTAGCTTGCTCTACACCTTCAGCTTGAGTTTGTTCAGCTTGTTGCTCATTTTGAATGTCTTGAGCTTGCTCATTGTGCTCATTAGCCATTGATGATCTCCGTTTAAAAAAGTTCTCAAACATGTACAGTCCTTTTGGCGTGAATGCTCATCGGGTTAAACCTGAACTGCCACATCTTGGTCATTCATTGATACGGATGAGGTATGGGCAAGGCGACAAAATTCAAGCGTTCAGGTGAATTTAAATCTTTTAATTTTGCTGATTTAAGTAAAAATTTAAGTTTTCGATCACAAATGCAATAAATTCTTGGGTGATTTTGGGCAAATGTTGTCTTGATGCATAGACTAACGACAAGGTGAGATCGGGTGCAGAAAAATCTGTAAATACCTGTTGCAAGCGTTGTTGAGCAATATCTTGGCGTACAAGCAAGGTCGGAAGCATGGCAATTCCTTCTGCTTTGAGACACATTTGATAGAGTGCAATCACATCATTGCTTTTAAACGTAACATTTAAAGGATAGTTCTGCGGTTGCTGATCTGTATCAAACAGAGTCCAGTATTGATTATGAGTATGATGAGCAATACAGTCATGTTGAATCAATTGGCTTGGGTGTGACAGGGGAGTGTGATCTTGTAAATAATGCGGGTGCGCACAAAAGATAGACTCAATTTGACAGACGGGACGAGCAATTAAACCCTCTGCCACTTTTTGGGTAATTCGCAAAGCAAGGTCAACTTGAGCATCCATCAGATCAATTGTATTTTCAGTAAGATATACATCAAAATGAATATGGGGGTAGCGTTTTTTAAACTGTTTAATGCATTCATTCACACCGAGCTGAAATAGAAATAGACCACAAGTAAAACGAATCGTGCCACTATGCTGTTCGGGTGCAGCCAAACCTTCAAGTAACTGTTGTTGCTGTAGGATATTTTCACAATAAAGCAGCGCTTTTTCGCCCGCAGGGGTCAGTGAAACTTTACGCGTATTGCGTTGAAATAGTCGCGTTGAAAATGTGGCTTCAAGATGCTCTAAATAGCGAGACACCATGGCTTTAGAATAATTTAAATGTTGCGCCGCTTTGCTGAGATTACCTTGATGAGCAATACAGACAAACACTTGGATGGCTTTTAATGTATCCATATTAATGATCATTGTTGCAAGATATGCAACATTTTATCTTAATTTAGGGTGTTTATTTGGCAATAATTGCAACGTAAAGTGTGTCTTATCAGATAGGAGACATATAAATGAACCTTAAACCTTATGCATTGGCATTGACAGCATTTGCTGTAACTTCAACAAGCTTTGCGCAAGACTTAAAAATCCAAAATTTCTTAGCAAAACCTGAACACTTTGGCGTGACTTCAACCTTGATCGAAGGTGATAAAGAAGTGTTATTGGTCAATGCGCAATTTTCTAAATCAGAAGCTTTACGAATTGCTGCAGACATTCTGGATAGCGGTAAAACCTTAAAAACGATTTTCGTGAGTTATGGTGATCCAGATTTTTACTTTGGTTTAGATGTCTTTAAGCAATATTTTCCAAATGTTCAGATTGTTGCGACACCAGAAACGGTAAAGCATATTCAAGATACACAAGCACTAAAAGTAGCGTATTGGGGACCAAAGATGGGAGCCAATGCGCCGAGCAAAATTATTGTTCCGCAGCCTTATACGGCTAAAACTTTAAAATTCGAAAATGAAAATATCGAAATTAAGGGTAAAAAAGAACTGACTTATTTGTGGATTCCAAGTGCTAAAGCTGTTGTTGGTGGGATTCCTGTCTCGTCAGGTATTCATTTATGGATGGCGGATACACCCAATACGAAAGATCGTAATGAAGTCGTACAAACTTTAGAAAATATTAAGGCATTAAATCCTCAAGTGGTTGTGCCTGCACATATGAAAGCGGGTGCTGCTGAAGGTTTAGACGCAGTTAATTTTTCAATCGATTATCTAAAGCAATATGAAAAAGCAGTGAAAGCCAGCAAAAATTCGGCTGAGTTAATTCAAATGATGCAAAAACAATATCCAGCTTTAGGTGAGTCAAGTAGCCTTGAGTTAGGAGCTAAAGTAGTTAAAGGTGAAATGCAGTGGCCTTAATCTAGTGCTCAAGATCAAAAAAGTCGTGGTTTTCCACGGCTTTTTTTATTTGCGCTACATTTATTTTTAATCAGAATTACGCAATTGTAAGCTTATGAGAGGATTGTGCGGTGTTTCTATGAATTATAAAAACATAAGCTGATCCTCTGTACACGACAAATTTCATAGGATCCTTGTCCTATCAGGCTTTTTCTTTCTTAAAATTGCTAGCACTTTCTTAAATTCTTCTTTTTTTCCAAAACCAATCAAACGTAGAATAGCCATTTGAACATAGTCCAAACCGTAGCGAAATAAACTTACTGAAAGTCGTCCATGCTTCTTTATTTTTATCGCTTTTTTCCGATCATGTTGCCATTCACCTGTTAAATAGCACCAACAGAAACCGATAGCTAGCACTGCTATCAATTTCTTGACTCGTCTAGGGTCTGTTAAACGAGTATTTTCAAGATTGAATCCACGTCCTTTGAGACAACTAAATAACGTTTCGATTTCCCAGCGTAATGCATAATCACGAATAGCAGAAGCATTAAACATAGGAGAAACAACAAGTAAAAGCTCTCCATCTTCTAATCGTAGCGCACTAATATACAGTTTCACTCGACCAACCCAAATACGTCGTTTACGACATTCAGTTTGACCAACTTGAAGATGACGAAATAAATCACTAATTTTATGATTCTTGGCTAAGTGATTGGTCACAATAAAGTTTTTTTAACACGTATACAGAAGTTAATGTCATTTTCAATTAACCATGTAAACCATTTCTCACCGATAAATTCTCTGTCTGCAAACACATTCACAATACGATCTTTACCAAAAATGGAGATAAAGCGTTGAATCAAAGCAATACGCTCTTTTGTATCTGAATTTCCACGTTTATTGAGCAATGTCCAAACAATAGGTATCGCTATTCCACGATAGACGATGGCTAACATCAAGATATTAATATCTCGTTTTCCCCATTTCCAATTAGTTCTATCCAAAGTTAATTGGACTTTATCGAATGAAAATATATTGAAAATTAACTGAGAAATTTGACGATAATCGAAATACTGATCTGCAAAGAAGCGTTGTATACGTCGATAAAATGATTGTGGTAAGCACTTGATGGGTAAGGCTTTAGATGCAGAAGAAAGATTACATGTCTGTTTTACAATTAATGCAAGCATAATCAGTGTAAAACATTTTGCATGTGACTTGTTCCACTTTAGATATTTGTTTAAGATGAGATGTAACTCATTGAAATGTGTCATCATATTCGTCGTCAGAAAACAAGTATTATGCCATTATTTCAATGAGTTATCTTTTTTTGTCGTGTACAAAGAAGCTGATCATATTATTGGGTTATTCAAAATGCACCCAAATTGATTAAGTAATTAAATTATTGGTGATTTGTGGTGAACATTTAAAAGTATTAGAGCGTGAATAATAAAGTGAACTGATTTAATAAAAATTGCAAAAACATCCTGCATAAATAACAAACTGCAACTAATCCTCATCACGTTCGAGAAAAAAATTGTGAATCATAGGCAACGCAAAGACAACTTTGCTTTTTGTCATAATGAAAGGAAATACGTAATGAAAAAGTTAGCATTGATTTCTATGGTGGTATCTGGTGTTGCATTAACGGCAGTAGGTTGCTCAACTCAAGGTGGTCTAGAAGCATCAGGTTCAGCGCAAACAAGTGCAAGTCCAACGGGTGTTCAAGGTGGCGTTGGTATTCAAGCGGATACATCTATGGGCGTTGATCATAGCGGTGCATCGGCGGATGTATCTGGTGCAGTAGATGCTGAGGCTTCAGCGCAGTAATTTATCATGACCTTTAAACACAATAGATCATCACATTGATGCCAATAGATCGATCGAATCATATACTGCTATATATGCTGTGTTAGAGGTGCTGAGTAAATTGAAAAAACTAGAATCATTGGCTTGATTCTAGTTTTTTGTTGTGGTGATTTAGCGTTTTATCAAACTGCGAAATTTGCCAAACTGACAATAAATAAATCCAATCCGGTCTATACACTCATACTTAAAATCGTAATGATGAGGATGTGCAACAAAAGTGCACATAGAAAATAGTAAAGGAAAAAATATGAAGCAATTTGCTCTAGTCTCTGTGTTAAGTCTAATGGTCATCAGCATGATTGGCTGTGTTTCTGTTGAAGCAACAGGTTCAACCAATGTTGGAGTTGGTTCTCATGGTGTTCAAACAGGAGGGGGCGTCAAAGCGCAGGTTCAACCTGGACAAGTTGGTGTTAATATTTCAGGTTCAGCTGCAGCAGGTCGAAAATAAAATTGTGTTTATAAAAACTCAAAAGTATTGAATATTCACTTTTGAGTTTTGTTTCAAATATGTCATAGATTAATCAATTGGCCTAAATAATGATCATGGATAAGCATAATGGTTAATGACTTTTGAAAACCAACAATATAGCGTACAAAATATTTTTAAATTCTTGATCTATCGCTTTGGATAAGCATATAGTCGAGAGGAAAAGAACGATGGATAGCGTAAGAAGGGGACAAAAAGTGACGGCATTACCTCAAAAAATACAAACCATTTTAGATCATGGACAAGGTCCTGCTGCACGAGCACTCGATAAGTTACCTACATTTGTACAAGAGTCTTTAGCTAAAATTTTAGGTTACCCACACCAATATCCTGATTTGGATGCATTTACCAAATGTTTGATGGCTGTTCAAATTAAACAAGGGCGCATTGGTTTTATTGGTGATGATCCGATTGAATCTCGACGCCAATTTGATGCGCAGATGCTCGCGATACTTAATAAATCGACATTTATTGAATCTGTTGAAGATATTCGTTTACCTTTACAAAGCGGTACAGTTTTCGCAAGACATTATCATCCAGCACCCAATAAGAAACTACCGATGATCGTGTTCTATCATGGTGGTGGTTTTGTTGTCGGTGGTTTGGATACGCATGATGAAGCATGTCGCCTCATTGCCAAATATGCGAAAGTTCAGGTCATGAGTATTGATTATCCGCTTGCTCCAGAAGTTTCACCTAAACTGCTTATTCAATCATGTGAAGATGCTTTAGCATGGGTATATCAAAATCGCCGTCAGTTAAAGATCTATAAAAATCGTATTGCGGTCGCGGGGGATAGTGCTGGCGGAAATATTAGTACAGTTGTTGCACAGCATTCAGTGGGTAAGGCCTATGCGCCTCAAGCACAGTTACTAATCTATCCTGTGGTTGATTTTAAAAGTAGACACCCATCATTTTATGCTTATGGTGAAGGTTTAGTCTTGACCAGTAAAGATGTGGATTATGTGACAGCGTATTATGCCACCCAACATAATGTTGCTTTGGATAACCCATTAATTTCTCCAACCTATGGTGGTTTAAGAAAACTTGCACCTGCTTATGTGATCACAGCAGGGCATGATTTACTTCATGATGAAGGTGAAATTTATAGTCATAAACTTAGACAAAATGGCGTTAAAGTGAAATATATTGATTATCCAGACCAAACACATGGCTTTATCAACTTAACGCCTATTTCAACCAAAGCAAGACGCAATACCGTCGAAATTGCACGGAACTTTAGAAAGTTCTGGGACAAACACAGTTAAGCCGCCACGTACTGTAGTGCTATGTTTCACGTGGAACATGGCACTTAACAAATAAAAATAGTAAAGACCGATATGTAAAACTAAAATTAGGCTTCACGGTTAATTCTATTCTTAGACTGAGAATATAAAGATGAAAAAGTTATTTATTACGGCTAGTTTATTACTCGCAAGCAGCCATTTATTTGCAAATACCATGGTTGAAATGAAAACGAGTATGGGGAATATCGAAATTGAGCTTTTTGATGATAAAGCACCAGTTTCGGCAAAAAACTTTGAAAGTTATGTAAAAAGCAATTTTTACGCAGGGACGATTTTCCATCGTGTGATTCCTGGTTTTATGGTTCAGGGCGGTGGCTTAGATGCCAATATGGTAGAAAAGACAACCAAAGCACCAATCGTAAACGAAGCAAGCAATGGTTTGAAAAATACACGTGGTACTTTAGCAATGGCGCGTACGCGAGATCCAAACTCTGCTACAAGCCAATTTTTCATTAATGTTGTAGATAATAGTTTTCTAAACCGATCTGCAATGGATGCAGGTTATGCTGTTTTCGGTAAAGTGACCAAAGGTATGGAGGTCGTTGATAAAATCGTGAGTGTGCCTACGGGTAATCAGGGATTGCATCAAAATGTACCTAAACAACCTGTTAAAATCATTAGCGTTCAAATAAAGAGCAAAAAATAGAAAAGTGAAGCAGAAATATAAATAAAGTATTTCTGCTTTTATTTCATGTACTTGCTATCGTTTTTAAATAGTTTGAATTGATTTTGTGCACAAAAAAAGAACACTCAATAAAACAAGGGTTTAAAAAAGCTTGCATGCCTTTAAAAAACTCCTATAATGCACCTCATCCCGACGCGATACACGAAAATATCTTAGCTTACAGGGTTAAGGTGGTAGGTAGTGTTTTGCGTTAATTTCTTGCTGACGAAGTAAGAAATTAATCATTAAGAGAATAGAAGAACAACTTGTGTGGATTTTTACTGGTTAATCGATCGAAAATATTTCATTGATTGAATGGTAGAAATTACTCGAAGTTTATTTGAGAAATTAATGTCAGAAAATTGATGAGCCAAGATTTGTAGCCATAAGCTACTAATGATTTTAAACTGAAGAGTTTGATCATGGCTCAGATTGAACGCTGGCGGCAGGCTTAACACATGCAAGTCGAGCGGGGAAGGGTAGCTTGCTACCTAACCTAGCGGCGGACGGGTGAGTAATGCTTAGGAATCTGCCTATTAGTGGGGGACAACATTCCGAAAGGAATGCTAATACCGCATACGTCCTACGG
>NZ_KB849809.1 GCF_000369065.1 Acinetobacter haemolyticus CIP 64.3 = MTCC 9819
TAATCTCGTTGTGTTCGTTTAACTCGTTGTTCTTTTTCATATTCCATAAAATAAGCCTCTTAAGGTGTATACTTATTTCAGGACGGGACATAATGTAAAATAATAAAAGCCCTCAGTTTTGAGGGCTTTTATTTTAAATAAACTTTATTACTTAACCATGACGTTTAGCAAATTCATCCATAAAGTTCACAAGTGCCTGCACACCTTCCAATGGAACAGCATTGTAGATACTTGCACGCATACCACCCACTGAGCGATGTCCTGCCAAATTAAGCAGATGATTTTCTTCAGCTTCTTTCAAGAAGGTTTTTTCCAGTGCCTCATCTGCCAAAGTGAAAGGAACATTCATCATTGAACGATTTGCTACTGCAATCGGGTTATTATAGAAATCGCTAGCATCAATATAACCGTAAAGTAGTTTTGCTTTTTCTTGATTCACTTTATGAATCGCATCTACCCCACCCTGGTCTAGCAACCATTCAAAAACCAAACCAGCCAAATACCAAGCATAAGTTGCTGGTGTATTCACCATAGAACCATTCTTGGCTTGGTCTGCATATTTTAGAATGCTTGGAATTTCAGGTTTTGCTTGATCCAATAAATCATCACGGATAATCACAATAGTTAATCCAGCAGGACCAATATTCTTTTGTGCGCCCGCATAAATGAGTCCAAATTTATTTACATCTACGGGTGCAGACAAAATACTAGATGAATAATCACAAACCAACGGCGCGGTTACATTTGGAACATCTGCGAACTGCAAACCACCAATGGTTTCATTATCAGCATAATGCACATATGCTGCATCATTTGAAAGATTCCAAGTACTTTGTTCTGTGATTGCATGTTTGCCATCAATCAAAGTGGCCGCATCTACAACATTTACATCGCCGTAGAGCTTTGCTTCTTTTAATGCCTTCTCAGACCAAATTCCAGTATGGATATAATCAGCTTTGTTATTCTTACCCAACAAGTTGAGCGGAATCGCCGAGAATTGGAGAGATGCGCCACCTTGTAAGAACAGCACTTTATAATTCTCAGGAATATTCATGAGTTTGCGTAAATCAGCTTCCGCCTTTTCCGCAACAGCAACATAATCATTGCTACGATGACTCATTTCCATGATCGACAGCCCCTTACCCTGCCAATCCAACATTTCTTGTTGAGCTTTTTCTAAAACGGCAGTAGGTAATGCAGCAGGACCAGCGCAGAAATTATAAGCACGCATGAATTTTCCCTTGTCAAAGTGAAACAAATTGAGATAGGAATTTAAGCACAGATTGACGTAGCTTGCAGCAGCTTATCCAATAAATATTTCAATCATCTTTGGGTATTTGACTGATTTTAACAACAACCGTTTCTATTTATTTATGAGCAAATTATCTAATTTTCAGGAAATATATTTAGATTAAAAACGGTTTTGTTGCACAAAGATTTGAAATGCAAAGCGCCCCTAATTGAGCCAAATTTAAGGCGTAACTTGGGTAAGTGGTCGACCTAATTCCGTAAACCTGTTGAGGACTGCTACACGTGCATGAATTTCATTCACCTGACTAGGAAAGCTTCTTGCCATTAATTTATCGCCTAATAATTTAATGCAATGCATCTTGGTTTCCACCAAACTTCGTCGATGATAGCCTGACCATTTTTTCCATAGTCTCCTGCCTAAACGTTTAACTGTTCGAAGTAATTCATTTCGTTCTAGCGAGCTGATCTTTGTATCTTTCCATGGTTTCGCATTTTTTCTAGGTGGAATCACCGCATGCGCTTGCCGATCTGCAATGACCTGACGGCATTGCTTGGTGTCATAAGCTCCATCGGTATAAACAGAGTCAATCTGCTCATCTTGTGGAATCTGATCGAGTAAATCACCAAGCACTTGTGAATCACTGACATTATTTGTAGTGAGTTGAATAGCGCGTATTTGAAGGGTTTCAGCATCTATACCAATATGTAGTTTACGCCATTGGCGACGATATTCAGGTCCATGTTTCTTGCGTTTCCATTCGCCCTCACCTAGAAACTTCATGCCTGTAGAGTCTATGAGTAGATGCAGCCCATCGCTACTTTTTTGGTAGCTGATTGCAATATCAATATGCTTTTGTCTTCTACAAAGCGTACTGTAATCTGGTGCGGTCCAATTTAATCCACAAAGTTTAATCAGACTTTGCACAAAGCCAGTGACCATACGTAAAGATAGACGGAATAAGGATTTAATCATTAAGCAGCATTGGATAGCTGCGTCGGAGTAGGTTTGATTTCGCCCTTGTTTGCCTTTTGATGGAGCATACCATTGCGTAGCAGGATCAAACCAAATGGCAATATTTCCGCGACTCATGAGTGCTCGGTTATATGCGGGCCAATTGGTTGTGCGGTAGATTTTGTGTGTAGGCTTCTTCATTTGAAAATTATATCGCTGAAAAAGCTTTTACAGATAGGTTTGTGCAACAAAGCCCTTAAAAACTCTACTTTTTACAAATTTGATACATCAACATCAGCAATATAACTATTTAATTAAAAAATATTATTTTAATTTTATAAAAAGAATTTAGACTCACTCAGGATATTATTAAAGTGCGACATACCATAATGTTGAAGCGACATAATCGACCGAGTTCTAAGGTCACACGGTTTCCAAAACAGCTAAGTCTCTGTATTAGTTTAATCAGTTATGCCTTATTTTCTACATCTACACTTGCTCAGACACTCAGCTATAGTGAAGCAGAGAAATTTGTCGTAGAAAATGCATATTCAACTCAAGCCCAGCAGGCACTTCAACAAGCATCTCGCTTAGAGATGGAAGCTGTCAAACATTTAGGGCTTCCGCGAATTGATTTAAATGCACGTGCTTATTCTTTTCATAGTGAAACAAGTGTTCCTTTAGAGTCAAGTAAACGCCGATTAGAAAACTCACTTACACGTGGTTTTGATGACAAATTATCTCAATGGGGAAATGTGTTCCCACCAGAAGTCATCGATCAAGTCAGCCAAGGTTTTGATCAAACCGTCAGTGATGGATTAAATAAAGTACCCAATAATTTAGATGTCACCATTAAAGATCATGATGTGAGAACATCTGTTTCTATGGTCATGCCACTTTATACAGGTGGAAAAATCAGTAGTGCCAAACAAATTGCCAGTATTCAATCCAAGCGTTCTGACATCAGTGAGAAACAGCAACAAGATTCTCAGCGTTTTGAAATGATTCAGACCTATTTTAATGTGCAATTGCAGCAACAATTATTAAGCACCAGTTTATTTAATCTAAATGCAATGCAACAACATTATGACAATGCATTAAAGTTAGAAAAGCAGGGTTTTATAAATAAAGGACAACGCATGCAATTTGAAGTTGCTCGTAATAATGCGCAACGTACCTATCAAAATGCACAATCGAATCTACAAGCGAGTCAGTTTAGTTTACAAAATTTATTGCAAACTAAAGCGCCATTAAATCTCAGCACTCCCCTATTCGTAAATACAGATCAAAATCATTCATTAGATAAGCTACTTGCAAACTACGACCAAAATTCAAGCCTCATCAAAAAACTGCAAATGGACACACAGCTAGCCAATGAAAATGTCCGAATTCAGCAAGCAGCTAAAAAGCCAAGTGTCTTTGCTTTTGGTGAATATGGTTTAGATGAGAAAGAAAATTGGATCATTGGCGTTATGGCAAAATACAATTTATTCTCTGGTGTCGATATAAATAAAAACGTACATGCAGCAGAACTAAAACGTTATGCGGCAGAACTCATGACAGAACGTACCAAGCAAGAAATTGAAAATGTGCTGTACAAATCCTATAGCGAATTGAATGCTTCGCAAACCAGCCACCAACTATTGACACAAAACACCAAAGCAGCACAAGAGAATCTACGTATTCAACAACTTTCCTTTAAGGAAGGTATGGGAACTGCAACTCAAGTCATCGATGCACAAAATGCATTGAATGCATTGAGAAGTGAAATGGCAATCAATGCATATAAATATATTTTATCTTTAGCAACCCTATTACAAAGCTATGGCTCGATTGACGAGTTCAAGCTCTATGTTAATCAACCACGTACTGATTTTATCCGTTAATTGGAGACATTTATGAGCCAAAATCAATCATCATCCAATTCAAAACGCGATACAGATAACGTGGCAAAAGCGGATGAAACGCAAACGACTAACGTCGTAAATGAGCAAGCATCTTCAACAGAACAAATTGACACTAACAAGACTGCTACACCATCAAATACTCAGGAACCACCAGCGCAACCACCCCAGAAAGGTAAAGCTAAAATTATTGGTCTAATTATTGTATTTATTTTGCTTGGCTTAATTGCATATGGTTTATGGAAAGCATATCAACCCCAAGCAGTTGAATTACAAGGACGAGTTGAAGCTGAAACAATAAACATCAGCACCAAAGTAGCTAGTCGTATCGAAGAATTTTATGTAACTGAAGGACAAGCCGTAAAAAAAGGGCAAGCGCTTATTCGCTTTGTGAGTCCCGAACTTGAAGCCAAAAAAGAACAAGCCCAAGCCGCCTTGCAAAGTGCAATGGCATTCCAGTCAACCGTTTATCGTGGTTCTCAACAAGAAATTATTGAAACTCTGTATGCCAACTGGCAAGCTTTAAAAACGCAAGCAGAACTTGCAGCAACAACCTATAAACGAGGTGAAAACCTCTATCAACAAGGTGTGATTTCTCGTCAACGTCGTGATGAGATGCTTGCGGCACAAACCTCTGCCCGTGAAACTGCTGAGGCGTCATATCAACAATATGCACGCGCTAAACGTGGTAGCACCGAACAACAGAAATCAACTGCCGATGCAAAAGTCGCCATGGCACAAGCTGCTGTCAAAGAAGCAAATGCATTGACAGAAGAAACCAAGCTCTATTCACCGGTCGACGGTACTGTATCGAAAACCTATGGCAAACCAACAGAGTTAGTCGCAACTGGTGTGCCTGTCGTCAGTATTATTGAAGACCATGAGATGTGGGTCAGTTTAAATGTCCGTGAAGATATGTATGAAAGTGTATATCAAAACAAAACTTTAGATGGTTTCGTACCTGCGCTGAATCAAAAAGTCACATTTAAAGTGAAGAACATTGATGTTGAAGGAGACTTTGCAACCATTAAAACCACACGTCAAACGGGTGGTTATGATATTCGCAGCTTTAAATTCCACTTAGTACCTGAGCAATCTATTCCAGATCTTAAAGTTGGAATGAGCGTACTTTTTAAAATTAAAGAGGCAAAATAACCAATGTTTGCTGCAATGCTTCGAGAGTTGCGTTATTTAAAATGCCATAAAGTAGATGCATTTATGGCAATCATTATGCCTTTATTGATCATCATCTTTTTTACCAGCATGCTTTCGGCTGGAAAAGCTGAGCACTTACCGATTGCCATTGTTGACCAAGATCAAAGCCAATTAAGCCGACAAATCATTCATAACCTCAGTATTAACCCAAGTCTAAGTGTAAAGACTATCAGTTCAAGTCAAGACGAAGTTGAACGTATGATTAATAGTACTCAGGTTTGGGGTTTTGTTTTCATTCCTGAAGGTGCGGAGCAACGACTTGTTCAGGCAAAAAATGCTCAAATTAGTATGGCGTATAACCAATCTTTTTTTACTATTGGCAATACCATTGCTTCAGCAATGCAAAGTAGCACCCTCAATGCCATTGGCGACTATTTAGGTAACAGTTATTTAGCAAATAAAATCCCTTATGCTGAATTCCCTACGCCACATGTCAAAGTCTCGATGCTATATAACCCCAGCATGAGTTATGAGCTATTTTTAGGACCGTTCATTGTTCCTGCAGTACTCCATTTATTGCTGTGTTGTTGTATTGCATTCGCAATCGGGCAAGAATTTAAGCGTCATACCTTTGCAGAATGGCTAGGTTCAACACAGATTGTTTCTCGATTTTTTGGAAAAATTTTGCTTTATGTGCTGATTTTTTGTTTCTGGACATGGTGCTGGATGTTCTGGCTCAGCCAGGTCAAAGGTTATTTTATCGCAGGCTCACTTAGCTTTCTTTTGATCGCTCAGTTTGTGTTTTATTTTGCCTATGCCATGATCAGCAGTAGCGTTATCTTAGCTACCAAAGACCTGCCTAAAAGTTTTGGTTTTATCGCACTATATGGTGGCTCATCCATGAGTTTCGCAGGTGTCACACTCCCCTTAAATAATGCTCCTGCATTTACACAATTATGGTCAATGATTATTCCATTTACCCCTTACGCAAAATTACAAACTGAGCAATGGGTGATTGGAAGCGATGTCATTATTTCAGTTATACCTTTCATTATTCTGCTCGTTTTTGCAGTGATATTTAGCTTATTAAGTCTTCGTTTATTGAGGAAAAATGTTCAGGAGATTCACTCATGAAATCATTTTTCTTTTATTACAAACAAACTTTCAAAAATATTGTGAAAAATAACTCAGTGTTTACCACACTGATTGCCTCTATCCTCATGTATAGCTTTTTCTATCCAACTGCCTATAAAGCGCAAGTTGCAGAAAATATTCCGATCGTGATTGTTGATGAAGAACAAAGTGTTTTAAGCTCTAAAATTATTAGTCAAACTGCTAGTAGCCCCCATATCCAGATACAGGCTGTCACAGGGAACTTCCTTGAAGCAGAACAAATGGTGAAAAACCAAAAAGCTGAAGCGATCTTATTACTTCCAGAAAACCTGAGTCAAAGCCTCAGACGTGGTGAAATGGGAGGGATTGGGCTTTATCTCAGTACAGCATATTTTTTACAAACTAAAGAAGCTGCTACAGGTCTTGCGACCTCGATCGAATATACACTGAAAGAGCATTTGGAAAAATTTGGCGAAGCCTCCCAATTTGAAATTGAGCTGCCAATCCACGATATTCCGTTATTTAATACATTATCTGGATATGGAAGTTATATTTTTCCCGCTGTTGCGAGTTTAATTATTCATCAGACACTGTTATTAGGTCTGGCTATGTTGATTGCGAGCTATCGTGAATCAGGTTGGATCGCAAAACCAATCGAGTTTTGGGCAACTTTTACAGCAATTCTCACAATAGGTTGTCTTGGTTGTTTATATCTCTTCGGTTTTACATTTTGGCTTTATGACTATCCTCATGGTGGAAATTTCTGGGGAACGCTGCTTGCAACGCCAGTTTATGTAAGTTGTATTATCGGTCTAGCGATGCTGGTTGGATCTTTAGTAGATATGCCTGAACGTGTAGGACATTTAATTGTTGTCACCTCAGTCCCTCTTTTCTTATTAACAGGTACTGCTTGGCCACATGCAGCTATGCCTGAATGGATGCAATACTTAGCTTGGACTCTTCCATCTACACATGGTGTTCAAATGTTTGTGCAATTAAATCAGATGGGAGTACCTACAGCAATCGTGATACCTAAACTGATTTATTTAGCAACTCTTGGTGGAATCTTGTTGGCTTGCTCTTATTATCGTTTAGTCATGCTAAAGCCAATAAAAAAGGAAGCTAATTAGCTTCCTTTTTTAACAACTTATCACTTAAGCTTCTGGAGTATCATCTTTAGGTTCTACTAAAGCTTCCTCAGAATTTACTGCATCAAGCTCAGTATTTTCTACTGATTGCTCTATAGTCTCTAACTCTTCGTCTTCTTCTACAGCTTCAATAGATACAACACCAACTAATGTTTCAGCGTCACTCAATCGAATCAGACGAACACCTTGTGCGTTACGACCTGTGGTTGCCACTTCTGCTGCACGTGTACGAACCAAAGTACCACCATCAGAAATCAACATCAGCTCTTTGGTTTCATCAATCGATACAGCACTGATTAACTCACCATTACGCTCACTCGTTTTAATCGCAATAACACCCTTACCACCACGTTTCTTGGTCGGGAAGTCATCAACTGGAGTACGCTTACCATATCCATTTGCACAAGCACATAACACTTCACCTGTTTCTGGAACAACAAGTGAAACAATACGGCTTACAACATTAGAATCAGAAGAATCGTCATTATCATCGCTGTCATCATTTTCAACTTCAGCATCTTCTACGTCGATCGTGTTACTTGCGAAACTAACACGCATACCGCGTACACCTTTCGCAGTACGTCCCATTGCTCGAACATCTGTCTCAGCAAAACGAATCGCTTTACCTTCATTTGAGAACAACATGATCTGCTGATTACCATCCGTAATAGCAACACCGATCAAGGTATCTTCTTCGTTTAACTCAATAGCACGTAAGCCATTAGAGCGAACATTACTAAACTGTTCTAACTCAACACGTTTAACCGTACCTGATGCCGTAGCCATAAAGACATAGTGATTTTCAGGGAACTCCGTCAACGGTAAGATCGCGGTAATTGTTTCATTCGCTTCCAATGGTAACAAGTTCACCATCGGGCGTCCTTTAGCACCACGAGAGGCTTGAGGTACCTCAAACACTCTCAAGCGATAAACTTTACCAACATTGGTAAAGCACAATACTGTCGCGTGGTTCGATGCAACAATCAAATGCTGAATAATGTCATCATCCTTCATTGAGGTTGCAGATTTACCACGACCACCACGACGTTGAGCTTGATAATCCGAAAGTGGTTGCGTTTTTGCATAACCTGTTTGAGAAACAGTGAGGACCACTTGTTCTTCAGGGATTAAGTCTTCACGACAGAAATCAACACCAGATTCAACGATTTCTGTGCGGCGTGCATCACCATACTGTTGCAGGATTAAAGCAAGCTCTTCACGAATTACGTTCATCAATAAATTAAAGTCATTTAAAATCGCCGTTAATTCAGCAATTTGACCTAAAATCTCAGTATATTCAGCGTGCAACTTATCTTGTTCAAGACCCGTCAAACGATGTAAACGTAATTCAAGAATCGCATTCACCTGTGTTGGTGATAAACGATAAATATCTCCTGACAGACCAAATGGACGTGCAGGATCTTCCCCTTCAATTTCATCTGGGCGAACTGAAATAGCGCCAGCTTTTTCTAGAAGTGCGACAACACCACCACCAGCCCATTCACCAGCCTGTAAACGCTCACGTGCTTCACTAGGATTGGCAGAAGTCTTAATGGTTTCAATAATGGCATCAATATTCGCTAATGCAACAGTCAAACCTTCTAAGATATGCCCACGTTCACGTGCTTTGCGAAGCTCATACATGGTGCGGCGTGTCACAACTTCTTGGCGGTGACGGATAAATGCCGCAATAATATCTTTAAGATTCATCAATTTTGGCTGACCATTATCTAGGCAGACCATATTGATGCTGAAAGAGTTTTGCAGTTGGGTGTGTAAGAATAAATTATTTACAATGACTTCCGCGTTTTCGCCACGCTTCAAATCAATTGCAATACGCATCCCTTCCTTATCTGACTCATCTCGAAGTTCAGAAATTCCTTCAAGTTTCTTTTCTTTAACTAGTTCAGCTATACGCTCAATCGTTTTTGCTTTATTGACCTGATATGGAATTTCAGTAAAGACGATAGTCGTACGACCCGTTTTTTGATCTTCTTCGAAATGATACTTACCACGGATATGAAGACGACCTTTACCCGTACGATAAGCATCTACAATACCTGATTTACCGTAAATAATACCGCCAGTTGGGAAGTCAGGACCAGTAATATGCTCCATTAATCCTTCAATAGAAATATTCGGATTATTGGCATAGGCTAAACAAGCATTGACGACCTCAGTCATATTATGCGGCGCCATATTGGTCGCCATACCTACTGCAATACCTGTTGTACCATTGATCAAAAGATTAGGAATACGAGTAGGCATCACTTGCGGAATACGCTCAGAACCGTCGTAGTTATCTTCCCAATCAACCGTGTCTTTTTCTAAGTCGGCCAAAATTTCATGGGTAAGCTTTTGCATGCGAACTTCGGTATAACGCATTGCCGCCGCACTATCGCCATCGACAGAACCAAAGTTACCTTGACCATCGACCAACATATAACGCAAGCTAAAATCTTGCGCCATACGAACAATCGTTTCATAGACTGCACTATCACCATGAGGGTGATATTTACCGATTACATCACCCACTACACGAGCAGATTTTTTATACGCTTTGTTATAATCATTGCCCAATTCGTGCATTGCGAATAATACGCGACGATGAACAGGTTTGAGACCGTCTCTCACATCTGGCAATGCACGAGATACGATTACGCTCATTGCATAATCTAAATATGAATGCTTGAGTTCGTCCTCAATGGCAATCGGTCTGATTTCCGATACGCTCATGCATACTCCTTGTTTACAGATAGAAACATCTACCTGTTTTTATGTCTTCAATCTTGCAAAAATTTAGCTCAAAAAGATTGAACTAAAAATAAAAAATACAGCGAAAAATTATAGCATAAACAACCAACTAACAGGGAGTTAAACCCATTGAAAATAGCATTTTTTTACAATAAAAAATTGATTAGAATTAGTAAGTTAAAAAATATTTTTTGATTGTGAGCTTTCAAGAATATTTTTTTAATATGATGGCTAAAATACGTACAAAAACATCATAAAATTTTAATCTTAAAATCATTACTTCACGTCGATTACGAATTAAAATTTATGATCATTTTTATGTAATTAGCGATATAAATCTGCTTGCTCTCTTTGGAAATATATTAAATCCAATGCTAATGAAACGCCTGTGATTTGAAAAATCATGCTATGCAGCTGACCACGGTGATGGGTCTGATGATTAAAGACATGCGCGAGCACTTCAATAAGAGGCTCAGTATGGCGCTGCCCGTGTCGTATGTAAGAAATGGTACCATGAAATGCTTCATCATTAAGCTGCTGCACGAATGCAATCATGCTTTGATCTTTAAGGAATCTCGCATTAGTGAGCGAATCTAAGTTTGCATGAACAATCTCATCTAAAGCATACTGAGACTGCACTACCCCATGAATACGCTCGAACCATAAAATATCAGCAACCAATATATGATTTACTGTACGAAACAATGACTCGAAATAAGCCCCACAATTTTGATTGATTTGGTCTTCATTTAAGTCTTTTAAAACAGAGAATAATTTTTGATTCGCCCAAGCGTTATAATTTGCCAACATCAAAAAATATTTTTTAAAACTATAACTCATTAATTAGATCCATTTTTTATTATAATTTTTAACATAAAAAAGCGCTCCTGAGCAGAGCAGTAAAGCATCGCTTTAACCGCCTGCGCAAGAGCGCTTTAAACTTTAATTCAGTGAATTAAAGTTTAGATACCAATTCTGGTACAACAGTGTTCAAATCACCAACTAACCAGTAGTCAGCAACGCTGTTGATTGGTGCTTCTTCGTCTTTGTTGATAGCAACAATAACTTTAGAATCTTTCATACCAGCTAAGTGCTGGATCGCACCAGAGATACCGATCGCCATGTATAGATCAGGCGCAACGATTTTACCAGTTTGACCAACTTGGAAGTCGTTTGGTACGAAACCAGCATCAACTGCTGCACGTGATGCACCTTGTGCAGCACCAAGCTTGTCAGCTAATGGGTCAAGTACTTTATGGTAGTTCTCACCAGAACCTACACCACGACCACCAGAAACAACGATGCGCGCAGCAGTTAATTCTGGACGATCAAGTTTCACGATTTCTTCGCTTACAAACTTAGAAATACCAGCATCTTTCGCTTCAGCAACAGCTTCAACAGCAGCAGAACCACCTTCAGCAGCTACAGCATCAAACGCTGTACCACGAACTGTACCAACGATAATTGCTTCATCTGATTGAACCGTTGCAATCGCGTTACCAGCGTAGATTGGGCGTTTAAATGTATTTGCAGATTCTACAGAAATGATATCTGTGATCATGCTTACATCAAGAAGTGCAGCAACACGTGGAAGAATGTTCTTACCAGTTGTTGTAGAAGCAGCTAATACGTATTTGTAACCTTTCGCTAAATCCGCAACTAAAGCAGCTACGTTTTCAGCCAATTGGTTTGCATAAGCAGCATTGTCAGCAAGTAATACTTTGCTCACACCAGCAACTTTAGCAGCAGCATCAGCAACTGCTTGAGCGCCAGAACCAGCTACTAATACAGTAATATCACCACCGATTTTTTGAGCTGCCGCAACAACGTTTAAAGTTGCACCGTTAAGTGTCTGGTTGTTGTGATCAGCGATAACTAAAATACTCATGATTGTATCCTTCTGTATTAGATCACTTTCGCTTCATTTTTCAATTTTTCAACAAGCTCGTCTACAGACTTCACTTGTACGCCAGCTTTACGTTCAGCAGGTGCTTCAACTTTAACAGTTTTAAGTTTAGTACCAGTTGCAACGCCATAATCAGCAGGAGATTTAGTATCAAGTGGCTTCTTACGAGCTTTCATAATGTTTGGAAGAGCAGCATAACGTGGCTCATTCAAACGTAAGTCAGTTGTGATGATTGCAGGAAGTGCAAGCTCAACAGTTTGTAAACCACCGTCGATTTCACGAGTAACTTGAACTTTACCGCCGTCAACTTTAACTTCAGATGCGAAAGTACCTTGACCAGCACCAAGTAAAGCGCCAAGCATTTGACCTACTTGGTTAGAGTCGTCATCAATTGCTTGTTTACCAAGAAGAATAAGTTCTGGTTTCTCAGCATCAACAACGCCTTTGAGGATTTTAGCAACTTCTAGAGCACCAATTTCATCAGCAGTTTCAACTAAAATACCACGGTCAGCACCTAAAGCCATTGCAGAACGGATTTGTTCTTGAGCATCTTTAGTACCCACTGAAACAACAACGATTTCTGTAACCGTCCCTTTTTCTTTTAAGCGAACCGCTTCTTCAACTGCGATTTCACAGAATGGGTTGATAGACATTTTAACGTTAGTAAGGTCAACCCCACTATTGTCCGGCTTAACACGAACTTTAACGTTGGCATCAACCACACGTTTTACAGCAACAAGAGCCTTCATGTAATCCTCGGCTGTTCTAAGCAAGTAAATGTAGTAAAGAGTATTCTAACTCTTCGAATGAAACTTTTTAGGTGCCCTATCTTGCAATGTATTTGGCATTTCGGTCAAGTCACAATTTCTGCTAGCACAATAAAAAAGATGAAATGCCCAGTTCACTAATTTGAAACAATTATTCATTTAGCGGTTTAAATTTATCAGCAAAATGAATATTACATTTTGATTTTTCTAATCTTTTAAATAATTCAAAGACCTAAAACAAACTTTATTCTTCAATTTAGAATGATCTATGGCAGATCATTTCTCATCATTTTAAACAGACTTCAACTTTATATAAAAACTGGCAATAAAGTAAGCACCATGAATTAGTGAACTTTCTAGAGAAAGTGGAAAATTCATCGACTATTAAACAAGCAATTTTGCAACATAATATATCAAAAATTAACTTTTTTGTGCGCGAGGATGGGCTTGATCATAAACTTTTGCTAACTGATCAAAGTCTACATGGGTGTATATTTGTGTGGTAGATAAATTACTATGCCCCAACATTTCCTGTACAGAGCGCAAATCCCTACTCGCTGAAAGCATATGACTCGCGAAACAATGTCTTAACAAGTGTGGATGTAAATCAACATTCACCCCTGCGCGCTGGGCTTGTAATTTCACTCGATTTTCAATCTGCCTCGGCATCAAGGCACCCCCTCGTTGAGAAATAAATACTGCTGAGTCAGCCATAAAGCTACCTTGCCAAATGCGATAAATTTTCAGCCATTCAATCAAACTTTGTTTTGCTTTAGTACCAAAAGGAACGATTCTGGTTTTATTGCCCTTACCCGTAATACGTAATAGCTGGCGATTAAAATCAATATCCTTAATGGTCAAACCTTGCAGTTCAGCCAAACGCAATCCACTTGAATATAAAAGTTCCAGCATAGCTTTATCTCGTAACCATAGCTGTTGATCAATCGGTTTTTCTGGCGCAGCCTGATCTAAGATTTGATTGACCGTTTCGATATCAATCATACCCGGTAAAGGTCTAGGTTGGCGCTTTAACTTAAGATCGGCAGATGGATTATGTTGTAGATATTGTCCTTGCGCTGCCCATTTCATAAATTGACGGATTGACGTCAAGTTTCGTTGCAAACTACTGGAGCTCAATTGGTCCTGCTCTACCCGAGATGCCAGATATTCTCTTAAATCTGAGGCTTCAACGTCTTGTAGCTGCAATTGCTTATATTCACAAAATCTAAAGAAATCAGATAGATCACGTTGATAAGCGGAAATAGTATGCGCTGACTGATTTTGAATAATTCGTTCTTTTAACCACATCGACAGCAGCTTTTCAGGAGCTTCCAAATCTTTCTCCATTCTATTTCCTACATCGTGATATTCTAGCAATGTTTGTTCTCAGTATTAAACACATCTCGAAGATCATTGATCATTGTAATACAATAAATTTCAAGCATTAGACTTTAGCCCACTGCCATGACAACAATTCTAATCCCTTACCTAATCGCAATTACCCTCCTCACGATCACTCCTGGCCTAGACACAACCTTGATTATTCGTACTGCAACACTCGAAGGAAAATTAAAAGCCTTTCAAGCAGCATTGGGAATTAACTTAGGGTGTATTGCTTGGGGACTTATCGTGGCTGGCGGATTAGGGGCATTATTAATGACTTCTGATCTGGCTTTTAACATTCTAAAATGGATGGGTGCATTCTATCTTGCATGGCTTGGATTGAATATGCTCCTAAAACCTCGCGCACAACTTACAAATACAGAAATAACTCACTCAACTCAGAACTGGTTTGTTAAAGGTTTTTTAGGTAATTTGCTTAATCCTAAAGTTGGTATTTTTTATATTTCATTTCTACCTCAGTTTATTCCGCAATCTGCCTCACCAATTGCTTGGACGATGGGGTTAGTCATGATCCATGTGGTCATTGGTTTTATCTGGTCGATGTTCCTCATCTATGCCATGCAAACGGTTTCGCATTACTTGAAACAACCCAAATTTATTCGCTATATGGATCGAATTACAGGTAGTATTTTTATTTTGTTTGCACTCAAACTTGCGTTTAGTAAACGTTAATTTGAATCGTGACGATTCAAATAAGTATTGATGTATGCTGCGACCTGCTGTGCATGTGTATGAGCAAACTGATGATCACCATCCTTTATAATGTGCAGTTCAGCATTTGGAAAGCGTTGATTTAAATATTCCCCGACAGTGGGTGGACTCAATGGATCTTGATCTCCCCACAATAACAATACTGGAATATCAATTGAATCTAGCTCGGCGTCAAAATCAATATTGGCTGTCACAAACCAATCAGGATATTCTAAAAAATGCAGGCTATACCCTTCACGCCAATCTTGAACATCAAAAGGCTCCAGCGGAATACCACCAGACGTCGCAACCAATACTAATCCTTTTACCCATTCAGGTTTAGTTAAAGCAGAGACAACTGCAAAAATCCCACCCATGGATTGAGCGACGATCACACATTCTTGTTGAACTTTTCCGACCACATAATCAATCAATGCCTCGAAGCTTTCTATATTTTTATCTGCTTCAACACAACCAAATGAAGGATAACCTATAATTTCTTTGTCATATTTATCAGGCAACAAATCACTTACAGGTTGCCAAAAATTTAGATCGCCAGATGCACCCGGTAAAAAAATAATTTTATTCTTCATCAGCAACTTCAAACTATTAAAATAAAAAAGAGCACCATGATCTGATGCTCTTAAGTGCATTAAGATTGAAAATATCTCAAATCCAAACGCCCTTCATATACATATGCTGTTGGACCCGTCATCCAGACCACATCTCCTTCACGCCATGCAATATGCAACTTACCGCCTGCAAGCTGAACTTCAACTTCATTCGCGAGTAGACCACGACGCATACCGCTTACGGCTGCAGCACATGCACCTGTACCACAAGCTAAGGTCTCACCAACACCACGCTCAAACACGCGTAAACGCACGTGTTTTTCATCCAAAATTTGCATAAAGCCTGCATTGACTCGTTCTGGAAAACGCACATGCGATTCAACTTGTGGACCAATTCCAGCTACATCAGCGGTTAGTACATCTGGAACAATCGTCACTGCATGCGGATTGCCCATATTGACGACATCAATATTAATGCTCTTGTCATCAGCAAGCTCTAAGGAGTATAAACCCTCAATATCTTCATCAACTTGAGTTACAAACGGAATCTCGTCTGGAAGAAATTTTGGTGGCCCCATATTGACACGAACCCAACCATTAGCCCCCAACTCAGGTTCTACAATACCCGCTTTGGTCTGAACACGGATCTTGGTTTTTGTGGTTAAACGGCGTTCATGAACGAAACGTGCAAAACAACGGACGCCATTTCCACATTGTTCAACTTCGGAACCATCCGCATTAAAAATACGATATTTAAAGTCAACATCTGGAAAATCAGGTGGTTCAACAATTAAAAGCTGATCAAAACCCACACCAAAATGACGATCTGCTAAACGCTGAATCGTCACGCTATCTAGATAAGCTCGCTGGGTAATGAGATCAACGACCATAAAATCATTGCCCAAACCATGCATTTTGGTAAATTCTAAAAACATCCAATTTACTCCTCAGGCAACAAACGCTCTTTTTCCCAGAGTGATTCTATTGTTTCGCGCTCGCGAATTAAATAGGCCTGATCGCCATTGACCATTACTTCGGCAGCTCGACCACGACTATTATAATTTGAACTCATCACAAAACCATATGCACCAGCACCCAAAACAGCCAACACATCATTTTCTTGTAGAGCCAAATTACGCTCTTTACCTAAAAAATCACCAGTTTCACAGATAGCGCCGACGAGATCCCACGTTTTTACTTCAACATCTGGATTTGGATTAACTGACTGAATATCCATCCACGCCTCATACAACGCTGGACGAATTAAGTCATTCATTGCCGCATCAATAATCGCGAAGTTACGATGATTGGTTGGTTTTAACAAATCAACCTTGGTCAGCAAAGCACCTGCATTGGCAGAAATACTTCGCCCCGGTTCCATATAAACTTTCAAACCCAGTTTTTCTAAAGCAGGACGCATTGAATTTGCATATTCAGCCACCGTTGGCGGTGTTTCATCTTTATAACAAACACCTAAACCACCGCCGATATCAATATGTTTGAGGTTGATCCCAAGTTTTTTCAACTGCTCAATCATTAAAATGACGCGATCAAGTGCATCAACGAATGGTTTGGTTTCTGTCAACTGCGAACCAATATGACAATCAATACCCACGATCTCTAAATTTGATAAAGACGCTGCATATTGATATGTTGCATCAACTGCATCGCTCGGAATACCGAACTTGTTTTCTTTTAAGCCGGTCGAAATATACGGGTGCGTTTTTGCATCCACATCAGGATTAACACGCAACGATATCGGTGCTTTTTTGCCGAGCTTTGCTGCAACTTTTTGAATTCGATCCAACTCAGCATGTGACTCTACATTGAAGCAAGCAATACCCACGGTTAATGCTTTCTCAATATCTGCTTCAGATTTACCCAGACCTGAGAATACGATTTTCGCAGGATCGCCGCCAGCAGCTAAAACACGCGCAAGTTCACCACCCGTCACAATATCAAAACCTGCACCCAATTTTGCCAAGACATTGAGAACAGCGATATTTGAGTTTGACTTCACTGCAAAACAGATTTGATGATCAATAAAATCAAAAGCACGATCCATATCCAAATAATGTTTTTCCAAAGTTGCTTTGGAATAAACATATAGAGGTGTGCCATATTGCTGTGCGAGCTGGTCTAATGAACATTGCTCTGCATGCAATACTCCATTAATGCGAGTGAAACTCATGAAGATGTCCTTATATACAAACTTAAGGTGAAGTGGTCTGAGATTGAGTCGAAGGTTGTGCGGTTTGGTTATCTACCTTGCTATCCTCTGTATTTACATCAGAAGAAACTTTGGCTGGAGATGTTTCATTCTTGTAAAGCAAGTATTTTGCACGTTTATCATGATTTGGATCAGATGGTAATTGCAATGCACCTGACTGACCACATGCTGTCAAAACAACACAACTCAGTAACACACTGATAGAACAAATGACTGGACGCATCTGAGCACCTAACTTTTACGATTCGCAGCAGTATAGCGTGATCAATCGACAGGCTAAAGTCTAAACATAAAAAAACGCCAATTTCTGAAGAAATGATCCAATACTGTAAAAATAGCTTTCTTTGTTAATAGCATTCAACTCATTGTTACCTGACACGCAAGATCACTTTGGATCAATCCAACACGCTATTTTTATTTTGTCCTGAACGAATATGCTATTTCATTCCACTTACCAATTCATCGCCTATATTCATTAATATTTCAAGTAAAAATCGAAAAAGCAGCCATATAGGCTGCTTTTAAGTAGAACATGAAGATGAATATCGTCAAGACTTAATCTTTTTTCGATTTATTCTTGAGGCGATCTTCCCAGAATGTTGCATTACGGATACCAAGTTTAACTGGATCAAATGTAAATTCAGTTACACCAGCTTTTTGCTGCTTCTCATAATCACGCAATGCTTTAATCGTCGGCTTCCAGATGAAGTAAGTCAAGATAATACCAATGATGTTAATCCATGCCATTAAACCAACACCAATATCACCGATGCCCCAAATATAACCAGTTGCACTAAGTACACCGTATGAAACTGACATAATGATAAAACACTTGGTCAAAAATAATAAAGAAGGTGTTTTTGTAATATAGCTCAAATACGTAATATTGGTTTCAGCAATATAGTAGTACGCAACAATTGTAGTGAATGCAAAGAAGAAGACTGCTAATGCAACAAAGATTTGACCAAAACCACCAAATACTGTGCTCACAGCCATTTGAGTAAAGGCGGGCGAACCAATTTCAGTTGCTGCTGCAACATTTTGCACGATGAACTGCCCCGCTTCTAACGTGCCTTGAACATTATACGTTCCTGTAATCAGAATCATAAATGCCGTTGCAGAACACACAAATAAGGTATCAATATAAATCGAAAAGGACTGTACAAAACCTTGCTGTGCTGGATGCTGAACCTCAGCCGCCGCCGCCGCATGAGGACCTGTACCTTGACCTGCCTCATTTGAGTAAACACCGCGTTTTACCCCCCAGCCAATCGCAGCACCAACACCTGCCATTGGTGAAAAAGCATCTGCAAAAATCATTTTAATCACACCAGGCAGCTCTTGAATATTAATAGCAACAATAATTACTGCCATTAAAATATAACCAAGTGCCATAAACGGTACGACAAACTCAGCAAAACGAGCGATACGCTTAATCCCACCGAAGATAATGACCGATAATAATATAACAATCACAGCAAGTGCTAATAGCTTATAAGTGCCTACATTACCAAAGACAATAGCACCTTCACCCGTAATTTGTGTAAATGCATTTCCTACTGCATTCGCTTGAATACCTGGTAAGAACAAACCACAAGAAATAATTGCGGCAATCGCAAATAAAACCCCTAACCAACGTTGTCCTAAACCTCTATCAAAATAAAATGCGGGTCCACCACGGTACTGTCCTTGATATTCAACTTTATAAATCTGACCTAAGGTCGACTCTACATATGCAGTACTTGCACCTAAAAAGGCAACCACCCACATCCAAAATACCGCACCAGGACCACCAAAACCAATTGCGGCAGCAACCCCAGCAATATTACCAACACCAACACGGCCTGAAAGTGAAACGGATAAAGCTTGGAACGATGAAATACCTTGCGCGGAGGAAGTTCCTTTGATTAATAATCTTCCCATCTCTTTAATTTGTCGCACTTGGACAAATCGAGTCAGAATAGAGAAAAATAAACCTGCGCCTAAACATAGATAGATTAGCGCTGGACTCCAGATAATACTATTTAACCAATCAACAATTTCTGCTGCACTCATAAAAATCAACCTTTTTTATATACGTCGGAAATATAACAACTGTTAAATTCCCATTTGTCTGAGCAAGAGCAATATCTATGCCATTCAACTTAAGTTTCACGACAAGAATTGAACAAACGCTCAAAGACCTTCCATGGAAAAAGTGAACTGAAGAAATATCTAAACTCAAAAACACACTGTATCTTACTTGTAAAAGTCTTATATCATGTTATTTTTCTGAGCACTTCCCTTTAACCAGTAATAGTACGAAAAAACGCCCTTTTTCTTTATCCTTATCAAGAAAAAATGGACTCGACGCATCGTCTTCGTATTTACTTTACTTTTTAACTAATTTACACAAATTTTTCAATTTTAAATATGGCAAAAATTAAAACTGTTTACCGTTGTGAACAATGTGGTGCTGATCATCCGAAATGGGCTGGGCAATGTACTGAATGCGGTGAATGGAACTGTTTGGTCGAAGTACGTATCGAACCGACTGTTACACATCGCGCTCAACCTAAAATCGGTGGCTATGCAGGGCAAGTTGCCAATATTACGACACTTAATCAAGTTTCTGTGTCCCATGAAACACGTTTAGCGACAGGTGTAAGTGAGTTTGATCGAGTGTTGGGCGGAGGTCTGGTCACGGGTTCCGTTGTGCTTATCGGTGGTGATCCAGGTATTGGAAAATCCACAATTTTGCTGCAAACAGCCACTCATATGGCCAGTAAGAACAGCTCCGCGCTCTATGTCACTGGCGAAGAATCTCTTTCTCAAGTTGCTTTACGAGCACAGCGTCTAGACTTACCTACCAACCAACTCAAGGTTATGGCAGAGACTTGTGTGGAACGTATTTGTGAAGTTCTGGCACAAGAACGCCCTGCGGTTGCCATCTTAGACTCCATTCAAACCTTGTATACCGAGACGCTACAATCTGCACCAGGTGGTGTTTCACAAATTCGTGAATCTGCGGCCCTACTCACACGTTTTGCAAAAAATAGTGGAACGGCGTTATTTATCGTGGGGCATGTAACCAAAGAAGGTGCTTTAGCTGGACCACGTGTGCTTGAACATATGGTGGACTGTGTTTTGTATTTTGAAGGGCAAACTGACTCACGTTATCGCATGATTCGTGCGGTAAAGAACCGTTTTGGTGCAGTAAACGAGCTAGGCGTCTTTGCAATGACCGACAAAGGGTTAAGAGAAGTTGCAAATCCTTCTGCAATCTTTTTAAGTCGTTATGACGAAGCAATCCCCGGTTCTATCGTGATGATTAGCCGTGAAGGTACTCGCCCCCTACTCGTTGAAGTTCAAGCACTGGTAGACGATGCACACACACAACCACGTCGTGTTGCACTTGGCTTAGAGCAAAACCGCCTAAATATGTTACTCGCAGTGATGCACAGGCATGGTGGCGTACAAACTGCAGGACAAGATGTATATGTCAATGTTGTTGGCGGATTAAAAATTACGGAAACAGGTTCTGACTTAGCTGTTCTACTTGCCTGTGCTTCGAGCCTACGGGGCAAGGCACTTCCACAACAACTCGCTGTATTTGGTGAGGTCGGTTTATCAGGTGAGATTCGTCCTGTTCCAAATGGTCAGGAACGTCTCCGAGAAGCAGCAAAACATGGCTTTAAATATGCAATTTTACCGCGTGGCAATGCACCGCAAAAAGCAATTGACGGGATTCAGGTGATTGCTGTTGCGCGTTTACATGAAGCTTTGACAGAGGCAATGCAATTGAGTGATGAATTGACATAAAAAAATATACTTTTTTGATTGAAATTCTGCACAAATACCTGCATAAATACACTCACAAATTGGAATTGAATAGGAATTTTCGATGCAAGTACACCAGCGTGGCTTGATGGCAGCTTTATTAATGGCAACTTTGGTTGCTGCACCCCTTGCGGAAGCGAAGCGTGCAGGTGGCGGTAAAAGCCATGGCATGAGCCGTTCAAGTTCAAGTCAATCACAGCCAGCAAATAATCAGTCTTATCAGCAACCACGTCAAGCAACACCAGCACAACAACAACCTGCTACAGCACCACAAAAATCAGGTCCTGGCGTAGGTGGTATGGTCGCTGCGGGTGTCGCTGGTGCAGCACTTGGTGCAGTAGCAGCAAATGCAATGGCTGATGATAAAGACCCAGCACAAACCGAGCAGCAAGCTGTAGCAGCGGAGGAAGAGAAACAAGGGCTTCCAAGCTGGATATGGGTGTTACTTGCAGCAGCAGCCGCCTTCTTTGTGTTCCGCAGATTAGGCGCAAAAAAAAAATTAGCAGCAAATAACCCATACGCTCCAAACAATGGCGGCCCAAACTCGAACCAGTTTAGCCGTCAAAGTTCACAACCAACTGCTCGCCAAACTGGTGACAATACCAATATCTTTGGTCAAGCAGTTGGCGGTGGTGCTGCAACACAATCTCCATTTGGTAATGCACCGACTCAAGCTCCATTTGGTAATGCACCGACTCAAGCTCCATTTGGTAATGCACCGACTCAAGCTCCATTTGGTAGTGCAACCATGAGCAGTGGTAATCAATTACCAGATGGCACTGAACCTGCTGCTTTTTTACGTGTTGCACGTCAGCGTTTCAACCATATTCAATCTATGAACACAGCAAGCAATATTCAGGAAATTCGCCGTTATTTAACACCTGACTTATATGCGTCTATGTATCAAGACATTATGGCAAACCAAGACCAAGACGTTGCGGAATTTAGCAATCTAAATGCAATGGTGACTGAAAGCACGACTGAGAATGGTCAATACATTGTCAGCGTTCGTTTTACCGGCACAGTCAGTGAAGATTTAAATAGCTTACCGCAGCCATTTACTGAAATCTGGCATTTTGTAAAACCTGCTGGTTCACAACAAGATTGGGTTGTCGCAGGTATTCAACAAGCTTAAAACGCTGATACACCAAAATGGCTACCTTGGGGTAGCCATTTTTTTGACCATTTCAATCCCAAAGATGATGAAAATACTGCGCAAATAGCTCCCGACCTTGTTGTCGTTTCAAATGATCAATCTGTTCCCATTGTTGCTTACGCTCTCTGTAAGCTTCTATATCTTGTTCATTAAAACCAGCTTTGGGGAATGTTAGCATCCTCATTGGAATACAATCATCAGAGCTTCTTTGCCGATCTACATCCTCGATCATTTTTAAATCATAAATACTAGATTCAATTGCCTCATAATCCTGTTGTGGTGAAAATGCATGGATCATTTGGTTTAAGGCTTCTTCCCATGCTTGTGCTGTTTGCTCTGTCGCTGTACCAAATGGATGCTCTGCGGTACTTTCTACTAAAAATGCGGATGGAATACCCTGTCGTTTCGATTGTTTAAACTGCACTAAGCCTGCATGAATAATTTTTGCTAAATGTGTATCTAAGTCCCAAACTTCTTTTTGAGAAAAACGGAGCTTTCCTTTTTGTATAAACATCTTATGTTCTTATCTTAATCGTTTTTAATTTGCTTAAAACCATCATTTTCTACATGGTAATACACCGTTTCACACATTTCCTGATTGCCATAACGACTCCCCACTGCCACGACCAAACGACTGTCTGTTTGGTAAAAAATATCGTTTGCGGTAAAGCCTTTCTGTTCACTATAACAATCAGCAAAGCTATCAGGCAGCATAAAGCTCTGCCCTGTTTTAGCATTATAGGGGTTTTGTTGCACAAAGATTTGAAATGCAAAGCGCCCCTAATTGAGCCAAATTTAAGGCGTAACTTGGGTAAGTGGTCGACCTAATTCCGTAA
>NZ_KB849810.1 GCF_000369065.1 Acinetobacter haemolyticus CIP 64.3 = MTCC 9819
CAATTCATAATATTATTCTAAAATCAAACATCAGTGATTTAACATAAAATCTCTTATGTGAAGCAATCTTGTAACTTCAAAATAGAAATGTCCGGTTTCTCCAAAGTAAAAATGTCCGCTTTTAGATAACTTTAGCAACTCGATAGACAGTTGCAACTCCACAATTCACTGCTTTGGCAATTTCTTCCTTAGTCATATTGCCAGCTGCTAGCAATTCTTTTATTCGTTTGTGCTTAGCCTCATTGGCTTTCTTACCTGTTGGCTTGTAACCTGAACGTGCCAGGCCCTGCTTAATACGTTCTATACGTTTCTCATTGTCTAGGCGAGCCATTGTTGCCAGGAGATCAATCAACATATTGTTGATGAGTTCCAGGATTGAATGAGTAATGCTGTCACTGGTTTGAATCATTTGGTAGGTAGTAGGAAGATCTGCTACGACTAAACGAAGTCCCTTCTCCTGGATCCTGCGCTTCAGCTCTTGAAAATCTCGTTGGGTTAGGCGTGATAAGCGGTCAATACTTTCAACTAACAAGGTGTCACCTTGATTTGCTTCTGACAGTAGCTTATTCAATTCAGGTCGGTCTAACTTCGTACCACTATAGTTTTCTACGTACACAATGGTTTCACCCAAATTCAAGTTTTGGTTTAGATCCTGAAGAATCTGCAAAGCCCTTTCTGCATCTTGATCTTTAGTTGAAGCTCGTAGATAAATACGTGTATTCATTTCTATCATTTAATCTTAATTCTATTAGATTAATGATAACACTATCATTTAATTATTACATTAAGTCTAATAATAGATATTGTATGCGATTTGGCTCGCTATCATTCAGCTATACTCTTTTGATAAAAAAAGCATGACTAAAAGCCATGCCTTGGGAATTCGTATAACAGCCCTTATGTTAAATCAGGTTTAAAACTTAATATCATGTGAATTAAAGTAGGTCGGATCAAACTCTATCTCTCCTATTTCATCCTCGATAATTTGCATGTAATCGTCATATCTTGGATGTTTGGGGTCTTGTAATGCATCTAAAATATCAAGATATCCAAAAATTCCTCCAATATCTTCAAATGGAGCATGATTTTGACCATCTATACAACATGGATATTTTTTATTTAAATCAGGAGATTGTCTGCTTTCTACAGTAATCAAATGTTCCCAACAATCGCCAAAATCATATGTATATATAATTTTTTTACCTACACGTAGAACTTCTTTCAATTTTTGTCTTTTATTGATCTTTTCATGCTTAATAGTCGTGAATTCATGTAAATGGCTATCTTCCCAATCAAAAGCAGATTGAATTGCCTTATGGAGCCTAGATAAAGTAGCTGCCGATGAAATTTGAATAGTTCTCCAGATTTCAGGATCACTACCTAGCAGACTAATTTTTAATTGAAAAACTTCATCAGAAGATTTGAGCTTTACAGTTCCCATAACAGCCTAGTTCTCAAAAAATAGTTTTAGTAAATCTAAAATTAACATAATACACCTTATACGCAGTCAAAAATGGGAGCCTAAGCTCCCATTTTTATTGATGATTTTTTAATTCTTTTAGCATGGCATCCCGTAAAATTTTATTCATTCGTGTTTGATAGCCTTTGCCTTGGGCTTTTAGCCACTGCATGACATCTGCATCGATGCGAACCGTAGTTACTTGTTTAGTCGGCTTGTAAAATGGATTTTGCACTGCATTTTTCCAAAAACTTTCATCAAGTTCAGGAATATCTGAAAAGTCTATTTCACTGTCTGGTCGTTTAGCCAGGGCTTCAAGTCTTGTCTTTTGTTCTTCAGACAAAACAGGAGGATTATTCAAATCCATTTTGTAAGTAACGGTTTTGCTCATACTGTTTCCTCTCTTTTTTCTCTGCCTGTCGTGCCGAAATAATGCGGATATGATCCATCCCATTATGGTCTTGTACTGTGTGGGCCACCAATAAAACAGCTTGCCCATGTACCATACCTATCGCTTGCCAACGATATTCACCATTTTCAAAGCGATCCTGTTTATATAAGGCATGAGCATCGTAAAAAACCAATGTCGCATCTTCAAAAGCTACACCATGCTTTTTAAGGTTTATTTCTGCTTTATGCTCATCCCATGAAAACTCAATTTCCATAGTTGCATCGCTTTTTGTTAATATAAAAATGTTAATACAAAATTGTAAATTTTGCAAAGTTGTTCCATTTTTTATTGGCAAAAGCTTACAGAATCGAACATAAAAAAGCCGACTTGTTTCCAAGTCGGCTTTTCGGGTTTGCGTCCCAATTTTTTTATAGCATAACTTTTTGAAATATAAAACTATTTTTATATGCGTTTCGTATAACGCCCATTATGTTAATTTTCGGAAAAATAAATAATTCTTTATTCCCCATCATCCCAACTATTTAAAAAATTAGCCAAAACATCACCATGACAATCAAATGGCTTACAAAAGCACCCTAATCTTTTCCCAGCTAATTTGTATACATCACTTTTTTTTGCTTTCAATAAAATATCTCTATCAAAGTCATATTTAAAAGAATGGATAACATTTTTCCTATCTTCCTCATCATGAGTAGTCATAGAGTATGGATTTCCCCAAGGAGATCCACGACCGATATATTCATATACATCATTTTTTTTAATAGATTTATACTGCATCTCGGTATCTATATTAATAACTCTAGTAATTTTTATTTGGATAACTCTTAGAGGAATATTTAATAATTTAATATATTCCTCATCATCATTAAAAATCTCATCGTCTTTAAAAATTACAGCATGTGTAAACTCTACATTTTTCCAATCTGGAAGATAAGAGACTTCAATGCAATCTCTATTATGCTCTTGATAAAACTTTAGCAACTCATTCGAACTATTAGTAGTAATCTTAAAGTTCATTAGACTACTACTGATCCGATCTAACTTTCTTTCTAATTTGGTATAACAGTTAAACTCTTCAGGTAAAAGAACTAGAAGGTGATTCATAATTAATAAAGATCCACTGTAATATGTTGTCCACTATTGTGTTTCTTTAAATATTCAATAACCAATCGACGATGACATTGATGGGGTAAATGCTCACTACAGAGCAAGCAACCGTCTTCAAATTGCAAAAGATTGATATGCTTTTCAATATTCCTTTGAGCCATTAATGTCATAAATTTTTCTTCGTACTGAGCCCAGACAATTTCACCCTTTTTATAAGGTTTTAAAATTTCTTCTGTGGGCGCTAAATCGGGTATATGTTCATACTCACAATTACACATTTCACGTAAAAAAAATATTAAATCGTCTCTTTTAGCAAAACCTGCAAGTTGAGAAACATTATTTAATCTGACATCAATGACTTTTTTCACTTGATTATTTTTAAGCAAAGTAAAAAAATTTTCAGCATTCTTTTTGGTAAAACCAATAGTATATATAGCCATAACAACCTGTTAACTAAGAAATAATTGCAGCAACCAATTTGTAGCAATGACCATTAAAGTTTTCCCCAAGACTTACACAAATTATAGCATTTCTCAAAAATGTACTGTTCTGTTTAAAATGAAAATCAAATTCTCGACCAGTAACAGCTAGATTATAATCTACTCCCCCATAAGAAAACTTTGCTCTTCTTTTATCATTTTGATCTTTAAATAATTCTAATTGATGAACTTGCACTAAATAGAGTGAATTTTTGATTAGTTGATTATCTTTTATATCATCATGAGATACTCTATCACCTTCACCCCAAAGATCTTGGGGTGAATCAAGATATTTTGTAACCTCTTCTTTTTTTATGAAAAACTCATCAGTCCATGGAGTTTTATTAATTACATAGTTCTCTGTTTGATGGTTTAATGGCGCATGGTGAGATAGATCTACTTTAATTTTATTTAGAACTTTCAACCCCCATTCTGAATCATTATCTCGGCGATTAATTTTTTTAGTTTGTGCAACTGGGATTTCAGCTCCCTCATTATTACTCACTGGGCGAATCCACTCTCCTGTTCTAGTACATTTTCCTGCCACACATGAATTTCCATGTTTAACAGAATTTGCGAATACTACTATTTCTTTAATCATAATAACTTCCAAAATTTATTTTATTTCAACAGATTATAATTAATTATTTACCAGGAAACTATTTTTATATTCATAGACCAAAGTCTTTCTATTTAACATAAAATCTCTTATGCGCAGCCCAGGTTAATCCTGGGCTTTTTGTTCAATCTGATCATTGGTAGCAAACAGACCAGGATTGGTAATTTTGATGTTTTCCTGACAACTCCTACACAGCATCAGACCAGCAAAAAGTTGTACATGTTCCGTTGATTCACAGAAGGCACATGGCCGTGGAAATTTCACGACATTGGCATCACTCACAATCTCTTTATTCATCATTATTTATCCGTTAAAAGCTTATTCCTTTATAAATAAATTTCAGCGGATCAATGTTAAAAATTGCTATCTTTAAGAACTTTTGTCGAAAATAATTATCAAATCAAAGAACCTTAATTGACCGTTTTGACATATCCCCCTTGAGAACTTAATTCTCTAAAATAAAAAAATAAATGTTCACTCTATATTTTAATATTTTTCAGTTACTTAATGTCACTTTCAAGTGGTTTTTGTGAACATTTGCTTGAACAAATTATTTACCATATTTATCAAAAGCTTAACTACAAAAAACACCTGTTTTTTTGAACAAACCACTGAACATTAAATTATTAATTTAAAACAATAACTTACTTTGATTTTAGCTCAATTTTTTGAACAAGATTCTTCACTATAGAAAATAAAGGAATGCCTTGTCTAATCAAGGTTTGAAGGTTGTCATCTTTAGATGCGTGGTGTGTGAACCAAAAAATGTCGGTATGTACCGACACCCAACCAACTAAATTGACTTAACTGACATAAAAGATAGTGCTTGGCTCAAGGAGAGTTCACTTACTGAGATCCAGATAGCAAATTAAAAATCGGGTACAAGAAAACCATACAGGTGCTAAAACTCATTCAAATGCGATTTAAGCCACTTTTTCATCTAAACCATAAAGAACACTATCAAACTAGAAATCAGGCTAAAAATCGAAAATAAGAGCTAAATAAAGAGGATTTCTGATCAAGATAGAAATGAATAGAGCGAGTGTCTACGAGCGAACTACTAAAATTTGCGTCTCAACCCTCTGAAAAACTGCTTTTTAGGTTTATAAACCTAAAAAAGTGAAATTTAGATGCTGAAATTAGAGCCTAGACCGAGCGAAGCGAGCATAAAGCTCTATGAGCGAAGCGAATTCCGAGTTGCTTTTGCTCTTGCCTTTGCTTTTTCTTCTCAAATTCACAACGAAAAGAGCCAAAAAATTGCCCCTCGAATCGAGCGAAAGCGAGATTCAATAGAGTTTGAGCGAAGCGAAAACCAAGGGCAATTTTGACCAGACAGAGTTTTTAATAATTTTTAATAATTTTTAATGCTTTTAGACATGCTGAAAGCCTTTATTTATAGTATATACAAGGGATATACAACACCAGAAAGTCACCTATACAACACCAGAAAGTCACCTATACAACACCAAAAAGTCACCTATACAACACCAAAAAGTCACCTATTTACACCGTTTATTAATGATGGTGTAATAACACCATGTATAATAAAGGTGTAGCAAATGCCTACCAGTGAATTAATAGTAAAAGATAACGCTTTAATTAATGCGAGTTATAATTTGGATACCGTAGAACAACGGTTAATTCTACTGGCTATCTTACAAGCAAGAGAAACAAGAACAGGGATTGATGCAAACACTAGGCTACGGATCCATGCCAGTGACTATATGAGCAGATTTAATGTTAATAAGCATGCTGCCTACAAAGCCCTAAAAACAGCAGTTACCAACCTTTTTGGTAGACAGTTTAGCTATCAAACAATTGATGAAAAAACAGGAAAATCAAAGAAAGTAATTTCTCGATGGGTTCAAAATATTTCTTATATTGATGATGCTGCAACCTTAGAGGTTACTTTTACAATGGATGTAGTACCCTTAATTACACGTTTAGAAAAACAATTTACAAGTTATCAGTTAAAACAAGTTACCCAATTAACAGGAAAATATGCCATTCGACTCTATGAGTTGCTTATAGCATGGCGTGAAGTCGGTAAGACTCCTATATTTGAAGTTTCTGACTTTCGTTCGAAGCTTGGCTTAACTTCAGATGATTACCCAAGACTAGATACATTTAAACGACGTGTACTTGAATCAGCAGTCAAACAGATAAATGAACATACAGATATCATCGTTAAAGTTGAACAACATAAAGAAGGCCGCTCTATTTCTGGATTCTCTTTTAGCTTCAAACAAAAAAGAAATCAGAACAAAGCAATAGAACGTAAGAAAGATCCCAACACATTAGATATTTTTTCCAGCATAACAGATGCTCAACGCTACCTATTTGCTAACAAGCTTTCAGAATTACCTGAAATGGGGAAATACTCTCAGGGCACTGAAAGCTATCAACAGTTTGCAATAAGAATTGCTGAAATGCTTCAAGATCCTGCTAAATTTCAAGAATTACATCCTTATCTTGAAAAAGTTGGCTATCGTTAAATGACTGATGTAACGTTACATGATTAATTATTGTCTACAAGCATACAGATTTTTACTTGGGTTACATGATGAAAGCACTATCTGTTATTGAGTTATCACAACTTTACGGGATGAATCGACAAAGTATTTATAAGCGTATAAATAAAGGAGATTTATCAAAAAATAGTGATGGGAAAATAGATTTATCTGAAGCCATACGAGTATTTGGCGAACCATCGAATAAAAATAATAATGTAACCACGTTACAGTCTACTGCGGTACAAAAAGAGACAGAAGTAGACATGCTAAAACAACAGGTAGACATACTGAAAAAACAGCTAGAACTTGCACATGAGCGAGAAGTTTTCCAACGAGAACAGCTAGCAGCAAAAGACAATCAAATAGAAGCAATACAACGACTGCTAGAAGCTCCAAAAACCAATATGACTACGTTTACCGATCAGAAACCTGGTCAGGATATAGCAACAGATCCTCGGTCAGAACCTGCGCTAAAAGATGACGGAGTGACTACTCCGGAACAAACAGAAAATAAGCGTATTCCTATTCCAGAACATATCGAAGAAGAACCAAAGAAAAGGGGCTTTCTGAGCCGTTTTTTTCTGCCAAATGGGTGAAGGTACTATTAACTATGCCTAATCAAAACCGTGGAACAATGGTTAAGGAATGAGCGTGAAACGATCTAAATCACGTAAAAAGCCCAATCTGATAGGACTGGGCTAGACATTTAGTGATAAACTATTAATTTATAAATAAATAAAACAGTCATTGCGCATAAGGTGTATTATGTTAATAATATAAATTCTTAAAAGCGTATTGATTTAATAATAGAAAAATTATCAGAGTAGGTTATGTTTAAAGTAAACGTTCAATTATCAACCAACAATGATTGAAGATTTATACCTTATATATGTTAATTTCATTAACATATATATACCAAGTTAATAATGCCTTAAGTTAAATAATATGTTAGGTCAACATCATCATTTTTTAAAAAAACTTTCGATCAGTGATGCTGCTATAGCGTATAGAAAACCTCGCTCGACTATACTTAAATATATAAAAAGCGGAGATTTCGAACTTGACTACAATAACTTGATTGAATATAGCCAGTTAGTTAAAAAATTTGGTGAAATTAATTCCCCTATACGGGACGAAAGAGATCAACAAATCAAAAAACTAAAAGATGAAGTTATGCATTTAAAAAAACAACTTAATTTTTTTAAATATACTTCAATCTCAAATAAACATAGATTATTAATTTCTCATAAAGACTCCATTTAACATAATGGCGCTTATGCGAAACCACTTATAAAAATTCATTGTTTTTCAAATATTTAAAAAATTAGTCATGACTAAAAAATCGTTAGAAAACCGACTTAGACACATGTCGGCTGCTTTTTAAGCAACTTTGTCATATTCTGCCAATAAAATCGGTTAAAAAATGCTCAAAATTTCAATTTTTCCTGATTTCTAAAGGCCTTCATTTCTGAAATTATCCCCATTTCCTGCGGACAAATATCGGGATAAATCCCTGATAAAATCATGTACGTTTTGGCGTACAGCCATTCAAGAAAATTGCCAATAGCCATACTCAGCTCAATTTCCTATGATGAGTTCATCGAGAACAGGATGTTCCACATAACAACAATAAGATCAGCGACAGGACGCGAGGGATGACAGGAGTTGACCCTAGTACCAAATACGAAAAACCCCGACAGGATGTCGGGGTTTTTTTATTGCCTAGAGTTTTAAATCAGGCTTGGATGCGCATCTAGAATACGAATCAAGGTTGCTGCTGGCCCTGTTGGATAGCGTCTGCCTTGTTCCCAGTTTTGTAGGGTTCTCGCGCTGATATGCAAACGTGCGGCGAATTCTGCCTGGGTTAAGCCAGTTTTCTCACGTACTTCTTTAATATCCGGCAATTCAAGCTCAGTCACGCGGCTTGCCTTTATCTCATTACGTTTGATGGCCCCAGCTTCTTTAATTGAAGCAACCAGGTCATCAAATAAGTTGTTATCCATGAAATTGCTCCTTCACTAATTGACGTAGGATCGAGGTCTCTTTGTCTGTCAGATTATCTTTGACAGACTTTGGATAAGCCACCAGGAAAAAGATCTGATCATCCTCTGTGACCCAATAATAGATCACCCGGATACCACCACTTTTACCCTTGTTACCTTGAGCACAACGTACTTTACGAATACCACCGCCATTCTTGATTAAGTCGCCTTTATCGGGCTGTACCAAGAGATCTTGCTGAAGCTGACGATATTCTTCATCACTCACAAGCTCTTTAATTTGCTTGGTAAAAATACTGGTTTCAATAAATAACATGGGTGCAAGTACGTCAATGGCGTATAAGAATTTTAGCAGTTTTAGAACAAAAAAACGAGAGATTACAGCTCTCTGTTAGAACCCATTCAAAATGTCTATATTCTCACCAATAAAAATGTCCACTTTTAGAATATGCGCTTTTGCGATTTTCTTATCGGACGGTTTAATATGTTGGTGTCTATATCGGATAAACTAATATTCTTTGCATTACGTCTACTGATAAAAATATGTATAACGTTCATCCAAGTGAAAAACTAATTCACGCTTTCCGCCAAAAACCTTATCAGGGATGTTGTCCTACTCAAGCAGAGTTTTTATTTATTGGCTTAGATGCCAATTACGCTCCCAATATTGAAGAACAAAAAATATTTTCTAAAATCATTGAATATCATGAGGATGCTATTTCATTTTGGCAGAAATACAATGTACATCATCCTTTTTTATTAGATGGATATAAAGGAGATGGGCGAAAATATCATAAAGAATTTTCAAAAATTAGACTTTCTTGCAAAGATGCTTCTCGTATTTCATTTATCGAGCTTCTTCATCTTCCCACAACTGGTAGAAATGATTTGAAAAGCTCTGATCTTGATAAAAATCATCTACAATACATTCATAAAGCCATTTTTTCAGAACACACTAAAGCTGTATTTATCTCTGATGCTGTTTTTAAATTAATGAAAAAAACATCTATATTTTCATGGATGAATGATGCTAAACAAATAGAAGGACATACTCTTAAAGTTTTTCATGAAAAAAAACCTTTAATCTATAAGCATTTACATTTTTCAACTTATGGAAAGTTTCAAGCTCAAAAAGAGGAAGAGATAAAAGCAATTCATAATATTATTCTAAAATCAAACATCAGTGATTTAACATAAAATCTCTTATGTGAAGCAATCTTGTAACTTCAAAATAGAAATGTCCGG
>NZ_KB849811.1 GCF_000369065.1 Acinetobacter haemolyticus CIP 64.3 = MTCC 9819
CCTTTTGATAGGAGTTGATCAGACCTTGAAGGAGCTGAGAGATGATCGTTGATTTTTTTAGGCGTGGTACAGGTTTATCCAGTGGACCGATTGATTACTTGCTTGGCAAGAATCGAGACCGAGAACATGCTTGTCTGTTAAAGGGTGACATTAATGAAGTCGCAGGGTTAATCGACACTAGCCCGTACATAAAGAAGTACACCGCAGGCTGTCTTTCTTTTTATGAACATGACCTAAGACCAGAGCAAAAACAACAAATTATGGATGATTTTGAAAAATGTTTGTTTCCTGGGATGACTAAAGATCAGTACAGAATTTTATGGGTTGAACACCAGGACAAAATTAACCTGGATACAGGGGAAACCCGACTGGAGTTAAACTTCCTTATCCCAAATGTGGAAGTCAACAGTGGCAAGCGTCTACAGCCATTCTATGCCGCAGCCGACCTTGATCGTGTCGAGTGTTTTAAACAGATTACAAATCACATCCACGCCTTATATGACCCAGATGACCCAGCAAATCGGCAAGCAACAAAAGTAGCCAAAGCCTTACCAAGCAATACAAAGGAGCTGAAAGCAGCCATAGAAATCGAAGCAGCCCTTGCCATAGCTGAGGGCGTGATCTCCGACCGCCAGAGCCTTATTAAGTGGCTTGGGGATATTGGCGTGGAAGTGACAAGGCAAACACCTAAATCAATCAGTATCAAACACCAAGATGATGAAAAATCACGTCCAATTCGTTTAACAGGTGC
The DNA here is from genome assembly GCF_000369065.1 of Acinetobacter haemolyticus CIP 64.3 = MTCC 9819. Taxonomy (GTDB): domain Bacteria; phylum Pseudomonadota; class Gammaproteobacteria; order Pseudomonadales; family Moraxellaceae; genus Acinetobacter; species Acinetobacter haemolyticus. Next base: position 752 of record NZ_KB849811.1, read on the forward strand.
GTTATATGAGCAGGATTTTAGATATACAGACGAAAGCCCAAGCATTACGGCAGCAGCATCAGCAGACTATCGAGCAGCAGCTACAGAGCGATATACAGCAAGCTGTGAACGATACGACAAGATGCTTGCAGCAAAGAGTGAGTACCATCAACAGCGATATAGACCGCAGTCACAGCGAGATCCTCAGTCACCAGAGCGAAGCTACGACAGCACTATTGCAGCAGATCGAGCAGAACACGGCAAAGATCAAGGCGCAACAGCAGCAGGGCATGACAGAGCTATTGCAGCAACAGCAAACACAGATCAAACAGCTACAAGCGAACTTGCAGCAGTTGAACGACTTGAGCCAAGACATCGAACAAGCAGCAAGTATCAAGAAAACCCTTACCAGATCGAATACAGCCTTGATTTTACTAGCATGTACAATGCTTATCAGCAGTATTTGTCTTGGGTACGTCAGCAAGAGCAAATACAACGAAATACAAGTAAAAAAGGAACGTTTGCAGCAGATCGAATATCAGACTCAGCAGAAAATAGCGGAATACAGCAAAATCACAACCGATTTATACAAGGCGAGAGGGGGCAGGTAGATGAGCTTGGAATCACAGCTATTAAGCATTATCGAGCAGCAACAGCAGCAGTTACAGAGCGCATTGCAGCGATTGGAAGCCCAGAGCTATACAATCGAGCAGCTAGAGCAGTACGGTCAGAACTTGAAACAGTTCAACGAAACAGCGATAAGTCGAATCAAGCAGCAGGAGGAGATTATCAACAAGCTGAGAAACCCACAATTGCCAGAGACTTTGCTATTGAAACTACAGTCAGATATACAGCAGCAATTGCAGCAGCATTTAGTGAAGTTGGTCGGACAGTTGAATATAGAACAGCAGATTACCAAAGCCTTGCCACGATTGACACAGACAGAGATAGAGAAGCAGCTAGAACCACTAACCGTACAAGTGATCGAGAAAATGAATTCAGTCGAGCAATATCAGCTAAAACTAGCCGATTTAGTGCAACGCCTATCCGCGAAGCTTTAGAGCGTGTGGAGCAACGGCAGCAGATCGAAGTAGAGAAAAAACAAGATTACGACAGTCCTCGCCCCTTTTAGTGTTGTGTAACACGGTGACGTAAGGTATAGTTGATTAAATAATCAAAAGTAACACGGTGACAATATGAAAGATAAGGCAGATAAGAAAACGATTGATATGCTGAAAGAGCCACCAAAAACAGGGGCGGAGCGTCAAAAGGCTTATAGACAAAGGCTTAAAGAGCAACACTCAGCAGTACGCCTTGATCTGATGCTAGATAGTGTTGTCATGGCTCAACTGGAGGGCATTATGCAGGTTATGGGTGAGGGGAAAAAGGAGGTGCTAAACCGCCTGATTTCAGCAGAGTTTACCCGAATTGTGAACCAACAAGATTTCAAGGTTAGCCAAATTATTAACCAGTAAAGTTTTACTTGTGTATACTAGGTAATACCTTTTGAAGTAATAGGAATTAAGCCATGTCCACCATAGCACTGTCCATCAAGCTTGATTCAAGCTATAAAGACCGTTTAAGCCGTTTAGCCACCACCAAAAAGCGTACAGCACACGCATTGGCAAAGGCTGCAATCACTAGTTTTATCGAGCAAGAGGAGCGCATTGAGGCAGAGCGGAGAGAAGCTATAGCCTCGTATGAAGATTATCTGGAAACAGGGCTGCATGTAACTCTAGCAGAAGCGGATGAGTGGCTGGAGAGTTGGGGAACTGACAATGAGAAAGATGCACCCCTATGCCACAAGTAATTTTAACCAGAAACGCCCTTAATGATTTGAGCCGATTAAAGGTGTTTTTGCAGACAAAGAACCCAGAAGCGGCTAAGGAAGCGGTTATAACTATCCGATCTCACCTCAAGGAATTAGCCACTACACCATTGGCTCATGTACCTGACGATGAGCGACCAGATTTTAGGATATTGATAATCCCTTTTGGTTCAAGTGGATACAAGGCTTGGTATCGTTACAAAACTGGTGAGGATGTTGTGATAGTCTCAATCAAGCATCAACGAGAAGATGCGTATTAAACTTATTTTAGACTATTTGCTGTTATAATAAACCTCGAAAAATCAATGCTTTTCACATGCTTTGAAGTGTGCTAGATTTTTCAATAGGCGAAAAAAAAGTAGGTCGGCAAACCTACTTTTTCTTCGGAATCTAATTTTAAAGGCTTGAAAACACTCAAAAATTAAGAACACCAGAAAACTTTCTTAATTTTAGCAGTGTTTGCGAGTATTGCAAGTGGATACTGTTATAAATGGAACAAATTCCTGAATTTCGGTCAAATTTTTATCAAGATCTACCTAAAAAACCGTATTGCAGTTATGGCAAAGGGACTAAAACCTACATACGTTCCAAAAAACACGCCATACAGTACCCTCTCATTCAGGTAAATCATGTACATACAGTGCAATATCTCATTTTTGATATAGACGCACCTGATGCTTACCTACATTTTTTTGATGCAAATTTACCTACACCGACATGGATAGCCAAGAACAAAAAAAATGGTCACTGCCATGTTTGTTATGAGTTAAAAACACCTGTTTGTAAAACTGCTAATGCAAAGCTGAAACCCTTGCGTTATCTAGCTTCTATTGAATATACATACGCCAAAAAATTAGGTGCAGACCTGCGATATTCAGGCTTGCTAACCAAGAATCCAGTGGACAAAGATTGGGAGGTTACTTTACTCAATCCAAGACCGTTTGAACTGGACGAGCTGGCGGACTATGTCGATTTAGAAAACAAGCCAAAAAAGAGTGAAAATGAAGTTTCAGGGCTTGGACGTAACTGCATAATGTTTGATGTGGTGCGTAAATGGGCGTATAAGGCGATTAGAGCGTGTTTGGATGATGGTTATGATAGTTGGTATCAAAAAGTATTAAACATGTCTATAAATGCAAATGGTGCGTTTTTAGACCCATTGCCATATTCGGAAGTCAAGGCGACTGCAAAATCTATTGCAAAATGGGTGTGGCGTAATCATACCAGTGCAGAGTTTCAGGCGTGGTTTGGTACGAAACAATCCAACAGGGCGAAGATAGGTGTCAGCAAGGGTAATGTGTCAAAAGGTGGTAAAGCTAGGTCAGCACAGTACAGCGATATGCGTCAGGAAGCCTTAAAACTGCATATCATGGGTAAGAGCATCAAAGAAATTTCAGAGTATTTAAACGTACATCGCAGTAGTGTGTCTAAGTGGTTAAAATCAGGTAAAAGCAGCTAGGAATATAAATATGGATGATAGTTTTGAAAGCCCAAATGCTAAATATATTCATGAAATATATAGCGATAAAAATGAGTTGGAAATGTTAGAAGCGGATTTTGTCAATATTGCAGATTCAATAGACAACTGGCTCGAAGGTAATGAAAAGATTGACCCAGATATTTGCCGATATATGGGAATGTTATTTCTATCTTTAGCAAACGAGTTAGAACCAGAGAGTTAATTGTTTACATAACTTTACAAAATGTCGAAGTGCAGCCAAATCAGATAATAGCCCCCTAGGGTGCTTTTCTCTTATTTTTATTTTAAAAATTATTATTCAATGATGGGAGCAACGGTTGTGGGCAAAGACAAAACCTGTGTGCAATACCTGTGGTCAAGTCAACGTATAACTCGAATGAGTTATGCGGACTTGTCCATCAGGTTTGTGCATAGATCAGTTTTGTCTTTCGCTTGCGATTGTCCATGACCTTGCCCATCTCCTCAATTAAACTTCTCTCCAATTCATTCGTAACACGGTGACAAGCAATCTTTAAATAAAAATACAGATAGTTACACGGTGACGTTTTGTAAGCAAGGATACACAACCACGTATTTTTTCGCTATGCTACAAATTACTGGTCGTGACCTTGTTCAGTGGGACACCCCCCGAAACCCCCCAAAAAGCCACAGCGTTACACGGTGACATTATGGAATATAAGGCAAAAATCAACCACGCCAAAAAGCGGAAAGTCCGAGAGCATCGGGTTGAGGTGCGGTTGTCAGATGATGAATTGAATCAATTGAAAAATGCCAACGCCTCCAGCATTGCCCGATTATTACGAGAGGGGGCATTGAGTGCTGTTAATAAACAAGAAACTCAAGTACCGCAGTTCACTAAACTAGACCGTGACTTTCTACTTGAACTGTCACGCATCGGCAACAACATCAATCAGATTGCCAAAGCAATCAACACAGATATTGCAGCAGATCGACCGATTGATGCCGCACGTCTTTTGCACCTTTTGATAGGAGTTGATCAGACCTTGAAGGAGCTGAGAGATGATCGTTGATTTTTTTAGGCGTGGTACAGGTTTATCCAGTGGACCGATTGAT
>NZ_KB849812.1:0-60645 GCF_000369065.1 Acinetobacter haemolyticus CIP 64.3 = MTCC 9819
CCGTAGGACGTATGCGGTATTAGCATTCCTTTCGGAATGTTGTCCCCCACTAATAGGCAGATTCCTAAGCATTACTCACCCGTCCGCCGCTAGGTCAGTTACCGAAGCAACCTTCCCCGCTCGACTTGCATGTGTTAAGCCTGCCGCCAGCGTTCAATCTGAGCCATGATCAAACTCTTCAGTTTAAAATCATTAGTAGCTTATGGCTACAAATCTTGGCTCATCAATTTTCTGACATTAATTTCTCAAATAAACTTCGAGTAATTTCTACCATTCAATCAATGAAATATTTTCGATTGATTAACCAGTAAAAATCCACACAAGTTGTTCTTCTATTCTCTTAATGATCTTCTCGATGATTCGTCATCATCAAGCTAGGTCGGCTATATTACTCTCAATCTCTTAAAAGTCAACAGGTAATTTAGATATTTTTAAAACTTATCAAACAACCCAAAAATCTAACCACTAAAGCCAAATCCTTGTTTATCAACAAGTTTTTATCTGCATCACCGCCGATGGATGTGCATTCTACAGCATTTCCCACCCAATGCAACACCCTCATCTATTTTTTATTATCAAGTGAACGTTTTTTGAACGCATCAGTTACTTTTAATACTTTTTCTTTGCCTTTAAGAGCTATTTTTAAACAATTAAGTAAAGTAGAATATGTTTCTTGCTTCACATTTTTTGGCATTTTTGATTGAAAAGACGGTGTATTTTTAGGAAAGCTCAATATTTATGGCTAATAGGTTTGATTTCTATTAGTCCGTTTAGTCATGCCATTTCGAGCCATAGTTTTTATGAGTTAACGCTATCTATATTAAGTTATAGCAAATGGCCGAATACAACACGCCCAACCATTTGTGTTTTAGATAACAATGAGGCTGCATCTCAATTTCAAGTCAATATTCGTCAACTTGCGTATGACTATCAAGTGCAAGCAATAGCGACGAAAGATTTCACAAAAACCGATTGTAATGTTGTTTATTTTTCTACGACTACACCACAACAACAACAAAATCTTATTCAAGCACACCCTTCTCGCTCGTTACTTTCATTAAGTACGAATAATCCCGCATGCGAGATTGGAAGTATTTTCTGCTTGTATAGTCGTCAGACTTTTTCTTCATTTAAAGTGAATCTGGATGCTTTAAGTGCCTCCAAAGTTCACATTGATCCACGTGTTCTACTCTTGGCAAAAAACACGGAGTGATCAACGTGATTTCAAGTTTATATCAATCAACTTCATTACATGCTTTATTCCGTAAGTCTCAATTTACTATTTTTGCGATTACTTTTTTTATTTGTTCTTTTACCTTTGCCACGATTTCAATGTTTACCATGGAAACTTATGCAAAGCAGAATCTTCAATTATTGAGTCAAACAGTCCTTGAACGAATTCAACCTGCTGTGGTGTTTAAAGATAAAGGAACCATAGATCAAATTCTTTCCGATTACACCACAAGTCATGCCATCCGCAGCATCCATGTTTATGACGCTCAAAAGCAGTTGCTTGCAGAAAGTAGTAAAACCATTGAATACACCTCTTTTTTGCAAGATTTGCTCGACAATTGGTTCTTACACGATCCTGTTCAACTCACAGTAATTCATAATAAAAAGCAGGTCGGTGAACTCGTACTTTATGGCAGCTCTGAAAATATTTTGCATTTTCTTAAAACCATTATCATTGGATTAGCCATTTCAATGTTTTTTATCGTGATCGCCTTATTGTGGTCAGTCAATCTAACCTACCGTCAGATCATGCAAGCGATCAAGCCACTCACTCACATTGCACAACTGGTGAGTGACCAAAAAGCATATAATTTACGCTTCCCAAACAATCATATCCGTGAATTCCAAAATTTAAACACTGTTTTTAATGAGCTACTTGAGGAAATTCAAATTTGGCATACACATCTTCAAAAAGAGAACCATCAACTATCATTCCAAGCACACCATGATCAATTAACAGGTTTACCTAATCGTCATTATTTTTATGATGAGTTGAATAATATTTTTGATAATCCTCAGTATCGTCACAACTCAGCATTGTTATTTTTAGATAATAACAAATTCAAAGCAATCAACGATCAATATGGTCATTTGGCTGGCGATGCTGTTTTAACTGAAATGGCATCTCGCTTAAAACTCTCTGTTCGCCATGAAGACTTCATTGCACGCTTAGGTGGAGATGAGTTTGCTATCATTCTTCATGCTATTCACCAAGCAGAACATTTAGAGACAATTGCAGACACCATACTTGCAAGTTGCAAAGAACCTTTAGACTTTAATGGTCAATCCATTCATTTCAGTTTTAGTTTGGGAATTGCTTTCTCCCAGTTCGCTGAAAACCCAGAAGATTTGGTCATGCAAGCTGATCAAGCCATGTATAAAGCTAAAAACTTAAACCCTCATTGGTTTCTTTATAAACCAGAAAATTAGGATATGTTATGCGCACACACACACTTAAAATTTCATTTATTGCGTTACTCTGCCTAACATTGGCTGGATGTTTGAGTTTTGGCCCACTAAAGTATCGCCAAGTCAAAATGTTGAAACAAGAAGGTTTCGTTTTAACAGATGAAGGCTGGAGTTTGGGCTTACCTGAACGCTTACTCTTTGACTTTAATAAGTCAGACATCAAGCCAGAACATGCAAATGAGATTGCTCGTTTAGCGAAGCAACTCAATAAATACGATTTACAAAAACTAAAAATTGTCGGACATACCGATGATGTCGGCAATCCAGAATACAATCAAAAACTTTCAGAGGAACGTGCTCAAAGCGTTTCTATGATTTTTGTTAATGAAGGCTTTAAGCAAAATAATTTAACAGTGATTGGTCGTGGTTCTAGTCAACCCTATTTGCCAAATACCTCAGAGGAAAACCGTGCGAGCAATCGTCGAGTAGCTGTGATCATTATTCCTTAATTTCTAGATCACTCTTTCCCCAAAAAGCCAACTCATAGTCAGTTGGCTTTTTATTTTTAGATGAGTTCGATAATATCGATAGTGGGTGGCACTCTAAATCGAAAAGGCACACCAACCATCCCCGTTCCAACAGTTACAAAGACATCTGCATGCTCATGTGAATAAAAACCTTTTTTATGTCCCAAAATTGAGACTTTTTTCATAATATAATTTGTCACCCACGGTAACTCAATTTGTCCACCATGCGTATGCCCCGATAACATCAATGGACGCATGGGTAATTCGGGCACCATATCTACAGTATCTGGGTTATGAGATAAAATTAACCAAGGTTTATCTTGGGGTAAATCAGGCAAAAAGCGCATATTCGCTTTACCAGCCCACAGATCACCAATACCGATGAGACGAAATTCATCAAAATCAACGATCTTACCCTCAATATCTATCACATTATTTTGTGCCAACGCCTCACTTAATAACGCTTGGATTGGTGGTCCTGGATATTGTTCATCGTGGTTCCCTGGTACAGAATAAACAGGGGCTTGAATTTTCTTTAAAACTTCAAGCTCATAAACAAGTCGATTTTCTGGCTCATAAGTCCAGTCTCCAGCTACCACAACTAAATCAGGTTGTTGCTGATTCAACTTTTTAACAATACTTTTAAGTTGTCGCTCATGCCCCGAGAATAAACCAATGTGCAGATCTGCAACCAACGCAACTTTAATAGGACGCTTAAATTCCTGTGTAGGATTTAAACGAAACTGATGCTGTTTGACATGAATTTGATGTGGCTCAATAAAGCGTGCGTAGACCAAGACGCTACTCAAGAGAAAAACAAAAGCGGTTTGATGGATATTATAGTACCCAGACCACCCCGCATATAAGCTAAAAAACCACAGAGGTACGAGTAAATAAGAGAGATAAAAAGCAAGCAAATGCACAAAAGCTTTAAATGGATGGATGGTCTCTGTACGTGACTGGTGAACCCATGCTTCGATAAAGGCCCAAAGTGCTAAAATCGCAAAAATAAGATAAAAGCCAAAAATAATAGGATCTGAATTCGACATTAAAGCCCTCTTTCAATTTACTCAGGGACAGAGGTTGCATCTTATATTTATCTTTTTCGATGAAATGGTATACTCAACCCAACCTTTAATCAGTAACGATTATGACGCAATTTTCTCATTTAAATGGCAAACATACAAAGATAAGTACAAGTACTTACAATAAAAACATGCTTGCGTTTTCTTGTGCAATTGCCTTAACCATAAGTGGATGTAGTACTTTACCCCAACATAAAACACCATCAACACCCTCTATAAGCATTCAAACTGAACACTCAGAAACATCACTGGCTCAGGTCATCCAACCTCTACAAGCCCAGCACCCTGCACTGACAGGCTACCATGTATTATTTGAACCACTAGAAGCCTTATCTGCACGTTTAAGTCTGATCGATAAAGCAGAAAAAAGCTTAGATCTACAATATTATATTTGGGATAACGACAAAGTTGGAGCTCTTGCTTTACATGCACTGATACGTGCAGCTGATCGTGGAGTCAAAGTTCGACTATTAATCGATGATAACAATGCAAAAAAAACAGAAGGAATTTTTTTAGCTTTGGCTCAACATCCCAATATTGAGGTTAAGTTATTTAATCCTTATCGGTTTCGTAAATATCGTGCCATAGATATGGTGCTCGACTTAAAGCGCATCAATCGACGAATGCATAACAAAAGTTTTATTGCTGATCACCAAGTTGCATTGATTGGTGGACGTAATATGACGAATCAATATTATAATATCAGCGAAAATTTCCAATTTTCTGATGTCGATGTCATGCTATTTGGCACAGCGGTAAATGATATTTCAGCATCCTTTGATGACTATTGGAACCATGAATACGCTTATGATGTCAGAGATATCGTTAAACAACGATCACATCGCCTTAGCTATGAAAGCTTAAAACAGCAATTAGATGAACATTATCAACTTGCCACGGTGCAAAACTACTTAGATATCACCAATCACTCACAGACCATCAATGGTTTAATGAATCAACGCATTTCACTCGACTGGGTCAAAGCAGAAGTTGTCAAAGATTCTCCAGATAAAATAAGAGCAAAAGCCAAGAAAGAAGAACACTTAAATTTTCAATTGATCAATCACCTCGAACAACCTGAAAAGAATATCGATCTCATCTCCGCTTATTTTGTACCAGAAAAGAAAGGAACGAAGGTTTTAACAGACTTGGCGCAAGATGGAATTGAAGTCAGAGTTCTCACCAACTCATTTAAAGCCAACGATGTTGCCGTTGTTCATGCATTCTATGGAAAATATCGTCAAGAGTTACTCGAAAAAGGGGTTCAACTCTACGAGTTTTTACCCGCAATAGACAAAAGTGATTTAGATAAGCGGACGGAAGAACTGGCAAAAAAAGCAAAAGTAAGTCTTAAAGGTTTAAGCCGCTCTAGTTTGCATGCAAAACTAATGGCACTCGATGAAAAGCAAGTTTTTATTGGTTCTTTTAATTTCGATCCTCGCTCGGCATATTTAAATACCGAAATCGGCGTTCTTCTGAATAGTCCACCACTTGCTCAAGCCGTACACACCACCATGGATCAGAACCTTACCAAATTTGCATACAAATTAGTTTTGGATGCAAATAATAAAATTACATGGCAACGCCAAACACCCCAAGGCCCGATTATCTACAGAAAAGAACCAAAAATGAAATGGTGGCAAAGAGCTGGTATGAAAGTCATTTCATGGCTTCCAATTGAAGGATTTATGTAAGATCCTCTTCAGGCAATACTTTTAAAACTTTACGGTGTAACTTCTTCAGACCTTCACGCATCTTTAAATCCACTTCTTTGGTTAAACTATCCACCGTATGCCCTTCAACCGAAATTGCAGGTAAAGTCAATAAATGCGCTGTGACTCTTGGCATTTCCAACACACGTTGTACATGTTCAACAAAAGTCATTGCACCAATGAATGGCGCAACCATATCTAGCTCACCTTGCTGATTAACATAGCAAATGACACAAATCTGCACGGGTCGTTGAGCTTCTATCGCCGCACCTAATAAGCGACCATGCACTTTTTTAACCTGACGACCATCTGTAGTTGTGGCTTCTGGAAAAAATAAGACAGGAATATCTTGTTTTAAAAAATCTGTAATTTGCTCTCGAATACGCAGTGAGTCCCCCGAGCCTCGCTTAATAAATAAAGTTCCACCACCTTTAGCTAAATTACCTAAAATAGGCCACTTTTCTACTTCAGCTTTCGCCAAAAAGAAAATACGTGCTCCTGAACCGAGTACCGCAACATCTAACCATGAAATATGATTACTAACCCACAGTGAAGGTTCTCTAGGTATGCTGCCATGCACTTGTACATCTAGATTAAAGACCTCACATAATCGTCGGCAAAAATATTGAACATATCGAGTATTCACAGGATTATTCGGATCTTTGTAAAGAGCATGTCGATAAATCAGATAAAATCCTTCACCAATGGTTTCTAAGCCTGCTGCTAGTTTTCGACTATATAAACTAAATTTGGAAAGTAAATTTAATGGCGCGCTGCTTTTTGCTGTTGATACTTCTTGAGTCATAAATCATTAAAACCATCGGATCAGTAAAACACTGAACATGTATACATTGAATTAATCAAGTTATATCACGCTCATATCCTCTTATAAAAGTTTGTGTCATAACAAAAACCGAATGTAAGCATAATATTTTTCAATTTTAAATGGTTTTATAGATTGATTATAATTTAAAAATCGAATTTTCAAATTAAAAGGTGAGCAGATGAAATCTCAAGCAACAGCATCTACGTCACAAACCACTGTACCTTACGGTTATGCTTTAAGAATGTTTATTGGCTGGTCAATCTTATATTTTGGAACATTGGTAGGATTTATAGAACTTTTACGCAGTAATATTATATAAATCTACTCAGTCTTTGCCCTTTACTTTCAGTTTGTTCTAGAATAAGACTTTGAGACCAAGGATTTATAAACAGCGTGGAAAATTTTGAGCAGCGTCAGCATGGTGAACGAGCAATTTTGGTCAATGTTTCCGTTCAACTTCTTGATGATCTTGATGCTGAAGAGTTCCGATTGCTCGCTCAATCCGCAGGTGCTGAAATTCTTGAACATGTTTCAGTTCAACGTCAGAAACCTGATCCAAAATTTTTTATTGGCTCAGGTAAAGTTGAAGAAATTGCAGAATTAGTTAGAGCACTTGATGCTGAATTGGTGATCTTCGATCACTCATTATCTCCCGCTCAGGAACGTAACTTAGAAAAAGTTCTGAAATGTCGTGTCATCGATCGTACAGGCTTAATTTTAGATATCTTCGCCTTACGTGCCCGTACACATGAAGGTAAATTACAAGTTGAATTGGCTCAACTCAAGCATTTATCGACTCGCTTGATTCGAGGCTTTACGGGCAATCTAGAACAACAAAAAGGTGGCATTGGTCTACGCGGTCCTGGTGAATCGCAACTCGAAACAGATCGTCGACTCATTCGAGTCCGAATTACCCAACTTAAAGATAAACTTATTAAAGTACAACAAACCCGTTTACAAGGTCGTGCCGCTCGCCAAAAGGCAGCGATTCCCACCATTTCCTTAGTGGGTTATACCAATGCTGGAAAATCAACATTATTTAATATTTTAGCAAAAAGTGATGTCTATGCTGCTGATCAACTCTTTGCAACACTAGACCCGACCTTACGCCGACTTGAGTGGGATGGTATTGGTACAGTTGTACTCGCTGATACGGTTGGGTTTGTACGTAATCTACAACATGATTTAGTTGAATCATTTAAAGCAACTTTAGAGGAAACACTTGAAGCAACACTCCTTTTACACGTTGTCGATAGTAGTAGCCCCAATATGCCTGAACAAATCGAAGCGGTAGAGTCAGTTCTAAAAGAAATCGGGGCAGATGCACCTATTTTGCATGTCTATAATAAAATCGACCTGAGCGGTGATACTGCTAAAATCACCTATAAAGCACCCGAACTACCCGATCGCGTTTATCTATCTGCACATTCAGGTCAAGGCTTGGATTTACTCAGTCAAGCGGTACAACAATGTCTGATGGGACAGTTACAACAATTTGATTTAGTCCTCAAGCCTGCTTACGGTAAACTACGTACGCAACTTTACACTTTGAATGTTATTCAATCAGAACATTATGATGATGAAGGTGACTTGCATTTATCCGTATGCATCGCCCCTCACAAGTTAGAACAACTGATTAAACAAGCACACTTACCACTCGATGAAATTGTCGGAGCAAAGTCGTTCTTATTTCATCGTGTTTTAGAAGAGTTCGAATCTAAACAGGAATAAGTCGCTGGGGCTCGCTTCTCGTGCAAGCGTAATAACACGATTCATCATTGTTATAAACATGGGTAAAAGAGAACATGAAAGAAATCGATTGGACAGCTTGGTTTTACACGATTCTATTAATTGTTGTATTTCGTGAAGGAGCTGTCGCCATCACCACTTTCTTTCAACATCCAGAACTCGGTAACTTGGTTGGGCTAATTAGCCTACTTAGCGTGTTATTAATCTGGAGAAAGTTTAGAAAAATTTCCAATCGTCTGATCGATACCAACAATAGAATCATGAAAGAAAGTTCTTTTGCATTTTTACCGATTTGTGCAGGGTCCTTAATCATGCTAGTTCATTTGGGTAAAGAAATTCCTGTGTTTTTATTTATTCTCACCCTAAGTACTTTATTGCCATTGTGGATTTACGCCAAAATGGCGAAACGTTGGTTATAGGAGTTCGTATATGTTTATGGTTATTTACGGATTCGTGATCACCTTGGTTAGTTATTTGATTGCTAAGCCTCTCAATAAAAAAATGCCTCAAATTCCATTAATTGTATTTGCCATGTTTATTGTGATTGGTTTATTAGCCGTCCTAAGAGTTCCTTACGAACACTACATGGATAACGTGAATGGTATATTTAATCATTTACTAGGTTATGTCACCGTCGCTTTAGCGATACCACTTGCTGCAATGCGTTATGATGATTTACCAATTAAATCTATGATTGGAATTTTAGGTTTTGCAAGTATCAGTGCTGTCGCTTTACCTATGAGTCTTGCTTATTTGCTACATATGTCTGAACCCACAATCATGGCCTTTGCTACACGAGCAGTCACCACGCCTATCGCACTAAACATTGCAACTTTACTCCACGCACCCTTGATGATGGTTACCCTGATTGTAATTTTATCGGGCGTTATTGGCGCTGCTTTTTCACCTTGGATCTTAAAACATATTCATGATGAACGTGCTTCTGGTTTAGCATTAGGCCTTGCAGCTCATGCGATTGGTACAGCTCAAGCATGGCAACGTGGTCCTGTTGCAGGGCGTTATGCTGCATTTGGTATGGCGGTAAATGGTGTATTTACAGCAATTTGGTTGCCAACATTTATTTTATCTCTATCATAATTTTTGTCTCAAATCACATATTAATATTGAACTAGTTATTACAAATCACCCATAATAGAGCACTTGAACATTAAATGGATTTTTGATCATGGGGAAAAAATTAATAAGTGCTTTACTTTTATCAACAATCAGCAGTTTTGCCTCTGCAGTTGATATTACAGGACTCTGGCAAAGTATTGATGACAAGACGGGGGCGCCAAAAGCGTTAGTTGAAATTCGCCAAGAATCAAATGGCAGCTATGCTGGGAAAATCGTAAAGATTACACCTCGTACAGGCTACACACCGAAAGAAACCTGCGTAGATTGTCCTGCACCTTATACCAATAAACCAATTTTAGGTTTAGATGTAGTCACAGGTCTAAAATACAGTGAAGGTCTAAACTATACCAATGGTCGAATTTTAGATCCGAATACAGGTAAAATTTACAGTATGCGGGCTAAATTAAGTGCAAATGGCAAACGCTTACATTTACGCGGCTATCTAGGTGTATCCGCATTAGGTCGTAACCAAATCTGGATTCGTGCAGATTAACGATTAAAACAAATCCTTAGACAAAACAAAAAGCCCTATCATGTTATAGGGCTTTTGTTTGCACGATTAAATTATCGTGCTTGTAACTTTGCATAATCCAACAGAACATTTGCCGCCTCTGTTACGAACGCTTCTTCCTCTGGTAAAGGTGGACGTTGATGTGCTTTCATCTTGGCACGCGCTTCAATTAAAGCATCAATGGAAGCTTGATAACTTTCCCAATTTGCATAAGGCTTTTGACCAGATGCTACACGTCTTTGATTTTCAGCCTCTAAAGTCTGCTTTTCTAAATCAATTAGTTCTGCACGACGCTGGTTAATATCTAATACGACCTGTTTCTGATCAGAGGTTTTCTGTGCAATTGCCTTTCTCGCCTCTAAATATTTAAACTGTGCATCCAAAGCAACACGCTCAGCAGAGAATTGGGATAATTTAGCCACATAAGGTTGAACCGAACCCTCTCGTTTGAATGGTGCTGTTGGAATCGTATCCCACTTCAACGCATTCTTCGCTTTACGTTCACCAAACTCCTCGTTATAAATATCGACAAGTTTGATATCTGGAATCACCCCCTTATTCTGGGTACTTCCACCTGTAATACGATAGAATTTACGTTGTGTCAGCGTTGCCTGCCCATAAGCTAACGAATCCAACTGAACCTGTGCAGTTCCTTTTCCTGTCGTAGTACTACCAATTACGATACCACGCTCATAGTCCTGAATCGCAGCAGAATAAATTTCACTTGCCGATGCAGATGCTAAATTCACAAGAACAGCCAATGGTCCTGCATAAATTTGTGCACCACCATCAGTGTCCTCAAACACATTAACATTACCGTTGCCATCTCGGATCTGAACTACAGGACCAGATTTGATGACTTGTCCCAACATCCGCGCAACTTCTTCCAAAGAACCACCCGGATCATTTCGCAAGTCAACCAAGATTCCTTCTACTTTTTTCGCTTTGAGCGCTTCCAAAGCCTTGGCTGTATCAACTGAAACTGAACGATATTCTGCTCCTGCACGGCGAGAGCGGTAATCAAAATAGAAAGATGGAATTTCGATCACACCAAAGGTATGTTTCTTTCCATCTCGTGTGATCTCAATGGTACGTGAACGAACGCCTGCATCTTCCTCTTGAATAATATCACGGGTTAAAGTGACATTACGCGCTTGACTCATCGGAGCACCTGGTCCAAGTAAACGTACAACCACTTTGGTTCCTCGCTTACCGCGAATCAAGCCAACGATTTCAGAGCTTGGCCAGCCGATGACATCCACCATTTTCTCGCCGTCTTGCGCAACGCCAATAATGCGATCACCTGATTTAACTTGTCCAGACTTACTTGCAGGACCACCCTCGACGATCGTTTCAATCCGAGTGTAATCTTCATTGCCACGCTCTGGACGAATCGAAACACCGATCCCCTCTAAACGCAAAGTCGTTTGGCGATTCAGCTCCATCGCATCAATTGGTGGATAATAATTACTATGTGGATCGTATGTCGCCAACATCGCATTTAAAGTTTTTTCTAAGACATCATCACTTTTTAGACGTGCCATGCGCTCTAACTGACGCGTATAACGCTTGGTCAATGTCTGCACAGGTGTAAGATCCTCAGGTCCTGTCAGATCTTGTCCATTTGCAAGTGATGGATTTTCTTTTAATGCCTTTTGCTTGGCTAACTCTTCTTCTTTACTAATAGTTAAGTTAATTAACTGTGATACCAGCATTTTACGCCAATGCGCTTGCTGTTCAGCAGTGGTCTGGAAATAAGGAGCTTTTTCTCGTTTCAGATCCAAATAAACATCTTTTTGCTGCAAGTTTTGCGGCTTTTTCAACTCAGCCAACATAAACTCATAAAATTGTTTCAAACGTTCACGATATTGCGCATGAATTTCAAATGGACCCGTTAAATTCCCAGCTTTGAGTGAACTACCAAAATTTGAACCATATTTATTTTTATACTCCTCAACCTCACCACTCAAAAAAAGTGAATGATCAGGATCAAGACTATCTAAATACATATCCAAAACGCGGTTGGAAGTCGATGCATCTAAGCGCATGTTAAGGTAGTGTTGGCGATCAACCAATGTTGCTAACTGACGTGCAACCAGTGCTTGTTCTTGTGTAGGCTTAATCACCGTTGAGACAGCAGATGCTTCTGTTGCCGCAAATGCCTCATTAATTGTATGAGAGAAAAACAAACCACCAGTCGCAATTGCAACTGCACACGCTATCATTTGAAGTTTCATAAAATTTGGGTACTTCCTTGGATATGGCAATTATTACACGCTGATACAGCGATTAAGAACATATTTCATCCGACACTTTATCAGCCTGCATACTTATCAGGTGCTATTAATAACCTCACAATAAGTATTTATCATCAATATCATGTAGTTTTATCATAATCTGTACTGACAAAATGTAGCAAATCATTGCACAATTTTGCTATCGTTTTTTTCATCAATTTTTTCTCTGTACACGACAAATTTCATAGGATCCTTGTCCTATCAGGCTTTTTCTTTCTTAAAATTGCTAGCACTTTCTTAAATTCTTCTTTTTTTCCAAAACCAATCAAACGTAGAATAGCCATTTGAACATAGTCCAAACCGTAGCGAAATAAACTTACTGAAAGTCGTCCATGCTTCTTTATTTTTATCGCTTTTTTCCGATCATGTTGCCATTCACCTGTTAAATAGCACCAACAGAAACCGATAGCTAGCACTGCTATCAATTTCTTGACTCGTCTAGGGTCTGTTAAACGAGTATTTTCAAGATTGAATCCACGTCCTTTGAGACAACTAAATAACGTTTCGATTTCCCAGCGTAATGCATAATCACGAATAGCAGAAGCATTAAACATAGGAGAAACAACAAGTAAAAGCTCTCCATCTTCTAATCGTAGCGCACTAATATACAGTTTCACTCGACCAACCCAAATACGTCGTTTACGACATTCAGTTTGACCAACTTGAAGATGACGAAATAAATCACTAATTTTATGATTCTTGGCTAAGTGATTGGTCACAATAAAGTTTTTTTAACACGTATACAGAAGTTAATGTCATTTTCAATTAACCATGTAAACCATTTCTCACCGATAAATTCTCTGTCTGCAAACACATTCACAATACGATCTTTACCAAAAATGGAGATAAAGCGTTGAATCAAAGCAATACGCTCTTTTGTATCTGAATTTCCACGTTTATTGAGCAATGTCCAAACAATAGGTATCGCTATTCCACGATAGACGATGGCTAACATCAAGATATTAATATCTCGTTTTCCCCATTTCCAATTAGTTCTATCCAAAGTTAATTGGACTTTATCGAATGAAAATATATTGAAAATTAACTGAGAAATTTGACGATAATCGAAATACTGATCTGCAAAGAAGCGTTGTATACGTCGATAAAATGATTGTGGTAAGCACTTGATGGGTAAGGCTTTAGATGCAGAAGAAAGATTACATGTCTGTTTTACAATTAATGCAAGCATAATCAGTGTAAAACATTTTGCATGTGACTTGTTCCACTTTAGATATTTGTTTAAGATGAGATGTAACTCATTGAAATGTGTCATCATATTCGTCGTCAGAAAACAAGTATTATGCCATTATTTCAATGAGTTATCTTTTTTTGTCGTGTACAAAGCAATTTTTTAATCAAAATTCAAACGGAATACATATGATTGGCGCTTTGATGCTAGATATTGCTGGCACAGAACTTACTCAAGAAGATATTGAACTATTACAAGCCCCGCAAGTCGGTGGCATGATTTTATTTGCACGAAATATTGAATCACCTCAACAAGTTCGCGCCCTAACCGATCAAATGCGCCAAGTACGCCCTGATATTCTGATTGCCGTAGACCAAGAAGGCGGTCGAGTACAACGCTTGAGACAAGGTTTTACCTTATTACCTGCAATGGGAAGACTCGGTGAACACTACCTCGAAAACCCACAACAAGCGATTGAGTTAGCAGAACAATGTGGTTGGTTAATGGCAACCGAAGTTTTAGCTGTTGGTATTGATTTCAGCTTTGCACCTGTTTTAGATCTGAATGATGTCAGTGATGTGATTGGTGATCGTGGTTTCGCTAAAAATATGCAAGATATTGTTCCTCTTGCCGACGCTTTTATGCGTGGGATGAAAAAAGCAGGTATGGCTACCACAGGCAAACATTTCCCTGGACATGGTTCGGTAAAAGCAGATTCACATGTCGCCGCTGCCATTGATAGCCGTTCATATCAAGAAATTTATGACAAAGATATGCAAAGCTTTATCAAACTCATGCCTCAACTCGATGCCTTGATGCCTGCTCATGTGATCTATGATCAAGTCGATCCAAACCCTGCTGGATTCTCTCCATTTTGGCTACAAACAATTCTTCGCCAAGAACTTAAATTTGACGGAGTTTTATTCTCCGATGATCTAAGTATGCAAGCAGCATGTGTTGCTGGTGGTGCAGATGCACGGATTCAAGCGGCATTAAGTGCAGGTTGTGATATGGGCTTGGTCTGCAATGACCGTGATGCTGCATGTACAGCTCTGGATGGAATCCAAAAATTGGCGTTGCCAAATCAACAGCGATTAGAGCGTATGCGTGGCAAAATTCCAAATATTCAAATCGGCACAACATTAACTTTAGACGATGAAAACTGGCACAACGTCAGAAAAGTCATTGAAGAATTTAAGAATTCGTTCTAACTTTGATTAGATTTTTTTAATTGTTCTATTCATACGATGGAATCTTGCCGAGAGCTCATCTGATTAAAGGATTTGGCCTTCGGCTCGACTTACTTTTCAGGGATGAAAAGTAAGCAAAAATCCTTTGTTAGGCTGAGGGTACATCCTTTAACCCCAGCCCAACAGCGGCATCCATGCCGCCCCACGATAGTAAATAACAAACCTAAACCAAGATGTAGTCAAAACACTCTATATTTTAAAGAGATGAATTTTATATCTAAATTAGGAAAAAATAGAGTCTAGGACAGATGACACAACAACTTTCAAAACATCGCCACATTTCATTTACCGCACACTACACAGGCTATATTTGGTATCAGATGGGGATTTCACATCCCTCTCTTGCAACAGCCAAAGGAAAAACACTTGCTGCTTTAGTCCATCCGATTGAAAGTTGGGCGGAAAAATATGTGGGCGGTAGCATGCGCACTACGCTCAAGCAACGCCACACTATGCTAGATGCCCATTTAGAGCAACTCATCCGCCAACATCCAGACTTGCAGGTACTTGAAATTGCTTGTGGCTTATCTCCGCGTGGCTGGTGGTTTAGACAACACTATCCAGATATTGTTTATCGTGAACTTGATCTACCTGATATGGCTGCAACCAAGCAAGCCGCATTACAACAAATCGAAGAAAATGTCGAAGATGTGCTATCAGTAGACTTATTTACAGAAGCATTTGCAGACGCCTTTGCCGTATTTGATTCGAAACGCCCATTGGTGATTATTAGCGAAGGTTTAATTAACTATTTTGATAAGCCTTTACTACACCAATTGATCCAATCCATTGCGACTTATGGAAAAGATTTTATCGAACTTCATTATCTTACTGATCTTTATCCAGAACCAACGCAAAACAAACTTGCTACAATTATTTGGAATAGCAGCCGCTTACTAAAATGGATGTCTCGCAGTGCATTTAGTTTTCACTTTCAAACACCATCAGAAGTTGAGCAGTTTTTCTATGAAGCTGGTTTTAAACAAGTAACAGTCTTACAACCTAAACAATTCTTCGAGCAAAAAATACTGGAAAATAAACAACAACATTTAGGTGATCTGGTTTGGACCATTCAAGCAAGTAATAACTAACCCACAAGAAAAAAGAGAAGTGATCAAATGATCTACTTCTCTTTTTTACTAATCGTAAACTAAAATTACGACTGTTTTTGACGCTCAATAAACCGTATTAAACGCTCAGCAACATCGAAATTGCCATGTTTAAACAAAATACGTAATCCTTGCACTGTTGCTTCGAAAGTTAAGCATTCAATTTTAAACTCGCCTTCTTCATCAGCTAAATGTAAAGCTAAATCACGCGGATGTTGGCTAACAAAATCAAGCTGTTCTAAGTCATCAAGTTTTAAATACACACCAAAGAAAGTGATATCAACAACTTTAACTAAAACTTCAGTATCTAAATGACGATGTGTTAGTTTAGTTTCTGGTTGCAAGACTGGAATACGTTCTTCACCACGACGTTCGATCTGTTTCATTTCCTCACGTGTCATGGTAATAATGCCATCAAGATTGTCGATGGATTCACCCTTCAAGAATGAGGTAAACAAATTCATCGTTTCTTTACGACGTTGTAATTGTGGTACATGATCTGCATTGGCAATCAAAGCAAAATGCATATCTTGACATTGAAGTGCAAAGTCCGCATTTTCATGAGGTAAAGTAAAACTATCGTACTGCCCTGCTGCAACCAATGTTTTACACTGCGGCACAGGCACATCACTTAGACGCAATAAACGATTGCAATTGATCTCGTAACGTTCACGCTCGGTTGCACTAAACTCCGCCATCTGTCTAAAAAACAAACGTTTTGCCGTCGGTGACATGCGTGTTTTATCCAATTTGGCATGATTAACCAAATACAAAATAACAGCTTGCCCAAACTCTTCCATGCGATCCTCGCGCATGAGATGCAACGACTCTTCAAGTAGCATACGCCAACTTTTACGTGTCTTTTGCATGACACCCATCAACACCATACGATCAATAAGTTCTGGACGTTGATGTGCAAACGAAGAAGCAACCACCGATCCCAAAGACATTCCCATCATGGAAACTTTATCGATTCCTACAATATCAAGCCATTGACCAAGCATTTTTGATAAGTCTGGCAATTCTAAAACACCTGCAGATTCACCAGTATCAACATTACGAATTTGTTGATTTGCACCCATGGATGGTAAATCGATTAAAATAACAGGACCACTCTCAAAAAGTTGCTCAACACAATATTTATAAGAGTTAAAGTTTTGAAATGCGCCCCCGACAATTACAATCGGCGTGTTATAGATCGTTTTAGGATCTGCAATCGCCATATATTCAATTTTCCAACCATCAATCCATGTTGTGCGTGCTGGTTGCTTAAAACTGTTTTTATTGTAGATGTCGAAAAAACCAAACCCTGTGTAGGTATGATTTAAATCCGAGTCCATTTGGATAATGGAATTCATGTCCTTCCTCCATCCTTGTTTATTTTTTTGATGCAAGAACCTCATTGTCAGCGATTTATACTTGCAAGTTAACAAATTTATAAAATTTGTATTACATTTATCCTATACTTTTTCATTCTATACAAATGCACGTTTTATACGCAATCATTTCCTTTACCACTTATCTTGTTTAATCCAATAATCTTTTGCAAAATATGTAATCTCCGTTTTATATTCAATATCTCTATCGCACTAAAATAAAAAAATTTGCGTCAATTAACATTTTTAATTTTTTTGAATTGTCAGTTCCGCCTATTCATTGTTCTGCATTTGACTGTTACTATCTTATTAGTACAGGCAATCCTTAAAATGCTATGCAAGATTCTATTGAAAATTATATGCAACAAGTGGGTATTCAAGCGCGCCAAGCTTCTCGTGTTTTAATGAGTGCATCAACTCATCTTAAAAACCATGCTTTGTCTGCGATTTATACAGCGTTGGAAAATAACCAAACACAAATTTTAGCGGCCAATCAAATTGATATGCAAAATGGTCGTCAAAAACAATTAGACACTGCTTTGCTAGACCGTTTAGAACTTACACCCGCGCGTTTTAAAGGAATGCTTCAAGGTTTAAAAGATGTCATCGCCTTAATTGATCCTATTGGAGAAATTACCGATCTCGCTTATCGTCCATCAGGTATTCAATTGGGTAAAATGCGTGTCCCATTGGGTGTCATTGGCATGATCTATGAATCACGTCCAAATGTTACGCTTGAAGCAGCGTCTTTGGCTTTAAAGTCTGGTAATGCCATTATTTTACGTGGCGGTTCAGAAGCTCTTGAATCCAACAAAGCAATTGCAACCGCGATTCAACATGGCTTGCAAATTTCAGGTTTGCCAGAACATGCCGTTCAAGTGATTGATACACCAGATCGTTCAGCAGTCGGCCACCTAATTACCATGACTGAATATGTTGATGTGATTGTACCGCGTGGTGGAAAAAGCCTGATCGAACGTATTAGTCAAGAAGCACGTATCCCGGTCATTAAACATCTAGACGGTAACTGTCATGTGTTTGTTGAAGCTCAAGCAGATCTGCAAAAAGCACTTCCAATTGCATTAAATGCTAAAACCCATCGCTATGGGGTGTGTAATGCAATGGAAACTTTATTGGTCGATGAAGCAATTGCAGAGGAATTTTTACCGCATATTGCCGAATTATATGCCGAGAAACAGGTCGAGTTACGAGGCTGCCCAGAGACACAACGTATCTTAGGTGTTTCTGTTAAAACTGCGACAGAAGATGATTGGTATACTGAATATTTAGGGCCAATTCTTGCGGTAAAAGTGGTGACTGGCATGGATGAAGCAATCGAACATATCAACAAATATGGTTCGCATCATACAGATGCCATCATTACTGAAAACTTTAGTCTAGCGCGAGAGTTCTTAGCGCGTGTTGACTCAAGCTCTGTAATGATCAATGCATCAACTCGTTTTGCAGATGGCTTTGAATATGGGCTAGGTGCTGAGATCGGTATTTCTACTGATAAAATTCATGCCCGTGGTCCTGTAGGTCTTGAGGGATTAACCTCTCAGAAATGGATCGTCTTTGGTGATGGTCAAATCCGTCAATAATTAAAACTCATCTAGTTAAACCAAGACACGATAAAGTTCATTCATTTGATCTTTATCGTGTTTTTATATATTTTCATACAAAAAAACAGTGAAAACCAACAGATTAATCAAAAGTATTTCTTATTTACAAACTATACTGAAAAATATTAATTCCGTTGATTTATAAAAAGTTGTATAGGCTAAAGTCTATTTTGCCAATGCAACACCTCATGTTAAAACATTGCGCTTGTTTTTACTGTTCTTCGATGATCGTAAACTCAAAATGCTTATCATAAAATTTAAAATTGGTTAGGTGTTCAAACGTGGCTATATCTGTATTAGTAATTAATTGTGGCTCTTCATCTATTAAATATGCCCTGATCTCAGAACGTCGTGAAGATCGTATTTACGGTTTGGCAGAAAATTTAGGCGCAGCTGATGCACGGATTAAAGGCATCACAATCGGTGGTGAACCACTTGAACTATCCATTCCCTATGCAGATCACGCCAAAGCACTTGAAACGCTATTAGCTCGTCTAGCAAATTATAATCCTCAAGCGATCGGACATCGAGTGGTACATGGTGGAACCATGACACATGCTGAACGTTTAACACAGGACACCATTGATCGTATTCGTCATGCTGTTCCTTTAGCACCGCTACACAATCCAGCCAATTTAATTGGTATTGAAGCCACCTTAGCGCTATTTCCACATTTACCTCAAGTCGCTGTCTTTGATACTGCTTTTCATCAAACTATGCCTGAACGTGCTTATCGTTATGCACTACCACAGTTTTTATACTCAGATTATCAAGTTCGCCGTTACGGCTTCCATGGTACGAGTCATGCCTATGTTTCAGAGCGAGCAAGTGAGTTAGCTGGCCAAAAAAATCAAGGTGGATGGCTCAGTGCACATCTTGGTAATGGCAGCTCAACCTGTGCAATCTGGAATGGTGAAAGTATTGATACCTCTATGGGAATGACACCGCTAGAAGGTGTCGTTATGGGCACCCGAAGTGGGGATGTTGATCCAAGCCTCCCTTTGTTCTTATCCAATAATCTAGGATGGGATATTCAGAAAATCGACAATATGTTGAATAAAGAAAGCGGTTTACTGGGTTTATCTGATCTTTCTAATGATATGCGAACCCTAGTTGAAGCCTCAGAAAATGGGCATGAAGGTGCAACTCTCGCAATCGAAGTCTTCTGCTATCGTCTCGCTAAATCTTTATCAGCTTTAAGTTGTGGGCTCCCTCGTTTAGATGGTTTAATTTTTACAGGTGGTATTGGTGAGAACGCTGCCAATATTCGTGAGAAAACCGTAGCCTATCTACCACACTTTGGTTTGCAATTTAGTGTAGAAAAAAATAATAGCTTAGCACGTGGTACCGAAGGTCGGATTGATCATGGTACAGGTCCACAAATCTGGGTCATCCCAACCGATGAAGAAGGAAGGATTGCCAAAGAAACGCGCCAAGTGCTTGGACAACTTAATTAACCAATAAATCGAATTTTAAGGTCATTATGAATACAATTTTACTTATTCCAACTGGTGAAGGTGTAGGTTTAACCTCAGCCTGTCTAGGCATGATCTATGCACTAGACTGTAAAGGCATTAATGCAGGATTTTTAAAACCCTTCTCTCAAATTGCTGAAGCAACTGTTGATCGCACCACAACCTTATACCATCATCTATTTCAGCATCATGCTGTAGAACCGATGACCTATGATCGATTAACACAATTGATTGCGCTCGGTGAAACAGATGAATTGCTTGAAGAAGCGGTGGCTTTACATCGCCAAATCGCGGCGCATCATGATGTGATCATTGTTGAAGGGCTTGTTCCAAATGGCCAAGACCATTTTGTGAGTGAAATCAATGCTGCCTTAGCACAAGCTTTAGATGCTCAAGTGGTCTTGGTCAGTACCGCTGACTTGTCAGATCCTCGCAAAACCGCAGAACGAATAGATGCACATCTTAGACAATTTGGTGGCGCTTCTTCAGCACGTACGACTGGCATTCTATTTATGCGAACCAAAGGTTTGCCTGAAGATACGGCACAAATTCCTGTCACACTCGATCCAAGTTTACGCTTAGGTGAAAAGATAGATCGTTATGCAGTAGAGTTACAACGTTATAACCGCCATATCGGAACCGAGGCCCTACCTATTATTGGCTTAGTGCCTTTTAGTAATATTTTGAGCGTTCCGCGAAGTTTAGACATTGCCCCGATTGTCAATGGAACATGGTTACATCAAGGTGAAGCCAAACATCGACGTATATTACATACCAGTTTAATTGCATCTAATATTGAATCTGAACTTCACAAATTTGTACCAGGTGAGCTGATTATTGGTGCATCTCAGCGCGCTGATATTTTACTTGCTGCCAGTCTTGCCAGCAGTAATGGAACACCATTGGCAGGATTAGTTCTCACAGAACCATCCCCACCCGCAGCAAATGTGCTTGAGTTTTGCCAAAGTGCAATCAAACAAGGTTTACCAGTCTTACACACACCCCTCACAACCTTAGAAGCATTGAAGAAACTCAGTCGTTTTGGGAATGAAATTCCAATCGATGATACTGAACGTGCTGAACAAGTTACACGCTTTGTATCAAGCCATATTGACAGTCAATGGCTGGATCAACACACCCAAAACAATTTACACCCGCGCCTATCTCCTTCAGCATTCCGTTATGAGTTAGTCCAAAAATCTATTTCTGCGAAAAAATGCATTGTGCTACCTGAAGGCGACGAACCTCGCACCGTACAAGCGGCTGTGATTTGTCAGAATCGAGGTATCGCACAATGTATCTTATTGGCAAAACCCGAATCTGTTGCAGAAGTTGCAAAAGCTCGTGGTATTCAATTACCGAGTGATTTAAAGATCATTGATCCTGACACTATCCGTGACCGCTACATCGATCCAATGGTTGAGCTACGCAAAGGTAAATTAGATGCCTTACAAGCCAAAGCGCAACTTCAAGATACCGTCGTACTGGGTACGATGATGTTAGCCTTAGATGAAGTTGACGGTTTAGTTTCTGGTGCGATTCATACGACCGCCAACACAGTACGTCCTGCCTTCCAGTTGATTAAGACTGCGCCTAATTATTCGTTGGTTTCTTCTGTATTCTTTATGCTGTTACCAGATGAAGTCTATGTGTATGGTGACTGTGCAATCAATCCAGATCCGAATGCAGAACAATTGGCCGAGATTGCCATTCAATCTGCTGATTCTGCAAAAGCGTTTGGTCTCGACCCTCGTATTGCGATGATCAGCTATTCAACAGGAACCTCTGGCACAGGTGCGGATGTTGAAAAGGTCGCTGAAGCAACTCAAATCGCCCAACAGCGTCGTCCCGATCTCCTCATTGATGGACCTTTGCAATATGATGCGGCTTCAGTAGAAAGTGTCGGGCGCCAAAAGGCACCTGATTCGCAAGTTGCAGGTCGTGCCAATGTATTTATTTTCCCTGATTTAAACACGGGTAATACCACTTATAAAGCAGTACAACGTGCTGCCAATGTGGTCAGTGTCGGCCCAATGCTGCAAGGTTTAAATAAACCAGTCAATGATTTGTCTCGCGGTGCTTTGGTCGATGATATCGTGTTTACCATTGCGTTAACGGCGATTCAGGCAGCGCAACAATAAACCTAGCCTAGGAGTAAATAAGCTTGACGCCATACTCCTTTGGAAAAGGTTTTTATTTTGTTCAATTTTCCGCAATTCTGAATAGTATTGCTTCACGTTGTATACATCTAGCTCTTGCATGGTGGGTTCTTTCGATAACCAGCGATGCAAGAGCATTTGTAATCTTTGTTGCGATAGGCACAGCGGCAGACATCTTAGCACGGGGAATATTTGGATCACTCGGTGATACCTATGATAAACAACGACTGATTTCATTATGTTATTGGATGAGTCTAATCTCAGCAATCACCATCGCCTTGTTAGCAACGACACAGACCTATCTAGCAATTGTACTTATTATTTGCCAAGCTTTAGGTGGTTTAGCCATTGGTATTCGTGAACCACTCCAAAGCAGTATCGTTCCATTTCAAATCAGCAAAGAACAACTTTCCAGCGCTATCCAATGGCGATCAGCAGCGATGACAATTGTGACCTTTTGCTCACCTATATTAGGAACAGGATTAATTTCGCTCATCGGTGCACATAATACGATTTGGTTTGGCGTCGGGTTGATTCTTTTCTCAATCATTTTATTAAATTCAATAAAAATTTTAAATGTCGGCTCGAAGATAAACTCTAAGCTCAAACGTCCTAAGTGGAACAGTGGTTTTTCTACCCTAAAACAACTCCCTCCAGAAATTAGTTTAATTAAAATTACTTTTTTTATAAATTTAGGCTTATTTCCTTTTTTTAGTGTCGCTCTACCCACTTACTTTTATCAAAATTTTAGTAAGACCCCTCTACTACTTGGTATCGTTGACACATCATTTGCAATCGGCATGTTTTTAGGCGCAACAAAACTCGCAACTCTCGCCAATTCTTTGTTTGGTCGAGCAATAACCACATACTCAGGATATTTAGCGTTAAGTGTAGGTATTTTAATATTTGCGCTCATGAGCCAAGTCTTATCCGTTTTTCACATTGGCTATTTTAGTTTGATGTGTTTTAGCATGTGTGTAGCTGGCTGTGGCTTAATGGTTGCTCTAACCAATACCAGTTTTATGCGTAGCGCAGCAGTACCACATAACTTCCTAAACAGAGTCAGCGCCTCATCCACATTTGGAACAGGTATCGCAAACCCAATAGGTGTTGTTATTACAGGTATTTTTATAAGTAACTTCGGCATAAATATAACTTTGATTTTACTCAGCCTGATTCTTATCATTGCAGCAACTCTATCCTTTATGAGTACAAATCTCCGACAGGTATTATCTTTATCTGATAACGAAATTCACGGTGCTTATTCCCGAATGTATCCAAAAGCATTTTCGAAAGATATTGGTACAACCAAAATATTGAGTTAACGATATTGTATTAAACTAAATCTAAAAAATAATACCTACAAACTAAAACTGGCTTTTGTGATTAAAAATCCATCTATCTCACTAAATCGCTATTTTCAAATAAATCTTGCCAACCACACCGTATGCCCTGCACATTCAGCATCCTCTGCTATCATTTTTATCACTTCAAATCCATGTTGCTTTAATAAAAGGCGATATTCATCTGCCGATAAACTGGCATGGTACAGAGGCTCACCAAACATCTCACCAATCGCCTCCCCATGTGCAGGGCCACTAGTAAACATTAATGCAGCACCCGCCACAGCATGATCTGAAAATAACCCAAACATTTTTCTTTGATCATCATGGGTCAAATGAAAAAAACTGTCCCAAGCTAAAATACCTTGAAACTTTTGATCTGATTGAAAACTACGAAAATCTTGTTGTATCCAGTGCTGTTCAGGAAAATTTTGCTGAGCCATTTCAATCATGACATCCGAAGCGTCCACCCCCGTTACCTCATGACCCTGCTCAATCAAATATGCCGCAATTGGCTTGGCTGAGCCACAGCCCAAATCTAGAATTTTGGATGGAACAGGGATTAAAGATAAAAATCGATCCAACCAAACCTTTTCATACAAATAGGTTCCACGATGTTCGGTCCATGAACGTCCATATTTCTTATAGATATCGATAATCTGCTTTGCCAAATGCGCCTGCATTTTTCTCTTCCTTAAATATGGCAAGCTCATTCAGAGTTGCTTAGAAGACGTAAATATCGTTTGGATTCGTGGCATTTTGATAAAGAAAATAGCATTTCCACCAAGAATCAAGACCACGCCGATCACAGCGTTAAGCTGCCATTGATAGCCTTCCCAAATTGTCGCCACAACTAAAGCCACCAATGGAAATAATAACGTACTATAGGCTGCCTTCGCTGCACCAATCCGTCCGATGAGATAGAAATAGGCAGTAAATCCAATCACTGACCCAAAAAGCGCTAAATACAATAATGCACTCAACGCACTGAACTGCATACTTGGAAAGAAATTGTCTTGCTTAATCCCCGAAATCAACGCCATCAAGATCGCACCATATAACATGCCGTAAGCATTGGTACTAAAAATATCTAATCCATGTTTTTGATGTCGAGTACTAATCATATTGCCCAGTGAGAAGCCATACGTACCCAACACACACAATCCGATCCCAATCAATGTCTGATAGTTCAATGTTGTACCAAACACATCATGCCAAAATAAGGCCAGCATACCCAAAAGTCCCATCAAAGCGGCTGGATAAAAGCGCGGTGAAATCTCTTGATCAAAAAAGAATTTAGCATTGATTACATTGAAAATCATAGCCATAGAAAAGATCACCGCTTCCAACCCACTGCTAATATATTGCACAGCATAATAAAAACAGACGAAATTTAAGCCAAAAACACATAGCCCCTGTAATACACAAAATAGATGATCTTTTAATGCAAGTTTCTGTAATTTCTTGGTGAGCGCAATAAAGACAAAGAGAACAACCGCTGAAATAAAGAAACGCCAAAACACTGCAACATTTGCTGAGATTCCACTTTGTTGTTGCAAACTAATCGCAATCCATGTGGTTCCCCAAATCAACACAACCAAAGCATATAACAGCGCATTCATCTCATTTAACCAGATCATTTACATAGCTGCTATTTTGCGATGTTTCAGATCTTTTTCTCTTGCATGTTCTTGCGATGATTATCATCAAATTGCGATTATATTTACATCATCCTTACTAATGACAAACGCAATCAAAAATCGCTACACTAGTCACATATTTAAACCTTTGAGTAGAAGATGAAATATCAGATTCTAGATCAATTACAACAATATAAAGCTGAATTGCTTGACTCAGTAGAACTGGGTTCAGGTATGCAACTCGCGATGTGGCACAATAATCAAGATCGCGTCAATGTTTGCAGCAATCACCATACACTAAGTATGTACATTCAAGGCGGATATCAAAGCTATCAAAAAACTGCTCAAGGTTGGCATAATGGTGGTGGCCCTGATCATATGTGCTTGATGCCCCAAGATTTTGAATCAACATGGGATCTTCGTGACTCACTCACTTTTGTCCATCTCTATTACACCCAACAACATTTACAACGTGTCGCAGAACAAGTTTGGGATCGTGAACCCAACCAAATTATTTTAAATCCACAGACTTTTGTTGCTGATCCACACATTGCCATGATTTACCGACATTTTTTACTCAATGGTGCATGGCAAAATCGTGAAAATCACTTACAAATGAGTACCGCAACCACACTCTTACTCAACCATTTAATTAAAAATTATAGCCACGCCCAATGGCAAGCACCGGAAGTTAAAGGGGGATTATCACCGTATGTGTTGAAACAATTATTGCAGTGGATTGATCACAATCTCCATCTCAGTTTGACACTCTCTGACTTGGCACAGCAAGCTCAACTGAGTGAGTATCATTTTGCCCATATGTTTAAGCAATCGATGCGTATGCCACCTCACCAATATGTAATGCAACGCCGCTTAGAGCAAGCACATCAAGCATTACAGCAAACCAATCTCAATTTAACCGAAATTTCTGCGCAATATGGTTTTAGTTCTAGCAGTCATTTTAGTAATCGATTTAAAAAATATTTTGGTTATTCTCCCTCTCAAATGCGCATGAAGTAAGTTCATTATTAAGTCTCTTATATTATTTGAATTTAAAAAACCAATAAGGATTAGATCATTGAGAAAGGAGTCAAATCTTTAGGCCTTTAGCCAAAAGTCGTTTAAAACTCCCACAATCCGAGCTTTTTGTCATATAATTTAGCCCGCCAGCTAATCGCCCGCTCAAGAGAATTTTGATATGACAACGATCATCAAACAAGATGACTTGATTACATCAATCAAGGATGCCCTCCAGTTTATTTCTTACTATCACCCACAAGACTTCATCCAAGCGATGAGCCGTGCGTATGATCGTGAAGAGAACAAAGCTGCAAAAGATGCTATTGCACAGATCCTCATCAACTCACGTATGTGTGCTGAAGGTCACCGACCAATCTGTCAAGATACAGGGATCGTTAACGTTTTCCTTGAAGTTGGCTTAGACGTTAAATTTGATTTAACCATGAGCTTAGATGATGCAGTGAACGAAGGTGTACGCCAAGGTTACTTAGAAAATTCAAACGTACTTCGTGCTTCAGTTCTTGCTGATCCAGCTTTTGGTCGTAAAAATACCAAAGACAATACCCCTGCGGTCATTCACTACAAACTCGTACCAGGGAATAAAGTCGATATTACCGTTGCAGCAAAAGGTGGCGGTTCAGAAAATAAATCTAAACTTGCGATGCTTAACCCATCTGATTCGATCGTGGATTGGGTACTTAAAACCGTTCCAACGATGGGTGCAGGTTGGTGTCCACCAGGTATGCTCGGTATTGGTATCGGTGGTACTGCTGAAAAAGCCATGATGCTTGCGAAAGAAGCGCTCATGGAAGAAATCAACATGGACGAATTACTTCGTCGCGGTCCACAAAACAAGATGGAAGAACTCCGTATCGAGATCTTCGAAAAAGTAAATGCGTTGGGTATTGGTGCTCAAGGCCTTGGTGGTTTGACGACTGTTCTTGATATTAAAATCAAAGATTACCCATGTCATGCTGCAGGTAAGCCAGTCGGTATGATTCCAAACTGTGCTGCGACTCGTCACGCACACTTCCAGTTAGATGGTACAGGTGTTGCACACATTCAAGCGCCTAAACTTGAAGACTACCCTGCTGTGACTTGGGATTCTTCTCAATCAAAACGTGTAAACCTTGATACCATTACACAAGAAGAAATGGACTCATGGAAACCAGGAGATACCTTACTTCTTAACGGTACAATTTATACAGGTCGTGATGCAGCACACAAACGCATGGTCGACATGTTAAATAATGGTGAAGAACTTCCAGTCGACTTAAAAGGTAAATTTATTTACTACGTCGGTCCTGTTGATCCAGTAGGTGATGAAGTGGTTGGTCCTGCTGGTCCGACAACTGCGACACGTATGGATAAATTTACGCGTCAAGTCTTAGAAGCAACTGGCTTATTCGGCATGATCGGTAAAGCGGATCGTGGTCCTGCGGCTGTTGAAGCAATCAAAGACAATAAAGCAACCTACCTCATGGCTGTTGGTGGTGCTGCTTACCTCGTGTCTAAAGCTGTACGTGAAGCGGAAGTCGTTGCATTTGCTGACCTAGGTATGGAAGCAATCTACAAATTTGTGGTTGAAGATATGCCTGTGTCCGTTGCCGTTGATGTCAATGGTACTTCTATCCACGCAACTGCTCCAAAAATCTGGCAAGCAAAAATTGGAAAAATTCCAGTGGTTGATGCTGCACAAGCTTAAGCTTCCGTGTATATCAACAAAATATAAGTAATATTCACTTTAAAGGCATTGAGGTTATCCTCAATGCCTTTTTTAATGCTTGAAATTTGATAATACGATGAAACCTCTATTACACTGCTTAAACATTAACAAGGGAGGGCGCTCAATATTATGCTTTATCAAAGATTCTTACTTCTATCCACATTTGCTATTTGTTCTAGCAGCTATGCTCAAAGTGAACCTGACTTACAGCAACAGATCAATAATTTAAAACAACAACTTGCTGCACTCGAAACCAAACTACACCAACAACAAGCTAAAGCATCAGATGAGAAAATAGAGACCACCCACACTGAGGCTAAAAAAAGTAAAGTTGAAGTCGGAGGAGCAGTTCGTGCCAATTTAGGTATCAACTCATACGAAAAAGGCAATAAAGACCGTCATGGCGATTTTGATTTCGATATGATCGCACTCAAATTTAATGGCAATGTTGACGACATCCTGCTCGGTGCAGAACTGCGTTTTTATGACTACATGACGACCGTCAAATATGCGTGGTTGGGTTATGAATTCCTACCGAATTGGGAAGTTAAAGCTGGAATTACACCTGTGCGCTTTGGTAATCAACCTTATAACTCTCACAGCTACTATTTCAGCCCCAATTATTATATTGGTCTAGAGGATGACTTTGATCTTGGGATCTTAGTTTCACGTCAAATGAAAGATAATTGGCGACTGGATTTAGGCTTCTATAAAAATGATGAATTAGGCGGTGTTGATGGTTATGTTGATGATCGTAGTAAACGCTACTCATACGATGTAGTTGGCGTACGAACTAAAGGTGAGGATATTTATGCTGAGCCCACACAAAAAATTGGTGAATACAATACGCTTGCAGGTCGCGTAGGTTATCAATTCGATATCGGTGGGGTTATCAGTGAAATAGGTACATCGGCCCTTTATGGTGGATTACATGACAACCAAAACCGTGTCGGAAATTACCACGCATGGGCGGTTCATCTCAATAGTAATTATCAGCGTTGGAACTTCCAATTACAGCACAGCCAATATGACTACAATGTCAACAACAATGCAGATCGCATGATTGTAGGTGCCTACGGTTTTTATGATTCTATAGCGGCTCAGGCCAAGTCATTAAGTGCAAATATTGCTTATACATTACCCATTTCTCTAGGGCCAATTTCGCAACTACAATTTTATAATGATTACGGGATGATTTACGATAAATCTGACAATAGCCGCGATACTATCATGAACACGACAGGTGTTGCGGTTTCTGCGGGTAATTTCTTTAGCTATATCGACTTTGTGAACGCAAAAAATCAACCTTTCATCGGAGGAAGCGTTGCAGGTGATAGTTCTAAAACTGAACAACGTTTTAATATTAACTTAGGTTACTATTTCTAAGCTTTAATTACCTATATGTAGAAAGGCAAAACTAGATTGCGCCTTTCTACATAGATTATCATGGCATATTACCAC
This sequence comes from Acinetobacter haemolyticus CIP 64.3 = MTCC 9819, assembly GCF_000369065.1. Taxonomy (GTDB): domain Bacteria; phylum Pseudomonadota; class Gammaproteobacteria; order Pseudomonadales; family Moraxellaceae; genus Acinetobacter; species Acinetobacter haemolyticus. The sequence continues at coordinate 29,636 of NZ_KB849812.1, forward strand.
GTCAAAGGATTCCATAATTTAAAAGGCTTCACGAGATGCACTTCTGATTTAGCATCATATTTTTCAGGTTTAAGCTCTTGGGGTTTGGAACGTACTTTCCCCGATTCTTCCTGTGCCACAAAATTATAACTAGACGATTTTAAACGGGTAAATGCGATTTCCTGACGAGCAACTTTATCAGGTGTTGGCATAAATGGACCTGAACGCACACTACGCTCGACTTTGTTCTCTTCGTCGTACTTAATAAAATAGGTCTGCCCTGCGTCCACGCTAAAATCGATGTACTTCGGTTTTTGAAAATGTAATCCAACCAAAGGACGACTCACACTTAAACGATAAGTGCCAGCAGGCAATTCAAGCCAATAATAGTGATTATGCAATAAGCTTGGAATGCGATGCCCATTGATAAATAAATTTGCAGCGGCGATCTCTTGGCGATTCCAACGCGTATCAGGACGATATAAGTAGACCACAGCAGCCTGCTCATTTTGCGGTTTAATCGGACTGAAATGCTGACCTAATTTTTGATTTACCCAACCACCCACTGTGAAACCACCCACATGGTATTGATCAAATAAACCAGGCTCTTTCTCAGTATCAATAGGTGGTAGCGTTGCAGTCAGCGCTGTTGGTTTTTCTTCAACTGTCTTATGACTTTGACAGCCTGCCAACACCCCTGCACAGCACAATGATAATATTAAATAACGCATGACATCCCTCAAGGCGTTTTCTTGGATTTATTTTTAACTACGCAATACTATGCGGATTTTTCAATTTTTAAGATTAACACCTCAACGTCTAATTGCAAATAAAAAAAGCATGAAAAGCGAAGCCTTTCATGCTTTTTAGATAAACGATACAAGATCAGGATTATGCTGACTTGGAGTCGATCACCTTTAAGTCTTTCTTTTCAACTGTTTCTACACTGGTCGTTTGAGGTAAGCGCTCAGCCTTAAACTTCGGCTTCGCTGTTCCATTGATCACAGCTTCATCAACAATCACAGTACCCACATCTGAACGACTCGGTAAATCATACATCGTTTCAAGCAGTACATTTTCCAAGATAGAACGCAGACCGCGAGCCCCTGTATTACGTTCTAATGCTTTCTTCGCCACCGCACGTAAAGCTGACTCTTCGAAGACTAGATCTACATCTTCCATCGTAAACAAATACTGGTATTGACGAGTTAATGCATTTTTCGGTTCTGTCAGAATCTGCATTAATGCCTCTTCATCCAGTTCTTCTAATGTTGCAATCACAGGCAAACGACCAATGAATTCTGGAATCAAACCAAACTTCACAAGATCTGTTGCTTCCACCTGACGGAATAGTTCAGAGACTTTTTTACTGTCATCTTTGTTTTTCACATCAGCGGTGAAACCAATTCCACCTTTTTCTTGACGCTGCTGGACAATTTTTTCCAAACCAGAGAACGCACCACCACAAATAAACAAAATATTTGCAGTATCAATCTGAATGAATTCTTGCTGAGGATGCTTACGGCCACCTTGTGGAGGAATTGATGCGACAGTACCTTCAATCATTTTTAATAACGCTTGCTGTACGCCTTCACCAGACACATCACGGGTAATCGATGGATTTTCAGATTTACGCGTAATCTTATCAATCTCATCAATATAGATGATTCCTTTTTGCGCTTTCTCAACATCATAGTCAGCTTTTTGCAAAAGCTTTTGTACAATGTTTTCAACATCTTCCCCTACATAACCAGCTTCGGTTAATGTAGTTGCATCAGCCATTGCAAAAGGAACATCGAGTAAACGTGCAAGTGTTTGTGCAAGTAAAGTTTTACCTGAACCTGTAGGTCCAATCAGCAAAATATTACTTTTCGCAATCTCAATCTCTTTATGTGTATGACCTGACTGCCCTGCTTTTAAACGCTTGTAGTGGTTGTACACTGCAACAGATAAGGTTTTCTTAGCGATATCTTGTCCAATAACATACTGATCCAAGGCAGCACGTATTTCATGCGGCTTAGGCAAAGGTTTACTCGCCCAATCACCTGCCTCAACTTGTTGACTCGTTTGAACCAAGTCCATGCAGACATCCACACACTCATTACAAATATATGCGTCCTCACCTGCAATCAGTTTCCCGACTTCAGACTGCGTTTTACCGCAAAATGAACAATGTTTTTGTCCTTGAGGATGTTCGGACATATTTACTCCAATTCTAAATCTTTAAAATTACGGACGCTTACTTAATACTTGATCAACTAAACCATATTCTTTCGCCGCTTGCGCTGTCATGAAGTTATCACGATCAGTATCACGAGCCACTGTTTCATAGTCTTGCCCACTATGCTCAGCCATCAAACGATTCAAACGCTCTTTGATAAATAAAATCTCACGTGCATGGATTTCGATGTCAGAAGCTTGACCACGGAAGCCACCTAATGGTTGGTGAATCATGACGCGTGCATTTTCAAGACAGTAACGTTTACCTTTCGCACCTGCATTTAACAAGAATGCACCCATAGATGCTGCTTGTCCCATACAATAAGTCACAACATCAGGTTTAATAAACTGCATGGTGTCATAAATCGCCATACCCGCAGTGACTGAGCCACCTGGTGAATTAATATAAAGGTGAATATCTTTTTCAGGGTTCTCTGCTTCTAAGAATAACATTTGTGCAACGATTAGGTTTGCCATGTTATCTTCAACTTCGCCCGTTAAGAAAATAACGCGCTCACGCAATAAACGTGAAAAAATATCAAATGAACGTTCACCACGAGATGATTGCTCAACGACAACAGGAACTAAAGCATTTTCAATTGTTGGAACATACATACGTTTATTTATTCCTAAATTATTGTGACTCGGTCTATGCCAACAATATGAGGGATAATCGATGAAATTGCAAAAGGTTCACTCTGAATTATTCGATTATTTCAGCTGATTTTTGGCAATTTTTCGACAAATTAACACATTCATAACAGAGACAAAGACAGATAAAAAAAGGCGCTTACGCGCCTTTCTTCAGAACTTTTGAAAAATTAGCCACGGCGAGCTTGTTGTTCTTTCAATAAGTCTTCATAACTGATCGCAACATCAGTTACTTTAGCAGCAGCTAAAATGTGATCAACCACTTGATCTTCTAACACAACAGCTTCAATTTGAGCGCGTTGTTGTTTGTCATTTTTGAAGTATTCAACAACTTCTGTTGGATCTTCATAAGAAGAAGCCATGTCATCGATATAAGCATCAACACGTGCTTGATCAACTTCAAGTTTAGCATCAGCCAATACTTTGCTTACCAATACGCCTAGCTTAACTGATTTCTCAGCTTGTTCTTTGAACAATTCATCAGGAAGCATGCTGCTGTCAAATGCACCTGCGCCTTGAGCACCAAACTGCTGAGTGAATTGTTGGATCATTTGTTGACGTTGACGGTCAATTTCTTGAGCAACCATAGAAGCTGGAACTTCAATTTCGTTTGCAGCAACAAGTGCATCAAATGCCGCTTGTTTTACTTGGTTACGAAGACCATTGCGAACTTCACGTTCCATATTCTTACGAACGTCAGCTTTTAATTTGTCTAAGCCTTCTTCTTCAGTTAAACCAAAGATTTTTAAGAACTCAGCATCAATCTCTGGAAGCTTTTGTTTTTCAACAAGCTTTACAGTGATTTTGAATTGAGCTGCTTTACCAGCCAAGTTTTCAGCTTGATAGTCTTCAGGGAAAGTAACATCAATCACTTTCTCTTCGCCTTTTTTCATGCCGATGATGCCATCTTCAAAACCTGGAATCATACGACCTGAACCAAGAACAAGTTTAAAGTCTTCAGCAGCACCACCTTCAAACTTCTCACCATCAACTGTACCTTCAAAGTCGAAAGTCACTTGCATGTCTTTTTTCGCCATGCCTTTGGTTTCAGTCCAAGAAGCACGCTGCTTTTGCAAGTTTTCAATCATGACATCAACGTCTTTATCATTGATTTCTGATGACTTACGTTCAACTTCTAAGTCAGCAAAAGCTTTCACTTCTACTTCTGGATAAACTTCAACAGTTGCTTCATAAACTAAAGCATCATCTTTGTTTTCCACTTTCTCAATGTTCGGCATACCGACAGCATTGATTTTCTCTTGTTGAATTGCTTCGAAAACAGTGTCACGGATGACGTCATTTACAACTTCTTGATAAATGCTTGCACCATATTCACGGCGAACAACATTTAAAGGCACCTTACCTGGACGGAAGCCGTTGATCTTCACAGTTTTGGCAGTGCGTTTTAAGCGAGCTTCAAATTGCTCGTTAACACGGCTCGTCGGTACAGAAACATTTAAACGACGGGCAACGCCCGAAACCGCTTCAGTCGTTACTTGCATGGCTTCCTCGATATTTAGTTAGTAGTAACAATTTTTTAAAGTGCCACATTATATGACAACTTTTCAGATATACAAAATTAGATGATGAAAAAGTCACTTTATCTGCCCACCCACCCTAATTTATTAAGATTCTTAAATCAAACTTAAAACAATGTTTCTTTTTGTTGTTAATGATAAGTTTTATCATTATCATTAACACATCTATATACCACCCACATTCTCGTGACTTTTATTTTTGTTTAGGGATATTTTTAATTATGGCAAGGTTTAATCCTCATCCTCTCTCCGCCGCTTTGCTCGCGCTTGCATCGAGTACTGTATATGCCAATAACAATGAGCCAACCACCCATCAGCTCTCAACCATTGTGGTATCTGCTGCAGGTTACGAGCAAGACATTAAAAATGCGCCTGCTTCTATTAGTGTTGTAACAAAAGAAGATATTGAAAAGAAAAATGCGACCAGCATTGCGGATCTACTTACTGATATTCCTGGTATCGATATCCGTGATGGTATCGGCAAGACCTCTGGCTTAAATATTAAAATGCGGGGCTTAGGAAATGAATACAGTCTAATTCTGATTGATGGTCGTCGCCAAACCACCTCTTCAGACGTGACACCAAATGGTTTTGGTGAATCCGCTAATGGTTTTTTACCACCGTTGGTTTCTATTGAACGCATTGAAGTGATTCGAGGACCAATGGCTACACGCTATGGCTCTGAAGCAATGGGTGGTGTGATTAACATTATTACCAAAAAGATTAGCAATGAATGGAATGGTAATGTCACTGTAAGTGGCAATGTGATGGAACATGGCGGTGAAGCCGATTCATGGAAAACCAGCTTAGTCGTAAATGGTCCTATTATTCAGGATAAACTTGGCGTACAACTACGTGGTTCTTATTTAGATCGTCAAAAGTCGGAACGTGTTCCAGGCACGTCAGGTCGTGATCCTCGCCCAAGCGAAGCAGATATCTATGATATCGGTGGAAAATTATCATTTAAATTGAATGATCAAAATAGTTTTTGGATAGATGGCTTTCACTCAAATCAAACTTATAAAAACGATGATAGCCGTTTAGGTACACAAGATTGGACGACCGTACCAAGAGGTGCAACGGAACTGGGCGCTACAGGCTATAAAGATAAATTAGAGTTTAAACGTGATCAGATTGCTTTAGGTCATGACGGTGACTATAGTTTTGGTCAATGGACCTCCTATGTTAGTCAAACCAAAACTGAAACGATTGGGCGCACTATACCGCATAATACTTTCCCAGGAAATGCCTCAGCAGGTCAGGATCGTACATTAAAGAATACTGATTTTGTTGCCGACTCGCATGTAGTTTTACCTATTGCTGATCATAAGTTAACTGTCGGTGCTGAATATAAAGAGGCTAAAATTGCAGATGACATAGCTGGCTTTGGTTCTACGTTCAAAAAAGACTCTTTCTCTGTCTATGCTGAAGATGAATGGCGTATTCTCGAAAATCTCGGTTTCACTCTTGGTGGTCGTTATGAAGATCACTCTGGATTCGGTGGTCAATTTAGCCCACGTGCTTACCTAGTCTGGAACGCAAATGACAACTTGACGCTAAAAGGTGGTGTCAGCACAGGCTACAAAGCACCTTCAGCCAAAGACCTTCACAATGGTATTATCAGTATCACTGGACAAGGAACCTCTTTTAATGTGGGGTCCCCAAACTTAAAACCAGAAGAATCAACCAACTATGAGCTTGGGTTTAATTATAACAATGGCAATTTAGACCTTACCACTACAGCGTTCTTTAATAAGATTAAGAACCTGATTACAGATGGGCCAGAATTATTAAATTGTTCTTCTGCAACAAATCCAAATCAACCAGGTTGTGTGAGTTATGGTTCACATATTACCCAAAATAGCTTTAACCAAAAAATCAATGCGGATGAAGCAGAAACCAAAGGTATTGAACTTAGTCTCAAATATAGCATTATTCCAGAATGGGACATTAAAGCAGCATATACTTACATGGAATCAGAAATTACCAAGGGTAAAAACAAAGGTTCATACCTAAGTAACGTACCCAAGAATGCCTTTAATATGACCTCAACTTGGCATATCAATGATGCATTTGATTTATGGTTGCAGCATGAATACAAGTCAGATCGTAAGCGTTACGATACTGAACAAACTACCGGTGATGCCGCTATTATTTACAATGCAACCAATAACAAACTAAAAGGCTATAATTTATTCAACTTAGGTGCTAGTTACAGCGTTAATGATCAATTACGTTTTAATGGTTCTGTCAACAACTTACTCGACAAAGACTTTAGCAGTAATGGTTCATATATAGATGCTCAGGGTAATCCTGCCTCTTATTATGACTACATGCAAATCAGCTCAAGTATGTCAGGCACCTACCTATCAGGTCGTAACTATTGGTTATCTATATCTTATGATTTCTAATTCAGTCACGTTGTAAAGATTCAGCTTCGGATAAAACCCTTTTTGGGGATTTGGATGAGTTCAAAAACTCCAACTCCCTCAAAAGGGTTTTAAATTTTAAAAGAAGAATTAGAAATTACCATGGCACTGATGGGAACAGCGAGCGTAAATGAGATTAACCAAGATTTTATTTACCGAGATTAGCCAATATCTCGGTAAATATTTTCATTATTTTTCTATTTAGCGCAAAAATAGGAAATTATTTCTTGTTCATACAAATTAAAATGCTTTATAGGTTTAGATAGACCTTTGCAGTTGCCTGTATTTTCACCTAGACTGTTTTCTATTACGTGATTAATATAGCAACACAACCTAATAACTGCGTTGAATGGTAGATGATGAAAACAAATCGCGGCTTTATCCATCCGTCTCATAAAAAACATCTCGCTGCTCTCCTGATGCTGCGCCTCGCGCGCATATAACTTTTTTGACCTAAATTTTTAGGTACTCGACACAGATTCTCTTTAAATTATTTCGAATAGACACCATATATAAAGTAGCACGTTGCATTTACGCTGAGTTTGCAACCCCTGCTATGACAAGGAGTTAGCAAAATGTTGGCAGATCCAAGTAAAAAATACCGCCGTATGTATCAACGTGTGGATTTACCAGACCGTCAATGGCCAAATAATGAAATTAACCAAGCGCCAATTTGGATGAGTACCGATCTTCGTGACGGTAACCAAGCGATTTTTGAACCGATGAATATGGAACAAAAATTAAAAATGTTCCATATGTTGGTAAAAATTGGTTTTAAACATATTGAAATTGGCTTTCCATCTGCATCCCAAATCGACTTTGACTTTGCTCGCAAATTGATCGAAGAAGATTTGATCCCAGAAGATGTCTACATTGAAGTTTTAGTGCAAGCACGTGATCATTTGATTGAACGTACATTTGAATCCTTAGTGGGCGCAAAGCGTGCAATCGTGCATATCTATAATTCAAACTCACCAACATTCCGTCAAAAAGTCTTGAATGTCGATGTCAATGGTGCGAAACAACTTGCCATCAATGCAGCCAATAAAGTCAAAGAATATGCAGCACAATATCCTGAAACTGAATGGGTATTTCAATACAGTCCGGAATGTTTCACTGCAACAGAATTAGAAGTTGCCAAGGATGTATGTGATGCAGTCACAGAAATTTGGGAAGCATCGCCAACCAATAAAGTGATTTTGAACTTACCTGCAACTGTCGAAGTGTCAACGCCAAATGTCTATGCCGATCAAATCGAATGGATGCATCGCAACTTGGCGCGTCGTGATGGTGTGATCATTTCTGTTCACTGCCATAATGACCGTGGTTGTGGTATTGCAGCATCTGAATTGGCGATTATGGCTGGTGCTGACCGCGTTGAAGGTTGTGTGTTTGGAAATGGTGAGCGTACAGGTAACGTTGACGTTGCAGCCATCGCTTTGAACATGTATACCCAAGGTGTTGCACCGAATTTAGATTTCTCGAACATCAATGAAATCATCGCTACAGTTGAAGAATGTACAGGCTTGCCTGTTCATCCTCGTCATCCATACGCAGGTGATTTAGTCTTCACAGCATTCTCTGGCTCGCACCAAGATGCAATTAAAAAAGGCTTTGAATTCCAGAAAAATGAAGAAATCTGGGATATGCCTTACTTGCCAATCGATCCGAAAGACTTGGGTCGTGACTACGATGCGGTAATTCGTGTGAATAGCCAATCAGGTAAAGGCGGTATTGCATATTTATTAGAATCAAATTACAACGTTGCCTTACCACGTCGTGTTCAGATTGAGTTTAGTCAGATCGTTCAGCAACATACTGATGAAAATGGTACAGAAATCAGTGCGCATGAGATTTGGACATTGTTCGAAAAGACTTATGTGGATATCAAAAACCACCATTATCAAACTAAACACTATCAGTTGTCTGATATCAATGGCACACAAATCATTGAATTAGACATTGAAATTGAAGGTGAGATTCAACGCTTACGTGGTGAAGGTAATGGCCCAATCTCTGCAATGTTGAACGCTTTACAGTTGCCAATCGATGTTGTGAACTATGAAGAACGTAGTATTAGTTCTGGTGCAAATGCCAAAGCCCTTGCTTTAATTGAACTCCAAGTGAAAGGCACAGGCAAAAGCGCATTTGGTGCAGGCGTACATGACAACATCGTTACGTCATCAATCGAAGCCATTATTGCATGTACCAACCGATTGATTGAACAAGGTGTGTTAACAACGGATCAAGTGGTTGCCGCTGCAGTTTAACAAAAACAATCGTTTAAAAAGGATACCAGAGTTGGTATCCTTTTTATTATTGATAAAAGATTTATAGGACGAACGATTCCAGTGTCTTTTCCATCGGATTCAGTGGGTTTAGTCACACCACAAAAATTTTCATTTGAAGCACCATTAGAACTTGAGTGTGGGAGGGTATTACCTCGCTTTGATTTAATGGTTGAAACCTATGGAACACTCAACGCAGATCATTCCAATGCCATCTTAATTTGTCATGCCCTATCAGGTCACCATCATGCCGCAGGTTATCATCATGAAGATGATAAAAAAGCAGGTTGGTGGGACAGTTGTATCGGTCCTGGCAAAGCAATTGATACCAATCACTTTTTCGTAGTTGCACTGAATAATATCGGTGGTTGTAGTGGCTCTACGGGACCAATCTCACCCAATCCTGAAAATGAAAATCGTCCCTATGGCCCTGACTTCCCTCTCGTGACTGTACGAGACTGGGTAAAGACCCAAGCCATGCTTTCTGATCGTCTTGGTATTGATGTATGGTACGCCGTCATCGGCGGTTCATTGGGAGGCATGCAAGCTTTGCAATGGTCGTTGGATTATCCAGATCGTTTAAAGAAATGTGCGATTATTGCGAGTGCACCAAAGCTTTCTGCTCAAAATATTGCGTTCAATGAAGTCGCACGCCAATCTATTCTGTCCGATCCAGACTTTCATCATGGACGTTATTTAGAGAATGATAGCTATCCAAAACGGGGCTTGATTTTGGCGCGAATGGTTGGTCATATCACTTACCTATCAGAAGAAGCCATGAAACAAAAATTTGGACGAGATCTAAAATCTGGCAAGTTTATGTATGGTTTTGATGTTGAGTTCCAAGTTGAAAGCTATTTGCGTTACCAAGGTGAACAATTTAGCCGTAATTTTGATGCAAATACTTACTTGATTATGACCAAGGCTTTGGATTATTTTGACCCCTCTCGTGAGTATGAGCATTCATTGACCAAAGCAATGAGTCAACCGAAATGTCAATTTTTGGTAATTTCATTCACCACAGACTGGCGTTTTAGTCCAAGCCGTTCACAGGAATTGGTTGATGCTTTGATTGATAATCATAAACCTGTGAGTTACTTGGAAATTGATGCTGAACAGGGCCATGACTCTTTCTTGTTCCCAATTCCGCTGTATGTAAAATCCTTACGTGCATTTTTAGGTGGAGAACAACAGTTGCAATCGACATCGCAGGAGCTGAACTAATGCGTATAGATCAACGACTCGCCGAAAAATGGATTAATCCAAATTCTAGCGTGCTAGACTTAGGTTGTGGCGATGGCGAATTATTGGCTCATATGAGCAAACAGCACAATATTCGTGCTTATGGCTTAGAAATTGATCAAGAAAAGATTGCAATTGCCATCAGTCGGGGGTTAAATATTATCCAACAGGACTTAAACTTAGGTTTAAGCCGCTTTGCCGATCAATCTTTTGACTCTGTGGTGATGGCACAAGCTTTGCAAGCTGTAGATGCACCTGATGTATTACTTCGTGATATGGTGCGTGTTGGTAAGCAAGCAATTATTACTTTTCCAAATTTTGCATATTGGAAGACTCGTTCTTTTCTTGCATTAAAAGGGAAAATGCCTGTTTCGGAGGCTTTACCTTATATGTGGTATAACACTCCGAATATTCATTTATGTACATTCCGTGACTTTGAAGCCTTATGTGCTGAGAATCGGATTAAAATTATTAATCGACTTGCCGTTAATGGTGACCAACAAGGTAGTTTGCTCAGTAAGCATATGCCGAACCTATTTGGTGAAGTCGCAATTTATCGAGTGAGCGCTCTATGAAAAAGACATTAATCAGCACATTTTTATTTGGTCTGATCAGCATACAAGCGCATGCAGACTATGTTGCTCAACCGCAATCCGTTGCTGCACAAGCAGCACGATATTCAGTGATGAGTATTGGTGAATTGCAAAACGCTGCAAAAGCAGGTCAGGCTGGGGCACAGTTTTATTTAGCAACTCGTTACCAACATGGTAAGGACGTTGCAAAAGATGAGAAACAAGCGTTTGCTTTATTTAAAGCTGCTGCTGACAAAGGTATTTCCGCTGCACAGCTCAATGTTGGTCGTATGTATGCCGATGGCATTGGCACCAAAAAAGATGAAGTATTAGCGCGCAAGTATTTTGAAAAAGCGGCAAGTAATGGTGATAACCGTGCCAGCTTTAATCTTGCTGTGATGGAAGAACAAAAGAAAAACTATATTGGCGCTTATCAATGGTATGAGCTTTCAACACGTGATGGCATGCTTGATACTAAAGTGATTAGCTTGTCAGAAGGTAAGAAAACCGCTTTGGCTGCAAACTTAACTCAAGAGCAAATCCGCACTGCACGCGACCGTGCTGATAAATGGATTCAAGCACAATAAAAGCCAGTCTAAAATATTTTCAATGATATAAAACCGATTTAGCAGATTAAATAAAATGTTGAATCGGTTTTATAATTTATATAATCAATAGAATAGATATGAGCTTCTATACAGAACTACAAATCAGATACACTCAATTCGATGAGATTGATCTTTCAACTCAAAAACAAAATATTTTTAAAATGCTCGCTCAGGACGCTATACATGAAGATACCTATCACGATTTAATTACAGCATTTACTGATGGCAAATCAAGTATCAATGTTGATCCTATTTATTGTTTCCAATTAGTTGAACAGATTATTTCACTATTTCCTAATGCCAATATCGAATGCCGTGGTTTAGGTGAAGAATTTTTATATACTTGGGTACTTTGTGTTGAAGATGGCAATATTATTTTCTCAAGTAAACCATGGGAAAGTGAAAATCCTTATCTCTAAATATATCTATATCACCTCTTCGGAATCTCCCTTATAATTTGTCTATTCTTCTGTAATACAAAATTTATATGTCTACTCCTTCATGGCTAACACAAGGCAAGCTTGTACTTGCGAGCAACAACAAAGGTAAAATCGCAGAATTTGAGCACCTATTTCAACAACTCGATCTACCTGTCGAAATCATTCCTCAAGGTAAACTGGATATTGAAGATGCCATCGAAGATGGTCTAAGTTTTGTTGAAAATGCGATTATCAAAGCGCGCCATGCATCTAAACTTTCAGGAAAACCAGCGATTGCGGATGACTCAGGTCTATGCGTCCCAATTTTAGGTGGTGCACCTGGGATCTATTCTGCACGATATGCCGGTGAACATGGCAATGATACAGCGAACAATGAAAAGCTTTTGGCTGATCTCATTCCCTTCCGCAAAAATAGCGAAAGCATAGAAGGTATGTTCGTGTGCGTACTTGCACTTGTGACACATGCAGAAGACCCTCTGCCGCAGATTTTCCAAGGCATATGGAAAGGTGAGATTTTAGCAGCTGCGCGTGGTGAAAATGGTTTTGGTTACGATCCACTATTTTGGTTGCCAGAACTTAATCTATCCAGTGCCGAATTAAGCAAAACAGATAAAAATAAAATCAGCCATCGTGGTCAAGCGATGCAACTTTTTAAAGCAAGTCTAAGTTAATATTTATAGAAACCTGAATCATCTATTCAGGTTTCTATCCCTTTTGCAAAACCATCTACCATCCTCATTGTCTTAAAATTGCAATATAAATGTCACATCTTTGTCACGCCAACCTGTTGAGATAGAGCTAAATTTTAAGAGGAAACGGTTATGGCTGGTTTATCTATTTGGCACGTGCTCATTTTTGCAATCGTGGTTATTTTACTATTCGGTACATCAAAACTAAAAAATCTGGGTAAAGATGTTGGTGGTGCCGTTAAAGATTTCAAAAAGTCGATGAAAGATGAAGACGAAACCACAGCTTCTCTAAATGAACCACGTACCATCGATGCTCAAGTAAAAAATTCTGAAAGCTCAATAAAAAGCTAAGCGAGCACCATTATGCTGAATTTGGGAATGTCCGAACTCCTAGCGTTCGGCATTATCGCCTTACTTGTATTAGGGCCTGATAAGTTACCTGAAGCTGCCCGATTCGTTGGGAAATGGTACGCAAAAATTAAACGTACGGTTAGCAATGTTCAAAATGACATAGATCGTGAATTACGTCTGTCCGAACTACGAGAGCAAATGCAGCAAGAAATGCAACGCATTGCTGAGCTTGAACAAAAAATGCAGGCGCAAATGACAGCATTTGAGCAGCAAAAGGTCTCGCTTCAAGAAGATCCTCAAAAAGCTGCTACGCAAAAATGTCAGATTCAGGTGATCTACCACTTTATTCTTCACCCATTGCCTGTGATTTACCTTCCGAAAATTGCCCTATTGCATGCATCGGTATCAGCTTCATCATTAGAAAAAATAACTTCGGTTCCAGAATTAAAGGTAGCAGTATGAGTTCACCCTCTAGCTCTCAACTCCCTCAGTCTTCTTTGGGTGAGCAAGAACAAGACGTTAAGCTTGAGGAAATGCCAATCACCAAGCATTTGATGATTCTGCGACAGCATTTATTTAAAATCGTTGCTGCTATTCTATTACTTTTTTTCTGTTTATTGCCCTTTGCCAATCGTACTTATCAAATCCTGTCTGAGCCATTACGAGCTCAGTTGCCTGTAAGTTCATCCATGATTGCAACGGATGTTACAGCAACATTTATGGCACCTTTTAAGCTAAATTTCTTCGTGGCATTAATGCTGGTTATGCCCTTTATCATTTATCAGATTTGGTCTTTCGCCAAACCTGCCCTATATGAAAAAGAGAAATCTTTAGCTCTCCCGATCTTAGTGAGTAGTATTTGCTTGTTTTATTTGGGTATTGCATTTGCTTATTTTATTGCTTTACCTTCAATTTTACATTTTTTCATCAGTGTCTCACCCGAAACAGTGGCACCAATGACCGATATTAATAGTTATTTGGCGTTCTGCTTAAAACTTTTCTTAGTCTTCGGTCTGACCTTTGAGATTCCAGTCGTTACCTTGTTACTGATCTTAATCGGTGTTGTCAGCACGCAAAGTTTAGTTGAAAAAAGACGATTTATTATCGTGGGATGTTTTTTCATTTCGATGTTTGTTACCCCACCTGACGCTATTTCAATGATTATGCTCGCCGTTCCAATGTGGTTATTGTTTGAACTTGGTCTCTTATTAGGCAAAGTTCTAGAAAAATCAAAAGCAACAGCTTAGACTTAAATGATCCAATTTTAGGACAGGTCTAGCACCTGTTTTTTTTGACTAAACGTTTTATTATTTATTGATTTTTAATGTATTTGTCACATAACTGTCAAGGCAGCGTCAGAATTAAAAACTAAGTTAAAGGCGGGAAATTTTTTATCGCACATATAAACTTAGGATGATTCCATGACACAGCTGACGCCATATCATGAAGACCAAGAACTGGACAATAACACGTCTACAAATGTTCATTTCCGTGACATTTTAGAACAACATATTAACCGCCGTAGCCTCATCACTAAAACTGCAAGCGGTGCTGTCGCACTGACTTTGGCATCAACTTTAACTGGCTGCAATGACAACGATAATAAATCGAATAATAATAACGGCGGAACCAACCCTCCTATTGACCCAAATAAGAAACCTGAAAAATTAAACTTCACTACAGTGCCTAAAAATCTAAACGATATCGTGACTGTACCTGAAGGTTATGAAGCACATGTTCTGTATGCTTTAGGGGACTCAATCAATCCAACATACGCAGAATGGGATGACAACAATATTCCATCAGGTCCAAGTTTCCAATTCCGTTCAGGCGACTGTCATGACGGCATGAGTTATTTTGGTCTAAATACTGCAACAGGTCGTTATGATGAACAGCAGTCAAATGATGGTTTGTTGGTTCTAAATCATGAATATATCAATCCAACATTCTTGCATCCTAAAGGACCAAGCAAAGTTGATGGTCGCCGCCCAGAAGATGAAGTAATCCGTGAGGTAAATGCTCACGGCGTCTCGATCATTCATGTAAAGAAAGACACCAAAACTCAAAAAGTTGAACTGGTCAAAAACTCAGTTTATAACCGTCGTATTACTGGTTCGACTCTAATGGAGTTTGCTGGTCCTGCTGCGGGTAATGCATTACTTGCGACTAAGTTCTCACCATCGGGTGTACAAACCCGTGGTACACATAACAACTGTGGTAATGGCTACACGCCATGGGGAACTTACCTCACTACTGAAGAAAACTTCATTGGTTACTTCCAACGTTCAGGGACTGATAAATACCAACGTACTGCAACAGAAGAGATTGCGCTCAAACGCTATGGTTTAGGTCTATCTATTGATTATCAATATGAAAAAAATCCAGATGGGACGCCAAAGAAGAATGAAAAAGGCGAAATTATTTATATCTTAGATGCTCAAAAAAATAAAATACCAAACTTAGATGAACAAGGGCGAATTCAATATTTAAATACAAATTCACGCTATGGTTGGGAAACTGCACAAGGTCAAGTTGAATCCCAAGATCTTTATGATCGTTGGAATGCTGATGTAAAAGCAGCTAATGCAGGACAAGATTACCGCAATGCACCAAATACTTTTGGTTGGATGGTCGAAATCGATCCATTTGATAGCCGCCAAGCACCTGTAAAACGTACTGCTCTTGGACGTTTTGCTCATGAAGACTGTCGTACTAGCCGCGTCATTGAAGGTCAGAACCTAGCTTTTTATATGGGTGATGACTCACGCGGTGAGTATATCTATAAATTTGTATCCGATGCTAAGTGGGATCCAAAAGATATCAACGGTGGTTACCGCGCTGGTGATAAATATATGAACAGCGGTAAATTCTATGTTGCTAAATTCAATGCTGATGGTACAGGTCAGTGGTTAGAGTTAAGCTATGGTAAGAATGGCTTAACAGAAAGTAATCCTGTCTATCCATTTAAATCACAAGCAGATGTCGTAACTTTCGCACGCTTGGCGGCAGATTCTGTTGGTGCAACTAAAATGGACCGCCCTGAATGGTGTGCAGTCAATCCTGTTAATGGTGAAGTCTATGTGACTCTCACCAATAACTCGAATCGTGGTTCAAGCTATCCGACTGACGCAGCGAATCCGCGAAATTATGAAGATCTATATAACAATCAAAAAGTACAAAAAGGTAATGTGAATGGCCACATCATTCGCTTCCGTGAAGCTGAGGATAAAACCACAGCTGAAAGCTTCAAATGGGATATCTACTTATTTGGTGCAGAAGCAGCCATGGCATCAAACATTAACCTTTCTGGTTTAACTGATAGCAATGATTTCTCATCACCAGATGGTATGTGGTTTGACCCACGCGGTGTATTGTGGATTCAAACTGACGATGGTGCATATACGGATGTTACGAACTGTATGATGCTGGCAGCACTACCGGGTCAACTGAACGATGGTAGCAAGGCAACAACATCAAATGGGACTGAAACCATCGTTGGGGCAAAAGTGAATGATGAAAATCTTCGTCGTTTCCTCACAGGTCCAAAAGAATGTGAGATCACAGGTGTAACGATGACCCCTGATTACAAAGCTATCTTCATCAACGTTCAGCACCCAGGTGAAGATGCTAAAAGTTATGCAGCACCAACTAGTAACTGGCCTGCAACTCAAACTGACCCGAATAACACTACGGCCCGTCCACGCTCTGCAACAGTGGTGATCACTCGTAAAGATGGCGGTGTAATTGTTGGGTAAAACTGCTTAGTTTTAAAAGTAGATTCAAGCCATGCTATTTTCGGATAGCGTGGTTTTTTATTTCAACAAACTGATTTTTTGCTCCACAATCTCCCCCTGTTGCTCACCTTGTTGTGCTTTCTCTGTCCATAGCCATTGCTGCTGACGCATACGCAAAAAGTTAGAACATCGTGTTCCGTAGATTGGACTTTGAATAAATGTCGAAGACAATAAAGCCTCCATTTCAGCATTAATCCCCGTATCGGGGAGCAAATCGGGTATCACCTTACGCTCATCCTCCAAAATATCCCAAACTGTAGAATGCAGTGCAGCTTCAGTCATATTCGGCTGTTGTAACATCGGTAAAAACTCTTGAGTAAAGCGTTTACGTAAATGTTTGGTTTTTTCCCAATCTTCAGACATTAAACCATTCGAAACAACATAAACACCATTGGCAAGAACTTGTGGTGCTTCGCCGCGATTACTCATATAAACGGCTTGCTCTCGATCACCTACAAATAAGTTAAAACCCGCGTATTCTTGTTGTTTTAATTCTAACTGCTGCGCAAAACGAATCGGAGTTAAGTCGCTTTCTAAAAAGGTCTGTATCAAATGACCTCTTGAGGTTTGATATTGATTTTTATCTCGACCATTACGAAAGTTAGTTACAATCGCCCAGCGCCCAGATGCTGTTATCCCCATCCATGTCCCGCCTGACTGTAAATCTTGCCCAGCAATAATGCTGCTATTTTCCCAAGCATGTAAGCGCGCGCTAGGACGATGATAAAATTCATCTCGATTTGAAATTAAGCAAAGTGGCATGTCTTCAAGAACATGCCATGCAAAAGCGACAATACACATTGATTTTGTTCTCACATCTTTACACATTGAATGTACAACATTTTTCACATCATTCCGCTACAATCTGTTCAAAACTTAATTTCAAATTCTAAATTGAGGAACAGCAATGCTGACCTATCCAAATATAGACCCAGTTGCACTGAGCTTGGGACCAGTACAAGTGCATTGGTATGGACTCATGTATTTATTGGCGTTTTTATGTGCATGGGGACTTGCCTCTTATCGCGCTAAGCAGCGTGATGGCTGGACAGGAGACATGGTTTCAGATCTCGTTTTTTACGGTGCGCTAGGTGTTGTACTTGGTGGTCGTGTGGGGTACGTCCTGTTTTACGAATTTGGAAAATTCTTAGAAAATCCACTATGGCTATTCCAAGTTTGGACAGGCGGCATGAGTTTTCATGGTGGTTTTCTTGGTGTAATGATTGCCATGTTATTTTGGTGCAAGAAATACCAAAAAACATGGTTTCAAACACTGGATTTTATCGCACCTTGTGTACCGACAGGTTTAATGTTTGGTCGTATTGGTAATTTCATTGGTGGTGAACTGTATGGTCGTCAAGTTCAAGACCCAAGTTATCCATTTGGTATGATTTTCCCAACAGACCCTTTGGGGCTGGTACGCCATCCATCACAAATCTATCAAGCATTGTGTGAAGGTTTATTACTCTTCATCATTTTATGGTGGTTTAGCTCTAAACCTCGACCACGTATGGCCGTTTCAGCAGTATTCTTAGTTGGATATGGCGTAGCACGTTTCTTTATGGAATTCTTCCGTCAACCCGATGCAGATCAAGGATTCATCTTATTTGGCTGGATGACCAAAGGACAAATTCTAAGCTTCCCAATGATTATTATTGGTCTTTGGATGATTTGGTATGCTTATCGTAAAAACATCTATGATTGGCAATTGAAAAAATAAACAAAACAATGGGAGCTTTGGCTCCCATTGTTAATTCAAATGAGCTTTTTAACCAGTTCACCTAAACGTTTACCTTGAGCTTCACACAATATTTTTTCATCCTGACTTAAACTCTGATCATGACGCGGTCCACTAACATGACTCGCACCATAAGGTGTCCCCCCAGTTTTAGTATTCGATAGTGCAGGAATAGAGTTAGGAAGACCTAAAATCATCATGCCATGGTGAAATAGCGGTGGTAACATCGTCAATAATGTACTTTCTTGCCCACCGTGCATTGAACCCGAAGAGGTAAAAACACAAGCAGGTTTATTATGCAAAGCACCATTGAGCCATAAACTGGTAGTCTGGTCCCAGAAATATTTCATCTCACTGGCCATATTGCCAAATCGAGTGGGTGAACCCAAAGCTAAACCAGAACAATGAGCCAGATCATCTAAGCTACAATATATATCGCCATCTGCCGGTATACTCGGTTGTGCCTCTGTTACAACAGTTGCAAGATTCGGTACTGTTCGAATCCGAGCATTCACCCCTGCTGACTCGATTCCATCCGCAATTAAATGAGCCATTTGCCGAGTAGAACCATATTTGCTGTAATAAAGTACAAGAACGTAAGGTTGCATCACTTTTCATAATTTTGCTAAGTTAAGAACACTATACGACATTTTTACCTTTTTTAGCTGTTGTTGATCTTGTGCACTCACCAAGATCTTGATTAAAAATAACTAGGATATCTCCATGATCTTAAACCGTTATCTAAAAAAACTGAATTTTTTAGAAAAAACATGGTTTCAATTTATTGTCTTTGTATTGCGCCGTTTTGAGGCTGATCGCTGTCGAGAACAAGCAGGATCCTTGACCTATACCACCTTATTTGCTGTCGTCCCAATGCTGACTGTGTTTTTGGTGATTATTTCTTCGATTAAAGCTTTAGAGCCTGCTAGGCAGCAGCTACAGCAATTGATTTATAGCAATTTTTTACCTAAAAGCACCATTGCCTTTGATAAAGCCTTAAGTGCCTTTACTGATAAATCGAGCAACCTAACTATTATTGGTATCTTGTTTCTATTTGTCACAACGGTATTAATGCTGTCATCGATTGAGAATGTTTTTAATCGTATTTGGCGTGTCAAAGAAACGCGTACAGGCTTGGTCGGTTTTATGCGCTATTGGACCATTATTTCTTTGGGTCCGATTTTATTAGGGAGCGCATTCGTACTCTCCTCTACAGTTGCCTCAATGAATATCTTAAGCAATAACTTCGCAGGTTATCAGCTAAACGGCGCTTTTCTTTTATGGTTAATTTCATTTTTATTAACCATTATTGGTTTTTTCATTTTGTATTGGACCATACCGAATCGCAATGTTCCCATGTACTCAGCCATGATCGCAGCATGTTTTAGTGCAACAGTATTTGAAGTCTTAAAACGCCTCTTTGGCTGGATTATGAGTAACTTCACCAGCTATGAAATCGTTTATGGTGCTTTTGCTGCGGTTCCTATTTTTCTGCTTTGGATTTTCTTGTCGTGGAATATTATTTTACTCGGTGTGGAAATCAGCTATGCACTGACCGCATTTCATTCAGGTAAGGAACAAAAGCGTCATCCAATCATGATGTTATTAGATATCTTAGAGCTATTTTATAAGAAGCAACAAGTTGGAAATAGTGTAAGTGAGCATGAGCTACTTGATATCGTAGGTCGCGGTGAGCTGGGGCGTTTACCTTCATATATTCTGCAATTAGAAGCACAAAATCTGATTAAACGTACAGACAATGATGAGTATGTCTTGGTTCGTAATTTAGCACAGGTTGATTTTTGGAGTTTCTTCACCGCACTCCCATATCCACTACCACTACGAGATGATGTTGCTAATGTTCATGCAGATGATGAGTGGATGGAAAAAATCGGACCCGCCTTGATTGAAAGCAATGATTATTTAGCAGCTAAACTTTCTATTCCGTTATCCACTATTTTTGAGCAGAAGTAGCAAGAAGACCTCGTATTGAGGTCTTTTTTATTTCCTTAACCAACCTTGTAAACTCACCACCACAATCCCTGCTAACACCAGAATTGAACCGAGAATGAAGTTTGGTTCAATTCTCTCATCGAGCAACCATACTCCGAAAATGATCCCAAACAATGGGGTTAAAAAAGAGAATACGCCTAAGCGCGAAGCTAAATAATTTCTAAGCAACCAAAACCAAGCTAAAAAACTCGCAAAAGACACCACGAGGGTATGGAATGCCAAACTACCAATTACCAATGGGGTAAAATGAATACTTGCCTGCCCCAAAAACACAGCCAAGCCGAACAATAAAATAAAGCTACCTGCCAATTGATAGAATAAAGTCTGTGTCACCGCAGCTTGTGCCAATGAGGATAAGCGTACGGTAATTGTGGTTGCTGCCCAAGCAATACCAGCAGCCAATGCCAACAAATCTCCCCAAAGCATTTGTTGCTCAATCGCAGAAGCTGTCCCTGATTGCTCTCGGATAAATGTCACCACTATGCCGATAAAAGCTAGAGCAATACCACACCATTGCAACCAACTTAAACGTTCAGCGGGTAACTTCCAATGTAAACCCAACGCCACGAAAATTGGTGCTGTATATAGCAATACCACTGCATGTGAAGCCGAGGTCCATTGTAATGCTTGCGCCAACAAAAAGAATTCTAAAGAGAATAAAAAGGCAACCAAAGCACCCGCTTGAAGATTTTGGCGATTGAATAATTCAGCGGCTTTATCCAAATACAATAAAGGCAATAACAAAATTGCTGCTAAGCCCGAACGCAGTGCAATCTGCATAAGAGGAGAAATATCTGGAGCTGCCATTTTTAGAATGACTTGTTGTAATCCCCAAATCATGCAGAGTCCGATCATAAGACCAGATGCTCGTGCATCTAATGTTTTACGCTCATCCATTGCCAGCTCCCAATTTTATAATTAGAAAGCCAATATAAAGCTGTCTTATTTTGATGATATAGTGAGATTTAGACAATGCATGCATATTTTCAGGCAATTCTCATATTATGAAAAAGTCAGCACATCGCATCCAAGATTTTCAGGAGCTACCCGCCTGTGATGATATTCCAGCATCATTGTGGCTACGTATTCGCGATGCACCCGCTGAAACCTTTTATCCTAAACATGCGCATGCATGGGGAGAGTTTATTTATACTTTTGATGGGGTACTGGAGGTCAGTATTGACCAGATTCATTATCTTACACCCCCACCTTATGGGATTTGGCTACCTCCTCATTTACAACATAGTGGGATCAACCGTCATGAGGTCACGCATTGCATTTTGTATGTACACGAAAACCTGTGCCAAAACATGCCACAACAAGCGGGTATCTTACTGACTGCACCATTGGTTCCAGCGTTGCTAGAGCACATTCGTAAACACCCTTTTTCAGAGCAGGACCCAGAATATTTACGCTTACTACAAGTATTACTAGATGCACTCACACATGCTGAATTGGTAGGAAGTTATTTACCCACCACACAACATCCTGCCTTATCAAAAATATTAAGCCACTTACATGCATATCCAGCGGATAATAGTACCCTGCAGCAGCTTGCGGAAATGATAAACATGACCGAAAGAACCTTGGCTCGTTATAGTCAAAAAGAGCTTGGCATGTCGTTACATGAATGGCGACAACGTCTCAAGGTGATGAAAGCGATGTCGATGCTCAATCAAGGGAAAACCATTGAAAATATTGCATTAGATTTAGGTTATGCGAGTTCTTCCGCCTTTATTTATATGTTTAAACGTTGGATGCACTTTACCCCAGATCAATTTCGGAAATTGTATCAAGGCAGTTCTCTACAATAAGCCATACCGTTTTAAATTTTCCTGCTCATAAGGTGCATCTTCAGCCGGATAACGCAAGTCTGCATGTCCTTGCTGTTTGGCCAAGGACCAAATGATGCTTTCTCCAGCTGGCAAAACCGTTGACGATAGTTGATACAGTGGATCGGTATAAGCTTTCTCACTGTCAATCCACTGCCAACCCTGTTGTTGAAATGCAAGAACCACGTCATCCAAAAAAGCCGCATTAATGGCATTTACATGTAATAACAGTACATGTTTTGGTGAATAACCAATTGTATCTATTGCAAGCTGATCATAATAATCGGCTCGATCTAGCAAATGATAAATGTATGCTTGCTTTAATTTCTCAAGCTGATCACTCTGATGATGCTTTTGATAAGACAAGTATTTTTGGTTATAAAACCAATCACTGGCATCAATACTCACTGCACCCGACTGATAGTCATGCTGTTTAAGATACCCAACAACTGCATCTCTTTTTTCTTGGGTATTGCCTTCTTTCAAAAAAGGATAACGATATCTTGCAACCCAGCCCTGTAACGGTTGAAATACTTGTTCTGCTCGTCGAATTCCATCAATGTATTGTTGGCTACTGATGCTGTCTTTATTTAAGTTAAGATGAAACTCACTATGGTTACCAATTTGATGACCTTGTTTCCCCCATTCAGCAACCAATTGTACACCTGCATAATCACCAATCTTGATTACACTCGGGTAAATAATACTTTTGATTCGATGTTGATGAAGTTGCTCTAAAATATGCTGATTAATTGTTAAGGCTTGAACATTTAAATCAGGATTTACCCCATCATCGAAACTCAACGCCAACTGCTTCGCATGAACGAAACTGGTGATCAAAAACAGTGTCAGGTATAGCCCTATTTTCATTCTATTTTTCTCATTTCTTTTCCCATAAAAAAACGCTGATACCTAGATACCAGCGCCATATCACTCATTCTTATGCTTTAACAAAGGTATCCCAATCATATTCCCCAGACTGAGTAATTAATTTCATCGTAAGTTGATCATTTGGATTTAAAGCACCTACTCCAGCTGGCGTACCGGTCATAATCACATCACCTGCTTGTAAACTAAATGACTGATTAATTTCGACCAATAGCGCTCCGATATCAAACAACATATCCCGGCTAAAACCATGCTGACGCTGTTCGCCATTGATCATTAAAACCAATTCTAATTCTTGTAAATCACCGATTTCATCTGCTTCAACCCAATCTGCCAATATACAAGCACCATCGAACGCTTTTGCTCGCTCCCAAGGCTGTCCTTTGTCTTTCAATTCACTTTGCAAATCACGCAAAGTTAAATCCAAACCTAACGTAATCGCACCAATTGCTTCTAATGCTTTGTTCTTATCGGTTTCTTGAGATAAAGGATGTGCAATTTGCAAACAAATTTCACATTCATAATGACACTCGCCTAAGGCCTGATTCCAAGCGACACCTTGTGCTAACGTAGCAAGGCTACTTGGTGGTTTCATAAATAAAATCGGACGATCTGGGACAGCATTCCCCAACTCTTTCGCGTGCTCAGCATAATTTCTACCCACACAAACAATTTTTGAAGGCTGTGTACTCATGAAAACTCCTTGTTGTTTTGAACCGTTATTTATTTTTACAACTATTTTTTAAAGCTATTTTCAAATTTATTTTGATCTGCTGGATTAGTAAAAACACGTTTGGGTACGATCACGACTGTTTGGTTTTTAAGTTCCAGCATATAAGTCAATTTGCCAATTACGAAAGATTGAACTTCACTATATTGTGCTTTTTGTTTCTTTCCTGCAGCATATAACTCAAAGTAGTCTTGATATAGGTCAATACCTTGTTCACTTTTCCCAAATTGATAGCGCACAAATTGACGTTTAAACAACAGCGGCAATAACCAAAAGCGCATGATCGCTTGCATGATCAAGAAGAAAACACCGAGTGCCACATAGTAACGACCAACTCCGGTGAACCCCAAATAAATTCCCCAAAGGATAATTGCGATGCTAATTGCGGGGGTTAGAAAACGTGTAATCGGTTTTTTGCCAAAAGTGACTAAAGCAAAGCCATCTTGAGATTCTTCCAGATTAAGATAAAAACGTGCGGATATGGTTGGACGCTGTTCAGACATATAACACTTCAATTCGGGTGATCATAGACAGGCATAGATATTACACCAGTTTTTCATCATTCAGACTCGTTTTACATAATAGGGCTATTTCCTTAGCAGAAAAAAGTTATAAATTGTTGTAGTTGGAATCACCAAAAGAAAATCAAAGGAATGTGATGTCTCGTTTTATCACTCTATTTACAATTTTTCTATATTGTTCAATACAGTATAGCTTCGCACAGCTTGTTACATGGTCAGATAATATTCCGAGTGCTATACAACCATTTCAAAATCAACCAAAAACTCTGGCAAGTTATACGCAAAATGATATTTTTATCTACGGACACCCAGCCGTAAAAACCTCAGTTCCGACCCTAAAGAATAATCCTCAGCCAACCGCAAACTTTACGACAGCTGCGATGATTGTTCCTGTGAATGCACAACAGGTTGAAAAAACACTGACCGACTTTAATCAATATGTTGATCTTTTCCCCACACTGAAATCTGCGAAAACATTAGCTCAATCTGGCAATATCACACAGATGAAATATCGTGTTTCGATACCAACCCCCATCCCTGTTTTAAACTTTAATGAAAATATCATCATGCAACACCAATTGACTGAAAATAGTATTTCAACTTTGGTGATTGATGCCCCTATTCCCTATGGTGTGGGTAAATTTGAATGGTTTGCTTTGGATGAAAATCGAACATTAATCACACTAACCCAATGGGGTGACCTAAATCAGCCTCAAGGTTTTTTAGTTAAAAAAATTCTAGCTGCGATTCCCGAAGTGAAGCTTGGCATTCCCAGCAGCGGCAGCGCTTTTATCTTAGAATCATTAAGAACACGTTTTAACACACTCACACCTATCGCGCTTCCTGCAGGTCAGACACCCTCTCCACAACTCACACCTGCCCAATTAGTTAAAATTGCACAACTGAGTCAAGCTGCTCAACAACCTGTAAGTTTTCTACATTCCCCAACTACAATCGCTTATACACATGGTCGGGAGTCAATGCGCTTTACCACAACCTACCAGTTCTACAAGCAATCGCCTCAACAACTACAAAAATGGCTTGCCCCAGTGACTTATAAGGAGTTATTTCCACGTCAAATTAAAAAAGTGAGCACTACACCTATTCAAAACCAAAGTCAGGATGCCGATATTCAGGTCAATGTTGGTTTAGGTGTAATTAACATTCCATTTGCTTTTAAATTGCAGTTTAACTACCCACAGACCACCGAAAATAACTTTCATGCCAATGGCGGAGATTTACGCTATATCAAAGGGCGAATGCAGATAAATACAGTGAATCAAGGATCTTTATTTAAAATGACGACCGCTATGAAAATTGATGAAAAAGCACCATTTTTATTAAGAGCGATGCGCAGCCTTCCTTATCACGATACGTTACCTGCCGTTGGTGGGAATACCGTGTTTGTACAAAAAATACGAACCAAACTCTAAAAGCAATAGACACAAAAAAACCGCATTTAAGCGGTTTCTTTTTTCAAATTGGTGCGCTCAGAGAGATTCGAACTCCCGACCCCTTAGTTCGTAGCCAAGTGCTCTATCCAGCTGAGCTATGAGCGCATATTTGATGTTGGGCATTATACGTATTTTTTCTCAATTGATAAGCTCTTTTTCACTCGATCATGATCAACTGGCTATAGATTGCTCTTTTCATACATAACCACCGCTTCAAAAA
This sequence comes from Acinetobacter haemolyticus CIP 64.3 = MTCC 9819, assembly GCF_000369065.1. Classification (GTDB taxonomy): domain Bacteria; phylum Pseudomonadota; class Gammaproteobacteria; order Pseudomonadales; family Moraxellaceae; genus Acinetobacter; species Acinetobacter haemolyticus. The sequence goes on from NZ_KB849812.1 coordinate 55,833, forward strand.
TAATAGAAACCTTAACCTGCACCATCTTAACTTTATAATTAAATTAAATATTATTTAGAATATTTTTTAACAAGCGATCTAATTTTACTCTTATTATTAAGTTTAAATTGACTAACCACTCATTCATTAACGATCTTTAATTCATATTATATATTTTTTATAAATAATATGAGCTGCTTAACAGAATATATGTAGAAATTCTAATAAAAAATAGCTTTTCAAAAGCCAGCTTATTGATTTATATTCAATTTATTGCCGTTAAAAATATGATACATATAACAATATTGACATAGTAATGCAAACCAATAAATACTATTACATGGATTATGAGACAGGAGTCACATAATTATTAAGGTAAATAAAACAAAACTTCAATAATTATATATAGGTATACCGACATGTTATTTAAAAATATTTTATCACCCATTACAAATATACTCTCGCTGGGGAGTAGCAACAGCCAAGGTTCATCTTCTTCTGTCAACACAGTCTCGACAATAAAACAAGTTCATGTCGAGGAAAGTACCACAACAAACAACAGTAATAGTGGCACTCAAGTTGATGATGGTCTATTCAATGGCATTGCAGCAGGTAATGGCGACCAGAACTATGGTATCGGTGTGGGTAACGGTGATGGCCTGAACTTCACTTATCCATTTACAACAGCATTTCACTCACTTGGTAATTCTTATTCTTGGCTTGGTGAAGCCTCACCTGTCACCTCAGTCAATACTTCAACCACCTCTTCTTCAGTTCATATTGAAGATAACGACACCACAGATAATAGTAGTTTAGGCATCTCTGCGGGCAATGGCAGTAACGGTGGTTTCTTAAATGGTATTGGTTCAGGCAATGGCGAACACAACTACGGCATCGGTAATGGCAACGGAGATGACGTCAATGTCACCACGCCTGTCACTGTGCCATTTGAAGCTTTAGGCAACTCTTTCGCTGCTATTGGTGGCGGAGATGTTAACTCAATCAATACCACCCCAACTAGCTCAACCACAGTAATTGAAGATAACGATACCACCAACAATAGTAACAGTGGTGTTGGTGCTGCGGGTAACGGAAATGGCGGCGGCCTACTCAACGGTGTGGCGGCGGGTAATGGTGAGCATAATTATGGGATTGGTAATGGTAACGGTGATGATGTAAATGTCACTGTGCCTTGGACAACGCCTGTTCAAGCTGTGGGTAACTCAATCGCAGGGATTGGCGGCGGTGACGTGAATTCAATCAATACTGCTCCAACCACTTCATCCACTCATATTCAAGACAATGACACCACCAACAACAATAACAATGGAACTGGTACTGCAGGTAATGGTAATGGCGGCGGCTGGTTAAATGGGATTGGTGCGGGTAACGGTGAACAAAATTATGGGATCGGTAATGGTAACGGCGATGATGCTGATATCACCATGCCAGTCACTGCTCCATTTCAAGCTTTGGGTAACTCAGTCGCAGGCATCGGTGGTGGTGACGTAAATTCAGTGAATACTGCACCAACCACAACCTCCAATGTCATTGAAGACAACGATACCACCAACAACAGTAACAATGGCGTTGGCGCAGCAGGTAATGGTAATGCTGGTGGATTGTTAAATGGTGTATCAGCTGGAAATGGCGAACATAACTATGGGATCGGTAATGGTAACGGCGATGATGCCAGTGTGGTTGCACCATGGACAACACCATTCCAAGTGCTAGGCAACTCATTTGCAGGAATTGGCGGCGGTGAAGTCAACTCTGTCAATACAGCACCAACCACAACTTCAAATATCGTTCAAGACAATGACACCACCAATAATAGCAACAATGGTATTGGTGCAGATGGTAGTACGGGCAATGGTATTGGTGGTTGGGGCAATGGACCAGCCTCAGGTAATGGCGAACAAAACTACGGTATTGGGAATGGTAATGGTGACGATGTGGGTATAACCACACCTGTTACGGCACCATTTAATGTTCTCGGCAACTCATTTGGTGGTACTGGCGGCGGCGGTGTTTCATCGACAAATACAGCACCAACCAACACGCTCAATCACGTCCAAGACAACGATACCACCAATAATAGCAATAATGGCACAGGTGTAGATGGTGCAACTGGCAATGGTATTGGTGGATTGCTGAATGGTGTCAGTGCAGGTAATGGTGACAAAAACTACGGCATTGGTAACGGCAATGGTACAGATGCCGATTGGACTTCGCCGATCGTTACGCCTGTCAATGTAATGGGAAATAATGTTTCTTGGTTCGGCAGTTCAGATCCAGATCAACCCACTAACACCTCAACCAATATTGCATCGACCAACACCACCAATATTGTTGAAGACAATGATACGGTTAACAATAGCAATAGCGGCACAGGTAATGCAGGCAATGGTATTGGTGGCTGGGGTAATGGTCCAGCATCAGGCAATGGTGAGCAAAATTACGGTATCGGTAACGGAAATGGCGATGATGTAGGTATTGTGATGCCAATCACTACCCCGCTCAATGGTCTAGGCAACGACTTCTCATTCTTTGGCAACTCGCATAATGCTTCAACCAATGATGCCTCAACAACCACTTCAAATTTTGTCTTTGATAATGACAGCACAGACAACAGCAATAGTGGTACTGGCAGTGCTGGCAACGGTATCGGTGGTGGCTTATTGAATGGTGTCAGTGCGGGTAATGGCGAACATAACTATGGTATTGGCAATGGAAATGGTGATGATGCGAGTGTGGTTGCACCGATCACGATGCCAATCAACGGTCTAGGCAACTCCTTTGCAGTCTTTGGTGACTCGACCAATAACTCAGTCAATAATGGCTCAACCACCACGGTCAATTATATCGAAGACAACGACAGTATTGACAATAGCAACAATGGTGCAGGTGTAGGTGGCGCTGCTGGCAATGGTATTGGCGGTGGCTTACTCAATGGCGTAGGCTCAGGTAATGGCGAACAAAACTATGGTATCGGCAATGGAAATGGTGACGATGCGAGTGTAGTTATGCCGATTACAAGCCCAGTGAACGCTTTAGGCAACTCCTTCTCTATCTTCGGGAACTCAACTTCTAACTCTGTCAATGACTCATCTACAACAGCAATTAACCATTTTGAAGACAACGACAGCACCAACAATAGTAATAGTAGTACTGGTCTAGTCGGTGATGGTAGTGCAGGTAACGGTATTGGTGGCTGGGGCAATGGCGCTGCAGCTGGGAATGGTGACAAAAACTATGGCATTGGGAATGGAATTGCCAATGATGCTGCTGTGGTCGCACCGATTACCACTTCAATCAGTGCCAACGGTAACGCCTTTTCAATCTTTGGTGATGCAACCTCTAACTCCGTCAACAACTCATCAACCACAACCTCAAATTATTTCCAAGACAATGACAGTATCGACAACAGCAACAGTGGCAGTGGTGTCGGTGGTTCATCTGGCAATGGCCTAGGTGGCTTGCTCAATGGTATTGGTGCAGGTAATGGTGAACACAACTATGGTATTGGGAATGGTATTGCTGATGATGCTGCTGTCGTTATGCCAATCACTACCCCAATCAGTGCCAATGGTAATGCTTTCTCAATCTTTGGCAATGCAACCTCCAACTCAACCAATGACTCATCAACCACAACCAGTAACTTTTTCCAAGACAACGACACAACCAACAATAGGAATAATGGTGGGAATGGATCAGGCAATGGTACCGGTGGCGGCATAGGCAACGGTATTGCCGCTGGAAATGGCGAACATAACTACGGTATCGGTAATGGTATTGCTGATGATGCAAGTATTGTCGCACCAATCACAGTACCTATTAGTGCTAACGGTAATGCCTTCTCAATTTTCGGCAATGCAACCTCCAACTCAACCAACAACTCATCAACTACAACCAACAACTATGTTCAAGACAACGACACAACTGACAACAGTAATGGCGGTGGTAATGGTACAGGTGGCGGCTCGGGTGGCGGTTTCCTAGGTTTAGGTGGCTTGCTCAATGGTGTTGGTTCAGGTAATGGCGAACATAACTACGGTATCGGTAACGGAAATGGCGACGATGCCAGTGTTGTCATGCCAGTAGCAATTCCAATTAACTTCTCAGGCAATGCAATCTCCGTCTTTGGCACTGCGACATCGAACTCAAACAACAACTCATCCACCACAACCAACAACCATGTTGAAGATAACGACACAACCAACAATAGCAATGGTGCGGGAAATGGCTTCGGCACAGGTGCTGGCCTATTAGGTGGCTTGCTCAATGGTATTGGTGCGGGCAATGGTGAACATAACTATGGTATCGGTAATGGCAACGGAGATGATGCAAGTATCGTTGCACCAATCACGATTCCGATTAACTTCTCAGGTAATGCAATCTCCGTATTAGATCTGAATAGCCTCAGTGAAGGAGACATACTTAGCCCAGTCTCAAATATCGTTGGCATAATTGCTGGTGATGGCAATGGTGGTACTGGCATTGTCGGCACGATCACAGGAATTGCTGGTGGTATTATTGGTGATCCAAATGTCGGTGGCGGCTTGCTTAACCCAATCACAAATGTCATTGGCGGTATCACAGGTATTATTGGCGGTGGTGATGGCGGAAGCCCGCTTGATCTAATCACTGGCATCATTGGCGGTATCGGTGGCATTGGCGGCGATGGTAGTCCACTTGATCTGATCACTGGCATCATTGGCGGTATCGGTGGTGGTGATGGTAACCCTCTTGATCTAATCACTGGCATCATTGGTGGTATCGGTGGCATTGGCGGTGATGGTAGTCCTCTTGACCTCATCACTGGCATCATTGG
>NZ_KB849812.1:61822-63331 GCF_000369065.1 Acinetobacter haemolyticus CIP 64.3 = MTCC 9819
GATATCATTCAACATATCGTGGGTGATGATCTTCTTGGCGGAGGCATCCTCGGAAGCATCGGTGGTGGAATTGGCGGTGATGGCGGTTTATTAAGCCCAATCACTGGCATCATTGGTGGTATCGGTGGTGGTGACGGCGGCGTATTAGCGCCTATCACAGGTATTCTCAGTGGAGATATAGTCGGCAATCTTGGTGGCTTATTATCGATTAACTTGGGGGATAACTGTGGTTGTACTAGCTCGAATGGTGGCGTAGATAATATTCTAAACTCTGTTCTAGGTGCTGCGTCTTCATCTCAAATCTTCTCGATGAGTGGATCAACAACCAACTTCACAGACAATCTATCGATTCCAAGCTTGAACTTAAACGAACAACTCTTTGGAAATAGTAGTCTTTTCTAATCCTCCCCAAATCAAAAAACCGCTGACAATAGTTGGCGGTTTTTTATATGACGAGTCCTTGTGCCTCTATCATTGTTTACACAACGTTTCCGTAAACGATTCTAAATTAATAAGTATTATTAATAGCTCCTAAAAAGAGCATGAAATAGCAGATCAGATAATACGAATGAGAATATAGATAATTAAATCTTAATTCATTGAAATGTATTAATAATTTAAAAAAATAGGTTTAGCAGAAATATTTACTTTCAAACAAATAACAAATTTCATAAACTCCAAACCAGACACTTTTATCATCATCTAAAATAAATCTTCATATACAATTCAATTCATTGATTTCTAAACTTAAAAATATAAATCACATCAGCATAATCAACGATTAAAGCAAAGGCTTAGCGAGAAATACAAAAGAAAAATCTACCAATAAACAATAAAATTCAATAGCCTACTTAATATTAATTCATATTTAACAATTAACTGCAAAGCATCACATAGATTGACAAAATAATTGAAAAGAATAACATTAAAAATGATTAATGCGACACAAATCACAATATACGCAATCACTAAATAATCGAATCACAACAACACAACTTTAAAAATATAGGTAAAATTATGCTATTCAAAAGTCTTCTTTCACCCATAAAAAGTATTACCTCAAGCCTAATTGACAGTAATACCTCATCAGCTAGTACTTCTGCCCTAGCGCCTCTTTCACTTTCAACAATTACAAATATTCTTTCCCCAACTACAGTTACAAATACAATTAGCAGTATTACTAATGATATCGATAACAATCCTTTAAACACCGTAACAAGCATTGTGGGTGGTAGTAGTGGTGGCTTATTGAGTCCCATCACTGGCATTATTGGTGGTATCAGCGGCGGTGGTGATGGCGGTTTATTAAGTCCAATCACAGGTATTATTGGCGGTATCAGCGGCGGTGGTGACGGCGGTTTATTAAGTCCAATCACTGGTATTATTGGTGGTATCAGCGGCGGTGGTGGCGGCGGTTTATTAAGTCCAATCACTGGTATTATTGGTGGCATCAGCGGCGGTGGTGATGGCGGTTTATTAAGTCCAATCACTGGTATTATTGGTGGTATC
>NZ_KB849812.1:67241-67706 GCF_000369065.1 Acinetobacter haemolyticus CIP 64.3 = MTCC 9819
TGGCATTGGCGGTGACGGTAGTCCGCTTGACCTGATCACTGGCATCATTGGCGGTATCGGTGGCATTGGTGGTGACGGCAGTCCACTTGATCTAATCACTGGCATCATTGGCGGTATCGGTGGCATTGGCGGTGACGGTAGTCCGCTTGACCTGATCACTGGCATCATTGGTGGTATTGGTGGCGGTGACGGCGGTTTACTAAGCCCAATCACTGGCATTATTGGTGGTATCGGTGGCATTGGCGGCGATGGTAGTCCGCTTGACCTCATCACTGGCATCATTGGCGGTATTGGTGGCATTGGTGGTGACGGCAGTCCACTTGATCTGATCACTGGCATTATTGGCGGTATCGGTGGCATTGGCGGTGACGGTAGTCCGCTTGACCTCATTACTGGTATCATTGGCGGTATTGGCGGTGGTGATGGCGGTAGCCCTCTGGATATCTTGACAGGCATCATTGGTGG
>NZ_KB849812.1:68803-540870 GCF_000369065.1 Acinetobacter haemolyticus CIP 64.3 = MTCC 9819
GATATCATTCAACATATCGTGGGTGATGATCTTCTTGGCGGAGGCATCCTCGGAAGCATCGGTGGTGGAATTGGCGGTGATGGCGGTTTATTAAGTCCAATCACAGGTATCCTTGGTGGTGATATTCTTGGCAACCTTGGTGGCCTATTATCAATCAATGTTGGCGATAGCTGTGGTTGCACCAGCTCAAATGGCGGTGTAGATAGTATTTTAGACTCTGTTCTAGGTGCTGCGTCTTCATCTCAAATCTTGTCGGCGAGTGGATCAACAACCAACTTCACAGACAATCTATCGATTCCAAGCTTGAACTTATCTGAACAATTATTTGAAAGCACAAATCTGTTCTAATTAATCCTCTCGCAGGATAAAAAACCGCTGACAATCGTCAGCGGTTTTTTTGAAGCTGAATAATCTATTTTAAATACAATCCCTTCCCTTACTCACACTTACATCTCTTTAATAATAAAACTTTATATCTAATCACAATTTAATTAAGACCAAAGTCTAATTGCATACACTTCAAAAACAATATAATCAACAAGATGCATAATCAAATTAAATACCCTAAACACACCCATAATCAAATTAAATGCCCTAAACAATTTAAATACCATAAAATCAGCATTGAATAAGTTCACAGGCCATGCCTCGTGCATTAATCTATTCTTTAGCGAAGGATTGCTTAAACACTTAAAGTACGAAACCTACGTTTAAGTGTTTAATTATGAAAATACAGCTTAAGGCTTATGCTTAATTAGTTTATATCTCTATTTTTAAGACATATATTTCACTCAGATGCATGGCCTATTTTATATTTTGTTTATTTAAATGAAATGACGGTTGCTTATTCATAATTTTAAATTGTTAGGATGACATAAATGAAAGTTAATTTTTTAATTGCCAGCATATTAACGGTTATTACCAGTTCAGCAATCGCTGCTCCAAAGATTTATGGTGAGATTGACGCAAGTCTCGACTATTTACCTGAAAACAATGCAGCCAAATCTGATCGCGATGTATGGAAGGTCAACAGCAACAGCTCATTTCTCGGCATTAAAGGTGAAGAAAAACTAACAGAGCGCCTAAGCGCTATTTACCAAATCGAATGGTCATTTAATGCTGACGGCGATGGCACCGATTGGTCACAACGAGATCGCTTTGTAGGATTAAAAGATCAAAAATTAGGGACTCTAAAGATCGGTAAAAACAACTCACCATTAAAAAAATTATCGACTGCAGTTGATAGCTTTAATAACTATGTTCGCAATACTGCAGACATTACCAGCATCATGCCTGGTGAAAACCGCATTAATAACTCCGTTGTATATGATTCACCTAAATTCTCGATCGGAGAACAAGGAAATCTTGAATTTAGTGCACTGTTGGCAACAGGCGAAGCACAAGGTATCCGGAACAATCAGGGTGGCGTAACTGTTGATGGTGGTGGCTTAGGTGATGCTTGGTCAACTTCGCTTACGTATTCAGATCCAATATTTCTTGCCGCAATTGCTTATGACAAAGCCATTCCAAGCAATCTCCTTGGTCAAGGCTTTCTTAACGCATCAGACACTCATATCGATATCGACAAAGTTTTTGCTGCCGCCAATACACTACGATTAACTGCACGCATTAAACCAATCGAAACACTTTCACTCAAAGCATTAATTCAAAAATCTGAAATAGAGGAAGCAAAAGGCAATCCAGCAAGCGCAGCTAACATTGACGATTCGGTTGGCTGGTTAATTGGTGCAGAGTATCGAATACCAAACCATGATAAATGGAACATAAAGGCGCAATACAGCCAAAATACAACAAGCTTTAAGAACAATGACGCAGACTATGATGCACAGCAAATCATGGCAGGTGTCGATTATGCATTTAACAAACAAGTTAGAGCTTATGGTTACACAGGTTATGCAACATTTAAACAAGCGGATGCGAAAGACAAACAACCTGTCGTCGGAACGGGGCTTGAGTTTAAGTTTTAAACATATCGAATCCCGATAAAATATCTTAAGCCAGAATGATTAATATTCTGGCTTTTTTACAAGCCATATTTAGAATAAAAAACTTAAATAAACAATTAAACCCTAGAGCAAAATTTCAAAAAACAAAATAAAAAACAATTCAAACACCCCAGTAAGATAAATTAAAACACCTAATTCGTGCTTTGAAAGTTAAATTTAAAACAACAACCTTTAATAAAATATTTTTTTATTTTATATAGTTAAACTCAAACATTTTTAAAATAAATTGCATGTAATTTGACATTTCTAAAATGAATCATCACAAGATATAAGTTGATGCTATGCTTTTTCTGTTTAATTTTATGATGAACACCCTGATTTAAAGTTATCAAAATGTGATAAAGAGCACCCCAGATTCCAAAAGAATAATGCTCAATTTTATGCATGTAACTTTATTTAATTATGGCAAAGAAGCCAATATAAATATGCACTATTATTGTGCGTATAAATATAATCGTTTATGGAGAAACATTTAAGATGTTAAGAGGAATTATATTAACCAGCACTTTAGTGACCTTAGGATTCGGTTTAACAGCATGTGGAAAAAATAAAGGTGAAGTTGGAGAACCCAAACGCCCAGAATGTATCGCCCCAGCAAAACCAGGCGGTGGTTTCGATCTCACATGTAAACTGGCACAAAATGCTTTCAAAGAAACCAAACTCTTAAATTCTCCTATGCGTGTAACCTATATGCCCGGTGGTGTAGGCGCTGTAGCATACAATAAAATTGTTGCTAACGACCCTGCGAATGACAATGCAATTGTTGCATTCTCTACCGGCTCATTACTCAACCTTGCCCAAGGAAAATTTGGCCAATATACGGAAAAAGATGTTCGCTGGTTAGCGATTGTCGGGACAGATTATGGCGTGGTTGCGGTCAATGCAGAATCTCCATATAAAAATCTTAACGACTTAGTCGCTGCACTCAAGAAAAATCCAAAATCCGTGAGCTTCGGCGCAGGTGGTAGTGTTGGCGGTCAGGACTGGATGCAAACTGCGATGCTTGCAAAAGCTGCAGGTGTAAATCCAAAAGATATGACTTACATTGCCCTAGAAGGCGGCGGTGAGGCGGTAACATCTGTTCTGGGTAATCACATCCAAGTGGTCAGCGCTGGAATTGCTGAAGTCATCCCTCATATTAAATCAGGAAAAGTACGTGCTCTAGCCGTGTTTGCTCCTGAACGCCTACCAAATGAATTAGCAAACATTCCGACTGCAAAAGAACAGGGTTATGACATTCAATGGCCAGTTGTACGTGGATATTACGTTGGTCCAAAAGTCAGTGACGAAGCTTATCAATGGTGGAAAACTTCATTTGAAAAAATGATGCAAGATCCAAAATTTGAGCAATCACGTCAACAGTTTGAGCTACTCCCGCTCTCCATGACAGGTGAAGAATTAGATCAGTTTGTAATCCAACAAACCAATCAATTAAGAGCGTTATCTAAAGAGTTCGACCTCGTTACAAAATAGCACTTAAAACCCAGAAAACATTTCAATCGCTGATCTTTCATAGAATGAAACTCAGGGTTGAAGTGTTCCTGAATTTTAATGAAAAAGGAATGATCTATGTCCGCAGAAAGGATTTTTTCAGGGACCTTAGGACTCGTCAGTCTTGGCCTACTCTACTTGGCTTGGGGCTATGTCGCACCCATTGCATATGACCCGTTAGGACCACGTCCTTATCCTGTACTCCTGTTATTACTTTTAATTTCATGTTGTTTATATCTTACCTTTAGACCTCAAAAACTCGCTGAATTTATTGATCTGGGATACACCCCATCCGTCTTAAAAAAAATCGGTTTGTTGATGCTGTTTATGCTGATTTATGCCATTACTTTTGAGTTCTTAGGTTTCCCTATTGCAACAGCCATCATGTTTTTCCTTGTCGGCACCCTCTTCGGAGGAAGTTTAAAAGCATCACTAATCACAGGCATTGTTTTTGGCTGCCTCTTATATGGGTTATTTGACTACATATTAGATGTACCACTGCCATTAGGATTTTTTAGTTAATCAAGGAAGAATTAATGGACGTTTTTGAATATTTAATGTACGGCTTTCAAGTCGCATTAACCCCACAAAACCTATTCATTGCACTGATTGGTGCATTCATTGGTACGATTGTCGGCTTATTGCCTGGTCTCGGTCCAATTAACGGTGTTGCGTTACTCCTTCCTTTTGCTTATGCCTTAGGTCTTCCTCCTGAAAGTGCATTGATCTTATTGGCAGCCGTTTATCTCGGATGTGAATATGGTGGACGAATTTCCGCCATTTTAATCAATGTCCCCGGAGATGCGGCAGCAATTATGTCCACCATGGACGGTTACCCACTTGCTAAACAAGGAAAAGCAGGGATTGCGCTATCACTCTCGGCGATGAGCTCATTTATTGGCAGTTTAATTGCAATTATCGGGATCGTATTATTTGCTCCCCTTTTAGCAAAATGGGCAATTGTTTTCGGACCAGCTGAATATTTCGTTTTAATGGTATTTGCTCTGACCTGTTTAAGTGGCCTCGTGGGTGATCAACCGATTAAAACAGCCGTAGCAGCCTTGATCGGATTACTGTTTGCTACCGTTGGTGTCGATGCAGTGACAGGTGTTTATCGCTTTACATTTGACTCAGTAAACCTCAGTGATGGCGTTCAGTTCACTACCATCGTGATCGGTTTTTTCAGTATCAGTGAAATTCTGATTATGTTAGAAAAAACAGCGATTGGACAGAAAGCACTTGGACAAGGTAAACGCAGTCTTTTCAACCTAAAAGAATTTTTGTTCACCCTAAAAACCACGATTCGTAGTTCACTACTGGGCTTCATTGTCGGCATTTTACCGGGCGCAGGCGCAACAATTGCCAGTGCAATGTCTTATACCAGCGAACGAAAACTTGCGGGAAAAGATGGAAAATTTGGTGACGGCGATTTACGTGGTATTGCAGCACCTGAAGCAGCCAATAATGCTTCGGCATGCGGTTCATTTATTCCAATGTTAACTCTAGGTGTACCAGGTTCAGGTACCACAGCCGTGATGTTAGGTGCATTAACGCTTTACAATATTACGCCTGGTCCACAGTTATTCACTGAACAACCAACGATTGTTTGGGGACTAATTGCATCATTATTCATTGCCAGTATTTTATTATTGATCATGAATATTTCATTGGTACGTTTCTTTGCCAAGTTGTTGAGCGTTCCAAACTTTATTCTTCTTCCTGCAATCGCAGCAGTCAGCTTCGTTGGTGTGTATGCAATACATAGCACAGTATTCGACTTGGTTCTGATGGTTGGATTGGGTATTTTTGGTTATATTTTACGTAAACTCAACTTCCCTTTATCCGCCCTGATCTTAGGCTTTGTATTAGGTGAGCTTATGGAATCAAGCTTACGTCGTGCACTATCTATTTCTCAAGGTGAATTGTCAATCTTGTTCGATGGCTACATCACCAAAGTATTATGGATTTTAGCAGGTATCATGATCGTACTTCCTTTGATCCGCTGGTTACGTAACCGTCACAGAGCGATTTAAATAATGTTGACCGATAGAGAATAAAATCTATCGGTCATTTATCTTTTATTTATGCGATTTGATTTATGCAATTGTATCTAAAGTATGCTTTGAGTCTAAGCCTTGCATTTTTAGGTGCACTTGTTGCACAGTGGCTACACTTACCTATTCCATGGCTGCTCGGGCCATTATTCATCACCGCTCTCCTTAAAATAAATCACGCCCCCATCGAATGTCATAATTCTGCACGTAGTATTGGATTATCCATCATTGGACTCACGCTCGGTTTATATTTCACACCAGAGATGATTCACCTAATCGCATCACATTGGCTGGTATTACTGATCGGCCTGTTGTTTGCATTATTACTCGGTGCAATCGGTGCCTTTATATTGCAACGCTGGGCAAAAATCGACTTTAAAACCGCATGGTTTGCTTCTGCAACTGGTGGGGCAAATGAGATGTCTCATCTCGCAGAACACTATCAGGCACGCGTTGATCAAGTTGCATCAGCTCATACATTACGCGTATTAATGGTGGTGGTGATTGTGCCTTTCTTTTACCAATTTATGGGCTGGCATGGTTTTGATACGGATCAAATCGCAAAACATCTCGAAGTGAACTGGTTTGGTTTTTTCGGCTTGGTCTTGATCTCTTATATTGCCAGTCGTATTTTTATTCAGTTTAAACTCCCTAATCCATGGACCTTTGGTGCATTATTGGTTGCTATCTTCTTTACAGCACAAGATATTCATCTATCCGCAATTCCGACACCGATTATTCATCTAGGGCAAGTCTTACTCGGCTGGTCATTAGGTAATAAATTTAAACCTGGATTTTTTAAAACCGCCCCGCGTTATTTAAGCATTGTGGCACTTTGTAATCTAGGCGCATTACTCTTAACTGGGCTGCTAGCTTATACACTGATGCAATGGACGGATCTTCCTATCGCCACCCTTGGTTTAGGACTTGCGCCCGGTGGTGTCGCTGAAATGACGATCACAGCCAAGGTTCTGCAACTCGGTGTTCCAATCGTGACTGCATTTCATGTGGTTCGTATGGTAGGTGTCTTGGGAACAGTCGGATATTTATATCTTTTCTTCGATAAAATACTGCAAAAGAAAATTCAGACACAAAAAAACCGCAATTAAGCGGTTTATTTCATTAAGTTGGTGCGCTCAGAGAGATTCGAACTCCCGACCCCTTAGTTCGTAGCCAAGTGCTCTATCCAGCTGAGCTATGAGCGCATTACTTATGTGCCTATGCAGGCGTGTGTTACTTTTAAATCTTTACTTGGTGCGCTCAGAGAGATTCGAACTCCCGACCCCTTAGTTCGTAGCCAAGTGCTCTATCCAGCTGAGCTATGAGCGCCTTAAGTAAAGTGGCGGTGAGAGAGGGATTCGAACCCTCGATACAGTTACCCGTATGCATCCTTAGCAGGGATGTGGTTTCAGCCACTCACCCATCTCACCGTAACACGAGCGCAATAATACAAACTAAATCCCCATTACACAAGGGAAGAACCCTATTTTTTCTGTTTTTTTAAATCAATCAAATATTTTTTAAACAATTTTGGTATTTTTTCAGCATTTTTTTGCTTTTCACTTGTTAATATAGGCATCTCTTTTATACAGATCCATGACATAAACACAATCTTGCAATCTTTGACGTGCAGTCTAAGTTTGAATGTCTTATGCTAAAGTGATCTGCCAGATGTGAAATGAAACGATATGACTACAAATTGGGTTGATCCCGAAGCAAAAGCAGAAGCTGAACGTTACGATAATCCTATTCCGAGCCGAACTCTTATTCTTACTACATTAGAACAATTAAAAACTGCGCAATCTCACGCAGAACTCGTTGAGCATTTTAATATTCAAGACCAAAAAAGTATTGATGCCTTGAACCATCGTTTAAGTGCGATGGTTCGTGATGGTCAACTGATGAAGGATGGTTTTAAATATCAGCCCGCAACAGATGCGCCTAGCTACGAAGCAACGGTTTATATCAATAGTAAAGGTTTAGGTACTGCAAATATCGCGGGACAAGATGATGTCCTCTTACCTGAACGTGAGTTGCGTCTCGTTTTTAATGGTGACCGCGTTAAAGTACGTCAGACTTCAGTTGATCGCAAAGGTAAAGCTTGGGGCTTCATTACTGAAGTGGTACAGCGCCGCGTGAAACAAATCATTGGTAAAGTTGCTGAACATCAAGGTGAATACTTTATTCAACCAAGTAATCCAAATCAGCATCAACCGATTACACTAGAAAAAGAACTGATTGAACATGCCAATGCCAAAGTTGGTGATATGTTACGTGTTGCGATTGATGATTATCCAACTCGTGAAGAGCTTGCAACTGGTCACGTGGTTCAATCCATGGCAGACAAAGCGGATACTGAAATTATTATCCCGCAAACGATTTTAGAATTTGGTTTGCCTTATGAGTTTCCAGAAGCAGTAATTAAAGAAGCTGAAAGCTTTAAAGAACCTTCTGCACAAGACATAAAAAATCGCGTTGATTTACGAGATCTACCACTCGTCACCATTGATGGTGAAGATGCCCGTGACTTTGATGATGCTGTGTATGCGGAGAAGCGCCCAGGAGGCGGTTACCGTGTTGTGGTGGCAATCGCAGATGTAAGCCATTATGTTCGTTTAGAGTCGCCTTTAAACGAAGAAGCGGAAGATCGTGGCACATCGGTTTATTTCCCGCACTTCGTCCTGCCAATGTTACCAGAAGCCTTGTCGAATGGATTGTGTTCTCTAAATCCGCATGTAGACCGTTTATGTATGGTTTGTGATTTAAAACTATCACGTGCAGGTAAAGTGACAGGTTATGAGTTCTATCCTGCGGTGATGCATTCCAAAGCACGTTTGACCTACACCCAAGTTGGTCAATATTTTGAAGGTGCAACAGATGCGATTCCTGAAGATAAAACCATTCATAAATCACTAAACACACTATTCCAACTCTATCAAACGCTTAAAGGCCTCCGAGCTGAACGTCATGCAATGGAATTTGAAACCATTGAAACCTACATGACCTTTGACGAGTTAGGTGGAATCAAAGAAATTTTGCCACGTACGCGTAATGATGCGCATAAACTCATTGAAGAATGTATGTTGCTCGCCAACGTTGCCGCTGCAGAATATTGCTTAGAACACGATATTCCGATGCTTTATCGTGTACATGAAGCCCCAGAATTTTCACGTATTCAAAAAGTTCGTGATTTTGTGAAATTGCTTGGTTTACCTTTCCCTGAACAGCCAACACAGGCGGATTATCAACGTGTTATTGAAGCAACTAAAGATCGTTTAGATGCGCCAAGTATTCATGCCGTTTTGTTACGCTCGATGATGCAAGCTTATTATGGTGCGAAGAACTCAGGACACTACGGTCTTGCTTATGAGGCGTATACGCACTTCACTTCCCCCATCCGTCGTTATCCTGACTTGCTCTTACACCGTGCGATCAAGGCTTATTTACAACAAAAACCTTATCCATTGTCAGGTGCGGCGCTCGATAATGCAGGTGAGCATTTCTCACAAACTGAGCGTCGTGCTGACGAAGCTTCACGCAGTGTAACCACATGGTTGAAATGTCACTATATGCAACAGCATTTGGGCGATGAGTTTGTCGGTGTGATTAGTGCAGTAACCGAGTTTGGTCTATTCGTGACCCTGAAAGATCTGTATGTCGATGGCATGATTCATGTGAGTCAGCTCGGTGAAGACTTCTTCCTTTATGATCAGGCCAGCCAAAGTCTCATTGGTCAGAATCGTGGTCAATCATTTAGCCTTGGTGATGAAGTCAAGATTCAGGTTGCAGGCGTGAATTTGGAAGAACGTAAAATCGACTTCCAATTGGTACAACAACTAACTCATTTAGGTCGTGTGATTCGTCAAAAAGCACCACGTACAACCACCACGAATCGCGCCCAAACTACTGAAGAGGTATTCAGCAAGCCAAACACGGCAACTAAAGTGAGTGAGGATGGCGAAAAGCCTGTGCGTAAGAAAAAAGATAAGAACAAACCAAGTTCTTATAGCAAAAAGCCAGCTAAAAAGGCTTCGACTAAGCCTGAAGGTAAAGAAAAAGCCAAAAAGAAAGTGAAAAAGAAAAAGTCGAATGCGAAAGCAAAGGCTGAGTAATTAATAAAAGATAAGGGAGCTTCGGCTCTCTTATTTTTTCGATTTGAAGCATGTGCTCGCTATCTATACCAATAAACAAAATTGAATTAACAACAAAACAATCATCTAATAAATCATGAATCAACCTTGATTTCCGTGCTTGTAAGCCCTACATCTATAACTATGTTTAAAGATGATATGGCAAAAATACAATGACACTACAGCAAGCAACACTTCCCACTCCCCAGTTTGATCAAATCCAACTTGCCGACTTAAAACAACAGATTGAGAGCACCATTCAAAATGGTCAAAATTTCTTAAATCAACTCAATGAAGCTCCTCAAGACACCGAAGCACAACTTGCAACATTGGCAGAAGTTGATCAGCTTGAAAATAACATGAGTGAGTCTTGGGGCATTTTGTCACACCTCAATGCGGTCATGAACAATGCCGAAACCCGTGAAGTGTATCAATCACTTTTACCGAGTTTAAGCGAATACTACACTCAGCTTGGACAGCACACAGCGTTGTATCAAACCTATCAACAGATACATGACAGCGCTGCATTCCAAAGTCTGAGCGAAGCTCAACAAAGTGCCATTAAACTCGCGTTACGTGATTTCAAACTTTCAGGCGTTGCACTTGAAGGCGAAGCCAAAAAACGTTATGCGGAAATCTCAGCACGTTTATCACAACTATCTTCAGATTTCTCTAACCATGTACTCGATGCAACGCAAGCTTATTTCAAACCATTAACAGAAGAACAACTCAAAGGCTTACCACAAAGCAGTATTGAACTATTAAAGCAATATGGACAACAGCGTGAGCTTGATCAAGCCGTTGCCACACTCGACTTCCCTGCTTATTTTGCGATTATGACCTATGCTGATGATCGCGAACTTAGAGAGGAGCTGTATAAAGCCTACGTGACTCGTGCCTCAGAGCAATCTGACAAGACTGAATTTGATAATACTCCTGTGATGGAAGAAATTCTGAGCTTACGTCAAGAAATGGCACAACTACTTGGCTTTAACAATTTTGCTGAATACTCCTTGGCCAGCAAAATGGCGCCTGATGTTGATACCGTCGATAAATTCCTAGTGGATTTGGCAGAACATGCACGCACACCAGCTCTTGCTGAAATCGCCGAACTCAAAGCAATTGCACAACAGGATGGTATCGAAGAACTCAAACCGTGGGATGCAACTTACTACTCTGAGAAGTTAAAACAGCAGCAATTCAATCTTTCTCAAGAAGCACTTAAACCTTACTTCCCAGCTCCCAAAGTGGTGACTGGTTTATTCCAAATCGTACAACGTCTTTATGGTATCCAGATCGTTGAACGTCAGGCACCTGTTTGGCAAAACGATGTGCGTTATTTTGAAATTGAAGATCAAGGCCAAGTAGTGGGTGGTTTCTACTTCGATTTATATGCCCGCAATGGCAAACGTGGTGGCGCATGGATGAGCGGCTTCCGTTCCCTCGTACAAACCACAAATGGACTGCAAAAACCAATTTGCTATATGGTGTGTAACTTTACACCACCGATTGGCGATCAGCCCGCCCTGCTGACGCATGATGAAGTGATTACACTATTCCATGAATTTGGTCATGGCTTACATCACATGCTCACCGAAGTGGATAATATCTCGGTTGCAGGCACACACGGCGTTGCATGGGATGCAGTGGAGTTACCAAGCCAGTTCATGGAGTTTTGGGCATGGGACAATGAAAGTTTAGATGTACTTAGCGAGCATATTGAAACCAAGCAAACCTTGCCGCAAGAATTGTTAACTGCATTGTTGAATGCACGTTTCTTCCAGTCAGGTATGCAAACACTACGTCAAATCGAATTTGCACTATTTGACCTCACTATTCACCGTCAATCGCCAGCTTTAAATAGCGAGCAAATCCAAGCCACATTGGATGATATTCGCAATAAATTTTCAGTTGTTCCTGCTGTTGCTTATAACCGTTTCCAACACAGTTTTAGTCATATTTTTGCAGGTGGCTATGCTGCAGGTTATTACTCATATAAATGGGCAGAAGTTTTAGCCAGTGATGCCTTTGACCGATTCGAAAATGAAGGTATTTTTAACACAGAGACTGGAAAAGAATTTCGAAAGTTTATTCTAGCAGTTGGCGGAAAAGATACAGCACTTGATGCGTTTCGCAATTTCAGAAAAAGAGAACCAAAAATAGATGCATTATTGCGTCATCAAGGTTGGACGAAGACAGATAAAACCGCTTAAACTACGTCATTATTGTTCACAGGATGGTATTAACTGACATGAAAAGACAATTCATCGCGGGCGCTAAATGCCCAAAATGTGGGGCTTTGGATCGTGTCGTTAAAATCATTACTGTGGATGACGAGTGGATTGAATGTATCGAATGTGCTTATAGCGAAAAACGTCCGACCCATGTGGAAGAGTCGCAACCCGCTGAGCCAGATGAAATTGGGGTGATACAGTTCAAACCTCGTCATTTTGACTAGAAGGTTAAAAAAATGACGTCACCAGCCCAAACAAGCAACTCCAAATTATTATGGATGATCATTGGTGGGATTAGCCTCGTTGTGCTGATATTTTTTACTGCACAGTGGCTGTTATCTAACCATACAGCAGAAACTGAAACAGCTGTAAGCCAACCCCATCCTGTAACGACTTCATTAGAAAATGTCGAAGCCGCTAGCGCTGCGATGATGAGTCATGTAAATGAGGAAAGTGACCCAGCTCCGATTCAACTGGTTGAAGAATCAATACTCAAAGCAGCTGTGCCAAACAATGAAAGCCTAGCAAAAGAAGAAATTGCTAAATTAGATGATATTCAACACCAGCTCAAAGATCAGAAACAAGAGTTACAAGCCCAACACCACGATGCTGATACTTTAATAAAACTCAAAGAAGAACAAATCAAACTATTAGAAGCACAACTGCTCCAAACACAAGCATCGTAAAACAGTTTTTAGGCTATTCAATTTGCTAGAATGTGATCATCCCTTCTAGCATTTTTATTTTATGCCTATCGTCAGTCAACGTCACCCCGTCGTTCTTGCAATCGCATGCCTGACGTTTTCAGCTTTTTTATTCTCACTTATGGGCATATGCATCCGTTTTGCATCACATACCGTCGATAACTACACCATTGTCTTTTTCAGAAACTTAGTTGGATTGATACTGTTCTTACCTTTCATTTATAGACAAGGCACCGATTTTGTCAAAACAGAAAAAATCTGGATGCATACTTGGCGAAGTATTATTGGATTAGCTGCAATGTACGGTTTCTTTTATGCAATTGCTCATCTTGAATTATCCAATGCGATGGTCTTTACCTACTCTTCCCCAATCTTTATTCCTTTTATTGCATGGCTCTTTCTTAAAGAACGTATCAGCACGCTAATGCTTTGCGCGGCAGCACTCGGTTTTATTGGGGTATTTTTTGTGGCAAAGCCTGATCAAGGGCTATTGAACTGGCTGTCAATCATCGGGATTACATCGAGTTTATGTGCAGCCATGGCATTTGTGACTGTCCGCGCGCTTACCCAGACCGAGCCCCCAGAGCGCATCGTATTTTATTTTTGCTTTATCGGTGCTCTACTCTCAGGCATCCCGATGTTTTGGGTTTGGCGCCCCTATCAACTTGAAGAATTATTCTTTCTGATTGCGGCTGGTGTACTCGCCAATGTTAGTCAACTATTTATGTCACATGCGTATCGTCTAGCGCCAGCAGGTCAGATCGCTCCAATCAACTATGTCGCGATTATCTTTGCAGGTATCTGGGGCTTTTTACTTTGGCACGAATTACCTGATACCTACAGTCTAATTGGTTTTGGCTTTATTTTGATTGCGATCTTTTTATGTAGTCCAATCATGCAAAAAGCCAAATAATCTCCTCTTATACAATTGATGACAACAACATAAAACCGATTTTCTATCCCACTCAGATTTACACATGCCATAAAAAAGCACCCGAAGGTGCTTTTTTATTCACTGCTTATTGGTACCAACCAAACAACTTAAAGTAATAAGGAATATACGCAACAATCAGGATTGCTGGGACCATTACCAATAATGGCAATATCCAACGTTCGAAACGATAGTAGAAGGACAAATGCTTCACTTCTTCGTCGGCTGCTCGTACTTCATCATCACCAATTGCTTGTCGTGCCAATAAGTGATTCAAGGCAACAGGTGGTGTGACATAACCTAGCTCGAAGCCAATCAATGCAATCATCCAGAAGTGAACAGGATCTATACCATATTGATAAGCCACTGGTGCAACCGTTGCGGAAATCAAAATTACCGCACCAAATGGATCCATGATCATCCCGACGAGAACCATGAACACAACCACTAAACTGATCACAATAAACATACTACTGATGTCACGCGGGAATGCTTCCATCACTTCAATATGTTCTAAGAAACCACCTACGCTGACAGACAATGCCATAAGGATAATCAAGGCACCAATATGACCGACTGTTTCAGTTGTTGAGAGATGTAAAGCTTTTCCAAATGGAACTTTACGCTCTGGGTTGCGAGGATCATCTGCAGGATTCACTTTCGGTGTAGGTTGTGAACCATCTGGCGGCGCAGTATACGTGTTTAAAGTACTGTCCCAATGCCCAACTGGCGCTAGTGGTGCAGGTTCTTTACGTAATTTATCAAACAACACCATCAGCAATAGAATTACTGGCATCATCACTGGTGCTGTAAATTCATTTAGATCCGTTGACAATGCATGCTTGTAGAATAACCAAATCAGAATAAAGATTACGATATATGGTGCTACAGGCACAAACGCACGCAATGATTTAGGCAAAGCAATTTTCGGCGGTGAAATGCGGAATTTTTGCTCTGCAAAGAACAAAGAAATGATTAAGAACAAGGTTGAAGTCAATAAGAAGACATACATACCATGTGTATAAAGTAAATCAGTTGTCACTTCTTTATTTAAAGAGGCTACGACAACGATTAATAAACATGGACGTAAGACCACACCCAATGAACCAGAGAGTGCTGTTGCTGCCAATGCAAACTGACGACGACCACCAGCATTCCACACTTCTTTATAAATAATCGCACCGGCTGCAATAACGAAGATACCAGATGCCCCTGTATAGGCGGTTGGTAATGCAGCTGCAATCAAAATTAACCATGTTAAGGTTTCTGGCGCTAAGTTCCACGGACGTAAAATATTTAAGAATAAATCAACAATACGTGTCTGCTTAAGCAACATACCTGCCCAAATAAACAAGGCAAGATTTAAGAAGATATTTGAGAACTCAACCAACTGACCAAGATAGATCCCTTGCCCCATTGGATAATCCATGAAGAAGGTAAATGCCACCCCTGTAATAATCGCCATATAAGCATATAACGGGATACTCAAGAAGGCTAAACCAACATTACCTCCTTCACGCGTTGGCGGTGGTGATTTAATCAAATGGAATAGACTGATTAAGGTCAATGATCCAAATAAAATCATCCATAACCAATAAATCACATTCATGCCAGAGGCAAAAGGTACACCAGAATTAAGTACCGAGTTGTATTGGCTAATCACAGAAGAAGTAAGTAAACCATTACCTAATACCATTGCCGTATTATAAATACGGAAATCGATTCTAGTGGCTGGACTACGTAAACCAATATGATGTGATTTAATCGTGGCGCTAATAGCAGCAAATACCACCATAATGACTAACAATAATGCACGATTTTCAGAGCCAAATTTAAAGATGCCGAAAAAGGACGTCTCTATCGTACGATAGGTACGAACACTCGGATTCGCTTCAATATGCGCCATTGCTTTATCATAGAAGACATATTTTTCTTCACACTGTTGTTGTGCAGCCAGTAATGAAGAACGAACATCAGATTCTGAAGCAACACCGAACATGCTTGCAAACTCATCCGCAGCGTTGATCTTCATTTGCTCTTGAACTTGTGCATCGATATTTGGGTTACGATCACAGGTTGGCTTACTCGGTTCAGCCCGTAGAAACGAATATTGCATCCCAATATTCGGATCGCCGTACAGACGTTCACCCATACGTAATAACTGCCCATGGATCATCTCACCCGTACCAATCACGAGTGTTACTAAGAGTAAGATGAGAATAACAAAGGCTGATATCCACTCTGTCCAGATATAACTCAGTAGACCTAATCCAGACTTTTTCTCTTGATCATTTTGCATGTCTATTCCAATTTATTGTTATCAACATCCATCCAAAGATGTTGAATCATGCGATGTCTATGGTTGATAGATAAATGAATTTACCCTCTTAACACCAATCCCTTTTAAACCGCCTAAATTTGCAGCAATCTTTCGCTAAAAAAAATGGCTACAATTATTTTTTTATGGACTTTATTATCAATGTGTCTGTTCTTTATCTTTCCCAACTAAAAGCAAATAACCTGATCCACACAACACACCTCCAATTGCACCAATCAAATGTGCTTCGGTTAAAACAGGGCTACCAATTAACTGTGCTGTTCCTGATTGCCCAAAAGTATTTTCCCAAATCAATTTTGCAGCGATCAGAACTAACACCAACACCGCAAACTTGCGCTCATTTTGATATTGCAGATAAACAATACTGACCGCAGTATAGAGACCATGTAAAACACCTGATAATCCAGCATAGGCATCGATATAAGGTAAATAATAATAAAAAACCAGACTAATAAATGGAGGGAGAAGCAATAATAAAGCAACCAAATGCCAATTACGCACATGTGGAAAAATGAAAGGTAAACATGCAAAAGCCAACATATTCAACAAGAAATGCATCCAACCAACATGCACCCAGTGTGCAGTCCACAACCGCCAAAACTCGGTTAATAAACTGGATTTCCAATAAATGAAATGATCAGCAAATACTTGCAAACATGCTGCCACTGACACACAGACAGCGATCAAAATGACTTTCCGTATCCATATTTGATCTTTCATTTATGCACCTCTCTGGAGAAAACAGACCTTTTACGATTTACAAAGCATAGATAACTTGTTTAATCCATATTGTAAAAGGTCGTTTAATTCAGGTTACTTCATCATATTGCGTCTGTAGAACAGATGCTTACTCACCACCATCAAATAAATCATCTAGCTCAGATGAACTTTCTTTGGTTTCATCCCAGAATGAAGACAAACCTTCATCACTCGCTCTTACGCCCGTATTTTCAGTCCAATAACGATCCGCAATACCTTTCACCATGGCACCCGCCATTTGGTCAATCAATTTGAACTGAGGATTTGCGGGTTTATCTTCACCTGTTGCAGCAGCATAAGAGCGCAGAGCATCACGCATTTTTACATCATCGCCACTTGCCTGCGCTGCCACAGCATATAACGCATGGGCTAAACGAACGCCTTTCTTTTCACCGATTTGCATAGACTGTTTGATGGTTGCATAAGGTTCAGGCTTGCCATCACCAGCACCAGGTAAGAGTGTCCAAATCACAGCACGGGTTGCCATTGGCGCACCCCAATACTTTTCATTGTCTAAACATGCCATACCACGTTCAACGATACCTGCAATATCTTTAGGCACGTGAACCGCACCACCAGAGTTAATATCATTGGTCATTGCTTGCAAACCACTGACCATCCCTAGTAGGTAAACGGTTTGATCTAGATCATTTCGCATCGTCGGACACGAATCACCTAATTTATATTTATATTTGCTTTCCCAACGATTTGCGAATAATTGATAACCTGCATATTGACGCTCTGCTGCTAGTGCAGCCCAGCGCTTTTGCTCAATACGGGCATCCTGTGCTTCAGAAACTTGTCCTGATTTTGCAGCACGTAAATAACGCAATTCAGCTTCTAATGCTTTATTTTCTGCACACATCCCCGCCGCAGAGTACATCAGAACAGCCATACGCGTCGGATCAGCCCCCATATCTTTGGTGGACATAATTGCTGGAGTTAAAGCATTACCCGTATTACACACCATATCTGCATCATCCATTGCAAGAATTGGTGGTACGATATGCCGTTCACTAAAACCTAATGCAACATTGGCCCCTGTTTTAATGACGTAAGAACATCCCGTTAACATTGATGTTGTGAATAATGCGACCGCCACACCTTGTCCAATTTTTTGGAATTTAGACATGCTTCCTGTCCTCTAATTAATTTGTTTTTCCTTTTAGTTGTACCTTATCAGATGCCATACCCGAGTTAAAGAGTAATTGCTCTAATTTTGATAGGGTTATTTTGACACACTTCACAGAACAAAGAATTGACAGATATTTGGGAATACAGAAATTTCAGGCAAAAAAAAGTAGCATTGCGACGGTTCAGCACATGCTACTTATTAACTGGTAAAATCGTGAAACTCTTTATATTTTAGTTTTGTTGAAAATAATCCTTGAGTAACGTTCCAGCTCTTCCTACAACAATCGCCATAACGATTGCAATTACTAGAAACATCCACATTGAAATCTCCATAGAGACCTCCTACACTTCACGTATCTACTTTTGATAGATACTCGATTGATGTTCATCATCAGTATTCATGGGAGAATGATATATTGATGACACTTTCAATCTCTTTCTCTTGTTCACTTCAACCTTAGATCGACGTGATTCAAGAAGTTCCCTGAGTAAAGTTCCTGCTCTTCCTACTACAATTGCAAAAACGATTGCAATCACCAGAAACGACCATGTTGGAATTTCCATCATTTTGGACCTCCACCATACTTTACGTTGGTGTTTGTACTTTAACGAAAATAAATCAGACTTGATCGCCAGATTGTCTGACAATCATCATTTTCACATTTTTTTAGAGTATTTAATCTAACAATTTTGATTATTTCACAAGCAAAATAGCTTAAGCTTTTGAATTATAATTATTTATTAATAATATACACTCATACAATTGTCTAACAATTATGCAAGTTTGACCCATGTTTTGAGCTTTTTCCACTGTAAAATCGACAATTGATCCCACCAAATCACACAAGGTCGACATTGAGAGTCATAAAAATAGATGACGATATAACATTGATGATCGATCATTTTTCGAATTTTCCTTTGCTCGATCCTCTGCATCTCATCACTAAAACACAAGGAGCAAAGCTGATCATCTAAATATTCAAAGTGTTTAAGCTGAGGTTGTTTGAGTAATAATACCCAAGCAATTAGCATCAAAGGAAAGCTAACAAGCCATAAAAACCAAGGAAGTAAGTAATACAATAAACTGATCAGTACGATAAAAATAAAAAGTTGAAACGCAAATGCAAAACGACTGCGTTTCAACACAAAAACACGATCAGCCGTGGACATACTGTTTTAATTTTGAAATAAACGCTTTTAACTCTGGACGAGGAGGTTCACCCACCTCCATGAACCAATCCAGTAAATCAGGATCTTCTTGATCTACCAACTCTGCAAACAATGCTTTCTCAGCCGCATCTGCTGTGAGATAACAATTTTTGACATAAGGATCAAAATACACATCGATTTCTTTCAAACCACGACGCGCACGATAAATCACTTTACGTTCTTCTAGTGTCAATTCTTCAGACATTCTTTGTTCCACTATGCAACAATTTGCCCCATAGTGTACTCGAACCCACTAAAGTTCGCAGCGATTTTTATGAAGTGACCAAATACATCAATTAAATTGAGCATTGATCACATTGTCCAATATTTTCGATTTCTTGTATCGTGATGATGAGTCTGTAACTTCAACAATTTAGGGAAAAAATAACAAATGCAATCAGGTGCAATTCGTCCAATTCCAAATATGTTAGCGCGAAAATTATTTACTTCAGATCATGAAGCATTTCGCGAAACTGTGCGCAAATTCTATGAAAAAGAAGTTGTTCCAAATATTGAAAAATATGAAAAACAACAACATGTTGACCGTGATCTATGGAATAAAGCTGGTGAGTTAGGTTTACTTTGTACCACTATGCCAGAAGAATACGGGGGTTCAGGTGTAGATCGTTTATACAGTATGATTCTCATTGAAGAACAAGCTTATGCGATGGATTCTAGTACTGGATTTTCGTTGCATTCAGATATTGTTGCCAATTATATCAACAACTTCGGTAACGATGAGCAAAAGCAAAAATGGTTGCCTAAAATGGCGACCGGTGAAACCGTAACAGCAATCGCCATGACAGAACCGGGTACAGGTTCAGATCTACAAGCAGTTCGTACAACAGCTGTACTTGAGGGTGATGAATATGTCATCAATGGCTCTAAAATCTTTATTACCAATGGCTATCTCTGTGATATGGCCATTGTGGTATGTAAGACGGGTAATACAGAAAAAGGATCTGCGAATTTATCATTAATTATTGTAGAAGCAGATCGTGCTGGTTTTAGCAAAGGCAAGCCTTTGAATAAAATTGGGATGAAAGGTCAAGATACCTGTGAACTGTTCTTTGACAATGTACGTGTACCGAAAGAAAACCTTCTTGGTATGGAAGGCATGGGCTTTATGATGCTAATGAAAGAGCTCGCATGGGAACGTATGCTCGTTGCAATCATTTGCCAAGCAGGTGCTGAAGCTGCATTTGCTCATACAGTACAGTACACCAAAGACCGTAAAGCGTTTGGTAAACCGATTGGAACATTCCAAAATACACGATTTAAATTGGCAGAATTACGCACAGAAATCGATTTTTGCCGTACGTATTTAGACCGTTGTATGGAGTTACAGCTTGAAGAAAGTTTAGGTGTAGATGCAGCAGCAGCAGCTAAATATAAAATTTCAGATATGTTCTCAAAAGTTGTAGATGAGTGCTTACAATTACATGGTGGCTATGGCTATATGCTTGAATACCCAATTGCACGCGCCTATATCGACAATCGTGCAAACCGCATTTATGCAGGGACCAATGAAATTATGAAAGAATTAATTTCACGTACTCTTTAATTGTTAGATTTAAAAAATCAGGGATAGTACTAAATGTACTATCCCTTTTATTTACTTTGACTGCGGCGATTCCGATGGTTGAGATGGTGGATTCATCCGAACCATCAACTGCTTAACCTTCGGATGATCAATATGTTGTTGCATCGTTTCATTTAATGCAATGCGCGCATGTTGTGTCGTGAAATGTGCAACCTCGCTTCCAACTTCACTGGCTTTATTTGCCCATGCTTTACCTTCAGGTAATTGATAAAAATTTAATGCCGCTTGTAACTCTTTTTGGTTAAAAGTCTCAACATAGCGTTGCACAATAAACTGTTTACGTTGCTCACTATTTAGATTCTTAGTCAAATCCGTATAAAAACTCTCTGGTAGATCTTTGGGTAAACGCATCCGAATCTGCTCTAGGATCATTTTGTCCGTGCTTAGTAAACCTTGCTCAGTACCGTCAATAGAAACCAATTGTTGAGCTAATTTTTCTTTTTGCTTCAGATCATCCGCAAACGTGGCATTACTAAACAGTAATATCCCCAAAAACCATAATTTTTTCATTGAATTGTCCTAAATATATAAATTTTATAATCAACACGTATACGCGATATTTTAACAACAATCATTATTTAAAACAAAAGAACCCTGTGTCTACACAGGGTTCTTGCTTAGCTTAAAATAAATTAAGAAACTAATTTTGGTTTACGATCTACTTGTTCATCACGCTTACGGAATTGTAAGACACCATCGTTAAATTTTGCATCTTTCAATTCTTTACGATCAGCAAGATAGTTGTTAGAAATCTTCCATGGTGCTTGCTTGCCTTGTTTTGGCATAATATCCGCTGCACGGGCGATATAACCTGAAGATAGTTTACCCATAATCGTATCTTGCTCAAACTGAGCAGGGTCAGCATGTGCGATCACTTCATCAAAGCCGTTTTTGTCCATATGATTAAGCAAACGACAAATATAGTCAGCAGCAATATCAACTTTCAATGTCCAAGATGCATTGATATAACCAATAATCATTGCCATATTCGGTACATCACTCACCATCACACCTTGGTACAACATATGATGTGAGGTATTCATCGGCTTACCATCAATTGAGCCTTTTACGCCACCTAAGATTTGAATTTCCAAGCCAGTCGCTGAAATTACAATATCAGCTTCCAAATGTTTTCCAGATTTCAACTGGATACCATTTGCAGTGAACTTCTCAATCTGATCAGTTTCAATACTTGCTTGACCTTGGCGCAATGCTTTGAATAAATCACCATCAGGCACAACACACAAACGTTGATCCCAAGGATTATAGCTTGGCGTAAAGTGTTTCATATCCACTTTGCCTTTGAGCTGCAACTCAATGCCTTTTAATAATAGACGACGCACAGTTTTTGGATGCTTTTGAGCTAAGGCGTAGATCGCACGCTGCATCCCAATGTTACGAGCACGGGTAAATTTATATGCTGTTTCTTCTGACATAAATCTACGTGTTTTTTCATAGATGAAGTCAATTGAAGGAACTGTTGCGATGTACGTTGGAGAACGCTGTAACATAGTTACATGACCTGCTCCACCTTTCACCATTGAAGGAACAAGAGTAATCGCTGTTGCACCACTACCTACAATCACCACTTTCTTACCTGTATAATCTAGGTTTTCAGGCCAGTGTTGTGGGTGGATAAATTGCCCTTTAAATTTATCTTGCTCTGGGAATTGTGGTGCATAACCTTGATCATAGTTATAGTAACCCGTACATCCCATTACAAAATTTGCTGACCAAGTTTGTTTTTTGTTGTTGCTATCTTCAATTTCAACAAGCCACTTTTTCTTAGCAGAATCATAGTTTGCAGAAAGGACGCGATGACCGAAATGAATTTTTTCTTTTAACTTAAACTCATCAATAACTTCAGAAAGATAGCCTTTAATCTCTGGGCCACTTGCAAGGACTTTGTCTTTCGCCCAAGGCTTAAAGTTAAAACCAAAAGTAGACATATCTGAGTCAGAACGAATACCAGGATAACGGAATAAATCCCAAGTCCCACCAAAGCTGTCACGACGCTCTAAAATTTCAAATTGGCGTTGTGGACAGTTTTTAGAAAGGTGTACAGCGAGCCCAATCCCAGAGATACCTGCACCAATAATTAGAACATCAACTTGCTTTTCCATTTTTTTTATACCCTGTATAAACCATGTCTTTATTAAAGCACAAATTTGACAATACACAATGTCAAGTTTAGTCATTCATCGGTTTTTTTATATCAGTTCGGGACATTTTGCAGAAAAACTGAGGTTAAAACATTTTTGAGATTTACGATTGAATTTGAATTTTTTAAAAAAATTGTTAGCCTCACTTATATATATTTGCCGTAAATACTTTAGCAGAATATCTTTAATACAAATGAATAGGAATGAAATGTTAAGTGTTAAACAATATCTCGCAGAGAAGCTTAGTACACTGAAATATAGAGCGGCTTACAACAAAACAGTGCATAAAGGTAAAATTTTAAGCACTCCGTGTAAGCTGTATTATGTTAGTTTTAGAAGCTTAATAGCAGCCATAATCTTCGAGTCTAGGAATGATAGTTTTAAACCACCAAATGAGTGAATTCTTGTTATCAAGGGGTAATACTCCTATTCCCGAGACTTTAGAACTTAAGATATTAGAAGGCTTTTATGAACATGCTGATACTATTGTCTTTGCTTTTTACAAAGACCGATTAGAACACTTGGACTATGATACCGTCATTAGTAGATATGGAGATCTAACGGGATTTGAAGCATCCACTAATAGAATTCACATAGATGATTACATTCATAATGAAAATTTTACTACAAATGAGATAATAAACATCGGTTTCTCATCAGTTCAATTAGTTCAAAATTTATGGAATAAGTTAAGAGATGATGAATGTATTATCATTTTATCATCTGATTTAGAAAGCGAGTTCGGAAGCAATGCATCACTAACTTTTCACAAAAAAAGAGCCAATGAAACATTAACTGATGATCTCAAGAACTGCGCCCAAGCGGTTTATATTTGTGATAACAATCATTCGCTCCCTTATTAATATTTTGAATTTACACGCAAAAACATACATACTTGAAATAAGATTTCCCTATCAATAATCAAAATTAATAAAAAAGGTCGGTTATTACACCGACCTTTTTTGGAACAACTGAGCTGCTCTTGTATAGAAGTATTATTTTACTTCACGATCTACAAGTTCAACGTAAGCCATCGGTGCAGCATCACCTGCACGGAAGCCCGCTTTAAGAACACGTAGATAACCGCCGTTACGTTCTTTGTAACGAGGGCCAAGAACGGTAAATAATTTACCAACAGTTGCTGCAGAACGAGTACGAGCAAACGCTAAACGACGGTTTGCTACTGTATCGTTTTTTGCCAAAGTGATTAAAGGCTCAGCAACACGACGAAGTTCTTTCGCCTTAGGCAAAGTTGTTTTAATTAACTCATGCTCAACTAAAGCATTTGTTAAGTTTTGGAACAACGCCTTACGGTGGCTGCTTGTACGGCCTAATTTCACACCACTATTACGATGACGCATGGTGATAGTCCTACTTAATTAACGGCTACGATAGGCAAAACGGTCATCCATACGGAGACTAGCTGGTGGCCAGTTCTCTAAACGCATGCCGAGTTGTAAACCTTTCGATGCCAAAACATCTTTGATCTCAGTTAACGATTTTTTACCTAAGTTAGGAGTTTTTAATAACTCAACTTCAGTACGTTGAACAAGATCACCAATGTAGTAAATATTTTCTGCCTTCAAACAGTTAGCAGAACGAACAGTTAGCTCGAGATCATCTACTGGACGAAGCAAAATTGGGTCAACTTCTTCGCGAGGTTCTTGAGCAACAGGAGTTTGATCTTTCTGAAGATCAACAAAAATTGCAATTTGTTGTTGCAAGATTGTTGCCGCTTTGCGGATAGCTTCTTCTGGATCAACAGTTCCATTTGTTTCAAGATCGATCACTAGCTTATCAAGATCGGTACGTTGTTCTACACGCGCATTTTCAACGGTATAAGAAACACGTTTAATCGGGCTATAAGAAGCATCTAACTGTAAACGACCCACTGGGCGAGTTTCGCCTTCTGGGAAACGAGAGTCAGATGTTTCATAACCACGACCTTGAGCAACTTTAAGGCGCATTTTCAATGAACCACTAGCACTCAAAGTACCAATTAAATGATCAGGGTTAACCACTTCAACATTATGAGGTAAACGAAGGTCAGCTGCTGTTACGTCACCTGCACCTTGTTTCTCTAATGTTAAATATGCTTCATTTTGATCGAACAGCTTAATAGACAATCCTTTTAGGTTCAGCAAGAGCTCGACGATGTCCTGCTGCAAGCCTTCTAAAGTACTGTACTCGTGCTCGACGCCTTCTATCTCAACTTCAACCACAGCAGCGCCAGGCAAAGAAGACAATAGAATGCGACGTAAAGCATTACCTAGAGTATGACCAAAGCCACGCTCTAAAGGTTCCAGAATCACTTTTGCCGAGGTCCCGCTCACCGCTTCGACCTTGATCGCTTGCGGAGTTAGAAACTCGTTTGCAGTACGCGTCATTTATTGCTACCTCAAGGATTATTTAGAATACAATTCTACAATCAAGCTTTCGTTGATTTCAGCAGGTAAATCAGAACGATCAGGTGCAGCTTTGAACGTACCTTCTAGCTTAGAATGGTCAACTTCCATCCAAGCAGGGATACCACGTTGAGCAGCCAATTCAATTGCATTTTTAATACGCAATTGTTGTTTAGCGCCTTCGTGAACCGCAATTACATCGCCCGCTTTTACTTGAATAGACGCAATGTTGACACGACGACCATTTAAAGTAATAGAACGGTGAGAAACTAACTGACGAGCTTCTGAACGTGTAGAACCAAAACCCATGCGATAAACTACGTTATCAAGACGGCTTTCAAGCAATTTCAACAAGTTTTCACCTGTTGCGCCTTTCACACGAGCTGCTTCTTTATAGTAGTTACTAAATTGACGCTCTAACACACCGTACATACGACGGACTTTTTGTTTTTCACGTAATTGTAGTGAATACTCAGATTGCTTACCACCACGAGCCTGACCATGTTGACCAGGTGCTTTATTGTGTTTTTTGGTTTTTACATCAAACGGTTTAACGCCTGATTTAAGTTGCAGGTCTGTCCCTTCGCGACGAGAGAGTTTGCATTTTGGACCAATATAACGAGCCATGAATGTTTCTCCTTACACGCGACGTTTTTTAGGTGGACGGCAACCGTTGTGAGGAATTGGAGTCACATCGGTAATGCTGTTAATCTTATAACCCACTGCGCCTAATGCACGAACCGCAGACTCACGACCTGGACCAGGACCTTTTACAAGGACGTCTAG
The DNA here is from genome assembly GCF_000369065.1 of Acinetobacter haemolyticus CIP 64.3 = MTCC 9819. Lineage (GTDB taxonomy): Bacteria > Pseudomonadota > Gammaproteobacteria > Pseudomonadales > Moraxellaceae > Acinetobacter > Acinetobacter haemolyticus. The sequence continues at coordinate 94,771 of NZ_KB849812.1, forward strand.
GTTTTTCAAACCGTAATCTAAAGCTGCTTTACCAGCAACTTCAGCAGCTACCTGAGCAGCGAACGGAGTTGATTTACGTGAACCACGGAAGCCTTGTCCACCTGAGGTGGCCCAAGCCAATGCATTACCTTGACGATCGGTAATCGTAACAATGGTGTTATTAAAAGACGCGTGAATGTGTGCAACACCTTCAGAGACGGTACGAGAGACCTTCTTGCGTGTGCGAGTATCTTTAGCCATCTTTTAGCTTCCAGAAATCTTACTTTTTAATCGGTTTGCGCGGACCTTTACGGGTACGTGCGTTAGTTTTGGTGCGTTGTCCGCGAACAGGCAAGCTGCGACGATGACGAAGACCGCGGTAGCAGCCTAAATCCATTAAACGTTTAATGTTCATGGAAATTTCGCGACGTAAATCACCTTCGGTCGGAACCTTAGCAACTTCTGCACGAATCGCATCAAGCTGAGCATCATCTAATTCACGAATTTTCGTAGTTCCAGCAATACCTACAGCAGCTAAGATATTCTTAGCAGTGTGGCGACCGATACCAAAAATATACGTGAGAGAGATAACAGCGTGCTTGTTATCCGGAATGTTTACACCGGCAATACGAGCCATTCAATTTTCTCCAAAAAGGCAGTCAAGATAATCAACCGCCCCACAAAAATCTTGAGGGGCGGATAATAACCTAATTAGCCTACTGAAATCAACAGGTCTTAATTAAATTAACCTTGACGCTGCTTATGACGAGGTTCTGCGCTACAAATTACGCGAATAACCCCATTACGACGGATAACTTTACAGCTACCACAAATTTTCTTTACAGAAGCTTGTACTTTCATGATGAAAACCTCTAAGTGCGCTTATCCCTGCGGATGAGCAGTCGTTTTTCTCATTAACGTTTGATTATCATATTGATGCGAGGTCAAGTGCGCCTGAAGTTGCGCCATAAAGTCCATCACAACTACAACTACAATCAGTAAAGATGTCCCACCCAAATGGAATGGAATACCAAACGAACTTTGTAGCACCATAGGCATTAAACACACTACGGTAATGTAGATAGCACCAATAAATGTCAAACGGTTAAGAATATGATCTAAATAACGAGCCGTTTGCTCACCTGGGCGGATACCAGGCACATATGCTCCGCTACGTTTCAAATTCTCTGAAACTTCTTTCGGGCTAAAAACAAGCGCCGTATAAAAATAACAGAAGAAGATAATTAACGCACCAAAGAGCATTAAATATAACGGCTGTCCAGGTGATAACACCAATGCCAGATCTTGCAGGCTACGCTTAACAAATCCTGCATTTGGATCAGCACTTCCTAACCATTGCCCCAAGCTCGCTGGAAATAATAACAGTGAGCTAGCGAAAATCGCTGGAATAACACCTGCCATATTAATTTTTAATGGCAAATGTGTTTGCTGTGCAGTAAATACACGACGGCCCTGTTGTTTTTGAGCATAATTTACTGGAATACGACGTTGTGCTTTTTCAATAAACACAATCGCGGCTAAGACAGCTAACGATAATAAACCGAATACTGCTAAACCAATTAAGCTACCTTGACCATTTTGTACAGACGTGAACGACTGAATTACAAGATTTGGCAAGCCAGCTACAATACCAGCAAAAATAATCATTGAGATACCATTACCAACACCACGTTCGGTAATCTGTTCACCCAACCACATCAAAAACATTGTTCCTGCAACAAGCGAAGTCACTGCTGGAACATAGAATGCCAAGCCTGAAGTCAAAGTAATACCCTGACTAATCAGACCAGCACACATCCCTATACCCTGCACGAGTGCAAGAAATAGAGTGCCGTAACGCGTATATTGATTCAGTTTACGTTTGCCTTGCTCGCCTTCTTTTTTCAAAGCTTCTAACGAAGGAACCACGGTTGACATCAACTGCACGATAATCGATGCAGAGATGTATGGCATGATCCCTAACGCTAGAATTGACATGCGTTCTAATGCACCACCAGAAAACATATTAAATAAGCCCAAGAAGGTACCTTCATTGGCCTTAAAAAAGCTTGCTAGTGCCACACTATCAATGCCCGGCAACGGAATATGCGCTCCTAGTCGAAAGACCAATAACGCGCCAATTAAAAACATTAATCGACGAATAATTTCACGGTATTTCACATGAAACGGTTGGCCTTTCATCATGTTTACATGACCAGAAGAACTAGGAGTCATAGACACTCGAGATTACTCCTCGACTTTACCGCCAGCAGCTTCAACAGCAGCTTTAGCACCTTTAGTCAACGCTACACCTTGTACAGTGAACGCGCGAGTGATTTCACCTGAAAGCACGATGCGAGCACGAACTTGGTCACGACGAACAACATTCGCAGCCTTCAAAGTTTCTAGTGAAACAACATCACCTTCAACTTTGTTTAGCTCAGACAAACGTACTTCAGCAGTTTTCAAAGCGATTTGGCTAGTGAAACCGAATTTTGGTAAACGACGATATAACGCAGTTTGACCGCCTTCAAAGCCTGGACGAGTACCACCACTTTTACGTGAATTTTGACCTTTGACACCACGGCCACCAGTCTTACCAACGCCAGAACCGATACCACGGCCTAAACGACGGTTTTCACGCTTTGCACCTTCAGCAGGTGCAAGCTCATTTAAACGCAGAGTCATGGCATTATTCCTCTACACTAACCATATAGTAAACTTTGTTGATCATGCCGCGGTTAGAAGGCGTATCTTGCACTTCTACAGTATGACCAATACGACGCAGACCTAAACCTTGTAAGCAAAGCTTGTGATTTTTCAAGCGATGTGAAGAAGACTTAGTCTGGGTAACTTTAATCGTTTTCATGATTGATTACCCTTGAATTTCTTCTACTGACTTACCACGTTTCGCAGCGACTTTCTCAGGAGAAGTCATATCACGCAAACCTTTAAAAGTCGCGTTTACTACGTTAGCAGCGTTAGTAGAACCATAACATTTAGCAAGTACGTTATGTACACCTGCAGCTTCAAGAACAGCACGCATCGCGCCACCAGCAATTACGCCAGTACCTTCTGAAGCAGGTTGCATGTATACACGGCTTGCGCCATGACGAGCATTCACAGGGTGTTGTAAAGTAGTCCCCGCAAGGTCTACAGTAATCATGTTGCGACGAGCAGCTTCAAGTGCTTTAGAAATAGCAGCTGGAACTTCACGTGCTTTACCACGACCAAAACCTACACGACCATTACCATCGCCCACAACAGTTAGTGCTGTGAAAGAGAAGATACGACCACCCTTTACTACCTTGGCTACACGATCAACGGCAACCAGCTTTTCAACGAGACCTTCGTTTTGTTCAACTTTCGCCATGATTAGAACTCCAAGCCGCCTTCACGAGCAGCATCAGCCAAGGCTTTGATACGACCATGATATTTAAAACCAGAACGGTCAAATGCAACTTTAGTAACGCCAGCTGCTTTAGCACGTTCTGCGATCAAAGCACCAACTTTCGTAGCCGCTTCAACATTACCAGTAGTACCACTACGTAAAGATGCATCTAAAGTTGAAGCTTGCGCTAAAACTTTGCCACCATCCGCTGAAATAACTTGCGCATAGATGTGACGCGGAGTGCGGTTTACACACAAACGAGTCGCACCCAATGCACGAATGTGCAAGCGTGTGCTTTTCGCACGACGCAAACGGGTTTGTTTCTTTTCGTTCATAAGAACCTCGCGCCTTATTTCTTCTTAGCTTCTTTACGAAGAATAACTTCATCCGAATAACGAACACCTTTACCTTTATATGGTTCAGGAGCACGGTATGCACGGATTTCCGCTGCCACTTGACCTAACAACTGCTTGTTTGCTGATTTCAAAATGATTTCAGTTGCAGTTGGAGTTTCCGCTGTTACACCTTCCGGTAAAGCGTAGTCAATCGGGTGTGAGTAACCAAGGTTAAGGTTTACAACAGTACCCTTAACCGCAGCTTTATAACCAACACCAACAAGCTGTAACTTACGTTCGAAGCCTTCGCTAACACCTTTTACAAGGTTGTTCAATACAGCGCGAGCAGTACCAGCCTGCATCCAAGCGTCTTTCGACTCTTTAGCCGGAGCAAGTTGAAGTTTACCTTCTTCCTGTTTTAGCTCGACCAGCGCATGCAGGTTGAAAGACAATGTACCTTTGCTGCCTTTCACTTCGACCTGCCGGCCGTTCTGAGTAACTGTTACACCATTCGGTACAGTTACTGGGGCTTTAGCCACACGAGACATGAGGAATCACCTATTAAGAAACAAAAGCAATAACTTCACCACCGATGCCCGCAGCACGTGCAGCGCGATCAGTCATGATGCCTTTGCTTGTAGAAACAATTGCAATACCTAAACCTTGCTTAACGCTAGGAATTTTATCTTTACCGCGGTATTGGCGAAGACCTGGACGGCTTACACGCTTAACGGTTTCGATAACTGGTTTGCCTTCGAAATATTTTAACGTAATAGTCAAAGTAGATTTGATCTCTTCTTGAGCCACTTCTACATTTGAAATATAACCTTCTTGTTGAAGTACATTTGCAATTGCAACTTTCAACTTAGAAGACGGCATAGAAACAGTTTGTTTCTTCGCCATTTGTGCGTTACGAACACGTGTTAACATGTCGGCAACGGTATCTTGCATACTCATTTAGTCGCTCCTTACCAGCTTGCCTTAACAACGCCCGGCACATCACCTTGCATTACTGTATCGCGTAATTTGTTACGGCTTAAACCGAACTTACGGAAGTAACCATGAGGACGACCAGTTAAACCACAACGGTTACGAAGACGTACTGGAGATGCGTTACGTGGCAATGCCTGTAACTTTAATGTCGCTTCGAAACGTTCTTCGTCACTCGCATTTACATTTGCAATCGTTGCTTTTAATTCAGCACGTTTTGCAGCGTATTTAGCAACTGTCTTTTCGCGTTTCAATTCGCGATTAATCATACCTTTCTTAGCCATATCGACCTCTTATTTGAACGGGAAGCCGAATGCACGCATAAGCGCACGGCCTTCGTCATCGCTACGAGCAGTGGTCGTAATCGTGATATCTAAACCACGGATACGATCAATTTTGTCAAAATCGATTTCAGGGAAAACGATTTGCTCTTTTAAACCCATAGAGTAGTTGCCGCGACCATCAAATGATTTCGCAGAGAAACCACGGAAGTCACGAATACGAGGGATTGCGATAGAGATCAAACGATCCAAGAATTCGTACATTTGGTCGCCGCGTAAAGTAACTTTACAACCGATCGGCCAACCGTCACGGATTTTGAAACCAGCGATTGATTTACGCGCAAGAGTCACAACTGGTTTTTGACCAGCAATGAGTTGCATATCAGCAACAGCACCATCTAATAATTTCTTATCAGTTGCAGCTGCGCCTACACCCATGTTAAGAGTGATTTTCGTGATGCGAGGAATATCCATCACGTTCTTAACGCCAAGTTCTTCTTGTAACTTCGCTTTAAGTTCGTCGTTGTAACGTGCTTTAAGTCTGGCCATTGCCTTTTCAACCTATTACTTCGCTACCGCCACTGATTCACCATTTGATTTGTAAACGCGAGTTTTCGCGCCATCAATCACTTGGTAACCAATACGGTCAGCCTTTTGGGTTGTAGCATTAAAAATTGCCACGTTTGAAATATGAAGCGTTGCCTCTTGAGTAACGATACCGCCTTCAGCGCCAGTTACACGGTTTGGCTTTTGATGCTTCTTCACTAAGTTAAGACCTTCGACCTTAACTCGATCTTCAGAAACAGACAAAACAACACCTTGTTTGCCTTTTTCTTTACCTGCGATCACAATTACTTGATCGCCTTTTTTAATCTTAGCCATGATTGCCTCTTATAGAACTTCAGGAGCCAATGAAATGATTTTCATGAACTGTTCAGTACGAAGTTCACGAGTCACTGGTCCGAAGATACGAGTAGCAATCGGAGCTTTGTTGTTATTCAAAATAACAGCTGCGTTATCGTCGAAACGAATAACTGAACCATCTGGACGACGGATGCCGAATTTTGTACGAACAACTACAGCATTCATCACGTCACCTTTTTTAACACGTGCGCGTGGGATTGCTTCTTTTACAGTAACTTTAATAATGTCGCCAACTGAAGCATAACGACGGTGTGAACCACCAAGTACTTTAATACATTGTACGCGGCGTGCACCACTGTTGTCTGCTACGTCGAGCATACTTTCGGTTTGAATCATTGCCCTACTCCAAAACCGAGCATCACCGGTCACAATTTCGAAAGGCTCAAAGAGTACTCGAAATTGTCCGATGATGCAACAAGAACGTCTAATTACTCAGCAGCTGCTTCAACGACTTCCACTAAAGTCCAAGCTTTAGTTTTAGAAATTGGGCGGCTTTCTTTGATGGTTACCAAGTCGCCAGTTTTAGCAACATTGTTCTCATCATGAGCGTGTAGTTTAGTTGAACGGCGGATTGATTTGCCATACAACGGGTGTTGAACACGGCGTTCAATAAGTACAACAATAGACTTGTCCATTTTGTCACTTACGACTTTGCCGGTTAACGTGCGGACTGTTTTTTCACTCATTGTCCGTTCCCCTGTTTTTCGGTAAGGAGTGTCTTGATACGAGCAATTGTCTTACGAGCAATTTGCACTTCATGCGATTTGCCTAATTGACCAGTTGCTTTCGCCATACGAAGACGGAATTGGTTAAGCTGTTGCTCATCAAGCAAAGCTTTCAACTCTTCTACCGATTTTTCACGTAGATCTTTAGTTTTCATTACATTACCGTCCGAGTCACGATAGTGGTTTTAAACGGAAGTTTAGCAGCAGCTAAAGCAAAAGCTTCACGCGCTAACTCATCGTTAACACCTTCAATTTCGTACAGGATCTTACCTGGTTGGATCTGACAAACCCAATATTCCACGCTACCTTTACCTTTACCCATACGAACTTCTAATGGTTTTTCGGTAATTGGCTTGTCCGGGAATACGCGGATGAAGATTTTACCACCACGCTTAATACGACGGCTGATGGTACGACGGCAAGCTTCAATCTGACGCGCAGTCATACGACCACGTTCAGTTGCTTTAATTGCAATCGAACCAAATGATACTGTACTACCACGATGCGCTAGACCAGTGTTACGGCCTTTGTGCACTTTACGGAATTTGGTACGTTTAGGTTGCAACATGGATTATTCTCCCTTGTCAGCAGCACGGTCACCGCGACGACCACGACGCTCTTGACCTTCACCACGTCCACGACCACGTTTAGCTGGACGCTCTTCAGCAGGAGCAGGGTTCATGACTTGTTTCATGCCACCTAAAATCTCGCCACGGAAAATCCAAACTTTAACACCGATCGTACCGTAAGTTGTTTCTGCACGCATAGTTGCATAGTCGATGTCAGCACGAAGTGTATGCAAAGGTACACGACCTTCACGATACCATTCAGTACGAGCAATCTCTGCACCACCTAAACGGCCAGAAACTTCAACTTTGATACCTTTCGCGCCAGCACGCATTGTGTTTTGTACCGCACGCTTCATAGCACGACGGAACATAACACGCTTTTCTAATTGTGAAGCAATTGCTTCAGCAACTAAACGAGCATCTAGGTCTGGGCGATCGATTTCGTTGATGCTAACTTGCGCTGGAACACCCATAATGTTGGTGAGTTCGCGCTGTAATTTTTCAATGTCTTCGCCTTTCTTACCGATTACGATACCTGGACGAGCAGTGCTAATTGTTACTTTAGCAGCACCAGTAGGACGTTCAATAAGAATATTGCTGATCATCGCATTCTTAAGTTTTTTAGTTAAAAACTCACGAACTTGAAGATCTTTAAGCAAGTATTCAGCGTATTGTTTCGGACTCGCATACCAGTTAGCGTTATGGCGTTTCACAACACCCAGGCGGATACCGATTGGATGAACCTTCTGACCCATATCAAACCCCTACCTTAACGGTGATGTGACAAGTACGCTTAGTAATACGATCTGCACGGCCTTTAGCACGTGGCATGATACGTTTAAGGCTCATGCCTTCATCAACGTAAATCGTAGTTACTTTAAGATCGTCAACATCTAAGCTGTTATTGTGTTCAGCATTCGCGATCGCAGATTCAAGTGCTTTTTTAACGAGCACAGCTGCTTTCTTGTTGCTGAAGTTTAAAATGTCTAGCGCGCGTGCAACCGATTTACCACGAATCAAATCAGCAACTAAACGTGCCTTCTGTGCCGAGATAGCGGCACCGCGTAATTTAGCAGTTACTTCCATCATAGCACCTATTAACGTTTAGACTTCTTATCAACACCGTGACCACGATAGGTACGAGTTGGCGCGAATTCACCTAGTTTATGACCAACCATGTGTTCAGTAACAATTACTGGAACGTGGTTACGACCATTGTGAACAGAAATTGTTAAACCAACAAAGTCTGGAAGGATCATTGAACGACGAGACCAAGTCTTGATCGGCTTACGGTTGTTTGCTGCAATAGCCGCTTCAACCTTAGCGAACAAGTGCGCGTCGACGAATGGACCTTTTTTTAATGAACGAGGCATTAGTCAGATTCCTTTACTTGACGCGACGGTCGCGAATAATCATCTTAGTCGTACGCTTATTGGTACGTGTCTTGTACCCTTTAGCTTTTTGACCCCATGGACTTACAGGTTGAATACCTTTACTACGTCCTTCACCACCACCGTGTGGATGGTCAACTGGGTTCATCGCCATACCACGAACGGTAGGACGAACACCGCGCCAGCGCGAAGCACCAGCTTTACCCAATGAACGAAGGTTGCTTTCTTGGTTAGAAACTTCACCAATTACAGCACGACATTCAACATGGACTTTACGCATTTCACCAGAACGTAAACGAACGATAGCGTAAGAACCATCACGACCTAACAACTGAACTGAAGTACCAGCAGAACGCGCTAATTGAGCACCTTTACCGATTTTGAGTTCAAGGTTATGAAGTGTAGAACCAATAGGCATGTTACGAAGTGGTAAGCAGTTACCTGGACGAATTGGAGCATCGTTACCAGATTGAACTTTATCACCCGCACGTAAACCTTTAGGAGCAATGATATAACGACGTTCACCGTCAGCATATTTCAATAAAGCAATATGAGCTGTACGGTTAGGATCGTACTCAATGCGCTCTACAGTCGCTGGAATACCATCTTTATTACGTTTAAAGTCAACAATACGATAGTGTTGTTTATGACCACCACCTACATGACGTGTAGTGATGTGACCATTGTTATTACGACCACCAGTACGTTTTTTAGCTTCTACCAACGGTGCATAAGGTGCGCCTTTGTGAAGATGGCTATGAACCACTTTCTCTACAAAGCGACGTCCTGGAGACGTTGGCTTACATTTTTGAATTGGCATAATTTTCGTCCTTATTCCGCTGCGTTTTCAGCGGTATCGCCCAAGTCAGCCATTTCTACATCTTGGCCAGCTTTCAGGGTGACGTATGCTTTTTTCACATCAGAACGACGTCCTAATGTTTTACCAAAGCGTTTTGTTTTACCTTTAGTGATCGTTGTATTAATTTTTACAACTTCAACACCGAAGAGCTGTTCAACTGCTTTTTTGATTTCAAGTTTGTTTGCATTTAATGCAACTTTGAACACTTGAACACCAGCAGTATCACCTAAAACTTGTGCTTTTTCTGAGAATACTGGTCCTAATAGGACTTGATAGATACGTTCGTTGTTCATCCGAGTTCTACCTCAATTTTCTTAGCAGCAGCTACAGACATTACAACTTTATCAAATGCGATCAAGCTAACAGGATCAATAGCAGTAGCATCAACCACATCAACGTGTGGAAGGTTGCGAGCTGCGAGATACAAGTTCTCATCTACAGCATCTGTAATGATCAATGCGCGAGTTGCATTCAAGTCGGTAAGTTTTGCAAGCAATTCTTTAGTTTTTGGAGCCGCAACAGCAAACTCTTCAACTAATACAAGGCGATCTTGGCGAACAAGTTCAGCTAAGATACATTGCATTGCACCGCGATACATCTTACGGTTTACTTTTTGAGACCAATCTTGTGGACGAGCAGCAAAAGTTTTACCACCACCAACCCAGATCGGGCTACGAATAGAACCCGCACGAGCGCGACCAGTACCTTTTTGACGGAATGGTTTTTTACCACCGCCAGAAACATCTGCACGTGATTTGTGAGCACGAGTACCTTGACGACCACCAGCTAAATAAGCTGTAACAACTTGGTGTACAAGAGCTTCGTTAAATTCACGTCCGAAAGCAACTTCAGACAATTCAACAGCAGAGCCGGAAACAGTTTTTAAATTCACAGTATTTCCCCTCAGGCCTTGATGGTAGGACGCACGATAACGTCGCCGCCAGTTGAACCAGGAATAGCACCTTTAACAACTAAAACAGAACGTTCAGCGTCAATAGATACAATTTCAAGACCTTGAACTGTTACGCGTTCATCACCTAAGTGACCAGCCATTTTCTTGCCTTTGAACACGCGACCAGGTGTTTGGTTTTGACCTGTAGAACCTAATACACGGTGAGATACAGAGTTACCATGAGTAGCATCTTGCGTACGGAAATTCCAACGCTTAACACCACCTTGGAAGCCCTTACCTTTTGATTGTCCAGTTACGTCAACAATTTGACCAACTGTGAACAAATCAACACCGATAGAACCACCAACTTCACGACCTTCAAGCTCAGCTTCAGTAACACGGAACTCTTTAACTAAACGACCAGCAGCAACACCCGCTTTAGCGAAGTGACCTTTCTGAGCGTTCGTTACGCGCGATTCGCGACGTTCACCAGTAGTTACTTGAATTGCTTGATAACCATCAGTTTCAAGTGTTTTGATTTGCGTAATGCGGTTTGGATCGACTTCGATAACTGTAACAGGTACAGATACACCAGCATCTGTAAAGACGCGAGTCATACCACATTTGCGACCGACTAAACCAATAGCCATGTGCATAAACCTCTAAAAAAGCGGCCTAATTAACTTAGAGTTAATTAACCGAAAGCCTTAACCCAAAGCGATCTGAACATCAACACCAGCAGCAAGATCTAACTTCATCAATGCATCAACAGTTTTATCTGTTGGTTGAACGATATCGATCAAACGTTTATAAGTGCGGATTTCATACTGATCACGAGCGTCTTTGTTGACGTGTGGTGAAGTAAGAACGTTGAAGCGTTCGATGCGAGTAGGCATCGGGATTGGACCACACACTTGTGCGCCAGTACGCTTAGCGGTTTCTACGATCTCTTGAGCAGATTGATCAATCAGACGATGATCAAAAGACTTCAAACGGATACGAATTCTCTGGTTAGACATACCAGTAAACTCCAAGCCAAATATATAAAGAATCACCCATGACGCACCTCACCTTTTGGTAAGTGTCAAGGGCAGTGAAAATCACTATGGTCGTGATCGATGCCACGACTGTAATGCGTTAACTACTTTCTTCGTAGAAAACGCCCTCCTTTTGAGGGTCGCCCATTATAGCGATTGTTTAAGTCTTATGCAATTCCTGTTTTTTATTTTTTATAATTTTATCCTCTTTAAACACCTACAACATATTCTATCGCTCGATTCAACAACTGATTACCTTGTTCGAATCTACTTTTTAGTGTCCTTTTTAGCTCCGATATGGGTTGAACGTACTCGCCATCAAAAATTGCCATTTCTTCTTCATTTTCAATCAACAACTCCAATGCATGTGGTGTCATTTCTGGATGAAATTGAAAACCAAGCACATTGCGTCCAATTTGATACATTTGGTTTCGACAAACTTTATTTTCTGCCAAATGTACTGCCCCCTTCGGGATTTCAAAAGTTTCACTATGCCACTGTAAGATATTGATCCGCTCAGGAAATTGGAAGCATGTTTCTGGAATATGTGAAGCACGCCCAACATCCATCCAACCTAATTCCTGATGAGGATTACGGCTTACTGCAGCACCTAAAGCATTTGCAATCAACTGCCCACCTAAGCATAAACCAATGGCGGGTTTTCCTGCTGCCAAATAGCGGCGTAACCAGCGTTTTTCCAGCCTCAACCATGGATAGTTCGCTTCATCATTTACACTCATGGTTCCCCCCATGATAATGAGCAAGTCCACCTCATCCACACGCGGCAACGCCTCTAGCTCAAGCGGTAAATCTACAGGCAAAGCAAAAAACTCAGTGGCTGTGATTTTTGCTTTATGTGCCTTTAGAAATTCATAACAACTTCCAAAACCCTCACCGGCGATGTGCTGAAAATAATGCACTCTTAAATGCGACTTCATGCGCTAAAACCTATTATCGTTAGAATGATAATAATTCTTAGCAAAAATAACGCCAGTTTTATTCCAAAGCATGATGCCCGTACCGATTCTGTACAAAAGCTGCAAATTACTGGCAGATAGATCACTTTTATCTTAACCTAGATCATCATATCGTTTTGATTTTGCCCCATGACTACACATAAAAATAGACAAACGCTTCTTATTCATGCACCACGCCAAGCCCCTCAATACATTGAAACCATACAACCTCCCCTATTTCGTGCATCCACCATCATTTTCCAGTCAACAACGCACCTTTTTGATCGCCACTGGACCGATGCCTATGACTATAGTTATGGCACACATGGCACCCCCACAACATTCACTCTAGCCGATAATATTGCTCAGATTGAAGGGGGACAATATTGCTTACTTGCACCAAGCGGTCTATCCGCGATTAATCTCGTGAATAGTGCAATATTAAGCAAGGGAGATGAAGTCTGGGTCGCTGATAATATTTATGGCCCTAATTTAGAACATTTAAGAAATCTGCAAGACCGCTACGGCATCATTGTTAGCATTTACAATCCAATTGATGCTGACAGTTTCCAACCGACAGACAAAACCAAGCTAATTTGGCTAGAAGCAGCAGGTTCAGTCACCTTAGAATTTCCCGATCTAAAAAAATTAGTTAAAAAAGCCCAAAAAGCCAATGTGCTGACTGCACTGGATAATACTTGGGGTGCGGGCCTTGCATTTAATGCTTTTGATTTTTCAGATGAACACCTTTCAGTTGATATCACTATTCATGCTTTAACCAAATATCCAAGTGGTGGTGGCGACATATTAATGGGTTCAGTGGTGACACGTGATCAAGCTTTACATCACAAATTGTTCCGTATGCATGCCATTCAAGGCATTTCTGTTTCAGGTGATGACACTGCTCAAATTCAACGTAGTTTGGCACACATGTCCTTTAGATATGACCAACAAGCACAAAATGCGCTTACTTTAATGAACTGGTTAAAGCAACAACCTCAATTCGCCCAAGTACTCCATCCAAGCCTTCCAGACTCTGCTGGCCATGAGTTTTGGAAACAAATTTGCACTACAGGCAAAAGTGCTGGTCTCGTCAGCGTCATCTTTAAACCTGAACATGATCTCACTGCAGTTCGAAAATTTTGCGATCACTTACAACTATTCAAACTTGGATTTAGTTGGGGAGGCCCTGTGAGTCTAGTAATGCTATATGACTTAAAAACAATGCGTTCACTCAAGAATACACATTTACAACAAGGATTATTGGTTCGATTCTGTATTGGACTAGAACATGCTGAGGATTTAATTCAAGATATTCAAAATGCATTAAAACAACTGGAATGAAATCAAGAATAGGTGAAGAATGAATACACCCATCGTTATTGCTAAAAAAACCACAGATACCACACAAGATATTGTTCTACATTCTAAATTTGCCAACAGACACGGATTGATTGCAGGTGCAACAGGAACAGGTAAAACCGTTACCTTAAAAGTATTGGCAGAAAGTTTTTCTCGCCTTGGTGTGCCTGTATTTCTTGCTGATGCTAAAGGTGATGTCTCGAGTCTCGCCAAGGCAGGTTCGAGCAATCCCAAATTTGAAGAACGCCTTAGTCTACTCAAAATCAGCGATATCCCTTTTGCAGCATCACCTGTCATTTTTTGGGATTTATTTGGTGAGCAAGGTCATCCTATTCGTACCACCATTTCTGAGATTGGACCCTTATTATTAGCCAGAATGCTCAATCTCAATGACACACAAGAAGGTGTGCTTTCAGCAGTTTTCCGAATCGCAGATGATCAAGGTTTATTATTAATTGATTTTAAAGATTTAAAATCGATGTTGAGCTATGTCAGTGAAAATGCGTCGGCACTCAAAGCTGAATATGGCAACCTCTCTCCCGCAAGTCTTGGTGCCATTCAACGCAATTTACTAGCACTAGGTGATCAAGGTGGCGAACAATTCTTTGGCGAACCGAGTCTCAACATTTTAGACTTTATTCAGACCGATACCAACGGTCACGGCTATATCAACATTTTAGCTGCGGATAAGTTAATGAACACCCCGAAGCTATATGCCACATTCCTGCTTTGGATGATGTCAGAACTGTTTGAACAGCTCCCAGAAGTGGGTGACATGGACAAACCCAAATTGGTATTCTTCTTTGATGAAGCACATTTACTCTTTGATAATGCCAGTCCAGCTTTGCAACAAAAGATTGAACAAGTAGTTCGTTTGATCCGCTCTAAAGGTGTCGGAATTTATTTCATTACTCAGAATCCACTGGATCTACCAGAGAGTGTACTTGGGCAATTAGGTAATCGCGTTCAACATGCTTTACGTGCATTCACGCCAAAAGATCAAAAAGCGGTCAAAACAGCAGCAGATACATTCCGTGCCAATCCAGAGTTTAAAGTTGATCAAGCGATTACCGAGCTTGCTGTAGGTGAAGCACTCGTGAGTTGCCTCGACGAGCAAGGAACACCACAAATTGTTGAGCGCGGCTGGGTGATGCCACCTTACTCATCCTTTAGCCCAATTACACCGGAAGAAAGTCAAGTTATCATTGCACAGAGTATTGTTGCAGGTATTTACGATCAAGCCGTTGACCGAGACAGCGCGTATGAAATGCTACAAAAGAAAGTCTTGCAACTATCTCAACAAAAAGAAGCCGATGCCTTGGCAAAACAACAGGAAAAAGAACAAGACGCTTTAGCCAAACAACAAGCCAGAGAACAAGAACGTTTTGCACGTGAGCAACAACGAGCCGCTGAAAAAGCACAACGCGATCGAGAAAAACTCACACAAGACATTGTAGGGACTTTTGCGAAAAGTGCTGCACGTAGTCTAGGGGGAAGCTCAGGACAAAAGATTGTCAGAGGTTTACTTGGATCTTTATTTGGTAAATAACAACCACATCTGCTTATAAATTAAGGGATAATAAATTATCCCTTAATTTTTTTATGGCTTTTATCATAAGATGTATTGCAAATACATTTTATAAGATGTATTTTAAATATATCTTATAAAATGATAGCCAAGAGAGATCAAACATGACTCCGCAGCAAATTGAACTCGTAAAAGCAACCGTCCCTGTTCTTCGTGAAAATGGCGTGGCACTCACTGGTTATTTTTATAACCGCATGTTAGGGAACAATCCTGACTTAAAAGAAACCTTCAATATGGGTCATCAACGTAGTGGTGCTCAAGCTCAAGCACTTGCAGGTGCCGTTCTCGCTTATGCAGAAAATATTGAAGATCCATCAGTATTGCTGCCAGTAGTTGAATTGATTGCGCATAAACATGTCAGCCTCAATATCCAAGCACCTGATTACAGCATTGTGGGCGAAAACCTGCTGCACTCGATCAGTGAGGTCTTGAGTATCTCTATGGATGATCCACTCATTGATGCATGGGCTGCGGCATACGGGCAATTGGCTGATTTATTTATCAGCACAGAAAAAGCGATTTATGATCAACACCAGCAAACAAAGGGGAGCTGGCTAGGTTGGCGTAATTTTAAAATCGCTAAAAAAGTAATTGAAAGCGATGAAATTACTTCGTTCTATTTAGCTCCTGTCGATGGAGGTGATTTACCCAAATATGAAGCAGGTCAATACATCTCTGTGCGGGTATTTGTACCTGAGCTAGGGTTAAGACAACCACGTCAATATACGCTATCAACCTCACCTCAAGCTGACTATTTAAGAATTTCAGTCAAACGTGAAGATGAAAAAGAAAATTTAGCTGCGGGTTGGGTTTCCAATACACTACACAGCTTAGCCGAAGGCTCACAAATTGAGGTGTCAGCACCTACAGGCAACTTCTATCTGATTGATCATACAAAACGTAATGTATTTATTAGTGGGGGTGTCGGCTTAACTCCAATGATTGCGATGTTAAATCAACTTGTTACCTTAGATATGCCACAGCCTGTGAGCTTTATTCACGCATGTCGTAGTAGCCAAGTACATGCAATGAAAAAACATATTCATGATCTTAAAGATAAGTATCCCCGTCTTAGTACGTTTACAGCTTATGAATTTCCACATGACGGCGATGTATTAGGTATTGATTATGATATTGCTGGACGTTTAGACCTCAGCAATGTAGATGTGGCTTTATTACCTATTAATGCAGATTATTACTTATGCGGCCCTATGCCATTTATGGCGGAACAACATAAAGCTTTAATCGCACGCGGTGTTCCTGCCCAGAACATTCACAGTGAAGCTTTTGGTACAGGTGGGGTCAAACTCAGCTAATCGACACTGCATTTTGCACGGGGCTAGTCTATGATAGACTAGCCCTTTGTATTTAAAGCAATAGATTGAGTGAAATCCAATGCAACTCAATAAGTTTACTGATTATGCGCTTAGAATTTTAATGTATGTCGCTCGTCCGAGTGATGTACCTTATACAATCGCAGATATTGCAAAAGACTTACATGTCTCCCAAAACCATTTGGTTAAAGTGGTTCATTTTATGGGAAAGCAACAGTGGATTGTCACGATTCGTGGTAAAGGAGGCGGTCTTCGCCTCAATCCTGAAGCAAAAAGTCTCAAGCTAGGTGAGATCGTACGCACTCTGCAAGGTCATCAACACATTGTTGAATGCAATACCCCACCGTGTGTTTTACGCTCACATTGCGGGCTCAAAGGAATTTTAGACCAAGCTTTAGAAAGTTTTTATCAAAGCCTAAATCAATATACGCTTGGAGAGGTGATACAGCACGGCATTCTCCCTTCTTCGAAGCATTCAAATATTGAATTTCTAGAACTCATTCAAAAAGCATAACCATCACATTCGCACGATTGACTGACATCCTTTATAATAGCTTTGCTATTTCAATTCAAAAGTAAGCTTCTATGCGTCAGCGTCAACAATCCAAAGACACCAAAGCCAAACTCGCACCCAAACAAAAAATCAGTTATGAAAAAAAGACTGATCCTGCATTGACTGAATATGCGGTACAGTCTTTGAATTGGCTACGTCAAGCTGAGTTTTTAATGAGTGCGCCAAAACTGGCTTTGTGCGTAGAAGATACGGGATATGAAATTGCATTCGCAGGACGCTCAAATGCAGGTAAATCTAGCGCGATCAACGCACTGACCAATAAAAAGCAATTAGCACGCGCCTCTAAAAAACCAGGTCGTACACAAATGATCAACTTTTTTAGTTTAGGCAACCCAGATCAACGCCTTGTGGATTTACCGGGTTATGGTTATGCGGCCGTGCCTGAATCGATGAAAATTGTGTGGCAAAAAGAACTCGAAAACTATTTAATCCATCGCAAAAGCCTACAAGGTCTAGTCTTATTGATGGATATTCGCCATCCTCTACAGCACTTTGATTTGATGATGCTGGAATGGGCTCACTCTCGCCATTTATTTGTGCATATTCTTTTAACCAAAGCGGACAAACTGAATCGTGGTCCAGCCAATAAAACCCTACTTGATGTAAAACAGCAATTGAAGAAAATGAAATTAGATTTCTCGATTCAACTGTTTTCATCTCTGAATCGTATTGGTTTAGAAGAGCTCGCCAGTGTTATGGCAGGACGCTTAAATTACACCCTCGATCAACCCACTGAATTTGACCTTGATCAGATTCCTGAAGCCTCAGAAACAGACGCTGAAGAGTAAATTGCGCTTTTCATGCAACTTGATGCATAAAATAATTTTTAATTGTCCTGTATTGCTAAACACAAACACTAGGGAGTTTTCATATACTGCTTAGTGTTGGTTCATTGCACTATCGATTAGGACTAAACGATGAAATTACTATCATTTGTGAAGAACAAAGTTCTTGGTTCTTCGATTGACTATAAAATTCTCCCACGCAAAGTAAAATTTGACTGGGAAAAAACACCAGTAGACTGGATTCCAAACCAACCTTTCGCAAGTTATTTTATTAATGAAATTAATAACATATTACCTGCTGGTGAATTTTGGTTTTGCCGATTGTACAATAAAGTACTCCCGCAAATTACTGATGAAAAATTAAAGCAAGATGTCCAAGCTTTTATTCGTCAAGAAGCAATGCACGCTGTGGCACACACTTCTGCAAACAAGGAATATCTAAGCCAGCGCAATATAGATATTCAACGTAACTTAGATATTATGGACTTCCTTTTCACCAAAGCGCTTGCAGACAAGCCTTTTGATAAAGAAGTGCCACAGTTTCTAGAGCATCAATGGGATTTATTCCGTTTAGGTGTCATTGCAACTGTTGAACATATGACCTGTGTACTGGGTAAATATGCACTTTACAACAAGCGTTGGGAAGAGTTAGGTGCAGACCCTGAGATGATCGATCTCATCAAATGGCATGGCTCTGAAGAAATCGAACACCGCACGGTTGCATTTGATCTTTATCGCCATTTAGGCGGTGGCTATATTGCTCGTTATTATCTCAGTGTTGCGGTGATTATCGGCGTACTGGGTTTATGGGTAGATGGCGCAGCGCATATCATGAGCCAAGATCCTCGCTTTGCGGATAAAAAACCAAGTTTATTTAAACCTTGGATCTGGATTGAATGGTATAAACAAGGCCGCAAAGATGACCAAATCCTCCCAAATCCAATTTGGCTCGTTGCACAACAAATTGATTACCTCATGCCGTGGTATGATCCTGTCAAAGAAGGAAATACCCAAGATGCGGTCAACTATTTAAACAACTCACCTGCTGCGAAGCGCGCTTTACAACAAGCAGCTTAAAACAAATTATTGTTTACTTATACAAAAACCCCTCATCCTAGGATGAGGGGTTTTTCACAATCAGCAAATATAATTAGAAACGATAGCGAACACCAGCTTCAAACGAACGTTCAGGACCTACGTAGATACCTTGGCGTAAGCTCGCAATATAGCGCTTATCTTCTAAATTCTTTACTGCACCATAGAACTCAATTTGATCATTGAGTGTATAGCGAGAGGTTAAATCCACAGTCGTATAACCATTGATTTTACCCGTAAAGAAACCTGACGTGTTTTCTGTAATTGGCTTAGTATTCAAATCATCAGTAAATTGAGAGCCCGTGTAATTTGCACTCAGCTGAGTACGCAAACCAGCATAAGTATAACCAAAACCAAGATTTGCAACCCATTCTGGTGTGTATGGTACACGATCACCATCTTTTGATTTAAGCGTGCCATTTTTATTAAAACGATCACCCTTAAATTCTGCATCGGCAACCCAAGTCACGTTAGCAAACATATCAAAACCGTTTTCCAACTCAACACTAATCGCACCCTCAAGACCTTGGTTAAAAGTCTTACCACCATTAGTTGTTTGGAAATCAGAATTACTGTTCGCAGGGATGATTTGATTGTCAAAATCCATTCGGAAAGCAGTCAACTCATATTTAAAGATATCTTGCTGTCCTCTTAAACCGAACTCCCAACTAACCGCAGTTTCCGCGTCCAGTTTTTGATCTTTCATACCACTGAGGGAATCGCCATTCAAAGCAGGAGAAAATGCTTTGTATACACTACCATAGAGCTGTACTGCTGGAACTAATTGGAAAGTAAATCCCAGACCAGGCATCACTTCAGTATTTGAAGTTTTGACCGATTCACTCTTTTGTTTATCTTCTCGTTGTTGTTCATAGCGTTCAACACGAAGTCCTGGTGTGACTGATAATTGATCCGTTATATCCAAACGATTCTGAGCATATAATGCAACACTTTTTGCTGAATCTTTAGTGTCTTTAGCAATCGTGCCTGTACGTGGTGTTGCACGCTTTGCATTAATGGTTACATCATCCATCTTCTCATTCATCAAGCGTAGACCAACTTCAGCCTCACTTGGAATATTGAATAAAGTATGCTTTGCAACTAAACGGGTTTCAGCACCAATACGTTCAAATGTACGGTTATTACCATTCACACTGTCCGTATAGATCCAACGACCAGCTGCTTGCGAAGCTGCTCCATTAATGCCATAACGCCAGTAATCACGATTCATTTCACTCCAATACACTAGAGTCTGAAGTTCTGTATCGGCGTTGATATTCCAACGGTGGTTAATATCGAAGGAATTACGCTCTGTCAAAAACCAATCATCTGGTGCTGGATTATTCTTTTTCTTGGCGTGATATTCATTCAAGAACTGTCCACGATATGAAATATTGGCATCATTCTCATAATGGGTAAATTTAACACCTAACCATTGGTTATCACCAATCGCCGTGCCTGCTTTGATCACAGCGTCTTTCATTTCATAGCCTTTGTCCATGAAACCATCGCTTTTCGCCCAACTTAAAATTGCGCCAAAATTGCTGTCTCTATTTGGAGAACTACCACCGAGTTCAACCGTTGTTTTATAGGTTTCCCAAGATCCAATCGATACATCAACTAAAGCACCATCTTGAGGTTGCTTAGTACGATAGTTAATCACACCACCGATATTCGATGGCCCATAACGTAATGCCGAAGAACCTTTTAGTACTTCAATACTATCCATGCGCTGTACACGTGGATTGTAATAACGGCCATTTCCAACAAACAAACCCGGTGCAACAGGTACACCATCTTCTAAAATTAAGGTCTTATAATCCTGTGAACTAATACCGCGCATACCAATATTTGCGACAACAGCCGATTCTTCCTCAGGTTTCACATATACGCCAGAAACACGCTTTAAGATGTCCTCTGTCGATGTTGGAACAAACTGCTGAATCTGCTCTTGATCCACAATCACAGCCGCGCCAGGAATTTTTGAAACTGCATCATCTTGTGAGCCGATTACCTGAATAGTTGGTAGTACTACAGTTTTTCGATCTTGCTCAGTTGCAGCATGCAACATAGGCGCGAAACTACCAAATAATAAGCCACTCATCACGATTGGATTTTTTAGAAAAGAACGGTTTTTCATAGCTTCCCCCGAAGCAGCAAAAAGATGGATCATCTTTTCCAACCCAAAAACTAGTAAGTGGTTAAAAAAGACACCAAACAAAAACAGACAAATGATAGTGCAAATAAGAACGATTATCCATAAAATATTAATAATTTAGAAATAAATCACTTTATTTTCATTAATTTAATTTTAATTAAACCTATTTTATTAAATTAATATTCACACACTTTATTGTTTTAAATCTGCCTATTAGAAAATTCAATCATTATTTTTTAATTTACTTTTCAACCATTTCACATAAATGTATCTACTATATTGATGTGCCAATTTTTTAGTTAAGAAATAGAACTAATGCAAATTTTGCATCAGCTTACCCTTGATCTGTTGTGGACTCCGATGCATGTCGATCCACAACAACACTAATCATCATATCCCCCTGAACATTGACCACAGTACGTACAGTATCTAATAAACGATCAATTGGTAATAATATGGCAATCGCTTCCGCAGGTAAGCCAACAGACTGAAGCACCATAATCATGGTGACCATCCCCGCGCTCGGAATTCCTGGCGCACCTAAAGATGCAATAATTGCCACCAAGCACACAATAATTTGCTGCGTAATAGATAAATCTAGCCCCATTAAGTTCGCAATAAATAAGGCTGCTGCTGCCTCATAAAGTGCAGTTCCATCCATATTCAGCTGCGTCCCCAAAGGGATTACAAAGCCTGCGGTTTGGGGCCGAACACCTAGATTTTCCTGCGCACATTTTAAACTTAATGGCATTGTTGCCGAACTAGAACTGGTGGCAAAAGCAGTCACTAACGCCGTTCTGGCCCCACGAAAGAACGTGATCGGATCCATGCGCCCAAAAACCCATAGCAAAAGTGGTAATACCACAAGACCATGAAAAATCGTCGTCCCTGTCACCACCGCAGCAAACTCAGCTAAACGGCTCAAGACAGAAAGATCCTCTGTCACGATCAGCTTCGCCAACAGAGCAAAAATACCAATCGGAGCAAGTTTCATCACCCACCCAACCAGCATCATCATTATTTCAAAAAACTGCTGAAAACTATTCCGTACCAGTGCGAAACGTTCTCCCCCTTGTACCAAGGCCACACCTAAAAATAAGGCAAATACTACAACAGCCAATACATTCCCTTCACTAAATGCTTTGAATGGGTTGATTAAGGTGTTTTGGACAAAATTGCTTAGAAAACTCGAAGGAGTCAAAGTATCAGGGCTTTGATGACTCTGCATATCCGCTTGAAAAAGCTGAATATCAACACCTTTGCCCACATCAAAGAGATGAGCACATCCTATGCCTAAAATGAGCGCTAGTGTGGTCGTCGTAATGGAACATAATGCCGTGATCTTCCAAACACGACCAAATTGTCCGCCTGCTTGTAGATTAGATACGCCCACAACAATTGAACTAAAAATCAAAGGAATCAATAACATTTTCAAAAGACCAATGAAAATGCTGCTTAAAATTCCTAAGCCATAAAGGCTATGCTCTACAAATGCTGTTTCAGGGAAGGCGTTTAACAGGAAGCCAAACACTACGCCTAAAATGGCTGCAAATAAGATCTGGGTATTTAAATTCATTATCGGTATGAAAGCATGTTAACTTTTCAGTACTATCGCATGCTCAAACATAACAATCGAGCAATTTTTTGTCACATTTGCATCTTAAAAAAGCCATCATAATGATGGCTTTAATCTAATTTAATCGTTACTGCGTTTCAATTTCTCTGAGCCGAATCAAACCTTCTTGAACCGTGCTACAAACCAGCTGACCATTTTGCCACATACGACCAAAATTCAGTCCACGTGAACTTGCACTCACGGTTGCTTCCATTTCGTAGAGCATCCACTCATCTGCACGCAAAGGACGATGAAAATAAATCGTATGGTCAATACTTGCACACTGAAGATTTGGAGAAATCCAAGATAAACCATGTGGACGTAATGCTGTGGTCATTAACGTAAAATCAGAATAAAATGCGACAATCGCCTGATGTAAAGATATCTCATCAAGATTTTTTGCAATATCACCATGTGTACGAATGTAATGCGCATAAAATGGCGCTTCAGGCTGTGGCTGAAAAGGATTGACAGGCTGAACTGGACGAATCTCAACATGACGTTCACGCATGAAACTTGCTCGAACATTCTCTGGCACGAAGTTGAGCATACTTTCTTTTAATTCATTTTCAGATTTTAAATTTTCTGGTGCAGGATATTCAGGCTCTTTATGTTGGTAATTCAATCCTTCTTCTGGATTGGCAAAAGATACCATCGCCGAAAAGATAACACGTCCATGCTGAATAGCACGCACTTGACGACTGGCAAAACTTTTTCCATCTCGAAGAGAATCAACTTCATAAATAATCGGTGCGTCTACATCTCCACCATAGAGAAAATATGCATGAAGCGAATGCGCTGGACGATTGGTCGTATAGGATGCTGCTCTTAATGCTTGCCCCAAAACCTGTCCACCAAACACACGTTTGCCAACCAAATTACGACTATTACCCCGAAAGATATTGGCTTCCAGCCTTTCTAGCGTCAAAAGCTCGACGAGTTCTTGCGTTAACGCATTCATTTAATCACCTTTTTAACAACAATTAGGGAGAGATAATTCAAGCAAAAGCAAGGTCCTAGTGAGAATAAGGACTAGCACGAAACAAGAACAATTATATTAATCGAGATTTATCGATTAATACAGTTAGCACTCAATATAAATGTTTTTCTCAGTATAACTTTATATTTATAACCGCTAAAAATACGTTTTTTAACGATAAAATCTACCAAATACGCTATATTTTGTCAGAAAACAACATACCGTTTTATGTAAGAATACCGCAGAATGTCGTGTTCATGTTTGTGTATTGGACATGGCCTTGTGCTGTTTAGATTGCAGCGCTATGCATTTGCTTAGGGTTATCATTTAGGAGTTTGTAATGTCCAAGACTGGATTTGGTCAAATGTATCGCCAACTTTCGAGTAAGTTACTTGACCTTGTGGTTACACCACATATTCTTGGTGAAGTTCCTGTAGAGTCCACCACAGAACAAAGCACAAACGATGCAAAAAAAGTCGTGTGTTATGTATTACAAAACTACTCTCATAGTAATGCACTGGTGGTCGATGGTGAAACCCGTCGTCTACAACTCAAACCCGCTTTGGATCCTTTGAGTTTTGGCGATTATCAAGAAAAAAATTCTGTTCTTTTTTTACATCAAAATGACAATATTCTTTTTAATACACAAACCTTCCCACCTCGTCTTTTACAACTCATTGAAGCACTCGAAAAAAATCCAGAAATCGAAGTACAACTCATCCCTGTTACTGTGCTATGGGGACGCTCCCCTGATAAAGAAGATTCTTGGTTTAAGCTTTTATTTTCAGACACGTGGGCAACTCCAAGCACTGTAAAACAATTGGTAAATATAGGCTTACATGGTCGCCAATCGTATTTAGAATTCCATGAACCACAATCCTTACGAGAATTGGTTGAGTATGCCAAAACCAATCATCCAAATGTTTCGCCAGCTACGTATATTGCAAGCTCACTAGATAGCTACCTCGACCAACAGCGTGAAGTGGTACTCGGCCCAGATTTATCAGATCGTCGTAATGTAATGCAGTCTGTAGTGAAAGCACCTGACGTACAAGATGCGATTCGCCGCGAAAGTATTCAACATAAAATTAGTATGCTCGAAGCAGAGCGACGTGCGATTGGTTATGTAAATGAAATTGTATCAGACTATTCAGCCTCGGCAGTTCGCTTTGCTGATATGGCCTTAACACGATTATGGACACAGCTTTACGATGGTGTAGACGTACATAACTTTAGTACTGTCCGTGAACTTGCCAAAGATTACGAAATTATTTATACCCCATGTCATCGCAGCCATATTGACTATTTATTACTGTCCTACGTGATTTTTAAACGTGGTCTGATGATTCCTTATATTGCAGCCGGTGATAACCTCAATTTACCTTTTGTTGGTCAGCTATTACGTGGTGGTGGTGCTTTCTTTATTCGCCGTTCATTCCGTGGAAACGCACTCTATACCTCTGTGTTTAAAGAATATTTATACAGCATCTTATCTCGCAACACCCCAATCGAGTACTTTATTGAAGGTGGACGTTCACGTACAGGTCGCTTATTACCACCAAAAACAGGCATGTTGGCAATGACCGTACACGGACATTTACGTGGTCGCGCCAAACCGATTGCCTTTGTTCCGACCTATATTGGTTATGAACGTTTAATGGAAGGTTCAACCTATGTTGGTGAAATGCAAGGTAAACCTAAAGAAGCTGAATCCATTTTTGGCATTCTCAAATCATTGCGAAAAATTGAACGTATCTTTGGTAAAGTACATGTGAACTTCGGTGAGCCTGTATTCTTAGATGATGTATTAAAACAGCACAATGCTGACAAGATTCAAATTGAAAAGAATGATGCGCCAGCACCAATTGAAATTTCTCGTGTTGTCTCTGATTCAGCCAACCGTATCTTAGAAAACATTAACCGCGCAGTGGTGATCAACCCTGTATCGCTATTGTCTTTAATTTTATTGGCGACACCAAAACATACTTTAGATGAAGAAATTTGTGCAAAGCAACTAGATATCTATCGTGACCTTGCTGCTAAACAACCTTATGATCAACGTACCCAAGTGACGTCGTTATCGGGTAAAGAGATTATCGAATATGGCTTAAAACTTAAACTCATCAAACGCGTTCAACATGTCTTAGGCGATATTATTGCGATCGAAGACAATCAAGCCGTATTACTAACGTATTTCCGCAATAACATTTTACATGCCTTTGTCCTACCTTCGTTGGTTGCATCTTTGGTTGAACATAATGGTAAAATTCACAAAACAGATTTAAGCAATGTCATTCGTACCTTATATCCATTCTTAAAAGCTGAATTGTTTATGAAATGGCAGTCATCTGAGTTACAACAACAAATCGGTGCCTATATCGATGCCTTGTCAGAAATCGGGTTAATTTTCCAAGATCATGATGGCAATCTATTCAGCCCAACACCAAATAGCGAAGAGCATCAAAAACTTCTCACTTTGGCGATGCCAGTAAAACAAAGTTTAGAGCGTTATTACATGACCCTTGCGCTCATTACACAACGTGGCTCTGGCAATATCTCGACCAAACAAGTTGAAGAACTGAGTCATTTATTGGGTCAACGACTCTCTGTACTTTATGAGTTCAACTCACCTGAATTCTTCGATAAATCATTGTTCCAAAGTTTTATCAAGGTACTGACTCAGCAAAACTATATTCGCAACAATGAACAAGGCTTCATTGAATACGATGATAACTTTAGTGAAATGGCGGCAGGTGCTCAACTGGTACTGGATGAGACTACTTTGCAAATGCTGCAACATATCACCACATTTAGTGATGAAGAGCTTGCCGCTGCTTTAGAAGCGATGGCATCACAACAAGCAAAACGACGTTTAAAACGTAAAAAAGCATAGGTGCAGTAAAAATAAAACGGCAACTTTGAGTTGCCGTTTTTATTCATCCCTACTTTCTACATTCTATATATTTGGGGTCATCCAGACATCGTAATCGCCGAATCAGTTCAACCAAATAAGCATCATAATATCCCGATGCAACATAGCGATTGCGAATTCTGGTGACTAATGCATCATAGCCCTGCTTTTCGTAACTCGAAATATCTGCCCAATAATAGGCAGGCAAATGGTTTTCCCACTGCATCGCTTGTGCAGCCAATACATGGCTATTTTTTGCAAACCATGCGCGAATCGTATGACCAAATCCTGTAGGGTAAGCTTGTGGTCTGATTACAATATTGACTGCGAAATATGCAATAGGAAAATTGACTACTTGAGTCGATTCTCCAAATTCTTGTTTCAGGTTATACGGCAAAATACCATAGGCTGGCGAAGCCAAAATATCCATTTTCTTTTGTTTAAATAAATCAATCGCATTTGAGAAGTCCACATACGTAGGTTTTGCCCCAACACTTTGCGCTAATGCCAACTGCGGAGGGTTATCTACCAAAATGCCGATACTCTTATTCCTAAGCTGTGAAACTTTATTAATCCTTTGGGTATTCATAATCATATAAACCGTACCCACAGGAATCATTCCAACCGCTTCATACTCAGCTTCTCGCATACGCTTTTCAACATTCGGATTGGTAAATAACTGTAAAAATACACGTGCGGTTCGATTATTGGGAATTAAACCAATGGCGGCAGTACTACCCATAAATCGATTATAACGATAGGTATTAAAATTTGAGGCAACCAAACCTGAACATTCTTTTTGATCAAATGCTTTAATCGCCTCTTGTTCATTTTTAAACGTTTTAAATTTCAACTGTACTTGGCTTTGCATTGCATGCACACGTACATCTTGCAAACGACGGCTTATATCACCTTGAGTACTTAAAGGATCAAATACACACCATGTCTGCTCTCCAGCCCAACTGATTGTTGCCATCAGACCAAGTAACATCGAACACATTATTTTTTTCATCATTGACCTTCAATGCCTCGCTGCAAACCCTGTGCACAATTCAGGCAGTTCCTTTACGGAATCTATTGGTATTTAAAATCCAAAATCCATACCAAGTATTATGGGCGCTTAAATATCAAAAACACCTTAATATTGTTTTTAGTTTAATCTAATTTTTCAGCATTACTATGTGCCGATAAAGCTGCTGCGTAGTCATTAAAGCAAATCAAATGGTCAAATTTAAAACCTGTCTGCATTAATCTGGTTGCATAAATTCGTTTGCCTGTTTGCTGCTCAGTGAGAAGTTTTAAAAGAGGTAAACCTAACTGCTGTTGAAACCACTGCAAAATTTCATGCATTGGCAATGGCTGATTATTAGACACAATATAACTGGCTTCTACATGGGGCAGATCGACCAACAATGCTAAAAATTTCGCTAAATCATCGATATGAATACGATTGCTAAAATGCAGGTTTGGATAGCTTAAAGTCTGCTCAGCCAAACGCTTCAATCGTGCAATCGAGATGCCATAGATCCCCGTCGGTCTAACAATAATACTCTGCAGTGGATAATAGGACTGCCAAAGTAATTCCATCTTCCGTAATAAATGTCCTTGCTCATCAACTGGTTGGATTTCAGAATCATCATCAACTCGCTCCCCTGCATTCTGACCATAGACACGTGTTGAAGATACAATCACGATACGTTTTACAGGATGCGAGGCTAGCGCTTGTACAATCGGTTTAATGCTATCCACATAAGTGTGTTGGTACGCATCTAGACCACTTTGAGACGGGGCTAAGATCACATAAACCACATCAATCGGTGCTAGGTCAGTCACATCCAAGCAATGAACATCTTGAGTATAATGCGTCGCGTAACAATCTGTTTTCGGTGTACGACTAATTGTGCTAATGTGGTGACCACGCTCAAATAAGTGTTTAGCAACACGCTGAGATGTTTTACCATAACCAATAAATAAAATATGCATATATATCCTTGATCAAGAATGACTTCAGTCCAGCAGTTACAAGGCGTTGGTGCTGCCGCAGCGACCTTATTAGAAAAGCTTCATATTTTTAGCACGGATGATTTGTTGTTTCATCTGCCGCGTGACTATGAGGATCGTAGCACTATTATTCCGATGAATCAGCTCATGGTCGGACGTAGTTACCTGCTAGAAGGCGAAGTTCGTTCTATCGACTTTCCACCTGGAAAAAAGAAATCTCTTGCAGCATTGCTACAAGATGATTTTGGTAAAGTCACTTTGCGTTTCTATCATATCTACAAAGGCTTAACTGATCGTATTCAAGTAGGAAATCGATTACGCATATTTGGTGAAGTTAGAGTAGGTGCACGAGGGCTTGAACTTTATCATCCCGAGATACAAGTGATTCTACAGCACACGCCTTTGCCTAAAACACAACTGACAGCGATCTATCCGAGCACTGAAGGGCTCACGCAGCCCAAATTACGCGAATATGTGCGGCAGGCTTTGGCACATCATAGTGATGATTTAGCAGAGCTATTACCCAGTAAATACAGCAATGGTTATGAATTAAAACAAGCGCTGCATTATATCCATGAGCCACCGATTGATGCCAATATGTTACAACTCAATCAAGGTTCTCATCCCGCACAACAACGTTTGATTTTTGAAGAATTGGTTGCGCATCAGATTAGCCTGTTAACCCGTCGTGCCTATATTCGTCAAATTGCGGCCCCCCAATTTACCAGCAGTAAAGTTTTAGCCAAACAGCTCTTAGAATCATTGCCGTTTCAGATGACCAATGCCCAAAAGCGTGTATCAAAAGAAATCTTGCAAGATCTAAAACAACAGCAACCCATGTTGCGGTTGGTTCAAGGTGATGTTGGTGCAGGTAAAACACTTGTCGCAGCCATCGCAGCATGTCATGCACTTGAAGCTGAGTGGCAAGTCGCACTCATGGCACCGACTGAAATTTTAGCAGAACAACATTATTTGAATTTTAAACGCTGGTTTGAACCCTTAGGCATCGACGTCGCATGGTTGTCTGGTAAACAAAAAGGTAAAGCTCGCACCCAAGCAGAACAGCACATTAGAGAAGGCCATTCGCAACTGATCGTCGGTACACATGCTTTATTCCAAGACAATGTTGCATTTTCTAAGCTTGGTTTGGTCATTATTGATGAACAACATCGTTTTGGTGTTGACCAACGCCTTGCCTTACGCAATAAAGGTGCGGATCAATTTACACCACACCAACTCGTCATGACGGCGACCCCCATCCCCCGCACCTTAGCTATGAGTGCGTACGGTGATTTAGATACCTCAGTGATTGATGAACTCCCACCAGGACGTACACCCATTCAAACCGTAACTATTCCGCTAGATCGTCGCGAAGAAGTACTACAGCGAATTGCCCAAAATTGTCGTGAAGGTAAACAAGCCTATTGGGTCTGTACCTTGGTTGAACAATCTGAAACACTTGATGCTCAAGCTGCGGAAGCCACCTATCAAGAAATTAAAGAACGTTTCCCTGATCTAAATGTCGGACTTGTACATGGCAAAATGAAAGCCGATGAGAAACAAGCTGTTATGCAAGCCTTTAAAGATAATCAATCACAACTGTTGATTGCCACCACAGTCATTGAAGTAGGTGTGGATGTTCCTAATGCTTCGATTATGGTGATTGAAAATGCAGAACGTTTAGGCCTTTCCCAATTACATCAACTTCGAGGACGTGTGGGACGAGGCGCGACTGCGAGTTTCTGTGCCCTTCTTTATAAAACACCATTATCGCAAAATGGTCAGGAACGACTCTCCATCTTACGAGAAAGTAATGATGGCTTCGTGATTGCAGAAAAAGATCTAGAAATTCGTGGACCAGGTGAGTTGCTTGGAACTAAACAAACGGGAGACATGGGTTTCCGTGTGGCACGTCTAGAACGAGATGATCATTTACTGACACAAGCACATTATGTTGCAGAACAAATTCTGAAAGACTATCCGCAACATGCAGAAGGTCTATTAAAACGTTGGTTACCTGAAGCACCAAGATATGCTTATGTTTAAGTTACTTGGCAGTCAAACCCAACGATTCTTAGATCATTTCACTGCATGTGATTTATGTGAAATAGGAGCCAAACAATACTTTGGCGTATGCAAAAATTGTTGGGATGATATGCCTTGGTTAAAACAAACAATTGAACGCAATCAACAGCAGGTCTTCGTTGCCTGCCATTATCAATATCCCATCAACCGCATTATTCAACAATTTAAATATGAGCAGAAGCTACATCAC
The DNA here is from genome assembly GCF_000369065.1 of Acinetobacter haemolyticus CIP 64.3 = MTCC 9819. Taxonomy (GTDB): domain Bacteria; phylum Pseudomonadota; class Gammaproteobacteria; order Pseudomonadales; family Moraxellaceae; genus Acinetobacter; species Acinetobacter haemolyticus. The sequence continues at coordinate 125,777 of NZ_KB849812.1, forward strand.
CAGCGAGTGCTCAGTGGCATCTTACAACAAGTTAGACTTCCCAAAGTTCAAGCGATTGTTCCCATGCCCATTTCAACCGATCGCTTAGTCGAACGAGGCTTTAATCAATCTTTATTATTGGCTCAAGGCTTAGCACAAACGCTCAATATTCCAGTTTGGCAACCTGTTCGACGTTTAGCCCAACATTCTCAAAAAGGCTTATCCCGCCTAGAACGTTTGGAGAATATCGAGCATCAGTTTATTGCTCATCCACCGAATAAAATCCGTTATCGCAAAGTCTTAATTGTTGATGATGTCATCACGACTGGCAGCTCGATTGATGCATTATCCAAAAGCTTACGCCAATTGGGCTGCCAACAGATCTATGCTGTTTGTCTTGCTGCTGGTGGGGTTAAGGACTCAATCCTGCCATCTGTTGCTTAAGCATCCACGGGATCACCACCTCTTTGGTTAAAGGGGCGAGTAAAGTCGCTGAATCATTTAAATCAATCCATTTCATTTCTGCAATTTCTGCTGCAATCTGCGGTTGTTGTTTTAACTCAACCATGTAGAGATAACTGACTAATAGATGATCAGGTTCATTGGCAGCAGCTGTCTCAAACTTTCCAACAAATTGCTGGATCTCACACTCACAACCAATCTCTTCCAAGATTTCACGTTGAATCGTGATTTCAGGTGCTTCATTGATTTCCAATTTACCACCGACCTGCATAAATGCTTGCGTATTCTTTTTCCGCACCAACAAGAGTTGATCATGTTGATTTACGATGACCGCCGCTGCAACCGTTATAATTTTCAATGAAACGTCCTCATGCTTGAATTTCATCAACCGACATCCATTTAGGCACCGCAGGTTGATAGGTAGAAAATGCGGTTAGAATTTCATTAATATCATTTGCCACAATCAATTGATCAACAAAACGTGACTGACTAAATCCACGTGCCACCGAACCTTGAATCATTTTAATTAAATCATCGTAAAAACCACCAACATTTAAAAATGCACATGGTTTTTGATGAATGCCGAGTTGATTCCAAGTCCATTGCTCAAAGATTTCTTCTAATGTTCCCGCACCACCAGGTAATGCAATAAATGCATCTGCTTGCTCAGACATCTGGGTTTTACGCTCATGCATATTATCAACCACATACAGTTCGGTTAACCCCTTATGTGCAAGCTCCCGATCAACCAATGCATTTGGAATAATACCAACCACACGTCCTCCAGCCTTTAATGCACTATCAGCAACGACACCCATTAAACCAGAACGACCACCACCGTAAATCAGCGTCTTACCTTGCTCTGCAATCGCCTGCCCAGTTGCTTGAGCCATTTGTTGATATATCGGATCGTTTCCAAGAGAAGAGCCACAGAAAACACATATTGAATTCATACAATTAAAACCGTTTTATGCAATTGTCATGCTGTTAAAGTAAGCTAAGAAACAAGATTTTTGAGAAAATAACGATTAGGCAAGTGTTTTTCATTGCATCCTTGTCTAAAATACACGCTGACTTTCTGCAAAGTGCAAAAAGTCCTAATATTCACTGCGCGAGGAAAAAAGACATGCTTGAAGCCTTTTATGCCACAGAGCGCGGTAGCCTAGAAGACGCAACCATCAATGGTGGTTTTGATCTCTACCCTGAGTTGGTCTGGATCGATCTAATCGCACCATCCCAAGAAGAGCAGCAATGGGTACTCGATGCCTATGAACGAAATTTACCTACCTTAAAGTCACTGGAAGATATTTCCTCATCTGCACGATTTTACCGTGATGATGATGGGATTTTGCATATCAGTACTTATTTTTTAACAAAGAATAAAAACTTTCAATCTGATCGAGAACAAGAAGATTTAGAAAATACATTGGCGGCGACGGTACATACCGTTGCATTCTTGCTTGAAAAAAATCGACTCATTACTTTGCGTGGTGAAAAACTCGTTGCTTTCCGCGCCTTTCGTTCACGCGCTCGGCGGAATGATTATGAGATGGACTATAAAAATCCCGTTTGGATTTTATTAGGACTCTTAGAAGCTAAACTAGATGAACTGTCAGATATTCTTGAGGATACTCATCGATACCTTGAAGAATATTCTGCTGAGGTTCTCAATGATCATCATCGTGAGCAAATCTTGGATCTTGATGACATGATCACACGGTTAGCGCATCAAGAAGATATGCTAGGAAAAGCACAGCTCTGTCTAACTGACTTACGTCGAGTGCTGACCTTCCTATCACGTCCACGTGCATTAGGCAGTCATATATATGATGCTGATATTCGAGAAATGAGTGAAGATGTACGCTCTTTACTTGAGCATAATGCGTTCTTATTCCAGAAGCTAAAATTCTTACTTGATATTACGACTGGTTTTGCCAACACTGAAATGAATGAAACCTTTAAGCGTTTCTCTATTTTACCCAGTATGTTAGCCCCACCCATGTTGGTTGCCAGTATCTACGGTATGAATACAGATGTATTACCTTTTGCTCAAGGGGATACCAGCTTCTGGATTGTTATTACCTTTGTTACTACATTATTAATCGGTCCAATCCTCTATTTCCGTTGGAAGAAATGGATTTAATCTTATTACCAGCACGTTTATCTGCCTCCATATATAGACCATAATGGAGGCTAAAAATTCGAGTTTTAGTTAGCTATTGGTACAAAGCAGATCTAAACATCGGGGTTAGTAATTTATTTCCATATTCACTTAAATGATCCCCATCTCGATAAATCGGTCGCCCTTGATATTCAGCAATACACTTCCCACTTTTACATAAAGTCGCGCTTGGGTTCAGAGTATGTGCCCCACATTGAGCTGCGACACGACCTAAAATCTCACTCACTTTCCCAACTCTTGCCTGATAGGTTGCAAGAGAAATCGAAAGATCATTGCGCTTATACTGAAATAAAACCTGTTTCGCCATCATTTCTGGCACATCAAAGCCCATTTCAGGAATTGGTAGAACCAAATACACAGGATTAGTTTTAGTTAAAGCACAAATACTAGACTGCAAATGTTGCTCAAAGCCAAGATAAGTCTCTGCTTTAGATTCATCTTCTTTATTGAAATAAATTTTGAGTGGGTTCTTATGATCTACTTTTTCTGGATTATTCTCCCCTTCTAACTGCAAAGCATAACGATTAATCAGAAAGATCGGAGTACCTTTTTCTTTATTCAACAATATCGAACGCTCTTGGTTAATCGCTTCACAGTTCTCATTACTAAATTTTGCACCTAAAATATAAGGACAACCTGATTTTGTTAAAGTCAGTACCCCCTCTTTCTTTAAGTCAAAAACCGCTGCAACAGAAGTTGCCACTGCATTGGCGTGACTATCTCCCAGTACAATCGCCTTAATTGCGTGAGCTTGCCCAATCTGACACGGTATAATTCGAGGGTCTCGAAAACCAGGATCACATTTATAAGGATTCGTATTATTAACTTCATCTAGAATTTTGAGGATACGAGGTGAATAATGAGATTCAAATCCATTGGTTTTTTTAACCCCATAACCACAAAGAAATAAAACCAAAACCATATACAAGGGTTTTACTTTATAAATTTCTTTCCAAGTTGTGAACTTTTTGAATTTAATTTGTTCGATATATTTATAGCTTAAATAACCAATTGCGATTGATAAACAAATTCCATAAATTTCCCAATTATTCCAAGAGAAATATAAACCAGCAACAACAAGTGGCCAATGCCAAACATAGATTGAATATGACCACTTTCCAACCGAATTAAATAAGGCATTGTTGAGAAATATATTCTTTTGATTAGCACTTAAAATAATAAAATAAGCACCTAAAACAGGTAATAAAGCCCAATAACTCGGCCAAGGTGTTTGTGCTGAAAACAAAACATAGGACCCTAAGATACAAATTATCCCAATCCACTGTATCAAAGCCCGATATTTAAACAGTTTGATTGGCATAGGATATAAAAATGCTAAACCACCAAACAACATTTCCCATGCACGAGAGGTCAACAAAAAATAAGCGCTCTGGCTATTTTTTTCTGTAGCATAAATGGCATAACAGAAGCTCATCGCAAATAACGCCAAAATAACGCATTTAATTTTCTGTAAAGTGAAAAACCTTTTTAGAACTAATAGAATAACAGGGAAAAAGATATAAAACTGCCACTCTACGGAAAGCGACCATGTATGTAATAACCACTTGGTTTTCTCATTACTATCGAAATACCCATCCCCTTTGGTAAACAATATATTTGAGGTAAACAGTGAGCTTTTTTCGACTTGTCGACCTAAGTCCTTATAATCAGTCGGTAATAGATAAAACCACCCAAAGACAAGAAGTACAGCTGCCATCGCAGTCAATACAGGGATAATACGATTTGCCCGAGCAATATAAAATTTAAATATATTAAAGGTATTTTTTTCCATTTCATTAAAGAGAATGGATGTCATTAAAAAGCCGGAAATAACAAAGAAAACATCGACTCCCGCAAAACCGCCTGATAGCCATTCAGGATTAAAATGAAAGAAAACAACAGCAAGTACTGCTATTGCTCTTAAGCTATTAATATCATAACGAAAAGTCATATATGAAATGTTCTTACACCTATTTCAGAGCCAGCATTGTAAGTATAAATATAATGTCGTGCTAACATTTTCCCGTAAAAAAAGAGCTTTATCAAAAGCTCTTTTTTCATACTTCAATTTCAGATCAATTTCAGATCATCTTGCAAATGACTCGCTTGGATGATTTTCAACATTTTCTCAGAAACGTTTTTGAAATGCAGTCCTTTACGCTCTGGTGTTTGACGCAACCATTGTACCAATACTGCCAATGATAAAGTATTACCATTTTCAAGCTGCGCAAGATCAACCACCAAAGGAAAATTCTGATGTTGCTGAATATGCTTTAAGCCAGCCTGATAAACTTGCTCTGCATTCTCAAAATTAATCGTTTTTGAAACAATCAATTGCTGATCAATATACTGAATCACCCATCACCTACTTATTTCTTTGTAACTGCAGCATCTGCATCTGGTTTGAAGGTTGCAATTGCTTTGTTGATGTCACCACCATTACGCTGAACTGTCGCAGCAAACTGGTTACGGAATTGCAAACCTAAGTCAATACCCGCGACATTCACATTACGGATGCGCCATTGGTCGCCTTTATCTACCAACTGGAATGACACAGGAATCTTCTCACCATTATTAAGAAAATCTAAAGTCACTACAGGATTTTTCGAGTTTGTCGCACGGTATGGACGCATGGTGTAACTTTGGTTCGTGTATTTCGCAAAAGCACTACCATAGTTTTCGATGATCACTTCACGGAAGTTTTTTTCAAACTGTGCGCGTTGTGCTGCAGTTGTATGCTGATTATTTGCATAAGTACCCAATACGATACGAGTAAATGCTTGTGAATCTACATATGGATCAAGATTTTGGCGAATAATTGTTCTAACCAATTCAGGGTTGTTTTGTAACTTCGCATGATCAGCTTTTAAACGTGTCACCAAACCGTCCGCCACACGTTTTACAAAGTCTGGTGGGGTTTCTGTTGGTGCTGCAAATGCTGCACTAGCAAGCATAGTTGATAATACACTTGCAGTTAAAGTCTGTTTCAATAATGTGTTCACTTTAAACTCCTAAATACGATTACTCAGCAAAAGATGGTTCAGCATCTGCTTGTGATACTGAACTTCCAGTATCAGATGCAACTTTGCCAGCACCGCCACCAGTAATAAACTTACTGATTAAATCTTCTAGATCCATTGTACCTTGGGTATTTGAAATTACGTCACCACGCTTTAAGTAGTTCACACCACCACCTGGGATAACTTTCAAATATTTCTCACCCAATAAGCCATTGGTCGCTACCATTATATAAGCATCTTCATCAATACTGGTGATGGAGGTCATGTTACTGATAAGTTGCTGTTCCATTGCTTTTTGTTGCGCAGCGTCGGCTTGCTCATAATCAGTACTGTAACGTAACTCTTCCAAAGCATTGTTTTGAACGTCTTTGAGTTGTTCTGGATTAAAGCTCGTGAGTTTTCCATCTAGATCAAATTTAACTGTTGCTAAACGAGTCACTGGATCAAGCGTAATCGAGTCCACACGACCAATGGTAACACCACTCATGGTGACCTTAGCGCGCGTTTTCAACCCATTAATATTGTCAAACTGGGCTGTCATGCTATAACTGTCACGAAGATTAGTACCAACTAAACCACTCACCTTCATTGCCAGAAAAAATAGAGCAATACCGAAGATAATGACAAAAATACCTACGGCCAGCTCACTAGTACGTGATTTCATTAAATCCCTCCGAACATGACCGCAGTCAACACGAAATCAAAACCTAATACACAAAGCGAAGAATATACGACCGTTCTCGTCATCGAAGTCGCAATACCCTCTGGAGTCGGATCACAGGCATAACCTTGATAGACCGCCACCCATGTACAAATCAGAGCAAATACAATACTTTTTATGATGCCGTTGACCACATCATGTCCAAATTGAACACTGCTTTGCATCCCACCCCAGAATGAACCTTCATCCACGCCAAGGAAATCAACACCCACCAACTTACCGCCGACAATACCGATCGCAGCAAAAATGACAGTTAGCATTGGTAAACTCACAATACCAGCCCATAATCGTGGCGATACGATTTGTTTCAGTGGATCGACTCCGATCATTTCCATACTTGCAAGCTGTTCACTTTGCTTCATGGACCCAATTTCGGCAGTCAGTGCTGACCCAGCCCGTCCTGCAAATAATAAAGCAGCTACGACAGGCGCTAACTCACGTAACAGGGTTAAAGACACCATGGTACCGAGCATGGCTTCACTGCCCACATTGACTAGAATCGAATAGCCTTGCAGCCCTAATACCAAACCAATGAATAAACCCGATACGGAGATAATCAATAAAGACATCACCCCGACACGGTACATTTGGTAAATAAAGCGTTGGAAACCACCTTTTGATGGCATTGAAAATAAAATTTGTAGGAGCATCAGTGATGCAGCACCAATCCCCTTTATTCGCTCAATAACGAGTCTACCTAGCCAGGCAATCGTATTCATGGACGAACCTCGTTATCTAAATATGCTTGATGCGTAAACTGGTATTCAACAGGCCCTTCTATTGAGCCTGTTAAAAACTGACGAACAAATGGTGAGGCATGATTTTTTAATTGTTCAGGTGAACCTTCTCCCTGAATTTTCCCTTCTGCAACCACATAAATATAGTCAGCAATCGACAATGTTTCTGCAACATCATGTGAAACAATAATTGTAGTTAAATCAAGCGCTTCCCGCAAAGATCGAATTAAGCGCGTCAATACACCCATCACGATCGGGTCTTGTCCAGCAAACGGCTCGTCATACATAATGAGTTCTGGATCTAATGCAATCGCACGTGCTAAAGCCACTCGACGATTCATCCCGCCTGAAAGCTCAGAAGGCATGAGTTGTTCAGCACCGCGTAACCCGACAGACTCAAGCTTTAAACCCACCAGTTCAGCAATAATGTGCTCAGGTAATTTGGTATGAGCGCGGATTGGGAAGGCAACATTTTCATACACAGACATATCTGTAAATAAAGCACCGCTTTGAAATAACATGCCCATACGCGCACGAGCAGCAAAAAGCTCTTGCCGAGACATCGTGGCAATATCTTGACCGTCTAGCAATACTTCGCCTTGATCTGGAACCAGTTGTCCACCGATCAAACGTAGTAAGGTGGTCTTACCCGTACCAGAAGGCCCCATAATTGCAGTAATTTGACCACGTCGAATTTTAAGACTGATATCGTCATAAATGACGCGTTCTCCTCGATTAAAGCTTAAGTTTCTAACTTCAATTAAGGCTTCAGCATCGAGAGGAGAGTTATTATTCATAATGGCATTCATTCCTGCACTTTTTATGCACGCATACTATACACTGAAATATTAAATGGTTGTTTTTATTTTGATAAGTGATGTATCAAGATTATTTAATTTATGTAGCCATGTTTGGAATCAACATGCTCAGTTGTTTGTTGGGTATTTACTTTAAAAGCATTGGCGTTAGTTTGATCAAAAACAGCATAAGCAAAAAATAAACCATTGCATAACATTAAGATGACGAACAAGCATGGCAGCCCTTCATTGCAAATGAAAGACCAGATTTGATGGCTAAAACCGTTGTTTTGATTAATCCTATTCATTTCTTTTATAAAATTTGAATTAGTACTCGTTTTTACAATTTTACCTGACTAATCACAAATAAAAAAGCCAGTTTTTCAACTGGCTTTTTCTTTTCATCGGTTTTTATCGATTAAAAATCGTTTTTGCGACGACGGTCGCCACCGAAAGTCTCTTCACGTGCACCACGTACCGGGCGATCATCGCTACCAAACTTACGTTTTGGACGGTCATCACCACCACCGAAACTACGTTTTGGACGGTCATCGCCACCACCGAAACTACGCTTTGGACGGTCACCAAAACCACCTTCACGCTGTTGCGGACGATCACCAAAATCACGTTTTGGACGATCACCGAAGCTGCCTTCACGACGTGGCTTATAATCTACACGGTTACCACGGTTGTCATCATTCGAGTCAAAACGCGGCTTATCATTGAAACCACCCTCACGGCGTGGGCGATCTGAATTAAACTCGCGACGCGGACGGTCTTCACCACCAAAACTACGCTTTGGACGGTCATCAAAACCGCCTTCACGACGTGGGCGATCTGAATTGAACTCACGACGCGGACGATCTTCAAAACCACCTTCGCGGCGTGGACGATCTGAATTGAACTCGCGACGCGGACGGTCTTCAAAACCACCTTCGCGACGTGGGCGATCTGAATTGAACTCACGACGTGGACGGTCTTCACCACCAAATGATGGACGTTCACCACGTGGTTTATCATCGAAACTACGACGTGGACGATCATCACCGCCTTCACGACGTTTGAAGTTACCTTCACCTTCGAAACGACGACCACCGCCAAAACCACCACGACCACGACCGCCGCCATCACGACCACCGCGACCACGACCACCGCCATCACGACCTGAACGTGCAGGAGGTGGAGATGGCTCTAAACCTTCAATTTCAGATACATTCAAACGTGCATCTAAATAATCTTCTAAAGCACGGATTTTGCCGCGTTCACGGTAAGTTGCTAAAGTCACAGCTTGACCTGTACGACCCGCACGACCTGTACGACCAATACGGTGTACATAGTCTTCATTTTTCATCGGTAAACCGAAGTTAATCACGTGTGAAATCGTTGGTACGTCTAAACCACGCGCTGCAACGTCAGTCGCAACTAAGATTTTTGCACGACCTTCACGAATGCTACGTAAACGACGGTTACGAACGGTTTGTGGCATCGCGCCATGCAATGCAACAACAGAGTGACCTGCTTCAGCCAATTCTTCAGCAAGCATGTCTGTATCTTCTTGCGTACTCGCAAATACTACAGCTTGATCTACTGACTCATCAGATAACCAGTGAGTTAATAATTTTTTCTTGTGTTCGAAACCATCAGTCCAATGCAATGTTTGAGTTACATCAGTGTTGGTGCTGTGACCAGTTTCAATCGCAATACGTTGTGGATCATTCATCATACGTTCAGCAAGACGAATAATACGATCTGCAAAAGTTGCAGAGAACATTAATGTTTGATTACGGTTTGCAGCTAATTCACCAATCGCTTCTAAATCTTCAGCAAAGCCAAGATCAAGCATACGGTCTGCTTCATCAACAATTAATGATTCAACTTTATCAAGTTTTAATTGACGACGATTTACAAGGTCAAGTAAACGACCTGGGGTCGCAACGACAACTTGTGCACCTTTAAGCTGTTGAATTTGTTTACCAAAAGGCATACCACCCATAATTGCAGCGATACGAACACCTTTCATGTGACGTACAAATGCAATCGCATCTTGGCTAACTTGTTGAGCCAATTCACGCGTAGGAGAAATAACTAAAATCGTTGGCTGAGTCACTGCTTTCATGCGCTCTTTAAATGGCACAAAAGTTTCCTGACCCGCTAAAGCATTTAATGTAGGAAGTAAGAATGCTGCTGTTTTACCAGAACCAGTCTGGCTTGAAACCAATAAATCTTTTCCTTCTAACGCAGCTGGAATCGCTTGTTCTTGCACAGGAGTTGGTGTAGTGAAACCTAAACCTTCTAAAGCTTGTTGTAAGGTTTCGTGCAAAGAAAATTCGGCAAAAGTTTTGCTCATAGAGAGTTTCACCCTAATGGGTGCTCCATTTTAATAAATACAAAAAATAGACATCGGCAACAAGCGGCAAAGCGACTCAAGCTGAAAATAGATAAAATTCAGCGGCAATCCGAATAACGACGATGTGGACTAACGCACGCTTGATTACTGCCTCAACCTGAAGAATCGCTAAGCGATTTGGGCGCAAGATGTGGTCCTCTCTATGGACAGCGTGCGCATAATATGAATAGAACTGAATGTTCAGGTAATGAACTGGAATTTAAGTGCGTGCGCGGATTATAGCAGAATAATTTTAAAAGTCACCTATTTTAATTGGTTTTCGTGATTTTATAATTAAACTTCAATCAAAAATCTCTTCAAAATAACCATAGTTTTAAAAATTATTCATATAAAACAATCAACAAAGATTCTAAAAGAATGATTTCCTACTTATTTCCCCAATATTTCTAATGTTCTAGAAACCACTAGTGTTGGTGTTTCACTTGTTAAAACGATTTTACAATTTAATCCAGTATAAAGTTTAAATCGTGCTCTGATCTTTAATTCTTCTTTTTCAGCACTCATATCTTCTAAATACACTCGCCCCATCTGCCTTTTAAGCGTCTCCTTAACGCATGCTTCAAAATCCAATGAAGGTAACAGTAAAAAAGTAAATAGATGGTGTTCTACCTCCTGTTTTATTTTTAAATAGTCTTGATGTACATCATCTGAATAAGTCATAAATCCAGATGAACACACGATAATGCTTACCTTTTTAATCTTATGTTTTGCTTGTAATTCTAAAAATGCCTGAACATTCCGAGATGCATACTTTTGATAGCCATTTTCTTTGATGTACTTAGAAATATCACCCTCTATTTGCATAAAGTATTCATCCAAATCGTAGCACCCCCCTAATTGAAATGCCAATAAATGCCCCGTGGTTGTTTTCCCTGCCCCACCAGGACCAATGAAATAAATCAGCAATCTATGTCCCTCCTTACGCTAAGCTCGCATAAAAAAACCCTCAAATATTGAGGGTTTTTTTAGAATTCGACAAATTATTTTGCAGCTTCGCCCCAAGCTGGAACAACGGTCTGCATCAATGGTTTTAACAATTTAAGTGAACATGCTAGCACTTGACCATTATCAAATGAATCATTACCACCACGAGCATCAACCACGACACCACCCGCTTCTTTGACAATCAATTCACCCGCAGCGATATCCCACGGTTTTAAACCTAGTTCAAAGAAACCATCAAAACGACCCGCAGCAACATATGCTAAATCTAAAGCAGCTGAGCCACCACGACGGATTTGCGCGCCAGATTTAGTCACTGCCAATAATGAAGCGAAGTGTTGCTCTGCATAAGAAACAATTTCACCATTACGTTTTGCACGGTACGGATGTCCTACTGCAAGAAAAGTGTTTTCAAGACTTTCTTTGACATTGGCACGAATACGACGTTGATTCATCACCGCACCACGACCGCGACTCGCAGAAAACAACTCATCACGTACTGGATCGTAGATCACACCGTGTTGAGTTACACCTTTGTGTTGTACAGCAATAGAAATACAGAAATGTGGGAAACCGTTGATAAAGTTCTGTGTACCATCTAAAGGATCAATCACCCAGCACCAATCTGCATCGTGACCTTTACCTTCTTGCATACCAAACTCTTCACCATGGAAGCTGTGGTTTTTATAACTTTTACGGAGGGTATCAATTGTTAGTTCTTCCAAGTAACGATCTACACGCGTTACTGGACCATCAATGCCTTTTTCTTCAACTTGTAAATCGAGTTTATGACGATTTTGATGAGCCTTTAAAAGCTCTTGACCAACTGTTTGAGCTGCGCGCGCAGCCATAACCACCATAGGTTCCATTGAACACCCACAAATTTGAAGATTTTGACAAAGAATAATGCATAAAAGCCCGCATATTCTATCAAATATACGGGCTTTTAGGTAAAAAATGTTTACTAAAAATTATCTACGTATTTACAGATGCTTATGTGTCATAACCAAGCTTGTTCAATAGAAAGTAAAATTCCTTTGGCATCCAAACCACATTCTGCAAGCATTTGTTGATGCGTTGCTTGATGTAAGAACTCATCTGGAAGCCCCAGATTTAAAATTGGTTTTACAATCTTCGCTTGCGCCAAGAACTCATTCACAGCACTACCGGCACCTGCCATCACCGCATGCTCTTCCACTGTCACAAAGAGTTGCGTACGTGGCGCCAAATCTCGCAGTAATTGCTCATCCAATGGCTTCACAAAACGCATGTTCACCACACGCACCCCAACAGCTTGTTGATTGGCAAATTGCTCAGCTGCTTCGATTGAAGCTGCAACACGACTACCAAATGCAAGAACACTAATTTGCTGATCTGCGTTTGAATTAAACTCAGCAACAATCTCAGCCTTACCAATCTCTAAAGCTGTCATTTGCTGTTGTATTTCCACACCTAAACCGACACCACGCGGATATCTTACTGCCGTAGGTCCGTTAAAATGATAAGCGGTATGTAGCATTTGACGGCATTCATTTTCATCTTTTGGTGCCATGATGACCATATTCGGGACAGTCCGCATAAACGCATAATCATATGCCCCAGCATGGGTTGGTCCATCTTCTCCAACGAGTCCAGCACGATCAATTCCAAAGGTCACATCCAAATTTTGCAATGCAACATCATGGATCAATTGATCATAACCACGTTGTAAGAAGGTTGAATATATCGCTACCACAGGTTTTAAACCTTCACATGCCATACCTGCTGCTAATGTCACTGCATGTTGTTCTGCAATTGCAACATCAAAAAAACGTTCAGGATATTGCTGGGCGAACTTCACCATGCCCGACCCTTCACACATCGCAGGGGTAATCGCCAATAAGCGCTGATCTTGAGCTGCTTCATCACATAACCATTGTCCAAACACATCAGAATATTTTGGTGGTGCTTTCTTAACGGTTGTAGAGGTTACTGGTGCAATTTTAGTAATTGCATGATAAGTAATTGGATCGGCTTCAGCTGGCGCAAAACCTTTACCTTTTTTAGTATATACGTGAACTAAACGTGGTCCTTTGCGTTTTTTCAATGCCTGAAAAACTTGCGTCAGTTGTTCAACATCATGACCATCGAATGGTCCAAAATAGTCAAAGCCAATCGCTTTAAATAAATTATCAGCAGCATCTGTTGCAGATTGATGCAAACGTGAATTATAAGTCCATTTTGGATGGGGTTGAACATAGGCTTCGCCATGTTCATTGACATTAACAAGATGTCCTGTTTCCCAGATTGCAGCCAAATGTTTGGCAAAACCACCTGTACTACACGAAATAGACATGTCATTGTCATTTAACACAACAATTAAATCAGCATCATGAGCTACTGCGTCATTCATGGCTTCAAATGCCATACCTGCAGTCATTGCACCATCACCAACGATCGCTACTACATCACATAGATCTTTTTGATAGCGACGTGCAAGCGCCATGCCCAAACCGGCTGAAATTGCAGTAGATGAGTGTCCTACACCAAAAGTATCAAACTCAGATTCGTCACGGGCTGGAAATGCAGCTAAACCGTTTTTTGTACGAATCATCGTGATCTGCTCACGGCGACCTGTGAGTACTTTATGTGGATATGCTTGATGCCCTACATCCCAGACCAAACGATCTTGTGGTGTATTAAAGCAATAATGCAAAGCAACAGTAAGCTCAATCACGCCTAGATTTGCGCCAAAGTGACCACCACTTTGCCCTGCTGCATACAAAATATATTGACGTAACTCATCCGCCACTTGTACGAGTTGGCTTTGCTCGAGCTGACGTAATTGTTGCGGATGATCAATTCCATCTAACAATGGCGTAACAGGGCGTTGAGTTGGAATTTCGGTATACAACATAGTGTGGCAAAGCCTTTTTAAGCCTGGCAAATCCGAAGCTGGGTTAAATGAGGCCAATCATACAATTAAATACGATCTACCTTCAATCAGCCACCTGTGCGAATGATGCAGCGCTGAACATTCTTTTACCAATCATTGGTGACTGGCTCGGTGATTATCCTGAATTATGTCACTGTTAATCAACCATTATTGTGTGGTTTGTATGAAAAAGAAAAACTCAATATAAAAAATCAGAAATTCCAATTCACTCAATCTTCACACATTAAGCTATACTTTCACTGTTTTAATCATAATAGTGAGCTCTCTGTGCCAATTGAATTTATTGCTACATCAAAGCTACCAACTGCTTTTGGTGACTTCAATATTTCCGTGTTCCAAGACCCAGAAACAGGTGAAGAGCATGTGGCGCTTTCTAAAGGCTTAGAAACTGTTCCCAATCAACCCGTACTGGTACGTATTCACTCTGAGTGTTTAACTGGTGACGCTTTTGCTTCATTAAAGTGTGATTGTGGACCACAGCTGCAAGCCACGCAACGCCTAATTAATGAGGCTGGACAAGGTGTAATTTTATATTTACGTCAAGAGGGTCGCGGGATTGGTTTGACCAATAAAATTCGTGCCTATGCCTTGCAAGATCAAGGTCATGATACCGTTGATGCAAACTTATTGTTAAATCTACCTGCTGATGCGCGTCGTTATGATATGTGCAGCATTATGCTCGATCATCTGCAAGTGAAAGAAGTAAAATTGCTGACGAACAATCCACTCAAACTAAAAGCACTCACTGATCTTGGAATTAATGTGGTCGAGCGCGTTCCGCTCACTGTAGGTCGTAATCCGTTCAATGAACATTATTTAAAGACCAAACGCGAGCGCATGGATCATCTTTATAAAAAAGATGACTTCTAAGTTTAAAGTCATACCGTTCATTCAATAAGAGTATCCATAAAAGTGAAATTATTAAGCATTTTCTTAGTAACAGGTCTCCTGTTACTAAGTGGTTGTACTAAAGCGAATGAGCATAACGATAACTCATCAAATAGAGTGATCGAGCAGCTACACCAATTTCAGAAACAAGATCATTTTGCTAGTGATGGTTATCTATATTCAGGCGTAGAAGATAAGAAACTAAAAGAATTATTAAATCAAAAAGTAGCCCAAACTGCTGAATCTTATATTCATCTCTATCAACATTCTAAACACCCCAGCAAAGAACAACGACTTAAGATTCTCTCTGATGGTATCCATCAAATTAATCCTGATACTTTAGATACAGAAGATAGAGAACAAGTTGCTACGACTTTTGAACATTTTTTGGATATAACAGGTTTAGAGAGTTCAGAAGGCATTCTAAATACTTGGATGTATGGTGAAGAAATCAACAAATTGATCGAACAAAATAATCTTTCTCCCTAAACATAACCAGCAAGCACTAAACACTTATTTGATAGCGAATTGATCTAAAAAGTAAATATTAAAACCAAATCCCTTACTTTTTTTATGGATTTATGTTTTGATGTAACTAATTCCCAGATCACCTCAAGAGGATCATCATGCAGCATCCAACTTCAGCTGATATTCAACGTGTTCGCGAGTTTTTACTCGATCTACAAGCACGTATTTGTGCAGGACTAGAGCAACAGGAACGTGCAGGCGGCGGAACCGCTGAGTTTATCATTGATGATTGGCAACGAACCGAGGGTGGCGGTGGTCGCTCACGGGTTTTGCAAAATGGTGAAGTCATTGAAAAAGGTGGAGTGATGTTCTCCCACATCAATATCAGCAAACTCCCCGCTTCGGCCACTGAACGCCACCCACAAATCGCTGGTGCAAAAGCACAAGCGTTGGGTGTATCACTTGTGATTCATCCTAAAAACCCGAATATTCCGACCTCACATGCCAATGTGCGTTTATTTGTCGCAGAGCCAGAAGGTCAAGATCCCGTGTGGTGGTTTGGAGGTGGTTTCGACTTAACCCCATTTTATCCAGATGATGAGGATGTTCAGAACTGGCATCAAACTGCCTATGACCTATGTCAGCCTTTTGGCGAAAATGTCTATGCTGAACATAAACAGTGGTGTGATGATTATTTCTATTTAAAGCATCGTGATGAACAGCGTGGCGTTGGTGGTTTATTCTTTGATGATTTGAATCAGTGGGATTTCGAAACTTGCTTCAAATATATGCAAGCTGTGGGTAATGGTTATTTAGAAGCCATCTTACCGATTTTTGAAAAACATCGAGAACAACCTTATACCGAAGCGCAGCGTGAGTTTCAGCTGTATCGTCGTGGTCGTTATGTTGAATATAATTTAGTTTATGACCGTGGCACTTTATTCGGCCTACAAACAGGTGGAAGGATTGAATCCATTCTCGTGAGTTTGCCGAATCTGGCGGGCTGGTCTTATCGTCCAGAGTGGGAAGCTGACTCCCCGGAAAAACGTCTTACCGATTATTATTTAAAACCAAGAGATTGGTTAGGTTTAAATAAGAAATAAAACTTATTTATCCCTAATTAATTCTATTAGGGATAAATTTTTTAAACTTTAGAATAAAAATATCTGGGTATTTTGAATAGGACGATTGATTAAATCTGCCCTAAAATTTCGCATCAATTCTCGGCTCAAGGGCTGAGGTCGCTTGATCAAGGTCATCAATAACTGTAAAAATTGCCCATGACCCAATACAACTAAGTTCTTTTGTATATAATCATCAGCGAGTTGCTTTATTTGCTCGTGAAATTGTCGTACCCGGATATAAAGATCTTCAAAGGATTCTGCATCATCGGCATCACGAAAACGGTAATCCATTCTCTCCCAATATGCATCCACCCAGAGCTTACGATCATCTAAATTGGTATTGGCACACTTGCTTTCTGACAAATAACTAAACTCATGTAAACTCTCATTGATCTCTGGTATTAGTTGATATTTTTGCAAGATGGGTTCTGCTGTCTGATAAGTTCTCTGGTATTTAGAAATGATGACATGATCTATTCGAGGCAATGCTGCGCAGAGCTTTTCTGCTTGTCTTTTGCCATTTTCACTCAACGAAATCGAAGCATGGGATAAAGTCCGACCATTGATATTAGCTTCACTTTGTGCATGTCGAATTAGAAAAATACTCATGATAAAATTTAGCTTCCTTACTGTTCTACTCAATTAAGGCATTTCAACCTTAGATCATTTAATAATATCCATCAGATGAAAATCAACATTGCAGCATCTCTATCAACTTTATAAACTTTAACCACGCTCACTTTTCTCAATACCTATGACCAAACAATTTGCTGTAATTGGAAATCCAATCGAACAATCTCGCTCACCAGAATTGCATCATGCTTTTGCAGCAAAAACAGGTGTTGATTTAAATTATAAAAAAATCCTTGCTCCACTAGATGGTTTCGAATCCGCAGTCAAAGCGTTCTTTAATCAAAATGGTGTAGGCATGAATGTCACTGTGCCATTTAAAGAGCAAGCTTTTGCGCTATGCGATCAATTGACTGAACGCGCCAAGATTGCCAAAGCCGTAAATACTTTATGGATGCAAGATGGCAAACTATATGGCGACAATACGGATGGACAAGGCCTGGTTGCAGCGATTCAAGCCTTAGGTTGGAATCTTGAAAATAGCCGCATTCTCATTTTAGGTGCAGGTGGCGCAACCCGTGGTGTAATTTATCCACTGGTTCAAGCTGGCGTAAAACAGGTCGTGATCGCCAACCGCACTTTAGCTCGTGCAGAACAATTGGTTGAGGATTTAAAAGATGCTGTAGCAAATGCAGTACTTCAGGCTATCAGCCTAGAACAACTCACTGGCGAATTTGATATCGTAATTAACGCAACATCGGCAAGCTTAACAGGCGATGCGTTACAACTCCCCGAAAGCCTTGTGTTCCACCATGCTTATGAAATGGCCTATGGCAAACCGTCAAGTTTTCTAGATCAAGCTCAAGCTCGCCAAGTTCCCGCGACTGATGGTTTTGGTATGCTGGTTGGTCAAGCAATAGAAGCTTTTTATATTTGGAATAAGGTTAAGCCTGAATTAAAAGATTTTTTGTAAATCCAATAAAAAGAACCTGCATGATGCAGGTTCTTTTTAGATCTTAGTATTATTTGACCATTAACATCTTTTGATAAACATCTTTAAAGATTTCATAATCAATAAACTCTTCATGTTCAACCTTTAAGTTTTGAATCGTCTTCAAAGTCAATTTGTTATGACGTGCGGCGACATAAACTTGCCCTAGAATATTTGCCGTCTGCTCTAGTAAGACTTTTTCCTCACTTGAAGCACCATTCTCACGTTCAAATTGAACTTGGTACTGCTTAGCAAATAGCTGATGTGGCTGTTTATACTGCCCTTGCAATTTTTTCCATGCTTGGCGATCTTGATCGCTATGCATTGCATCGCTCACAATACGATTCACAGACTCACCCAAACGGTAATCGAATTGTTCGTCATCTTCTAAATGATGTTTTTTCTGTAAAGCTTCGATTGTTTTGAGTGCTGTGCCTTTGGGATTATAGACGTCTTCACTAGAATACCAATACGCATAAACACTTGCTATTTCTTGCAACTCTTGAGTGGAGTAGCGTTGGACCATCTGTGGTGAGCTTTCAGTTAATTTAGCAATAAATACGGCTTTATACGTTTGCTCATAAGAGCGTGTTGCATCATACCGTTGTGCTGCAATCACTTTGAGTTGATCATCTAAAGAAAGGGTATAAGGTTCGGCTGCACGCTCGACAATTCCCGACTGCCCCATTTTTTCAGAGAAACGCCCTATCGCTTGCTCAAACATCGATCCTTTACTTACTTCTGACCATGACTTTGCACGTTTTAATTGTGCTCGATCAATCGGCGTGCCTTTCCCATAATTTAAAACTTGCATATCCGCTTTAATGTTCACACGCGATCGCAATTCTGGGGAAGTGTAATTTAAATCATAGTCATAGTTAATCGCACGCCCTTTTTCATCCAAACTAATATCCATGATCAATGGATTGCGTTTATTAGTCGCTGGCAAGGCTTGATTGATTTCAGTCTGATGCTTCATCCAAAGTGCTTTGAACGCATGATCGTCAATAAACTGAGCTTGGTTATAGACAGAGAATAACTCTTCTAATGCACTTAATTTCGCGATATAAGAAATTAAACTTGAGGTACTAGACTGTGTTGGATTGAACACATCAATACCATACATACTTTGGCAAAATTGTGCATTGCCATAGGTAATTTTAGGATTTGATGATAAAGAGTCACATTGCTCACGACTTAAACCACTTTCATCAGCAGCATCCATATCCGATTCGGAACCATAACCGCTTTCTGCTGCATGATCCTCACCATCACTTTCCCATGCAACTGCTTGGCTTGATTCCGCTGCCGCCATGGCTTCTAAAGCGGCAACAGTTGCGTCATCAGAAGCAGAACCATAGACATCATCTTCAACACCAAAATGTTGATTCACCAATCGATAGAGCTGCTGGCTCACCACACTAGCATCATTCGATGAAGTTTTGGCATTTTTAGAAGATCCTGCTTTAGCCTTAGTTTGAGCATCAACTTCATCTGCAATTAGTTTTTCTAAGCTTTGTTCATTGATATTTAAAATGCTTTGCATTAAATATTTTTCATTGACCTTGCCATATAGCGTTGATTGTAAGATCGCTTCTTCAATGGTGGTTTTTAAGCGAATTTTTTCAACGACACCTGCTGCACGCTCTTTAGATGACACAGGTAAAGTATGTATATTTTGCGGATCAGCTAAACGATAAAACACGCCACTTGAAGCTTTTAGATACTCAACAAACTTCTTGTAATCAACTTGTTTGATCAAACCTTGATATTTAGAAAAATCGAAATAGGCTAAATTATTCTGATTTTCTTTATTCACCAAATACGGCATTAAGCCAAAGTAATTGACATAAAACTTATGGTCGTTTAAATCCAGCACCATAGGCAATTTGGCTTGTACCAATAGCGTCGGTTTCTCATAACGCGCTGTCAGATTAAATGATCCCATTTTTTGACGATAATGCACTGAACCATCGTATTCAAATTGCATATCATTCAAAATCGTTGCCATTCCTTGGATCACTTTATCCACTTTGGCTTGACCATACGAACGATTATCTTGTGCCAATACATCATATAACGCTTGTTTTTGTTGCTGATTCAACTTGACTTTTTGCTCACGCAAATATTGATCAACTTTTTGTTTCACCCCAGTATCTAGCGTTGCTTTGGTTTTTGAATTGGTTGATTGATCACCATCTTGCTCAACCTGGATATTAAACTTTCCTCGATAATCATAACTTGGATATTCATACATCGCATTGATGCTATTAATCGCTTTTTGATCCAATCCCACCTGAGCATTATTGGTTTTAATGACATGCTGAGAACAAGCTGACAGACTCAGTCCCAACAAACATAAAGTTAAATATTTTAAACGCATAGTTTTACCAATCACCCTTATATCATTATATTTTCAATAAAAAACCGACCTATTCTCATTGTAAACTTACGTTTAAAAATCAAATAAAAAAAGGACTCACTCACGAATTAAAGCCTTACAAAATTCGCTTTTCTGACATTTTTTTCTACTGGGCTTATCAATGTATTTTGATTACCATTGTGAATAATCTAAATTATCGAAACAGATAATCCAAAATGATTCAAATACAGGATTAAGATTATGCCAGCATATAAAGCCCCGCTCCGTGATGTTCGTTTCTTAATGAACGAAATGTTAGATTATCCAGCACATTACCAAACTTTGACAAGTGGTCAAAATGCGGATGCTGAAACTGTAGATATGATTTTGGAAGGTGCAGCAGATTATTGCGAAAATGTACTTTCTCCACTAAACCAATCTGGTGATGAAGAAGGTTGCACATTCAACAACGGTGAAGTGACTACGCCTAAAGGCTTTAAAGAAGCGTATGACCAATTTGTAATGGGTGGATGGCAAGGTCTTTCTTATCCTGAAGAGTTTGGTGGTCAAGGCTTACCAATGTCTCTAAACCTCATCAAGTCTGAAATGATGGGTACTGCTAACTGGTCATTCACCATGTACCCTGGTTTAAGTACAGGTTGTATGAACACCATCATGCAGTTCGGTACGGATGAGCAAAAAAATACGTATATGCCTAAACTCGTTGAAGGCACTTGGTCTGGCACAATGTGCTTAACTGAGCCTCAATGTGGTACTGACTTAGGTCAAGTAAAAACTAAAGCAGAACCTGCTACTGACGGTACTTATAAAATCTCTGGTACAAAAATCTTCATCTCTGCAGGTGAACACGATTTAACAGAGAACATCATCCATATCGTACTTGCTCGTCTTCCAGATGCACCTGCTGGTACTCGTGGTATCTCTTTATTCATCGTACCTAAGTTCATTCCAACTGCTGATGGTGGCGTAGGTGAGCGCAACACGGTTTCTTGTGGTTCGATCGAGCACAAGATGGGGATTAAAGCCTCAGCAACAGCAGTATTGAACTTTGATAACGCAACTGGTTACTTAATCGGTGAAATCAACAAAGGTTTACATGCAATGTTTACCTTTATGAACACTGCACGTATTGGTACAGCTGTTCAAGGTATCGCACACGCTGAACTTTCTTTCCAAGGCGCTTTACCTTATGCGAAAGATCGTATGTCTATGCGTGCACTTTCTGGTAAGAAAGAGCCAGAGCGCGTTGCTGATGCAATCATTCACCACGCTGACGTTCGTCGCATGCTTTTAACTCAAAAAGCTGTAGCTGAAGGCGGTCGTGCCATGATTTATCATGCTGCAAAACTTGCTGATAAAATGACTGATGCTCTTGTAAACGGCGACCAAGCAGCTTACGAAGCATACGATGACAAATTAGGTTTCTATACACCGATTCTTAAAGGTTTCTTGACTGAACTCGGTTTAGAAGCAGCGAATCACGGTATGCAAGTTTACGGCGGTCATGGTTACATCCGTGAATGGGGTATGGAACAAATCGCACGTGATGCACGTATCTCTACACTATATGAAGGCACAACGGGTATCCAAGCACTTGACTTAATTGGCCGTAAAGTTCTTTTAAGCTCAAAAGGTAAAGTTGTTCGTGACTATACTGCTGAAATCTTAAAATTCTGTGCTACACATGCTCGCAACAAGTATCTACGTCGCTTCGCTTGGGACTTAACTAAGCTTTGTGCACAATGGAACACATTGACTGTTCGCATCATGCTTGCTGCACGTAAAGACCGTGACATCGTATCTTCTGCTTCTGTAGATTTCTTGAGGTTCTCTGGTTATGTCATGATGGCTTACTTCTGGGCTCAACAAGCGGTGATCGCTTCTGAAAAATTAGAAGCTGGTAACGGTATTGAAACACCTGAGTTCTATAAAGCAAAAATCAAAGTTGCAGATTTCTACTTTGATCGTTTGTTGCCACGTGCTCAAGGTCATGCAGAGTCGATGGTTACTCCGTCTCGCACCTTGACTTCTCTAGCACCAGAACATTTCAGCTTCGATTATTAATTCAATCTAAACTGATAAATAAAAAGAGCGCTTTAAAGCGCTCTTTTTTACTTTAACCAACTCGTTTAAAAATATATGCTTTTTTCGGGAATGGGTACTCTTTAAAGAATGCTTGATTCTCTCCGTTATTTGCATGCCATAACTTATCTAAATCTAAGACCAGATCTCTATCTTGATTGATCTGATAATACAGACTGATATTGGCAGCATCACAACGCACCATAATTTCATTCTGTGCTTCATGCGCATACCATTGCACTTGATTACACATCTGCTCTATTTTCGTCACATTGCGTGAAGGATCTACCCCTAAACGGCCAAAACTAGTATTGGTCCAATACACAGAACCATCTTCAAGCAGATTGAGAATATACTCCGCCTCATTTTCATGATTGACACAACCCGCAAAAGGATCAGTACATGGGATACGAGCATGGTAACGTCCCACATACGCCAAACTCGCTTCTGAGGGCTGAGTCAAATTACGCACTGGAGTTCCTGAATAAGGCAATGATGCTTGCCCTGCAACTTTCGTTAGGGACATTCCTTCAGCGACCACTGACTGCTCATCTGCTTCATGGCTTGGTTGCGTCTGGGCTTGCTGGGTTGACTCTGGGTGCTGGCGATCACAAGCACTTAAACCCAAAACCAAAAGGATTCCTACGCTAAAATGCGGGAAGGACAACCGGAACTGCATATCCACAAATCTCTAACATCAACAACATGGCTATCGCACATTACACTTAGATCTTTGATAAACGATAAGTGTATTAATTACATCAGAGTACTGGCTTATTGAATGTTCATTCAACCAATACTGCGGCAAAGCGATAGGACTGTAGCACAAGGGACAAAGCGACCTGCTTTAAGTCGGTGCATTTTAGGCGATACTGTTGGTTTTTCCAGCAAGAAATTACACATCGTAACTAATTTATCTCTTATTTAAACTTTAAATCACCCGAATAGCCCCTATCTCATAATTATCAGTAATTCACAAAGCTATTGTTTATTTTTTACTGAGGTTTCATTTAGTTAAGGAGAAGAAATCGATGACCAATTCTGGTTTATATCGCTCAAACCAAAAAAGCATGATCGCAGGTGTAATGGGCGGTATTGCTGAACGATTTGGTTGGAATGCAAATTTACTACGCCTGATCTTTGTTGTGATCTCGATTATGAGTGCAGCGTTTCCTGGGATTTTGGTTTACCTCATTTTATGGTTGGTTATTCCTAAAAAGCAGGATACCCAAACTGCACAGGTACAAGGTTATCAACAACCTGTAAAAACGATTTATGAAGAGAAAAATATAAACCGCTAATCTTCCCCTTACCTTTTGGTCGCTACGGTTGAGTTCACCCCTAATACAACCGTAGCTTTTTTTTAGTCAAAATTTATTGGCTTAACTGCTGTTGCAAAGCAGCAATCATATCTGCACGGCTGATCATCCCGATCAAGCACTGTTCTTCAACCACAGGAATATAATTAAATGATTTCTCTACAAAGTAAGGGAGTAAATCCTGAATCGGTTGTCGTGGATCCACCGTAACTACTCGACGATGCATAATTTGTTTGACGTAATGCTGCCAAGAGTTTCGCGGATCTGTGGCATTTTTAAACCACTCGACTACTTCATATAAAGCAAGTGTCCCGACTAAGTGATTCTGATTATTTACAACTGGCAAACTCATCAAATTCACTGCCTTAAATTTATCTAAGGCTTGATGAATATCATCATCTTCATGCAACTTAATCACATCTTTACTCATAATATCCTGACAGACAAAATCAAGATGCAATCGCCCTTGTGCACGTTCTTGTGCATCCAAAATAATTTTTTCTAAGTCATATTGACTAATATCGAGCAACTCCGTGTGTTGCTCTAGCGCATATTCAATATCTTTTGGTTGAATAGAAACCTTTTGAGTTGGCGTTGGATCCTTAGAACGTGCATTGACATGTGCGGTCATTGGATAATGACGCCCAATCACACGATTAAACAAAACGGCAAAGAGCAATAATATAACCGTGTTGAGCAATACAGGATAAAGAATGAAATAAAAACCTAAACGATGAACAGCCTCCCCTCCCAATACCGCTGTAATTGCTACAGCACCACTCGGCGGATGCAAAGAATCAGTCGTCATCATCACAAATATTGCCAGTCCCACAGCAACACTGAAAGCGGTGGTTAAATCAGGCAGTAACTCAACACATGCCACCCCAATAAAAGCTGCCAGCGTATTACCGATAATGACATTCCAAGGTTGTGCCAAAGGGCTACTTGGTAAAGCAAATAATAAAACAGATGAGGCTCCCATAGGCGCAATATACCAAGCATTCATACCGTCTAAAACATGCCAGCTTAACAAAGAGGAAATTGCCAAACCGCATAAGGCGCCAATTGCTGAAAGGAGACGCTCTCTTAACGGTAGAACTTTGTAGTTTGGTTTAAGCAAATTTAGCCAGTCTGATTGGGTCGAGCTCACAATGCACCTTGCTGGAATCATATCATTATCATCAATCGCACAATTATATGTTGAATTATGAGAAAGATGCATTTAGGTTACACCTTAAAAACATAGGCTACCCCCTCCGTAAGCGTTTAATATTGCAGCACTTAAGTAAAGATTAGACTAAAGTCTAATCCAGAACAAAACATGATTTATTATTAAAAAACAATAAATTAAAATTAAACATCGTTTTATAAGTGAAATAAATATCTCTCATTTTTTTATCAAAAAACTAAATATCCATTTGTGTTTAAATACAATAAAATTCAAACGTTCAAAAACTGGACAGCATAATCTTTGAAATTCATCTTTCAAAGACAGGACGATGCTTAAAAACATAAGGGATTGATTAAAAAGGTTTAATTTTAAATTTTATCTGCATAATGGGCTTATTCCACCCATAAATGATCATTTTTTCTAATCCAATCCCTGTGTTAGCAACAAAAATTTAATCTCAACATCTATGAGATGAGTTGGGTAAATCACACAACTCTTTGAAAGATTTTACATGGATGATCGAAGTTAGTATTTACGATATATTTGCGAGCAATACAGTTATTCTGCCAAATGTAGCTTTGTGGCAAATAACAACACAAATAAGGATATTGTATGAATGTTCCTCACTTAGAAACACCAACCAATGCGATGCCGAAAGGTGTACTCCGCGGTTGGGTGATTATTGCGATTGCAGCCCTGCTGTCATTCGGTTTATATGAAATTCTCCCCTATGAGCAAAATGCCAACAAAGGTTTAAGTTTATTATTCTTTATTGGTGTTTTATGGCTCACCGAAGCAATCCACATCACCATTACAGCACTGCTGGTTCCTGTACTCGCTGTACTCATCGGAATGCCAAGTGTGGGTAGTAATGATGAAGTCAGTCCAATCACGACAACTAAAGCACTAAGTACTTTCGCCGATCCGATTATTTTCATATTTTTTGGCGGTTTTGCTTTAGCAACAGCCTTACATGTGCAAAAGCTTGATCGAAAAATCGCGATGTGGGTGATTGCCTTATCACGAGGGCATTTAGGTTTAGCGGTCTTGGCGATCTGTATTGTGACTGCATTTTTATCAATGTGGATTTCTAACACCGCAACCGCAGCGATGATGCTCCCACTTGCATTGGGTTTATTAACGCATTTGGATGTTGCCAAAGAACGTAAAACTTTCGTCTTTATTCTACTGGGTATTGCGTATTCAGCCAATATTGGCGGTTTAGGGACGTTGGTTGGCTCACCACCAAACGCCATTGCAGCAAAAGCTTTAGGTTACGATTTCGCAGACTGGATGAAAATCGGTTTACCGCTGATGTTATTAATTTTCCCAGCCATGCTCGTCAGTTTGTATTTCATTTTGCGTCCTAAATTAAATCACAGAGTTGAATTTAAAGCTGAATCGATTCCTTGGAACCGCGACCGTCTACTGACCATGATTTTATTTATTGTCACTGCAATCGGCTGGATTTTTGGCAAAAGTGTAAGTGAGAAATTCGGAATCAGCCAACCAGATACATGGGTCGCTCTGAGCGCTGCGTGTATGGTGGTGATATTAGGTATTGCCACATGGAAAGATATTTCAGATAACACCGATTGGGGTGTACTCATGTTATTCGGTGGTGGTCTAACGTTAAGTGCGGTTTTAAAAGATTCAGGTTCTTCGTTAGTCCTTGGTCAAACGCTGGCAAATGCTTTCGGCGATGCATCTCCGTTCGTTGTCATCGTTGTTGTTGCCGCCTTTATTATTTTCTTAACCGAGTTGACCAGTAATACTGCATCTGCAGCTTTACTAGTTCCTGTATTTGCTGCAATCGCTGCACAGATGGGATTACCAAAAGAAATTCTTGTGATTGTGATTGGTATCGGTGCGTCATGTGCCTTTATGCTTCCTGTTGCAACGCCACCAAATGCGATTGTATTTGGTACTGGGCATATTCAACAAAGTGAAATGATGAAAGTCGGCTTTATGTTGAATATATTATGTGTGGCAGTTGTATCGATCTTTATCTATCTTTTCTTCCTCTAATTTTGAGGCATAAAGATCTATCGATTTGAAAAAGTCCAAATAAAAAAAACAGCCCGCAATGCGGGCTGTTTTTTTAACAAATGAATTAATTCATTTTTGCAACACCTAACCAAGTAAAGGTGTTTGGCACATCATTTAATTGAATGGTTTGTTTGATTTTCAAGTTTTTTAAATCAAGTTCAATAATTGTTTTTGCTTCAGTGTTATTGATAAAAACGGTATCCGAAGCAGCATTGACCACTAAACGACTTTTAGAAAGCTCAGTACCAACAACATTGTTAATCGCCTGAATTTGACCTAATCGTTGCCAAGTTTGTGTATCAATCACATGTACAGTTCCCATACTATCTAAAATCGCGAGATAACGTCCAGTTGCATCAAAGCTTTGCTGTAAGCGTCGAACAGCCGTTGTCCCATCCAACTCTTTTGCATCTGCTGACCAATTTAAACTGGTTGCATTTAATTTCTCAGGATCAACAATAAATAAAGCATGGGTGCCTGATGCAAATGCAGCAAATTGATTAATTTTCTCATGCCCTGCAATTGTACTAATACGTATTAATTGATCATTTTGATCTGTTATTTTAATTTTTTTATCAACAAAAGTATCTTTCTTCTGTTCAACCACCAAAACACCATCTTCACAGCCAAATGCAGCATATTTAGCAATCGAGGCTGCCCCGTGTAAACGATTACATGGATTGGTTAAACTCTGCTCTTCATGGAAGTGATCACCATGAATATGATAGCTTTTGACTATGCTTAATGTGCTCGCATCTGTCGGCATATAAGTACTTAACACATACTCGCCACGTGGTTCAGCAACACCATGATGTCCTTTCGGTAGTTTTTGAGTCGCAATACTTTTCTGTGCAATCATACTATCCGTAAACACTTCAAACTTAGACACCTCCGAAGCACTACCATCATAGAACAATGCTGCCGTACCATTGAAACTACGATAATGAGCAGGTGTCGTACCACTCAATTGGAACGTTAAGATATTAGGTGTATTGATTTTGAGTTGGTTGCTTTGCGTAAAGACACCACCATCAGCAAATTGCACCACCCCATTATTACGGCTCAACATCACTGCATAACGTAATTGAGGGCTGCTATACATCGCTGAAGGCATGTAATTTAATGCTTTGGTATCAATCACTTTCTGATCTTTAAGATCATAGACCGATAACGAAGGACGCTCTGTATCCGCATTGGCAATCGCTAGGCGACCTTCATGACTTTGAGCTGGCTGTTCAGGCTTTTGTGTATTTGATGATGAGCTAGATGAGTTACTACTCCCCCCACATGCTGACAACAACACACTGCTGAATAAAACACTTAGTAGATAAGTTTGTTTTAACCTATTCATGCTTATTTTTCCTGTTGGACTGATTTGTATTAATTTTGAAACGTTATAACATAACATTTACTTAAAATTAATGCTTCCTTTTATTTTTTTCAGTCTTCACAAAGCCTATTCGTCAAAATCAAACTCTAAGGAACTGTATTGTTTAATAAAATCCTTTAGATAATTTTTTCGTTGAGATAACGCCAATAACGTTTTGGTAAATACTGCACATGCAATTTCACATTCTGACGCTCTTTAATATTGATACTATTAAAATAATCTTTCCAAAGCTGATCATATAATTCTTCGTGTTCATCTAATTCTAATTGGAAATTTTGACTGGCACCATTTTCGATATTATGGTCAATCTGATGGGCTTCTAAAGAGACTTCATGGATCTCGTGTAAGTCATAATACAATCCATATTTGCGTTGTTCGTCATAAATCAACCAACGTTGATCTTGATAACGACGTTTAAAATGCGGTTGAATCAAAGGCAATACATTAAAATCAGGACGTACCAAACTTAAAAACAATCCATCTGTGGTTTTCTTAAAACGTACAAAAGCTTCCATGCGATGCTTTTCACGTCCCACCTTTTTGGTCCATTGTGAAATCGCCAAAACACTGGGATGCGAATAATTCTTCTCAACTGAATGTTGATGCCGAAAGACGTAGATACAGTAATTAAATAAATGCTGATAAGCATTCAAGGATTCTGATAAATAGGCAAAATAAAATTGTCTCAAAGATGAATACGACAATTTCTGCTGTAAGGCTGACCAAACACGTGCTGCATGTTGCTCATGATTTGGAATTTCAACCACCGTCGCGAATAAGCCATGCTGTGCGCCTTGGTTTAAACAGAGTTGCACGTGAAATTCTTTAAATTGGAACGCACGAAATACGCAGTTGAGCAAACCGACCATTGAACCATCAAAGTAATAATAAACCACAGCATCACTGAGCATATTTAGAATCCTAAACTCAGCTGTGGTGACAGTTGTTTCACGTATTTAGATGAACCCTGCGTTAATATTTGCTGACGAATATCAGTCGTAGAAAGTTCTTTTTGAAACCGTGGACTATCTTCACAACGAATAAAAAACTTAGCACGTGAATACGCCACACCGAGTTGTTTCAACAAATCAATATGCACCTTTCCAAAACGTCGTGCTTGTACGATTTTCTTGGCTGATTTCACTCCGATGCCGGGTACACGAAGGATCATGCGATAGTCAGCACGATTTAAATCCACTGGAAACTGCTCAGGATGACGCAACGCCCAACTCAGTTTTGGGTCTACATCTAAATCAAGATGTGGGTGTTTTTCATTGACGATTTCATTGACTTCAAAACCATAAAAACGCATCAACCAATCACTTTGATAAAGACGATTTTCACGTAACAAAGGTGGTGCTGAACCGACAGCAGGAAGATAATTATTTTCTGTGTTGATTGGAATATAACCTGAGAAATACACCCGTTTCAGTTTAAATTCCTTGTAATGTCGATCTGCCATTACAAGTACGTCTTGATCAGTTTCCTGATGTGCGCCAACCACCATTTGTGTGGTCTGTCCTGCGGGTACATATTTTGGAACATGCTTAATAATTTGACGTTCATCTTTGAGTTGAATCAGTCGATCTCGAACCAAACCTAAATCTTTTTGCACTTCTTGATGTGATTTTTCAGGGGCAAACGCTTTTAATCCGATCTCAGTTGGCATTTCTAAATTGATGCTCATACGGTCAGCATAAAGCCCTGCTTCATGAATCAGTTCAGGCGATGCACCGGGAATGGTTTTGAGGTGAATATAGCCATTAAAATTTTCCTCTAGACGTAGTTTTTTCACCACTTGAAGCATCCGCTCCATCGTATGGTCTGCGGATTTAAAAATCCCTGAGCTAAGAAATAATCCCTCAATATAATTACGACGATAAAAATTAATGGTCAGATCAACCACTTCTTGTACGGTAAATGCAGCACGTTTGACATCATTAGAACGGCGTGACACACAATAGGCACAATCAAAGATACAGACATTACTGAACAGGATTTTCAGTAATGAAACACAACGACCATCTTCGGTATAACTATGGCAAATCCCTGACCGACTGGCATCACCTAGGCCCTTGTCTTTATTTTTACGGTCACTACCACTGGATGAACAGGACACGTCATATTTGGCAGCGTCCGCAAGAATTTGCAATTTTTCACGAATGCGATCAGACATATCAAACGACCTGATGAGAACAGAGAATATCGTTTAAAAATTAGCATTTTCATATTGTGAAATTAAGAGCATGGGAGATGCAATGCGTCACGTGGTGACGTTTTATTCTGATCTTAGTAAAAGGTACAAAATATTGCTACAATTAAAGTCATGGTTAGGAATTGCAAATAAAACAAAATTATCAATTACGCTAACCGAAAAAACGTCTTACTAAAAACCATATGAGCTTTGTACAGCGAATGTTTGGATATATTATTGCTCTTTGGATCATTCTTATTATTAAAATTACTTTTATTAAAAAGACTCATACCGTTGGTCTACTTTTGATTATTTCCAGTACCATAATCTTATTACAGTACTGTTATTCTGAAATTAAAAGTCTTCCGCCCAACATCAACACCTATAAAAAACTGTGCGGCGTCTATAAATATGAAGAATTTATAAGTTCAAATAGAGGTAAAGGTAGTTATAACTTCTATTTTCAATTAAGTGATTATGGAGATTACTCTTACAATATCAATCACACGAAAGCCATCCACTATGGTTATAACAGTTCAAAAAAGCTGAGATTAGACAAGTTACAAAATAATCAAGATATATGTTTGCATGTTAGTATGAATGCTTATCAGGCAGATCGTATCAATGAGCTACTAGATATTGAATATTTAGCTCCAGACTACGAGTTTGAATTTAAAAAGATATGTGGTCGGCAAATTGCCTCAGAATATTCACAAGGCATGAAAGAGTCTAAAGATAATCCCTACTACTTAATATTCAAATTAGATCAGTATGGTACTTACTCACACTACATCCCACCTCATGGGATCACGCGTTCTACATTAATTGGTGATGTCATTTATACAAACTCTAACCAAGAAGTATGTCTAATCGCAAAAATACCTAAAGTGAGTATACATGAATCAAAATTTCTAGAAGACGCAGATATTCTTATGATCGAGTTAGTTGATAAACCTCCAATTTTAAAGAATGAGTAACCATAAGTTTTTTACACAACGCCTTTGCCACTCCCCCCCAAAATCCTTATACTTAACCACAATTTTTGTTTGATTCCAGTGGATGCACCATGAGTCGTGCTATATCGCATATTGATACATTTCAGGGCTTAATTCTTGCCCTACAAAACTATTGGGCGGAGCAAGGCTGCGTCGTATTACAACCATATGATATGGAAATGGGTGCAGGAACATTCCACACTGCAACTTTCTTACGCGCATTAGGTCCAGAAACTTGGAACGCGGCTTATGTTCAACCTTCACGCCGTCCGAAAGATGGTCGTTATGGTGAGAACCCAAACCGCTTACAACACTACTATCAGTTCCAAGTAGTACTTAAGCCAAACCCAGACAATATCCAACAGCTTTATCTTGATTCGTTAAAAGCAATCGGCATCGATACCCTGACTCACGATATTCGCTTCGTAGAAGACAACTGGGAATCTCCAACACTAGGCGCTTGGGGCTTAGGTTGGGAAGTTTGGTTAAATGGTATGGAAGTGACTCAGTTCACTTACTTCCAGCAAGTCGGTGGTGTTGAATGCTACCCTGTTACTGGTGAAATCACATACGGTTTAGAACGTCTTGCGATGTACCTTCAAGGTGTAGACTCAGTTTACGATCTTGTTTGGACCAAAGGTCAGTTCGGTACAGTAACTTACGGTGATGTATTCCATCAAAATGAAGTAGAACAATCGACCTATAACTTCGAATATGCGCCAGTCGATAAATTATTTGAATTATTCGATTTCTATGAAGCTGAAGCAGCTCGTTTAATGGAAGCTGAACTTCCACTTCCTGCTTATGAGCAAGTGATTAAAGCATCGCATAGCTTTAACTTATTAGATGCGCGTGGTGCGATTTCTGTAACTGAGCGTCAACGTTATATTTTACGTGTTCGTACCTTAGCGCGTTCAATCGCTCAAAGTTATGTGGCTGCGCGTGCGAAACTCGGTTTCCCAATGGCAGAACCACATTTGCGTGATGAAGTATTGGCTCAACTGAAAGCACAAGTTGAAGCTGAAGCAGCCCAAGCTGAAAAAGCGAAGGAGAATAAATAATGACAAAGCATACTGTTTTATTCGAACTTGGCTGTGAAGAACTTCCACCAAAAAGCTTAAAAACTTTACGTGATGCTTTAAAAGCTGAAACGGAAAAAGGCTTAAAAGATGCAGGCTTAAATTTTGCTGCAATCGAAGCTTATGCCGCGCCACGTCGTTTGGCATTAAAAATTGTTGATATTGATGCTGCTCAAGCAGACACACAAAAACGTTTTGACGGCCCTGCTGTTCAAGCCGCTTATGATGCAGAAGGCAAACCAACTAAAGCACTTGAAGGCTTTATGCGTGGTCAAGGCATTACGGTTGATCAGCTTTCGACGTTCCAAGCAGGTAAAGTTGAAAAAGTGTGCTTCTTGAAAGATGTGAAAGGTCAAAGCCTTGATGCTTTACTGCCACAAATTTTACAAACTGCATTAGACAACTTACCTATCGCAAAACGTATGCGTTCAGCAGCAAGTCGTACTGAATTCGTGCGTCCTGTAAAATGGGTCGTATTGCTGAAAGATGATCAAGTAGTTGAAGCTACCATTCAAGATCATAAAGCAGGTAATGTGACTTATGGTCACCGTTTCCATGCACCTGAAGCTGTGACTTTGGCGCACGCAAATGACTACCTTGCTGCTTTAGAAAAAGCTTATGTGGTTGCGAACTTTGAAAAGCGTCAAGCAACGATTCAAGATCAAGTGAAAAAGTTAGCTGATGAAGTCAATGCAACTGCGATTGTTCCAGCAGATTTACTTGATGAAGTCACCAGCTTAGTTGAATGGCCAGTTGCATTACGTGCAACTTTTGAAGAGCGTTATTTAGCTGTTCCTCAAGAAGCATTGATTACCACGATGCAGGACAATCAGAAGTATTTCTGTTTGATCAATGCTGAAGGTAAATTACAGCCTTACTTCATTACTATTTCAAATATTGAGTCGAAAGATCCGATTCAAATTATTGAAGGCAATGAAAAAGTTGTACGCCCTCGTTTGTCGGATGCAGAATTCTTCTTCTTACAAGATCAAAAGCAACCGCTTGCATCGCGTAAAGAAAAACTCGCGAATATGGTATTCCAAGCGCAATTGGGTACGCTTTGGAACAAATCAGAACGTATTGCTAAATTAGCCGTTGCACTATCACCAATTACAGGTGCAAATGCAGCCGATGCTGAAAAAGCAGCATTACTTGCTAAATGTGATTTGACCTCTGAACTTGTCGGTGAATTCCCTGAACTTCAAGGGATTGCAGGCACGTATTATGCTCGCCTTGAAGGTGAGAATCATGAAGTTGCAGAAGCTTTAGGTGAGCAGTATTTACCTAAGTTTGCGGGTGATGTTTTACCACAAACAAAGACAGGTACAACCATTGCGCTTGCAGATCGTTTAGATACGCTGGTTGGTATTTTCGGTATTGGTCAAGCACCAACAGGTTCTAAAGACCCGTTTGCATTACGTCGTTCTGCAATCGGTATCTTACGTTTAATCATTGAAAATGAACTTGATGTGACGATTGAAGAACTGGTTAACTTTGCGCTTCAAGGTTATGGTGACGTGGTTAAAGATCATGACAAGACGCGTGCTGATGCCGTTGCATTCCTTGAAGGTCGTTACCGTGCTAAATATGAAGACCAAGGTGTAGCTGTTGATGTGATTCAAGCCGTTCAAGCGCTTGCTCCAAAATCTCCACTTGATTTTGATAAGCGTGTAACTGCGGTGAATCATTTCCGTACTTTACCAGAAGCGGCTGCATTGGCTGCGGCAAATAAACGTGTTGCCAATATTCTTGCCAAAGAAGCAACGCCTGAAGGTGCTGTGGTTGAAGCGAATCTAGTTGAAGCGGCTGAAAAAGCGCTTTATGCCGAATTGTCTGCACTCACGCCAGTGGTTCAGCCTTTACTTGCTGCACGCAACTACACAGAAGCGTTGTCTAAACTTGCTGCGCTTCGTGCACCAATTGATGCTTTCTTTGAAGGCGTGATGGTTATGGCAGACGACGCTGAATTGAAAGCCAACCGTTTACGTTTATTGGCTCAGTTGCGTGATTTATTCACAGCAATTGCAGATGTAAGTGTATTGCAGGGTTAACTAGTCATGTAATAAAAAACCCGCTTAGAGCGGGTTTTTTAATCTAATTTATAGAATATTTCTTTATACTGCGGCAAATAAAGACCTGATTCAATACTTTCAAATTCAAATCCATTACTCAATAGTAAGGGTTTCAAAGATTTATCGACAGAATCTGAAACTGTAATACCAATATCTTTTCCACCAATTACATCTATAGCCAAAGGCAAAAGTTTTCTTCCTAACCCTGACTCTCTAAATTCAGGAAGTATATAAAAGGTACAAATCTTTTTTTCAAAAAAAGTATTTTTTAATAAAGAAAAGCCTGCTAGCTGACCAGAATTTTCCCTTGCAATTAGAACTTCGCGCTCATGTCCTTCGAATCCCTTGGCAAAGATATTCCAATACCAAGATTTTATCTCGGGATAAAGATATGCAAGCGCTTCAATATCTTGACCCAAAAATTTCAAAGTTTCGAGATTGTGAGACATGATCTCACATTCAAAAAATTGATCTAATTGATAGATGCTGTTTTGCATATTCACCCCCGTAAAACTTAGACCCAAATAATATAGTTATAAGACCACAATACAAGCTTTTTATTTATGAAATAGTACAAAAATGTAAACTTGTTAACCTCGTCTTATCGGCCATTGAAGTTTAAAATTTCCTTTCCAAAAGGTATGTAAAATACGATAAATCATATAAATCATGCAAAGACCAATAAAAAAATGAAAAAACCAATGCTTAGCCCAAAAATAAATACCATTTGGTCTTGATTCAATGAATACTGTTGCAATCAGACTACCTAATGAGCCTAATATAATAACTGAAAATACAAATGCCAAGATATTTACAAAAGTCACTTTGACTCTAACAAACTTTGCAAATGCGTTGAACCTATCAATATGGTTAAATTCATTTTCACCATTTTTATCTTTTTTATCAAAGTGGTAGATAAGCATCTGTGTTGGTAAAGCTGCTTTTTCAGTTTTGAAATGTAGATATTCATTCCATACTTCTTTTTCTAACAATCTACATCTTTTGTATTTATCATGAGATAATTTCAATTCATCATGTATATCACGGATGATAAACAAATGAATTTGCTCTAAAATGAAATTATTGTTCAAATGATTACAAATCGTAGCCGGTAAGTCCCGCAACTCATTTAAACGAAAATCGATCACTTCAATCTTTTCAAATTTACTGACTACTAGTCTATCCTCTGGCTCATAATTTTGCGAAAGAATTCGAACTTGTTTACTTGAAAGCTTGGCAGAGTAAAACTTGAAGTGCGACATAAACCACCTAATTAATTTAAAGGGTTTATGGAGTATATAAAATTGTCATACCATCATCTTAACTTTGAAGATCGTACTGCATTAATGCTTGAGTCAAGAAAAGAAGGCTTTTCAGCCAGAAAATTTGCTGAACTCATTAAAAGACATCCTAGTACGATCTATCGTGAGCTTAAAAGAAATAGCATCAATGACGTTTATCAAGCTCAATATGCTTCTGATAACACCTTCGCTAGACGTAGACGTGGTCACAGAAAACTCAAAATCGATTCAATCCTCTGGAAATTTATTGTTGAAGCGATCCGTTGTTTATGGTCTCCTCAGCAAATAGCAAAGCGTTTAAAGACATTTCCTGATTTGGATCAAACAATGAATGTAAGCCATACAACGATTTATTCAACGATACGAGCATTACCCAAGGGTGAGTTGAAAAAAGACTTATTATCCTGTCTACGTCATGAAAATAAAAAGCGAAAAGCTAACGGTGAACCTAAAAAAGATTCTATATTACAGGATATTAAAACTATTCATGAGCGCCCAGCCGAAGTTCAAGAAAGAAAAATACCGGGTCATTGGGAAGCTGATTTAATTAAAGGTAAAGACAATAAAAGTTCGATAGCAACACTTATTGAACGAAATACACGGCTCTGTATCTTGGCAACATTACCTGATGCAAAGGCAGAATCAGTGCGCAAGGCTTTAACTGAAGCTCTGAAATATTTACCTGCAGAACTGCGTAAAACGTTGACCTATGACCGTGGACGCGAGATGGCAGAACATAAAATACTTGAAGAAGATTTAGGCATAGATGTATATTTCTGTGACCCACATTCACCCTGGCAAAAAGGCACATGCGAAAATATGAATGGTTTAATTAGGCAATATTTACCTAAAGGGATTGATTTAAATCAGGCAGATCAGCATTATTTAAATCAAGTTGCCATGTCACTGAATACTCGTCCTAGAAAAGCGTTAGATTGGCTTACACCATTAGAGAAATTTGCTCAGCTTGTTGATTATCATAAGGCTTTTGAAACTGTCGCACCTCATGTTTGAATTCGCCCTTCAATCTAAATCTAAAGTAATGATAAAGATCATCGCTTTCTTCATGTCTTATAATTGCTTTTGGAATACTAACTTTTGTACTTTCACTATCTTCATTCACAATAAATTTTACATCATTGGGATCATCACCAATTTCTAGTTCCTTATATACTCTAAGCCCCTTATCTTCATCACCCAAGAACCTAATATCCTTGTAATTGACACCATCAGAAGAAGATTTAAGCTTTTCATTAAATATTAGTTCGATAAGCTCATCTTTAGAGCAAATAACATTCCCAAGGTTCCCCATGTAGTTTTCTTTTTCCATCTTAAAAGGAAAATAAAAATTTATGCTTTTCAATTCTTTATAGCGAAAAAGATTTAACCTCAAACCTATATCAAGATAGTTACATGCTTGTTTTGCTTCTAATGACCAATAGTTGATATGAAGTTCAACTTTATTTTTATGCTCATCACTATTTTTAGGCTCATCACTATCAGATTGACTTATAGTATCATCTTCAAGCCAAAATCCTAAACTATAACCCACGTGTAATCCCCTGATGAATATTGTTCTAAGTATAAAACCTCAATTTACAAATTTAATTTTAGATGGAAGCAAAACCATAGAAATGCGAACTAAAATTGGCAAAAATTTTATAAATGGAGCTACAATCATAATCTATAGTTCCACCCCTATTAAAGCAATAGTTGCGACAGCGAAAATCAATCAAATTCAAATATTAAAGAAGAATGAGATTACTGAAGAGCATCTAAAAAAAATATGTATTTCTGAGCAGTATTTCAACGACTATATGCAAGAGAAAGAAAACTGTTATTTGATTGAAATTAAACATGTAAAAAAACTTGATACCCCTCTTTATCTAAAAGACCTCAGAAAACTTGGGTTCACAGCACCTCAGTCATTTTGTTATGCTAAGGAATGTGTACAAAACCTCATTGATAGGCAATTATGATTATCGGTTTGTTTGGTCTTTCGGGAAGTGGAAAAACTTTTATTAGAAAAAAATTTGAGGAGACCTATAAAGATTTTCAATGTTATTCGGCTTCAGAACTTCTTAAAGAGGTGAATAGACCAATTGAACGATCTTCTTTAAATAAAATGACTTTAGATGAAAATCAATGCACATTAGTTAAAGCACTGAAAGAAAAATCAAAAAATAGTGATATTTTCATAGAATTACACGCAATTATTGAGCAAAGTGATTCATCATCATACTTTGTAAAAAAAGAGGTATTACTTTCATTTAATCTTGACTACATTTTTTTACTAGATATTTCTCCAAAAGATTTGATGCTTCAAAGACGATATGATGGCTCTAAAGAACGTCCGACCTTGACTATGCAACAATTAGGGATTCTATCGACTGAACAAAAAAAACATTTAAAGAAAATATTTAACAATAAACTGCTAATCATTAAAAATTATCTCTGTACACGACAAATTTCATAGGATCCTTGTCCTATCAGGCTTTTTCTTTCTTAAAATTGCTAGCACTTTCTTAAATTCTTCTTTTTTTCCAAAACCAATCAAACGTAGAATAGCCATTTGAACATAGTCCAAACCGTAGCGAAATAAACTTACTGAAAGTCGTCCATGCTTCTTTATTTTTATCGCTTTTTTCCGATCATGTTGCCATTCACCTGTTAAATAGCACCAACAGAAACCGATAGCTAGCACTGCTATCAATTTCTTGACTCGTCTAGGGTCTGTTAAACGAGTATTTTCAAGATTGAATCCACGTCCTTTGAGACAACTAAATAACGTTTCGATTTCCCAGCGTAATGCATAATCACGAATAGCAGAAGCATTAAACATAGGAGAAACAACAAGTAAAAGCTCTCCATCTTCTAATCGTAGCGCACTAATATACAGTTTCACTCGACCAACCCAAATACGTCGTTTACGACATTCAGTTTGACCAACTTGAAGATGACGAAATAAATCACTAATTTTATGATTCTTGGCTAAGTGATTGGTCACAATAAAGTTTTTTTAACACGTATACAGAAGTTAATGTCATTTTCAATTAACCATGTAAACCATTTCTCACCGATAAATTCTCTGTCTGCAAACACATTCACAATACGATCTTTACCAAAAATGGAGATAAAGCGTTGAATCAAAGCAATACGCTCTTTTGTATCTGAATTTCCACGTTTATTGAGCAATGTCCAAACAATAGGTATCGCTATTCCACGATAGACGATGGCTAACATCAAGATATTAATATCTCGTTTTCCCCATTTCCAATTAGTTCTATCCAAAGTTAATTGGACTTTATCGAATGAAAATATATTGAAAATTAACTGAGAAATTTGACGATAATCGAAATACTGATCTGCAAAGAAGCGTTGTATACGTCGATAAAATGATTGTGGTAAGCACTTGATGGGTAAGGCTTTAGATGCAGAAGAAAGATTACATGTCTGTTTTACAATTAATGCAAGCATAATCAGTGTAAAACATTTTGCATGTGACTTGTTCCACTTTAGATATTTGTTTAAGATGAGATGTAACTCATTGAAATGTGTCATCATATTCGTCGTCAGAAAACAAGTATTATGCCATTATTTCAATGAGTTATCTTTTTTTGTCGTGTACAAAGAAAAATTATAATGAATTAGTATCTAAGCTTAATTTTGACTCTTGATTAAGTACTTTTTTAGTAAAAATTACATATCTATTTAGGTTCTCAGGCTAAGATATAAATCTCGATTACGTATCGCTGAAAGGATAAAAGATGATGAAAAAAGTACCTGCACTGTGTTTAGCGACTGCACTGATCGCATCGTCTTCTCTCTGGGCAGCCGAAACAAATACAACTACAGCGAATGCAAACACTGCAACGGCAGAAAAAACACTCCCTTATGGTGACAACCCAAGCCTTGGTCGAGTATTGCTATATAAAACAGGCAAAGGCATGCAAAACCTAGGTGAATCTATCCAAGGTGCATCTGAAAACACCTCACAAAAAATGAGTGAGAGATGGAAAAACACCAAAGAATATACAGCTGAACAATCTGAAATCGTTCAGGAACAAACACAAAAAGCCAAACAATTTACGGCTAAAAAATGGCAAGACACCAAAGATGCGGTGGTTGGTACCAATGATGGAAATGTTCCTATTGAACGTGCTGAACTTAGTCAGCCATCATCAAACTAAAAATAAAATACCTCTAATTTAAAGTTAGAGGTTTTTTAATAATTAGAGAGATTTAAGCTGTTTCAGTTTCCAGCTTAACCTGATGATCAATCAGATATTCATTTAAATTAAAACGGCTGAGTTGCTGACGCATCTTAAACGTTGTCCACGGCCAGACCGTACTATTTCGCCCGTTCCGATCAATGAAATAACTCTGACAACCACCCTTGTTCCAAACCGTGGTTTGTAAAGCTTCTTGTACGCGTTGATTAAACTCAGCGATACGCACAGGATCAGGTTCTATGGTTTTGATATTATTTTTAATCGCTTGTTTCAACGCATCTATAATATAAGTGAGCTGCGCTTCAATAATGATAAAAGCCGAAGAACTCACCGCAATATTCGGTCCAAACATCAAGAAACCATTCGGGCAATCTGCTACCATCGTTCCCATATAGCCTTCTGGACTGCCCTGCCACACATCAGACATACTTTGTCCATAACGGTTATAGACACGCTGAGCAATTGGTGGTTCAGCCACCTCAAAGCCCGTCCCAAGAATAATCACATCGGCTTCAAAGCTTGAACCATCACTGGCAATCAACTGTTTGCCTTTCACCTCACTTAATGCACCTGCGACAACATTGACATTGTCTTGGGCTAGAGCTGGATACCATTCATTAGATTGCAGAATACGTTTACAGCCGATTACATAATTTGGTGTGACTTTACGACGTAATTCAGGATCTTTAATACCCTGTTTAATATGAAATTCGGCAATACGCTGTACTTGTCGCATCGCAGCATTACTTTGTAATCCACCATTTAAGGTTTCAAAGATGCCATAGACTGAACCACGCATCACCGACTGAGAGACAGGGATATATTTAAATAAAGTTTGAATGGCACTTGGCAGTGGCATATCTGACTTTGGTAATACCCAATGTGGTGTACGTTGAAATACAGTGAGTTGTTTTACCAAAGGCTGAATTTGCGGCACAAACTGAATTGCAGATGCGCCTGTACCAATCACCGCAACACGTTTCCCTGCTAAATCTAAGTCATGTCGCCAACGAGATGAATGGAAAATTTCACCTCCAAAATCTTTGAGACCTTTTACATTTGGGATCACAGGTTCATGCATTGGTCCACATGCCATGATCGCAAATTGTGAATGGAATTCACCTTGATTGGTTTTGATAATCCAACACTGTTTAACATCCGACCACGTTGCAGCTAAGGCTTCATGATTGAAATGAACATGCGGTAAAACTTGATATTTCTGCGCGGTGTTCTGTAAATATTGTTTGATTTCCGCTTGTCCCGCGAACACTCGACTCCATGTAGGATTCGGCTCAAAAGAATATGAATACAATGCCGATGGCACATCACAGGCACATCCCGGATAGGTATTTTCACGCCATACACCACCGAGTTCATTGGCTTTTTCGAACAAGATGAAATCATGAATACCCGCTTGTTTGAGTTTAATCGCAGCACCTAAACCCGCAAAACCACCACCGATCACAATCACTCGATAAAATGGCACAGTCTTCGACTTGGTATTCATGACTCGTTTTCCCTTATTTTCATTCCGCATACAACATGGCATAAACTAAAAATAAGTTCATTAACCTGACTGAGCTTTCCGATGGTCATTTTTGATACAAATTACTAATTATATTTTTATCTTTTCCAAAGAATTCATTATAAATTTACATGGCCATTTCAAAAACTAAATTGAACTTAACTCGCTTTGCCGACACACTGAAATGATTGATATTTATAGAACTGGAATTTCGCACATGAATGTAACGCCGTTAAAAGCACTTTTATTTTCAATCACCACAAGCCTTATCTTTACAGGCTGTTCTTCTTCTCCGATCCAGACAACTACAGCTACTCAAATTTTAGAACAAGTTCAAAATATCGAAGCAACCCCTACGACCGAAAACAATACCGCTCGACTTATTCAACAACCGAAAAATTGCTTTATTGAATTCACGGGTAATTTTGAGGGTGGTCAAGCTGTGGAGCATTGGATTTTTAATCGTCAAGGCTTAATTTCAGCCAGCACCAGCACAACACAATATTCAAATAATACCAACTCACCCACCCAAACATCCGCCATATTTAATATTCAAGAACCAGCCATTCAAGCAAATTTTAAGAAGCTGCAAAGTAATTTTAGTGCTGACAATTTAGCTAAATGTCATTAATAATTTAAAAAAAACTCGTTGCAGATTAAGATCATGCAACGAGTTATGGCACTTTAAAACGTACTCTAGATCAATTTAAACTATAAAAAATTAACCTTAATTGGATGATAAGCCGTTACTTGCAGCCAATACATCAATACGCGGGAAGACCAAACCAGTTCTCGTATCAGTAACTGACTTGCCTGTGACTCTCAAGCGATGAATGGTTTGATCAATGCTTTCCGTTGGACTCACACTATTCGCACGCAACAATGCTATCGCCCCTGCCACATGCGGTGCAGCTTGTGATGTTCCACCTTGTGTCTCACCACCTGCGGTAATCAATGCACCTGGTGCGATTAAAGTGACCAGTGAACCACCATTGCTGAAACAAGTAACCTTATCCGCATTTGTAGTTCTATCAGTACAATTACTCCACGCTAAACTTCCCATATTACTATCGTATACAGCACCTACACGCACGGCACCTGCCACACATGCTGGTGAAGATATCCCATCAGCAAATCCATCATTACCAGATGCGACGACAGGAACAACCCCGGCTGCACGTGCATTGGCAAAGGCAGTTGCGTAACTACTGTTTTGGCATTCCGAGGTATATTTCACTCCAGGCACGCCCAAACTCATATTAATCGCTTTAATATTATAGGCTTGAGCATTATTTACTGCCCAATTTACACCTGCGAGAATATCACTATCATAGGCCGTGCTGACCCATTGCCCTTGGGATCTGACCTTTCTAAATGCATCGATACCAATAATTTTAGTTTTCGTCGCAACTTTAGCAACGATGGCCGAAACATTACTACCGTGCCCATCATCATCTAAGCTGCCATCGTCAGGTGCAGTATCAAAGGAATGCACCACGCGACAGGTTGAAGCTGGCGTATTGACTGCCGTACAACCGAAATCCGAGTGCTTATAATTCACCCCAGTATCGATCACCACGACACTCGAACCTTCGCCTGTAAAGCCATTCGCTACAGCTTGAGGTTGATTGATTAATGGCAAACTTTGCATTGTGGTCGGTGTATTCTTACGATTCGGATATACCCCTTTGACTGAAGGATCATTTAGAACCTGAGCCAATGTTTTTCGGTCTTGAATTCGATAGAGCCCCATCGGTATTCCATTAAATTCGCGTAAAGTTTGGAAACCTGAAGCTTGAGCAAATTTTGCTTTAAACTGCGTTTTTCCCTCAGCAATATAACTCCGCTTTTCTGCACTTGGTGAAATATGAGAAAAATTCGTCTCATACTCAATGAGTAAATCATTCGACTCATTATTTACCAAAGCATTAAGATCGATCTTGCCTTTAGCAACTTTAGCTAAAGCAGTTGAATTCAACTGTTGCTTTAACTGTGCTGCACTCAGCGCTGCTGCTGTAGTATTGGTACTGTATAAAATACATAAACTTAGTAATAACAACGTTTTATTTTTCAATTTCTATCTCCATTGTTCTTGGATAAAGAACATGTATCTCTCATGGGCTTGGATAAAGACCATGCGATGATTAAAGCGTTTTAATTTGATTTGCTGGATCAGTTTCTG
Source organism: Acinetobacter haemolyticus CIP 64.3 = MTCC 9819 (assembly GCF_000369065.1). Taxonomy (GTDB): domain Bacteria; phylum Pseudomonadota; class Gammaproteobacteria; order Pseudomonadales; family Moraxellaceae; genus Acinetobacter; species Acinetobacter haemolyticus. The sequence goes on from NZ_KB849812.1 coordinate 169,974, forward strand.
GATCTATCGGTTGAATCGCTGGGTCACTTTTGGTGTTATAAAATTGAGCCTCCTCTTCCGATGTGCCAGATTGGTTTAATAAAGTTGTTGTTTTAATCTCTTTTTGGTTAATCTCCTGCTGATTGAGTGGTTTGGATGGAACTTCAAGATAATCATCTTTCATCTGGTGGATATACAGATCATTTGATGAAGTCAGTGGGTCAGATGGTTGGAAATACAGTACGATCACGCCTAATCCAACCAATAAGAGTAAAAATGCCGCAATCATTTTCATTCATATTCTCCAATATTTCTTTTACTGCTTATTGCAAGGTTTTGTTTTAATCATCTATTAACCAATAATTATTAACATTAATATTCACATTAATTTTCATATTTTACAAACATTGAAATGAATTAAATGCAAATTGCGATAATACTTGGTTTTTAGACGGCAATTACCTCATAGTAGAATGGTTTGAGAGATGATAAGTTTTCTATTGAGATCAATAAATTTAATGGAAACTCAAAATAAATTTTCCACACTTTTATACCAAGCAATAAAAATGCCACTTTTAAATTTAAATCATATTTGAGTAAAAATTAGATAAAAGAACGGCTCTCCTTCATTTTCATCGAGATTAGCTGCATCATAAAATAAGCTAATCACCAAGAGATATATAGATTTCAAACCTTAATTAAAACTATATATTTCAAATATTTATAGTTTTAGGCATTCTCCACAATTTACCGCTAGAGTGTGTTTCTGCTGTAACGTACTTGTAAAGTTTTGCTGAAATCCATAGCTTTCTCCTTTTTGCTCGCTATGATGCGATGGCGATTATGAAGTGCCCTGATATGGCACATCACTTAAGGAAACCGCAATGAAAAAAATGATCAAAACAGCTATCGTGACAACAAGTATTCTTGCTTCTGCATCAGTTTTTGCACAAAACGTGGGTGCAAATGCGAGTGGCTCAGCACAAGTTTCTGTACAGTCAAACGGCTTAATTAAAGGCGTTACGGGTGCAGTCAAAAATACAGCACAAGGTGTAGGTCAAACAGCTCAACATGTTGGTCATGCGGCTGTAAACACTGGGGTAAATGTCACCCAAAAAACGGTGGGCACTGCTGCAAATGTTGGCTCATCTGTCATTCACACGACTGGTGCTGCTGTTAAAAATGGAAGCAACTACGCGGTAAACAAAGCAGTAGATGGTAAAACTGTCGCTACTGAGACACGTGCAGAGGCTAAAAAACGCTATCAGGATCGTAAAGCTGAATCAAAATCAATTGGTCTAAATACACAAACTAGCGTTCATGTTGGCAACTCATCTGTGCAAGCACAAACAGGCTTGAATGCTGATCGAAAACAAGCACAAGCAGGTGCAAATGTTGGTGTAAAAGTGTTAGGCGTAAACGCGAATGTAAACACCAATGCTAAAGTGGGCGCGAACTAATCTCAAATATTCATCAAAAAAAGCCTTTTGAATGCTCAAAAGGCTTTTTTTATGCTTCTGATTTCGCACTCAAATCAAGAATAATTTGGTCTGTTCATCTACGTTATTTTCAATAAAATGGCTTAAACCGTTTGCATCACAAGCTAGAGTCAATTGCTTATAGCTCACACTGCAAAATTCAGCGTATTGCTTAAAAATTAACGGCGATTGATCCAAAGGTAACGGTTCATCTAACGCGATCAGCTTATGTATCCCCCGATCATTCATCGTCAATAAATAATGGTCGCCATTCAACGCTAACTCGACCAAAGCAGTACCTTTACCATTTAAAGGGAGCAAATATTGCGACTGTGCAGCAATCACATCTGCGCTATAACTTTCGAGTTTTAAACTCACCAAATTAAAAACCAAGAACTCATGCTGACTCGTGCTAACTTTTGGGCTTACCGCCCCATTTTGTTGCACAAAATGGGGTAATGCTCCTAATTTCACTAAGTTCTGCTCAGTGCCCTGTTTCATTCGGAACAATTGCTGCACGAGTTTTTGTTTCATCACCGCATCGAAATAACGTTCATCTAACTGTAGATCATTATTTTCTAAAATTTTTAATAACGCCTGATGATGTCGAGGCAGTAAGGCATCAAGTACATGACGATAATAGAACTTACTCTGCTTCTTCACTTGACGAACCCGCTGATAGAAGTAGGTAATATCAAATGGCTTTTCAACAAAATCATTCAGTAATTCAGAACTCGCCAAAACAGAAAGTGCTTCATGTCCTGTAAAGGGTAAATGAATCACATGCATTTGCGGTAATAATGGTTTAATTTTTAAGAAATGCTCTTTGTCTTCAGCAAAATATGGATCATAGACAATGATATATTCACGAGATGAATCAACTTCATCCGGTTGAATTTCCATATGTTGATGAATTGATACATCAAAAAACTCTGCATAACGGCGGTCTTGCACCACTTCAGGATCAATGGTGTATTGCGGTACAAAAGCCACAATTTTTTGCATATTCAATAAATTTGAATACTTAATGGCAGCATAGCCACCCATCGAGCCACCATAGCCGACTCGCTCTTTAAACTGTGCTAAAAATGGTTGAATCTGTTGCTGCATGTTGAGCATGCTGCTTTTGGGAAACCATGTCTTTTGCTTCGGCATAATGCCGATCACATTGTATTGGTATTTTATTAATGATTTTTCAGCATTGATGGACATGCCTTTAGCGCGACTAATCAAATCGCCAAACGAAACCACTAAAGTATCACTTGAACCTTTTAAAAAAATAACGCGAATATGATCATCTTCAAATATTATTTGTTTATCCATGCTCACACTAAAAAAAGATCCTTGATGGGAATCAACAAATACTTACTTTGCCAATCCAAAATTGCGGAGTATCTTATTTTATAGAGATCGGGCAGATTAAAAAGCGCAAAAAATGACACAATCCTTGCATCCAGCGGCACAAAAGGGCTTTAGTTCAGGGGCTGAACTCTACCAACAGGTTCGCCCCAATTATCCACAAGAAATAGGGGTTTGGCTGCAAGATCGACTCCAGATAGATGAAAATTCCACTGTTATCGACCTAGGTTCTGGGACTGGCAAATTCTTACCTTACCTCTTACAAACCCAAGCAAAAATTGTAGCGATCGAGCCTGTAACCGAAATGTTACAGCAGTTACAACAAGCACATCCTATGGTAATTTCACTACAAGCGTTTAGTGATCAACTCCCTTTGGATGATGAATCCATTGATGCCATTATTTGCGCACAATCATTTCATTGGTTTGCTAATCTAAAAACATTGAAAGAGATGCATCGTGTGTTAGCGCCTTCAGGACATTTAGGCCTAGTCTGGAATCAACGCGATATTGACGTCGATTGGGTGAAAGCCCTAGCAAATGAGATTGCGCCATTCGAAGGTGATACGCCTCGTTACCATACTGGACAATGGAAACAGGTATTTGAACATCAAGGACTGTTCAAATTCAATGGACTACAAAACTTCCAGCTCTATCATCATGGTACAGTAGAACAAGTGGTGAGTAAGCGCTTACTTTCGACCAGTTTTATTGCTGCCATGCCCCAACACGAGCAACAACGATTAAAGGCAAAATTTGAACAAATTGTATTTGATTTTACGGGATTAAATCCGCAAGATCGGATTGACTTTCCTTATCGTACTTTTGCTTATCATTTTCAGAAAATATCAACTTGAGTGGAACTATGTCTAAAATTAAAAAAACGCTGGCGATCACATTTACATTAACTGCAGCGCTCATGCTCAGTGCATGTAACAAAGAACAAGAACCCTCACGATCAAATGATCGAACGAGTGATTCTGTCAAAGATGCAATTGGTCAACTCAATCCAGTACCAATCAAGCAATTTCCTGATACTGCAAATGACGCTGCGGATATTGCCATTCTAGAAGATTACGATCAACGCTTCACGGACATGACGGACAGTATGGAAATTGAAGTAGCGGAAATGCGTGAAAAAGGGACACTCACACCTGAGTTTGAACAGCAACGCCAAAAGGATAATGTAAAATCTGCGCTGACGATGCTCAAGGAACTAGATCTTAAAACCGAACAAGGACGTTATATCCAAGGTCTACTCTATAGTTATTGGGAACATCAAGCCAAAGTTTTGGATCAACCGAATACTCAAGCAGATTCTGCTCAGCAAGTAGACCAACTTAATCAGTATTTGCATGCTCAAAGCCAATTACACCACTGGAAAAACAAGCAAACACCTGAAGACTAATTGAAAGTTTATACATTTATCTCATAAAAAAGCCCCTGGTCTTAAACTCAGGGGCTTTTTTCCATTTAAAGCTATCTTTTTAAATTTTCTGTCTTTCGATCCATTCAATCGAACTCACACGAAATAACTCACACGCCCCATCACCTACACCACCAGGAGTTAGAGAAGATGTCCAAACTAGATCCTTATCACGCACTTCAACCAACTCACCTTTTAGATTGACTAAATCCCCACGCTTGACTTGTTTGATTTGCTTTGCAATCTCAGGATTTGCTGGAATGATGTGCATATTTGATACCATTTTAATGGCTTGATCAGGTGGCACAGGCAAAGTTTTCATGTTCCAATTGAGATAACGATCATACTGACGAACCGAGATGGTTCGAGCAATTTCTGGATCGGTAAATAAATCCAGACTCACGGCGTAATCAATCGGTGAAAATTTTGCTTGCTCATCATCATGATAGACTTTAGAACCAAGAATTCGAAAGTTCCCATCAAAAGGTTGAAGCACAGAAATTGATTGGTACTTCACAACTGGCGCTAAGCCGTTGGCAATATTATATTCAACGCCATTACTTGATGCGTGTGTTTGTCCAAGTGCCGCAACCATGCATAAACTCATCCATAGACGCTTTTTCATGGCTCAATCATCCTCAAAATATCACTAAAAACTTAAAAAACTAACTCTCTTCATAGTATGCTTGGATGGTGAAAAAAAGTGCGTTTTTTAGTAACAATCAAACTCACTTTGGTCATATTTTTGTGCTGTTATTTATGTGTTGCTTTATTTAATCAAGGGATGGATCTGTATGATTTATCAATTTTATCAACGCCGTATCTTTCCTCATTTACTCAATCAAGTCATGCAAACAGCCAGTTTGATGGATCGACGTCGTGAACTATTACTGCCGATTGAAGGCGATGTACTAGAAATCGGCTTTGGTACGGGCCTAAATATTCCATTTTATGGCAATATCGACACGCTATATGCATTAGAACCAAATCCTGATATCTACCAACTTGCGGTAGAACGTGTTCAACATGCGCCATTCTATGTCAAACATATTCAAGCCAGCGCAGAAAAGCTGCCTTTTGCTGATGCGTCTTTGGATCATGTTGTATCAACATGGACATTGTGTAGTATTCCTCAACTCGACCAAGCACTTGCAGAAGTTTTCCGTGTGCTAAAACCAACGGGAACATTCCACTTGTTAGAACATGTCAAACATCCAGATTCTGCTAAAATCCAATCTCTACAAACGATATTAACACCAATTCAAAAGCGCATTGGCGATGGCTGCCATCTCAACCGAGATATAGAACGGCATCTATTGCAAACAAAGTTTCAATTTGCAGAAAAAGAATATTTTGACGCTGAAGGTATCCCCGTCATTGCTCAAAAAATGTTATTGGCAAGAGTACAAAAGTCTAAAAATGCCTAGCCCTCAAAATCAATTCTCAGCGTTTCAAAGCGTACCCGCCCTTCTTGCACTGCTTGAGCAATGGCTTGCTGCCCTTTACTCAAGCGTGCACCACCACTTTTAATATCCAGTAAAATCACCTCAATATCTTCGGCCTCGCCATCCCCATCACGAAAGTCGGTATAACCATCAAAAATGACATAATCCACTGGGTCGCCCAAAAACTTAGCATCACTGGGTAAATAACGAAACTCTGGAAGGATGGGCGCAAACTGCTCAGCCATTTTTCCTTTGAGTACAGCACGACTGGTATTCACACTGCGTTTCTGTGCATCTAATAATGCTTGTTTATGTTCCAACTCTAATTCTGCAATATATTTTTCATACTCTGCTTGAATTCGTCCGTTACGACTATTGGACAAAATAATTGTGGTCAAAACCACACCGATACAAGCACCTATCAGCATTGCAAGCCAAACCGACATAAAAACGTCCTTATCCTTCAAGGTTGCTATTTAACTGCAACATTAAACTTTTGTCATGTGTCACACACTCTGGTAAAAAAGATGCTAAGGTATAGTTGAATATATAAAGACCTGTTAAATAAATCTAAGTTCATGAAGACAATATTAATCGCAAATCAAAAAGGTGGCTGTGGTAAAACCATGACGGCAATCACCCTCGCTACAGCATTATCACAAAAAGGATATAAGGTTGCTTTAGCAGACGCTGACAATCAAAAATCCGCATTACAATGGTTAAAACAACGTCCTGAAACCGTCACAGAGATCCAAAGTCTAGATTGGCGCCATGAGAAATCAATTGGTGATGCACCTAAAAACTTGGATTATTTGATTATTGATGCGCCTGGGGCACTTTCAGGTGAACATGCTGAACAACTGGTCAGTGAAGCACATGCGATTGTCACACCGATACAGCCTTCATTTTTTGATATTGATAGTACTCGTCGCTTCCTCAAACATTTACAAGAGATTAAACGCATTCGTAAAGGTAAAGTACAAATTTTACTGATTGCCAATCGCGTTAAGCCAAATAGCGCGAGTTCCAAAGACATTCAAAACTTTTTTACCAAAATTGAGCATCCCCCTGTGGCATGGATTTCTGAACGAAGCGCCTATGGAACACTCGCTATGCAAGGTTTGAGTATTTTTGATAAATCACAAAAGAATTTTGTGATGATACAAAGCCAATGGCAGCCTGTGCTCAATCAGTTGGTTGATGATCCGAGTGAATGGTTTTAGCTTTTGCAAAGAAAGGTAATCTTTTGATATCAAATCTTAAAAGATGAAAAGGAAAATATCGCTGCTCTGATTTTTCAGTTAATATGGATTCATTCAACTTCAAGCACTAGAGAAAATTATGGTGCAACAATACGCTCCTGTCTTACAACGCGTTTTGCTGTTTGGACTGTTCTTTGTCCTGATGTTTTTGGGATTTAATATTCTCAAATATTTTATTGTTCCAGTTCTTTGGGCCGCGATTATTGCTTATATGACGTGGCCAGTTTACCTATGGGTGCAACGTCGCTTTTTTGGGGAAAATCGTCCAACCTTGAATGCAACAATTATGATTAGTTTGGTCATTCTAGTGATTGGAGTCCCTTTTATTTTTGCGATCTTCTTACTTCAATTAGAAGGTCGAAACCTCTACATGAACTTACAAAAACAATTATTTTCAGGGCATATTCAAGTTCCTGACTTCATTCGAAACCTTCCTGTTATCGGTGAAGATATTAGCCATACAATCAATGAACTCAGCGGTGACCCCAATAGCATCACCCGCAGTATTGCAGAATGGATTCAAAGCCATTTAAGTTATGGTCGCTTTGTCCTAAGTGAAATTAGCCGTAACTTGGTCAAATTGACCTTTGCCTTGATGACTTTATTCTTTTTCTATCGAGATGGACAAACCATCTTGGCGCAAGTCAGTCGTGCACTCGAAATGGTGATCGGCCCTCGTGTACACCATTACTTGCAAACCATCTCAGAAACCACACGTGCTGTGGTATACGGCATCGGTTTAACAGCAGTCGCCCAAGCACTTTTAGCGGGTTTAAGTTATTTTGTCGCTGGCGTGCCGAACCCGATGTTGCTGACGATTGTTACTTTCATATTGGCATTGATTCCATTTGGAACCCCTGTTTCATATCTTGGCGTTGGGTTATGGCTATTTGCCCAAGGACAAACGGTTGAAGCAATTGGTGTCGTGACATGGGGAGTATTGATTGTAAGCAGTGCTGACAATGTTATTCGTCCACTTGTGATCTCTGGCGCAACACAGATTCCGTTCTTATTGATTATGTTTGGTGTCTTAGGCGGCATTGCGAGTTTCGGTCTTGTTGGCTTGTTTATTGGACCTGTCATCTTGGCGGTATTACTGGCAATTTGGCGCGAATGGCTACATGAAAATGTCGAACAGCAACCTGTTGCTCAACTTGATGCTCCTCCTGATCCTAAATAAATCGCTGTGGGTATCTTAAAAGATATCCACAGTTTTCTCACTTATTGACTAAACTTCTTCCTTAAGTATTGGTGCATTCTTTATAGTATCCCGATAGACAGCATCAAAGGCATTTAAGAAAGAAGTCTAGTAATTGTCCATTACTAATATTCAAAATCATAACTGTGCATGGATCTTGCTTAATAATTAGTTGAACAATCAACCTAATCTTGATGCAAAAAATGACATATCATATTGATCAAACAATACTTCGATCAGGAAGATTTGTTTGTATGACAAAAACCAGATCAATTGAAGAAAAATAATTATGAATAGTCTGTATCTGCTCTTTAATCGTTTTGGATCAAATTCAATTTTGCGGTATTGCCTACAAATTTTTATTGTTTTAATCGGTACAACACTACTGCTACACGCATTGGGTCTAAGTGAATTTATTGTGCCTGTCACCCTAGGTGCAATTGCAGCAGCCCTGACTGATTTTGATGACCGACTCAGCATCCGACTTCGAAACTTATTTTACGTCTGTGTACTGTTTTTTACGGTCAGTACAATTTTAACCTTTCTAGCACCTTATAAATTCTGGTTTATCGTCTATTTGAGTTTATCTAGTGCTGCTTTTGTACTCATGGGTGCATTAGGTCAACGCTACGCTACTATTTCTTTTGGCACAATCTTACTTTCCATCTACACCATGTTTGGATTGGGTGATTACCCACATTGGTATCAGCAACCTAGTTATTTTGTCTGTGGTGCGCTGTGGTATGGTTTTACCTCTATCCTGTTTTTTATCATTCACCCTACATTACCGCTACAAGAAAAGATTTCGACTACGTTTAAAGAAATGGGGGAGCTGTTACAGAGCAAAGCTAAGCTGTTCGATCCTGACAATGTCGATAATGTTGAAACGCTGCTATTTGAACTCTCACAGAAAAATGCACAGGTGGTGAATAGCCTGAATCAAGCCAAACAATCTTTGCTCTCTCGCCTTAAATCTTCACGCATGAATAACAGCAGTATCTATTGGTTAAATTTGTATTATTTTGCCCAAGATATCCATGAACAAGTGACCTCAAATTATTTACATTATGAAAAAATCCATCAGAACTTTAACCGCAGTGATTTAATTTTCCGTATACAAAAAAATATGTTCTTACAAGCAACAGCCTGCAAAAAACTGAGTCAGGCATTGCTACATAAAACCACTTATCAAAACAGCCCACTTGCCGATGCTGCCCTTGCCCAACTCGAAGCCTCAATGCAAGATTGGATCGCGCAACACCCATATAATTTAGAAGTTAAAAACTTAGAACTCATTTTGAATAACTTAAAAAGTATTCACGAACAATTCGCGCAACTGCAATTAAAACAAAACATTGAAACGGGATCACCACAACATCAGCAAGCACACCTCAATCTACTAGATGAAGATATTCAGGGATTTCAGGACTTCTTCTTAAAAATTAAGCAACATCTTAGTCCACAGTCTGCTTTATTTCGTCATGCTATTCGTTTAGCAATCGTCTTTGCTGTAGGTTATGCAATTTCTTTGCTGCCGTTTGCCAAAAATGGTTATTGGATTTTACTGACCAGTTTATTTGTTTGCCAGATCACCTATTTTGCAACCAAAAGTCGGCTAAAACTCAGAACCATCGGCACGTTATTGGGTGTGTTGTTAGGCATACCTATACTTTATTTTGTACCCAGTATTGAGGGACAACTCATCATTACCGTGATTAGCGGTGTGTACTTTTTCTATTTACGCCAAAAGAAATACGCGCTGGCTACGGTGATGGCAACACTGATGGTTTTATTGATTTTTAATCTTAAAGGTGCTGGTTTTAGTATCGTTTTACCAAGAATGATCGATACGCTGATTGGCTGTGCCATTGCTTGGTTAGCAGTGAATTTGATTTGGCCAGATTGGAACTTCCGCAATATTCCTGAAAACATCCGTAAAAGTAGTCAAGCAACGCTGGATTACTTCGATGCTGTCATCCAGCAATATCATCAAGGTCGTTCCAATGATCTTGAATATCGAAAAGCGCGTCGTGCGGCACATAATGCGCAGATCGAGCTGTCTAATATGATTTCGAGTCTCAGTACCGAACCACAACCCAATCAAGAACTGATCCATTATGCATTTCGCTACTTGGTCTATAGTCATAGTCAGTTGAGCTACGTTTCGGCACTGGGTCATCAACGTACTCAAATTCAAGATCAACACATCTTGGCGCTGCTTGATCAAAGTGTTGAACTGCTCAAACATGCTTTGACTCAACAACAACCGATTCCACATCAGCAAATTGAAGACATGCTAGTCAAAATCCAGCACTTAAGTTCGCAGGGTCAGGTCTCAGAGCAAAACCAATTGTTGCTAAAACAAATTAGTCTGTTACTTGAGACCCTCACTGAACTGGTGATGTTGAAAAATAAACTTCTAGAACTGGAAATTCGCTAATCAACTCACATTTCAGCGGTTTTAATTTATGCCTTGCTGCTGACGATCTTGCATTACTTGTTTCAAAACACGTCTAGGCTGAGCAAACCATAAAGCAATCAAGGTCACGCTTGCGAGTGCAAAAGCCCAAATATGGAAATAAGTATACATTAGACGAACCAACTCAATGATAATGAAGAAACTCATCATCATCACCATGGATACCGCTGCAGCTACTGTTCCCTTCGATACTTCTGAGGACATCAAGGCAAAACGATACATCACAGAGAAACTAATCCCTTCGCCAAAGCTGATCAAAGTCATACCGATCAATAAACATGGCACTAAATACAGCGGCCAAATGACACCCAAAATCAGAAATAATGTACCGAGAAACATAATCGGCAAACCCACCAAGATGGTTTTACCTAATGCAAAACGATCCATGACTTTGATCAAGACGATGTTGCCCGCAATCAAACCGAAGAAAATTGGAAATTGCGCCAAGCCATATTGCAAACTACTCAGTTTCAACTCATCGACCAAAATCACAGGAGACAATGCAATCCATAACATCAATGGCATCGCAACCAAAGGCAAAGCTAAACTTGTACCTAAGAAACGACGATTACTAAATACCTTTTTGAAATCATCAAAGATATAACTAAATGGTTGCTTGGCTCTGCTTTCTTGTACAGATGGCATAAATTTCTTTAAACCAAACCAACTCAAAAAAGAAACTGATGCAATTGCAACAAAGCCCCAATGCCAAGAAATATGTTCAATTAAAAAAGCACCCAGTACAGGGCCTAATAATGGCGCAAGCAAAGAAATATTGGCCATCAACGCCATGACCTTAATGGCATCTCGCTCTTCAAATGTTTCTTGAATAGCCGCGTAACCAACTGCGGAAATGACAGTCAAACCAATACCTTGTAAGAAACGGAATGCTAAGAATTGTTCAATGTTATGTGTCAATAAAATCAACAAGCAACATATCGTAAAGAAAGCGACACCCGCTAGCAGGACTTTTTACGTCCAAGTCGATCTGAAAGGGGGCCAAGCAACCACGCAACACTGGCACCACCCAATAAATAAAATGACATAGATGAAGGAGCCCACGTCGCACTGACACCAAATTCTTGGGTAATCGACAGCATTGCAGGCTGTATCAAGTCATTACCAATATAAACCGCAAACTCAAATAGCACCAAAGCTAAAGGAAACATGAGCGTTATACGGTTTAACGTCATATTTTGATTATTCGTCATCATGTTCTATTCACAAAAACAACCAATTCGGATGCGCCCCATTTCCATACAAAGAAAATAGGAACATCACCACACGATTTTATGGTTTAGATTTAAATTAAATTTTGATTTTCATGCTGTGAGAGCGCATGTAATAAATGTGAAAACACCGTATTCACAAGGTGTATATAAGAAAAAATATATTTTCGTGAGATTGATAAAATATTTTATCGTTAGGAAAAATTTCCACGCGCAACTGTAGCACTTTTTAAAAATGACCGCAATTTAGGCAAATGTTTTAATATGTGAATAACCCAAAAGTTATCCACAATATTGTCTATCTTTCAGTCAACTCAAAATCATATCAATGGATCAAGGGCATAACTCAAATTGGAAGTTAGCTGTGTTCTCCCCTCTAGCACATTGATAACTTTGTTTCTTATTCACGATTTTCCACACCGTTTGATCACGTTTTAATTGATATTCTGTACGAATGGCAATCACAGAATCATCGAGTTGAGACTGTTCAACTGTCACTTGTGCTTCACTAGGATTTTCTGCACGATTAAATTGCTGATCTATTTTTAGATTACTGTCTTCATCAAATAAATTCGGCTGATCTGATAATACCGCATGCATCGCTGTGCTCGGTTTTGTATCCATTTGCTGTTGAGACGATTGCGTAGGTTGATTACATGCAGTCAAAAACAACCCAACGCCTAAGATCATACAAAGTTTGTGCATTTTTCATTTTCCTCTAAGCATTACCTATTTATGTTACTCCTCAGAAATAAATCGACTAGTCGTTATATGTATACGTGCTGCAGATCCATGTTGTATTTACGATATAAGCGACTGAGAGCGAACTTGGAAGCAGCGTTCATCAAGCAATCGTTGATTTTTGGTCAATAGTATTTTGCTTATTTATACATTTTTACTCATGAATAGACGCTCTAGAATGCACTCAAGTTTTAGAAATCTATTTTTGAGTTACTCCATGAGCAATATTTTAATTATTAATGGTGCTAAACAATTCGCTCACTCAAATGGTGAATTGAATGACACCTTGACCGACTTTTCAGAATCACATTTAAAAAGCTTAGGTCATACGGTACAAGTAACACGTACTGACTGTGACTATGATATCCAAGCCGAAATAGCAAAATATCTATGGGCAGATGTAGTGATCTATCAAATGCCGGGTTGGTGGATGGGAGCGCCATGGACCATGAAAAAATACATTGACGATGTGTTTACGATTGGTCATGGCTCACTTTATGCCAGCGATGGACGTAGCCGTTCTGATGCTTCTAAAAAATATGGTTCAGGCGGTTTGATACAAGGTAAAAAGTACATGTTGTCGCTCACATGGAATGCACCAATGGAAGCATTCACTGATCCTGATCAATTCTTTCACGGTGTGGGTGTAGATGGTGTGTATTTACCTTTCCATAAAGCCAATCAATTCTTGGGTATGGAATCACTCCCGACCTTTATCGTAAATGATGTAATCAAAATGCCAAATGTCCCAAGCTATATCGAAGATTATAAAGCCCATTTAGATCAGTTTTTTACGAACATGAATTAAGAGAGAAATACTATGTTGACGATTATTGCTGAAATTCAGACACATGCAGGCACAGAACACCGCCAAGCCGTATTAGATGCATTCCAAAAAATCATTCCAACTGTATTAGCAGAAGAAGGTTGTCATGGTTATGCCCCATTGATTGATCATCTGCCAGCGATTGAAATGCAGTCACAAGATGAAAATAGCATTATGATGTTAGAGCAATGGGAAAGTACCGCTCATCTTGAGGCACATATGCAAACGGCACATATGCTAAAGCATTTTGAAGCGACCAAAGCGCATGTGGCTGATGTGAAAGTGCGTATTTTGGAAAGTGGGATTTAGAACAAAGATTGGTTATTTATCAAATCCTCATAAAATATATGATACTCGGTAATGTCATCTGCAACCTGCGTGATTTCAAGAAGATACTGTTTCTGCGATAGATTTTAATTAATGCAAGAAGTGAACAGGTTTTGCAGATGACAATGCCTTTGGTTACTTTGGGCAAAACCAAAGTAACTCCAGCCGAAGGCTAATCTTAAATATGAATGAGAACACAATACGACTCCGTCAAGACAAAGAAAAATATAAGCAAATGATTTTACTGATAATAATACTGCTTCATATGTCGGCTATACTCCGTTAAATAACGCTCTAAGCCCTCTCGACGATCAGCTTTTTGCATCTCTTTAGCAGCCAACTGCTCAATCTTAGTTTTAAGTAAATTCAGAATCGCTGCTTGTTCCACTTCAGGGAGTTGGGCTTTTTCTTTCTGCTGTTTTTTAATTTCCAAATAATCCTCTGCCCAATGACGTAATGGATCATGTTCAGAAACTTGTGCAAATAAATCGGTAATCAATAATTCAGGCATCACTTCTTGAGTTGCTAACTCTGCCGACATCAAACCACGAATCGAATAAAATACTTTCTTGTAGGTAAAATTATCTGCGGTTTGCATCACTTTCATCCCACCTTTTGCCAGCGATAAGTAGTGGTGATACAGCGCACTATAATCGATTCGCTCTAACAATCCATCTCGAAACGTTTGCCATTCTGGAAAAGCATTAAAATACACAATATGCGCTCTGACCCATTCCAAAACCGTTGGGTTACTTTTTGCCAGTAATCCAAACATTTTATCGAGATCAAAAGAAACGAAATCAAAATCCCCATCCATGATTTCAATTAGATCACGGTACTTTTTATAGTCAAAATATTGATCTTTACTCGGTAAATGAAAACCACGTACATCATAGTCGCTGTCAGGGCTAGCCATACCCCATAAACGACTACCACTTTCGATATAAAATAATGGTATGTCTTGGCGCTGTTGAAATAGTTTTTCGATTTCTTGGTGGATGTTCATTTGTATTACTTCATGATTTAAAAATTAAGACTTGTGAGAGACAATAATATTTTTACTGTTCTAATTCATTTGATTTTAAAAAGATAACCATTTGATAAAATCACTGTCTATTCAATATAACAAATAGGATCATGCATGCAACTGACTTATGCAGGACAGGTTTTCTTGGTGGTGGTTGCGATCTTGTGTCTCTGGTCTTTTCTGCTGACAAAGTTTTGGCTAAAACGTTTAGCCAAAAATCGTGACAGCAGTAAGTTTGAATTTGCTTATTTATTTGTTGTTGTGTTCAGTATCAGCTCCCTATTTTTCCCTTTTACCTATTGGGTTTCACAAGCTGTATATGGCTTAGCAACCAAACCGAGCTATGATGCAACCATCGTGAGCTATACCTCTGAATGGGTCGATATCGAACGCACAGATTCTAACGAGCGTAAATATAAAACCAGAACCTTAATGCATACAGCGCAAGTTCAATTCAAAGATGATCAAAACAGAACATTAGTCTTGGATAATTCAGTCCGTTCAGGTGATGTGCCCGTGGTCGGAGATCATATTCAAGTTGTTTATGAGGCAGGTGATCAGTCTGCACAAGAAAAGAGTTGGCGCACAGGTCTGCTGTTTGCCGCTACCCTATTTATGCTGTTTATTATGGGCTATATCTTGGTCATGATTATTGCCTATGCTTTAAATCGGAATATGGATCCTTACAAAGCCTTGGCTAACTTCTTAATTTTTAGAATTACCCTTCCACTCGGCGCAATGGCGATGTTTGGGATGCTATCTTATTCGATTTTTGCTTATTTCTTTTTAGGCAATCCACAGAAAATACCTATCTGGGCTGCTGCGATTTGTGGCTTCTTTGCACTTTGTCTTTTACCATTGATTTATCATATTTTGACAGGTTGGAAAGCGTATAAGGAAAAATAGAATACTTCCAATAAAAAGCTTAGATTAATAATGGTCGGTTTATTTAATCATTATATCTTTTTGTATCTAAAAAGAATTTATAATTTTCATAATAATAGTCAGCTATCCGTTCAAAAGTTTGTAAACTACTTTGGCTATTAAATTTTGCTGTTTGTCCCATAGGAGACCAAATAGCATTATTATTTTCACTTTCCATATAACAAGATAACAGACCTAAATTTTCGTCTAAGGAATGGGCTTTTAATCGCCCAAAACTCCTTTGAATAAGATCAGCAGGCATCATATCTTTCTTTTCATTTCCTAATAACTCAATTGCACCACTATCCGCATCGATAACTTTAGCCATTAATATCTCACGCCAAGCATCCTCGGGACTAGTATCTGAAACTATTAGGTGCACAACAGCAACATAAGGAAATCCAGCATTTAATAATCCAGAAGCCTGAGAGAAACCAAATTCGTTAGGTGATTTTTTTTGGTTTGAAAATTTTGCTCTTAGAATTTTTAATTCAATTGCTAATGTCTTTGAAACGTAAGCATCCGGCTAACACAGCCTTACCAAGCGATCCTATAAGCCTTAATTTAGTTCCCACCTAAAAACAAGTGGGGACTTAATCCATGAACATGGATATATATTCAGCAACACCTCCTGTTGCTAAAAAACGCCGAAAATACAGCAAAGAATTCAAACTCAGTATTGTCAATGCCTGCAAAAATCCTAATACCTCGATCGCTTCGGTCGCACTGCAACATAGTATTAATGCCAACCTTGTCAGTCGTTGGATCAGGATCTTCAGCCATCATGAGGGTGCCGTGCAGGATCCTACTCATGTGAATCCAGCATTTATTGCTTTGCCTTACACTGCTGCAATCAGCCAACCTATTGATGAGAGGATCACGTTGTGTATCACCGTGCCTCATACGAATAATGATATTCAGCTAAAATGGCAGACATCAGAAATACCTGCCTTGGCAGAATTACTCAAGGCACTTGCAACATGATCCGCATTGATGAAATCTGGTTGTCTACTCAGCCCATGGACATGCGTGCAGGTATGGATACGACCATGGCTCAGGTGGTGAGAGCCTTTGGCTACATCAAACCGCATTGTGCTTACCTGTTCTGTAATAAACGTGGCCATCGCATGAAAGTGCTGGTACATGATGGATTGGGCATCTGGCTGTGTGCCCGGCGGCTGGAACAGGGCAAATTTCACTGGGCTCAAGTTCACCAAGGTGAAACCGTGGCCCTCAGCCCGGAACAGTTACAGGCACTGATCCAAGGTTTGCCCTGGCAGCGCATTGGACGACAGCAGGTGGTGACGATGCTTTAAACCAGGCTCGACCATTCTGCTATTCTCCAAACGTTCTATTTCATTCTTCTCATGACCTCAGGCATACTGCGGTCATGAATACGCTGCCTGACTTAAGCCAACTGACCCATGAACAACTGCTGGAATTCACCAGGCAGTTGGCGCTGCAGCATCAGTCTCTAGCACAATCAAACCAACAATTGGATGCCAAAGTTCAACATCTTTCTATTCTCAATCAAAAATACGAGCATGAACTGGCGCTGTTTAAAAAGCACAAATTCGCCCAAAAGAATGAACACTTAACGGCAAAACAAATCCATCTGTGGGATGAAGCGGTTGAAGAAGATATTGCCGCGGTTGATCTAGAACTGGAACGGCTAAATGCAGATAAAACCAATGCAGCGACACAGAAAGCCAAAACCAATAAACCTAAACGTCGACCACTGCCAGATCATCTACACACCATCCGTATTGAGCATGAACCTGCATCAACCCAATGTGCTTGTGGCTGCCAACTCCGTCGTATCGGCGAAGATGTCAGTGAAAAACTGCATTTCAGACCGGCACAGTTCTATAAGGAACAGCATGTGCGTGGTAAATGGGTCTGTGATCAGTGTGACACTCTAACTCAGCAAGCGATGCCCGCCTATGTGATTGATAAAGGCATTGCTTCACCTGAATTGCTCAGCCATGTGCTGGTATCGAAGTATGCCGATCATTTGCCGCTGTACCGTCAACGTCTGATCTATCAGCGGGCGGGCATCGATCTGTCCAGATCCACTTTATCTGACTGGATAGGTCGCTGCGGTGTAGAACTGGAACCTCTGGCCAATGCCTTAAAAGAGGTGGTGCTGCAACAGCGGGTGCTGCATGCAGATGAAACACCGGTCACCATCATGCGGATGGGTGAGAATAATAAAAAACCGAAGAAAGGTTATGTCTGGGCCTATGCCACCACACAGTATAATCCAGTTCAGGCGGTGATCTATGACTTTCAGGATAGTCGTTCAGGCCAGCATGCTGAAGAGTTCTTGAAAGGCTGGCAGGGCTATCTAGTCTGTGATGATTACAGTGGTTATAAAGCACGTTTTAAATCAGGCCAGGTGATTGAGGTGGGGTGCATGGCCCATGCACGTCGTAAATTCCATGAACTGCATGTAACTGGGAAAAGTCAGGTTGCTGAACAGGCCTTAGTGCTGATTCAGAAACTGTATGCGATAGAAGCAGAACTCAGGAAAAAGACCGATGGTACAGCGGAAGACCGCCGCGAATACCGACAACAGCATAGTCAACCAGTGATGCAACAACTATATGAATGGCTCAACCAACATCATCTGACAGTGCCATCGAGTTCTCCCACCGCCAAGGCTATCAATTACACTCTGAAGCGTTGGCCAGCCTTAAGCCGCTATCTGGATGATGGCAATCTACCGATATGCAACAATTGGGTAGAGAATCAGATGCGTCCCTGGGCGTTGGGACGCAAGAACTGGCTGTTTGCAGGTTCGCTGCGCAGTGGTCAGCGAGCGGCAAACATCATGACTTTAATCCAGTCAGCAAAGCTGAATGGCTTGGATCCGTATGCCTATTTAAGTGATGTGCTGAAAAGGTTACCGACACACAAAGTGACCCAAATTGAAGAATTGCTGCCGCACTGCTGGAAACCTAAATCGAATTAAAAAATAGGTATGGGATTCAGCGGACGCTTACTTTGAAACGACTAAACGACCATCTTCATATGGAATTATTAATAGATCAATATCTCCCGGAAAACTAAGATTAGATAAAATATCTTGCGACTTAGCAAAAGGTCTTATAAGCACTCCACTATTTGGTCCCATTTGATAGAAATATTCTCCGATCAAATGACGATAAACTTCTCCAAATAGTTGCCTGTTAGATATAAGCATTAATCCTAAAGCTATTTCATCTTTTCTATTCACTAATTTTTGATCTATATAAAAAATAACGTCACCATCTTTCTTATGCTCAGGTTTCACTTTTAATGGCAGCACATAATTTTGTAATTTATTATTCATTTCTAATTCTCAAAATAAAAAAGCGCATCTTACGATACGCTTTTAGCAGAAATTCTTTTATCTAATCAAGCATTAAAGATCAAATAATTTGCCTGGATTCATAATTCCTTTCGGGTCAAATGCCAGCTTCAATGCTTTCATATATTCAATTTCTTCAGGCGAACGAGAATACTCCAAATATGGCTTCTTGGTCATTCCCACACCATGCTCGGCAGAGATCGATCCATCATATTTTTTCACGGTATCAAATACGTATTTATTCACCACCTGACACTTCGCAAAGAACTCATCTTTAGTTAAGTTTTCAGGTTTCAAAATATTTAAGTGTAAGTTACCGTCACCAATATGACCGAACCAGCAAATCTCAAAATCTGGATAGTTATCAGCAACAATTGCATCAATTTCTTTGATAAATGCTGGTACATGCGTAATCAGCACTGAAATATCATTCTTATATGGAATAAACGGTGCAATAGACTCAGAAATATCTTCACGTAAACGCCATAAGCTTTGCGCTTGATCAAGGCTTTGGCTCATCACACCATCAATCACCCAGCCCTGCTCCATGCAATGCTCAAAAATCTGCATGGCTTTGTCCATGATCGGCTCATACGGCGCTTCAAATTCCAGTAACACATAAAATGGCGCTTGTGTTTCAAATGGACGCTGTACATGACCGCGATCCAAAACTTTCTGCATTGCCACTTCACCAAAAAACTCAAACGCAGTTAAATCGATTTCTTTTTGGAAAGCATGTAATACTGGCATCACTGCCTCAAAATCAGGTGTACCCAAAACCATCACTTGTAAGTTCTGTGGTTGACGCTCAAGTTTAATTTCAGCTTCTGTAACTAAACCAAGTGTACCTTCACCGCCGATAAATAAATGCTGTAAGGCATAACCAGTCGCATTTTTAATCATACCTTTGTTTAGGTGTAAAATATCGCCTTTACCTGTAACAACTGTTAAGCCAAGCACCCAATTACGTGTCATACCGTATTTGATGACTTTGATCCCGCCTGCATTAGTACCAATATTCCCACCGATCTGGCTTGAACCCGCTGATGCGAAATCCACTGGATAGTACATGCCTTGTTCTTCGGCATAATTCTGTAGTTGCTCAGTCACCACACCTGCTTGGACACGTACCATACGATCTGCTGGGAAGAACTCCAAGATTTGGTTCATCTTGTCAAAACTAATCACGATCTCGCCATTGCTTGCCACCGCACCAGCCGAAAGCCCTGTACGACCACCTGATGGTGTAATCGCAACATTAAATTGATTGGCAAGTTTAACAACAGACTGAACTTGCTCAGTGCTTGATGGAAAAACGATGACTGATGGGTTCGGATCAAAATGTTTAGTATGATCTCGTCCCCAATTTTCCAAGCTATCGGCATCGGTTTTTATACGGTTTTCACCCACAATTGCCGTTAATTGGGTCAATAACTCAGGGGTTAAAGCGACTGAAGCATTCATCGTTTATAGGCCTAGCAAGAAGTAAATATAGGGCATTTGAATCACCACATTATTTTTCTAATCTTGAGAAAAATGAAGATGATGTGATAACTCAAATATAGCAACACTACAGAACAGCTCAAACCCGTTTATATTCAGGTGAGCGCATTAGGTCTATCCATTTTACATCGAAGCGTGCATTGGATAAAGCATTGCATCAAGATACTGCATCGTACAAGGCTAAACTTGAAAATCAGTCAACATTTCCATGAAAAATGATCAGTATTTCGATGCCCCAATTTGCAATCAAATCGCCCTCATTTTGATCAAACATGTTATGATACGGCGATTTAAATCCGACCTGATATAGCGTAGAGCCGTTATGAGCCAACATCTATCACTCCCTAAAGATAAAATCCGTTTTCTATTGTTAGAGGGCGTTCATCAAAACGCTATCGATACTTTAAACGCTGCGGGTTATACCAATATCGATTACCACAAAACTGCACTTGAAGGCGATGCATTAAAAGCCGCTGTCAAAGATGCGCACTTTATTGGTATTCGTTCGCGTACTCAATTGACTGAAGAGATCTTTGAATCAGCGAATAAATTGATTGCGGTAGGTTGTTTCTGTATCGGTACAAACCAAGTCGATTTAAAAGCAGCGATGTCGCGTGGTATCCCTGTTTTCAACGCACCATATTCAAATACACGTTCAGTTGCTGAACTCGTTCTAGCTGAAACTATTTTATTACTTCGCCGTGTTCCTGAAAAATCAAAAGTTACACATGCTGGCGGTTGGGATAAATCAGCTGTTGGTTCGTATGAAACTCGTGGCAAAACTTTAGGTATTGTCGGTTACGGTTCAATTGGTTCACAACTTTCTGTTTTAGCTGAAAGCTTGGGTATGAAAGTCATCTATTTTGATGCTGTGACTAAATTACCTTTAGGTAATGCTCGTCAAGTTGGTTCTATGGATGAACTTTTAGCAACTGCTGACGTAGTTTCATTACATGTTCCAGATGTACCATCTACACGTAACTTCTTCAAGAAAGAACAGTTTGCAAAAATGAAACAAGGTTCGATCTTCTTAAATGCAGCACGTGGTACATGTGTTGTTATTGAAGATCTTGCAGATGCGATTAAATCAGGCCACCTTGCAGGTGCAGCGGTTGACGTATTCCCGAAAGAGCCGAAAGCGAATGGTGAAGAGTTTGTTTCACCACTACGTGGTTTAGACAACGTGATCTTGACTCCACACGTTGGTGGTTCAACCATGGAAGCGCAAGCGAACATTGGTTTAGAAGTAGCTGAGAAATTTGTTGCATATTCAGACAAAGGTATGACGCTTTCTGCGGTGAACTTCCCTGAAATCGCATTACCGCTTTCTGATGGTCAACACCGTTTACTTCACATCCACAAAAACGTGCCAGGTGTATTGTCTAAGATCAACACCTTATTTGCTGAACAAGGCATCAATATCTCTGGCCAGTCATTAATGACTAAAGGCGATATCGGTTACTTGGTAATGGATGTTGATGCTTCTGCATCTCAAGAAGCTTTGGATACGCTACATAATGTAGAAGGTACAATTCGCGTACGTGTATTGTTCTAAGTCCATTGACTGCAAAAAAATCACAGCATTAGCTGTGATTTTTTTTGCTCAACGATTAAGGACAGTTTGGAATAACGACACCACTATTATCTTTGGCTTCATCATTACCCCAACGAGATAGCATATACGCGGAAACCCATTGATTGGTCGGACCAACATCTAAATCTGTTTTTAACCACCAATGGTTCCACTGTGTACCTGTCGAGTTTTGAACCTTCGGTCCCCAAACCTTACAATACACATAATGGGTCCCTTTATATAATGTTCCTGTAATCGTACCACCCGGACTAGAACGTCCATTGGCATCCGCCCACGTGTCTACCCAATATTTATTGCCACTTGGTGGCGGTGGTGGAGGTGTTGTACCTCCACAACCATTATCACTGGTGAGAACTCTTTGCCCATAACTTCCTGGATAAGGCGCAAGCGAGTTTCCATTAATCACAATACTTTGTGCTGTACTATTTAAGCGTTGTTCATAATGTAAATGTGGTCCTGTACTCTGCCCTGTACTTCCAACAGTACCAATTTGTTGACCTTGACCAATTGAAGCCCCCACACTGATATGAATGGCATTTAAATGAAAATAATGAGTTGACCAACCATTTCCATGATTGATCACCACCATATTACCTGCACCACCATTCCAACCGATCGAACTTACCGATACAGTTCCACCAGCAGAAGCAATCACAGCTGCTCCTGATGTCGCACCATTATCCCAGCGCACAAAATCTAAAGCATTATAGTTGTGACCTGGGTAAGTGCTATAACTCCAAGTTTGACCACAGGCAAAAGGTGCTTTAAAGGCAGGTGCAGCGTATGCCGCAAAAGGAATAAATGTAACGATACCGATGGCAAAAACTTGTTTTATTTTCAACATCTTATTATCTCCATAATTATTATTTCATTTATTTAAGTATTGTCAGTTTTACTACTTTTCGGGGTCTATAACGCCCCCCAAGTTTTATAGCAGAGATACAGAAAGCTTTGTTTAGTGATCTGACGAACCGCATCGACTCTCACGACTATTCACACGAATTTAGAAGATTAAGCACTTCATCAAACTTGGAATTAGAATCCAATGAATCTGAATATGTATGACAGTTATTCGTAAAATAGGATCAATAAAATCTGAGCGATAAAATGATATAAATAAATAATTATTAAAAAGAACCTTAAAACTTATTTAATAATTAAAACAGTCATCATCGCAACTTCAAAATCAATTAAATTATGCTCGTTTCACAACCAATCTTGAGATAAAATTAAATTATTATGTGAAAATTACACCAACTTGATTGATGATTAAATGTCCAATTCTTCTCTAAAGTCACCACTCTATGCCATAGCATTATTGATGCTTGCAATGATTTGCGTTCAAGGCAGTGGTTCTTTAGCAAAAATTTTATTCCAAAGTTTCCCAGTTTTGACCGTTTCTGCGATGCGTTTATGTTTAGGTGCAATCATTTTGGCGGTAATTTTCAAAGTTTGGACTATTAACTTTCGTGCAGTCCGCTGGAAAGCGATCTTAAGCTATGGGATTGCTTTGGCTGGAATGAATGGATTGTTCTACTTATCGCTAGAGCGACTTCCTCTCGGGATTGCCGTTGCTTTTGAATTTATTGGACCTTTAAGCGTCGCACTCTATCATGCACGCCAAAAATATGACTTTATTTGGGTTGGCTGTGCCATTTTAGGCTTGATTCTCTTATTTCCATTGCAACAGGCTCAGCATAGTCTTGATCTTATTGGCGTATTCTTTGCCGTCAGTGCAGGTGCATGTTGGGCACTCTATATTATTGCAGGACAAAAGCCTTCAGGTATTTCTGGCAATCATACCGTCTGTCTTGGAATGAGCATCGGTATGCTGTGTTTGCTGCCTTTTGCAGTATTTTCTGGTGCAATTGATCGTGTTTTTGAACTGCCAAATCTGTATTATTTTATTGGGCTTGCAATTCTCGCCAGTGCCTTGCCATTCTCCTTAGAAATGATTGCTTTGCGCAATCTAACGCCTTTGAGTTTTGGTACATTAATGAGCTTAGAACCTGCAGTTGCGGCGCTTTCAGGTTTTGTATTTTTAGGTGAAAAATTATTGTGGAATCAATGGCTCGCCTTAACCACCATTATCATCGCCTCCATCGGTTGTACTTTTACCATGCAACGCGCTCGACAACAAAAAGAGGCTAAATGAAAAATCTCCAATTGGTTGCTGTGCTTTACATGGTGTTGTCCATGGTGGCTTATCAAATCAGCGCGTCATTTGCTAAACAGCTGATCACAACACTTGATCCCCTCACTGTGACGATTTTAAGGCTGAGCTTTGCAACAATCATCGTGGCAATCATGTTTCGGTCTTGGACTATCATTTCCAAGCTCAAACACCTGAAATGGCGAGATTTACTGCTTTATACAGCATCCTTAGGCTGTATGAATATTTTATTTTACACTTCTCTGGGCAAGCTTCCTCAAGGCATTGCTGTAGGTTTAGAGTTCATTGGACCGCTAGGGTTAGCATTGCTTTCAATCAAACAACGCAGTGATTATCTTTGGGTCGCATTTGCAATTTTAGGCATTGCCTTAATGGTCCCTTGGCATGATGCCAACCAACATAATTTCTCTTATTTTGGTGCTGCTTGCGCTGTAGGTGCGGGGATTTTTTGGGCCTTGTATATTTACTACGGACATCGGGTCGCGCAACAAAATATAGGAATGCATGCATTAACGATTGCCATCGCATTATCTGCCTTGACCTTATTGCCATTTGGTTTATGGAATAATGCGCCTGTTCTTCTAGATACCCAATATTGGGGTAAAGCTCTCGTGATTGCGATCCTTGCAACAGCGATTCCGTATGCGCTCGATCTAATGGCATTGAAACGTTTAAGTAAACTGAGTTACGGGACATTGACCAGTCTAGCGCCTGCTTTAGCGGCATTGGCGGGATTGGTCATTCTCCATGAGCAAATCAGCCTGATTCAGTGGGTTGCCTTATTTTGTATTATGATCGCATCCATTGGTGTGACCTTACGTGGAGAGAAATCTCCAGCCCCGTAAAGTCACAATAGCTTCTTTTTGGCCTCAAGCTGTTTCGGTTTTATATTTTTTATACTCCGCAAGATATTGTTTACCTAATTTTTCTTTTTCAGCATCTGCCAAGATTTTTCCAGCTTGCTGGAAAAATTTACGCTCTTCTTCTTTTAAATGATGATGTACCTTTTCACTTAATTGTTTAGCAGTTGCCAACCAGCTTGGACTACTCATATCTGTTTGTTCAAGTGTCTCGACTAATTCATCCATTTCATGATGTTCAGCCAAGGCATGACGTGTAATGTCCAACCCGACATCATCAAACATCAGTGGAATATATAAATAACGATCTTCAGCAACTGAATGTGCATAGAGTTCATTCTTCAACAAATCAAAAAGCTCTTTACGCTCCTCACTATGCCCGCTAGTTTCAACTAATTTTTTTGCAAGTGAACGTTGCTTATCATGACTTTCTCGTAGTGCTTCAAATATATTCATTCTTCACCTCTAAAATTGGCTAACAACCACAACACGAGACATATCTCGATACTGTGGAACTTGGCTAGAATCTCATCTTAGAAAGTGTGCGTTTTTTAGACAGCATCATTTAAGTATGTTTTTGTTGTCAAACTTTATCTTTTGAATCAAACCGCAACAATAATCTGATATCCCAAACGGCAAATTAAGATACTCACTAAAATCAAAAATAAGATACGAATAAAACCACTACCATATTTTAACGCCAAACGAACACCGAGTAATGAACCCGCAATATTGGCAACCGCCATCATCAAACCCAATGTAAACAGCACATGACCTGTGGGGACAAAAAAGCTGAGTGCAGCGAGATTGGTCATAAAATTGCCAATCTTCGACAAGGCTGAAGCATGTAAAAAATCAACTTGTAGAAAGCGAATGAAAAAGAAAATAAAGAAGCTACCCGTCCCTGGGCCAAAGATACCGTCATAGAAACCAATTGCTAAGCTTCCCATCGCAGCGAACATAAGCAGCTTCGGTGTAATCCGCTGATCGACATGCACTTGCCCAAATTGCTTTTTCATCAAAGTATAGACTGCAATCACAATCAACATGATCAAAACAAATGGTCTTAGAATATGTGTCGGAATCATTGAGACACATGCCGCCCCTGCAAATGAGCTGACAAATGCAAAAATTGCAATCACCAACAATAGTGGCCACTTCAATTTTACCCGTCGTGCAAATGAAAATGCTGCTGAGGCAGTACCGCAAATCGAAGCGAGTTTATTGGTTCCAAAAATCGTGGCTGGTGCCGTTTGAGGTAGTGCGCCCATCAATGCAGGAATTTGAATCAATCCACCACCACCAACGGCAGCATCGATCGTCCCCGCACAAAAAGCAAAGAAGACTAAGCTGAGAATGAGTTCCCATTCCATGGAGAAAGACCTTATAAGTTGAGTAAGCGTTTTGGTACAAGACGTTTTTTATCAGTAATTTCAGCTAAACCTAAACAACGCTCTCCATCAAAAACTAGCACCTCAGCTACAGCCTCATGATCAATATTGCTTTCTTGACCATTACCAAAATATTTTTCACGTCCTTCTGGTAATTGAACACGTGGAAAATGTTCTACAGGTGCATACACTGGAAGCAATAATGCATCCCGTTGTTCTTGTGACAAACTTTCTAAATACTCAATGGTATAGTCTGGATTAATTTCAAAATGACCCGTCTGAGTACGATGTAAATACGTCAAATGACCACCGCAACCCAAAACTTCACCTATATCCTCTCCAAGTACACGGATATAAGT
The DNA here is from genome assembly GCF_000369065.1 of Acinetobacter haemolyticus CIP 64.3 = MTCC 9819. Classification (GTDB taxonomy): domain Bacteria; phylum Pseudomonadota; class Gammaproteobacteria; order Pseudomonadales; family Moraxellaceae; genus Acinetobacter; species Acinetobacter haemolyticus. The sequence continues at coordinate 196,905 of NZ_KB849812.1, forward strand.
CCCTTTTGAACAGGTCACATCTAAAGTTAAACTATCTTCGTTAAAACTCACCAAAGTTAGATCATAAATCGTGACAGGACGCGCTGCTCGTTCAATCTCAATGCCCTGACGTGCCAACTCATATAAAGGGCGGCCTTCTCTTTTCAATGCAGAATACATCGGAGGGACTTGCTGGATATCACCACGAAATTGAGCCAAAACCTGTTCTATACTTTCACGAGTCAAGAGCGGAACATTTCGCTTTTGCAGAACATCACCTTCGATATCACCTGTGGTTGTGGTTTGTCCAAGCTTTACCGTCGTTTGATAACGTTTGGTTGAATCCAATAAATAATGAGAAAATTTGGTTGCTTCCCCTAAACAAATCGGCAATAAACCTGTTGCTAATGGATCTAAAGCACCTGTATGTCCTGCTTTTTGTGCATTAAAAAGTCGACGTACTTTTTGCAATGCTCCATTTGAACTCATCCCTATTGGCTTATTTAAAAGAAATACACCACTCAAATGACGATAAGCACTTTTTTTCATAAATAAAAAGTCGAAATACAAAGATACATTTTATCAAAACTATTCATTAATTTTTTAAAAATAACTGTTCAAAAAAAAATCAATCATGCTAGACTCTTTTCGCTTTCGAAAACAAAAGAAAAATGGATGCGGTTTTATGAATAAGAAAGGAAACAAAACGATCATCTACGCTGGACTCATACTCAGTTCCATTTTATGTATCGTCGTTATTTATTGGTTCTATCCGAAGTCCGAAAACTATTCAGTAAATATAACATCGTCTTCTGAAAATCAATCTAGTCAACACGTTCAGCAACTCAATTCACACAATAATTTAGCCCAAACATTACTTGGATTTCAAAGCTCAAGCCAGACAGACACAGAAACCAATTGTCAGTTGCAATTTAATGCCTCAAAAAAATTGATCATAAATGAACAAACCCGAAACTGTTTCGAATATTTCCTATCACAGTATGGAGAAAGAAATATCACAGAAATTCGCAAGAATTTTCAACTTTATTTAGAACATCATTTTCAATCAGCACAACAACAGCAAATCTTAGCACTTTGGTCTCGTTATTTAGATTACCGCGAAGCACTGAGCCAACTACAAATACATAAAACAGCGAAGGAAAACTATCGCTATTTCCAAGCAGCTTTTCACGCCATACAAGATCTAAAACAACGCTTCTTTTCTACCACAGAAATAGAGGAGTTATTCGGCACAGAAGATGAATATCAACAATACACTCTAGATCGTATGCAAATTTTAGAGAATAACTCGCTAGATACGTCAACTAAAGCCAAATTACTCCAAGAGCGTTTTGAACAACTTCCTCAGGACTGGCAAGAAAATATTAAAGATTTATCTAGATTAGAAGATTTACGTGCATTAACAGCACAAATTAAAGCCCGCAATGGTTCACCACAAGAATTACGTGATATGCGTCTTCATTTAGTTGGCGAAGCAGCAACACAACGCCTAGAACAACTTGATCAACAAAGATCAGTATGGAAGCAACGAGTACAATCCTATTTAGAAGAACGTAAAACCATCATCGATAGCAATATGAGTGCGTCTGCCAAGACTCAAGCAATTCAACGGCTCAAACAACAACAATTCAAATCCACACAAGAACAACAACGTCTACAAACATTTGAAACGATCTATGATCAAGGAGGGACACTACCATTTAGTTATTAAAAAACAAGCACAAGACATTGAAAGATCATCAAAGGACAACGATGCAATGTCGAATTCAAATAAATCATTAAAGACCCAATTTAGGAATTTTAAAAGAGAATAAAATGCAAAATTTAATTCGTTATCTTGCTTTAACTGTAATGACCATCGGTATCTCAACAAGCTATGCTTCAAATGCGACCCAAGTCAAAAGCAGCTTTGTTATTTCAGACTATGCAAAAACCAAATATCCCATTGTTTTTGTCCATGGTGTCGCGGGCTTTTCCCGTGTAGGTAGTGACCCGATGGGGGTCGATTATTGGCATCAGATCTTACCCAATATTGCAAGAAATGGCGGCAATGTTTGGGCTGCCCGTTTATCCCCATTTAACTCAAATGAAGTTCGTGGTGAGCAACTCTTACAGCAAACTGAAGAGATTTTAGCGATTACAGGCCAATCCAAAGTGAACTTTATCGCTCATAGCCAAGGCGGACCAACTTCCCGCTATGTTGCAGCGATGCTTCCTGAAAGTGTAGCGTCTATAACTAGTGTGAGTGGCACTCATAAAGGCTCACCTGTTGCTAGTCTTTTAATGAAAAGTTCGGGAACCATGTTTGGTGATGCGAGTATTGCCTTGACTAATTTCTTCTCAGCGGCAACTGTTTGGGCCCAAGGACTTGATCCCCAAAGCTACCCTCATGATGCTGAGGCGGCTGGACAAAGTATTTCTGTGGAAGGTTCAGAAAAGTTTAATGCTCAATATCCAATGGGCGTTCCAACGACTGCTTGTGGAGAAGGTAGCTATCAAGAACAAGGAATTTATATGTATTCCTTTTCTGGCGTTCAAGCCGCGACCAATATTCTTGATCCACTTGACCCAATATTTATCGGTAGCAGCCTGATTGTTGATCCTAAAGGAGATAACGATGGCATGGTCAGCCGTTGCAGTGCGAAATTTGGTCGCACTATACGTGATAATCTGCCATGGAACCACGCGGATGAAGTCAATCATGTAATGGGATTAAAAGCACTGTTTGCACCTGATCCCGTTGATATCTACCGTCAACATGCTAATCGTCTTAAATTACAAGGACTGTAAAATAAGAGGTATAAAAAAATGCGCCAATTGGCGCATTTTTATGCTTTACAACAAAGTTAAAATTAACCTTGTTTACGAGCTGGTAATTTCTCACGAATACGTGCAGCTTTACCAGACAACTCGCGTAGGTAGTAAAGTTTAGCACGACGAACGTCACCACGACGTTTCACTTCGATTTTAGCAACAATTGGAGAGTGAGTTTGGAAAACACGCTCAACACCAACACCGCTAGAAATTTTACGAACTGTGAAAGCTGAGTTTAAACCACGATTTTTCTTCGCGATTACAACACCTTCAAATGCTTGAAGACGCTCACGATCACCCTCTTTTACTTTAACCTGAACAACAACTGTGTCACCAGGAGCAAAAGCAGGGATATCAGTTTTTAACTGTGCATTTTCAACAGCTTGAACTAAAGGATGTTTACCACTCATTGTGGAATCTCCAATATGTGCGGGAGAGAAGAGGTCTCTTACACCGCTGAGGATAGAGGCTAAAGCGCATATCTCTCGTTTAACTTTCCCTTTAAAGCAGAATGCCTTAAAGAGCCTATTTATACTTAAATAACTTTAAGTATCTAAACTTTTTAGCCATTTTTTTTGCTGTTTGGTCAGCTCAACTTTTTCCACCAATTCTGGTCGACGATCTAAAGTTCGCTGATAACGCTGCAAAAAACGCCATTTCTCAATATTGGCATGATGTCCTGATTTTAGTACTTCAGGGACATCCAAACCTTCGAAATGGTCTGGCTTTGTATATTGTGGACAATCCAATAAACCATCCACAAAAGAATCTTGAACTGCAGATTGTTCGTCAGACATAACATTCGGCAAACGACGAATAATACTATCCAACAACACCATCGCAGGTAATTCACCGCCCGATAAAACGTAATCTCCAATTGACCATTCTTGATCAACATAATGCTGGATTAAACGCTCATCAACACCCTCATAACGTCCACACAATACAATCAAACCATCATAATCAACGAATTGTTGTACTGCTTGTTCATTTAAGGTTTTGCCTTGTGGTGACATATACACCACTGGAGCATGAACACAGCCTGCTTGCGCTGCAAGTTGTTTAGCATGGGTAATTGCTTTCGCGAGTGGCTCAGCCATCATCACCATACCAGGACCACCACCGAACGGACGTTCATCCACTCGTCTATAGTTGCCCTCTGCAAAATCTCGAGGATTTATACAAGAGACTTGTACAATCTCTTTTTTTACAGCTCGACCGCTAATCCCGTACGCTGTAATCGCTGCAAACATTTCAGGAAATAATGTGATGACTGCAAAAAACACCGCAGACTCCTCTATTTTCCTGCTGCGCTACAACTCTATCAAGAGTTAGTAATCTACGCCCCAATTGACGTAAATGCGACCCGCTTCAAGATCAACACGTTGTACTACATCTTTATGCCAAGGAATCATTCGCTCTTCGGCATCAATACTGTCCGGTGTCGCTTTGACCACCATGACATCATTGGCACCCGTTTCAAAAAGCTCAAAGATTTGACCGAGATTAACTTCCTGTTCATCCTCACCAAGACCAAACACAGTTAAGCCTTTAAGATCAGACCAGTAGTACTCGTCCACATCCGCTTTAGGAAGCTGAGATTTAGCAATCCAGATATTGGCACCGACTAAGTTTTCTGCACCAGTGCGATCAATCACACCTTTGAGCGAAACTACTAGGCCTTTACCATGTGGTTTCCAACGTTTTACATCGATGGTTTGCCAACCTGCCTTGGTCTCAATGTACCAAGGAAGGTAGTCAAACATATTGCTCATAGGCTCAGTATTTGAGTAAACCCAGAGCCACCCATTCAGTCCATATGCTGAACGTAACTGTCCAATCTGAATACGATCTTCGGGTACATTCTGTGTTGCTGTCATGGGTTACCTACTACAAGCTTATGCAGTAGCTGCAGCTTTTTTAGCTTGAGCAGCTAAAGAAGCAACACGCTCAGAAGGTTGAGCACCTTGTGAAATCCAGTGTGCAAAACGGTCAGCATCTAAACGAACTTTTTCAGCTTTACCTTGTGCAGTTGGGTTAAAGAAACCAATACGCTCGATGAAACGACCATCACGTGCATTACGGCTATCAGTAACAACGATTTGATAGAATGGACGTTTTTTTGCACCACCGCGCGCTAAACGAATAACAACCATGAGAACAACCTTATAGTTTTTACGGATTATCCCTGCGCCGACCATCGACAGCATTTCAAACCCCTTTAATAGAGGGCGATATTCTACGTTAAATTTACACTGAATGAAAGATTAAATATTAAGTTATCCGCAGCTTTGAATTTAAATCGCTGAAATCTAAATTTATTACCACTCTTCTGAAGCTAAACCACAACTTTGATTGGTGATATTGGCAGGTGTTTTGGTCTTACATTTTAGACCAGTGCTGGTCATAAGTAAGGAGTAATTACGTGGATTTTGGCTTTCAGCCTTAAGTGACCAAGTCTGTGAATCAACCGTTAAAATCAAGGTAAATTTTTGCTTACCACTCGATGCATTTAAAGGTAAAAGCAACATGGTCTTGGTTGCATTATCCACATCTGCATAGGGTCCTTCATTGCGCACAGGATCTCTTAATATGAAGCCCTCATAACTGAAGTTACGCGTTCGATGTTGTTCTAATAATGCAGCAATTTTATGCATCTCTTGTTGAGCTGTTGATAAGTCTGCTTTACGAATATAAATGTCATAACTCGGGATGGCGATCACTGCTAGGATAGCAATGATCGCCACTGTGATCATCAGCTCAATCAGAGTAAATCCAGATCGCCTATTCATTACTTTCATACCATTTTAGTGGCACAATTTGACGGCGCATGGTATTGATTGGCATGCCATCCCCCCCTACGATGCTATCTTTGGCATTTGGATTCAATATTTGACGTGTTGCTTCATTTTTCTCATCCACTCCTGTACCCACCCCAGCCATTACATCTACTATTCCTCGTCCCGCGCCAAAACTCATATCCGTAACATTGAGTTCACAGATACCAAAAGGTAAACAATAACGTTGTACCGTAGTAATACCTTGAGCTTGCACTCGACAACTATCTGATGTGCCATTTGGGTTGTAAACGCTGGCATATAAACTTTTATTCATGACCACCATTTCACCCAAGACTTTACTCGATGCGGTATTGGTTATTGTTGTTTCATTACCATTTGAGTCTAGCTGCTTACCAATGACAGTTTCAGCAGAAATATACCAACCATTTTGTACGCGTTTATTACCTGAATTTTGTACATCTGACAGCGTCAAAGCAGTACCATTTAACTGAGATACATCCATTTTATGTAAATCATTTAATGTAAATTTTGCTGTCAGGGTTTGATGTTCAAACTTAAAGTTGGGATGAATGACTTCACGATCAAAAAGGTTGTAGATTGTACTCGTCGATGTTCTATCACTGAAAGGAAGACTCCGATTTCCTGAAGCAATACTAATCACAGCACGAGGTTGTTCATGCCCGTATACACTAAAGTTTGGCGCTTCATAAAAGCGTTCAGTTGGATTTTTGAAAATAAGTCGAGCAAATCCTTTATTCGAGCTAGCACCTAGATTTGCATCAAAATCGATACGCCAAACTTGCCCTCCCAAATCTCCAAAATAAAGATGATCTGTCAAACCATCACCATTGCGATCGGCTGTATTAATTCGACTAACCACACTATATTTCATTGCATCGATCTGTAAGCTACTTGCTGCATTGGCACTCGCCCACCATAAAAGCTCCCCATTTTCGGCATCAAACATATACACACCCGCACCTTTTTCACCAGCTTGATGCGAATAGGCTAGGTTTTCATAGCGTGCATCATATCCACCACCAACGATCATGACGCGTTTCAATTGCCCTTTCCAATACACTTGCGTAATTGTTGGTTTAGACCAACTTTGCCCCATTTGGCTCAATGCGATCTGTGTATTGGTATCATTGATGATCTGATCTTGATTAATAATACGTTGATGATCTGGGTCGATGTGGAATTTAAGGACTGGTTCATTCAACTTAGCCAAATCGAGTGCATAATAACTACGCCCTCCCATACGCAAACCACCATAGGCAACTTGTTTACCTTTTATGACTTTACCTGCATTATCTTTTAAGGTTGTGCCACTTGCATTTCTTGCTTCACCTACAGTTGCGACAACTCGGCTACTACTGCTACCGCTACTTACACGCTGCATTCCATAGACATATTCACTATATAAAGTCCATGCACCATCTACACCATATGCCATATTGGCTTTGACACCGGTTTTCTCTTTTAGGAAAGCATTGCGTTGCTGGCGGTTTTCCAACATTTCATTTGGTACAAATGCAAAAGTCTCCTCACCTGTTTTAGCATCGACCACATGTAATAAACCTTGTGTTGTACCAAACAACATATAGTCTTTACGCTCGTTTATTGTACTATCTGCATTAAAAGTCGCTTCTTGCGTTAGTTTTATTGGCGTTGAATGTAGGTTCATACCAACCTGCCAATTGGTACGATTTGCTTCAGTTAAGTCGACTGCTGTAGCACCTTTTTCTAATTTATAGCCCAAGAGGCTCATCAAGTAATAATCTTCATCATTTGCATTGTCCCTTTGATTTGGCGCCAAGGAACAGCGACTACTATTTGAAGTATCTAAATAATGGTTATCTATTGTTTTTAATTGATGGGTAGCAACAAATCGAGCTTTTCCACTCTCATCATTTTCACAACCACGATTAATCAACAAAGTCCTGCCTGTAAGATTTGCTGACGTTTTCAAACTCTCAAGTTTGGCAAGTAGACCACCTTTATTCCAATCCCTTACATCATAAGGAGATGCGTTCGTACTCCATGCATCTTTAAGCTTAAAAACTGAATTATCGTCTTGTGTGTAATATTTTTTAAAATTCCCTAACCAACTGGCTTTTTCCGTTGGTTCAAACATACTTTTATACACATCATTGGTCATACGATACGGGGTAAGCGGATCAGCAGGAAGCGTTTGCAATCCAATGGGGTCAGACTCCATTTCAATCAGATTTTGATTAAAGTCGAGAATACCTTCTGCAATACTCTGAGCACTCGATAATTGATACCATCCACCACCGCCATGCACCCCCCAACGCGCTAAATTTGCAACATCAGCGTTATGATTAGGGTCTAAAGGCACAGGAACAACATTATCTAACAACTTCGTGAGTTTATTGGTCAAGTTATCCAAACCCAACAATCCCAACACAGCATTCAGCGCACTTAAAAGATTACCTACGACCCCAAGTAGGCTAGACAAAACTGTGGTTGGGGCTTTTATTGTTCCCAACTCTTCCGATGTCTTCGCATTTGGAATATGAGCAAAGTCTCGCCCAATACCACCCACACCAGTTTTTATACCTACACCATTATTATAAGTTCCATCTTTCAGCACACCTGCATAATTTGCAATACAGTTCCAAGTCGCTGAGGATGAACCATTTGCCCATCCACTAGGAACAGTACCGCAATTAAAAACTGTATTACTTGATGGATTTAATGATCGACTCATTAATTTACGTACTGGGCTATTACTCGAATTAAAAGGTTCACGCGTTGCCCCTCCCAATAACCCATCAAGCAAATTTGGATCTAAATCAGGAATGCTACCAGTTAATACATATAGACCTTTAGCACTACACTGATTGCTTATTGTTGACGGACCAACATAACGATTTCCTGACTTACTGGTAGCAACAGAGACAGGGAAACCACTATAAGCAGATGTATATTGAAGATCATCGTTATAGCGATAGAACGACTTCCATTCGTTTAACTCCAAACCAACCAAAGATGTACCAGTTGTTGGTAGGTCATGGCAATTTGTTGTATTTGTCGCTGTACATTTATTTTTATACCAACCAGGCGCATTGCCACCTAGACCTAATAGACTACCATCCCTAAAAGACGCAGCCCAAGTCGCACATTTTCCCGTTACATCATAAGTACTACATTCTTGATACTCCCCTATTTTGATCAATCCAATCCCTAAAAGACTGATTTCAATTTTTCGAACTCTCCCAATCTCAACAATTCCAGTACCTTTGGTGGTATTACTCAGCAAATATGCGCCTGTTTCAGCATAAGCTGTCGCCGTTGGCGTACTTAAACCAGCAAGATTTTTTAAATCATTAATTAAAGTCGGGATTGTACCCAAAGCTCCAAGAACGACACCAACAAGATCAAGCGCCAACAATTTACTCACCAAATCATTTACTTTGGTGGTGAGACTTGTGACTGGATCAACGCTACTTACTTCAGTGATTTTTGCTTTAATTTTGGCACGTTGTGCTGCATCTAATGGTTTCGCTTCAACAGCAATCATACCAGCCAATTCATTTTTTCCACTACCAGAAGCATTCATTGCAGGAAAAACAGAAAGTCCTACAGAGACATTGTCTGGTAAAGCACTAATTCCCTTTTCGGGATTTCCATCAATCACATCGTGGATGGCTTGTTTAACACGATATAAACGGTTGTAACAGCGATATGCAGGACCTGCAATTGCTAGCGGTGGCTTCTCAACCAACTCACAACTATCTTTAATATATTGAACGGAGCCTCTTAATCCGAGAAGATCAGCACCCAAAACAGGATTGGTGATACCATCAACCCCTTCTAGAATTTGTGTAACAAGTAGAGATGGGATATAACATGATTGCGGATCTGTTGGCGCTCCCGTATCTAACTTCACTAAGCCTAATAAATTAATATCAACTGTAGCAACTTTACCAAGTAAGCTGGTGACATTCCCGAGCAGACCACCACTTAAACATAGTGGATAATCACGCTGTAGATCTGCAATTGGATCTGCCCCCATACTTTGAGATAAATCCACCATCAACATAATCGTGTTACTACTACTATTTTGTTGATAAATCTCAATATCACTTGCTGAAGCAATAGAGGAGAGTATTAAAAAGCTTGATAGCACAGTACAACTGAGCAATAACCCTTTTGCTTTGTCTTGTTGTTTACGCTCACGCTTGGTTAGTTTTCTCATTTTATTATTATTCATGACTCTTACTCCCCTATGAACCTGAAGGTTCAAAGTCAGATAAGAAGCGATATTCCGCTACTTGCATATTATACAAAGGGTTTTCTTCATTACTTTTTAAACAATTGGCTACCTGATTGTCGCCATCGTGATCAATACTTTTAGTCAAACAACCTTGTTTAGGATCCGTACTATCTGTAAACAATGTTTTATTAGGATCAGAAAGTAAGCCTTTCATTACTGAAATAACGTAAACACGTAAACGGATATTATTTTCAGTTTTTGCACCTAGACTTTCAGTACCGCGTGCTAAATCCGCAAATGGCACAGTCACCTGTTCTGTCTCGCGCTTAATGTATACCTGTGTCACAACAGCAGAACGACCACTCGATACTGAATCTTTATGGCAAGCTCCACTCCCCGTTGCCATATTTACAAAAGAGGTGCTGTTTAAACGATAGCTTGCATTACTCAATTGAAAGGGTTCAGTGCCCTCAAAGCACATCACCAATTCAGCATCTCTGTTGTTTTCATTCTTAAAGAAACCAACAATGCCATTTGTTGCAGCAATATGTTGCTGAAATGCAGGATTTTGGAAAGCCATTAATGCTGCATCAGAATTTTGTAACAACAATGTTTGCATCTGATTGTTACTCACCAACTTTAATGAACTCACACTTTGGCGAATAGCAAGCGTTCCAATGATCGTGATCAACAGCACTATCATGAGTACGATAATGAGTGTTGAACCTTTTTGATTATGCATCATGCTCAAGCCCCTCCCGTACAAGTCGTTTTACTGCTATCACACCCTTCAGTTACCCAACCCATTGCATTACGAAGTGATATTGTTTGATCTACAACCTGACGTAATCGAGTATCTTGATAGGTTGGTGTTAACGTTACCTGAGTACCAAGTACCTGAAATGGCTGTTTATTCCGATCTTTGATAATAGATTGATGCCCCGCAGAATCGGCAGATTGGACCAATACACCTATTTGAACAGCATGCACATGTGGGCGTACAGTTTGAACAACGCCATCTATATTCTTGGTTTTAGCACTCAAAGCCATATAATTTTTTATATCAGTATAAGCAAGTGAGCTATTTGCGCTCTCAAGCTCACCATCGATATAACCTAGACGAACTTGAAAAAAGTCTACATTTGGTAAAATCACCTGACTTGCTGACCAACTTAATAGCAGAGGATTTGCTTCAGTGGCAGCATCTAATTGTGTTTGTGTATATTGAGCAGCTTGACAACGCAGAGATTGACGTAAATCAGTTGATGTTGAACCAACAAAATAACGCCGAACAACAAATGTATCAGTTGCTATAGTATTTCCAGAACAATCGAAACCATCTTGTGGAGATCGATAACGAATTAACAACTGATCATTAGCTAGACCTGTAACATTGGCATTTCCAAAGCTGGTTAATTTGTTATCAGAAAAGCATGCCGTGCAATTTAAATTAATTTTTGATCCAACATTCTTTGAGGTTAGAATGATTCCTGAATAAGCAATTTGATCATTGACCGCTGGCATTGGCGAGCTCAAATTTGCTTTACGAATATCATCAACGATGAAGTTTAATCCGAAACTTGCGCTATCCTGAATATGTGCCATCGCCTTTTGTAGCTTATAACTGGTCAGGCCTGTAATAAATAATTGTGTTGCTGCAGCGACAATAATTAAGCCTAAAGCCAAAGAAACCATCAGCTCAATCAAAGTAAATCCTGAGCGAGGATTAACAAAGTGAAACTTTGTCCGAGCGCAAGACGGAGAGCTATGCTCGAAGTGGCCCGATACCGCAAGACGAGAAGCTATGCTTCGGGTCCGAGGGTTTCGAGCGTAAGACGAAGAACTGTGTTTAACGTGATTTGTGAGGCTTTTTTTCATTTTAATACGCCTCCAAAAATAAACAGTGTGATCCTTTTACATACACACCATCTTTAATACATGTTTCTATCCCACGATTCCCAGATAAAGAAGTCTCTTCCCATGCAACATAGATACACTGTCTTGCTGCACCTGTTGGACATTCAGAAATAGATAAATTCATTCCATTATTTTTAGCATTTAGAGCAGCAATATTTAAATCTTGTTTTGCAATACTTGCGGCATCTCCAACAGTGGCAACCACTTCTGATGTTGGCACTGATACAGCACCCACAACATACGCTCCATCTCTTACCGCTTGAGGATTTGCTCTCATACGTTCTGCGAGATCACGTGCGATCGTGAGTGCTAAAACTTGTTTACTTGCCTCTAAACTAGGATCAACTGCCCTCAACTGTAAGGCAGCAAAACCAAGTACAGCAACAGCCAATAAGAACAATGCAACAAGTACCTCAACTAAACCCACACCTTTTTGATTGTTATATTTCATGTGCAAGCCCCCTCTCTTATTCTTGTATCTCCAGTGAGTCCAACGGCTATACAATAGGACAGCCCATTACGGAGCAAAATAAAATTTGAAGCAGCAGCAATACTTCCGTTATTTCTAAAAATAAGATGAGTTTCGGAACGACTATCAACCGTAATTCCTTTTTCTAAGTGTGCGACAAAAACTTTATTTTTATTTGGATCAGTGATTCCAAGTGCTGTTATACAACTTGCTTCCGATAAAGAACTTAAACACATGCCTGTTGTACTACGTAATGTAACGGCTTGAGCCCGTGCTTCAGATATCTTTATTGCAATCTCACGTGCTGATGATTCTAATTTCTGTTTTGAATACATACTGGCAAATGAGGGGGCAGCCATGACCGCAATAATGGCAATAATGGAAATGGTTACAATCAGTTCAAATAACGTAAAGCCTGAGCGAGGATGAGCAAAGTGGAACTTTGCCCGAGCGCAAGACATAGAGCTATGCTCGAAGTGGTAAAGATAACACTGGGCAAAGCTTAGTCGCGTCGCGAGACGAGAAGCTATGCTTCGAATACGAGGATTCGTAATGCAAAACTTTATCCGTTGCATACAGCCCTCCTATATGCACAATTTTTATAATTTTGAATAATGTTCTAATGTTTAATTATCAATTTCCTACCAAAACAGAAGGAAATCTATTTTTTGTAGATAAAAGGTAGATATTGTCAGATAACCGATAAATTGTTTAAATAAAATCAACTTAAGTTGTAAAAATGATAAATAAATCACACATCAACAAGATTAAATAAAGAGTTTAAGTAAATAAAAAAGCAAATATCGTGTGATATTTGCTTTGGTTAAATCTTAATAAATTTATGATGAATCAACGGCCATCCCAATTTGAAGTTGCTGACGGAACACAAGTCAATCCTGTCTTTTTATTACCTTTATCCCAACAACGTTCACCACGATGATTCAAGACAATATCACCATCTCCAACTTGTACGCCAGTTGGAACTGCTGTCAAAGTCCAAGTACCAGCCGTTACATTAGACAAGGTAAGATTATATAAGGTTGTTCCTCCAGACTGAGGTAAGGTTCCACTATGTCCAACATCAGCCAAACTGATTGCAGTGCCATTAGGTTTTAAAAACGTAAAATTCGCAATCTTATAACGCTGTAAGCGATTCGCCAGTTCCATCAAGTCTGCTTGAGCATCTGTACGTTTGGTCTTACGCACATGCTCTTGGTAGGATGGATAAGCGATTGCAGCTAAAATTCCAATAATTGCAACAACAATCATCAATTCAATAAGGGTAAAGCCTTGTATTTTTCTTACCATTCTTCTCGCCCTGTACCACATGTCGCATTATCGACATTCGTTGCTGTAATGTTTGCCTTGGTTTTATTTTTACAGCGGACTCCTGAACTGGTCATCAAAAAACTAAAGTTATCCACATTTGTTGTTTCGGCTGTTTTCCAAATACCGCGCATGACCCAGCTTTGTCCTGTTGCTGCACTATCTGTTAGTGATCTACTCACATCTGCTCCGTCACTAACAGTAATCGTATATTGAATCGCAGCACCTGTTGCACCAACGGGCAAAACAACCGTACTCGGAAACCCCAAATAATTGAAGTTTCTAGCTTTACTTCTTTCCAGTTCAGTTGATATGCGTTGCATTTCCTGCTGAGCTTGCGCAGCAATCGCACGCCGAACATATTCTTGATAACTTGGTATCGCTATTGCTGCAAAAATTGCAACAATAACGACAACAATCATTAGTTCAACCAAAGTAAACCCTTGAGCAGAGGTTAACCGATTATTTTGCATTGCTCACCCCTATCTAAAACGTTCATACCAACGCTGTGGTTCTAAGCAAATTCGGCTACTACCTGTGGCTATAACACCTCCTACAGTGGTAGCACCGCGATTCCCTGTTGACAGGCAATAGTTCTTATTGTTGGTACCATCTCCCGGTCCTCCATTACCACCACCTGAAGTGCCACATGTTGGATCTGTTGGATCACAATCTTTTTCATCATCAACAATTGTTGAATATTGAATACCTGCCCCTAATGAACAACCATCACCTGTGCTACAAGCAATACCTGAATCGGTAACTAATTTTTTGTCACATTGCCCGTATGGCAAGCAGAACTGGTTTAAGAAACTTTCCCCTTTGACTCCTGCACCACAGTCTCCAGAAAGTCCTGGCTTACTACCATCAAAGGTCGAAACGAATAACCGATTATTCAAGGCTATTGGTGTTGAAAACACTTTAGCGCTCTGCAACTTATTCGATTTAAATTTATAATACCATCCCTGCATTGCAGTTGGAGACATTGGATAAGGTGCAACCAGCGTTGTATCATCATTTCGATTTGCTTGTGTAATCTCTCCTAAATTAGACTTGATCAAAGTAGGAGTGACAAAGGTGTATCCTGATTGATACAACCTACGTGCAGTAACATCTCGATCATAAATATTATAGACAGCATCGTAATCATAACCAGATGTACCAACCGTATAATCTTTTAATGGTAAGCTACGATTTCCACTTCCGATTGAAACTACCGCAAAAGTTTGCCCTGCATGATCATAAACTGAGAATGATGGCATCTCATAGAAACGAGGACTCTTTTCTGCTGCATTCAGATTCAGTAAACGTCTCGGTGTCTTCGCGAAATCCTTGGTGGATGCAGCATTATTATCTAAGTCAATTCGGAATAATTGCCCCCCTAGATCTCCAAAATACAAGTGATCGGCAAGTCCATCACCATTACGATCTTCCGTACGAATTTCACTGACAACACTATATTTCAAATCACTTGCTGCTGTTTTTACAACATTTGTAGAAGCAGTAGTACTATTTGCGCCTGCCCACCAAAGTAGCTTGCCATTATCGGCATCGAACATATAAACACCACCACCCTTTTTATTGGTTTGGTTATATGTATCACTCTCATAGCCACCTGTGTTCGCATTACCGTCTACACCACCAGCATCATATCCACCACCAACAAACATCACACGTTTACGCTGCTTATTCCATTTAACCCAAGTAATCGCAGGCTTAGACCAACTCTGCCCCATATCCCCCAATTCGTTATATGTTGTTATCGAACCATCACGGCTATAAACCTTTTTATCATCTGGAGAAATATGAAAAAGTAACTCAGGATCGTTGATATTCTGCAAATCTAAAGCATAGTAACTACGCCCGCCCATCCGCAAACCACCATAAGCCATTTGTTTACCTTTCTGATTCGTACCTTTACCCGAACCAACAGTTAAATTACCTGACCCATCGACCACATACTCTGTATATGTTGTCCAAGCGCCATCGATCCCATAATACAAGTTCGACAAACCACCAGAAGTCGTATCATATTTTTGAAATGCTTCCTTTTGTCTTTCAATCATTTCATTGGGTACAAAAGCGAACTTTTCTTGCCCGGTTTCAGCATCAACCACATGTAATAACCCCTGAGTCGTGCCAAATAGTACAAAATCCTCACGATTTTCTGTTTTCAACTCACCATTTTTATAAACAATCTTCCCTTTATTGGTAACGAGCAATGGGGAAGAATGCATAACCGCACCTATTTGGCGTAATTCAGGCGTAGTCGCTGTAATTTCTGGATTAGATGGATTTACGTTATATCCCAATAACTGCATCAAATAACCACGGTTTGCATCATTTTTATAAGTCGTATCAGTCAAATCAGCACTACTCACTCGACGTAAGCTAGTCCCTGTAACAAAAGTTGCCGCTGTGCCAGTACCACTTGCGATACGATTAGTTAATAATTTTCGGTTATCAACTGTTGCATCTGTATTCTTTCTCAGCTTCAATTGCGACCAGGCGCCACCCTTTAGAGCAAATTTAGTGCTTCCAAAAATCTCCTCATCACCATCTTTGATCGCAGGATTAGTACTTACTGCCGGAGACCATAAATCATAGTTATCTACAATTCGACCTTGACTATCAACTATATTATTACCTGCATTGTCCTTTAGCACTCCAACAACGACATTGTATTTCTTTAAGTTTCCAGCCCAAAGTTGATAAGTTTTATCTGGCGTAGGTTGGAACTGCGGGAAATAAGCTTGTTTTTGTAAAACAGCAGGATTTAGTCTATCTTTAGGTACAGTTGGTGAGCCTGTTGTAACTGCTGGAATCGACCCACCTAGCCCATTAATAAAGTTATTAACACTGTCCACTACATCTTGTGAGCTATTACCTGAGTACCAACCACCTTCACCTTTAATTCCCCATTCAGCAGCAGCCTTAGTTGCAGAATTTATAGTTCCCAAAGCGTTGAGATTTTCTTCTTGTGTTTTGCCTGGATCATAAGATGGTATGTCATTAAAATCACTGCCAAACCCCACTACTGCAGTTCTAATTTTCAATCCTGTCGGATTGTCATTTAAGAGTCTTTGGCTAAACGCCAAAGAACAACTGGTTGCTACAGTATTATTGGTTGAATCACCAGCTTGTTCAGTACATGTAAAGCTTGCACCATTCAGTGCATTTCGCATTGCTTTTGCTTGATTATGCTGACTTGAAGGCGCCCCATCGGTTAGCACATAAATTCCCTGACCACTACATTTCTTTACATCGTCAGATTGTTCTAACGATGCTGGCTTTTGATATCGTGTACCGTCAGCTGTTTTGATTCCCAGTCCAGCCGAATAATTAAAACCGTGCGGATGATCACTGCTTCTCGCTATATTTCCTCTTAAATAATAGCAAGTACCTGTAATATTACTGGTCAAATTAGAACCAGAAGTATTATTCGCCAACCGAACTGTACAGGAGCCTGTTGTATATTGAGAAAGATCTAACGGTAAATAATCAAAAGTACGTGCAGAAGTATTTGGATGACTGGTGCTCGGCCAAAATGTACAGTTCCCAGAATTATCCCATTCGTTACATTGGCTATAATGTGTCGTTCCACTACTACTATATCGAAAATAAACTGGTGCGCCACTAGGGAAATTTGAGAGTTCATTAGAGTTGAAGGTTCTCGTTCCCATAAAATATGCTGCCGCTTCTGCATAAGCGTTACCTGTTGGTGTACCTCCACGGGCATATAGTTTATTAGCAATAATATCGAGTAAAACTTGTCGATGTGTCTTAGTTACTCCATTTACATTTACCACAGCATCCAACCGCCTTGCTGGGGCTAGAATATAACCATTTCGACCAATCCCGTTAAAAGAATATGCTGATAATCCAATGATTTTATCATCTGTAATTCGCTCAATGCCTTTTGCTGTATTGCCATACAAAAGATCAAACATACCATCTTTTAAACGTGTGATACGATCATAAAATTTTCCAGTTTCTGTTTTATAATAATACACTTCAGGAGCACTTCCTTCAGAAGTAAAACCTGATAATGAAGGTGTTGTAGTGCGTTCAGTAGTACAGTCAGATTTATAATATGATCCAGCATCACCACAATTATAATATTTATACGTACTTGTTGAACTTCCTGTGCGTTTGAATGCATATCTTCGTACACTTGAAGCTGTACAGAAATACCGTGTATATGCAGGAGAGCCATTTGAGGATAATTCATTACCCGAACCGCTTACCGAACCAGTTGGAATATCACAAGCACCAGCATTTCCTATTAATTGAGGTGCTCCCATACTCCCCGAAATATCGAACAACATCATGAGGCTGACATCACCAGACTTTGCTTCTTGATAAATATCAATATCACTCGCTTGAGCAACACTGGTAATCACCAAACCTGAGCTCAACGCAGCAATCGTTGTCGCGAGTAATTTCTGACGATAAAGCCTATATTGCTTACTTTCTTGCATTTTATTTTTCATCTTTATTTACTCCCACTCAAGAGAAATTCTGGGTGATCGTGTATTCACTTACCTGAGTGGTAAATGGTACGTTCAAACTTGCTAAACATTCTGTGACCGTCTTAAGCGGATTGTCCTTATCTGCTGTCCCTGCAGGAATTGTAGGTGCTGTTGTATCTTCTGGAATTGAAAGCTCACTCATACGTTGTTGCAAACAAACATTAATAAAATTCCGATCCACACTGCTTAGACTAGGCATCAAAGACACAGCAAAAATTTTTACGCGTTTCGCTTCCTCTATTTGAGCTTCTTTTGGATCAGTACCCCTTTGTCGATCATAAAAGGGGTCTTGCTCAATGGCCGTTGGGAACTTTACAGCTACCTGTGTCATCACTGCTTTTCGTCCACTGGTAAACCAATTCCCAGAAACATTTGTACGTGCATCACAGTAACCATCTGTTCCTAGAGCATTATATGTTGGCTGAGTTTTACCTGATTCCCACTGCATCAAACTGATTTTATTGATGTCGAAGAAATCACTTTGATCACCCCGAAAGCAAAATACCAACTCTTTATCTTTATCACTTTCATTATTAATATAGCCAAACATGCCACTCCCACTGAAGCTTTGGGCTAGATTCTCAGCATGCTCAATATTGAAAAATGCAGCATCCGAGTTTTGCATGACTAACTGCGAGACCTGACTATTTGTAGCGATATTTAGTCCGACGATACTTTGCCGAATCGCAATCGTTCCAATAATCGTAATAGCGACTAAAAATATAAGCACAACAATAAGCGTTGCACCTGACTGATTATGTTTCATCGACCACGCTCCCCAAAAACATTACGCAAAGCAATGGTTTGCGATACAACTTGTCTAACATATTTCGTATTCGAACTTTCTGGCACTTTGACTTGGACGGTTTGATCAAGCACAATAAATTCCTGATCGTTTTTTATCGTACTTTCTGAGCCAACAGATTGAGCAGAACGGACTAACATACCCAATTGGACAGAGACAATCCGTGGTCGAGGCGCCGGAAGATTTAAATAATCATTGATTGAGACATATCGACGCCCTGCTGTTTCATCACTTTGAACATTTAGAAGCACTCTAAAGTGATCAACTCGCTTCATAATGATTTCACCAGCGTCCCCATAATTCGTAATGTTCGCTGGAGATCCTTCTACAGGGTAATAACCCGCATCACATGCCAAAGCTAAAGCTTGGTTCGGCTCGTTGGCTTGTTTATTATTGTCTTCTCTTAAAAAATAGCGCTGTACAACCACCTGTCGACCAAAAGGGGTTGTAGGATTTGCCGCATCTTGTTCCACTCGGAACCTTAAAGTATTTCCTTCACAATCGAATCCACCAACGAAAAAATCAACAGCTCCGTCACGTGTTTGCGTATATAGTGGTTCATATTGGATCACCAACTGATCACTTTCCGTCTCCTCACCATCAATCGTGATATTAGATACGCCAGTCCACATCGGTGCTGTGCCTGCAATCATTCCAGAACTGCGTGAAAGTAAATTCACATTTGCAGTCGTGCCTATAATTGATCGGTTAAGGTTACTTAATGGTGTCGCTGGTGTCGTGGTTTCATCTAATGTTGCATTAACAGAGGAAGTCAAGACGACTCCCGCAGCAGCAGTTTCATCATTGATAATGGCTTTCGAATTATTAAGATTGGTCAATCGGATATCTTGGGTGATGTAATTTAAACCAAAATTCGCATTATCCTGTATATCCGATACCCCTTGTTGCATGGATAAACTTCTTTGACCTGTCAAAAACAATAAAATCGCAGCAGCAGTAATAATCAAACCTAACGCTAGCGATAGCATGAGTTCGACCAATGTAAATCCTGAACTGGCTTTGATAAATCTTCGATTTACTGACTTATATACTGGAAAAGCATTTCCTATAGAGTCCTTATTATTGTTCATACTAATAAGTCTCCATAATCACACAAGTTGAGGTTGGGTTATAAGCATTGCCGTTTGTACAATCTCCTGTACCAGCCCCATCTGTAGCACTTGAGTCCCCCCAAGCCACGTAAATACAACTTCTATTATTTGTATTTTGGCAATCCATAATATTCATTGTCATCCCTAGCGAAGCAGCTCGATTTGCTACTTGGGACACATCAAAATCAGCTAAATCACTGTCTGTACAAGCAGTTGCCACACAGTCTGTCTGGAATGTTTTTTGTTTCGAAGCTGTTTGAATCTCTTCTTGATAAACAGCAAAAGCATTGCGATTCACACGAATTCTCTCTGCGAGATCACGTGCAATTGAGATCGCCTGTACTCGAGAAGTGCTTTCAGCACTCGCTTCTAATGCTCGATATTGCAATGCTACGAAGCCTAACACCCCGATCGCTAAAATCATTAGTGCAACTAATATCTCAACGAGACCAACGCCACGTTGATGATTTAACCCGCTCATTAACATGTCCCCGTTTGTGTCTGTTGAATTGTGCCCATTTTAGAAATACTGATTAACTTAGATTTACCGCCCCCGGCCTTATCACAAATCTCAAATATATCGGTAGTTGAATCAATTAATCGCTGACAAGTAGGCGGAGTACTATTGTCCGCGATACAAACCCCACCATTTAGATTAAATAAAAGTGCGGTAGGTGATGTTGACTTCAAAACACTCTTTGATTCTGGTTGCCAGTGGAAAAGTGCTGCAGTGTTAGCACTGGGAGTCCCTGATGAATCTGTCTTTAGTTCTACTTTTATCGCTCTACGTTCAAGAACGGCTTTTGCTCTCGCCTCATTGAAAGTTGAGACCAAAGTTTGAGTACTTTTATTTAGACCTTGATTCAACACCATATTATTGAATGCAGGAGCAGCCATCGTCGCAATGATTGCTAAAACAGCAATCGTCACCATCAACTCAATTAAGGTAAATCCCCAATTTTTCCCCATCGCCTTTACCAATATTTTTTTAAATTTATGAGGCTATAATAGATTTTATTTTTACAGAACCAATACAAAGCAGATAAGAACCAAAAAAAAACAGATGGAATGCAATCCATCTGTTTCTAGTTCACATTTTTCTAGGAAAATTAGGCTTGTATCACCTGTATGCGCAACTCTTTTGGCAAGCTAAAAGTGATATTTTCTTCAGTACCTTGTAACTCTTGGGGCGGTGTTGCTCCCCAATCTTGCAACCGTTGAATTACTTGTTTAATTAAAATCTCAGGTGCAGATGCGCCTGCCGTCACCCCTATTTTACTATCCGATTTAAACCATTTTTGCTCAAGCTGATCTGCGTTGTCGACTAAATAAGCTGACTTTCCCATACGCTCAGCAAGTTCACGCAATCGATTTGAATTAGATGAATTTGGAGACCCTACCACTAACACGACATCACATTGTTCTGCTAAATCGCCTACTGCATCTTGACGATTTTGTGTTGCATAACAAATATCATCCTTGCGTGGTCCTTGGATCTCTGGGAACTTACGTCGCAATGCATCAATTACTTTTGCTGTATCATCAATTGATAGAGTCGTTTGTGTCACAAAGGCAACTTTTTCTGGGTGTTTCACCACCAAGTCATCAACATCTTGTTCATCTTCAACCAAATAAATCGCACCACCACGAGACTTATCATATTGTCCCATCGTACCCTCAACTTCAGGGTGACCTTCATGGCCGATTAAAATTGCTTCCGTTCCCTCACGCGCGTATTTGGTAACCTCAATGTGAACCTTGGTCACCAAAGGACAAGTTGCATCAAATACTTTTAATCCACGGCGTTCAGCCTCTTGTTGTACTGCTTTTGATACGCCATGTGCGCTAAAAATCACAATAGAGTCATCAGGCACCTGATCAAGCTCATCAACAAAAACCGCGCCACGCTGACGCAAATCATCTACCACAAATTTGTTGTGTACGACCTCATGTCGCACATAAATTGGCGGATTAAAACATTCGAGTGCTCGATTGACGATCGCTATAGCACGGTCAACACCAGCACAAAAACCTCGTGGATTGGCCAACACGATTTCCATAACATCCTCTCTCATCATCTGAATATTTCAATCAAACTATTTCGTTTAGCAGCTCGCTACACTACAATAGCCAAGATATTTTATCATATCAGGAAAAATATCATGTCGGGTCTATTGTTTGTCGTTTCTGCTGCCTCAGGAACAGGCAAAACATCTTTGGTAAAAGCCCTACTCGATCGCGTCAGCAACCTTCATGTTTCAGTATCGCATACGACTCGCAATCAACGCCCAGGTGAACTAGACGGCGTTCATTATCATTTTACCAATAAAGAATCCTTCTTGTCTCAAGTCGAGGAAGGCGGTTTTATCGAGTATGCAGAAGTCTTTGGTAACTATTACGGCACATCGCAAGCTAAGGTAAAAGAGCAACTTCAACAAGGTCATGATGTTTTACTTGAAATCGATTGGCAAGGTGCTGAACAGGTTCGTCGACTATTTCCAGAATCAAAACAAATATTTATCCTACCACCAACACAGTACGATCTAAGACAACGTCTTTCAAACCGTGGTACTGACTCAGTTGAAGTAATTGAACACCGCCTCAGTTGTGCTGTTGAAGATATGCGCCATTTCGCAAGCTTTGACTATGTGATTATCAATGATGACTTTAATAAAGCCGTACATGATTTAGAAGCAATTATCACTGCAAATCGTCTAGAAACATTGCAGCAAAGTAGCCGTCATCAACAGTTAATTGAAAACTTGATTACACTCAATCGCGAATGACTTGAGTCTTGGACAAAAGCCTTTTATACTATTTAGTCTTTCAGATGTATTGTTCAAACGAGACAACTTATGGCACGTGTAACCGTTGAAGATTGTTTAGACCATGTCGATAACCGCTTTGAGTTAGTACTGGTAGCGAGTAAACGTGCACGCCAAATAGCACGTCAAGGCATGGAACCTACTGTAGAATGGGACAATGACAAACCAACAGTTGTCGCTTTACGTGAGATTGCAGTGGGTCATGTCACCAAAGAAATTTTGAAACAACGCGACCAAGATTATCAAACTTCAAATCTAGATATGGTGTTATCTACAAATTCATTAAATTTAGAAGGCTTTTCTTTCTAAGTCGAATTTGCTATACATCGAAGCCCATTGTGAAGACACTGGGCTTTTTTGTTTGTTGATCTTATTGTGAAATTTTCTCCATATTGAGAAAAGCAATATACTTCATTGAAAAAATTTACGAGTTTTTATAATGAACAAATTGACAAGTTTAGCAATATGCTTTTCATTAGAAGATAAGCAAAGTATCAACAAAGATTATCCTTACTGAATCCAAGTTATTAAAGGTGTTTTCTATGCCAGGCGAAGAGGTCAGCCAAGCCAAGCAACAGCTAAAAGTAATTATTGATGCCTATCTGAAAGATAGTGACGTCCAGCGTGTGCTTGCTGCCTGTGATTTTGCCGACTTAGCGCATAGCGGTATTACCCGTAAAAGTGGTGAGCCATATGTCTTACACCCGATTGCTGTCAGTTGCATATTGGCCCATATGCGTCTCGATGCAGATACGCTCATGGCAGCACTATTACATGATGTCATCGAAGATACTGATTTTAGCAAAGATGAAATTGGCGAAAAATTCGGACTGGTCGTTGCCGAGCTAGTCGATGGCGTAACCAAACTCAGCCATTCCAGCGATAAGGAATACAATAAAGCGGCCTCCTTCCGGAAAATTCTGCAAGCGACTTTACAAGACCCACGTGTCATTATTATTAAACTTGCCGATCGTTATCATAATATGACCACTCTAGGCGCACTTCGTCCAGACAAACGTGCACGAATCGCCCAAGAAACGCTAGATATTTTTGTACCAATGGCGCGTCTGGTTGGTATGAATGAAATGGCAGACAACTTAGAACATCTATGTTACCAAAATCTCGATTTGGATATGTTCAATGATGTACAAGCTGCTCTTTTAGAAACCAAGCCAAAACGTTGTGAATATCAGGCCATTTGGGAGCAGAAACTATCAGACCTCTTAGAAAATCACAAAATTAAAGGTCGAATTAAAAAGAAAAATAATAATATCGAGTTGTTACGTCATTTTGTAAAAAATGAAATTGATTTAAATGAACTTAGCCACAGTCATGCCTTCGAGATTATTCTGCAAAGCATCGCGGACTGTGATCGTCTTGTGACCGCATTAAAAGATAATTTCCAAGTCTTACAATATAAAGACTACATTCGTCGCCCGTTGCCAGGTGGCAATCAATCATTAATGATCAAATTAAAAGGGGAAAAAACCACCCTTTCTCTCACCATTCAAACTGAGCTTATGCGTAAAGCCGCTCGTTTTGGTGTTGTATTAGGGGAGAATGCGCCTCAAGCATGTCGATCTGCCATCCAAGCATCCATGCAAAACCTGAATACTTTGATCGATAGTGACTGTGCGAAAACTACTTTTAGCGATTTATTGGATTATTTACACCAAGAAAAAATTTGGGTGTATACCCCACACGGGCAATTGCATGAACTTCCTCAAGGCGCAACTGTTGTTGATTTTGCTTACTCAGCCAGTTTATTTCTAGGTAACCATGCTGTGGGCGCCAAAGTTGATGGAGAAATTCGTCCTCTCTCAACGCCATTGAATAGCGGTCAAGTAGTAGAAATCATTACAGATGTACTCGCCACACCTAATCCAGACTGGCTCAGCTTTATCAATACGCAAAAAGCACGACGTGCTTTGCAAAATATACTTAGAGAACAGGATATTGATGAGCAACGTCTAGTGGGACAACAAGCATTAAATCGCGCTTTAAAATTGTTTCATCGTTCGACCAATGATCTCTCTCCTCAGGACTGGATTAATGTCTTAGAGTGGCGACATCTCACTGACAAAGACACTTTATTTGAACAGATTGCTGTTGGAGACTTATTACCTCAATTGGTTGCAAACCATCTCTTTGCTCAAGATCATCAACCTCATCCACAAGACAGTTCCGATCGTTTGATTGTTGGTACTGAAGGGGTTGATGTTAAATATGCACATTGCTGTAATCCTGTTTTGGGTGACCCAATTCAAGGACATTTATCTCGTCGCGGATTAATCGTCCACCGCGCACGTTGCCGCAACCTCTTGCATGAGCAACATTTACATCCAGAAAACATCATGCCTTTACATTGGCAATCTGAAGAAATCGAAGATGTTCGCTTTAGCGCCTATCTTTGTATTCACATGGCAATGAATGATGAGCAAATCTCTGACTTGATTTATCAATGTCGTAAGGCCAAAACAGGGGTTGAAATGGTGCATTCACAAGAGCAAAAGACCTATGTGAATATCGTGGTCAATAATCGAAAACAATTAGCCCAAATTATTCGAGATTTGCGTATGCATCTTGGCTTCCCTCGAATTGAGCGTTTAAATATGCCTGTAGCACAGCCAGAAATGGCAAAAATAGGTTAAAACCAATCGCAACGACTACTCAGTATTCAATTGCTCCCATGCTAGATTTTTGTGTTAAAGTCGCTGTGCTTAAGATAGAAAAATGACATAGGAGAGCTTAATGTCACGTCAAGTTATTCATACTGAACACGCGCCTGCAGCGATTGGAACATATTCTCAAGCAATTCTTGTTGGTAATACGCTCTATCTTTCAGGTCAAATCGGCTTAGACCCATATAGTATGGAACTTGTAGACGGTATAGAAGCTCAAATTCGCCGCGTTTTTGATAACCTTAAAGCAGTATGTACCGCAGCGGGTGGCAGCTTAGCTGATATCGCTAAATTGAACATCTTCCTCACAGATTTATCGCACTTTCAACTCGTCAATCAGATCATGGGTGAATACTTTGCCCAACCTTATCCAGCACGCGCTGCACTCGGTGTTGCTAGCCTACCAAAGGGTGCATTGGTTGAAATGGATGGAATTGTGATTATTCCATAATATTTAACTCATACTTTTCAGTCACATATATAAATATAAAAATAATCGGTCTTAAATATTTAGTTCTAAATGATGAATCAATCTTGCGCGGAAATTCGAGTTTAACTCGAATTTCCGCTCAGTTGTCACTTTTTTATCCAAATTCTCAATAACCAAGACAAACCGTTTAGAATGAAATTCATTGACAAACGATAACAATTATCAATAATATCAATTATCGCATTTGTATTTGTGGATACAACTCCCATGTATGTTTGTTTATGTCGCGGAATCACCGATCAGGATATTAAAGATGCTGTTGCGAACGGCACCGAAAGCTATCGTGAAATCCGTGAACAACTCGGCTTAGGCACTTGCTGCGGACGTTGCGCTCCAGAAGCCAAAGCCATTATCAGTGAAGAACTTGCAGAAATTGCTGCACGGATTTCTGTGGCTGCATAATTTTGAAGTAAATCCTTAGTGTTTACGACTCCACCGCTTTTTGTAGAACTTTAACCACTCTTCATCCAAGCGGTTTTTTTATGACAAATCACATCCCTATAAAAATTTAATCCTGCAAACAATAAGGCACGATACTCATTCATCATGATTGTGATTTTCATTTGCCGTTCTATAAATTACTCGCCAGATTCTTATTTGTTGATTAAGATAATATAAATTGCCGAAAAGGCATTTTGTTGGTGTTTATGGAGCAAGTGCAATGAAAGGCAATCGTGAAGTGATTAATCAGCTGAATCAGGTGCTTTATCACCATCTGACTGCAATCAATCAATATTTTTTACATTCTCGTATGTTTAATGATTGGGGTATTGAGCAACTCGGTAGCGCTGAATACAAAGAATCGATTCGCCAAATGAAACATGCAGACAAAATTATTGAACGTGTTTTATTTCTAGAAGGTCTACCCAACCTACAACATCTCGGAAAACTATACATCGGACAACATACTGAAGAAGTGTTGAATTGTGATATTCGCAAAGTCAAAGAAAATATCGCAACACTCAAACAAGCCGTTGAATTGTCTGAAGCTGAACAAGATTACGTGACCCGTGATCTGGTCCAAGAAATTTTAGAGAAAGAAGAAGAATATTGGGATTGGCTCGATACACAGCTCGATCTAATCGAAAATGTAGGCATTGAAAACTATATTCAAAGCCAAATTTAATGTTTTAAAAAGCCCTTTCAGGTTATCACTTGAAAGGGCTTTTTATTAACTTGAGCTTTTAGGCTGACCAACCACTTGCTCAAAAGTAAATTGTTTCCGATATAAACGATTCCACACCGCAATATATTGTTTCGCCTCAGTTTCTTTACCGTTATAAGCCAATAATTGCGCATATTTCTTAAGATTATACGGTGTTGCACGATTTTTCACGATTTTAGCCAACTGCTGTAACTCAGCATCAGACATTTTGGTATTCGGTGACAATCCAATCCAATTTAAACGCCATTTAAATTGCGTCAATAAGAAAATTTCGGAACTCCCTAAAATACTAACGGTTGGTTGCTTATTTGCAAACACTAAACGGCTATTCTCTTGATAAAGCTTATAATCTCGCCAAATGAGAAGCATGACCACAATTGCAATCACCCATACACAACGCACAATATTTTTATGAACTTCAATTCCTTTTAGATTCGGCGTTTGCGACTGAACTAACCCAAGTAAGAAACCCATAGGCAATAAAAAATAGGCATAGCGCTGAGGAAACTCTAACATAGCATGAATCAGGATCGCTGCAACCATGAGCATCGCCACAATCGAAACGGTTTCTTTGCTGTGTAGATTCAACCACAACAGCCATAATCCCACATACCCTATAATTAACAACCCGAGTGGAATACCATTCCACACTAATACATCTAAAAGAATATTATGTGAGCTGTTAAACCAAACTTGTACTGTATTGAATTCAAGGCTTTCCACAACCGCAATACTGGTTTGGTTCCAACCATAGCCCCACCAAGGTTGTTCTGCGATCGCATGTAGGATTTGCATCCACATGCCTAAACGTTCGTGTCCACGGCCAGCTCGATCAACA
The DNA here is from genome assembly GCF_000369065.1 of Acinetobacter haemolyticus CIP 64.3 = MTCC 9819. GTDB lineage: Bacteria > Pseudomonadota > Gammaproteobacteria > Pseudomonadales > Moraxellaceae > Acinetobacter > Acinetobacter haemolyticus. The sequence goes on from NZ_KB849812.1 coordinate 224,923, forward strand.
ATAGAAGCCGTTTGTGTCACGCTTGAACTTAACTGCTCCGCACTGATCCACTGTGTTAACCACGGTAAGAGATAACTCGAAAGCAATACAAATACAGCGCACCATAAAACAAGTTTCGGGAAGTTTAATCTTGGGCTATGACGGTATTGCTTATAAATCCAATAAATAAATGTAAAGATCAATACAATCCAAGAAGTTCTCGACTGTCCCAAACTGATCGCAAATAAGATCAATAAGCTGGATGGGATCAACAACCATAATGCTGCTTTTTGTTTTTCATACAGGTAAAGTGCGCCAAATAGCCCGACAATCAAGAAGGTTGCCATATTATTGGGTTGTCCAAAATTGGCAAAGGGACGAGTTCCTCTTAATTGATTGACAAAGCTAAAATGAGATTCCAACTTTAACCATTGCAGAATTGCCATCAAACTCGTTAGCACTGCGGTTGCTAGAACAAGATAGCTAAATCCTTGCATCAATTGTTCACGGCGGTTTGGATGCTGTAGCGATAAATTAAAACCCAACACGATCATTAGCCAAAACGTAAACAAATAGAACGTACTTAATAATGCGATACTTAAATCACCAATTAAACCGAAACCCCACTGGATGAGTGGAATCGACATCATCGGCAGCATCCACAGTTGTGCTTTTGGTATTTTTATATTTTGGTTGAATGCTAAAGTAAAAAGTGAAATTGCAGCTGCAAATCCAGCGAGATCACTGGAAAATGTCACCCATGGATAGGTATGGAATGGCGAGAGCCATGCAAAGCCAAGCAAAATGCTGGCGAGAATAAAACAGAAAGCTTGCATAGGTTGTAGAAAAATAAGGCTTCGCTGTAGTATATAACGAAGCCTTTTATTGATCTCAATTTGGTAGGAAAAACTACAATTTTATGTGCAAACTGATTGTATTTCCTTGAACTAGTAAGACTATTTGCTAGGTCTATTCAAAAAAATAAATACTTTTACTTCCAAGGTCGCAAATCTACAATCTTTACAACTTCACCTTTTTCTTTATTAATCAATACCGTCATATCGACTGCTGTTGCTTTGAGTTGAACAAATGTATCGGCTTAAATAATACTTAGTAGTGCTTAAAAATTGTTTATTAAACGCCTTGGCAAGTCTTTGGCAAAAATTTTTGTTGGATATTAGTTGAAATACAATTCCACTCTATACCACCAACTTTTGAGGTCATGGCAATTTGTATCTGTTTATTCTCTAAAAATGGCGATATTCTTATATTATTGAAACTTATTGTAAAAGCACAATCAGCCCCAGCGTAAGTGCTTATTACAACAGATTTCAAATAACGAGTTTGAATAGTTCCCGCATTATCTAGAGAAAAATCACTCAACGTTGGACAGTTTCCTTTCTCTATATAAATATTGGCCATCTCCACTTTATAAAACGAAGCTACACTAAACGCTTCTGTTACTTGGGAACGTGCAATATACTCTTGATAAGCAGGCATAGCTGTCACAGCTAGAATTCCCACTATTGCCACAACAACACTAATCTCAATGAGTGTAAATCCATTTTGTCGCTTCATGAGAGTTTCCTAAATTATCCCTCTCTTGAAATTGCATTTTCCATACCAACAATTAATTATTATTTAAATTCAAATACATAAAAATTATTAAATTTTTAAAAACTCATATTTTGTACATAAACAACAATTTTTGTCATTCATCAGACCTTATTTCCAAGGTCTTAAATCTACAATTTTGATTACTTCACCTGTTTCTTTATTAATAAGAACCGTCATATCTACCACACCAGTTTTCAGAGGAATAAAGGCAGTGGCTTGTGGATATTGGCTAAGAGTTTTCTGTACAAACTGTGAAGTGTTATATTGGTTTAATAACTCTAAACCTCGTGCTTCTCGTTGAATTTTAGACCTAACCTTTGATAGCTCAACATAACGTTCAGGACGATGAGAGAGTAAAATTCCATTTAAAACCTCATCAAACATGTCTTTTTGCTTTTGTTCTGGGTTTTCTGATAATTTAACGGCTGCAAATTGCGGGTTTAGTATAGGAGCATTTTGAAATCGGACTTCAGCTTGTTTAATATTTTTATTATAAACCTCATTACTTCGAACAACTTCAAATTGATCAACATTAAAAACTAACCATACAGGACGTCCTTGCTGAATTGTATATACACCGTAGACCAGCGCAGTTAACTGAATCAATATAATCACAGTTAAATCCATTTTTAAGGTCTTTTTTCCTTCTTTATAAACTAACCAGCCTAGAATAGGACCAATAATGACATCAATCGTAATCAATATTAAAAAAATATGAGTTACACCAACAGCCGTAGCTAATGGAGCTGGATACCAAATAAAAAACACTACCCCCACCACAACTAAAGCGATCAAGAGTGAAATAAATAGATGGTATAAGAAAAAACTAAGTCGCTTTGACATATGGTGTCCCCCAATTCAAAAATTTATTCTAGAAAAATAAAAAAGACTGGCTAACCAGTCTTTTTTATTTTAAATATTAATTAAATTTTGCAGCTAGCAGGCAAATAACGAGACTCAATATCAGTCGGAGTTGTTGGTGCTGTAGCCATAGTTAAAGAAGACGGAGCAGTCGCTGTACCACAAACCCAAGTAATATTACCAGCAGCATCAACACCAGGACGTAATGTCAAAATTTGAGCATCAATTGCTTGGCTTGCTTTTTGTGGTGCCGTTGCACTGTAGGTGATAATGATATTACCAGTTTGAACAGCAATTTGGCTTACATAGTTACCAGTATTATCAGTGGCTGCCGCACCAACAGTACAGTTTGCTGGAGCTGGTGTTTGACCACAAATAGCCTCAGCATTATCAGCTGCCCAACGTCCTGTTGTTGAATAAAAATCCCCAACAGCTGTTTTTAAACCAGATGACAATGAAAGCCCTTCCGATACTTGTGCACGCACCGTATAATCTTGATACGCAGGAATCGCAATCGCCGCCAAAATACCGATAATCGCGACCACGATCATTAATTCAATAAGAGTAAAACCCTTTTGCATTGTGTTCATAACATTCTCCAATGTATAAATTTTTTCTCTGTACACGACAAATTTCATAGGATCCTTGTCCTATCAGGCTTTTTCTTTCTTAAAATTGCTAGCACTTTCTTAAATTCTTCTTTTTTTCCAAAACCAATCAAACGTAGAATAGCCATTTGAACATAGTCCAAACCGTAGCGAAATAAACTTACTGAAAGTCGTCCATGCTTCTTTATTTTTATCGCTTTTTTCCGATCATGTTGCCATTCACCTGTTAAATAGCACCAACAGAAACCGATAGCTAGCACTGCTATCAATTTCTTGACTCGTCTAGGGTCTGTTAAACGAGTATTTTCAAGATTGAATCCACGTCCTTTGAGACAACTAAATAACGTTTCGATTTCCCAGCGTAATGCATAATCACGAATAGCAGAAGCATTAAACATAGGAGAAACAACAAGTAAAAGCTCTCCATCTTCTAATCGTAGCGCACTAATATACAGTTTCACTCGACCAACCCAAATACGTCGTTTACGACATTCAGTTTGACCAACTTGAAGATGACGAAATAAATCACTAATTTTATGATTCTTGGCTAAGTGATTGGTCACAATAAAGTTTTTTTAACACGTATACAGAAGTTAATGTCATTTTCAATTAACCATGTAAACCATTTCTCACCGATAAATTCTCTGTCTGCAAACACATTCACAATACGATCTTTACCAAAAATGGAGATAAAGCGTTGAATCAAAGCAATACGCTCTTTTGTATCTGAATTTCCACGTTTATTGAGCAATGTCCAAACAATAGGTATCGCTATTCCACGATAGACGATGGCTAACATCAAGATATTAATATCTCGTTTTCCCCATTTCCAATTAGTTCTATCCAAAGTTAATTGGACTTTATCGAATGAAAATATATTGAAAATTAACTGAGAAATTTGACGATAATCGAAATACTGATCTGCAAAGAAGCGTTGTATACGTCGATAAAATGATTGTGGTAAGCACTTGATGGGTAAGGCTTTAGATGCAGAAGAAAGATTACATGTCTGTTTTACAATTAATGCAAGCATAATCAGTGTAAAACATTTTGCATGTGACTTGTTCCACTTTAGATATTTGTTTAAGATGAGATGTAACTCATTGAAATGTGTCATCATATTCGTCGTCAGAAAACAAGTATTATGCCATTATTTCAATGAGTTATCTTTTTTTGTCGTGTACAAAGAAATTTTTTATAAGCTTTATTCAGCTACTTGTATTCAGCACGTTTTATGCCAGCTCCTAGCTTAGCCAATTTTAACTCAAAAAAACAGTGACTTAAAACAATATTAGCACTGATCACAATTAATGCAATTCAGACATTTTATGAAAAAAAATGACAATTAACGTCATCTTTATCTCTTTAGATACGCTCAAAGAACTTCTCATTTTTGACTATTTTCGAATTGTTTTAAAATTAAGCGGAATAGATCACAGAAAAAAAATTGTAACCGTCACGACCATTCATCGTTAAAATTTAATTGTTCGTCTCTCGAATGGATATTCATAAGATCAATTTAAAATAATCGGCTCATTTGGCAACTCATTGGTTTGTTCAGGGATCGGTTGATCATAATATTGTGCCAGCACTTGACCAATTTTTTCAACGCCCACCAACACGCCCTGCTGATATTGTTTGTTTTTTAACTTTTCAATGATCAAAGCACAAATCTGTTGCCAAGTTTCCACATCCGTTGCATTTTTTAAGCCACGATCAATCACAATTTCAACTTTTCGCTCGCATAAATTTAGATACAACAACACCCCACTATTCAGTTCTGTATCCCACACCCCAAGTTCAGCAAAAAGTTGCTGAGCCCGTAAACGCGTATCTTGATAATAGGCCTGAGAACACGGAATATGCCCTTCAATTACGACTTGGATTTCGCCAACGTGTCCCTGCTCGGCTTGTTGTACACCTTTGGCAATCTCAACACGGTCCTGTTGATTAAAATAACGATGTGTCGCAGAGATATACAAAAAGTGTTTAAACCAACGTTTTAAACTGGGTGTGACACGCTCATCCAACTTCGGTTGAGTAATAATCTGTGTTGTGTCTGTTTTCGTTACCATGAGCCTGAAGCACCTCCTCCACCAAAACTACCGCCACCGCCACGGTAGCCTCCACCACCAAAACCGCCACCTCCGCCGCCACCACGTCCTCCACCAGAGAGAAAAGCCTGAAAGATGAGTTGTGCCAAAGAGGTGATTAATAAAAAGAATACACCGATGCCCAAAATTAAACTCATCACAACACCAGCGCCATTGACCAACCCTGCAACAGCAGCAGCTACACCAGCAGTTGATGCACTCAGACGCTTTCCAACCACAAATGATCCAATCACACCAGCAACCAGAATAAACAGTGCCATCGACATAGTATTCTCTTTGGCTTGCTGTTGCTGTAATGCTCGTTCATGGCGTTCTTTTAGTTCTTGTGCAGACTGTTGTGCAATTTCAGGATCAAGATTCACAATACGGGTAATTTCATCCAATCCAGCAGAGATACCTTGTGCGTACTGCCCTTGTTTAAATGCGGGTGTAATTTGATTACGAATAATTCGACTCAATACCACATCAGGCAACACGCCTTCTAAACCATAACCCGTGAGGATTTGAATGTTCCGATCATTAATCGCAATGGCGATGAGCAAGCCATTGTCTCGTTTCGCTGAACCAAGCTGCCATTTCTCCCCTGCTCTCAATGCAAAATCAAAAATTGCCTCTTGCCCTGTGGTGGGCACAATAATCACACCAATCTGAGCCTTACCTTGTTGGTATAGATTCAGAATCTTTTGATCTAATTGCTGTATTTCAGCAGGGCTCAGAATCTTCGCCTGATCTATCACAGGTTGATTGAGTGTTGGCAGCCCTCGAATCGACTCTCCATCTGCCATATCATTGGCAACTTCGATTGATGTTTGAGTATTTTGATTGTTGGCGGTCGAGGTCGAAGGTTGGGCTCTTTGTTGCTCTTGAATAATTTTGCCTGCAATCAACACATCACTTTGATCAGTGGCGGTTGCTTGCTCTGCCCATACCTTATGCTGAAAACAAATTGCGCTCAAAAGAAGCATACAAACGACGACCAATCGCTGTTTGTATGTTTGCTTCAATGTTTTCAGCATAAAATTACTCCCAAATATTCAAAGTTAATTAAATGAAACCGTAGGAGCTTGTTGAGCAGATTGTTCCGCCTTGAAGTTTTCTTTGGTTTTCATGCCAATCACTTTCGCAGTCATGACTTGTGGGAATTGGCGTGAATAAGCATTGTAATCTTGAACACTGGTAATATATCGATTACGAGCGACTGCAATACGGTTTTCCGTACCTTCAAGTTGCGCTTGTAAATCTCGGAAATTTTCATTGGCTTTAAGATCAGGATAATTCTCTGAAACTGCAATCAGGCGGGATAGTGCACCAGTCAATTGACTTTGTGCTTGCTGGTAACGCTCAAATAACACAGGATCTTCTAGGACTTCTTTATCCACTTTTAAGCCTGCAACGTTAGAACGTGCCTGTGTGACTTCAGTCAATACTTGCTCTTCATGTTTGGCATAGCCTTTCACAACATTTACTAAGTTAGGTACAAGATCAGCCCGTCGTTGGTACTGGTTTTGCACTTCTGACCATGCAGCCGTCACCGCCTCATCTTTAACTTGCAATGTGTTATAGCCACAACCCGTGAATAGCAATGTACTTGCCAAAATTGTTGCAAGTGCAGTTTGTTTCATCAGTTTCATACCTATTTATCCTCAAGTTTTTCTTTATATTTTTAACAATAATTTATTGTAATGTGATTTTTTACGCGCTGTGTAAAGTTTATTAAATTTGGTTATTCAATATTTAAATAAAAAAGGCATCACTTCCATGTTTGAAGTAATGCCCCACTAAACACAATTTGCGTCGACTTAAATTAACTATAAATTTTGGATGCTGTTTCTTCTTGAAATGAAATCATGCCATATTCATCAGCCATACGTGCTTTCCAATAATTGACTAACTTCGTATAGTCATGTTTGGCAGGGTGGAAATCCGCTTGATAATACGACAAGTATTCAGGAATCAGTTGAATTAACATTTTTACAAGTAAATAAGTACCAAATAAATTACCGCCGACTTTGGGCAAACTTTTCCATTTATCCTGCCAAATTAAACGCGTCGTTCCATAAAAAACCAAACTCGCAAAACCTGTGGTGACACTGCGCATCAACAAACGACGAATACGATCATCCCCATATACTTCTTGGTAGACATCAAAGGCCACAGACCGATGCTCGATTTCTTCAATCGCGTGCCAGACCCAAAGTTTCATTGCGTCATCGTCCAAGGTACTCAGAATCTCTGGATGTCTGAGGATATATCTCCCTAACATCGCAGTAAAATGTTCAAAAGCACAGGTTAAAGCCAATTGTAATTTCGGATGAATATCCCGAAGTGCATCATCTCGTTTTGCCAGCCACGCTTGGAAACGATCTAAATTATAGTCATCGCGTCGCCATGCATCATTGAATTCAGTGTGTGCCTTGGAGTGCATCGCTTCTTGACCAATAAAAGCAGCAATCTGTGCTTGTAATTGAGGATCTTTGACTTTATCTCTCACATTGCGAACACTATTGACAAAGTATTGCTCCCCAATCGGAAAAGTAGAAGAAAGTGCCGTTAACAGATGAGACATCAGTGGAGAATTCGCAAAATAATGCCGCTTAATTTTTTGTGGATTAAATTGCAAACGTCGCACCGTAATTCCCAAGGCTTTAGGACGGTTTAAATAACTTTTTTCTTGATTTACATTTGCAAGTGCCATATCGAGTGCCTGCGCAATTTTTATACTGAGTTTGAGTATTACGCTGGGAAAACTCGATGCACAGGGCAAAAAAGCTTATAAAATTTGCCAAAACTACCAAATGGATCAGATGAAATAACAAAGCCTGCATTTCGCAGGCTTTGTTTAGAATAAGTTTCAGCGTTAAGTGTTAGACACCAAGATAATCTAAAATACCTTCAGCAGCTTGACGACCTTCCCAGATTGCGGTTACGACAAGATCTGAACCACGCACCATATCTCCACCCGCAAAAATCTTTGGATTAGAGGTTTGGAACTTAAATTCTTGTTGCTCAGCAGCAACCACACGACCTGAACCATCAAGGCTGACTTTTGCATTCGCAAACCAGTCCGCTGGACTTGGACGGAAACCAAAAGCCAATAAGACCGCATCAGCTGGTAAGACTTCTTCAGAACCAGGAATTGGTTCAGGGCTACGACGACCACGGCTATCAGGCTCACCCATCTGTGTCGTCACGACTTTTACACCTGTGACTTTGCCATTCTCGCCTACAATTTCAATTGGCTGACGATTGAACAGGAATTTCACACCCTCTTCATAGGCATTCTTCACTTCGCGCGCAGAACCCGGCATGTTACTTTCGTCACGACGGTAAGCACAGGTGACTTCTTGTGCGCCTTGACGCAACGAAGTACGGTTACAGTCCATTGCAGTATCACCACCACCAAGCACAATCACCTTTTTACCATCAACACTGATATATTCGCTTGGATCTTTTTCCCAACCTTGGCAACGATTTACGTTCGCAATCAAGAAATCCAATGCGTCATAAACACCATCAAGATCTTCACCCGGGAAGCCACCTTTCATGTAGGTATAAGTCCCCATCCCCATGAACACTGCATCGTATTCAGCAAGTAATTGTTCGATTGTAACGTCCACACCGATTTCAGTATTTAAACGGAATTCGATGCCCATCCCCGTGAAGATTTCACGACGACGCTTCATTACATCTTTTTCCATTTTAAATTCTGGAATACCAAATGTAAGTAGACCACCAATCTCAGGGCGTTTATCAAACACCACTGGCTTGACACCACCGCGCGCAAGAATGTCAGCACAACCTAAACCCGCAGGGCCTGCACCGATAATGGCAACTTTTTTATTGGTCCATTTTACGCCAGACATATCTGGACGCCAGCCTAAAGCAAAGGCAGTGTCATTGATATATTTTTCCGCATTACCAATCGTCACTGCACCAAAACCATCATTTAAGGTACAAGCACCTTCACACAAACGGTCTTGTGGACAAACACGACCACAAACTTCTGGCAAGGTATTGGTTTGGTGGCACAACTCGGCTGCTTGGAAAATTTGACCTTCTGCAATCAGCTTTAACCAGTTAGGAATATAGTTATGTACAGGACATTTCCATTCGCAATACGGGTTACCACAACCTAAACAACGATGCGTCTGATTCGCAGCCACTTCAGCAGTAAAAGGTTTATAAATTTCCACAAATTCTGCTTTGCGGACAGTAATATCTTTTTTCTCTGGATCTTGGCGTGGTACGTCCAGAAATTGAAAGTCATTATTGAGGCGTTCTGCCATGTCTCTCTCCGTGGGTAGGCGCAGCGGTTTTCTTCACCTCTGCACCTGCCTATGTCTTTGCAGTCGTGGAATTATTGTGGATCAGCTTGGGTTGTTTTCAAAAGCGTTTGCAAATTAGCAGCTTTTGGTTTTACAAGCCAGAACTTACGACTATAGAAGTCGAACTCATTACGGATTTTGTAAGCCCAAGCACTGCCTGTTTCTTGGATATGCTCATCAAGAATACGTAATAGATATTCTTTATGATCTTCCATCGCTTCTGTCGAGATACGGTTGAGGTCAATCAACTCATGGTTGTAGTAATCAACAAAGTCATTGTCGAGGTCAAGCACATAAGCAAAACCACCCGTCATACCTGCACCGAAGTTGTGACCAACCTTACCTAATACAGTCACCACACCACCCGTCATATATTCACAACAGTGGTCTCCTGCACCTTCAATCACTGCAAATGCACCTGAGTTACGAACGGCAAAACGCTCACCTGCGGTACCCGCTGCAAACAACTTACCGCCTGTTGCACCATATAAACAGGTGTTACCAATGATCGCAGTATTTTGTGTTTGGAATGGTGAGCCTTTTGGTGGGAAGATCGATACACGACCACCCGCCATGCCTTTACCAACATAGTCGTTAGCATCACCTTCAAGTTTGATATGCAAGCCACCTGCATTCCACACACCAAGTGATTGACCAGCAGTACCAACCAAATTCATCACAACAGGGCTGTTTTCCATTCCCAAGTTGCCATAACGACGTGCAATCTCACCCGAGATACGCGCACCGATTGAACGATCACAGTTACCTACAGTAAAGTTAAATGAGCCGCCTGTTCCCGCTTCAATCGCTGGTAGCATTTCTTCAACCATACGTTCAGCCAAGACACCTTTATCGAATGGTTCATTGCCTTGAACTTGGCAATATTGTGCCTTGCCTTCTGCTGCAGGATGAGAGGTTAATAATGCACTTAGGTCTAAGTGTGCATGTTTTTCAGTTTCACCCGGTAATACTTCTAGTAAATCAACACGACCAATCAAGTCTTTTAGTGATGAAACGCCTAATGCAGCCAACCATTCGCGTGTTTCTTCAGCAATGAATTTGAAGAAGTTAATCAACATTTGTGGCTCGCCAATATAATGCTCTTGGCGTAAATGGTCTTGTTGGGTTGCCACACCAGTTGCACAGTTATTCAAGTGGCAAATACGAAGATATTTACAACCTAATGCGATCATTGGTGTAGAACCGAAACCAAAGCTTTCAGCACCTAAAATTGCTGCTTTGATTACATCCAGACCTGTTTTTAAACCACCATCAGTTTGAACACGAACCTTACCACGCAAGTCGTTTACACGAAGAGCCTGATGCGCTTCACTTAAACCCAACTCCCATGGTGAACCCGCATGGTGAATCGACGAAAGCGGTGAGGCTGCTGTACCACCGTCATAACCTGAAATGGTGATGAAGTCTGCATAAGCTTTTGCAACACCTGCAGCAATTGTTCCAACACCTGGCTCAGATACTAATTTTACTGAAACCATTGCTTGAGGATTGACTTGCTTCAAGTCAAAGATCAATTGCGACAAATCTTCAATCGAATAAATATCGTGGTGTGGAGGTGGAGAAATCAAGGTCACACCCGGCACCGAGTAACGTAAACGCGCAATCAAGCCATTTACTTTACCACCCGGTAGCTGACCACCCTCACCTGGTTTCGCACCTTGCGCCACTTTGATCTGTAGAACTTCAGCAGAAGTTAAGTACGCTGGTGTTACACCAAAACGACCTGATGCGATCTGTTTAATTTTTGAGTTACGAATCGTGCCATAACGCGCAGGATCTTCACCGCCCTCACCTGAGTTTGAACGACCACCAATGGTATTCATTGCAATCGCAATTGCTTCATGCGCTTCTGGAGACAATGCACCTAATGACATACCTGCAGAGTCAAAACGAGGTAAAATCTCTTCAATGGTTTCAACTTGATCAAGCGAAATTGAATTGGTGGTTTTTAACTTAAATAAGTCACGAATCGTTGCAACAGGGCGATTATTTACCAACTCTGCATATTCTTTAAAGTCTTGGTATTGACCTGAACGCACCGCTTTATGAAGCGAGTTAATCACATCAGGGTTGAACGCATGGTACTCTTTACCAAAAACAAATTTGAGTAAACCACCTTGATCAATCGGCTTACGGTTCTGCCAAGCAGTGATCGCCAACTTCTTCTGGTCTTTCTCTAAGTCAGCAAAGGTTGCGCCTTGAATACGACTTGGCACACCAAGGAAACATTGGTCCACAACCTCTGAAGATAAACCAACTGCTTCAAATAACTGACCACCACGATAAGAGGCAACCGTCGAGATGCCCATTTTAGAGAGAACTTTTAATAAGCCTTTCTCAATCCCTTTACGGAAATTCGCTTGTGCGTGAATTGGATCACCCAATAACTCACCTTTAGCAACCAAATCATTGATTACGTCATAAGCTAAGTACGGATACACCGCTGTTGCACCAAAGCCAAGCAATACAGCGAATTGATGTGGGTCACGAGCAAAACCCGTTTCAACTAAAATGTTTGCATCAGTACGCAAACCGGTTTTAATCAAATAATGGTGAACTGCACCTGTTGCCAATGCTGAATTTGCGGGTAAGAAACCTTCACGAATATTTTTATCCGTTAAAACAATCAAAGTCTTACCATCACGAATTGCTTGCGCGGCTTCTTCACAAATACGTGTAATTGCAGCTTGCAAACCCTCAGTCTCAGCGTAATTCAAATCAATATCAACTACGCCATAGCCTTCGCGCTCTTTTTCAACATCACGAAGCTGCTGCATTTTCGAATTAGACAATACAGGGCTTGAAATAATGATGCGATCCGCATGTTCTGGACCTTGTTCGAATACGTTTTGCTCACGACCTAAACAAGTTTCCAATGACATTACAATTGATTCACGTAATGGATCAATTGGTGGATTGGTGACTTGCGCAAATTGTTGACGGAAATAGTCAGACACATGGCGTACTTGACGAGACAATACTGCCATTGGCGTATCATCACCCATCGAACCCACCGCCTCTTGACCACTTTCAGCAATCGGACGTAATAACTGATCACGCTCTTCAAATGTCACCATAAACATTTTTTGAGCTGCTTTTAATTGATCGCCTACTAAACCTTGATCAATCAATTGCTCTTCTAACTCAGGATTCGCTTTCAGGCGAATGGCATGATCACGCAACCATTCACGATACGGACGCATATTTTTAAGATGATTACTGACATCTTTAGTGTCTAGCACTTTACTGGTTAGGGTATCAACCACCAAGATTTGACCTGGGCCAACGCGACCTTTAGACACCACATCTTCTGGATGATAGTCCCATACGCCAATCTCAGAGGCCAACGTGATGTAATCATTCTTTGTGATCACCCAACGCGCAGGACGCAAACCATTACGGTCCAACATACAGATCGCATGACGACCATCTTGAATAACTAACCCAGCAGGACCATCCCACGCTTCCATATGCTTAGAGTTGAACTCATAGAAGGCACGCAAATCCGCATCTAATGTTTCAACGTTTTGCCATGCTGGTGGAACAAGCATACGTAATGCACGGAATAGATCCATACCACCGCCCACAAGGATTTCAAGCATATTATCTAAGCTAGAAGAGTCCGAACCAGTACGGTTTACAATTGGATTTAACTCAGTTAGACCTGGCAATAATGGGTTTTCAAATTTTGGAGTACGCGCCAAAGCCCAATTACGGTTTGCAGTAATGGTATTAATCTCACCATTATGCGCAAGATAACGGAATGGCTGAGCCAACGGCCAACGCGGTAATGTGTTGGTTGAGAAACGCTGATGGAATACCACGATATGTGATTTTAAACGCTCGTCCGCCAAGTCAGTATAAAAGTCAGCAATTGCCGCAGGCATCATCAGACCTTTATAGCTGATTACCGTTGTTGCTAAAGTCGTCACATAGAATAAAGGATCATTGTGCAACTGTTGTTCAGCACGACGGCGCGCTAAAAACAACTTACGGTTGAATTCAACCTCAGTTAAGCCCATTGGGCAATTTACAAGAATTTGTTCGAACACAGGCAATGATTGCAATGCAATCTCGCCTAATGCGTCATTATTTGTTGGCACAACACGCCACGTTGCAACTGTTAAACCTTCCGCTGCAATTTCCTTATTCAGAATATTCTTTGCATTTTGAGCAAGTGCTGGATCAATATTTAGAAATACAGTACCCGCAGCAAAAATTTCTGTCAGGTTGACCCCTAATTTTAGTGCTTCATCACGGAAAAATTGTTTAGGCATAGCCAATAACAATCCGCACCCATCTCCTGTCTTACCATCTGCGGCAATACCACCACGGTGCGTCATGCAACTTAAACTGTGAATCGCGGTTTCAACTAAATGATGGCTTGATTCCCCTTTCATGTGGGCGATCAGACCAAAACCACAGTTATCCTTAAACTCATCAGGTTGATATAAACCTTGAGCGGGAGCTACAGTATTAGGCGATGGCATGTGCATAGCGTACCCTTCTTTTCAACATGGCTCTTTCGAGCAACAAACAATCAATTCATTTTCTGCGATATTGCCGATTAACTCATACAAAGTTCAATGCTTCGCGAAAACATTTTTCATGGCGAATTTGCAATATACGTCTTTCTCATCCAAGAATCAGCGTATTTACCATGTAATGTGTTTTCAGTTATTACACCTTAGCAAGGCTTTGTAAAGCAGAAAACTTTACATTTCACCAAATTAATGAGTCATTTAGCACCAAAAAGAACATTGAGCAGACAAATTAGCACCACAAAAAAGCAAAAAACATGCCAATAAGATATAAATTTACTAAATCATTAAAAAAATTAAAATAACTTTAATTTATAGTAATCTGAGACCAAGATTTACTGACCAAAAATGCACCACAAAAAAGCATAGCGCCACAATATTGCACTAATAAAGCACCATTTTAGTGCTCATTAATTAAAGGGGTCACTGATTTCGCGCTTAGAAGAATCTGAATTTTCTTTTATTTTCTCTGCATTTGTCGGTGTATGGACAGGAGACTGATTTTGCTGGACATTCACGACATTGCCTTGTGCATCACGGCGAGTCACCGTTGTTCTCACGGTTGTCGATGCATCTGCTGATGAAGTTGCTTTATTGGCTGAAGTCGCACTTCGAGTGGCCCCAATTAATAGCGTTTCATCAACCTTTGGTAAAGCAGCGGGTTTTAATTGAATCGCATAGAGCTGATTGGTGGCCAGCTTCATCTCATCTGCACCCAAATCATTCACTAAATCGACGTAAGTTTCGAGCCGCTGTGCTTTCGGTTGGATTGATTCTGGTAGAATCAACTCTAATTGTGCAAATTGACGATTCGCTTCATCTGGATTGGCAAACAGACCATATACCAAAACATATTGTTCAACTTGATCTTGGCCACTTAAACGAAAATAAGTAAATTTTTTACGATCTGAGCGATTTAATAAAAAGTTTTTAATAATTGCTTCGTTTGAACTACGAAAAATTTCCATCGTCCAACGACGCTGATTGTCTTTGACAAATTTCGTCCCACGAAATTCAGGAAGATGCTCGTTAGCAACCACCACACGCGCTTTTAAATCCAAAGGTCTTACACTATCTGATAAGGCACCCAAATGCGTCGTGGCAGCGACCTTTTCAGGTTGAATTTGCACAGAGGTTTCCGTTTTCGAAGGTTGCTCCACTTCAACCAAAGCATCACGATCCGTCACCGCCCAAAAAACCAATGCAGCAATTAAACAAGCGAGCGCTAAAACTAGCCAGCTATATTGTTGAATATTTTGCCAAATTGATCGTGACACAGCCATGCTTTCCTTCGTGATTTATGATGCAGATTGATTTGTAAGAATAGATTGTTTCATTAGCTCAATATCAAAGTCTTTAGTGATCACAGCTTGCCCTAACTTTTGGAGCAAAACTAAGCGCAATTGACCATTTAAAACTTTTTTATCATGTGCCATATAAGCAAGAAACTCATCTAATGGTATTTTTGGACATGATATCGGTAAATTAGCACGTTGAATGATTTTTTTTGTACGTTCTACATCTTCAACTGCGATCCATCCTAAACGCTGTGATAAATCTGCTGCCATGACCATACCCGTTGCAACAGCCTCTCCATGCAACCATACGCCATAACCCAAATAAGACTCTATCGCATGACCAAAAGTATGACCTAAATTCAATAATGCTCGCTCACCTTGTTCTTTTTCATCATTAGCAACAATACGTGCTTTATGGGCACATGAGCGATAAACCGCTTCTGCTAGTAAATTTGCATCACGAGCAACCAATGCATCCATATGTTGCTCTAACCATAACAAGAAGTCTTGATCACCCAATAGTGCATATTTAATGACTTCAGCCAAACCCGCTGATAGCTCGCGATCAGGCAAGGTATCTAGCTGGGCCATATCCGCAAGCACCACCTGCGGTTGCTGAAAAGCACCTAACATGTTTTTCCCCAAAGGATGATTAATCCCCGTTTTCCCCCCAACGCTCGAATCTACCTGAGATAAAAGCGTGGTCGGTACTTGTACAAAATTCACGCCACGCTGAAAACATGCCGATGCAAATCCAGCCATATCGCCAATTACA
Source organism: Acinetobacter haemolyticus CIP 64.3 = MTCC 9819 (assembly GCF_000369065.1). Taxonomy (GTDB): domain Bacteria; phylum Pseudomonadota; class Gammaproteobacteria; order Pseudomonadales; family Moraxellaceae; genus Acinetobacter; species Acinetobacter haemolyticus. The sequence continues at coordinate 241,062 of NZ_KB849812.1, forward strand.
CCACCACCCAAAGCCAGTACCGTGCAGTCACGATTAAAACCAGACTCTAATAAAGCATCAAAAATCAAGTTGAGATGTTGAATATCTTTGAATTGCTCACCATCAGGTAAGATGCACTGCGCAACCTGCTTATTCAGTTGAATGAGCGCATCTTTGTAGCTTTGCAAATATAAAGGAGCGACAGTGGTATTGGAAACCAGCATGACTTGTCGCCCATGTAAATATGGCTCAAGCAAAGTTTTAGGATCTAAATGACTTCCAATAAAAATCGGATAACGACGCTCACCTAACTCGACATATAATGTTTGCATAACTTAAACCAACGACAGATTTACTTAACTTGTTTAGATAAAATGACTTGCAGAATTCGCTGAGCAAGATCACGTGCAGCACCTTGATTAGTTTCAATAATATGATGTGCGACCTCACGATACAAAGGATCACGTGTCTCCAATAAGTCACGTAACTTCTGTTCTGGGTTTTCGACTTGTAATAATGGACGATTTTTATCGCGATAGGTTCGCTGTAGTTGTAGCTCTACAGGAGTATATAGATAAACAACAATGCCTCGTTGTTTTAAAAGTTCTCGATTGGGTCGTTGGGTCACTGCCCCGCCACCTGTAGCCAAAACAAGTGAAGAGCGGGCAGTTAAATCATTCAACACATTTGTTTCACGCAAACGAAACCCCACTTCACCTTCTTTCTCAAAAATCCATGGAATCGTCGCCCCTGTTTTACGTTCAATTTCATGATCGCTATCCATGAAATCTCGTCCTAACAGTTCAGCTAAGTGTCGACCAACAGTTGTTTTTCCTGCCCCCATCGGCCCTACCAAATAGATATTTGGTAGGGATTCAAACGCTTTGCTTGGCAAAGGCGCCACCTATATTAATTGCAATTATTGAAAATATATTAATGATTTCTGGTCAAAGTGTCATTAACAATTCTCGGTGTCACAAAAATAAGCAGTTCACGTTTATTGTCTGTTTTCAGATCACGACGGAAAAGTCGCCCCACATACGGAAGATCACCTAAAAATGGCACTTTAATTTGCGAGCTAATATTTTCCTGCTCAAAAATACCACCAAGCACTACAGTTTCACCATTATCAACCAAAACATTGGTATCAATTGAATTCTTACTAATGGTTAATTGACCCGTTGGCGTTGGTGCGCCAGGTGCATCTTTTGCAATGTTAAGTTTCATCATGACTTTTCCATCGGGCGTGATACTTGGAGTCACATCTAGGCTTAAAGTTGCATCAATGAACTCAGTTTTAGGTACCGCATTTGCACCCCCACCCGTCGAAGATGAATAAGGAATTTTGGTTCCTGACTCGATCTTTGCAGGTTGCTTATCGGCAGTCATCACTTTAGGCGTTGAAATAACCTCACCAAAACCATCCGCCTGTACTGCTGAAAGTTCTAAATCCAACATAAAGTCAGAGAGGCTAATTAAGCCAAAAGCAATACGACTTGCACCCGGAGTAACTGCACCCAAATCTACATTTAAATTATCGGGACGTTCGATTTCATATTTCCATCCACCAGTTTCGCTATCTTTTTTCGGCTCTCTCAAATTCCATAGCGTAGTGTCACTTCCACCAACTAACAGGTCATTATTACGGGTAACACCTTGAGATAGGATTCCCCACTTCACTCCCATCTCTCGGGTAAAGTCGGTACTCGCTCGAACAATACGGGCTTCGATCATCACCTGTTTAACTGAAACATCTAACAGATCCACCATCTTACGGATCTTGTCAATATTTTGGGCAGTATCATTGACGATCAAAGTATTAGTACGCACATCTGCGACAGCACTACCTCGCGGACTCAATAAGCTTTCTAAAGCAAGTGAATCAGAGTTTGCTGTACGATTCACTCCGCCAGCTTTACCATCACGAGAATCTTCGATCAGTTTTAAAATATCTGCTGCTTTTGCATAGCTCAGCTTGATATATTCAGATTGAATTGGTGCAAGCTTTACACTTTGAGCAATGGCTTTCGCCTCTTCTTCCTCAGCCTTAATCAACTCTGAAACTGGCGCGATCCATATCACATTACCATTACGACGCTTATCTAGATTTTTGGTCTTTAAGACAATATCCAAAGCCTGATCCCAAGGTACATCTTTTAGGCGTAAAGTAATATTCCCTTGTACCGTATCAGCAGCCACCATATTGATATTGGTAAAATCAGCAAGTAACTGCAGCACACGACGCACTTCAATATCTTGGAAATCTAAAGAAATCTTATTGCCAGTATAAGTTTGAGATTTTGCTTTTAATGGTGATTTTTCTTCAGGTCGCTTTAAACTAATCGTCAGTTTATTTTCAGCTTGATAAGCCATGTATTCATAACTACCCGCAGACTGAATGGTAATCACACCATTACCTTTATCATTATAGGCATCAATACTTGCTACAGGGGTTGCGAAATCATTGGTATTTAAACGACGTGCTAAATGGGTCGGAATTTTATTCCCCATGGTTCGCACAACGATTTTACTCCCTTGCTGTTGTACATCTACTGGCGTATTACTACCCAATAAATCAATCACAACTAGACCTTCACCTTGATTGCCACGTTGGAAACCAATATTTGAAACCCCTTGTTGTACTTGACGGGCAGTCGCAGATACAGGACTCGCAATAGCAGGACGCGCAGAATTAATTTTTAGAATAAAAGTATTACCTTCTACACGTGTGGTAAAAGCGCCTGCATCTTTCAAATTCACAATCACACGAGAACGCTGTTCATCCGCAGCGACTTCTACTGAGCTGGCTTCATTGGTTGCAACAGGAATAGAGCTCTGCTTTAAGGTTTGTTTAGCTTTATCAAAATCCAAAATTAAACGAGAGGGTTGTTCAAGTTGATATGCCTGCGGCTGTGGTGGCAGACCATTAAACATGACACGAATTTCTGTCCCCTGATCAGCCAAACTCATTGGCACAATGTTGGTCATGTTCACTTGTGCTGATGCTACCTGCATCACTGCTATTGCGACAGCACCCATTGAAAATTGACGGAATGCACGATTCATGGTCTTCGCTTCCCCAAATAAAGAATCTTTAAACTGTTTTTTCATTGTTATTCCCTTAATCTTACGGCGCAGGTCCAATTAAAACGAGTGTTCTTGGTCTCTCAACATAACCCTCTCGCCCATCAGGAACGATTTCAACCAAATCGATTTGTGTTGGACTAATTTTAATAATCCGCCCCTGATTCATCCCCAGATAGCTTCCCACTTGCACCCGTTCAATCTGCCCATCTGGTGTTTGAATCAGTGCAATGGTTTCATTAGCACGGCCACGCATACTGCCTTTCATATTCAAAGACTCTAAGGCATAGCTTTCTAAAGGCTGAGGCTGGCGATTAAAATTAGGATAAACACGTTTACCTGCCATAATTTTTAATTCAGCCGCCAACGAACTTGGCATAAATGGACTTTTCAGTTGGTGTGCTGCGTAATTAAATAGAGGAACTGGCGTAAAAATAGGCGCAGGTTCAATCGGTAACGGTGGCTGATTACGAATTTCAGCCATTTTTTGATTCACCGCATCAATGCGAGAGTCACACCCCACCATCCCAAGACCAACGAATAATGTAAGTAATAATTTATAATTATTCATTAGCGTTGCCCCCCTGAAACAGCAGTGCTATCAACCTGATCATCCGCACCGACATAACGATAAGTTTTTGCTTTGACCGTATAATGAACAACAGGAATATCAGACTTTTTCTGAGTATCTTCTTTCGCCTCTACAGCAAAGTCATGCAAAGTCACGATACGAGGTAAAGCGGCAATACCTGTCGCGAAAGCACCAAAAGCATGATAATCCCCTGTTGCTTCCAAACTAATTGGTTGCTCGATGAAGAACTCTTGTCTAACTTCTTTTTCTAAACGAATGTTTTTAAATTTCAGACCTGAATTTACCCCAGTTAAGTTCATATCCTCAACCAAACTCGGAATTTCAGTTTCTTTTGGCAACTGCTCAAGCTGTTGATTAAAATTCGCTTCCATTTCTTGCAATTGAGTTTGGTATTGCTGTAAGTTGCGTAATTTAGATTCCTTTTCTCTAAACTAATTTAATAGACTTTGTTCACGCGCTTCAGCATTAGCTATCGTCTGTAGCTGCTTTTGGATCACAACAAAATAACCCAATGCCGCAACAGCGAGTAAAATAAAAATCCAACACGTCACTTTTACCGACCATGGCCAACTGCCATAGTTGTTCATATCTAAGGTATTAAATTGCTGAAAAAATTGCTCAACTGTCATTTTCTTTTTCTTTACAGCTGCGCCTTCTTGATTGAGATCATTTAGTTCATCTTGACTCATTGTGCGCCTCCCACTGTTACTGATGCAGCTGATTCTGAAGCAGGATCAGTTGTCACCGTGGTTCCAATTTCACCCAAGTCTACAGTAACAACGAAACTGCCATAATTTTCTTCGACACGAGGAACTAAAGAGCTAACGGCTTTATCTTTTTTCTCTTCTGATGCCAAAAACGAATTCATAAATGCGTTACGATACCAAGGTGAAGCTTCCAAATTTCGTAACAGCTCGGCAACGGTATTTGGACTCTCTGCTTTTCCTTCGATGGTAAATTTATCACCTGTACGCGTAAACTTAGTGATGTACATTGTTGGAGGGGTTACACGCACCAACTCATCAACCAAACGTACAATGACTGGTCGTTGTCCTTGCAGTCCTTGAATCAACTTCATGCGTTCAATAATCGCATTGCGACGCTCTTGCAATCCCTCTAATGACTTCAGTTGAACATCTAAGTTTTGATTGGTACTCACAATAAACTGGTTTGCTTGTTCTTGATCATTCAGCTTGTGATCAAAATACATCCATGCTGTAAATACAGATGCGATTCCTAAAGCAGCCACCCCAACACAAAATGCAATAAATTGTTTCTTTCTTTGTTCTCTTAGCTCATCACGCCAAGGGAGTAAGTTAATCTTTGCCATTAATCAAAACTCCTCAATGCCAAACCACATGCAACCATCAGTGAGGACGCATCATTTTCAATTTTTTTAATATCGATTTGTGGAGAAAACCCCATTTGTAAAAATGGATTGGCAATCGTTACTCGGTAACCTAATTTTTGTTGTAATAACTTCGCTAGACCGGGAATATTCGCATTTCCGCCTGCTAGCAAGATGTGATCAATTTCATTAAACTGAGATGATGAAAAGAAGAACTGTAGTGAACGTGCTGCTTGTTGTACCACTGCATCCAAGAATGGCTCTAACACTTCAATATCGTAATCATCAGGTAAGGTTCTTTCTTTTTTTGCACGACCGGCTTCTTCAAAAGATAAACCATAACGACTTTGAATATCTTGTGTCAGTTGACGTCCACCAAAAACCTGCTCACGCGTGTAGATAATTTTCCCTTTCTGCATAACAGACAAGGTGGTCATCGTATGGCCAATATCTAATATCCCAACAGTATTGGCACCCATCGGCAAGGTATCAGAAAAGACGCAGAATGCACGTTCCATTGCATAGCTTTCAACATCTGCTTTCTTTGCTGTTAAGCCAGCCAGTTCCAACACTTCAACACGGGTATCTACATTTTCAGTACGTGTTGCAACCAGAAGTACATTCACCCGATTTGGATTATTTAATCGATCAGGCAGGACTTCAAAATCAAGACTCACTTCATCTAATGGGAACGGAATGTATTGCTCAGCATCCATACGAATTTGAACTTCACGTTCTTCATCCGTCATGTCAGCATCCATTTCTATAATCTTATTAATGACCATAGATGTCGGAATTGCCATCGCAACATTACTGGTGTGAGGATTCGCAAGGTTCACCACTCTTTCAAGTGCATCACCTACCGCCTCTGGGTTCAGAATGCTTTTTTCCACCACACTATTTTCAGGCAGCGGCATCACAGCATAACTTTCAACCCAATATCTACCGTTCTTTACAGAGAGCTCCAATAATTTAACAGTTGTCGAACTAATATCGACCCCCACTAACCCCTTATTTGGTTTACGATATAACCTGAGCACAGTACTTTCCTATTTATTTTTTTATCCCCAAAAAATACAACATACTAATTTGTTTTGGTCTTTAATTAATACGGATACAATATCTCATCTAACAATCCGCATGTCTAAAGGATATACTGACCACAATTAGTTTGCCATTCGCTCTTATTAAAACTTACTTATTATGAAAAAGCTATCCAGTTCTGGTATTGTTCGCCCATTTTTTTTGATCCTTATTATTATCTTAGTCTCACTTCCAATGGGATTCTATGGCATGTATCTCTATCTGGCACCATCTCTGCCAGATATGAGCTCATTAAAAAAGGCGCCACTTATAAAACCATTGCAGGTCTATACAGCAGATAATCAACTTATTGCTGAATATGGCGGTAACCTTTCCATTCCTGTTGAATATGAGCAAATTCCACCCACCTTTATCCATGCGTTTCTGGCTGCAGAAGATTCTTCCTTTTTTGAGCATAGTGGTATCAGTTTTAAAGGTCTCGGGCGAGCGATAACCGAGTCAATTACTGGATCTGATGTGCAAACGGGCGGCTCAACGATCACCATGCAGGTTGCAAAAAATTATTATTTAAGTCCAGAACGAACACTACGACGCAAACTAACAGAAGTCTTTCTTGCCAGAAAAATTGAACAAAATCTAAGTAAACAAGAAATTCTCAGTTCGTATGTAAACAAAATCTTTTTAGGTAAAAACGCCTACGGAATCGCAGCAGCAGCACGAATTTATTACAACAAAGAGATTGATGATCTAAGTATTGCCGAAATGGCGATGATCGCAGGCTTACCTAAAGCCCCATCTCGCTATAACCCTGTTGCCAATCCACAACGCGCACTGGAGCGCCGTAATTGGATTCTTGGGCGCATGTTACAACTCGGCTATATTAATCAAAATCAATACCAAAAAGCCGTCGCAGAGCCGATTAACTTAAATATGGTTGATCGCTCAGTGAGCAATGTATTTCCGTATGTGGGCGAAATGGTCCGTGCTGAATTAGTGAAACACTTTGGTGAACAAGCAACAGATTCTGGCTATAAAGTTTATACAACCATTGACAGTAAACGCCAACGCTATGCAGAACAAGCCCTCCAAGATGGTTTAGAAGCTTATGATCGACGTCATGGGTGGCGTGGTGCTGAAGCTCACGATCAACCATTGAATCAATTTATGGCTTTTGCCAATACATTTCCGGCTCAAGTGACCAAAATCAATAACAACTCCTTTGAAGCCTTATTACAAGACGGCTCAACGGTTACTGTAAATTGGTCGGGCATGTCATGGGTTCGCCCATACCGCAATGTGAATAGCGTAGGCGGAGCACCTTCGAATGCCTCACAAATTGTGAAGGTTAAAGATATTGTTCGTTTACGTCCAAATAGCGATAAAACAGCTTGGGCATTAACCCAAATTCCGCGGGTTCAAGGCCAATTGATTGCTCTAAATCCGAATGACGGCGCAATAGAAGCTGTTGTAGGGGGCTATAACTTTTATCATTCAAAATTTAACCGTGCCATCCAAGGCTGGCGTCAACCAGGTTCAACCATCAAGCCGTTCGTCTATGCCCTTGCATTAGAACGCGGCATGACGCCATATAGCATGGTCAATGATAGTCCAATTACCATTGGTAGATGGTCACCAAGAAACACTGACGGCCGCTATCTCGGTATGATCCCGCTACGACGTGCTCTATATCTTTCTCGAAATACAGTTTCAGTACGTTTATTACAAAATGTTGGAATCGAGCGTACACGTCAGTTATTCATGGACTTTGGCTTACAAGAAGATCAAATTCCACGTAACTATACCATTGCCTTAGGAACGCCACAGGTACTGCCTGTACAAATGGCAACAGGGTATGCAACTTTTGCCAATGGTGGCTATCGTGTTCAACCGCATTTTATCCAACGTATCGAAGATGTCACTGGCAAAGTGATCTATACAGCCAAACCTGAATATGCATGTATTCCATGTATCAACAAGAATTCATCAGATGCCCAAGCTATAGCGCCAACAGATGAACAGCAAAGTAATGTTACTGAAATCACCAATCAAAGCCTAGAGCAAGACAATGCCGCTTCTGAAGTAATGGAAAATACAACTCAAACTGAACAAATGGTCAAAACCAACAGTGACTATCGTCAAGCACAACGCATCCTAAAATCCAGCTCTGCCTATGATATGGCTAACATATTACGTGATGTTATTCAGCATGGTACTGGTCGGGCTGCACTTCGAATCGGTCGTGATGATTTAGGGGGTAAAACAGGTACAACCAACGATGCCAAAGATGCATGGTTCGCTGGTTTCAATGGAAATCTTGTCGCGGTTGCTTGGGTTGGATTCGACCAACCACGAACACTGGGCCGCAGAGAATATGGTGGAGTCGCTGCATTGCCAATTTGGACGAACTTTATGGCAAATGCTTTAAAAGACACACCGTCTGCATGGGTAAAATTGGACAAAGATGCCAAAGACCCGATCTCACATGATCAAATGCAAGTTCAGCAAAATCAGGATCGTAAAGAATACCGAGCATCTCCACCTTTGGCTCGTCCACTTTATCGCCCTGCGCCGCCAGCGCCCACCACTTCAGCTCAAAGTGATTTTTCAGATTTATCTGAAACGACATCCAATACTGAACAGACGATCACCCCTGCACGCAGACAGCCTCCAAACATGGGCTCTACCACCCAGAACCCACCACAACAAAGAGAGCGTGATGGTATCGAGAATTTAATTAATCAAATTCAATAGTTTCAGGTTTTAACAGAACCAACAGTCATCAATTTGGTGGCTGTTGGTTTTTTTCAAATACATAAATCTGAAAAGCAGCAATGACCGAAAATTGCTGTACTTGTTCTAGCTTCATACGTCGCTCAGGATTGGCTTTATAAGCATAAGGCGTCATTGCAATTAAGTTTTTTAATGCATATTGATCCAGCAACATTGGTGCTTCGACGCATTGTGATTGAACCAGCTTGAACTGCGCAGCTAACTGTTCCACAAACTTCTGAGGCTCATGCAAAGTTACTTGTTCGAACAAAGCTTCACGCAACTCATATAAATGTCTTGGTGCAGGTGTCACTACGATCAGATAACCATTCTCCCTTAATACGCGAACAATTTCACTTTGAGGAATTGGGCTAAACAAGCTGGTACACACATCAATAGTTCGGTCTTGTACAGGCAAAGTTGCTCCTGTACCGATAACCCAAGTGACGTTCGCATTGAGCTTGGCTGCACGCTGTATCGCTGTTTTGGCAATGTCTACCCCAACACATTGATCTGTGCACCCTTGCATTGCGCTCGTATAGTACCCCTCACCACAACCGATATCTAAGACTGATTTAGGTTGTAGTTGCTGTAACAATGCAACCACCGTCTGTTGTAAAGGTTGATAAAATCCTGCCTGTAAAAATTCTCGACGCGCCAATACCGATTCAGGTGTATCTCCAGGTGTCTTACTGTGCTTATGCTGCACCACATGTAAATTGACATAGCCTTGTTTTGCCACATCATAACTATGACCATTCTCACATCGCCATGCATTTTCCGCCAAGTGTAGAGCTTGGCGACACACAGGGCACATCAATAAACTCATTCATTTTCTCCAAACATAAAAAAGCTGGCATTTTCACCAGCTTCTTTCTTTGAATCGTGGCTTAACGTAATTTTAAGGTCATTAAACCTAAAACGACCAAGAAAATCGTAATAATCCAGAATCGAATGACCACCTGTGTTTCTTTCCATCCCTGCTTTTCATAGTGATGATGCAAGGGTGCCATTAAGAACACACGCTTATTTCGCATACGCAATGAACCAATCTGCAAGAAAACAGAAATTGCTTCCATGACGAAAACACCGCCCATAATCGCAAATACGATTTCCTGACGCACCATCACCGCAATCGTACCCAACATTGCACCCAATGCTAAAGCGCCAACATCACCCATGAAAATCTGCGCAGGGTGGGCATTGTACCAAAGGAAAGCTAAACCAGCACCCACCATTGCTGAACAGATCACCACCAATTCAGAGGTATATTTGATGTAAGGAATATGCAGATAAGTTGCAAAGCGAACATCACCAGACAAATAAGCAAATACACCTAAACCAGCAGCAACCATGACAATCGGCATAATCGCCAAACCATCTAAACCATCAGTTAAATTAACCGCATTCGAAGCACCATTGATCACCAAGTAAGTAAAAGCAATAAATGCCAAACCGAGTGGAATTGCAGAAAGTGGAATCGAAAGATTTTTAAAGAATGGTATCAACAAGTCCAACATGTTTGCCGTATGCACAGGACTATCTTGTTGTTTTGCAATCACATAAAGCGCAACACCTGCCCCAAGTGCAGCAAGTGAAGTCCAAAAGAATTTTTTTCGAGCAGGTAAACCAGCATTGTCTTTATAGCGAATTTTGATCCAGTCATCTGCCCAACCGACTGCACCGAACACCACCATCACCCCTAACACGATCCAAACATAAGGGTTAGATAGATCAGCCCACAACAAGGTACTGATTCCGATGGAGAGTAAGATCAAAATCCCCCCCATCGTAGGTGTCCCCATTTTTTTAGCATGGTTTTCTGGAGCAAAAGAGCTGACCGCTTGACCATATTTTAATGCTTGTAATTTACGAATCATCATCGGCCCAAGGAACAACCCGATCATCAACGCGGTCAATACACTCAATAAAGAACGTAGTGTTAAATAACGAACAACTTGGAACGAGCTGTTATACCCCGCCAATTGTTCAAATAACCATAGCAACATTTAAAGTTTCTCCATCAAATCAGCCATCAACGTTTCCATATGGGTATAACGAGACCCTTTAAAGAGGAAACTCATTGACTGGGGTTGATGTGTTTGGACTAAATTAATTAAAAACGGTAGAGCGTCTGCTTGTGTTGCAAATGCATGTAAATTTTCTGCACATCTAGAACCTTGTTGTGCTGCTTCAGCAAATTCACCAACCACCACCAAATGATCTAAGGGCAACTCAATCAAATCACGACCCAAATCATGATGTTCCTGCCAACTACTATCGCCTAATTCCCCAATATCCCCCATCACCATGACTTTTAAACCCTGCTGTTGTAGCAAGACCTTTGCTGCGGCGCGCATTGAGGTAGGATTCGCATTATAAGTATCATCAATGAACAGATAATTTTGATGTTGAATAAAGTTCAAACGGCCCTTGGCCCCTTGGGCTTGCTCTAAACCTTGAACAATATCATCTAAAGGTATACCTATCGCTAATGCAAAGGCAGTTGCTGCCGTCGCATTCTGCACATTATGTGCACCTGCAAATGGCAGATTGACTGTTCTCGAACCTTCTGGTGTATGGAGGTTAAATTGTGCAGACTGGGGATTCAGCTGAATCTCCGTTGCGTACACATCACCACCCTCACCAAAACTCAGGATTGGATGATTGCCTGCATTTTGACGAATAGTAGTGGTGAAATCATCATCTGAAGGAACAATGGCAGTCCCTTCAGGTAGGATATGTGCATAAATTTCGGACTTAGCACGACAAATTCCATCACGCCCACCAAACTCACCCAAATGAGCAGTTCCAATATTCAAAATCCCTGCAACATGTGGCTGGACTAAATTAGACGTATAATCTATCTCACCTTGGTGATTCGCACCCAATTCCATTACCGCAAATTGGTGCTCTGGGCGGAGCTCAAGCAACATCATCGGCACACCTAGATCATTATTCAGGTTGCCACGTGTGATTAAAGTCGGTGCTAAACGAGATAATATGCTGCCTAACATTTCCTTAGTGGTGGTTTTCCCACTGCTTCCTGTTAAAGCAATAACCTTTAACTGTTGATTTTGCTGACGACGATAAGTCCCTAAATGACCTAAAGCCAATCGAGTATCTTTGACAATCAACTGTGCAATATCTGAATCTATTGGGCGCTCTACAATCGCAATTTGACATCCTTGAGCGGCAACTTGCACAACAAAATCATGTGCGTCAAAACGCTCACCCTTTAAAGCCAGAAATGCATCGCCCATTTCCGCATGACGTGAATCCGTTAAAATACGCTTAATTTCACTCTTCGGAAGATTCTGCCGAAACCATTCCCCTTGAGTCGCTTGTTGTAATTGTTCTGCTGTCCACGCTTCTAATGGAACAGTACTGGTTGTTGAGGTATGCATGGTTTTTATTTACCTTTTAACGCTATTGTGCAGAATAAGCAGAATCTAAGGAATGTGGTTGGGCTGCTATCGCAGACTGCACCTCAACCACATCATCAAACCAATGACGCACGCCATCAATCTCCTGATAGTTTTCATGCCCTTTCCCTGCAATCACCACAATATCACCCGCTTGAGCTTGAGCAACGACAAATTTAATTGCTTCTCTACGATCATGAATTTCATGCATGAGATGCTCAGTAAAATTCATCCCTTGTTTCATGTCAGCAAAAATCTGTGCTGGATCCTCAGTTCTAGGATTATCCGAAGTCAAAATAACGGGATTAGCATGATCAAGTGCTGCTTGCGTCATCAACGGACGCTTGCCACGATCACGATCACCACCGCAACCAAATACCGCCCACAGTTGACCTGTAACATGTCGCTTCAAAGTTGTTAGCACTTGAATTAAAGCATCTGGCGTATGTGCATAGTCCACCACGAACAGGCGATTTGCATCTTGAATCACTTGCATACGACCCGGCGCGCCTTGAAGTTGTGGCACAAATTCAACTAAATCCACCAAGTCGAATCCTGCACACTCAGCAGCAATTAAACTTGCCAATAAATTTTCAACATTAAAATGCCCAAGCAATCGACTGTGAACTGCATATGAACCTGTTGGTGCCAACAGCGTAAAATTCGCGCCGCTCAAACGATACTCTAAAGCATCGATATGATAATCAGCCGTTACTTGGGTTAAGGAGTACGTCAGAATTTTCGGTTGAGATGGATTGGCTTTAGCCGCATCTAACATGAGTTGGGCATATGCATCATCCAGATTAATCACCACTGCTTTTAAGGTCGTAAATTTGAAAAGCCGCGCTTTTGCTTCAGCATACGCTTCTAATGTACCGTGATAATCCAAATGGTCACGACTTAAATTACTGTAAACCGCTATTTCCAAATCGCAGCCATTCAGACGACCTTGCTCCAATCCATGTGAGCTTGCTTCCAATGCCACAAATCTTGCACCTTGTTTTGCATAATCATGCAAAGCATGTTGAAGTTGCAAAGCATCTAAGGTGGTATGGGTAGATGGTGTTAAATTGGGCAAAATACCATTACCCGTGGTGCCCATCACCGCACAACCTTTACCTTGCGAGCTAATCAACTCAGCAATCAGGCGTGAAATCGTGGTTTTTCCATTAGTACCTGTGACTGCAACACCGCATATAGGCTGTACAGGATCAACTGCCTGTAAATATTGCTTTTGCCACTCTCCCATTTGATAGCGAACATCAGGACAAACCCACTCGTTTGTCACCCCCAATGTCGCTTCACTGATTACGGCGAGTGCTCCAGCATCCAAAGCATTTTGAGCAAACTGGCGTGTTTTTTCAGGTTGGCTATAACTGTTCAGGGCAATAAAAATTTGCCCCTTCTGAACCTTACGACTATCTAAACTAAAGCCTTGAAAAGGTTGTGTATACCAAACCGCATCTATGCTGATCGGATGTATCTGTTGAAAACTAATCGACATAATTTACCTACGGATTGGTTTTTATAGAAGTATCTAATGGTTTATCTAATGGTACATTTAGCAAACGTAATGACTCTTGCATGATCTTGGCAAATACAGGCGCTGCAACTAAACCACCATAATAACGACCTTGTGGATTCTCGACGACAACAATCATTGCCAAACGAGGATCACTTACAGGTGCAACACCTGCAAACAAGGCACGATATTCACTGTTCGAATAACCTTTTCGGTCAGCACGAAGTTTGTGTGCTGTTCCTGTTTTACCGCCGACGCGATAACCCGGAATAACGGCTTGTTTAGCCGTCCCACCAGGTAAGGTCACTTGTTCCAACATCATCAAGACTTGATCTGCAATCTTAGGGTCGAGCACCTGTCGCCCTTCAGGCACCTGATCGAGCTTATGAAGGCTCAAAGGCATTTCCACACCATGGTTTGCCAACATGGCATAACCTTGTGCAAGCTGTAAGATCGTCGCATTCAAACCATAACCATAGGCCATCGTACCTAATTGTGATGAGTTTAATTTATCGGCAGAATAGAGTAAGCCTGCACTTTCACCAGGGAATTTTACATCTGAGCGTTGACCAAACCCAGCTCGACGGAAGAAAGAAGGCAATGCCTCCTTCGGTAAGGATAATGCCAACTTGGCAGATCCAACATTTGATGACTTGACAATAATTCCCGTCAGCGTCAATGCGCCATAGTTATGTGTATCACGAATAGTATGCCAACCTAAACGCATTGTTCCCGGAGCGGTATTCACAATCGAGTTCGGGGTGTATTGACCACTTTCCAATGCCGCAGCAACGGTAAACGGCTTCATGGTTGAGCCTGGTTCAAACATATCAATTGCACCGCGGTTACGCATGGCATCTTTATTGCTCAAACCACCTTTGTCATTTGGGTTGTAAGATGGCCAACTGGTCATCGCCAAAATCTCACCCGTTTTGACATCCACCGCAATCGCAGTGGCAGAACGTGCATTATTTGCCACGCCCGCAGCAGTCAGCTCCCGATACATGATGTATTGCAAACGCGAATCGATACTAAGGGTAATATTTTCACCAGATTCGACTTCTTTAATCACTTCTGAAACTTTTAAGCGATTACCCTTTTTATCACGAATAATTTTTTGTTCGCCATCCACACCAGCAAGTCGAGTATTCAACTGCATTTCTAAACCTTCAATCCCCCGACCTTCACTATTGGTCAAGCCAATAATCTGGGCATTCGGTTGCGGTTGAGGGTAATAGCGCTTATAACTTTTCTCCGTATAAACACCCTGAAAATTATGTTGAAGAATCAAATCTGCTTGCTGTGGTGGTACTTCACGCTGTAAGACTAAATAACGAGATCGAGCTCGATCCGTCATGTGTTTTTTCAGCGTTTTACGATCCATACCGACAACGTCAGCCAACTCATCTAAATTCAGATTTTTATTGGGTAATTGGCGTCTTAATCGACGATTATTCGGATCCTTTTTCAGTTCAGCAGTAATCTCATCAAATTGGGTCTTGGCATCCCAATAATCTCTTGGGTCAATCACAATTTTCATGATCGGTGTACTAATCGCCAAAGGAACGCCATGTCGATCACTGATCACACCGCGCATCGCCTCTAAACGTTCAGTACGCAAAATATTGGCATTGGCCTTATTCTGAAGAAAGTCCTTATTAATAACCTGTACATAGAAAGCACGTGCAACAATCACGATAAAACAAAGTAATACCGTTCCCCAAAGCAAATAAAACCGCCACATATCCAAAGCCAGTGTCGGTTTAGCAGAAATGGATTGCTGTTTTTTTCGTGTTGGTTTATTTCGCTTGTCTACCATACAGCGTGCCTTATTTATCTTGCTTTGAAGTCGTTGGTAAAGAAATCACAACCGTTTGGGATGCAGGTGGTGAAAACATACGGAGCTGAGTCACAGCACGAGAGCCGATTTGTGCAGTTGCGCCAAAAGTTTGCTGTTCAATCAGCAAACGTCCCCACTCTGCATTCAAGTCATCTCTTTCTCTCATTTGCGCACTCAAGTCACGATAGTCATGTCGGTATTCAAACACTTGGAATACCACCATCAATGCACTTGTGAACACCAGTGCAACGAGTACAGCATAAACAACGACTTTTTTAAGTCCAGTTTTGCTGCTTGTTATTACCTCGTCATCATTTTTGTTGTCCATTATTTGCCTTTTTTCTCTAAACGTTCTGCCACGCGCAACCATGCACTGCGTGAGCGAGGATTTGCTTTTACTTCTGCTTCACTCGCACGAATACGAGAGACTTTCTTTAAACGGCGGGTATCAATTTGCGCTTGAGGCATTCCCCAACCATGATCTTCAGCCAAAGTCGACTCTTTTTGAATAAATTGTTTGATCAAACGATCTTCCAAAGAATGGAAGCTAATCACTGCCAATTGTCCTGTTGGTTTTAATAATTCTACAGCTTGCGGCAAAAATATCTCAATATCATCTAGTTCTTTGTTAATTGCGATACGAATCGCTTGGAAAGTTCGAGTTGCAGGATGTTTATGCTTCTCCCATTTAGGGTGAGCCACTTTAACAATCTCAGCGAGTTGAGCTGTAGTTGTAATTTCACCGGCCAACTTAATCGCCTTGGCAATACGTCGGCTATAACGCTCTTCACCATATTGGTAAATAATATTGGCTAATTTTTCTTCTTCAATTTCGAGTAACCACTCTGCGGCAGTCAAACCTTGAGAGTTATCCATACGCATATCAAGAGGACCATCTTGCATAAAGCTAAAACCACGCTCTGCTTGGTCAAGCTGAGGGGAAGATACCCCAAGATCCGCCATAATCCCGTCAACTTCAACAATACCAATCTTGGCTAACTCAGCTTGAATGTCAGCAAAACTAGCATGGATGATTTTAAAACGAGAATCTTCTTGTTCTAACTGAGCTGCAACCTCAAGTGCTTGTGGATCTTTATCAAAGGCATAAACACGCGCATTTGGATCAAGCTTGGAAAGCAACAACTTGGTATGACCACCACGACCAAAGGTTGCATCGACATAAACACCCGTGTCGCGACCTGCCAATACGCCATCAACCGTTTCGTGAAGTAAGACAGAAATATGCGACATAAGAGATAAATCAACAGCTAAAAATGTAACTGCACATTATCACCTTGTTTTAAGCCAGCACCAAACGACTTTTTGTAGAGAATTCTTAACTTTTCATAGGCAAAACCGTTTTCTCGACTTTTTCCAATCAATAAAAAAGCAAATCTCGCTAAAGATTTGCTTTTCGAAGGACTAGAATGATGATTCAACGAATCAGTCTATTATTTTTGTGAATAAATTTGGTCAAAAATCGCACCATTCACAAAGTGTGTTTTTTGTGCTTTTTCCCATCCACCAAATACATCATGAATGCTGAATAATTTGACTTTCGGAAATTGTGCTGCATATTTGGCAGCAACCTGAGGATTCCTTGGTCGAAAATAATGTTTTGCCGCAAGTTGCTGCCCTTGAGGAGAGTACAGAAAATTTAAATACCCTCGAGCAAGCTGGCGATTGCCATTTTTATCTACTGTTTTATCGACAATCGCAACTGAGGGTTCAGCTAAAATGGAGATCGAAGGATAGATGATTTCAAATTTATCCTTACCCAAACCCTGTGTTGCTAACAGCGCTTCATTTTCCCATGACAAAAGAACATCACCAATTCCACGCTCTGCAAAGGTGGTTAATGATCCACGTGCGCCTGAATCCAAAACTTTTACATTGTGATATATCTTTTTGACCAGTTCACGAGCTTTAGCGTCATTGCCTGCTGGTTGTTTCAAGGCATACCCCCAAGCAGATAAATAAATCCAACGGGGCGCTCCTCCCGTTTTTGGATTGGGCGTAATAATTTCCACCCCATCTTTGGTTAAGTCATTCCAATCACGAATATTTTTAGGATTGCCTTTACGCACTAAAAAAACTACGGTCGAGGTATAAGGCGCGGAGTTATCTCTAAATTGTTTCTGCCAATCTTTTCGAATTAAGCCTGCATTAGCAATTTCATCAATATCATTTGCCAACGCCAATGTAACAACATCAGCTTGTAAACCATCGATTACGGCTCTTGCTTGCTTGCCAGAGCCCCCATGAGACTGTTTAAAATCAATATCCTGTCCAGTTCTATTTTTCCAATATTGACCAAATGCTTGATTATATTCTTGATAAAACTCACGCGTGGGGTCATAAGAAACATTTAAAAAAGTTGTTGCTGCATGAACCAGACTATTTATACCAAAAGCAACAAATGCTACCGCGATTATTTTTTTCATTCATCTTACTCATTAGTTTGTGTTTTACTCAATATACACATATATAAAAATTAATATAATCAATGCCTTATAAGCAAATAATCATTGTTTTTCTTATTTTTTGATATAGAAAAATGCTTTAGATCCAAATCAATGGTATGAAGCTGTTTCATCCCAAATACATATTGACAACTCTCCATGTTTTCTACACATTTGCTTGCTAAATTTAGCTTGTATACAAAGTAGCCAAACTGTTATTAATAGAGGGTATTAATAGCTATAAATTTTATTATTTTTGTAAAAAGTGTGACGTAGTTCTACTTTTTTATTAAGATTTATGTTTGAATCGTATTATTAAAGCAATACTATATTTGCTTAGTTAGTCTTTTAGGCTCAATTAATGAAGGGGATGTTAGCAATGCGAGCATTAGAAATGAAAAAAACATTATGCCTTAGTTTATTTTTAGTATGTTCTGTACAAATTGGACATGCTGCTGCTATTAAAGAAAATAACAACATAAAAACCATGGAAAAAACCACTTCACCGATTGTGAAAGCTCTTGACCAGCAAAAGCGTAATAACGTTATGCTACCATCTACAGATGATGAGTTAAAAATGTTGAATACGATTCGTACGACGCCGACTCAAACATTTTTTGCCAGTCAACATGAACGCTTTTCACGTTTTGTACAGACGATATTCCAACCACATAGCTCTTAGTTTTTAAATATGTAACCCTTCACATGTTTAAATCAAGCCTAGTCATGTTGTGACTAGGCTTTTTCGTTATAATAGCTTCAATTCTAATTTAACGTCCTGATTACCTATGAAAGTTCGTACCCGTATTGCTCCCTCTCCTACAGGTTTCCCACATGTAGGTACTGCTTATATTGCATTATTTAATTTATGTTTTGCGAAACAGCACGGCGGTGAATTTATTTTACGTATCGAAGATACAGATCAACTGCGTTCAACTCCTGAATCTGAAAAAATGATTTTAGACTCATTACGTTGGTTAGGTCTGAACTGGTCTGAAGGTCCTGATGTAGGTGGTCCACATGCACCTTATCGCCAATCAGAGCGGATGGGAATTTATAAACAATATGCGCTTGAATTGGTCGAAAAAGGTCATGCTTTCTATTGTTTCGCAACTGCAGAAGAACTCGATCAAATGCGTGCGGAACAACAAGCTCGTGGCGAAACACCCAAATATGATGGTCGCGGCCTTAAACTCACACAAGAAGAAGTACAACAACGTTTAGCCGCAGGCGAACCACACGTTATTCGTATGAAAGTGCCAGAAGACGGTATCTGCAAAATCAATGATATGTTACGTGGTGAAGTTGAGATTCCATGGGCACAAGTAGACATGCAAGTGTTGTTAAAGACTGATGGACTACCAACTTATCATCTTGCCAACGTCGTTGATGATCATTTAATGCAAATTACACATGTATTACGTGGTGAAGAATGGTTACCATCAGCCCCTAAGCATCAATTACTGTATCAATACTTTGGTTGGGATATGCCAACGCTTTGTCACATGCCACTGTTGCGCAACCCTGACAAATCAAAACTCTCTAAGCGTAAAAATCCGACTTCTATCAATTACTATCGCGACATTGGTGTCTTACCTGAAGCCCTCCTCAACTATCTCGGTCGTATGGGATGGTCAATGCCAGATGAACGTGAAGTATTTACGCTGCAAGACATGATCGACAACTTCGATGTACAGCGTGTTTCATTGGGTGGACCAATCTTTGATGTTGAAAAGCTTAACTGGCTCAATGGTCAGTGGATTAAGGGCCTAACACCTGGACAACTCCTAGATCGTTTATTGTCGTGGAAAAGTGATCGCCAAACCCTTGAAGATATTGCTGCCGCTATTCAGCCTCGTATCAACTTACTTTCTGAAGCTGTGAATTGGGCAGGTTTTTACTTCAATCACATACCACAAATTAGTAAAGAGCAATTTGAAAGTAAGAAATTAACTGAAGAGCAAGTTCGCCAAAGTTTACAGTTTGCGATTTGGCGTTTAGAAAGTCAGTTTACGTGGAATAACGATACAGTGAGTCAAACCTTAATGGACTTGGCAAATCAAATGGAGATTAAACTGCGTGATTTCATGCCAGCATTCTTTATTGCAATTGCGGGTTCAACCAGCTCTACTCCTGTGATGCAGGCAATGGTTACACTTGGACCAGATTTAACCTTTGCACGCTTACGTCATGCCTTGGAAATTGTAGGCTCTCCAAGCAAGAAAGAATTGAAAGTTTGGGAAAAGTTAAATGAATCGCTAAAATTGCCGAAAAATGATGCAACTAGTGAGAATTAATTCAATTTAATCATTGACGTGTGAGGGTAATCCCCCTAATATTGCCCTCACACAAACTGGGGCCATAGCTCAGTTGGTAGAGCGCTACAATGGCATTGTAGAGGTCAGCGGTTCGATCCCGCTTGGCTCCACCAAATTTTAAGATTAGAAAAGTAAAACTTTTCCTTAAAATTTAAGCAAACAGCTACGCTGTGCGCAGGCAAGCTCAGTTTAAATGTGTACAATATTTTATTGAACACAAACCATGCCTCATCTGTCCCTATCGTCTAGAGGCCTAGGACATCGCCCTTTCACGGCGGTAACCGGGGTTCGAATCCCCGTAGGGACGCCATATTCTTTCTCTAATAATTATATTTTTCTCACAATCTTTCCATTAATCGGATTGCACATTTCCGAATTTTACATAAAATAGCCGCTTCTCCATGTTTGGACAAATTGTCGTATGCAATCTTCCAACTCAAATACTCATCAGGATCAAAATGCGCCACAAACATTAAAACGCGCAATGAGTACTCGCCACTTAGTGATGCTATCTCTCGGTGGTGCGATTGGTACAGGGCTATTCTTAGGTTCGGGTGAAGTTATCGCCCAAACAGGACCGATTGGTGCAATTCTCGCTTATATTCTAGGTGGTTTAATCGCCTACATGGTGATGTTGTGCCTCGGTGAACTTGCCGTACATATGCCTGTAGCAGGGTCTTTCGGTACATACGCCAAACACTATATTGGTCCAGGCACAGGGTATATGGTCTCTTGGCTATACTGGCTCACTTGGAC
Organism: Acinetobacter haemolyticus CIP 64.3 = MTCC 9819; assembly: GCF_000369065.1. Taxonomy (GTDB): domain Bacteria; phylum Pseudomonadota; class Gammaproteobacteria; order Pseudomonadales; family Moraxellaceae; genus Acinetobacter; species Acinetobacter haemolyticus. The sequence goes on from NZ_KB849812.1 coordinate 262,201, forward strand.
GGCAACCTTAGGTACAGAATTTACCGCTGCGGCTCTGCTCATGCAGGAATGGTTTCCACATATTTCGATGTGGATTTGGACCATTATTTTTGCAGTGACTATTTTCGGGCTAAATCTGAGTTCTACTCGCATCTTTGCAGAATCTGAGTTTTGGTTAGCTTTGGTTAAGGTTGTGACCGTCATTGCCTTTATTATCCTTGGATTGCTAGCCATTTTTGGTCTAATTCCTTTCGAAGGCAAAGAATCTGCTCCGTTGTTTCATAACTTGACCTCACACGGTTGGTTTCCTCAGGGTCTCATTCCAATTTTTACCACAATGCTGATTGTTAACTTTGCCTTCTCTGGCACAGAGTTGATTGGGGTCGCTGCGGGTGAAACTAAAGATCCAGCTGTAAATGTACCTAAAGCGATTAATGCAGCGATTTGGCGCTTATTAATTTTCTTTGTGGGTACCATTATCGTCATTAGTGCCTTATTGCCTTTTGAAATTGCAGGCTTGGGCGGTGAAGGCGTTAGTAGCAGCCCGTTCGTCACGGTATTTAATTATATTGGTATCCCATATGCAGATGACATCATCCGTTTTGTGATTATTACCGCATTACTTTCTGCAGCGAACTCAGGGCTTTATGCAGCATCACGTATGATGTGGTCTCTATCAGATCAACGCCAACTGCCAAGTGTTTTCTCAAAATTATCTAAGGGCGGCACGCCGATTATCGCGCTTGTGGTGACCATGTTTGGTGCGATACCAGGGCTTTTATCAGAACACTATGCGCCTGAAACCATCTTTAAAAATCTCTTAGGTGTTGCTGCATTTACCATGGTAATCGTATGGATGTGTATTTGTTGGAGTCAATTTAACTTTAGACGCCAATGGTATAAAGCGGGTTATACGGCAAAGGATTTGAAATTTGCTGCGCCACTATATCCAATCGTGCCAATCTTAGGTTTTGTTTTCTGTACAATTACAGGGTTAAGTATGGCCGCAGATCCAGAAATGCATGCTGGTTTTATTGCTTGTTTAATCTTTATCGCAGGATGTTATTTGAGCTATTACATGTTCTACCGTGATCGCACATAATAAGCACCTATAAAAAAATGCAGCTTAGTCTGCATTTTTTTATACCACCATAAAATCAGAATGATCATAAATTTAGATATAACTGCTTATTTTTGATTATTTATTCCTCAATATGTTTTATTTTTAGACACTCATTCTATTTTTTTAAATTTTATGCGGAAAAGTGTTTGACACCCCACTTAATTCACCCTAATATACGCCCACCTCTGAAACGTCCCTATCGTCTAGAGGCCTAGGACATCGCCCTTTCACGGCGGTAACCGGGGTTCGAATCCCCGTAGGGACGCCAATTTATAGTTTCAGATGTATGCCTCATATAAGTCCCTATCGTCTAGAGGCCTAGGACATCGCCCTTTCACGGCGGTAACCGGGGTTCGAATCCCCGTAGGGACGCCAAATTCTAAAAAGCCACTGCATGACAGTGGCTTTTTTCTATCTATATGTTGTATTTGCTATTCGATACCAATACCAACTTGCACTTCCAAACGTCCTGATTGAACACGCAACCCACGAATTTCAAATTGATCAACCAACTGCTGTACCAACTCACGGCTTTCTTGCAAAATATTCAAACCAGGTAAAATACTAAAGTCGCTTAAATTTAATAACTTATCAACCATCCATGAACGATTGTTAATAAAGTCAATAAAACCTGCTTCTTCAAGATCGATATACCAAATGCGATGCCCTTCTTTTTGAATACCAGGCACATCACGAATCAAATGATTGATCAGAAAAGGAATAGGTAATGAATTAATCAGATCAAAACTGATATTACCAACTCGTCGTGTTGCCCAGTTGGTGAGTGTACCGCCATGACGAACTTGTAGATCTAGATGTTCGTCAACCTGACGCAATCGCAGATATTTTTCTTGACCGATACGACACTCCAAGACATTAAACTCAAGTGATAAACGGTACAAGAAACGATGATAATGCCCATCCAATTCAATGTGAAAGCGATCATTTCCACACTCGACTTTAATATCATCGATCTCACTGCGATCAATCCGCTTTCTAATCTGATTATTGAGTAACATTTCGGGAAGATATAAGGTTAGGCTGCTTCGCCCCAACGAAGCACGAGCCATACTCAATGCAACTTGACGTGCTGCTTCACTGGTTTCAGTCACCATACCGCGCACAGAGTTTCGTACCCCCTCTACACCACGTTTAGTATGATGCGTGACGTGATCTAAAGCATCTAATGCTGCATCAGCCACCTCTGCGATATTACGAGATGTATCACTGGCAAACTCTACAGCATCCTGTGCGTGTTGTAGCGTTTTATTAATTAGGCGACGTGACAATGATGGCTTCTCATCAGATGATGCTGTGTCGGCAGGCATAATATCGAACATTGCCTTTTTATCATCTTGTCGATTCAAGATGTTCTCCCTCTTCCCTTTCTTACTCGTTCATTGTTATTCGTGACGATTCACTTTTTGAACAGTTCGAATCTTTCTTTCTAGATTAGCATGCAACAGAAAGCGATTTGCTTATTTTTGTTGCATAACATCAAGTTTTTAACCACTCAACATTGAGTTTTATTTTACCTACTGGTCATCATGCTGTTGTACAGGAGATATAGCGACCGTTGGTTGTACCATGACAATCTGTTTTAAACGGATTTGTCTATAGTGTTCTAAACTTCGCTGTAACTGTGCGATCTTTTCTTCTCCCTCATCCAAATGAAAATGTTTCAATTCCCTTAAGCTCACCCACGCAGCCTGTATTTTTTCGAACTCTGTGCCTTTGTCCAATTTCCGTTGTAACCAAACACATAAATCCTGTGCTCGTTGTTGCTTCTCGTATTGATAAGCAAATAATCCACTGGATAAAGTCATGTTATTCAATTGCTCACCCAAATGTTTTTGCATTTCCTGCAATTGTCGAGCTTGTTGGTCAGCGAACGGATAAAGAATAGTTTGTTGAAACCAAATCGCTAACCCAATCATTTCCGCAACCAACTCATCACGCTGCGCATACAATATAGACCGCTCAGGATGATGCTTATCAAGTCGAGCATCGCCTAGATAAGCCACTAAACCTTGATCAAGAATAGTTTGAATGTCACCAAGTTCCAATGACGAAGTTGTCTTAAGCTGATGATCATTCAGCAACTCATGTAGTTGATTGCTTTGTAATGATTGAGTGACTAATGAAAGTGCTTGATTGTTTTGACTGAGCAATAGCCATAAATTCCCCAAAAGATGTGTCGAAACCGTTTGCTCAATTGATGATGATCCACATAGGCGCTGCATTGCAGCTTGCATGAGATCAGATTGAATTAAACTTTCTACAATATGTGAATCCATTAATAACTGGGGCGCACTTTCGATCACCTGCTGGCTGTAAGGAATATCGACATTTTTGCTCCCGAATATCCCACCCATCGATTTGCCTATAGCATTTAAACTGCGTCCAACATCTGCTAACACATGCGTTTCTACAGCGCGGCTTTGGAGAGTCGCAGGTGGTAAAAATGCGGTGACTGCATTTTGAATAGTTTTTCGATAGGCTTTTTGATCAATTGGCTTTTTATAGCGACATAGCAGATCAATCGCATAAGCCACATCACTTACATCAGCTCGATATTGTTGTTGCCGTTGAATCAAACAATTTACATAAGCAAAAAAAGCCACTTCATTGGGTTGGGTCGCATGTTGCATTGCCCATTCATATTGTTCGATTGCCTGAGTATATTGTTCAGCACCAGCATAAGATTTTGCCAAAGCAATTGCATGTTGAGTGCTGGGATAATGCTGCTGAAAATACTTTAACAAATCAATTTTAGGTGCTTGATCTAAGCACTGATCCAGCTGTCGTAGATACGCATTGATTTGCTGCTGTGTGGGATGTAATACCACGAAGTTCAAGAGATACATCAAGCACTGTTCATACCAAGCATATTTCCGTGCATGCATTTCATAAGCAGCGATCAACTCTGTCTCGATCAATTCGATCAATTGCGTTGAGTAAAAGATGTCTTCTGCTGTCTCATGTTTAAATTTCCATTGCTTTGGCAATGACATTTTAAATAAACGTAAAATAAAGTGAGCACTCAGATCTGGGCTTTCCATAGTGACTAACATGAGTTTATCTTGTGTGGAAAGATGTGCTTTTCCTTTGGCAATCCGTGCCAAACGTAATTTGAGAATTTTGGTCGGTAACATGCCTTTCCTTGCGCACTATTCAGCCAATTTAGCTTCAACTTAGCATGAGTTCATGTCGATTAGCGACCATGTTTAGACGAGATGCAGGTGGGTTTAAAATAGTGAAATAAAGACTTGAGCAATTCTCTCCCCTTTCGGTCATCTAAATTTGACGATTTAAACATTTCTAGATTTTAGCTTTTGCGGTTTTTTCGCTAAACTACTCAAAACACAATAGGAAAAATCTATGCAATACCGTTGTCCTAAATGTCAAAGCGTAAAAATAATGCCTGCTAGTCAGGGTGCAAATAGTCCACGCCCTAACGTGCCAAAAAGCTTAGTTCTTTTGGTTCCTGCTATTTTTATTTTACTGATCTTGGTACTGATTAGTATTGCCATGTGGATTTTTGGTAATGGTGCAGGTCAAGGGCTTCAAATCACAACGATTGTAGTATTTGTGATCTGTGTGATTGCAGGTGGTTTATTTTGGCGTGATCTACCAGATTTTAAAATTTCAATGCAAGCTTTCATGCAAGCACAAAAACATTGGAAATGCCGTGACTGTGGCCATGACTGGCACAACTAAGCACCGTCAGAAATTCACATCAGCTTAATGCTGATGTGAATGATCTGTATCAGATTTGGCATCATGTTGATGTGTGTGCTCACAATTCATTTCTGCATCATCTTCGATTTGTATCGTCATTTCCCTGATTTCATGTTGATGTGCCAGCATTTCCGTGGCCGCTCGATGTAATTGATTACGATCGGCATGAGGTGCAAATAGATGGACCGTCAGATGAATATTTTTAGACGTAATCGCCCACACCTTAAGTTGATGAATGCTTTCAACGCCATCCAATGCCAATAAATCATTCCTTAATTTTTCAATATCGATTTCTTCAGGTACGCCTTCCAATAAGATATTGATACTCTGCTTCAATAAAATCCATGTTCTCGGCAGTACCCAGAATCCAATTGCTACCGCAATAATTGTATCAACCCAATACCAATTGGTGTAATAAATCACGATTGCACCCACAATAACGCCGACTGATCCCAAAGCATCACTGAGTACTTCTAAATATGCACCTTTGATATTTAAACTCTCTGAAGCACTGGACATCAACATTTTCATCGAGATCAGATTCACCACTAAACCCAGTGATGCCACAATCAGCATACCTAAACTATTAATTTCAGGTGGTTGAGTAAAACGCTGATAGGCTTCATACAAAATATACATCGCAACAAAAAACAGCATACAGGCATTAAATAATGCCGCGAGAATTTCAAAACGCTGATAACCAAAAGTGCGTTTATTATCTGCCGGTCGTTTTGCGATTTGGATCGCAGCCAAAGCAATCGCCAGTGCAGCAGCATCTGTAAACATATGTGCAGCATCGGACAACAGCGCTAAACTTTGTGTGATTAAACCTGCAATCACTTCTACAACTAAAAACGTTGATGTTAGAATAAGCGCGATTGTGAGTTTTTTTATATTGCCTTCAGTTACAGCTGCGTGGCTGTGATCATGACCTTGATGTCCACTCATGTTGGACTCCTTATAATTGTTTAAATTCAAATATCTTTCTAACTACACTATCTCAAATCATGCATAAATATGATTGATGAAGTGCAACAAATTGTCCAAAATTTTCAATACTACATCTCCAACCAAAATTTACTATCGTGGCGGTGGCATGGATGCCACCCGTAGGTCTGCGGCATCAAGGATGTGCCGTCAGACCTACAAAAGATTTTTGCTACTTTTCATCTCTGAAAAGTAGAGTAATGTCTATTCAGACACCATACGATGAGATATGAACCCACACTCATTTAATTTGTTGCTTTCTCATTCATCCAACGATAGACCACAGGCAAGATCACCAAAGTCAGTAAAGTCGATGAAATAATTCCACCGATCACCACTGTTGCTAGTGGACGCTGAACTTCAGCACCTGTACCCGTTGCGATCGCCATCGGAATAAAACCCAGTGATGCCACAAAAGCAGTCATCAAAACAGGGCGTAACCGTAAAATCGCGCCTTGCCATGTAGCAATATGCAGGTCGAATTGTTCACGAAGCTCTTTGATAAAACTGAGCATCACCAAACCATTTAGGACTGCGACACCTGAAAGCGCAATAAAACCCACGCCCGCAGACATCGACAATGGAATATCTCGTAGCCACAATGCAACCAGTCCACCAGACAAGGCAAATGGCACGCCACTAAATACCAGCAAGCTTTCTTTAAAGTTATGGAATACCGCCATTAACAAAGTAAAAATTGCAATCAAGGCCAAAGGAATGACGATCTGCATACGTGCTGCCGCCGATGCCAAGTTTTCAAACTGCCCACCGTATTCCAGCCAATAGCCTGCGGGTAAAGGTTGCTGTTTTAATGTAGCTTGTAACTCTTGCACAAATGAACCTAAATCACGACCTTCCACATTTGCAGTGACAATGACTCGACGTTTACCATTTTCACGACCGACTTGACTCATACCAGAAATCGTTTCGACTTTGGCGACGTCTTGCAATTGAACTAAACCACCATTCGGTAACTGGATTGGGAGTTGTGCCAAGCTTTGTGCGGTACGTTGGTTGTCTGGCAAACGAATTTCAAAATCAAAACGACGATCTCCTTGCAAGATTTGCCCAACATTTTGTCCACCTACACTCGCAGCAACAACATCCTGAATACTTCTTACGGATAAACCATACTGCGCAGCCAAAGCATGATTAATCTCCACATTTAACACAGGTAATCCACTGGTTTGTTCGACTTTTACCGCTGTCGCACCAGATATATTCTGTACTTTTTGTGCAATTGCTTGAGCTTGCGTATTCAATACATCCATATCATCACCAAAAACCTTGATACCAACATCACTACGTATGCCTGAGATCAACTCATTAAAACGCAATTCAATCGGTTGGGAAAACTCACTGTTATTACCAGGAATCGTTGCCAAAAAGGCTTGCATTCGTGTACGTAATTCATCAATGCTCTCTTTCGGATTTTCCCATTCCTTTTTCGGCTTTAATAAAATCACCGCATCTGAAATATTAGGTGGCATCACATCGGTTGCCACCTCAGCCGTCCCTGTTCGTGCAAAAATTGCTTTTACTTCAGGGAAGTTTTTCAGAATCAACTTTTCAGTGGTTTCTTGCATCCGCAAAGACTGCTCTAAACCTGTACTTGGAGAACGCATTTGCTGCACGGCAAAATCCCCCTCACTTAACTGAGGCGCAAACTCACTCCCGATCTTGGTGCTTAAAATTCCCGTCAACAGCAAAATGCTGATCGCTAAAGTCACCACGACCAACCTAAACTGATAAGCCAGATCTAAAAGCTGTTGATATTTTCCTTTTAAAGCTTGCATCCAACGCGATTCTTTCTCTTTCACCTCACCCGTAACAAATAACGCAACCGCAGCTGGTACAAACGTTACCGACAAAATCATTGCACCTAGCAATGCCATGACTACGGTCATTGCCATTGGATGGAACATCTTCGCCTCAACACCTGTTAAAGCGAAAATAGGTAAATACACCACCATAATAATGGCTTGCCCAAACAATAAAGGTTTACGTGCCTGTTTTGCCGCAAGAAAGACTTCTTTAAAACGCTCTTGTCGGGTTAATAACCGCCCTGCATGATGCTGTGCTTCTGCCAATCGCCGAATACAGTTCTCTACAATAACAACTGCGCCATCGACGATAATCCCGAAATCCAATGCACCCAAGCTCATCAAGTTGGCACTGATGTTCTGCTCTGCCATTCCTGTAAGCGTAAATAACATTGAGAGTGGAATAACACAGGCTGTAATTAGTGCTGCTCGGAAATTTCCCAAGAAAATAAATAGAATGACGATAACCAGAATCGCACCTTCTACTAAGTTTTTTTGAACTGTTTTAATGGCTTTATTCACGAGACTGGTACGATCATAGACCGTTTCAATCTCAATACCTTTTGGCAAGGTCATTTGAATTTCTTGGATTTTCGCATCAACAGCTTGGGCAACGGTACGGCTATTTTCACCCATCATCATCATGGCAATGCCAAGAACGGTTTCCTCGCCATTATAGGTTGCCGCACCTGTGCGTAAATCATGTCCAATCGCAACCGATGCAATATCTGCGACGCGAATGGGTAGACCATTTTTAACACTGACCGTAATATTTTGAATATCTTCAACGCTGCTCAACATCCCCGGTACACGCACTGTGAGCTGCTGACCATTTTCTTCAATAAAGCCAGCACCACGGTTCTCATTATTTTCCTGTAACGCCGTTTGGAACTCAGTTAAGGAAATCTGGAGTTGCTGCAACCGCTTTAAATCTGGAGAAACAATATAGGTTTTGTTATAGCCACCAATGCTATTAATTTCGGCTACACCTTTGACTCGCTGTAATTGAGGCCGTACGATCCAGTCTTGGATCTCTCTCAAGTCCATAGCCGTATAAGGTGTTCCGTCCTCTTTTTTAGCATCGGCTTTGGCTTTAATCACCCATTGGTAAATCTCTCCAAGTCCTGTGGAAATCGGCGACATCACAGGATCAACTGCATCAGGCAACTGCCCATCAGCCTCCTGCAAACGCTGATTAATCAACTGTCGTGCCCAGTAAATATCCGTACCATCTTTAAAAATAATGGTCACTTGGGATAGACCATAGCGCGAAATTGAGCGCGTCTGTTCCAGATTCGGAATACCAGCCATCGCTGTTTCGATCGGATAAGTAATCCTTTGCTCAACTTCTAAAGCAGTATAGCCATTGGCCTGAGTATTAATTTGTACCTGCGTATTGGTAATATCAGGTACCGCATCAATCGGCAGTTTTTGATAACTCCAGACACCAACGGCAATCCATGTCATCACAAAGAGCATGACCCAAATGGCATTGCGAATCGCAAACTGGATCAAACGATCAAACAGCCCTTCGGGTTTAGGTAACTGAGAAGAATTAGTGGTCATGTTCCGCTTCTCCTTTCTCAAGTTCCGATTTCAGTAAGAAACTGCCTGCTGCGACATAGGATTGTCCAACACTTAAACCTTGCTTAATTTCAACCCACTCACCATCCTGCTTCTCTGAAATGTTTCGCTGCCCAATTTGTACTGGAACTGCTTTAAACTCAAAACCTTTGTCCTGATTTTTCTCTGCAACGAATACCACCTGCTTGCCATCAACTTGTTGAATTGCCTCTGCACTCACACGCATCACCGATGCAGTTGAACCAGATTGTAATTCCACATTCACCATGAGATTTGGACGCAATTCAGTCGCATTGGATTGCACTTTGGCACGAACCTGTAAACGACCTGTTTGTGCATCAGCTTCTGTTGTCAGGCTTTGTACTTGAGCATTAAAAATATTGCCTGTTTGTAGTGACTTAAATCGAATCTGTTGATTTGGTTGCACATTGACATTCGCCATAGTCGGCAACACAAATTCCAACCACAACTGATCTAGCTGATCAATGGTAAATAATTGGTCGGCGAGTTGAACATTTTCTCCAATCACAATATCTTTATTGCTAATTACACCACTAATGGGTGCGGTTAAGGTGTACCGACCATTCGAGCCAGAACCAGCGCCAAAAGCCGTTAAACGTGAACGTGCAGCTTGAACTTGGATTTGTGCTTGGCGATAGGCATTGTAAGCACGTTGATATTCTTGCTTAGCTGAAATTCCTTGTGACCATAAGCTTCGTTCACGCTCATAATCTTGCTTTGCAAGTTCCAAATTGGTTTGCGCAATTTGCAAGTTGGCTTGTTGATCAACCAAATCTGGCACGAGAAGATTTGCCAATGCTTGACCACGTTTCACTTGCTGCCCTAATTCGACATAAACCGATTCAACTCGTCCCGCAAAACTTGGCGACACATGAGCTTGTCGATCCGTATTAACAACCAATTTTGCAGGATAACTTTGAATCTGATTGACCTCACCCATAGCCACTTGAGCAAGCTTCAAGTTATGCTGTTGCATTTGGTCTAAGGTCAAACTCAGACCATCTTCATCATGCTCCCCTGCTGATGCATCACTTGTATGTTCATCTGCTTCATTTTCCTGATGAGAATGACCTTGTTCACTTTGTGGCTTACTGCCTTTTTCCCAGAGTAAAACTGTTGCGAGAAAACCTGTAACAACAAGGATGACTGCAATCCAAACCCATTGCTTAGGCATTTTTGATTTCATCTTCATTACATTATTCTCCGACTTGGCTTGGGAAAGCACTTGCTTGTTGCCACATGCGTTGGTTGAGTTGCATCAATGCATCTTTAGCAGTGATCTGATCTGAGGAAAGCCCCATACGTGCCGTTTGCACATCGATATTGAGTTGCCATGCTTGCTTGAGCAGTTGGACTTTACGCAAACGAACGTCTTGTAGCTGGATTGTGGCTTGCTGAACATCTGTCACGGAAAACTTACCCAACCGGAAACCTTGCAAGGTTTTTTGTTGAACTTGTATCGCTAACGGTATTTGCTGATCACTCAATTGTTGATATTGGCTTTGCAAGGCTTTTAACTCAGTCATGCGAAGATCGATATCCAACTGATTTTGCTGACGATAAAAACGCTGCTGTTGTTGAATTAAAGTCTGTTTAGCTTGCGCAATTTGGATTCCATATTTTTGTGAATTAAAAATATTGAGTGGGATCTCTACGCCTAATCGAATTTGACTTTCAGTATTTTGGTCTGCCGAACGCGTACGATTTACCCCCAAAGTCATCGTTGGTTGAGGACGCGACTGCGCTTTGAGCTGTTCAATATGCGCCTGTTGACGCTGCGTTTCGAGCTGTAAGCCTTGTTCAAAAAGGTTCTGATTTTGTTCAGACACAGTTTGAATGGTCATTGCCTGCGTCCAAAGCTCATTTACATTGGGCTGAATCGAAAAAGATGACGTGCTTTCCCCCCATAATCTAGCCAACTGTTTTTGCGCAACTTGGAGCTGTAAATCTGCTTGTTGGCTAAGTCGCTGGTTCTCAAGATGTGCCATACGAACCCGCTCAACATCGACTTGGGCAATACTCCCAGCTTGATAACGTTTTTCAGTTGCCTCTAAGTTCTGCTGACTCACCTGTAATTGCTCAGCGATCGCTGCCTTTTCCAATTGCAATAACGCGACTTGAGACCATACATATTCAACAATTAATTCCAATTCAGCGTTATAACGCTGCTGTGACAAATCTACTTGGTGAGCAGAAAGCTTCGCGACCTTTTGCGCGGCCTTTCGCTGCCCAAATAGATCTAAAGGTTGTGAAATACCAATGGACAGTTCGCGATCCTGATCACTTTGCAAGCCTGTTTGTTCGACCGAAAGACTAGGATTGGCCCACAGAGCACTTTGCTTAAGTTGCACACTCGCCATTTGTTGCTGTGTTTGCCAACTGGATTGTTGATTTTGATAGTTGCGAACGCGCTCTAACACCCCGTCAAAGCTCGCATTTTGCTGTGCGATAGTGATCGATGATTGATTCGCATTTAACAATGATTCCGCCAAAACCGATGGGCTGGAAAGCACCGCAATTAAAGCCAATACCGAATATTTCAAAGCAATGGAATGCGTCGCAGGATTGAGCGTGTGATTTTTCAACGTACCGATACGCTGAGATAGATTAAAAGACATATAAAGCCCCGCAAATAAAAGAAGATGCGGTGGGCTATTTTTCGGCTACCCCACCTATAGCGGGGTTAGCAGCGGCGGCGGATTTAATCCAGATAGATGCGGAGACTGATAAGAATTAGACCAATAATATTTTTGTTTTGTCTCATGATCACTCAAAACAAGATGATCAAGCTGTTGCTGTGCTTCCGTAACCACCACATGAAAACAGGATGGCAAATGATCATGGTGATCTTGCAAACTTAATGGCATCGGCAAATCACTTGAATCTTGATTTACCTTCAAGACAGATATTTCCGTCACATCTATATTTTCTGGTACATGATGACCAAAATGACCGACAGAAACCGTTTGCTGCGTTGTACTTTCATGACCACAATACGCCGCCGCCACATTCCAAAGACTTTGGAATATGAAAAGACTGAGTAAGACGGTAATAAAAATACTTGATCGACGCAAAATTTTCTCTTTAGTCAAAAATTGCACAACTGAACTATAGCAAGGAAGTTTGATGTAATAAAATTACATCTCTTCATTCAGCACTAAAATCTTTTTAAAAACGCAAGATTCACAAAAACTAATCAATACATTTTGACAGTCGGGGACTGCTCACTTGCCGAGCAGTCCCCTAAAAAATTAACCCGATGATTTACACTTATGCTTGGTGTTGCTGTGCTTAATGTCATGTTCGACATTTGCTTTCATTTCTTGCTGAGACTGAAGATTTCTTTCTAAGAAAATCAAACCTCCATCTGCATTTGCCAAGCTTGCTGAAAGGAATAACACCATAAAACATAGTTTTTTATTAAATTGAATCAACATTATCTTCACCTAATTTAAATGTTTTTGATTCATCTGATTCGAGGATTTGACCTCCAAACAAAATGAATAAAATTGTTCATTTATGATCTACTTCAATCATTTACCTAGCAAAATGGTGAAATGACGTATTGAAATAGAGAGCTTTCTGGTGAGTATTTTGAATACTATCCCACCAATAGTGGGGCAAAGACTGGAGGGGGATTTAAGCTTGTTAGATATGGCGACTGGTAATGATTGGACCAGTTATATTTTTGTTCTAATTCATGTATCCGTAGAACTGGTTGCATCAATTGCTGTTGTTCTTGAATAACAATTGCATGAAAACATGTTGGCAAATGATCGTGATGATCTTGCACCTTCAACAACCATTGAGCATCTGCCTCTTGAACTGCGACTAAAGAACTTTGTTGCTCTTTAGAGTTATCCAACGCATGATGACCAAAATGATTAACCGAAACAGCCTGCTGAGTTGCACTTTCATGACCGCAATACGCTGCCGCCACGTTCCAAATACTTTGGAACATGAACAAACTTAGCAAGAGTGTCATGAATACAAGTGAACGTCTCATGTTTGATCAACTGTTCAAAATCAGATTAACTATAGCAACGAAAGCTGATGTAATAAAATTACATTATTCACAAGGATTGTTTAGAAAAGTAAATAACAATTTGAGATCTATAAAATTTTGATTTGAAATTTAGTAAATGGTGTTTATTAATAACTTTAATAATAAGGCTTTCTCAAAAGCCTTATTATTCAATATAAAGATTTATTACTACTTCTGTAAGTCATATGTGAAGCGAATTACAACATCATCTATAACCTTATTAAATGCTTCATTTATAGCCATTGGTTGTACATTTTCGACAGGAGCCTTTTTATTACCAACTGTCGTTAAAATCATATGGGGATAACGTTGAGAAGTTTCTTTGCCCTGCGCATCAACATATTTAAATTTAAATTCATATTTATCAGTCACAGCATTACCTACTGCGCCGAAAGTAAGACCAGTCAAAACTCCTTTTCCAGCAGCTTCACCTAGATCAGCAACATTATTTGCGGTTAAGTATAATTTTGCCTGAGTATTAGTATTAGATTCCGTCGGTGAGAATACCCCAGTCGCTCTTAAACTGCGCTCAACTGCAGATTGCAATTCTTTCGCCGCCCTTGGAATTACGACCCCATTTCGTTGGAACTCAGTAGTTAAAACAACAGGAATAGGTTGACTTGGTCTTTTAATATCCGAGTAGCTTGTATTTTTATAAGCTGGGTCAACATAAGCTTTAATAGAGAGACAACCAGTAAGTTGTGAAGCAGCAACTAAACCAGCAACAGCAAGAGAAAATTTCATTTTTTTCATGTATTTTCCATTAAGTATTTACTATTTGATAAATTGAGGATTAATTTTAACCATTTATAAACGAAAATATAAGCTGAAGTATCTTTAAAATGAATCCTTCTGATAAAAAAACCAGCCCTCAGGCTGGTTTTTTACCAATCAGGTCTTAGCCCGAAATTTTCTTATATTTAGAGCGTTTCGTTGTTGCAGCATCACCCAAACGTGACTGACGATATGCTTCATATTCTGCATAGTTACCTGTGTAGAATTCAGGCTGCTCATTTTCAAATGACAGAATATGCGTTGCAATACGGTCAAGGAACCAACGGTCATGCGATACCACCATCACAGTACCAGGGAATACAAGAATTGCATCCTCAAGTGCACGTAAAGTTTCGATATCCAAGTCGTTTGATGGTTCATCCAGTAAGATCACATTTGCACCCATCTGTAAGATCTTCGCAAGTTGTAAACGATTACGTTCACCACCCGACAATTCACCTACGCGTTTCTGCTGATCTTGACCTTTAAAGTTAAAGCGACCGATATAAGCACGTGATGCAATTTCGTAATCACCAATTTTCAGGATATCTAAACCGCCAGAAACTTCTTCCCAAACCGTTTTGTTGTTATCCAAGGTGTCACGAATCTGACCGACATAAGCGACTTTAACTGATTCACCTAAAGTCACAGTACCGGTATCAGGTTGCTGCTCGCCTGTCATCATACGGAATAAAGTGGTTTTACCCGCACCGTTTGGACCAACGATACCCACAATTGCTGTTGGAGGTACACTGAAGCTTAAGTTTTCATACAATAAGCGACCATCGAATGATTTGCTGATCCCTTCCACTTCCACAACCTTGTTGCCTAAACGTGGACCAGGTGGAATATAGATTTCAGACGTTTCATTACGCTGTTGGAATTCTTTAGAGTTTAACTCTTCAAAACGCTCCATACGCGCTTTGTTTTTCTTCTGCTGGCCTTTCGCATTTGAACGAACCCATTCAAGTTCTTTTTTCAATGCTTTTGCAAAAGATTCTTCTTGCTTCTGTTCCTGCTCTAAACGCGCATTTTTCTGTTCAAGCCAAGAAGTATAGTTGCCTTGGTATGGAATACCATGCCCACGGTCAAGCTCAAGAATCCACTCAGCAACGTTATCCAAGAAATAACGGTCATGCGTAATCGCAACGATCGTGCCAGGGAAATCTTTCAAGAAGCGTTCTAACCACGATACAGACTCTGCATCCAAGTGGTTTGTCGGTTCGTCAAGAAGCAACATATCTGGCTTCGAAAGCAATAAACGGCACAACGCAACACGACGACGCTCACCACCTGAAAGTAAGGATACGTCTGCATCCCATGCAGGTAGGTTCAAAGCACCTGCCGCGATTTCAAGCTGATTATTGAGGTTATGTGCATCCCAAGCGTGGATGATGGATTCTAATTTTTCTTGCTCTTTTGCAAGCGCATCAAAATCTGCATCAGGATCCGCATATTCAGCAAAAACTTGGTCAAGACGTTCTAAAGCATCAAGCGCTTCACGCACGCCATCTTCAACGTTACCACGAACATCTTTGGTTGGATCTAATGGCGGCTCTTGCTCTAAGTAACCGATTTTGATTCCAGGTTGCGCGCGTGCTTCACCTGAGAAATCTTTATCCACGCCCGCCATAATACGGAGCAAAGTAGATTTACCCGCACCGTTTAAACCAAGCACACCAATTTTTGCACCTGGGAAAAATGATAAAGAGATATCTTTTAGGATTTCGCGCTTTGGCGGAACCATTTTAGACACTCGGTTCATCGTATAAATATATTGGGCCACGCAGGACTCCTCAATTGAAAAACCAACACATCGCAAAAAGCGAAAAATAATCGCACGTATTATACGCTGAAAACCCAATCAACATGAAGTTAAGTTAGATTTTGTTTGGGACAAATAAAAGGATTTTCTATTTCAAGACATTACGCGATTGCTTTGGACAGATAAGCCAAAACTCATGGGAAGATAAGCTGCTATACATATCATTAAAAACGCAATAAATCGCATAAATTGTGCACCATTTTGGACAGATTTTCAGCTACACTCGATCATTATTTAACTCACATAGATGATGTAAACATGACTTATAAAGACGAAACTTTAGCCATTCATGCAGGATATTCACCAGAAGCAACCACCAAAGCAGTCGCAGTACCCATTTATCAAACCACGTCTTATGCCTTTGATAACACACAACATGGGGCAGATTTATTCGATTTAAAAGTTCAGGGAAATATCTACACTCGGATCATGAATCCAACCACCGCTGTGCTGGAGCAACGTATCGCAGCGCTTGAAGGTGGTATTGGTGCTTTAGCTTTAGCATCTGGTATGGCAGCAATCACTTACTCGATTCAAACCATTGCTGAAGCAGGTGACAATATTGCTTCTGTCTCAACTTTATATGGCGGAACCTATAATTTATTTGCACATACTTTGCCGAAACAAGGTATCGAAGTACGCTTCTTTGATTATCAGAATCCAGAAGCATTACGCTCAATTATTGATGAGAAAACCAAATTAGTTTTTGTGGAATCAATTGGTAATCCACTCGGTAATATTATCGACCTAGAAGCCATCTCAAAAATTGCGCATGAATATGGCGTACCCGTGATTGTGGACAATACCGTGGCAACGCCTGCCCTACTCAAACCATTTGAATTTGGTGCCGATATCGTAATTCATTCACTCACTAAATATATCGGCGGTCATGGCAATAGCATTGGCGGCATCATTGTGGATAGTGGGAAGTTTCCTTGGGGTAAATATCCAGAACGTTTCAAGGCATTAAATACCCCTGACCCAAGCTATCACGGCGTCAATTATGTGGAAGCACTTGGAGAAGCTGCTTATATTGCACGCGCGCGCGTCGTTCCATTACGTAATACAGGCGCAGCAATTAGCCCTTTGAGTGTGTTCTTAATTCTACAAGGATTAGAAACTTTAAATCTTCGTATGGAACGTCATACTGAAAATGCAATCAGAATTGCGGAATATTTAAAACAACACCCAAAAGTAAAATGGGTGAACTATGCAGGTTTAGAAGATCATCCACAGCATGATTTGGCACAAAAATATGTGAAAGGGAAACCTTCTGCGATCCTCTCATTCGGTGTCCAAGATGGATTAGAAGGTGGAACTCGTTTTATTGATGCATTACAGCTATTTACCCGCCTTGTAAACATCGGTGATGCAAAAAGTTTGGCCTGCCATCCTGCCACCACAACTCATCGTCAATTGAATGCAGAAGAACTTAAATCGGCAGGTGTCAGTGAAGACCTAGTACGCTTGTCTATTGGCATTGAGCATATCGATGACCTCATTGCAGATCTTGAACAGGCTCTCGCACAGGTTTAATCGCATTGAAATCAATGAGCCTCCTGATGGGGGCTTATTTTTTGTTCAAATTAAGCAGAATATGATTGCTTTTTCAACTATTACAACATCTTGTTTTAGAGTTTTTACTCTAAAAAAACCATTATTTTTCAAACATTTACACTAGACAAACAAAAAATATCGGTTAATATTAATACAAAATAAAGTGCAATGTTTAATCGCAACAAGGATACATTGCAAACAACAGCTCGATTAATGTAGGACACTTACATGAACGCAAAACTCAAAAAACTTTTTCAGCAAAAAGTCGACGGGAAAACAATCATTGTCACAGGTGCTTCAAGTGGTATTGGTTTAACGGTTTCAAAATACCTTGCTCAAGCAGGCGCACATGTCTTATTGATTGCTCGTACCAAAGAAAAGTTGGATGAGGTAAAAGCTGAGATTGAAGCTGAGGGCGGCAAAGCAACTGTATTTCCATGTGATTTGAATGATATGGAATCTATCGATGCCGTTTCAAAGGACATCTTAGCGGCTGTAGATCATATTGATATTCTTGTAAATAATGCAGGACGCTCAATCCGCCGTGCAGTTCATGAATCGATTGATCGTTTCCATGATTTTGAACGCACCATGCAACTCAATTATTTTGGTGCAGTCCGTTTGGTGTTGAATCTTCTTCCACATATGATGCAACGCAAAAATGGGCAAATCATCAATATTAGTTCAATCGGTGTTCTCGCAAATGCAACGCGTTTTTCTGCTTATGTTGCATCAAAAGCCGCTTTAGATGCTTTTAGCCGTTGTTTGTCTGCTGAAGTGCATTCACATAAAATCGCAATCACGTCGATTTATATGCCTTTAGTACGTACGCCAATGATCGCACCGACAAAGATTTATAAATATGTACCAACGCTTTCTCCAGAAGAAGCTGCGGATCTGATTGCGTATGCAATCGTGAAACGTCAGAAGAAAATCGCAACCAATCTTGGACGCTTAGCTTCAATTACTTATGCTGTTGCGCCAGACATTAATAATATCTTGATGTCGATTGGTTTCAATTTATTCCCAAGCTCAACCGCATCTGTCGGTAAGCAAGAGAAGCTCAATCTTATGCAACGTGCCTATGCACGTTTGTTCCCAGGTGAACATTGGTAATCTGATTGTGAACAAAGACCTTTCTCTCTAAGGAAGGTCTTTTTTTATTGATCTTCAAAATGTGTATAAGTTTAAACTTATCCACAAGTTTGTTGTTTTAATCGGCAATCACGATAATTGATCAATTCACTCGCTCATTCTTCTAAAGAATTTGTCACCTCAATATTGAAAATCTTCCCTTCTGTATCGGTCTAAAGAACTTCAAAATATTTAATATTTCAAGTCGCATAAAGTTCAATATCTGATCCATGCTCTTGCGTCATTCAAGATAAGGATTAAAACGAACCAACTGCTTAAAACCACTTTGAACTACCATCGCTGTACGCGATTTGGGTCGAACAAGTGCTTCATGTTCAGTAAATTCAATCATTTGCTGATTAAAATCTAGGCGTGGATATTGTGTATATAACTGTTGTCTAAATTGAGAAGAAAACTCAAAACCCCGACTGCCAATCACATCACAACTGGCGGCTTGTTGCAGTAGATGAGCTTCGATCCCGTCATCAACCGCAACATAAGGATTCATGTGCATACTGATCACATCAAACAATTGCTCAGCACGCGGGGCTTGCCATCCTTGGACTAAAGACCAGTCTTTTGCAGCATAAGCCCCTTGTCCTGCAAAGCAACGACAATCTTCATGATGCTGATAATGCGGCTCGGTCATTCCCAAATCATGTAACAAACACGAGACTGCCAGTAACTCGTCATCATGCTTCAAGCCTTGTAACTTGGAAAACGCCACGGCGTAATACCATGTTCGTAAACAATGATTCTGCAAACTCACTGAACTACAGGATCGCATCTTTTCGATCGCCTGTTTGACATCATCACTATCAGGCAAATGTAAATCCTCTACACTCAAAAACTGCCGAGCGTTCAGCTTAGAATGACCTGCTAACGCATACATCTTGATGCTTTGTTTAAGTACTGGGAATAGGCTATGACGTAATAAAGCCATCCGATCTTTTAAAGACAAATCACCTGAAGTTTGAGCCATCCATGCTTGTCGACCAATCTGCATTTTTATCCACCTATAAAATTAGAGTAATTACTCTAATTTTTAGTTTTACTGTAAATTTTTCTCCATGTCAAAGTGATCTGAGGTATTGTTCTGATAGAAGTTAAAGTAGTTTTTTTAAATGTTGCTCTAACCAGTCAATAAAGTCTTGGAAATATTTTGGGCGATATTGTCGATCCGTCAGCAAAATATTTACAGGCAATTCCAAGCATGGAATATCTGAAAAGAGCCGCTGTAATTGTCCTTGCTCCACATAAGTTTTCGCATCAAATTCAGGGATCTGAATCAAGCCGAGGCCAGCTAAACCTGCTTGAATATAGGCTTCTGTATTTTCAACCAGTAAACGATAAGGCATGTTAATCCGATGATTTTGAAATGCTAACTCACTCCGTTCTCGATAATGTTTTGCCACATGGTAATCCACAGCAAAATGCCGTTCTAACGCATCAAAATGCTTCGGCTCACCATATTCCGCCAAATATTGTGGCGATGCCAAAGTCCAGATTTGCGTCTGTTTAATCGGTCGAATCAGTAAATATTCATCCTGAACCTGCCCAACTCGCACCACACAATCCAGTTGTTGTTCAATCAAATTTGAAAAATCATCGCTGCCATTAATCAACACTTTGACTTTAGGATAGCGTTGATAAAATGCGGATAGATGAGGAATCAATACTTGTGTTGCCAAGCGTTTCGGCATACCAATACTGATCTTGCCCTCTTGACTACGCACCTGCGTTTTAAAACGATTTAGCTCTTTAAGCTGAGCGACCAGACGTATCGCCTCCTCATAAAACAAACTGCCTTCATGCGTTAATGCAACTTTGCGGGTAGTTCGATAAAACAGTAATACTTCATATTCTTTTTCCAAAGCTTGAATCGCATAAGTCACATTTGAACGAGGCAGCCCCAATTGCAGTGCAGCTTGGGCAAAAGATTGTTTCTCAGCCACCAGACAAAAAATCTTTAAACGCTCAATTTTATCCACTTTATTATTCAACTTTTTTGCACAATCAGTTCAATACTAACAACTATTTCAAACAAATAAATTCAATTAGGATGTTTTTTACGCAAAACAACATGAGGAATAAAGCAATGTCACAACATGATCTGAAAGGAAAAACCGTACTGATTACCGGCGGTGCAAAAAACTTAGGTGGATTAATTTCCCGTAAATTTGCTGAACAAGGAGCAAATTTATTGATTCATTACAACAGTGCCGCAACACAATCAGATGCTGAAGAAACCTTAAAAGCAGCACAAGCACTGGGGGTTAAAGCAATCTTGGTACAAGCAGATTTATCTAACATCCAGAACATTGAAGACTTATTTGTAAAAGCCAAAACAGAGTTTGGCGGTGTAGATATTGCGATTAATACTATCGGACGTGTGCTCAAAAAGCCGTATCTAGACACCACCGAACAAGAGTTTGATGGCATGAATGACATCAACAATAAAATTGCCTATTTCTTTATTCAAGCGGCTGGCCGCCATCTCAATCCAAATGGAAAAATCTGTACCATTGTCACCAGCTTACTTGCCGCTTATACAGGTCTTTATTCAACCTATGAAGGATTAAAAGCGCCTGTGGAACATTACACGCGCGCCGCATCGAAAGAGTTTGGTGAACGCGGTATTTCTGTTACTGCCGTTGCTCCTGGCCCGATGGATACACCATTTTTCTACGGCCAAGAATCACCTGAAGCAGTGGCGTATCATAAGTCAGCATCAGCTTTGGGCGGTTTAACCAAGATCGAAGATATTGAGCCCTTAGTCCGTTTCTTAGTCACTGATGGTTGGTGGATCACAGGACAAACCATTTTCGCCAATGGTGGGTACACCACGCGTTAAGGCATTCGCAACAAAAACTGGGAGCATAACCTATATGCTTCCAAGCTTTTAATTTAACCAAAACACCAATCCATAAAAACATGCCAAACTCAAAATGATCGTCAACAAGGTATGACGGACTTTATACGCAATCAAAATCGTTAAAATCGTCGCCAGAAAATAAGGATTCAATAAAGTTTCACGAAATACACCATGTTCATCCATAAAAACAATTGGTGTTGCGATTGCCGTCAACAAACACGGGGCGGAGTATTGCAAAGATTGTTGAAACCATTTGGGTAAACGCAAAGGCAGATTCGGCTCGAGCAAAATATAGCGATTCATAAACACGACCAATGCCAGAATAATCAGGACAAACCAAGTCATGCTTTACGCTCCCGAAAATTCTGTAAGCAAGTTGCTGTAAACATTCCAATCACCCCTGCCATAATCGCCGCACTTTTAAAGTCTAAACTTAGGAATACCACTGTTAAAGTGACTGAAACGAGTACACCAACCAAAGTATTTAAGTTTTTTATAAATGGAATCACGATTGCGATGAACGTCGCAACGATGGAAAAATCGAGATGATATTGGTCTAAATTGGGAACAGCGGAGGCTAGAAAGACCCCACAAATACTAAATAATACCCAACACAAATAAAAGCAAAGCCCAGCACCAAGCAGATAATGAATATAATGCGGTTGCTTTTTAATACTCACTGCAAACAATTCATCCGTCAGCAAAAAGCCCAACATTAACCGATCTTTTAAAGGTTGCTTAGAAATATCTTCACGTAAATACAGTGCATATAAATAATGCTGCGTGGTAATCAGAAAAACGGAAATGATAATCGTGATTGCGGGTGTTCCTGCCATCACTAAACCTAAGGTCATCAATTGTGCAGCACCAGCAAAGACCAGCGCCGACATCCCAATAGCTTGTAAAGTCGTAAGCCCCGCTTGAATCGCCATTGAACCTGCCAGCAAGCCCCACGGCAATACCGCAAAACACAACGGCAGTATTTTGATCACGCCATTCAAAAATGCCCGTGATTCGGACATCTGCGTATCATCTATGCTTTCACCTAACATTTACATCACAACAGTTCATTAAAACCTAGTGACTATGCCAAAAATCAACCGCTGGAGATTGCATAAAATTGCTATTTTTATTTGAGGTAAGCGATATAACCGCCCGGTGTAATTCCAAAAGTTTGACGAAAATGTCGACTAAAATGACTTTGATCTGAAAAACCACACTGCTGCGAAATCTCAGATAAGTTTAGTCCTTGTCTTAATAATTTTTGTGATTTCTGTAAACGTGCTTGAATTAACCATGCATGGGGTGAGAGTCCTACATGCTTTTTGAATTGACGCAAGAAATGCCATTGACTCAAATTTGCCATTTCCGCCAATTCGATGAGTGAAAACTCTTGCTCAGGCATACTCGCCATTAATTCTTTAATATTTAAAATACGTTGTTTGGTATTACTTAGATCAGCCGTATGTGGTCTAGTTTGACTATACTTTGACACCAACCAAGCAATCGTAGATAAGAACAAGGTTTGTTTGAGTAAGGTATTATTCGGTTGTTCAAGTAAATCAAAGAGAAATCGGAATTGCTGTGCTAAACCTTCGTCATGCAACACGGCGTCTCTAAACCATGGTGCTGTACCATGTACTGTCGTCAGATCACGGGTTAATTCATGGAAAATCTCTGGTGTCGGATAAATTGCCCGATAACGCCAACCAGTTTCTACAGCTGACGAGCCGGTATGCACTTCATCTGCATTCACTAAAATAATATCGCCTTGTGGTGCGACATGGTTGCCACCTGTGCGATAGAACCGTTGTGCACCCTCTTCAATCACACCAATACAAAATCCTTCATGGACATGCCGAGAGAACTCCTGCTGAAAGTAACTGGCTTTCAACATTTCTAAACCACCGAGTTCTTCGAGGTGTAAGTAATCGACTTGTTCTCGAGGTCTACGTGACATCACGACCTCCTTTGGATTTTCACATCAAATCAGGTTAACGCAATAGGATACGATTTATAGAATAAAATTGCTGTTTTATATTCCATTATCAATCTATCACTTAATCCGCCCAAACAAAAAACCTTCCCGAAGGAAGGTTTTGTAAGTGAGCTAGATTAGATTATTTAGATCCTTTAATGCCAGCTTGTAATAACAAGGCACCCAAACCACCAATTTTTTGCTCTTGTGGCTTGTCATTTTTTGGCTTGTTATGTTGCGGACGTTTAAAGTCACCATCTTTACGTGGCGGACGTTGACCTTGTGGCTTACGCTCTGAACGTTCAGGACGATCCTGCTGTGCACGTTGCTGGCGTGGTGCTTTAACAGGCGCAGAACCTTCTGCACGCATACTCAAGTTGACGCGATTACGCTCCACATCCACTTGCATCACACGGACTTGCACGATTTGACCTGGTTTCACCACTTTATGTGGATCAGAAACAAATTCATTCGCAAGTTCAGAGATATGTACTAAACCGTCTTGATGTACACCCACATCCACGAATGCACCGAAGTTCGTCACATTGGTTACAACACCTTCAAGCTGCATTCCTTCAGTGAGTTGAGCAACTTCAGTAATGTCTTCACGGAACTTCGCAGTGCGGAATTCTGGACGAGGATCACGACCAGGTTTTTCCAATTCTGCTAAAACGTCTTGAATGGTTGGTAAACCGAATTTGTCATCAACAAACTCTTCTGCTTTCACTTGGCGAATGATTTCAGTGTTGCCAATAATGTCTTTTACAGTCGTTGCTTTTGCTGCGACGATTTTTTCCACTAAACCATAACTTTCAGGGTGAACTGCTGAGGCATCTAATGGCTCAGAACCATTTTGAACACGTAAGAAACCTGCTGATTGTTCAAAAGTACGCTCACCTAAACGTGGTACTTTTTTCAAAGCTTGACGGTTATCAAAACGACCGTGCTCTTTGCGGTATTCAACGATTTGCTGTGCAATCGCTTTGTTCAAGCCTGCAATATACGCCAAAATCGCTGGAGATGCGGTATTTACATCAACACCGACCGCATTCACACAGTCTTCAACCACAGCATCCAATGTTTTTGCTAAACCTGTTTGATTCACATCATGTTGATATTGACCAACACCAATTGATTTAGGGTCAATTTTTACCAGCTCAGCCAATGGATCTTGTAAACGGCGCGCAATTGAAACCGCGCCACGAATAGATACATCAAGTTCTGGAAGTTCTTGTGCAGCCAGTTCACTTGCAGAATAAACAGATGCACCTGCTTCACTTACAGTGATACGTGTTAATTTCAGATCCGTATTTGCCGCCATCATTTCAGCAACAACAGCTTCTGTTTCACGGCTTGCTGTTCCATTACCAATCGCAATAAGTTCCACGTGGAACTCTCTGCATAAACGCGCGAGTTCTGTAATAGAACCTTCCTTGTCTTCTTTCGGTGCGAAAGGATAAATGGTGCTGTGTGCCAGAACATCACCCGCATCACTCACCACAGCAAGCTTCACGCCTGTGCGAATACCAGGATCCACACCCAATGTCGTGCGGCTACCTGCTGGCGCAGAAAGTAACAAATGGCGTAAGTTTTCTGCAAATACATCCATTGCTTCAGCTTCAGCAGCCAAACGCTTATCCGTGAGTAATGAGTGCTCAATTTGTGGACGCACTTTACCCAGCCAGAATAGTTTTGCAGTTTGCTTCAAATAATCCTGACGGCTTTGTGGTTGAATTTGTTCAAGATTATACTCAGTCTCAATACGTGCTAATGGTGCATCATCTTCACCATCCACTTTTAAGCCTAAGACATTTTCTTGACGACCACGTAACATCGCTAATAAACGATGTGAAGGTACTTTGTTTAAATTCTCTGAAAACTCAAAATAATCACGGAATTTCTTACCGACTTCTTTCTTCTCTTCAGAAGCCACTGCACTTTTCAAGACCGCAGTTTTAGCGAAGGTTTGTTTTAATTCAGTGGTCAACGCAATATTTTGCGCCCAATCGTCAATCAAGATATGTTGAATCGCATCCAGTTGGCTTTCAACATCTGGATAATCTTCATGGCTAAAACCAGCCAATGCTTCGGTTGGGTCAATTTGTTCAGCAATAATTTTTTCTGCGATCGGACCTAAACCCGCTTCTTTTGCTTTAAAAGATTTACTGGTGCGTTTTGGTCGATATGGCGCGTAAATTTCTTCTAATGCATTTTTGGTTTCTGCCGCGTTAACACGTGCCAATAAATCATCACTTAATTTATCTTGTTCTGTTAAAGACTGAATCACTTTTTCACGACGTTCGTATAAATCACGCAAATACGTTAAACGTGTATCGAGTTGGCGCAATTGGGTATCGTCTAAGCCTTGCGTGACCTCTTTACGGTAACGTGCGATAAAAGGAACACTGGCGCCTTCATCAATTAAACGAATAGCAGCTTCTACTTGGTTTGGACGTACGGCAAGTTCATTTGCCAACTGCTGAACTATGTCAGTCATCGTGATTGATTCCACAAGGGTTAAGTCTAAAAGCACTGATTATAAAGTCCATGACCATAAAATCCACTATTGTTTTTTTAAAATATTGTGCACAGGCCCCATTCTTTTGTGAAAAAGCCTACAGTTTATGCTAATTCACCAATGTTTCTAAAATACCGTGCTTTTTTTGCCTATCTATTGAAAAATAGATTGATTGTCATAATTTCACCTGTATATATTTGGTATCTTTCTCTTGATTTTATTGGCAATATTTGTTGCTTTATAACATAGTCAAATCTGTGCAATGAATCGTATACTCGTGGGTCTACGGATACTTCATAATTGAATTATCAATACTTCATATAGCATTGCATAAAGACGATGACAATAAACGATAAAGGAGCACAGCATGAGTTTAGTTGTACCTGCCGAATCGACGGAAACTGTTCAGCATGAAACAGACCGCGTCGAACGCATTTTAGTGGTCGATGACGATGTGCGTTTGCGTACGCTTTTACAACGCTTCCTCGAAGACAAAGGTTTCGTCGTTAAAACTGCCCATGACGCAACACAAATGGATCGTTTGCTACAACGCGAATTATTCTCGCTGATTGTTCTTGATTTTATGTTACCTGTTGAAGATGGTCTCAGTATTTGCCGTCGTTTGCGCCAATCCAATATTGATACTCCGATCATCATGCTGACAGCACGTGGCAGCGACTCGGATCGTATTGCAGGCTTAGAAGCGGGTGCTGATGACTATTTACCAAAGCCATTTAACCCAAATGAGTTACTTGCACGTATTCGTGCGGTATTACGTCGCCAAGTTCGCGAAGTTCCAGGCGCACCGAGCCAACAAGTTGAAGTGGTCAGCTTTGGTCCGTGGGCACTTGATCTATCTACCCGCACCTTAACGCGTGAAGGTCAGGTCGTCACCTTAACCACAGGTGAATTCGCAGTATTAAAAGCATTGGTTCAGCATCCACGCGAACCTTTAACCCGTGATAAGTTAATGAACTTAGCCCGCGGTCGTGAATGGGGTGCAATGGAACGCTCAATTGACGTCCAAGTTTCCCGCTTACGCCGCTTAATTGAAGACAACCCTGCTCGTGCTCGCTATATCCAAACCGTTTGGGGTGTAGGCTATGTATTTGTTCCAGATGGTGCTGAATAAGTTCAGGAAATTTAGACGTTGAAACTTGAACCTATCGACCCACAAGAGTTTACTGATTTCGTGGCCTATTCAGAACGGCCACGGACCAAATGGGAACGCTTTTTAGATAAAATCAAACCTCGTTCCGCAGCCATGCGTACCACAATACTGGTACTTCTCATGGTTTTTTTCAGCCTTTTCATGTCGTTATGGTTCTTTTGGCGTACGCTCTATTTACCTGAATTACAGCAACATGCACGCTATCTCGCGATTGAACTTGAACTGGTTAACAATCCTGATATCCGTATCTTGCATCGTGATACCGAAGTCGATGTGGATACATGGCTTAAAAATCGGATCGGCATTGAATACATTACTGATCCTAAAGAGTTTCCAAAAGTTGAAGATAAGTTTCTAGCTGAACTATTCACCAATCAAATCGAGGAAAAACTAGCCAAAGAATTAGGTGTAGATGACGTTACCGTCTATTTTAAATTTAAACCGATTCCAAGGATCTGGATTCAAACCCCAGAAATGAATGGCAACTGGGTACGCGAGCCATTAAAAACCTATGCCAACTACAGCGTTGAACTGATCGCAACGTGGCTATTTGGTGTGCCGATTCTTTCTTCGATTATTATCCTTATTTTGGTTCGTCAGATGAATCGTCCATTACGACGACTACAAAATGCGGCGAATACCTACAGTAAGACGGGCAAAGCACCTTATTTAGATACCAATCACGGCCCACTGGAGATTCGTCAGGTCAATCAAGCCTTTAATCATATGGTGTATACGCTTGAGCAGACCGAACGTGATCGTCAAATCATGCTTGCAGGTATCTCACATGACTTACGTACACCACTAACACGTATCCGTCTCACCGCGGAAATGTTACCTGATGAGTTTCTGCGTGAAGGTCTGGTATACGATGTCGATGATATGGATGCGATCCTAAATCAATTCATCTCGTATATGCGTGATGGTTCGGATGAGGAACTCAGCGACACCAATATCAATACTTTATTACAAGAACTGGTGGTGCAATTCCAGCCTCTCGACATCCAGTTTGAAATGCAAGAATTGCCGATTATTCCTGCACGCAGCTTGTCATTAAAACGATTGATTGCAAATTTATTGAATAATGCTAAACGCTATGGCTCAGAACCAATTGAACTATCAGCAAGCCATGTTGATGACCATATTCTGATTACTGTTGCAGATCATGGCGAGGGTATTCCACCGGATCAGGTTGAAGAACTAATGCAACCTTTCGTTCGTGGTAATTCGGCAAGAACAATCCAAGGCAGTGGACTCGGATTAGCAATCGTGAAACGAATTGTGGATATTCACCAAGGTCAGATCAATATTCGTAACCGTGAACAAGGTGGTTTAGAAGTCGTGATTTCATTACCGATCCCATCACCTGAATCAGATGAACCACAAAGTAATACCATTGATAAAATTAGACAAACACTAACAGGGCACTTTTAATCAGACAATTTTTGATCAAATATATTGTTATTCACCTTAGACCTTAGCCTAAATTCAATACACTTTTCACATTTTAGGTCTAAAATCCATTGCTGATAAAAAGCAACATTGAGAATGGATGATGTCACTAAGTCGCATTCGCCTTCACAGCCTACATAACAAAGTTATGAGTGCTGATGAGGCTTCCAACTTTATTGAAAATGATATGATAGTTGGCATGAGCGGTTTCACGCGTGCAGGTGAGGCAAAAGCCGTTCCACAAGCACTGGTCCATCGTGCCAAAAAAAATCCGTTAAAAATCACATTAATTACCGGTGCAAGTTTAGGCAACGATTTAGACAAGCAGTTGACTGAAGCAGGTGTATTGGCGCGTCGTATGCCTTTCCAAGTGGATAGTACATTACGTCGTGCCATCAATCATGGTGAAGTCATGTTTGTCGACCAACATTTGTCTGAAACTGTTGAACAAATGCGTAATCAACAGCTTAAACGCCCAGATATTGCCATCATCGAAGCGGTTGCGATTACTGAACAGGGACATATCGTTCCGACCACGTCTGTGGGTAATTCGGCAAGTTTTGCGATTTTTGCAGAAAAAGTAATTGTCGAAATCAATACCTCATTAAGTGAGAACTTTGAAGGTTTACATGATATTTATATCCCAACCTATCGTCCAACACGCACACCAGTACCGCTAACCCAAGTCGATGATCGTATTGGCTCTACAGCAATCCCGATTGATCCCGCTAAAATTGCAGGAATTGTTTTCAATGATACGGCGGACTCTCCATCCACAGTGACTGCACCAGATGTAGAAACACAGGCGATTGCAAATCACCTAATTTCATTCTTTGAAAAAGAAGTTGAAGCGGGGCGTTTGGCTAAAAATTTAGGGCCATTACAAGCTGGCATTGGTTCAATTGCCAACGCTGTGCTAACGGGTCTAAAAGACTCTCCATTTGAAGATTTAGTCATGTACTCAGAAGTACTTCAAGACTGTACTTTTGAACTCATTGATGCAGGGAAAATCAAGTTTGCCTCAGGCAGCTCGATTACGCTTTCTGCAAAATGCGGCGAACGTGTTTTTGGTCATTTGGAACAATACAAAGACAAGTTGGTATTGCGCCCCCAAGAAATTTCAAACCATCCAGAAATCGTACGACGTTTAGGCATTATTGGGATCAATACTGCGCTTGAGTTTGACATTTATGGAAACGTAAACTCAACGCATGTTTGCGGCACAAAAATGATGAATGGAATTGGCGGTTCAGGCGATTTTGCACGTAATGCACACTTGGCTATTTTCGTAACTAAATCGATTGCCAAAGGCGGTGATATTTCGTCAATTGTTCCAATGGCAAGCCACGTCGATCATTGTGAACATGATGTAGATATTTTAGTGACCGAGCAAGGATTAGCAGATTTGCGAGGCTTAGCACCACGTGAACGTGCTCGCGTGATTATCGATCATTGCGTACATCCACTGTATCAAGCAGCATTGAATGACTATTTTGATCGTGCTTGTGAGCGTGGCGGGCATACGCCTCATATTTTGCGTGAAGCGCTGTCATGGCATGCCAACTTTGAAGAAACAGGTCATATGCTCAATGCTTCTCAAGTCGCTAAAACAGCTTAAAAACAACCTCTACACTAAAGAAGTCGCTACATAGCGACTTCTTTTGTATTTAGCGTTATTCGATAGCATTCACCATCGAAATCATCAACAAAACCAACAAACTTAAAGTTTACTGCATCTATAAACAGATACACGCTTATAAAATCTCAACAATCCGATAACTTGCCTGAGCAATCGGCTTAAGTTGATCATGCATTTGATAAACTTTGACATCATAAATACCTATTTGCCATCCTGTTGGAGGCACAGCACTTACCCAGTTTTGGGAAACATCTTGGGTAATCTTTCGTGGCGTAAACATCAACACTTCGCCAGTGTCACGGTTTAACCAACGAATAAATATTTGCTCATCCGCGGGGAACTTACCCAAAGTATCAAAATGCGCAAAAATACTCTGATTTGAATGGATCTGACTCAAATCCTCAGAGATTTGCGGCATCACAGGGGTACGTCCTAACACTAAACGACCAGATAAAGTCTGTTGATCATTATGCGAACTCAATTCTTCTAAAGCCCGTTGAGCAAACAATTTTTTATTTTGGATCGCAGTGAAATCCTGTTTGGGAAAAGCTTTATTTAAATATTCATCGATTTGCTGTTCAGATGCATGTTCAATAATCTTAGACACTTGTTCGCGTTGCTGCTCTGACAAGGTCTTAATTGATGATGCTGCGCTGTTGGTTATCGGTGATGGCACTGAAGCGACGATTGCTTGTAAATCGTTAACGACCATCGATGTACTCTTTGCATGTTTATCGAGTGGCGCAGATGAAGGGATGATTTGCTTAAAATCAGCCACTAAATACCCTAGACCAAAGCCAACGACTAAGAACAAAATATATAAATACTTTTCCATGATGGACCCCAAAATTAAAGGTGAGCGCGTCACCTTTAATTTTCATCAATATATTTAATGAGTAAGTTAGCTACAGCTCACTTTAATGCCATTTAATACGGCGCTACCCTTACTAAATGTTGCGCCTTCAGCAATTACTTTCTGTTTGGTATGACCTATGCCTGTTAGCATTTTCAATGCAGTTCCAGAACAGACATTGGTTTGTTGCGCGTTACCAATGGTTGCGATACATCCATTTTCAGTCGCTTTGACTGTGCCAGCCCCTGTGACACACTGTGCAGTAATCACAGCACCCGGTGTTGAGGTCTCACAGGCGGTACAATCGTTATTATTTTCACACGCATTGGCAGCAGACTGCGATTTACAAACATAGGTCACCCCATTTTTAGTAATGGTTTTAGAGAAAGAAGAGTTAAAATCATCACCATCTCCTCCTCCACATGCCGTTAAAGCACCTAACAATAATGCAGCAGTCGCTAATTTGATTTTGGATAACATATTAAGGCCTTTATCATTTTATCTAATTAAAAGTTTTGTTTGTTTGAGTTGTTGCACTCAAGTTTTTAATTCCGCACGCTTATTATTTTTTGAATTCACATCGTTTCACATAAGCATACTCAGCGAAATACAAGCCGAAGATTAGCTCAAAGATACATGATTAATCAACAAAATAAATTAATCAAAGGGTTAAAAATCATTTTTCTAATTCAGTCAAAGCAATAAAAAAACCCCAAACTTTCGTTTGGGGTTTTTTGAATATGGTGGCGTGACCCAGGATCGAACTGGGGACACACGGATTTTCAATCCGTTGCTCTACCGACTGAGCTATCGCGCCAATGGCGTGTATTAAGCCGTATCTAGCCAAAATAGTCAATCAATATCATGAGCTTTTGATTTAAATGCTTATTTTTCAGACAAGCACTAGGCAAAAAAAATCCCTGATGGGATCAGGGATTGAAATTTGAATCTATGGTGGCGTGACCCAGGATCGAACTGGGGACACACGGATTTTCAATCCGTTGCTCTACCGACTGAGCTATCGCGCCAAAGTGGGCGTATTAAACAATGTTTGTCAAAATCCGTCAAGTATATTTATGGATTTTTCGATTGAGCGCTTAATTTTACTGCAACCCATTATCCAAGCGATTTAAATTTTACCAATATGCGATAAGCAACGATGGATTGCACCACACCCTGGTTCAAACAATTTCACCCCTTGTTCTTCCTCCATACGACACACCTCTTCCACAAGGCGTTCTGCCACACCACGACCACGATTTGCAGGATGCACCACCACATATTCCAAAACACGGCTTTCACCTTGTCCTGTCACCCAAATTGCACCTATAATTTTGCTGTTAAATTCAGCGGTATAAACTGTGGTATATTGCTGTAGATTTTGTTCAAGTTGCTCCATTGCATCTTGCCCATCACCAAACTCTGGGCTGGTGTCATAAAGTCGCTCTAGCTGGGTGCGAATTCCTAGATTTTCTAGTGAACTGTAAGCATGTACGCTAATAGGCATTGATTAACCCTCCTGAGCAAACTATGATGCTGTCACTTTTTCGTCACAGCGAAACTATTGGTTTTTAATTCAATCATTTTTGACGTTTTTTGAGGAACGTGTCCATGACGCAACGTATCAGTGAAGTGGTAAGAAATACCAACGAAACAAAAATTCGAGTTCGTCTCAATCTCGATGGTACTGGTCAAGGCACACTCAACACTGGAGTTCCATTTTTAGACCATATGATTGATCAAATCAAGCGCCATGGTCTATTTGATATCGATATTCATTGCGATGGCGACTTAGAAATCGATGATCACCATACTGTTGAAGATTGTGGAATCACCTTGGGGCAAGCCTTTGCTCAAGCTTTAGGCGATAAAAAAGGTTTAAAACGCTACGGTCATTTTTATGCACCTTTAGATGAAGCCTTATCTCGTGTTGTGGTGGATCTTTCTGGTCGCCCTGGTTTGTTTATGGATATTCCATTTACTCGCGCACGTATCGGAACATTCGATGTCGATTTATTTTCAGAATTTTTCCAAGGTTTTGTCAATCACGCACTGATGACCTTGCATATTGATAACCTGAAAGGTAAAAACAGCCACCACCAAATTGAAAGCGTGTTTAAAGCATTGGCACGTGCGTTGCGTATGGCATGTGAAGTAGACCCTCGTGCAGAAAATACCATTGCGTCAACCAAAGGTAGTTTGTAATGACTCGTATTGCTTTACTTGACTATGGCATGGGCAACTTACACTCTGCTGCGAAAGCACTCGAACATGTCGGTGCAACTGTTGATGTCACTAATGATCCTAAGTTAGTTGCGAAAGCAGATAAAATCGTATTTCCAGGTGTAGGCGCAATGCGTGACTGTATGCAAGGCATGCACGAAGCTGGAATTGATGAAGTGGTCCGTCAGGCTGCTTTTAACAAGCCTGTTCTCGCAATTTGTGTAGGCATGCAAGCCTTATTGCAAACATCAGAAGAAAATGGTGGTGTGGATGCACTTGGAATTTTTGATGGTGTGGTGAAGCATTTTCCAGAAATGCCAAACTTAAAAGTCCCTCACATGGGTTGGAATCAAGTACATCAACTTGACCCAAGCCATCCGATGTGGAACAACATCGAACAAGATGCGCGTTTTTATTTTGTCCATAGTTATTATGTTGAACCAAATGACTCGTCTGTGATTGCGGCAACTTGTGATTATGGGGTGAATTTCTGTACTGCGATTCACAAAGATAATTTATTTGCCACTCAATTCCACCCTGAAAAGAGTCATACCGCTGGTTTGCAGTTGTTGAAAAACTTTGTGGAATGGAAAATCTAATTAGAAAAACCATAGCAGATCAAATGTATTCATTTGATCTGCTTTTATAAAAATATTCTGTCATTCTCATATTATTTTCTTTATTATTCGCATCTATACAGCCCCTTCCATTTTGAACAATTGTATAAAAACATCTAAAAAGGCATAAAATGAATTCATCTACTCCAACTGTGGATCATCCACTCAGCGCTAAAGGCCGTTTTGGTCGATTATCTTTTGCCGCATGGACACTGTTAATGACGATCGTACTTTGCATCGTTATTTTCATTTTGGCCTTCGCAAGTTTTGGTGGCAATCTTCTAGCAAGCAGTGATTTTCCCTTAATCACCATACTACTTTTCATTGTGATTTATGCTGCAATGATTTATGTATCTTTTATTTTCACTATTCGCCGTTTACATGATCGCAATCAAACAGGTTGGCTATCATTGTTAATGCTTATCCCCTTCTTCAACTTCATATTTTTAATCTATCTACTCGCAGCCAAAGGTTCAGATGGTGAAAATAGTTATGGTCCTCTACGAGAAACAGCAGGTTGGGAAAAAGTATTCGGCTGGATCTATATTGTGATTATTCCACTGGCATTTGTTTTCGGTATTATCGGAGCAATCGCACTACCAGCGTATCAAGACTACGTTGAGCGAAGCCAACAAATTCAAATGCAATATCAACAATACGATACTGAATAACATACCTTATCCCGACATCATCCAGCCAAGCTATAATGCTTGGCTTTTTTATGAACACAAAATCTAAAGAAAGATGCAGTCGTCTAACATCCAAAGCTTAGCGATTGAACAATACTTTGCTAATATGTAGCCAATTTAAACTCCATGATGACGCAAGGAGCGAAAGCATGCTAATCATCCCTGCAATTGACCTGAAAGATGGCAAATGTGTTCGTTTAAAACAAGGTCGTATGGAAGACGATACCGTTTTCTCTGATGATCCTGTCGCAACAGCACAGCACTGGGTCAATGAAGGTGCACGTCGATTACACTTAGTTGATTTAAATGGTGCTTTCGCAGGTACACCGATTCATAAACCAGTTGTCGAAGCGATTGCGCGTGCACAACCTGAACTCCCGATTCAAATCGGTGGTGGTATTCGTTCACTTGAAACCATTGAACACTATCTTGATGCTGGCGTAACTTTTGTCATTATTGGGACAAAAGCAGTGAAAGAGCCTGAGTTTGTTGAAGAAGCATGTAAACGCTTTGCAGGTCATATTATTGTGGGTATTGATGCGATCAATGGCATGGTGGCAACTGATGGTTGGGCAAATGTCACCGATGTAAAAGCCACTGATTTAGCAAAACGTTTTGCAGATGCCGGTGTATCTAGCATCGTTTACACTGATATTGCACGTGATGGCATGATGCAAGGGGTCAACGTAGAGCAAACCGTGAACCTAGCGCAATATTCTGGCTTACCGGTGATCGCTTCAGGCGGTGTAACCAACCTCGATGATGTGCGTAATTTAAAAGGCCAAAAAGGCATTTTAGGTGCGATCACAGGTCGGGCGATTTATGAAGGTACACTAAACCTTCGTGAAGCACAGTTATTACTGGATGAAGATCGTTTGTAATTGATCAAGAGCTCTAGTGATTTAAATAATGGCTAGAGCTTTTTAAGCTTAAATGTTATCCTTGTACCGATTTTTATCTTACTCTCCAATTTTATAATGACACTTACGCCACCCTAGTTTTTACAGCCCCCTTTTGTAAATAACTCATCACTGTCTAGTGATGTGGTGTAGTCGTGTGTTTGTTATATATCACATCACTAGCCTTTTATATTTTTAATGAAATAGGCTATTTCTATGTTTTCCAATGTACGAGAACAATGGTTCTCTAATATCCGTGGCGATGTGCTGGCGGGTCTTGTGGTCGGCTTGGCCCTGATCCCTGAAGCGATTGCATTTTCCATCATCGCGGGTGTCGATCCCAAAATTGGTTTATACGCTTCTTTTTGTATCGCAGTCGTCATCTCATTTGTCGGCGGAAGACCGGGCATGATCTCCGCTGCCACAGGTGCAATGGCCTTACTCATGGTCACCTTAGTCAAAGAGCATGGTTTAGAATATTTACTTGCTGCCACCATCCTGACTGGGGTGATTCAAATCATTGCGGGTTATTTAAAACTGGCAAAGTTAATGCGATTTGTCTCTAAATCAGTGGTGATTGGCTTTGTGAATGCGCTTGCTATTCTCATTTTTATGGCGCAGCTTCCTGAACTGATTAATGTGACTTGGTATGTGTATGTCTTGGTTGCACTCGGTTTAGCAATCATCTATTTATTTCCTTTACTACCTAAAATCGGCAAATTAATTCCTTCTCCATTGATGTGTATCATCATCATTACCCTGATCGCGATTAGCTTCGGTATTGATGTTCGCACCGTTGGGGATATGGGGCAATTACCAGATACCCTTCCAGTGTTTTTGTTACCTGATATCCCTTTAAACCTTGAAACATTGACGATCATCTTGCCCTATTCGATTGCACTTGCAGCCGTGGGTTTACTTGAGTCGATGATGACTGCCACGATTGTGGACGAAATGACAGATACGCCGAGTGATAAATTCCAAGAATGTAAAGGTCAAGGTATTGCCAATATTGCTTCGGGCTTTATGGGGGGTATGGCGGGATGTGCCATGATTGGTCAATCCATGATTAACGTCAAATCAGGTGGTTTAACACGATTATCTACATTCTCAGCAGGTGTTTTCCTTCTGATTCTGGTGGTATTTATTAGTGATTGGCTGAGAGTTATTCCAATGGCGGCCTTGGTTGCTGTCATGATTATGGTCTCAATCAGTACCTTTGAATGGAAGTCGCTCACCAGTTTTAAAGAAAATCCGCAAAGCAGTAACATTGTGATGATCGCAACCGTGATCGTTGTTGTGGCAACCCATAATCTTGCACTTGGGGTACTTACTGGTGTGCTGCTTTCTGCCTTGTTCCTTGCCAATAAATTGGAAAATGATATTCGTGTAGAACGCCACCTCGAAGGTTCAACCCGTGTTTATGATCTCAGGGGACAGATCTTTTTCAGCTCCGCAGAAAAGTTCATGCAGGGTTTTGACTTTAAAGAAAATATCAATGACGTCATTATTGATTTAACCCATTCTCATATTTGGGATGTCACCTCTGTGGCAATGTTGGATTCTGTGGTCAATAAGTTCCAAAGAAACGGGGTCAATGTCACGGTACGAGGGTTGAATGAAGCCAGTTCAATCATGATTGATAAATATGGAACACATGCAAAAATCTAACTCTTATCTTCCCCAAATGGCGCTGATTTTGATTACCGTCATTTGGGGCGGGACATTTCTAGCGGTGCAATATGCACTGAATTTTAGTACGCCAATGTTTTTTGTTGGCTGTCGCTTTGCAGTGGCGGCATTCGCAATCCTCCTGATTTCATTAAAATCAATGACAGGCTTAACCTTAAAAGAAACCTTTGCAGGTACAGCAATTGGAGTCATGATCGCAATTGGCTATGGAACACAAACCATTGGTTTGCAAATTATACTCAGTAGTGAATCCGCCTTTTTGACGGCATTGTATGTCCCCTTGGTTCCAATTTTAATGTGGATTATTTTTCAGAAGCGTCCTGCTTTGATGACATGGATTGGCACAGCCTTGGCATTTATCGGTTTGGTGTTGCTAACCGGTAATGGTTTTTCGAGTATCACCTTGAGTTATGGACAAGCCCTGACCTTGATCTGCGCATTTGTGATTGCCTTAGAAATTATCTTGATTGGCTTTTTTGCTGGCAAGGTCAATTTAAGACGTGTCACTGTTGTCCAGCTCATCGTTGCCTCTGTTTTGTCATTTGCTTGCATGCCACTCGTGGGTGAACATCAGCTTCCTGCATTTTCATGGCCACTAGTCTTTATTGCAGTTGGTTTAGGACTAGCAAGCGCATTGATTCAATTTGTTATGAACTGGGCGCAAAAAATGGTTGATCCAACACGTGCTGCGATCATTTATGCGGGTGAACCCGTTTGGGCAGGATTATTTGGACGCATTGCTGGCGAACGTTTACCACTGTTGGCTTTGTTTGGTGGATTACTCGTAGTTCTAGGCGTATTGGTCAGTGAATTGAAATTTAAATTCTTTGAAAATAAAAAAGAGAGCTAAAAAGCTCTCTTCACCAACTCTTCAATTAAAAATAAATTAAGAATACATCGGTTTATTATCATTGAGTGCGATCAAACCACGAATGGCACGATAAACAATCCAAACCCATGCGACGAACACGACAGCAAACGCGAATGTAACCGCAGAAAGTGCAACACCTGCAAATACGTTCGGATTATCACCTGTAAAAAACAGGAAAAGGAACGGAATAAAGGCGATAATATTCCATGCCAGATACCACCAGAAAGTGCGGATCTGCCATGTAAAATGACTCTCAAAAATTGAGCCTTGCACATCACGACGTTTGACATAGTTAATGATCAAAGCCACGATTGCTAACAAACCACCAGTAAAAATCGCAATAATATAAAGAACATAAAGAATTAAGGTCAAGGTGCGATTCGGATCTTGATCAACAGAATAATTCATTTTTTATTTCTCCAGGACGAACCAACTCCCCATAATTTAGTAAAAAACATTAAGAGGAGAAATTAACCAACATATCAACAATATATGAAAAGCTATGGTACAGAAATATATCTGACGAAACGGTTGTTTTTGTGTTTTATGTCTCAGTTTTTGCTGAGCGTACCAACCAGCGCACCATCCACCCAAAGCATCGACAATATGTAAAGTCTGTTCAGGTACACGGCGATTGCCCAACTGCGCCGCTTCTTTATCTTGAGCATATAGCCAATAACTTAGTGCATTCATCAAGCTCACAAACAGTAAGCTATATGGCGGTAACCATTTGGCCAAACTGGCAATTACCATAAAGCCGATATAAACCAAGATTCCAATTTTCATCGGCGTCCATGTCTGTTTCTGCTGAGATTTGGTCGGTGCTGCCTTATGCTCAATCACTTGCGATGCTTTCAAATAAGTGACTTGCTGTGCACGATAACGCCCACGTTCATCCAAAATCACAAGGTATTCCAACGCACAACCAACGATAGGACGAGGCCCAGGACGAGCAAAGTCTTTGATATGTAAAAAAACACGATCTTTAAATGCATCATTGGGTTGAATAAAACCGTAACCTTTTTCATCAAACCATTCAACTAATCGACCTTGATCTCGCATGACGTCTCCCTAAGCTGTGATCTGTTGTAAACGGTCTTGCAACATCATGCGCATTTCCATTGGATCTTTTTGCAAAATATCGCCACCTGTACGTCCATGTTCGGCATTTTTTTGTGCAACTTGCAAACGCATACTCCAAAAACGGCATGCAGCCATCGCCAAAAACACATCCAAACACGCTTTCTCATCTTGGGTGAGCATACGAATCGTTTGATAAGCTTGCAAGAATGCGTCGGCTTTAGCTTGATCAAGATGAGCTTGCGGATAGGCAGTACAAAAGTCATTGATACTAATCGCAATATCAAATAGCCATTCATCCTGATTCAACTCATAAAAATCTAAAATCCCCTGCAATTGATCGCCTTCAAACAGCGTATTGTCTCTAAACAAATCTGAATGAATAAAACCTATTGGTCGATCTGGATGCTGCTGAGTAATGTCTGCAAATTGTTGAAAAACCTGCGCCAATAAGTCCTGATCCGCTTGATTCATGTGAGGTTTCAACTGTTCAGCAACTTCAGTCCAATACTGATGATTGCGATTAAAATCACGCACTAAAGGAAAATCTTTTAAAGCCAAATGCATTTTTGCTTGAGCTTGAGCGATCGCTTGAATCTGTTCTATCGTGGCATCTTCGGGATGTACGCCCATCAAACGGGGTGCAATTTGGGCGGGTTTATTTGCAATACTATGAATCGCTTGACCATGGTGCTTGAGTGGCACCGCGACAGCAACACCTGCCTCACCCAAACAGTCCAATACAGGGACCAACTCACCCGCACCTTCCGCATCTAACTCTTCAAATACTGTCAAAACATATTGCTTTTGTGTTTGATCCACCAAAAAATAATTGGTGTTTTGGATACCGCCTTGGATCGGAATCAGATCAATCACTGCCAAACCATAAGGCTCAGCAAAGGCTTGAACTTCTTCTAAACTCAACGGGGTATAAACCGACATGGAAAACCTGCAAAAAATAGCTGTGAAGTTTGATAGAATACCCTTTCCCACCATGAAGGTGTAGCACCTAAGTCGGTCTCCTTTCTTTATTGGCGATTTTTTGGAAAATTTTATGCTCGCAAAACGTATTATCCCTTGCTTAGATGTTGATAATGGTCGAGTCGTCAAAGGCGTTCAATTCCTTGATATTCGTGATGCAGGTGATCCTGTAGAAGTTGCTCGTCGTTATAACGAACAAGGTGCCGACGAAATTACCTTTTTAGATATTACTGCCACCCATCATGGACGTGATACGACTTATCGTACCGTAGAGCGAATGGCAGAAAGCGTCTTCGTTCCTTTAACTGTAGGCGGTGGTGTCCGTAAAGTTGAGGATATTCGCTTATTGCTCAACGCAGGTGCGGATAAAGTGAGTATTAACTCGGCGGCAGTGTTTACGCCTGAGTTTGTTCAAGAAGCATCACAACGTTTTGGTGCACAATGCATCGTGGTCGCAATCGATGCCAAGCAAACAGGCGAAAATAAGTGGGAAATCTTTACCCATGGCGGCCGCAAGCCAACAGGTATCGATGCCATTGAATGGGCGGTCAAAATGGCAGACTTCGGTGCGGGTGAGTTGTTAATTACCAGTATGGATGCTGATGGCACTAAAGCAGGCTATGATATTGCCTTGATGCGCCAAATTAATGATCGTGTCAGCATTCCAACCATCGCTTCAGGTGGTGTTGGCAATTTACAGCACTTAGCTGATGGTATTTTAAAAGGCGGTGCTGATGCAGTATTGGCAGCCTCTATTTTTCACTTTGGCCAACATACTATTCCAGAAGCGAAACAATATCTGGCTGATCAAGGTATTGAAATGCGTTTATAAGCATTAAAGCGATAAACACAACCTCCCAGCATGATCGCTTGGGAGGTTTTTTTATTCGAGAAATTGTAGTCAAAAAAATACCTTGCTATGCAAGGTATAGAAACTGCGTTTATTCAACGCCAGAGGGTAACTTCAACAACAATAACACTGGATTAATCTGAAACATTCACGCTGCTTGCACTAACATAGCGATAATCAAGTGGTAAATATTGACAGTAAAACCCTATATTATTGACAATTCACGACATAAGCACATGGTCATCATCATATTTTATCCAAAATACCCTCTTTGCGTTTTTCATCAAGATGCCACTGATACTGTTTCGGTGTCCTTTACCTGAGCGGTAGTCACTAATTTTGGTTTTTGCTCCACCCATTTAGCAGGAAAAATGGATTCAATCGCTTGCGTTAGTACTTTAGAAATAGGCGCTGGCAATGGCAAGCCAAGTGGATTGGCTTCTTTTAAATCAGCAGAAGATACCACCCGCGTTCCCATGACGTAGTCAAACCAAGGACGTGTCACACACCAATTGGCATCTTGATTTGAATTCATGTGATGATCATAGTGCCAAGGAATGGTACGTCTTGCCCAGTCTGGCTCTAAATGCGCACGACGATGTACATAATAATAATTCCCAGCGCTATAAAGTGCAGCGAGTGACATTCCTTTTGAAAATGGATAGAACGCCACACTTGCCACTCCAGCCACAACGGCCAAGGACATCACTTCGTTACGTGTGCGCCAATGTTCAAATCCTTGTACATAGCATTCATCCGAAAATTCCTGTTTACGGACTTCACGATGATGTGCCCAGTGTGACTCCATGCTTTTTGGTACAGGGCTATAACGTGGCTGTCCTGGTCGATGGACACCATGCAAAATATATTTATGTGCAAACCACTCAAATGCATTGGCAACTGCCAAACCTGCGATGAACCCCTTGAACATGGTTTTCTCCTGATATTTCCTTCTTCTTATTTAAGATATAAATTTTTATAGGCGAAGTATTGACGATACGATATATTAATATTGACAAAACACGACAAGATGGGAACGGACAGGATGTCTCAACTCAAAAACTATACAGGTTCTGTTTTCGGTGGTTTAGGGCATTTATTAAAAGCCTACTGTGAAGCGAAACATATCGCTATTCCAGAACAATTACAGCGTGTTCAAAATCAAGAACGCTTCGATTATGTCATTTGGCGAGATTTGCTGGAAGACCTCAACTGCATACATCCCACCACCGCCTTAGGGCTGGAAATCGCTGAATATGTTCAGCCCAAACATTTAGGCATCATTGCTTATCTGGCACTGTCATGTGAAAACCTTGGCGAAGCGTTGGCTCGTTATCATGATTTTCATCGTCTTATTTATGATGGTAGTCCCTTGATTGTAGAGTTTGATCATCCTTATGCATCTATCCGTTGGGAAGCACCAGAGCCTCACCCCACCCAACTTACAGATGAAATTGCGATTGCCTTAATGGTGCAATTTCTCAAATTATTTATGTCTGGCGAAACAATTCATTTACACGAAGTTCATTTCGTCAATATTGCACCCAAGAACATACATATTTACGAGCAATATTTCCGTTGTAAAGTCCGCTTTGAACAACCGAAAACACAGCTTCTTTTACCCGTGACCGAAGCATTTAAACCGCTAAAAACAGGTGATCACACACTACAGCAATTGTTATTGCAACAAGCCCAAGCCCTATTGGAAAAGCTCCCGAACTCCACACAACTCGACCAACGTTTACAGCATGCCATTTTGACAGGGCTGCAAAAGGACCAATACCAAATCGACTTTATTGCTGAAAAGCTAGGACTTTCAGTTCGACAGCTTCAACGACACTTGCAGCAACAGGACACTACGTTTCAGGCACGTGTTCAGCAAGTTCGCTTTATGTTGGCAACAGAATATTTAAAAGACCCCCACCTTAGTCTGCAAGAAATCGCCTTGTTACTGTGTTATTCGGAACAAAGTGCTTTTCAACGTGCTTTTAAGCTTTGGACAGGGAAAACACCGCAACAGTGGCGGAACAACAACACAATTTACAATTCGTAATAAAACTCAATTCAAACTTACGGTTTCACAACTGTTCATTGTTTTTACAGCATTTATACAAGAGCGTAGAACCTGTGTGAATTAATTCACATTTTTTTCACAGGTCATCAGAAAATCCATAATAAATTTTTTTGGATGTTTTTTTATTTTTTATACATGGTTTGGTGATAACAATGAACAAATATTTAGCAGAATTTCTAGGCACCTTTTGGCTTGTTTTTGGTGGTTGTGGTAGTGCTGTTTTAGCAGCAGCTTATCCAGAACTTGGTATTGGCTTTGCGGGCGTAGCACTTGCATTCGGTCTTACTGTATTAACAGGTGCATATGCATTTGGGCATATTTCTGGAGGACATTTTAACCCTGCTGTCAGCGTTGGCTTGTGGGTGGGTGGTCGTTTTGAAGCCAAAGAACTCGCACCATATATTATTTCACAAGTGATTGGTGCAACAGTTGCAGCCTTGGTGCTTTACATCATTGTACAAGGTCAAGCTGGCTTTGCAGGTACAGGTGGTTTCGCGAGTAATGGTTTTGGTGATTTATCCCCAAATAATTTCTCACTCGGCTCAGCCTTTATTATCGAGGTGGTATTAACTGCATTCTTCTTAATCATCATTATGGGAGCAACTGATCGTCGAGCACCTGCTGGCTTTGCACCTATCGCGATTGGTTTGGCATTAACCTTAATTCACTTAATCAGTATTCCAGTGACCAATACCTCTGTAAACCCTGCACGTAGTACGGGGGTTGCTTTCTTTGCTGAAACAGCGGCGTTAGGTCAACTTTGGTTATTCTGGGTTGCTCCAATTATCGGTGCCGTGATTGGTGCTGTGATCTATAAATTGGTTGGACGTGAAAATAACTAAATCATGATGAAGTTCCAACGATTTATGATTAAAAAATGCCTCCTTTAAAAGGAGGCATTTTTATTGTGCTTATAAAAATGGATTATCTATTTCCTTTTCAGGCAAACGCTCAATCTTTTCGGGTAAGTCGTCTTTCTCTAATGCGATGACCACATCATTGATGAACTGCTGTAGTGCTTTTGCTGTTTGCAATCCCACCTGATCTTTGGTGATCTGCAAATTCCCATACAAACTGACGCAATCCACCTGATTTTCCAAAGTCAGATCATCAATCGCCGAAGATTCATTGCCATTTTCAAACGGTTTAAACATTTCAGCCTCACATTGTTATTTTATTTGAGATAGCCTGCGCTGTGCATTCTTGCTTTGCAAGTGATCCTACATTATCTCAACACTTGTAAAAAATACTGCACCAGCATATCCACCAACTGTCGAATAACTTCTTGCTTTGCTTCCTCATCTATTGACGACACTGGACGCTCAGCCGTTGGCGCTGAGTTACTTGTAAACTGCTGTTGTTGCGCTTGAATACTGTCTGCACTGGCATCTTCTGCACATTGGCTTTGACCATCCCAATGCAAATACTTCAACTCACTCTGTGCTTTGACCTGCTGTGCTGAGGTGGGTAATTGATAGACATTACGCTTCTGTTGTTCTGTTAATTGGGGAAATAGGTTAATGCCTAATTTCTCTTCCAAATAACACACACTGACTACTTTTACCTGCAGCGAATTATTATTCGGAGCATAATACGCCCCAATAATCCCCTGCTTCGGCAAATACACCGCTTTATAAACTGCGGTTGGAACAATGACACCATTGCCAATGGTTTTTAGTCTTTGTCCTTCAAACACGGGACCTGTAATCACATAAGCATCTTTATGCTGCTTAC
This sequence comes from Acinetobacter haemolyticus CIP 64.3 = MTCC 9819, assembly GCF_000369065.1. GTDB lineage: Bacteria > Pseudomonadota > Gammaproteobacteria > Pseudomonadales > Moraxellaceae > Acinetobacter > Acinetobacter haemolyticus. The sequence continues at coordinate 306,990 of NZ_KB849812.1, forward strand.
TCACCACTGCACGTACCGCTTCCTCAACTTTACGCCAGACTTCCTGATTATTTTTAGGCGCTTGCGGTACCATATTTGCCAAGGAAAAACTATCGTATTGTGCGGCTTTATTATTCATATCGCCATTTGGCGCCATATGCCCACGGTCATAACCTGAACCACGATAGTCTGATAGTAAAGCACGATGACGTTCCGCTACACGCGTTTCTTCATGGAAATTGTCTTCACGCTTGATCTTGATACTCAAACGTTGTGGAGTCAGATAGGCTGCTGACCAAAGTGGTGTTTTGGACACCCCTGAGTACATCACATTAAAATCATTAAAGCACAGTGCGTAACTGTCTTTTTGCAAACTGGCTTTGCTGAGTAAGGGCGGAACATCACGATAAAATTGCTTTAAACAAGTGGGATTACCACTGCTTTGCAAGGGAATAAATTTGGCAATTTTTTCATTGCCAAAAGCTATCGCAAAACTACTTGTTGCAAGCAGCGCTAATACGATCTTTCCAAAATTTTGGCTCAAAAAAGCGAATTTCGCTTTACTCTTCCTGCTCGTTCTTCTTGCCATAACCATATCAAAATCAACATGAACGCGCAGCTTATCAAGTCAAACCCTTACTGTACATTGAACAGCGGCTTAGAACGACACTTTATGTCGTAAATCTGAACATTCAATCATCAAACATAAAAAATGGCACCCGATGGTGCCATTTTTATCGATCCAAGTTTAGATTTCGATCTGACTTCCTAACTCAACCACACGGTTGGTTGGAATCTGATAAAAGTCGCTGACTGGACTGGTATTACGTTGCATCGAAATAAACAGCTTTTCGCGCCAAGGAGACATTCCGTCACCCACCGTATGTACAATACGATCTCGTGAAATAAAGAAACTCATTTGCATCATATCAAACTCAAAACCAAGCTCTTGATATGCTTGTTCCAACGCATTTGGGATATTCGGTTGATCTTTAAAACCATAATACATGTAGATACGATAGAAATGATCATCGAGTTTTTCGACTTTGATTCGATCTTCTCGTGCCACATATGGAATATCTTGGGTATATACCGTAACGATTACATTGCGTTCATGCAGTACTTTATTGTGCTTAATATTATGCAACATCGCATGAGGCACAATATTTGGCGTTCCTGTCAAAAAGATCGCTTCACCCGGAACAAATTGTGTTTCCTTGCTCATTCCAATACTTTTGATGAACAATTCAATCGATAAAGCATTTGTCTCCATGCGCTTGAAAACAATCTCACGACCACGCTTCCATGTCATCAAAATGGTATAGACCACCGCACCAATTAAAATTGGCACCCAACCTCCTGCCAAGATTTTTAATGAAGTTGATGCAACAAAAACTAAGTCCAATAGTAAGAATGGGATGGCCAGCAATGCCACTTTCCACCATGACCAACGCCAAACACCATATGCCAAAGTCGAGATCAGAATGGTGCCACACAACATGGTCATGGTCACCGCGACACCATAAGCACTAGCTAATTCGGTACTACTTTCAAAAAGTAAAATCAAAATGAAGACCGAAATAAACAACACCCAGTTGATAAATGGCAAATAAATCTGACCTTGCTCCACATCAGAGGTGTGATGCACGGTTAATCTCGGTAAATAACGGAGTTGCATCGCCTGATTGGCAACTGAAAATACCCCCGTGATCACCGCTTGAGATGCAATAACCGCGGCAGCCGTTGCCAATCCAATCATCGGGAATAACGCCCAATCTGGAACCAAAAGGTAGAATGGATTTTCAATTGCTGCTGGATTACGCAGTAGTAATGCACCTTGACCAGCATAGTTAAAGAGCAAGCATGGCAGTACGATACAGAACCAAGCTAATTTGATCGGCATACGACCAAAGTGTCCCATATCCGCATATAGTGCTTCACCACCCGTCATGGTCAAGATCACTGCTCCCATGGTGATAAATGCAATGGTCGGCTGTTCATAAACAAAGTTAAATGCCCAGTAAGGATTGATCATCATCAAGACATAAGGGGTTTGAATAATACTCCACAATCCCACTAGACCGATCGAGATAAACCATAACAGGGTAACAGGACCAAAAAGTTTTCCCATCGTTGCAGTACCATGGCGCTGCACCATGAACAACCCTGTAAGAATCCCTAATGCAATCGGAACTAACCATTGGTTAAACGCAGGGGTGACAATACTTAGCCCTTCAATTGCAGATAGGACTGAGATCGCGGGGGTAATAATGCCATCACCGAAGAAAAGCGATGCACCGATGAAGCCGAGTGCAATTAGATAGATTTTATTTTTATCTGAAAATACTTTTGAGCGAAGGTTTAACGCCAGTAAAGAAATAATCCCACCTTCACCATTGTTATCTGCACGCATGATCACGGAAACATATTTAAAGCTAATGGTTAAGTTCATGCACCAAAAGATTAGCGATAAGATCCCAAGTACCGATGCTTCACTGATCGCCATATGTCCTGTGTTAAAACATTCTCGTATGGCATATAACGGACTTGTTCCAATGTCTCCAAAGACCACCCCTAAGGCTGCCAATGTCATCACTGGCAATGCGGCTTTTTTTGCAGAACTTTGCATATATTTCAATCAAATCAACTTTGAGATCGTGCCATCTTACCACTAGCTCAAAACTTTTTCTGCAAATCTGTTTAGTGATAACTTGGCAGCTGGCTTTTTTTTGGTTACTATCGCACACCTTGGTGAGGTGTCCGAGTGGCTGAAGGAGCACGCCTGGAAAGTGTGTATACGTTTGCGCGTATCGAGGGTTCGAATCCCTCTCTCACCGCCAAGATTTAATTGCTCATTTTTTCGCTTGTCTTTTTAGCTAGATTAGGTAAAATGCTCGCCACGTTGCCGGCATAGCTCAGTTGGTAGAGCAACTGACTTGTAATCAGTAGGTCCACAGTTCGAATCCGTGTGCCGGCACCATCAAATTCAAAAAAGGCTTAAACTTTCAGGTTTAAGCCTTTTTTATTGCCTAGCTTTTCAGTGCACTGATCTGAACATAACGTACCAAACCATCTCTGTAGAGTTTTCGGCACAGCTTGGCAGTCATATTGATTTTCAACTGAGCAAAGTCCAATGCTTTTTTGTCGATTTGCTGCATTTCAATATATCGCGCAAAACCGTCCAATACCGCTTCAGAAAAGTCCTGAATCTTGATCTGAGTCAAACCATGTCGCTCCAAAGTTTGCGCAAGCTGCGGTTCACTCATTAAATGCTGCCAATCAACATCCGCCCCTTTTAACAACAAACGATATTGTTGCTTTTGCATATAAGAACACTGTTGCCACACGTCAGACCACATTAAATAGTGGAAAACAATACGACCTTTTGAATTTAAAACGGGAATGACTGAATCTAGAAATGAATTCAAATGACTGTGATACGCCGCATCAATGCAGATCACGGCATCAAATGAATTTAAAAAATGAAGTGTGTTTAAATTCAAAAAAGATTGGCAATAACTTTCAACCTGCGGCAAGTTTTTTTGAATTCGTTCAATGCAGGCGGGTTGTAATTCAATTGCACAGAGCTGTTCGACGTGATAACGCTTGAGCCAATGCAACACACTCGCACCTTGTCCACAGCCGAGATCTAAAACACGATCCTGCTGTTGCAATTGGATCGAATCTGCGGCTTGATCAGCGAGACTTTGGCACGCGAGTGGATAATCATCATATTGTGCTTGCCAATATCCTAAATTACTCCAAGCAAGCGTGGCATCATCACCGAGCCGTTTGGCATCAATGGCATACTTATGCCCTATGATTTTTTCAATCCATGCCTGCTTGAAGCGGGTCATCTTAGTAACCGAGTTCAGGTGCAACGGTAACCTTCGGTTTAAGCCCAACAAAAGGTAACGGCGCACCTAAAATTTCAGAGATATGCATCGCCGAAGTCACCGCTGATTCCAAGATTGGCAGACCATCACATGACCAAGAACCACAGTAGAAAACTTTACGATTTTGGTCTAAATGACGTTGCTGAATTTGCTTATTCAACGCCACCGTTTCTGAGTCCACCACCGCACGAGTAAGTTTTACTTTAGAAATAATTTTCTTTGGATCGATATCAATCACAGGACACCATGTTTGGAACACGGCATTTTTACCCACCAACGTCGGTTCAATCGCGTTGATCCACACCGTAAACTGCTGACGAGTAAATTTACGATCCATCATATAACTCAATACCGCCCAGTCTTTACGGCGTGGTGGCATGACCACAGGATCGGTATGAATCACCAAATCCCCTTGTTCAAATCTAAATTTCTTTAACAAGGCAATATCTTCAGCAAATTGTGGCTGTTTCAAGAAACTTTCAATCGCAGGAGTAGGTGTTGCGATGACCACACGATCAAACAACTGGCTTTGACCGAGTGCATTTTCTACCAAAATCTTGTCGCCTTGCTCTTCGACTTTCTCAACCGCAGCGCCACTATGGATCTCGATCCCCTCAATCAAGCGGCTGACCAAAGCGGGTGTTCCGCCTTTCATTCGCAGTAACGCTTCACCTTCGGTCAATTGGCGAATAAATTCTAATAAGGGTTTCGCTGGCCATTCTCCAATGGTTTTTGGATGGCAGGTACAAATGGTATAGAGAACTGGCATGACCGTTCCATGCCAAAACACTTCTTCAATATGGTACTGATTCATAAACTCAGCAAGCGTGATGTCTTGATTCTCAGATTTAAAGAACTGATTCACTGCTGTTTTGAGCTGTAGCATTCCTTTGACCAAGCGCCAACCGTATTGCTGAATACCTTTGCGGTTATTAATAATCGGAAAATTACCGATACGACTACGAGAGGTTGTCAACCATGTGTCTGTTCTATCTTCAAATAACCAACTGCATGCCATAAAGGTACGGACAGGAAAAGTTTCTATGCCTAGATAACTGGCTAAACTTAACGTGTTCTTCCAAAGCTTTGGATTCATCACACGCAATGGAGCATCAATGATACCGCCATCAAAATCTATACTATGGCTATCCATACCCCGACCTGCGAGTGCTTCGAAGATCGTTACTTTATGTCCTGCATCATGTAGGATTCTGGCTGCAGCAAGCCCTGCCATTCCACTGCCGATAATTGCAATATCCAAAATTATGTCCCATCAGTTGATGATTTTTATTGATTATGACCGATCATTAACCTAAACACCTTATTAAAAAATACCAGATTCAGCATTTAAGTCCGACTTTTCTCTAAATATTTTAGCCTACTATGGTTACATTTTATCACAATTCATTTTATTAAGATAAACAACTGAAATTACTTAATAAATTTCAAAAAAAAGCCAAAAATATACAGATCCTTCTATATTTTTCCATATTTTAGCTTCGAAAGGCTTTGCAAAGTGCAAAATTCAGGCTATTCTGTTTGTACAACAATGAGAACTGAGTCACATAATAAGCTGTATAATTATAAGTGACCTAACATTAAAAAAATCAATAGAGAACGTTATAGCCGAAGCCCATAACTCTAGCGGAGTTATGGGCTTTCTTATATAAACAATTGATACCTAAAACAATATAGATTACATCACGCCAAATTTACCACTATTGAAATCATGTATCGCTTCGGCAATCTCAGTTTTACTGTTCATGACGAATGGTCCATAACCTTCAATCGGTTCATTGAGTGGCTGACCCGTTAAAACCAAGAATTTACTGTCCTGCTCAGCTTTGATTGAAAAATCAATTTCTTCTCGGCTAAGCACCACTAAACTTGGCGATTGTATCTGTTGTACTTCATTTAAAGTCACCTCACCTGCAAGTAACACCAACAATGTTGTATGACCTTCAGTCACATAAAAATGATGTTGCTGACCTTCAACAATTGTCCCATCCCAAACATTGACTGGACTGAATGTCGTTGCAGCGCCTTGGGTGTCTTGATATTGCCCAGCAATCACACGTAACTCACTACCCACATCATCAAGTGCAATACGTTGAATCTGTGCAGCATCAATTGCTTGATACTTGGCAGGGGTCATTTTGGAATGAGCAGGTAAATTTACCCAAAGCTGTACCATTTCAAATAGACCGCCTTGCTCAGCAAAGGCTGGTGAATGAAATTCTTGATGCAAAATCCCACCACCTGCGGTCATCCATTGCACATCACCTGCTTTGATGGTACCACCACCGCCAGCAGAATCTTTATGCGTCACCTCACCTTGATAAGCAATCGTTACCGTTTCGAAGCCACGATGTGGATGAGTACCCACGCCATGCTGAGCTGTGGTTGGTTTAAAGCGATACGGTGCAGCATAATCTAATAGCAAAAATGGGCTAATGCTTTGTCCTAAATGATCATAGGAAAATAGGTTATAGACAGGAAAACCGTCACCTACCCAGTGCATATGTTTATTTTGATAAATACCAACAATCTTTTTCATCTATATACTCCTATAGTGTAGAAGTTCTGATCTTGGTCTTTATTTTACGCCCCTCTATCCAAGGCTTATAGCATCAGTTTGACAACACATTATTCTATATACGGGACAATTCAAGTAATTATCACCAATAAAACTGATACAAATCTTAATCATCCCATTTTTGATATTGTTTATCCTATTTTTTAGACTTCATTCAATTCAATAATTTCACTAGCATGATTTAAAGCAATACAAACAGAGCAAATAGGCTCATTTTTATTTTACAACAACATGAGGAAACAACGATGGCTCAAGACTATATTCGCCTAGACAAAGATAATGCAGCAGTGCTTTTAGTCGACCACCAAACTGGTTTACTTTCATTGGTTCGTGATATTGATCCAGATAAATTTAAAAACAATGTATTGGCGCTTGCAGATGCCGCAAAATACTTCAATTTACCAACCATCTTAACCACAAGCTTTGAAAATGGTCCAAATGGTCCACTGGTTCCTGAACTCAAAGAAATGTTCCCAGATGCACCTTACATTGCTCGTCCTGGTCAAATCAATGCATGGGACAATGAAGACTTTGTTAAGGCGGTTAAAGCAACTGGCAAAAAACAATTGATTATTGCGGGTGTTGTGACTGAAGTTTGTGTGGCTTTCCCAACACTATCAGCACTTGCTGAAGAATTTGAAGTTTTTGTAATTACCGATGCTTCGGGTACCTTTAACGAATTGACGCGTGATGCAGCTTGGGATCGTATGTCTAAAGCGGGCGCTCAGTTGATGACATGGTTTGGTATGGCATGTGAACTACATCGTGACTGGCGCAATGATATCGAAGGTTTAGGTGCATTATTCTCCAATCATATCCCTGATTATCGCAACCTGATCAATAGCTATAATCAAAATACATCACAAAAATAAAATACACACTGAAGATTAGAGTCCTGCATGCGACTCTAATCTTCTCTCGATATAGGACTACATCGACCTTGATTAATTCATTTGATGATTTCCATTATTTCTATCTCGTGGTGAAACACGGTGGCTTTAGTGCTGCCAGTGAGGCAGAACACATTAGTAAGTCAAAGCTCAGTCGTCGAATTATTGAGTTGGAAAACAAATTTAATGTCAGCCTCATCCAACGAACCACAAGGCATTTTAAGGTGACTGAACTCGGTCAAGAGTTTTATGAAGAGTGCTGCAAAGTGATTGCACAAGTTGAATGTGCTGAAAATGTGTTACTCAAACAAAAAAGTGAACCTCAAGGTTTGGTCAAAATCAGTTGTCCACCACTGATGATGCATTTCCAAATCCGCAAGTTATTAAATGAATTTCTAAAAGCCTATCCCAAAGTCGAAATTGCCTTAGAACTGACCAGCCGTCGTGTCGATCTGATGCATGATGATATTGATATCGCCATACGAACCAGCTTTGAACCTAACGAAGACTCAAGTCTCATTGTCCGTGATGTGATTCAGACTGAACATTGTTTGGTTGCTGCACCAGAGCTTTTGCAGGGGCAACACATCCAACATTATTCAGAGTTATCACACTACCCAAGCGTGGCTTTAGGGATCCAAAAAAACCAATACTTCTGGCATCTGTGTCATGTGAAAGACGATAAAAGCGTGGATGTCCCCTATACGCCTCGCGTTAGAAGCAATGATCTTGCGGGAGTATATTATGCTGTCAGTGATGGTCTAGGCATCGCAGATTTGCCCTATTTAACCGTACAAGCTGATATCGAAAAAGGCAAATTGATTCATATCCTACCCGAATGGAAGTCTAATCGAGGTACGGTGCAACTGGTTTATGCATCACGCAAAGGACAACGTTTAGTGGTTGAAAAACTGATTGATACTTTAATCGAAAATTTAAGACGTCTGCCTGAAAGCCAACACCAGCATGGCTATCTTTCGACTTAAAAAACGGTCATGAATGGGCATGACCGCTCTTTAACAAGATTGGATCTTCAGATATCCAAGATCTACTCAGATAGATCCACACAGAGATATTTCATCTCGAGATATTCTTCAATACCAAATTTTGAACCTTCGCGGCCTAGACCTGATTGTTTGACTCCACCGAATGGTGCAACTTCATTTGAAATCGCGCCCGTGTTGATTCCAACCATGCCATATTCAAGCGCTTCGCCAACACGCCATTGACGAGCTGTGCTTTGAGTAAATACATAGGCTGCCAAACCAAACTCAGTGTCATTTGCCATGGCTACGGCTTCGTCTTCAGTTTTGAAACGGAATAACGGCGCAAGTGGACCAAAGGTCTCTTCTTTAGAGACTTTCATGTCTTGGGTGACGTTGGTGAGTACCGTCGGTTCAAAGAAAGTGCCACCGAGTGCTGAACGCTGACCACCAATACGTATTGTCGCGCCTTTTGCAGTCGCATCAGCAATATGTGACTGAACTTTGGCAATCGCATCTTCATCAATCAATGGGCCTTGGGTTGATGTCTCCTTACGACCATCACCGACTTGTAGCTTGGATACTGCTTCGACTAAACGATCTGCCAAGGCATCGTAAATACCATCTTGCACATAAATACGATTCGCACAGACGCAAGTCTGTCCACTATTGCGATATTTGCTCGCCATAATGCCCTGAACCGCTTGATCGAGATTGGCATCATCAAACACCAACACAGGTGCATTACCACCCAATTCGAGCGATAGCTTCTTAATGGTTGGCGCACATTGCTGCATTAAAATGCGTCCCACTTGGGTTGAACCTGTGAAGCTCAGCTTGCGCACAATATCGCTCTCGCACAGGGTTTTGCCGACTTCAATCGCATCACCGCTGATATTTAACAAAATATCAGCAGGCAACCCTGCTTGCAAAGCCAATATTTCCAGTGCATATGCAGTTAAAGGTGTTTGTTCTGCTGGTTTGACCAACATCGAACAACCCGCAGCAATTGCTGGCGCAGCTTTGCGTGTGATCATCGCCGCAGGGAAATTCCACGGCGTAATCGCAGCCGTTACCCCAATCGCTTGTTTAATCACAAGCAAACGTTGATTTGGCAATGTCGGTGTTAAAACCTCACCATCGATACGACGAGCTTGCTCTGCAAACCAACGGATGAATGAAGCCGCGTAACCAATTTCACCTCGTGCTTCAGCCAACGGTTTGCCTTGCTCGGCAGTTAAAATCTGAGCAAGATTTTCTTTATGCTCAAGCATCAACTGATACCACGCCAAAAGCACATCAGCGCGAACTAAAGCAGTTTGCTTTTTCCATACGGCTTGGGCTTGGGCTGAACGCTGAATCGCGGCTTCAACACCTGCACGGTCATAGCTTTTCACCCATGCCAGTGTTTCGCCGGTCGCAGCATCTTTCACTTCGATATCGTTATGCGCGGCAGGCGCAGCGAATGAAATATCGGTGTGCTGTAATAAATACTGCAAATTGTTTTGAATCATGCAGATTGCTCCACTGTTTGTGCACTGTCTGCTGTTAATGCTGCAAAACCTTGTTTTAAAATATCGAGACCTTGACGGAATTGCTCAGCAGGAATGGTTAACGGATATAGGAAACGAATAACATTACCGTATTTACCACAAGTGAGAATCAATAAACCATGTTCCATTGCATAAGTTTGTACTGCTTTTGCTTGCTCCGCTGTTTCTAGCTCGGCAGCGACCATTGAACCCAAAGCACGAATTTGAGTAACAACTTCACCGGAAGCCTGTTGAATTTCTTTTAAAACAGTAACCAACGCTGCACCCAGTTGATTGGCACGCTCACATAAATTTTCTTCTTCGATTGCATCAATCACCGCATGCGCAGCAGCAACCGCGATTGGGCTACCTGCATACGTGCCCCCTAAACCGCCTGGGTTTGGTGCATCCATCACTTCAGCACGCCCCACTACACCTGAGATAGGGAAACCACCACCCAAGCTTTTCGCCATCGTGATCAAATCTGCTTTGGTTTCATAATGATTCATGGCAAATAATTTGCCTGTACGGGCAAAACCAGATTGCACTTCATCTGCAACCAATAAAATACCGTGTTTATCACATAGCACACGTAAGCGCTTTAAGAACTCGGCAGGTACAACGTTAAAACCACCTTCACCTTGTACAGGTTCAAGCACAATTGCCGCGACATCATGTGGGGCAATATCTTCGCTAAAAATATCTTCAACACTTTCAATCGCTGCTGCAACTGAAATACCTTTTTCTGGCACTGGATAACGCGCATGAAATACACCTGCTGGCATCACACCAAAGTCACGCTTATACGGTGCTGTTTTACCAGTCATTGCCATCGTCATAAATGAACGACCATGGAAACCATTGCCAAACGTAATGATACCGTGACGACCGGTATATGAACGTGCAATCTTCACCGCATTTTCAACAGCTTCTGCACCTGTGGTGAAAAATGCCGTTTTCGCTGCACCTGCGATCGGCGCACGTTGATTAATGCGTTCAGCCAAAGCCACATAACTTTCATAAGGTGTCACTTGATAAGCCGTATGGGTAAATTTAGTCAGTTGCTCTGTGACAGCAGCGATCACTTTTGGATGGCGATGACCTGTATTGAGTACCGCAATACCCCCAGCAAAATCGATATATGGTTTACCTTCCTTGTCCCAAATCGTTGCATTTTCAGCTTTTTCTGCATACCACTGACACATCACACCGACACCACGTGGCGTTGCTTGCTGTTTACGTATATTCAGTGCAGAATGTTGAGCGTCCATTTGATTCCCTCATATTTCATCATCAGTTACAGCTTTGGTCTTACATCCTAGGAGTCGATTTTTGGGATGCGATACAATGGCTGCCTATAGCTGTAATTTCGCTCGTCTAATGGCAAGTGACGAGAGCCATTTTTAAACTGTAGGAGAGAGCCAATTGCGTAGCTTACTTGGAGATCATTTACTGCAAAGACTCCAACAAGACACTGAAGGGAAACTACATCAACGTCTTTTCCGTTGTCTGCGTGCTGCAATTATGGATGGTGTGATCCAACCGATGACGCGTCTACCTGCGTCACGTGATTTAGCTAGCGAAATTCATGTCTCTCGAAATACCGTATTGAGTGCTTATGAACAGTTGCAAGCGGAAGGTTATTTAGAAGCACGCACGGGACATGGCACTTGGGTCGCTGAAAAACTGCCTGAAACCTTTTTAAACAGCAGAAATAAAAATAAGAAGGCTGAGATAGCTCATATTGAAAGCTCTTATGCTTTATCACAGCGTGGCTCAAACTTATTGGGTTATGCGGCAGCTTCACCCCATCAATGGGGAGCGTTTGTGCCGGGCGCACCCGATGTGACTGAGTTTCCCCACCATATCTTTAGTCGCATTCAAGCACGTTTGAGTCGTGAACCTGATGTCAATCGACTGATTTATAGCAATGCAGGGGGATGTATTGAGCTCAGGAGCGCATTGGCAGATTATTTAAAAGTCGCACGCTCTGTGCAATGCGATGCGGATCAGATCATTATCACCGAAGGTATTCACCAAGCCATTGATTTAGTATCTCGTGCACTCAGCGATATCGGGGATCGTGTTTGGATCGAAGATCCTGCCTATTGGGGCATGCGCAACACGCTCAGGATCAACGGTCTGGATATTCAACCGATGCCTGTCGATGCAGAAGGCATTATTCCTGAAAATAACCCAACCCAGCCACCAAAACTGATCTTTGTTACACCCTCACACCAATATCCATTGGGTTCCCATCTCAGTTTGGATCGACGTCGACAGTTGATTCAGATTGCACGCCAGCACAACAGTTGGATCGTGGAAGATGATTATGACAGTGAATTTCGATTCTCTGGGCAACCTTATCCAGCTCTGCAAGGCTTAGAACATAATGCCCCCGTGTTATATATGGGCACCTTTAGTAAAACCATTTATCCCTCATTGCGGATCGGTTATCTGGTGGTGCCTAAACCACTATTTTCACCCTTACGCATCGTTGCCGCAGAACTCTATCGTGGCGGACATTTATTGGAACAAAAAGCTTTAGCCGAATTTATTCGTGAAGGTCATTATGAAGCGCATATTCGACGTATGCGCCTATTGTATGGCAAACGTCGGGACTATTTGGTGAGCTTGATTCAACGTTATCTAGGTGCTGCGTTTTTACATGAATACGATGAGGCTGCGGGCTTACATCTGGTTTTAAAACTCCCCGATTATTGTGATGATGTCGCGATTGCAGCAACTGCGCTGGAACGTGGAGTCAAAGTTCGTCCCCTGTCCCAATACTATATGCAGTCCCATGCTCATGCACAACGCGGTTTGCTCATGGGCTTTGCCTGTGTTAATGAAAAAGACATGGTGATGGCGTTTGGAGTCTTGCTGCAATGTCTACGTGAAGCAAAAGTGCCGACGCTTTCCGCATAAATTCAATAAAAAAAGAACCTCAACATGAGGTTCTTCAATTCGCTTCAACGTTTCGGATTAAAGCGATGGCTTTTCTTGAATCATTTCACTCTGTGCGTTCTTTCCCCAGTTGAATTTCTGAACCAGAAAACCTACTGCCACAATGAATAAGGCCAATAATGAAGTATAGGTCACTTCTTTAAAATATGTGCCTTCAATCAACATGGTAATGATCGAACCAATGATCGCAAAAATCACCAGATAAGTCAGCCAAGGAAATAGCCACATTTTAAAATCAATTTTAGCCCCTTCAGCTTCAAGTTTTTTACGCATCCGTAGCTGTGAAAACGCAATGGTCAAATACACATACAACGCTGCCGTACCCGTTGCCAGCATGAAAATGTCATAGACATTCATACTCTCTGTGGCGGTCAAAAAAGTTGCGAACAAGGCAAATAAACATGATGCAATTACACCAATGCCCGGACTGCCTTTTTTATTTAAATAACCAAAACTTTTGGGTGCATCACCGCGTTTAGATAATGAAAATAGCATCCGTGAACAGGTATACAAGGCGGAGTTAAAGCAGCTACACACCGAAGTCAGCACCACGAAACTCACAATATGACGTGCTTCTGGGACGCCCAAGGCACTCAAAGTTACACTATAGGTTCCCCATGTCGGGTCTTTTAACAACGGGTTGTTATAGGGAATCAAACATACGGTAATCAACATCGAACCCACATAGAACAGCATAATTCGCCATACAATCGAGTTGGATGCTTTGCGGATTTCCTTAGATGGATTTTTAGACTCTGCAGCGGCAACGGTGACGATTTCAGCTCCGATATAGGCAAACATCACCCCAAGTAAAGCGGTAATCACAGAGGAAAAACCATTGGGCATAAAACCTTGTGCAGTGAGATTGCCCACACCTGCGGCAGATCCCTCTCCCCAAGGCCAGAGGTGCATAATGGCTAAACTACCGATCACTAAAAAGATCACAATCGCAATGACTTTAATCAATGCAAACCAAAATTCAAACTCACCATAATTCTTAACGTTTTGTAAGTTGATCCAAACCAGTGACCCAATCACCAACAGCATATAGCCCCAAATGGGAATAAAGGGAAACCAGTTGTTCAAGATTTTGCCTGCAACATAGGCCTCCCATCCCATGAGTAATGCCCATGAACACCAATATAACCAACCAATGGTAAATCCCGCCCAGCGACCAATGGCACGGTCAGCATAAGTTGAAAAGGAGCCACTGTCAGGGTTTTGAACCGCCATTTCCCCTAACATACGCATAATAAATAAAACCAGTAACCCACCTAGGGCATAAGCCAAAACAGCCGCAGGTCCAGCGGAGTAAATCACATTGCCCGAACCGATAAATAATGATCCACCAATCACGCCTGCAATAGAGATCATGGTCAAATGTCGTGATTGCAATCCATGTTTTAAATTTTGGGAGAGATTGGCTTCAGAACCGTGTTGATGTGCTGCCATATCATTTTCCTTAACCTATTGGGGATATTTGCAACCTGAGAATTGTTCATCTCAATGCCCCATATATCCCTAAAAATGGTGTTGTTCAAACCTGCTCTCCTCAAATAAAAGAAAGGACGAATGAACAACGCTTCCGTATGCATACTTGCTATGGCTTTAATTTGTCGTTTTGACTCTGAAGAAACGAGAGCCATTTTTAGAATAAAAGAGAGAGCCAATTGTAAAAATTATGCACAATTTTGGCGAGTTTTATGATCAACTTGGTCTGAGTCGCGATCAGTGAATGATCTTTTTAGGAGAATTTATATAAGGAATAAAGTTGTTGTCGTGGCATAACAAAAGCCCCTTTTCAATCGCTGAAAAGGGGCTTTTTGAGAAACTTGTTCAGTGAATCTTACAAGTTAGAACGGTTAACCATATAATAAATAAAAAATAAATATTATTTTTAATAAAATTCAATAATTTATATAATAAAAAATCAAACTTTTAATTTAAAAATTTAATTTATATGTTTTTTCTCTTAAACTCATTTATAAATACAATAAAAAGAGCTAGTAATAACTAGCTCTTATTTAAAAAATAAAGATCTGAATAAAGACAAGAATGATGTAACTCTTCACCCATTAACCATTTTTCTTAAACATTGGTCCAAAGCTAATTCCATTTTCATCTTTTGGACGCTGCCAAGCATCAAATAAACTAACCAAACTACTGACCAGAGTACTATCGTAGCTAATTGACCCGATTGGGAATGATGTTAAGTAATCTGCTTCCGAATCCAACACATGTAGAAGTATCACAGCAAATTCGTTTTCAACTACAATTAATTCAAAATTACCATCAAGCAAACCTTCTTTAATGCCATAAAAATATTTTTGATGATCTTTTCCAATAATCTTTCGGTAATTTTGTACGGAAACACGATCTCGCTCATCTGACATCGGTAAGAAACACTTTAGCTGTATTTCATCATTTTGTTTATTTTTAAGTTGCCCTAAAGCATTGACAAATGTATTGAATCTAAGAGATTTACCCCAAAATGCATCATCTGGAGCTAACCAATAAATATTCTTTATAGGACGATTCTTCGCAAGAACATCTTTGATCTTATTCAATATCAGCTTTGCATTACCTTGGCTATAACAAGGTCCAATAAACAAGTGATTTCCATCATTTGCTTTTTTCTCTATAGGATTTAAGCTATCGAATAATGCGACTGGTGCCAAAAAACGACCATCTTTAAAATATTGGTGCAAATTTAATTGTTCAAAGCCCTCAAGGTTCTTCACGATATCTCGAATATTATTCCCTTTCTTACTCTGCCCTAATACTTGATAAGTCTTATCTTTAAGCTCATCGCTCATAATAGAGTCCAAAACCTTTATAGGTTGTGGATCCGCTTGAGCATCTATATAAAGGTCTAGCGATTTACGTACAGTGCATTCCCGAACCTTCTTTACAGTTCCCATTTTGTAGATGGCTGGTCTACCATCCATTTTTTTTAGGGTGATAATGTCATCTTCAATGAGTTGATAAAATTGCTTCTGAAATCTATCTCGAACAATACTTTCACTATTTGCTGCATGTTCACTTGAAGCGATTAGTTTTAAGCCGTACATATTAGTATCAGGATTCTGAGCTATATAATTAAAATTAGTAAGCTCATAAACTAGACCATGTGTATGTTCCAAGATTGAAGCAATCTTAGGTATAGAGTCCACAGTTGTAAAGTATTTCATTGATTTGTTCGTTAAATGAAATAACCCATCTTGTTTAAGCTCAATCTCGTTATTTGTAATCAGTTGATCTAAAACTATCCGTGACTCTCTTTGATTCATCGCCAAAAAGTTTGCAATGTTTTTGACCGACATTGGGCTGATACGCAGTAAACGCATAATCATTGAATCAATAAATTTTGGCATTTGGCTTGATGTATAACTGAATTTTATTTCAAACTTCTGTGCCGGAATCAAAATATCAACATCATGATATGGGATGCTGTAATTACTCATGACTGATACCTCGACTTGTCTCTGTTTTGATATTTGCATTTAGTTTGAATTCATTTTTTCCATCAGCAATATATTGGTAACGTGTCCTATCGCTTGAATACCCCTTAATATAGTTAAGCACCTCTCCAAGCGGTGATTCTTGATGTTTTGGCATACTCCATAAACGTGAAGCACCAAAAATAACTAAACGATCCATTGCCCTAGATAATGCAACATTAATTCGGTTTGGCATGTTCATGAATCCAATTTTGTTATCTGGGCTATTTCGGGTTACAGACAGAATGATGATTCTATTCTCTTTCCCCTGATAACTATCAACAGTATCAATTTTTACTAATGACCTAAAATCTTCATTCCAAGCTTTGGAATTGAACTGTTTGCGTAAATAACGCTTTTGTTCACCATACATACATATAATGCCAATCGGAGGCTCATTAGGCTTAGATCGTTCTTTTAACTCTTTTAGTAACTCCTCATCTGTATGAATTTTTTCTAATAAATCAATAATTTTACGAGCTTCATGCTTGTTAAAGAAGGTTGTTCCAACACCATCACTAAATTTTTTAGACGTATCGACCCATGTGACAGTAGAGCGTAATTCTTGAACCGAACAATGCTGGTATATATTTGGTACGACTCGAACCATTTTCTCTTGGTAAGGCTTACCTAGAGGCTCAATAACACCTGTTACTAATTCCTTTTCATAGAAACACGCAGAAACCATTTCTCCAATTGCTGGAGCCATACGATATTGAACTAATAATTTACCCTGTACAGCCTTACCATATGGCGAATTAAATAATCGTTCAAAATCACTTTTTAAGTTCGCTTCAATACGGTTTTTTGTAAATCCTAACTTTCGACCAAGGGCTTTAGCATGTTCAGGTGAATATAATGGAGGTAATTGTTTATGATCTCCAACTAATAAAATGCGTTTAGCAGATTGCATTGCAATAGCTAATTCTGATGAAATTGACCTCGCAGACTCATCAATAATGACCCAATCGAATGATTGGTTCGCAATATCAATAGAGTGATGTCCTATACCTACACAGGTACCGCAGATAAATTGTCTAGTTTTAGAAAGGTATGTTTCGTAATTAGCATTTGGACTATCAATCAGCTGATCATAATCAAAAGCAATTTGCACTAGGGCTTTAGCGTTATTTGCAGCCTTACCTTGAACCTCAAAAGCCTCATCCAGCATCTCCCATATTTGATTTTCTCGATCTAGGATCTGACGACTATTCCATCCTAATAATGAAGTATGCAATTCCTTTGAATAATTTTTAAGTCTTTCGATAAGCTTCGTTGACAGGTTATTCCATTCAGCTTTGGAGATTAATTGATTAGCTTCTAAGTCTGTTGATACCCACATTCTAGATAAGTGGCCAAACAAATGTACTTTTAAAAACAAAGCACATGCCAAATAATCTCTGTCAACGCCTATCGACTGACTCAAAGAAAGAACTCGATCCTCCATTTCTGTTAAGAATAGATTGCGATGTGTCGATATGATAGAATCAGAAAACACATCTTTTAGATTATTCGATACGGCATTCTCTCTGTTACTGAAACGTACAATCTCTAAAGGCGTATTTAGTCGGTGTGAGTGTTTTCTTATGCGTTCAGCAGCAGTATTAACAGCTTCATGTGATTGACTGACCATCAATACATTATTGACGTTTTGTTTTTCAAAAAGAAAGTGAACAAATGCTGCAATAAATTCAGTTTTACCTGTTCCTGGAGGACCTTGTAGAATTGAAACAGGCCCGTAGTTTATTAATTTTCGGAAAGCTTCTCGTTGAAGATTGTTCAGACTGACAATGGCTTCACCTTGCTCATTACATTGATCATATCTCTCGAAGTCCTTATCAGTGACTGTAATATCATAGTGAGTCGGTCTAATCTCTGAATTAGGCTCGAAATATTCTACCAAGTTTGGAATATCTGATTGTCTTCTTAGAATTTGCTCTAAAGCATTTTTTCTTTTCAAGAATGAAGATTTATCAGCTTTTGTTCTTAAATATAGGACTTCGCCAACCTTAATTTTATCGGCGTGTTTAACACCCTTAACTCTTAACTCACCAGCAAGTGAGTTCTGAATATCAATATCACCTACTCGAAACTCTCTATCTTCCCCATTAAAATCAATAGTCTTGTAAATGAGGCTTATAAGTGAATCTTTAGGAAACTTATCTAATACATCATTGTCATCTTCATATCTTGCAATATAAATTTTACTATCAACCAAATGTAATGGTTGTGACAAGACGATATACGGTAATGCCTCAGTCTCAGTCTCTAAAATTGCCTTCCATAGCTTCTTAGTATCAATATTTAGAGCAGCTAGTTTCTGAATATCATTGCTTAAATTGTCATCTCTAGATTTTGATGAATGTTCTACTGAGAGTTGATTATCTTGCGTAAGTAATTGTTGACTAGCCATCAAGTCATCAAACGAATCTAAATTGTTACTTACATCAATACTCTCATCTTGATCGTTCGTTTGCTCTTGAAGGACATCATTAATAGCTGTTGAAAACTCATCAATTTTAAAAAGAAATTCCGCTAGTTCGATATATTCAGGTTTACCGATAGAATGTCTAATATCAAGAGCCACATTTATTTCAAGCATAGCCTGATCTATAACGTAATGTGGAACAACATCTGACTCACGCACTCCCATTACAAAGCGTATAGTCTTACTATTCGGATCTAGAATAAACTGTATTGAGCCCCCAATACCTTGCATCTTAACAATAATATCATTTGCGTTACGTCCCTTTTCTAATGCTACATAGATACGTTTATTGTCTGCAAAAATTTTAAGCTCTGTAAACTTATCAGGCACAGGAATGCGAAGTGTCAGAGTATCGCCATAGATTTGTTCAGTTTCAATACTTTCTAATAAGCGGTTTAGATCGCCTAAAGGATATTCTGATTCTTTAAGTTCTATATTTACAGCATCGCTAACCCATTTGAATTCTAAACTATCACTTCCTATTTCAAATCCAAGAATTTCACACACCAACACCATAATTGCATAATTTTGGCACTGTTCACTTGTGGGATTATCAATGTAGGATGGATAATACGTACTTTCGTGATCTAGATATTCATCAATATCAATGATGTCATTAAAAATAAAGCTGTTATCATCTAGATTGAATAAGACGCTTTTTGGGTTAATTCTTCCGATTGGCAAACCTAACTTGTGTAGATGGATGATGGCCTCAATCAAATTAGCTGCCAACAATAATCTTGATTCTTTCGTAGTTTCAATTTGATCAACAGTTATACCTTCAACAAAATTGCTAACTAGAAATAAAGATCTTGATTTTGATGAAATACCAAATCTCTCTATGATTGGTAAATATGATAAATTCTGGGAATTAGCTTCCTTAATACGCTCAAAAAAGTGCTGATATTTTAAAATATCGCTAGATGAAAATTCATTTACATGAACATCAGCCCATTCTTTAACACATAAATTACCTGAACGATATAAGATAATATCGTTCTTTTCATCTTCATAAATTTCATCATCTTCAGGATATAATCTATTTAGTCTTTCTGAAGTGATATATTCATTTAAACATGAAATATCGGCTATAAAGTCTACGGCTTGAACAGGTCGTTTTGCATTGAACTCTCTAAACAATTGGCTAGCATCATCTATTTCAAGATTGATAGCCTTTCTCACTAAGTTTGCTAACCAATGGTCACTATTAACACATATATTATTTAGAGCTTTTGGGGTCAAACGAATATTAGACCACAAATGCCATGCGATAACCCCTAACATATAGACGTCTTTTTTAAACGCTTGTACATTAGCAATTTTTGATTCTTCCCCATCAGCAAAAAATACTAAATCAGGTTGTAAATCACGAATATTATTAGCTATATTTTTTGAATCTGATGTTAAAAAATGTGAAATAGCCACATCTTTTTCAGGCGATATCCAAATACAATGCGAATTAATATCTCCATGTGATATACCTAGGTTATGCATCTCAGAAAACTTGCTGAGTAAAATCTGAATTAGATTTAACTTATCTTCTTCATTCAAATTCGGGCAAATCGTAGTAATAAAATCATTAAATCTAAGATGACTTTGACGATACTCAACCAACTCATTGTACTGTTGAGTAATTTGCTCTTCATCTGGCATGATTAATGGAACAAGTGCCGTATTATACAAATGGCTGCTTTGTTTAAATTCAGCGCTGATAACTCGTTCATGATTCAACAATGCTGCTCTCATTTTAGGAGATTGAATACTCAATTCCTTAAAATTTGAAAACATCCACTGTCTTATGATTGCTTTGTCGGAGCGTGAAATAGTTGAGGTAGCTTCGTATTCGGTATATAGCTTTTTAGGGTGACTTAGAAGCTCATCATCTTGCTTATATTTTTGAACAATGATTTTTTTAGGTTGTGTCACTTTCTGCATAAAGATTTTATCAATAAGGTCAAAATCTTTATAAAGATGCTGGGCACTTGGATGTGGCTTAAACTCTTTATTAAATGAATGCTTATCGGCGAATTTTAAGAATTTATCAAGGCTAATGACATGATTTTTTTCATCATCGGGCAAATTTGAAAAATTAACCTTGCCACACATTACAACAAAGAAATACACCCTTGGAACAAAACCAGGATTTCCCTGAAATTTATCTTTGAGTCCCTTTAATTTATTGACAAGGATAAATTGTTTTTGGCGTGTCACTGAAACAGGTGATACCCCCATATCACGCTCGTCCATATACCAATTACCATTGGCGGACTTAATCGATTTACCATTCCAGTTTTTCAATTCAATAACTATGAGAACACTGTTAGTAACTAAGATTAAATCAAACTCACCCTCTTTTTTTGAAATCGTATCAACTAAGGTATAGCCAGCATAACCATACCAAGCACTATTTTTTCGCATTTCGTCATCAATACTAAATGCTTCTTGAATTTTGGAGATAGCTTCAGTTTCGTGCTGATGAAGCCCATTTGCTTGGGTTTTAATAATTAAAGACATAAAAAGTTAAATCCATAAAACATAGATATTGAAAATCAAGTCAATAAAAAAATAGGTATTAATAATTAAATCAAAAAAATAATAAATTTTCTGAATTAAATAAATAAAAACATATAGATAATAAAAAAACATAGAAATACGCCATATAAAAAAAATAGATTAAAAAACAAACCCATAAAAATAATAGACGTAAAAATAGAATCTATAATTTTTTAGATTTGCGACTTTTATAAAATTCAGTAATACAGTTATGGGCAAGTGCAATTATGTACGAGCTCAAATTTAGGTAGGTTTTTTTAGTTATCTTTCCTTGGCATTTTCAGCCATCAATAATTTATGTGTAAAAAAATAACCGCATTGAAGAAGTAAGTAAAGTACTATTTTAAAAAATTTAATTTGTACACTAGCGTCTTATATGTGTAAAAAACTTATTCATTAAGTCTTCGACATTATTCAATCAAGAGTTCTAGGGAGTAGATCATATACATCTCTTTCAAGAGCTTTCGCCAAATCATATAGTTTTTCGATTGTAATATTCACTTCACCTCGTTCGATACGCCCCATATAACTACGATCGATACTACAAAGCAGAGCCAATTTTTCCTGAGATATATTTTTCTCTTTTCTGTATTTCCGAACTAATTGTCCAAAAGCGATACTAAGTTCTGACATTTCAATTCAATTGATCAAAAAACAGAACTATCACCATTTAAGGATTATATATCCACGGACTATAATCCTCCTTTTATTATTTTATGCTGTGATGGTTATGTCTATAAGCAATATGCCAATGTTTGAACTTTTTCCACCGCTTTTTAAGAGTAAGCAAATTGAACAATGGACAGCAAATGAGTTTTGGAAACACTTAAAACTTAGTAAAAAAGAACGTAATCGCTTTAATCGACAACGAATGTATCGATTACTGAGAAAGCTAGTAGAAGATGGTTTTTTAACAAAAGAAACCAATTTGGTTAACCCTCGTTTTTCAACATTTTCGGAAACAAGTAAGCTTGATCAATTGAGAGAAATTACAGATACATCTTTAGATTTTATAGAAATGAGCCACTCTAAAGAAGAAACTCAAAAGAAAATCTTAATGTTAGAAAAGCAACTAGAAAGCTTCTCTTTATTAGAAAAGAAATTTCCAAATTCAGCAATTAGGATCAATACTGAAAAAAATAAATGTATTGGAGAGTTAACTAGTCTAAATGCATACAGTGCTGCTTTAAATTGCATCCTAACCTCTATGTAGAGGTTAGGAGAGAAACAAATGCTATACAGCAGAATTAGAAATTGACTCCTGATTACTTAATAAATTTTCAGCCCACTCAGCAAATTTTATTAAATCACTTTCACTATTCCATTCTTCTAATGATCGAATTGTGACAAGCCCATATGAAAATTCCAATAAATTATCAAGTTGCTCATGTTTTTCAATATTAATTTGATTTAGATAGTATCTACATAATTTAGTAAATACTGAAATCCACATTGAAATTTTAAGAGCTTCATCCCAACGAGACCAATTAGAAGTGCTAGCAAGTGGTCGTTGAACAATTCTTTTTTGATTTTCAAAAATAGCTTTAACATCATTTAATGAAGATAACTGGAAAGAAAAGCCACTATTTGCCCATAAATATGCAGTAATATTGATTAGATTTCCTTCTCTTTCTGAAGAAAAAATTAATGGTCTATTAGGCTCTTTCAACTCTAATATTTCAATAAAATCTTTAAGCCAAATCTTACAAGCATCATCAAAACCAATACGCTTATTATCCAATAATGGCTGAATAATATCTCTAAATAGCCACAGACCACTCCATGTAAGCTTATGCATGTGGCCTCTTGCAGCATTAATAAAAGTTTCTAAATCTTCATAAGCAATATGCTCTGGAAGTACATTCCATAGCACATCCAATATATTTTTATAAGTATCAGCAAAATCAGTGTTTTCATGATTTCTATTAAGAATCCATGCAATAAACTGAATTTTTTCAGTATATTCAAAATTCGCTAAACTTTTATTAATTTTAGCAAGATCGGAGGATGAAATTATACTCTGCTCCAAAGCATTCCAACCCAACCACCTTAAAAACACAATTTTGCTCGCAAGTAATATCTGTAATTGTTGATTTGAAATAGAATTAAATTCAAGATTGAATGAAATTTCACTAACTATCTGACCAAGCAAAGATAATTCAATTATCTTAGTTGAATTAAAATCTGTAACTAACTCTCTCTCTACTATATCAATGAGTAACTTCGGTTCGTATTGCCATAGACATTTGATTGTATAAAATTCGGCCCAAGTTAAAGCACTATACTTAGTTGATTGGAAAAAATTTCGTACCCATATTGAACTTTGAATTAACTCTACTAGTGTTTTTCTAAAGTAAGTTGGGTCAATTACTGAAACTCCGTTATCATCATTAAGATGATTCCTTTGAAATGAATTTGACAAAAATTTTGAAAGGAATAATAAAAACTTACTTTCAGTCTTCAACTTTTCTAAATTAGAATCACCAGTTGTTGTACGAGCTAATATTTCTCCTATAACTTTCCATGCCTCCTTAAAATCAGCAAGTTCACCATCAATTTGATTTAAACAAAGAAATAGTCCTTCATCTGGTAAATCATGGAATGATTCATTTTGTATCACACCCAATTCATTCATTTTTTTTATTAAGTTATCTCCAAACAAACCTTTTAACACAGGTTTCTGTAGCCATACACTTAATACCTTTCCAGCCAACTCATTATTCAAGAAAGCTAAAGGATCATATATTTTTGTATTTCTAGATATATTTTTTGAATCAAAAAGCATAGTAATAGGACTACTATCGTCTTCTAAATCTGAAGAATTATTTAATCTTTTTATGAGATCAAAAGTATATTGATTAATTCCATAAAGAACATCCGTTGGAATAGGAGTAACTAACAATGGATAATTTTCCGTTGCTTTCTGAAAGGAATTTGATAAATGATAGCCTTCGACTGGTAGTCCGTTATCGTTCATGACCAAAATATATCTGTCATGTAAATAACCATCTTTTAACCCGTAAATTTTAATTTTTTTATTTTGCAGCCTTTTACTATTTTGCTTACAGTTTGCTAATAAATTATCAAGCCCTACTATTACAACATTATCTGTTTTTCTACGCTTTGGTATATTAGGATCCGATGGCTTTGGAAGACTACGAAAAATTGAATATTCAGCACTTTGTGAGGCATACAAAGTTAACAAACCTAATCCAACATCCTCAAAATATGGATCAAAAATAGTAATATGTTTACTTTTATGTTTCGATATTAATTCTTTAAACCATTCAACAAATTGTAATCTCCCCTCACCATCACTTTTGCCCCACTGAAGAAAAAACCTCCCACTTGATTTAGGAGGATTGAGCTTTTGAAATAATGATTTTAAATTCTGATTTTCTTCAACCCATGGATCAATTGCATACTCACTTATACGACTTTCTGAGATATCTGCACTCTTTACTGGATTTAACGCTGCCACTAAACGGTCATTCTTTTTTGAGTTAACCGTTTTTTCAAGCCAATCAAATTTTACAGAATTCGATTGATTACCAATAACTTGCATCCGTAAATTAATTTCTTTAACGTATGTAATTCTCCAACTGCAACATAAGCATCCTTCGGTAGAATCATTCTCCTTAAAACCAAAAATATCAATTTTTGTAGCATCAGTAATTTTGAATATTTTTTCATCTAAATCAAAATAGTATTGAAATATCCCACTTCGATTAGATTGAGCTAAAACAATTTTTGAAAAATAAACCTGGTTATTATTCTCACAACTTAAATGGAACTGAAATTTATCAAAATTAGGAATCTGGCTTGAATTGAACTTAATAATTAACCCTTTATATTTAGTTCTTTCTATAGAAAGTAAATTTTTTTCTTTATCATCTAATGTTGGAAATACCAAAAGTTCGATTTCACCTAATCTATGGATGTCAACGCCATCAAAGTCCATACCTGTATCTTCTTTAAGTCTCTTTAGAACTATTGAAGCAAGATCACGACTATAACTATCATCAAAATAGAATAGTAAACTTTTACTATTATTACTTACAGCAGCACTCAAAGCTCCTGCACTACCATGTGGACTAAGCAGTAAATTAGTCAGATACGAGTCACGATTGACCAGATAACTTACTGGTCTAAAAATTGGATTCTTGTTTATTAGAATTGTATTCCCGTATTGTTTACTCAACTTTTTGGGGATCTTTAAATTTAAAGCTTCACTAATTACATTAATAGATTGACCTGTACAAATCATCCTAAAAAGATCACTACACAGAGAGCTATCTATATATAAATTCAATTGAGTAACACTAGCACGAAAATTCTCGACACTTTTAGAATTATCCTTGTCACTAAAGGACCAAGCGTTATTAAAAAAGCTGTATGGAACCAAACGCCCGTATACTATTCTGTTCTCTACAAGATCATCTTTTTTTATTTGTAGTATCCACAGTTGTAAAGCGCAAGGTTTGCTTTTAAATAAGAATAACCTTTGAAGGCGACTATCTTCTATTAAGTCGCTTAATTGATAAGACATAAGTTACCTTTTATTATATTTAAAATAAAAACAATCTTTGTACACGACAAAAAAAGATAACTCATTGAAATAATGGCATAATACTTGTTTTCTGACGACGAATATGATGACACATTTCAATGAGTTACATCTCATCTTAAACAAATATCTAAAGTGGAACAAGTCACATGCAAAATGTTTTACACTGATTATGCTTGCATTAATTGTAAAACAGACATGTAATCTTTCTTCTGCATCTAAAGCCTTACCCATCAAGTGCTTACCACAATCATTTTATCGACGTATACAACGCTTCTTTGCAGATCAGTATTTCGATTATCGTCAAATTTCTCAGTTAATTTTCAATATATTTTCATTCGATAAAGTCCAATTAACTTTGGATAGAACCAACTGGAAATGGGGAAAACGAGATATCAATATCTTGATGTTAGCCATCGTCTATCGTGGAATAGCGATACCTATTGTTTGGACATTGCTCAATAAACGTGGCAATTCAGATACAAAAGAGCGTATTGCTTTGATTCAACGCTTTATCTCCATTTTTGGTAAAGATCGTATTGTGAATGTGTTCGCAGACAGAGAATTTATCGGTGAGAAATGGTTTACATGGTTAATTGAAAATGACATTCACTTCTGTATACGTGTTAAAAAAACTTTATTGTGACCAATCACTTAGCCAAGAATCATAAAATTAGTGATTTATTTCGTCATCTTCAAGTTGGTCAAACAGAATGTCGTAAACGACGTATTTGGGTTGGTCGAGTGAAACTGTATATTAGTGCGCTACGATTAGAAGATGGAGAGCTTTTACTTGTTGTTTCTCCTATGTTTAATGCTTCTGCTATTCGTGATTATGCATTACGCTGGGAAATCGAAACCTTATTTAGTTGTCTCAAAGGACGTGGATTCAATCTTGAAAATACTCGTTTAACAGACCCTAGACGAGTTAAGAAATTGATAGCAGTGCTAGCTATCGGTTTCTGTTGGTGCTATTTAACAGGTGAATGGCAACATGATCGAAAAAAAGCGATAAAAATAAAGAAGCATGGACGACTTTCAATAAGTTTATTTCGCTACGGTTTGGACTATGTTCAAATGGTTATTCTACGTTTGATTGGTTTTGGAAAAAAAGAAGAATTTAAGAAAGTGCTCGCAATTTTAAGAAAGAAAAAGCCTGATAGAACAAGGGCCCTATGAAATTTGTCGTGTACAGAGAAAAACAATAATAACAATATGCCTATCAAATTAAAATACATTGTAATTCATAGTTTTAGAGAACTATGAAGCTTTATTTTTTAACTAAAGGTCGATCTAAAGTTGCCAAATCCACATTCGGCATCTGAGATAGGTTGTATTGCCACCTTCTGTACTGGTCTACCCATAAACTTTCTTTTTCTTCAAGTAGCTTTTTCAAATGTGAAATTTGGTTTCTTAGCTCTTCATTCTCTTTGATAAGCATATCAATCGTTACATCAGCCATTGAAGCTATAATGGTCGATTTTGCCTCTCTAAGCGTCTTTTTTCGAAGATTAAAAGCTTGTTTTACAGGCTCATAGCTCATTAAGGTAAATTTAGAAATAGAAGGTTTATCTAATGCTCTAGCAACTGACACTGCAAAAAGATCCCAAGTTAACTTACCCGACCATTTATTAAGGATACTTTCGATAACTTTCATTTCTTTGACATCAATGAATTTATGTTTCATAAGCCACCTTGCAATAATGCTAAGAACGAATTCTTTGATTCATTCGCTAATTGTTCAGACATAGGATTCTTTTCGTCTACCGTATTCATTAAATTTTGTTCACCTAATGCAATTTTTGTCAGGCTCACATCTAACTCTTCTGGGATACGAAGTATTAAGCCATCAGGTAATTGATCATCTTCTAGATACTTTAATAATGTCTTAATAATGGCGAGTTTTTTGCCATGGTAAACTAACCAAGCATTTGCACCATGAAAGCCTTCTTGCGTAGCAGCAGCGGCTCGATTAAGTTCATTTTGCACAACATCTTCTAGCTGCTTGAGATGTTCAACATTTTTCGGCAATCCCTTTACACACGCATGTTCTTTACAACTGATACATTCACCTGCTTTAGTACAGGGTGTCATTGTCCAATCATGCTCACAGTATCCATAACCTGAGACTTGTACTGTACCTATTCGATCTTTACGCCCTAGCATTTCAAATGTTACAGGTACATTAACTTTGACAGCTTCCAAAGCGGTTGTACCATCCAAGCTTGCTAATCCTAGCTCTAAAAGCTTTCTAGATTCTGCTTTAAATTCACTCATTGGTCGCAAATCATAAGCACGATTATCTTCAATTCTTGAACGTCCAGCAAACATAGCTAGATCCAGAGAGTCCATCTCACCACGCTCTGCCATCGTGGATAGCCAAACTCTAATTTGATGGGAGGAAATAACTATTTCGCCTCCATCTTCATTTTTAATGCCTAATTCACTGAATAGAGAGTGTGTACCAGGTAATCTCTGATGTATTGCACCTAATGCGTCATTTAAGCGATTTAAATCTGGACATTCAAAACTGTATTGTTTTGATTCAAAATTATTATGAAGTTCATTTTCTCTTATTAAACAGAGTAAATCATAAATCGGCTGATTTACTTCGGGGATCTGAGGCCACTTAGGAAATTTTCTACTGTACTTCTGAACAGTAAATGTAGCTAAATCTCTGTAAGTCAAATGCCTTTTAGCATCCACTAAATTTTCGACCCATTTCTGCTTATATAGCTTTTTAATAGTATTAGTATTAATAGATAGAGTATCTTGACCTACTGACCAATCTGTTAAATTAAATGCAGCAGCAAACTCTGCAACTGTAAGTGGTGCATCTTCATCATGTTCCTTAGATGTTATACAATCATCATGCCGATAAAATTGGCCCGATTTTTCAATAGCCCATTTGGCAGCTTTTCTCGCTGGCTTTCCAATTTCAATCAATCTTTTAACAGCTTCCTTAACTGTAGGAGCTATTAATGGATGAACAGGCTTGGAAATAAAGCCTCCACCTTTTTCTGCCTTCCATCGAATATAAAGGATTGTTGTTTCTTTATCCTCCAACTGCTGAGTTTCTTTATTTTTCACTTTTTCACTATGAGTTTCTTCAAACAAACAATCTACTGTTAAAAAACTCAACTCCCCACCACGACTAGGAGCACACATCAGTAATACAGCTTGAGCTGAATAAAATTTTTGATAAGCTGTTTTTGCCAACCTGAATGCATCAGCTAATGCTGTAATTTCAAAACTTGCTAATAGCCTTTCTTGTTGCCATTTTCTATCTTCTTCTGATGTTCCTTGTGCTTTATTTCCAGGTCGTTTCCACGGATTTGTCCATACAGGAATAGTTATATTAATTTTCTCTGTACACGACAAATTTCATAGGATCCTTGTCCTATCAGGCTTTTTCTTTCTTAAAATTGCTAGCACTTTCTTAAATTCTTCTTTTTTTCCAAAACCAATCAAACGTAGAATAGCCATTTGAACATAGTCCAAACCGTAGCGAAATAAACTTACTGAAAGTCGTCCATGCTTCTTTATTTTTATCGCTTTTTTCCGATCATGTTGCCATTCACCTGTTAAATAGCACCAACAGAAACCGATAGCTAGCACTGCTATCAATTTCTTGACTCGTCTAGGGTCTGTTAAACGAGTATTTTCAAGATTGAATCCACGTCCTTTGAGACAACTAAATAACGTTTCGATTTCCCAGCGTAATGCATAATCACGAATAGCAGAAGCATTAAACATAGGAGAAACAACAAGTAAAAGCTCTCCATCTTCTAATCGTAGCGCACTAATATACAGTTTCACTCGACCAACCCAAATACGTCGTTTACGACATTCAGTTTGACCAACTTGAAGATGACGAAATAAATCACTAATTTTATGATTCTTGGCTAAGTGATTGGTCACAATAAAGTTTTTTTAACACGTATACAGAAGTTAATGTCATTTTCAATTAACCATGTAAACCATTTCTCACCGATAAATTCTCTGTCTGCAAACACATTCACAATACGATCTTTACCAAAAATGGAGATAAAGCGTTGAATCAAAGCAATACGCTCTTTTGTATCTGAATTTCCACGTTTATTGAGCAATGTCCAAACAATAGGTATCGCTATTCCACGATAGACGATGGCTAACATCAAGATATTAATATCTCGTTTTCCCCATTTCCAATTAGTTCTATCCAAAGTTAATTGGACTTTATCGAATGAAAATATATTGAAAATTAACTGAGAAATTTGACGATAATCGAAATACTGATCTGCAAAGAAGCGTTGTATACGTCGATAAAATGATTGTGGTAAGCACTTGATGGGTAAGGCTTTAGATGCAGAAGAAAGATTACATGTCTGTTTTACAATTAATGCAAGCATAATCAGTGTAAAACATTTTGCATGTGACTTGTTCCACTTTAGATATTTGTTTAAGATGAGATGTAACTCATTGAAATGTGTCATCATATTCGTCGTCAGAAAACAAGTATTATGCCATTATTTCAATGAGTTATCTTTTTTTGTCGTGTACAAAGATTAATTTTAAGAAGTCGCAAATCTTCTAAAAATTTTTCCAACATTTGTCCATAACGGTATCTTGAAGATTCAGAACTCCGTTCATAAATCATCTCAGTAATCTTTCTTAATACAATCCCATCAAGTAGTAAAACATCTGCTTTAGAGTAAATAAAGAGTAGTGCATCATGACAAGTCTTTAATACCATCATCATGTTACCGGGATTTGTTGCATTCCATGTTTGGCTATCTCTTACATAAGCTTTAGCAAAATCAACAAAAGGGGGCTCCATCGGAGAACCAGTCTTTCTACCTTTTTCCGCTAAACCAGTAAATTCCATAGATTGAGCACGACCATTAGCTAAATAATGCTTCCAATTTGAGCTACTGAAACCACCTTGATCTTCATAAATAGTTAACTGATTCTTGGCCCGACAAATGAAATCATTTAAGTTCTTTTGACAATCTAATTCATGTTTGGGTACAAATGGAATAACTTCGCTCATGCTCTTATTTCCTCCATTTTAATGCGCTTATCACATGCATCTAAAATGGCTTTTACACGAGATAATTGTAAGTCATAAGATTTTATAACTAATTCGCTAGCACCCTCTTTATGTCGCTGCTCAACCTCTTCTAATAAATCTAAAAACAATTCATCCCAAGGTGCATAAAGTAAAGGTTGAAATTGATCACATAGCAGACATGCTTTCATACCAGCTTGACATGATGGAGAGCCTCCACAATTACCAATCTGTTTATTGTCCCTCTTATAAATTCTGCTAGTAATATCTTGTCCTCGTCTAGCTTCTCTCTCATCCTCGATTAGTCGACCTTCAAATTTAGTAGCTAGGAAAGTCATAGGATCATTCATGTGCTCAAAGATGCGTAAGGCCAATTCATGTGTATGAGCTGTGTAAACTTTCAATTGTTGAGTATCTGAATGATCCATTAAATATGCCATTTGAACTCCCGTGATTCCATGCCGAACCAGGTTTGTTGCACGTGTTCGTCTGCATCGTACTGGAGTGAAGTGAATATAATCTGATGTTCTTTCAGAAATAGCATCACACTTTCGAGATAGACTTGTAGTTAAAATATCAACATCTTTGATTGAAGCATGAAAACAATCAGGTGTTGTCTTCAATTTTTCACGGAATAATTCTACCGAATTGACTACCTTAAACCTATTAACATTGAAAAAAATCGGAAGTTCTTTTAAGTCTTCTTCTGTTAATTTTGGGATGTATTTTCTAGCTATTTGCTTGTTTTGATCAATTAAATTTTTCAGAACCAAATACATATCTTCACTGATATATATTGATCGTGATTCTCCTCTAAACGTACCACCTCTTTGCTTAGCTCTAGGAATTTCAAGCTCGTATTTTAGACCATCAACAACCTTTTTAACTGTTAAATCGACTACTCTTAATGCTCGAATCTGATTTGATCGGCGAGCCGTAGAATAAATTATATATAACCATGCAAATTCTTCTAAACTAATTAGTTCGCTTTTAAATGCATTCCCTGCCCATACTAACAATGATTGTTGTTCAGTTAATGTATATGGACCTGTATAAGGACAATGGTGAGTAACTGCCTTACCTTTAGTATTTCCTGCTAATACAATCTTATCTAAAACCTCTTCAACACCAGTAGTTAATCCATTAAATCCCCAAGAGATCCAATTACGTAATAGAGCACGAATAGTTCCTAACTTATATTCATCCTCTTTTTTCAAACTAGCTTTAAGATTCAAAATCAATTCAGGTGTAATCAGTCCACCCTCATATATATCTGTATCTATTAGGTATCTTCTAAAATAACTCCAACAGTTATTTGTGTAATGAGCTGATACTTCCTCAGCTAATCTCGCAATTGTTAAGCGGAACCCCTTAAGTACTTCAGGATGAATTTTTGTATTTACAATATCCCAGTTTAGTAGTAAGCGTCCGCTGAATCCCATACCTATTTTTTAATTCGATTTAGGTTTCCAGCAGTGCGGCAGCAATTCTTCAATTTGGGTCACTTTGTGTGTCGGTAACCTTTTCAGCACATCACTTAAATAGGCATACGGATCCAAGCCATTCAGCTTTGCTGACTGGATTAAAGTCATGATGTTTGCCGCTCGCTGACCACTGCGCAGCGAACCTGCAAACAGCCAGTTCTTGCGTCCCAACGCCCAGGGACGCATCTGATTCTCTACCCAATTGTTGCATATCGGTAGATTGCCATCATCCAGATAGCGGCTTAAGGCTGGCCAACGCTTCAGAGTGTAATTGATAGCCTTGGCGGTGGGAGAACTCGATGGCACTGTCAGATGATGTTGGTTGAGCCATTCATATAGTTGTTGCATCACTGGTTGACTATGCTGTTGTCGGTATTCGCGGCGGTCTTCCGCTGTACCATCGGTCTTTTTCCTGAGTTCTGCTTCTATCGCATACAGTTTCTGAATCAGCACTAAGGCCTGTTCAGCAACCTGACTTTTCCCAGTTACATGCAGTTCATGGAATTTACGACGTGCATGGGCCATGCACCCCACCTCAATCACCTGGCCTGATTTAAAACGTGCTTTATAACCACTGTAATCATCACAGACTAGATAGCCCTGCCAGCCTTTCAAGAACTCTTCAGCATGCTGGCCTGAACGACTATCCTGAAAGTCATAGATCACCGCCTGAACTGGATTATACTGTGTGGTGGCATAGGCCCAGACATAACCTTTCTTCGGTTTTTTATTATTCTCACCCATCCGCATGATGGTGACCGGTGTTTCATCTGCATGCAGCACCCGCTGTTGCAGCACCACCTCTTTTAAGGCATTGGCCAGAGGTTCCAGTTCTACACCGCAGCGACCTATCCAGTCAGATAAAGTTGATCTAGAAAGATCGATGCCAGCCCGCTGATAGATCAGGCGTTGACGGTACAGCGGCAAATGATCGGCATACTTCGATACCAGCACATGGCTGAGCAATTCAGGTGAAGCAATGCCTTTATCAATCACATAGGCGGGCATCGCTTGCTGAGTTAGAGTGTCACACTGATCACAGACCCATTTACCACGCACATGCTGTTCCTTATAGAACTGTGCCGGTCTGAAATGCAGTTTTTCACTGACATCTTCGCCGATACGACGGAGTTGGCAGCCACAAGCACATTGGGTTGATGCAGGTTCATGCTCAATACGGATGGTGTGTAGATGATCTGGCAGTGGTCGACGTTTAGGTTTATTGGTTTTGGCTTTCTGTGTCGCTGCATTGGTTTTATCTGCATTTAGCCGTTCCAGTTCTAGATCAACCGCGGCAATATCTTCTTCAACCGCTTCATCCCACAGATGGATTTGTTTTGCCGTTAAGTGTTCATTCTTTTGGGCGAATTTGTGCTTTTTAAACAGCGCCAGTTCATGCTCGTATTTTTGATTGAGAATAGAAAGATGTTGAACTTTGGCATCCAATTGTTGGTTTGATTGTGCTAGAGACTGATGCTGCAGCGCCAACTGCCTGGTGAATTCCAGCAGTTGTTCATGGGTCAGTTGGCTTAAGTCAGGCAGCGTATTCATGACCGCAGTATGCCTGAGGTCATGAGAAGAATGAAATAGAACGTTTGGAGAATAGCAGAATGGTCGAGCCTGGTTTAAAGCATCGTCACCACCTGCTGTCGTCCAATGCGCTGCCAGGGCAAACCTTGGATCAGTGCCTGTAACTGTTCCGGGCTGAGGGCCACGGTTTCACCTTGGTGAACTTGAGCCCAGTGAAATTTGCCCTGTTCCAGCCGCCGGGCACACAGCCAGATGCCCAATCCATCATGTACCAGCACTTTCATGCGATGGCCACGTTTATTACAGAACAGGTAAGCACAATGCGGTTTGATGTAGCCAAAGGCTCTCACCACCTGAGCCATGGTCGTATCCATACCTGCACGCATGTCCATGGGCTGAGTAGACAACCAGATTTCATCAATGCGGATCATGTTGCAAGTGCCTTGAGTAATTCTGCCAAGGCAGGTATTTCTGATGTCTGCCATTTTAGCTGAATATCATTATTCGTATGAGGCACGGTGATACACAACGTGATCCTCTCATCAATAGGTTGGCTGATTGCAGCAGTGTAAGGCAAAGCAATAAATGCTGGATTCACATGAGTAGGATCCTGCACGGCACCCTCATGATGGCTGAAGATCCTGATCCAACGACTGACAAGGTTGGCATTAATACTATGTTGCAGTGCGACCGAAGCGATCGAGGTATTAGGATTTTTGCAGGCATTGACAATACTGAGTTTGAATTCTTTGCTGTATTTTCGGCGTTTTTTAGCAACAGGAGGTGTTGCTGAATATATATCCATGTTCATGGATTAAGTCCCCACTTGTTTTTAGGTGGGAACTAAATTAAGGCTTATAGGATCGCTTGGTAAGGCTGTGTTAGCCGGATGCTTACGTTTAGTATCAGTGAATTATCTAAAGACCAATGTGAATCAAAAAAATCAAATGCATAACCTGCCTTACTTAATCGTGTTTCGAGATAGAACTCAGCAACATCTGCATAATCCTGTTTCATTCAAATTCTCCAATATTTAGATGTTCATCAATTCTATTTTGTTCATTTTTTAGGAGCTTCTCTGCTTGTTCTTTAGTATGTCTCAAGTTATAAACCAAGGCAGATGTAGCACTACGATGCCCATTTAAATACATCCTTTGCTCTATTTCCTTTTTTTCCGAAATAACATCATTTAGCCTGTCTTCCTCTACAGCTAACTTATTGTTTGTATCAATAATTTGAGAAAATCTTTTATTAAAGTTATGTCTAAAGCTGTGCTTAGTTATAGTTTTAGATGTAGAAAAACCATTCTTTTTAATAAAATCTGCTAATTTTTCACTAACAGCCACTTTCTCTACCATTTTAGAAAATTGAATTAGTGACAATGGATCACCTTTGCTTTTTCCTTTATTTGAAACAAACAAAAAACTATGTGATTTTGCGTTAGGTATTTCTCTACGCTCATATAAAACATAATTTCTAAGTTCATTAGATAGTTTTCGTGAGATAGGAATATCTCTTTCTTCAGTTTTTGCATTTGGTTCGAATCTACGTTTTGTATCTTCGGGATCGTTATGCCTTCTTCTTACTTGAATTACTGAGTCCGAAAAATCAATATCTGTAATCTTTAGCTGTAATATTTCACCAGTTCTCATACCTGTTTCATACAGCACTCGAAACAATAAATAATTTCTGGTTCTAACAGCAGAAGTAAATGGATTCATTGGATTCTCAAAATCAACAATCCTCATGACCTCATCAAAAACTTCGGGAGGAGGTGCCTTCTTATCTGGATCAATTACTTTGTTTCTGGAACTACGTCCTTTACTCTTTTGATTCAAGATATTGCTTTTAATTCGAGATATCTGATCTAAGTAAGCTGAAAAAGAAGGCTTTGATCTTAAGATATTGATTGCTAAGAATTCAAAATACTCTGCAAACTCATGAATTCTACCTATTTGTTGCTCTACCCCTACTATTGGATCAGGGATTTTACTTATCGGAGATATGAATTTAATTAAATTATCATTTCTTGTTTTTTTCGATGAGACTTTTAAATTTCTTCTAGCAGCTTTAGAAGTTAATTTACAATGATGGCCAATCTGATGAATTTCATTTGTCGTAAATAAATCATCATTCAATATTTTAGTATGATCATTAATTATGCGAATTATCTTGTCTGATAAACGTTCACCTACAATTTGTTCCCAAATATTGATATGAACCAAGTTATTTAAATGTGCTCTTTGAGTAGCCTGAGTCTGAGATCTCACTTTAGTAGTCATATAGAGTGTAGTCCAGAAATCAGGAATACCATCTTCATTAACTAACAAAGTAAATCGCTCACCATCTTGAGCTATGAAATTTTTACGGTGTAAGTCAGGCATACTTAAGAATAATAAATACAATGTTTTATATTGTATAAAGTTATTTTACAAGAAATACAAGCTTTTTAGAGTAAAAAAATAAGAACCCAATCTAAATCAGGTTCTTACTTTATATTAAATACAATATTTAATTATTGTATAGTCTAAAAGGGCAAATCATCATCTAAATCAGCAGGTGCTGTCGCAGCAGGTTGTGGTGCAGACTTTGGTGTATTAAAACCATTTCCAGCTTGTGGATTACCTGCATAATTGCCTTGATTACCACCATTAAAACCACCACCTTGACCATAACCATTTTGATTGTTGTTATGACCTGTGTTTTGGTAACCACCGCCTTGATTATTGTTAAAACGTGGTTGATTGAAATCACCACCGCTTTGTTCACTTTGCTGACGTGAATCAAGCATTTGCATTTGATCACCGCGAATTTCAGTGCTGTAGCGCTCTTGACCATTTTGGTCAGTCCATTGACGGGTACGTAGTGAACCTTCGATATAGACTTTAGAACCTTTGCGAAGATATTGCTGTGCAATTTCACCTAAACGGTTATGCAATACAATACGATGCCACTCTGTTTGCTCTTTACGTTCGCCTGTATTTTTATCTGTCCACGATTCACTTGTTGCAATCGAGAACTGTGTTAGCGAGCCACCATTCGGAAAAGTCTTTGTTTCTGGATCTTTACCCAAAGTACCGACTAAAATAACTTTATTCACACCACGCATTAGCTGTCTTCATCCTATCTATTTCTATGTTTTACTTTATAAGAGTTATGCTTAAATGGCTACCTCTTTGCCAATCAAGTGCGTTAAATCTTGTCGCCCAGCATCATCTAAACACTGTTTATCGACCTTAATATAAGCAACTTGTTGTTCGGGCATCACCACCACTTCTTCAATACCACGAATTGCCAAAAGTTTTGAAGTCCACTCATCCGTTTCTTGCATTTCAGGCAGTGCAAGCACTACTGAAGTTAAATAACGCGGCTGAGCAAGACGAAAACTAATCAGCAACCATAGTATAGCAATGACCGTGAGCACACTCCAACCCAGTGCAGTATTCTGTAACATGATCAATTGACCACCTAAAATCCCGCCACAGAATGCCCCTAAAAATTGGGCACTGGCATTGATCCCCATGGCGGTGGCTTTAGATTGTAAGGGTGCAGATTTAGACAGCCATGAAGGCAATAAAGCCTCCATCACATTAAACGCAATAAAGAAAATCCCCAAACCTGCAAGTAATACATATTTTGATTCATAACCAAAAATCAAAATAAATAAACCAACGATAATCCCTGCAATAGCGGAGAGAAAAATGCCACGCATTTTACGATACTTCTCTGCCACGATAATGCTTGGAAATGCAAAGAACAGACTGATCAACAATAATGGTAAATAAACCCAACCATGTTGTGATAATGGAATTTGAGCATACTCAATCAACTGCGAAGGCACATAGATAAACATTGCAGTTAACAGCAAATGTAAGGCAAATACAGAAATATGCAGTCGATTCAGGTCGGCCATCTGAATCACTTGTTTAAGCTGTGGCAAATAACCTTGCTGGAAGTTACGATGATGCCGTGTGACTTTGGGAACCAGTAAAAGCATAACTATCGCAATCAAGCCCATTAAGGTGGTCACCCAAAATAAGCCTGAAATCCCAACCAAACTGGTTAACCAAGGCCCCAAACTAAAGGCAACCACAAAGGAGAGACCAATACTCATACCCATAATCGCCATGGCTTTGGTTCGCTGTTCTTCACGTGTGACATCTGCCAACAGTGCCATCACCACAGCTGAAACAGCCCCAGCCCCTGCGATCGCACGGCCAATAATCACGCCATAAATCGTTTCAGACATCGCCGCAATCGCGCCACCCAAGGCAA
This sequence comes from Acinetobacter haemolyticus CIP 64.3 = MTCC 9819, assembly GCF_000369065.1. Classification (GTDB taxonomy): domain Bacteria; phylum Pseudomonadota; class Gammaproteobacteria; order Pseudomonadales; family Moraxellaceae; genus Acinetobacter; species Acinetobacter haemolyticus. The sequence continues at coordinate 345,280 of NZ_KB849812.1, forward strand.
AGAGTAATAAACCAAGTACCACCAATGGTTTACGGCTAAAGCGATCGGCAAGCAAACTGAATGGAATCTGTAACAGTGCCTGAGTCAGCCCATATACCCCGACAGCCAAACCAATCAATGCAGGCGTTGCATATTGATAAGACTGCCCTGCAACTGCAAATACAGGGATAATCATGAACAAGCCCAACATGCGTAAGGCAAAAATGCTACTTAAGGCAAAGGTTGAACGGCGTTCTAAAGCATTCATCATTTTAAGACACTAAAACTGGCTGAACGGATTATAAGCCATCCGCTCGCAAAGCGTTGAAAAAAACATAACCAAAAAACAAAAAGGGACGTTACCGTCCCTCATCATCTTAGTCGTTTGAACTGAATCCAAACTTAAGAGAGTTGCTGCTGTCGCTTACTATACTGTATCGAGGCAATCACCGCCCAAACAATAAAGGCAACGCCAATCAAACCTGTCACAACTTCTGGCACATGTAAACCTGTACCACTTGCAATCATGATAAATGCTAAAGCACCAATCGCATAATGCGCACCATGCTCCAAGAAGATATAGGCATCCAACGTGCCTTTTTCGACTAAATAAATGGTCATGGAACGGACAAAGATTGCACCAATTGCAAGACCCAACATAATGATCACGACATCACTGGTAATCGCAAATGCTCCGATCACGCCATCAAAACTAAATGATGCATCAAGCACTTCCAGATAGAGGAAACCACCAATACCCGCTTTTACCACACCCTTTGCTGCGCCATCTGCACCTTGCGTCACAGCATTGCCATTGTCGTCCACCTCAGGCTCACCACCCAATAAGTGGCTTAGAACTTTCACACCGATGTATACCACGATGCCCCAGATGCCCGCCATGGTCACCACCAGACGCTTTGCTTCGTCCACATGTGCCGCCATAATCAACATCGCCACCAATGCAATAAAAACTGACATCGCAGGCACACTGGCTAAATGTGCCAGTTTGGATTCAATCCAACGGAACCAATGGGTTTCTTTCTCATCATCAAAAAAGAAGTTTAAAAACACCATGAGTAAGAATGTCCCACCAAAGGCTGCGATCTCAGGATGATGCTCCATTAAACGTTCAGAGTAGGACTTCGGATCATTGAGCGCCAATTTCACCACTTCCATCATGCCCATATCAGCAGTGACAGCAACGATCAAAATCGGGAAAATTAAACGCATACCGAATACAGCAACGAGAATACCAACGGTGAGGAACAACATCTTCCAGAAGTGATCCCAATTGCGCAGGACGGATGCGTTGACCACAGCATTATCAAAAGATAAAGAAACTTCCATAATCGCCAAAATGACGGTAATGGTGAGTGCCTTTAACATAGTTGAAATGCCTGCTTCTGGACCATGGGTATAACCCCAATACGCAGACAGTGCTAAACACACAATGGTGAAGAATATGGAAAAACGGAAATGCTTCATGAGCTGCCTTTTAGACAAAATTATTGGGTCATAAAAATGGCTCTATTGTAGGCGAGTTTTAACCGAAAGATAGAAAAGATTGTTGGACTTATTTGCAGATTCAAGCAGCATAAAACGGACTTCTGTTATAGTTTGGACAAAATTCATTTTTATCATTCTGCAGGTTCATTTCATGGCATTTTCACAAGCGCTTTGGCAGCAAAATCACGATTTATACCAAAAAATATTAGCCCTTCCTTTCAATCAAGAACTAGCAGCGGGCACATTAGATCCAAAAGCATTTTGCCACTATGTGATTCAGGACGCGCATTATTTATTGGCGTATGGTCGTGCACTCGCAATCGCTGCAGCCAAAGCCTATGATGCCGATGATGTGATTCAATTTTCTGAAGCGGCAAAGATTGCCATCATTGTTGAACGTAGTTTGCACAATGATTTTATGCAAGAATTCCACATTAGCAAAACTGATTTTGAAAACACACCTTTAACTTTGGCTTGCCATCACTACACCTCTTTCTTGACCGCCACAGCATGGTCAGAAAGTTATCCCGTGGTTTTGGCAGCATTACTGCCTTGTTTCTGGATCTATGCCGAAGTCGGCAAGGATATTATTCATCAATCTGTCGCCAACAATCGCTACCAAGCCTGGATTGATACCTATGCAGGTGAAGAGTTCAATACTGCCGTAGCGAATGTGATTGCGACCGTGGATAAAGTTGCCGCGCGTTGCGACCCAGATACTTTAGCGAAAATGCATGCAGCCTATACCATGGGCGCAAAACTCGAATGGTTGTTTTGGGACAGCGCCTATCAGCAACGTCAATGGTTAGGTCTCGACCAAACCTAAGCCGTTCAGTTATTTTTTTAGTTTTTAATCGACATAAAAAAGCCCCAATTAAGGGGCTTAGTCGTATATCGTATCGTCCGATATACTGTATGAGGCTCATCTCAAACTGAGGGCATTAAAACACAAAGCTCAAACGCTGCATAGCACCCGCATTAAAATAAATTGACGACAATTAAAGCGACCAAGGCAGGCAGTGCTTGGATATAGATAATCTTCTTACTGGCAGTCAACCCACCAAAAATTCCAGCCACCAACACACAGCCTAAAAAGAAATTCGCCAAAGGCAGTGCATAGTTCTCAGGTGCGCACAATGACCAAAATAAACCTGCGGCAAGGAAACCATTATAAAGTCCCTGATTTTGTGCCAGTACCTTAGTGAGTTGTGCTTTTTCAGGCGAATTTCCAAATGCTTTCAAACCTACTGGTTTATCCCACAAGAACATTTCCAGCACTAAGATATAAACATGTAATAGACCAATCAATGCAATTAAAATATTTGCTAGCATGTTTTTCGATTCCTTATTCTGCTCATTCTATGATTGAAATGAATGTAGCACTGATCTAGCGATTTTGCTCGATCGGCAATTGGATTTGTGTGACTTTCCAGCTCAAACCCGTTCTTTGCAAGATAATTTTGGTCGGCAAACGATTGTGTGGATGCTGAATTTGCACGGCGAATTGATTGAAAGACTGGTAACGACCTTTGTAGCTCCCTTTTTCAGCACCAGATAAAGATGCGGATTCGGATAAATGTGTGGTTTGAAAATCTGACTGCGTTTGCATAGGCAAGCTGTCCTTGAGTTGTTTGCCTTGCATCAGCATCGTGATTCCCTGCGGTGACACCATAACATCCACCACCTTATCCAGCATCGATGACGCCAAAATTGCCCCAAGTGCAGCGAGTCCGCGCTCTGACGAAGGCGCTTGAGGCATGTCTTGCAACATTTGTGAGTTCACCTGATCTTTTAAACTCTGGCGTACACTTGGAAAATCAATATGACTGGCCAATGCTGCACTATCCTCTTGTTCAATTGCTTGACGGATTTGATAAATCGTTAAATAGGGTGAAGCAAATAAATAGCCGAAGACCAATAACACCAACACAATGCTGGTCATCTTTAATTTTTGTGACATCTTATCCTCAGCAATAAACTTTTTTACTAAATGGTCTGTAAAACTCACAGATAAACACTTGGGCAATATAAAAAATTCATGTTAAAACATGAGCCACATCATTTATCCGACACAAACTGACGCTTAAAATCGTTTTGTTACAGCTTGAACAATTTTAAATCGCTATTATATAGAGGGTTTGAGGAAACTTCACAATTCCTTGTGGGGAAACAGATTACACTCCCTATTTCAATTATCACATTACTGAGATGTATTTATGAGTCAAAGTCATATCCGTATTCGAGGCGCACGTACCCATAATTTAAAAAATGTGTCACTCGATATTCCACGTGACAAGTTTGTGGTGATTACGGGACTTTCAGGCTCAGGAAAGTCATCCTTAGCATTTGATACCTTATATGCTGAAGGTCAGCGTCGCTATGTTGAATCACTTTCGGCCTATGCACGCCAATTCCTTTCGCAGATGGAAAAGCCTGAAGTTGATTCAATCGAAGGTTTATCGCCTGCAATTGCGATTGAGCAGAAGTCGACGAGCCATAACCCGCGTTCAACGGTCGGAACAATTACCGAAATTTATGACTATTTGCGCTTACTCTATGCGCGTGTGGGGACACCCTACTGTCCTGAACATGACTTACCGATGGTCGCACAAACCGTTTCGGAAATGGTTGATGCGGTAAAATCGCTTGAAGAAGGTACGGCACTGATGTTGCTCGCACCTGTGGTTCGTGAGCGCAAAGGTGAATACAGTAACTTATTTGAACAATTACAAAGCCAAGGCTTTGTGCGTGCACGTGTCGATGGCGAAATTATTGATATTGATACCCCACCTGAATTAGACAAAAAGAAAAAACATACCATCGAAGTCGTGGTCGACCGTTTCAAAGTACGTGATGATCTTGGTAATCGAATTGCTGAATCCTTTGAAACTGCCTTACGTTTAGGTGGTGATATTGCAATTTTATCGTGGATGAATGGCGAACACCCTGAACGCGTCTTTTCAGCGAAACACTCTTGCCCTGAATGTGACCGTGCAGTTGCTGAACTCGAGCCTCGTTTGTTCTCATTTAACAACCCTTTTGGTGCTTGCCCTGTCTGCGATGGTTTAGGGACGCGTAGTCATTTTAGTGCCGACAAACTTATTCCAAATCCAGAAGTATCGATCAGCCAAGGTGCAATTCGTGGTTGGGACAGACAGCGTCCGTATTACTATACGATGCTTCAAAAAGTCGCAGATCATTTTGATATTCCACTCGATACCCCGTGGAATCAACTGGATAAAGAGACACAAAAGAAATTCTTACAAGGTACAGGCAAAGAAAAAATCGACCTCAGTTATATTGATGAACGTGGTCGTAAACATAACCGTGTGCAGCCTTTTGAAGGAATTTTGCCACATTTGGAACGCCGCTATCGTGAGACTGAATCGAATTATGTTCGAGATGACTTAGCTCAATACTTATCTAATGCCGCTTGTGATGCCTGTGGTGGTTCTCGTCTCAATGAAATCTCGCGTCATGTTCGTGTTAAAGACAAAACCATTGCTGAAATCACCAAGATGTCGATTGGTGATGCAGAAAGTTATTATCAAGATCTCAATCTTGAGGGGGCTAAAGGCGAAATCGCCGATAAAATCTTTAAAGAAATTCGTGAGCGTTTACACTTTTTGGTGAGTGTGGGACTCAATTATTTAAGCTTAGCACGTTCGGCTGAAACCCTTTCAGGGGGTGAAGCGCAGCGTATTCGCCTCGCTTCGCAAATCGGTGCAGGTTTGATGGGCGTGATGTATGTGCTTGATGAACCGTCGATTGGTCTGCACCAACGTGATAATGATCGCTTATTACAAACGCTGATTCGTTTACGTGATTTGGGCAATACCGTGCTTGTGGTTGAGCATGATGAAGATGCAATTCGTGCTGCGGACCATATTATTGATATCGGACCAGGTGCAGGGATTCACGGTGGTGCGATCATCGCCGAAGGAACCTATGATGAATTGGCAAGCCATGCCGATTCGCTTACAGGTCAATATCTTTCAGGCAAATTAAAAATTGCAGTGCCAAAACAACGTACCCAATCACCACGTCCGGATGAAGTGATTAAGCTTTCAGGCGCAAGCGGACATAATCTTAGAAATGTCGATTTGACTATTCCTTTAGGCATTATGACCTGTGTCACTGGTGTTTCAGGTTCAGGAAAATCAACCTTAATTAACCGTACTTTATTGCCTTTAGCAGCCACTCAACTCAATGGTGCAACCACTCTTACCGCAGAAAAATTTGATTCGATTGATGGATTGCAACACTTGGATAAAGTGGTCGATATTGACCAAAGTCCAATTGGCCGTACACCACGTTCGAATCCAGCAACCTACACCGGTTTATTTACCCCAATTCGTGAGTTATTTGCGCAAACCCCTGAAGCCAAAGCACGTGGTTATAGTGCAGGTCGTTTCTCGTTTAACGTGAAAGGCGGACGCTGTGAGGCCTGTGAAGGCGATGGCATGATCAAGGTCGCGATGCATTTCCTGCCTGATATGTATGTGCCTTGTGATGCCTGCCACGGCAAGCGTTATAACCGTGAAACGCTGGAAGTGGGCTATAAAGGTAAGAATATCTCTGATGTGTTAGAAATGACCGTAGAAGATGCAGCCGAATTTTTTAGTGCAATTCCTGTGATTCATCGTCGTCTAGAAACCCTAACTCAAGTGGGACTTGGTTATATCCGTTTGGGTCAAGCTGCAACAACCCTTTCAGGTGGTGAGGCTCAACGCGTAAAATTAGCGCGTGAGTTAGCAAAACGTGATACGGGTAAAACCTTATATATCCTAGATGAGCCAACCACAGGTTTGCATTTCCATGATATTGCCAAGTTACTTGACATCTTGCATGAACTACGCAATAAGGGTAATACCATTGTAGTGATTGAGCATAATCTGGATGTGATCAAAACTGCCGATTGGGTGATTGATCTAGGCCCTGAAGGTGGTTCTGGAGGTGGTCAAATTATTGCAGAAGGTACACCTGAGCAAGTGGCTAAGGTTGAAATCTCACATACAGGACGTTTCTTAAAGCCGATGTTGAAGTGATTTTAATGGGCTCGGAAGAGCCCTTAATTTTCCCTTAATATTGATATAATAAGTTCAATATTTTTTCTAAGATAAGTATCACCATTATCTGCTTTTTCTTCTAAGATTTCAAAAATCATGCTTTTAATTTGAGGGCTTAAACTAGTATCTATCTGCTGTCCAAATATCTTATTTATTAATGACATTTTATGAATTTGAGTAAATCTAGGATCGTTAGGAATTTTATCCCATATTAAAACTTCCCAATCACTTTTAGTTGCATTTTTTAGAGTCACTTTATCTCTATCATTCCAACTTTTAGTTAGCAAATAATTACTCATAACATTAAATAAACTTGGTACAACTAGATCTTGGTTGTGATATTGCCAATATTTAAGATATCGATGAAACAAGTTTTTCCTATTATACCCAAAATCAAAAGCTAGATTAATGGTTCCTAAAGCATCTTGATTTAAACAGTGCTTTAAATTTTCTTTAACTCTTTGATTCAACTCTCGTGATAAATCATGTCTGCCAAACTTTTTCAGCAAATCACTATAAAAGTATAAATTCTCTAAAGTTTCTACACCTACAACTGCATTTGATAAGCAGAAAATCTGATCACAATAAGACTCATTAACTTCCAAATTTCTCCACTTATACATTAAATCATACAAATCATTTTTGGATTTATTATTTTTTTCAGATATTAGAGTTGAGTTAGCTAATTTATTTAACTCATAAAAATCAACTCTATCGCATTGTTCAAACCATTTCTTGAACTCTAAAAACCATAAATCATCATGAGCAAATGAATAGGATACCTTTTGTAAACTTTCATAAGTTTGCTTTTTTCTATCCGACCAACTCTCTTTTGTCTGTTCTGAATAATATTTGCAATCATTCCAACCATATTCAAAATTAGTAAATTCATGAATTAAGTAGCCTTGAAGAACTCTTACTAAAATAATTTCTTTAGTCGACAGAGCAATATCAACTGATAGTTCACTCCTAAACTGCTGATACAATTTAATTACTTTTTGAAAAAATCGAAAATTATGAATTTCTAATTTATCAGCAAAATCAATCATCAGATTAACTAATGCTTCATCAATATCTTTCGCATTTTCCCTTATCAAAGGCTCAACAGAATTAATAACAATCGTTTCATCGATTAACTTTTCTTTATAGTCCGCATACTTTTTCTTATTGTCACCTTCAGCTTTATCTTCATCTAAAATCAATATGACCTGACAATTCTTTTCTAATTTTAAATAGTTGGCTAGCCCCATGACATCTTTAATATCAAGTTTATTAGACATACGCTCAAAGTCATCAAAACAAATAATTGCATCTTTGACTTGCAAGAAAAGCAAAGACTCTAAAATTCTTGCCGAAGCACTGACACCATAGTTGGATACTTTTAAATCTCTAAATTGAGCAATTGTATTTTTTAAAAGCTGGATGAATTCAAACCTACCAACATCTAATTTTGCATAAGGGTTAAGACTAAGTTTTGTGCATATCGTATTCTTCAAATCACTTAAATTTTCAATACCAAAAAGAGAAATATAGGCATATTTGTGACAATCAAAAATACTTTTATAACTAACTCTACTCGCTTCGTAAAAAAAATCTTTCTTATCTTCTTTTTCTTTCTGTGTAACATCCTTTAGAAACTTATTCCAAAAGAAAGTCTTACCAACACCCCAAGATCCAGTAATCGCAATTGCGGTACCAATTTTCTCATTTTTTATATTATGTTCTAATATGCCTTTTAATCTTTCTTCTTTCTCTGAGATATTCATCAGCTACAACACTATAATTATAAAATTCTATAATAATTAAATAATTGAACGAATCAAGTCTCAACAATATTCTTCCCTTTTACCTTCGCTTTTAATAAAGACTGATCGGCTTTCTCTAACAATTCCAACCAACTTTCAGCCCCTGTTGCAACGCCAATACTGACCGAGACAAAGAGTTGTTCTCCCGAACGAGAAATCTCAATAGCCTGCTTAGAAATTTCCAAACGGATACTTTCCGCAATTTGTTTTGCGGCATCTAACTGAATATTTTCAATCACTACCAAAAATTCATCACCACCATAACGGACGATTAAATCTGAGGCACGCACATTGTGCTTTAACTGTTCCGCGATCATTATAATCACCTGATCACCGACAATATGCCCATATTGATCATTCACAAATTTAAAATTATCAATATCAATCACGATCACACCCAAATGCCCAAGAAGCTCAGGTTTAGATTGAAGTAGATCAAGATACTCATCTAGTGCAAGGCGATTGGATACCCCTGTCATCGGATCCGAGTTGGCAATCTGCTTTAATTGCAACTCCATCGTATCCCGTTGACCTAACATGATTTTGAGTTTGTCTATCGCTTCAAATAAAGAATAGAACTCGTTTTGAGATTTGCGTGGATTCACAGGCTCATCGCTGACATCAGACAATCCAAGAATCATATTTCGGGCCTTAATCAATGGACTAAACACTTTTTGCTTAGCATAAATCATCGTAAAAAGCGCAATCATCAAAGAGAGACTAGAAATACCAAGGGTAAAAAGAAACTGTTGTCGAGCATTCTGATTTTGGGTAGTCGCAAATTCAATGCTGTAATCCAAAATATAGTTTTGCAGATCAATCACCGTTGTAAACTTGTCTACGATTTGCTCTGTTAGCTCCGTCCCAGAAATAAAATAATCTTCATTATTTTTACTCTGTAATAATAATCGAGTTACGATCGGAAGTCCTTGATCCAAAAACTCAGTTTTGACTCGTTGATGCAACCGACTATATTCAGGTGTTTTGGATTGTTCTAAATGAATGGTGTCCACCAACGCCCATAAATAGCGTGTTTGATGTTGTGTTTGCAAAGATCGAGCAAGATTTTCATCTGAGATTTTTTCATCAAACGTAACGGGAGCCATAATATTAGAAGCAACACGTCCCGCCTGATCACGCATATCCGTTAAGATCAGAATAGAAGTAAAGTAATTTGAAATTTTACTATCTTTGCTCTCTGATAAAATCATCCATTTATTTAAAAGTTCACGTGCTTTATCCCATGCAGTAAACATCGACAAAATCGCTTGATCGAACTGCAAAGATGTTCGTTGATGAGGTGGAATAAGTGCATAAGCATCCACTGTAATTCGCGCTTGCGCCAATTCTGCTTTTAAATCAGTCTGCAAAGATTGAGCTATCGATGGAAAGCCACCTTGCTCCAAGATTGTGACTGTTTGATCAATTTCAGCATCTACAATATCTCTAAAAGCGTGTAACTCTGCTTGGTTTGCAGCCAGCTCATCGGGTGTGCTGGACATTACCTTATTTGCCGGCGCACGTTCCCTAGAGATTTTATTCACAGTCTTAACCAGTGCTCGTAAACTGGTCGTATCTGTCAGCACTTGTTTGGTTTCGGTATATTCTTGACAACTCCGGATAATCAGCGGAATAGAAATATATAAGATCGATAAAATGATCACAGCCATACATGAAAACAAACGGAGGCTGATCTGCTCAGAACGTAGTTTTGAGTTTTTTAAATCACGTCCCATGAACATACCTTGCTTTTCTCACCCATTATTTTGGTTAATTCATAACCAAATAAACATTTTAGCGATGTTCTAACAATCACAAAACCTTTATACGACCAACATCATATACGCCCACCCACTTCATTGCCGAAACAGATTGTAAAAATGAAAATTATCAATTTTACAAATCAGCCATCAAGCCACATACTTTGATCAATGAATATATGACTTACTACTCACTCGTTACCCTCTAGGATGTTTTCTCCCCCCAAATGTAAACATCCTATTTCTCAGCCCAACTCATGCTAAGAGATTGGGCTTTTTTTTGCTTAAAATCAGTGAATTACGCATTACAATAATTTCAATTGCGTAAGTGCCTGATAAACAATTTCTTTACGTGCAGCTGCATGCGCAGGTTGATTCATTTCCATATTGAGAGAAAAAGCGATCACTTTTCCGTTCGGATCTTCAATCCATCCAGTCCACCATCCTACTTGCGGAGTAATATCCATTCCCCAACCACTTTTGGCGTAAACTTTAGTTCCCCGTATTTCATCCACCAGCAGCATATCAATCACTTGCTGTTGTGTTTTTGGGGTAAATGGTAACTCCTGTTTCGCAAGCCTGTAAGCAAATTGAGCTTCTTCGATTGGCGTGATCTTTAAAGGTCCAATGAGCCAGAAGTTATCAACTTGTGTTCCGATGCGTGTATTACCGAAGCCGACTCTTTTGACTTCCTTTGCCATCAAATCCAATCCGATTCTCTGGGCAAGCGCTTGATAAACAGGTACAGCAGAAGCTTGCATGGCTTCAGCTAAAGTCAGATCTTTTTCCCAACTTTCAAAAGCACGTTTCTGACCATCCCACTTAAATACTTCATTTGGTGAAGTTTTATCATGTTCAATACCAATCAAAGCATTTAATATTTTGAAAGTAGATGCTGGGATATACGCAGTTTTGGCACGATTCAGATCATTACCGTATGCTTTATACGCCTGTCCATCAAAGGTAATTAGAACACCTGTTGTTTGAACATTCTCAAACAAGGAAGCGATCTGCTTTGTTTGATCGTTTTCAATTTGATTGAACAAGACTGGAGTATGGATATGCTGGCAGGCGACACCGCTTAATCCAAATCCTATGAGCACAGTGAGGGTGTATAATTTTGATAGCTTCATTTTCTGTATTTAAAATTATCTGAGTTTAGTTGTCACTATAGACCTTTTTATACAAATTACTTTGTGATATTTATTGATCTAGATCTTCTACTATAAGTAAATAAAAAAAAGCTCGACCTTGGGGAAAGCCGAGCTAGAAAACTTAAAAAATACACAAGGAAAATGTTAGGAGATCGTAAAATGCAAATTACATATCTCTTGATTCGTATTATGTGAACTATGCCTCAAAAAGTAAAGTAAATTAAATAAATTATTTTCTGTTTTTTAATCGGTTTATTAAATACTGATGATTATTTAAGCTTGTCCACAACCAATTTGGCTGATTTTATCAACAAGATTACTGCTATTTTTTTGCTAATTTGATTGCATATTTGTGAAATAAACGCATTAGAAACACATTTTTCATGGCAATTTTATGACAAATCACCACAGCAAATAAACGTAAAAACCGATTATAACAATCGAATTAACCAATCAATATCCTTTCATTCCCTACATGCATAAAGCATTTATTTTTATAACAAAATGATCATATCTAACTGTTAGTTATATATTTTCTTTCAGGTTGACAAGAAATGATGCTTTTGTTTGATTTTTAATCAACCTATTGTACTGATTTTACCCTTGGTCGAGTAATTCGATTTATGACATTGACAACATACTTTGTTACAATACAATGACTCCAACTTAACTCAATCACTGTTAAAGCTGGAAATTATTATGAAAAAACTCGGTTTAGCCACTGCTTTATTATTAGCCATGACCGGTGCCAACGCTTACCAAGTAGAAGTTCAAGGTCAATCTGAATTCATCAACGCAACTGATGCAAATGACAAAGACTTTACTGGTGCTGGCCAAGCAACTTATTACTTCAAAGATGTAGACGCTTCTAAAGGTCCTTTAGCTGAAGCTGCGTTCTTAAACCAAGCTTCTAATGTTTCTGCAGCATATAGCTTTGCAAAATTAAGCGGCGATGAAGTTGTAACATCTAAAACCCAATCTTATGGTGCTAAAGGTGAAGCTTATATTCCAACACCTTACCTACCAGTATATACAAGCGCATCTTATAGCCACACTAAATCTAAAAGTGATGATGAGCGAGACAATGGTGACCGCTTCGCATTAGAAGTAGGTACTATGCTTACACCTAACTTCTTAGTTGCTGTTGGTTATACTAACATTGCTGACCAATTTGCTTTAGATGCTAACAGCGTACTTTCTAGTGGTATTGCTAAATCATTTGCTCAACCATTAGTTATTGGTGAAGACCAAGACGCAATCACTGCACGTACTAAATACGTTGGTAACATCGACGGTACAAACATGGCTGTAGGTTTCGAAGCAGGTCTTGTTTATGGCGATACAACCGCTTATGAATTAAAAACTGACTTCTATGTAACACCTAAGTTAAGCGTTGGTGCTTCTTATGCAGAAGTAAGTGCAAGCTCTAACCAAGCAAATGACAAATTCTCTCCAATCAAATCAGCTTGGGGTGCAAATGTAAATTACTTCATCACTCCAGCGATTGCTGTTGGTGCAAGCTACGTAAATGCAAATGCGAAAAGCTTCCTAGATGAAGATGCTGAAACTGTAAACTTAGATACGCAAACTATCGGCTTAAACGCGAAGTTCCGTTTCTAATTTTGGATTTTGGTTCTTTCTATAGAACATATGATTCATAATAAAAAAACCAGTTCTTTTGAACTGGTTTTTTTATGCAACGATTTGCAGAGTAAATTGATAATAACTGAAAAATAAAATCAGGAAATTTTCTTCTCATCAATATTTAACGCACTGATTGCTAAAACAGCTTGGGTACGATTCTGCACGCCCAATTTACGGAAAATCGCCGTCACATGTGCTTTAATTGTTGCCTCAGAGACATCAAGCTCATAAGCAATTTGTTTATTTAACAAGCCTTCAGCAACCATCATAAGTACGCGAAATTGCTGCGGTGTTAAGGACTGCAAGCGTTCTGCCAAAGCGGTTTCATCTGCTGCTCTTGGATCAAAGCTCGAATGCGTCGGTAAATTTGGAGGGAGCCAGATTTCGCCTTCTAAAACATGCTTGATAGCTTCACCAATATGACTTGGATGAGATGATTTTGGGATATATCCCATTGCCCCATGTGCAATGGCACGTTGAATAATCGAAACCTCTTCATGTGCTGAGACCACAATAATTGGAATCGCAGGATATTGCGCTCGCACATAAACCAGAGCAGAAAAACCCGATGCACCAGGCAGGTTTAAATCAAGCAAAACTAAATCAGGTTCAGCACCATGCTCTAAACGCTTATAAAACTCATCTACATCAGCCGTTTCTTGAATCTGCGCTTGTGGCAAACTGTAACGCACCGCTTGAATTAAAGCGTGTCTAAAGAGAGGGTGATCATCTACAATTAAAATATTCATAAGCGCTATAAGCAATCTGCTGTTTTAGTACGTCACTGTACGGTGTTTATTAAAATTAACCTATCTAAGCCTATTTTTAAATAAACCATTGGTCAAGCACTCTGACATTTTTTCTTTCTTTTTCCAGTAAAATAAATCATATATTTGTATAAATCATCACGATGATGGTTCGATCTTAAAAATTTTGAATAGAAACATAAAATTAAATCATCGTAAATTTACGATTTTGTATGCTTATGCGATATATCTTTAAATCAGATAAGCTTGCAGCATTTCCTTATTTTACAGCACGACATCAGACGTAGATAAATAAAAGCCATTCGTAATGAACTTTTATTTAGGCAATGTCTATGTCCAATCGTAATACTGTTTCTACTCCGCTCAACATCGTTGCCGTTTCAGGTGGCCTGAATAGTCCATCAAAAACAGAAAGTCTCGTTCAAGCAATTCTTGATGAGCTTGCAGAAGCAACGCAGATCAAAGTCCATTTTGTAAAACTCAGTGAAATCGGACCTTTATTAGGTGGTGCAATCTATCGCAACCAATTACCACAACGTGTACAAGATGATTTGGCTGCGGTAGAGGCTGCAGATGCATTAATTGTTGGAACACCTGTTTATCGTGCTTCGTTTACAGGGCTATTTAAACACTTTTTTGATTTCGTTGAACAAACTGCCTTAGTTGATGTTCCTGTACTATTGGCTGCTTCGGGTGGTAGCGACCGCCATGCTTTGGTACTCGAGCATCAACTACGTCCTTTGTTTAGCTTTTTCCAAGCGCAAACCTTACCAATCGGTGTATACGCGACAGATCGTGATTTCACACCAGCGTACACGGTCAATAGTGAGCAATTGTCTGATCGCATCACCTTAGCTGTTGCCCGCGCCTTACCTATTCTGGAATGGGCGCCTGCCAAGGGACAACGCGCAGCAGTCATCAAAGCCAAAACTGAGCAGGCCAATCAGAACTTGGGGATCAACAAGCAAATTGAACAAGCAGAGGTTTTACCATCAGCGGCTGTTCCAGACCTCGATGCCGCTGAATCTCGCTTACACCCCAAACCTACAAAAAATTTAACCCACGTCGCTTAGAAGACTATTTAGAGGGTAAAAAAATGACTATTTCTTCATCTGCAATTAAATTTGCGTATTGGGTTCCCAATGTCAGTGGCGGACTTGTGGTTAGTAACATCGAACAACGCACTGATTGGAGCTATGACTACAATATCCGTTTAGCACAAACCGCAGAAAAAAATGGGTTTGAATACGCGCTCACCCAAATCCGTTTTACCGCGGGCTATGGTGCAGAAAATCAACATGAATCGGTGAGCTTTAGTCATGCTTTGTTGGCAAAAACAGAGAAACTCAAAGTCATCGCAGCAATTCTGCCGGGTCCATGGAAACCTGCACTTGCAGCGAAGCAACTCGCGACCATTGACTATTTAACCCAAGGTCGCATCGCAATCAATGTTGTGAGTGGTTGGTTTCGTGGAGAGTTTGATGCAATCGGTGAGCCTTGGCCTGAGCATGATCAACGTTATGTTCGCTCTGAAGAGTTTATTCGGACACTCAAAGGTATTTGGACTACAGACAATTATAGCTTTGAAGGTAAATACTACCAGTTTCAAAACTACACGCTAAAACCAAAACCTTTGCAAAAACCTTATATTGAGGTCTTTCAAGGCGGCAGCTCCCGCGCAGCTCGTGATATGGCAGCTCGTGTCTCAGATTGGTATTTCACCAATGGCAATAGCGTCGCAGAGATCAAAAAGCAAATCGATGATGTACGTGCCAAAGCAAAACTCGAAAATCGCCAAGTGAAAATCGGAGTGAATGCTTTTATTATCGCCCGAGATACAGAGCAAGAAGCCCATGCTGTGCTAAATGAAATCATCGCTAAGGCAAATGTAGAGGCAGTCAATGCCTTTGGTGATGCAACACGTGAGGCAGGGGCCGCAGCGCCAGAACAAGAAGGAAATTGGGCTAAATCAAGCTTTGATGATCTTGTGCAATACAATGATGGCTTTAAAACCAATTTGATTGGTACACCACAGCAAATTGCTGAACGAATTGTAGCTTTAAAACAGGTCGGTGTAGATCTGATCCTGTCAGGTTTTCTACATTTTATTGAGGAGGTGGAATATTTTGGTGAAAAAGTATTACCGCTGGTACGGCAATTAGAACAACAACGATTGTCTCATGTTACTGCAAAATCAGCTTGAGTTTCCTTCATTTTTGAATAAGAAGAAAAATAAAGATAAAGGCGCAAAATTACCCCCAAGACTCGGCTTGGGGGCTTTTTAAGTTCAACCTTCTGCACTACTCACTTCTGGGTAAACCGTTGCGATTAACGCATCTACCACGGCTGGCTCAGCAAGCGTTGAAGTATCACCTAAGCTATCCAGTTCATTTGCTGCAATCTTTCTCAAGATACGGCGCATGATTTTACCTGAGCGTGTTTTTGGTAAAGCAGGTGCCCAATGCAAGGCATCTGGCGTTGCCACTGGCCCAAGAACTTTACGTACCCAATTGACCAACTCCTTACGCAACTCTTCAGACTCTGACACATCTGCTTGTAAGGTTACAAAGGTACAAATTCCCTGCCCCTTAATGTCATGTGGCATACCAACAACAGCAGCTTCTGCAACCGCTTCATGGGCAACCAATGCACTTTCAATTTCAGCAGTCCCTAGACGATGTCCGGAAACATTAAGTACATCATCAACACGACCTGTGATCCAATAGTATCCGTCTTCATCACGACGTGCACCATCGCCAGTGAAATAACAGTTCTTGAAAGTTGAAAAATAGGCTTCAATAAAGCGCTGCGGATCACCCCAAATCGTGCGCATTTGACCCGGCCAAGAATCCTTGATCACTAGGTTCCCTTCATTCGCACCTTCAAGTGGGTTACCTTCCCCATCAACCAATGCAGGTTGTACACCAAACATTGGACGTGTTGCCGAACCCGGTTTTAAAGCGGTTGCACCCGGTAACGGTGAAATCAAAATACCACCTGTTTCCGTCTGCCACCATGTATCGACAATCGGGCAGCGTCCTTCACCAACCACTTCGTGATACCAGTTCCATGCTTCAGGATTAATTGGCTCGCCGACTGAACCGAGTAAACGTAAGCTACTACGATCACTCTCACGAACATAAGCATCGCCCTCACGCATCATGGCACGGATGGCAGTTGGTGCTGTATATAAAATCGTGACATTATGCTTATCAATCACATGACCAATACGCGCCCATGTTGGGTATTGAGGAATCCCCTCAAACATGACCGTGGTGGTTGCATTACAAAGTGGACCATACAATAAATAGCTGTGTCCTGTAATCCAGCCAACATCTGCTGTACACCAATACACATCATCTTCTTTGAGATCAAAAACCTCTCTAAATGTGGTGTTGACATAGACCAGATAACCACCCGTTGTATGTAACACACCCTTCGGCTTACCTGTTGAACCTGATGTATAGAGAATAAATAACGGATCCTCTGCCTTCATTGGTTCAGGTGGACAATGCTCGTCAACTTCCATGATTTCGAGGTGATACCATAAATCACGTGCTTCATTGAATTGGATCGGGTTGCCTGTACGGTGAACCACAATCACATGTTCTACACTTTCCGTACCCTGAATTTCTAAAGCGGCATCCACATTTTCTTTCAATGGAATTAACTTACCACCACGCATGCCAGCATCCGCAGTAATGACTAATTTTGCTTGACTGTCTTCAATACGGCTTGCCAGTGAATCAGGTGAAAATCCGCCAAAAACGACGCAATGCACAGCACCAATGCGGGCACAAGCCAACATCGCAATTGCTGCTTCAGGGACCATTGGCATATATAAAACAACGCGGTCGCCTTTGCTAATACCCTGTTTCTTTAATACATTTGCAAAACGACAAACCTCATCATGCAACTCAGCAAACGAGATGATCTTGTGACGTGAAGGATGGTCACCTTCCCAAATGATCGCTGGCTTTAATGCATTATCTTTTAAATGACGGTCTAAGCAATTTGCTGATACGTTTAGTTCACCATCGGCAAACCATTCGATTTTAAAATTCGCGGGGTCAAAATTTGTATTTTTGACTTGAGTAAAAGGTTTAATCCAATCAATATTTTGTGCTTCTTCTTCCCAAAAAGCATCAGGCTGCTCAATAGAGTATTGATAACGATTGAAATAGTCTGCTTCCGAGATCCTTGCCGTTTCTTTAAATTTTTCAGGCACTGGGTAGATTTCTTTCATAACTTACTTCCTTGGTCTTTTATCTCATACCTTAGATGTACTCATCTATTTCTTTGGTATGTCTGTGCTCATTTGCAGTATGGCGATCATCTATAAGGGTAAACAATGCGGCTTTGGTCGTAGGGATTCGCTACAGATCCAATCACCTAAATGTATAAAGTCCCTCAAAATAATTTAAATATTAACCGCTTGTCGATGTTTTTTATTTTCAAAAAAGATCATTGTTTTGATCATTGACCAGTAATCTACAGACCAAAGTATAAAAATAAACCGATAAAAATGTTTATTTTTGACAACAAATCTTCCAACAATCATCATAAACGATCATGCCCGATTCGGTATAAAATAAAACCATATCATGACAAACCAATTTCTCATGCGTGCCCAATATAAATTGATTATGATGGCGCACCTGATTCCTCCCTCACCGTGAAATAGAGATCTTACCTTGGCAAACGAACAAATCACCTTAACAAGTGTCGCCAAAGATACAGGCACATTGATCCAACAAGCTGGCAGCAAAACAACCGAAACAGTCCTAGCGCATACGGAAAAATATCAAGATGCATACAGTGCTATCGATAAAATGATCTATGCGTTTTGGGATCGTATCCCCTATATCGGTCTTGCGATTATTGTTTTTGTGATTTTTTGGCTACTCACAAAACTATTCAAAGTTTTTGTGAATAAAACACTCAGTAATCGTTCTTATGCACGACAAAACTTGGTTCTGGTATTACATCGTGTCGGTAGCACTTTCATTCTATTTTTTGGCTTCTTGATTGCTTTGGTGATCGCGATTCCTGGGTTTACACCGAGCCAGCTCATTGGAGCTTTAGGGATCGGCTCAGTCGCGATTGGTTTTGCTTTTAAGGATATTTTTCAGAACTTACTTTCTGGCGTACTCATCTTATTGGGTGAACCATTTCGCATAGGGGATGCCATCATCGTCAATGGCATGGAAGGTACTGTAGAGGATATTCAAATTCGCGCCACCTTCTTACGCTCTTACGATGGTCGTCGAATTGTGATTCCAAATGCGACGGTTTATACCAGTGCCGTAACGGTAAATACGGCTTATCAACAACGCCGCTGTGAGTTTGTCGTTGGCATTGGTTATGATGATGATGAACAGAAAGCGAAACAAATTGTCTTGGACATTTTAAACAATGACCGTAATGTGTTAAGCCAACCAAAATTTTCAGTCAATGTAACAGCACTGGCAGACTTCTCAGTTAACTTAACTGTTCGTTGGTGGATTGATACCACAGAAACCGATATTTTATCATCGACAAGCTCAATCCAAGCTCAAGTAAAACAAGCATTTAATGCTCAAGATATTAATATTCCATACCCAATCCAAGAACTCAAAGTTCAGGCAAATCAAGCCGCACAATTGCCAACAGTGATGCAGCCTTCAGATAAACAGCCGTCCTAAGATATGTGCTACTGCTGTTTCTGTGCGTAAGATTCGGTTGCCTAAGCATACTGCTTGGCAACCATTTTTTTGCATCAATTCAATCTCATATGGAATGAATCCTCCCTCAGGTCCAACGATCACACTACATCGATGTTGAATCGCATGAGGCATAACCGCTTCAGCATAAGGATGTGCGACATATGCAGCGGCCTCAGTCGTGATAAAGCAAGGCAAGATATCTTCAACAAAAGGCTTGAACCGCTTATACAATTGAATCTCAGGAGCAATCGGATCGCCGGCTTGTTCTAAGCCAAGCGTTACATAATCATCCAATTGTTGCAAAAACGGCGTTTGCCAATAGCTTTTATCGACTCGATAACTATGGATTAAACTGATCCGTTCCACCCCCAAAGTCACAGCATCCATCACCATACGGCGCAACACTTTAGGACGAGGTAAAGCCAAAATCAGATGGACTGGTAATTTTTCAGGAATTGCCTCAACTCGAATCGGTTTAACAATGATTCTTTGTTCTGAAACATACAACACTTCTGTTAAATAACGCTGCTCATTGCGAACACCTATTTTCAATGTGTCGCCAACACTTAATTGCAGATGTTGTTGTAAATGTTTTAATTGACGTGGGTTGTCGATTAACCATTGATCAGCACTAGCCGTTAGATGTGGCTCCAATAAAACCATATTCATGACAAATCAGTTTGCTTCAAATAATGATCAAGTAATTGAATATGCTTTTGCAACGAACCTTGATTACGCTGTAACACCACTTGAGCCTGTTCGATTAACTGCTGACGTTGCGTTGAATCATTCAAACAATTGAGAAGTTGTGCCGTAACCTGCTCAGCATTCTCGCCAATCAAAATCGCCCGCTCTGCAACAAACTCATCCACGATCGTTTGGAAATTAAAATAACGGGGACCAATCACCGTTGGGACATCTAAAACCATCGGCTCTAGAATGTTATGCCCACCACCTGGTTCATTCAATGATCCACCTACAAAACAGGCTTGACTCAAGGCATACCACAACCACATTTCGCCCATACTATCAGCCAAAAAAACTTGCGTATCTGCTTGAATCATTTGCTTAAGACTACGACGTTGCGTATTTAAATTTAAACTTTGGCAAGCCTTATACACTTCCTCGAAACGCTCTGGATGACGAGGAACAACGATACAAAGTAGATGAGGATTTGAATTTAAATATTGCTGTAATTGTTTAAGTAAATTTTCTTCCTCAGGGGCATGCGTACTGGCTAAAGTGATAATTTGCCGCCCAAGTAAATTCCAGTCTTGTTTTAATTGTTCTGCTTGCTCGACAAACTGCTGGGGAGCAGTAATATCAAATTTTATATTTCCTACGACCTGACTTTTTGTTCGATCCAGACCTAACTCAATATAGCGTTGTTGGGTAGCTTTATCTTGTGCCAACAGCCAAGTCAGCTGTTGTAACATCGGTCGAGTTAAACGACTCACTTTTCCATAGCCTTTGGCTGATTTTTCCGAAAGGCGTGCATTGAGCAAAATACAGGGAATTTGTTGTTGTCTTGCTTCAGCAATTAAGTTCGGCCAAATTTCAGTTTCAACCAAAGCCAAGAATTTTGGTTGATATAACTCAAAAAACTGTTTGAGTAATGACTTTTGATCAACGGGTAAGTAAACCGCCTGAAATAAATCAAGATAAGGCGCTTTTAAAAAAAGTGATTTTGCTCGAGCTTGACCTGTCTTGGTGGTATTGGTGACCAGTACTGGATGACCTAATTTTAAATAATGCTCAATCAAAGGCTGTGCAGCATTGGTTTCACCGACAGAAACCACATGAAACCAAATGGTCGCTAAATTTTTTGGTGGCTGGAAGGGACCAAACCGCTCCACACATTCTTGCTGATACAGCGCATCACTTTCTGCACGTTGTTTTATTTTCCAACGATATAAGGGTTTGAGACAGGTCAATAAAAAATTATACCAAAATGGTGTTTGCTGTACTGCGTTTTGCTGCGCCATCCTAGACCATATTTCACGATTTAATATGTGCTTATTATGCGGAATTTCAATAAAAAACTCATGCCATTTTTGTTGATTCTGTTAAGACGATTTAACAACCATTAATGACATGAGTGTTCGAATAGAAGCTTATGCTTCTAGTTTTTCAAATACAGGATAATCCGTATATCCCTCTGCACCATCAGCATATAAAGTTTGAAAGTTTACCTGATTTAAAGGTAAATCATATTGTAAACGCTCGAATAGATCTGGATTGGCAATATACGCTAAACCAAATGCCACAGCATCCGCTTGCCCAGTCGCCAAAATGCGTTTTGCTGATGCAGGTGTTAATTTTTCGTTGGCAATCCAAGTACCTTTGAATTTAGGACGCAATTTTGGCATTAAACTGTCTTCTGCTTCATATTCACGCGTGAAAATGAATGCAACATGACGTTGCTCTAACTGCTCCACCACATAACCAAAGGTTGCCAATGGATTTTCATCCCCCATATCGTGCGAATCAGCACGTGGTGCTAAATGTACACCGACACGACCTGCACCCCACACTTCAATAAAGGCGTCCACGACCTGTAATAACAAACGTGCACGGTTTTCGATAGAACCGCCATACTCGTCATCACGTGTATTGGTCTTACTTTGCAAGAATTGATCGATCAAATAACCATTGGCTGCATGTAGCTCCACCCCATCAAAACCTGCTGCTTTGGCTTGTTCAGCAGCATGTTTATATTCCGCTACGATTTCTTGAATTTCTTCATGTGATAAAGCACGAGGCGTGACGAAAGGACGTTTTGGACGAAGTAAACTCACTTCACCAGCAGGTTGAATTGCACTTGGTGCAACAGGTGTATCGCCATCCAATAGGTCAGGATGCGAAATACGGCCCACATGCCAAAGTTGAACAACTATTTTTGAACCTTGTGCATGTACGGCATCAACAATCTTGTGCCAAGCTTGAGCTTGTTCTTGTGACCATAGACCTGGTGTCTTGGCATATCCCACGGCCTTAGGACTAATCACCGTTGCTTCAGTAATAATTAAACCCGCATTCGCACGTTGTTGGTAATATTCCACCATCAAATCATTTGGAATACGTTCTTCACCACTACGTGCACGGGTTAATGGAGCTAAAACCAAACGGTTTTTAATTGTAAAATCACCTACTTGTAAGGTAGAGCTTAATTCTGCCATGATCGCCTCAACTTCACTATGAACCGAAGCTTAAAGACCAAGTCTTGACTCACGGCTATAGTGTTTGTTTTAAATGTTCGATGTATTGCTGAATCAAAGCTTCATTACGTGTGAAGTATGACCATTGCCCATATTTTTCAACTTTAATCAAACCCGCTTGCTGTAATACAGACAAGTGATTCGACATCGTCGATTGCGCAACTTTGCCTAAACGTTCGATGTGTCCTGCACATACACCGCGTTCAAAACTGCCACCACATTCTTGTACAGGTAAAAATTGCTCAGGCTCTTTTAACCATTGCAAGATCTGTCGACGTAATGGATTGGCTAAGGCCTTGCTTATAACATCAATATCCATAGACTCACCATGTTTCTCAACAGGCAAAGCTTTGTTCAGCACCTAGAATCAGTATATCGAATTTTATAAATATTAATATCTATTTTTTTCGATATTAATATCATATTTTTCCGATTAACCTTAAGGTACTGAACGAGATTGCCGTTCTGAATTTCTTTA
This sequence comes from Acinetobacter haemolyticus CIP 64.3 = MTCC 9819, assembly GCF_000369065.1. Classification (GTDB taxonomy): domain Bacteria; phylum Pseudomonadota; class Gammaproteobacteria; order Pseudomonadales; family Moraxellaceae; genus Acinetobacter; species Acinetobacter haemolyticus. Next base: position 368,365 of record NZ_KB849812.1, read on the forward strand.
TACCCCTCCTTTTGCTCTCTCAGAATACTGAGAAAGTTCATCTCTTCAAAAGAGAGGACACTCGATTAAACCATCGAAGACGTCTCCCTCTTTTAAGAAGTGATTGAGAGAGGTTCTTATAAACCTTGTTTCAAACTCGCTTCAATGAACTTATCTAAGTCACCGTCTAGCACAGCTTTAGTGTTGGAATTCTCCACACCAGTCCGTAAGTCTTTAATTCGTGAATCATCCAAGACATAAGAGCGAATTTGACTTCCCCAACCAATATCAGACTTCGAATCTTCCAATGCTTGTGCAGCTTCATTACGCTTGCTCATCTCTAACTCATAGAGTTTGGCACGTAATTGCTTCCATGCATGGTCACGGTTCGCGTGCTGCGAACGCTGGTTCTGACACGCCACCACAATTCCTGTCGGAGCATGCGTTAAACGCACCGCAGAATCGGTTTTGTTAATATGCTGACCACCTGCACCCGAAGCACGATAGGTATCAGTACGAACGTCAGAAGGATTAATATCAATTTCGATATTGTCATCAATCTCAGGTGAAATGAATACCGCAGAAAATGAAGTATGGCGGTTATTGTTACTGTCAAATGGCGATTTACGTACTAAACGATGCACACCACTTTCAGTACGTAACCAACCATAAGCAAACTCACCATCGACACGAATTGTTGCTGATTTAATACCCGCAACATCACCATCTGAAACTTCCATCAACTCGGCCTTAAAGCCATGACGTTCGATCCAACGTAAATACATACGCAATAGCATAGACGCCCAATCCTGTGCTTCTGTTCCGCCAGAACCTGACTGAATTTCAAGGAAGCATGGATTCGGATCCATGGGATTGCTAAACATGCGACGGAATTCTAGATTACCTAAAGCTTGTTCTGCACTGTCCAACTCAGCTTGTACATCGAGCAATAGACTTTCATCATCAGCTTCAACAGCCAAATCAAGCATTGCTTTTGCATCATCAAGCTGTTCAGCAAGACGATCAAACACTCCAATGGTATTTTCTAAACTGCCCTTTTCTTTAGCGATGGCTTGAGCACGGTTTTGATCGTTCCAAATCGCAGGGTCTTCTAATTCTCTTAAAACTTCTTCTAAACGCTCAACTTTTAGATCGTAGTCAAAGATACCCCCGTAGTGTTTGGCTACGATCAGATAAATCTTTCAATTGAACTAAATACGGATTAATTTCCACGTGTGTTTTCTCACAAAAATTTTTCACTCAATTTGATATTTTAACATAACTGATATAGCCGACACAGCCTCTATCAGGTGAGAGCAATAATTGCGAAACAAGATCAACATCAACATTTTTTCTTATCGGTTTTATAACTCTCAAACGACACATTTAGCGACAATAGTGTTCAATAATTACACGAAGAATACCTAAACACACAATCCATCCTATGTTTTAATAAATCAAAACATTAATTTTTTACAATTAAAATCAATATCTTAAATAAACAAACTTACAATACATTTACATTTGTACCATCTGATTACTGACGAAGGATTGACGCATACTCGTTTTAGCCTAGACTGGAAGTTGTAACAAAACATGTAATCGAAATTTCATTTGGTTCATTATCTCAAAGGGGCATAACCATGAAAAAATTAGCAATTGCATCAGCACTTTTATCTGTATTTGCAGTAACAGGCACTGCTCATGCGTATCAAGCTGAAGTTGGGGCATCTGTAGGTTATATCGACCCTGACAAAGGTAGTTCAGGCAGTGACTTCGCGATTAATGGTAAATACTATTTCAATCCTGTACAAACTCGTAACGCGCCACTTGCTGAAGCAGCATTTTTAGATCGTGCAAGTAACGTTAGCGCTGAAGCAGTTTGGAAAGACAAAGGTGATACTGATGACAATACCTATGGTGTTGGCGTCGAGTACTTTGTTCCTAACTCAGATTTTTATGTCAGTGGTGATGTTAGCCGTAATATCTTGAAGCTAAATCATGCACGTGATATCAAAACTACTTATTACAGTGCTGAAGTTGGTTATTTACCAGCACCAGGTTTCTTAGTTGCTGTGGGCGCGAAAGGCTATGACAACAAGTTTGACGATGGTGTTGATCCAACTATTCGTGCGAAATATGTGACTCAAGTCGGCGGTAATGACATCAACTTAGAAGCTGGTGCAGCATTCGGTGACTTAGATGAGTTTAACCTAGCAGCGGATTACTACATCGATAAAACATTCAGTGTTGGTGCTGATTACTACGACAATGATCTCTCTAAACAACGTGAATTTGGTGTGAATGCGCGTAAATTCTTCAACCAACAAATGAGTTTAGAAGGACGTATTGGTTTCGGTAAAGACAGAACCGTTGCTAAAAATGACTACAATACATTTGGTGTTGCAGCAAAATATCGCTTCTAATGTAATTACTAAAATAGACGTTTTCGTCTAATACATAATCGCTCTGAAATAGGAATATTTCAGGGCGATTTTTATATACATAATTTCAACCAAATCAGAATAACAATCCAACTTCCCTAAAAGCATAAATGTCTTTTTTAAACGATAAATATATAATCGATTTGACCATTCATTTAATAATTGACGTATGGTTTTTTTTCACTAAACTACCCCGTGCAACACAATATTAATAAATGACTTATTTTAATAAGGGGTTATCAATCAATGAAAAAACTTAGTCTAATTACAGCGCTTTTATCCTCATTCATTGGTTTTAATGCAAATGCATATCAAGCAGAAGTAACTGGTGCTTATGAATATACATACATTAAAGACAGTGAATTGGATAGTCATCGAGTTAATACAGTTTCTGTCGCAGGAAAATATTATTTTAATCCAGTCCAAACTCGCAATGCCCCATTAGCAGAAGCGGCTTTTTTAGATAAAGCTTCCAATATTGGATTAGGCTACACTTATGCCAAAGAATCTGGTCAATATCCAATTACAAACATCATTGGAACACTACTTGCAGATGTAGATTTTAAACAAGAATTTAATAGCTTAGGTATCAATGGTGAATTCTTTATTCCCAACACTCAATTTTATATTGCTGGTAGTCTCCATAGAACTGAGATAGACGCAACACTTAAAGCATTAGGATATTCCTATAAATTTGCGAGTGATGATGGTAATGGTTACTCTATTGAAGCAGGTTTTTTACCAATTAACGGCCTATTATTCGCAGTTGGTCTAACAGATTTGTCAAAAAGTTTCGATCCGATCCAAGCAGCAAAATACGGTTATATTACAACTTACGTAAATGCAGCGACTGTTTCAGGTGAAGATGACGATAAAGCAGTGACCCTTCGTGCGAAATATGTTTCCGAAATTGCTGGTTACTATACTAACTTTGAAGCTCAGAGTTATATAGGAGATGAAACTACTTACCGCTTAGCTGCTGATCTTTATTTAGATCCAACATTGAGTGTCGGTATTTCAATTGCTGACTCAACTGCTGATGAATCAGATAGTATTTTTAGCATTCGTGCACAAAAATTCTTTACACCACAAGTTGCTGTAAGTGTTGGATATACAACGATTGATGGTGCAAACTCATATGGCATCAACGGAACATTCCGCTTTTAATTCGCCATACGCACAATAAAAAAACCGCTCAATATTGATCGGTTTTTTTATTGTTTTAAATAAGTGACTTGCAATTGCAGACTGGTACTTCCATTAAATACATTGCGCTCTAAACTATAGACTAAATCGACATACCCTAGCATTGGGTTAAATTCGAAACGATCTATTGCGTTAAAAGCAATCGCGTCAATTGAGTGTGACCCTACTGCCAATTTCAGTTTTAAATGCTGATCTTTAAGCCAACGATAATCAACCACTTGGAATCGTCCTTCAAACTGCGGCAAAGGAAATTTTTGTCCCCAAGGTCCAAGCTGCTCAATCCAATCCAAAGAGCTTAAATGCAAAGCTGAATCATCTAACTCTCCATCGGTCCATAAGGTGGCTTGAAATAAATCAGAATCCATCTCAGCGATCATTTGAGTAAAAACGCTTTTAAACTCATCAAAATGTTCTTTCCTAAGCGTTAAACCTGCTGCTGCTGCATGACCACCAAAATGGCTCAGTAGATCTGGACGCTGTTCTGCCACGGATTCAATCATATCTCGGATATGAATGCCATCAATAGAACGCGCAGAACCTTTGATGTGTATCCCATCTTCATCAGGTGCAAATACCAAACTTGGGCGATAAAACTGTTCTTTAAGTCGCCCAGCGACAATACCAATCACCCCTTGATGCCATTGTTCATCAAACATCACTAATGCTGGCGGTATTTGCTCAGCTGTTAATTGGATATGTTGCAAGGCAGAAAGTGCTTGTTGCTTCATCTCCGTTTCAACTTGCCGGCGCTCAAGATTTAATTGATTGAGCTGCTGTGCGATTGGATAAGCGGTTTGCATATCGTTTGCAAGTAAACATTCAATGCCGATTCGCATGCTTTCCATACGCCCTGCGGCATTAATACGAGGCCCAAGGACAAAACCTAAATCTTGTGCGCGTAAACTCGCAGCATCACGTCCCGCAATATCTAATAGCGCTAAAATTCCCACACGACATTGATGCTGCTGAATCCGTTTCAGTCCCGCATCAATCAATATACGATTGTTGTAATCCAATGTTGCAACATCAGCATAGGTTCCCAATGCCACGAGGTCTAAATATTGAGTGACTTTACAGCTACTTTTTCCATACTGAGCACGGTGACTGGCTAATTTTGCCAATACATAAAAAGCAACACCTACCCCAGCCAAAGCTTTACTTGGGAAATCACATCCAAGTTGATTTGGATTGACTACTGCTTCAGCAGCAGGTGTAGCTTTAGTTGTGAGATGGTGATCGGTAATAATCACCTGCATACCTAAAGCTTGTGCTGTTTCCACCCCTGCATGACTGGAAATACCATTATCGACCGTGATCAGCAAATCAGGCTGATAACTCTGCTTTGCCAATTCCGCAATTTTGGGCGTGAGCCCATAACCATACTTAAAGCGATCAGGGACTAAATACTCTACTCTTGCCCCCATTTCTTGTAGAACCAAAACCATTAATGCAGTGCTGGTTGCCCCATCCGCATCATAGTCACCGATAATCACTATTTGCTTTTGTTGATCAATCGCTTGATCAATCAATTCAACTGCGGCATCGATCCCTTTTAAAGTAGGGGGCAATAAATGTTTTAGCTTGAGTTCAAGTTCTTGCTCTGATTGAACACCTCGTCTTGCTAATATCTCAGCAATAAACGAAGGCACGCCCTGAAACTGTTCAGGGCGTGTAAGCAAAGGTCTTTGTTGAATTTTTATCTGTGTCATTTATGGCATCAAACGTTGTATAACCCATTGCCCATCCTGTTTTTCATAACTCAAGCGGTCATGTAAACGATTTGGACGCCCTTGCCAAAACTCATAATAGTCAGCAATTAAACGATAACCGCCCCAAAAATCAGGTTTAGTGAGTTCACCGTGTTCACCCACTTGCTGCTGTAAGTCATAAAAACGCTGCTGTAACTCTTCTCGACTCGCAATTCTACCGCTTTGTGGGGTGCTGATATGCGCGGCGATTTGACTATCGCGGGGGCGCTTTAAATAATACTCAGTTGATTCATGTTCAGAGATCTTGATCACTTGACCACTGATACGAACTTGGCGCTCTAAACTTGGCCAGTAAAATAACAACTCAGCAAATGGATTTTCAGCAAGGTCTATCCCTTTTTGGCTGTCATAATTGGTATAAAAATCATAGCCTGCTTCTGTCGCACCACGTAATAATACAGTCCGTACATGTGGGCGACCTTGTGCATTTGCAGTGGCCAAAGACATCGTATACGGCTCATGTAAATGTGCCGCCAAAGCATGATTAAACCAATTCAAGAATTGCAGGTGAGGATGATCGCTGATCTGTGCTTCATGCAACTCACCTTGTTCATAACTTAATCGTAATTCACTCAGATCCTTAATCACATCACTCATTGGTATTCTCTCTTAAGCAACTTGAGCTTGCGCACGCACAGCATCCGCTAAACGGTTTGCTAACGCTTCAACTTCAGGTAAGTCATCACCTTCAACCATTACACGAATGACTGGCTCGGTGCCTGATTTACGAATTAATAAGCGTCCACGACCTTTCAACTGTTGTTCTGCTTTTTCAAACTCTTCAACTAAAGAAGGAATTGAATATGGATCAATCATTTGTTGTAAACGGACATTGACTAATACTTGCGGAAATAGCTCAAAACCATCTACTAACTCATGTAAGGCTTTACCTTGTTCAACCATGACTGTAAGTACTTGCAGAGCTGCAATAATTGCATCACCCGTGGTACTTTTATCTAAGGTTAAAATATGCCCAGATGGTTCTCCACCAATACTCCAACTCTGCTCCTCAAGGGCTTGCAATACATAGCGGTCACCCACTTTTGCACGGACAAATCCAACATTGGCTTTATCTAACGCAAGCTCAAGTGCCATATTGCTCATCACTGTTCCAACCACACCTTCTGGCTTATGGTTGGCTTGTGTTGCAAGAATATAAAGAATATGGTCTCCATCAATGAGATTGCCATTTTTATCCACCATTACGACACGATCGGCATCACCATCAAAAGCAATACCAAGATCTGCTTGATGCTCAACTACCGCTTTTTGTAAATGCTCTGGATGTGTAGAGCCACAGTTTTCATTGATATTTAAACCATCAGGATCATTAAATAGTGGAATAACTTTGGCACCTAACTCGCGGAACACTGATGGTCCAACACTGTAGGCTGCACCATTGGCACAATCCACGACAATTTTTAAATTATGTAGGTTGAAATGATATGGGAAAGTTGATTTGCAGAATTCGATATAGCGACCATTGGCATCTTTTACACGAACACTTTTACCTAAGTTCGCTGTATCATCAATAAGCAAATCTTGTTCAAGCTCTTGATTAATTTGATCTTGTATATTATCAGGAAGTTTCTTACCTTCACTTGAGAAGAACTTAATCCCGTTATCAAAATAAGGATTATGTGAAGCAGAGATCACAATGCCCGCGTGTGCATGCAGAGCACGAGTAAGGTGTGCAATTGCTGGCGTCGGTAATGGACCAAGCAAATGCACATACACGCCAGCCGCATTTAAACCCGCTTGTAATGCAGCTTCTAAAATATACCCTGATAAACGTGTATCTTTCCCCAAGACCACAATTGGCTTATTTTTTGGGCTATTACGTTTTAATACTTTTCCTGCAGCAAAACCCAATTTTAAAGCAAATTCTGGCGTAATCGGCAATTGTCCAAATTTGCCTCGAATTCCATCAGTACCAAAATAACTCATTTTCTACTCACTTTCTTATCGTAATATGACGCTAAGCCACATCATTTATCATCTATTTCACTTTACACTAAAACAAAAAAACCGTCAGCGAACTGACGGTTTTTCCAGCGACAAAATTACCAAAAATCAACCAACACGGTAGTTTGGCGCTTCTTTAGTAATCGTCACGTCATGTACATGTGATTCAGACATACCTGCTGAAGTAATTTTTACAAATTTCGCATTTTGACGAAGATCTTCAATCGCAGCTGAACCCGTATAACCCATAGATGAACGTAAACCGCCCATCATTTGATGTACGATGTTACCCATTGGACCTTTATAAGGAACACGACCTTCAATACCTTCTGGTACTAATTTTTCAGCACTTGCTTTTGAGTCTTGGAAATAGCGGTCAGCAGAACCAGTCGCGCCTGCCATTGCACCCAATGAACCCATGCCACGATAGGCTTTATAGTAACGACCTTGGAAAAACTCAACTTCACCTGGTGCTTCTTCAGTACCAGCAAGTAGTGAACCTACCATGATCGTGCTTGCACCTGCGCCAATCGCCTTCGCCATATCACCAGAGAAACGAATACCCCCATCCGCAATCAAAGGAATTTGATCTTTCAAGGCATTTGCAACACTATCAATGGCAGAAATTTGTGGCATACCAATACCAGCAACAATACGCGTGGTACAAATAGAACCTGGACCGATACCTACTTTTACAGCATCTGCACCCGCATCAAGTAATGCCAATGCCGCATCACCTGTTGCGATATTACCGCCAATCACTTGAACTTGTGGGTAATTCGCTTTTACCCAACGTACGCGCTCAATGACGCCAGCAGAATGACCATGTGCTGTATCAACAACAATCGCATCTACACCTGCATCGACCAATGCTTCTACACGGCTTGGTGTCTCAGCACCTGTACCAACTGCTGCACCTACACGTAAACGACCGAGTTCATCTTTACAGCTATTCGGGTAGCTTTCTGCTTTACGGAAGTCAGTCACCGTAATTAAGCCTTTAAGTTCGTTGTTTTCACCAACAACTAAAACTTTTTCAATACGATGCTTTTGTAGCAATGCTTGGATATTTTCTTTCGACTCGCCTTCACGTACAGTGACTAAGCGATCTTGACCTGTCATGATATTACTAACAGGTTGCTCTAGATTCGTTTCAAAACGTGTATCACGTCCTGTCACAATACCGACAACTTTGCCGTCCTTAACCACAGGTACACCGCTAATATTATTTGCTTGTGTAATTGCAATCAGTTCACGAACCGTCGTTTCTGGTGTTACTGTGATTGGATCTTTCACCATTCCAGCTTCAAATTTTTTCACACGGCGTACTTCAGCGGCTTGCGCTGCGATATCCATGTTTTTATGCAAAATACCAATACCACCATTTTGCGCCATTGCAATCGCCATACGTGACTCAGTCACTGTATCCATTGCAGCCGAAACGAGAGGGATATTGAGTTGAATTCCGCGAGTTAAACGTGTCTTTAAGGAGACATCTTTTGGGAGAACAGTTGAGTAGGCAGGAAGTAATAAGACATCATCGAAGGTTAGCGCTTCTTGAACGATGGTCAGCATAACAATCTCACTGGTAAATTCCGTGAGCTATTATAAACAAATTTCACAGTGAATTTCATTTTCTAGGATGAAATAATTTCAGAAAAACCGTTACCATCACATTTCCCTGTTTTTCGAATTCAGTTTCACAGACTTTTAATCAACCCACCTGATCATAATCTTCATTATTTGCAGCATCTTGTTCTTCAATTTGAATCAAAGGAATCATATTGTGTGCAAGTCGAGCTTTATGACAATGTCCATCACCAACCTGTACTTCTCGGCAGGTTGAGCTACGCACCGCATAAATTGAACAACTCACCTGCTGTCCAACCACGCCTTCTAAAGCAATACATCTAACCTGAGTTTGATTTGTTCCTTTCATGCATGAATAAACAGCTGTGAGCGGCTCAATCATCTCACTTGGCATGACTTCAGCCTCAGCCCAATAAAACGATACACGGTAATGCGCACAACATGCGCCACAATGGACACATGTTTCAGAGGTCATAATTTGAGACAACATTTTTGTTAAAATTCTCGTTATCAAAATAAAACTCTTTAAAACGCGAATCCTAAAAAAACTTATCTACAAAAACAAGAGAGATGAACCCTATTTTTTGTATTCGACCGTCATATTTATCCTATGTTTAAGCGATTTCTGTGGGCATACTAAAGACATATTCATTCATCAGGTCAACACCACATTCCAGCGTTTCAATCCAATCTAGAAATTGCTCAATCATTTCTTTTCCAACAAAGGCTGTGCCGTGTTGCGGGACAATCATTTCTAAATCCATCTGACGTACCATATTAACCCATAATCGGATCACTTTATTTGAGCACATATAGCGTTGGTGAAAACCTTTCATTTTCTTAGTATGCGCTTCAAAATCTGCAATCGGCACACTCGCATCATCTACTATCGATGCTCCCATATCACCAGAAAATAAGATTTTTGCTGTCGGATCATAAAACTGGAAATTACCGACAGAATGTAAGAAATGTGCAGGTACTGCGACAATCGAGGACTGCCCTAAAGGAATAACTTGTCCCGTATCAGACAGCTCGATCAGTCGCTCTTCCCAATTTCCCTTCATACGATCACTCATAAATGCTGAATTGAGATGCGGTAGAAAACGTGCCCACAACTTTGATGCGACAACTTTGGCATCGGTATAGACCAACCAACGAGGCATCGAGGTAATAATGTCTGGGTCCTGATGAGAAGCCATCACATAATCAAGATTTTTCAGTTTGGTGTAGCGATTAAGCTCCATGGTTAAAGGCACATATGTGAGATCACCGCCTGGATCTAAAACCGCAGCTCGCTCATGGTCAATAATCAAAAATTGATTTGCTTGAATGCCTTCCCCTTTCACCAAACTGGTAAAACTAATGCATTTATGCGTACCATTATCAAATAATATCTGTGATGTTGTCCGTTCAAAACTCATAGAAACCCCAAAAAATCTTTTAAATATGAATTATTTTAATTCCATAATAAAATAATGGGATTTAAATCTAGATTCAATCACATATTGGATATTTATCATAATTTATCCAACAATCAGCTTTAGATTTATTGCTTGGTTTTAGAAAACGGATCCCTTAAAATAATAACCATTCTCATTCATGGCATTCACCTGCCATTTTGCTCCCTCCCTTGGACATCCCTATGCTTGTTACGCATCGTACTTTACTCGCAACACTTATCTTAAGCACTATGACCATGGCATATGCTAAAGAAGATCAAGACCTTATACTCCCAACTATTTCGGTCAAAGCCCAACAGCAAGATCAGGCCTATGCCGCCACGACAGCGACTTCAGCACTCAAATCCAATGCACCTCTATTTAAAACTGCTCAATCAGTTTCTGTTGTCACCCGTGAACAACTTGACCAGAAACAAGCAAGAACTCTTACGGATGCACTTGAAGGGGTTGCAGGTGTAGAGGCCGGAAAGCTTGGTCGCCGCGGTTGGGATGATTTTATTATTCGAGGCCAAACTTCTTCTGACTCGGTGTATGTCGATGGTTTAAGAATTGGGCAAAGTTCACCTACCCCTTCTGTAGCTGCTGAAATTTCGGGAATGGATCAAGTACAAATATTAAAAGGCCCTGCTTCGATTAATTTTGGTTTGGTTGCTCCGGGAGGTATGGTCAATTTAGTCACCAAACGACCTGAAGCGGAAAACTTTGCACGAGCTAGCATGACTTATGGTAGTTACAGCCTTAAAGAAGGGACTTTCGACTTAAACTATAGCCCAAATAAGAGTGAAAAAGGTGCCTTCCGTTTAAATGGTCGTATCTCAGATCAAGATGATCCAACTGACTACGTTTATTTTAAAAATTACTACATCTCCCCCTCTTATAACTTTGACTTAGGGGATAACACTGATCTTTCTGTCATCGCAAGCTATCAGCATCGAGAATATATTCGCCAACAAGGTTTACCTGTCATTGGTACATTAAAAGATAACCCTAACGGCGCTATAGACCGAAGTTTATATATTGGCGATCCTCATTTTGGTAAATATGAAGCAGATGTATATCGTACTGGTTATACGTTTAAGCACGCCTTTGAAAATGGATGGAACTTTAACCAAAACTTTGCCGTACAAAAAACTGAAATGGATGGTCAAGCAGTCTTTGCCCGTACAGGTAGTAACTTTTGGGCAGATAAAAACTACACCACGATCAGCCGTAAAAATAACAGTCGCCACCAAATTATTGATAACTTAAGTTATGCAATTGATAACCGTTTAAATAACCAATTTGAATTATATGGCATGCAGCACGACATCAATATAGGTGTTGATGCCTTCCAAGAAAAAAGTGATTACACCAACAACCGTTGTAATGTCGGTGATTTAAACATATACACTCCCGTATATGGACAAACTGTTACTTGTTCCAATCCTGTCAGCAACCACGATATTAACCGTTTAAAATACGCAGGTTTATATATTCGTGACCGTATTCAACTCAATGATCAATTACTGTTAAGTCTATCTGGTCGCCAAGATTGGGCACAAACTCAAACTACAAGTTTGATTACGGGAAATAGCAGCAAACAGTCTGATGAAGCATTTACTGGTAGTGCTTCTGTCATGTATACCCTCAATGACATTGTGGCGCCTTATGTCAGCTACGCGACTTCATTTACTCCAAACAGTGGTACTGATATCAATAGCAATCCGTTTAAGCCAGAAAAAGGAAAACAGGTAGAAGTTGGGATGAAGTTACAAAGCCCAGACCAACGTATTCAAGGTGCTATTGCTTGGTATGACTTAAAACGTCAGAACGTAGTTGTTAATGATTCAGTAAATTCAAATGAAAAAGTACAACGTGGTGAACAGTTAACTCGTGGTATCGAAACTGAACTCAGCTCAGAAATTTTAGAAGGCCTAAAATTAACAGCTGCCTATACCTACACAGCCGATGCCAAAATTAGTAAAGACGCCGATAGTAGCAATATTGGCAAAGCACTTAATAATGTCCCAGAACACAGCTACAGTTTCTCTGCACGTTATAAATTTGATCCCACATCAAAACTTGGCTGGTATGTAGGTGGTGGATTCCGCGGCGAAACTTATAAAACTATGGATAAACTAGATGTCCATATTCCAGGTTATACCGTCTTTGATACTGAAGCAGGCTATGATGCGGCACATTGGGGTGCCCAATTGGCAATTCGCAATATGTTTGATAAAGACTATTATGCGGGTGCGCTCAATGAGAATCTCATCACCTTAGGCAATCCACGACAGATTAATTTTACTGTGAAATTTAACTATTAATCATTTAAAGCCCCTTTGATCAAAGGGGCTTTAAAATTGTAATGCGCTCTAATCAACAAAAACTCAACAACTTCTGCCAAAGCGTGTTTTTCAGATTACAACCCTAAAAGAAATAATGCTGAAGCAAAGTAGACACACCGATAATCAAGAAAATGGCAGCGCCGACTTTATGAATCAATGAAATCGGCAATTTATCAGCAATCTTGTGCCCAATGAACACCGCTGGCGCATTGGCAATCATCATCCCTAGGGTTGTACCCATCGTCACCCAAAAGATACTGTCAAAACGTGCAGCTAAAGCAACCGTTGCAATTTGGGTTTTATCTCCAATTTCTGCCAAGAAAAACAAGATAAAAGTCGCACCAAATACACCAAACTTTTGCCATTTATTAATGTTATCTGATTCATCGCCCAATTCATCCGGAATCAGCATCCAAATCGCCATTCCAATAAATCCAAGCGCCAGAATCCACAACAAAATTTCAGGGCTGAGTACAGTTGTAATCCACTGACCTAGTACAGCAGACACACCATGATTGATCAAGGTCGCCAATAATATAGCAATTAAAATCGGAATCGGCTTACGGAATCGCGCAGCAAGTAACAATGCCAAAAGCTGAGTTTTATCGCCCATTTCAGCAAGGGCAACAATCGAAGTTGAGATGAGAAATTCATACATAATGGATTGCTCTGGCTAGCATATATACCGATGACCTATCCCTCCTGCTAGCCAAAATCAAATGAATTGATGCAGAGTGATAAATCAAAGGTCTTGCCAACAAAAGCACAGCGTGAGCTGCTTTGGTTCTTTGCTATGATGACCATGTTCGGTTGAACAATTATGTTGATCATCACCTCTTTACTTTGCGTAAAGAGCGGCTACTCCCCAATGAAGTTTAATTATTTTAACAAATCCCTTCTCCATTTAAAATCTCTAAATTTAGATTTTTTGATAACACCATAATCCATAACGTAATATACCCAACACACAAGCAAAAAAAAGATTACTCCCTATAAAACCCATACTGCCCCAACTGCTTACACCACCCACTTGTTGTGCTTGATATTCCATTGTCATCGCGACTGTAGCAACCATTACTTCTAACCCCATCACCATATAGAATACCCATTCCCACGGGAAATGCAGAACACTCACCCAGAGCCCCATAGCAACAAACATAACCAGCAATAACGGCAACATTATTTTATATACCGCGAACATTATTACTCCACATCAGATCTCCTTATTTAGTATTCATTTTAGATAAAAAATTGCACAAATAAAGCACTACATTGATTCAGGCTATTCAAAAAAAGAAAACCCCGCAATTGCGAGGTTATTCCAAATCAAACCATTGAAATTACAGTAACAAAGTACGAATATCTTTCAATAATTTAGTCAATTTATTGGTAAAGCGTGCTGCATCCGCACCATTGATCACACGATGATCATAAGACAATGACAACGGCAACATTAAGCGCGGATCAAAGTCTTTACCATTCCATACTGGCTGCATGGTGGCAGGTGAGATACCCAAGATTGCAACTTGAGGCCAGTTCACCAATGGCGTAAAGGCCGTTCCACCAATTGAACCTAAGCTGGTAATCGTGAAGTTCGCACCTTGTAAATCTTTTGGTGATAACTTGCGATCACGCGCTTTTTGACTAAGTTCAGCTAACTCCGTAGCAATTTGCTTAATGGACTTTTGGTCTGGATTACGTAGTACAGGCACTGTCAAACCATCTGGTGTTGCAACCGCAATACCCATATGGATTTCATTACGAAGCAATACAGACTTTTGATCATCCGCCAAATGACCTGCAAAATAAGGCTCATCTTTTAACAAGTGAGCAACCGCTTTCGCGATGAACGCTAAAATAGTTAAACTAACGCCTTGCTTCTTAAAGCCATCTTTCAGTTCGCCACGCCATGCTTCAAGCTCAGTGATATCAGCCAAGTCAAACTGAGTCACTTGCGGAATGAAGTTATTCAATGACAATTGCGGTACCGAAACCTGTTGCAAACGCGTCATTGCTTTTACTTCACCACCACCAAATGCGGTGAAATCAGGTAGCGATGGCAAACCTGAAGCCACAGGCGCTGCTTGTGTGCTTGGAGCAACTTGCGGTGCAGTTAAACGAGTTTTTACATAAGCAAAAACATCATCTTTCATCACACGACCATGTTCACCAGATGCTTTAACTTGGCCAAGTACCACACCCAATTCGCGTGCTAATTTACGCACGGCAGGACCAGCGTATACCTTGGCATTTTCAGCTTCTTGCTCTTTAGTTAACTTGTCAGTACCAGATGGTGCCGCAGGCGCAGACTGAGTTGGAGCAGGAGTTGCCGCTTTAGGTGCCGTTGCTGGTGAAGTAGATGCTACTGCTGCTTTTGCTGCTGGAGCTGCCGCAGTTGCTTGACCTTCAACTTCAATTGTTGCAAGCAATATACCTTGCGAAACTTGTTGACCTGCTTGTAAATGAATTGCTTTAACAACACCAGTAACCGTACTTGGGACTTCTACAGTCGCTTTATCTGACTCAACCACAACAAGGCTTTGGTCGACATCAACTTTATCGCCAACTTGAACTAAGATTTCAGCAACAACTGCTTTATCGACACCTAGATCAGGAACATTGATATCCACTGGACCAGATTGAGTAGCCGTCGCTGCTACAGTTTCTTGTTGAGCTGGTGCAGGTGCTGCCGCAGCAGCTGTGATAGAAGCAGGCGCCTCAGCTGGTGCACTAGATGCAGACGTTGTTTTCACTTGAAGAAGCACAACACCTTCTTTAACGGTATCGCCTTCTTTCACTTGAATGCTTTCCACAATACCCGCAACACTACTTGGAACTTCTACAGTCGCTTTATCTGACTCGACAACCACAATACTTTGTTCAACATCGATCTGATCACCCACTTTAACGAGGATTTCACCAACCAATGCTTTTTCAACGCCGATGTCAGGTACAGTTACGTCAACAGTTGCAGTTGATGTAGCAGCAGGTTGAGCTGAAGCTTGAGTTTGTTGTGCAGGTGCTGGAGCAGCTGGCTTTTCTTCAGCCGCAGGAACTGGAGTTGGCGCTGCTTGTGCTGCCCCTTCTGCTTCGACCTCGATCAAAGCCACACCTTCAGTCACATCATCACCTTGATTAATCAAGATACTTTTTACGACACCTGTTGAAGTGCTAGGCACTTCAACAGTTGCTTTATCTGACTCAAGCACAACAATACTGTCGTCAACTTCAACACGGTCACCAACTTTTACTAAAATTTCAGCAACGTTTGCTTTATCTACACCAATATCAGGGGTCTTAATTTGCATGCTTAGTTCCCCTCACCTGTTTGCGTTTCATTGTATTCAGCAACTGGCTGAACTTCTGGATGTGCTTGTGGAACCCAGGCTACTGGACGATCCGTATCTAGCTCAAAGTTAGAAATTGCATCTTTCACCAAACGTGCATCCACCTCACCTTCATCCGCTAATTTTTTCAAAGTCGCAACAACGATATGCGCAGCATCAACACCAAAGAAACTACGTAGGTTCGCACGGGTATCTGAACGGCCATAGCCATCTGTACCCAATGCTACAAATGGGCGACCATCTGGAAGATAGGCACGAATTTGTTCACTATAAGCACGCATATGATCTGTAGCAGAAACGACGATACCTTCCGTACCTCGTAATTGTTTAGATACCCAAGATTCTTTCACTTGTTCAGCAAGTGGGTGTAGGCGATTGTATTCTTCACATGCCATACCATCACGTGCCAATTCGTTGAAGCTTGTTACACTCCACACATTTGAATGAATTTGGTATTCATCACGTAAGATTTTCGCAGCTTTAATCACTTCACGAAGAATTACACCTGAACCAAGTAATTGGACAGTTGCTTTTTCATCTTTCTCAAATAAATACATACCACGTTTAATGCCCTCTTCAACGCCTTCTGGCATTTCAGGATGTTCGTAGTTTTCATTCATTACCGTTAAGTAATAGAACACACGCTCTTGGTTCACATACATACGTTGTAAACCGTCGTGTACGATTACCGCTAACTCATAACCAAAACATGGATCATACGATACGCAGTTTGGAATCGTGTTCGCCAAGATATGTGAATGACCATCTTGGTGCTGTAAACCTTCACCGTTTAATGTTGTACGACCCGCAGTCGCGCCCAACAAGAAACCTTGAGCCTGTGCATCACCAGCAGCCCATGCAATATCACCAATACGTTGGAAACCAAACATTGAGTAGTACATGTACATTGGAATCATCGGCAAGTTATTGGTTGAATAACTGGTTGCCAAAGCAGCCCATGCGCTCATCGCACCTGCTTCATTGATCCCTTCTTGTAACATGTGACCATCTTTTGCTTCACGGTAATGCATGAGCTGTTCTTGGTCTTCTGGTGTATATTTTTGGCCGTGAGCGGCATAAATACCCAACTGACGGAACATACCCTCTAAACCAAACGTACGTGCTTCATCTGGAACAATTGGCACGACGCGATCTTTAATTGCTTTTTCTTTGAGTAAAGCAGAAATTAAACGCACCATCACCATCGTGGTGGATTGCTCTTTGCCACCAGAACCTTTCAACACTGCATCAAATACAGATAAATCAGGAATCTCTAAAGACTCACTCTCACGACGACGTGCTGGCAAGTAACCACCCAATGCATCGCGGCGCGCCTTCATATATTTCATTTCTGGAGAGTTTTCACTTGGACGATAGAATGGAAGTTCTTCTAACTGCTCATCCGTGAATGGAAGATTGAAACGGTCACGCACATATCGTAACGAGTCAATTTGCATCTTTTTGATTTGGTGCGTTTTATTCACCGCTTCAATTTCTTCAGACAAACCATAACCTTTAATGGTTTTCGCCAAGATTACTGTTGGCTGACCTTTTGCTTTCATTGCTTCTGCATAAGCAGCAAAGACTTTGTAAGGGTCATGACCACCACGGTTAAGGTTATCAATGTCCTCATCGCTTAAGTCTTTTACAAGTTCCGCAGCTTCTGGGTACTTGCCAAAAAATTTCTCACGCGTATAGGCACCACCTTTTACTTGGTAGCGCTGGTAGTCACCATCAACAGCTTCTTCCATACGTGCTTTTAAGGCACCGCTTGTATCTTTAGCCAGTAATGGATCCCAATGACGGCCCCATACTACTTTAATGACACGCCAGCCTGCACCACGGAAGATCGATTCAAGTTCTTGAATAATTTTACCGTTACCACGTACAGGACCATCTAGACGCTGTAAGTTACAGTTAACCACCCAGACTAAATTATCAAGCTTTTCACGGCCTGCCAATGAAATCGCACCTAAGCTTTCTGGTTCATCCATCTCACCATCGCCGAGATATGCCCAGACCTTACGATCTTCTTCTTTAATCAAACCACGGTTCATCAAATATTTTTGAATGTGTGCCTGATAAATCGACATGATTGGACCAAGACCCATTGATACCGTTGGGAATTGCCAATAGTCTGGCATCAAATAAGGATGTGGATAGCTTGGTAAACCATTACCACCAACTTCACGGCGAAAATTACTTAACTGCTCTTCAGTTAAACGTCCTTCAAGGAATGAACGTGCATAAATACCAGGAGCACAGTGTCCTTGGTAATAAATCATATCTCCGCCGAAATTATCATTGTTGGCGCGGAAGAAATGGTTAAAACCGACATCATATAGGGTTGCAGACGATGCAAAACTTGCGAGGTGACCACCTAAATCATCACCTGTTTTATTGGCGCGAAGAACCATCGCCAATGCATTCCAACGGATTAAAGCACGAATACGACGCTCCATATCCTGATCACCAGGCATGGCAGGTTGTTCTTCAACTGAAATAGTATTGAGATAAGGTGTATTTAAGCGTTGAATAGGAACGTGTTTGGCAATGGCACGTTGATAAAGTTTCTCAAGTAAGAAAGCAGCGCGTTCCGTGCCCATATGTTGTAATACTGAATCAAAAGCATCTTGCCATTCTTGGGTTTCCTGCGCGTCTGAGTCGCCATAAAACGCCATATAATTCACCTTTTCCCTTAAGCTATATTGTTATTGCTATATTTATCATGTTTTGGCTTCATAAAGGTATCGCCCTAAATGAATACAAAAGCGCTTAATATTTTTTTCCTAAATAGTCATTGACCCAAATCAAACAAAAAATATAAAAAATCGCCAATAAAGGCGATTTCTTCAAACATTTATATACAACTGTTAACAAATTACATTAAGGCAACAAAGCAAGATAAGTTGAAGGGTTACGACGTTGGCCATCTTTCACGACTTCAAAATGTAAATGAGGTCCAGTGCAACGACCAGTACAACCAACATTTGCAATATGCTGACCCGCACCAACACGCTCACCCGCATTGACCATTAAGCGTGATGCATGCGCATAACGAGTAACATAGCCATTACCATGATCAATTTCAACGTATTGACCATAACCCGTACCCCAACCTGATTTGGTTACAACCCCAGGACCTGTTGCATAGATAGGTGTGCCCGATGGTGCTGCAATATCAACACCTGAATGATGGCGAGTAGAACCTAATAGCGTACGGTTACCCCAAGTCGAACTAACACGACCATCTTGCAATGGATGACTGACTAACCAAGAATGACCCGTACCCGCTGAGAATGAAGGTCCACTCTCTTGGCGACCATACTTCTTTTCAATACTGGCATTGTTTAGTTCAATGGTTTTTTCGCGTAATTTAACAGAGACATTTGATACAGCTGGCAGATCAATATCATCAGGATGGGTATATGAACCTTGATCTAAGGTTTTAGATAACTGCTCTAGACGGTCTGCAGCAGTGGCTTGATTGATATTTTGATAATCTGCAAAAGCAACCGAAGCGGCTGAAGCAGCAAGTGAAAATGCAAGTAAAATACGACGCGTATGCATAAAAAACCTCTTGAAACCGTCCTTAAATTGTTCCTTTATCATCTCTTCCTTGATCACAGCCGAACTAAACGCTTAAGATGGACAGGTAACCTCTAAGGAAGTTGACATGTCTGAACCTAACAACGTTTTTCAACAGAAAGGACAACATACAAAAACTGGAAACTTAACGTTTCTGACTACGCAAGTCACACAATGGCAAAAACTTACGAAAATTATTCAACCATTATTGCCCCAACCAGAGCAATGGCAGGTTGTTTGTTATCAACATGGCGTTTTGATCATAACAGGTGAAAATCAAGCGATGATTAGTCAACTTAGTTACTTACAAACTCACTATGTCGCGCAGTTCACTCAACTTGAAGTATTCCGTGATTTACGCAAAATTCAAGTTCGATTGAGAAACAAAAAACATGTTTCAACAGAACCTGCCCCCGCATCAAAGAAACTTAATTCAGAGACTCAAGAGCTTTTACGCAGTGCCGCTGAATATGTGAGCGACCCTAAGCTTAGCCAAGCTTTACTACTTTTGGCAAGCAATAAAAAGTAAACAGTACAACTTAAGTGATGGAATATCTTCTTATTTTCCGTGATTTCCATCTCACTTTCATTTGTTACATTATAACATAGGCAAGAAAAGACAATGACTTATGTCACACTTACGTAAGGAATTGGACAATTATTCTCGTCATCAAATGTTACAATTTCATAACTACTTGGATCATTCTGAACATTGCGTAATAACTGGTTATTCAGTGCATGACCTGATTTATAACCATCAAACTTCGCAATGATTTGATGACCTAAAAGATATAAGTCACCCACTGCATCTAATATTTTATGGCGTACAAACTCATCAGCAAAACGCAGACCTTCCTCGTTGACCACACCAGTATCATCTACACCTATCGCATTATCTAAACTCGCACCTAAAGCTAAATTATTGGCTTTTAGATAATCCAAATCTTTCATAAAACCAAAAGTTCGCGCCTCACTCACCTCATATACAAAAGTTTCAGTTGAGAAATCGATCGTTGCTGACTGATATTCTTTAGCAAAGGCGGGATGATCAAAGTCAATAGTAAAGTTCAGTTGGAAACCAGAATGCGGTGTAAAAATAGCGCGTTTATCTTCGATTAGCGCCTCGACAGGTTTTAAAATTCTTATAAATTTCTTCGGTGCATTTTGCTCAGCGAGCTCACCTTGCATCAACAAATAAATAAAAGGACCAGCGCTGCCATCCATAATCGGAACTTCTGACGCAGAGACTTCGACGATGAGATTATCGATTCCAAGCCCTGCAATCGCACTCATCACATGTTCAATGGTACCGACCTTGATATCTTCTCGAACGAGGTTCGAGCACATAAATGCCTCTTGGATCAGCATCGCATTTGCTGGTATATCAACAGGGGGATTCAAGTCGATACGACGAAACACAATTCCTCCATCTACGTGATGTGGAACAAAATTAATCAGCACCTTTTGACCACTGTGCAGACCAATACCGCTCGCTTTCACTACACGTTTAAGAGTCCGTTGTTTCAACATGCCATGCCAACTTTATTTGCAAAAACCGATATAAGTTAGCATATTTGGGTTGTTTTGGCACTTGATAAATCGAATCTGTTGTTGGCAGAAATGTCAATCAATACTTTATTACAAAAAATAAAAAAGGGAGGTGCTCGCCCTCCCTGTTTCCAAGTAATTGATTAAATTACTTTCTTTGTTGATTTTTTAGATAATCTTGAATGCTCATCGGAGATGAAAGTGGTGATGAACTTGGCGCTGCACTACTCGGTGCTTCTGTATTTGCACGCTTACTGATCGCTGGAACATCATCTTCATCAACAGTTTGCGTACCTTGGGAAACAGCCTGTGCATGAGTGGTACGTTTCTTGGTTTCTACTTCAGATGCATTACGCGTTAAGCCCGTTGCGATCACAGTCACACGTAGTTCATCACGTGCATCTGGATCAAATACAGTACCGTAGAAAATCTCACCTTCATCCAAGTCAACGATTTGATTGACGACATCAGTGATAATTTCTGTTTCACGCAAGGTAATGTCATCACCACCTGTGATATTAATTAACACGCCTTTGGCATTGATAATATTGACATTATCAAGCAATGGGCTACGAATTGCTTGTTCAGCCGCTTGGCGTGCACGATCTTCACCACGCCCTAGACCAGCACCCATCATGGCGTAACCACGAGTACTCATTGCTGTTTTCAAATCTGCGAAGTCGAGGTTAATATGACCACGATTAACCACTAAATCAAAGATACTGCGTACCGCATTCAACAACACATCATCCGCCTTTTTATAGGCATCTTTCATTGAAATATCGCCATAAACGCTGAGTAAGCGTTGGTTTGGAATAATAATCAAAGAATCAACATGCGCTTCTAAAGCATCAATACCTTTTTCAGCAGACTTTTGACGACGACGACCTTCAAAGTTAAATGGTGTTGTTACGACGCCCACAGTTAGGATGCCCATTTCTTTAGCAACCTCGGCAACCACAGGCGCAGCACCCGTACCTGTACCACCGCCCATACCAGCAGTAACAAATACCATGTCTGTACCTTCAAGGTGTTGACGAATCACTTCACGACTTTCTTCTGCCGCAACTTGCCCCACCTCTGGATTTGCACCAGCACCTAAACCACGGGTACTTTGTTCGCCCAATTGAATTTTGAATGGCGCATTCATACAATCAAGTGCTTGCTTATCCGTATTCGCACAAACAAATTTCACGCCTTGAATATCTGACTGCACCATGTGCTGGACAGCATTTCCGCCCCCACCACCAACGCCAAACACTGTGAAACGGGCTTGACCGTTGCCATCGTCTAGTTCATCTTCTATAAATTCAAATGAGGCCATGACCTTTAGATTTCCTAATATATTAATGGCAGTTACTTCAGCCCGTTACTGCCCTGATTTTTAAAACTACTGATGTTTAGGATGCTGTTCAATAATCACTAGCTTGTCAAGTACAGTGACCTACTATTACAACTTCTTAACAAATTTTCCCAAAAAAAACTACAACTAAGGGTTTGTTTAGATTTCTACCCTGCCTTGCCTAATTAGCTAAAAAACCAATGTCGCAATGTGAGTTATAACGCTCAAGGCAGAATCTCAGCAAATCCTAAAATATAGCCTTTAATTTGCTATTCAATGCATTCCAACCATTGGCAACACGTTCGACAAAACTACGCTCGGTTGCTTCTTCTGGTTCTTCGACCACATCTTGCAAATCACTTTGGCTAAACATCAACAAACCCGCAGCTGTTGCATACATTGAACGACGTAGTGCTGGTAGATGTTGATCATCGGCATAGACCTGTAACGGTGGATTGCCCAAATGCGCAGAAACGCCCAACATACGACGTGCCAAATTCACCATGCCTTCAATCTGACATGCATCACCTGTTAATACAACACCATGATACAAACCATGAATCGCACCGCTATGCTCTAATTCTTCACGGATCATCGCAAAAATTTCTTCATAACGCGCAATGATAATCTCAGCCAATTCAATGCGGCTAATGGTTTGTGTCCCATCAATGCCTTGTACCTGAATCATATGATCAGGCTTCACCACACTGAGATCCACACAACCATGTAATATTTTAATACGTTCTGCTTCTTCTGTGGTGGTTTGTAGAACCGCAGCAATATCTCGTGTTACATTTTCACCACCACGCTGTAAAGTTCGCGCCAAAGCTAAACGACCATCTAAATACACCGCAATATTGGTTATACCAGCTCCGATATCCACCAAACATACGCCATATTCTTTTTCATCTTTGAGCAAACTCGCCTCAGCGGTCGCCAAACATGATACGACCATTTTCTCCACCCCAATATTCGCCCCTTTCATGGCGCGATCAAGGTTTTGCATGGTGCTGATTGGCATCATCATGAGCTGATAATGTCCTGTCATGCTATGCGCTGACATATTGACTGGGTTTTGTACCCATTCACCAGAATCGCCAAGCTCAAAACCTAACGGCACAGCACTCGCCAAATAATAGTCAGGTGAAACATGGCTAGCTTTCGCCAGTTCTAAAGCGCGCACCACTTCATTGGTTGTAATAATATGATCGTGGTTTGCCACAGGCGTACGACCTGATGCATAAAAACTTTGTAATTCTGTACTTGGAATAGATACCCACGCACTATGAATACGGCACTCTGCCATATCCTCAGCTTCGGATACCGCATTTTTAATAGCCGCAATCACCTTGTCGAGACTGACTATCTTGCCTTTCACCATACCACGGTTACGAGCAGACGCCATGCCAATCACTTGAATCTTATCGGGCGCATGGATTTTACCAATTAAAACTGTGACCTTATGAGTCCCAATGTCAATCGTAACAACTGAGGGAACAGTTTCACTCATTACTTCAATACCATATCTTTTGTTGTTTAGTACGGGCAAACTGCCTGTTGTTTTCAAGCCACGTATTATGGCTTTGCCTGAATTCCACCTGCAAGGCTTGTGTCATCAATCGTTACAACAAACTGACCGTTGACGATCTTAGGCGGCGTTGCATTTCTCCACTGGATTGCCAGTCCATTTCGATAACGCAAATCAATCGCCGAGATCTTCGGCCATACAGGTTTAAGATCCGTTTGTGCCAAATGGCTTAAGCGCTGTAACTTATTCATGGTTTGATCTTGATCAACGATAATACGTAAACCCGAATCAAACTGCATAAACCATGTCATACGCTCGGTTAAATACAATTCTTTCAGACGTAAATCTGCTGGCTGAAACAATTGACTAATTTCATTATAACGACGCATCATCATTTTGGATTGGCTGACGGGCCCATGTAAAAGCGGTAGATTAGGATGTGCTTTTGGCACAGCCTCGCTAAACACCTCACCATTGTCACTGAGCAAACGCCCTGTTCCCCAACGCGCAATCGGATGGCGCGGCATGACCCGCACTCGAATTGCATTTGGCCAAGCTCGTGACACCACCACACGGTCAACCCAAGACACTTTTAACGCGTAATCTCGAATTTGCTCTAAATCCGAGGTAAAGTAATTATCTTTAATCACTGGACTCAACTGCTGGATCAGCTGTTGATTTTCTTGTTCTGAATTTGTACCAACGACCTGCAGTTCCGCCACAGTCGCATCGGTCATCACTTTATATAAACCATAGATGCCCAATGCTAACACTGCAAATGCAACCACCAGCAATATCCAACCACCAGCATTCACCATTTTTTGTTTTGGTGTCGGTGGTTTCTCGTGGATTGAGCTAATCGCTGGTCGTTGCTTGCGACGCATAGATGCAGGAAGTTGAGCCATAAAACTAAACCGACGCTGCTAAGGTTTGCTCTAAAATCGCAACACAGAGCGCATCAAAACTATAACCTACCGCTTGAGCAGCCTTTGGTACTAAAGAGTGGCTGGTCATGCCTGGGACAGTATTCACTTCTAACAACCAGAAATTGCCTTGTTCATCCTGCATTGCATCAATACGCCCCCACCCTTCGGCACCAACGGCTTGGAAAGCACGCAAGCAAAGAACTTGTAATGTCTTTTCTTCTGCTTCACTCAATCCACATGGAATACCATACTCCACATCATTGCGTTGGTATTTTGCTTCATAGTCATAAAACGCGACATCAGCAGGTGGCTGTAGGCGAATCACTGGCAAAGGCTGACCATTTAAAAATGAAATGGTAAATTCACGACCTGTAATCCATTTTTCAGCCATCACCACTGCATCATGTGCTGTGGCTTTTGCAATTGCAGCAGCAAAGTCTTCGGTTTTTTCAACTTTACTCATACCGACACTAGAGCCTTCATGTACAGGCTTGATAATGACTGGCAAACCAAGATCAGCAATCACTGCATCTAAATCAGTGTCTTTCGTAATGATACGATATGGCGCTGTTGGTAAATCACTACCCTGCCAAATTTGCTTGGTTTTGACTTTATCCATCCCAATCGCTGAACCTTGTACGCCAGTGCCTGTGTACGGAATATTCAGCCATTCAAGCACACCTTGAATTTGACCATCTTCCCCACCACGACCATGCAACACAATAAAAGCACGATCATAAGCAACCAGCTCTGTCACACTGCGCTCTTGTGGGTCAAATGCCTCAGCTTGTACACCCGAACGTAATAATGCCTCTAGCACAGCCTGACCACTGTCCAATGACACAGCACGCTCAGCTGACTTCCCACCCAATAACACAGCAACTTTGCCGAATTTTGCAGCATTTGACACGTTTATATCCTTAAAACTTTTAATATTTACAAAACAAAATTATTCGGCATACAGACGATGCTGAGCCAATTCTACCGAAATTGCACCAACGTTACCCGCACCTTGTGTTAATAACAGGTCATTGCCTTGTAACACTTTTTGTAGAACACTCGGTAAATTTCCATCAACAGGGTCAACCAAAATCGGTTCAACCTCACCACGCAAACGTATACTGCGTGCCAATGCTCGACTATCTGCGCCAACAATCGGTTTTTCACCTGCCGAATAAACTTCCAATAATAACAATTGGTCCACTTGTGACAACACTTCCACAAAGTCATCAAAACAATCACGTGTACGGCTGTAACGATGCGGTTGGAACAACATCACCAAACGACGATCTGGATGACTGGCACGTGCTGCTTTAATCGTCGCCTCAACTTCTTTTGGATGATGACCATAATCATCAACCAACTTCACGAGGCCATCGCCCACTTCAAACTCACCCTGAACTTGGAAACGACGCCCGACGCCACTAAACCCAGCCAATGCACGGCAGATTGCGTCATCAGATACACCTTCATCTGTTGCCACACCAATTGCTGCAAGCGCATTCAAGACATTGTGTAAACCGGGCTGATTCACGGTAACACGCAATGGTTCACGATCTTTGCGCAACACAGTGAAATGTGAACGCATGCCATCCTGCTCAACGTCGATTGCACGAATATCGTTATCTTCATCAAAACCATAGGTCAATACTGGACGACCAACTCGCGGTAAAATCTCACGAATATTGGCATCATCACCACAAACAACAGCCAAACCATAGAACGGTAAATTATGGAGAAATTGAATAAACGTATCTTTTAACTTATCAAAACTACCTTCATAGGTATCCATGTGATCCGCATCAATATTGGTCACAATTGCAGCCATCGGCTGTAAATACAAGAATGATGCATCAGACTCATCCGCCTCAGCCACAATGATACGGCTGTCACCCAGCGCTGCATTGACACCGGTGCTATTCAACAATCCACCAATCACATAGGTTGGATCAAGATTGCCTTCCGCCAACATGGTAGTCAACAAGCTGGTTGTTGTGGTTTTTCCATGTGTCCCCGCAACGGCAATCCCGTGACGATAACGCATGAGCTCACCCAACATTTCAGCACGACGTACAATCGGAGTACGTTGCTCAATCGCTGCTTTTACTTCAGGATTTTCAGGATCAATCGCCGTCGACACCACCAGTACATCAGCATATTTAATATTGTCAGCAGTGTGACCGATATAAACTTTAATGTTATTCGCTTCGAGCTGTGCCGTAGTTTTCGAAGCTTTGATATCAGAACCAGATACTTTATAGCCTTGGTTACTCAACACTTCAGCAATACCGCACATCCCCGCACCACCAATACCAACAAAGTGGATATGTTTAATACGGCGCATTTCTGGCACTTTAATCAGCTTTTTGGCTTGGTTTGGACTTGTTGGAGACATAAATAAACTCGAATTACAATTTTTGAATCAGATCAACCACATGCTGCGTTGCATTTGGTTGCGCCTGTTGACGTGCTTTGATTGCCATTTCAGAAAGTAGCTGGCGGTTAAGTAGATGCCCAAACAACTCATCCAAAGCCGCTGGTGTCATCTCCGCTTGCTGGCAAATCTTGGCAGCCCCCACATTTGCTAAAAATTTTGCATTTGCTGTTTGGTGATCATCGACCGCGATTGGTAAAGGAACAAAAACTGCTGCAAGTCCTGCAGTCGCCACCTCTGTGACTGTTAAGGCTCCTGCACGACAAATAATCAAATCCGCCTCACTATACGCTTTAGCCATATCATGAATAAATGGCTCAACCGTAACATTTAGACCTTCAGGTGCATCCTGATAACGTACACGCGTTGCTTCTTGTTGGTTTTGACCACATTGATGGAACACATTCAATGCTACATCGACCTTTTTTAAGGCTTCAGGCAATCGCTCATTCAGCGCTTGTGCTCCCAACGATCCCCCAACAATCAAAATATTCAGTGCTTGTTGTTCTTGTTCACGGGTTTGGTAGCGCCATGAAGGATTTAATATTGCAGTGATCTCAGCGCGGACAGGATTTCCCGTAGTCACCACTTTATCACTGGTCGGGAAAGTATTTGGAAAAGCCTGACACACGGTTGTGGCAATACGTGCCAATTGGGTATTGGTAAAACCTGCAATCGCATTTTGTTCATGGATTAAAATAGGAATACCCAAAATACGAGCAGCTAATCCCCCTGGACCTGCAACATAACCACCAAAACCAGCAACCGCATCAATATTGAGCTGCTTCATGTAGCGCATCGCGCTGAATGTTGCTTTTAAAATTTTAAACGGTGCGCTGAGCTTACGCAGTAAACCATTACCACGTACACCTTGAATATCAATTTGATAAATTGGAATATTTTGATCTTTGAGCAACCGATTTTCCATTCCCGCAGGCGTTGCTAACCACGAGACTTGACAGCCTTCTTGTTGAAGTTGTTTGGCAACAGCAAGTGCAGGAAAAACATGTCCGCCAGTACCTGCAGCCATCATCAAGACATGTTTAGGTTTGTTGTGTGGTGAATTGGTCACGGTCTAATTCTTCAACTCAAAAAAAGAAGGTTATCGTCTATTGTTTTCGGGCGTTATTTTAATCCTAAAGCTTCATTCACGAAAAGCGAATTTCACTTGTTTACAACAGAAAGCTCGGCTTTTTTCAATTGTTTGCTAAAAACACGATGATGTCTACATTGAATTGCCTATTTAGTACCAAGTTCGGTAAAAATTCACATGGGCAATTCGGTCAAAAATATAGGGGCTGTTAACATTTCAGCCCCTCATTTTTTTAGTGTGTACGACCCGCTTCGAGCACAGAAAAAAGATCATCCGCAATCGAAGTACCATATTGCGCATCAATCTCACGAATACAGGTTGGGCTGGTCACATTAATTTCAGTGACATAATTACCAATCACATCTAAACCGACAAAAACCAAACCTTTTTCACGCAAGAAAGGACCGACTTTTGCCGCAATCAATTTATCATTTTCAGTGAGTGGTCGCGCCTGCCCCAAACCACCTGCCGCTAAATTACCACGCACTTCACCATTTTGCGGAATTCGCGCTAAGCAATAGGGAATCGGTTCACCATTGACCATCAAGATCCGCTTATCCCCTTCTACAATTTCTGGAATATAGCGTTGTGCCATGATTGGGCGTGTACCCAATTCAGTCAACATTTCTAAAGTCGAACCGATATTCACACCATCTTGGTATAAACGGAAAATCCCAGTTCCTCCCATACCATCAAGTGGCTTTACAATCACATCACCATGCTCAGTAATAAACTCGCGAATTAAGCTTTGCTGTGACGTCACTAGCGTTGGCACTTGTAACTCTGGAAATTGGGTCGCAAACAGCTTTTCATTACAATCCCGCAGCGATTGTGGTTTGTTAATAATCCACACGCCTTCACGTTCAGCTTGTTCCAAGATATAAGTGGTATAGACAAAATTCATGTCAAACGGTGGGTCTTTACGCATCAATACCACATCATAGTCAGCCAATGACTCTTTGCGCTGCTCACCCAACTCATAATAATGGTTATAATCTTCAAAGACTTTAAGCGGTGCAATCAAACCAAACGCTTTACCTTGGTCGATATATAAATCGTGTTGTAATGCATAACCCAGCTCATGTCCGCGACGACTAGCCGCCCATAACATTGCCATCGTGGAATCTTTCTTGAGATTCACGGTTTCTATTGGGTCCATCACGACAAGTACACGCATAATCTGACGCTCGTATTTTTAAATCTTGGCAAAAAGTATATCGAAGTTTGCAGCTGATCGTGCAACAAGTTGTGTAATTCTTAACTCGAAAAAATTCCAATTGATTCAGATGACTACATCAGGTTTATTTTAAAGAAGATTTTTATCTTTCATTATAAATAAAAAAAATTACTGGCAAATGAATCCATCCCCAGTAATTCGTGCAACATTCGATTTCAGATTCAAATTAAGCCAAAAGTTTCTGAATATCTTTGCCAATTTTTTCGGGCTTGGTGGTTGGAGAATAACGCTTGATCACTTTACCGTTTTGGTTAATCAAAAATTTGGTGAAATTCCATTTGATGCTTTCACTCCCTAAAATGCCTTTGGCTTCTGAAGTCAAATATTTATATAGTGGATGGGCATTTGTACCATTTACATCAATTTTGGCAAACATGGGAAATGACACGCCATAGTTACGCTGACAAAAACTGCCAATCTCTTCATTACTTGATGGGTCTTGGTTAGCAAATTGGTTACAGGGGAAGCCCAAAATCACTAAACCTTGCTGTTGATAATCTTGATATAGCTTTTCAAGTCCCTCAAATTGTGGGGTTAAGCCACACTGACTTGCAGTGTTAACCACCAATAAAACTTTGCCTTGATAGTCTGCAAGGTTCTTTTGCTCGCCTTCTAACAATTCTGCCTGAAAATCATAAATTGTGGTCATACCACACCTCTCTTTGATTCAATCGATCTTATTTACCTAATCGCTGTTTGCATTTGTTCAGCCGCGGATATTAATATTGCACACAATTATATTGTGTGCAAGTTAATTATGCACAATATACTTTTATTCATTTCCAAACTATACTGTCACCTAGCAAAAACGATGTTGAGGAGCGAAGCATGACCGAAATTTCTTACTTGGATAATCAAGTGTGTTTTGCGATGTATTCCGCGACCAATGCGATGATTCGTCAATATCGTCCACTACTTCAGGAATATGATCTGACCTACCCGCAATTTATTGTATTGTTGGCTTTGTATGAAAAAGACAATGTGACGTTGTCTGAAATTGGACAAAAGACCTTTTTTGATTCGGGAACGCTGACGCCAATTATTAAAAAACTCGAAGAAAAACAGTTTTTAAAGCGTGTTGCGGTGAAAGAAGATGAACGTATGAAAAAGGTGATCTTGCTTGAAAAAGCACTGGCTGCAAAAGATGAAATTACCTTAATTCCATTTAAACTCGCCTGCTCTTTGGGTGTTGATCCAAATGATTTAGTGGCGATTCATAATTTATGCCATCGTTTTTTAAAGGGTTTGGAAAATTCTAAACTTGAAAGTTTGAGTGAATAAATGCAACAAGCCATTGTTGGATTTCACCTCGATGATGAGAATCATTGGGTTGCTGATCTCGCCTGTGGTCACACGCAGCATGTCCGCCACGATCCACCGTGGCAGAATCGCCCTTGGGTGTTAACAGAGCAAGGGCGTTTAGAAAAAATTGGAGTGTTGTTGGAGTGTAAGAAGTGTGAGGACGAGTAATTCGCATAAGAGTCATTATGTTAAATGCCCTCGTTCTTCTGGAAGTAAATAAACCAAGAAGCCTTCAATAATTTGATCATTATATTCTTCTGAATATGCAGTTCTATAATTTGTTTCTATTTCAACTGGAACAAGTTCTCCTGCTTTATCACTATCTGTTTTATATTCAAGATAATGTTTATCACCTTCAAAATAGAAATTATATTGATCTTTGACAGAATCTAACCGATCTCCTATGCCTAGTAGACCCAATAATTTTCCTTGATATCCTGGACCAGCATAAATGAATTCTAGCTTTTTGGTATTGAAATTGAATGTTAGAGTGATAATCTCATTCCAAAAACAATATATTTCATTGATAGGATCACCCCAAGGCAGAACTTCATTTCGATGTAGAACTAGCCACTTATCTCTTTTGGAATACATACTTTCTAATTCAGAATAATCATTAATAATCTGATATTTTGAATTAGCCGTAAAGTGTTCAAAATCTAGTCCTAATGTAATATCAGCAATAGATTTATGAGGAATAATTTCTGCGCTTAAATTTGGGATCAATTGCTCATACCCTATAAATGATTAGTTTTTTTAAATTAAGTGAATCTAAAATTAACATAATACGCCTTATGCGAAATTCTTGAGATTTCCACTTTTGCATCAATACCTTACCTCAATCCACTCTAGGATTCAGCACACTTGAACGGATTTTTGTGATTTTTCACGTTCCACGCTTAGTTTTCAATCATGATTTCCAATAATCGATTTGTTAAACTAAATACGAAACTCTCACATATTTTTCCTAATAACTAAACTTAATTCTTGACCTCAAGCTAAGTTGAGCTTTTATAGTTGCCTTTTAATCCTAAACACTTGGAAAGAGTAATGAGCGACTCAAATAAAACATTTCTCATATATGGTGTTAGTAAAGGCCTAGGCAAAGCGATTGTTCAAACTGTACCAAAACCAACAGATACCATCTATGGCGTATCTCGCACCCAACCACGAGAAACTCCTAACTTAAACTGGATCTGTACTGATCTCTCCAAACCTGAACAAGCTGTAAGTGACGTAAAAACAGCAATTGGACAGCAAAAAGTTGATGTGCTGATTTATAACGTGGGCATTTGGGAACAACGAGCTTTTAGCGACAACTATAATTTTGAAGATGTTTCTGCTACTGAAATCAATCAAATCATTAATACCAATATCACCACCTGTATCCAATCCATTCAATCTTTAATTGAAAATCTAAAGCGCTCTGACAATGCCAAAATCATACTGATCGGTTCAACTTGGGGTGTTGAAAATCATAACGGCAAAGAACTTGTTTTCTCCGCCACCAAATTTGCATTAAGAGGTATTGCACAATCCCTCAGAGAAATCTTACGTGAGCACTTAATTGGGGTGAGTGTACTGAACTTAGGCTATCTTGCCAGTGAATATGAGATTGAAAAACCTGTTGAAGAAATTTTAGAAGAAACGAAATATTCACTAATCCCATTAGCAGATGTTATTCATGCGATTAATTTTATTATTTCAACCAGTAAAGCAAGCTGTGTTAAAGAAATTTTGATGCCTGCGATGTTAGATCAGAATGTTTAGTTTTATAGATTTTTTAATACTGAGTTGAATAACTCTCCTTTCTCTAGCTTTTTCCACTAGACTTTGGAAGTTTACGTTGAGCAATGATATCGCTCAACGTAAGTATTTAGATAATTGTGTTTAACATTGATAGTTAAAATTTTAAAAACAGTCTTATTGATGTGTGCTGAATTAGCAGGAGACTTTCACTTGGGAGATTCTAGGCAGCTAACCGATAAAAGTCTTCTGCCATTTGATTTGGTGTCTTAAAATCCAAGCCTTTTTGAATTCTTCGCTGATTATAAAATAACTCTATATATTTTGTAATATCCGCTTTGGCTTCTTCCCTTGTTTTGTAGTTGCGATGATGGACTAGTTCATTTTTGAGTATGCCCCAGAAACTCTCTATCGGTGCATTATCGAAGCAGTCGCCTTTTTTGCTCATTGAACCCTGAAAATCAAATTTCTCAAGTAAGTTTCGATATTCATTACTGCAATATTGGCTGCCTCTGTCTGAATGTACAATGAGATCTTTAGCAGGTTTCTGATTGCGAATAGCCATATTCAATGCATCACAAACAAGCTTGGCTGTCATGCGCTCATTTAAGCTATAGCCAACAACCTGTTTCGTGTAAAGATCTTTGACAGCTGCCAAGTACAACCAGCCCTCAGCCGTCCAAATGTAGGTAATGTCACTCGACCACGCAAGATTAGGCTTCGTCATTGAAAACTGTTGCTTGAGTAAATTGTCATAAATAGAACGGTTGTGATCACTGTCCGTGGTTCTTTTGAAACGCTTATGGCGCTTACAATACAACTGATTTGATTTTTTTATTTGGCGCACAGCATACATACTTATTTTGATACTTTGCGCTTGTAAATGCTTGGTTAATCGAACATAGCCATAGCTTTGTTTGGTTTCTTCATGGGCTATTTTGACCAAAATTGTCTGCTGATTTCGCTGAATTGATCTTTTACTCATGCCTCGCTTTAGCCAATCATAAAAGCGAGAAACGGATACACGAAGTAATCGAGCCATTAAAATAATCGGAAATAAGTGGCTTTGCGATTTCATATAGGCGTACCTCACTGACTTTCTTTGGCAAAGTACGCTGCTGCCTTTTTTAAAAATTCACGTTCCATTTCAGCTGTTTTGAGCTGTTGTTTAAGCTTCTTATTTTCTTCGAGTAAGGCGTTTAGATCGGGCGAATACTGTTTTGTGCCTGCTAAAGTTCCAGCCTTTGCTTTGTTATTCCAGTTCGAAAGGGTTTGCATTGAAATGCCAAGTTGTCTAGCGGATTCCGATACATTACCTTGGTTCTCTTCAATGGCTTTTATGGCTTCAGCTTTAAATTCTGCGGTGTAAGTCTTCTGTTTCTTGCTCATGGTAAACTCCTAATGAGTATGTATAGTTTACCAAGTTAAACCCTCCTGTTTTTTAAGCACACATCATATGCCGAGTCTGAACTCATTAAATGAATCTTTAGCAGCCTCAAAAAAACCTCTATTTTCAAAAGACTTTATGTAAGCAGCTCTATAAATAAGCCATAACTCCAGCATAAAAACTAAAAAAAACAAGCTTAAACAAATATTAGTCACTAATTGGGTATCACCCATAAATAGAACTAAAAATATTTGGAAAATAAAAATTATAATTCCCGATGGGATAAGAAATACCAAATTAAAAAATAAATAATAAGGTAATGTCCAAAATAGAAGTGATACAAAAGGCATGATAATTCTCAGTTTTTTCCAATTATAAACAACAATTTGTATCAAAAATACTTTTTATCGCAAAATATATTTTAAATAATCTATTTTTTCTAGAATTAGTGTAAATAAACGAACAAAAAAGGAAGCCTTCGCTTCCTTTTCTCTTACACCTAAAACTTAGATGCCATATTTTTCACGATAAGCCTGCATATTTGCCAATGCTTCTTTCTCGCCTTTTGCATCCAAGTAATCCATCAAATCTTTCATTGTGATTAAAGCATGCACTGGGATTTCAAGTTCTTTCTGCACTTCCTGAATCGCAGAAAGCTCACCTTGACCACGTTCTTGACGGTCTAATGCAACCAACACCCCTGCAATCGTTGCACCTGCATTTTTTAAGATGCTCACAACTTCACGAATCGCAGTCCCTGCAGTGATCACATCATCAATGATCCAGACTTTTTGACCTGCAACTGATGCACCAACCAACACACCGCCTTCGCCATGATCTTTGGCTTCTTTACGATTAAAGCCCCAAGGCACACTCTTACCATGCACTTGAGACAACGCCACTGCTGCTGCTGCAACAAAAGGAATACCTTTGTACGCTGGACCAAAAATCACTTCAACATTGTCACACTGGACCAATTTATCCGCATAGCCTTGGGCTAACAAAGACAATGCTTCACCATCATTGAGCAAACCTGCGTTAAAGAAATAAGGACTGACACGACCTGATTTTAAGGTAAACTCACCAAATTTAAGCACACCACGTGATAATGCGAGTTCGATAAAAGCTTGCGGATGAAATGACACAGGCGTTGTCATATAAGGTGCTCCAAATTCTTCAATTGAGGTTAAACAGACGTATGATACCAAAGGATAGCTATCCAAGTGATGTAAAAATTCTTCGAGTCGTTTCAATTAACGTGAATGGACTGCGCGCATCCGTAACCAAAGGGCTCTTGGAATGGTTAGAGCAGTCCGATGCGGATGTGGTCTGTATGCAAGAAAGCCGTATCACTCATGAACAATGGACTGATAAATTTAAACCAGAAGGTTGGTACACACACCTATTCCCTGCTGAACGTGCTGGTTATGCAGGTACAGCCATCTATAGTCGTCTACCATTTGTTTCAGTCACCAATGGTTTAGGTTTTGAACTGGCAGACTCTCAAGGTCGTTTTATTACCGCTGAATTTGATTTAGGGCTGTCACATCCTGTTCATATTGCTTCTCTATACTTACCTTCAGGATCAAGTGGTGATGAAGCCCAAGCACGTAAAGATGTATTTCTCGAAAAATACGCAAAGATACTAAAACAATGGCGTGACGAGAATAAATCAATCATCGTGTGTGGTGACTACAATATCGTACACAAGCGTATTGATATTAAAAACTGGTCAGGTAACCAGAAGTCATCAGGCGTGTTACCGCATGAACGTGCATGGCTCGATCATATTTATGATGAATTGGGTTATGTTGATACCTTCCGTGAAGTACGACCTGAAGCAGAGCTGTACTCATGGTGGTCAAATCGTGGTCAAGCGCGTGCAAAAAATGTGGGTTGGCGTATCGACTACCATGCATGCTCTCCAGATTGGAAAGCGCGTACTGCAAATGCATGGGTTTATAAAGAACAATGGTTTAGTGACCATGCCCCTGTGATTATCGACTACAAAATACACGAATAAGTGAACAGTTGTTCACTTTGATCGCTTCTTTAGCTTACATATCATGTCGCTTTTTGTGTATTTTTATTTAACAACTGTGACGGCATTATAGCACCACGGCACAGGGAAGCGGTCAGGATGACCACAAAGGGATAGGACGCCGTAGGAAGATAAAATAAACTTAGTTTAAGTTTATTTGCAAGGATGAGACATTGGACGTTGAAATGAGACCCGCATGATCAGGATGATTAAATGCGGGTTTTCTCTTTTCTGAATATACAATTTTATTGATTTTTCCCTTCGCATTTAGCACAAAGAACCAATTTACTTATCACCTACTTGATTGACACTTATTAATACCCTACATCGATCAACTTAATAAAAAAATTCGGCTGGCAAATCACATCGCTTTTCAGTTAGGCTGTGAGGAAGATGATTCACTGTTTTTGATGGTTTGAATATGTTTAAAATTTACGGTATTAAAAATTGTAATTCGATGAAAAAAGCTTTTGATGCACTACAAGCCAAGGGAATTGATTACCAATTTCATGATTATAAAAAACAAGGTATTGATGCTGAAACCATCGAGATTTGGTTAAAGGAAATCGGTGCAGATAAAGTCCTTAATAAAAAAGGTACAACATGGCGTAAATTAACAGCAGATGAACAAGCGCATGCAAGCAGTAGCGAGCAAAACCTGATTAAGACTTTAATTGCACAGCCAAGCTTGATTAAACGTCCTGTATTACAAACCCCGCAAGGTTTTATCATTGGCTTTGATGAAACAACGTATCAAAACCTATCGGCTTAGAATAGACATTAAAAAACCGAGTTCACATTAGGCGAACTCAGTTTTTTTATTCAACTAATCAACTTAGTTAGAACGCACCCAAGTTTGGTTACGACCAAGTGCTGCAACGCCGATATAACCGCGTAATTTCAGCTTTTGACCACCATCGGTAAGCTCTGCTTTAAGCTTATAAGTTTTACCATTTTTTGGATCTACAATAGAACCACCATCATAATTTACGCCACCTACATTTTTAAGGTTGCGTACAATCGTTACGCCATTCAATGATTTGTTATGAAATGGACCTTCACATTTCGTACAAACACTTTCCTGACCTGGAACTAAATACTTCTGAATCGATGCAGATAATGAACCGTCCTTTTGTTCAGTAAACTTGACGATCGCTTTGGGTTGCTTGGTTTCATCGTCAATCGTTTGCCACACGCTACCGTGTAATGCATCCGCTGCATTGGCAAATGCTGTCAAACTAAACAATCCTAGTGCTAAAGCAATTTTCTTCATTTTTGTAATATCCTTAATGGGTCTTTTAAGACTAAGAGTATTGAAAACTTCCATCAATATTGCAATTCTTGATTGTGACTATTAGGTACAACCTGATCAGGTGCAAAACACCGTACAGAACGCCATTGTATAGGTCTTAAAATCAAGTACTCTCTTAGTTGTATACTGCTCTAACAATATGGAAAAATTATGAAATTTGGTACTGTTTGGAAATATTATTTTACTGAATCCCTACTCAAAGCGACCATCCGGACACCAAGTCAATTCAATTTAGCACCGAATGCTTTACGTCCGCTATTAGACCAACTGTGTCGCTTATTTCCACAAAACCCAAACGCGCGAATCCGTCCTCTACGTTTGGCTGGCGTACGTGGTGAGGAAATCAAAACCAAAGCAACAGCAACACAGTTAATTTTCCATATACATGGCGGCGCATTTTTCTTAGGTAGCCTCAATACACATCGGGCATTGATGACCGATATCGCTGACAGTACCCAAATGCAAGTCATCCATATTGATTATCCATTAGCACCAGAACATCCTTTTCCTGAAGCGATTGATGCAATTTTTGATGTTTACCAAGCGTTACTGGTTCAAGGGATTAAACCCAAAGATATTATTATTTCAGGTGATTCTTGTGGGGCGAATCTTGCACTCGCGCTGTGCTTACGTTTAAAGCAACAACCTGAGCTGATGCCAAGTGGCTTGATTTTAATGTCTCCTTATTTGGATTTAACCCTCACCAGTGAATCGCTACGCTTTAATCAAAAACACGATGCATTACTGTCGATAGAAGCCTTACAAGCGGGAATTAATCATTATCTGACTGCAGATATTCAAGCTGATGATCCTCGTGTCTCTCCTTTATTTGATGATTTAACGGGCTTACCACCAACATTGGTTCAAGTCGGATCTAAAGAGATCTTATTGGATGATTCCAAGCGTTTCCGCGAAAAAGCAGAGCAAGCCGATGTTAAAGTGATTTTCAAACTCTATACGGGCATGTGGCATAATTTTCAAATGTTCAACGCTTGGTTTCCAGAAGCAAAACAAGCATTGGCAGATATTGCAACTTTTGCACAACGGATTGATCGTGACTGAGTCCTTTGGGTTTTGTGTGAAAAATGGTCAGCTATGGCTGACCATTGTCATACTTAATTCATTTTTGTCATCATAAAATAAAATTAATCGATTATTTAGATCATACTCTATTTTTCTAAAAATTTTTCCCGTTCTGATTTGCACTCAAAGCTTAGAAGCAGACTTTCTTCGCATTCCAAAGATGCTATTGTTAGTTATATACGCATTTGATCAACATTTTGATGTCAAATTTACATTTATAAAGTTTCTAAGGAATCTCATTGCATAAAAGGATGCATGCCAATGACGAAGATTCATTTTAAGAGGACAGCGAATCGAGAGAAATGGAGTTTCTCACAGCTTTGGGAACATGAACCACTGATCAACTGGAACATGTTAAAGAAGTCGATTCTGCTACTGATCCTTGCTGCCTTTATGACCCTTTTCGGGATCGTTTGGGATGTACTGGTCTTACTCAATCCAGTGACATGGCAATGGGTCAATTTACCGTTGATTTGGTCTAAACTTTGGACCAATTTGATTATGTTTTTTGTTTTTTTGGGCCTGATTGTTCCCTGTTATCTTTTTAAAGATCGGGCTTGGGCGTCAGAAGTTATTCCTATCTTAACCGTCCAATTGTTTACAGCACTGCTGTGTCATACCAGCTATTTAATTGGAAGCTTTAGCCCTGCCACGATGGTGGTTTATGTCAGTGTCGTCGCTGTTGGCTTAGTCCTATTTAATCGTAAAATGATTTACTGTGCACTTATTCCTGCAACAATTGCGCTGTTATTCTGCAATATTTTAAGTTTATATGGTGTGCTCCAGTACGCACCATTGTTTAATCCAAAGATTTTAAATCAAGCCGAGATGCACCCATTTTGGGTGGGGAGCATGTTGTTTTTCCTGCTGCCTATTTTAATCGCTTGTTTATTCTTATTTGAGATCTTACTGACCCAATGGCGTACTCGCGAAACTGCCATTCAAGCACTTAGTCGCCTTGATCCTCTTACCAATGTTATGAATCGACGTAGTATTAGTAACCATTTGGAGAAACTAAATAAACAGCCAAATTCATTTTATTCGGTGGTGCTACTTGATCTAGATCATTTCAAAAATATTAATGATGAATTTGGTCATAGCATGGGCGATCAAGTTTTGGTGCATGTGGCAAAGTGCCTTTCAAACAATGTCCGTGATCAGGATCTGATTGGTCGCTTTGGTGGAGAGGAGTTCATTTTATTATTACCCAATACCACAGCAATCCAAGCCAAGAATGTTGCTGAACGTTGTCGATTAGCAATTGCTGACATGTGTTTTATTGCTGAGGATCAACAACAATTTTCTGTTAGTGCGAGTTTTGGGATCAGTAGCTCGCTCAATGCGAATGAACCACACTTAGTTGTCAGTCAGGCCGATCAAGCACTTTATGCCGTGAAAGCATCAGGAAGAAATAATATTCAGATTTTTGGAGATTTAGCACTGTGATTACTCATATTAATAATTAAAAGATTAAAACCAATCAAGATTATGATGATTCATATCTAAATAGCTGCTCAACATTAATAATCTCATCAGCAAGATCAATACATTCTTGGGAGTGTGTAATCACGATTAACGTCTCTATTTTCTCCTTTAAATAGCTCAATATTTTAATGCTGGTATTCAAATCTAATGCTGAGGTTGGTTCATCCAAAATTAAGACCTTGGGCTTTTTCAGAACTGCACGTAATATATTTAAACGTGGCTTTGTTGCACAAACCTATCTGTAAAAGCTTTTTCAGCGATATAATTTTCAAATGAAGAAGCCTACACACAAAATCTACCGCACAACCAATTGGCCCGCATATAACCGAGCACTCATGAGTCGCGGAAATATTGCCATTTGGTTTGATCCTGCTACGCAATGGTATGCTCCATCAAAAGGCAAACAAGGGCGAAATCAAACCTACTCCGACGCAGCTATCCAATGCTGCTTAATGATTAAATCCTTATTCCGTCTATCTTTACGTATGGTCACTGGCTTTGTGCAAAGTCTGATTAAACTTTGTGGATTAAATTGGACCGCACCAGATTACAGTACGCTTTGTAGAAGACAAAAGCATATTGATATTGCAATCAGCTACCAAAAAAGTAGCGATGGGCTGCATCTACTCATAGACTCTACAGGCATGAAGTTTCTAGGTGAGGGCGAATGGAAACGCAAGAAACATGGACCTGAATATCGTCGCCAATGGCGTAAACTACATATTGGTATAGATGCTGAAACCCTTCAAATACGCGCTATTCAACTCACTACAAATAATGTCAGTGATTCACAAGTGCTTGGTGATTTACTCGATCAGATTCCACAAGATGAGCAGATTGACTCTGTTTATACCGATGGAGCTTATGACACCAAGCAATGCCGTCAGGTCATTGCAGATCGGCAAGCGCATGCGGTGATTCCACCTAGAAAAAATGCGAAACCATGGAAAGATACAAAGATCAGCTCGCTAGAACGAAATGAATTACTTCGAACAGTTAAACGTTTAGGCAGGAGACTATGGAAAAAATGGTCAGGCTATCATCGACGAAGTTTGGTGGAAACCAAGATGCATTGCATTAAATTATTAGGCGATAAATTAATGGCAAGAAGCTTTCCTAGTCAGGTGAATGAAATTCATGCACGTGTAGCAGTCCTCAACAGGTTTACGGAATTAGGTCGACCACTTACCCAAGTTACGCCTTAAATTTGGCTCAATTAGGGGCGCTTTGCATTTCAAATCTTTGTGCAACAAAACCAGTAAAACTAAATGTTTTCTCTCATTCTTATAAAATTTATTGGAAACACGCCAAATTTCTTTATAGGCTTTTAAAAACACTGAGTGTATTCTCCTATTATGACTTTATTTCAAGTCATAATATTACGTGTCTAAAAATAACGTAGGAGAATAATTTGTTGAAATTTTGTCTACTTATTTAAATACATTTCACGATTTTGACGGTACGGCTCATCAAAAGGAACAAACATTTGTTCTTGCTTCGCGTCAGCAATCCACTGTCGAACCGATGGCAAGGCCAAGATTTTTTGCATGTAAGCTTGGCTTGATGCAGAGACAGGCAGCTTGAAACACACAAAGCGCATGACTACAGGTGCATAAAATGCATCAGCGATACTAAACTCACCACATAAAAAGCTGTCTTCACTTGGACGCTCTGACCAGATCTGATCAATTCGTGCAACTTCAGCGCGCAACTGCTCATGCTCAGCCCACAATTGCTCACCAATATGGGTCAGATCAGCTTCAATATTCATCGGGCAAAGATTACGTAAGTTTTGAAAACTGCTATGCATTTCAGCGCTAATGCAACGCGCTCTAGCACGTAATTTCTGATCTTGCGGCAACAGTTTTTTCTCAGGCTGCTGTTCAGCTACATATTCACAAATAGCTAAACTATCCCAAACCGTAATATCTGCATCGACTAGAGTAGGTACTTTTCCTGTTGGATTGAGCTTTAAGATTTCTGTCTTAAACTGGCTGTCTGGTTCAAAGCTATCAAATTGAATTAAATGCTCATGAAAATCAATGCCTGCTTGTTTTAATAAAATCCAAGGGCGCATTGACCATGTTGAGTAATTTTTATTACCAATAAAGAGCGTATACATCGTTATGATTTCCCCTCAAATAAAGCCAGTTGTTGGAGTAACTCCGTTTTTTTAAATGCGCCAGTTAAACGTAATGAACGGAGTTCTTGTTGTTGCGCGTTTAAGAATAAATAAGTGGGTGGACCTAAAATATCCCATTGCTTTAACAAAGCTTGATGAGAATCATCATACTGACTCAAATCCAACTTAATTAAATAATACGGCGCTAAAGCTTGCTGCACTTCTGCATCTTTTAAAATACGATGTTCAATAGGTTGACATGCCACACACCAATCAGCATATACATCAATAACAATCCCACGATCTTTCGGTGCATTGGCAAGAATATGTTGAAACTCATCTGCTGTTTTGGCGACATGCCATTCAGCTAGTTTGTCTGCCTGAACTGAATTTAAATTTTGAATATGTTGATATTGATTGAATACAAGCCAAGGTGTCGTGATCATCAATAAGACAATATAAAGCCATTTCAGTTTACTGTTCTGTGCCAACAAACGAGAGGCGGCATAAATAATAAATGCTAAACCAAGGATTAGACTGAGAATTTGTAATGCCAACTCAGGTAATAATGGACGAATAAAATAAAGACTCAAAGCCAACATTAAAAAGGCAAAAATTACCTTAATTTGATGCATCCACTCCCCTGCTTTTGGCAACACTCGTGCACCTAAAACTGTAGCCAATAACAGTGGTATCCCCATCCCAAAGCCCAAGGTAAATAGCAATAATGCACCTTGCCATTGGTTCTGTGTTTGCGAAATAAATAGCAACACACCGGCAAGAGGAGCTGTCATGCAAGGGCCAACCAATAACGCCGAAATCATGCCCATGACACTCGCACCGACCAGCGTCCCACCTTTTTGTGAGGCTTGCAGATGATCCAGTCGATTTACCCATTTCTGTGGCATTTTCAATTCAAATAAACCAAACAGGTTTAAAGCAAACACCACAAATAACAGACTAAATGCGATCAAGGTGGCAGGTTGTTGTAACCAACGTTGGAAATTCAACCCAGCAGCGGAAGCAATAAGCCCCAGTAGAGCATAGATCATTGCCATACTGACTACAAAAGTCAGCGCTATTGCCCAAGCTTTGACCCCTTTATTTTCACGCACAATAAGTGACGTCAAAATCGGTAGCATGGGGAGTGAGCAAGGTGTAAAGGCCAGTAAAATACCTAAGCCTAAAAATAAAAGAATGCTATACAACAATGAATGCTGTGCTAAACGACTCGACCATTTTTGGTCTTGTGCCATTTGCCCTGCCTCATTGGATGAACTTATTGCAGATGCTTGCTCTTGATCAGAAATATCTGCCAGATCGGGGCGTTGCGTATTGATTGCATTGGCAGAGCGAGCGACATCAAGAAAGCGCTTTTGTGCGTTTGGACTGAGGTTTTGTGTATTTACAAGACCATTGGCATCCGTATCAAATGCGATTGTTTGTGGCGGATAACAAATACGATCTTTGGCACATCCCTGCCATGTCACTTGATAGTGTTGAGATGCTTGTGTAGGAATCTCAAATGCAAGCTCATCATAGTACACTTGGCTATGACCATAATTTTCATCATATTGGTCCTTCGCCTTAGGTAAGTTTAAAGCAACAGGCTGATTGCCTTGCTTCACCTCAAACTTATGCTGATATAAATAATAATTTGGTTGAATTTCCCAATGTAATCGAGCTTGATCTGCACGAGATGATTCTACGGAAAATACAAATGCATCCTCAGGATTTAACAGTTGCGCGGAAAGATTCTCTTGGGCGTGGGTAAAACTCCCACATAACAACAGTAAACTACCAAGAAAGTAACGCACCAGTTCGCTACTGTAGCCACCCTGAGCATAGATTTTCATTCAGATTTCTCTTTTATCAACCCAATACTCCCGATGAGAAATGCAGGGATTCACGGGAGATTGAGAAGTGACATGGATTAAAATAAAACGGAAACGCCTAAACCACCGTTATAGCTTCGCGCATTGCCTTCTAAATCGACACCCACACTGGCATCGAGCTGCATACGATTGTTCACTGCATAAATCAGACCTGCACCCAGCCCATATTCATAATCTTGGCTTTCTGCTTTACGATAAATAAACTCTGAATATCCAGACAATTTTCCAGCAATTTTATAATCAATGGTTGGAATTGCAGTCACAGCCCAATTGCTGTTTTGCGCTTCGTAACGCATGGTAATCGAGGTACCAATGAGGTCACTAAACTCATAAGCCACCGCCGAAGTGAGGCTATAGATATCATCATGGGCAGTAAATTCGTCATTTCCTGTCGCAAGAATCGCTTCAGCTAACAATGCCATGCTCAGACGGTCATCTTTTAAATTAATCGCTTTTTTCAAACCGATGCTGACATCACCTAAACCATTGTTTTCTTTAGTTGCACCCGCACGCTTGTGTTGCTGCCAAACAGGACCTTGCCAACCCAACTGAAGCTCTAACCCTTTCGCTAAACCTGTACGTAACAACATATCGCCATTTAAGGTTAAAGTTTTTTCCTTTACCCCATCAATTGTTTGTTGCTGATAACTTG
This sequence comes from Acinetobacter haemolyticus CIP 64.3 = MTCC 9819, assembly GCF_000369065.1. GTDB lineage: Bacteria > Pseudomonadota > Gammaproteobacteria > Pseudomonadales > Moraxellaceae > Acinetobacter > Acinetobacter haemolyticus. The sequence goes on from NZ_KB849812.1 coordinate 413,173, forward strand.
CGGTTGGCAGACCTTGTTCCCAAGCTAGTTGACCAACTGGTGTAATGCCTGTACCTATGCCAGCGCCAGGACGATCAAAAGAAAATTCATTCGCAAAGGCTGAACTTGCTAGCATTGATAGCGCGATCAAGCTTAATGTTTGACGTTGTTTCATCATTATCCCCTTTTATTCAATCGGCTAAACTCAAGTTGCTAGCTCTTTTGACATTTTTGCACCATGTTCCCGTAACAGTTCAAGTGTTGTACGTTCCTCTGCCAACGCCTGTGACCAGTCAATTTCATCAAAATCACAATCAAAGAAAAGCTGACTAATCGAGGATAAAATCGTAAGACCCTCTTCATCACGCGTATTTGGGTCAACTTTTTCATCTAGTAAACGCTTGACCACTGGTGCACATGCTGAACTTGCGGCATCCCACAATGGTCCATAAAACTCTTCCGCATCCCAAAGATGTAAATTCGCTTTGGCTTGAATCAGCGCATCTAAAATATCTAAGTAGACTTGAAGTTGTTGTTGTTTTTCAGTTTCAGTCAGTGGTTGATTAGCTTCATATGCTTCACAGATGGTTTCCCACCATGTAAATAATCCATCACATATCACCGAAACGGGTGGTCCTTGTTCAGGATCGATAAAATTTGGGTCGAGTCCCTCAGCCAGTAAAAATCGCACTTGGTCTAAATCGAGTTGTTGTATGGCTTGCACCAAGGCCTGCTGCTGATTGCTTAACATGACCAATTCTCACAATATATTTAATGGTTCTATTATGCCGAATATCCCGACAGGTTTTTATAAAACGATCTAAAAATCATGTATAAATTTGATACAGGCAAAAAAAAAGCCCAACTTCTGGGCTTTTTCTAAGTTGTTACTAAGATGCTTCATCATCTACGTCAACAAATTCAGGTAAACCACCTCGATGATGATCTTTTTTCTCATAGAGATGTTCCAGACTACGTTTTAATTTATCAATCGCACCATGAATAGAATGATCAATATTTGCAGCTTTGTGTGTTACTGCAACAGGCTTCATTCCTGCTGGACGGGCTTCGATCATACAACGTTTGTCATGTTCGCCCGTTTTGTCCCCATTTTCATCACTAATATGAACCGAAAAGTGTGTAATACGCTCGCTATAACGTTGGAATTCTTGTGTCAGCTCTTCACGAACATAACTGATTAAACGTTCACTACCTTGAATGTTTTTATCTGTACGGATTTCAATATTCATAAATATCTTCCTCTCTTTTCTGTGAGACGGTTCTACAAAATTATCTTATTGAGCACGCTTTTGAGCATGCATTCATTCAACGCAGTTGTATATTTTGTTTATGTAAATGCTTGTCGTCTCCTTGCTTTACATGTGTTGCTTTTCAGTATGAAAGAAGATCTTCTATGATTCCAATATCCGTCCATAATGAAAAATATGCAAGCTGATTTTTGACATTTTTATTAAAACTTGAGCAAAAAATAGTTAAATGACATGCAACTCCCTTTGATTTTCAGCACTACAATTCTTTTGAGCATTTGGTCAAATTTGGCTTTATTTTTGCTTGATTCCTTGTATGCTTTACACGCCTTTCAGGGGGGATTTTTTAAATGCAATTGAAACAACTTGCGGCAACATGTTTATTGGTATCTACAGCAGCTTTTACTCAAGCAAAACCGATCTGGCAAGATTTTAGCCTCACTGGTTTATACGGCGAAAACTATGAAGTTGTTGATGAAAAGCAAACAACTTTAACGGTTGAATACGCAGCAAAAGTAAAATATGCCGATGTATTTTTCTTCATGGATCGTATGCGTGGGAGTGACGACCATAAAAGCACTTATTTCGAGCTTTCACCGCGTTTTAGTCTAGGTGAAATTTCTGGTCAAAAATTAGCTTTCGGTCCAGTCAAAGACGTATTGATTTCAACAACATGGGAAAGCAACAATGATGATTTCTCTAGTTTTGATAACTTCTTATATGGCGTAGGCTTTGATCTTGATCTTCCATATTTCCAATATGCAAATATCAATTTCTACCGTGCTAACAATGAGAAAACAGCTGATGACTACCAGCTTACTTTTGTCTATGCATTGCCATTTAAACTCTCAACTGAAGAGTTCTTAGTCGATGGCTTCCTTGACTGGTCAACGGCTGAAAAAGATCACGCCAGTGAACTCAACTGGACTACACAGTACAAGTGGAATGTGGGTAAACACATTTCGCCTGAAACACGCTTATATTTAGGTGTCGAGCATTCAGTGTGGAACAATAAATTTGGTATCAAAGGCAGCGACGAAAACAACGTTAGCGCTTTGATCAAATATCATTTCTAAATTGTTCAAATCGTTAAAAACAGCAAGCTCAGTCTTGCTGTTTTTTTTGATATGTAGAATAAAATAATCAAATCTTTTTATTTAAATTTAAGATGTCATTTACTACCGTGACAGGCGACATGGATGTCGCCTTGTTGAGTTGCGGTATCAGGATGTACCGTCAACTCAACAGAAGATTTTTGTTACTTTTGATCTTTCAAAAGTAAGAGATTCCCTATACACAAACAATCCGCCTCATCATAATCTATGCGGCAGTAACACAATGTGAAATAAAATCAATTCACTGATTCGAATTCATCTTCCACCTAATTCAACCTATAACCTATGCCTATTTCTACTCAATTTATGCCTCACATATTCAATAAGTATTACAAGATTCGCTTGGCAACAATTCATGACCTTGAGCAGATTTTAGCTATCTATAATCATGAGATCCTCACGGGCACGGCCAACTGGAATGATCAAGCCGTTTCCCTGACAGACTATCAGCAACGCTTCCAAGATTTACAACAGCAGCAATTTCCGATGATTGTAGTTGAGGATCAACAACTAGATCGTATCGCAGGATATGCCTATTATTCAGCATTTCGCTCGATTAGTGGTTATCGGCATAGCGTTGAACATTCAGTGTTTATTGACCCAAGTTATGCACGCCAAGGGCTTGGTAGAGCCTTGATGCAACAACTGATTCATCTTGCGACTCAACAGCATATGCATATGATGGTGGCTGCCATAGATAGTGAAAATCGGGGTTCAATCGTGCTCCACGAGCAACTTGGATTCATTCAAACTGGCTATATGCCTCAGATCGGACAAAAATTTGGACAATGGCGTGATTTAGTCCTGATGCAACTACAATTAAATACGCCATAAAAATTTAACAATACAGCACTGCTGTCCTGTGATTTGGCTGGTTAGAATGACAATTATCCGAGTCTATAAAGATAAATAAGATGAGAAAAATATCACTATATATTGCGATAAGTAGCGCATTTGCAGTTACCACAAGTTTTGCCGAATCATCTTATCAACAAGAATTACAACAAGGCTGTGCCAAAGTCAAAAATTATGCGCAGGCAGGAAAGAAGTTCTATGACCAAAAACAATACGTTAAGGCAGCAAAGCAATTTGAGAATCAAGCCGCATGGGCACACTTCTGCCAACTGAATGCAGAAGAAAGTGGGATCAAGATTACTGACCGAGATGTTGAAATCGCCAATAATAATGTGGGACTCAGTTATGCCAAATTGGGTAAACCGCAATGGGCAAGAGTCTGGTTTTTACGAGATAAAGATTCTAAAACCAGTCAATACAACTTAAAACAATTACCCAAACCCCAATTATCGACTGATCTACAAGGAGACTATGTCCGCGCCAATGGTTTTGGGCAATGGGATTACATTACGGTTAAAAAACAACAAAATCGATATCTTATTGATTTTGAAGGTTACTATTTTGGACTGCGTGGACTTATTTATGGTCCAAACCTAGGTTCATTTGAAACCACGATGCCAATTACTGCAAAACAGGCCAATTATCGTTACGAAGACTGTCAAATCAAACTGCAATTTTTGAATGACCCACAGCATGGACCCAAGATCGAGGTGAAGCAAAATAATGGTGCTTCAACCTGTGGCTTTGGACACAATGTTTATGCAGGTGGGACGTTCTATAAGGTTGAACGCAAATAAATCTAGTACCAACCATTTAGTTTTCTAAATTGTATTTACCCAACATTCACTATCGTGACAGGCGACATGGATGTCGCCATGTTCGACTGCCTTGCGCTGCTTCCAAAGCCATGCTTTGGAATTGCTCAGGATGTACCGTCAGTCGAACAAAAGATTTTTGTTACTTTTGATCTTTCAAAAGTAAGATATATCACCAAGGTAGAGACTTAAAAAAACAGATAAAGAATCCTTAATTGAAGAATATTAAATCGCAACCAACTCCCGAATCCCCTTTTCAGGCATATCCGTACCTTGTCCTTGCGCAATCACCTGGCCACGTGCCATGACGGTATAATTATCAGCAAGTTCTTCAGCGAAATCATAGAACTGCTCAACCAACACAATTGCCATCTCCCCTTGATCTGCCAATTTACGAATCACTCGACCAATATCTTTAATAATCGACGGCTGAATCCCTTCCGTCGGCTCATCCAAAATCAATACGCGTGGTTCTGAGGCCAATGCTCGAGCAATCGCAAGCTGTTGCTGCTGACCACCAGATAGGTCTCCACCACGGCGGTGTTTCATTTCATCCAACACAGGAAAAATTTCATAAAGATGACTCGGCACTTTACGGGTCTTGGCACCCGAAAATTTCGCCATTCCAATTAAAATATTCTCCTCGACCGTCAAAGTCGAAAAAATATCTCGCCCTTGTGGCACATAGGCCAAGCCCGCACGTACTCGTTGCTCAGGCGACATCTTGGCAATATCTTTTCCATCTAACAGAATTTGTCCCGATTTAATCGGCAGAATCCCCATTAAACACTTTAATAACGTGGTTTTACCCACGCCATTACGCCCAAGAACCACACTGCATTCTCCTACAGGCGCAGATAAAGACACATCACGCAGAATATGACTGCCACCATAAAACTGGTTAATTTGTTTCACTTCTAACATGGCAGTCCTCCTAGCGTCCTAAATACTTTTCAATCACATCTTCATTGGCTTGTACCTCTGCCAATGTGCCCTCTGCTAAGATTGCACCTTGCGCTAAGACCGTAACTTTCTCACTGATGGTGTCAATAAAGCTCATATCATGTTCAACCACAACTAAGGTGTGATTCTTTTTAAGTTCTAAACATAGTTCGGCTGTTCGTTCAGTTTCTGCATCCGTCATCCCCGCCACAGGTTCATCCAATAAAATCAGTTTTGGTCGCTGCATCAATAACATACCGATTTCTAACCATTGCTTCTGACCATGAGACAATAACCCTGCAGGCTTTTGTACAAATTCCTTTAAACGAATTTGCTCCAAACTTTCATCTAGTGCCAACTGCGCTTCTGGATCAAGTCGGCTAAACAAGCTTTTTTTCACTCGCTTATCTCGTGGCGCAGCCAGCAATAAGTTTTCCATCACGGTGAAATTTTCAAACACAGTGGGTTTTTGAAATTTCCGTCCAATGCCCACTTCAGCAATTTGCTCGGTGCTCATTTTGGCAAGATCATAGTTTTGCCCGAAAAATGCTGTGCCTGTGGTTGGACGGGTTTTGCCTGTAATCACATCCATCAACGTGGTTTTACCTGCACCATTTGGCCCGATAATGCAACGCAACTCACCCTCTGCGATATACAGCGATAAATCATTTAGAGCACGAAATGAATCAAACCAAACACTGACTTTTTCCAGATATAAGGCAATACCATGACTAAAGTCTGCACCTTGTGTTTTGGCGCGTCCGTAACCCTCACCCAGTTGACCACCATGTTGAGCTGAGTTGTTGTGTAAATCACTCATTTAATTACGCTCCTTTTTAAAGCGGTCAAACAAACCAATGACACCTTTAGGAAGGAATAAAGTCACCACAATAAATAATGCGCCCAAGATCAGCAGCCATGCTTCAGGTGCAGCTACCGTGAAATAGGTTTTAGCAGCATTGATCAGACCTGCACCTAAAATTGGGCCAATCAAGGTACCACGCCCACCCGCAGCAACCCACACGGCCATTTCGATCGAGTTGACAGGATTCATTTCACTCGGATTGATGATGCCAACTTGCGGTACATAGAGCGCACCTGCAATCCCTGCGATCACAGCCGAAAGCACCCATGCTGATAGTTTGTACCACAGCGTACGATAACCTAAATATTGCAAACGGTTTTCACTGTCACGGATTGCACCAAGTACACGACCATAAGGACGGTTCATCAATTGACGTAATCCAATAAAGCACAGCATCAATACCAAAGCAGTTACAAAACATAAGGTGGCACGCATCGGTGCAGAGGTAATATCAAAACCCAATAAGGTTTTAAAACCTGTGAAACCATTGTTTCCGCCAAAGCCTGTTTCGTTACGGAAGAACAAGAGTGCTGCGGCAAACACCATTGCCTGCGTGATAATCGAGAAATACACCCCTTTGATTTTCGAGCGAAATGCAAAGAAACCAAAAATAAAGGCCACAATGCCAGGGACTAAAATCACCAGTGCTATTGCCCAGAGAATATGTTCTGTTCCTGTCCAATACCACGGCAATTCAGTCCAACTGAGAAACCGCATAAAATCGGGTAAGCCATCGCCTGCGGATTGGCGCATCAGATACATGCCAAAAGCATAACCACCCAGTGCGAAGTACAAACCATGCCCTAAACTCAAAATACCAGCATAGCCCCACACCAAATCCAATGCCAATGCCACTAAAGCAAGGCACATAATTTTGCCAATCAAGGTGACCCAATACGCGGATAAGTAAAATGCTGAATCCGGAGGAAGCAGGTGCAGCCATGGTAAAAGTAGCAACACCCCGAAACACAGACCGATTGCAACCGCACTGTATGGCTGATCTGAAAACATTGTTGTCATTTTCATTGGCTTACTCCACAAAACGGCCTTTGATGGCAAACAAACCTTGTGGACGTTTTTGGATAAACAAAATCACAAGTACCAGTAGAATAATTTTTGCCAATACAGCACCCATGCCGATTTCCAACACCGTGCCACTGATCCCTAAACCAAGTGCTGCCAAAACTGCGCCCCACACTTGCCCCACACCACCGACGACGACCACGAGGAAAGCATCGATAATATAGTTCTGTCCAAGATCAGGTCCCACATTTCCCACTTGTGCCAATGCGCAACCCGCCAAGCCAGCTAAGCCTGAACCTAAGCCAAATGCCATCATATCGATACGCGCTGAACGAATCCCTACTGCACGCGCCATCTGACGGTTTTGTGTGACGGCACGAACGAATAATCCGAAACGGGTTTTATTGAGTAAGAACACCAACAACAGTAAAACTGCAATGGTGAATGCAATAATTGCAATACGGTTATAAGGCAACATTAAACTCGGTGTAAGCGCAATACCGCCACTGAGCCATGACACATTCGAAACTTCGACATTTTGTGCACCAAAAACCATACGTACCAATTGCATCAAAATCAGACTGACACCAAAGGTCGCCAATAAAGTCTCAAGCTGACGACCATATAAAGGGCGGATCACCGTACGTTCAATCAGCATGCCGATCAGCGCACTCACAAGGAATGCAGCAGGAATCGCAGCCAGTAAATACCAATCGACTAAACCAACAAAATGGGTTTTGAAAAAGCTTTGTACAACGTAAGTGGTATATGCACCAATCATGATCAATTCGCCATGTGCCATATTAATCACACCCAGCAACCCATAGGTAATAGCGAGACCAAGTGCTGCAAGCAATAAAATACTGGCTGTGCTTAAACCTGAAAACACATGTCCAGACCATTCACTGGCTTGTATTCTAGTTTTAATTTTACTCTTGGCATCCAACAAAGCCGTTTGTAATTCTTGGTTGGCAATCGGCTGCTCTAAGGTTTGCTCAATCATTGCCAATACATCAGGACGATTCGATTCAGCGAGAACATTGACCGCCGCAATTTTTCCAAATACATCCGCATCTTTAAACTCTAAACGTGCTTTAAGTTGTGCTAAACGTGCTTTGACTTTGTTGTTGCTCTCGTTGAGATAGAGTTGCTTGACCATTGCGACATCGATTTCAGCCAAGTTATTTTCCAAAATATCAACGGCTGCCAAACGCTGTGATGCATCTTCTGAATTGAGTTTCGCTTTGGCTTGTCCGAAATTAAGCGCTTTGCGTAAGGTATTCACCAAAGTAACTTGAGATAAATCGGCGGGCCAATCTTCCAATACCTGTTTGGCAGGATAACTGAGTAAGACCTCATCATTTTGTAAAATGTAAGTCTGTCCCGCACGATCGGTATACAACTCATTTTGGTCAATATACGCAACAAGCTGGTCTAGCTGTTCAATACTGGCTGGCCACTGATTCAGCATGGCACGACGTGTTGCAAAATCAGCTTTAACGAAGGTTTGAATCGCATCTTGAGCTGCAACAGTCGTCTCAATTGAAGGAGTGGTTGCTAAAGGATCTTGCTCTGCCCATGCAAGACTACAAAAAAAATGTGTCATCACGCAGAGCAATGCTAAAACATAGTGTTTTGCCATACGACTCGCCCTTATGGATCGTAGATTTTACGAAGAACCGAAAAAGAAAATGAAGAAACCTGCCATCGAAATAGCAGGTTTTAGAACAAGCTTATTTTGGGATATAAGGACTCCAAGGCTCTGCCTTGATGGTTTCTGGTGTTTTATAAACCACGTCAAATTGCCCATCTGCACGAATTTGTCCGATCATCACAGGTTTGTGTAAATGATGGTTGCTTTCATCCATTTTTAAGGTATAACCTGACGGCGCTGCGAAAGTCTGTCCTGCCATTGCTTCACGGACTTTATCGACATCTGTAGTCCCCGCTTTTTCAACTGCTTGCTTCCACATATTGATCCCAACATAGGTTGCTTCCATCGGATCGTTAGTCACAACTTTATCGGCATTTGGAAGTTTGTATTCCACAGCAAATTGCTTAAATTTATTAACAAACTCAGTATTTTTTGGATTTTTGACTGACATGAAATAATTCCATGCTGCCAAATGCCCCACCAATGGTTTGGTATCAATACCACGTAACTCTTCTTCACCCACCGAAAATGCCATGACAGGGATATCAGCGGCTTTAATCCCTTGGTTACCCAGTTCACGATAAAATGGGACGTTTGAATCGCCATTGATGGTCGAAATCACTGCGGTTTTTTTACCTGCAGAAAACTTTTTAATATTGGCAACGATAGTCTGATAATTACTATGACCAAATGGGGTGTACTCTTCCATAATGTCCGCATCGGCAATGCCTTTAGACTTCAAGAAAGCACGTAAAATTTTATTGGTGGTCCGTGGGTAAACATAGTCTGTTCCAAGTAAGACAAAACGTTCAGCCTTGCCCCCTTCATCACTCATTAAATATTCAACCGCAGGAATCGCTTGCTGGTTTGGCGCTGCACCAGTATAGAAAATATTTTTAGATTGTTCCTGACCTTCATACTGCACTGGGTAGAACATTAAACCATTTAATTCTTCAACGACAGGGAGAACTGATTTACGCGATACTGATGTCCAACTCCCGAAAATCACGGCAACTTTATCTTGAGTAATCAGCTGACGTGCACGCTCAGCAAATAACGGCCAGTCTGATGCAGGATCGACCACCACAGGCTCTAATTTTTTTCCTAAAACCCCACCGTTGGCATTGATCTCATTAATGGTCATCAAGGCTGTGTCTTTCAGTGAGGTCTCAGAAATCGCCATCGTTCCTGAAAGTGAATGTAAAATTCCGACCTTAATGGTTTCACCGCTTGCTGGTGCAGCTTTTGCTTCGGTTGTGCTCTGTTCTGTTTTCTCGGCTGGCTTTGAACACCCCACAAGCCCCACCCCCATCATGGCAGCCATCAGTACAGACATTGACATCATTTTATTTTGCATCTTTGTTCTCCACAGTTTGATCTTGTGATTTTGACTGAATGGAGTTATTCAATTTTCATGCCAATAGTTTAATATATTGTTTTATATATGTTTTTATAAGAATTGTTCTACAAAAATCCAATCTTGTATACAACATTGCATACAAAAAATACGCAGTGAACTAAAATGATGCATTTTTGATCTTCATAAAAAAGCCAAGCATCTGCTTGGCTTTTTCCGTTGAGCTTAGCCCATCATCTAAACCGCAATATCCGCCAAATTACCTTTCTGCTCTAACCAGTGTTTACGATCAGCCGCTCGTTTTTTCGCGAGTAACTTATCCAGCAAACCAGCGGTTAAATGCGCATCATCCAAGTCCAACTGCACCAAACGGCGTGTATTCGGATCCATGGTGGTTTCACGTAGTTGGCTGGCGTTCATCTCACCCAAACCTTTGAATCGCGTGATTTGTGGGTTCTTGTTGCCTTTAATATTTTTTAGAATCGCTTCTAACTCATCATCGTCCAATGCATAGTGCACATCTTTTCCGATATCAATTCGATATAACGGCGGCATAGCAACATATAAGTGGCCTTCTTCTACCAATGTCGGGAAATGCTTCACAAACAAAGCGCACAATAATGTTGCAATGTGCAGTCCATCCGAATCCGCATCAGCAAGGATACAAATTTTTCCATAGCGTAGTTCTGATAGATCATCACTGCCAGGATCAACCCCGATCGCAATCGCAATGTCATGTACTTCCTGAGATGCTAATACCTCATCCGAAGATACTTCCCAAGTATTTAAGATTTTGCCACGGATCGGCATAATCGCTTGGAAATTCTTATCTCGTGCTTGTTTAGCACTACCACCAGCAGAATCTCCTTCGACGATAAAGAGTTCACTATCTTCACGGGTTAAACCCACACAGTCTGCTAATTTTCCAGGTAATGCTGGACCAGCTACAATCTTTTTACGTTCAACTTTCTTAGCTGCTTTTAAACGACGACCCGCTTTGGCGATTGCCATTTCAGCTAATTGAGTCGCGATCTCGGCATGTTGGTTTAACCATAATGCAAATGCATCTTTGGCAATATTGAGCACAATATTCGAAGCTTCACGACTGGATAGGCGTTCTTTGGTCTGCCCTGAGAATTGAGGCTCTTGGAATTTCAAAGACAGGATGAAATTTACCCCATCCCACACATCTTCCGCAGATAGCTTCATATTGCGCGGCAATAAATTACGTAATTCACAAAACTCGCGCAACGCTTCTGTCACACCAGATCGTAAGCCATTAACGTGGGTGCCGCCTTGTGCAGTTGGAATCAAGTTGACATAACTTTCCTGAATCTGTTCACCACCCTCAACATTCCAGCAAATTGCAAACTCACAAGCAGCACGTTCCGCTTGTCCACTACTCACAAAAGCTGGGGCTGGCAAAATTTCACGATCTTCAAGTTCATCCATCAAATAGTCGACTAGACCATTTTCAAACTGCCATTCAATCTTTTCATTATTGATTTTATCGTCATAAATAATTTTTAAGCCTGCTGCTAACACCGCTTTGGCTTTTAAATTATGTTTAAGCGCTTTTAATGCGAACTTAGGACTATCAAAATATTTCGCTTCTGGCCAAAAACGTACCGTTGTCCCCGTCGCACGTTTCGCCACTTTGCCTTCTAAAACAGATAATGGCGCAACAGGCTCACCTTGCTCAAAGGCCATCTGATACAAGTTACCATGGCGTTGTACAGCGACTTCAACCCGTGTAGATAAAGCATTGACCACAGAGATACCAACGCCATGCAAACCACCTGAGAACTGATAGTTATCTGTAGTGAACTTGCCGCCTGCATGGAGCTTGGTCAGAATAATTTCGATACCACTTTGTCCATATTCTGGGTGAATATCAACTGGCATTCCTCGACCATTGTCTTCTACAGATAATGAACCATCTTCATAAATCGTGACCGTCACTTGATTGGCATGACCTGCAAGCGCCTCATCGACGGCGTTGTCAATTACCTCTTGTGCCAAGTGGTTTGGACGTGAGGTGTCGGTGTACATTCCGGGACGACGACGAACAGGATCTAAACCAGAAAGAACTTCAAGAGATTGTGCCGTGTATTGTGTCACTTGGTCTGATTTCCTTTTTGCAGGGCTGCCGATAAAAATTCGAGTACTAGAGGTAATTTTTCTTCAAAATCATCCATTGCATGATTACCATTAGCGTCGGTTAAAATCAATGATGATGGATGCGCTGCACTATAATAGCCTTGTGCTTGACGATAATCCAAGACTTCATCACCTTGTTGCAATAGCACCAGAATTTTATCAACATGCGCTAAGCTGGTCTCAGCAATCGATTGTAATTGCTGCAATTGATCGACATCAAGTGTCCATGCGTCGGTCACTTTGAGTGGAATCTGTTCAATTCCGAATAAATCTTGAAACAACTGCCATGGTCGCATAGCAGGATTGATCAAAACAGCAGGACATGCATATTTTGCGACAAGATAGGTCGCATAGAATCCCCCTAAACTGCTCCCCACCAATACCACTTGATCGAGTGGTAAACTTTCCACCAATACCGAAAGATGCTTCAAAACCTGTTGTGGTGGGTGATTTAAATCAGGCAAATGCACGTGAATGTGATCGTAATGTGCACAATATTGATACAACTGTTGCCCTTTTATTGACCTTGGGCTACTTCTAAAACCATGTAAATAAATAATTTGCATACGCACCTACAGCGTCATTTGCTTGACTTAAAGCAAAATGGATCACATTATTAATCACAATTGATAAACAAATAACAATATAATTTACTGATAAGCCCGAGATTGTCAGACACAAAAAACGATACTCTGCACCGTTCATCAGTATTCTAAAAAAAATACTGTTGAAACAAGAAAAGATGCATGCGTTTGTTGTAGTTTATCTAAACAATGTTAGGTCAATAACTTCAAACCTTCGGTATATATCAAGGATGAGGAAATCAATATGCCAAGTTTAACACCTCTACATGAAACCTACTGTAAATGGGACAGTACCCCTCCCAGTCAGGCGGATGTTTTGGAAGGTTTGGCACAACTCGTAAGCACTAGCTTAAGTGGGGTGCACGAATTAGTGCAATTGGTACAAACTGAAGTGTTACGGACAACGCTTGGTTTGAGTGCACAAAAGGCCAAAAAATTACAAAAGCACCCACAATTACAGAGATTTTACCAATTCTCCTATGTCGCGATTCAAAAATACGGCATTAACTTCCTTGCACCAAACTTGCGCAGAGTCATTGCAAAATTTCCAGTACTGCATGACAAGCCGTTGAGTCCTTCTTTACACTTTGTAGTCGGCGCACTCAATGGAATCTTTGGTGATTTTTTCTTAAAACAGCATAACCCGATGGCACTCCCTATGGTGCTGTATGATCATTATGGTTCATTGCAACAAGGTGAACTCACAGGTCGTGTAGTCATTTTGACACATGGTCTTTGTATGAACCATTTAACTTGGTCAAATCATCGCTATGGTGGCATCGGTGAACGCTTGCTTGCGCAACGTGATAACAACACCATGCTGTATCTCAACTATAATACAGGGCGTCGTATTTCAGCCAATGGTCGTAGCTTTGCCAATGTGCTAGAAGATCTAGTTCAACGTAATCCACGCATCACCAGTATCGATTTGATTGGGCATAGTATGGGAGGATTAGTCTCTCGTAGTGCTCTGTTCTATGGTAAGCAGAACCTATGCCAATGGGTTCACATGGTTGAAAATTTGGTCTGTATTGGCTCACCGCATCATGGTGCAGTACTTGAACGTTTTGGTTTCATTCTGCAAGATAAACTCGGCGCATTTCCATTTATTAGCCTTATCGGTCAATTGGTCAATATTCGCAGTAATGGGATTTTAGATTTACGTCACGGTAGCGTACGTGATGATGACTGGGAACATAATGATGCACGGATTGGTTTTGAAGATGACAATCGTAAGCCAGCACCATTACCATCACATATCAACACCTTCCTCATCGCCGGTACACTCGAGTTCGAAAAGCTTAGAACCAAAGCACTCACCGTAATTGGTGACTATTTGGTGAGTGTTAAAAGTGCTTTAGGTGAACACCCAAATCCTCGCTTCCAACTTAAACTTCCTGATACACATAAAGCGGTTTTCTATGGTTTGAACCATTTTGAGATTCAATACCACTCCAGTGTCGCGGAGCAAATTACCCGTTGGTTATATCCAGATGTGAGTGATAAGGTTGAAGCAGGTGTTCAAACCCATCTCATTAATATTCCAAATAATCATAGCTTTGAAGATCTGGAAGGAATTGTTGAAACCTAAACAGTGCTCCAAATTTTATCCAATAAAAAAGCCAACATCATGTTGGCTTTTTTACCAATTAAGCAGGATATTTTCTAAAGAGTTGCCATAAACAAATCACAAGGATCAGGCTGAAATAGATCAAAGACCAAACAGGTAGTGATTGTCCCAGAAAACTCCAATCAATCATGGCACACTCTCCTGAGCCAGACAGCACTTGCTGCAAAACTGCTTTCATCGGCAAAACATCAACCAAATAGTCTAAGCCTGGTCCACAGCTCGGTACTTGATCTGGTGGTAAATGTTGTAACCATACATGCCGTGCGGCAACGCCAGCCGACCATCCAATCGCTAAAGTTGCCAACAAGGCATAAAAGCGCTTAAAAAAGTTTGAAATTGGGTTGTGAATAAATGCAACTAATGCAATTAAACCCATGCCAATTAAACCAATTCGCTGGAAAATACATAAAGGACAAGGTTCAAGACCTTGCACATGTTCTAAATATAATGCAAATGCGAGCCCAATAATGCTCGTCAGTACCAATACAGCACTGACTAAACGGTAATTCCAGCGCATGGAAAATCCTCTAAAAAATGTCCTCTGTCGTAATAAGAGTGATCACCCTTACGATAAAATATCGACAGACCCTAGCGGTATTGTGCAAGATATTCTGCAAAACTCATGTGATTATCTTGTTCGAGTTGAGACTGTTTTTGCAACGAAGTTTGTGCCAAATGTTCGAAATATTGTTTTCTTTCTAAACTGATTTGGTGCTGCTCATAATCCTGTACATGCTGTTGAGCCATGATACTACCAAAGTTCCATGTCCCTCCATGTTGCAAGGTATCATTGATTACCTGCTCCGAAAGCGTATTTTCAACCTGATATAAGCGGTGTTGCATCACCTGTACAGCATCTTGGTATAGTGAAGTGCGGTCCATTTGATCCAATAAAATCGCGCAGGCTTGAATCTGACCAAGATGACGTTGTGCCCAATCTTGGAAAGGTACCTCAATCGGTCCATCTTTAATTTTGGCGTCTGCCGCACGCCCTCGATTGACAATTTCGGTTTGATTTAGATCTATCTGATCTTGTTCATCTGCCCACAATTCAGGGCTGTCATTCAACAAACAATACAAAGCTAAACTTTCCAAAAATCCAGCTGCAGTCTCATCAATACCAATCGCACGATAAGGATTGACGTCCACTGCACGTAACTCTACATAACCCACACCACGATTTTTTAACGCTTGGGAAGGTGTCTCACCTTGTTCTGGTACTTGTTTTGGGCGAATCAAACTATAGTATTCATTTTCAATTTGTAGAACATGATCATTGATTTGAATCGGCTCACCTTGCTCATCATCTAAGCCTAGGGCTGTAAATTGAGGATAAGGTGTGTGCACGGCTTTTTGTAAACCCTCTAAGTAATCATGCAAATCGTTATAGTGAATACCAAGCTGCTTTTGGGCTGAATTCTGATACCCTAGGCGTCCCATACGTAAGGCCGTTGCTTCTGGCAAATACAATGTCCCTTTGATCAATGCTTGTAAATGATGCTCACGACCAGTCAAAAAACAACGACATACGGATGGACTAGCACCCAATAAATACATCACTAAAGGCGTCAGTCGAATAAAGTTACGAATCAAACCAAAATAACGATGGCTACGATAATCCTGCAAACTGAGCTGCTTTAATTCAGCATTGGTTTCATGCTGTTGTAGGTCTTCAAACAGTTGATCGGGAAATGACAAGTTATAATGTACACCTGAAATAGTCTGCATACGGCGACCATAACGCACACCTAAACCATGACGATATAAAGTTTTAAAACGACCAATATTGGATGTACCATACTGCGCCAATCTAATATTTTCTTCATGATCATCCAACATACACGGCATGGAAAGCGGCCATAACTTTTCCCCGTCTTGCAAATGCTGATGCACCACATGATGAATATCACGCAACTCATCTAACGCAGCCGCAATCGTACTATGCGGTGTCGTGATAAACTCCATTAATGCTTCAGAATAATCTGTCGTGATGTGCGGATGTGTCAGTGCTGAGCCTAAAGCAATCGGATGGTTTTTTTGTGATAAAAATCCATTGCTTTGCATACGCAAACTTTCACGCTCGATACCACGTAACATACCTGCCAATTGCGAAGCATCTACCCAAGTTGGTATCACAGAGGAAGAAAGTGCGCTGGGTTGATTCATAATATATATGCTCATTGATTCACTGGCCAAACACTGAGTAGTGGCTTGCTTTTGTCAATTATAACGACTATTGCCATCTAGTCAGCTGATTTAATTTGGCAATTTTTATCACAAACTTGTTATTTAAGACATGCCGAAATTGTGATTTTATTAAAAAATAATTCTGCTGATGGATAACTTCTTATGCAAGCACAAGACATTCTAAATTTTTGGTTTGCTCCCGATCATCAACCACTTTGGTTTGCTAAAAGTGATGCCTTTGATGCCAAAATTCGTGAGCTTTTTCAATCAATCCATCATCAAGCTGCACAAGCAGAACTTTGGTCTTGGCGTCAAACTGCTGAAGGACGCTTGGCCGAAATTATTATTTTAGATCAATTTTCTCGCAACTTATATCGAGATCAAGCCCAAGCTTTTGCTTACGACAGCATGGCACTGATGTTGGCACAAGAGGCAATTAGTTTGCAACTCGACACTGAACTGAGCCCCGAACAACGCTCGTTTTTATACATGCCGTTTATGCATAGTGAGTCCAAAATGATTCACGATTATGCCCTAGCGTTATTTCAACGTTTAGGCAATCCCATCAATTTAAGCTTCGAAGAAAAGCATAAAGTGATCATTGATCGTTTTGGACGCTATCCACATCGTAATGCGGCACTTGGTCGAGTTTCAACAGCAGAAGAACTTGAATTTCTAACTCAACCGGATAGCCACTTTTGATCCGATCTTCCAGAGAGGAATAACAAATGAAATCGTTATTAATGTGTACGCCTGTACTCATCGCACTGACCTTTGCAGGATGTGCAACTGTTCCTAAACAACCCAAGACGTTTGATCAACTCGGTCAATTTACCGCTTATCCATTAAATAACAAAAGCTTTCGTATCAGCTTCCAAGCAGGAAATAATCTGAGTTATGGTACAGCGGAAGAAATCACTTTATTAAAAGCAGCTCAGACCACGGTAAAAAATGGTTTCAGATTTTTCACTGTCGTTGATGATCCGAGTAATGCACGTATTAAAGAGCAACGCCAAGCGGTGATTTATCCAAGTCGACCTTATTATCCGTATGGTTATTATCGTCGCCACCCTGCGTTTTGGCCGGATCCATTCTATGATATGCCACAAGTGGTCAATCTTGATCCAATCCAAGTGTCGTATACTATCGAATGCTTCAAGACTCAACAGCAATCGCCGGATGCCTTTGATGCGCAATTAATTCTACAATCCTTAGGTCAAAAATACGGATTGAGTCCAACAGGAGAAGTGTTGCAGCCACCTGCCTCACCTCAAAACAAAAAATGAATGAATAGGATGACTCAATGAATTCAGCCGAAGAAATCCACGTCCCAAGTCTGCAAAGAAGTAAAAACTTTGCCACCATCGCCTTGATTATTGCTGTCTCGGCATGGGTTGCTCTCATGATTGTGGCGCACTTTCTACCTGAATATAAATGGCTCATCCATATCTTCATGTTAGGTGCTGAAGCGGGTGTGGTCGGAGGATTAGCAGACTGGTATGCCGTCACGGTATTATTCCGCAACCCATTTGGAAAAATGCCCCTACCGAAATTGTTACGTGACCATACCGAGATTATTCCACGTAATAAGGCACGTATTGCTGAATCGATGGGACGTTTTGTGCAAGAGAACTTCCTCTCTCCTGTGATTGTACAGCGCAGCCTACAAAACACCGATATCAGTCTGGCAGTGGGTGAATGGCTTGCCAATCCTAAAAATAACGGGCAAGTGGTGCAGATCATTCAGCAAACGGTGCCGAAAATTTTTGAGTTTGTCAGTCAAGATCAAATTGCAAATTTTGTCCAAAATAACAGTGTGCAATGGGTTCGCAGTACCAAAATCAATACCCTAGCCAGTGAGATGCTACGTGCCGTTTTAGATAATGATTTCCATCAAGATGTATTACAGCGTGGATTGGATGTTGCTCACGAATGGATGGTTTCTCATCCCGAAGAAGCACGCGAATTATCACGGACATTATTTAAAGAGCTAGGGGTGTGGAAATTAGCAAAAGGTGCAAGTTGGATTGGTATCGACGTACAACAACGTACCATTGACTCACTGATTGAACGAGTTGAATCCATGCTTGCCAACCCAGACCATCCGTGGCGACAGGATATTGAAGCTGTAACCCATAAACTGATGTTGGAACTTGCAGACAATGACAGTGAAGCCAGCCAACGTTTAAACAATGGCAAAGATGCATTACTCGACAGCCCACAGGTTTTGAATTTTATTACAGGTGCAATCGCAATCTTATGTGATGCAATCAAGACGGATTTGATGCAGGAAGATTCCGGCATTGCCACCAATTTACAAGCTGCAATCCAGCAACTTGGGGTGAGCTTGATCCAAAATGATAAGGTTCGCCAAGTCCTCAATACTAAAATGGTGGGTTTAGCGACCAATTTTAGTGAACAATACAGCGATAAAATTATTCGTTATATCAGTGAACGAATCCATGAGTGGGATTCACGAGAAATGATTGCCAAAATCGAGAGTGAAGTTGGCGGTGATTTACACATGATTCGTGTGAATGGTGTGATTGTTGGTACGTTTATCGGTTTGATCTTAGGGATCATACGTGCTGTTGTTGAAAATGTTCTGTAAAGGACAGGCATATCGCAAGATATCTCATTTTTGCCGTATTCGGCCCTAACGCGCATGTGATTAGGGCTAACTCTTGTAAACCGTTCATGGTGAAATAGATCAACAAGCCAATTGTTTACTTTGTTGATAGTATCGTACCAAAGTATCGGTATCTTGCTTCAAAAATGCGGTCAGGTACGTTTTCACTTGTGCCAATGAAATTTGATTAAAATGAATTCTTTCTTTGGCTTGAAAGGTAATCAATCCAAAAACTTGTTTTTTGGGTACCACTACTGCAATGTCCGTTTTTACGATAAAGCTCAGCTCTTGAGACGAAGAATAAGTATTCAAGATAATTTCAATCGTATGTTCCGTATTTCCATCTGTTATCGTAAAAGTCGGACTTGCTCCATCTAACTGTAACCAACGACTTAAGAGTTGTTTCCAAGCCATTCTATCAAAGCGAGTTAATACGCCTATCGTATTCAATGCTTCGAACTGATCGACATCTTTTAAATCGATATGATGTGGGTAGCGTATTTTTAGATCGAAATTGTCCATCTCTGAATGTCCTATTTCACAATAATTCGTATTTATTTTAATCACTCGCTATAAATTATATCGCTTAAAGATCAAAATTAAAACACCATATATTATTGAAAAATAACAATTTATTTGACAAATTTAAATAAAAAAAGACCAATTCCGTCACTATTGTTTTTATTCAGGCACATTTTCTATCTTTCTATTGATATAAGACACATTTTTTAAGATAGTAAGTGAAAGGCGCAACTTTTTCCTTTGGCATCGACCATTTGGAAAATGACCGTTTATCTCGATACAATCACATCAAAATAAAACGTAAATTAGGTTAAAAACAATGTTGCAGCTTCAGTCAAAACTTCCTCGTCAAGGCGTAACCATTTTTAGCGTGATGACTGAGCTCGCTCATAGGCTCAATGCATTGAACCTATCACAAGGATTTCCTGATTTTCCTGCTCCGCAGGCGCTACTTGAAGCACTCAGTCAAGCCACCCTCGATGGATACAATCAATATCCTGCTGGAGATGGTGTATTGGCTTTACGTGAGCAAATGGCACAGCAATTTTTACTACGTGATCAATTGCAACTAGATCCTATCACTGAAATCACGATTACTCCGGGTGCAACCATTGCGATTTTCTGTGCGATCCAAGCCTGTATTCATGCCGATGATGAGGTGATCATTTTTGATCCAAGCTATGACAGTTATGCACCTGCGGTACAGCTTGCAGGCGGAAAATCTGTTCATATCCATTTAGATGCACCCAGCTTTCAAGTGAATTGGCAAAAGGTCAAAGACAGCATCAATACCAAAACCCGTATGATCATTGTCAACACACCACATAATCCAACAGGTGCAATTTGGTCAGAACAAGACTGGCTGCAATTGATTGAACTGATTCAAGATAAAAATATTGTGGTGCTTTCCGATGAGGTTTATGAACATCTCGTTTTTGATGGACAAAAACATTACAGCGCACTGCACTTTCCAGAATTACGCGAACGTAGTTTTGTCATCGGATCATTTGGCAAAAGCTTTCATGTTACGGGCTGGAAAACTGGTTATTGTGTAGCCACACCACAGTTAATGCAGTCGTTCAGGCAGATTTACCAATTTGCCAATTTCTGTGGTACCACGCCTTGTCAAATCGCACTCGCCAATTATATGCAACACCATCCTGAGCATATCCAAACACTGCCTGATTTTTATCAGACCAAGCGTGATTTATTTAATCAACAGATTCAAAATTCTCGTTTTAATTTTATTCCCTCACCAGGCACCTATTTCCAAAGTTTGGACTACTCTGCCATCCGTCCAGATTTAGACGATGTGGCCATGTGTCAGTTCTTGGCAGAACAACATAAAATTGTAGCTATCCCTATTTCCGTATTTTATCAACAAGCCCCTGAATCACTGAGGCTGATTCGTTTTTGTTTTGCCAAAACAGATGCAACACTTCAACGAGCAGGTGACATCCTAATGCAGTGTTAATCAACAAAAAATCAACTGAATCCTCATAACTTGATGCTAGCTTATGCTATGTTGAAAACATAGCAGATCCATTTTCGGGACGAAGTATCAAGGAATTTGAATGACACCACACCAGCCTTTGGTGATGCAACCCAATCTATGGAAAACCTTTTTTGTTTTTCTCGTCCCACTGATTGCAACCAATATTTTACAAAATTTGTCGGGAACGATTAATACCATCTTTGTAGGTCAAATGATGGGGGTAGATGCTGTTGCTGCTGTCTCGGTATATTTTCCGGTCTTGTTCTTTTTGCTTGCTTTTATTATTGGACTCTCTGCGGGAACAACCGTTTTAATTGGACAAGCATGGGGCGCACAGAACCTAGAAAAAGTGCGTAGCGTTATTGGCTCTACCCTGTTTATGACCTTAATTGGGGGCAGTATTATTGCCGTCCTCGGGTTATTCTTTGCCGAACATATTTTAATCCTGCTAGGTACTGATCCTACTGTGATGCATCTGTCATTGCCTTATGTGCAATGGATGATGGCAGGTAGTCCATTGCTTTTTGTGTATATTATTTATACCTCGATCTTACGCGGTGTTGGTGATAGCGTAACGCCACTGATTGCATTGGGTTTAACCAGTTTGATTGGTTTAGCCGTCACCCCCATACTGCTAAAAGGTTATTTCGGCTTCCCTGCGCTTGGTATTGTTGCGCCCGCAATCGCCAGTATTATCGGTTATTTGGCAGTGCTGGTTTTTTTGGGCTTTTATCTGAATTACAAAAAACATCCACTCAAAATCGACCGTCAACTTTTACAACATCTACGTCATGATGCAGAGTTAAGCAAACTCATCCTAAAATTAGGTATTCCTACAGGGATTCAAATGGTCACCACTTCATTGGCTGGTTTGGTGATTATTGGCTTGGTCAACCGTTATGGTGCAAATGCGACCGCAGCCTATGGTGCAGTCAACCAAGTTCTGAATTATATCCAATTTCCAGCACTTTCCATCTCCATTGCTGCTTCTATTTTTGCAGCACAAGCCATCGGTGCAGGAAAAGCAGAGCTACTCAGTCGCGTTACTCGTACTGCATTAAGCATGAACTTCCTGTTTACAGGTAGCTTAATTGCTTTAGGCTATCTATTTTCCAAATATTTAATGGCACTGTTTATTACCGATCCTGAAGTGGTCGTTTTGGGGCAGCAGCTATTATTTATCGTGTTATGGTCATTGCTGTTTTTTGGTGCAAGTGCGATTTTTGCTTCGATTATGCGTGCTAGCGGAACGGTTACTGTACCGATGTTGATTAATATCTTCACCATCCTTCTGATCGAGATCCCTTGTGCTTATTGGTTTACCACACTATGGGGACTGACCGGAATTTGGATGGCCTATGCTCTGGCTTTTGTCTGCCTATGTGTATTCCAAGCCACGTATTATCAGTTCGTTTGGAAGAAAGGGAAAATCAAAGTTTTGATTTAAAAAAAAGCCATTCGATTTAGAATGGCTTTCTTGAAGTAACGTAGCGATTACAGCATTTTGGTGGCAAAAGCCGCAATACGTTGATAGCCTGTTGGGAATAAACGCTGGAATGAATCGACGATACGAGCATCTGTTCCAATTAATAAACGGCGTTTATCTTTCAATACGGCTTGAAGGATTTGACGAGCCGCCTCTTCAGGTGGCGTACGCAAGAACTTATCAAACTGCTTAATCGATTTATTTGGATCCATCCCTAAGCTCTTTAAGCTGTCATTCATTTTTGCAGCTTTTGCAATATTGGTACGGATACCACCCGGATGTACACAAAGTGAGCTTACGCCACTTTTCTCAATATCTAACTCTTGGCGAAGCGATTCAGTAAAACCACGCACCGCAAATTTAGTCGCATTATATGCAGACTGTGTCGGTTGTGAGGTTAAGCCAAAAATACTAGAGATGTTGATGATATGGCCATCTTTAGTTTGTTTAATAAATGGTAGGAATTCTTTAGTACCGTAAACCACGCCCCAAAAGTTAATTCCAACGATCCATTCTAGATCTTCGTAGCTTGCACCTTCTACTGTTGAGCCTAATGCAACACCCGCATTGTTGAAGATCATATTCACTGAGCCATGATCTTGTACGGTATCTTGTGCCCATTGTTTCACCGCATCACGGTTAGAAACATCAAGAACTTTGGTAGTGACAGTAACTGGATGTTGTTTAACCAGCTCAACAGTCTGTGCCAAACCTTTGTCATTGATATCACTCAATGACAAATGGCAGCCTTGTTGAGCCAACAAAAGTGCCAGTTGTTGTCCAATCCCAGAGCCAGCACCTGTGATCGCTGCGACTTTATTTTTAAAGTTTTTCATTGCCTATCCTTTGTATTGCGAATGATATGCACATATTCGCTCAGATCATGTGCCGTTTAACTTGTAACCAATATAATTTTGACAATACATGTTGTCAATATAGTACACTATGCTTTTAAGACAAATGGCAAGAACAAACATAATGCTTGTCATAAATGCTCGTTCTAAGGTCTGTTGGCATTTGAGTCATACATCGTGTTATTGGCTAAAGCGACAGAAACAAGACATATTATTTTTAAACAGTTTGCAATCTAAGCGCTGCTAGACATACGATATATAGACTTTTTTAGGGAACGGTTTTTCGATGACAACTGAGAAGCAAACCAAGACAAAGAAAAAAACGAACGAAACCAAAGAGCGTCAATTTAAAGGTCTGTCTTTAACTGAACGCAAAGAAGCTCGTCGGGAAAAACTGATCGAAGCAGGTATTGCGATGTATGGGACACAAGGATTTTTCTCTGTGACCGTCAAAGATGTTTGTAACGAAGCAAAACTCACTGAACGCTATTTTTATGAGTCATTTAAAAAGAGTGAAGAACTTTTCCAAACTGTTTTTTTACGCATGATCAGTAAAATGCAAAGCTGTTTGACCCAAGCTGTACTGATGGCTGCGCCTGAACCGAAAAATATGGTCACAGCAGGGTTATCTGCGCTACTGAATACCATTAAAGATGATCCACGCATGGCACGAATTATTTACATCGATGCGATGCTCGTCCAAGACCTACACAATCAAGCGACAATCCAAGAAACGCTGACGCAATTTGATCGGATTATTCAAGGCTTTGTGATGATCACGATGCCCAATGTGCCGCAAACCACCGAGGAGGTATCTCTGATGGCGACAGGTTTAAATGGCTATGTCACTCATATTATTATCCGTTGGGTATCAGAAGGCTTTAAACAGCCATTGGAAGACGTCCTAAATGCCTGTTGTGCGGTGTTTTTATCATTTATTGAAAACACGACACAAAAAAATTAAAATCGTTTTACAGTTTTGTGACAAATGTAACTGCTACAAGACAGCGCTGTTAAACAGATGAATTTATTTGTTTTAATTTCAAGCAAACTGTCATCAATTAGTCACTCCTCTGCCCCACAATTGTCACAATTTATTGCTAAATTCGACTTTATTTACCCTTTTGCAATGATATTGTCATAATTAATCTTTGTAATAAGCCTGTCATAACAACAAAACGGTTAACCGTTACAGATTTTGAGGGTATTGCGCTGTGAAAGATGACTATATTTTAATTGTCGATGATGAGCTACCGATCCGCGAAATGATCCATACCTCTTTGGATATGGCTGGCTTCCAATGTTTACAAGCTGAGGATGCTAAGCAAGCGCATCAGATTATCGTTGATCAGCGTCCTGCTCTTATCTTGCTGGATTGGATGCTGCCAGGTGGTGTAAGTGGTGTAGATTTGTGCCGTCGCTTGAAACGAGATGAAAACTTGGCAGAGATCCCTGTGATCATGCTCACAGCTCGTGGTGAAGAAGATCATAAGGTTCAAGGTCTGGATGCAGGTGCCGACGACTACATGACCAAACCTTTTTCGACCCGCGAACTGGTTTCTCGTATCAAAGCGGTATTGCGTCGTGCCAATGCACTGAGCGGTGAAAAAGTGATTGATGCCAATGGCTTAATGCTAGACCCAGTGAGTCAGCGTGTGAGCTTTGGTGAGAGTATTCTCGATATGGGTCCAACTGAATATCGTTTACTGGCCTTCTTTATGACACATCCAGAACGTGCTTATACACGTGCCCAATTACTTGACCAAGTATGGGGTGGAAATGTGTATATTGAAGACCGTACCATTGATGTGCATATTCGTCGTTTACGTAAAGTGTTAGAACCTTTTGGTGTTGATCGCTTTGTTCAAACGGTACGTGGCACAGGTTATCGTTTCTCTACACGAGCTGATTTGGCAGCAGGTTAAAACCCTTTATGTATGAACCATATCCCGTCCCTGAGCTGGCGCGCGAACATCAACGTTTTCAATACAGCAGCTTATGGACGTTTGCAAAACAAGATTTAAGACTATTATTGTTTTTCTTATTGATTGCGAGCTTAATCGGATTTGGAGTTGGATACTTTTGGAGCTGTATTTTCGTCGCTTTTGTGGTGTTTTTCATCCTACAGCTTCGCTCACTTTATCTCGTCAATGAATGGATCTCTAATCGTCCTTACGATATGCCACCGAATCTGAATGGGATTTGGGGTGCATTATTGTTCAACGTTTATCGCGCTCAACGCCAAGAACGTATTGTACAAGCCGAAATGGTAGGTTTGATTGACCGTGCACAATCATCATTGGTGGCGTTGGCAGAAGCCGTTGTCTTGATTGATGACCAACATCAGCTCGAATGGTGGAATCCAGCCGCAGAAAAATTATTGGGTATCAATCCAATGGATCGCGGGCGTAACTTGCTGTCGATCTTGCGCCAACCCAATTTTATTGAATATTTTAACCATAGTGATCAAGCACCCGATGGCATCCGTCTACAAGCACAAATGGATGAAGAGCGTTATGTGCAAGTCAAAATTACCCGCTTTGGGGGGGAAAGCCGTCTTTTGGTCGCACATGACATCACCCGCATGCATAATCTTGAACAAATGCGTAAGGACTTTGTTGATAATATTTCACATGAGTTACGTACCCCGCTGACCGTACTCAGTGGCTATATCGAAACCTTTACTGATCAGGACGATATCACCCCTCGCTGGAAACGTGCTTTTACACAAATGCAGTCACAAACCAAACGTATGAATGCATTGGTTAATGACTTACTGCTCTTGTCCAATCTCGAAAATAATAAAAAAGTTGCAAAAAATCAGATTATTGAGATGGCAAATTTGATGAATCAATTATTTGATGATGCTCGTGCCTACAATCTTGATTATGGTCACACACTCAACTTAGATATTGATAGTCACTGTGATCTGATCGGCTCAGACATGGAAATTGCCAGTGCTTTCAGCAATCTCATTACCAATGCGATTAAATACACGCCCAAAGGTGGCATTATTACCATTGGATGGCATGAGGATGGCGATCAAGCCTATTTTACCGTTCAAGACAATGGTATTGGAATAAATCCCAAACATTTACCTCGTTTAACTGAACGATTTTATCGGGTGGATAGTGCGCGTAGCCGTCAAACAGGTGGAACGGGTTTAGGCCTTGCAATTGTGAAACACGTATTGATGCAACACGGTGCACATCTCGAAATTAGCTCCAAAGAAAATGAAGGCTCAACTTTTACAGCCGTTTTTCCAAAAGAACGTCTCTATATTGGATAAATGGGCAGTTGAATAACTACAGACAGCCGATCTAGACAGATCGGCTGTTTTGTTTTTTAGATTGAATTAATTATTTACTGTTGCATTCAACTGTTTTGCTTCAAGTAAATGGCTCGGTAAGCCAAAAATATGATCAAAGAAATAGTTATACACAAAGGTATAACATGGGATGAGGATCATCAAACTAAAATCCAATAAGAATGCTTTGAGTAAACTGATCTGCATCCACCACGCAATCAATGGAATCAAGATCGTTACCAAAACAATTTGAAACCCAATTGCATGTACGATCCTTCTTTTCACAGTACGCGTTTTAGAAATTTGTCGTTTTTCCCACATTTCAAAAACATAGTTGTAGAAAAAATTTACGGTCACCGCAATAACTGCGATTAGCACCGATAATGGTCCTGTATGACTCATACTTGTACCAGAAAGCACTGCCAAAATCATGGCACAGATCAAAAAGCTAAATACTTCATAGAAAAAAACATAAGTTACTCTTCGTTTCGTTCCTTGCATGATCACACCTTAAAATCAACAATCGCTAGATTTTACGCTCTAGATCTGATAAAAAAAGTCAATCGTTATCAGATTTACTGAAAAGGAAATTGCAATGAAACTGAGTAGTGAGCAGCTTGAATTGATTCTAGAAATCATTGATCGTGGAAGTTTCTCTGCAGCTGCCCGCGCCTTAAATCGGGTTCCTTCCGCAGTGAGCATGGCGATTGCCAATTTAGAAGCTGAATTGAATTTAAAATTATTTGAACGCAGTAAAAATCATTTAGCACCAACGGAAATTGCACTTTCAATTGAACCCCACGCAAGATTGATTGTGACGAAGCTACGCCAGCTCGAAATGCATCTCTCTGAACTTTCAACTGGATTAGAAACTCGTATCTGTATTGGTGTAGCAGCCGATATCAATCAAAAAATCATCTTAAAGGGCATTGAACAATTAATTCAGCACTATCCTCTTTTAAATATTGAAATAGTTTGCGCACCACAGCAAGAATTAAAAGCACGCCTACAGAACAATGAAATTGATTTATATATTGCTTATAGCTCATCAAATATCGATATCAATCAACGTTTTCGACTATTAGGTGTTGAACAGTTTGTCGCTGCCATTTCCCCTGAGCAAGCACAACAACTCAAGGCACAACATAAAAATGAACTCACCATGTTGTCTGAGTTTAGACAAATTATTGTCGCTAGTAAAAATTATCCTCTACCCGATCCTCGTATTTTGGTTTCTGATTCGTATTGGTACACTGATAATCTATCAATGGCAATTCATATGGTAGAACAAGGGATGGGTTGGGGAAATTTTCCGCTTTCAGTCGTGTCGGAGCATTTTACCAAGCACAGTTTAGTGCGTTTAGAGTTTAGTGACACCACCAATGGACTGGATATGCCCATCCATGCCATTTGGGCCAGCTATAAACCCTTGAGTAAAACCATTCAACTGCTGATCGAGCTTTGGAGTAAAGAAATTTTTGAATAGGCATAAAAAAAGCCCGACATCCTGTCGGGCTTTTTTCGTATTTCGTTTCTAGGTGCAACTCCTGTCGTACCTCACGTCCTGATGCTCAAACTTATTATTTTTGTTTTATGTTTTGGAACTTCCTGTTCCTGATGAGTTCATATTAGGCAATTTAAAGCAGTCTGAATATGGGATATTGTCCCTAATCACTGTAAGAAAAAGCGTACATTGTTCACGGCGGAAAATAATTATTAGATCAGCTAAATTCACATAAAAACTTACACAGAACTTGATCATGAATATTGCAAAATATAAGAAAAATAAATATTACATATAAAAAACTTGAATATTATTCAATTCCATGTATACTTAAGTTAACTAGAAAAAGTATAGTTTAGTAAATCTTCTTTAAGTATCGCAGTTTTAGTCATAATCCTTCGTTTTTTTAGATCTTAAGCTCAATTCTTTATCCTTTTTCAAAGTTATACATAGCCTCATTAAGCGGCTGAAAATTATTAAAATTTAGTAGGATATATTATGTCTAATACAGTTACTGGTACAGTAAAGTGGTTTAACGAAACTAAAGGTTTTGGTTTCATTCAACAACAATCAGGTCCTGATGTGTTTGCTCACTTCAGCGAAATCGCAAATTCTGGTTTTAAAACCTTATATGAAGGTCAACAAGTTTCATTCAGCGTTGCTCAAGGTCAAAAAGGCCCAAATGCTGTGAACATTGTTCCTTTATAATCGCTAAATAAGCATGAAAAAAGCCCGACATCCTGTCGGGCTTTTTCGTATTTCGCACTTTAGGTATAACTCCTGTCGTACCTCACGTCCTGATGCTCAAACTTATTATTTTTGTTTTGTGTTTTGGAACCTCCTGTTCCTGATGAGTTCATATTAGGTGATTCGATTGGGGCTGAATATAGGTCATTGACTGGAATTGGTGTAGGAAATGGCTTACAAGAATAATACTCAAGAAACAAAACAAGATTGCTAACGAAAAATATCTTGTCTCATATTGTTCTTTCTAATTACTCTTGATGCTTTATAAAAACATAAGAATTTGATTTTTTATTAACTAAATTGTATTTTCCACACACAACGCCGATTATATTAGATAAGTAAAAATTAAACTTATTTCCAAAAAAGAAGTTTTTTAAAAAAACTTCTTTTTACTAGATGTTGATCAGATCTATTTTCAGTCATTGTTTTATCTTTAGTTTCAAAAATATTATTTATAAAAGAAAAACGTAATCCACTTTCAGTTATTAAGTTCCTAACTAAACTATCTTTATAAATATGAAAAATTATTTCTTCTTTAAGTAGCAATATTTCAACTATTTTTTGATCGTCTATTCTGCCTATCATATGGTTATGTGATGAACTATATTGAAGGAATTTTACTCTGCAGATTTCATTTATTACTTGTTCTAATGTTGAATTTTCATAACATTCTAATTGTATCTCCAAAGGACCTAATTGGTCATCTTGGGAACAACAAGCTTCTCTTATAATATGGACTATCATGATCTAAAGACTCTTTAAGTTTTCATAAAATTAACATAATATGCCTTATACAATGTTAAATAATTAACTCTCTGACATTAGCTCATATATTTTTTTAATCCTAGATTCTGATATAGAATCAATATTTTATTGATATCAATTATATGAATATATTTAACATAAAAGATTTAATTGCCAAACATGCAATTATTTTTAGTTCTACAGATTCTGAAATATCTATCCATATTTTTATGGAGTCATTTATCTACAAAGATGAGATCGTAAGTCCAATAATTCGTTTAGATGATATTGACTTACCATCAACAAAACTTTGCGATTTGGTTAATAAGTCTTTGAGTTTTAATCAAGGTGATTTAACGGGTTCTATATATTTAGGTGGGGTTCATCATCCTGTAGATGTAATAGGTCTGAGTTTTTTTCTAAGCAGGCAAAATAAATTAACTGTTCTAGTTAAAGGTCTTTACAACTTTGAGTATGAGGGGCTAGATGGCGTAGCTAATGAAGCATTTGTATTGAATACATTACTTAGTAGTTGCGATGTTAATGAAGACTAGCGAAATGAATAGGAGCTTTAATACTTATTTAATTCTTCTAAAATTAACATAAAACAGCTTACCCGAAATACGTAAAACAAAAAGCCCCTATTTCGGGGCTTTTTAAAAATTACTGCTAAATTAAACCGAATGACCTAAACGCTCACCCATCACCACGGTCGAATTGGCTTTAAACTGCTCTTCCCAAACCATTTTATCTTTTTCAAATAAAACCACAGCAGTTGAGCCTAGATAGAAACGACCTAACTCAGCACCTTTATCCAACTGCATTTGATGATGTTGCAATTCAACACGACCCGTCGGTTTTACCTTACCTGTGGCAACTGTTTCAATCCCTGCAACAATCATTGCACCAACCAACACCACTGCCATACGACCAAGCTCAGTGTCAAACAAACACACCATACGCTCATTACGCGCAAATAAACCCGGAACATTTTCAGCCGTGGTTTGGTTGACTGAGAACAACTCACCCGGAATATATAAAGTTTCGGTCAATGTACCTGCCAATGGCATATGCACACGATGATAATCTTTAGGTGACAAATAAACAGTTGCAAACTGCCCATCCACAAATGGTTTTGCTAGCTGTGGGTCGCCAATCAATTTCTCAACAGAAAAGCTTTGACCCTTCGCTTGGAAAATATCACCCGCTTCAATCTTACCGAGCTGTGAAATCGCACCATCCGCAGGACAAACAATACTATCGGCACGCTCATCTACACCACGTACACCTTGTTTCAAAGCACGTGTGAAAAACTCATTAAATGATTTATATTGATTTGGATTGGTTTGCTCGGCAATGCTCATATCAATGCCATATTTTGCTTTAAATGCCTGAATAACAGCAGTTTTCACCAAAACATTTTCACTTGCGGCAACCTTGCCAACCACACGGCTAAGTTGATGTTGCGGTACTAAATTTTGTGCTTTGATAAAAAGTTGTTTTTTTAAATCTGCTGCGAAACTCAAGATGGTGACTCCCCTGTAGTAATAGGACTATCGAGGCGATTGCCCCATTCACTCCACGCACCATCGTAGGCTCTCACTTGCCAATCAAGCAATCTTGCTAAAATATATGCCAAACCAGAACGGTGATGTGACTGACAATACACCACTACAGGTTGTTGTAAATTAAAGCCGAGTTGCTCTAAACGTTGTTGAGTGCGTTCAAGCGGGTGTAATTTTAGATGATTTTCACGATTAAGGGCAGTACTCCACTCAAAATGCAGTGCATTTGGGATGTGACCGCCGCGTCGCGCAGCTAACCGTAACCCTGTATATTCCTCATTACTACGACAATCCCATAGTTGAATATCACCTTGTTCGACTTGCGCCAATAACTCTTGATATTCAACTCTGTACTGCTGTACTGCGTTCAAGTCAACTTGCACTAATTCCTGAACAGGGCTAAAACGCTCAACTTCAGCACTTGTTGGAAGTCCAGCGCCTAACCAAGCATGAATGCCACCATTGATCAGACTGGTTCGCGTAAAACCAAGGCAATGTAAATTCCAGATTAAACGCCCAGCCCAAGCACCGCCTTCATCATCATAAACCACGACATGATGCTGAGGAGAAATATTTAGCTTTTCAATTAAAGCGCTTAAACCGTCATTATCTGGCAACACCCCATTGGCCTGCTCATTTTGAGCAACTAAATATTTAGGTTGCAAATGAATGGCATGCGGAATATGTAATTGTTCATAAACCGAGGCACGGCTTAGATCAACAACACGAATTAGCTCATGCCCTAAATAAGGAACAAGCTGTTCAGGCTCAATCAGTAAACCGAGTTTAAAATCAATATCAGTCATTGTTATGCGCTTGTGTCATCACATCATGTTTGATTTTAGCATAGCTCACTTTTTATCTTTGCTCGATTTTTTGCATTCATTTAGCAGAAAAGGAGATATACAGATAAATGAATGTCCATAAAACGCGTCAAATTTAATATGACCTATCGCATGTAATAGGATACTCGCAAACGTCATCCACAACCTGCGCAATATTTACAAGATATTGTTTCTGCGAAAGATAAAATAGTAGAAGGAAATGAACAGGTTTTGTGGATGACAATGGTTTTGCCTACTTTTCCCGAAAGAAAAGTAGGTCGAACCGAAGGTTTATCCAGATATTTCAATAATGCTCTGTAAGATACCGTGATCACTACTCTCTAAATCAGTTAGCTTAAAGACTAGCTTTCATTTTCCTCAATCTCAAACACCTGACGCAAATACGCCAAAAATGTTTCATTATCAGTCATGGTTTTACCAGAACTATCCGAAATCTTTGCGACAGATTGACGATTGCACTCGACCAACTTCAACACAATATTCAGCGGTGTCTGTCCCATATCATTGGTCAGATTAGTTCCGATCCCAAAACTCACCTGAAAGCGATCTTTAAAATATTGATGTAATGCCCAAGCTTTCTCTAAATTCAACCCATCACTAAAGGTCAACATTTTGGTTTTACTATCGATTTTCAACTTACGGTAATGCGCATAGGCTTTATCGCCCCATTCGTAAGGATCACCACTATCATGCCGTAAACCATCGAATAATTTGGCAAAATACAGGTCAAAATCGCGTAAGAATGCATCCATACCGACCACATCAGTCAAAGCAATCCCTAAATCACCTCGGTATTCTTGTACCCATGCTTCTAAGGCGGCTTTCTGAAAATTCCTCAATCGCACATCAAGTGCCTGAAAAGCCTGTAAAAACTCGTGTGCCATCGTCCCAATTGGGCTAATCCCTAATTCTTTGGCAAGCAATACATTACTGGTACCACGAAATACTTTCGGCGCAGCTGTATGAAAAGCCTGTACCACATGTTTTTGCCAATCAAAACTATAACGGCGACGTGTACCAAAGTCTGAAACCAAAAACGGTGGTTCATTATCTTGTTGCTCTTGGGCATATTGTTGTAGTTGAACCAGTTTCTGCTGGAGTCGACGTTCACCCTCCTCCAACACAGCATCCGTACGGATACGGCTGAAGTACAACTCATTCACGATGGCCAAGACGAAGATCTCAAACATCATCGCCTGTACCATCGGCCCCTCGATACGAATATCTAACCGCCCTGCCTCATCAATACTGGCTTTGATAAAACGACGCTTGAGTTGGAATAATTCTAAATAATCGACAAAATCGCTTTTGATAAAACGCAATGAACGTAAGTATTGCAGTTCATCTTCTTTAAACTTTAAGTCACATAATAGATCAAGCTGATGATTTAACTCAGGCAAGATCTCCGATAAAGGATAAAGGGTGTCGTCTAAATTTCGACAACGGAATAAATAAACACTATGCGTTTGCGGAAACTGATGTAATACCACTTGTAACATAGTGAATTTATATAAGTCGGTATCCAGTAATGATCGAACAATGGCAGACATAGATGATGGTTTTAACCAATTTTTATAAGATATGTTTTGTTATACAACTAAATGCTTCTTATTGAATAGTAGACTTTTGCTGCACGGCTCAATTTTAACCCATGTCTCTGTTAAACTTAGCGCTTCTCTTTCATTCATCATTCAAATTTATTTATGCGTGCACTAATTCAGCGAGTTCTCGAAGCCAAAGTTGTGGTTGACGGTCAAACAACTGGTGAAATTGAAAAAGGATTATTGGTTTTCTTAGGTTTAGGCAAAGAAGATAACTTAGAAAAAGGTCAAAAACTGATAGATAAAATTTTAAAATATCGAGTTTTTGATGATGAGCAAGGCAAAATGGGCTGGAATGTGAGCCAAGCCAATGGTGGAATTTTATTGGTTTCCCAGTTTACCTTAATGGCCCAAACGCAAAAAGGTTTACGACCAGACTTTGGTCCTGCAATGCCCCCTAATGACGCAAAAGCGCTGTATGAACAATTGGTTGAGTATACTCAACAACAATTTCAAAATGTACAAACGGGTATTTTTGCCGCAGATATGAAAGTGCACTTAGTTAATGATGGCCCTGTGACCTTTCAGCTTGAAATCGAATAAAATAACGCAATAAAAAACTCCCTTTTATAAGCTGCACCCTTCAAATTAGACTAAAAGCGTCCAACTTTCGAAGTGCAGTTCATTTAGGGAGTTTTTCGAATCGGTTTATTTACCCGTTTTTTCTTTAATAAATGCACGTGCTTGGCGAATTTTTTCTTTCACAGGTTTTGGTACTTTTGGTGGAATCAATTTAGCGGCTTGGTTGAACCAAACCAACAGGCTAAAGTCACCTTCCATTTTGATGCTGCCATCTTGCATACCCGTCATAAATGCCGTTGGATCACCTTTTAATAAGGTTTTCACGCCCTGCTCACTTGATGCAAACTGTAAAATAAAATCAGCTTGTTCTGGGCTACCAGCAACTGTTTCAATCTTGCCACGATTAACTAGAATCTGGCGAGCCATGCCTAAATCGGTGCCAATTTGAATACGGAATTCACGGTCATGAACTAACTCAATAAACTTCGGGCTAGTACGTGCCAATTGCTTCATACGTAACGCCAAACCTGCCACCAATAAATCAAGCGGATCTGTGCTTACATCAACGATAGGTAACTTAACCACTGGTAAAGAAGAAAGCTTCATGACATTTATGCCTACAGTATTATGATGAAAATTAAGACAACCGTATCCTAGCACAATTGTAGATCAGACAGCCAAAGCTTTGTCACAGAATGCAACAAAGGCATGCTGAGCATGCCTTTGTTGCGATTCGAATTATTATAAATTATCGGCTAGAACATTGTTGCTGATCATCCTTGTATACAGGTGTATGTTCAATATATTGACGATTTGCCAGCTGTTTTTGTGCTTGTTTGTCTTCACGTAAAAGAATGAATGTAACCGTTACCATCGCAAGGCTTAAAGCAGTCAGATAACTATAGGCGACTGATATATCGAAGATCGTTTGTACTCCAAAACGTACGACTTCTAACAGTCCCCAGCAGAGCATACCCGCCAACATAAAACCTAACCAACGACGATAAGGAGAAAAGAAAACAGCAATAACTGCGACAGCGATTAAGCCAAATCCAACCCACATGGTGAAATTCGCTGCTTCCATAGGAACCTCCGTCTTTAAAGGGATGGTCTGTGTCTTGCGCAGACCTCATCATAATTGTTCTGTAATCTCTAACAGTACTACGTATTGCATTTGCGTCTTTATGCATTATGGAGGGTTTTTTTTAGAAAAAAAGAGCTTGAAATTAGCCTTACGACACAAGCTGTCGCAATATGCTTTTGTCATTACATTTTTTAAAATTACAAAAGTCCTGAATCTCCATATAGCATCAATTGCGGCGTGTCATTACAAAAAACTATCGCTATTTTTTAGCTCAAAAAAACTTTTTTTCGAATTTTTTTATCGTTGTTTTTCTATACATTTAGACATAATTATGACCAAATCATGACGCATCAAAAATGAACAATGCCGCTTTAAAAAGCGGCATTGTTGAAGCATAGAATCGCGATTTAAGCGCGATTTAAGTCTTTATCGTGCATACCTAGTAGATACAGTACACCATCTAAACCTACACTTGAGATTGCTTGATTGGCATTTTGACGCACTAAAGGTTTAGCTCGGAAAGCAACACCTAATCCAGCAATCGACAACATTGGCAAATCATTGGCCCCATCACCGACGGCCATTGCTTGCTCAAGTGAAATTCCCATTCTTTCTGCCAGTTGACGTAACAATTCAGCTTTACGCGCACCATCAACGATCGCGCCTTTTACCTCACCTGTCACCACACCATCTTCGACATCCAGAATATTGGCGTGTACTTCATCAATCCCGAGTTTGGCTTGCAAATATTCAGCAAAATATTGAAAACCACCCGATAAAATAGCCGTTTTATAGCCTAGTGCTTTTAGCGTTGAAATCAAACGTTCAGCGCCTTCTGTCACGGTTAAACGCTCTGCGATTTTCGGTAAAACTGAAGCATCTAGGCCTTTTAGCAACGCCACACGTGCACGGAAACTTTGTTGAAAATCAAGCTCACCTTGCATCGCACGCTCTGTGATTTCAGCAACTTGCTCGCCTACACCTGCTTCTAATGCAAGCTCATCAATCACTTCTTGTTCAATCAAGGTTGAGTCCATATCGAAACAGACTAAACGGCGATTACGACGGTAAGCATTATCTTCTTGTACGGCGACATCAATATTCAACTCACCAGACAAACTTAAACAAGCAGCACGCATCGCTTGTGCATCGAGCATCTGCCCGCTTAGACCAAATTGTACACAAGCTCGACGTGGGAATGGGCTTTCTTCATCTAACCCTAAACGTCCCGACAAGCGTGTAACCGTTTCAATATTAAAGCCTTGACTCGACACAATTCGGGTAACAGCTTGCAAGTGTTCTGCGGTCAACTCTGGCGCAAGCGCAGTCACAATATAGCGTGTACGCCCCCCTTCACTCACCCATTGATCATATTCTGCGTTGGAGATTGGTTTAAATCGCACAGTGAGACCAATATCATGTGCTAAAATCAAAATCTCTTTCATTGCCAATGCTGTTGCAGTCTCATTATCCGAAGCCACAACGATCCCAAGGGTCAGTTGATTATGGATAACAGCCTGACCAACATCGAGTATTTGCAAAGAATGTACGGAGAGTACCTGCATTAATCGAGTAAACTGATTCGGTTGATCTGGTCCTAGAAAGGATATAAGAATGATTTCTCGCATGAATTGACTCGTGTTTGAGCGACAACTATTGTGTGTAAGAATCATAACATAACCGAACCTAAATCTATTTACCTTGGAAGTTTAACTTGAATGCGCCTCGCCAAGGGCTATTTGCTAGCCTACTGATCGTAAGTTTTGCATTGCATACCTTTTTATTGGTGATTGCAACGACACATCAACTCAATGAAAATCGTGCCAGCCAAGGACAGTTGATGACCAGTCAGCTGGTGGCCGACAGTCTTGCTGAACTAGAACCAGCCAATACGGTTTCATTGGCATTGGTCGCCAATCGCTATGCAACCAATCCAAGTGTTGCATCTATTCGAATTTTAGATGCGAATAAACAAGTGCTGGCAACCAGTGGTATGGCAAAAACTCGCCAAGGTGAAGTGTTTGTCCGTGATGCGCTGCAAAATGAAAAGAAAGTTGGAACTGTTGAAATTACACTGATTCAGCCAAGTATTGGTGAAATCTTACGAACTCAGTGGTTAGCCATTTTTGCTTCATTATTCCTTCACTTCCTCATCTGGCTGCCATATCGAGTCATTGCGCGTCCAACCCGTAGTGAATATTTGACGCGAATCAATCAAGAAAATCATTTAAAACATGAGATTCAACGCTTAACTCAAGCCCTTGCTTTAGAAAAGCAAAATGCCATCACTTTGGTTGCACAAGCTCAACAGCAAGCAAAAACCCAAAACAAAACTCCAGCTGAGAAGAAACCAAGAGAATCTACTCAATTGGATGATCATAGCTTGGCTTTAAACATTCAGTTTTATGATCCAAAACAGTTACTAAATAGTGTCAACCAATCTGTTTCTGTGCCTTATTTTAAACTATGCCAATTGTTTCTCGATAAAAGTATTGATCTCTCAACTAAGCATTATCAGATCGATTCAACACAAATCCATGTGGTACAAGAGTTTAGTGCGGAGGGTGCAACCTTATCGACAACTTCGGAGCAACCTGAAGCGCTTGAATGTCTGATGATGATCGGTGCTGTGTTCCAATTATTATCAGATGTTTTATATAAGCGTTATCGAGAAGACAAACGTTTTGCACTGCAAACACGAGGGGCTGTTGCCAGTGCCGTCGATGCGATGCAATTAGATGCAGTTGAAGCTGCAAAACGTTTAACACAACATATTCATGCCAAAGAAGCTGCTTTGCATTTGAACCATGAACAACTCAAAACCATTCAAAATCATTATGAACTGGTCGCAATGCCAAACCCAAGTAATATCATGACCCGCCATGCCTTTATGATTAATGGCATGAATGAAGAATGTGCAACCGTGGCGCAGACACTACGCACTGAAATATTGATGGGCAAGAAAGCAAAAGCAGCAACCGAATCCTGATTCAAGTGCTGTAGCTGATTAAGATATTTGATCCAATTGCTCAATCTTTAATAAAAATAAGGCTTTGTTTTACGACAATGCCTTATTTTTTCCTGTGCAAATTCATCAAAAAATCATCATCAAAAGCCTATGACTGTCTATCCAGCCCAAGCTAATATTTGCTTTTCCACATCGCATTTTTGAATTGATCAAGAAGCACAGGCGAAATTTTTTAAAATGCGTTAAACTATGCCAGATTTATCGAATACTAGTGCCTGAAAAGGCAGCATCAAGGGTGAAAGCGAATGCCGCTGAGTCGTGTTGAAGAGCTTGTCGCAGATATTCGTGCAGGCAAAATGGTCATCCTTATGGATGATGAAGATCGTGAAAATGAAGGTGATTTAGTTATCGCTGCTACGCATGTACGTCCTGAAGATATTAACTTTATGATTACTCATGCCCGTGGTTTGGTCTGCCTAACCCTCAGTCGTGAACGCTGCAAACAACTCAATCTCCCGTTGATGGTTGATCAAAATGGTGCTCAACACGCCACCAACTTTACACTCTCGATTGAAGCAGCCGAGGGTATTAGCACAGGTATTTCGGCAGCTGAACGTGCGCATACCATTCATGCAGCAGTTGCAGCACATGCTAAACCAAGTGATATCGTACAACCTGGGCATATTTTCCCATTAATGGCACAACCAGGTGGTGTATTACACCGTGCAGGACATACCGAAGCAGGCTGTGATCTTGCTCGCCTTGCAGGTCTAGAACCAGCCTCTGTCATCTGTGAAATTATCAATGATGACGGTACCATGGCACGTCGTGCTGATTTGGAAATTTTCGCTGAAAAACATGGTTTAAAGATTGGAACCATTGCGGATCTTATTCATTATCGTATGACCAACGAACAAACCGTAGAACGTTTATCTCAAGAAACCATTGAGACAGAATACGGCACTTTCGATTTATATAAATATCGCGAAATTGGTGACCCTGATATTCATTTAGCATTGGTTAAGGGCGAGCCGAAAGAAGGCGTGACCACAGTTCGTGTGCATGGTTTCAGTCCTGTCCGTGATCTGCTCAAACTCAAAAAAGCAGATGGTTCAGCAGCGTGGAATCTTGATCTTGCCATGAAAACCATTGCCGCAAGTGAACGTGGCGTGTTGGTTTGGATTGGTCAAGATCATTTGGAAGATTTGGGTCATGCACTTCATCAGCTCAATCAACCAAAACCATTGAAATCAAATGCCGCACTATCGCAGCAATATCAAACCATTGGTGTAGGCGCACAAATTTTACGCGATCTAGGTGTGGAAAAAATGAAACTGCTCAGCTCACCGCTGCGTTTCAACGCCTTATCAGGATTTAATCTAGAGGTAGTGGAATATATCACTGCCGATCAAATCACAGCAAAATAATCGAGGTTGCTATGGCAATTCGCCGAATTGAAGGTTTATTACATCTCGCAAGCGAAGGTCGTTATGCGATCTTAGTGGGTCGTTTCAACAGCTTTGTGGTTGAACATTTACTTGAAGGTGCGATCGACACCTTAAAACGTCATGGTGTTGCAGAAGATGCAATTACCGTGATTCATGCACCTGGTGCATGGGAACTGCCTATTGTTGCAAAAAAATTAGCCGCATCAAATAAATTTGATGCCATCATTGCATTAGGTGCAGTGATCCGTGGTAGCACACCACATTTTGATTTTGTTGCAGGCGAATGTGCCAAAGGTTTAGGTGTGGTTGCACTTGAAAGCACAATGCCAGTGATCAATGGTGTCTTAACAACCGACAGCATTGAACAAGCAATCGAACGTTCTGGTACGAAAGCAGGAAACAAAGGTAGCGAAGCTGCATTGACTGCAATCGAAATGGTTAACTTATTAAAGGCAATTTAAAGCATGTCGCAAACACTTCAGGCCGCTTATGCAGCGAAACGCAAAGCACGTCGTTTTGCTGTACAAGGGATTTATGAATGGCAAATGAGTCAGAATCCTGTTCATGAAATTGAAGCACGTACCCGTGTAGAAAATGCCATGCACAAAGTTGACCTTAACTATTACCATGAATTGCTCACTCAAGTGGTTGCTCAACATGAAGCTTTAGATGAGTTACTCGTTCCTGTACTTGACCGTGAGTTATCTGCACTGGATGGTGTAGAACTTGCAACGTTACGACTAGGCGCGTATGAATTAAGAGATCACCTCGAAGTTCCGTACCGAGTAGTACTTGATGAAGCAATTGAGCTAGCAAAACACTTTGGTGGTGCAGACAGTCATAAATATATCAATGGTGTATTAGACCGTCTTTCATCAAAGCTTCGTGAAGCTGAAAAACAACAAGCAAAATAATAGGCTTGTGTACTATGGCTGAGTTTTCCATTATTGACCAATACTTTAAACGCCCATCAAACGTTGATGTGAGTTTAGGAATTGGCGATGACTCAGCCATTGTTACCCCTCCTCCCGCACAACAACTGGTGATCTGTACAGACACATTAGTTGCTGGCCGACATTTCCCCTTAAATACTTCTGCCCATGCCATTGGCTGGAAAAGTGTCGCGGTTAATTTATCCGACCTCGCAGCTATGGGTGCAAAGCCACACAGTATTTTATTGGCACTGAGCCTACCAACGATTGATCACGAGTGGTTAGCCGAATTTAGTCGCGGACTATTTGAATGCTGCGATCAGTTCGGTGTCAGTTTAATTGGTGGTGATACCACCCAAAGCACACAACTCACGATGAGTGTCACTGCACTTGGTTGGATTGAACAAGGTCAAGCCGTTACACGGGCTGGTGCACAAGTGGGTGATTATATTTGTGTCAGCGGACAAGTTGGAGATGCCGCATTTGGATTACAGCATTTAGGGCATCCCTTACAGCAACGTTTGGATTATCCAACACCACGTTGTGAATTAGGACAACAGTTGAAGGGTTTGGCATCGAGTATGATTGATGTTTCAGATGGTCTCGCCCAAGATCTAGGACATATTTTAAAAGCATCAAATAAAGGTGCCACATTACAACTCGACCAGCTTCCGATAGATGAATCACTAAAATCACTTGAAACGCAAAAGGCTTGGCATTATGCGCTGGCTGGCGGTGATGATTACGAACTATGCTTTACAATATCACCGCAAAACTATGAAAAACTATTGCGACAACCTTTAGATGTTCCGCTTACAATAATCGGCGAAATTACCCAACAAACTGGATTGTTATTTGAGTATATGGGTGAAACTTACCCATTACATGTTCATGGATACCAACACTTTGCATAAGCCACCCATTCACTTTAATCAAATGACTTGGTTTGATCGATTCATCGTTTTCTGCGGTGTCGGTTTTGGTTCTGGTTTAGCACCCAAAGCACCAGGGACTTTTGGTTCTGCATTTGCCTTGCTTTTTATTCCAATTTGGCTACAGCTTGGATTCATGGGCAGCATCATTGCAATTGTTCTCATGTCATTGGTCGGTATTTATATTTGTGGACATACCGCAAAAGTGATTCATGTTCACGATGATGGTCGAATCGTTTGGGATGA
Organism: Acinetobacter haemolyticus CIP 64.3 = MTCC 9819; assembly: GCF_000369065.1. Classification (GTDB taxonomy): domain Bacteria; phylum Pseudomonadota; class Gammaproteobacteria; order Pseudomonadales; family Moraxellaceae; genus Acinetobacter; species Acinetobacter haemolyticus. The sequence continues at coordinate 455,038 of NZ_KB849812.1, forward strand.
ATTTGCAGGACAATCCATTACTCTGCTGCCTTTAATTTATTTACAACAAGTGAACTGGTTATGGATCATTACTGGTTTCATATTATTCCGTATCTTTGATGTCTGGAAACCCTTTCCAATTAGTTGGGCCGATCAGAAAGTATCTGGTGGTTTAGGGATTATGCTCGATGATATTATCGCAGGGTTATGGGCAGCACTTTGTATTTGGATCATTCATTTTTATTTTTTAACTTAAACAATTGATACTAGAGTTAGGCATGTCAACAACAGTTATTATTCTTGCTGCAGGGAAAGGAACGCGAATGCGTTCACAACGACCAAAAGTATTACAACCTCTCGCTGGTCGTCCCTTACTCGGCCATGTGATTCAAACTGCTAAAAAACTGAAAGCTCAAAATATTATTACCATTTATGGGCATGGCGGAGAGCTGGTTAAACAAAGTTTTGCTGAAGAACACATTGACTGGGTTGAACAAGCTGAACAACTCGGTACTGGTCATGCGGTTCAAATGACACTGCCTGTATTACCACAAGACGGTACTTCGCTGATTTTATCGGGTGATGTACCTTGTATTCATGCAAATACCCTACAAAAATTATTAGATGCATCTACTCAGACAGGGATTGGTTTGGTGACACTTACCGTAGAAGATGCAACAGGCTATGGTCGCATTGTTCGTCAAGACGGTAAAATTCAGGCCATTGTTGAACATAAAGATGCCAGCGAGGCACAACGCCAAATTAAAGAATTTAATACTGGTATTTATTGTGTCAGCAACGCAAAACTACATGAGTGGTTGCCTAAACTATCGAATGAAAATGCACAAGGCGAATATTACCTGACCGATATTGTTGCAATGGCGATTGCGGATGGTATGGAAGTTGCCTCTGTTGAACCAGAGCTGGCATTTGAGGTGGATGGTGTCAATAACCGCCTCCAACTGGCGACTCTGGAACGTCAATTCCAGCAACAGCAGGCCAAAGAATTGATGGAACAGGGCGTGCATTTGATTGACCCGAATCGTTTTGATTTACGTGGTAGTCTCAAGTGCGGTCAAGACGTGCAAATTGATATCAATGTCATCATTGAAGGTGACTGTGAACTGGGTGATAACGTACAGATCGGCGCAGGTTGTATCTTAAAAAATACCCGTATTGCTGCTGGCACCAAGATTCAAGCCTATAGTATTTTCGAAAATGCAGTCGTAGGTGAGAACACTCAGATTGGTCCGTTTGCTCGCTTACGTCCAGGTGCAAACCTAGCCGATGACGTACATATTGGTAACTTTGTTGAAGTCAAAAACACGAATATTGGTCAGGGTTCTAAAGCCAACCATTTTACGTATTTAGGTGATGCAGATATCGGCGCAGATTGTAATATCGGTGCAGGTACCATTACTTGTAATTATGACGGTGCAAATAAGCACAGAACAATTATTGAAGATCATGTTTTTATTGGGACAAACAACTCATTGGTTGCACCGATCAAAATTGGTCAGGGTGCAACAACCGGTGCGGGCTCGACGTTGACTCGCAATGTGACTGAGCATAGTTTGGCTGTCGAACGATCAAAACAGTTCGAAAAAGCAAATTATCAACGTCCCCAAAAGCTGAAAAAATAAGAGGGTAATTATATGTGTGGTATTGTTGGTGGCGTAGCAGAACGTTGTGTAACCGATATCCTGATTGAAGGACTCAAACGACTAGAATATCGCGGCTATGATTCCGCTGGTCTAGCCTTATTAAATAATCAAAAAATTCTACGCGAACGTCGTGTTGGTAAAGTTGCAAATCTAGATGAAGCCGTATCAGAACAACAATTGACTGGTAATATCGGGATTGCACATACCCGTTGGGCAACACATGGCAAACCAACCGAAGACAATGCACATCCTCATATCTCAGGCAATGTGGCTGTCGTTCACAATGGTATTATTGAGAACTATCAAGAACTCAAAGATGCATTACAAGCGCAAGGCTATGTATTTACGTCACAAACAGATACTGAAGTTGTTGCCCACCTCGTCAATGATGCGCTCAAGAACACGGATAGCTTACTTGAGGCAGTTCAACAAGTTGTTCCACAGCTAAAAGGTGCCTATGCACTTGGTATCATCCATACTGAACATCCAGATGAGTTAATTACCGTCCGTGAAGGTTCACCTCTAGTGATTGGTGTGGGCATTGGTGAAAACTTTATTAGCTCGGATCAATTAGCATTACTTCCTGTCACCAACCGCTTTGTGTATTTAGAAGAAGGTGATATTGCACGCTTAACTCGTACTAGTATTGAAGTGTTTGTCAATGGTGAACATGTTGAACGTCCAGTGAAGGAACTAGATGCAACAGTGAGTAATGCCTCAAAAGGTGAATATAAGCATTTCATGCTTAAGGAAATCTATGAGCAGCCTGAAGCAATTCAGCAAACCATCTCCCAAGCGCTTAATGCTAATGCGCTACGCGAAGATTTCCTCAGCCATGCGAATGCGGATTTTAGTAAAATCCAGCAAGTGCAAATTATTGCTTGTGGTACCAGTTATCATGCAGGCATGATTGCCAAATATTGGTTTGAACAATTAATCGGTGTCTCTTGCCAAATCGAGATTGCAAGTGAGTTCCGTTATCGGAACCCTGTGATTGTGGCGAATACACTATATATCTGTATTTCTCAATCAGGTGAGACTGCGGATACCTTAGCTGCGTTGCGCGAAGTTCAAAAACGCGCCAAAGCACAAGAGATTTGCATTAGCACGATGACCATCTGTAACGTTGCAACCTCATCAATGGTGCGTGAAACAGATCATCATTTGCTCACCTTGGCTGGCCCTGAAATCGGGGTTGCATCCACCAAAGCGTTTACCACGCAGTTAGCTGCATTAATGCTTTTAATTCTAAAGATCGGTCAAGTCAAACAGCAAATTACTGAAACACAATTAACCGAGATTATCAGTGGATTGTGGCATTGCCCTAAAGTCATTTTAGATACCTTACAATGCGATACTGAAATTCTACGCTTATCTACGCTATTCGTTGAGAAAAACCACTGTCTATTCTTGGGTCGTGGCACACATTTCCCAATCGCATTAGAAGGTGCTTTAAAACTTAAAGAAATTTCTTATATTCATGCTGAAGGTTATGCAGCAGGTGAGCTAAAGCATGGTCCATTGGCGTTAGTGGATAACGAAATGCCAGTAGTCATTTTAGCGCCTCAAGATGACATGTTGGACAAATTAAAATCAAATATGGAAGAAGTTCAAGCACGTGGTGGTGAACTGTTTGTATTTGCAGATCAGCATAGCGGCGTGCATGCGAAAGATCGCCAACATGTGGTTCATATTCCAGCAGTTTGCGAATGGTTAGCGCCAATTGTTTATAGTATTCCTGTGCAATTATTGTCTTATCATGTTGCGGTTTTGCGTGGTACCGATGTCGATCAACCACGGAACCTTGCCAAGAGTGTAACTGTAGAATAATCAGATAGATAAAAGGAGGTTTCATGTATGAGAGTAATAAAGTATCATCCTAAGTAATATAGTTTCATCTTAGGTAATAAAGTATCATCTCATATTGCTCAAATAACAATCGCCTGCTATTCTTAAATTAATGAGAGTAGCAGGCGATTTGCTATGGCGACTGAAAAACAACAAGACAATTGGATTAAAGAAGGTCATGGTCAGGGCTACTTAAAGAACTATAAGCCTTGGGTGACTGTGCGTGATTTTGGCTCAAAAGGTCGCTCACATCGTGTATATGGACATACAACCAAACGTACACATCATTTATTGTCTGATTTAGAACTTGCAACCTTTTTACTTTTAGACTGGAATCCATCAGTTATTGATATTCGAGAACAGTTTCCCTTACCTCTCCAAACTACAACCCAAATTGCAGAACAGGCTCAAATTACTCACCCTAGAGTTCGTAATGCCTTACAAATTATGAGTTCGGATTTTTATATAGATCATAAAGATTCCAAACAACCCAATTTTGTTCTGCAAACGAAATACGTAGCAGATTTGGAAGATATGAGAACCATTGAAAAGCTGGAGCTGGAACGAAGATATTGGGAAAGTACAAAGATACCTTGGTACATTCTTACAGAAAAAGATATTCCTGCCACTGTACTTCACAATATCAAATGGCTCTATCCTGCTATGAGGGAATCTACTATCCCTGTTTATGAAAAGCTCAATGAATATATCCAGAAATTTACCCAATATCCTCATCTCACATTAATCGAATTAAGTAAAAAAGTAGATCAGGCATATGATTTAGAACTAGGTTCATCTTTATCAGAAATTCGGGAGCTTCTTGCTCAACGTTATTTTATCTTTGATATAACCAAAGACTATAAAAAGCTCAAATTATCTGAAATTACATTAGGTGATATTGAAGTGTGGGAGGAAATTCGCCATGTTTCGAATCAATGATGTTTATAAGCTGCACGATACATCTTTTCGTATCCTTAAAATGACACTTTATCACATCGTATGGATTGATATTGATAGTCAGAGTGCTAACCCCTTTCTGATCGAAAAGAATGAGTTAATTCAATCCATAGAAGCAAATGAAGCGGAATTGATTGAAGACCCCTTTGCAGATATCGCATTGCTAAAAGTTGTTGAGGGTAGTATCCAGCAGCAAAAACGTGATGCTGGAATGGCGTTAATCAGACCGCTCATTACACATGATCAATTTTTTGACCCATCTATTCGCTTTGATCTTGTTAAACGTATATTGGAGCAGCAGAAATCTACTCACCAGACGATTTACAGGCTTGCCCGCAGGTATTGGCAACGAGGTCAAATACCTAATGCTCTTATTCCAAGTTATCAAAATTCTGGTGCCAAAGGTAGTAAACGAATTGCCAAAGATAAAAAGCTGGGACGACCCAGAAAATCTATGCCAGGTACAGGGGCACTTATTGATGTAAATATTGAGCGATTATTTAGAATTAATATCAATAAATATATGTTAACCAAGAATAAACATTCTTTAGGTTATGCCTATCGTAAGTTCTATACAATGTATCATTCATTATTTCCTGATGTTCAGGATACTGAGATTCCATCAATATGGCAGTTTAAACATTTTTATGAACGTGAATTTCCTAAAGTTGCCCAGCTTACTGCCCGTAGTAATCCAATTCTCTATAACAAGGATATTCGGGCACTTCACTCGACGGTGAATACCCAAGTCTTAGGGCCAGGATCACGTTATGAGATTGATGCAACGATTGCCGATATTTATCTTGTTTCAGATTCTGATCGTGCCTGTATTGTGGGAAGACCAACGATTTACTTCATCGCTGATGTATTTAGCAGAATGGTAGTCGGTTTTTATATTGGTTTTGAGAATGCTTCATATGTAACCGCAATGCAGGCTCTACAAGTTGCCATGACCGATAAAGTTGAGTTATGCAGACAGTATGGTTATGAAATTACCATTGATGAGTGGCCTTGTATTGGATTACCTGATGCTATTTTAGCAGATCGTGGAGAATTATTAGGTCATCAGATTGAGGCACTAGAACATAGTTTTTCAATTCGGATTGAAAATACTGCGCCATATCGTGGGGATTTAAAGCCTATTGTAGAGCGCTATTTCAGAACTGCTCAGGCAACATTTAAGCCTTTTGCTTCAGGTGTGGTACAGCCCTTTAAAGAAAAAAAACGAGGTGGTTCGGACTATCGCCTAGATGCTACGTTAACAATTCATGATTTTAAGCAGATTATTATTGGTTCAATCCTCACTTACAACCTGACCCACCAATTAAAAAAGTATGATCGTGATATTGATATGCCAACGGATTTACCTTTAGTCCCAATTCATCTCTGGAACTGGGGTATACAACACCGAGTGGGCAGATTAAAACAGGTTTCCGAAAAGGCATTACGTGTTGCACTGCTTCCTAAAACCAAAACAACCTTATCTGATCTTGGGCTCAAAGTTTTTGGCGTATTCTATTATTGTGCGGAAATTCATCAACAAGGCTGGATGCACCGTAAAAAATCAATCTCAAGACCAGATACTTTACAAGTCGCTTATGATCCCAGTAATGCTGAGATAATTTATGTTTTTTATCAGGAAGATAGCCTACACTATTGGGAAGCTGTACTTGCACCAAGATCAAGAGAATTTACGGGTTGTAGTTTCTGGGAGGTTTGGCAGGTTCAACAGGAACAGAAGCAAACCCAAGCAATTCAAGAACTGGAAACCAATAAATCTAAAGCTGCTCTTGAAGAGCATATAGAATCTATTATTGCTCAAGCAAATGCTCAAAAGCCAAAGACAACATCAAGCAAAAAACAACGTGTTACAGGCATTAGGGGAAACCGTCAACGAGAAAAGAATTATGAACGTTTGGCGAGGAAAGCAGATCATCTGAAAAATCCACTTCCTGAACAACCAACTGAAACTATATCTGAATCAACAAATAACATTATTCAGATGCCTAAGTCCAAACAGAAGCTGGAACATGATGAGGATTACCAACTTACTTTTGGTATTTATCAGGACTTGCTGGAAGATATTGATCACTCTGATGATGATTAATACATCCAGCTCTACTCTAGGATATGTTTATGACAAATCAAAATGATTATGCAGTATATACGCCTAGCCCAGTTTCGGATTATCAGGGAAATCCTTTTATCGAGGCGTTGCCACCCATTTTTGAGGCACAGGACACGATTCAAGCGATCAAAGGTTCAATCGAATTTAAACAATCTGATCGGCAGTTACCGAATAATACTCGTGCCCATATTATTTCACAGCTATTTAATAACTTTTTTCATCCTATCCGCAGGCACTTAGAATTAGAGCAGAAAATCTCCATCATGCTGAGGAAAGGCTATGTAGGGAGGAATATTGTGACTGGCGACTTTAATCGAATTCTAAACCGTAGTCATCAAATCGCTTTATCCAACAATTTTGAACCAACACCCTCTAATGATGTACGTTCTACAGCACAGAGCCTTACCTTTATTGGTTTTTCTGGCAGCGGGAAAACCACCACACTGAACCGAATTTTAAGAAATTACAAACAAAAGATTTACCACCCTGAGCATAACTTTACCCAACTTGTCTATTTAAAAATCGACTGTCCTTATAATGGTTCACTTAAGTCGTTATATTTAAATTTCTTTAGTGCCGTAGATCGTGCATTGGGAACAACTTACGAAAAACAATATACGCAAAAACGCCATAATGAACAAAAGCTGTTACAGCTTATGGGGCATATTGCCCATCTTCATGCCATTGGCTTATTAGTCATTGATGAAATTCAACACTTATTAGCAAATCGATCCAAAAATTCGGATGAGATGCTCAATTTCTTTGTCACATTAGTCAATATTTATAGTCTCCCCATCGTCATGGTCGGGACACCTAAAGCAATTCAAATCTTTGAGCGGGATCTCCGTTCATCACGTAGAGCGGTAGGTTTGGGGTCAATTCATTGGGAACCGATGAAAAATGAGCCTGCAATCACCACACCAGATGGAAAAGTCAGAAAATCCGAATGGATGACATTTACTGACTCACTCTGGAAGTATCAATGGTTGAGAAAATCGGACCCTGTATTATCTGAAGAATTACGCCAATGCTGGTTTGATCTTAGTCAGGGTATTCTGGACATTGTGGTCAAACTGTTCGTTCTGGCACAGATACGAGCGATTGAATCAGGTTTGGAACGTATTACGGTTAAACTGCTTAAAACCACATTTCAGGAAGATTTTAAACCGATTCATAAAATTATAGATGTCTTACGCTCTGGTGATGCAAGACGAATTGCAGAATATTCCGACTTGATTACACCTGAAGTAGATCGACAATTATTAAAACTGATCTCTCGAATTGAAGAAAGTAGTCTAGATCAAAATGACCAACTGGCAGAATATCGGGGTCATGCTGAATCTATACGCTTGCATAATCTATTGCTTGAGCTTGGTTATGATTCCCAGCTTTTAATTCCCCTTGTGAAAAGAGCATTTAAAGAACATCCAGATCGAAAATTAACTGAACTACTCCCTATTATTATGCGTTGGTTAAATCAGGATGTTCCGCAAGACTCCAACTCATCGTCATCAAAACCAAAATTATCACAAGGTAAAAGTACCAAACCTGATCAATGGCAAACCTTAGATACAGCAGACTTACGTTTTCAATTCTCACAAAAAGAAAGTGAACATAGCTTTTATGAACATTTAAAAGCTCAAACCAATGTAGTTTTTGATCTTGATCACTGGATCAAACAGGTCAGTTAGCCATGCTAAACTTTCCTATGCCTTATGAACACGAGCTGATTTACAGTACTGTGGCTCGGGCAGGGACTCGTTTGGCTTTGGAAAGTCCCAAACAATTACTGGATGAAGTCTTTGAAAACCGTAAGGTGATTGCAACTGTAGATTTGCCTTGTCACCTAAACGCTATTATTTACCAATTTCCCAACCATCAATTTACCGTTGAGGAGATCGCCTATCAACATTCGCTGTTCCCAATTTATGCGCCTTTTGTTCCCGAAAAAAGACGACAACAATGCTTAAAGTGGATGGCTGATATTTCTCAAGGTTCGATTCATCTCGCATTAGGCATTAATGCCTCACGTATCCCACCTATTCATAAATTACGTTATTGCCCACAATGTTTAGCAGAACAATTAGAGGAATATGGTGAATATTATTGGTTTCGCTTATGGCAAATACAGGGAGCTTGCTGTCTCCAACATGGTCAACTCATTGACTCAGAAATGGATTTAAGATCATTACATCGGCATGATTTTTTGGTTCCGTCTCATCAATCATGTCCTAAAACAGAACAAACCATTGCCAATTCTGATCACATTTTTATTACGTCCAAATTGTTAGAGTTATTGACTTTGCCTCCCTCTGATTCACCCAGTTATGAACAATGGACCATGTTTTATTATGAATTGGCTCGGCAGAATGATTGTATTCGAGGACAACGGCAGGTTCTTCATGAATCTATTTGGGAAAAGATGACAGCACATTGGTCAAAGAAATTTTTAGAGCAGTATTGTTTAGCCGATTTAACTTCCGAAACATCTTGGTTACGCAACATTTTCAGAAAACATCGAAAAAGCTTTAGTTATCTGGAGCATATCCTTACGATTGAGGCTTTAATCAATAGAGAATGGTCTTTTGCTGAAATTCTCCAACAAGTCCGCTCTTTCCGTAAAATAAATCAAAATAATCATATAGATGCTCATAACAACCATACTACTGATCTCACCATAAAAAACAGAGAAAATTGGCTGAACTTGATCAGACAAAATGGCGTAAAGCCTGCCCGACGTTTAAATGCTGCTTTATATGCTTGGTTATACCGTAATGACAAGAATTGGTTATTAGATACCAATCGGGGGGTTCACCAGAAACATATTCCTCAAGGTACTAAAGTGGATTGGCATAGCCGTGATCTAGGTTTCGTAAAACAGTTGATTAAACTTAACAATGATTTACTTTGGGATTTAGATAGTCCTAGACGTTCAGCAAAATGGTGGATGAAACAAACCTTGCATAGCTCAACTATTGAAAAAAACCTTTCTCTATTACCATTAACACAGCTATTTCTAAGAAAATATAGTGAAAGCATAAGTTTCTATCAGATCCGTCGTATCAGTAGAACACTGATTAAAATGACGCTTGAGCATCAAAATAACCATCGATGGCGTGTATTAAGATTATCGGGTCTAAGTGAGGAACGACTTACCTACGAAGCCAATGCTTTTTTAAACTTTCTCATTCCTTAAATTTTCTCTTTTTGAACTTGCCTTGCCAGTTTCTCTATATGCTCTTTAATTTCATCAGGTGTATGTGCCGCATAACCAAACAGTACGGCTGCTTTTTGGGATGAAGTCTGACAATATCGGGATAATGGTTGTACCGATAAACCTACTTGTATACATTGGGCTATAAAATCCTGCTCTGTCCAATTTGCTTTTAGCCAACACACCAAATGAATCCCTGAATCGGTAGATTGTACATCCAATACATCCGAGAGATGATGTTGAATCGCTGCAATTAAAGTCTGCTGCCGTTCATAACATGCTTTACGGATTTTACGCACATGCCGAGCATAATGACCATCTTTTATAAATTCGGTTAGTGCTACTTGTTCCAGATAAGAACTACGAGTATCAGTATAATATTTTGCCAAACTGAATGTATCAATTAAGGCTTCTGGAACGACCATAAATCCAAGTCGAAATTCAGGAAACATCATTTTGGAAAATGTGCCTGCATAAATTACCCGTTGCTGTTGGTCTAAACCCTGCAATGCCTGAATAGGGTGCGTGCCATAACGAAACTCGCTGTTATAGTCATCTTCAAAAATCCATTTTTGCTGTTGAGCCGCCCAATCCAGTAAGGCAAAACGTCGGGCAAGGCTTAATGTGCCGCCAAGTGGAAACTGATGCGAAGGGGCTGTGTAAACTAATTTACTGGCTGCATGGTGCTGAATAATCTCTGGGACTTTCATGCCCTCATTATCACTTTCAATCGGCTGTACAGTCACGCCAAAGCTACGAAATATATGAAGAGCCGAATCATAACCTGGTTCATCTAAGCATACTTGGTCGTGTGGCTGTAATAAGGCATAAGCTGCCAGATGAATTGCTTGCTGTGTACCATTCACAATCAAAATTTGTTCTTCGTTACAGTTTAATCCTCGTGTTGATTGGACGTATTGGCAAATTGCCTGACGCAATGGCAAATATCCTCGTGGATCATGGAATTGTCCAAGTTGATAATAGGACTGTCGCCATGCTCGCCCTAATAATTTTCCCCAAAGTTGATGGGGGAATAAGTCCATACAGCCCACACCAATATGAAACATTTTCTTTTCTTGGTTAGAAAAACTCTGCTTATGCCAATGAGGTAATAAATTGGCTATATGAGGATTAATATTGAGCGTTTGCGTGGACTGATATACAGCTTGTTGTCTATCGTTTTGAATTTGAATCAGTTGGTCAGGTATAATATCGGCAACATAAGTACCAGAACTGGGCTTGGTGACTAAATAACCCTCATCAAGCAAACGTTCCAATGCTGCCAAGACTGAGTTACGGGAAATCGACATCATTTCTGCCAAAGCACGGCTTGAAGGCAATTTTGTACCCGCAGATAGGCGCCCCTCTAAAATTGCATCACGCAAAATACAATATAAACCGTCTTTAATTTGTTGCCCTTTGGGCAAAATTAAGTGTGGAAAATAAGCAGATGGTGATGTTGCCATGGTTAAACTGGTACTTTAAAAAATATCCAAACTGTATCTTATGACAATACCATAATTAAAAATACACTCTGCTACTTAATTTTTAAAATTTTTAGGGGTTGGGTTATGTCTGGTCAATACTCATCTTTTCAGCGTCATTCCAATGATTTGCTGCCCCCAATTATGGCAGGTTTAATCTCAGTCATTGTCAATTATGGCGGTACATTTATTTTAATCTTTCAGGCTGCACAGATGGCAGGACTTAGCCCTGAGCTTACTGCTTCGTGGGTATGGTCGATTTCGATTGGTGTCGGTATAACAGGTATATTATTAAGCTGGTATACACGAGAACCGATTATTACGGCATGGTCTACCCCTGCGGCAGCTTTTCTGATTACTGCTCTTGTAACTGTACCCTATGCCGAAGCGATTGGGGCATATCTACTTTCTGCCTTAGCCTTTGTCATTTTAGGAATTACAGGCTATTTTGAAAAATTGATTCGCCTGATTCCGATTGGCATTGCCTCTGGTTTATTGGCAGGAATTTTATTACAGTTTGGGATTGCTGCCTTTACCAATATGACCATTGACCCATTTCTGGCGATTTCATTATTTTTTGTTTACCTCATCACCAAGCGTTTTTCAGCACGCTATGCGATTGTCAGCGTTTTAGTTTTTGGTTTTATTTTCCTGATGTTGCAATCACGAATTGACTTTGCTGGATTTGAGCTAAAATTGGCATCACCAATTTTTACTGCCCCTGAGTTTTCGATTAATTCGATACTCAGTATTGCCTTGCCTTTATTCCTGATTACCTTAACAGGGCAATATATGCCAGGTTTATTCGTGCTTAAAAATGATGGTTTTAAAACCAGTGCCAAACCGATTCTGGCGGTGACTGGTTTAGGTTCATTTGTCATGGCATTTTTTGGTTCACATGCGTTTAATCTGGCTGCCATTACCGCAGCAATCTGTACAGGTAAAGAATCACATGAAGACCCATCAAAACGCTGGGTCGCAGGAATTGCAGCAGGGATATTTTATATTTTGGTCGGGATTTTTGGCGTGACATTGGCCGCAGTATTTGCAGCATTTCCAACCGCATTTATTAGCACACTGGCTGGGCTTTGTTAGGCACGATTGCAGGAAGCCTTGCCAATGCCATGAGTGACGTTGATAGCCGTGAAGCCGCTTTAATTACCTTTGTTGCCACTGCTGCCAATATTAGCTTATTTGGAATTGGTGGGGCATTCTGGGGATTAGTTCTAGGATTAATTTCTTATCTTGTACTGAATGGTAAATTTAAGTTCAGTTCATGAGTCAGCCATTGATAGTCAGGGTATCACGCATACCCTTTTTGTAATTTAATCATCTTGAGGCAATCCATTGGAAAGAAGTGCTAAAGTTCTCTTAACTTACATCTCTATTGTTCATGCCATTAGTCATATTCATATTATGACTTTACCTGCTTTATTACCCATTTTACCAAAAGCTATCCATGTTTCCTTTATGGAACTGGGCATTGCAATTGGTGTGTTTAATGTGGTTTCTCTGCTGGTACAAGCTCCATTTGGCTTTTTAGTAGACCGTCTTGGGGCAAGAAAGATGCTGATTTATGCCCTATTATTGGGTACAGTCAGCTTCACTTTAGTTTTTATCAGCACATCCTATATTTCACTTATCGTTGCAATGGCATTGGCAGGTGTGGCAAATGGTGTATATCACCCTGCAAACTATGCTTTACTTTCTACAGGCATTCTTACAAAACAGATGGGTCGGGCTTTTTCCATTCATACTTTTTCAGGTTTCTTTGGTGCTGCAATTACGCCATTGATGATGATTGGTATAGGCATGACCTTTGGCATAAATTGGGCATTCGCTTTGGCAGCAGTCATCAGCTTTGTTGGTCTATTACTGTTGTTGAATCTCTCACAGATTCATATTCAGCCTCGTCAACATGATAAAAAACAACAACATTTCCATGCGGAAGTTCGCCCTCATGCGATCCATTTTTCAACTATTGCCATTCTGACCCTGTTTTTTACCTTGCTCAGCTTAAGTACAGGAGCGATTGAAAAGTTTTCTGTCAGTTCACTAATCGATGGACTACATATCGACCTCAACACAGCGAATTATGCTTTAACTGCATTTATGTTTTCAGGTGCATTTGGCGTACTGGCAGGTGGAATTATTGCAGATAAAGTTCAGCATCATTCAGCTTTTGCTGCGACAGCGTTTGGTAGTGCTGCCTTAGTACTTATCATAATTATTTGTATACCTATGTCTGCCTTAGCATTGGTGGCTTCATTTGCCTGTGCTGGATTTTTAATGGGCGTCATTGCCCCATCCCGAGATATGTTAGTACGCAAAGCATCCCCTGTCGGAGCAGAAGGGCGTACCTTTGGTATTGTTTCAACAGGATTTAATCTGGGTGGTGTAATTGGTCCGCTTATTTTTGGTTTTTTACTGGATAAGAAACTGGCGATCGGGGTAATGTGGTTAGCAGTTATATTTATTCTACTGACTGTCGTCATTATCTTTATTCAAGAGGTCATGAATAAAAAAATACAGAAATTTTCAGGTTATCCCTGAATATGAATAATTTAACCTCCCTATGGAGGTTGAATTATTCATATAGATCTTATTTTAAATCAGCAATGTCCGCACCAAAATTGATATGGAACACCGTATCGTCTAATACTAATGCAGGTACAGATTTCACCCCTATTGCTTCAGCTTGGGTAATACGGGATTTGTCTTCACCAAGATGGACGATCTCTACATCATAACGTGAACGGTCAAGAGCATTCGCAATACCGTGCTCTGCTGATACACAGACTGGACAGCCTGCATGATAGAAAATAGCTTTACCACTCATTACAGCACCTCAATAATCCATTAAGATAGTCTGTTAGCTACTGCCAACAATTTAATGGTAATGTCAGGATCAATAAACATACAAGCAGGCACAAATCCGTCTGGTAGGTACTTTTTGGTGTAATTTAGTGATTTTACAGGATAAAAAATGAGCAAAAACTATCAGAAACTAGAAGATGTCATTGGTTGCAAATGGTCTGTATCGGTATTGCTTGCAATTGAAGCTGGCATCAATCGCCCTGGTATGCTGGAAAGACATATTGATGGTATCTCTGCCAAAGTGTTATCAGAGCGTCTGCGTAAACTCACAGTGTATGGTTTACTAGAAAAGCATAGTTTTGCTGAAATTCCACCACGTACAGAATATACATTGACGGTTTTAGGTAAAAAGCTGGTCTCTATTATTCAGCAGATTCATGAACTTGATACCAATTCTACTGATACACATTAAAATATTGTTATGACTTAGTTGAGATTCAGAAAGTTTCACAACTGGTACTATAAAAAATATTAAAACTGTATCTTAAAACAGTACCATATCAATATTATGCTTTGCTCATCTATTTTTTAACCCACAAAATCATGGGAGTGGTCATGCAAAGCCAAGAAGTTCAGGTGATTCCTGTACAGCAACAGGATTATCAGCAATGGATACCTTACTGGTTAGCCTATCAGGATTTTTATAAGGTCTGTTTACCCACTAAGGTGACTGAAACCACGTGGCAACGCTTCTTTGACAAAGCTGAGCCTGTATACTGTGCTGTTGCCAAACAGGGTGATAAAGTTTTAGGCTTTGTGCATTATGTGATTCACCGCTCAACTTGGGCAGAAACAAACTATTGCTATCTTGAAGATTTATATGTGTCGCCTGAAACTCGTGGGCAGCATATTGGTAAACGCCTGATTGAATATGTACAAAAACAGGCAATTGCTCAACAATGTAACCGTTTATATTGGCATACTCAAGAAACCAATCATACCGCTCAGAAACTCTATAACTGGGTTGCTGAAAAGCCAGGGATCATTGAATATCGTATGCCTTTGGAATGAGGAAATGAAGTCCACTTTTAGATAAGGTGGACTCTTTCTTTGAACTATTTTTTGATAGGACCTTTTCTTTTCCTAATAGCTTTGGCTAATTTGCCTAACTCATTCTTAGGTTGATATAACTCAATCAAAATATGTTGCATTAATTCATAAGCATCAAATACATCATCTAGAGTAATTTCAGCAGAACTATGGCTTCCTGCATTTCCTAACCATTTAATAGCATAAAGAATATCTTCAAGTTGACCTAAAACCGTATTTTTTGTTTTTGCTTTTTCAATTCTTGTATCTAAATTTAAGCGAACTCTCTTTTTATGCTTATTAGTAGTGGTCTTAGGAATACTAAATTTAGTAAGTAAGTTTTCTATGGATACACGAACTTTATTAGCTGCCGAACTAGGAGAAAGTAGAGTTATAGAAAAAGCTTCAAGCAATGGATTTCTGATTTCTTCTGGGCAATTATCTGGAATTTTGAAAAAGTGTAACGTTGGTTGAAAGAATTTAGGATTATAAAAACATACATATTCTGTCGTAGTATATGTATAACGATCATCTTGGGTAAAAACTGGTTCTTGGCTAACAAAGCCAGTACCAGAGCTTACTACATGCTCCTCACAATTTGAGTTTTGGCAAACAAAAATTGCTGTATATATAGAAGATATCCACTCTTCTTCCCAATAACTCTCTTCTTTCATCATTTTTCGTGATGAAGAAGAATCAGAAGTATGAAACTTACTTTTATCAAGCTGTAAACTAAAATTTCCACATGTAGGACATGTGAAAGTTATTCCTTCATCTATAGTAAAAGGTCTTTTAAATAATTGTCTATCCATACATTTGAATTATCTGAATATTAGGTCATTCTGAAGTGGTACAACTGCATTCTATGTTAAATGGTATATTCTTGATCGCACGAATATGTCACAGTGAAAGTTTTATATAAGCATCATATTTAATTTTTCAAGGTCAATTTATCATCAAGTACATACCGATAGTCTTTATGCACAAAAACTATCGCCTATCTCTCCAAAAGAGCCTGATACAACATCTGAACAATGTGGGTTATTTCTTCTTCACTCAAAGCAGCAAAACCAAAGCGGATATGGAAATAATTTGATATATCTTGAAATACTGAACCAAATTCATATTCAGAGTCAATATGTAGCTGTTTAAGAATTTCTGCAAACTCCAAGCGATAAGACAGCTTAAATTTTACCCATAATGCCATTCCACCCGCAGGTGTAGTAATTTCAACTTTATCCTTAAAAATCTGTTGAAAGGTCATGACTGCAAAATCTCGACGACTTTGATAAATCTTCCGCATCTTTCGGGTATGTCGTTTGATTTCACCTTGCTGCATTAACTCAGCGATTGCAAGTTCGGTAATCGCATTGCCCTGTTTATCAATGAGTAAAATATCCTGTTTCATGGCGTGGATAATATTTAGATCTGCCACTACATAACCCACTCTTAAACTTGGGGCAAAAACCTTAGACAGTGAACCAATATGAATAACTTTATCGGCAGATGGCAAGCTGATTAGAGGTGGAATAGGACGGCTGTCATAATGAAATTCATGGTCATAATCATCTTCAATAATATAGAAATCAAAGGTCTTAGACAGTTCCAGAAGTTTTAATCGCCTATCCATCGACATGGAAACAGTGGTCGGATATTGGTGATGTGGCGTGGTATATACTGCTGCAACCGCATGATTTTCCAATATTTTGACTAGGTGGTCAGTGTCCAGACCATGTTGGTCTAATCGAACAAGAATAATTTGAAAATGATTGGATAAAAACGTTTCTACTGCTGGCGGATAAGACCATTGTTCCACCACAATGACCTGACGTTGCAGTTGTGATTTGGCAAGTACACGAGCCGCAAGAAATATCCCCATTTGGCTACCACGAACTACGCAGATATGCTCTAGAGTGGTTTGAATAAAGCGTTCCATTGACAGCATATTCAATAAGGCTTGACGTAACTCAAGACATCCTTGTGGATCACCATAACCCATAATTTGCTGTCGAGTCACCTTAATCAGGGCATGACGATAGGCACGGGAAAATAGCTCGTAGGGAATCAGTCTGGTATCTGGAACACCATCATTCTTAATGGCTTCCTGTGAGGTGTGTGATTCGGTATGAGGTTGAACAGATGTCATCATGATATATGGTGAATCAAGTTTGAGATCGGGCAAATGTTCAGAAACAAAAGTCCCTTGTCTCGGTTTTGATACTAGCCACCCTTGTGCTTCTAAGTCTTCATACACCGATTGTACAGTTTTTCGGTTAATCCCCAGTTCATCTGCTAAGGTACGTGAACCCTGTAAACGTGTACCTTGCCTTAATCGACCAGACAAAATTTCCTGAATAATTTGATTTGCCAGTTTAAGAAAAATGGTTTTTTCTTCACGTTCAGCAAGATGTAGTCGCATTTTCCACGGTTGTTGCATGATTTACTGGACCATATAAGTTTTAAGAACTGGATATTTTAAACCATCCACAGATTTCTTATTCTGCCCATGTCGCAATGACAAATCAACCGAATAGGAGATCTTATGGAAACTGCACTACTTGATAAGCAACAGTTGATGCAAAATGCCCAACAGAGTATGCAACAGCTTTTTCAGGATGAAGGCTACACCGATCAACAAAAACTTGCTTTAACGTGTCGCATCTTATTTGAGCATGGTCATGATTCTGGACTTGCTGGGCAAATTACTAGCCGTACCGAAAAAGGCAATACCTTTATTACCCAACGTTTCGGTTTAGGTTTTGATGAGATTACCGCAGCCAATCTACTGGAAGTTGACCAAGACCTTAAACCTTTAAATGGTGAGGGCATGGCAAATCCTGCCAATCGTTTTCATACATGGATTTATAAAGAACATCCTGAAGTGAACTGTATTATTCATACCCACCCAACGCATATCGCTGCCCTATCGATGCTGCGTGTTCCCTTGATTGTGTCACACATGGACACTTGTGCCTTATATGAAGATTGTTCTTTTGTCAGTGACTGGCCAGGTGTACCTGTTGGTAATGAAGAAGGGATTTTTATCTCGGCAGCACTAGGTCAAAAACGTGCAGTTCTACTCTCGCATCATGGTCAGTTGGTGGCAGGAAAAACCATTGAGGAAGCCTGTAATTTAGCCATTCTGATTGAACGTGCAGCACGTTTACAGCTTTTGGCAATGGCAGCAGGACAAGTTCAGCAGATTCCACACGAACTTGCCAAAGAAGCTCACGACTGGCTTTCAACCGATAAACGTAATAAGGTCAATTTTGCCTATTACGCTCGTAAAGCTTTGAAAAATCATTCAGATTGCATTGAGGGATAATCACGATGAAATTAGAAGGCATCATTGCTTATCCGATAACTCCCTTTAAAGCTGAGAATCAGGAAGTTGATTTTGACGCCCTGACCATTACCCTAAATGCACTACTGGAACATCAATGTGATGCGATTGCACCTTTAGGCAGTGCTGGTGAAAGTGCTTATCTGTCTTGGCAGGAATGGCAACAGGTTGCCGAAAAAAGTATTGAAGTGGTCAATCATCGTGTGCCTGTAATTTTAGGGATTTCCGAACTCACCACCACAATGGCAATTCAGAAAGCCAAAAAGGCAGAAGAATTGGGTGCAGATGTGATTATGGTCATGCCGATTTCTTACTGGAAACTGACAGATCAAGAAATTTATGATTATTATCAGCAAATCGCAGCAGCTACTAAACTGCCAATGATGGTCTATAACAACCCTGCCACCAGTGGCGTAGATATGTCACCAGAATTGATTGCCAAGATGTTCCAAGAGATTGAAAACATTTGTATGGTCAAGGACAGTACGGGTGATATTCAGCGTATGCACAAATTCCATGAACTTACGCAAGGAAAATTACCATTTTATAATGGTTGCAATCCTCTGGCACTGGAAGCATTCTGTGCTGGTGCAAGCGGTTGGTGTACTGTTGCTCCAAATCTGTTGGGTAAATTGCCAAATCAACTGTATCAGGCAGCGAAAAATGGGGATTTAGCTCTGGCACAAAGCCTGTTTTATAAACAGCTTCCTTTATTACGTTTTATCGTACAAGGTGGTTTACCAAAAACCATTAAAGCAGGTTTAAATGAACTAGGCTTTAGTGTGGGTGACCCAAGAAAGCCATTACAGAAAGCCAATCCATCTGAGGTGAATCAATTGAAGTCATTAATGAAAATGGCAATGGCAACTTAAACTGAGACAATATACTGCTACCTAGTCAAAATTTTTCCTTGTCTGGGTAGTAGTGATTCAAATTCATTTTTCAGGGAATGAGATGTATATTTTAACTATTGCAACACAATGGGCGATTGTATTTAGTGGTATTTTTTTATGGGTGGGGATGTTGACTGGGGTTTGGAAATATTACCAGATTCGACATACCGAACGAGCAAGAGCGCATTACTATGTCGATATTGCCCATCGCAGTAGCTTACTGTATGCAGCCGCAAGCTTAATCCTGGCAGCACTTAGCCATTTTACGGTGTTATCTCATTTGGTTGCCTTGCTTTGTGTACTGGCAAATTTGTTCTTTTTTACCTTTGCCATTCTGTCCTATATTTTGCATGGTCTTCTTCAAGACACCACCAATCAATTTAAACAACCTCATCAACTTGGACGCTGGTCACTTCCCAACTGGATGATGACCTTTGCAATGGTCGGTTTAATTGTTGCAGAACTCGGGGCAACAACTATTTTATTACTGGGAACAATTTTTAAATTTCTGAATTGAAAAACTGCACTACTCAGAAAACTTTATTCTTGTCCAAGAAAATATGTGCAAAATACTTGCACTTTTTTTTAAATTCCAATATTGTCCTATGACAATATATATATGTCATAGGTTGCAAGATGAGCCAATATAATACGCCACATAGTCTTGTTGAATTAAAAGAGAATATTCAAGAAATTCAGCAACAGGTTGATGCTGTTTGCCAAAGAATAGGACGTAGTCCAACAGAAGTTCGCTTATTGCCTGTGACCAAGACCTTACCTGCTGAGCGAGTTGAACAAGCCTATCAGTTGGGTTTCCACTGCTTTGGTGAAAACAAGGTATTAGAGGCCAAAGGTAAATATGAAGCCTTGCAGCATTTACCAATTCATTGGATCTTAATTGGACATCTACAGAGTAATAAAGTGAAGTATGTAGCGAAGTTTATTGATGAGTTCCATGCTCTAGACAGTATTAAACTGGCAGAAAAACTGAACCATCGTTTAGTAGAGGTTCAGCGAATACTTCCTGTATTTATTCAGGTTAATACTTCCAATGAACAGAGTAAATTCGGGGTAAAACCAGAACAGGCTTTAACTCTTATTGAACAATGCCAACAATTTCCACAATTAAAAATCATTGGCTTAATGACCCTCGCTATTCATAGCCAAGACCCTACTGAAGTCAGACGTTGTTTTCAAACTTTACGTTTATTACGGGATGATATTCAAAAAACTTATCCCGACATCCAGCGTTTATCGATGGGTATGTCAGGGGATTTTGAGATTGCCATTGAAGAAGGCGCAACCGATATTCGAGTTGGACAGGCGATTTTTGGAGCAAGGGCTTTACCTGATAACTATTACTGGTCGGAGCAATAAAATATGAGCCAAAGCTATCAACTGACAATCTATCAGCATGGCAAGTTAATGGGTAATTTTCAGACCAGCTCCTTGCAGCCGTTGAAAGACATGAAGACCTTAGTGGAATATTTACAACCCCATGATGATTTAAGTTTTGAACTTTATCAGGTCATTGAAGATACACGATTTTTAATGCAAAAAGATGGTGCAATGCAATTGCTGGGTAGCAAGCATCTTTATCAACCTTGTTCTATGGATATTTTGAAAGAGCTAACCACATGAGTTATTTAATGCCGATTTATCAACCTTTGGCAATCGAGTTCCAGCGTGGAGAGGGTTGTTATTTATGGGACACACAGGATAAATGTTATTTCGATGCCATTTCAGGCGTTGGCGTCACATTACTAGGACATGTCCATCCAGTGATTCATGCAGAAATCGTGGCACAGTCACAAACCTTTTTGCATCTTTCCAATCTGTTTAAACATGGTTGGAACGAACGCCTGGCAGAAAAATTAGCAGAGATTACAGGCTTAACACAGGCATTCTTCTGTAACTCTGGGACAGAAGCCAATGAAGCTGCGATTAAAATCGCTCGTGCCTATGGTCATCATCGGGGTATACAACGGCCTAAAATTATTGTGATGCAAAATGCCTTTCATGGTCGAACACTTGGGGCGTTATCTGCAACAGCAAAACCAGCATATCGAGAGGCATTCGGACCTTTATTAGAAGGCTTTGAGTTTGTACCTTTTCACGATCTGGCGGCTATTGAACATTATCAGGATGATCCCGATGTGGTTGCTGTCTTACTTGAACCAATTCAGGGTGAAGCAGGGATTAATATTGCCTCACCACTATACTTAAAGCAATTAAGAAAATTATGTGACCAACAACACTGGTTGCTCATCCTGGATGAAATCCAGTGTGGACTTGGGCGTACAGGAACATGGTTTTTCTATCAACAGGCTGGAATCTGTCCCGATATTTTAACTATTGCCAAAGGTTTAGCTAATGGTGTTCCGATTGGTGCCTGTCTAACCCACGAAAAATTGGGGCATTTATTGCAATCAGGTTTACATGGTTCAACCTTTGGAGGGAATCCATTGGCATGTCGAGTTGCTTATACCGTTCTGGATTTACTGGAAAAACAGTATTTACAGACTGTTAATGACAGTGATGTGTGCTGAATTAGCAGGAGACTTTCACTTGGGAGATTCTAGGCAGCTAACCGATAAAAGTCTTCTGCCATTTGATTTGGTGTCTTAAAATCCAAGCCTTTTTGAATTCTTCGCTGATTATAAAATAACTCTATATATTTTGTAATATCCGCTTTGGCTTCTTCCCTTGTTTTGTAGTTGCGATGATGGACTAGTTCATTTTTGAGTATGCCCCAGAAACTCTCTATCGGTGCATTATCGAAGCAGTCGCCTTTTTTGCTCATTGAACCCTGAAAATCAAATTTCTCAAGTAAGTTTCGATATTCATTACTGCAATATTGGCTGCCTCTGTCTGAATGTACAATGAGATCTTTAGCAGGTTTCTGATTGCGAATAGCCATATTCAATGCATCACAAACAAGCTTGGCTGTCATGCGCTCATTTAAGCTATAGCCAACAACCTGTTTCGTGTAAAGATCTTTGACAGCTGCCAAGTACAACCAGCCCTCAGCCGTCCAAATGTAGGTAATGTCACTCGACCACGCAAGATTAGGCTTCGTCATTGAAAACTGTTGCTTGAGTAAATTGTCATAAATAGAACGGTTGTGATCACTGTCCGTGGTTCTTTTGAAACGCTTATGGCGCTTACAATACAACTGATTTGATTTTTTTATTTGGCGCACAGCATACATACTTATTTTGATACTTTGCGCTTGTAAATGCTTGGTTAATCGAACATAGCCATAGCTTTGTTTGGTTTCTTCATGGGCTATTTTGACCAAAATTGTCTGCTGATTTCGCTGAATTGATCTTTTACTCATGCCTCGCTTTAGCCAATCATAAAAGCGAGAAACGGATACACGAAGTAATCGAGCCATTAAAATAATCGGAAATAAGTGGCTTTGCGATTTCATATAGGCGTACCTCACTGACTTTCTTTGGCAAAGTACGCTGCTGCCTTTTTTAAAAATTCACGTTCCATTTCAGCTGTTTTGAGCTGTTGTTTAAGCTTCTTATTTTCTTCGAGTAAGGCGTTTAGATCGGGCGAATACTGTTTTGTGCCTGCTAAAGTTCCAGCCTTTGCTTTGTTATTCCAGTTCGAAAGGGTTTGCATTGAAATGCCAAGTTGTCTAGCGGATTCCGATACATTACCTTGGTTCTCTTCAATGGCTTTTATGGCTTCAGCTTTAAATTCTGCGGTGTAAGTCTTCTGTTTCTTGCTCATGGTAAACTCCTAATGAGTATGTATAGTTTACCAAGTTAAACCCTCCTGTTTTTTAAGCACACATCACAGGGGTTATAAGCTACTGGATTTATTACAGTCCAAATTAACAGGACTGAAAAACATTCAATCAGTGCGTGGTGCAGGTTTAATGATTGGAATTGAACTGATTCATCCTGTTGCCAATATTCCTCAATTGGCAAGTGAAAAATTCGGGGTATTGCTAAATGTGACACAAGGCAAAGTCATTCGCTTATTACCACCTCTGATTATGAGTGATGACCAAGTTGAATATTTAGCCCAACAAATTTCGCTGTTATTAAAAGAGTTAAGTCAGAATTATGTGGAGCCACAGCCATGAAAACGATTTATGCAATTCAAAGTTTGGCATTTGAGGACTTGGGAAGTTTTGTTCCAGTCCTGAAAGATTTAGGCTATCAAATTCAATATTTACAGCTTGGTGTTGATGTACTGAATGAGGCATTGGCATCGAAACAACCTGTCATTGTATTAGGCGGTCCTATTGGCGTATATGAAACTGAAACTTATCCCTACTTAACAGATTTTATTGCAGCACTGACTCAACGTTTAAAAAAGAATTATCCAACTTTAGGCATTTGTCTGGGTGCACAATTGATTGCCACTGCTTTGGGTGCAGAGGTCTACAAGGGACATGTCAAGGAAATTGGCTGGAGTCGTTTAGTCCTCAATAATCAGGGCTTAGCCTCACCATTAAGACATCTGGAAAATGTGCATGTGCTGCATTGGCATGGCGATACATTTGATATTCCCGAATCTGCAAAGCGTTTAGCAGGTTCAATGTATTACCCAAATCAGGCATTTTCTGTGGGTTTAAATATTCTGGCACTACAGTTCCATGCCGAAGTTGATCCACATACTTTTGAACGCTGGCTGATCGGACACACGGCTGAATTAAATCAGGCACAGGTTGATATTTTAACCTTACGCCAAGAGAATACATACTATGGCAAACCATTACAGGAAAAAGCGAACCTGTTACTCCGTGACTGGCTCAGCAATTTAATCCCTGTATAACCCCCTGAGATAGAAATTTTTATGAACATTACAGGCAATACCGCTCAAGATATTCAGGATAATATCCGTACACTGATTAAAGAGGGACAGCTTCAAGAGGGCGACTTTTTACCGAGTGTACGGGAATTAGCTGAACAGCTCGGTGTTAATCGTAATACAGTTGCGGCTGCCTATAAGAATCTAGTTGCGATGGGGATTGTGATCTCCAAAGGACGTTTAGGGACACAGGTTAAATCCTATCAATCTTCACGTCTATTAGAAGGCTTTCAACCCCTATTACAAGGAACTATTGATTTAGCACATGGCAATCCAAAACGTGAATTGTTGCCTTCTCTCAAGCACATTAATTTAGCTAATTTTAACTGTGCACTCTATGGGGAAAATATTTACCATCCTGAACTATTAAAAATCACGCAGGAAAAAATATTTGCCGATATTCCACAGAACTTTAGCATTGAATTTACTTATGGTGCAGTGGATGCCATCGAAAGGATTCTAGCTACCTACTTGGTTTCATCAGATATGATTGCGGTAGAACAGCCTGGCTTTATCACCAGTATTTCTGCCATTGAACAACAACAGTTTAAAATGTATCCCTTTACAGTCAGTGAGCATGGTTTTGATCTCAATGAATTGCTGCAAGCATTACAGGCAAATGTGCAAGCAGTAATTATTACGCCACGCTCGCAGAATCCGACAGGTTATAGTCTGGACACAGTACAGGCTGAAAAAATTTATAATATCCTTGAAGACTATCCGCATGTACTGGTCATTGTCGATGATCATTTCTCATTATTAGCTCAGGCTCAATACCAGCATATTATTCCCCCCTCAACAAAGCACTGGGCACTCATTCGTTCAGTATCGAAATATTTATCTCCTGATTTTCGTTTTGCATTTGTATGTTGCGACTCTGAAACTTCAGAAAAACTGCATCTTAAACTAAATGCAGGTTCAACATGGGTCAGTCATATTATTCAGGAAATGGTTTATCAACTATTCAGCTCAGAACAGTTCCCTGAAACACTACAAACTGCCAAATCTTACTATCAACAACAAAATCAAAAATTTGTTCATTATTTACAAAAGTTTAGCATCCCCTGTGCAACCCATTATGATGGGCTAAATGTCTGGTTATCACTCCCTTATGCAGATAAAATGACTCAAATTCTACGGCAGCGAGGCTGGTTAGTACGTTCAGGACAAGACTTTAGAGTGAATCAAGATATATCAGCAATCAGAATCAGCACCTCAGACATGACAGAGGCACAGATGCAGGAATTTTGTCAGCAGCTAAGACAAATTTATGAGGTAGTGGTTAATTTATAAAAAGGTTTCTACTCTTAAAGAATCTGGCAATAGTGTTCTTATAGGGCATAGATCCATTATTTCTGACAATACAATTTAAGTAAATCAATAATAGGGACTGCAATATGATAAAGATTAGAAACTTTCCAGAAAATGCCCGAATTACCTTTCTCGGCTCTATTTTTAAGGATCATAAAAATAGTGAATGGAATATTCATATTGGTT
This sequence comes from Acinetobacter haemolyticus CIP 64.3 = MTCC 9819, assembly GCF_000369065.1. Taxonomy (GTDB): domain Bacteria; phylum Pseudomonadota; class Gammaproteobacteria; order Pseudomonadales; family Moraxellaceae; genus Acinetobacter; species Acinetobacter haemolyticus. The sequence continues at coordinate 480,784 of NZ_KB849812.1, forward strand.
TAGAAAATCACTATAACCATTTAGCCGATTATGAAAAATATATGGTAAGACATGCTCGTTTTTCCAATATGCCACTGTTGGCAAAAAATAGAAGATTTAATCAAACCAAAGACGTCCCCTCCTACAATGAATCGATCATCACCATTCAAATTGATGATTTTAACAATTGGAAAATAACAACAAATAAATCAGGACAGTACATATTTAGCTACATTGTGAGCGACTTAAAAGGTACACACAAGGATATTCAAATCCATTTACCACACATAGAACTGGCACGAGTCTTGTTTTTCCATAATGCTTATTTATCTAAGGCAGCTTTAGATCAAAGAAAGCTAACAACAGAATATTATATTGTCCCAGAAGAACATCAAACCATTATTCACGTTGATGAGTTATGCGACTTTCCACCCAATCAATATGATAGTGTTGGTATGCGTCGCCTACTGTCATGGATATTACTTGATACTGAGGCACGAGCGTCCTATGAAAGTATCTCCAAACATTTTTCGATTGAGCAAGTTAAAACTAAAACACAAACCTTTTGGAATTTCAATTTTGCACCGCCCTCACTAATAGGGGCTGAAATTACAATGAAAGTTTACTTCAGTGAAAAAAGCCAACAATATTATGTGAATGAAATCATTGGGATTGCTAATTTACCGACTGATATTTCTAATGAAGTGATTTTTTGTAGTCCAAAATTTACCGTAAAAAATAGTTATGAAAAAACAGGTGGAAACTCTGGAGGACGTAATACCTCCAACGATGATCCAACCATTGATGATGAAAAAGAAGCGGATAGTGATCGGAAAATTACCCAAATTGAATCTCCAAAAATCACTATGTCCCTTGCCAATCCTTATGGAACAAAAAAGGCAACACTTAAACGTTCAGGTAAAAAAGGTATACCGAATCAGAATGATGTTGAAATTCTACCCGATCATGGTGTGAGTACAGGTGAAGCCACAATCTTTGGTGACATTGGGCGTGGGGAATTTGAGAATGTCCATGATGATAGTGATGACCTTGAATTTTTCATGAAAAGATTTGAAGCATTCAAAGTCATGGTTGAACAATTTGCATCACAACATCGTATTCAGCCCATCATTCATGTACATAAGCTACCTGCGGTCAATCGTTCCAAGCTACATAGAACCCATAATGGTAATCCGAGGTGTATTATTGAAGTCCAACTTAACTTTCAAGGCAAAAAATTTGTCATTCTGGAAATAGATACCAGCGATAACCTAAAGCCTCTTTCTACACTGATTCTCAAAATCTCAGATACAGACACATGGAACTCATATTTTCCAACTTTTCGGAAGCAAATCGTTAAACGCTCTTTACGTTGGCCAACCGCTAAATCTCTACAAAATATAGGGATAAGGAAAACCTTTAATCATCCACGAAATCTAGTTGAAATGGCTGAGTCTGATGAAGAGTTTAAAAATTGGGGGAGACGGTTTGGGGAGGTTTTGGAGACACTTTATTAGTCAAACTATTTGGGAAAAGACCAGCTATTTGCTAGTCTTTAAAATTCAATATTAGATTAATGAGATAATACAATTTTTTTAGGACCTAAGGTCTTGATATGATTGCGAAGTGCCGTAGCTAAGTTAATCACATCAACTTTTTGATCGGACTCAATTTTGTAATCTAAAATCGTTAGCCCCTGTAAATCAGAGGCCAGTTTTACTTTTCCACCTTGTGGTACAGCGATCAAAGTTCTCGATCTAGAAAGATGCCCCATAAATAGGCCTAATTCAAATATTACATTATCACGAGGGGCTGAATACTCAACGCCCCTAGATGTTGTCAAATCATCACCTTGCATAATTGCAAGTCCAAAATCAGACTCTTTTACAGCTTGCTCAAGGGCTTCTAGTGTATAAGTACCTGGAGCAAACGCAGCATTCCAAATAGTTACATCAATTGGGTCATGATTGAAATCCAGTTTAATTTGACGTGCAACCTCTAATGCCTCCACTGTACTAATAATAAAAAGTTTAGGTCTTTCATTACACTTGTTAATTAAGTCATTACGCTGAGCAAGTCGTGAGCTTACATCTTTTAGTAAAAACATAGAGACTTCTGGATGTTTTCTAAGAATAGTTTGAAAGTCATCTGGCTTAATCTTGAGAGCTACAGTTTCTGAAGTAACCAATAATGATGCTGTACGAGCTTGACTTGCATTAATTGCTGATAACTCACCAACACTGACATCTTCACCACGTTCATAGGGCAGTACAACACCATTAATATGCAGCTCTACCTTTCCAGCCAAAATGTAATAGACATCTTGATCGTAATCACCCTGTTTAATAATATATTCCCCTGACTGATAAGATACTACCTCTCCCTTTTCAGCAATATCCTTAGCAATCTCTTGACTTGGAATAGATTTTTGGTTTAACAATGCATTAATCACTGCTGTTTCGTTTGAGATAAAACGTTCGATTAGCTTCATTTTACACCTATGAAATATTACATATTAATCAACATCTTAGTTATGAAAATCTTATATAACTGACAATCTATTAGACTGGTTACATAACTTATGGTGGTTTATTCATGTAATTCAAGCCAAATAAAATTTTTATTTGGCTTGAATTTTGAATGTACAACCCTTATCCATGAAGAAGATAATTTTACGGATGGTATTTCATCATGACTAAAGTTTGGAATCATGAAAATGCACTAAATTCTATTGAGAATCGCTTAAAAGACGTCAACAATATTTCAATTACTGAATATGCCAAACGAAGGGATTTAAGCAAGATTAAAACTGCCGAAGCATGTGTCCTAGATGGGGTTCATCTATATATTGATATACTAAATATGGATGGCTTATTAGGTACTACAATCTCTGAGGGAGAAACATGTCATAAGCGTGTATTACAGTTTTTATCCCTACACTACCGAGCTATTGATAAGATACTAGAAAGCTGTGGGGCCATCCGTGTTGACTATCATAACCAACGGCTTCATGCAGTTATAACGCAACCTTATAATACAGAAAGTGATGCAGAATCAAAACGTATTTATAAAGCTGTAGCTATTGCAAAAACCATTTTAGACGTAAGTAACCAACTTGATGATGAACGAGATGAAGACAATACATCTCTTCCCCAAGCAAAAATGAGAGTTGGTATTGATAGCGGAATTGCTTTAACTGTAAACAACGGGCGTAATGGACATCGCGAACCCTTGTTTCTAGGCGATCCAGCTAATCACGCTGCTAAAATAGCAAGTGGTGGTAACTCATCAGGTATTTTTATGACTAATCGAGCCAGAGAAGTAATTGGTCTCAATCGGGTTGGTTCAGAAAAAAATACAGCTCTAAATAATATTGATATTAATCAAATTGTTTCACAAACAAAAATTCCTGTAACTGTTGATCAAATTATTGAATGCTGGCGTAATGATCTAAATTCTCACCCTATTGGTAAGTTTAAATTTACTCGTCAAACACCTCCACTTAAAGATATGGACATTTTGAATCTGACACCAGGAAATTCAAAACGTCAAGAGGCTGTTTCTATATATGCAGATATTGATGGCTTTACCAACTATGTAACTGAACATATCTATAGCAACCCTGAAGCGGTGGTAAAAGTATTGCATGTACTCCGTTCAGAACTTGAACGTGTATTAACAAATGATTTTGGAGGTCGTCGTATTCGCTTTATTGGAGATTGTGTTCATGGCGTAATATGTGAGGGAACATCACAATCTACTAATATTCCCGAAACTATCACTACTGCTGTAATTTGTGCCAGTGCTATGAGAAGTAGTTTTGACTTAGCACTTGAAATACTCGCTCAAAATGGTATTGATACAGGAGATTTAGGTCTACAAATCGGTTTAGAATACGGACCAATTGTTATCAGTCGCTTGGGGAAACAAGGCAATAAAATACGTTGTTGTATCAGCCGTGCTGTTATTGAATCAGAAAATGCTCAAATGCGATGTGATGGGAATCAAACTGCTTTGGGTGAGGCGGCTTACAGACATGCTCCTGATGATGTCAAAAAATTATTTAACCATCATAGAAAAGCTAATCACCTTGATTACAATGAAATTATTGAGTCTTTGGCTGATTCTAAAAATGCCTCAGCCACTTCCGTAAAAGAAGCTGCCTATGATAGTGCTTCTACATTAATGCAGAAAGCAAGCACACAAGTTGTAAGACCTTATTGTAAATGAGCTCAATTGAACTATTAGTCAGTGCTCTAAACGATACTCCTGACTCTGAAATCATAATTCGGAGTCAAGAGCTTTCTTATTTAAATGTTTTAATTAATTTGAAAAGAGTCGATGGTAAAACCGTTCCCTACCAATTAGAGATTCATGCTGTTAAAAATAATAAAGTTGTAGTATCTGAGTTAACCCAGTTATTACCCAAATGTTGTCCAGAACGACATATCAATTCAGATGGTACTTTTTGCTTATCTTGGCAGGATGATATTGATTTAAGTATTATTGATATTGAGAAAGCAGCTTTTTGGTGGCAAACACTTATTGGCTTCTTACTTAAACAAGAACGAGTTCATAAAAAAAGACAATGGCCTGACCAAAATGCTTGGGCTCATGGTTCAGCAGCCAAATTTCAAAGAGATGCTTTATCAGCACTTGATCAAGTTGGAGCAAATTTTAAAACTTTAGTTTTTTCAGACTCTATACAAGTCACTTATCATAAAACTAATAAGGGCAACGGTAGCTATTATAAAGTATTTAGAAATGGTCTACTATGGTATGTAGTATGGGAAAAATTTCAAAGAGTAGCTATATTAAGACAAAAATGCCTGTGTGGCTCTAAGAATAGAAAACATTATAAGAGTACTTTGCGAAATTGTAGTAACCAATTGCACCAAAAATATTTTGTTGATTTTGCGATAAACTATTACCATTGGAAAATAGAAGAGGCAAATTTTTGGGTAGATTTTAAAGGAAAATCTTGCTGCGGTACTTTAGATGAGTGTCCACTTAAAGAACATTAAATATACCTAAAAATTTAGGATGATACTTTATTACTGATTTTAGTAAAATTTTAGAATCAGACCAAATTATACGATGATACTTTATTTTTTAAACAGTTTTGTTAAAAACCTAAAATCAACAACTTATGTTAATTTCAGGATGCAACTTTATTACTTAACCACATTTCAACACCTCCTTTTATCTTTTTTTATCTATGCTGCCCAGCTTTTAAGCAACATAACGTGTTGTTTTATGATTCAATAAAATAATCGAATTTAAGATCACTACACCCAATATTGAAATTAAAATGAGATGCCATTCCACAAAAAATAAAGACGTTAATAAAATGGCAACATCTATTCCCATTTGTACCTTTCCAGCAGGCAACTGAAAGCGCTCTTGCAAATACAGTACCAACAAATTAATTCCACCTAAGCTAGAACGATGTCTAAATAGAATTAAAAAACTGACGCCCATCAACACATTCGCGAAAACGGTTGCATAGATCGGATGTACAGTCGAAAGCTGTACAAAGTGAGGAATGATTTCAGTAAAACCCGCCAATAAAGCAACTGCAATAAAGGTCTTGACCACCAAAGCCAGTCCCATTTTTTTATACGCAAAATAATAAAAAGGGATATTAATCAAGAAAAATAAAATTCCGAACTGAACATCAGTAATGTAATGAATTAACAATGATAAACCCGCAGTTCCACCTGTCATGATTCCTGCTTGTTTCAACAAGATCATGGCAAAAGAAAGAATAAATGTGCCAATTAACATCGCAAGTGCATCTTCTATCTTGGAATGTTGCTCAACCACAGGCGCGACGGCACTTACCAAAGATATATTTTGCTCGGTATTCATACGGGAAAAACTCAATAGGAGAACAACACAGGGAGAGACATCTTTCAAAGAAAGATGTGGCATATTTGATCATTTTTATTTAATTTTCGCAATTTATTCTTATATTTTTATCATAAATGCAATTTATGTTCATAATAATAGATTGGGTATGTACTGCCCCATTTTAATGCAATGGTGCTTTACGACCTATCTAGCCATCCGAGTTGCACGTATTATAATGTGGGTTACTTCGTGGCAATCCCGTTCTCTTTAAGCTTTTCTAAGACAATCGAGGTGTTTAAATTACTCACCCCAAAGTCACTTGAAGATAATGTTCCAATTAACTTGACCATGTCATCCAGATTTCGGACTGCAACTTTAAGTGCGAAGTCATAACTGCCTGTTAATTTATGAATATCTTTAACTGCAGGCTCGTGTAAAAGGAAATCAACAAATCGGTCATGGGTTGCATCATTATAATTCTGCAACTTCACTTCAATAATTCCCATGATAGGCATCGGGTCGGCACTCAAAGCAACCTGAGCATAGTAACCCGTAATAATTTTTTTCTGTTCCAGTTGAATACGGCGACGTGAGCATTGAGAAGTAGATAACCCCACCAATTCAGCTAACTCTTGGTTTGCTAAACGTCCATTTAACTGTAAATGATGAATAATTTTCCGGTCAAATTCATCCAGCTCTTCAATCATAAAATTCTCAATTTTCAAATCTAGATAGGCATGGGGGTAAAGTGTATAGGCGATATTCAACACTTCTCAAAAGTTTAACCTTTTGAGCCTAGTTGTCACGAGTTTCGTTAAAAATTGGTCCCGACTGGATACGAATAATGCCTTTCGCTAACATCTGCTGCCATGCCTCGGATAAAGAGCCATTCAAATCAATCGCCTTACAAGCATCTTCAATCACATAGGTTTTAAAGCCAAAATCCGCAGCATCAATTGCTGTCCACGCTACACAAAAATCTGTGGCAATTCCTACAATATACACTGTATCGATCTGATGCTCTTTGAGATAGCCATTCAATCCCGTTGGTGTTTGACGATCAGCCTCTATAAAAGCAGAGTAACTATCAATATGCTGATGAACACCTTTTCGAATGATCAACTGTGCTGTTGGGATCTGAAGGTCAGAATGAAATTCAGCATCATGTGTCCCTTGAACACAATGTTTTGGCCATAGCACTTGAGTCCCATAGCTCAATTCAATTGTCTCAAAAGGCTGCTTGTTTTTATGATTATCCGCAAAAGAAACATGCTGATCTGGATGCCAATCTTGGGTCAGTACGACATGTTCAAACTGAGGCGCAAGTCGATTAATCAAGGGAATAATTTGATCCGCATCGGCAACTGCTAAGTTCCCGCCGGGTGTGAAACCATTTTGGACATCCACCACAATCAATGCAGCATTTTTCAATAATTTTGATGTTTGATGACTCACCCTCAACTCCTTACGTGAATTGTAACCCTGCTTATAGATCAGACTACACCGATCATCGCATTGATCAAAACGAAATTCGTGGAAAGATGACTTAAAGTTTTCGACAGTTTCACCAAAGCATATTGTTCTTATGTCTCCGATCAGTCATAATTTGCATAATTGTCATTCAACTTCTACTCTATTGTTGAACGACGAATCAAAATACTGCATCCATCCCATATTCGTTTTTAATTATCTCAATCTCGGATGGAAAAATAGGATATTTTTTTAAAATGACTCAGCTAGCACAGAATATTCAAGGCTCAATTGTCGCACTCGTCACCCCTATGTTTGAAGATGGTCGCGTAGATTGGAAGAGCCTTGAGAAGCTCGTTGAGTGGCACATCCAACAAGGTACACATAGTATTGTTGCTGTTGGCACAACGGGCGAAGCGTCTACATTAAGCATGGAAGAACATACACAAGTCATCAAAGAAGTGATTCGTGTTGCCAATAAACGCATCCCGATTATTGCAGGTACAGGTGCAAACTCAACTCACGAAGCGATTGAACTCACCAAAGCAGCCAAAGAACTTGGTGCTGATGCAGCTTTGCTCGTGACACCCTATTATAATAAACCAACTCAAGAAGGCTTATATCAACACTACAAAGCGATTGCTGAAGCTGTTGATATTCCACAAATTCTTTATAATGTTCCAGGTCGTACTGGTGTTGATATGCAAAACGAAACCGTAATTCGTCTTGCTGATGTGAAAAACATTGTTGGTATTAAAGACGCAACGGGTGATGTACCACGTGGTAAAGCACTGATCGATGGCTTAAATGGTAAAATCGCTGTTTACTCTGGCGATGATGAAACCGCTTGGGAATTAATCTTGCTCGGCGCAAAAGGTAATATTTCAGTTACTGCCAATGTTGCACCTAAACAAATGAGCGACGTTTGTGAAGCAGCACTCGCTGGCGATAAAGAAAAAGCGCAAAGTTTGAATCAACAAATTGCAAATCTACACAATATTTTGTTTTGCGAATCAAACCCAATTCCTGTGAAATGGGCATTGCATGAGATGGGATATATTGGAACGGGTGTACGCCTACCACTAACCACTCTGGCAGAACAATATCGTGAACCTCTCCGCGCTGACTTAAAAGTTGCGGGAATTATTTAATACGAGCAATTTATGATGCAATTACGTGTTGGTATAGTCCTAGTCATTTCAGCATTGAGCTTGGCTGGTTGTGGTCGCTTTGCCTTAAATAATCACTCTTTAGATTATAAAAAAGCGGAAGCACTTGAACCACTCAAATTCCCTGAAGGAGCAACGGTCAGACCATTTACACCTTTGTATCCAGCTCCAACAGTGGATCCATTAGCGATTCAACACGCACCGACTTTTGAGAATAAGACAGGCAACCGCTACGCCTTACCACGTCCTGAGTCGATGCAAACGACAGCAAGTAATCCAGATGATAACGTGGTGACGCTAGGTCGACCACAACTGGTTATGGATGGAAACCGCAATCCATTACTGAAAGTGGAAGGTCCAACTGCTGAAGCATGGCAATATACCTTTGCTACATTGAATAGTCTTAACTACAAAGTGATTTCTCAAGCCAATAACGGCTATGAGGCAACAATTCAGGTTGACAATCAAACCTATGTGTTAAAGCTGTCTGCTGTTGGTTCAAACAATACCATCGCTCTATTTAAACCTGACGCCACCTTTGCAGACCAAGCGATTGCAACCGAGGTGTTAGCCCAGATTTACCAAAATTGGCCAGCCTAGTCGTTTACTAGGCATATTTTTCAAAAGGTTCCCCCATGTTAAAACAAACCTTGCTCTATACTGGTAAAGCAAAATCTGTATATGAGACAGATAACGCTGATCATCTGATTTTAGTCTTTCGTGATGATGCCTCGGCATTTAATGGCGAAAAAATCGAGCAGCTAGATCGTAAAGGCAAGGTCAACAACCGTTTTAACGCCTTTATCATGGAAAAGTTGGCTGAAGCAGGAATCGAAACCCACTTCGAAAAATTACTTTCTCCTACTGAAGTATTGGTTAAAAAGCTTCAGATGATCCCTGTTGAGTGTGTGATCCGCAACTATGCTGCTGGTTCACTCTGCCGTCGTCTAGGTGTTGAAGAAGGTAAAGAACTCACTCCGCCTACATTCGAATTGTTCTTCAAAGATGACGCTCTTGGCGATCCAATGGTCAATGAGTCACAAGCAATTGCTTTAGGCTGGGCAACAGCTGATCAACTTGAAAAAATGAAAGAACTTACTTACCAAGTAAACGACGTGCTAAAAGCATTATTCGATGCAGGTAATATGATCCTCGTTGATTTCAAACTTGAATTTGGTGTGTTCCACGATCGCATCGTACTGGGTGATGAATTCTCTCCAGACGGTTGCCGTTTATGGGATAAAGACACCAAGAAGAAATTAGATAAAGACCGTTTCCGCCAAGGTCTAGGTGGTGTGGTTGAAGCTTATGAAGAAGTTGCAGCACGTTTAGGCATTAACTTAGATGACCTTTAAACAAAGCTAAAGTAAAAAAACCAGCAAATGCTGGTTTTTTTATGTCCCTTAATTCTTTGAATTTGTATAAATTAATTGGCCTTCTTTATAAGTTGCCAAAATCTGGATATCTTTAATATTTCGGTTCGGAACCGTCAGCGGATTGTGCTCAAGAATAACTAAATCGGCTAACTTTCCTTTCGTCAGTGTACCTTTGGTCTGTTCTTCAAAGTATTGATAAGCAGCCCAATCCGTTATTGATTTCAAAGCAAAATAAGGACTGACTCGCTCATTTTTGCCTAACACATAATTAGTTCTAGTTAATCGATTCACTGTAGCATCAATCATCATCATGCTGTGTGGTGGTACCACGGGTGCATCATGGTGTTCGGTAAAGATTAAATTTTTCTTTAGTGCAGTTGCTGTTGGGGAAATATGTGCTGCTCGCGTCTCGCCTAGTGTTTGTTGGCGATGCCAATCACCCCAATAATAGGTATGTAATGAGAAGAACGAAGGAATAATATCTAAAGCCTTCAATTGGTCTAGTTGATCATCTCGAATCGTTTGCGAGTGAATCAATGCACTTCTGCGGTCTGCTTTACCTTGTTTTGCCGTAGCATCTTTGACAGCACCAATAAACTGATCAATCGCAGCATCACCATTTGCATGAGCAAGCACTTGCCATCCCTGTTCAAAGGCCAAATTAATATATTGATTGACCTGTTGATCATCCTTTATCGCAGGATAACCTTTGTAATTTTGATCTTTACCCTCTGGAGGAATAACATAAGCTTGAGTCAACCATGCCGTTTTGCCTTGTGGTGAACCATCAAGACTGATTTTAACGCCACCTATACGGAAGTGCTGATCGTATTGTCGGCTACTTCCTTGTTTCAGCATATAGTCTTGGCTAGTGGTGATATCAGGATAAGACACGACATCTATCGGAAGTTGATTTTGCTTGGCAAGAGCCTGCCACATTTCTGTTGTACCCTGATCAGCACGCCCCTCTTGCACTGTCGTGAAACCATTCTTGACATAAGCATCAAGACCTTTACGAGCAATTTCAAACATCACTTCAGCGGGTACATCTTTAAAGATAGAACCAATCGCTGTAAATAATGCAGATTCCTCTAATACTCCATTAGGTACATTCGAGTTGGCTTCCCGACGAATCACGCCACCTGCTGGATTTGTCGTATTTTGATCAATCTTTAATAACGCTAATGCCTTGTGATTCACAGAAGCCAAGTGTCCAGATTGATGTAAGACCATTACAGGTTGATCTTTTGAGACTCGATCTAAATCAGTTGCTGTAGGATGCCGCTGTTCGCTTAATTGTGCATCATCATAGCCATTTCCTAAAATCCATCCCCCCATGGTTTCAATGACTTGAGGATTTTGTTTTTTCCATTGCGTTAAGACCTGAACCAATGAATCAATATCAGAAACCTGACCATCTGGCGCTGGATATAAATTGGCGACCATCTGATGAAAACCGACCATGTTTACGTGACTATGTGCATCAATAAAACTCGGTAAAAGTGTTCGATTTTTTAAATCAATATATTGAGCTCGAGCCTCAATTAAGCTTTCTGCTTGTTTTTTAGGGCCTGCATAAACAATCTTCCCATCTTTAACCAGCAATGCCTCCACATACTCAGGCGTCATACCTTCCATTGTTAAAATCGGACCACCATAAAACAATTTTTCAGCGCTTACGGTCTCATTTGGGGTTGTAACACAGCCTGATAAAGCGAGTCCAATGATCGTTGCCAAAGTCAGTTTATTTAGATTTTTAAAAGTCATTACTTAAAACCATATTTTTATTATGCCTTTTTGAATTAAACCGTATTCTTGCCAATATAAAAAGTCTTAACTCGTCATTTTTGTAATGTTTGATAAATTCTAAGATCTGCAAACAGCTTTATTTTTAGAAACATACTGGTGCCATTGATTTAAATCTATTAAAAATAAAAAAAATCTACTACGAAGCCCTAGTCGAAAACCAACATAAAATTGAACCAACACAAACCATAAATGCACCATACCAAAAGGATAATCCAAGTGGTGTACTCAGTAAAAGTGCTGCAAAAAATGCCGACAGTACTGGAATAAAATAAGACGCACCTGCCAATAAAGTTACATTGCCATGTAAAATCCCGACATTCCAAGCTGCATAGCCAAAGCCCATAGCTGCAGCCGCCATAACCAAGGAAACAGAAGATGACCAATCAAAATTTAATCCGCCTCCGCCCATCAAGAGATACTTAATCCAAAGTACAACTGCCACCAGAACAAAAAACAAAGTGATGCCATTCGCACCCTGTGCAATTCTGGCTGTCAATGTGCAATAAGCCGCCCATAACAGTGTTCCAACAAAGGCCAGACCATAGCTCAGTGGGTTGCTTTGAATATTGCCCCACATATTCGGTAAATCAAAACCTTGCTCGCCACCCAGCACCCAGCCAATCCCCAATAAAGAAATAGCAAAACCAGGAATAATTAAGACATTGGCTTTCTGCTGATTAAACAAAATTGCAGCAACCATGGTAAAGGTCGGCCAGAGATAGTTCACCATTCCCACTTCAATCGCTTGCCTGTTATTTTGGCTATATCCAATTGAAAGTGATAAACATATTTCATAGGCAACAAATAAAAAACTTCCCCAAATTAAATATGTTCTAGGGAAGGTTCTGAGGCTGCTCCAACCAACCGAGAAAAATAGAAAGATTGAAGCGAGCGTATAGATCAGTGCTGCACCACCCACTGCGCCAAAATGACTACTAACATCCTTGATCAAAGCAACGATCAAACTCCAAAGCAAGATCGCAACTAATCCAATGAGTGTGGCTTTTTTTGAGTTCATTATTGTTGCTGTTGTTGCTCTTGATACCAACGTCGTTGCTGCAAGCGTTCAGCCTCAACCTCTCGCTTATTTAAAGCCCGCTCATAGAGCTTGGTTCCATGTAGTTCTGGCGGTAAATACGCTTGTAACACGAAATGTTCAGGGTAATTATGAGGATACAAATAATCTACGCCATAACCTTGCTGCTTCATGAGTTTGGTTGGCGCATTACGTAAATGTAATGGCACAGGTAAATTCGCTGTTTTTTCTGCCAGTTCTAAAGCACGATTAATTGCTAAATAAGTGCTGTTACTTTTTGGGCTGGTTGCCAAATAAACCGCACACTGTCCCAAGATAATACGCGCCTCAGGCATACCTACGGCTTGCACCGAGCGGAAACATTCACCTGCTAACAATAATGCATTTGGATTAGAGTTGCCGATATCTTCCGATGCCGCAATCAACATCCGACGCGCGATAAACACAGGATCTTCGCCGCCTTTAAGCATACGTGCCATCCAGTACAAGGTCGCGTCTGGATCACTACCGCGGATCGATTTGATAAATGCTGAAACCAAATCATAATGCTGCTCACCCGATTTATCATAACGGGCAATATTCTGTTGCGCCACTTTGACCACAATCGCATTGGTGACAACATTTTCAACATCTGCCTCAAAGGTGCTGGCAATTAAATCAATCAGATTGAGTGCCTTACGTGCATCTCCAGCAGCGAATTGAATCAGTGCATCATATTCCTCAATCTGGATAAAACGCTCTTTTAGAAACTTATCCGTTTGAATGGCTTTATTGAGTAAGGTTTGAATGGCTTCCGCATCCAAACTCTTCAATGTATACACCTGACACCGTGACAGTAATGCACTATTAACTTCAAAAGATGGGTTTTCTGTGGTTGCCCCAATCAGCGTGATTTTGCCTTTCTCCACTGCATTGAGTAAGGCGTCTTGCTGCGATTTATTAAAACGGTGGATCTCATCAATGAAGACCACGGGTGTAAGTAGATCACCGCTTTCAGCAATCACCTCACGCAGCTCTTTCACCCCTGTATTGAGCGCAGATAAGCTAATGAATGGACGATCCACAGCTTGTGCCAATAACAATGCGATCGTGGTTTTTCCTACCCCTGGTGGGCCCCAAAAGATAATCGAAGGCAAATGCCCTTGATCAATCATCTGACGCAAAGGTGCATTGTCACCCAGCAAATGATCCTGTCCAATAATTTCAGACAAATCACGAGGGCGTAAACGTTCAGGTAAAGGAATATGCGTATCTGACATCATCACTGGCTTTATGCTGTTTTGTCCTAGTCTATTGTGTCTGACACAAATCTACAATTTGAATCTGCAAAACAAATGATCAGTCTATTGAGCTGCATTCTGTTTGAGAATTTGCTGCATCGCTTGATAGGTTGCGGTAATACGTGCTTCATTCGGGAAATTGGTATTGGCGAGCATCACCATACCGATTTTTTGCTGCGGAATAAAAGCAACATACGCTCCAAAGCCATTGGTCGCCCCTGTTTTATTAAAATAGGTTGCTGGTGAAACAATCTTCGGCTGTTTGATTGGAGTAATCACATGGCTTTCCAGTGCCATTTTGCTTGAATTGCCCTCTAACAAGGTTTCTAATTTCACAGGATAAGCATATTGTTCCCAGCCTAAACCTTGCGTCATTGCCCCCACTTTAAAATAGCCCACATGGGTATTTTCAATGGCTTTACGGATAGGCTGTTGCAACTGTTGCACATTGATCTGCGCATCTAGAAACTTCAACATATCTGCACTGCTACTTTTCACACCATACGCTTCTGCATCAAACATACCTGGTGATACACGCATGGCTTGATCGGCTTTGTACCCCCATGCATATTGTGGTATGTGCGGTTCAGGTACATTGATAAAACTTTGCGTCATGCCCAATTGAGGAAAAAGCGTTTGCTCGATCAATTCTACATAAGGTTTTTTCATGGCTAAAGCAGTCACATAACCCATCAAACCAATACTCGGATTGGAATATTGACGTGCAGCACCGATTTTTGTTTTTGATTGCCATTCTTGAAAATATCGAATCATATCCTGCTGTTTCACAACATCATCAGGAAATTGTAGTGGAAAGCCACCTGCATTATAGGTCCCAAGATTGAGTATCGTGGCACGATTCACTGCCGTATTTTTAAGTTCAGGAAAATACTGGGCTGGATGATCAGAGAATGACAACTGCCCTTGTGCCTGCGCATAGCCTGCCAAAGTCGCATTGAAGACCTTACTCACCGAGCCAAGTTCAAATAAGGTCTTATTGCTCACAGCTTGCTGGCTTTGTTTAGAGGCTAGCCCATAATTGACAAAATAGTGTTTACCATTCAAGGTCACTGCTACCGCCATTCCCGGTACTTTATATTGCGTCAATAAAGGCTTAAATTGCTGATCAATCACAGCTTTTACCTGTTGCTCAGTCAGGTTTTCAGCCCAAAGCGCTGAACTGAAAGATATTAGTCCTGCCACCATCAGCAATTTTTTAAAAGTTCTCGAAAAGTCATTCGGCTTAGTCATTCATCATTTCACTTTAAGTTAAGATTTAATTTGCATTGAGCTTAAGTAGTTTTGCCTGTGGTCCATCTTCAATGACCCAAATCGATCCATCTTGGGCCTGATGTAGACCACGGATTCGTTGTTTCATATCTAAACGTTGCACTTCTTTAACAGGCTGTGCGTTGAGATCTACCACAACAATAGATTTAGATGATAAACCTCCAATCAGAGCCTTTTGGCGCCATAGCGGAAATTGATCACCTGTATAAACAATCATGCTTGAAGGTGAGATTACTGGAGTCCAATCAATTTCAGGCGCTTTAAATTCGGGTCGGGTGCTATGGTCTGGGATCGGTAGGCCTGAATAGTGATTGCCATTTGAAACAATTGGATAACCATAATTTGCACCTTTGACAATCAGATTTAGCTCATCACCACCCTCTGGACCCATTTCAACGACCCAAAGTTGTCCTTGGGTATCAAATGCGATGCCAAGCGGATTACGATGTCCTAATGACCAAATTTCAGCGCTTACTCCACCTTGTTGACTAAATGGATTTCCTTCAGCAGGTGTACCGTCTTCATTTAATCGCAATACTTTACCCAAATTGCTTTTCATATCTTGGGCAGGATCAAATTTCTGTCTCTCTCCTGAACTCACCCATAATTTTCCATCGGCACCAAATACCATGCGATGTCCATAGTGTCCCTGTCCTGATACCTTTGGAACTTGTTGCCAAATTACCTTTACATCACTGAGTTTAGGTTGTGTGGCACTGGACAAATCGAGTTTGGCACGTGAAATAACAGCTCCATAGCCACCTTGTCCTTTTACAGCATAACTCAGATAAATCCAGTGATTGTTCTGAAAGTCTGGGTGTAAAATCACATCCCCTAAACCACCTTGTCCCCCATAACTAACCGCAGGGATCCCCTCAACACTCAAGCTTTGTTTGGTCTTAGGATCGAATATCTTTAACTGACCTCTGCGTTCTGTAATGAGCAAGCGTTGATCAGGTAATGATGTGATTGCCCAAGGTTCATTAAATTGTGCAATGTTTTCTATATGGTAAGTCTGAAGACTCGCTTGTCTGCTATGTTGCGCTGTACTTTGATCTGTGGTTTTAGGATTGCTATTGTTTGTACCGCAGGCTTGTAAAAATATAAAACCACTACATAAAAGTGGGGTGACGATGTGCTTGATCATTCCTTTTCTCCCTCTTATTGTCTTTTCTCATAGTACGGGGATTTATCTGAAAAACTGCTATAAAAGTGTTGTTTTTATTATACGTGCCCATTCAACTACAAATGATCAACACCACTAACGAACCCAGCGCACAATATATTCTTCGATTTGCTCTTCATCGATTTCAGTTTCTGAAATACAACGACCTGCGACTGATTTTTTCGCATTGATCACACTTTTGCGTGAGCCTGTCACCAAATAATGCCATGAGGGTAGATTTTTACCCTCGCTTAAACGACGATAGGCACAACTTGATGGCAACCATGAAATATTTTGTAATTGTTCAAAGGTGAGTTGGATACAATCAGGAACTTGTTGTTGCCGATGAGCATAATCTGAGCATTGAGCTGTTTTACAATCTAATAACTTACATGCCACCTTGGTGTATGCCACCTCAGCTGTGTCTTCATCTTCCAGCTTAATTAGGCAGCACAATCCACAGCCATCGCACAAAGCTTCCCATTCCGCTTGGTTCAGCTGATCAAGCGAATATTGTTTCCAAAAGTTGGGGCGTAGCACAGTGGACATCATGATGTTTTCAATTTCAAACGGCTTTGTTGCACAAACCTATCTGTAAAAGCTTTTTCAGCGATATAATTTTCAAATGAAGAAGCCTACACACAAAATCTACCGCACAACCAATTGGCCCGCATATAACCGAGCACTCATGAGTCGCGGAAATATTGCCATTTGGTTTGATCCTGCTACGCAATGGTATGCTCCATCAAAAGGCAAACAAGGGCGAAATCAAACCTACTCCGACGCAGCTATCCAATGCTGCTTAATGATTAAATCCTTATTCCGTCTATCTTTACGTATGGTCACTGGCTTTGTGCAAAGTCTGATTAAACTTTGTGGATTAAATTGGACCGCACCAGATTACAGTACGCTTTGTAGAAGACAAAAGCATATTGATATTGCAATCAGCTACCAAAAAAGTAGCGATGGGCTGCATCTACTCATAGACTCTACAGGCATGAAGTTTCTAGGTGAGGGCGAATGGAAACGCAAGAAACATGGACCTGAATATCGTCGCCAATGGCGTAAACTACATATTGGTATAGATGCTGAAACCCTTCAAATACGCGCTATTCAACTCACTACAAATAATGTCAGTGATTCACAAGTGCTTGGTGATTTACTCGATCAGATTCCACAAGATGAGCAGATTGACTCTGTTTATACCGATGGAGCTTATGACACCAAGCAATGCCGTCAGGTCATTGCAGATCGGCAAGCGCATGCGGTGATTCCACCTAGAAAAAATGCGAAACCATGGAAAGATACAAAGATCAGCTCGCTAGAACGAAATGAATTACTTCGAACAGTTAAACGTTTAGGCAGGAGACTATGGAAAAAATGGTCAGGCTATCATCGACGAAGTTTGGTGGAAACCAAGATGCATTGCATTAAATTATTAGGCGATAAATTAATGGCAAGAAGCTTTCCTAGTCAGGTGAATGAAATTCATGCACGTGTAGCAGTCCTCAACAGGTTTACGGAATTAGGTCGACCACTTACCCAAGTTACGCCTTAAATTTGGCTCAATTAGGGGCGCTTTGCATTTCAAATCTTTGTGCAACAAAACCATTTCAAACGAGCAATCCATTATAGCATTTTTGTGTCACATTCTTTATTTAAACAACACATTTCACCTATTGAACAGCGCGTGATCGAACATTAGCACCACAGAAAAACAATATAAGGATTAAAAAATATACAATAGGATAGATAGAGAAATAACTAAAAATAGGAGAATACAACATGTTCCGTTGGGCAATTATTTTTGCTGTGATTGCATTAATTGCGAGTTTACTTGGCTTTGGTGGTGTTGCAGGTTTATCCAAAGACTTTGCCGTTATCTTGTTGATTATCGCAGCAATCCTAGCAGTGGTGGGTTTTTTATCTCGCGGTAAGGTTTAAGTTTATTCATCCTGCAATCAAAAGAAGAATCGAAAGATTCTTCTTTTTTTATCACTAAAAATCCAGTTACCAAGAGACTCATTTTTGTTGTTTTAAGATGCCATCAATTACAATATTTTATGTTTTAATCGATACGTTTTAAAAAGACTAGGACTTTAAAATGAGCTCTCAAATTATAACTCGTGAAATTGAATATACCGCTCCAGATGGTCAACGCTTAATTGGTTATTTTGCAACACCACATACAGATCAGCCGATTGCAGGTGTCATTGTTGCACCTGAATGGTGGGGTCGTAACGAATATACTGAACAACGCGCACGTGAGCTTGCAGAACATGGTTTTGCTGCCTTAGCAATCGATATGTATGGTGATAAAAAAGTCACCACTGCTGTACCGCAAGCCTCAGAGTGGATGAATCAGACCTTTGAACAACCAGATACGATTGTTAATCGTGCGAAAGCAGGGTTAGCAACCTTAGCAGCTCAACCCGAAGTCAATGCTGAAAAACTAGCAGCTATTGGCTTTTGCTATGGTGGTAAGGTTGTACTTGATTTAGCTCGCTCTGGTGCAGATATCAAAGCAGTTGCCACCTTCCATGCCGTATTAGCAACAAGTACACCAGCACAAAAAGATCAGATCAAAGCTGAAATTTTAGTTTTACATGGTGAGCTTGATAGCATGGTCACCTTAGATAACGTCGCGAGTTTCCGCCAAGAAATGCATGATGCTGAGGTCAGCCATGAAGTCATCATTTTCGAAGATGCTAAACATGGATTCAGCAATCCTCTCGCGGATGAACGTGCGAAGGCGAATAATGTTGACCTCGGTTATAATGCAGAAGCAGAACGCCAAGGCCTTGAAGCCATGTATGAGTTATTAGATAAACATTTAAAGTGATTAAAAAAACTATCTCTAAAATCCATAAATATGGAATTAAATGAATATCTCGTTTGTTTAATTCCTAACAATTTCGACTAGTCCAAGGCGACAAGGATGTCGCCTTGCACGAGCAAATATGAATAAGGATTGAATAACAAATTTGTTTCTATGCAGCAACTCCTCTCTGCTTTTCCGCTATACTAGCCCTCTGCTTTTGATTGTTCTGATTCATGTCTGATTTTTCATTTTCTGATGCACTGCTCACTTGGTACGACCAACATGGTCGCCATGATCTACCTTGGCAAATTGCGGATGATCCTTATAAAGTTTGGGTATCAGAAATCATGTTGCAGCAGACACAAGTCAAAACGGTATTACAATATTTTGATCGTTTTATCGAACGCTTTCCTACTGTACAGGACTTAGGACAAGCCAGTTGGGATGATGTTGCGCCTTATTGGGCAGGGCTTGGATATTACGCAAGAGCAAGAAACTTACATAAAGCAGCAGGCATCGTCAGTCAGCAAGGTAAATTCCCTGAAACATTAGAACAATGGATTGAACTTCCAGGGATTGGACGCTCCACAGCAGGCGCGCTGATGTCACTCGGTTTACGCCAATATGGCGTCATTATGGATGGCAATGTGAAACGTGTTTTAGCACGTTTTTTTTCGATTGAAGATGATCTATCTAAACCACAACATGAACGTGCTTTATGGCAAATTGCAGAGGATCTATGCCCTCAACAACGCAATCATGACTACACACAGGCCATCATGGATTTAGGTGCGACTGTTTGCACGCCCAAAAAGCCATTATGTTTATATTGTCCAATGCAACAACACTGTCAGGCCTATCAACAAGGATTAGAACAAGAGCTTCCATTTAAGAAAGCTAAAAAGCCTGTTCCGATTAAAACAGCCCATGTTTTGCTCATACAATCAGGCGATCAATGGCTATGGCAGCAAAGAGAAGCACAAGGTTTGTGGGGAGGATTATACTGCCTACCCATTATTGAGCAAGCAACCGAATTACAACAGATTGAGCAACACTTTAAACTACAAGCTCAAGTATCATCATTGCAGATTAGCCATAGCTTTACCCACTTTACATGGTTGCTAGACGGAAAAGTGTTCCACGTGGAACATGACCAAAAAGAACAACTCAGTATTGAGTTGAATGGTCACTGGCTTAGCCCAGATCAAGCCATAGCCAAAGGGATTCCTACTGCAATGAAGAAAATGATCAAGGCCGCAGATGCCTAAATAAGATTAAGTCATTATGAGTGTTAGCGCTGTGTTTAGTCGTTCCAACTTTCTATAAAAATGCAAGGAGCCAGTATGCATCATTCAATCCGCTATGCCCTTCTCGGTGTATTGACGATCTTACTCTCAGCATGTGCCAGCACACCTCAAAAACCAACACCGCTACCAAATACCCAAGTCAAAAAACTACAAAATATGCGCCTCGATAGCCGATTACCAATACCGGTCAAAGGTGTCAGTCGAAGTGAGTTGAGCGACACGTGGGGAGCTGCTCGTAGTCAAGGTCGTCGTCACGAAGGAATTGACATCATGGCAGCACGAGGAACGAAAGTGTATAGTGCAACTGACGGGCTCGTCGCAGACTTACGCAACAACAATCTGGGTGGAAAAGTGGTCTGGATTTTGGGACCATCAGGATCATGGCATTACTATGCACATCTAGATCGTCATAAACGTGGGCTCAATGTCGGTGATTATGTTCGCAAAGGCGAGCACATTGGATATGTGGGCAATACAGGCAATGCACGCCATACAGCTCCACATCTACACTATGGTATTTATTTAAATGGCAAAGGGCGTGGCGCAGTCAATCCATTCCCTTATTTACGTTAGGAACACACAATGTCAGAAGCATTGATCGAACGACTGGTTGAATTTGCAGAGTCAGGGAATCAACAAAAAATCATTCTCAATGGAACCAGTTATCAAGGCTGGATCATGGAGATTACCGAAGATGCACTGCTAATCAGTACAGGTTTTGCAGATAAATCAGGTAAAGACTTTTGGCTAAAGTTTGATGATTTGGATAGTGCCACACTGTATTATTGGGATAATCATAGTGATGAGTGGGTTGAATTCAAACTCTAAAATTCACAGTATTCAGGAGCAACACATATGACGATTCAACGCTGTGGTTGGTGCTCTAACGACCCTTTGTATATAGCTTACCATGATGAAGAATGGGGCAAGGCTGAACATGATGAAGCACGTTTATTTGAAATGCTTTGCCTTGAAGGTCAACAAGCTGGCTTATCATGGATTACTGTTCTAAAAAAACGTGAATGTTATCGTACTCATTTCTTTCAATATCCAGTTGCACACATCGCAGCACTCACCGATGATCAACTAGAAAATAAGCTCAATGATTCAGGGTTAATCCGTCATATCGGTAAACTCAAAGCCATTCGAGACAATGCGATCGCATGGCAAAAACTCAAAGATGAAGTTCAAGATGTCTCAGCTTGGTTTTGGAACTTCGTCAATCATCAAGCACCAAACAACGATGTGATCAATTATCGTGAAGCACCCGCCCAAACTGAAATCAGTCAAATACTTTCCAAAACATTAAAAAAGCGTGGTTTCAAATTTGTTGGGCCAACCACCTGCTATGCCTTCATGCAAGCGGTAGGTATGGTCAATGACCATGAAAACCATTGTCATTTTAAATAAAACGATCCCCTCCAAAGGAGTCCTTTCATGAGCAATAATCAAATTCGCGCTTATGCAGCGATGCAAGCAGGTGAACAGCTGGTTCCTTACCAATTTGATGCAGGTGAATTACAAGCCCATCAGGTGGAAGTCAAAGTTGAATACTGTGGTTTATGTCATTCTGATCTTTCAGTCATCAACAATGATTGGCATTCTTCAACCTACCCTGTCATTGCTGGTCACGAAATCATTGGCACAATCACGGCGCTCGGCACGGAAGCAAAGGGGCTCAAACTGGGTCAACGTGTTGGGATCGGTTGGACAGCTGAAAGTTGCCAAGCATGTGATCCGTGTATTGGAGGCAATCAGGTGCTCTGTACAGGTGAAAACGTGGCGACCATCGTGGGTCATGCGGGGGGCTTTGCAGAAAAAGTACGGGCTGGTTGGCAATGGGTTATTCCTCTACCCGATGATTTAGCGCCTGAAAGTGCGGGTCCACTCCTTTGTGGTGGGATTACCGTGTTTGATCCATTACTTAAACATAAAATCCAAGCCACACATCATGTCGGTGTGATCGGTATTGGTGGCTTAGGTCATATCGCAATTAAACTGCTCAAAGCTTGGGGTTGTGAAATCACCGCGTTTAGTTCTAATCCAGAAAAAACGGAAGAACTTAAAGCGATGGGCGCAGATCATGTCGTGAATAGTCGTGATGCTCAAGCGATTAAAGCACAACGTGGTAAGTTTGATTTATTATTAAGTACGGTCAATGTCACACTGAATTGGCAAGCCTATTTGAGCACCCTTGCACCCCATGGCAGTCTCCATTTCTTAGGTCTTACTTTAGAGCCAGTTCCTGTTTCAGTCGGTGCGCTCATTGATGGTGCCAAATCTGTCACAGGCTCTCCAACAGGTTCTCCTTTGGCATTACGTCAGCTTTTAAAGTTTGCTGCACGTAAAAATATTGCACCACAAATTGAACTATATCCTATGTCACAACTTAATGAAGCCATTGAGCGACTTCATTCTGGTCAAGCCCGCTATCGAATTGTTCTCAAAGCTGATTTTGATTAGGCTGAAGACGAGTCTAAGCTCTGTTTTACCCAATCCGCCAATTGCTGAATCGCTTGGCGGATTTCTTGTGTAAAAGCATGCCCCGCATTTAAACGGATAAAATGCCGATAGCGCTGATCTTCACCAAATACTTCACCCGGTACAATATTGATACCTTTAGCTTGTGCGAGATAATATAGATCAAGCCCTGTAATCGTGTCAGGCAGCTGCATCCATAAAGCATAGCCTCCTTGTGATTGACTTAATGCAATCGGAATCCCCTGAAAAGTTTCTAAAATACAGGCACGATACTGTTCCACCTGCTGCATGAGCTTGGGTCTTAATTGATCTAAATGTTCTCTATAACCACGACTATAGATAAAATCAGCCAAACCAAGCTGTAAAGGCGTATTCACACCAACGTTATTTGCCAATAATTGGGGGCGTAAGAATTCAAGTTGTTGCCCCAAACAGAACCAACCGACTCGATAAGCACTGGATAATGACTTTGAAACTGATGCACACCAGACCACATAGCCCTGTTGATCCCAATAACGAATCGGTAATGGGCGTTCATTTTGGAAACTACACTCCGCATAAATATCATCTTCAATAATGAAACATTGATACTGCTGCGCCAGTTCAGCAATCCGTTGTTTCTGCTGGTTACTGAGACAATATCCTAACGGATTTTGATAGTTTGCCGTCAATAAACACAGTTTGGCACTGCCCTGCTGCATAAAATGCTCTAAGCGTTCTAGATCTATTCCCTGATGGTCTGCGGGGATTTCAATAATTTTACGTTTTAAACTGGCCAGCATTTGTAGCTGACCATTAAAGGTCGGGGTCGGAATCAGAATACTATCGCCCTCTTTGCTCATTTGCTGGATCAGTAGCGAAATCGCAGGCAAACAGCCATTGGTAATAAAAATATCCTCTGCCGCAATATAAATCCCATCCTCACGCCAATGATCCGCAAGCGCCTGTCTCAACACGTGATGCCCTTGTTTATTGCAATACAGAAAATCTTCAGGCTGGCAATGCTTCAACGCCCGTTGCAAAGAACGGCGCAACCCATCAACAGGAATGAGATGAGGTGAAAGTTGTATTGCCCCGAGTGGTGTCAAATGGCTTTGAATGGAGGCAGTTTGAATTTGATTTTGTAGATCCAAATTGGAAACTTGTCGTGGCATCGATTCAAACTGAGGACTGTCAGGCGCAGGACTTTGATACTGTCTAGAGCTGACAAAATAACCTGACTTGGCTTTGACATAAATCAGCCCTTTTGCTTCCAACAACTCATAGCATTGTTGTGCCGTACTCAAACTGATCTCTTGCTGACGTGCAAACTCACGTAAAGAGCTGAGCTTCTGCTGTGGTTGCAGCTCATGGTGATAAATCTTATGTGCCAACTGTTCGGCGAGACGCTGATATTGAAAAGTCATTCTGTACTGCTTTTTTATAAATTTCTGTATCTGTATTGGTTTATACAACACTATTAAGCTATAAAAATCAACTACAGGAGGATAAGGCAATGAAAAATAAACTCTTATTTATAGTATGTAGCGTCCTATTTACTGGCTGCCAATTTACCGACCAGACCGTTTATCAACAGCAACAGATCTGTAAAAGACTTGCTGAGGGGTATTTAACCACTCAAAACCAACAAATGTATGAGTTTTGGAAACTTGAACAAAGCCCAACACAAGGGCAGCAACATACAATCAAGCTGACCTATAAAAAACCCAATGAAAATGGACTGATTTTATCAGGTCTGCTTTTGCCAACCGTTGAGTTGGAGTGTACTTTAGAACAGCAACAGATTATGGTGTCGCTCATTCAGGCAGCAGGTAAACAGGTTCGTGTTTTAGAGGTTCAACTACCTGATGCAACTAACGACATACCGAGAAACCTTGTTCAAGTTGCTCAGTCAAAAATTCGATAAATAGGCGGACTCGTTTGGGTAAATGTTCTTGTTGATAATAAACCGCATGGATGCGTTGATAAGAATGTTCGATTTGGTCTTCAAACAAAGCCACCAAGCGACCCTCTTCTAAATCTTTCCAGATTTCAAACTCAGATAATCGGGCGATACCTAAACCACGTAAACATAATTGTCGTACCGTTTCTCCACTCGACGCTTTAATACTCGATTGCGCCACAAAGTATTCACCATCGACTTTTATCGGCCATTTATTGATATAAAGTGGACGAGTAAAACCAATCACATCATGCATCACCAGTTGTTGCGGATGTTGTGGCGTACCACGCTGAGTAAGATATGCAGGGCTAGCAACAAGATATAAACGGCTTTGACACACCAATTTGGCATGCAAACTTGAATCATGTAACTCACCGAAACGAAATGCGACATCGGTTTTATGTTCAAGTAAATCAATCACCTGATCATTACTATTTAACTCAATCTCGATATTTGGGTAGCGTTGATGAAATAACTGCATTAACGGTGCAATCACATGCAAGATAAAGGGTACGGCTGAGTCTACCCGAATGATGCCAGACGTATCCTGATCAGATCGAAGTAAGGCTTCTTCGGCTGCGTTGAGATCATTGAGAATTTTACGCGCGTGATTTAAAAACTGTTGGCCTTCCTGCGTTAATTTTAATTTCCGCGTCGTGCGCTCGAGTAAAGTAACATCTAATTTTGATTCTAAACGGCTGAGCGAACGACTGAGTCCAGATGCAGTTTGTCCTAACCGCTCTGCTGCAGCAACAAAAGAACCTGTATCGACAATGGTAATAAAAGCCAGTAGTTCTTCAATACTTGATTTCATAGCGGATCATTATTGATATTGAGTCAACTATATTTTGCAAATTCATCTATTTTTTAGCAACAATAATCGTCGCACAATCACATCATCAACAAAATAGGCTCTATCGAGCACAACAAGATGAGGTGAAGCATGCATATCCCACAGTTTGGTTTAGGTACTTTCCGTCTTAAAGATCAAGTGGTGATTGATTCAGTTAAAACGGCGTTGGAAGTCGGTTATCGTGCAATTGATACAGCACAAATTTATGAGAATGAAGCCGCAGTCGGGCAAGCGATTGCCGAAAGTGGTGTTGCACGCCAAGATTTATTTTTAACCACAAAAATTTGGGTTGATCACTTTGCAGAAGAAAAATTGATCCCAAGCTTAAAAGACAGCTTACAGAAACTTCGCACTGATGCGGTCGACCTTACCTTGATTCACTGGCCCGCACCACAATTGGGTGTATCCATTCCAGCAGTGATGCAGTTGCTATTAGAAGCAAAACAACAAGGTTTGACTCAGCAAATAGGGATCTCGAACTTTAATATTGCCTTAACCCAGCAAGCGATTGACACCATTGGTGCCGAACACATTGCGACCAATCAAATTGAATTAAGTCCTTATCTACAAAATCTGAAGCTTGCGAATTATCTAACTCAGCAACACATTGATGTGACTTCTTACATGACGCTTGCCTATGGCAAAGTCCTGAATGATCCAACCTTGCTTGAAATCGCAGCACAACATCAAGCAACCACCGCACAAGTTGCATTGGCTTGGGCTTTACAGCAGGGTTATGCCGTGATCCCTTCTTCAACCAAACGTGAAAATTTAATCAGTAACTTAAAAGCACAAGATCTAACGCTGAGTTCTGAAGAAATGCAATTGATTGCTCAGCTTGAACGTAATGGTCGTGAAGTCAATCCTGAACAATAGGCACCTGAATGGGATCAATAATATGAACCGTCACGTTCATTTTACTTTGCTCGCGCTAGCGATTGGTGCATTTGCAATAGGTACAACCGAATTCTCCCCTATGGGACTATTGCCTAATATTGCCAACGATCTAGGGGTATCCATCCCCAGTGCAGGTCTACTCATCACAGGTTATGCATTAGGTGTCATGATAGGCGCTCCAATCATGACACTCTGGTTTTGTGGCTATGCGCGCCGCAATGCACTCATTCTGTTGATGGCGATTTTTACCATTGGAAACCTTATAGCAGCCTTTGCACCCAGCTATATGAGTTTAATGGGGGCGCGGTTGATTACCAGCTTGAACCACGGTGCATTTTTTGGAATTGGATCAGTGGTTGCCGCAAGTGTCGTTCCTGCAAATAAACAAGCCAGTGCGGTTGCAAGTATGTTTATGGGGCTGACCATTGCAAATATCGGCGGTGTACCACTTGCCACATGGGTAGGACAAAATATTGGTTGGCGCATGTCATTTCTTGCGATTTCAGCGCTCGGTCTGATTACCATGCTGGCGCTGTGGAAAGCCCTACCCGTCGGTTCGGTCGGGCAAAAGCCCAATATAAAAATGGAACTGAAAGTCCTCACCCGTTTACCTGTGGTATTAGCACTGCTCACCACTGTATTCGGGGCTTCAGCAATGTTTACTCTCTACACTTACATTGCCCCGAGCTTAGTCGAATTTACCCATGCGTCACCGAGCTTTATCACCATGATGTTGGTCTTAATTGGAATTGGTTTCTCTCTTGGCAATCATTTTGGAGGAAAATTTGCAGATGTATCGATGGATAAAACGCTGATCGGATTCTTAGGATTACTGATTGGCTTAATGGTGATTTTCCCAATCTTGGCTCAAACACAGTTAGGGGCAGCGATTGGTTTAGTACTTTGGGGTACTGCAGCCTTTGCAATCGTACCACCGCTTCAAATGCGTGTGATATCTGTTGCACGAGAGGCTTCTGGACTCGCTTCCTCAGTCAATATCGGCGCATTTAACTTGGGCAACGCCATCGGTGCAGCAGCAGGAGGTGCCGTCTTAAGTTTGGGTTTAAATTATGCTGCAGTTTCAATGATTGGAGCATTACTGGCTGCGATTGGATTAGTTTTAGTTTTCATCCAAATAAAATTAGCCACTAAAAAAAATACGCGGTATCAACAGTGTTCTCAAACTTAAACGAGTAAAAGCCTGATGTAAAATCAGGCTTTTTATTATGATTATTTTAGCAAATCCGGTAATGTCGGTTGCTTATATAAAGGGTTTTGTACTTCTTTTTTCATTTTCATCAGCATCTGATAAGGCTGCTGTTGTACAAACATATTCACAAAACTTAATGGAATTGCACCTGCTGGATCAGCATAACCACGGGTTGAAACTTTCACTTTGTTGTCAGCCACTTTTTGGAAAATCCAATCCCCTTCATAACGACTCAAACGAATAATATCGGGTTGCACTGGATAATCATGCTTAATTGCCTGATTTTTGATACTAATACTGCCATCCGCATTCTTATTCATTTTTCCTTTAATCACCACATCACGATCTTTTAGCGGAAATGGAAAATCCAAAACCATATATAAGATGAACTCACCTTTTTGATCGTCTCGTGATAACAATTGCGCTTTGCCTACGTAGGGTACCCATTGTGGTGTGCGTTCAACATCCAATACCACAGCCACAGCACGTTCTAATGGCACATCAAAAGTGGTTTCTGCTTTGTATTGAATGACTGGATTATTTTCTGTTTGATAGGTCCAAACTTTAATGTCATTACGGTGTAAACTGAGTTTAGGCGCTGTTGCAGCACTGGTGACTAGACTCGCGGTACTAAGTAACGCAGCAAGAACGATATATTTTTTTTTCATGTCATGCTCAATTCTTTTCATCATTACTCGAGCTTGTATCGCCTAAAGATCGACATTACAAGCTCTTTTATCACGTAATATTTAAGATTTTATACTTCAATTTCATTAAAACCCAAAACATCCTTCATATCATATTTTTGAGCTTTACGTCCTACTACCCATGCAGCAGCGCGTACCGCACCTGCAGCAAAGTTCATACGATTTGTAGCTTTGTGTGTCACTTCAACACGCTCACCCTCGCCAATAAACATCACCGTATGCTCGCCTACGATATCACCACCACGAATGGTTTCAAAGCCAATCGTTTGACGATCACGAGGTCCTGTATAACCTTCACGGCCATAAACCGCTACTTCTTTTAAGTTACGACCTAAAGTATCCGCAATCGCCTCACCCATCATAAAGGCTGTGCCTGATGGTGCATCTACTTTGTGACGGTGGTGGGCTTCAATAATTTCGATATCAACCGTATCACCGAATACCTTTGCAGCCAACTCAAGTAATTTAATTGATACATTTACACCCACTGAATAATTTGCAGCATATACGACTGGGGTATGTGTTGCAGTTTCATCTAAAAATGCCTTTTGCTCATCCGACATGCCTGTGGTCCCAATCACCATCGCCACACCGGCTTCACGACAAAGCTTTAAATGCTGTTCAGTCGCAACAGGTGCGGTAAAGTCAATCACCACATCACAGTCTTTCAGCACTTCACTCAAACTTCCCACAACTTTGACACCGATGTTGCCAATGCCTGCAAGCTCACCCGCATCTGCACCAACCAAGCTGCTTTCAGGACGCTCTACTGCTGCGGCAAGTTGATAGCCAGCCTGTTGTACTGCTTGAATCAGAATACGCCCCATGCGTCCGCCTGCACCCAAGATCCCAATGCGTGGAGAAGTTGACATAATATTTCCCAGTCTTTTATTTAAACAATCCTGCTACTATAGCAAAACTCTCACATTCCGCTAAAAAATTCCCATAAAAAAACCTGCCGAAGCAGGTTTTTTTTGTTGATGCCGATTAATCAAATAGGCGATCAAAGAATGATTTTTTCTTTGGCGACGATGCATGACCATCTCCATCCAAAGATGCTTGTAATTCTTTTAATAACTCACGCTGAC
This sequence comes from Acinetobacter haemolyticus CIP 64.3 = MTCC 9819, assembly GCF_000369065.1. Lineage (GTDB taxonomy): Bacteria > Pseudomonadota > Gammaproteobacteria > Pseudomonadales > Moraxellaceae > Acinetobacter > Acinetobacter haemolyticus. The sequence goes on from NZ_KB849812.1 coordinate 510,517, forward strand.
GGCTGGTTAAGTTCACAGGCGTTTCAATAACGATACGACATAGTAAATCACCAACCATGCTACTACGTACTGGACGGACACCTTTACCACGTAAGCGGAACAGTTTACCTGTTTGCGTACCTTCAGGAATCTTCAAGCTGACACGCCCTTCAAGCGTTGGAATTTCAATTTCTTTACCTAAAGCAGCATCGGCAATACTAACAGGCACATCCATATAAAGATCTGCACCATCACGCTGGAAGATTTCGTGTTCACGCACGACAACTTCTACATATAAATCACCAGACTGACCATCACGAATCGCCTCACCTTTACCGGTTAAGCGTACGCGATCTCCATTATCCACACCCGCTGGAATGGTGACTTCAAGAGTTTGTTGACGATCTGCTACCCCTGAACCATGACAGGTATTACATGGGTTCTTAATGATTTTTCCTTGTCCACGACAAGTACTACAGGTTTGCTGAACCGAGAAGAAACCCTGTTGCATACGGATTTGACCCGTACCGTGACATGTACGACAGGTTTCAACGTCATTTGGATTTTTCGAACCTTTACCATCACAGGTTTCGCATGGTGCAGGTGCAGTAAAGGTAATGGTCTTTTTCACCCCTTTTACCGCTTCTTCGAGCGTCAGTTCCATCACATAGCGGAGATCTGAACCACGACGTTGACGTTGTTGTTGACGACCGCCACCACCGAAAGCACCACCGAAAATATCACCAAACTGGCTAAAAATATCTTCTGCGCTAAAACCGCCACCGAAGCCACCGCCACCACCAAAGCCGCCTTCAAAAGCACTGTGCCCAGCACGATCGTACATACTACGCTTTTCGCTATCCGAAAGTACTTCGTAAGCTTCCGATGCTTCTTTGAATTTTTCTTCTGCTTCAGCGTTGTCAGGATTTCGATCTGGATGATACTTCATCGCCAACTTACGATAGGCTTTCTTGATCTCATCATCACTTGCGGTTTTCGAAACGCCTAAAACCTCATAATAATCACGTTTAGCCATGGTTGGCGATGCTCCTCACGGAATGTATTTAAATCTAAAAAAACATAAAATAGGCTCTGCTGGCATTTTATTTATAAAAGCCAACAGAGCCTTAATAAGGACGATCTTATCTATTTACAAGGGTAATTCCGATAAAAAAACAATAAATTTAGAAAACTGCCTTGTTTCTAAAATACTTAGCGATGCCTTTTAACCACGCATTGAGTAAAAATAGCCATGCAATTGCACTAAATACCACACCAGCAACCGTCAAGGCAGTTACCCAAAGTGTGCTGTCCCATGCAAAGAAGAACAATGGAATAAACCACAAAGCAGCAAAAAAAGCCATTATGATGAATAACAGCACATTACGCATAATCCAGAGTGCGTGCGCATGAATCCATACCTCTGCATCATCCACAACAGCAACTTTTCGCGCTAATACATAGGCGAAGGCCGCAAATACGATTGTAAACAATGCAAGAAACATGAACACGTAAGAAATCGCCACGTAACGGCGATGCTGCTCAACCTTATCTTGCCCCATGCTTGATATCACCTCATTCATCACATTTTGCCAAATCGACTATGCAATGGGATTCCATTATTTTTTAATATTAAAATATAGGTGCTACTATATTGAAATTTTCAATATTTCGCACCTCTATTCGCAAAAAAATTATGTGCTAGGTGTTGCTTTCTTAACCTTAAACCATGTTGCATAGAGTGCAGGAAGGAAAAATAAGGTGAGTAATGTTGCAACAATCAATCCCCCCATAATCGCCACCGCCATCGGCCCGAAGAAAATACTGCGGGAGAGCGGAATCATTGCTAACACTGCGGCAAGTGCGGTTAACACAATTGGACGAAAACGACGCATAGTTGCATCGATCACTGCGTCCCAAGCTGCTTGTCCTGCTCGAATATCCTGTTCAATTTGGTCAATCAGAATCAGCGAGTTACGCATAATCATACCAGACAGCGCAATTGTTCCTAGCATGGCCACAAAACCAAAAGGTTTATTGAACAATAATAAGAACGCGACAACTCCGATTAAACCCAGAGGAGCTGTCAGCAATACAATCGTTGCTCGAGACATGCTACGAAGTTGGATCATTAACAATGTCATCACCACGACTAAGAATAATGGCATACCGGCATTGACAGAGCTCTGACCTCGTGCCGACTCTTCAACCGTTCCGCCCACTTCAAGTAGATAACCACTTGGAAGATCCTCACGCAAAGTTTGCATCTGATCCGCCAATTGTTGAACCACGGTGGCTGGTTGAAGTTGTGTGCGGATATCTGCTCTCACAGTAATGGTGGGTAAACGGTTACGATGCCAAATCAATCCCTCTTCAAAACGTGACTCAATTTGTGCAATTTGTGCCAATGGTACAGTTGTTCCTTTACTGGTCGGTACAGCTAAACTGGCTAAAGAGGCAACTTCTGCACGCTCCGTCTCATCACCACGTAAACGGATTTCAATCAATTCACGTTTTTCACGATACTGATTCATGACAGCCCCAGTCACCGAAGCATTGAGGAAGTTTGCCAAATCGACACTACTCACTCCCATCTGACGCGCACGATCTTGATCAATCTCGATTGCAATAATCTTACTCGGCTCTCCCCAATCCAGATGCACGTTGGTGGTATTTGGATCCTCACCCACCACTCGTGCAACTTTTTGTGCCCATTGACGTACGGTTGCTAAATCCTCACCTGAAACTCGATATTGCAATGGATACCCCACAGGTGGACCATTTTCTAACAATGAAACACGCGTCCGCACTTGTGGCAGCAATTGCTTAATCTGTTGTTCTAAAGAACGACGAATTTCATCTCGATCATCCAAAGATGAAGCCAAAACGACAAATTGCGCAAAGCTCGCCTGCGGGAGTTGTTGATCTAAAGGCAAATAGAAACGAGGTGAGCCTGTTCCCACATAAGCCACATAATTATCAATTCCCTCTTGCTTGGCCAAGAACTGCTCTACTTTTTGTACAGCTTGCTCAGTCGCAGTCAGAGATGCACCTTCTTCAAGTTTTAAATCCACTAAAATTTCAGCGCGGTTAGAGGGTGGAAAGAATTGCTGTGGCACAAACTTAAACATCATCACTGAAAGTACAAATATGCCAACCGTCGTCGCAATGACCGTCTTGCGATAGGTAATACAGATTTCTACAGCCCTACGGAAAGACTGATAAAATTTGGTTTGATAGGGATCATGATGTGCACCATGCGCCTGTACGACTGGTGCTGGCTGCTTACGTAGTCGTGCCCACAAACGTAGATACCATGCAGCCTTTTGCTGTTGCTTGCTAAAATCAGGTAATAATTTTTCACCCAAGTACGGTACAAATAATACCGCTGCAATCCAAGACACCACTAAGGCAATCGTCACCACTTGGAAAATCGAACGGGTATATTCACCTGTTCCCGATTGTGCAGTTGCAATCGGTAAAAAACCTGCTGCGGTAATCAATGTCCCCGTTAGCATCGGAAAGGCGGTGGTCTGCCATGCAAAACCCGCTGCTTTGAGTCTGCTGTAGCCCTGCTCCATCTTAATCGCCATCATTTCAACGGCGATAATGGCATCATCGACCAACAAGCCAAGCGCGAGAATCAGCGCCCCTAGCGAGATCTTATGCAACCCGACATCAAATAGGCTCATGCCCGCAAATGTCATGGCCAACACCAGCGGAATTGACAATGCCACCACCAGTCCAGTGCGAAAACCCAAAGAGAAAAAGCTCACCAATAACACGATGATTACGGCTTCGGCCAATACTTTTAAAAACTCTTGGATACTGCGTTTTACTGCGACAGGTTGATCAGAGACTTTTTGCAGTTTCATCCCGAGGGGTAAACTTTTTTGTAGGCGGGTAAATTCGGTTTCAAGGTTTTTGCCCAGAGCAATAATGTCTCCACCTTTACGCATCGAGACAGCAATACCGATCCCATTTTCACCCATAAAGCGCATACGTGGCTGAGCAGGCTCGCTAAAACCACGATACACATCTGCGACATCACCGAGTTGGATGGTTTTGTCCCCGACCAACAACGGCATTTTTCTTAGTTCATCCACACTATGTAGATGTCCACTGACGCGAATCTGAATACGATCTGTACCTGTTTCAAAGAAACCCGCACTGGCCATGTCATTTTGCTTTTGTATCGCTTCTTGTATCGCAGTAACCGGCACACCGAGTTGCACTGCCTTGGTATTTGACAGCTCAATCCAAATCTTTTGGTCTTGCAAACCGACTAAGTTAACTTTGCTCACATCTTTGACGCGTTGCAGTTGTAACTGCAAACGATCAGCGTATTCTTTCATTACCGCATAATCAAAATCCTGACCTGTCAGAACGTAGATATTGCCGAAAGTATCACCAAACTCATCATTGAAAAATGGTCCTTGTACGCCATTTGGCAACTCAGCACGAATATCATTGATCTTTTTACGGACGTTGTACCAGACATCAGGAATCTGATTCGCAGGCAAAGAGTCTTTTGCCACAAAGGTAACCAATGACTCCCCAGGACGTGAATACGCCATAATGCGGTCATATTGCCCTGTCGTCATCAGTTCTTTTTCGATTCGATCTGTGACCAGCGTCGAAACTTCTTTTGCAGTTGCTCCAGGCCAGAAGGTTTGCACCACCATCACTTTAAATGTGAATGGAGGATCTTCACTTTGAGAGAGTTTCGAATAAGACATTATGCCAATAATGCCTAGTACCAACATAAAGTAGAGCACAATTCCTTTATTGTTGAGTGCCCATTCTGAAAGGTTAAATTTCATGTTTAACCCCCCGCTTTAAAACGAACTTCGCGATTTTCACGGTCAATTGGATGGATTTTTTGTTGATCTCGTAACAAATGTACCCCCCCAACAACAACCCAATCTGTTGCCTTTAAACCAGAAACAACGGGCACACTATCGCGTGCATAAGCACCTAAAGTCACAGGAACTTTACGTAATGTTTTATCCGTATTGACCACCCATACATAGGCCTGTTGATCCGTCGCAGTAACACTCGATAAAGGTACACTCAATACATCATTTTCATTCGATACAAAGAATACGCGAGCACTTTGACCCAACTGGATACTGGACTGACCTTCGAGTAAGGAAACTTTAACAGTGAAAGTACGGGATTGATCTGCTGCTGGTGATACTTCACGAACCTTTGCAGCAAAACGAGCATCGGGTTGTGACCATAAAGTTACCCACACAGGTTGTCCAACTTTGATTGCACTTACTGCTTGTTCAGGTACACCAAAAACGACCTCACGCTCGCCATCAATCGCCAACTGATATGCTGCTTGTCCCGCAGCCACCACCTGTCCAATCTCAATTTGACGCTGAGTAATCACCCCTTTCTTATTGGAGATCAGCTGGTTATAACCGGTTTGATTTGCAGAAACTTGATAGTTAGAGCGCGCTTGCTGCAAATTTGCTTGAGCGGATTCATATTGATTTTTCACGGCATCAAACTGTGAACGGCTCACCGCATTGACAGGTAACAATTGCTGGTATCGTTGGTATTCTTCTGTAGCAATTTTGGCTGCCGCCTCAGCACTTTGTAATTGTGCCTTCGCTGCATTCATTTGCAATTGAGCATCTTTTACATCAAGTTTAGCCAAGACTTGCCCAACATTGACACGATCACCCACCTCAACATAACGCTCCGTTACCTGTCCCCCGACACGAAACGCCAAAGCAGTTTGCTGTCTTGCTTGTACATCACCAGCATAACTTTTTTGATCTGTGTGATTACGACTCGGTTGCGTCACCATGACATAAGGAATTTCCTCGGTTTTAGGAAGCTCTTTTTGGCATGCTGATAAAGTGACACTGCTGAGTACGAGCAACCCCACAATGACATGATTTAGCAAATTCATCTTTTTTCGCTCTTATTCAAATAAATTTTTTAAGGCACAATAAGTCTGTTGACAGTTACCATCATAAATTGTTTAATTTTTAATTAATATACCCATAAGTACATTAATTAAAAATTAAATCTAGGTTTATGATTTTTGGTTAAATTTAAAGAGAAAGATAACGTGCAAAATCAAAGTGGTCGTCCCAAAGATTTAGAGAAAAGAGCCAAAATCTTACAGGCTGCAAAAGCTATTTTCTTAAAAATGGGTTATGACGCTGCCAATATGAATCAAATTGCCAAAGAAGCAGGTGTGACTAAACTGACGGTGTATAACCACTTCCAAGATAAAGCCAATTTGTTTATTTGTGCGATTGAGGAAACCTGTGAAGAATCAATTTGTGCAAAAGAATTTGTACTCACAGCAGAAACCAATTTTGAACAAGCGCTTTATCTAATGTGTCATCGTGCCCTCAGTATTATTTATTTACCTGAAGCGATTAAGTTAGACCGCGTCCTATTTGAATTAGCTGCCGAAAATAGTCCATTAACGAAACAATTTTTTGATGCATCACACACGCGTATGAGCCATGTGTGGTGTGATTTTTTTGAGCAAGCGATTAGGCTGCAATTTATTCAGGCAGATGATCCACTCAAGCAGACATCACTCATTATATCGTTGATGCTAGGGGTACGTCACCACAGCGTTTTACTCGGGCTAGATACGGTTCCTTCAGCCGATGAATTAGATCAGGTGATCCAACAAGCAATCGAGATATTTTTGCTTAAATATCAAACTAAAAGTTAGAGAATTTTCACATTTTTTTACGTTCTGCTCTTGGATTGTTGCTCAATCACGCTATAGTCAAATGAGAACATCAGGAGAAATAGAATGATTCAGCAAATCACTGCTCCATTACGTGAAGATGTCCGCTTATTGGGCAATCTACTCGGTGAGACCCTAAAACAACATGCAGGGCAAGATTTGTTTAATCAAATCGAACAAATTCGCGCATTAGCCAAAGGCGCTCGTGACGGTCAAATCGAAGCAGAAAAGCAATTAGAACAACTTTTCCTTGGTTTAAAAGATGAAGAAATCTTGCCACTGACGCGTGCATTCTCACATTTTTTAAACTTCGCGAATATTGCCGAGCAGTACCATGTGGTACGCAATCGTCGTCAGGCTGAGTTTGACGAGCAAGTCCCCAACCCTAACCCTCTCGCCCCACTATTTGAAAAGTTCAAAACACAACAAATCTCGGCACAACAACTATTCCAACAAATTTGTGACCTGAATATTGAATTGGTATTGACCGCTCATCCAACGGAGATTAGCCGTCGCACCTTGATTCAAAAATATGATGATATTACCGATTGTCTTTCTCGACTGGATCAACAAAAGTTAACACCAAGAGAGCGTCAGCAAGCCATCGCAGTACTCAAGCAGCTTATCAGTTCTGCTTGGCAAACGGATGAGATTCGACAACACCGTCCAACCCCAGTAGATGAGGCCAAATGGGGCTTTGCAACCATTGAACAATCGTTATGGAATGCAGTGCCTAAATTTATCCGTGAGCTGAATGAGCTTACTCAGCAACATTGTCAAAAAGCTCTACCACTCGACATCGCCCCAATCCGTTTTGCATCTTGGATGGGTGGAGATCGTGATGGTAATCCAAATGTCACCCATCAAGTGACTCAAGAGGTGCTGTGGTTATCACGCTGGCAAGCGGCTGATTTATATCTCCGTGATATCGAAAATTTACGCTGGGAACTCTCCATCCAAAGTTGCTCGCAAGAATTAACCGATGCGCTGGGTTATGTTCATCCTGAGCCTTATCGAGAATATTTGCGTGACACCCGTGAACGTTTAAAAGCCACCCGAACTTGGTTAGGACAGCGTCTTCAGGGCATTGAAGCGGATGACAGCAATATTATCCGAACCAAGGATGAACTGTTAGCGCCCTTATTGCTTTGCTACCGCTCACTGATGGACCGTAATCTCGCCGAGATTGCCAATGGACAATTGCTGGATTTTATTTACCGTGTGAACTGCTTTGGTATTGAGCTGCTAAAACTCGATATTCGCCAAGAATCAGGGCGCCATCGCCAAGCTGTTTCAGCCATTACTGAATATTTAGGCTTAGGTAATTTTGAGTCATGGACAGAACAGGCACGGCAAAACTTCTTGATTCAAGAACTTCAAAGTAAACGTCCATTACTTCCAAAATTTTTTAATGAGCCTGAAGGCAGCCTCATTCAGCATCCTGATGTATTGGAAGTGTTTGCCACCATGCGTACTTTAGCTGAACAACCAGCAGAGAGCTTAGGTGCCTATATTATCTCCATGGCAGAATATCCAAGCGATGTATTGGCAGTTTTATTACTGCAAAAAGAGGCCGGCATTCAACATCCGCTTCGTGTAGTGCCTTTATTTGAAACGTTAAAAGATCTCGATGGCGCAGCCAAAACCATGGATACCTTGTTCAATATGCATTGGTACAAACAGCATATTCAAGCTAAACATGAACTCATGATTGGTTATTCGGATTCTGCTAAAGATGCAGGTTTTATGTCTGCCAACTGGGCACAATATCGTGCACAAGAAGAATTGACTGCAATTGCCAAAAAACATGGCGTACAACTGACCTTATTCCATGGTCGAGGCGGCTCGATCAGTCGTGGTGGTGCTCCAACCCAACAAGCTTTATTCTCTCAGCCACCGGGGTCGATCTCAGGGGCGATTCGGGTGACTGAACAAGGTGAAATGATTCGCTTTAAGTTTGGGTTAGAAGGAATTGCCTTACAAAACTTAGAGATTTATACCGCTGCGACACTTGAAGCGACCTTGCTTCCCCCTCCTGTACCAAAGCAAGAGTGGCGCGCTTTGATGAATCAAATGACGGATTTATCGGTTCAAGTCTATCGTCAGACCGTACGTGAAAATCCAAACTTTGTGCGTTATCTTCGAACCGTTACACCAGAATTAGAGTTGCAAATGTTACCACTCGGTTCTCGTCCAGCGAAACGTAAAGTCAGTGGTGGAATCGAATCACTTCGTGCAATTCCGTGGGTATTCGCATGGACCCAGATTCGCTTGATGCTTCCCGCTTGGCTCGGTACAGGCACGGCGATTAATCAAGTTCACGAACAACACAAGAAAACCTTGGATGAGATGCTGGAGCAGTGGCCTTATTTCCAAACGTTGATTGATATGTTGGAAATGGTGTTGTCCAAATCCGATGCTGATATTGCCTTGTATTACGAATCTCATCTCACACAGGATCAGGATCTCAAAGTATTGGGCGTAGAACTGCGCCAACGCTTGCAAAATGCGGTGGATACCTTATTGAGACTCAAAGGTGAATCAAAACTACTGAGCAACAATGAGGTATTGGATCAATCAATGCAGGTGCGCAAGCCTTATTTACTCCCCTTGCATTTACTACAAGCAGAATTGATGAAACGTCGTCGTGTTTATCTGGCTGAGCATCAGACCGAACATAGCCCTGTTGATCATGCCTTGATGGTGAGCATCGCGGGGATCGCAGCAGGCTTACGCAACACAGGCTAAGCCCTTATACACAAGGTTGCCATCAACAGAAATCATCGCTGTTGATGGCAGCATTGGCAAAATATTCCATTTCTATGAAAATTTTTAGAAAAAATTTAAAAAATTATTTTGAAAATAAGATAGTTAACTTTTCAAGCAATCTAAGCAAAATAAAGAATAAATCCGATAAGTTATTTTGAAACATATTTTACCAAAAGGTAAAAATATCAAACTTCAAAGCCTCATCTTCCCCATCTCTCCCAGATCAATAGGTTAAAGCGGGTTTTAATAAAGAGTATGATACGCGCTGATATCACATCATGAGTCTAATTTATGTCCAGTTGGTTTCCAAAATGGCAACCGTATCAGGGAAAGATTGATCATCGCCCTGTTGCGACCAATGAATATTTACCGCCCTTACAAAGTGCGGTGCTAGGGGTTCAACACGCATTTGCAATGTTCGGAGCAACGGTATTGGCACCGTTACTCATGGGCTTTAGCCCAAATCTGGCCATTCTGATGTCAGGGATTTGTACCATCCTGTTCTTCTTCATGACAGGTGGACGTGTTCCGAGTTATTTAGGCTCAAGCTTTGCTTTTATTGGTGTAGTCGCAGCTGCAACAGGACACATCACGGGTTCAGGAGCCAACCCCAATTTATCGGTCGCTTTAGGTGGCATCATTGCATGTGGTGTACTGTATACACTGATTGGTTTTGCGGTGATGCTGACAGGAACACGCTGGATTGAAAAATTAATGCCACCTGTAGTAACAGGTGCTGTGGTGATGATTATCGGTTTAAATCTCGCACCAATCACCATCAAAAGCGTTGCAGGACAACCTTTTGAAATGTGGATGGCATTGATCACGGTCTTGAGTATGGGACTGATTGCTGTCTTTACCAAAGGCCTATTACAGCGTTTACTCCTGCTCGTCGGTTTATTGGTTGCATATGCAATTTATGCGATTGCCACTAATGTTTTGGGACTCGGCAAAGCCATTGATTTCTCGCAAATCGCAGCGGCGCCTTGGTTTGGTATTCCAAGTTTTTCACATCCGACCTTTGAGTTGAATGCAATGTTGATCATTGCCCCTGTTGCCTTAATTTTAGTCGCCGAAAATTTGGGTCACATTAAAGCAGTCGGTGCGATGACTGGAGAAAATCTTACGCCTCATCTGGGTAAAGCTTTCGTCGCGGATGGCGTTGCGACCACCTTATCAGGGAGTGTCGGTGCACCAGGTATGACCACCTATGGTGAAAATATTGGGGTCATGGCTGTCACGCGTGTTTATTCCACCATTATTTTTGTCATCGCTGGTGTATTCGCGATTTTCCTCGGGCTTTCGCCTAAGTTTGGTGCCGTAATCAGTACCATTCCAACTGCCGTATTGACGGGTGCTTCGATCGTGGTATTTGGTTTGATTACCATTGCTGGGGCTAAAATCTGGATCGAAAATAAAGTTGATTTCTCCAATAATAAAAATCTAATTGTTGCCTCTGTTACCGTGATTCTTGGTGCAGGAAACTTTGAACTACTGTTCGGTAACTTTAATTTAGGCGGAATTGGTACCGCTACTTTTGCAGCCATTTTATTAAACTTATTGTTTAGCATAAAAGATAAAAACTAAACTTCAAGGCAGCGCTAAGCTGCCTTTTTTATTCATATCATTATCCCGCTATCTTGCATTAATCTAAGGTATGATGAATTTTTAACTTTTAATACATTCGCTCATGCGTTTTGATTTTTTTGATTTGCAACTGGTTCTTCATATCGTCAGCACAGGGAGTTTGACCAAAGGTGCTGAGCGTTCCGCAATCTCGCTACAAGCCGCCAGTGAGCGGATAAAGAAACTGGAACAATATTTTGAAACTCCGTTATTTATTCGGCATGCGACAGGGGTTGAGTTGACTACCGCAGGACACGCTTTCGTTGAACATGCTCAATGCCTTCTGTCACAAAAAAATCAATTAGAGCAACACATGCAACGTTTTCGGGACATCACACCTCAATCCTTGACATTGTGGTGTAATTCTTCGGCACAGAGTGAATATTTACCCACACTTTTGCCACAGTACCTTGTACATCATCCTGAAATCAATCTAGACCTGCATGAAGCGGAAAGCTCAGAAATTGTTGATGCGCTCACCCAAGGCAGCGCCACATTAGGTCTAGTGTCCAGTTTTTTTGACACCCGACACTTACAAACCAAAGACTTTGCCAGTGATCCTTTGGTGTTGATTTGTCCGATCTCACATGCTTTAGCACAACATGATCATATCAATCTACTGGATACATTGAACTATAGCTTTATTGGTTTGATGCCACACCACTCTTTGCAGCAATCGATTGACACCCAAGCTAAATTGTTAGGTTTTGACATCCAATATCGTCTACGACTCCCCAACTTTTCTGCGATTGCTGAGGTGGTCACCAAAGGCGTCGGGATTGCCATCATGCCTGCACGTGCTGCACAGCGCTTACATGCAAATTATCATTTTCATTCGGTGCAATTACTCGGTGCATGGGCAAATCGTAAACTGCTTTTGGCAACACAGGATTTCAAGCAACTTCCATTATGTTATCAACAATTTGCAGATTTTTTATTGCAACATCGCCCTTAGAGATCGCTCAATGTAAAAACATATAGCCGCCCAGCGCCACTAAACCCATAAAAAAAATACGGCGAAACTTCTGTTCATCTAACTGATAACGTATTTTTTTTCCAAACCACATCCCAATCAATGCCGCCAATAACGCTAAAATAGACAATCGATAATCTAAGACTACGCCTGACATCGGGTTATGATGTAAAAAAACAGCCAAACAAATCGTAGAAACCGTAAAAGTAAGCCCAAGTGCTTGTACCAACTCATCTCGTTTAAGCTGTAAGGATTGTAAATACGGCACAACAGGAATAATGATCACCCCTGTTGCTACTGTCACAGCCCCTCCCAAATACCCAATCACAGGAGATAACCAGCGTTCATGCGCAGTCAATTGTGGAAGTTTATTCACACATAAACCATAAAGCCCATAAATCGCCAACATACTGCCTAGAAGTAACTCACTACTTTGACCATGACTTTGATTCAATGTGGGTAGAAAACTCCAAACCGAACCAATCACGATCCCTAGCAATAAAGACCAAAAACGGCGAATAAACGCCCACACTTGTCCTTCAGCAAAAAGTTGCCAGATATTAGTGACCATAGAAGGCACGATGAGCAACGCTGCTGCTTGAAATGGACTCATCGCAATGGTGAGCAATCCCATTGAAACCGCGGGTAGACCTAGACCAATCATGCCTTTAATCATGCCCGCAAAAGCAAAAACCAACACGATAATGGCTAAAAAAGTCACTGCTTAACTCCGATCTGTTATCGAAATCATGTTAAGCAAAAACAGAAACTTACCCTATTCTTTATTTTGGAAGGAGGCCTCAATGAGAGCTTGAGGCCATTTTGTATTTTTCTTCGAGTACATTACTTAAAATACTTTCAATCATCCAAACTCGATACAAACTATTAAACACATAGCTTTGCTCATCTATACGTAGTTCTAAAACAGGAAAATCAGGTTGATGTTTCTGCTGACAAAGTTCATCATTTTGTTTTAATAGCAACTCAACATCCTGCTCTGTCAACTCCTTGATACCCAAATGTCGCTGCATGCGTTGGAAGTGTGCTTTGAACGAAAGATCTTTACCTCGCGTCCAAACTGCCTCCAAAATTTGATGAATACAATCCACTTGCTCGTCTTTCGGCACACTATAGAATAGCTTCGCCATATCATAGGTGGCTTCTTTGGTTGGACGACAAAACGGCGTAAACATCACTTCTGTTCGTTTTGAAACACGCGTCGCCAAGCTCCAGTCAAACCAATCACGCCCTTGATAACTCAATGGATAAATCGTGAGCTGAATATTGTAATAATCTGCAAGCTCTTCTTTGATATACGCCAATAATAACCAGCTCATTGGATCTTCAAGCGCGATATACAAATCTAATTCAGCATGCATGGCCTGAATTTCTGTTAAGGATTCGGTATCGTTAATTAAATGCTCACGCCATTCGATATGATTAATCAGAAAAATAGGTGTTCCCGTTAATAATTTTTGTTGTTTTAACCGTCGTGTTAAACGCAATAAATCATCAACCGCGTGGTACTTCCGCTCACTCAATTCGAAATAGCTGGCAGCGACAGGAACATCTTTAAAAATCCGCTCAGGATAATCCTGTGGCTTTTGATGTCGACTCGCCATTGCATATAAAGTACGTAGTTTTCCATATTGCTGTTGCCATAACATATGAAAAACATCTTCCAGCAAGTGCAAAAAATTCTGTTCTCTTAACGGTGTATTTCTTAGAATCGTTTCTGCTTGTTGTAATGCTTCTGGACGAGGAATTTCGGGTGTTTCATCAAAGCCAAAACGATGTTGTTTCGCCAAAATCTTAGCGTCATTTAAACAGTAACGCTGCCAGTCCTGTGGTGACATTCCATTTGGTGGTTCAGCATCTTGTTTGGAAATGATGACCTTTAATGGCTTCAGCTCATCACTCAAGATCTCATTCAGTTGAGCCAATTGCTGTACAGCTAGATAGCTATAGACATCGTCTAAACGTAGGTAAATGCTTAAACCCTGCTCCGTAGGTAGTACCGCCTGACGCGAAGGTTTTTGGTAAAACCAACTCGATCGGATGGGATCAAACCAACGACGTAACAAAGACATGTCGATCGCCTCTAATGGTCTCAAATAGATGATGGGTAGGTTGTACTCAGACTTGCAATCAAACAAGTGAGTAAATAAGGCTATTCAGTATCTTATAAAATGAAAAAAAAGTCCCCCTGAGATGCGATTATAGCATCGCAAGTAAGAGGGACTGAGTTGGCTTACAAAACTCGTACTGCACCTTTGGCTGCACTAGTTGAATGCAACGCGTAAATCTTCAATGACTTAGAAACTTTACGTTTACGTTCTTCGGCAGGATGCCAACCTTTTGCCTCTTGAACGGTACGACGATGCGCCATGGTGGCATCATCAACATCGAGGTGAATGGTACGGTTTGGAATATCGATTTGAATAGTATCGCCATCTTCAACCAAACCAATTGCACCGCCTTCAGCCGCTTCTGGTGATACGTGACCAATTGACAAACCTGAAGAACCACCTGAGAAACGGCCATCGGTAATCAAGGCACAATCCTTACCTAAGCCTTTCGACTTCAAGTAACTGGTCGGATACAACATTTCTTGCATACCCGGTCCACCACGTGGGCCTTCGTAGCGAATCACAACAATATCACCTGCCACAATTTTATGATCCAAAATCGCTTCCACAGCGGAATCTTGGCTTTCAAAAACACGTGCTGTGCCTGTGAATTTGAGGATTGATTCATCCACACCTGCAGTTTTTACGATACACCCATCTAACGCAATGTTGCCGTAAAGCACTGCCAAGCCACCATCTTTAGAGAAGGCGTGTTCTGCATTACGAATCACACCTTTTTCACGGTCACCATCAAGTGTTGAATAATAACGGTTTTGCGAGAATGCTACTTGCGTTGGAATGCCACCCGGTGAAGAGCGGTAGAACTCATATACATCCGCATCTTCAGTGCGAATAATATCCCATTTGTCTAAAGCATCTTTGAGGGTTTTTTCATGTACAGTTGGGCATGAGGTATTCAATAAATTGGCACGATCAAGCTCACCTAAGATCGCCATGATGCCACCTGCACGGTGCACATCTTCCATATGCACATCAGATTTTGCAGGGGCAACTTTAGACAACACTGGTACTTGGCGAGACAAGCGATCAATATCATCCATGGTGAAATCAACTTCAGCTTCATGTGCAGCTGCAAGTAAATGTAATACCGTATTAGTTGAACCACCCATTGCAATATCAAGCGTCATTGCATTTTCAAACGCAGCTTTAGTTGCAATTGAACGTGGCAAAATGCTGTCATCATTTTGTTCATAATAACGTTTCGCAAGTTCAACCACTAAGCGACCCGCTCTTAAGAACAACTTTTCACGATTGGCGTGGGTTGCCACGATTGAACCATTGCCTGGAAGCGATAAACCAAGTGCTTCCGTTAAACAGTTCATTGAGTTGGCGGTAAACATACCTGAACATGAACCACAAGTAGGACATGCAGAGCGTTCGAACGCTGCGACTTCTTCATCGGTATAGCTTTCGTCTGCCGCAACTACCATCGCATCGACAAGGTCAATCGCCTTCTCATCGCCACGGAATTTAACTTTACCCGCTTCCATTGGGCCGCCTGATACGAACACCACTGGAATGTTCAAACGCATCGCTGCCATCAACATGCCCGGTGTGATCTTGTCACAGTTCGAGATACATACCATTGCATCAGCACAGTGTGCATTGACCATGTATTCCACTGAGTCCGCGATCAAATCACGCGAAGGCAATGAATACAACATGCCGTCATGACCCATCGCAATGCCATCATCAACAGCAATGGTATTAAATTCTTTAGCAACTCCACCCGATGCTTCAATTTCTCGCGCAACCAGTTGCCCTAGATCTTTAAGATGCACGTGGCCTGGAACAAATTGGGTAAATGAGTTGACCACCGCAATAATTGGTTTGCCAAAATCTTCATCTTTCATACCTGTCGCACGCCATAAACCGCGCGCGCCAGCCATATTTCTTCCATGTGTTGATGTTTTCGAACGATAATCAGGCATTTTGTATTCCCAACAAGTTTGTGCTCGAGATGAATGGGACATTCTCTCTGGCGAAATGATACTGAGCTAAACCCATCATACTACAAGTTATCGCTTAACTGATGACCACAGAACCTATCTTTTTTTGCTCAAAAGCTATTCCTTCCGTTCAATTAGGGGCTATGGGCTTTTTGGCTTATAATTTGCGGTAAATTTTCTTTGGATTATCTTCGTGAAAATCATTTTTGCTGGTACGCCCGAATTTGCGGCAACCGCATTGGCGGCATTATTAAAAACATCACACCAGATTATAGCGGTTTACACTCAACCTGATCGTAAATCAGGACGTGGGCAAAAACTAACACCCTCTCCTGTAAAGCAACTCGCACTTGAACATGGTTTACCTGTTTTTCAACCACTGCATTTTAAAGCGTCGACTGAAGAAGGTTTAGCTGCTCAACAAGATTTGGCAGCTTTAGGCGCGGATGTCATGGTGGTCGCTGCTTACGGCCTAATCTTGCCACAATCCGTATTAGATACACCCAAATACGGTTGCTTAAATATTCACGGCTCTCTGTTACCTCGTTGGCGTGGTGCTGCACCGATTCAACGTGCCATTGCCACTGGTGACGATGAAACAGGGATTACCATCATGCAAATGGCAGCCGGCTTGGACACAGGCGATATGATGTATAAAACCTATTGCCCAATCACTGCAACAGATACCTCTGCAACATTGCATGACAAACTGGCAACGCAAGGTGCTGAAGCCATTTGTACCGTACTTGAATCAGAACAAAGCCTACAGGACTTCATTGCCAAACGTGAAGTGCAAGATGAAACACACACTGTTTACGCACACAAATTAGTCAAAACAGAAGCACGCATCGACTGGACACAAACGGCAATCCAAATCGATCGCAATATTCGTGCCTTCAATCCTTGGCCTGTGGCTTTTATCCAGCTTGATGAAAATAATGCGCTACGTGTTTGGGGATCTATGCGCTCTCAACATAGCAAAGCAGATGCGCAAATCGGTGAAATCTTAGCGATTGATAAACAAGGTGTACATGTCGCTTGTGGTGATAACAGTACCGTGTGCTTAACCAGTTTACAGTGGTCAGGGGGTAAGGCGCTTAATCCTGTACAAATTGCCCAAACACAAAAATTGAACATTGGACAAATTCTCCCATGAACCCATCAAATCAATCATCTGCAAAAAATTTGAATCTGCGTGCGCAGGTGATCAAAACACTTTTGGCTGTTCAAAATGGGCAATCTTTGTCTTCCGTTTTGAATCAACATATCAATATGGTTTCTGAACGTGACCGTGGTTTATATCACGAGCTTACTTTAGGTTGTTTACGCCAATGGTATTCTTTAAAAGCCATTACCTTACCATTGCTCACCAAACCGTTAGACAATGAAGCCCTAGAAAGTTGTTTATATCTTGGTTTATATCAAATTTTATGTACACGTATTCCTGTACATGCTGCAATTTCAGAAACGGTAAATGCTGCTAAGCAACTCGGTTTCGAGCCAATGAGTGGTTTGGTCAATGCGATTCTGCGTCGTGTTTCACGTGAAACAGATGAATTTGAAACAGCTTTGAATAATACCCATGGTTTACCAAGTTGGTTATTCAAACGACTCAAAAAAGATTGGCCTGAGCAAGTAGAGCCACTCTGCCAAGCCTTAAAACAAGTCGCGCCACTGACTCTGCGCGTCAATGAACGCCAAGTCAGTCGTGACGAATATCTAGATATTTTGGATGAAGAGCAAATCGATGCTCGTGAATGCGAATTTTCTGATGTCGGTATTGTTCTTAGGCAAACTGGCAATATAACGCTTTTACCAGGTTTCGAAGCAGGCGGATTTTCAGTTCAGGATGAACATGCGCAGTTGTGTGCCACTCTGTTACCCGATTTAGATGGCAAAGTTGTGGTCGATGCATGTGCTGCGCCAGGGGGTAAAACCGCACATATTCTAGAACGGTTTAATCCTAAAAAGCTGATTGCGATCGACCAAGACCCTAAACGTATTGTTCGTATTGGTGAGAACCTAGAGCGCTTGGCTTTAAATCTAGATAATGTTGAGATTTTAGTTGCTGATGCCACCACGTGGCAGGCGCAAGAACCTGTCGATTGCATCGTGCTGGATGCGCCGTGTTCTGCAACAGGTGTCATTCGTCGCCATCCAGATATTCGCCTACTCAGACAATCTACAGACATTGCTCAAACGGTTGCGCTACAGCAACAAATTTTGCAACAGATGTGGCAACAGCTTAAAGTCGGTGGCACATTGCTCTACATCACCTGCTCAATTTTAAAAACAGAGAATGAACATCAAATGGTCAAATTCTTTGCTGAACATCCAAATGCCAAAGAGATCAAAATCACTGCGGATTGGGGCATTGAGCAGATGCATGGTCGTCAGCTTTTACCTTCTGATCAATCAGGTGATGGTTTTTATTATTGTCGTATCCAGAAGATTGCCTAACACAAACAAGAAAGCCATACATCGATGTATGGCTTTCTGAATTCTGATCTACGTATTTTTATACGCTATCGTCCTTTTGTTCGGGATGACGCATCAAATGTATAATTGAAAGTGCCAATCCGCCCCACAACAAGGTGATTGCAACGATCATCATGATTAAAGCTGAACTATTCATCCTAATCTCCTAACGATTCTTTAAGCTGCTCATAAACAACGCACCGATTGCGCAGAATAAGATACAACCCCAACCAAACCAAAGCTGTAAGCTCATTGCATAATCACCATAACCTTTTTGCAATAAAGCACTTAATGCAAGACCCAGTGTTGAAATCAAAACAACAGGAGTCACGATGGTTAACGTCAGTTCCCAAACTGGGCCCAGTTGCACCGTTGAAACACGATTAACATGCTGCTCCAATTGTTTCATCAATGAGCGCTTGAACCATGACACCATGATGATTGACACTAATGCACCTGAAACAATACCCAAGTTATTGATAAAGTGATCAATAATATCGACGAGCTTAATCGCATTGGCACTTGAGAATAAGAAGATCGAAACAGCACCTGTACCACCACCAATGATCGTAACGGCTTTTGCACGACTCCAACTCAACTTGTCCTGCATCGCAGAAATCGGCACCTGTAAGATACTCACCATCGAGGATACGCCCGCTACAAACAGCGAGGCAAAGAACAAGATACCAAACAACTCAGCCCCTGCACCCAAGCTTGAAATAATCTTTGGAAATGCAATAAATGCTAAGCCAATCCCACCACTCACAACATCCTGAACGCTAGTCCCTGCTGCGTGTGCCATAAAGCCTAAAGCCGCGAAGACACCAATACCCGCTAAGATTTCAAACGATGAGTTGGCAAAACCAATCACGAGGCCTGAGCCGGTTAAATTGGTTTTTGGCTTCAGATAAGAGGCATAGGTCACCATGATCCCAAATCCAATCGACAAGGAAAAGAAGATATGACCATAAGCAGCCAACCAAACTTTATAGTTCTTCATCGCTTCCCAGTTTGGGGTGAAAAAGGCATTCAAACCATCTACCGCACCAGGCAAACGTAAAGCCTGAATGACTAAAATACCAAACAGTACCAATAAGATCGGCATGAAAATACGGTTTGCAAGTTCAACCCCTTTTCGCACACCGCCATACAAGATGAATAGTACTAAAGCCCACACCCCGATCAACGGCCAAAACAAATGACTGATAAAGGTCATATCAAAGCCAGAGGATTGTGAAGTGGCTAAAAAGTTACTAAAGAAAAAGCTTTCTGGGTCTGTGCCCCAACTTTGACCAAAAGAGAAATAAATATAACTGCCTGCCCACGTCAATACACTGGCGTAATACAAGGCAATCACGATACACACACAAGCTTGCCACCACCCTAAAGGTTCTGCTGGCTTGCTGAGCTGTTGATACGCTTTTGGTGGTGCACCGTTGCTACGATGTCCCACGGCATAGTCTAAAAATAACAACGGTAAACCCGCTGTTAATAATGCAACCAAATAAGGGATTAAGAACGCACCACCGCCGTTCTCATATGCAACATAAGGGAAGCGCCAAATGTTTCCTAATCCGATCGCCGAACCGATTGCGGCAATAATAAAACCTGATCGTGCCGACCAGTGCTCACGAGTATCTGTCATAAAATAACCTAATCCTAAGGCAACTTTTGATGCTGCTGTTATCTGTTTGTTGTACTGCTAGCAAAAAAAGTACCAATGCAAATCCTATTATTGTTTGAACTAGAAAAAACCTTTTGAGTTTTATTTTCTTATATCCAAACCAGCAAAAATTAGAAAATCTTTCCTTAAAAAATTTCGCTAATTTTTGCCCGTTGATGATTGAACAATACCCTTTTTTATTTATTTTTACTGTAAATTCTGCAAAAAAAATCTGCCGTTCATCGCTAATTCCAACACAATTGATTATTTTTCAACTCAATCGAGGAGGTGCCGTTTAAATTTATCAATTGCTCCAAAAATTAAGCCTGTTGATCCTGATATACAAGCATTTAGTTTTTGATTCGATAATGCCCTGTGATCTTATACTGAAATAAAATATCGGATTCTTCTGTACCACGACCAATGTTATGCAAAATTAACGGTGTTTTCTGCAGAAAGCTTTTTTTATCCGAAACAATACCGATGTGTACCAACCCTTTTCCTAAATCCCACGTGACAATATCTCCAGCATGATATTGTTGGTCAGTGACTCGATAACCTTTTCGCTGGAAATAGGTCGCAATGTTGGGCACTCGCCGATGATCGATATTTTTATCAGGTGCTTTGAGTCCCCATTTATTTGGATACAGGCTGAAATGCTTACGCATGTCCTCATGGATCCCTTGTTGTAAATCGATGCCTTGCTGGCGAAGTGCCCGTACGACCACATCTGTACATACGCCTTTAATCAACGGAACATCTCCCATCGGGTACGCTAAACGTGTGTAAGCAGGATCATAATATTTGGTCACACCGATTTGCTTTCTGGCATCGGTTACCAGCTGTTGTGAAGAAAATGCCGATACAGACATCGTCCATGCAAAACAAACAGCCAGTAAAATTGGTTTACGCCATCTCATCATGATATCTCTTTAATCACCAATAAGCGTTCTTCCTGCATATCACGAATCGCAGCATGAATTCCCTCACGCCCCAAACCAGAATCTTTCACGCCGCCATACGGCATATTGTCAACGCGGAAGGTTGGAACATCATTGATAATCACCCCACCCACATGCAAATGATCCCATGCATACAGCATATGATTTAGGCTTTGGGTATATACTCCTGCTTGTAACCCGAAACGGCTTTGATTAATAGTCGCAATGCCCTGCTCAAAGTTTTTAAATTTTTCTAAAATTGCGACTGGGCCAAATGCTTCATCTTTATAAATCTCAAGCTTGGCATCAACATTTTCTAGCAATGTAGGTTCCAGTAAAACACCGTGTAGATTTCCGCCGATCAGTATTTTTGCACCTTTCTTTTCTGCCTTATCGATCCACTTTTTGAGACGCGTTGCTTCCGCTGATTTGATCATTGGGCCCACCAATGTAGTGGATAATGTTGGATCATCCGCTTTGATCTTTTTCAGCTTTGCCAAGAGTTTCTTTTTCACTTCAGCATAAATATCAGCATGTATTAAGATACGCTGCACACTAATACAAATCTGCCCCGCATGCCCATATGCAGCACCAATCAAACGGTCAATCAAAGCATCATCGACCACCGTATCCGCATCGATGAGTACCGCAGCATTACCTCCTAACTCTAAAGTTACCTTCTTGCGGCCTGCACGTGCTTTCATATCCCAACCGACTTGATCAGAACCTGTAAAGCTCAGCAATTTAAAACGGTCATCGGTCACGAGAATATCCGCAGCTTGTCGTTCACAAGGCAATATAGACCATGCCCCTTTCGGTAAATCCGTCTCTGCCAGTACTTCGGCAATTTTCAACGCACTAATCGGCGTTAAACTCGCTGGTTTCAGTACGAATGGACAACCCGCAGCAATAGCAGGGGCAATTTTATGTGCAACCAAATTCAGTGGAAAATTAAACGGACTAATGAGAGATACAGCACCAATCGGTACTTGCTTGACCATGCCACGATAGCGTGCTGCTGCAGGCGTAACTGCCAAAGGTAACACACGACCTTCATCGATTTGAGTGACTGCATCTGCCGCCAACTGAAAGGTATTAATCAAACGCTCAACTTCTGCACTCGCAGCATTGCGTGGTTTGCCGCCTTCAGCAATTAAAATTTCGGTCAATTCATCACGTAATTCATTAAATCGTTTCACACAATGCTGTAAGATTTTTTGCTTTTGATACGGTTTTAATGCGGCCATCTCTACTTCAGCTTTGACTGAGGCTACGATTGCTTTTTCTAGCACTTTGTCATCTGCCACAGCAACACGAGCAAAAACGCTCTGCTGATATTTATTCTGAACCTCTAGCCACTGCCCTGTACTCACCGCTTTACCCGCCACGTACAGTGGATAATCCTTCACATTTTCTAGCTCTGTCATTGTTGTTGTCTCTTTGCAAAAAATTAAAAATAGACTACTGCATCTTTGCCTAGTTCACTATATGATGCGCCCAATCACAGATGAATTCACAACAATTCATTACGCTTTTGATATGAATTAGGACAATACGATGAAAGAATTAAAAATATCAATCTTGGCTTTAGGAATAAGCCTATGTGGGCTAGCACAAGCGGATGTGATTGGTGTAAAAGCTGATGCCAGTTATTGGTTTTATGATGGAAAAGCTCAAGTTAAGCCAAATAATATAAGCTCTCTATCCAATCACACAGGTGCAGATAACCTTTTGTTAGATCCATATGCGGGTTATAGAGAATATGATTTAGAACGTAAAGGTTCAGCTCAGATCTCTCTTGCATTTGAACACCCTATCCCTTTACTACCAAATGCTAAAATTCGCTATGTAAATTTAAAATCACAAACTGAAAAAGAAGTCGCGGGCCAACCGATTTATGATCTTGATATCGATCATACCGATTTTATTTTATATTATGAGATCTTAGACAATATCGTCGATGCAGATGTTGGTTTAGGTGCAACCACTCTAAATGGCCATGTCAAAACCTTATCTGCAAGCAATACTGACATTGATAAAACCGTTCCTGTGATCTATGGATCTGCTGGGGTCAAGCTACCATTTACAGGTCTCAGTGCCAAAGGCGAACTGTTATATAGCAACTTCAATGATACCAAGATCACTGATGCGCTAGCCGAGTTACAATATAACTTTATTGATAATCTGCTGGTCGATGTCGGCTTAAAAGCAGGCTATCGAATCTTAGATATTAAATTGGATGACTACAAGAAAAATGATCTTAAATTTGATTTCAAGGGACCTTATATCGGAATCAACATTCACTTCTAACATCTGAATATCACATAAAAAGCCCTGAATCACTCAGGGCTTTTTTTTATTTATAGTTGAATTGGAAATACCAACAGCAACAGTATCACCGTAATACACCCGATAAAGATATTCATCGGTAAGCCCACCTTGATAAAATCACTAAAACGATAATTTCCTGGTCCCAATACCATCAAATTGGTTTGATAACCTAGTGGTGTCGCAAAACTTGCCGAAGCTGCCATCATAATCGCGAATACAAACGGAATCGGATTTAAATTTGCCTGTTCCGTAATCGCTAGTACAATCGGCAAAGTCAGTAAAGCGGCTGCGTTATTGGTGATTACTTCAGTTAATAAGGAGACAAAGAAATACGTCAAAATCAGCAATAAAATCGCTTCACCTGCACTAAAATGCACGATGAATTGTGCCAGCATCTCAGCAACGCCTGTCTTCTCTAAAGCAGTGCCTAAAGCAAATGAAGCGGCAATGGTTAAAATAACCGTCAAATCTAAACTTTTCTCAGCTTGTTTCACCGTCAAACAACGGCAAGCGAGCATCGCACCTGCGGCCAATAATGCTGCGTTTAGCATACTCAACACACCAAAACCTGCCGCAGTTACAGCCGCAAGTAAAATCCCCCAAGACAATAATGCTTTGTCATGTTGCAATGGCTCATGATCTAACTCATTTACCAATAGAAAATCTTTATTGTATTTTTGACGTGTTACAAAGGCTGGACGAGCTTCCAATAGCAGCGTATCTCCCGCCTGTAATTTGATATTACCCAAACCACCTTTTAAACGTTCACCATTACGTGCTACAGCCAATACAACTGCACCATAACGATTACGGAACTTGGAATCACGAATGGCGCTTCCGATCGCATCACAGTGAGGAGATACCACAGCTTCAACCAATCGGCGCCCTGCATGTGTTTCTTCTAAGGCCGACTTTTCATCAATACTATCTGGTGCGACTAAGCCATGGATTTTTAATAATTCAGTAATCGCCTCAGTGTCCCCTGCAAAAACGAGACGATCATTGCCAAATAAAATTTCATCTGAAGAAACTGCTGATAAAACCGTTTGTTGGCGTTCAATTTCAACCAGATAGACCCGTTTTAAACTTCTGAGACCTGCTGCTGCAACCGATTGCCCCACCAATGGCCCATTCGGGCTTACAATCACTTCTAAAGTAAACTCTCGCAGATTGGAAAATACATTTTGCTCTTGATGATTTGGCAATAACTTGGGTGCAAACCAATACATGATAAACATACCAATGATCGCAACAGGTAAGCCAATAATCGTGATATCAAATATCCCAAAACCCGCTTCGCCTGTAAGCGCTTGGTACTGACCATTAACCACCAAATTAGTACTGGTTCCAATTAACGTAATTGTCCCACCTAAAATCGCGGTATAACTTAATGGAATCATTAACTTGGAAGGTGCAATCCCAATTTTCTTCGACCAACTATTTAAAGCGGGAATCATCGTAGCAACAACAGGCGTATTATTTAAAAAAGCACTCAGTGGCGCAATCGGCAAAAAGATTCGCAACAGTGCCATACGTTCTGTTTTAGGTGTGCCCAATAGTTTATTCACAAAAAGGTCGATGCCACCGGAGTTGGAAATTCCTGCAGCCACCACAAACATCGCAGCCACAGTAATCAAACCTGAATTACTAAAACCAGCCAATGCCTCTTGCGCAGTTAATATGCCCAACACGCTTAATATCGTCAAAATTGCCAACATCACGATATGTGGGGCAATTCTTGAAAAAATCAGCGTAAGCAGTCCTGCTAGCGTCAATGCTAACGATAACCAACCTTCCCAACCCATGAGGCAGTCTTTCCACAACTATATAATTTTCCGAATTTTATATAGTTAAAGATGATATACAAATGCGATTTACAGCTAACCTTAGCTAAAATTGTGATAAGAAGATGCATCTATATCGATTTATCTGGTAAAAATCACACAATCCAATCTAAGCATAATGTAAGCCTAAGCCTACATTAATCGGGGAAATTGACGAATATACAACGCCTCTGATTCATCTTAATATATAAATCATACAGAGACAGGAAGTCTCATTGAAAATAACAAGACCCACAGGAAGTGGTTGTTTATAGGAAGTAAACAACAATAAACTGAATATGAAGAAGCCCCATCAGGATGATGGGGCTTCTTTTTATGTTGGGCTTTTTAAATATTGAATAGTCTCTGTTTCCTTTATTTCAAACTTTTAGACGACTACGAAATCCCCGCGTCGCGTAATAAGATTGCGCACCATTATGATAAGTAAATACTCGACCATAGCGGCTATCACAAAATATCGCCCCGCCTAGTTCCCGAATATCATCAGGTGTTTTTACCCAACTCGATGTCTTTAAGTCAAAACTCTCAATCGATTGCAATTGTTTATATTGGTCTTCCGTTAATAATTCAACGCCCATTTCTTCAACGACATCAAGCGCGTTATTTTTAGGTTTATGTTCTTTACGTGCATCTAAGGCAGCTCGATCATAACACAAACTTCTCCGTCCTTTAGGGGACTCAACAGCACAATCATAAAACACAATAGTCGATGTTTCTGAATCAAAACAAACAACATCGGGTTCACCACCTGTCATTTCCATTTGATTCAAGGACCATAATTTATTTGGCTGTTGTTTTAATTGATCTGCTACATCCGCCCAATCTAGCCCTTGATGTCGATGCATATTTTGTTCAAATCGTTGTTTCAAACTCATCATCAACGCATTGATTTGCTCTGCATTTAAATATTGTTTTTTCGTCATTTTAATTCTCTAAATATTTACTCTAATAAATTGGAGTTTAAGCTTAATTATTTACTCCAAAAATACTGACACTGCTGACATTTATAACCACTTGTATAAGAAAACAAAGGAAAACCTATTAATAAAAATAGCAAATAAGCTGGCTTTTTACCCTTAATATAAACCTCTATATCATAGCTTCCACACTGAGGACAACAGTCTTTCTCTCCTTCAAACTCTTGCTCTAGTAACTCACTAAAATCTTGGGTAAGAATCATTTTTGCCTCATCTTCATAAGCATTAGGTACCAGTAAACGCACACCACCTAAAGCATTCGAATAAAGCCAATTCATGTTAATCGTATGTTCATTTTCAATTTGGGCAGGAATGCCAGCAGCTTCTAATTGTGTTTTTGCAATTTGCGCTTCATATGGAAAAGAGAAGCTTTTTACGACGATCCAAGTCATTGCAGAAAGCTCTTAAACTAAATAGGTAGTATATAAAATTCCGTCCAATAAAAAACACCCCTAACCGTTAGGTTAGGGGTGTTTGAATTTAAAAGCTGGCGATGACTTACTCTCACATGGCAAGTGCCACACTACCATCAGCGCGAAGAGGTTTCACTTCTGAGTTCGGGAAGGGATCAGGTGGTTCACTCTTGCTATTGTCGCCAGCAAACTGTTTATGGATACTTGCTTTGGTCTTATCTATGCCAAGGCGTTTTCCAAATGAGTTATTAACGGATTAGTTTAATCGAGTCGTATTGTAACTAGTTTTGACACTAAATCAAGTTATGTATTGAATTTATCTTGAATACAACAACTGTTTGGGTGTTGTATAGTCAAGCCTCACGAGCAATTAGTATTGGTCAGCTTCACACGTCACCGTGCTTCCACACCCAACCTATCAACGTCCTAGTCTCGAACGGCTCTTTAGAGGAATAAATTCCTAGGGAAATCTTATCTTGAGGTAGGCTTCCCGCTTAGATGCTTTCAGCGGTTATCCCTTCCGAACATAGCTACCCGGCGATGCGACTGGCGTCACAACCGGTACACCAGAGGTTCGTCCACTCTGGTCCTCTCGTACTAGGAGCAGATCCTCTCAAATTTCCAGCGCCCACGGTAGATAGGGACCGAACTGTCTCACGACGTTCTAAACCCAGCTCGCGTACCTCTTTAAATGGCGAACAGCCATACCCTTGGGACCTGCTTCAGCCCCAGGATGAGATGAGCCGACATCGAGGTGCCAAACACCGCCGTCGATATGAACTCTTGGGCGGTATCAGCCTGTTATCCCCAGAGTACCTTTTATCCGTTGAGCGATGGCCCTTCCATACAGAACCACCGGATCACTAAGACCTACTTTCGTACCTGCTCGACTTGTGGGTCTCGCAGTTAAGCGCGCTTTTGCCTTTATACTCTACGCGTGATTTCCGACCACGCTGAGCGCACCTTCGTACTCCTCCGTTACTCTTTAGGAGGAGACCGCCCCAGTCAAACTACCCACCAGACATGGTCCTCGTCCCGGATAACGGGACAGAGTTAGAACCTCAACATTACCAGGGTGGTATTTCAAGGACGGCTCCATTGGAACTAGCGTTCCAACTTCAAAGCCTCCCACCTATCCTACACAAGTAAGGTCAAAGTTCAATGTCAAGCTGCAGTAAAGGTTCACGGGGTCTTTCCGTCTAGCCGCGGGTACACTGCATCTTCACAGCGATTTCGATTTCACTGAGCCTCTGCTGGAGACAGCGCCGCCATCATTATGCCATTCGTGCAGGTCGGAACTTACCCGACAAGGAATTTCGCTACCTTAGGACCGTTATAGTTACGGCCGCCGTTTACTGGGGCTTCGATCAAGAGCTTCGCTTACGCTAACCCCATCAATTAACCTTCCAGCACCGGGCAGGCATCACACCCTATACGTCCACTTTCGTGTTTGCAGAGTGCTATGTTTTTAATAAACAGTTGCAGCGGCCTGGTTTCTGTGGCTGCCAATAGCTCAGGGAGCAAGTCCCATCACCGTCAGCAGCGTACCTTCTCCCGAAGTTACGGTACCATTTTGCCTAGTTCCTTCAGCAGAGTTCTCTCAAGCGCTTTGGTCTACTCGACCTGACCACCTGTGTCGGTTTCGGGTACGATTCCTGTGTAACTGAAGCTTAGAGACTTTTCCTGGAAGCATGGTATCAGCCACTTCACTGTACAAGTACAGCTTGCTATCGACTCTCAGCATAGAGCACCCCGGATTTGCCTAAGATGCATGCCTACTGTCTTCCACCTGGACAACCAACGCCAGGCTGACTTAACCTTCTCCGTCCTCTCATCGCATTACACAGAAGTATTGGAATATTAACCAATTTCCCATCGACTACGCCTCTCGGCCTCGCCTTAGGGGTCGACTCACCCAGCCCCGATTAACGTTGGACTGGAACCCTTGGTCTTTCAGCGAACGGGTTTTTCACCCGTTTTGTCGTTACTCACGTCAGCATTCGCACTTCTGATACCTCCAGCATACTTCTCAATACACCTTCATCGGCTTACAGAACGCTCCCCTACCACTTGACTAATGTCAAATCCGCAGCTTCGGCACATAGTTTTAGCCCCGTTACATCTTCCGCGCAGGCCGACTCGACTAGTGAGCTATTACGCTTTCTTTAAAGGGTGGCTGCTTCTAAGCCAACCTCCTAGCTGTCTATGCCTTCCCACATCGTTTCCCACTTAACTATGATTTTGGGGCCTTAGCTGGCGGTCTGGATTGTTTTCCTCTTGACTACGGACGTTAGCACCCGCAGTCTGTCTCCCGGATAGTACTCATTGGTATTCGGAGTTTGCATCGGTTTGGTAAGTCGGGATGACCCCCTAGCCGAAACAGTGCTCTACCCCCAATGGTATTCGTCCGAGGCGCTACCTAAATAGCTTTCGGGGAGAACCAGCTATCACCAGGCTTGATTAGCCTTTCACCCCTATCCACAAGTCATCCCCTGGCTTTTCAACGACAGTGGGTTCGGTCCTCCAGTTAGTGTTACCCAACCTTCAACCTGCTCATGGATAGATCGCCTGGTTTCGGGTCTATACCCAGCAACTATACGCCCTATTAAGACTCGATTTCTCTACGGCTCCCCTATTCGGTTAACCTCGCTACTGAATATAAGTCGCTGACCCATTATACAAAAGGTACGCAGTCACACCACGAAGGTGCTCCCACTGCTTGTATGCATGCGGTTTCAGGATCTATTTCACTCCCCTCACAGGGGTTCTTTTCGCCTTTCCCTCACGGTACTGGTTCACTATCGGTCAGTCAGGAGTATTTAGCCTTGGAGGATGGTCCCCCCATATTCAGACAAGGTTTCACGTGCCTCGCCCTACTCGTCATCATTGTGTGTGCCCTTTCGTGTACGGGAATATCACCCTCTACGTTCGCACTTCCCAGAGCGTTCCACTAGAACACACACAACTTAATGGGCTGATCCCCGTTCGCTCGCCGCTACTAAGGGAATCTCAATTGATTTCTTTTCCTAAGGGTACTGAGATGTTTCACTTCCCCTCGTTCGCTTCAATAACCTATGTATTCAGTTATTGATACCCGCCTTATAGCGGGTGGGTTCCCCCATTCAGATATCTCCGGATCAAAGGATATTTGCCGCCTCCCCGGAGCTTTTCGCAGGCTATCACGTCTTTCATCGCCTCTGACTGCCAAGGCATCCACCACATGCACTTAATTACTTGACTATACAACCCCAAACAGTCGCTAACCCTTACAAGTAAGGTTAGGACAGATTGCTATGTTTGTTTTTCAACTCACATCGCTCTCATCCAGTTTGTTGCCTCGTGCACTTAAGCACCGTACAGCTTCAATCTAAATTCATATACCAAAACGCTTGATTCAGTGTTTTTGCTAGTTCTCAATTTCATTCTTTCGAATGAATTGAGTGAACAATTTATTTCAGACTCAATTCTACTAATCTGTTAATGATTAACTACAGCCTCGTCAGCTTGCAGTAAACTGTGATAAATCACAGA